>NZ_CBDCSN010000001.1:0-35954 GCF_965221665.1 Tenacibaculum aiptasiae
TTTCTGTTACTGTTACGGTAGCTGTATTATCTGTTGTACATGGATTCGTAGCTGCTTGTGTATATGTATAAACTAACCCTACATTACTCCAAACTCCTCCCCCTGCTGGGCTTCCTCCTAAAGCTCCAAATAACTGAGCAGTCGTTGGTGTATCTCCTGGACACACTTCTAAAGTTCCATTAGTACCTGCACTGGCAGGCTGTGCTTGGACAGTTATAGATATATTATTTTGTTCTATACAACTGTTATTTATAGTAGTAACTTCTACACGATAACTATTTCCTGATAAAGCTGTTGTAGCATTTGTTATTGTTAAAGCAGCTGTATTTGTTCCACTATAAGGTGGAGAATTTGGTAAAGGAGTACTACTTGCTCCTAGATACCATGTATATATATAATCTCCTGCAGGAATAGCTCCTGCTGAATTTCTAACCCCCACAGGAGCTGCTGTTAATGTTATATTACTTCCTTCACATACTGAAGCTGGACTTGGCGTTATTGGTATACTGGAAATTACATCACCTATTGTAACTGCTGTTGTTATTGCTTGTGGACTTCCCGCATTTGTGGGCACACCATTAGCATTAACACAAGCAGAGGATGTACAAAGTCTACCTGACGTTAAGTCTGCAGCAACAAAACTACCTGCTGCTTCTATTGCGTCAAAACATCCATCTGCATCTGAATCTACTTCAAATGGATTTGTTTCTCCATCCGAATCAGAATCTAAAACCGTATAACTTAAACTAGCTCCAAATGTATCATTTGTCTCTACAGTATTAAACAACCCATTAGCCCCTGATCCTGTACTTGCTCCATCAACCACTCCATCATTATTAGCATCAGCAACTCCTCCTACAGCCAAAATACCTGATTCAACAATATCATAAATACCATCATTATCTGAATCTAAGTCTAATTCATTACTAATTCCATCTCCATCTGTATCACAAATATTACTTGCCAACAAACTTCCTCTTAACTCTTCAGGCCCTGGTCCCGTTTGATTTATAATTATAAAAGTATTATTTGCTAAAGGTGTCCAAGTAATCGTATTAAATGGTGTTCCATCTTGAGCCACCATTGGTTCTAATGTTGTAGAAGTTGTTGTTCTTGAACCTAATAATGTAATTGTTCCTGTTTCATCAATGGTCAACCTTAAACGAGGTAATCCATTAACATTTGGATTCCAAGGACTTGAAATAAAAGCATTATCTGATTGAAATCTAAAATAAACCTCTCCTCCACCAAGAGCTCCATTTTCAAATTCTAATATAGACGGATGTACTGGAGTACCGTTTACCGTCATTTGGAAGGAATTATCTAATTCCGTTAAATCTAATCTAGCAAAACCTGTATCCGTATGATTTACTGTCACTTGACGATCACCTGACGCATTCGCAGAAGGCAACAATGCTGTTGTTGCATTTGTACAATATTCTTCCACATCAGTAATACCATCATTATCGTCATCTAAATCACATTCGTTATTAATACCATCTCCATCAGGATCATTAGCTGTAGGCGTACCTACTATCGCTCCATCAGTACAAGGGTTTGAAGGAGGAGCTACTGTTTGAAGATACTGTACTCTTGTCTGATTTCCTGAGCTATTACAATTAAATTGATTCACTACTACTCTAACCTGACCTGTGAATGTAGCCGCGAAAGTAACACTAGATCTTAACCCACAATTATCATCGTTATAAGCTACAAAAGCACCATTAGACTCATTATAAAGTGATAATTGAGTATCAAAAGTTGTTAACCCACATGTTCTTACCCTGTAAGACCCACCATTCACTACATTCATAATAAAATACTCACCAGCTTGTATAAAAGGAGAGTTTTGGGCTGTTGCTGAAGGAGTTACTGTCACACCAGAATTTACCCAGCCTCCAAATCCACACTGAGAAAAAGATGCTGAAGACCAAAAAACAAGCAATAATAATGTGCAAACACTTTTTAATGTATAAAATTTAGAAAGGTAGTTTTTCCTCATATTATTATATATATAATCTTATCCCAAATAAAATTTGAGAATATTAATTTTTTTTATAAAATGTTTGAGAATATTTAAATCCCCAAGACTAACAATATCAATACATTAAAAATATTAATACTAATAGTTTGGGGGGACAACTGTAAGTAGTGCAAAGATAATTATAAATACTACTTTTCAAATTTTTAGATACTTTTTTTTGCAAAAAGTATCACTATAGAAAAAACAAATAACAAAGAAAGTCTCAATAAGAAAACAAAATAAAAAGCATTCTTTTTAAAACCATCTAAGTTAATATTTTTTTTAAATATAGGTGTTTTTATTTAAAAAACAAAAAAGAGCCTTAAAAAGGCTTATTTAAAGTTTTAGATTATTTTTAATTTTTTCGATTGCAAAATCTACATCTTGAATCGTTGTTAATTTACTAAATGAAAATCTAACAGATGTTTTTTTCGATTCTTCTTCCGATAAAAAAGCACTCAAGACATGCGAACCTTTACTCGCTCCACTTTGACAAGCACTCCCACCAGAAACTGCAACCCCAACCAAATCCAAATTAAATAACAACATTTTTTCATTTACTGGGAAGCGCACATTTAGTATTGTATAACTACTTTTTTTCATATTAGAAGATTCACCATTAAACTCTACACCTTTAAAATGTTTTTTTAACCCACTCATCAAATAGCTCTTTACCTCTTCTATAGACCTCTTATCACCCTCAAGACCTTCACACGAAATACTCAAAGCCTTCTCCATACCTAAAATAGCATGTACATTTTCTGTACTAGACCTCACTCCTTTTTCCTGATCTCCTCCATGCAACATCGGCTTTAAAGAAACCCCCTTTTTCACATACACAAACCCAACCCCTTTAGGACCATGAAACTTATGAGCGCTTGCTGCAATAAAATCTATTGGTGTTTTTTTTAAATCTATTTTATAGTGACCTATTGCTTGAACCGTATCTGAATGAAAATACGTTTGATATTTCTCACATAATGAAGCCACTTCATCTACAGGCAGTAAATTCCCTATTTCATTATTAACATACATTAAACTCACTAAAGTTTTTTCCTTCGACCTTTTTAAAATCTCCTCCAATTCACCTAAGGAAACATTCCCCTTCTCATCTACATCCACATACTCCACGACTAAGTCATATCTTTTCTGTAAATATTGAACTGTATGCAAAACTGCATGGTGCTCAATTTTAGAAGTCACAATTCTTGTTACACCAATATTTAGAACAGCATTATATAAAACCAAATTATCAGCCTCTGTTCCACCAGCTGTAAAATAAATTTCACTTGACGAAACATTAAATTGTTTCGCTATATTTTTTCGAGCTGTCTCCACAGCCGCTTTTGCTTTTCTTCCAAACTGATGAGTAGACGATGGATTACCAAAATTATCTATCATTGATTTCCTCATAACCTCCACAACCTCTGGCAACATCGGTGTTGTTGCTGCATTATCTAAATAAACATTTTTCATTTTACAAAATTACAATTAATTCACATTCTTATATATGTATACTTCCGTAGCTCCCTGTCCATATTTCTGATATGAAGCATCATAATATCGTACATTATAATTATTCAATAAATACTGCAACTCACTTTTCAAAACACCTTCTCCAACTCCATGAATTAACACCAACTTTGATATTCCTTTTGATACACAATATTCTAATTTTTGTTTTGCCAACTGAATTTGTTTTGACAAAATATCATATTTATCCATACCTCTAACCGACTTCACAATCTTCTCTATATGCAAATCAACCTCCATAACCACTTCGTTTTTATCTTTAACAAAAGATGATTTCTTACTTTTAGTTTTCTGATCAATTTTTGCTTTCAATAACGGATTATTTATATCAATATACTTACTCAACTCATTTTGATCTACTTCAATTTTCACCAATTCAGAAGCTAAAAAACAATACTCCATCCCTTCATCATCTTTAATAAAAAAACTATTTCCTTCTTTTTTTATTATGAATCCCCTAATATCAGCATCCAAAACCGCCACTTTATTACCTATTTCTAAACACATTCTTAACCTTTACTTAATTCTACAAAAGAGCTTTACAGTGTATTTTTGCACATAATTCTATTTTACAAAAGAACTGTAAATAAATGATAAAGACTAAAAATATTAGTACAAAAACTTTCTTTGAAGAAGCTCGAAAAGAAACCATTATTAATGAAGACCGCTTAAATTTAATTGACGATATCGCTCATACTATTATTGATGAGTTTAATGATAGAGAAAAAATTAATTTAAACTTTATTTGTACTCATAATTCAAGAAGAAGTCAATTAGCTCAAGTTTGGAGCTTTTATGCTATAGAATATTTTAATTTAAAAAACATTTTTACTTATTCTGGTGGTACAGAAATTACCGCTTTTCATAGAAACACTGTAAAATGCCTTCAAAAAACTGGCTTCAACTTTAATATCATAGATTTTTCACACCAGAACCCTCGTTATTTAATTTCTTTTCAAGGAACTAAAAAATCTATTTTAGGTTTTTCAAAAACATATGATCACTCAAGTAATAGCTTTCCTTATATAGCAATTACAACTTGCAATAGCGCCGATGAAAACTGTCCTTTTATCCCTGATGCCATCTCTAGGTTTCATCTTCCTTTCACCGATCCTAAAATTTCTGATAACACAGATTTAATGGAAGAAACTTACTTAAAAACAAGTAAACAGATTGCAGGTGAAGTATTTTATATTTTTGAAACTATAAAAAACCATCTATAACTTAGACCTCCGTATTTTTATCGTACGGAATACTCTTTAATATATGGTTAATCACATTAATACGAGCTATGGTTTTTCTATTAGCTCGTATCACTTTCCAAGGCGATGTTTTTGTATTCGTTTTAGAAAACATTGATCTTTTATACTCAGTATAATCATCCCATAACTCTTGCGCCCTCATATCTACTGGCGTCATTTTCCATTGTTTTAACGGATTATTCTTAATATCCCTAAACCTTTTCGCTTGCTCTTTTTTATTAATTGACATATATATTTTTACCAATCTAATTCCTGACTCTAAAATCATTCTTTCAAAATCATTTACCTGATTCATAAATATTTGATATTGCTCTTGAGTACAAAAGCCATTTACAGGCTCTACCACAGCCCTGTTATACCAACTACGATCAAAAAACACAATCTCTCCCGCTTTTGGAAACTGCTCTACATAACGCTGAAAATACCATTGAGACTTTTGATCTTCATTAGGCTTTGGCAATGCCACAATTCTCATATGCCTTGGATTAATTCGCTCTGTTATTCTACGTATAGCTCCACCTTTTCCAGCCGCATCTCTCCCTTCAAAAAGAACAATGATTCGTTCATTATTATTTATCGCCCATGTTTGTAAACGAATTAATTCTACCTGTAATTTTTTTAACTTTCGCTCGTAATCAACGTAACGCAATGCACGCTCCAAATTAAAAGGTTTTGACAATACTGCCTTCAACCCTCTATTCGTATTTAATTTATCAACATCTTTCTGTGTTAACTTCTCCATAATTTAATCTAAATGATTTGCTGAACGATAATAACGCATTACTATATTAGGATCAGGGTTTGATACCGTTTTCGACTCCTCTACTTCTTCATAATTAAATTGCGACAAAACATGTCGTATACACTCAACTCTCGCCTTCTTTTTATCATTCGTTTTTACAACTATCCATGGGCTGTATGTTGTATGTGTCTTACTAAACATCTCATTTTTGTAATATGTATACTTATCCCACAATTCCTGCCCTTTTTTATCTACCGGACTAAACTTCCATCTTTTCAAAGGATTATCGTTTCTTGCATCAAATCTACGTAATTGTTCATCCTTTGATATAGACAACCAAAACTTTATAATTATAACCCCATCTTCATATAACATATGTTCAAATTCTGGAACCTGCACTAAAAAAGTCTTATACTGTTCTTTAGTACAAAACCCCATTACCGGCTCTACAACCGCTCTATTATACCAACTACGATCAAAAAACACAATCTCTCCTGGGTTAGGCAATTCTTTAATATACCTTTGAAAGTACCACTGTCCTTTTTCTACATCAGTTGGTTTATTTAAAGCCACTAAACGCATTGACCTTGGGTTTAAGTGCTCCATAAAACGTCGAATACTCCCTCCTTTTCCTGCAGCATCTCTCCCTTCAAAAATAACAGCCACTCTTTTATTATTTTTAGCTATCCATTGTTGTAGCTTCACTAACTCCACCTGAAGTTCTTTTAACTCTTGCTCATAAGCTAACTTAACTTCTACCTTATCTATAGAGATTTTCTTCTTTTTAATCACCTTCAACAACTCATCATTTGTTGAAACACTTTCAAAATCAGTAATTGTAAGCTTCGCCTTTTCTTTCATTAAAAATTATTATAATTATGAATAAATTAACCCTTGTTTTGCTAAAATAAAACGATATTAGCAGTTATGAAAAAAATTAGCTTCTTTTTATTCACCTTAATTTCAATTAATTTTTATTCACAAAGAAAATATTCTAAAGAGTTTAGTTTTCTTAACGACAACGACCTATTTATTTCTACATCTCAAGACAGGTATTATACTAACGGAATGTTTTTTACCTATAGATACCTTAGTAAAA
The DNA here is from genome assembly GCF_965221665.1 of Tenacibaculum aiptasiae. Classification (NCBI taxonomy): domain Bacteria; kingdom Pseudomonadati; phylum Bacteroidota; class Flavobacteriia; order Flavobacteriales; family Flavobacteriaceae; genus Tenacibaculum; species Tenacibaculum aiptasiae. The sequence goes on from NZ_CBDCSN010000001.1 coordinate 6,660, forward strand.
AAGAACATAAAAAACTTGCAAAAAAATCATATAATATTCAATTAGGACATCATATGTATACCCCTTACAAAGCTACAGTTCAGCAACACATGAATCATGACCGCCCTTTTGCTGGTTACTTATTTGGTAGCTTTGGAATTAATCGTTTTTACAAAAATGAATCTATCATAAAAACATCTATTCAAGTAGGAATTATTGGCCCATCTGCTTTCAGTAAAGATCTTCAAGATTTTATTCATGATATTTATGGTTACAAAAAAGCAATTGGTTGGAAATATCAAATTGCTGATGCTTTTGCACTAAACCTTTCTGGAAGTTATATAAAAAAATTAGTAGTTGATAAGTCTAGTACTTTAGACATTAACTGGGTTAACAATGTAAGATTAGGAACCGTTTACACTGACTTATCTAGTGGTTTCTTATTACGGATAGGTTTAAAGCCTTTACAAAAAATCACCAATTCTATCATTTTTAACGGTAATCTTAATAATGATAAAACTGACTCAAATAACGAAATTGAATCTTTTCTTTTTATCAAACCAATGTTAACTTATGCTATCTATGATGCATCAATTCAGGGGAGCTTCCTAAACAACAACAGCCTTATTACATTTGAACTTGAACCTCTTAGATTTACAAACGAAATAGGAATACGCTTTACTCTTAATCGTTTTAACTTTGGTTATTCAGTTCATTTCCACACAAAAAAACTAAAAAGTATTAGAGTTCCCAACGGAAATTTTTATGGTTCAATACAGTTAAATTATCAGTTTAACTAATCATTTTTAACTATTAAAAAAATAATTTTTAAAATCATCAAATTAAGATATATTTGTAAATCTAATAAACAGAAACTATACTAAATGAAATTTATCGTATCTAGCTCTCAATTATTAAAACAATTACAAGTTTTAGGAGGAGTTATAAATAGCAATAACACATTACCTATTTTAGACAACTTCTTGTTTGAACTAAATGAAAACGAACTTAAAGTATCGTCGTCTGATCTTGAAACTACCATGACTTCTGTTGTTGAAGTTGAAAGTACTGACACTGGTGCTATTGCCATTAATGCTCGTTTATTACTAGATACTTTAAAAACATTTCCAGAGCAACCTTTAACTTTTAAAGCTGAAGGAGATAGTACAATTGAAATTATTTCTGAGCAAGGTAAATACGACATGGCTTACTTTAGTGGCGAAGAGTTTCCTAAAGCTGTTGAATTACCTTCTCCTAGTAGTACTGAGATTCCTTCTCATATTTTAGCTACTGCGATTTCTAAAACAATATTTGCTGCTGGTAACGATGATTTAAGACCTGTAATGAGTGGTGTTTTTTTTCAATTCAACTCAAAAGAATTAACTTTTGTTGCTACAGATGCTCATAAGTTAGTAAAATATACCCGTACTGATGTTACTGCTGATAAATCTGCTGAATTCATCATGCCTAAAAAACCTTTAAACTTATTAAAAGGAATTTTAGGAGGTTCAGAAAACAATGTTGTTATTGAATACAATGAGACTAATGCAAAATTCACTTTTGAAAATGCTGTTTTAGTTTGTAGATTAATTGACGGTAAATACCCTAACTATGAAGCTGTAATCCCTAAAGAAAACCCAAATAAACTTACTGTTGACAGGGCTTCTTTCTTAAATTCAGTTCGTCGTGTTTCTATTTTCTCAAGTAAAACTACACATCAGATTCGATTAAAAATGGCTGGAACTGAGTTAAATATTTCTGCTGAAGATTTAGATTACTCAAATAAAGCTGACGAACGTTTAAATTGCGATTATCAAGGTGATGATATGCAAATTGGATTTAACTCTCGTTTTTTAAGTGAAATGTTAAACAACTTAAACTCTAACGATGTTTTAATTGAAATGAGTTTACCAAATAGAGCTGGTATTTTAACTCCTATCGACGGTACTGAAGAAGGAGAATTAGTTACTATGCTAGTTATGCCTGTAATGCTTAACGGATAATGATAAAATAAGTCATTAAATTTTATACATATAGAACCACAACTAAAGTTGTGGTTTTTTTTATTACTTATATTGGCTATTACACCATATAGAAACTAATATAACAAGACAACAAAACCACTTACCCTACCCTCTTACAAGTCTTTACGCTTTACAGCTGTTAATTCTTTTATAATTGCTTCCAAACTATTTTTAATAGTTATTTTTTGATAATGCCCCGCTCCTACTTCTGCTAATTTTTTTAATTGCTTTTCATTTGCAACTCTTTTACCAAATCCAAAAACAGAAAGCACTATATTTTCTTTAGCTCCTTGTTTTACTTGATCAAAACTTTTTGGAGTCAATGCAAAGTCTCCATCTGTAGCTAATATAATTCTATTATTACCATTAGCAATAAATTTTGAACGTCCTATTTCAAGAGCCAAATCTAAACCTTTTGCCGCGTTTGTTTTTCCGTTAGAACTCAGCTTTTCAAGTAAAGCTATTGATTTTGAGTCTGTAAAAGAAACATTGGTCATAATAGCCTTAGCATCATTAGAATATATCACTACCGATAATCGATCATTTTTCCTTAAATGCAAAGAAAGTTGTTTTATAGAATTTTTAATCAATGGCAATTTTGTGTAATGATTCATACTACGAGACACATCTAACAACAATACTGTATGGTTAAAAGCATATGATTCTATAAATAAATTTTCAATTGTTGGTGTTGGTTGGTTGGGCTGGAGCTCCATATCATACCATCCAAAATCAATTATTTTATGCAGCAAAAATTGCGGCGCTACTTTCATATATTTCGTTTCAGTACTAGAAGTAGCAAAGTTATTGTAGTAAGCAATAGCACTATTTAAATCATAATATGCATAATTGTATAACCTACTAATATCTCTTTTTTTGTTTTTATTATTAGACAAACAGCTGCTACAACTTATTCCTTTTATAAATTTTCTTAAAACATTTCCAAACATATCATAATCATCATGTATTGAATGTACAGTTTCATAAGTATGAGGATGAATACCTTGTAGGTTTCTATTTCTGTTGTTTTTTAATTGGTTTAACAATTTACTTAAACCAACAGTATCTACTAATTTAGTTGACGAATTCTCTTGTGTTCTAATTTTTTTCAAGTATGCACGAGCAGTATCTATAGCCATCTCCATTTTCTTGGCACTTATTAACCAAGAATTATTATTACTTGTAACTGGAAAGTATTTTCTATACACATTATGCACTAAATTTTCAAATTCATAATTTAATTTACGTATTACCCCTTCAGTATTATTAAGCTTAGCTAAATTTGAATAAACACTATTAATTATTTTTTGATTATTAGATACAAGAGGAGCATCTTTAGTTAAATCATATATGTTTTTATGAATTACAGCAAAATTTTCAATATTATTTTTAATCGAATCAAATAATGATATTATTTTAGAGCGGTCAATTATTGGAATATTTTCCTGCGATAACCTTACTTTTTCTAATAATAATTCTTTTTTCTTCAAATCATAAGAAAACATTTTAGCTGGTTTATTAAACCTAGGAACTCTTAATTGATATTTTGACGTTTTTTGAGAAGAAGGTTTATAACTTTTGGCTAATTTCCTATTAAGATTTTGATTAAAAGCTAAGTAATTAAGTAATTTACGACCATATCCACTTTTTTTAGCTATAAAATTCAGGTAGTCTATATGTACATTGAGTGTGTTAGCTAATAAAGCCTGATTCCGTTTTTCTTTTTGTTGAGCAAAAGAAGAAAAACAACAAAGTAAAATAGTTAATAGTAAGCTAATAATTCTCATGAAAGATAAAAAGAGTAGATGAATTCAATTTTTTGTTAAAACTACAAAAAACTATCTTTAACCTCACGAATTTCAATTCATTTAGCTTTACATTCCCTAATATTTCAGAAATTCAATAATTTAAACGCTAACGATGTTTTAACTGAAATGAGTTTACCACAGTAAAACAGTTATTTTAGCTCCAATTGACGGTACTGAAAAAGGAGAATTATTTACTATACTAATTACACCTATAACTCTGAACAGATAATATTCTCAAACCTAACATATTACAAAGCTATAAATTTACATTTCCAGCTTTTTCTTTTTAACTCCATAAAATCAAACAGTTACATTTATTAACATCTTTCCCTTTCAAAAATGATAAATAATTGTAAATTTACCTCTTTCAAACTTTTCATATTATAATGGGTAGAATAATAGCAATTGCAAATCAAAAAGGTGGAGTGGGTAAAACTACTACTACTGTAAACTTAGCAGCATCATTAGGTGTTTTAGAAAATAAAGTATTGTTAATTGACGCCGATCCCCAGGCGAATGCTACTTCTGGTTTAGGCTTAGATGTTGAAAGTGTTGAATTGGGTACATATCAGGTTTTAGAACATGCTATTCCTGTAAAAGATACTATTTTAAAAACAGATTCTCCTAATGTTGATTTAATTCCTGCGCATATTGACTTAGTTGCTATTGAAATTGAATTAGTAGACAAACAAGAAAGAGAATACATGCTTAAAAAAGCATTAGAAGAAGTAAAAGACGATTACGATTACATCTTAATTGACTGTGCTCCTTCTTTAGGTTTGATTACATTAAATTCGCTAGTATCGGCAAATTCTGTAATTATCCCTATTCAATGTGAATATTTTGCATTAGAAGGTTTAGGAAAATTATTAAACACTATTAAAAGTGTTCAAAAAATACACAATCCTGATTTAGATATTGAAGGGTTGTTATTAACGATGTTTGATTCTCGTTTAAGACTTTCTAATCAAGTAGTTGAAGAGGTTAAAAAACACTTCAGTTCTATGGTATTTGAGACAATAGTGCATAGAAATATTCGTTTAAGTGAGGCACCTAGTTATGGTGAAAGTATAATTTCATACGATGCTACGAGTAAAGGTGCGGTAAATTACTTAAATTTGGCGAACGAAATTATAAACAAAAACGCATAATTATTGTAAATGGCAAAAGCAACAAAAAAACAGGCTTTAGGTAGAGGTTTATCAGCATTATTAAAAGAAACTGCGGAAGTAAATTCGGCAGAAGATAAAAACGCAGATAAACTAGTAGGTACGATTGTTGAATTAGATATTAATTCGATAGATGTAAATCCATATCAACCTAGAACTTATTTTGATGAAGAGGCCTTACAAGAATTAGCAAATTCGATTAAAGAACTTGGTGTAATACAACCTATTACAGTTCGTAAATTATCTAGTGATAAATTTCAATTAGTTTCTGGAGAACGTAGATTTAGAGCTTCTAAATTGATTGGAAACAAAACTGTTCCTGCATATATCCGTTTAGCTAACGATCAAGAAATGCTAGAAATGGCATTAGTTGAAAATATTCAACGTAAAAATCTTGATCCTATAGAAGTTGCACTTTCATACCAACGATTGATTGATGAAATTCAATTAACCCAAGAAGAATTAAGTACTCGTGTTGGTAAAAAACGTTCTACTGTTACAAACTATTTACGTTTATTAAAACTTGATCCTATTATCCAAACAGGAATGCGTGATGGTTTTATTTCTATGGGACATGGTAGAGCACTTATCAATGTTGATAGTAATTCTGATCAGTTAAATATTTACGAAAAAATAGTTCGTGAAAAATTATCTGTTCGCCAAACAGAAGAATTAGTTAAGAACTTAAAAGCTGGCAAAGTTGCTAAAGCTAGTAAAAAGAAGGCTTTACCTAGCTTTGTTGCTGACAGTGTGAAAGAAATTAGCGATTATTTTGGTCATAAAATTGATGTTAGTGTAAATAATCGTGGAAAAGGAAAAATATCAATTCCTTTTCATTCTGAAGAAGATTTTAATCGAATTAAAAACCTTTTAAAGTAATTGAACATTCGACTTATCATATTCGTTTTTTTGTGTGTTTCTTTTAGTCAAACGTCATTTGCTCAAAAAGATTCAACAGCTATAAGAGCCAAACAATTACAAATAGGTAGCGATAAATACAATCCTTTATCACCTTCAAAAGCTGCTTTTTACTCAGCTATTTTCCCTGGAGGTGGTCAGATTTACAACAAAAAATATTGGAAAGCCCCTATTGTTTGGGCTGCCATAGGAGCTAGTGTTTACTTTTACGTTGATAATAGTAACGAATACGATCGTTTTAGAACAGCTTTTAAGCTTCGTAGTCAAGGACTTCCTGATGAATTTGATGGCTTAAATGGAAATCCAAGTATTTCAACAACTGGTTTGGAAAATGCACAAAAAACATTACGTAAAAACAGAGATCTTTCTCTTTTAACTGGTGTTTTATTATATGTTTTACAAATTGTAGAAGCTAGTGTTAATGCTCATTTATTACAATTTGACACAGATGATAGCTTATCTATAAATCCTACAATTCAACCAGACCCTATGTTTATTGAAGCTCCAAAAGTTGGTTTAACTTTAAAATATTCTTTTTAAAATGAAAATAGCCTTACTTGGTTATGGTAGAATGGGTAAAGAAATTGAAAAAATTGCTTTACAAAGAGGTCACGAAATAGTAATCAAAACTTCTGGAAAAGAAGACTATAACATTTCCGATGCTGATGTTGCTATTGATTTTAGCGTACCTTCTTCTGCTTTTAATAATATAACAAACTGTATTAACAATAAAATACCTGTAGTTTCTGGTACAACTGGATGGTTAGAGCATTACAATTCTGTTGTTGAATTGTGTAATGAAAAAAAAGGAGCTTTTATTTACGCTTCAAATTTTAGCTTAGGTGTTAATGTTTTTTTTGAATTAAACAAACAGCTTTCTAAAATGATGAATACATTAAATCAATATAATGTTTCTATTGAGGAAATTCATCACACAAAAAAATTAGACGCTCCAAGCGGAACTGCAATTACTCTTGCTGAAGGAATTATCGAAAATTCTGATAAAACAGCTTGGGAGTTAGATCAAAAAACATCGGAAAATAACATTCCTATTTCCGCTATTAGAACACCTGAAGTTCCTGGTACACATACAGTAACTTATAACTCAGAAATTGACACTATAGATATAAAACACACAGCTCATAATAGACAAGGTTTTGCCTTAGGTGCTGTAGTAGCTGCTGAATGGTTAATTTCTAAAACTGGAGTTTATACTATGAGAGATGTGTTAAACTTAGGTTAATTAGGTAACAAACAGAAAAAAAAAGACACTAATACTATTGAATTTTATTCCTTTTTAGGGGAAACCAAAATATATACATTATGACATTTACTGAATGGTTTATATTCTTCTTAATACTTCAAGTAATCCATTTTTTAGGAACTTGGAAACTTTATGTTAGAGCTGGAAGACAAGCATGGGAAGCTGCTATTCCTGTTTACAATGCTATAATTTTAATGCAAATTATAAACAGACCTAAGTGGTGGGTAATTTTGTTATTCTTTCCTATTGTAAACTTGTTAATGTTCCCTATTATTTGGGTAGAAACTTGTAGAAGTTTTGGCTTCAACCAACGAAAAGACACTATTCTAGTTATCTTAACTTTAGGATTATATATTTATTATATAAATTACGCTACTGAAGCTAAATATATTGAAAATAGAAGTTTAGAACCGAGATCTGAATTAGGTGAATGGGTTAGCTCTATTGCTTTTGCCATTATTGCTGCTACTTTAGTGCATACTTATTTTATGCAACCATATACAATCCCTACTTCTTCTTTAGAAAAAACATTATTAGTTGGAGATTATTTATTTGTAAGTAAGTTTCACTACGGAGCTCGTGTACCAAACACTGTTGTTGCTGCACCAATGGCTCATGATACTATACCTGGTTTAGGTGTAAAATCCTATTTATCTAACGACAAAAATGAAGATAGTTTTTTAAACAAACTTTCATTACCATATATGCGTTTACCTGGTTTCCAGAAAATTAAACGTAATGATATTGTTGTATTTAGCTGGCCTGCAGATACTTTAGCTTTAATGTGGGGAGATAACTCGGGAAAGCCAACGTACAAACCAATTGACAAAAGAACAAACTACGTAAAAAGAGCTACTGGTATTCCTGGAGATTCTTTAGAAGTTAGAGATGGGTATGTGTATATTAACGGTAAAAAAACAGTATTACCAGATAGAGCTAAGCCACAATGGTACTTTAAAATTGACACAGATGGTAAAGATCTACCTATGAGTGTTATAAGAGAGTATAATAAAAATGGGGAAGGAAAAATGTCTAACGATCGTGCTTTTTATTATTTCAACTTAACAGATGATGAAGCTAAAGCTTTAAGTAAAAACCCACTTGTAAAAAGTGTTACCAAATATTTAAAACCTAAAGGATTTTATGACAAATCTGTTTTTCCACATAATCCAAAATATGCTTGGTCTGGTGATAACTTCGGACCTATTTATATTCCTAAAAAAGGAACTACAGTCGAATTAAATGAAAACACAATTCCTTTTTACGAACAAATCATTAGAAGATACGAAAACAATGATTTAACAATATTTGGAAACAACATCTATATCAACGGTAAAAAAGCCAAAACATACACTTTTAAGCAAGATTATTACTGGATGATGGGAGATAATCGTCAAAACTCATTAGACGCTAGAAATTGGGGATATGTACCAATTGACCACGTTGTTGGTAAACCAGTTATGATATGGTTAAGTTGGGATCCTAATATTTCTATTCTTGACTTTAGCGCTAAAATAAAATCAATACGTTGGGATAGAATGTTTACAACTGTTGGTGGTAGTGGTAAACCAACTTCTTATTTATGGGTTGTAATTCTTTTAATTGCTGGATACACAGTTTATAGTTATAGAAAAGGTAAAAAGAACAAAGCTTAATGGCATTATTTATTCCAACATACTTTGCTCCTATTTCACAATACGCAGCAATTTATCAATCTGATTCTGTTTGTTTTGAAATACACGATAATTATCAAAAACAAACGTATCGTAATCGTTGCTATATATATGGTGCTAATGGTAAACTTGCTTTGAATGTACCTGTAAAACATAAAACAAAAGTTGACAGAAAAAAAACTAAGGATACGTTAATTGAAAATGATTTTCCTTGGCAATCACAACATTTTAAATCATTACAATCTGCTTATCGATCTTCTCCTTACTTTGAGTTTTTCGAAGATGATTTATTAAGAATATTCACAAAAAAATATACTTTTTTACAAGATGTGAATATTGATTGTCATTTATTTATTACTGATGCTTTACAAATGGATACTTCTTTTTCTAAAACTGAAAATTATAGTTTAGTACCAGAAACCATTGACTATAGAAGTTTAGCCCTTGCTAAAAAAGGCTTAGAAATTGAACTTGATACATATGTTCAAATGTTTGATGATAAATATGGATTTATACCCAATTTATCGATCCTTGATCTACTTTTTATGGAAGGTCCGAACGCTATTAGTTTTTTAGAAAAAATTAATGTAAATTTGAAGTAAACCACAATTTAACAGCTACTTATGTCTTTTTTCAGAAACTTTGTTTTTAATTTTTATGATAAAGTTTCAGAGAATTCTTTTGAAGAGTTTAATAAACTAATGTTCTCCAAAAGTTTTTCCAAAGATCATAAACTTGTTGATTTAAATCAAACACCTACAAACTTTTATATTTTAAAATCTGGTGTTGTCAGATCTTTTTTAGTTGATGAAAAAGGCAAAGAATATACTAAAACTATATTTGTTCCAATAACTACAACAGGGAACTTAGGGGCTTTAATTACAAACACCCCTTCTAATTTAATTTATGAATGCTTAACCGATTGTGAAGTTTTAGAATGTAATTATCAATCTTTTTATAATTTATCTTTAAAGCATCATGATCTTTCTATTTTTCACTACAAAGTCTTAGAGCACATATATATGAGAGAGGAAGCAAAAATACTTGAGCTATCTATACTAGACGCTTCTCAGAGATATGAAAAACTTAAAAAAAGACTTCCAAATATTGATAATTTAATCAATCAATATCATATTGCCTCATATTTAAATATTACTCCAGTTCAATTAAGTCGTATTAGAAAGAACAGTTATAAATAACTTCTTTCTTAACATATGTTAATGTACAAATTTTAAATCTCTTTTATATTCGTAACGTAATTAACAAGTTACAAACTTGAGAAAAAATTCCCCTAATTAATTTTTTTTTCAATAATCAGACTTATCCCCTTATATAGGTCTGATTTTTTGCGTCTATTTTTTTTATCTCACAAATTTCATTAAATTTATGTTCTCTCAATAGGGGCAACTTGTTAATTTATATATTTTTATGAGAACTGATATTGAACAATTTCTTTATCAATTTACCGATTTACCTAGTAATATCATCTCTATTTTTGAAAATCTAGTTACATATTCCGAATTGGAACCTCTAGACTTTTTAGTAAAAACTAATGAATATCCTACTGATTTTTTCATTATTAAAACAGGAATAGTTAGATCTTATCTTGAAACTGAGACTGGAAAAGAAGCTACGAGAACTTTCTTTACTTCTGGTCAAACTACTGGCGGAGCCTCAGCAATGATGAGAAAAATCCCTTCTGAACTTAATTATCAAGCCTTAACAAAAGTAACTGGTTATAGAGGAAACTTTCATAAATTCAAAGAACTTACTCTAGAACATCACGAAATGAGTGCCTTCTATGTAAAAATTTTAGAAGATGCTTACTTAAAAGCTGAAAACATTATTCTAGATATTTCAATGCACACAGCAAAAGAAAGATATTTGATATTAAGAAAAAGAATTCCAGGAATAGATAATTTGATTGCTCAAAAGCACATTGCATCATTCCTTAATATTTCTCCTGTTCAATTAAGTAGAATAAAAAAAACATTATGAATTAAATTTATAAACATATGTTAATCAATAAAGTACAAAAACAGCAGTATATTTGCAGCCGAAATTTTCCCCTTATTTCTTTTTTCCCTTATTAAAGACTTATTCCTTTTGTGAATACAGTCTTTTTTTATTTCATAAACCTACCTACTAAATTATTTATCTGACTAGATATAGATAGTTTCACAACAACAAATACATAAACTATTATTATTAAAATACTTTTTAAAATAATATTAATTATTGGGTCTAAAGGAAAATTAAACGCTGAGAATTCTGGTATTGAAAAATTCCAAAAATAAAATGCAAAAAACATCACTATAATTATCAAAACCATTTGCAATGTTTTGCCTGTATAAGGAAACATTTTTAACTTGTTACTTACAAACCATAATTTAAAAATATTGAAAAATAAAATAGTCAATAAGGTAGCTAATGCTAAACCTTCAGTTCCCATACCTATGTAATTATAGAAAAGTTTATTCAAATAAAACACTAAGAAAGCAGATCCTACTCCTATTGGCATTACAATTCTATAAAACTTAGAATTGGTAATAATTGCACCATTGCTTCCCAAAGACATTAAAAATAACTTACCAATAGATATTAATAAAACTACTAATATCCCTCCTTCTCCATAGTTCTTATTAGGCATTATTCTAAACAACTCAGCTACATTACAATTTACCAAAACAAAAAAAAGTCCTCCAATAACCAATAAATTTATTGAACTTTTCTTATATAAACTTTCGGTTTCCTTTACATTATTATCGTTTATAGATTTAGATGTAAGAGGTTGTAAAATTTGCCCCATTGCTCTACTTGGAGCTTCAATAAATGTTCCTATAAATAATGCAACACCATAATAAGCTGCAGTAGCAAAACCATCTTTTCCTGGTATCATTATTTTATCAATATCCAAGACAATTGCACCTGCACTTCCTGCCAATACAATATAAAACGTATAACGTAATACTTCTTTAAAGTTATGAGGTAATGAAAACGTTATTTTAGGCCTGTATAATCTAAAAGCATACAACATCATTAAAAATGTTCTTAAAATGTATGCTATCGCCATATAATACAGAAATTCTTGCTTAGTTATCAGCTCAAAGTTTACAGCAAATAACATAATCATTATAGCTACTCTATTATAAAGCTCCTTCAAAAGATTTCCAAAAACTGATTGCATTTGGACTTTAGCCCATGAATAAAAAACTTCAAAATAAGCACAAGCTACAGCAATAATATATATGTATATCGTATAACTTTCTACAATTTGATTTCCTTCAACATTACTTTTTGAAATATAATCCATAATTTGATTATGGAAGAAATCCCAAAAAAAACCTACTGGTAATGCAACCAGCAAAGGAAGAAATAGAACCGAGCCTAAAAAACTATCTTTTTCTTTTTTAGTCTTATATCCTGAAAAGAATTTAATAATAGTATAATGTACACCTAAAGCTATTACAGGTAATAATAAATTAGATGCAGCAAACACATACATTGCTAATCCATAATATTCATCTTTTAAAAATCTTGAATATAAAACTATTGTATTGATTCCTCCTATTAGAAAACCTAAATAGATTATAATAGTGTTTTTAAATGATTGTTTAAATACAATTCCCAATTTATTCTTGAATTAGTTTTTTTATTGACTTATATATCTTTTCTCCAACATTATCTCCATATAATTTTTCTTCAAAGCTCTTGTTTGCTATTAAGAAATTCTCATATGCTTCAATAATATTTGTATAATTTGTTCCTGCTAACTTAGCATAATTATAATTAACAAGCTCCACCCACTCAGTTTCTTCTCTTGCAACAATACAATACTTCTTATTAAAAAAAGCTTCTTTTTGTAATCCCCCACTATCAGTAACAACTAAACTACAATTTTTTAATAATTCTAGCATGTCAAAATAACCTACTGGTTCTATGAAAGTAATAGCTGGTGTTAAACCATAAAAATCAAGTTTCTTTTTGGTTCTTGGGTGCAAAGGCAATACTACCTTTTTAGACTCATTTATTTTTTCTAAAGCTTGAAAAACCTCTGTCAGTTTTTCTTTATCATCTGTATTTTCTTGTCGGTGAATTGTAGCTAATACAAATTCATCTTTATTTAGTTTTAAATCGCTTATAATAGTCGATTTTTCATTTGAAAACTTACCATAAAACTCTACTGCATCTTTCATTATATCACCATGTTGCTCTACAGTTATTGATAAGTTATCAAACCCTTCTTTCTTCAAATTTTCTACTGCTACTGCTGTTGGACAACTTAACAAGTTCGCAATTCTATCTGTAACAATTCTATTTACCTCTTCTGGCATTTGCATATTAAAAGAACGCAATCCTGCTTCAATATGCACCACTTTAATATGCATCTTTTTCGCAGCTAAAGCACCTGCTATAGTAGAGTTTGTATCACCATATACTACGACAGCTTCTGGTTTTTCTTCTTCTAAAATTTTTTCAATTCCTTCAAGCATTTGACCAGTCATTGCTCCATGACTTAATCCATTTATATCTAAATTATATTTAGGTTTAGGAATTTGCATTTCATTAAAAAAAACGGCACTCATATTTTCATCAAAATGTTGTCCTGTATGAACAATCACTTCTTCTACTTCATTATACTTCCCTATAACTCTGCTTAAAACTGCTCCTTTTACAAATTGAGGTCGAGCTCCTAATATAGTTACTATTTTTTTCAAGAACTTACTACTTGTTTTAGTATTACTGATAATTGTTTGGTCAATTCTTTTCTATGATATTTTTCTATACCTAGAGAAGATATTCTCAAATCATTTTGTTTGTACTTTTGATACAAACTTAAGACCACTTGCTTTATTTTTTCTTTTGATTCAAAGTCAACAATAATTCCCGATTGAGTTTTATTTAAAATTTCAGCTAAATCACCATCCTCTGGTCCAATTGCTAAGATAGGACGTTTTGCTTGTAAATATTCGAAAATTTTCCCAGTAATAATACCTTTAGCACTAGGTACTTTATTTACTGCCAGCAATAACACCTGAGATTTCCTTTGATACTGCTGCACCTCTTGATGAGGAACATAACTTATTTTAGTTACATTTTGAAATTTATAGTTTTTTAAACTGCTTTCAACTTCACTGGCAATTTTTCCTATTAGCTTTATTTCTAAATCGTTTTTAAAGTCTGAATGCTCTTCTGATAACTCAGATAATACTTCCCATAATATTTTAGGGTTTCTATCTGCGTTCATCAAACCTATATGAGTAATTGAATAACTTTTATCTAATACTATTTCCTCTCCCTTTACTGCATCAATTTCTGTATCATATCCATTAGTAACTACATGAATATTTTTTGAATATTCTTTATAGTTTTCTTTCATCGTTTTCCCTATTACTAAACTAGCATCGGCTTCTTTCAATACTTCCCTTTCTAATTCAAAATGCTTCTTTTTCGCTTTTTCAGTTAAGGGTAATTGATGAAAATAATCTATATCTGTCCATGGATCACGAAAATCAGCTACCCATTTTATATTTAGATCTTTTTTTAATTGTAATCCTATTAAATGTAAACTATGTGGTGGTCCTGTAGTAATTACCACATCAATGGAATTATTCTTTAAATAATTTTTTAAATACTTTACTGAAGGTTTAATCCAAAATTTTCTTGCATCAGGAATAAAATAATTAGCTCTGATATATTGCATTATTTTCCCGAAAAAAGTTGGATTAGGATTTAAAAATCCTGCACTTGTTTTCGTACTCTTTTTCTTGAAACGTGAAAGTACATCATTAGGCTCCCAAATACTTTTCTTTAATAATTCTATATCATTAGGAACATCTTTTTCTAAAGATGAATCAATAATAGGATAATTAGCCTCATCTACAGTATAGATTACTGGTTCAATATTAAAGTTTCGTAAATATTTTACAAACTTCAACCAGCGTTGAACACCAGAGCCTCCTGCTGGCACCCAATAATATGTTACAATTAATACTTTCAATTATAAACCAGCGTATAAATTTATTAGCTCTTTAGATGTTTTGTCCCAAGTAAATTCATTTTGAACAAAACCTTTTCCATTCTTTCCTAATTTTTCTCTTAACAAAGGATTATTATATAGTTCTAAAACTTTATTTTCAAAATCTTCTACGTCTTTTTCTTTATGAACTAAACCTGTATTGTACTCTTCTACTAATTTTTTCTGAGCTGTGGCATTACTCACTATTAAAGGTTTGCCTAAACTCATGTATTGAAATAATTTATTAGCATAAGTTGTATCATGATGAATATTTCTGTGCAATGGTGATAAACAAACATCACTTTCTTGAATATACTTTACAAAAGTAGATTCATTTTGCCAACCTTGAAAATCAACATAGTTTGTTATTTTCAATTTATCCACTTCTAATTTTAATTCATTGGTTACTTTACCAACTATGACTAATTTTATATTTTTTATATCCTTTGCTAATTTAGGTAAACTTCTAACAACGGTTCTCAAACCTCTTCTTTCACCTGTATCTCCTATATACAACAATACAAAATTGTCTTTCTTTTTATTTTCAGTAATTTCAATTTGAGCTTTTTCATAAAATGAAGATCTAACTGTATTCGGAACTACTGAAATAGTACTTGAATCAATTTTTGTTCTTTCTACAATTTCTTCCTTGGCATCTTTTGTAACTACAATAACCCGATTAGCTTTTTTTATAAAAGTTTCTTCTTTTTCTTTCCATTTTTTGTGAGAAATAAGCACATTAGAAGGAAACCTTTTTAAATGAGGATAAAACTTCATTATTTCAGGTCTGTTTTCATGCAAATCTAAAACAATTGGTAGCTCTAGTTTTTTATTAGCCTTAAAAACAGCTTCTGCAATTACCATATCATGAATATGAATGGCTTCAATTCTAGTTTCATTTAAAAAATGACTTATTTTCTTTTCCATTAAAATAGAATATAATGGAATTGTATAAGCTAATGCAGATAACTTATATTCTAACTTATTACTCTTATATCTTTTTACCGTAATTTGATTAACTTCTTCTTCTTTCTTTTGATTTGTATATGTTAGACAAAATAAAAAGACCTCATGACCTTTATTGATTAACTCAATGGCCTCATTCTCCACCCTTGGATCTGGGGGAAATATTTTATCTAAAATCATTCCTATCCTCACTACTACTTCTTTTTTTCTGCGTAAACAGCGTAATAACGAGGGGTGAATTTTCTTAAAATTGGTCGAAATCCTATTTTATTAATTGGACTTGTCCATTTTTTTCTATCCAAAATTTTCCAACCTGTTTTTTCTAATAACCAATCGTACTGCCAATCTTCAAATTCGTGATAATGTCTATCCCACATATCCGTTTTACTTCTATAGGCATCAGTAAACCATAACTTCAAAGGTATTGTTGTTACTATTTTTTGAGCTTCAATTTCTCTAAGCACATTAAAAGGTGCTAATAAATGCTCAAAAATCTCGAAAGCTGTTACAACATCTACTTTATATTCTTTTACTATTTCTGGTAATAAATCTAAGTCTTCGCCATTTGTGTTATATACTGTATAACCATTTTTCTCCATTATTTCTGAAAAAGGATTACGAACTCCTAAGTCTAAAATTACTGCGGGAGCTGGCACATGCTTTTTTAAAAATTCTAAGGTATGATTATATCTTTTCTCTGGTAATTTAGAGTACATAAATAATAATTTGAAACAAATGTATTATTATTTTAGTTTTTACAATAGCAATCTCTTTGAATAATGGATATAAAAACCTTCATATTCTTATAAAACAAAAAAAGCAGAGGTAAATCTCCGCTTTTTTACTTTCTCATAACAATATATGAACTCTTTCTTATTCATTCTATTTATTCTCCTAAATAGAAGTGTTACAAACATATTACTCTTTCTCGATTCTATAAAACATTGTATACTTCCTTTTATAAAAAGCATTATATTTGGACTTATTTTTATATGCTTTTCATAAAAAGCATCATTATTTCCATATATCTCAGAATGCTTAAAAAAATTTTCTTTGTTCCTTTTATTGCTCTTTTTTCCTTTAAAAAAGCACACTCTCAGACAAGTAAATTAGATTCTATTAATTTTGATAAAGTAAATTTTTATAAAAACACTAATATTGACAGCTTATTTTTTTATTGTGACAAGCTAGAAAAATCTAACAATATCTGTAAAAAACTAGAAGCTAAAACTGGAAGAGCTTATGGCTACTATATTCAAAAAAACTATACTAAAGCTGAGAAAATAACTAGAGGTGTTATTGAATTTGTAGATTCATTAAATCAGAGTTTAGAAAAACCTTGTCTTATAGATAGAAAAATAGCTTCTTTAAATAGATTATTTTGGATTAAAAAAAATCAAGAGAAATATGAAGAAGCTTATGCTATTCTTATTGAAAAAGAAAACCAGATATTAAACCATCCTGTAAAGGATCAATTAAACTTTAGAAATCAATTAGGATTAAAGCTTAGCAAAGCAGTTATAAAAAACAAACTTGGCATGCATGATAAAGCCAAAGTTTTATTATTAAATTCTATTGCTGAAATTCAAAATCCAATTGTAAAAAATCTTTACAATGACGATTTTTTTATTCAATGGCAAGCTAATGTATACAATTGCCTAGGAAACACATACATAGCTTTAAACGGTAAAAACACCAATCCTAACAAAACATTATTAGATTCAGCAACATATTATTACGATAAAGCCTATAACACATCTAAACTATTAACTCCAATACATAAAGACTCTAAACTGTTTTATAATTTTAGAAAAACTGAAATTCTATTAGCTAAAAAAGAATATAAAAAAGCTATAGAATTAATCAATAATTATAAAAATATCAACAATGGTTGCGAATATAAGCATCGCGAATATTTTCAAAAAGCTATTTGTTTTCACAACCTGAATGTTTCTGACTCAGCAATATATTATGCTTCTAAAATAATAAAAGATAAAAAGTATTGTAAAACAAGTAAGTTAATTACAATGTATGATATCTTATCTAATCAATACAATAAGATTCATAAAATTGATAGTGCATACAAATACTCTTCTTTAAACCTCAAACAATACGAGTTAGCTAGAAAAAACAAGGATAAAACCTTTAATTTATTTTACGATAATAATTTTAATAAAGCACAGAAATTAAACTTAGAAATAAAAGAAAATGGAGCAAATAAAGAACGTAAACTGATTCTTACTTTTTTCGCATTACTTATTATACTTGCCACTATTCTTCTTTTTGTTTACAAGAAAGAAAAAAATAAAAAAGAAAGATTAATTACAAAGATCAATAATCAACAACAACCTATAGAAGTAGAAAAAAAGGAGTACAACATTGACGATGTCTTAGAAAATAAAATCCTTGATAAGATTAAAAATATTAATGAAAATTATGAATTCCTAGATTCTAATTTTTCAATCTCTAGCATAACTAAAGACCTAGAAACTAATTCTACTTACGTTTCTTTTGTATTTAACAAACATTATAAAGAATCTTTTAAACAATACTTTACTAGACGTAAAATAGATTATATCATTAATAAATTAAGAACTGACGGTCAATATAGAAAATACTCTATCCAAGGTTTAGCACAAGAAGTTGGCTATACAAATGCTTCTGCTTTTTCAAGAGCTTTTAAAAAGCAAGTAGGTATTACACCTTCTGCCTTCTTAAAAACTCTTGATTAATTAAAATATAATTATTGTTTTCTTTTCTTAAAAGCCACCCAACCTACTGGAATTAAAAGTAATAATGCATATGAAAATAATGTAATTACATTTCCTGTTGCTATAACTGTAGGTTCGTATTTAAATACTATTTCATGTTTTCCTTTTGGAATCTCCATTCCTCTTAACACATAATTTACTCTGTGATAAGGAACTTGTTTACCATCTAAATAGGCATTCCAACCATCCTTATAATAAATTTCAGAAAACACAGCGAAACTATTTACTGTTGCATTTGTTTCATAGACTAATTCTGTTACATCATTTTTGACTAAATTTATCGATGAAATAGAGTCTTTCTGAAACTTTAATGAAGTTAACTCTCCTTTTAAATGTTTTGAGTTTAACACAGCTTCTTCTTTCGTTTTTAAACTATCTAGAGCTTTTATTTCTCTATTGGCTGTATCAACAACTTTTAGTCTCTCAACAAACCAAGCATTTCCATTGGCATCTTTATTTTCTTGAAATTTATCTTCACCAATAATAATATATTTAGCATTTAACATATTCAATACCTCTAAATTATTCTTAGCTATCTGGTAGTCAAACAACTCTTGATACCTCTTCATTTTTGCTGCATGGTACCCTCCTATTGAATTATGAAAATAAGAAGTTCTACCATCCTGCATTGGATTTACACTAAAGTTAGCTACTCTATAATAATCTTTATCTTTTAAAATTTCCTTATCAGCTTGGTTTGGCGAAAATGGTTTTAATACTCTTCTTG
Organism: Tenacibaculum aiptasiae; assembly: GCF_965221665.1. Lineage (NCBI taxonomy): Bacteria > Pseudomonadati > Bacteroidota > Flavobacteriia > Flavobacteriales > Flavobacteriaceae > Tenacibaculum > Tenacibaculum aiptasiae. The sequence goes on from NZ_CBDCSN010000001.1 coordinate 25,978, forward strand.
CAGATGTAAAATCTTCTTTGTTTACATAATTAATATCTACAGAAACCAAATCAAATACTATTAATCCACCAATAATTATTAAAACTGGAATTTGTTTTAACTTTCCTTTTAAATAAAACCATAATAAACCACCAGTTACTAAAACTAACAGGAATGATCTTACACTGTCATTAAACAACATATCCTTTCTATCAGAAATTAAAGCATCAATCAATGCTGGTAATTGTTGATATTGGTTATCTCTAAGTCCTTCAAAAGCAAACAGACTTGAACCAAATAAGGCGAAAATCACAGTTAGACCTCCTATTACATAAAAAGCTTTTTTAACAGCCGTTTCTTTTTCTTCTGAAGAAATTTTGGTTGAAAAGAAATCTCTTAAAGCTATAATTCCTAATAATGGTACGCATAATTCTGCTATTACTTGAATAGATGAAACTGCTCTAAACTTATTGTACAAAGGCACATAATCGATGAAGAAATTTGTTATTATTGGAAAGTTTTTACCCCAACTTAATACAATAGAGAAAATAGTAGCAGAAACTAACCAATATTTCAATCTTCCCTTTACTAAAAATACTCCTAAAAAGAATAAAAAGAATAAAATTGCTCCTATGTAAGCTGGTGCTTCTACAATAGGCTGTTTTCCCCAATAAGTAAGTACTTGACTTGAATAATCTTTTGCTACACTTTTACCAGCATTTTGCTCTAAAACTTGATAAAAATTAGAGTCTTCACCTAATTTTTCAATAGTTCCACCTCCCATAAAGCGAGGTATTAATAAATTAAATGTTTCTCCTATTCCATAACTATACTCTGTAATATAAGCTTTATCTAGTCCTGTAGTTTTTTCTTTAGGGCTTCCATCGACATTTATAGTTAGTTCTGACTTCCCTCTGGTACTAAAATCTCCATACTGTTTCATTGCCAATAATCTCGTAGAGTTAACCCCTAAACCTATAAACATTGCAACAACTAATATTAATGCCTGTTTAGCAAAAACATGTAATGTTTTTGTTTTAAATGCTTCAATAAATTCTACAATAGCTAATATTAACAAACAAAAAACAAGGTAATAAGTCATTTGAGGATGATTTGCATACACTTCTAAAGCCATAGCTAAAGAAGTAATTACAAAACCGAGTAAATATCTTTTTTGGAAAACATATAATACTCCTGCGATTACTAACGGCATATATCCTATTGCATGGGCCTTTGCATTATGCCCTGCACCAAAAATGATAATTAGGTATGTAGAAAAACCAAAGGACAAACTACCTAATATAGCTAGTTTCCAATCTACTTTCAATGCATTTAACAACAAGAAGAATCCTAAGAAGTATAAAAACAAGTAATCAGCAGGTCTTGGTAAAAATCGAATAGTTTTATCAATATATCTTACAAAATCATTCGGATAATAAGCACTAACTTGATAAGCTGGCATTCCACTAAACGCATTTCCTAACCAATAAGGCTCCTCCCCTTTTTCTGCTCTATAATCAGAAACTTCTTTAGACATTCCTATAAACTGAGTAATATCACTCTGTTTAATTTGTTTTCCACTTAAAACTGGATTAAAATATAACAATGATATAACAGCAAAAGCAGCTATTGCTATTGCAAATGGAAGTATTTTTTTAAAATTCATAGCTAGTCTATTTCTTCAAAGTCAACATACTCTCCTACCGAATTATTGCTTTGCTTATTATTTCGTGGTTTTTTATCTATAATTGTTTTTCCTTCTTCAACATCTGTTTTTTGTTGTTGGTTTTGATATTGTTGCTCAGCTCTTTTCTGTACTTTATCAACAGCTTTTTTAATTAAATATGGAGCAAACAACCTCACAACAAACTTAACAGCATAATATGCTACAAGGATTATTAGTAAAGTTCTTAAAAAATTCATAGGTCCAGCCTCATTTATATGTATCATCTATTTCTTGTAAATAAAAAAATCTATCAAAAATAACAATTTGAAGCAAAAGGAAGCGTTAAGACTTTACAAAACTTAAATTATACGGTAATTCGTATTTTTACGTATGTTTGTATAATTTCTATAACTTGAATTCATAACATGATTAAGAAACTTTTTTTGTTTTTTGCTTTTTGCTCAACCTTTCTTGTAAATGCACAATACACGACTGTTATAAATTCTAACCGTCCAGGTTTTTCAGAGAGTCCATACAGTGTAGGTTCTGGTATTTATCAATTTGAATCAAGCCTATTTTTTAGAAAAATTAATGCTACACCTACTTTTAGTAATCCGCAAGCTATTGGGTTAAACTTATTATTTAGGACTAGTTTCTTTACCGAAAAACTAGAATTTAACTTAAATACAAGTTTACAAAGCGATAAAAATGCTTTTAAAAATGTTTTTGAATCTTCATATAATCAAATAGGTTTTGGTAATTTAACTTTAGGAGCAAAATATTTAGTGTATACGCCTAAATATGATGATAAGAGTAAAGAAATTAGAAGCTGGAAAGCTAGACATTCTTTTGATTGGAAAAGATGGATTCCACATGTAGGAGTATATGCTGGGTTGAATTTTGGAAGCATCTTAAATGATTATCATAAAAAAGGTGGTGTAACTCCAAAAGTTGGGGTTTTACTACAAAATGAATTTTCTGATAAACTAAATGTAATAAGTAATTTATATTATGATTACATAGGAAGTGATTTTTCTGAATTCTCATACATCATAACTGGAACTTATAATTTTAATGATTATTGGTCTGGTTTTGCAGAACTACAAGGATCATTTGAAAAATACCAAAGAAAAAGTAACATTGGTTTTGGTGCTGCCTATTTATATAGCGAAAATTTACAGCTTAATGCTACTGCCAGAATAATGCGTCAGCAAGACGAAGTTGGTTTTTATACTGGTGTGGGAGTTTCTTATAGGATAAATAGACATCGAGATGATTTTGTTGAAGTAGATGAATTTGGTAATAAGATAGTAGAACAAGAAGAAACTAAATATGATGAAAACAAAGGTTTCTTTGGGCGCTTATTCAGTAAAGTAAAAAAGCTGTTTAAGAAAAAAGAAAAGCAAACTATTGTTATTGATGATGGTGAAAAGAAAGAAGAAATAACTATAGAAAAACCAAAAAGACAACGTCAAAAATCTTTAATAGATGTCATTGCTAAAGAGGACAAAAAATTAAAGAAAAAAACTGCTAAAGCAGAAAAGAAAGCTGCTAAAAAAGCTAAAAAGAAGGCTGAAAAAGATGCCAAAAACAAAGCTAAAGAAGCAGAAAAGGCTGCTAAAAAGAAAGAGAAAGAACGCTTAAAGCTTGAAAAAGAAATAAAAAAAGAAAAAGAAAAAGAAGCCAAACGTAAAGAAAAAGAACGTTTAAAGCTTGAAAAGGAAATAAAAAAACTAGAAGAGGATTTAAAAAAGGAAGAAGAGAAAGAAAAAGAAAAGAAGAAGGATAAATAAAAATGATACATTTGCTGTATGATTGAAATTAAAGAAATAAACACCAAAAAGGAAATGAAACAATTTGTTAAGTTTCCTTTTTCTCTTTATAAGAATAATAAATATTGGGTACCTCCAATTATCAACGACGAACTAAATAGTTTTGACAAAGACAAAAACCCTGTTTTTGAACATGCAAACGCTCGTTTTTTTATTGCTTTAAAAAATGATGAAATTGTTGGACGTGTTGCTGCAATCATCAACACATATGAGGTTGAAAAACAAAACATAAAAAAGATGCGTTTTGGTTGGTTTGATGTCATAGATGATATAAATGTAACTAAATCACTAATTGAAAAAGTTAAGGAAATTGGTTATCAAAATAACCTAGAGTATGTGGAAGGTCCAGTTGGTTTTAATAATTTAGATAAAACTGGAGTTCTTGTAGAAGGATTTGATCACATAGGAACTATGATTACTTGGTATAATCATCCATATTATTCAAAACACTTAGAACAATTAGGCTTCAAAAAAGAAAAAGAATATTTAGAAAATAAATTCCGCTTTAGTAGTGAGGCTGCTTCAAAATATGAGAAGGCTAGTAACATTATTCAAAAAAGATACAATTTAAAAGCCTTGAATTTTACTTCAACAAAAGATATCATACCTTATGTTGATGAAATGTTCGATTTGTTTAGCAAAACTTACTCTAAACTTTCCACTTATGTTCCAATCTCTAATGCACAAATAAAGCATTTTAAAGAAAAGTACATTAGTTTTATCAATCCTGAATACATAAAGTTTGTTCTAGATGAGAACAACAAATTAGTCGCTTTTGCTATTGTGATGCCTTCTTTTTCTAAGGCTTTACAAAAAGCCAATGGAAAACTATTTCCTTTTGGAATTTTTCATTTATTGAATGCTAGACGCAATTCTAAAGATGTAATTTTTTATTTGATTGGAGTACATCCTGACTATCAAAATAAAGGAGTAACTGCTATAATTTTCAAGCACTATTCTGAAATTTTCACAAAAAAGAATATTGAAAATTGTATAAGAACTCCTGAACTAGAAGATAATACAGCCATACAAAAAATATGGAAAGTTTTTAATCCTTCAGTACACAAAAGAAGAAGAACTTACAAGTTAAATTTATAATGCAGCTATTTTTTAACCCTAATATTACTCCCGAGACTAAAGAAATTACTTTCGAAAAAGAAGAAAGTAGGCATATTGTTCGCGTTTTAAGAAAAAAAGAAGGAGATATTTTACATATTACCAACGGTAATGGTTATTTATTCTTTGCTGAAATAGTAATTCCAAACGATAAAAAGTGTTTGGCTACCATTATAAAAAAAGAAGAAAAAATTAATCACAGAAAGTACTATTTACATGTAGCTATTGCACCAACAAAAAACAACGATCGTTTAGAATGGTTTTTAGAAAAGGCTACAGAAATAGGTATTGATGAAATAACTCCTATAATTTGTGATAATTCTGAACGAAAAGTAGTTAAAACTGAACGATTATCTAAAATAATTCAATCTGCCATGAAACAATCGCTTCAGTTTACACTCCCAAAACTTAATTCACCTATAAAACTTTCTGAGTTTATTAAGAGTGATTTTTCTGAACAAACCTTTATTGCGCATTGTGAAGAAAATACAGAAAAAGTATTTTTAAAAAACATTGTTAAACCAAATTCAAAGTATACTATTCTAATTGGACCTGAAGGTGATTTTTCTACAAAAGAAATTGATAGTTGTTTACATAAAAACTTCACCCCTATTTCTTTAGGAGAAAATAGATTAAGAACGGAAACCGCTGGTTTAAGCGTAGTACAAAATATTGCCTTTATTCATCAATAAGTCATTTTTTGTATATTTAAAGTTCTAAATAAATATACAACTATTGAATACTGCTGACTTTTTCAATTTTTTCTTACTTATTAGTGCATTACATGGTTTTGCCTTTAGTATAATTCTTTTTTGTTCTAAAAATGGGAGAGAAAAAAGTATGCTATATTTAAATTTATTAATACTAGCTATTTCTTTAAACAACTTCCAGTCTTGGGCTTTAGAAAAGAATTTATTTCAACATAGGTTTGCTTTAGACTATATTCAAATACCCTGGCACTTTTTAGCCATGCCCTTTCTTTATATGTTTTTAGTCAATTATTTGAATTTAGCAGATAAGTCTTATAAACTACTAAAAGTTATAATTCCTTTATTTTTAATAATCGTTGTAGCTCAAGTAAGTTTTGTATTTAATTACAGTAATAGCACATTTACTCAAAATGATTTAGATTATTTATACGAACGATATACTTCTTTTGAAGAAATTTTTAGTTTAGTAGTATCACTAAGCATTTTCATATACTCTTTTTATATCTTATATAAAAAAGAAAAACTTTTCCCTAAAATATTATCATTTGATAATTTAAAATGGATACACACTTTCTTTAAATTGACTACTGTTGGATACTCATTGTGGATTTTAGCTTTGATTATAAAAGTTAAAATGAATTTTTCAGGTTTTTTATTTTCATATTACCCTTTAAGAATTTACACAACCATCCTTATATACTGGCTAGGATATCAAGGACTAAGACAAATTCGAATACTAAAAGAACGTAAACATATTAGAGAGTCATTATCTATTGAATTGAATGGTAATATTAATGTTAATGCGATTAATTTAAATACAATAGAAGACACCTCTTCTGAAAAACATAAAGAGCAATTTTTGAAAATAGATGATTTTATAAAAAAGAGTAAGAAGTATTTATTACCTAAATATACTTTACAAAATTTATCATTAGATACAGAGTTAGGGTCAAGCACACTTTCTCTTATCATTAATAATATTGCTGGTAAATCATTTACTGATTATCTAAATGAAATGAGAGTAGAACAAGCTAAAAGCCTTTTACTCGATTTAGATTATTCTAACTATACTATTACTTCTATTGGGTTAGAATCTGGATTTAACTCAAAATCTACTTTTTATACTGTTTTTAAAAAACACACTGGGTATACTCCTGTTGAATTCAAAAACATCACAGTAGCAGTTAATTAAATTTGTTACTTTTTATAAAAAAAGGGTTCGAAAACATCCAAATTGGATGTTTTCGAACCCTTAAATTCTTAATAGCCTTTATATTTGTAAACGAGAAATTTGAAATCCAAAGTGAAAATTGTGAAGGGGTTTTCTATTTTGAATTTAAATATTCTTTAAAATATTTATTGAGTAATAAACTCAATAATGAAAAAGAAAAGGTTTGTCCTAAAAACACCAATATGACTATTGGTGTTTTTATTTTTTGTCACTCCTAAGTATATTATCTCACCAGAATAAACATTTTACTTTTTATAAAAAAAGGGTTCTAAATCGTCCAAATTGGACGATTTAGAACTCATTTATTTTTACCCTATTATATATTTGGTACAAGAAGTTATGTAATTATTGAAAATAATAAGGGGATTTTTAATTTATAAAATAACTTCAGTAAGGGGAAAAAGAAAACACCAATAGTCATATTGGTGTTTTTTATTGTTGTTTTATTATATTGCTCTTCATTACATAATATACACAATGAAAAAGGCTTTAGTTATTCTATTTTTAATAAACTCCTTCATCGTTTTTCCTCAACAAATAGCTGTATTAAAATATCAAGGAGGTGGCGACTGGTATGCAAATCCAACTGCATTACCTAATCTTATTGAATATTCTAACCTTCACACAAAAACCCTAATTGATAAAAACATACAAACGGTAAGTTTAGATGATGAAACAGTAAATAATTATCCAATTATATTTTTAACTGGACATGGTAATGTTTTTTTCTCCAATGAAGATGCTGAAAACCTTAAAAACTATTTAATTTCTGGAGGTTTTTTACATATTTCAGATAATTATGGGTTAAATAAATACATTAGAAGAGAACTTAAAAAAGTATTTCCTTCTTTAAAACTTCAAGAAATACCTAATAACCATCCTATTTATCACCAAACATTTTCTTTTCCTAATGGATTACCTAAAATTCATGAACACGATAAAAAACCACCTCAAGGCTTTGGTCTTTTTTACAAAGGGCGTTTAATTGTATTTTACGATTATGAAAGTGACTTAAGTGATGGATGGGAAGATGCATCTGTTCATAATAATCCTAAAGAAGTACGCGAAAAAGCTTTAAAAATGGGTTCAAACATTATAGAATATGCCTTTAAAAACTAATGATTTTCAAATAGACAGTATTAAAATAAATTTTGACACTGATGCTTTATGGATGTTAAACATCGCATTGGCTATTATCATGTTTGGTATTGCTTTAGATATTAAAATTGCTGATTTTAAAAGATTATTAAAGAATCCTAAAATTGTTTTAGTTGGATTATTATCTCAGTTTATTTTACTTCCATTTCTAACTTTTGTAGCTATTTACCTAATCAAACCATATCCTAGTTTTGCACTTGGTATGATGCTTGTTGCTGCTTGCCCTGGAGGAAATGTCTCAAACTTTTTTAGTAAAATGGCAAAAGGAAACACTGCTTTATCTGTTAGTTTAACTGCCTTTGCTACTTTACTATGTTTAATTATGACCCCTTTAAACTTACAAATATGGGGAAGCCTATATGAGCCTACTAATGCTATTTTAAAAAGTGTTTCTTTAAATCCTTTTGAATTATTTAAACTTGTATTATTAATACTAGGAATCCCAATAATTTTAGGAATGTTAGTCAATCATTTTCATTCAGAAATGGCTACAAAAATTAATAAGATACTTCGTCCTTTTTCAGTAGTTTTCTTTTTACTTTTAATTGTAATTGCTCTTTATGATAATGCTGATATATTTAAAAACTATATTCATTTAGTATTATTTTTAGTAATTTTTCATAATGTATTTGCATTTATTATTGGTTATGTAACGGCAAAATCATTCAAACTTAATCATAAAGACACGAAAACAATTTCTATGGAAACTGGTATTCAAAATAGTGGATTGGGACTTCTCCTAGTATTTAGCTTCTTCGATGGTCTTGGTGGTATGGCACTATTAGCTGCTTTTTGGGGTGTATGGGATATTTTTTCGGGAATGGCTTTAGCAACTTATTGGGGTAGAAAAAAACTATAATTAATGAGATACTTAGTTTACTATTTTTTTAAAGTACTAATCAAAACTGGTTTGTTTTTTTATTCTAATAAAATAAAAGTTACTGGAAATAAAAACATCCCTAAAGATGGTGCTATTTTATTAGCTTCTAATCACCCAAACGGTTTGATTGACCCTTTAATTATAGCAACTCATATTAAGAGAAAAACACATTTTTTAGTACAAGCTGGTGTTTTTACAAGTAAATCTGTTTCTAACTTTTTTAATTTATTAGGTATGATGCCTATTTATCGCATTAGAGATGGTATAAAACAACTTTCTAAAAATGAAGCAATCTTTAATCAATGCCAACAGCTTTTAAAGAACAATAAAGCATTACTTATTTTTCCTGAAGGAAGTCATAATAGAAAAAGAACTGTCAGACCACTTAGCAAAGGCTTTACAAGGATAATATTTGGTACTCTAAATAATTACCCAGATACAAAAATTTATATTATCCCTGTAGGTATTACTTATCAGAATTCTTCTCAATACCCTTCAAAAGTAGCTGTAAACTTTGGTGAACCTATTGTATCTAACGATTTTTACAAAGAAGACAATCTAAATGCCTCAGCTAAAGTTTTAAAAGAAAAAGTGAGCTCACAATTAGAAAACTTAGTAGTTCATATTAAAGATGATGAAAACTATGAATCTACTCTAGAAAAGCTAAATAATGCTCAAGTTGATTTTACTCAAGTAAAAGAGGTTAATAAAATAATAAAAAGTGGGAATTTACCACCTCTAAAACAATCTTATAAAAACACTTTTAATCCTTTATACTATTTAATGGTTTTAAATAGTGTAATTCCATATTATTTATGGAAAAAGGTAGGCAAAAAAGTTACTGAAATTGAATTTATCGACACTTTTCGTTTTAGTATTAACACAATTTTATTTCCTACTTTTTATGCATTACAAAGTTGGATTGTTTATTTATTTTTCAACTGGGAAATAGCATTATCTTATTTTGTTCTTTCTTTATCATTGGTTTTGCTATACACTAAAACCCACATATGTAAAACTGAAACTACAAATTAAAGTTTCTTTTGTGTTTCAAAATATTTTATAAAAGATATTTGTATCCGTTATAAAAATTACACTACCTTTGTAAAAATATTTTATATGTTTTCAAAATCTTGCGAATATGCCATGAGAGCAATATTATATATTGCCAAGCAAAGCTTTAACGGTAATAAAACTGGCGTTAAGGAGATTGCTAAGGCTACAAATTCGCCAGAAGCTTTCACTGCTAAGATTTTGCAAAAACTAACAAAAAACAACATTGTAAACTCTATTAAAGGCCCTTATGGTGGTTTTTTAATATCTGAAAGTAAATCTCAAACTATTAAACTTAGCGAAATTGTAAAAGTTATTGATGGTAATGAAATTTATACTGGATGCGGTTTAG
>NZ_CBDCSN010000002.1:0-2452703 GCF_965221665.1 Tenacibaculum aiptasiae
ACCTGATCGACCTGTATGTCTCTCAGTCAAGCTCCCTTATGCCATTGCACTCTACGCACGGTTACCAAACGTGCTGAGGGAACCTTTAGAAGCCTCCGTTACTCTTTTGGAGGCGACCACCCCAGTCAAACTACCCACCACGCACTGTTCTCATTGCTGAGTTAGGCTCTAGATAAGCAAAGGGTGGTATTTCAAGGACGACTCCACAACGCCTAGCGACGCCGCTTCAATGTCTCCCACCTATCCTACACATTACTTATCCAAAGTCAATACGAAGCTATAGTAAAGGTTCACGGGGTCTTTTCGTCCCGCTGCGGGTAATCGGCATCTTCACCGATACTACAATTTCACCGAGCTCATGGCTGAGACAGTGTCCAGATCGTTGCACCATTCGTGCAGGTCGGAACTTACCCGACAAGGAATTTCGCTACCTTAGGACCGTTATAGTTACGGCCGCCGTTTACTGGGGCTTCATTTCAGATCTTCGCCGAAGCTAAACCCTCCACTTAACCTTCCAGCACCGGGCAGGTGTCAGGCCTTATACATCATCTTTCAATTTAGCAAAGCCCTGTGTTTTTGATAAACAGTCGCCTGGACCTTTTCACTGCGGCCCCACAGAGTGGGGCGACCCTTCTCCCGAAGTTACGGGTCGATTTTGCCTAGTTCCTTAGCCATGAATCTCTCGAGCACCTTAGAATTCTCATCCCAACTACCTGTGTCGGTTTACGGTACGGGTTCTTATAATCTGAAGCTTAGAGGTTTTTCTTGGAAGCCCTTAGGCACACTATCAACGCATCCGAAGACTTGTTGTACTATCACACTTCAGCTAAAGCTGCGGATTTGCCTACAGCTCTAATACCTAAATGTTTCAACGAACTATTCCGTCAGTTCGCGGTGCTTTCATCACTCCGTCACCCCATCGCAATTATAAGAAGTACAGGAATATTAACCTGTTGTCCATCGACTACTCCCTTCGGATTCGCCTTAGGTCCCGACTAACCCTCAGCTGATTAGCATCGCTGAGGAAACCTTAGTCTTTCGGTGAGGGGGTTTCTCGCCCCCTTTATCGTTACTTATGCCTACATTTTCTTTTCTATCCGCTCCAGCATACCTCACAGTACACCTTCGGCGCAAATAGAATGCTCCCCTACCACTTATATATAAATATAAATCCATAGCTTCGGTAATATGTTTATGCCCGATTATTATCCATGCAAAACCGCTCGACTAGTGAGCTGTTACGCACTCTTTAAATGAATGGCTGCTTCCAAGCCAACATCCTAGCTGTCTAAGCAGTTTCACCTCGTTAGTTCAACTTAACATATATTTGGGGACCTTAGCTGATGGTCTGGGTTCTTTCCCTCTCGGACATGGACCTTAGCACCCATGCCCTCACTGCTGAGAAACATTTTATAGCATTCGGAGTTTGTCAGGAATTGGTAGGCGGTGAAGCCCCCGCATCCAATCAGTAGCTCTACCTCTATAAAACTTTTACTCAACGCTGCACCTAAATGCATTTCGGGGAGTACGAGCTATTTCCGAGTTTGATTGGCCTTTCACCCCTACCCACAGGTCATCCAAAGACTTTTCAACGTCAACTGGTTCGGTCCTCCACTGTGTGTTACCACAGCTTCAACCTGCCCATGGGTAGATCACTCGGTTTCGCGTCTACTACTACTAACTAATCTCGCCCTATTCAGACTCGCTTTCGCTTCGGCTCCGGACCTTAAATCCTTAACCTTGCTAGCAACAGTAACTCGTAGGCTCATTATGCAAAAGGCACGCCGTCACACAGTAAATGTGCTCCGACCGCTTGTAGGCGTACGGTTTCAGGTTCTCTTTCACTCCCTTACTTAGGGTTCTTTTCACCTTTCCCTCACGGTACTAGTTCACTATCGGTCTTTCAGGAGTATTTAGCCTTACCGGATGGTCCCGGTGGATTCATACAGGATTACACGTGTCCCGCACTACTCAGGGTACTGCTATATCCTCTTCGCTTACCTATACGAGACTATCACTCTCTTTGGTTCGTCTTTCCAAACGATTCTAGTTCACTTAGATTCTAATGTCGCAGCCCTACAACCCCAATACTGCCGTAACAGCATTGGTTTGGGCTAATCCGCGTTCGCTCGCCACTACTAACGGAATCACTATTGTTTTCTCTTCCTCTGGTTACTTAGATGTTTCAGTTCACCAGGTTTGCCCCCTTACGGGTAACATGTCTTCAACATGCTGGGTTGCCCCATTCGGAAATCTACGGATCATAAAATATGTGCTTCTCCCCGTAGCTTATCGCAGCTTATCGCGTCCTTCATCGCCTCTGAAAGCCTAGGCATCCGCCATACGCCCTTATTTAGCTTATTGTACTTTTTGCTCTAGAATTACTTCTAGAACGAGCTCTTTATAATTTGTTTTTATAAAAAATATTCTTGTTAAATATTTAAATTTAACTTCTCTATCTTGATTCTTTACGATATCATTCTACCAATATGTCAATGAACGTTTTCAGATTATAAAAACCTGATTGTGGAGAATACCGGAGTCGAACCGGTGACCTCTTGCGTGCAAGGCAAGCGCTCTAGCCAGCTGAGCTAATCCCCCATAGTCTTTTAGGCATGAGTTCTTAGTCGTGAGTTATTAGTTGTAACAACCCATACTTCTCAACTTCTAAAATTTCCTTCACTAAGGGTCTTATTGTAGTCTCGGGCAGACTCGAACTGCCGACCTCTACATTATCAGTGTAGCGCTCTAACCAGCTGAGCTACGAGACTATAAGATCTTAGTCTAATATTTTAAAATTAACAGCAAAGAGTAAAATAATTCATTTGTAACTCACCATCTTTCTCTAGAAAGGAGGTGTTCCAGCCGCACCTTCCGGTACGGCTACCTTGTTACGACTTAGCCCTAGTTACCAGTTTTACCCTAGGCCGCTCCTCTCGGTAACGAACTTCAGGCACCCCCAGCTTCCATGGCTTGACGGGCGGTGTGTACAAGGCCCGGGAACGTATTCACCGGATCATGGCTGATATCCGATTACTAGCGATTCCAGCTTCACGGAGTCGAGTTGCAGACTCCGATCCGAACTGTGATATGGTTTATAGATTCGCTCCTATTCGCATAGTGGCTGCTCATTGTCCATACCATTGTAGCACGTGTGTAGCCCAGGACGTAAGGGCCGTGATGATTTGACGTCATCCCCACCTTCCTCGCGGTTTGCACCGGCAGTCTCGCTAGAGTCCTCAGCTTGACCTGTTAGCAACTAACGATAGGGGTTGCGCTCGTTATAGGACTTAACCTGACACCTCACGGCACGAGCTGACGACAACCATGCAGCACCTTGTAAAGTGTCCGAAGAAAAATCTATCTCTAGACCTGTCACTCTACATTTAAGCCCTGGTAAGGTTCCTCGCGTATCATCGAATTAAACCACATGCTCCACCGCTTGTGCGGGCCCCCGTCAATTCCTTTGAGTTTCAATCTTGCGATCGTACTCCCCAGGTGGGACACTTATCACTTTCGCTTAGTCACTGAAGTAAACCCCAACAACTAGTGTCCATCGTTTACGGCGTGGACTACCAGGGTATCTAATCCTGTTCGCTCCCCACGCTTTCGTCCATGAGCGTCAGTATATACGTAGTAGACTGCCTTCGCAATCGGTATTCTAAGTAATATCTATGCATTTCACCGCTACACTACTTATTCTATCTACTTCCGTATAACTCAAGTCAACCAGTATCAAAGGCAGTTCCATAGTTAAGCTATGGGATTTCACCTCTGACTTAATTGACCGCCTGCGGACCCTTTAAACCCAATGATTCCGGATAACGCTTGCACCCTCCGTATTACCGCGGCTGCTGGCACGGAGTTAGCCGGTGCTTATTCTTACAGTACCGTCAAGGCCGTACACGTACGACTGTTTCTTCCTGTATAAAAGCAGTTTACAACCCATAGGGCAGTCTTCCTGCACGCGGCATGGCTGGTTCAGAGTTGCCTCCATTGACCAATATTCCTCACTGCTGCCTCCCGTAGGAGTCTGGTCCGTGTCTCAGTACCAGTGTGGGGGATAATCCTCTCAGACCCCCTACCTATCGTTGCCATGGTAAGCCGTTACCTTACCATCTAGCTAATAGGACGCATAGTCATCTTGTACCCATAAATGTTTAATTAGATAGCGATGCCGCTTCCCAATATTATGGAGTATTAATCTTCATTTCTAAAGGCTATCCTCCTGTACAAGGCAGATTCTATACGCGTTACGCACCCGTTCGCCGGTCGTCAGCAAAAAAGCAAGCTTTTTCCTGTTACCCCTCGACTTGCATGTGTTAAGCCTGCCGCTAGCGTTCATCCTGAGCCAGGATCAAACTCTTCATTGTATAATCTTTAATATTATGAATGAATAAGTTTCAAAAGAATTTTATCTAACGAAGTTAGACATGTTATTCTACTCTTTGTTTTACGCTGTCAATTTCAATATTTTCAATGAACTTTGTTAACCTCTATATTTAGTCTTCTCAACCAAAATATCAATTAACTCTCTTGTAGAAATACTAGACTCGAACTAGTTGATTTTTTTTATCTAAATCATTCCAAAATTTCTTTGATCGTGTCGCTTTATTTAAGCGGTTGCAAATTTACAAACCTTTTTAAAACTGACAAACTTTTTTGAAAGTTTTTTTTTAATTTGTTTTTGCTAAAATTTTAATGAACTGTCGCCTCTAAAACGGACTGCAAAGATAGCATCTTTATTTTGTAATAAACAAGAATAATTTAACTTATTTTTTACTCTCTTTTAACAACTCTCTACCGCCTATTTTAATGAACTTTTGCTATCTTTCAAACTATCGTTTTTCCGTTAGCGGGTGCAAATATAGAACCCTTTTTTAACATAACAACTATCCTTTTTAATCTTTTTTTGAATTATTTTTTACATCACCTATCTATCAATAAGTTACATCTGAAAGTTTTTTATCGCAAGGGTTGGTTTAACTAATTCCTGTATGATTTATAATGTTTACCCTCCATAAATAACTACTCATATACCGCTAACCGAAGCTCTTTCCTATTGTAAAATAGAAAGTACTACATGCTCTTATTTTATTATTCTACGATAATTTTACCTAAGCAAAAAAATATGATAAGTAAACTAATTATTCATCATTAAGAAAAGACTTCCTTAAACGCCAATTAGAGACACTTTATAATCCGTATTCTATTTATTCTATAACAAAGGCTATAATATTATCATAAACTCTCTTACATCATTAGCATCATTATCTTTTATACCATAGGAAATAATCTAATACTCTTATCAATTATATCGTTATTTAGATTTAGAGCAAAAAAAAACCTCAATCTTATAGTATAAGATTGAGGTTAAAAAGAAAGGCAACGACCTACTCTCCCACCATCGGCAGTACCATCGGCGCTAATGGGCTTAACTTCTCTGTTCGGAATGGTAAGAGGTGAGCCCCATTGCAATAATCACCTTAAATCGTTTCAGTGTATTTCAACTGTAAAAGTTAACATATTAGTAAAATCATATCATAAATTATCAAAGAGTTGCGCTTCCCTCCGTAGAGGGAAGACGATATACATAAGCCTATGGGTTATTAGTACTACTCGGCTATGACATTACTGCCTTTACACCTGTAGCCTATCAACGTTGTAATCTCCAACGACCCTTTAAAGAAATCTCATCTTGTGGTGGGTTTCGCGCTTATATGCTTTCAGCGCTTATCCCTTCCGAACGTAGCTACTCTGCAGTGCTCCTGGCGGAACAACAGATACACCAGAGGTTCGTCCAACTCGGTCCTCTCGTACTAAAGTCAGATCCACTCAAATTTCTAACGCCCACAGCAGATAGAGACCGAACTGTCTCACGACGTTCTGAACCCAGCTCGCGTGCCACTTTAATGGGCGAACAGCCCAACCCTTGGGACCTTCTCCAGCCCCAGGATGTGACGAGCCGACATCGAGGTGCCAAACCCCCCCGTCGATGTGAGCTCTTGGGGGAGATCAGCCTGTTATCCCCGGAGTACCTTTTATCCTTTGAGCGATGGCCCTTCCATGCGGAACCACCGGATCACTATGCTCTACTTTCGTACCTGATCGACCTGTATGTCTCTCAGTCAAGCTCCCTTATGCCATTGCACTCTACGCACGGTTACCAAACGTGCTGAGGGAACCTTTAGAAGCCTCCGTTACTCTTTTGGAGGCGACCACCCCAGTCAAACTACCCACCACGCACTGTTCTCATTGCTGAGTTAGGCTCTAGATAAGCAAAGGGTGGTATTTCAAGGACGACTCCACAACGCCTAGCGACGCCGCTTCAATGTCTCCCACCTATCCTACACATTACTTATCCAAAGTCAATACGAAGCTATAGTAAAGGTTCACGGGGTCTTTTCGTCCCGCTGCGGGTAATCGGCATCTTCACCGATACTACAATTTCACCGAGCTCATGGCTGAGACAGTGTCCAGATCGTTGCACCATTCGTGCAGGTCGGAACTTACCCGACAAGGAATTTCGCTACCTTAGGACCGTTATAGTTACGGCCGCCGTTTACTGGGGCTTCATTTCAGATCTTCGCCGAAGCTAAACCCTCCACTTAACCTTCCAGCACCGGGCAGGTGTCAGGCCTTATACATCATCTTTCAATTTAGCAAAGCCCTGTGTTTTTGATAAACAGTCGCCTGGACCTTTTCACTGCGGCCCCACAGAGTGGGGCGACCCTTCTCCCGAAGTTACGGGTCGATTTTGCCTAGTTCCTTAGCCATGAATCTCTCGAGCACCTTAGAATTCTCATCCCAACTACCTGTGTCGGTTTACGGTACGGGTTCTTATAATCTGAAGCTTAGAGGTTTTTCTTGGAAGCCCTTAGGCACACTATCAACGCATCCGAAGACTTGTTGTACTATCACACTTCAGCTAAAGCTGCGGATTTGCCTACAGCTCTAATACCTAAATGTTTCAACGAACTATTCCGTCAGTTCGCGGTGCTTTCATCACTCCGTCACCCCATCGCAATTATAAGAAGTACAGGAATATTAACCTGTTGTCCATCGACTACTCCCTTCGGATTCGCCTTAGGTCCCGACTAACCCTCAGCTGATTAGCATCGCTGAGGAAACCTTAGTCTTTCGGTGAGGGGGTTTCTCGCCCCCTTTATCGTTACTTATGCCTACATTTTCTTTTCTATCCGCTCCAGCATACCTCACAGTACACCTTCGGCGCAAATAGAATGCTCCCCTACCACTTATATATAAATATAAATCCATAGCTTCGGTAATATGTTTATGCCCGATTATTATCCATGCAAAACCGCTCGACTAGTGAGCTGTTACGCACTCTTTAAATGAATGGCTGCTTCCAAGCCAACATCCTAGCTGTCTAAGCAGTTTCACCTCGTTAGTTCAACTTAACATATATTTGGGGACCTTAGCTGATGGTCTGGGTTCTTTCCCTCTCGGACATGGACCTTAGCACCCATGCCCTCACTGCTGAGAAACATTTTATAGCATTCGGAGTTTGTCAGGAATTGGTAGGCGGTGAAGCCCCCGCATCCAATCAGTAGCTCTACCTCTATAAAACTTTTACTCAACGCTGCACCTAAATGCATTTCGGGGAGTACGAGCTATTTCCGAGTTTGATTGGCCTTTCACCCCTACCCACAGGTCATCCAAAGACTTTTCAACGTCAACTGGTTCGGTCCTCCACTGTGTGTTACCACAGCTTCAACCTGCCCATGGGTAGATCACTCGGTTTCGCGTCTACTACTACTAACTAATCTCGCCCTATTCAGACTCGCTTTCGCTTCGGCTCCGGACCTTAAATCCTTAACCTTGCTAGCAACAGTAACTCGTAGGCTCATTATGCAAAAGGCACGCCGTCACACAGTAAATGTGCTCCGACCGCTTGTAGGCGTACGGTTTCAGGTTCTCTTTCACTCCCTTACTTAGGGTTCTTTTCACCTTTCCCTCACGGTACTAGTTCACTATCGGTCTTTCAGGAGTATTTAGCCTTACCGGATGGTCCCGGTGGATTCATACAGGATTACACGTGTCCCGCACTACTCAGGGTACTGCTATATCCTCTTCGCTTACCTATACGAGACTATCACTCTCTTTGGTTCGTCTTTCCAAACGATTCTAGTTCACTTAGATTCTAATGTCGCAGCCCTACAACCCCAATACTGCCGTAACAGCATTGGTTTGGGCTAATCCGCGTTCGCTCGCCACTACTAACGGAATCACTATTGTTTTCTCTTCCTCTGGTTACTTAGATGTTTCAGTTCACCAGGTTTGCCCCCTTACGGGTAACATGTCTTCAACATGCTGGGTTGCCCCATTCGGAAATCTACGGATCATAAAATATGTGCTTCTCCCCGTAGCTTATCGCAGCTTATCGCGTCCTTCATCGCCTCTGAAAGCCTAGGCATCCGCCATACGCCCTTATTTAGCTTATTGTACTTTTTGCTCTAGAATTACTTCTAGAACGAGCTCTTTATAATTTGTTTTTATAAAAAATATTCTTGTTAAATATTTAAATTTAACTTCTCTATCTTGATTCTTTACGATATCATTCTACCAATATGTCAATGAACGTTTTCAGATTATAAAAACCTGATTGTGGAGAATACCGGAGTCGAACCGGTGACCTCTTGCGTGCAAGGCAAGCGCTCTAGCCAGCTGAGCTAATCCCCCATAGTCTTTTAGGCATGAGTTCTTAGTCGTGAGTTATTAGTTGTAACAACCCATACTTCTCAACTTCTAAAATTTCCTTCACTAAGGGTCTTATTGTAGTCTCGGGCAGACTCGAACTGCCGACCTCTACATTATCAGTGTAGCGCTCTAACCAGCTGAGCTACGAGACTATAAGATCTTAGTCTAATATTTTAAAATTAACAGCAAAGAGTAAAATAATTCATTTGTAACTCACCATCTTTCTCTAGAAAGGAGGTGTTCCAGCCGCACCTTCCGGTACGGCTACCTTGTTACGACTTAGCCCTAGTTACCAGTTTTACCCTAGGCCGCTCCTCTCGGTAACGAACTTCAGGCACCCCCAGCTTCCATGGCTTGACGGGCGGTGTGTACAAGGCCCGGGAACGTATTCACCGGATCATGGCTGATATCCGATTACTAGCGATTCCAGCTTCACGGAGTCGAGTTGCAGACTCCGATCCGAACTGTGATATGGTTTATAGATTCGCTCCTATTCGCATAGTGGCTGCTCATTGTCCATACCATTGTAGCACGTGTGTAGCCCAGGACGTAAGGGCCGTGATGATTTGACGTCATCCCCACCTTCCTCGCGGTTTGCACCGGCAGTCTCGCTAGAGTCCTCAGCTTGACCTGTTAGCAACTAACGATAGGGGTTGCGCTCGTTATAGGACTTAACCTGACACCTCACGGCACGAGCTGACGACAACCATGCAGCACCTTGTAAAGTGTCCGAAGAAAAATCTATCTCTAGACCTGTCACTCTACATTTAAGCCCTGGTAAGGTTCCTCGCGTATCATCGAATTAAACCACATGCTCCACCGCTTGTGCGGGCCCCCGTCAATTCCTTTGAGTTTCAATCTTGCGATCGTACTCCCCAGGTGGGACACTTATCACTTTCGCTTAGTCACTGAAGTAAACCCCAACAACTAGTGTCCATCGTTTACGGCGTGGACTACCAGGGTATCTAATCCTGTTCGCTCCCCACGCTTTCGTCCATGAGCGTCAGTATATACGTAGTAGACTGCCTTCGCAATCGGTATTCTAAGTAATATCTATGCATTTCACCGCTACACTACTTATTCTATCTACTTCCGTATAACTCAAGTCAACCAGTATCAAAGGCAGTTCCATAGTTAAGCTATGGGATTTCACCTCTGACTTAATTGACCGCCTGCGGACCCTTTAAACCCAATGATTCCGGATAACGCTTGCACCCTCCGTATTACCGCGGCTGCTGGCACGGAGTTAGCCGGTGCTTATTCTTACAGTACCGTCAAGGCCGTACACGTACGACTGTTTCTTCCTGTATAAAAGCAGTTTACAACCCATAGGGCAGTCTTCCTGCACGCGGCATGGCTGGTTCAGAGTTGCCTCCATTGACCAATATTCCTCACTGCTGCCTCCCGTAGGAGTCTGGTCCGTGTCTCAGTACCAGTGTGGGGGATAATCCTCTCAGACCCCCTACCTATCGTTGCCATGGTAAGCCGTTACCTTACCATCTAGCTAATAGGACGCATAGTCATCTTGTACCCATAAATGTTTAATTAGATAGCGATGCCGCTTCCCAATATTATGGAGTATTAATCTTCATTTCTAAAGGCTATCCTCCTGTACAAGGCAGATTCTATACGCGTTACGCACCCGTTCGCCGGTCGTCAGCAAAAAAGCAAGCTTTTTCCTGTTACCCCTCGACTTGCATGTGTTAAGCCTGCCGCTAGCGTTCATCCTGAGCCAGGATCAAACTCTTCATTGTATAATCTTTAATATTATGAATGAATAAGTTTCAAAAGAATTTTATCTAACGAAGTTAGACATGTTATTCTACTCTTTGTTTTACGCTGTCAATTTCAATATTTTCAATGAACTTTGTTAACCTCTATATTTAGTCTTCTCAACCAAAATATCAATTAACTCTCTTGTAGAAATACTAGACTCGAACTAGTTGATTTTTTTTATCTAAATCATTCCAAAATTTCTTTGATCGTGTCGCTTTATTTAAGCGGTTGCAAATTTACAAACCTTTTTAAAACTGACAAACTTTTTTGAAAGTTTTTTTTTAATTTGTTTTTGCTATAATTTTAATGAACTATCGTCTCTAAAACGGACTGCAAAGATAGCATCTTTATTTCGTAATAAACAAGAATAATTTAACTTATTTTTTACGCTCTTTTAACACTGCTCTACCGCCTATTTTAATGAACTTTTACTAACTTTATAACTTGTCGTTTTTTCGTTAGCGGGTGCAAATATAGAACCCTTTTTTAACATAACAACTATCTTTTTTAATCTTTTTTTGAATTATTTATTACATCACCTATCTATCAATAAGTTACATCCTAAAGTTTTTTGTCGCAAGAATTGATTTATCTCTTTTTAGGCTTCTTTTTTTTCTTTTTCTTCTTCATCATTGCAAACATCTTAATATACTCTTCTACATCTACTTTTCCTTTTCTATTTATTACAATTGATTTATAATCTTTTTCCAATTTAGGCTTTTGATATTCTATTTTCTCATCTATTAAAGCTCTTTGTATTATATCTTCTATTAAATAATCTTCGTTTTCACTTTCTGGTTTATATTCCGACTTCAATGATAGTTTAAATAAATTTGCTGTTGCATTATACCAAAAAGCTTTCCATCCACTTCTTAATTCCTTTACATTATTAAATGCTGTTTTTCCTGATTGTCTATGAATTAGTTTCAACAATAACCTTCCTTCTGTTCTTGTTAGCTTCTTTAATGGTTTGGTTAATTCCTCTTCCAAATATTTTTGCACTCTTTTAACATATCGTCTTTTTTTACTTTTAGATTTTATTCTTGAAAGTCGAGCATTTACACTATCTATTCTTTTAGCTGCTAATACTGCATATGGATATGCTTTAAAAACTTTTCTTCTGAACCAATAATAATAATGAACATCTGACTGTTTTTTAAATTTATGCTTTGGCAGAACGGAAACTTCGTTTAAAGTAATCATTAAACTATCTCCATCCTTTATTAAAAAATATTCATCATTAAAATTTGGCAATGTATCTTTTATTTGCCCTTTCATAACTCCGGCAAGTAATATTATACATATATATATGAGCTTTTTCATTATTTTTTTACACATTAAATAAGGAAATCAAATTTAATTAGTTTCTTTTAAAACAAAAAAACTCATGAAATGTTTCATGAGTTTTTCTTTTTTATTTTTTTTCGACTATTCTGCCATAATAGCTTCTGCTATTCTTTTATAAGTTCCGTTTTCTAACTTCTCTCTTATTGCTGAAAATGCTTCGATTGTTTCATCTACATCTTCTTGTGTGTGTCTAGCCGTTGGAATTAATCTTAATATTATTAACCCTCTTGGTATTACCGGATACACTACTATTGAACAAAACACTCCATGGTTTTCACGCAAATCTTGCACCATTGCCATTGCCTCTGGGATTTCTCCTTTCAAATACACTGGTGTTATACATGTTTGTGTTGTTCCTAAATCGAAACCTGCATTTCTTAAACCTGACTGTAACGCATTAGTGATTTTCCACAGATTTTCTTTTAACTCTGGCATAGTACGGATCATATCCAAACGCTTTAACGCTCCTTTTACCATTGGCATTGGTAAAGATTTAGCAAACATTTGTGATCTCATATTATATTGCAAGTATTGTACTACATCTTTATCTCCAGCAAAAAATGCTCCTATACCAGCCATAGACTTTGCAAATGTTGCAAAATATACATCTATTCCGTCTTGAACTCCTTGTTCAAACCCTGTTCCTCTTCCTCCTTCTCCTAAGGTTCCGAATCCATGTGCATCATCTACTAATAACCTAAAATTATATTTTTCTTTTAGTGCTACTATTTCTGCTAATCTTCCTTGTTCTCCTCGCATACCAAAAACTCCTTCAGAAACTAACAAGATTCCTCCTCCTGTTTTTTCTGCCATTTTTGTAGCTCTTTTTAAGTTTTTCTCACAGCTCTCAATGTCATTATGACGATATACAAATCTTTTTCCTGCATGTAATCTAACTCCATCTATTATACATGCATGTGTATCCATGTCATATACGATAATATCATCTTTTCCAACTAAAGCATCTATTGCTGAAACCATTCCTTGGTATCCAAAATTCACTAAATACGATGCTTCTTTTCCTACAAACTCTGCGCACTCTTGCTCTAATTGCTCGTGATACTTTGTATGTCCAGACATCATTCTAGCTCCCATTGGATATGCCATTCCATCAGTTGCAGCTGACTCTCCGTCTACTTTTAATACTTCTGGATGATTTGCTAAACCTAAATAATCATTAATACTCCAAGTAACTACTTTTTTTCCATTGAAAGACATTCTATTTGATATTGGTCCTTCTAATTTAGGAAACACATAATATCCTTCTGCTTTATCTGCCCATTTTCCTAAAGGTCCTTTATCGTCTTTTATTCTTTCAAATAAATCTTTTACCATTATTACTTTTGATTTTTTATAGACTGCGAAAATAGTTCTTTTTTAACAGACTTTCAAATTGACTTTATGTTCATTTTGCTCATAAAAAAAAGATGCCTGTACGACATCTTTTTATTTCTTTTATATTTTTATTTTTTAGCTTTCTATTTTAACTGCTAATTCTTTTTCAAATGGCTGGCTATACATTCTCTTTCCTATAGCTTTGTATACCGCATTTGCAACTGCTCCTCCTGCTGGCGGAAGTCCTGGTTCTCCTAAACCTGTTGGCGACAATTCATTTTCTACAAAATGTACTTCTACCTCTGGTGTTTCATTCATTCGTATTAATCGATAGGTATCAAAATTTTTGTTTGATGGTTTTCCATTATCGAATGTTAAATCTCCATACATTGCATGTCCTAGACCATCTAGAACTCCTCCTTGTATTTGATTTATAGCTCCTGTTGGATTGATTACAATTCCGCAATCTACTGCTGCTATTACTTTGGTAACTATTGGTGACCCATTTTTTAGTTCTACCTCTGCTAATTCCGCTACATGTGTATTATGACTATAATATGCTGCAAACCCTTGGTAAACTCCTTCTCTTGGATTTCCCCAATTTCCTTTTTCTGCTGCTAGTTTTATAGTATTTTGCATTCGCTCTCCTGAATACTCGATTTTCTCGTCTTTTGTACCTTTTACATTCTCCAGTAATTCTAACCTTAATTGTACTGCATCTTTATTTAACTCCAATGCTAATTCATCAAAGAAACTTTGTTCTGCAAAAGCTAAAAAGTTTGTATAAGGTGCTCTCCAAGCTCCTGTTGTAATATTACTTTTATAATTTTTGGTTGACACTTTATAATTTGGAATACATCCTGCAGGAAAAAAATGTGGTATTAAGCCATACATATTTCCATTTATTGCTGCTTCTTTTAAATGGTATCCTGTTATTTTTCCATCTTTAATCGAAGCTGCTATTCTATATTTTATAGCTGGTCTGTAAATTCCATCTGTCATATCATCTTCTCTTGAAAAAACTACTTTTACTGGTTTTTTCGATTTATCTGATATTTCTGCTGCTTCTAAAGCAAAGTCACCATACAGACGACGTCCAAATCCACCTCCCATTCTAGTCATTTCTAGCTCTATTTCTTCTTCTTTTCTATTTAAGAGTTTTGCTATTCTTCCTGCTGTCCACTGTGGTGTTTGTATAGGTCCAACCAAATGTATTTTTTCTGAAGTTACATTTGCATAAAAATTCATTGGTTCTAAACAGTTATGCGGTAAAAAAGGTGAATGATATGTTTTTTCAATTATTTTATCTGCTTCCTTAAATGCTTGTTTTACATTTCCATCTTCTCTTCTTACATCTAAATCTTTTGCGTCTAATATTTCATTCAATATTTTATTATGATCTGATGTACTTTCTAGTTTTGAGCCTTCTTTCCAGGTTGCTTTTAAAGCTTTTTTTCCTTTCATAGCAGCCCAAGTACTTGAACCTAGAACTGCAATTTTATCTCCAAATTTTATTATTTCTGAAACGCCATTTACTTTCTTCGCATCTGAATCATCAAAAGCTTCCAGTGTTTGTCCAAATGCTGGTGGTCTTAAAACTGACGCATACAACATTCCTTCAGCCTTATAATCTAACCCGAACAACGGTTTTCCTGTTACTATTTTCTCTAAATCTACATTAACAGCATTTGTTCCTATTATGGTGTATTCTGAAGATTTTTTTAATGTTACTTTTTCTGGTACTTCTAGAAGAGCTGCTTCTTTAACAACATCGCCATAACCTAAAGTTTCTCCTTTAGCATTTGTTATTACACCTTTGGATGCTTTACAAGTTGACGCCTCAACCCCCCATTTTGCTGCTGCTGCATTTACCAACATTTGTTTTGTTGTTGCTCCTGTTTGCCTCAACGCATCCCATCCATGTCTTATAGATTGACTTCCTCCTGCTACCTGTCTTGTATATTCTTTTTTATTATACTTTGCTTGAACTACATGTACCTTATCCCAATCTACATCTAACTCTTCTGCAATAATCATTGGCATAGATGTTTTTACCCCCTGACCTATTTCTGGATTGGGCGAATAAATGGTTACATAGCCTTCTTGTGAAATTTTTATAAAAGCATTAAAATCGTTAAAATTTAAATTCTCTACATCTATTGACGGTTTCACATTTGGTTTACATGCTGTAAACATATTGAAACCTATCATTACTCCTCCACCTGCTAATGCAGCAGTTCTTAAAAAATTCCTTCTACTGAATGTGTACTTTTTTTCTTGAGTGCTCATAATTTAAATTTTTAAGACATTTTTTTAGCTGCTATAGCTACTGCTTTTTCTATTCTATTATACGAGGCACATCTACACAAGTTTCCATGCATTGCTTCTCTAATCTCTTCATTTGAAGGTTTAGGATTATCTTTCAAAAACGAAGCTGCTGTCATTATTTGTCCTGCTTGACAATAACCACACTGAGGTACATCTACTTCTTTCCATGCTTCTTGCAAAGGATGATCTCCTTTTTCTGAAAGCCCTTCAATTGTTGTAATTTCTTCTTTATCTAACATTGATACCTGAAGTTGACAACTTCTCATTGCTGTTCCATCTACATGTATTGTACAAGCTCCACATTGTGCTATTCCGCAACCAAATTTGGTTCCTAGCATGTTTAACTCATCTCTTAAAACCCAAAGTAATGGTGTATCGGCATCTACATTAACGGTTTTTGAGCTACCATTAATATTAATTGTATATGTTGGCATTTTGGATAGTTTTGTTACGTTTTGTGTAAGTTACAAAAAATATAAAACTTCTAATTTTTCTTAACTTCTTTTTAAGAAAACTTTAAGCTCAATTATTTTTAAATTAAACTGTCTCATAACCAATTCATACGCCTTTTATTAATAGTTTTGTAAGATATTTTACTCTTATGGAATTTGATAGACACTTTTTTTACGATTACCTAATAGATTTTGGTTTTTCTAAAAACATTTCTATTTATTTAAATCTGTTTTTTCTTGTAATCATATCTCTTATTCTTACTTATCTTATAGATATTATTGCTAGAAAAGTACTTAGAAATATCTCTATTAGGATTGCGAAATCGTCTAAAACAAGTTTTGATGATATTTTAATTACCAATAAAGTTCCTACTAATGTTGCACATCTTATTCCTGTGCTTATTTTTTTTGAGTTAATTCCTATTATCTTTTTTGATTTTGAATATTTAAGGAATTTCACCACTAAATTAGTTTCGATAATTAGTATTCTTTTAACGCTTAGTATTGCTAGGAGTGTTTTGAATAGCCTTAAAGATTTTTTAAAAAAGCTTCCTCGTTTTAAAGACAAGCCTGTTGATAGCTATATTCAGGTTTTTATGATTTTTGCTTGGCTAGCTGGAACTATTTTAGCTTTTGCTATTATCACCGATCAATCTATTTGGAAGTTTTTTACCGCTCTTGGTGCTGCTTCCGCTATAATTATTCTAATTTTTAAAGACACAATACTTGGTTTTGTTGCTAGTATTCAAGTTTCTGTTAATGATATAGTTCGTATTGGTGACTGGATTACTTTTGAGAAATTTGGTGCCGATGGTGACGTTATTGAAATTTCTTTAGCCACTGTTAAAGTTCAGAATTTTGACAAAACTATTACTACTATCCCTACCTATGCCTTAATTTCCGATTCTTTTAAAAATTGGAGAGGTATGGTTAATTCTCAAGGTAGAAGAATTAAAAGAGCCCTAAATATTAAAATGGATAGTATTCATTATTTATCTGATGACGAGATAAACAATTTAAAATCTATTCATCTTATTGAAAATTATTTAACTGACAAGCAAGAAAACATTAATACCTATAATGAAGAAAAGAATATAAATAAGAACTTTCTTTTAAATGGTAGAAACCTCACTAACATTGGTGTTTTTAGAAAATATGCTGAAACATATATTGAAAATCATCCTGCTATTAATAAAAACATGATGATTATGGTTAGACAATTAGCTCCAACTTCTCAAGGATTACCTCTTGAAATTTATGCTTTTAGTGCAGATAAAAGATGGCAAAATTATGAATATATAATGGCTGATATTTTTGACCACTTACTTGCTTCTGTGCAATATTTCAATTTAGAAGTGTTTGAATTACCTTCTAGCTTTACAACTACAAATTAAGCTCGCTAATCATTTCATTATAATCATACTGTAAATCTTCGTGTAACTTATCTATAGCTTTTTTTGCTAGCTCTAATTGCCTATCGTAAGTTGCTTGTAATCTTGGACTTCTTTTTATACTTGGTTTAAACTCTTTTAGCTTTATACAAAAGTGCAACAGTAAAGCTACTTCTGTTTCTTTCTTTTTTGAATATCGAATAAACTTTTTGGTTGTTGTTAAGATTTTACGAACGCTTTTACGTATGTAATAGTAACTCTTTGTGTTTACTTGTTCAAATAATCCGTCTATTTCTTCCTTTATACTCTCTATATAGCCTTCTTCATTATGAGATTCAAATAACAAGTACGTTAGCAACTCTTTATTTTCTTTTTTAAATTTTGATAACTGTAAACATAACTCCATCAATTCGCCTGATGTTTTATATGCCAACTCATCTTTTATTTTTTTTACAGTTACTGCCTTCATTGGTTTTATTTTAAAAAGTTAAAAATAAAAAAAAGCCTCATAGAAATTCTATGAGGCTCTTCTTAAAATTTATTTTTTATTGAATACTTGGAATTTCTACTAACTCATTTACATCAGCATCATAGTCTACTCCTGCTACTTTAAATCCAAATAACTTAAAGAATTCATTACTATAACCTTCTAAATCTCCTATTTCAGAAAGATTTTCTGTAGTTGCTTCTTCCCATAATTTAGAAATCTCTGCTTGTACATCCTCTCTCATTTCCCAATCGTCAACACGAATTCTTCCTTTTTCATCTAAAGCTAAATCTCCTCCAAATAATCTCTCACTATATAAACGTTGGATTTGCTCTATACAACCTTCGTGAATTCCTTTTTCTTTCATTACCTTAAATAATAATGATATGTATAATGGAATTACTGGTATTGCTGAACTTGCTTGTGTTACTAATGCTTTATTTACTGAAACATAAGCCTTTGCTCCTATAGATTTTAAATCTTCTGTAATTTTAAATGCTGTAGCTTCTAAATCATCTTTTGCAGCTCCTATTGTACCATTTCTATATACTGGTTTTGTTACTTCTGGCCCAATGTATGAATACGCTACTGTTGTTGCTCCTTCTGATAATAAATTTTCTGCTTGTAAGGCGTCCATCCACATTTTCCAGTCTTCTCCTCCCATTACAGTTACCGTATTAGCAACATCATCACCTTCAGCTGGTTTTATTGATATTTCTGATACATTACCTGTATGAAAATCTACTGTTTTATTTGAAAAGACCTCTCCTATAGGTTTTAAAACAGACTTATATCTTTTTCCTGTTTCTGGATGCGTTCTTACTGGCGATGCTAAACTATAGATTACTAAATCTACTTGACCTAAATCTTCTTTGATTAAATCTACTACTTGCTTTTTTACATCATTTGAAAATGCATCGGCATTTATACTTTTTGCATATAATCCTGCTGCATGCGCTTCTTTTTCAAAAGCTGCTGTATTGTAAAAACCTGGTGATGCTGGTCTTCCTTCACTTGCTGGCTTGTCAAAAAACACTCCTATTGTTGCGGCATCTGAACCAAATGCACTTGTAATTCTTGAAGCTAATCCAAATCCAGTTGAAGCTCCTATGACTAAAACTTTTTTTGCTCCTTCTATTTTTCCTTTTGACTGCACATATGCTATTTGGTCTTTTACATTTTGTTCACATCCAACTGGGTGAGATGTTAAACAAATAAACCCTCTAGTTCTTGGTTCTATTATCATTGTTGTTTGTTTTAAAATTTTTAATTTCTAATTGGCTATCTGAAATTCTTTGACCAATCATCGTTAAAATTCTTTTATTTATTTCAGCATCATTGTCTTTATAGAATTCAAATTCTTTTATGGTGAATTGACCTATAATTGAACCTAATAACTGATTTTTAAAATTTATATTTTTTTTAATTATTGTATCAACTAGATTTTGAAAACTTTCTTTCTCTAAATATGATATCCTAACTTTTTGTTTATTACAATAAAAAATAAAAAACTGTAAAATAAGATCATGTTGTAGTTTTAAAATTGGTCGTACAATTCTGTTTTGAAAATCTTCAATTGGAATTTTTGATGTCAAATTTAAAACTGGTCGTATGCTTATTTTTTTATTGTCCATTTAAAAAACTGACAACATTTTTTTCAATACGTGCTAATACATTTTCTGTATTTGCCTTAACAAAAGTTTCTCCTGTAATTTGTTCGTATAATTCGATATATCTATTAGATATCTCATTAATTTTATCATCTGACATTTCAGGAATTTGTTGTCCTTCTTTTCCTTGAAACCCATTTTCGATTAACCATTGACGTACAAACTCTTTTGATAATTGTTTTTGCTTTTCTCCTTTCTCTTGACGTTCTTTATATCCTTCCTTATAAAAGTAACGTGATGAATCTGGAGTATGTATTTCATCTATCAAAACTATTTTTCCATCTCTTGTCTTACCGAATTCATATTTAGTATCTACTAAAATTAAGTCTCTTGAAGCTGCTATTTCAGTTCCTCTTTGAAATAATTTTCTTGTGTAATCTTCTAAAACTAAATAATCTTCTTCTGAAACTATTCCTTTTGCTAAAATTTCCTCTCTTGAAATATCCTCGTCATGCTCTCCGTTATCTGCTTTTGTAGATGGAGTAATAATAGGTGTAGGAAATTTATCGTTCTCTTTTAATCCTTCAGGCATTTCAACTCCACAAAGAATCCTTTTTCCTGCATTATATTCACGAGCGGCATGTCCTGACAAGTAACCTCTAATAACCATTTCTACTTTAAATGGTTCACATAAATGTCCTACTGCAACATTTTCATCTGGATTTGCCACTAACCAATTCGGAACAATATCGGCTGTATCATTCATCATTTTGGTTGCAATCTGGTTTAAAATCTGTCCTTTAAAAGGGATTTGACGAGGCAAAATTACATCAAAAGCTGACAATCTATCTGATGCAATCATTACCAATAATTCATCGTTTACATTGTATACTTCTCTTACCTTTCCTTTATAAACAGACTTCTGTTGTGGAAACTTGAAGTTAGTTTCGTTAATTGTATTCATTCTTTTTTTGTTGTGTTGTTGATTGCAAAAGTAAGTTTTTACATTTCAAAACTCAAAGTTTAAAAGTTATAAATTACAACTAAAGATTACTCTGTTTCAATACTTTTATATGCTTTTACAATTTTCTTAATTAAGCGGTGTCTTACTACATCTTTATCATCTAAGTATATTTGTCCAATCCCATCTATACCTTTTAAAGCTAACAATGCTTCTTTTAAACCTGAGACTTGTTTTCTTGGTAAATCTATTTGACCAGGATCACCTGTAATAATAAACTTTGCATGCATTCCCATACGTGTTAAAAACATTTTCATTTGGTTATGCGTTGTATTTTGTGCCTCATCTAAAATTACAAATGCATTATCTAATGTTCTTCCACGCATAAATGCTAATGGTGCTATTTGTATAATTCCCTTTTCTAAATATGATTCTAACTTTTCATGCGGAATCATATCTCTTAATGCATCATATAAAGGTTGCATATATGGGTCTAATTTTTCTTTTAAATCTCCTGGTAAAAAACCTAAGTTTTCCCCTGACTCTACTGCTGGCCTCGTTAGTATAATTCTACGCACTTCTTTTTCTTTAAGTGCCTTTACTGCTAATGCTACTGCTGTATATGTTTTTCCAGTTCCTGCTGGACCTACTGCAAAAAGCATATCGTTTTTAAGCATTAGCTCAACCATTTTACGTTGGTTCGTTGTTTGTGCTTTTATTAATTTACCGCTAACTCCATGCACTAAGACTCCTTCAACCTTATTCGATTTACGAATTTCCTCTTCCTTTCCTGTAGATGTTAAAATACGTTCTATACTATTTTCATCTAACTTGTTATATCTATTGAAGTATTTTATGAGCATTCCTAAACGTTTTTCAAATTCGTCTAAAAGCTCTGCTTCCCCATAAATTTTTAATGTATTTCCTCTTGCAACAATTTTTACTTTTGGAAAGTATGTTTTTAACTGAGTTATTGTACTGTTTTGAGCTCCAAAAAAATCTTTTGGATTAATTTCGGTTAATTCAATAATTCGTTCGTTCAAATGATATATGTTTTTAATATTATTCACTCTAAAAATAATGATTATTTTTATCGAATTACGTAGTTTTGCTGTAAATTCAACAGATTTTTTCAACATATTAATTAACAAGCAACTAATTAAATGCCTCTCATTACTTTAACTACCGATTTTGGAATAAAAGACCACTTTGTAGGGGCTGTTAAAGGTGCTATTTACTCTGAATTACCTGATGCGAACATTGTTGACATTACGCATCACATTACTCCTTTTAATATTACCGAGACTGCTTATATTTTAAAAAACACCTATAAAAGCTTTCCTGATAAAACAATACATATT
Source organism: Tenacibaculum aiptasiae (assembly GCF_965221665.1). NCBI lineage: Bacteria > Pseudomonadati > Bacteroidota > Flavobacteriia > Flavobacteriales > Flavobacteriaceae > Tenacibaculum > Tenacibaculum aiptasiae. Next base: position 21,770 of record NZ_CBDCSN010000002.1, read on the forward strand.
GTTGGAGTTGATTCTGAATTGAGTGTAGATAATAAACATATAGCTTTAGAATTAGACAATCATTATTTTATTTGTCCTGATAACGGAATTATATCTATGATTGCTTCCGAAATAAAGCCTTCAAAGATTGTTGAAATTAATATTCATAATCATATTGAAAGTAGTTTTCCTGTATTAGATGTATTTGTTCAGGTTGCTTCTCATATTGGCCGTGGCGGTAGTTTAAATGTTATTGGTAAAGAAATTGAATCTTATAAGAACATTACTGAAATTCAGCCTAAGATAAATCAAAAGCAAGACCATATTATAGGTGGTGTTATTTATATTGATAACTACGGAAATGTAATTACAAATATTAGTAAGAAACTTTTTAACTCTATTGGTAAAGGACGTAATTTTACTATAACTGCCAGACGCTATAGTTTTGATAAAATTTACAATCGTTATAATGAAATTGTAGATTATTCTATTCCTGTTGAAAAAAGACAATACGATGGAGAAAAATTAGCTATTTTTAATTCTGCTGGTTTTTTAGAAATTGCCATTTACCGTAGTAATTTAGATACTGTAGGAGGTGCTTCTACCTTACTAGGTTTAGGTTATAGAGACAGTATTTCTATTGAGTTTGAAACTATTATTTCACCAGATTTTACCACTATAAATTAATTATATGTTTGTTCGAATTGTAAAAATGAGTTTTCAACCTGAGAAAATTGAAGAGTTTTTAAAAAACTTTGACTCAAAAAAAGAATTTATTAGAAAATCTCCTGGTTGTAACTTATTAGAATTATATAGAGATAAAACGAATCCGAATATCTTTTTTACTTACAGTTATTGGGATACTGAACAAGATTTAGAAAATTATAGAAACTCTGAATTATTCAAAGGTGTTTGGGCTCAAACTAAAGTTTTATTTAATGATAAACCTTTAGCTTGGAGTGTAGATAAAATGGTTAGTTTACAATAATTCCAATGAACAATATTTCTTTCTCTTTTTTAACAACTCAACGTTTAGAGTTAACTCAGTTAGAAAAAACTGATATTGACGCTCTTTTTAAATTAAGAACTCATCCTAAAACTAATGAATTTATAAAAAGAGAACTTCCTAAAGAGGTTAATGAACTAGTTCCTTTTATTGAAAAAATAACTAAAGGTGTTTTAAATAACGAATACTTTTATTGGGCTATTAAAAAAGATCAACAACTCATTGGAACTATTTGCTTATGGAATTTTTCTGAAGATAAACTTACTGCTGAAATAGGTTATGAATTACATCCTGATTTTCATAAAAAAGGTTTTATGAGTGAATCATTACAAAAAGTTATTCATTTTGGTTTTTCTAAACTTAACTTAAAAGCTATAGAAGCCTTTACTCATAAAAATAATGAAAGCTCTATCGCGTTATTGAATAAAAATAATTTTATTTATCAACCTAAAAGAAGAGATAAGGGTTTTGAAAATAATCGTATTTTTCGAATTGAAAATAATTAATAATTTACGTTAACAATTATATGTTTCCTATTTTAAAAAAAGAATTTAACTCATTTTTTTCATCCCCCATAGCTTATTTAGTTATTGGTGTTTTTTTACTAATAAACGGATTATACTTATGGGTGTTTAAAGACAATTTTAATATTCTAAATGCTGGTTTTGCAGATTTAAGTAGCTTTTTTTATTTAGCTCCTTGGCTATTCTTGTTTTTAATACCAGCGATTACCATGAGAAGTTTTGCCGATGAATTTAACAGTGGAACTATTGAAATTTTAAAAACTAAACCATTAACCGATTGGCAAATCATTTTAGGTAAGTTTACTGCTTCACTTCTTTTAGTTTTTATCGCTTTAATTCCTACATTAACTTACGTATATACTGTATATGCATTAGGTAACCCAATTGGAAATTTAGATTTAGGAAGTATTGCTGGTTCTTATTTTGGTCTGTTTTTTTTAGCTGCCATATACACTAGTATTGGTTTATTTACCTCTACTCTATCTAAAAATCAAATTGTAGCTTTTATTATTAGTGTTTTTATCACTTTTATTTTATTCTATGGTTTTGATACAATTGGTAACTCACTAGGAAATTCGGGATACTTATTTCAACAGTTTGGAATTAATGAACACTTTAAAAGTATTAGTCGAGGTGTTATTGACACTAGAGATGTAGTTTACTTTATTAGCGTTACTTTTTTCTTTTTATTCATTACTAAACAACAATTAAAAAATGAATAAGAAAATACAACATATAGCTTATGCTTTCGTAGGAATCTTATTAGTCAATTATCTTTCTAATTTTGTATTTAAACGTTTTGACTTAACTCAAGACAAACGTTACACAATTTCTAACGTTAGTACTAAATTACTGAATAAAATAGACAAGAACATTTTAATTAATGTATACTTGGAAGGTGATTTTCCAGCTGAGTTCAAACGCTTACAAATAGAAACTCGTCAGTTTTTAGAAGAACTAAAAGCTGAAAACTCAAATGTTAGGTTTCGTTTTGTTAATCCTGATAATATTCGTGAACGCCTTATAAAAAAAGGAATGCTTCCTAGTCAATTAACTGTGGAGGAAGATGGAAAATTATCTGAAGCCATTATTTTTCCTTGGGCTGAAATTAATTACGGTAAAAAAACAGAGCTTGTTTCTCTTTTACCTAATTCTATTGCTAAAACTCAAGAAGATCAATTACAAAACGCAATTGAAAAACTTGAATACTCTTTTGCTAATGCAATTCATAACATAACCAAAACCAAAAGAAAAAAAATTGCGGTTTTATCGGGTAATGGTGAATTAGACGATATATATGTTTATAGTTTATTAAGTGAAGTAGGAAAAAAATATCGCTTAGCTAAATTTACTTTAGACAGTGTTGAAAACAGTCCCCAAAAAACATTAAATGATTTAACTAAGTATGATTTAGCCATTATTGCTAAACCTACTAAAAGATTTACCGAAAAAGAGAAATTTACAGTTGATCAGTTTATTACAAATGGAGGTAAAACTCTTTGGATGATTGATAATAATTATTCAGATACGGATAGCTTATATAATGAAGGAAGAATGTTAGCTTTTCCTCGCGATTTAAATTTAACCGATTTACTTTTTAGTTATCAAGTACGTGTAAATAATAAACTTATTCAAGATTTATATTCTGCTAAGATTCCTTTAGCTACAGGAAATTTAGGAAACCAAGCACAGTTTCAACATTTAAATTGGTTTTACCATCCTTTAGTGAATGGAAATCCAAACCATCCTATTACTAAAAACGTATCACTAGTTCGTTTTCGTTTTACAACGCAGATAGATACATTGAAAGGAAATATTAAAAAAACACCTTTATTAGTTACTTCTGTTTTAACTAAAAAAATAGGAACTCCTAAAATTGTTGAACTGCAAAGTATTTCTAAAGAACCTCAACAAAAAGATTACTCAAATGGCCCACAGTTATTATCTGTTTTATTAGAAGGTGATTTTAAATCTGCTTATAAAAGTAGAATCAAACCATTTAACACTCCACTTTTCAAACCTGAAAGTAGCTCTAATAAAATGATTGTTATTGCCGATGGTGATGTTGGAAAAAATCAAATTTTAAAAGGAAAACCTCATGATTTATCTTTAGACAAATGGACTGGAGAAATATTTGGTAACAAAGATTTCTTAATGAATGCTATTGATTATTTATTAGACGATTCTGGTTTAATTCAACTACGTAATAAAACAGTTAAGATAAACCTTCTAAACAAACAAAAAGCTTATACTGAAAAACGTTTTTGGCAATTTATAAATATTGGTGTTCCTTTAATTTTACTTGCCTTGTTTGGTTTTGGTTTTAATTACTTAAGAAGAAAAAGATATTCTTAAATAACTAATAAATCATCATAAATAAAAGTATAATTCAATTGTTTCTGTAATTTATCTGAACTAATTATTTTATACTTCAAATCTAAAGAATCATCAAAAACTGGTGGTTCTTTTTTCATTTTAACCTTTGCATTAGTATAAAACTGCTCTCTTGTTGGGTGGTGATTTGAACAAGCGTTAAATACTTCTCCCCATACGTTTTGTTTAATTATTTGATAAATAATTTGAATACAATCATCCTGATGTATCATATTTACAAAACCTTTTGGATGTGGTATTTTTCTATTTTCAAACCAATTCCCTGGATTCCTCCCCTTACCTAACAATCCTGCAAAACGAATTATAGTTGTTTTAAAGTTTTTATTTCCTTTAAAAAGATTTTCTATTTCTGCTAAAGGTGAAGATATCAATGTTTCTTCCTCAGTTATTACTTTGTTTAAACTAGGGTAAACTGAAGTAGAACTTATAAAAATTACTTTTTGGACTGTTGATTTCTCTATTTCATTTATTAAGTTTTCGTAGCTTACAATACTCTTAGATGTAATTGCTACAATTAATATATCTGAACTTAAAAACGATTGTATTTCTTTATTGAAGTTTGCATCAACATCTATTAAAAAAGGAGCAATTCCTTTTTCCTTAAAAATACTTAATTTATTTTTTGAAGTAGTAGACCCTTTGACATTATACCCTTTCTTCAATAAATATTCTGCTAATGGAAGTCCTAACCAACCACATCCTAAAACACTAACATCCTTCATCGCAACAATTGTCATCTTTTACCAATTTACACGAAACTACCGCTAATAATGCTCCTAAAATTGGAGCTAATAAATACAACCATAAATGTTCTAAGTGTCCTGACACTAATGCCGGCGCTATTGAACGTACTGGATTCATCGAAGCTTTTGTCATTGGTCCAGCAAACATTGCTTCTAACAAAACGACTCCTCCGATAGCAATACCAGCCATTACCCCAACTTCTTTACTCCCTGTTGAAACATTAATAATTGTAACCATTAAAAAGAAAGTCAGTAATAATTCTAATATAAAAGCTCGCCAAGGTTCAATACTAGGTATCGTAGCTCCGTAAAATTCACTTTCAGGAAATAAAATCCACAGTACACTGCTTGCTAATAGTGCACCTAATAATTGAGCTATTATATATTTTGGAACCTCTTTCCATGAAAACTTTTTGGCATAAGCAAAAGCAATGGTAACTGCTGGGTTAAAGTGTGCTCCCGAAATTTCTCCAAAAGAATATATCATTGCCATTACTATTAATCCCCAGGTAATAGCCACTCCTATATGAGTTAAATCTACCCCTCCAGTTATTTCATTAATTGTCATAGCCCCTGTACCACAAAAAATTAATGCAAAAGTTCCTATTAATTCAGAAATGTATTTTTTCATAGTGGCAAATATCAATTAAATAGTTAATATTTATTTTAAGTTTTCGTTAACATTAATCCGTATAATTCCTCGTAATTTTATCAGAACAAACTATAAACAAATTAATCATCATGAAAAAATTACTTTTAAGCTTATTTGTTGTTGCTATATCAGCAAATGTTAATGCACAAGTAAAAACTCCAGCACCAAGTCCTGCTTCTAAATTAGAGCAACAAGTAGGTTTAACTGACGTTACAGTAGAATACTCTAGACCAGGAATGAGAGGTAGAACTATTTTTGGAGATTTAGTGCCTTATGGAAAAGTATGGAGAACCGGAGCTAATCAAAACACTAAAGTTACATTTAGCGACGATGTTACAATTGATGGAAAAGAATTAAAGAAAGGTACCTATGCCTTGTACACAAAACCGAATAAAGATTCATGGGAAGTTATTTTTTATTCTGATGCGAACAACTGGGGGACTCCAAGAAAGTGGGACGACAGTAAAGTAGCATTATCTACAACTGCCAAAGTTGAAAAAATGCCTATGAAAATTGAGACTTTTACTTTGACTATTGATGATATCAAAAACAGTTCTGCTGTTTTAGGTATGTTATGGGAAAATGCTTATGTTGGAGTAAAGTTTAACACACCTACTGATAAAGGTGTTGAAGCTAGTATTGCAAAAATAATGAGCGGACCTTCTGCTGGTGATTATTTTTCTTCTGCTAAATATTATCTAGATGAAGGTAAAGACATCCAAAAAGCTAAAGAATGGATCAACAAAGCTGTTGATATGACTAAAGACCGTCCACGTTTTTGGTATTTACGTCAGCAATCATTAATCTTAGCTAAAGCTGGAGATAAAAAAGGAGCTATTGCTGCTGCTAAAGCTTCATTAGCTGGAGCTGAAAAAGCTGGTAATGCAGATTACGTTAAAATGAACAAAGAGTTTTTAGCTAAAATGTAATAAACTCACATATTTAATTAAAACTCGTAGCTATATATTAGTTACGAGTTTTTTTTTATTTAAAAACAACCCATTTAGTTAATTTATTCATATATAGATAAAATTTATAATAAAAAATTAAAATAAAAGCATTTAAAACATAGATTAGTAAGTAATTAACTTAATCAAACTAATTTATGTGTAAAATTAAAGCCCCCCTTTTAATTGTACTTTCTTTACTTACGATACAATTAATACAATCTCAAAACAATAACTACGACATTGGTGTAGGTATTTCAGACATTACTGGAGAAATTGCTGAAAGCGCCTTTTTTGGTTATGGAAACCCTTTCTTTAAAAACAGCGGTATTAAAGACAGACAATATGCTAGAGCTTACATTGTTAAAGAACCCAATGGCTCACCTGCTGTATTTGTTTGTATAGACAAAGGCGCCATGTTTCAATCAGTTAATTTAGCTGTTCTAGAAAAACTTAAAAATTATTATGGTAGTACTTATACAGATACTAACCTCGTCATTAGTGCTACCCACACCCACGTTTCACCTGGTGGATATTCCCATTATGAACTTTACAATACCTCTACTGGTGGTTTTTATAAAAAAAACTTCAATATTTTAGTTGATGGAATTTTTAATGCTATCAAACAAGCTCACGACAACTTAGCCCCTGGTAGAATTTATTACAATTCGGGAAGTTTAACAAATGCCAGCATTAATAGATCTTTAGTAGCTTACAATTTAAATAGTGATGCTAATGAATATATGAATATTGATGATCAAATGACCATTTTAAAATTTGTGCAAGGTGATACTGAGGTTGGAATGATTTCTTGGTTTGGAGTTCATCCAACAAGTTTATCTAAGAACTATAAATATGCTAGTGGTGACAGTAAAGGTTATGCTTCATTAAAGTTTGAACGTATGAAACAGTCTTCATACGGAAATGGTAATTTTACTTTTGTTGCTGCTTTTCCAAATACAAATCCTGGAGATATGTCTCCTAACTTAAATCAACCAGCTCCTAATGATTTATATACAGATGCTACTGGACCTGGCAGCAATGAAGTAGAAAGTTCTGAAATTATTGGAGATAGACAATATCAAAAAGCATTAGAATTATATAATAATGCTAATGAACAACTTATCGGCTCAGTAAAAGCCGTATCGAGATATAGTGATTTTTCTAATATCGAAGTCGCTTCAAAATTTACCGATGGTGTTATACGCCATACTTGTAAAGCTGCTCTTGGTATTTCTTTTAGAGCTGGTGCAGAAGATGGTAGAAGTGGTATTGGACGAGAAGGTGAAACAAGGTCCAATCCTAATTCAGGTCCTGCTGTTGATCAATGTCATATGGAAAAACCTATTGACCCTTTATTTTTTGTAGGGCGAAATAGTAATAATCCAAGAACTCCTAAGATACTCCCTACTAGTATTTTAAAAATAGGTCAATTTGGAATTTTTGCTGCTCCTGCTGAATTTACTATTATGGCTGGAAGGCGTGTAAAAGCTACTGTTGCAGAGAATAGTGCTACTGGAATACAGTATAGTGTTTTAGCTGGTTATTCTGATGCTTACTGTGGTTATGTAACTACTAGAGAAGAATATGCCTCTCAACAATACGAAGGAGCCAGTACACAATTTGGTCCATGGACTCTAGCTGCTTATCGACAAGAATTTGAAAGGTTAGCTACTTTATTAGTTTCTCCTAACTCAAACCCTTGGCCTACTCTAGCACCAACCCCTCCTCAAAAAACATATATTGGACTTGATAAAACAGTACATATTCTTTTTGATGATAAACCCTTATTTAAAAGCTTTGGTAGTGTGTATTCTGATACAAATAGCTCATATAATACCGGTAATACTGCTAAAGTTACTTTTTGGGGCGCTCATCCTAATCATGATACTAAAACAAATAGTACTTATTTTACTGTTCAGAAAAAAGTTGGAAATTCTTGGGTTACTAAATTTCAAGATAGAGATACCAACACTCTTATGATTTGGAAAAGAGACGGTGTAGCAAATTCAAAAATCACTATACATTTTAAAATCACCTCAGAAGTAGAAAGTGGTTATTACAGAATTGTACACATAGGTAAATGGAAAAATGGTTGGACTGGAAAAATAAGTCCTTATAGCGGAACTAGTAAAACGTTTTATGTAAATGGTTATGCTAGTAGAACTGTTAAACAAGAAACAGAAAAAAATATGCTCAATCAACATATTGTTTATCCTAATCCTAGTCGCGGAAACTTCACTTTTATCAATAATAAAAACTCTAAAGGTTCTTTTAAAATAATTAACACTGTAGGACAAGTAATTAAAACTGGTGAAATTCCTAACAAAAAATATATTAAGAATCTATATTTTAAAGCTGAAGCTGGAGTTTATCTTTTGAAAGTTAAATATGATAATGGAGAAACTGATATAACTACAATTCTAAAAAAATAAACGAATAAAAAAACTCACAATATTAATTGTGAGTTTTTACTTTTTATATTTTTAATTTAAAATCTCCAACAAACAATTCTAGTTACTTTATTTCCTTGTGTCATTGGAATTACTTTAAACTCTTTTACTCCTAGTTTTTTACCTGACTTCTGTAAACTTTCTACATTTTCTTTTTTAGAAACTAAGCTTGTAAACCACTTACTAACTGTTGGATATTGTGAACTCTCATATAAATATGTATGCAAAAAAGCTTTTTCACCTCCTATATACCAAAGTTCGTTACTATTTCCTGAAAAATTACGAACAGCATTATTTCCTAAGTTTCTCGATTTTCTCCTATTAGCTCCTCTAGCCTCTTCTGCCGATTTATAAAAAGGAGGATTGCACATAGTTACTGTAAAAGAATCTTCCTTTTCAAGAATTCCTTTTAAAACATGCTCTTCTTTAAATTGTTGTCTTAATTTTATTTTAGCATCTAAATTATTATCATCTATAATATCTTGAGCAGAATCTAACGAGTCTAAATCAATATCAGATGCTACAAAACTCCAATTATAAACTGCACTTCCTAATAACGGATATATACAAGTTGCTCCTGTACCAATATCTAATACAGTTACCTCTTTTTCTTTCCCTATTAAATCTGCTAAATAATGAATATAATCAACTCTTCCTGGAATTGGCGGGCATAAATTATCGTCTGAAAACTCCCATGTATTAATATTGTAATAAACCGATAATAAAGCTTTATTAAATTCTTTTACTGCTTTTGGATTTGAGAAATCGATAGTTTCTTTACCGTACTTCTCTATTACAAACTCTTTTATTTTAGGATACTTTTCTTGAAGTACTTTAAAATCGTATCCTTTGTTATGGATATTATTTTTATGTAATGCTTTTTTCTCCATTAAAGTGTAATTATCGTAAACTCTAAATCTAAAGGATTTAAACTATTTTTTAACTTATCTAAAAAGCTTACTCCGTATTCTAGATAATATTCTGAGAAATTACGTTGACGTTCTTCTAAACTTTGATTTGGTAAAATTTCATTTTGAAGCAATGTAATTCTATCTACTAATTCTTTTTGTTTTCTTTTCTCCGCTCTTAACCACCTTTTCTCAAGGTTTTCTAATCCTTTTAATTGTTTTTTCTCTTGGGCATTTACAGCTCCTATAAAAGAAACATCAGTTTTTTGAGCTACTTCTCTTAATTCATTGAATTGCTGTTGTAAAAAGCTTTTCTGATTTGTAAAATCAACTTTTACTTCTGATGAATTTAAAACTTTATTCTTTAGTAATGTATTTTGCTTACTGAATAATTCTTCTTTAGATATTGTTAACTTCTCTAATTTTCTTTCTTGTTTTTCCGATAAAACTTGTACTGAATTTCTCAACAATAAAACAGGAAATGGAACTTCTACAGCTTCAAAATAACTTTTCAACTGTAACCAATACGCCAATTCTCCTCCCCCACCTATGTAACATAAGTTTGGTAAAATTACTTCCTGATATAATGGTCGCATTATTACGTTTGGAGAAAATCTTTCGGGATTACTTTCTAGATGACTTAATATCTCTTCTTTAGTCCAAGAAACATTTGTATTGTTTACTTTATATGTACCTTCTTCGAAAATAATACGTTCACGAATTTCGTCAGTTAAATAAAATAAATTTATTTCTCTTGGGTTAACTTGTACTTTATATTCTTCTCCTAAAACTTTTATTGTTTCTGTTACTTTTTTATAAGAGATTTCTTCTGTTAATTCTCTTGTTACATAAGGAATAAACTCTCTTTTTAAATCAGTATCATCTGCATCAATAATTACCAATCCATAGGTCCCAAATAACTCATTAGCAATATACCTAGTAGCATCTGCTAAATTGTTATGTTTTAAGTATCCTTCTTCAAATAGTTTTACTAAATACTGTGCATTTTTGGAGTTTCCTATATGCAATGAAAAAGCTTCTAAAACTTCTTGTAATCCATCTGTAGAAAAGCGTCCAACTCCACCAGTTTGTTCTGAATTCCACTGAACTTTTTTTCCTTTAAAATTAAAATAGTTTATTTCGTCAAAATCATGATCTTCTGTTGCCATCCAATATACCGGAACAAAATTTTGATTTTCAATTTTACTATTTAATTCTTCACATAAATTAATTGTTGAAAATATTTTATACAAAAAATATAAAGGACCAGTAAATAGGTTTAATTGATGACCTGTAGTTATAGTATATGTATTTTCTAATAGTAAACTATCTATGTTTTGTATTGTTTCCTCTGTAGCATTTAGCTTACTATATTGCTTTTTTAATGTATTAACTAAAACGGTTCTTTTTTCTGGTTTAAAAGATACACCTTTAGCTTCTATTTGTTTTTTTAAACCTTCGATATTCGAAAAATTATTGTAAAAAGGCTTTATTTTCTCTGACTCTTCTAAATAATCTATCATAGTTTTAGAGAAGAAACCAGTTTTTTTGAAAGGTATTTGAATTACACTCATTACTTATTTTTTCTTTGGAATAATGTATAAATATATGGTCGTTCTCCTCCATAAGGATTGGTAAAAGTGTAATTGAACTTTTTAATCAATTCAAAATCTTCTCCAAGTCTCTCTTGCAACATTTCTGCATTATATCTTTGTAACTCAAGCCCACAACATTTTTCTGCTCCATCAAGAGCAAAAACAGCTATGATTACAAAACCATTATTCTTTACAAGTTGTTTTAATAATTTAAAATACAATTCTTTTTCTTCTTCTTTCAAAAAGAAGTGCAATACAGCTCTATCATTCCAAATATCAATATCTGAAAGTTGATTAAGCTTTGACGGCTTTATTAAATCATCTACAATAAAATTTATCTCTGATGATTTATCTCCTAACCTGTTTTTTACATCTTCAATAGCTTTTTCTGACAAATCATTTGCTATCAAATTTGTATATCCATCAGCTAACAATTCATCTATTAACATAGAAGATCCAACTCCTACATTTAAAATCTTAGCATTTTTAGGAGCTTTAGATAGTTTTATTAAATCTATTGTTTCTTTTGAGCTTTCTTCATACCAACCTAATTTCTGTGTAGTATTTTTAGTATAAGCTGTGTTCCAATGTTTTTTTAAAGTATTTTCTTCTGGAACTTTACAATCACTCTCTTTTGTAGTCATAGCCCAAAAATAGTAAAATTTGATACTTTTTTAATAACAAAATTAGATTCTAACAGTTTTTTAACTACATTCTTTTTTTAATCATCATTTTAGCTATTTTTACATCTAGTAAAAAAATATCTATGCATTTTAAACATCCTGAAATTCTATACTTCTTAGGGCTTTTAATAATTCCTGTTTTAGTTCATTTATTTCAGTTACAACGTTTTGTTAAAGTTCCGTTTACCAATGTTGCTTTTTTACAAAAACTAGTTTTACAAACACGTAAAAGTTCGCAAATAAAAAAATGGTTAATTCTTACAACTCGTTTATTACTTTTAACCGCTATTATTTTTGCTTTTGCGCAACCTTATTTTAGCAATCACACAATTGATAAAAAGAAAAACTTTTTTATTTATTTAGATAATTCTTTAAGTACTAATACTAAGGGAGAAAAAGGGAATTTATTACAAATTGCTTCTCAAGAAATTATCGAAAATCTTTCAGATAATGTTACCTATTCATTATTGACAAATGATAATTTTTACAGAAATAAAACAACAAGTGATTTAAAAAAAATATTACTTAAAGTTTCTAATACTTCTAAAAACAGAAGCCTTAAAGATGTTTTATTGAAAGTTTCTACAGAAAACAAGGCACAAAACTCTTTATCAAAAAACATTTTTATTTCTGATTTTCAAAACTATACTAAAAATGATTTTGATGATGTAAATACTCCTATCTCATTAGTTAATCTTATTCCTGAATTAAAAAATAACATAGCTATTGACAGTGTTTTTTTAGACGACAATGGTTCTTCTAACTTTAACCTTAATATTCTTGTAAGTAATCAAGGAAAAGCTCAAAAAAACATTCCTATCTCTCTTTCTGACGATAATAAATTAATAAATAAACAAACCTTTTCTATTGAAGAAAATCAAATAAAAAAAATTGTTTTTTCTATTGTTAAATCTCCTGAATTCTTAGGAAAAATAAGTCTCAATTTCAGTGACACTTACAGTTTCGATAATTCCTTTTACTTCACAATTGATACTAGCACCAAAATTAATGTGCTAACTATAGGAAAGTCTTCTGATTTTATAAATAGAATTTATACTAAAGACGAATTTAACTTAACTGTACTTAGTAGTAAAAACATAAACTACAATCTAATCCCTAAGCAAAGTTTAATTATTTTAAATGAACTTGAGAGAGTTCCTCAAACTCTTATTAATTCTTTAGTAGATTATACCAAAAAAGGAGGCAATATAATAATAATACCTAATAAAAATACTTCTATCTCATCATATAACGAATTATTTACTAGTGTTAATGCAGGTAAAATAGTTGCTAAGAAAAATGATAGTTTAAAAATTACTAGTATTAACTATAACCATCCTCTTTTAAAAAATGTTTTTGAAAAAAGAGTTCAAAACTTTCAATATCCTTTTGTCAAAGAATCATTCACATCTATATTAAATAACGAGAGTAATTTAGTTTCTTTTGAAAACAGAGATGGCTTTATTAAACAAGTAAATTTATCTAATGCTAACTTGTATTGGGTGGCTGCACCTTTAGAAAAAGAAAATAGTAATTTTACTAATTCTCCACTAATTGTTCCTGTATTTTATAACATAGGAAAACATAGTTTACAATTATCAGAATTGTATTACACTATTGGAGAAGACAATACGATTGATATTAATAAGCAATTAGGAAAAGATGAAATTTTGACTATTTCAAATAATGAAAATTCATTTATACCTTTACAACAAACCTTTCAAAATAAGGTTAGAATTACTACTAAAGACCAACCTTTAAAAGCTGGTTTTTATCAGATAAAACAACAAGAAAACCCTATAAAAAACATAGCTTATAATTATCCTAAAAGTGAAAGTTCGTTACAATTTTTAGATATTTCATCAACTACAAACAAAGACATCTCTACTTCAGTAAAAAACACTTTACAGGATATAAATAGTGAAACTAAAATTCAATGGCTTTGGAAGTGGTTTTTAGCGCTAGCCATCGTATCTTTGCTTTTAGAAATTTTGATATTAAAATTTTTTAAAACATGACAACGCTGCTAAAATCGGCAACAATTATTGATGCCACCAGCTCTTACCACAAACAAACTAAAGATATTTTAATTACCGACGGTATTATTACCAAAATTGATGATGCTATTTCTGCTCCTGAAGGATGTGAGATTGTAACACTTGAAAACCTACATGTTTCTACTGGATGGTTTGATACAAGTGTTTCTTTTGGTGAACCTGGTTACGAAGAACGAGAAACTATAAAAAATGGTTTACATGTTGCTTCTAAAAGTGGATTTACTGATGTTGCTGTAAATCCAAATACAAATCCTGTTATTGATAATAAATCTGCTGTAGAATTTTTAATAAACAAAGCTAATGGAGATGCAACTAATTTATTTCCTATTGGTACGTTAACACAACAAAGTAAAGGAATGGAAATGGCCGAGTTGTTTGATATGAAACAATCAGGTGCAATTGCTTTTGGTGATTATAAAAAATCTATTAATGATAATTTATTAAAAATAGCTTTATTATATACTCAAAATTTTGATGGTTTAGCTTTAAGCTTCCCAAAAAACAACTCTATTGCAGGTGAAGGAGTTGCTAACGAAGGAAAAAACAGCACTTTACTTGGTTTAAAAGGAATTCCAGCCTTAGCAGAAGAAATTCAAATTTCTCGAGACTTATTCTTATTAGAATACACAGGAGGAAAATTACATATCCCAACTATTTCTACCAAAAAATCTGTAGAACTAATTAGAGAAGCAAAGAAGAAAGGATTAGATGTTACATGTAGTGTTGCCATTCATAATTTGGTTTTAACAGATGATGAGTTACATGGATTTGATGGAAACAAAAAGGTTAATCCGCCTTTAAGAACATCAATTGATACAGAAGCTTTAATAGAAGGCTTAAAAGACGGTACTATAGATATTATTACATCTGATCATAATCCTATTGATATAGAACATAAAAAAGTAGAATATTCAACTGCTAAAGATGGAACTATTGGTTTAGAGAGTGCTTTTGGTGCTTTAAACACTGTATTGGATATTGAAACGATTGTAAAATGTTTATCTCATAATCCTAAAAATCGTTTTGGTATTGAACAGAACTCTATAGAAGAAAACCAAAAAGCTTGTCTGTCTATATTTAATCCTGATGGAAATTTTATTTTTTCTAAAGACCATATTATTTCTACTTCTAAGAATAGCATCTTTTTAGATAAAGAATTAAGAGGTAGTGTTTATGGTATATATAATAAAGGACAGCTTATTCTAAACGCTTAATTCAAAAAACACAACAGCAATTCTAGGCAAAAACAATACAATAATCAGTTATTGGTATATTAAGTTGGAAAATTAACTTCTTTTATCAAAACTGCTTTAAGGAATTTATTACATGAGTTTACACTATATTATACGAGAGCCTAAAAAGGCTTCTACCAATCCCCCACTATTAATTTTATTACATGGATATGGTAGTAACGAAAGAGATTTATTTTCATTTTCTGAAGAATTACCTGATGAATTATTAATTGTAAGTGCCCAAGCTCCATATAGCATGGGATATGATGGATATGCTTGGTATGCTATTAACTTCGATGCTAATAATGAAAAGTTTTCTGATCTAGACCAAGCAAGAGAATCAATGACTAAAATTGCTTCTTTCATTAATGAAATTAAAGAGAAATACAATACAAACCCAAATAAGACGTTTCTTTTAGGGTTTAGTCAAGGAGCAATATTAAGCTATGCTTTAAGTCTTAATAATCCAAACATGGTACAACACGTAGTAGCTTTAAGTGGATATATTAATGAAGATTTGTTACCAGCTGAAGTTAATACTGAAATAACAACTGATTATTATATTTCTCATGGTACTGTAGATCAGGTTTTACCAGTTGATTGGGCAAGAAAAGCACCTACTTTATTAGAAAATTACAATTTAAAAAGTGATTATTCAGAATATCCTGTAGGTCATGGTGTAGCTCCTCAAAACTTTTACAGTTTTAAGAATTGGATTGAACAACGATTAAAATAATGTTTTTAACTTTACACAAAATTTAATTAATGGATATTTTTACTCATCAAAATGCATACAAATGGTTCGTACCTATTTGTGCATTAGCCATTTTTATTGAAATGTATTTTAGCTATAAAAGAAAAGCTAAAAATTATGAGTTCAAAGATGTTTCAACAAATGTCTACTTTGCCATAACCAATGTTTTTTTAGATGGTCTTATGTATGGAGTTTCATTTATAGTGATGAACTTTTTTTACAGCTATAGATTAATTAACTGGGAAAGTACAGGTGTTTTATATTGGTTAATAGCTTTTATAGGACAAGACTTCCTATATTATATTCACCATTATGTAGACCACCATTCGCGTTTTTTCTGGGCAGTTCATGTTACGCATCATAATTCTGAATACTATAATATTTCAACTGGATTCCGTTCCCCTGTATTCCAACCTTTTTATAGGTTTATGTTTTTAATTCCTTTAATTCTTGTTGGAATAGCTCCACTGCATATTATGTTTGCTTATGCAATGAACCAAAATTATGGAACCTTATGCCATACAAATTTCATTAAAAGAAACAAACGTAAAGGTGTTCTTGGTTTCTTTTTAAATATATGGGAATACATTTTTGTAACACCATCTCATCACAGAGTTCACCATGCTTCAAACACCAAATATTTAGATAAAAACATGGGAATGGCATTAATTATTTGGGATAGAATTTTTGGTACATTTCAAGCAGAAGAAGATGAAGAAGATTACGAAAAACTTAAATTTGGATTGACTAAACCTTTAGAAGACAAAGGGCCTGTTAACATTATTTTTCATGAATGGAAAGAAATTTTTAAAGATTTCTTTAGTCGTAAAAAACACTTACCATTAGGTACTCGATTAAAATATGTTTTTATGCCTCCAGGATGGAGTCACGATGGAAGTTCGAAAACAAGTAAACAACTTCAGAAAGAGTTGTTTGAGAATAGTAAATAATAAAAAAACCGAGTATTGTACTCGGTTTTTTATTTATCCTAAAATTTGATTAGCGTGCTCTTTTGTTTTTACTTTTAAAATAACATCTTCAATTACTCCATTTTCGTCAATTATAAATGTTGTACGGTGAATTCCATCATATTCACGTCCCATAAACTTCTTTGGCCCCCAAACTCCAAAAGCATTGATTACTTCTTTACTTTCATCTGCTAATAAAGGAAATGGTAGCTCATGTTTATTTATCCAATTTTGTTGACGTTTTGCCGAATCGGCACTAGCTCCTAAGATTTCATAACCTTTAGATAAAAAAGTTTGATAATTATCTCTCAAATCACATGCCTCAGCTGTACACCCTGGAGTACTTGCTTTTGGGTAGAAAAATAATACTAATTTTTTCCCTTTATAGTCAGAAAGTTTAACAACATTTCCTTTTTCATCAACTGATTCGAAATTTGGTGCTTTATCTCCTATTTTTAATGTAGTCATAATTTGTATTTTTGCGAATATAAAGATATTGAAAATGACCAAAGCAGACAAAGTACAATTTGTTATTAATACATTAAAAGAGCTATATCCTGAAATTCCTGTTCCTTTAGATCATAAAGACCCTTACACCTTACTTGTAGCAGTTTTATTATCTGCTCAATGTACTGATGTTAGAGTAAATCAAATTACCCCTTTACTTTTTGCTAAGGCAGATAATCCTTATGATATGGTAAAAATGTCTGTTGAAGAAATTAAAGAAATTATCAGACCTTGCGGCTTATCTCCAATGAAATCTAAAGGCATACATGGTTTATCAAAAATATTGATTGAAAAACACAATGGTGAAGTACCAGAAAGCTTTGAGTATTTAGAAGAACTACCAGCAGTTGGTCATAAAACAGCTAGTGTTGTAATGAGTCAAGCTTTTGGTGTACCTGCTTTTCCTGTTGATACTCATATACACAGATTAATGTATCGCTGGAATCTATCTAACGGAAAAAGTGTAGCTCAAACAGAAAAAGATGCCAAACGATTATTTCCTAGAGAGCACTGGAACGATTTACATTTACAAATAATTTGGTATGGTAGAGAGTACTCTCCTGCTCGTGGATGGGATTTAGAAAATGATATTATTACAAAAACAATAGGTAGAAAAACTGTTCTTGATGAATATTATAAAAAATAGAACATAAAAAAAGCCCCAACTTTCGTTGAAGCTTTTTCCACTCTTAATTCAAATTCAATTCAATGAGATAGTTTGATTTGGTTTTAACTACTTTTAACGATTTAGAAAAATTAATCAAAAATTGAATTGTTTCTTGTTTAGGTTTCATTTTAAAATCCGAAGATCTTTCAGAGTAAAGTTGCATCATAAAAACTCCCTTATTTATTTATTTTCAATTATTTAACGATGCTTTTTTACTTTTATTGTTTAATTCACCAAAATAATTTTATTTTTCTCTACAATCTTCCTTAAGTTAATTAATGCATATCTCATTCTACCTAAAGCTGTGTTAATGCTAACACCTGTATTTTCTGATATTTCATTAAAGCTCATATCATTATAAATACGCATTTTTAAAACTTCTTTTTGTTCTTCAGGTAACTCCTCAACTAAATCTTTAACATCAGATAGAATTTGCTCTTTAATTATCTGATTTTCTGCATTTAACGCTCCATCACTTAATACTGAAAAAATATCAAAATCATCCGTATTATTAAATGTTGGCATCCTATTACTCTTTCTAAAGTAATCTATAATTAAATTATGAGCTATTCTCATAACCCAAGGTAAAAACTTCCCTTCTTCGTTATAGCTTCCTCTTTTTAGTGTTCTTATTACTTTTATAAAAGTATCTTGAAAAATATCTTCTGTAGTATCTCTATCTTGTATTTTGCTATAGATAAAGCTATACAAGCGTTGTTGGTGACGTTTAATCAATAATTCTATTGCTAACTCTTTTCCGTTAATGTAGTTTTTAACTAATACACTATCACTTACATCGTTTTTATGCATCATAATTACTTTTTTTTTAAAGAAGTCTTTCACAGAGTTTCTTTGGTTAAGGGGTATGTTTATAAAAAGTAATTATTTAGCTATAGGCGTTTATTTATTGATTAATAACTAGTTACAAATATTGCTTTTTTTATATAAAAAACCAAAAATAATTTATTTTTTTTATAAAAACATTAACAAACTCAGGGTTTATAGCCTATTTCTTTAGCATCTTTACCAAACTGAAAATCAGATTATTTTTTCATTTTAATCATTTATTTTCCTAGTTTCTAGATTATGTTTTTCATATATTTACAATAAACTTAGTTTATATTTAATTAATCCTCCGAAAACTATGACTAGTATTACCACACCCTCAATCGTCTTTCCTCCTGGGAAAGTAATTTCATCAGAAGTAACAATTAAAACATCTGGAAATATTTATTTTGAAAACAAATCTGAGCAGCCTTTACCTTCACTTGTAGACTCAACTAAAAATCACGATGGTTCTATAAATGTAAAAGCTCTTATTTTTGTAAATTCTTCTACTCCATTATCAGCTTCAGCTATAAAAATTTCTCAGCTATTTTCTGTAAATAATTTTGGTAACTATATGCTACAATTTTTTATTCATTCTACTGTAGAAGATATGTTAGACATAAACAAACAGAAAACTACTAATGAATATCAAGCTTATACGATTGAATTTACTACTAACGAAGTAGTAACATTTCCTGAAGGTTTGACCTTAAATGATATTAAAGTAATACAAACATTTGTTTGGAACATTGATCCAACAACCTCCAGAGGAACTGAAACCACTGTGCAAGATACAACACCGGGTTAGCCACTAGTATCAAAGCTCTAAATAGAGCCTGTTTTTTTTATATAATTTTTACCCCCCGTAACAAATGCATATTTTAAGAACTATACTAGTACTATTATTTACTGTACATCTTTTTTCTCAGCAGAAAGACGAATTATCTGTTGAGTTTGAAAAGATTATTGAAAAACATCAACAAAAAGAAGATGTAAAAAGAATACATGCTTTTTTCAAACAAAAGGAATGGGATTCAACTTTAATTCATTCCTATGTTTTATTAAAAGACACAAAGGATAAGAAATTATTAAATTATATACATTTCTTAAGAGCTCGTAGTTTCAAAAAGAAAAATGTTTTAGATCAATCTTTAAAAGAATACCAATTAATATCTAATGCTTTTCCTTTTTATTCCTATACCAAAGGTGATATTGGTCAAATATATTTGCTGCAAAATAAATACAAGAAAGCTCTAAAAATTTTTCTCGATTTAGAGAAAAATTATTTCAATATTAAATACAAACCTCAGCAAAGCGCTATACTACACAACATAGGGCTTTGCTATTTTCATTTGTCTAAATTTAAAGAAGCTGAAAAATATTTATTAAACAGTACTTCTCTACAAGAAAAAAAGAAAGACACGATACTTTTAATTGGTTCCTATATGGATATTGCTAATATTTATTATGAACAATATAAAGACAATGAAGCTATTCCTTATTTTACAAAAGCATATGAACTTTCAAAAAAAACATCAAATTTTAAAATAAAAAGAAAAGCCGCTTTAAATATGGCTGTAGTTGAAGAAAACAGAAAAAATTTAGCTAAAGCCCTTGTTTATAGAAAAGAGTTTGAAAAATGGAAAGATTCCATTAATAACCAAAACAGAATCTGGGCTGTAGCTCAAGTAGAAAAGAAACTCGCTGTAGCTCAAAAACAAAAACAAATAAATTTATTAGAGGCTGAAAATAAATTAAAAGTATCACAACGAAATGGTTTTATCTTCTCTTCTTTTTTACTTATTCTATTACTCACAAGTGGATTTTTCTTGTATTCACAAAAAAGCAAAGCTAATAGAATAATCACCACTCAAAAAGATGAGCTCAATCAATTAAATAAAACTAAAGACAAACTTTTTTCTATTGTTAGTCACGATTTAAGATCATCAGTTAATCTATTAAAAAAGAGTAATTCTCATCTCTTAACAGAAATTAAAAATCGCAATTATGATACACTAGGAAGTATTGTAAATAAAAATGCAGCTATTGCTAATAGCTCTTATAATTTATTAGAAAACTTGTTAAACTGGTCGACAATGCAAACAAAACAAATCTATTTCAATATAGAATCTGTTGATTTATTTTCTATAATGCAACAAGTTTCTTTTAATTATCAACCTTTATTTGATACTAAAAATATAACTTTCATAAATAAAGTAACCCCTGCTACCTTTATTTATGCAGATATAGATTCCCTTAAAATAATTATTAGAAATTTATTAGACAACGCTATTAAGTTTTCTAATGATAACGACACAATAATTATTTATAACTTCTCTATTAAAAATAATTTAGAATCACTGGTTATAGAAGATACTGGAATTGGAATGAATGAAGAAACTGTTAAGAATCTTCTAAAAGATACAACATTGCTTAACAAAAAAAGAAATCAAGAGGAAATCGGTACTGGACTAGGGATTCACCTCTGTAAAACATTAATCAAAAAAAATAACGCACAATTTAAAATTGAAAGTATTAAAGATATGGGTACAAAAATGATTATTAGCTTTCAAAAATCGAACTAAACATGGATAATATAAACATACTTATTGTTGAAGATAATAGCATTATAGCAATGGAGCTTAAAGCTATTTTAGAAAAAAATGGATATAATGTAGTTGGTATTGGACATAGTTACCAAGAAGCTTTAACCCTTTTTTATGAACTTACTGTAGACCTCGTAATTATCGATGTCTTTTTAGGAACAAATCCGGAAGGAATTACTTTTGCTGAAACCATTTCTACCGTTCCTAAATCATTAAAACCATTTATTTTCTTAACAGGATCTAAAGACCGACATATATTTGAAAGAGCAAAATTAACCAAGCCTTTTCGTTTTTTATTAAAACCATTTAATGAACTAGAAATTTTATATGCTATCGAAATGGCTATTGAAAAGTTTTATGACCAAACAAATATTTTCGCAAGTACTAATCAAAATACAGTAATTAGTGATGATTATTTATTTATAAAGAAAAGAGATTCCTTAAAAAAAGTAATGCTTTCTAACATCATTTATATTGAGGTTGATAATAGATATTGTAACATCATTACGGAACATGAAAAATTTATTATTCAAATTTCATTAGGAAAAATGAATGATTACTTAAACAATTCTTTATTTAAACAAGTTCATAGAAAATACATTGTCAATATCAATGCAATTGATCAAATAAGATTTAAAGAAAACTCTCTGTTATTAAAAGGTAAACATGTAGTTTACTTTAGCGATAAGTACAAAGAAACCATCAAATCATTTGCCATCTTAAAATAAGCATTAACACATAAACCTAACTAACTAAACTTAAATGACGTATAATTTTTATACGTCATTTTTTTTGTGTCACTACATAAAAAAATGTACTCACAACATATCTGTAAAATACAGCCTATTTAAAAAGTAACTTCATGACTAAGACTACAAATAAATATAACTAAAAATAACTAATCATGGGAAAAAGTACTAACGATTTTAAATTTGTTTATAACGCAGATATAGCATTAACTAAACTCGACTTCAAAGCTAAAAAGCATTCTATAGGTGATGAAAAAAACTGGGGAGATATTTCCGTTAAAACCAATAATAACACACTTACAATTACAGTTAAGGCTGATAGACATGGTGATGAAAAGCCAGCTAAATTTTATAAAGATTTTGTAGAAGAAAACACGCAGCATATGATTCATACTGCTAGAGGAAGTAATTCTCCTTCTAAATTAAATTTTGCTGTAGAAGGTACCTTATATATTAATCAAGATGAATTTGAAGTATGTCTTGGTCAAGGGCATTACTCTTCTACTAACAACTGGCACCTTTGCTCAAAAAGCATAGAAGCTAAAAGTGATAACAAAGGAGGTGAAATTATAAATGAAAATACCAAATTAGAAGATCAGTTTTACCTAGATCCATCAGGCAGCAACTCTTTTAAAATAAAATGTGTAAGTCAACTTTCTGGAAGTCACGACAATGAATTCATCTTAACCATCCCAGATTCTAAATTTGAAACCTTCGAATTCAATACTTCCAACGCTATTGTTACTATTGGACAACCATATAAAGAAGTGACTTCATCAATAAAAAATGGAAAAGGTATAATTACTGTAAAAGCTGGAAGACATAAAAGCGAAGCACCTGCAAAATGGTTCAATAATAATATAGGAAAAGGTAGTACCATTGCTTCATTTACTACTGATAAAAAACCAAGTGAATTAAACTTTGCTATAAAAGGTAATTTAAGATTTAGTATTGATGGTAAAAAATACCAAATATCAAATGTAGTCATTGGACAAGGGTCAAATATCGGTTTACAAAATAATTGGTGGCTAGGAGGAAAAGAAATGAAAGGTATAAATCTTCCTTTATTAGGAGGTGGAATACTTGCCGTAGGAATTGGAATATCAACAGCTCCTTTTCTTTTCAAATCAATTTTAAATCCAAATGAAATGAGTATCAATAAAGTTGATATTAAAAAAAGTGGAGCAAATCTGGAAGAATTACTTCCTATGATTTTAGAAGAAATTAATCAATAAACTATCATGATGCAACCAACAATTACAATACAGTTAAAAGAACAAATCGATTCTTTTTTAAAAGAACTAAATAAAATTATTCCTTCAAATGTAACTATTTCTACCAATTGGGGAGATTTAGAAAATGTGTATGAACATAATTTAAAAAGTCAAATTTTTAATAGACGTTTACAATTCAACCCATTTGTTATAGTTTATTGCGAAACAGCTTCTGATGTTGAAGCTACATACAACACAGCTATCAAAAACAAACTTCCTATAAAAGTTAGAGCTGGTGGACACGATCATGAGGGGGAATGCAACGGAACCAACGTTGTATTAATTGATGTTTCAAAAATGAATCGTGTATCTATAGATCCAGATACTAAAATAGCTAAAATAGGCCCTGGAATTAGATTTGAGTCACTTACTTCAATATTGGCCGATAATAATGTTATGATACCTCATGGAACTTGCGCAACTGTAGGAATTGCAGGATTTACCATGGGAGGTGGTTGGGGACCATGGACCCGAAAAATGGGAATGTGTTGCGAACATTTAGTTGGTGCTACTATCCTACTTGGAAATGGTAAATTAATAAACCTAAATGCAAATCCAGAAACAGGTTCTATACCTGACTTACTTTGGGCACTTAGAGGAGGTGGTGGTATGAGTTATGGTATTGTTACTGAATTACGCATTCAAACATTTCCATTACCAAAAATTTTACATCGTTTTGAAATTGAATGGAATCCTTATTCAGATCAAAATCCTGATTTAATAGAAGAAAATGTTCCTACCATTCAAGTATTGAAAAAATGGGAAGAATTAATTACTTCAGAAAATACTCCAAGACTAACTGGTACTAATTTAAAAATAAACGGAAGATCATGGGATAACAATACACCTATTGACACTGAAACTATAGCGCATAATTGTGTGTTTTATGGGTATTGGGAAGGAGATGAAGCTAGTTTAACGGATGCTATAAATGATAATTTCACAGGAGCTCTGGCAAACTATGAATTTACTATTGAGCCAGCTACAGGTGCAGATTTTCATCATAAAAATAATTATGGTAAAAATTTGATGAGTAATTGGGACAGAGAATCTCATTCTAAAATTTTAAGCAAACTAAACTTACTTCAGGGAACTCCTTTACAACCTGATGAAGATTTACCTGCTCCACATAAAATCACTTCTCGTTTAGTTGATAAAAATGGATTGGACTACAATAATAAAAACGGATATCAACAACTTTTAAGAAGTTTAACATCAAGTTTAATATTAGATGGCAATAGAGCTTTAGGATTATTTAACTATGTTACTTTGGGAGCTATAGTGGGAGATTTCTATACACAAAAAGGTGAAGAAACAAATAGCGCGTTCCCATACAAAGACAAGCTATATACCATACAATACCAATGTTGGTGGAATACACAGATTGAAGAAAAAGAGGAGTTTCAAGACAACTTTGTATATGACAGAACAAATCGTGCTTTAGATTGGATTGAAGCAAGTAGAGATTTTGATATTCCTAATACCTCTGGAGCTTTTATTAGTTTTAAAGATAGTTCAATCCCTACCAAAACATACTTTGATAAAAGTTACAAACGCTTAATAGAAATAAAAGAAAATGAGTCTAAAGACCCATATAACCACTTCAGAACTCGTAAAACTATTATTTAATAAATACAATACATCTAAACATAAAACATTATGAAAAAAAAAGTAGTTGGCTATTTTAGCAATTGGATTACACTTGCCGATGTAAAAAGTAAATATAAAGGGTACACAGATATATTATTTTCATTCTGGCAAGATCCTAAAAAAGGAGTAATTGGAGCAGCAGAAGCTGTTGTAAACTCTCCTGAAATTATTAGTTTTTTAAAAAGTGAAGATAAAAAATGTATTCTTTCTGCTGGAGGCGAATATTTGAATCCTCTTAATTTTAATCCAAAAACATATGGTTCAAACCTTGCAAATTTTGCTATCCAACATCAATTTGATGGAATCGATTTAGACATAGAAAATATTTTAATGGATTCTCAAACTATTCAATGGTTAGTTGATGTAACAATAGCGGTAAACAAAACTAGCATGGAAAAGAACTATCCATTACAAATTTCCCATGCACCACAAGCGCCATACTTTATGTTTAATGGAGGCTATAGTGAAATAGAAAGAAAAACTAATGGGATAATTGATTATTATAATATTCAATATTATAATCAAGGTAATTGGGAATATCAATCTTATGAAAATTATGCTTCTTTGTTTGAAATTCAGTATAGCTCCATACAAAATCCAACTTCTATATTAAGTATTACCAATCAGGAAATACCAGCTCATAAATTAATTTTGGGTAAACCAATTACTCCAAACGATGTAAACAATACTGGATATATTCCTACTGAAAAACTTGAAATTATATTAAGCAAAGCCATCGACAATAAAATAGAATTTGGAGGTGTAATGGGATGGAAAGTAGATAGTGATATAAATGGAGAATGGGGATTAGCAATGTCAAAGACACTGCAAGACTCTAAAGTAAACATCAGTATATAAAACAATAAACTAAATCTTTTTGTATAGCAACAATATTTACTAAAGAGAGCTCTGAATTTAAAATTTAGAGCTTTCTTTTTCAATCAAAAAATTTCTTATTCCAATCTTTTCTCCATTTACAACATAAAAAAATCTATTCACAACATTCACTTTATTTCTGTTTCGCTTTAAAAGTAGTTTTATCAAAACTAATCAGTCTATAAGACAGTTTTCGATGATAAATATAAAATAGTAAAACTCTCTATATAGAAACCAATTTTAACAAATGTCAATAAAGTACTCTCCTCTTCATTATCAAAAACTCTCTATTACAACTTTATATTCTACCAATATAATTTCAAAATTATTCAGGTTAAACCTGAATCTAACTTAAATCAAGAGCTACATTACAGTTTAGTTCTTCTTTTATCCTCCTGTTTACTCTTTTATAAAAATAAGTAGAACAACTCTTTTAAATCACTAAAAGTTAACAATAAAGACATACCTCTTATTCCATACTCTTGGCTTAAAAGTAAAGACTTGAATAAACTTTTACTTGAGGTTGCTGCTTATAGTAACTTCTATCAACCCTAATACATAAAAACTATAAATCAATTATTTAAAAAAATCATGATCAAAAAAAACATCATTATTACTGATATAAATTTTGTCAAAAAAATTGACGCAATTATTCAGGAAAAAAAACAGAGGCTTCATTTGGAGTTCCTCAATTAGCTGAATTATTACAAATAAGTAAATCTCAACTCAACAGAAAAGTATTAAAACAAACAGGCTACTCACCAGCTAGGTTAATCTTAAAACATAAAATGGAACTTGCCAAACAACTTTTAAATTTAAGCTCATATCAAATAGAAGAAATTGCATTTCAATGTGGTTTTAACGGGCTAAGTACATTTAGTAGAAAATTCAAACAAGAATATGGTTGTTCCCCATCAACATATCGTAAAAATTGTAAAAAATTAGATTCCAATCTCTCTCAATGGAACATTCCCTTTACTGAAAGATATTTTAATCAATTAGTTTTAATTAAAAATAAAAATAGTTGGTTAAAAAATTTATTTTGCATAGTCATTGATAATCTTGATAATGAATCTTTTTCTATTGAAAACTTATCCAAACAACTTTACATGTCTTCTTCAAACCTCAATAGAAAAGTAAAAAAAACATTTGGATTTACAACTTTAAAACTAATTAGAGATTTACGTCTACAATATGCTTCAGAACTTCTAAATACAAAAAACATATCAGTTACCGAAGTTTCCTATTTAACTGGTTTTTATGATGCTGCTCACCTTTCTCGATATTTTAAACCTGTATTTGGTTGTTCACCTGGAGAGTACCGAAATATATATCCATTTTTCAAATGTTTAGAGTCATTAAAAGAAATAGAAACTAATAGCAATGTTAAATAATTGCAGAATTTATACAAAAGAAATAAAATACTTCGTCCTATTTTCGAGTATCACGCTTTGTTTTCAACTAAACAAGCTGTGATAAAATAAATTAACCTTCTAAAAAACTTAATTTTATGAAAACAAAGAAGCAATGGCCAGAAAGAGCCTTAATTGGTTATGTAACTGCATATGGATCAACAATTCCTCCAAACGTTACTAACACAATGATATCTGACGCTATTAAACAACAGTATAGTGTATTTGTTTATGCATTTGGGTATATCAACTCAAATAATAATGTTTCCCTACCTTCTAGTATTACTAAATCCAATTTACAAAAACAAATTGAATCCATTCATCAAAACAATGGACTAGCTTTAATTTCTTTTGGTGGTCAAAACAACACTTTTAATCCCAGTGCTAGTCCTGAAGATGCTGCTAATAAAACAGTTACTTTTTGTGAAGAATATGGGTTTGATGGTATTGATCTTGATATTGAAAGTGTTCCTCCTCACATATCCTCATCATATTTAAATTCCTATATAAATGCTATAAGAAATAAAAATAACCAATTATTTATTACAGCTGCTCCACAAATAGCTAGTACAGCATCAGGAGATGCTGCATTGGCACCTCCTAACATTTTTACTAAAGATTTTATAGATGCTGTAAAATTTGATGCATTATTAATACAAGAATATAATCAAGGTTTAGGTGCCGTATTTCAAGGATTACAAGATACTGATACAGGCTTTATAAGTGCCAGTTTCGAACCTTTAACTAAATTGATTCCTAGCGCTACGAAAATAGTAATTGGCGAACCAGCTAATAGTGAAGCTGGTAATGGTTTATCTAACCCTAATAAAATAGTTGAAGACATCACCGATGGAGGGATTATTTTACAAAGTCCCCAATATGGAGGAATTATGACTTGGGCTATTAATTATGATGCTCAGCAAAATTGGTCGTTTGCCAAAGGAGTTCAAACTGTAATCCAACCTTCTAAACAAGTACTTGTTCCATAAACATTTTATCTGCCTAAATAGGTTCTTTCTTAATTCAAGAGAAGGCTGTCTAAAGACAGCCTTTTTTAATGAATCATTTTTTGGTAATTTTTTCATATACACAAATTAAGCCTTCATTTCCATTCTTCTTTTTTGAAATAAAACAAATTGTCTAATAATTGTTTTTTAAATACAAATAGTTCTAATATCAAAAATCTAGTTTCAGCTATTCAATAATAATATAAAACAAAAAATAGCATGTTTAAATCAACAAAAAATCAAACCAAAAAAGAAAATATCATCTCAACATTAGTCTATAAAGATGAGTTATTAGGACTAACTATTTTAAAATTTAATTTTTTAAAAATACCTCAACCGAATTTACCACAGATAACATCAAACACTTCTATTTTTAATAAATCTGATGGCTGCATAAATAATTTATATATGATTTACCACAAAACTAATGGAGAAATTATAGCTATTAAAAAATTTTAAAACGACTTTAAAATATCAATGCTTCAAATTGTTAAACTATTGCTTTTCAAGTACAAAAATAACCTAAAAAACACTGGTACATTTGGAGTATAAGAATTCAATAATTGTACAAATAGAATTTTTAACATCATAAACTAAAGCTGCAGATTAGAATATGACAAAATGAATTTCAAAAGAAGAGAACCAAACATAAGTTACTGATATATAATATATCAATATGGTAAAAACCATCCAATGAAAGATACTTTATCGTTGTGTTTTTTGAATTTGGAATTTGGTTGCAATTCTTGGAAAGTCCAAGGATGTTTAATCTAATATAACAATAACAATGGATATTTTAATTAAAAACGAAGCTGGAACAGCTCCTCTAGCAACAGGACAAAGTAACGATGCTAACATAAATGTTAGAGATCTTCATGTAACAAATTTAGATCCTGCCAATTTAATACATCTCAACTCGGATTACTTAGTTGGTTTAGATGATGGAACTGGCATGGTAGGACGAACTTGTATAGCTCTTAATGGGCATACAGCAACATTTAGACGTTAAAAACATTATGTTAGAAATAACACTAAAAGATGTAAGAAATGCCATATTAGCAGCAGAGGATCAATATCATAAAAAAAGAAAAGAATGTACAAATATCAAATTAGAGAATGGAGAAGATATTGATATTATATTTTCTGAAGTTGTAGATACTAGATGGGATTATGGACTACCAAATATTTATATTCTTAATAAAAAAGAGATAAATAATTTAACTCGATGGTGGGCTAAAAAGCATCCTAATAAAAATAAAGTTCTACCAAGAAAAAGAAAATCTCCTCGTGTTTATGCTATTAATCTTCAATTTAAAACAGAACACAGAGAGTTTAATATGCATGTTCCTGTATCTTAAAATGTTATCAATTTTATTTTGCTATGGATACGATACAGTCAGCTTCAACAGTGTACCTGAGATATTTATCTCATAAAATAATATACAATACAGATTTATTGACAAGGATTGTATTATTAAACCTAAGGCAAATAATCAATAACAAATTAAAAATTAACCAAATGAAACACAAAAATTATAAAAAAACAGAAAGGAGGTTCTTATGAATACTGGTAATGTAAAAATAACGTACGTAAATAATTCTATGAATGAAGATATGCCTAGTATTTTTGTTTTCACTCAAAATGTACTTCCTTCCTTCGATGCTCTTCGTAATGGTGTCGCATGGAAAGTTATAAAAAACATAGGTAAAGGATCTAAATCTACTTTTACATATCCATACCAAACAAGTATTAGAGCTACTTGGGAAGGTGGAGCAAATGAAACTAATGAATTACTTTGCCAAGTAGGTAAAAGGTATTCTGTAGAACAAAATGCTACAGGTATTGTACTTAGACAGGATGGTAACGCAACTAGTTCAAAAGATATTGAACTAATGAATAACATTCAGGTAAAAAAAGGTATAAGTGCTGAGTTGCTAAAAGGAAACAATATTATTGTAAAAAAAAATATTGTAGCCTATGAGCAAAAAGCAACCTTTCAACTAGCTCCTAAAATTTATTGGGGCATTGCTTCTGAAATCAATGTATCTCAATCTATTTCATCTGCAGTCTTAGACAGTAACATCTTTTTCGAACAAGATTTAACAAATGTAAGTTCGGCTACGGTTTCTTTGAATGGTAATGCTGAAATTGGTTATAAATTTCAAATAGATCACCAAGAATGATGAAGAATTCAAATCCAAAAACCAAGATATGTTACATTAATAAATCAGCTAACAAAGATTTACCTAAAGTGTTTGTTTTTGCTCAAAATGCAACCCCTAATTTTAATTATATAGAAGAAGGAATTGCCTGGAAGGTAATTAAAAACATTGGTAGAGGATCTCGTTCAACATTTTATTATAGTAACGAATATGCTGTACAAGCATCATGGGAAAATGATACAAATAGTACAGCGCTGGTAGCCGCACAAACAGGTTGTAAATATCAAATCGTAAAAGATACAACTGGAATTATTTTAAAACTCAATGGAGACGCTTCTGATGCTAAAACCATAGAGATTGAAAATAACATAGAAACTACTAATGGTATTACTGCTCAGTTTTGTAATAATGGAAACACTTTGTTACAGAAAAAACAAGTAGGATATAATCAAATAGCAATCTTTAAACCATCTAGAACAATTTACTTTGGGTTAGCTTCTGAAGTAACAGAGGGTAATGGTTTACAATCTGCTGTGATTAATAGTAGTAAGTTTTTTGAACTTGATCTTACAGGTCTCAGTAATGTTATAGTTTCTTTAAACGGTAATCCTAAAAGTGGTTATTACTTTCAGTTAGAAAACGGAAATTAACAACTCCCTAAAGATGAACGGTTTCGAATATGAAATATCTGGGATTTCAAATATCAATCGCATTTTACCTTCAAACGGTAACTGGTACTATCGGTATTTAAAAAATGGAAATGTAGTAATCCATGGAACTCCTTCGAACCCAACTTCTTTTTCTTCTAAGAAGTTTGCTCAGAAAATAACCATAAATGGAGGTTATTTGAAATCTAAAAATAATATTATTAATAAAAAACATTTAAAAATGGCTGATAATGAAACTAAAAAAGCTTCAAATGCAACAGACCAATCAAAAAGTACTAAGAGTGCTTCCACCTCATTGGAAACATTAGAAAATGAAATTAATCAATTAGAAGAAGCTGCTAGTGAAAATAATATTTCTAAAGCTTATTCTAAGATAGAATTAACTTCAACCCAAAAAATTACTAACAATATTGATTTTCAAAATCAACTAGATAATAACCTAGGAGGGAAAATTAATACGGAGGCTAAAACACAAATTAAACAATTAATTGAACAGATAAAAAAAGAATTTCCATCAGAAACAATTATAAGCGCAGTTTATACACCTCCAAGCTGTAAATCAAATGCGGAAAATATCGATTCAAAAGGAGCTTCAATAACCATTTCAAAAAGTGATTGTAAACCCGCCACGTTATCAGTTACTACAGAAGTTGAGGTTGATGAGGTAAAAGTATCTTCTATAAAAAAGTATCCAATTTCGGAAAGCCTATTTTCAACAGAAGATATTACAAATGCTCTTGCTGAGTTTACTACAGGTAGAACTTTCTTGAAAGGTTTAACCACTGCAACCCAAACATTCACTCAATAAAATATTAATAATCTAAAAAAATTAAAATGGCAACTAACATTAAAATTAACTATACCAATAAATCAATGAATAAAGACCTTCCTACGGTTTTTGTATTTACTAAAAATGAAACTCCAACTTTTGATGTTTTAAAAGAAGGAGTAGCTTGGAGGACTATTCCAGACATAGGAAGAGGCTCATCTAGTAGCTTTATTTTCCCAATTGAGACTGAAGTAGGTGCTACTTGGAAAGATGGAATGAACAAAACACAAATTTTATCTTCTGATATCGGAAAAAGGTACACTGTTAGTAAAAATGACACAGGAATTGTACTTGCTGCTAACGGTAATGCTTCTGATACAAAATCAATTGATGTAAATAACGACGCAAATATAGTAGGAGGAGTTAGTGCTTCTTTATATAAAGACAACAAATTAATGCTTACTAAACATATTGTAGGATATGGACAAAAAGCAACTTTTGTGTTAAAGCCAAAGCTTTACTGGGGAATTGCTTCTGAAATAGAAGAAAGTCAATTAATTAATTCTGCAGTTTTAAATACTGATCATTTCTTTGAATTAGACTTAGAAGGGGTTACTGAAGTAAATGTTTCTCTTAATGGTAATGCTGAAGATGGTTACACATTCAAAGTAGATAGTCAAAAATAATAATCTAAATTAATTAATAACCTAAAATATATAATTATGGCTACTGAAATTAAAATTAATTACACTAACAAATCAATGAATAAAGATCTTCCTACAGTTTTTATATTCACCAAAAATGAGACCCCAACTTTTGATGTTTTAAAAGAAGGTGTTGCTTGGCGTACAATTCCTGATATAGGAAGAGGATCTTCTAGTAGTTTTATTTTCCCTATAGAAACTGAAGTAGGTGCTACTTGGAAAGATGGAATGAATAAAACCCAAATATTACCTTCTGATATTGGTAAACGTTATACTGTAAATGAAAATGATACAGGAATTGTTTTAGAAGCTAACGGAAATGCTTCTGACACAAAATCTATTGACGTAAACAACAACATCAATGTAGAAGATGGCATTAGTGCTTCTTTGTATAAAGACAATAAACTTATGCTTACAAAGAAAATTGTTGGGTATGGGCAAAAAGCAACTTTTGTATTAAAACCAAAACTATACTGGGGAATTGCTTCTGAAATAGAAGAAAGTCAATTAATTAATTCTGCTGTTTTAAATACTGATCACTTTTTTGAATTAGACTTAGAGGGAGTTACCGAAGTAAACGTTTCCCTTAATGGTAATGCTGAAGATGGTTTCACATTCAAAGTAGACAGTCAAAAATAATAATCTATACTAATCAATAACTAAAATAAAAAATTATGGCTACAAATATTAAAATTAACTACACCAATAAATCAATGAATAATGATTTACCAACAGTCTTTGTTTTCACTAAAAACGAAGTTCCAACTTTTGATGTTTTAAAAGAAGGCGTTGCTTGGCGAACAATTCCTGATATAGGAAGAGGTTCTTCTAGTAGTTTTGTTTTTCCTATTATAACAGAAGTAGGAGCTACTTGGAAAGACGGAATAAATAAAACTCAAATATTATCATCCGACATTGGAAAACGTTATACAGTTAACAAAAATGATACAGGAATTGTTTTAGAAGCTAATGGAAATGCTTCTGATACAAAGTCTATTGAAGTAAATAATAATGTCAATATATCAGGTGGAATCAGTGCTTCTTTATATAAAGACAATAAACTAATGCTTACAAAAAATATTGTAGGATATGATCAAAAAGCAACTTTTGTACTAAAACCAAAACTATACTGGGGAATTGCATCAGAAATAGAAGAAAGTCAATTAATCAATTCAGCAGTTTTAAATACTGATCACTTTTTTGAATTAGACTTAGAGGGAGTTAGTGAAGTTAATGTATCCTTAAATGGTAATGCCGAAGATGGATATTCTTTCAAAGTAGATAGTCAAAAATAATTTTTGTTAAAATCAAATTATTCGCCCTCACTTAAAAAAAATGTGAGGGCATTTAAATAACAAAATAAATAAAAAACTACTTATTCTTTGAAGTTAATTTACAGTTAAATAAAACAATTCAAGATGTTATATTTCATAATAAAAAATTTAAAACCATACACTTAAAAACCTATTTAACAACATATTAAAACACATTCACAACATAAAAAAAAGAGTTCACAACATTATTTAAAAATCCTTCTTTGTATAAAAAGTAACTTTATATCAGAAGACGAAAATAGCGCTATAAAATTAGTTTTCGAAAGTAGAGACAGATACTACTTAAAAAAACGAGGCGTCCCCCGAAAAGCCATATGAGTAGGATTTTTAACTAATCAGATTATGAATGTACTAACTGTACCTGTTAATGAAACAACTGAAATCATTAACGAATTAAAAAAACAAGCCAACCAATTACTTAGCGCAACTTATGGTGTAAATTTAGAAGCTTTTCATGTTGGTTCGAAAGGTAACTTTCCTTTCTACTGGGAAAACTCAAGTAACTTAAAATTTAATTCAGCTTCATACGACTGGATTAAATCTAGTATAAAAAGAGAAAGCTCTGATGGTCCTGTTACATTAGAAGGTGTATTTACAAACATTTTCCTAGAAACTATAACAAACATTGCATATAGTTTATCTACTGCTGACCAAGCTATTTTAACTAAAGCTCACCAAAATGCTCAAGAGCAACAAGGAGCTTTATTACGAGCTTGGAGAGCTGCTTTTGGTACTTTACCATCAGGAAACACTCCTATTAATGACATTTTAGGTACTATACAAAAAGATTGGTCTTCAAAGCCAAACTTGACTTTACAACAAATTCAAAATGCTAGAGATCTTAATGAAGAATTAGACAAAACTCCTCCAGCTGGTGCTCCTATTTTACCTGTACTTGCTAGCTATTTAAATGCATTAGGAAGTGCTATTAATTTAGAAAATGATGTAACTTTAAACAACAGTATCCTTAGAGATCTTAGAAATGCTATTAACAATCCAACAGCTAGTAATGGTGCGGTTGAAGTATACAATTCTTCAGCAGGTTCTTCAATGTATTTACCTAATTACCCTTTTGCTGCTTCATCATCTGTTGCTAAATTAACTAATAGCTTACAACACCCAACAGCAAACCCAATTACTTTAAAAATGTCTGTAAGTAATTTTAACGGAAGTGATGTTACTATAAGCGTTAATGGTGGTGCTGGTGTTACAATCCCAGTATTAGACTTCTTCTCTATCTCAGGAAGTGGTCACGCTAGCTACTTCAAAAATACAATCGCTGCTGAAGCAAGTCAAATTGATATCGAAATGAGTTTCTCTGGAGTAACTCTTGCTCAATTTGGACCAATGGATTATGATATCTCTAGCCGACAAGGTTGGTTATATGCTGATCCTATTAAACAAGCAATGAAAAATGGTGATAAAGATGTATCTGGATTTAAATTTGGAACAACAGAAAGTGCTGATTTAGCAAAAGAATTTTCTTTCATCAATGCTGTTGCTTTTTCTAACTTCCCAGATATCAAAATGGTTATACACTCTAGTAGCTATGAATCTATTGAAACTATTTTCAAAGAAACAACTAGCTGGAGTGTTGGTTTCTTAGGTATACCTTTAGGAGGTGGATCTCAAACATATACTAGTAAAGACACTCAAGTAAATAGCTCAGATGGAACTATTACTATAAACTTATCTGCACCACAAGCTGTAGTTTCTGAAAGTGCAGATTCTTCTACAGGGTTTGTTTTAGGTGTACAACCTGAATTCCCATTAATGTAGGTTACTTCTATATATTATAGAATTTAATGAGGTGAGACGAGACTGTTTAAATGCAGTCTCGTTTTTTTTATCATCAAATCAATACTGAAAACTTACCGATTAAAGAGACTATTTTACTACATCTAAATGTGTGTTCACAACATTTATCTCTAATTCAAACTACATAAGTAATAGCTTTACATTAAACGATATTCTTAATCGCGCTATAAATAACATAATATTTAAAAAATCAAAATTATGAGCCACTCACACGATCACCCCGAAGGTTTACATTGCTCATGTTGCAATCCAATGTGGAAATCTTTATTTCCTGATGTTAAATTTGAAGATACAAACAATGAAAAAACTACTAAAAATAATACTACTCCAGAAACAATTATATTTCGAACAGGAACCAATCCTTTAGACAAAGAAGACCAAACTGTAGGTTATATACAAACAATGGCAGGAGGTAAAGATATCATGGTTGAAGCTGTTGGAATAAAAGATGGTTATATAATAGCTACTGGTTCTTATAATCACGTAAAAGAAAAAATGCCTGAAGACACCATTGAACAAATTATTTTTGGTGGACAAACACTATTACCAGGTTTTTTTGAACCTCATCTTCATATTCTTCCAACAGCCATTTTCAACATGGCTACCGATGTAGGTCCTTTTATAGGACAAGAATTAAGAACTAACGTAGCTACTAAAGAAGAAGATAAGTATAGTACTGAATGGATTATACAAACTTTAAAAAAAGAAGCTATTGACGGTAAAGAAGAAAGCTTTTCTAATACATGGATTTTTGGTAGTAATGTAGACCCTTCTTTATTAACAAATCACAATAAAGAATTCAATGCTAAAATTTTAGATAAAATATCAAAAAACCAACCTGTCTTTTTAATGAATTCATCCATGCATTTGGCTTATATTAATAGTGTTGCTATTAATTTAGTCAGAAAACAAAATAAAACAATAACAATAGATGATAATGGAATACTGAAAGAGTTTGCAGAAATGGAACCTGTATTAAAAATAATAGCTGACAGTATTAATCCCATTACTTTTGAAAAAAAATTATCTATCGAAGTTGATAAAATATTTCAAGAAGCTAGTTCTAGAGGTGCAACTTATCTTTTTGATGCTGGAATAGAACCTTTTTCTCAAAAAGGACTAAACCAACCAGAATATCTAAAACAGAAAGCCAATGAAAATTGCTCAGTAAGAATAGGTGGAGCATTAGTTGCAATTACCCTAGAAGATTTTGATACTAAAATAGAAGGTAGATACATCCCTAACAAAGGAAACAATGAATTTAACTTAGCTTATGTAAAAGTAGTATCTGATGGTTCCAATCAAGGACTAACTGGTTACCAAAAAACACCTTATGATTGTAATGAAAACTTTGTTCTTTACGGAGAAGAAGGAACAAAAATTTCTGACCAAACAAATGAAGGAGTCTTCAATTACGGTTATCCTATAGAGTTCAATATCCTAATTAGTAAAGCTGTAGATAATAATTGGCCAGTAATGGTTCATGCTAATGGAGATCATGCACTTGATCGTACAATCAATGCTTTCAAACTAGCAGGTATTAATAAATCTACCATAGAAACCAGAAGAGATAGAATAGAGCATGCTTCTTTATTATCTGATCAAAATATGGAAGATATGAAGGAATTAGGAATATCTCCAAGTTTTTTAATAGGCCACGTAGGTTACTGGGGATGGGTATTCCAACAAACTATTTTAGGAAAAGAAAGAAGTAATCACTTAGATAGATGCCATGCAGCTTTACATGATTATAATATGAGGATTACACTTCATAGTGACAATAGTGTTACCCCGTTAGGACCACTACGCATGATGGAACAATCTATTACAAGAATAATGGAAGGAGCTCCAAAAGAATTAAATACTCAGGTCTTAAATGAAACAGAACGTATTACCAGATTTCAAGCGTTAAAGGCTATGACTTATGATTCAGCTTGGCAATGTCACGCAGATAAATGGGCAGGTTCACTAGAAGTAGGAAAATGTGCTGATTTTGTATTACTAAAAGAGAACCCTCTTACTTATAGTAATGGAAAAGGAGTTTATTCAGCCCAAGGCATGCGTAATATTCCCGTATTAGAAACTTGGAAAGGAGGTATAAAAAGGTATAGCACTGCTGAAGAAATAAAAGAATTATTACTTGAAAATCCTTCTTTAAGAATTGGTGTAAAAGAATTAGTATAACAATTAATGTATTAAAATAGCTGTTTTAATTAAAAAAATAGAAACTAAATAATAAAAAAAGAAAACTATGACTGAAAAATTATTAACCAATATTGACGAAAGCAATATTGAATGGAAGGAATTCATAACCAAACAAGGAAAAAAGTTTGAAATAGGTTATTTAGATACTGATGAAAAAACTTCAACAACTATAAAAACTAGTAGTAAAAAGCCTTTTCAAATTAACGTAGACTGGGAAGTTCGAAAAATTAAAAAGTGGATAAATACTACCCCAGATGTTAAAACGGCTTCGGCAATTTCTAAATACGCTTTATACAATCAGCATGGGATTACTTATAAGTATCGTTTAGAGTTCGTAAACTCAAAACATTATGATTATCATTTTACAGATGCTTCTGGAGATACATACAGTTGTAATACTTTTAGAAATGGTACTCATTTTATTAGATACAACTCCTCTGCTCCAAATATTGTTACTATTGAAGGAAATTAGGATATACTTTATTAAAAGTAAATAACTACAGTTGTTATTAAACTATTTATCTCACAAAGTGCTTAAATTATTAAGCACTTTGTTTATTTATCAGGTATGCCTTTTTTATTAAACAGTAAATTTTATTACAAAAAAGAATCTAATAAATAATCTTATATTTTTTTTAAACTATGAAATTCAACACTTAAAGTCATTTTACTTAATTAAACTAATACCTCTTTTCTTTTTATTTACAACATAACAAATCGCACTCACTACATTAACCCAATCTTGATACCTTTTATAGTATAACTTTAACTAAAGAAGTACAAAATAGCACTAAAAACAACTTCGAAATGTAGAGTTCAGAAACTACTATAAAAACGAGGCGTAATCCGAAAAGCCTTATGAGTAGGAAAATTATTAAACTTAAAAAGTCCCTCATGGAAAATCAAAACAACGAAATCAGACATTATTTTAATTTAAATTACAGAATTAGCAATAATCTTGCTGGTGGAATTTCTTTTAATGTATCATTAATAGTTGATACTAACACTAAAAAGATTATTGGAAAAGGAAATATTACCCAAGCAGTAAATCCTCCTTTGAATATCCCTACTATTTTAAGTGGTGACTATTC
Source organism: Tenacibaculum aiptasiae (assembly GCF_965221665.1). Classification (NCBI taxonomy): domain Bacteria; kingdom Pseudomonadati; phylum Bacteroidota; class Flavobacteriia; order Flavobacteriales; family Flavobacteriaceae; genus Tenacibaculum; species Tenacibaculum aiptasiae. The sequence goes on from NZ_CBDCSN010000002.1 coordinate 60,993, forward strand.
ATATATGTGTACAATGAATTCATGTAATATTTTAGTAGTAATGGAAGGAGTGTCTCCTTATGCACCTTTAATATTAGGAGCGCCTCAACCAATACAAAATGTAAAATTGAGAATGTCTTTAGAAGACGATTGGAAATCTGGAACAGCTACATACTCATTTTTACTTGATGGAAAATGGGTAGATGTTGGTTATCAAAAAGTTGAACTTGTTGAATTATCTGACGAATTGAATGTAGATAAACTTTCTTCTTTTGTAAAAGAACAAAATCTAGAAACAAGTTTATAGAATCTAAATAAACCACACTACTTGGTAGTGTGGTTTTAATTTAAACTACACTTCAATATCTGTTTCTTACCTAAAAAATAAACCGTACTTTTATCGTTTATTTTTTTGCGTAAATGAAGACAGATATTTCTACTATAAATCCTAAAGAAAACATCATTATAAAAGGAGCAAGTCTCCATAACTTAAAAAATATTGATGTCGTTATTCCTCGTAATAAATTAGTTGTTATTACTGGACTTTCTGGTTCAGGGAAATCATCCTTAGCTTTTGATACTTTGTATGCAGAAGGTCAAAGACGCTATGTAGAAAGTTTATCGTCTTATGCACGTCAATTCTTAGGTAAATTACACAAACCAAAAGTAGATTATATTAAAGGGATTGCTCCAGCAATTGCCATAGAGCAAAAGGTAAATTCTACCAACCCAAGATCTACCGTAGGTACCTCAACAGAAATTTACGATTATATCAAACTATTATATGCCCGTATTGGGAAAACCTACTCTCCTATTTCTGGTGATGAAGTAAAGAAACATACGGTTTCCGACGTTTTAAATTTTGTAAAACAATTTGAAGAACGCACTAAATTATTGTTATTAGCTCCTATCGCTATCAACGAAAAAAGAGATATCAAAACAGTAATTCAGGTATTAACCCAGCAGGGATATGCTCGTATAAAACATAACGATACTGTATATAGAATTGATGAATTTCCTATTACTGATTTTAAAGGCAACGAATTACTTTTAGTTGTAGATCGAATTGTTGTAAAAAATGAAGAAGATTTTTACAATCGTTTAGGAGATGCTGTACAAACTGCTTTTTTTGAAGGAAAAGGAATTTGTTTTATTGAAAACTTAACCGATAATAAACTTACTGAATTTAGTAATAAATTTGAGTTGGATGGAATTTCCTTTTTAGAACCAAATACACACCTTTTCAGTTTTAACAATCCTTATGGAGCTTGTCCAACTTGTGAAGGTTATGGAAGTGTTATAGGAATTGACGAAGAATTAGTAATTCCTAATACTGGACTTTCTATTTATGAAGATGCTATTTTCCCTTTCAAAACAGATAGTTATAAAGAATATAAGGATAACTTAATTTTAAATGCTTCAGACTTTGATATTCCAATTCATAAACCTTGGTTTGAGCTTACTGAAGAGCAAAAACAATTAGTTTGGAATGGTACTAAAAAGTTTGATGGAATTAATAGTCTATTCAAAAAATTAGAAGAAAAAAGTTATAAAATTCAAAATCGAGTAATGTTATCTCGATATAGAGGTAAAACTACTTGTACTGATTGTAATGGTAAACGTTTACGAAAAGAAGCAAATTATGTACAAGTATACGGTAAAGTAATTTCTGATTTGGTTAGCTTACCATTAGATGAACTTGCTGCTTTTTTCAAAAGTATACAACTTAACAAGTACGAAGAAAAAATAGGAAAACGATTACTTACTGAGATTAATAATCGTTTACAATTTTTACAAGATGTTGGATTAAATTATTTAACCTTAAACAGAACTTCAAACACACTTTCGGGAGGAGAAAGTCAACGTATTAACTTAGCTACTTCGTTAGGAAGTTCTTTAGTAGGTTCAATGTATATATTAGATGAACCTAGTATTGGATTACATCCAAAAGATACAGAAAGGTTAATTGGAGTTTTAAAAAACCTACGCGACTTAGGTAATACTGTTATTGTTGTAGAACATGACGAAGATATTATGAAAGAAGCCGATTATGTTATTGATATAGGTCCAGAAGCAGGTACTTATGGTGGTAATGTAGTAGCAGAAGGTACTTTTAAAGAAATATTAAAATCAGAATCATTAACTGCTCAATATTTATCAGAAAAACTAAAAATAGAGGTTCCTGTTCAACGTAGAGCTTCCAAAAATACTATTGATATTATTGGAGCTCGTGAAAACAATTTAAAAAACATTAATGTTTCTTTTCCCCTAAATAATCTAACTGTTATTACAGGAGTGTCAGGTAGCGGGAAAAGTACTTTAGTTAAGAAAATTCTATATCCAGCAATGCAAAAAGAATTGATTGGATATGGAAATAAAATTGGACAATACACAGAACTCAAAGGAAGCTATGATAACTTAAAACATGTTGAATTCATAGATCAAAACCCAATAGGTCGTTCATCAAGATCTAATCCAGTTACATACATAAAGGCTTATGATGATATTCGTAAATTATTATCAACTCAAAAGCTATCAAAAATACGTAACTATCAACCAAAGCATTTTTCTTTTAACGTAGAAGGCGGACGCTGTGAAGTTTGTAAAGGTGAAGGTGAAGTTACTATTGAAATGCAATTTATGGCTGATGTTCATTTAGAATGTGAAGCTTGTAATGGAAAACGCTTTAAAAAGGAGGTTTTAGAAGTTACTTTCGAAGGGAAATCTATTGACGACATCTTAAATCTTACTATAGATGATGCTGTTGCCTTTTTTACAGAACACAATCAACCTAAAATTGCAAAGAAATTAAAACCTCTACATGATGTTGGATTAGGATATGTACAACTAGGACAATCTTCCTCTACCCTTTCAGGAGGTGAAGCCCAGCGTATAAAACTAGCCTCTTTCTTAGTAAAAGGAAATACTAAAGATAAAGCCTTATTTATTTTTGACGAACCAACAACTGGTTTACATTTCCATGATATTAAAAAATTATTAGCTTCATTCAACGCATTAATAGAAAGAGGGCATTCAATCATTGTAATTGAACATAATATAGAACTTATTAAGTGTGCCGATTATATTATTGATTTAGGTTTAGAAGGTGGAAAAAATGGAGGTCAATTAATCTTCACAGGTACTCCAGAAGAATTGGCTAAAAATAAAAATTCATATACTTCTAAATATTTGGCAGAAAAAATTATCTAACATTAAAATATTACTATTTTCATTTTATTATTTCTCTAAAAAGAATATTTTTACATAAAAAATGAAAGCTGCTATGAAAATTCTTTTTCTAACTTCTAGTTAATTAGTTATTTGTCATACTCTTTCATCTACTAACTTTTTAAATATTTTAAATAAAAAACATTATGAAAAAAATTATGTTAATGAAACTAGTATTAATATTTTCAATTATTACTTTTATTAGTTGTACTGATTCTGATGAAAATGTAAACTTCAATCAGAATGACCTTCTTGGTAAGTGGAATCTTACAAATTATACCTATGATGGAAATTTAGAAATTTCTGGAGCTCCAATTTCAATTCCAAAAACAAATTTTATTGGAGAAGGAATTAATATTAACGCTACTACTACTTTTACTGAAAGTCCTAATAAAGCTAATGCTTCTGGTTCTTATGACATCAAAACAAGTTCAATATCAGGTGGTCAAACAATTACTGAAATATTTAAAGTAGAAAATGTTACTAGTGTGGTTGATTGGGAATTAAATAATAATATATTAACTCTTAAAAATGGAGAATTAGTTAGCGCTAATTTACCTGATCAAATTAAAAATACAGTAAATGTTGGTGATGCTGATTTTAAAATCATTGAATTAACCTCTAACTCATTAAAATTAAGAAAAACCATCGAACAAAAGATTTCTCAAGGAGGAATTACAGTGAACACTACTATAAACATAGCTATAGATTACACTAAATAGTAATATAGTATTTAAAAAATCTTAACACAGGTCTTCTAATAATTTAGAGACTTGTGTTTTTTTTATAAAAAGAATGGTTTAACCATAATGATTAAACCATTCAAACGTAACAAAAACTAACAAAATTCAATAATTACATTACTGAAGTTTTTCTTTATTTTAAAGACTTATCTCCAACATTTGGATTATAAACGTAGTTGAAAGAATAATATCTACTGTCTTTAGAAAGGTCTTTATCTTTATTGTAACTTAAAATTTCCATTTTAGCATAGTTTCCATCAATAGTTTTAATAATAAAAACTTTACCTGCTGTTGCTGTAATAGCATGACTTGGAGGTCCTGCATAAGTATACCATCCATTTCCACTTCCAGTTGCAACCGCTAAAGCATCAGCAGCATCTTGCTTAAGAGTATTTGGCGCCATATCTATTTTTGAAAAAGCTCCAGATACTAAATCCATACTTGCATTACCTGTTCTATCAATATCTTCTAAAAGCTTTCCTTTTACTCCACCATTAACGATAATTTCAGTTGCTCTAAAAGCAATATCCCAACTGTCATCAGTTACAATTGTTCCTTTTTTAAAACTAAACTTTGCAAAAGGTCCAGTATATTTTCCACCAAACCCTCCAGCTGGCGCATGTAAATTTTCAACAGATTTAGCCTCTACTGGCTTAACTACAGCTGTATCATTATCGCTACAAGAAATAGCTACAAAAGATATAATTGCTAAAACTAAAATTGTTTTTAATTGTCTCATTTTATTTGATTTATTAATATTTAAGGTTTATTCTAAAATTTAAAAGTTATTCTACTATATATGGTTCTACCTAACTGTAAAGCATTTTCATTAGGCACTCTATCACCTCCAGGAACGGTTATATAATTAGTAGCTCTATTTTCTTCTCCTTTTTCATTAAACACATTATCAACTCCTAATTGTATTGTCATTAAGTCAAAGAAAGTTTTATCTACAGCCATATTAATTAAAGTTCTAGAAGCTACGAATCTATCATAGTTATCAATAATACCTTGACTGTTATTTGTATCAAAAAACGCATACTTACTTCTAAAAACAGCTCTTATATTTGCTGTGAAATCATGCTCAAAGTTTTCATAAAACAGCTTTAAGTTTGCTGTATGTTTTGATCGGTTTGGTAATCCGAAATACTGAGAAAGAGTTAACTGTTCTGATGGAGATGAAGGTGTTCTTCTAAAAAATACTTTTCCATCTTTTATTAAACGCTCTTGTTCTTTATCACCTGTATCTAAGAATTGATAACCTCCTATTAATCTAAAATTATTGGAAATTCTATAATTTACATCTACCTCTACTCCTTGAGTATATACTTCACTAATATTTCTATAAGAAAAAGTTCGAGTCCCAGGAGATAATCCTAAATCTGTTGCAGATAATTGGGTATCGAAAGTATCTATCAAGTCTTGAATATCATTTCTAAATAAATTAATTCCAATATTTAAATTTGACAAGGGTTTTAATTGAAATCCAAAATTATAACCTATTGAATTTTCTGGCTTTAAGTCTCTTTCAATATTATTAATACCTGTGGCATTTGGATATAAATCATGTAAAGTTTGAGTTCCAAGAACTATATAACCCCCAGATGAATTTCTAAAGTTAAAATACAATTGACGGAAATCTGGAGCCTTGAATCCATAACCTACTGATCCTTTTGCAGTAATCCAACTGTTTATTTTATAACTTGCAGAAAGCTTTGGTGAAAATGCCGATTTATATTTATTATGACTATCAAATCTAGCACCAGCTACAATGTTTAAATTCTCTATTGGATTAAAATCATACTGACCAAAAACATATTGAGCTTCGTATTTCTTATTTCCATCGAAAGCACTTCTTTCTAAGGCATCAAAATTTGCTCCTACACCAGCTACTACAGTACCATAATCTCCTAATGAAACAGTAGTTTTTATTTCAGGTCTAAACAGACTTCTATTAAATAAATCTAAACTTCCATTAAAAATACTCACTGTTTTATAACGAGTTCCATAAAATGTGTAATCTATATCCCACGAATCAGAGAGCTTATGAGAAACATTCGCATTAAAATTCCAATCAATTTGTTTGTTATCTGAAGTAGGATTATTCTGTTCTTGTTTATAATATCTACCAGCTACTAGAGCTTTTAGTTTATCAGAAAAATCATAACTCAATTGTAAATTCCCTGTATAATTTTGGTGCGGATATGTTGTTTTAGAGTTAGGAGATTCAGGCGTTAAATCAAATCCTTTACTTGAGTTCAAATTAAGACCTGCTACAATTCCAAACTTACTTTTTTTAGAAATTACATTAGTATTAATATCTAACTCATTTCTTGCTCCTCCTCTAGCTAACAACTGCAAGTCCCCCATAAACTGACCTTCTTTTGGTTGCTCTGTTATAATATTTATTACTCCTCCGATAGCTTCTGAACCATATAAAGAAGATGATGGTCCTTTTACTATTTCTATTTGTTTAATATTATTTACAGTTAGCCTACGTAAATCTATATTTCCTGCTGTTCTACCTACAACTGGTACTCCATCAATTAATATTAAAGTATAATCAGCAGCTACACCTTGCAATTGAACTCCTTCTGAATTTCCAAAATCAGAAACCATTACAATTCCTGTTTGTTCTAATAATATATCTCTTAACCTTACAGAACCTGACTGTTGTAATTGTTTTTTTGATACTAATGTTACTGGCATTGGTACTGAAGACAACTGTCTTTTGGTTCTAGTTGCAGTAACCACAACTTCATCTAAGTCATTATGTTTTATACTATCTCTACTTTGTTCTTCTTGAGAGAAAACTACTATTCCTGTAAACACAAGTAGAAAAGTTAAAGTTTTATTTAGAAACATTCTTAATAATTTTCGACAAATATATAGAGTTATTTTAAATCAATCTAAATAAATTTTATATTTTTGTAAAAAATTTTTAAAAACATAATAAAACAAACAATGAGAAACTTATTCGTAGTAACTCTAATAACGTTTGCAGCATTCACTGTAAATGCACAAAGCAAAAAAAGTAAAGACTTAAAAGCCATTAAAAAAATGTGTGGTTGTTTTGAAGTGACTTTTAACTTTACTGAGACATTTAACTATAGTAAAGATTCATTATACAAGCCATCAAAAACTAAAATCGCTAAAGGTTTAGAATGGGCCCAGTTAGTGGAGGATGAAAAAAACAAAATATCAATCCAACATTTATTACAAGTAGGAAATCCAGCAGAACCTTATATCGTTAAACACTGGAGACAAGATTGGATGTACCAAAATCGTGATTTCTATATGTTTAATGGAGATAACAATTGGTTATATGTAAACAAACCAAAATCTGACGTTAAAAAACAATGGACACAAAAAGTATATCAAGTAGATGATAGTCCACGTTATGAAGGGTCTGGTACTTGGGTTCATGTTGATGGAAAAAGCTATTGGGAAAACACTACTGATGCTCCATTACCAAGAAGAGAATATACTCAAAGAGCTGATTATAATGTTACCGAAAGAGGTAATCGTCATGAAATAACTGATTACGGTTGGGTTCACGATCAAGATAACAAGAAAGTAGTACGTAAAGCAGGAGAAAAAGATTTTGTTATTGCAAAAGAAAAAGGATACAATACTTATGTAAGAGTTCCAGATTCTCGTTGCCAAGCTGCTCAAGATTGGTGGAAAAAGAACCAAGCTAAGTGGCAATCGGTTAGAAATAAATGGTCTGAGGTTTACGGAAGAAATAAAGACCTATCTTTGAAGGCTAAAGTTGACAATAAAGCGTTATTCAAACACCTTTATTCTGAAAAGCTTAAAGAAGACGAAATGAATAACATTATAGAGTCATTTGTAAAAAAATAATCTAAATGAAATCATTAAATATTAAATTACTACTGAGTTTATTCTTAATAAGCTCGGTAGTTTTTGCTCAAAACACAAACATCTTTTTAAAAAGAGATTTTTGGAAAACTAAACCTTCTATTGACCAAGTTGAACAAAAAATTAAAGAAGGTAACAGTGCTACAAAACTAAACAGATATGGTTTTGATGCTGTTGTATATGCTTTGTTAGAAAATGCAGACGAAAATGTAATTAAACACTTACTTAGCAAAAAAGGAAATGATGTTAACAAATTAACTCATGATGGTAGGACTTATATTTTTTGGGCAGCCTATAAAAATAATATGCCAATTGTTAACCATTTATTGAACAATGGTGCTAAAACTGATGTCATTGATGATAAAGGATATTCACTACTAAACTTTGCTGCTGTTGCAGGTGTAACAAACACAAAACTGTATGACCTTTTAATAAGTAAAGGAGCAAACATTTTAAAAGATAAAACTCCTAAAGGAGCTAATGCTTTGTTATTAATTACTCCAAAATTAGAAGACTTTAAATTAGTAGACTATTTCACTAAAAAAGGGTTAGATATTAACTCTACCGATAAAGATGGTAATGGTGCTTTTAATTATACTGCTCAATCTGGTAATAAAAAAATGCTAGAATTACTGATTAAAAAAGGATTACCATATAAAACATTGAATAAAAAAGGTGGAAACGCAATGTTATTTGCGACCAGAGGTTCTAGAAGAGGTTATAACTCATTAGACTATTTTAAATATTTAGAAGGTTTAGGAATTAATCCAAACATTACTAATAAAGAAGGTACTACTCCTTTACACAATTTATCATATAGAAATAAAGATATAGCAACTTACGAGTATTTTATTGACAAAGGTGTAGATGCAAACCAAGCTAATAAAGAAGGAAATACTCCTTTATTAAATGCTTCGAGTAGAAATTCTATAGAGATTATAAAATTATTAGCTGACAAAACGAAAGATATTAATCATACTAATAAGGATGGTAGATCTGCTTTAACTTATGCTTTAAGAAACAAACCTGAAGTAGTTGATTATTTTATATCAAAAGGCTCTGATGTTGCTATAGTTGACAAAAAAGGAAACAACTTAAACTATTATTTATTCAAAACATTTAATCCTAAAAATAAAGAGGAGTTTTCTAAAAAACTAAATGCTTTAAAATCTAAAGGATTAGATATTGAAAAAACTCAGAAAGACGGAAATACTTTATATCATTTATCTGTAGATAAGCAAAGCATTCCAATGTTAGATTTTATTAAAGAATATAAAATTAATATTAATGCAAAAAATAACAAAGGTTTAACAGCATTACAAAAAGCGGTTATGACTGCTAAAAATGATAAGATTATCAAACACTTAGTATCGTTAGGCGCAAATAAATCTGTAAAAACAGATTTTGATGAAACCTTATATGACTTAGCAAAAGAAAACGAAGCATTAAAAAATATCGATATTAGCTTTTTGAAATAAACAATTGAATTAAAAAATGATAAAAAAACTTTCAATACTTTTTATAGTAACATTTGGAATAATGGCATTTACTACCCCAGATAGTAGTAAGTATAAATGCATGATTCAAATGAAGAATTATGACGGTGAAGGAGCATATATTGTCATTTCATTATTAAATCCTAAAGGAGAATATGAAAAAACATTATACGTTCAAGGAGATGATCAAGAATGGTATCACGATATTACAGAATGGTGGAGTTTCCATGGCAAAGTACGCTCAAATATTGATGCTATAACTGGTGCAACAATAAGTGGAGGAAATAGAGCTATTAGTATTATTGAAATTCCTAATGATAAGATTAATAAAGGATATAAAATTCGTTTTGAATCTGCTGTAGAAGATCAAGAATACTATAAAGACGATGTAGAATTTGATCTAAATTCAGAAAATATTAAAAGTAAAATTGAAGGTAACGGTTTTATACGTTACGTTCGTATGATACCACAATAATAGTACAACAAAATGATTACTTCAATTTGGAGATATAGCCATCTAACTTTGGCTATATCTTCTTTTGCTTTTATAGTTATAGCTTCATTAACAGGTATAATTTTAGCTTTCGAACCTATTTCGAATCAGTTAAAACCTTATGCTATACAAAACACCGATGAAATTACAATTGCACAAACCATTAACTCTTTAAAAAAAGAATATGATGAAATTGTTGATTTAAAAATTGACGATAATAACTTTATAATTGCATCTGTAGTTGCTAAAAATGGTGATAATAGCACTTTTTACATCAATCCAGTTACAGGTAAAAAAATTAATAATATCGTAAAAAGAGCTACAATTTATAAATGGACTACTAACTTACATAGATCTCTTTTTCTAAAATCTACAGGTCGTTTTTTAGTCGCTCTTTTCTCCTTTCTTCTCTTATTAATTACTATTACTGGAAGCATTCTTATTATTAAAAGACAAGGGGGAGTTAAAAACTTTTTCACTAAAGTTATTCGAGAAAATTTCGCACAAGATTATCATGTAATTTTAAGTAGATATGCTTTAATACCCATTATAATTATTACCCTAACTGGAGTATATTTATCCTTAGAAAAGTTTTCTTTACTTCCGAAATCTAAAACTTCCCATAATATTGATTTTTCTAAAACAAAAGATGCTCAAAAAATTAGTTCTGAAAACTTTCCTCTTTTTAAAGAAACCAAGCTAAACGAATTAGAAAGTATAGAGTTTCCTTTTTCCGATGATGAAGAAGATTATTTTATAGTAAAACTACATAACAAAGAACTATACATACATCAGTATACTGGAGATATTATAAGTACCCAAAAAGCATCTTTAACTCATATATTATCTAGTTGGAGTTTATTCTTACATACAGGTCGTGGCACTATCTTATGGTCTATCATTTTATTACTCTCTTGTATCGCTATAATATTCTTTGTTTATTCTGGTTTCGCTATTACCTTAAAAAGAAGAGCAAAAAGCTCTTTACCTAAAAATAAATTCAACAAAAACAATGCTGAATTTATCATACTAGTAGGTTCTGAAACAGGAAACACTTATAGTTTTACTACTTCTATATATAAAGCTTTAATAGCAAGACAAAAAACTGTTTTTGTAGATTATTTAAATAACTATACTTCTTACAAAAACGCCAAACAGCTAATCATTTTAACTTCAACTTATGGAGAAGGTGCTCCGCCTATTAATGCAAGTTCCTTTTTAAAATTGGCAAAAAAAGTTAAGCAGAAAAATTCAATTGATTATGCTATTGTTGGTTTTGGCTCTTTAGCCTACCCTAATTATTGTCAGTTTGCAATTGATATTGAAAACACACTACAAGAGCTCCCTAATTTTAAAGCTGTTACCCCATTATATAAAATAAACAACCAGAGTTTTGCAGATTTTAAAACTTGGGGGCTACAGTGGAGTGCTAACACAAAAATAAATCTCGATTTAAAACAAGAAGCTAAAAAGCTAAAAAAACAACTAGACTTTACAACTGTTTATAAAACAGAATTAAATAAAGACGATTCTTTTCTTATAAGATTAAAACCTAGTAAAAAATTAAATTTTGTTTCTGGTGATTTGCTTTCTATAACTCCAAGTATAGATAATGTTGAAAGATTATATTCAATAGGAAAAATTGAGAATGATGTTTTATTAAGTATTAAAAAACATGATTTAGGTGTATGTTCTAATTTACTTTTAAACTTAAATAAAAATGAAGCTATTTTGGCTTCTATTCAACAAAATAAATCTTTTCATTTTCCTAAAAAGAATAAAGAGGTCGTACTTATAGCTAATGGAACTGGTATTGCTCCTTTTTTAGGAATGCTTAACAATAATACTAACACACATTTATTTTGGGGAGGAAGAACTTCTGAGTCTTTAAACATGTATAAACCATATTTACAAAATACAAATGTGTATACAGCTTATTCTCAAGAAGACAAAAAACACTATGTACAAGATTTAATTTCTAAAGAAAGTAAACTAATTATTTCTGTTTTAAAAAATAAAGGCACTATTATGATCTGTGGTTCTATTGCAATGATGAATGCTGTATTAAAAGTATTGGAAAACATAACTTTAACTGAATTGAACACTCCTATTGAAAAATTTCAAAAGAATCATCAGATAAAAACCGATTGTTATTAATAATTATATTTACGGTAAAACCTTACTTTTATTACGGTTTTATAAATCTTTGTAAATATCTTTTTAAGTATGTTTGAGAAACTTAAAACTAATCAACATGCTTAAAACAATTTCTAACTTAGGAAGTGTACTTAACAAATCAGAACAAAAATCAGTAAAAGGAAGTGGTGGCCCAAACGGTGAAATTCATTGTCCAAATTACTGTCCAAAGTATTTACCTTATTCTTGTCTTTGCGATTGGGGCGGAGGTCATTAAAAAAATAAAAGCGAACTTAGGTTCGCTTTTTTATTTTGATATGTTTTTCAAAAAGAGATAAAACATTTATAATACTAACAATTATAAAAATTATAGGCAATAAAAAAGTTAATACGCTCTCAAAAACACTTACATCATCTCCAAATTTAAACCCTATAAGAAATATCAATACTTTTATAGCAAAAAAATTGGTTATCAATAATGTTATAAACACAAAACTTTTTAATAAAAAATATATTTTATTTTTTTTAAGTTTTAAATCTGTGTATGCTACCATGGACACAAACGCTAAAAACATAACTAATAACGAAACATAATCTTCTACTGGCGGATTAAACTCATGACCACTAGCAAAGTACAAAAGAAAGTAAATTCCAATACCACCTACAAGCATTATTAAATAAATCCATCGGGCTACTGAATAGTACTTCTTAATCATTACCTCCAAATAACCTATTAACTTTTCCATAACAATTTTAACTTCATTTAAATATAAAAATAATCTTTTTCCTCATTGATAATTATTATTTTTTATTCAAATCCATTAAAGATTTCTTTATCAAACTTTTTGTCTCATCCACCAATCTAACCTTATCTAAATCAATCACATTCACAGTAATTAAATCCTTAGTAACAAGACGAATTTCCCCTTTTTCTTTATAAACCCTTTCAATATTCGTCAATGGTATCTTATGTTTAGCCTCTAATTCATTAGTTCTATACACTAAATATTCTTCATCTATTTTTATGAATAAATCTTTAGATTCTTTCGTAAATTTTAAAGAACGAAATATCAAAAAGAATCCAACTAAAACCCCCATTGGTTTATCCCAATCACCAGGAAATTGATAAACAAAATCATTGGTTTGTAAAAAGACTAATAACTGATAACTAAAGGTAATAACAAGAAAAATCCCTGTTAGCATTAGTATCATCATTTTTCCAGCCCCCTTCTTTATAATAAACTTCATTTCTACTATTATTTACCAATTATTATAACTTTCATTTAAACTTAGCCCACTCAACAAAATCCACTAACACACTACATAACAAATACTTAAAAACAAAAATAATTCCTTCTAGAATAAAAAAAACTTTGTAAAGTTATTTTTTTTTCTTTATTTTTATGAAGCAATGAGGTCGTAATTATTAATATTCGGTCCCCTGATTGAAATAACGTATTGAAGTTCTTATTATATCTAATTTTTGCCATCGAAATCAAAGAATTGATTTAATTGAACTTCATAGAAATATTTATAGGTAGATAAACTTCTTATTGTTTAAGGGAAATAAGAAAAGGAATTCGCCTTAAGTAAGATAAATAGTTATCTTCCTCATTGCTTTTTTTAATTCACAACTTTCCTTTCCCTCTCAAAATCAATTCATTTCACTAAAAAAGCAATTCATCTTTACTTTACTTCCTATTGTCTAATTTAAAATTTCACAAGGCTTTTCCATACTATCTTTACCATATAATTTAGAATTTCATTATAAGTTATTTGGTTAGTTAGTTATAAAGAAGTGTCTTTTCGATGGCGGACACTTCTTTTTTTATTTAACTATGTTATTTAATATTTTTTCTCCACAACTCACCATTAGTTCCTACTGCATAAACAATTCCATTAGCTATATAAACATCGTTAAATGTTACAGTTTTTTTTGGCTGTTTTACATCCCAATCTTTTCCGCCATTTTTACTCACAAATACATTTCCTGTAAGATCCGTTAACACAACTTGTTCATTATTCACATACAATCCTCTTAACGACCCAGATGTTAGAGATGGTTTTTGATAAACTATTTTAAAAGTAGCTCCTCCATCATCACTTTTAGATAAATAACTATTAGAAACTGCATATAAAGTTTTCGCATCTACTACAGTAAGATCAAAAAAATCATCAAATGTATTCTTTCCTCCAGTAGGTTTCGCTGTACCTTCTACAGCCACTGTCCAAGTTTTACCTTTATCGGTTGTTTTTAAAATTCTACCTGAATACCAAGAAGATAAATAACCTACATCACCTATAAAACCTGCTGATGTATAAAAACCAGTATGAGGATTCTTATAAACCTCTGTCCATGTTGCTCCATCATCAGTTGAACGATAAACAGTTCCTGCAAAAGAAGAATTACTTCCTCCAATCATTACATCTTCACTAGCATAATAACAATAGTAACTTGAAGTAGTCTTGACTACCTTCCAATTTTTTCCTCCATCGATAGTAAATAAACCATTAATTACCCCCTTATTTTTTCCATCAAAACTAATAGAAACCAAATCGTGAGTAACTCCTGATGGAATTTCCGTCCAATCAATTCCCCCATTTTCTGTTTTAAACAACTTCCCTTTATTCCCTATTATAAAACCTTCAGAGTTATTTATAAAATGAATTTTATTTAAGTTTTCAGTTGTTCCAATATCTAATTTCTTCCATTCTTTTGATATCGAATCAAAACTATTATTAGGGACAATTTCAGTGTCTTTATCACAAGATTGTAAGACAAAAACAAAAGTGAAAAACGATAACATCTTTAAAACATATTTCATATCAAATTATTTATAATTAATATTCATATAAAGATTCACACAAAAAATACCCTACCTCCCAATAGGAAAAAATATTTTAAAAATCACTTATTCAACACTACAAACCTAAAATCAACTTTACTTTATAAGCCTTCAAGAAAAATCAATTACGAATTCTAATTTATTCCAAACGAATTCTAATTAACTCAAAATTACTCCTTCTTTCTCTTCTAAATTTGACCATATAAAACAAAAATTATGTGGTCAAACAATAGCTATTCATCAATCTTAAAAATGTATTTAAACAAATACAATAGTTTAAAATTACAGGTAAATAACGATGGACTTATTGCTTCAATAGAAAAGCAAGAAAACGGTAGATGGATTAACGATCGAAACTTACCTAACATTTTAAACAAACTATCTAACGATTTTAATTTAGAAAGAAATGTAACCATCATATTACAGCAATAACATATTAACCTAAAAAACAAAAACCTATGAAACAAAACATTTTTAAAGTAGGAACAGTAATAGGATTATTACTACTTACAGGATTTTTCACTAGTTGTGAAGAAAAGAAAACGAATACAAAACTAGAGTCGGGAAACATTGCTAAAAAAGAAGAAGTAATTAAGAAAATTTATAAAAAACCTAGAAACCCCATTGTATTTATTACAGGTTATGACAAAGGACAAAATAAATTTTATAACAATGCTCGTACATATTTTAAGGAAAAGAAATATCAAATTGTAAACGACATGTATTCTTTAGAAGAAATTATAGGTTGGATGAATTCTAATGTTACTGAAAAGCCTTATGGAGAAATTCATATTGTAAACTATAACAATCCATTAAAAGGACTGAGCTTAGAAACTACTATTAACGGAGAAAAAGTTACAATCGAGTCTTTACAAAGAGCTATTAATCAAAGTAAATTACCAAAAATTAATAAAGGGATAAATGCAAATAGTAAAATCGTGTTTCATTCTAATGGAGTTGGTAATAACGAAGAACTTTTAAACACTTTAAAGTTATCGTTTAAATCTGATGAGATGCCACAAATATTAGCTTCTCCGTATTTTAATGTTTTTGGAGGTGAATTTACCAATCATTTTTTAGCTAAACCTTACTATGTATTTTATCCTACAGCTCACTCACCAGGAAAAGTAGATTTATCTAAAGAAATTGCAAGAAAATATCCTAATGAAAAAGAAATTGATTGGTTTAGTGCTTTAACAAATGAAAGAGAACGTTATATAGGTGAACCTTATACAAAACAGTTCAACATTCCAATAATGTGGGAATTAGACTATGAAAATTCTGACGATGATGTTCCAACATTTGTAATGCAAGAAGAACTAATGGATTTTATTGCTGGTGATGTAGACTTAATAACAGATGTAAAAAAATTAAACATCCCTGTTGAAAAATTTAGATGGACTTATACTGTTAAAAACAATAAGTTGATTATAAAAGGAAAAGC
The DNA here is from genome assembly GCF_965221665.1 of Tenacibaculum aiptasiae. Classification (NCBI taxonomy): domain Bacteria; kingdom Pseudomonadati; phylum Bacteroidota; class Flavobacteriia; order Flavobacteriales; family Flavobacteriaceae; genus Tenacibaculum; species Tenacibaculum aiptasiae. The sequence continues at coordinate 77,240 of NZ_CBDCSN010000002.1, forward strand.
TTCTGTTCTATGTGTATTAAAGCCTTTAACTAAGCCTTATGGAGATTTAGAACACATAAAGCCAGATACAAATAATAAACGTCTATATGCTATGAAATAATTGAATAATGTTTAATAATTCTTAAAAAGTAACTGTTTAATTTGAGCAGTTACTTTTTTACTGTAAGTTTGTTTCTATGAAGTTTTATAAATTAATACTTTTCATCCTTTTTTTTCTAATAGTAACTAAGACAGTTGCTCAACTAAACTCTTTAAAAAATTATACCTTAAACGATGGATTACCTAGTTTAAAAATTAACGATATAACACAAGATAACACAGGCCATTTATGGTTTGCTACCGACAAAGGAATTATTCGTTTTGATGGAAATGATTTTACAAATTATACTACCAAAAACAATTTAATTTCTAACAAAACGCAAATTGTTTCTGAAAAAAACAACACTCTTTTAATTGGAACCAATAAAGGTTTAAGCATTAAAACCTATAATAAGTTTATAAACTTTGAGAGCAAGAGAATCAATTGTATATTAAAAACACCTGAACACACTTTTTTAGGAACTAACAAAGGAATTTTAAGAGTACGTGAAGATTTCCTATCCCCTATTCGAACCAATTTTCAAATCGATTTAAATAGTATTAACGATTTAGAATTCGATGGTACTTTCTTTTGGATTGCAACAAACAAAGGTTTATGGAAACTTGATAAATTAATTAATCCTACTCTCTTAAAAAGAATAGATTTAGGAAATTACACTTCTATATTAATTGACAATAAAAATGTAATCACTTCTACCTATAAAAACGGTCTTAAAATTATAAAAAATAACAAAGCCGAATCACTTAGTAACTCTCCAAAGAAAATAAATGACATTGTAAAAATAGATAACGAATTATGGATTGTTTCAAAAGACGAAGGAATAGAAATACTTGACAAAAATTATTCTTTTATCAAGCGTATAAACAAGTATAACACTCTAAAAACAAACCAAATAAACACCGTTTTCCAGGATATTCAAAAAAATATATGGATTGCCACCAATAATCATGGTATTTATAAATTTACTAGAAATAATGATTCACCTATAAAACCTAAAATAGCTTTCCAGAACATCGAAGTTGTTTACCAATCTATTGACTCTATTGATATTAATAATTATACTAAAACACTACAATTAAAACCTAATCAAAATCACATATCTTTTAGTTATAAAACAGCAAATATTAATGCTCCTAAAAAAGTAAAATACCGCTATAAATTAAATGATCAGTTTAGTCCATGGACATTTAATTCTTCTATAAACTTAGCTAATTTAAATTCTGGAGATTATAATTTTTCAATACAATCAAAAGTTAATGGGTTAGAAAGTGACCCAGTAAAATTTCATTTTTATATTGATAAACCTCTATATCAAAAAAGCTGGTTCCAACAACTAAGCGGTGCTATAATTATATTAGTGCTAACGAGCATTATTATTAATTATATCAGAAAAATAAAAAGGAAAAACAAAGCTAAAGTTGAAAAGCTAGAATTAAAAAATCACTTATTATCATTAGAACAGAAAGCATTACAGCTACAAATGAATCCTCATTTTATTTTCAATGTTTTAAACGGAATAAAAGCTTTAGGAAATTCTGGAAAATCTACTGAACTCAATGTAACTATTAGCAAATTTGCAACTCTTTTGCGTGGTGTATTAAACAATTCAAGACAGGAAGAAGTTAATCTAAAGGAGGAAATTGCGATACTTAAAAACTACATAGAGTTAGAACAACAAATGAGCACAAATCCTTTTGAGTATGTTATAAATACAAATTTTGAATTTGATTCAGAAGAAATATTGATTCCGCCAATGCTTATTCAACCATTTATAGAAAACAGCATTAAACATGGAATTAAAAGCATAGCAAGTGGTCTTATTACCATTAACTTTTCTACTCAAAAAGATTTTTTACTTTGTGCTATTATTGACAACGGAATAGGAATTAATCAATCTAAGAAAAACAAAAAAAACACCAATCATAATTCAATTGCTATAAAAGTAACAGAAGAACGTATAAAAGCTTTATCGAAAAAAAGTAAATTTAGCATTGAGGAAATTACTGAAAATAATTTAGTTAGAGGAACTAAAGTATTTTTTAAAATACCTTTAAAAACTGACTTTTAATATGGAAAAACTGACTGCAATAATTGTTGACGATATGCCTTCTGCATTAGAACTATTACAAAACGATATTAATAACCAACATGCAGAAATAGAAATAATCGGAACAGCAAAAAGTGTAGTAGAAGCTTCTAAATTATTGCGTAAACAACAACCAGATATTCTTTTTTTAGATATAATGTTAGGAGATGGAACTGGCTTTGATGTTTTAGAAATTCATCCAGATTTATCTTCAAAAATAATCTTCGTTACCGCTAGCGACGAATATGCTATTAAGGCTTTTAAATTTGCTGCTATAGATTATGTTTTAAAGCCTTATTCAAATGAAGATTTATCTAACGCTATAAGTAAAGCTAAAAATCAAATTACACCCGATAAAGAGCAATTAACAGTACTACAACAATCTATAAAACAACCCAATTTACACCCAAAAAAGATTTCTTTAAACACTTCTGACAAAATTGTTGTTGTTAATTTAATGGATATTGTTAGATGTAAAGCAGACAATAATTACACGGAATTTTTTATGAATGATGGTCAAAAAATACTAGTAGGAAAAACATTAAAATACTACGCTGATATGCTCAAAGATTTAGGATTCCTACGTGTTCACCAAAGTCATTTAGTTAATTTACAATACATTAAGGAATTCATAAAGTCAGATGGAGGCTATTTAGTTTTAAAAAATAAAACTACAGTTCCCGTTTCTGTTAGAAAAAAGAACGAAGTTATTGCTGTTTTAGAAAGGATTTGATCTTCAATAAAAAGAAGCTAAAAGCAATAATCTTCAAAAGGATTTTCCCTTAAATTGCACGTATTTTAATCTTTTTGTTAAATTTTTATTAAAATTTTCTTTATTTTAGTAGAACAAACTAGAATGAAATATGGTTGCACTAAAACCTGAAAGGGGCAGATTATTGATTGCAGAACCTGCTATTTTAAATGATAGTTCTTTTAAAAGAGCTATTATTTTGCTTACAGAACATACTGAAAGTAGTTCGGTTGGATTTATATTAAATAGACCTTTAAACTACACTCTAAACGATTTAGTACCTGAAATAGACTGTGATTTCACTGTATATCAAGGAGGCCCTGTAGAACAAGACAATTTGTACTTTATACACAAAGTACCTCATTTAATACCTAACAGTATTGAAGTAGCTAATGGTATCTTTTGGGGAGGGAATTTTGAACTTTTAAAAGAGCTACTTAATAATAATCTTTTAGAACCAACAGACATTCGTTTCTTCTTAGGATATTCTGGTTGGGGAGTAAATCAATTAGAAGACGAGCTTTATTCCAACTCTTGGTTTGTATCAGAAAATGATTACAGAAATATTCTTTCAACCAACAACGAAACCTTTTGGAAAGATCAATTACTTCAAAAAGGTGGTAAATATAAAATTTGGGCTAATGCTCCTAGTGATGTTCAAATGAATTAACTCGCTGTAAGCATTAATACATTAAGATTACTTTTTAGTTTGTTTGTTATCTCAGAAACAAATTGTTTCTTTCTGTAATTAGTAACTGGCTGTATTCCTATGATTGCGTTGGTTATAAAAACTTCGTCTGCCTTCTGAATTTCGAATGGAGAAATTGAAGTTTCTTCAATAGTATAGTCTGGATGTTTTTCTACAATTTCAATAATCTTCTTTCTAAGAACACCTTTTATACATCCTTCTGTTAAAGCTGGGGTTTTAATAACCTTATTTTTTATGATAAAAATATTTCCATTGGTTGCCTCTACTACCCCTTTTCTTTCATTCAATAAAATACAATTATCTAAATCATTTTCCTCTGCAAAAACAGCTGATAATGTATTCAACATTCTATTGGTAGTTTTCACTGTAGATAATAATCCTGAATAATTATAAAAGTCTTTAAATAAGTCTACTTTATAAACTGGTTTTTCTTTATACTCAAACTCTTTTACTTCGATTAAATAATCTACTTCATTAGACTTAGGCGCATATAAACCTCCGTCTTTCCTATATACTGTTAGTCGAACTCTATAAGTTTTGGTTCTTTCAAGGTTTTCAATAGTTTTTAAGATTTCATCTTGTAAAAACTCTAAGGTAAATTTCATCGGAATTTTCATTCTTAACATCCTCATAGAAGCCATTAACCTAAAATAATGATCTTCAAAGAAAACTACTTTTCCTTTTGATACTTTTATCGTTTCAAAAATAGCATCACCATATTTAAATGCTCTATTCTCACTTGAAAGTTGTAATTCGTTTTCAGAAATTATTTCTCCGTTAAAATTTATCATTCTTCAAAAATTTGACTGCAAAATTACGACTTAGGTAATTATTACACATAAAAAAACTCGACAAAATGTCGAGTTTTTTTATTGTTCTATATAAATATTAAGCACCTATGTTATGCTTTAAATTTTCTATTTGATTTTCCCATAACAATTTTGCTTCTTCAGCATCATCTTCATCGTCTGCGAAATCGGTAATAATAATCGCTACATCTTTAGTTAAAGGATCAACTTGTATTCTAAATTCAAAGTAACTTTCATCACCTTCGCTTTCTGTCCACTTAAATTTTATTAACTCATTATTTTTTTTGGTAACAATTTTAGCTTCTTCTTCAGAACCGTCCCAAATAAAAGTCATTATTTTACCTCGAGAATTCACTCTATCAGCAAACCACTCTTCTAATCCTGAAGGAGTTGCTAAGCATTGATATAACATACTCGGAGAAGCATGCACAGGAAACTCTAATTCGAATTTTACTTTACTCATTTGTATTTTCTTAAAGTAGGCAAGATAGATATTTATTTTTTTAAAAAAAAATCACATTTTTTCATTGTTCAATTAAAAAGAAGTGCTATATTTGCACCCGCAAACGGCGAGGTAGCTCAGTTGGTTAGAGCGCAGGATTCATAACCCTGAGGTCGGCAGTTCAAATCTGCTCTTCGCTACGAAAATTCGAAGAGCCCTTTATTTTAAAGGGCTCTTTCGTTTTTCACTAAAAAAGCGTGTCAAAAACTCGCCAATTGGTATTTAAATTTTTACATACAAATCACGCATTTGTCGTAAAAAAAAATGTCAAAATCTCAAAATCAAAAAAATCTAATCCCCTTTATAGATTACGTTCCAGTCTCTTGTAATATTAGTAAAGGTTATTTTTAACCTCTTTCCCATTAATACGAATGGTTAGGTTTAGATTGGTGTTTTTAGTTTTAGCCATTGCTTTGCTTGTTTAGTTCTACAACAACTCCTTTTATATGTGCACTTACGGCATTGGTTCTGGTTTCTGAAAGCCCTTCTGATAGTAATTCTAATGCACCACTTTTTTGATAGATATCATCAAATAGTCCTTTGGCTTTTAATTTGAATGGATGTGATTTACGTACAAAAGCAGTATTTTAAAGTTGTACGATGTGCTCGGTTCTGGAAGAAGCTCCGTAATGATGGATAAACCCATATTGGTTGGATGTTAAGTTTAACCCCAACAACCTATGTGAACCTGTTTTGGCTTTTACTTTGGTAGCCTCCAATATGGGTTCTATTGGTTTACCATTAGGTGCTATACCTCCGAGATTATGAATTTTTAAACTCCTTGATATTTTATTTTTTACATAGCTCTCAACCATCTTAGCTGCTTTTGCACATGCAGCTTTGAGTTTTCTATACTCATCTCTTAACTTGATTAGCTTTTCACGTTTTTGGCTATCAGTTAATAAAGGATCTCTTTCTATACATTCTATGTCTATATAGATTTTAAATAAGGTTTCTAAACTTAAACTTCCCATAGCTCTATAGTTTTAGGAGTTTAAATTGATTTTGAGATTTAGGTGAGTCCTCTTTCTCTAGTGTTACTTGTCGCATAGTTAATATTTTTTAAAAGACCCGAGTATGTTTGCGACAAATAACACCAATTAAAAATTGAAGTATGTAATCTTCCGATTACCACACTCGGGCTATGATTTATAAAATAATTTTTGGGACTCATTGTTTCTTAATTGTTTAATATGTTAAATGTCGCACATCAAATATATTAAAAACCAATGAATTATATATAAAAAAGAAAATACCCGAATAAGTTCGCCAAAAACAAATGCTATTTAACATAGTAATGTACAACCTAGAGATTGTCTTGTTCGAGGTTTATTGTTATGTATTTTTAAATCTCCTAAAAGCAATTAATGCTTGAAATATAAAAGCAGCTAAAAAAACATTTTTGATAATATTAAATGCCTCCCAAATTTTATTTACATTATTTAATCCAGTAACTTTTTCTATCGTATTTGTAGGTAAAAGGAATTGAACAAACATTCCAACTGTATTAAAAGCATTAGACAAACTCCAAGAAAAATCATAGTGAAATAATAAAAATGGAATTATAAAAATTAGATTACTAATAAGCATCCATTTAAAAATTGGTCTAACCCAACTTAATCCAAAATTATTTGATTTTTCATTAAAATTCAGTAAAACCCTATCTTTCCATGATTTATCTCTAAACAACCATTTAAATGATTTTTTTTCACTTTTCAAAATAGATTGTTCACACCTTAATACTTCACGGTTAAATATAAGTTCTTGAGATTTATCTTTTCTTTTAATTGCATCTTCTTTTAAAGCTATAAATAATGCTTTATGATGATAAACATGATTTTTTTCTTTATCTAAAATATTATATGGGCCAAAATATAAATCTTCAGAACTGTCAGTTGTTTCCATTTTATTAATTTCATTTTTCCCAAAAAAGAATAATTTTTTACCAACTATATTAATTACATTGATCTTATTATCTCTAAAACTAAATACAACATTTGAATAAACAAACTCGACATCATTATGATTGATATTTAATTTTGAATCTAGCTCCAATAAATATTCAAGTATATCTTTATTTTTGATGTCTTCAATTTTTTCATCTTTAATTTTTTCATAAAACTTTTCTCTAGCTTTAATAAAACCATCATTATTGATTCTCCTTTCAAAAGTCTTCGAAGCTCTTAGCTTTCCAAACACCATATTTGTTAACCTCCAGTTACTAGACTTTAAACCATGAGTATCATCTCCTTCAGTTGCAGCACCTAAAGATATATGCCTATTATCAAATTCATTGTTAGAAAAATTCACGTAACAATCATCGTAATTTGCATTCAAATATAAATCAACATCAATAAATTTATTATTAAAAAAATTAAGTTTACCATATTTAGACAAACCTAAATTTATATAAGGATTACCATTAAAACCTGGTTTTCTAACAAATTCATTATTCTCAAAACTTAAATAAACACCACCTTTATATTGATGCTTTACTAAGGTAGAATTAATAGGGTAATTTTCTGATATTGGTAAATTTTTAAAAGAAAATCCTTCTGAAGCACAAAGAATTTTTAAATTTTTAATACAAATTTTATACTTAACAAAATACTCTCGTCCATTTTCTTCAATTACCTCCGCTTTAACTAATTGTATGAACTCAAAATTATCTTTTAAATCATTCTGGTTAATTAATCCTTTAATTTTTCTTATGTAAGCATTATAATCCCATTGAATTCCACCATGTAAATTTCTTGAATAATACTCATGATATTTTTGAGTATGAATAGATTGTTCATTTGCATTTAAATTACGACTAGAAATTATTTCACTTAATAATTTATCATCAATCTCTTTAAATTTTATCTTTTTACTTGCCATTTTTCCATCTCTAATAAAAACAACCTATTTTTTAACAGCTTTAACTTTATATAATATAAAATCTAGGTTTGAATTAATTTCTTTTAACCTCTCAATGATTAATACTTTTTCATCATTATTAGATAAAACAATATTCTCAACTTTACTCAACAAACTATCTTGTGACACTAACACTTTTTGAAGTAATTTATTAGTATTTAAAACTTCTCGATTATTATCTAAAATTACATATTCAATTTCCTTTGAAAATCCTTCAATAGATACTTTCTGAGTACCATTAGCAAAAAACAAAATTAAGGGAAGGATAACACTTATTAATGATATTCCTATAGCTAAATAGGAATGCCTCTTTGCTGAAATTGAATTTATTCTTGCTTCTTTTAGTTCTACATATTCAATATACTGAAATAAAGATTCTGAGCTTAATCTAAAGTTTTTACTATCATTTACTGGACTAACCCCAGCACCTGGATTATTAATTACCCTATATCTTTCTTTATGATCAAAGTTTCTATAAAACCAGCTCCTAAATAATCCTTCATCTAAAGAATATTTTAAACTCTTTAACTTAGTTAAGATATCATTAAATGAAATCCCATCATCACCTGATTCATAACCAATTTCTAAAGCTTTAATATATAAGTTTGTTGTCATACTTTTTAAAACAAATATATTAAAGATAACCCTCTAATTTTTACGGATTTCCCTTGCAATAGGTAAGGATTTACCCTATATCTTAAAATCAACAAACTTGCGTGATATCCTCCCAATCATCAGCAACAATAGAAAGTGGTTCTTTGGTTTTTAAGTCGAAGGTAAATTCCATTCCAAACAAGGCATCTTTTCCTCTATAAGTTACCTCATTAAAACGTACACAATCTTTTATAAAATTATTACTTAGCCAAGCTATTTTGTTGATTCACCACAAATAATTATTCACACTCACCAATCCTTAAACCCCAACACAAAACACTCAAAAAACAACCACTTAAAACACAATAACCTCAAACTTAAAAAACTTTAAAATTTTGTTTTTTCAAAAAAAACCACTTAATTTAGTGGTGTATTTAAAAATTGCTCCCTGAAAATTTCGTCCTGAAATTTCTGTTTAAAAATACTTCCACACTCTATTTAACTATTAAAATTATTTGTCTTAACAAATAACAAGGTGGAAGATGAAAAACCTTAAAAGAGTAGTCATTATTTTTTAAACAGTTTTATATCATGAGAAAAATGTTCTTACTGTTAATTTTAACATTAACTTTTTCAATTCCTTCTTTCTCTAATTATTATTTAACACAAGATTGTGAAGAATAGGCTTCAGATGCTACCGAAACTGAAAAAGAATGGGTCGGAGGATTTTGGGGAGGCTGGAATCACTACGAATATCTAGCTACTTACAGTTATTATCTTGGAGCCTGTGAAGCTTCCAATGCCAATGGAAGTGAAATGCTTGACCCTGTTTTTATTTAAAATTAAAACATAAGGTTATATCTGAAACAGATATAACCTTTTAAAAATTAGAAAGAATGAGGTTATTAGCTTTCATATTAATAATTACACTATCTATTAATGCACAAAACATTGAAGTAACATATCAACAAGCATTGACTGATAAAAGAATTACAAAGTCCAATTCTCCAAAATTCCTAAAAGGCATTAATTATCTTTTAAAATGTAATGCAAACAAATCTGAGTTTTACTTATTACCTATCATAGATAATAAAATTGAAAATCTAAATGCTTTTTTTGTTAGAAGAGTTGGAGGAGAATCTATCTATTTCAAAAACCTTAAAAAAGAAGAAAACATAAGAGTTGTCGATTTGTTTGATGAAAAAAAACTTATAAAATTAAAATCGAAAAATTTTATTTGGAAAATAAGTAGTGAAAAAAAAATGATAGGTAAATACAATTGTTATAAAGCCATTTTACAATTAGATAAAAATTTACCAGAAGTTAAACGCCATAAACCAATTGTTGCATGGTTTTCCCCTAAAATCCCTATACCATTTGGTCCGCTAGGATATGATGGGCTTCCTGGTTTAATATTAAGACTAGATTTAAATGGCAATACAATAGTTGCTAAAAAGATAAAAAACCACCAAAACTTAACTATAAAAAAACCTAAAGGAGAAGAAATTACAGAAGAGGAATTATTTAAAAGATTTAAAAACAAAACTGGTATAGATCTAAAAAAGGAAAGCCTATGAAAAAACTATTTATCATTACTTCTTTAATAATTTCAATCCCTTTACAATCTCAAAATCTAAACATAGAAGTTACTTATGTAAAAGGACTTAAAAAGAAAACAGAAAAAAAACCTAGAGTTTTAAAAGACTTGATCTATTCTTTAATTGTTAATAATAAAGCTTCATTATTCAAACACAATGAAAGCATGAAAATGGACGATAATATGAACAGGAGATTTATAGCTCTTGGTGGAGGTAAAGGTATTTATTATAAAAACTTAAAAGACAAAATAAAATTAAGACAAGTAGAAACAAGAGATGGAGAAAAGTTTAGAATCACTTATCCTATTAATCAATACGAGTGGACTTTATCTAAAGAAAAAAAAATGATAGATAAATATCTATGTTATAAAGCTACTGCGATTTATACTGAATACAATAATTTAAAAAAAGAAAATGTAAAATTCTACATTACTGCTTGGTATACTCCTGACATCCCTTTGCCTTTTGGCCCTGCCGGTTATGATGGATTACCCGGATTAATTTTAGAAGTTAAAAGAGGTGGTTTTTATTTTTTTGCTAGTAAAATAAATAATGCTAATAAAAAATATTTAATAGCATCGCCTAAAAAAGGAAAACTAATCACATTAGAAAACTACAATAAAAAAACTTATCAAAAGTGGTTAGATATTGGTTTAGATAAAGATTATTATAAAAAAAGGAAAAAGACATATAAACAATTAAAAAAATAAATTGTTAGGTAAAACTCTCTTAGTTTTTAAGCTATAACATTATAAGCATTAAAATTTTAAGAACAACCAGAACAATCCATTAAACACCTCTTTATTTTACTAGAATTTTACTATTAAAAGTTACATACAAATTATAGCTTTTTTTTTTAAAACCAACTTTTAAGCTTTATTTCAAAACATTCAAACCTTTTGAATTTAAACTCAAAAGGTTTGAATATTTGTTTTTATACTTTAGTATACATCTTAAAATGTGGCCCTACTTTTTCTACCATAAACTCCTCTCCTACCTTTATGAACTTTAATTTTTCATAAAACATTGTTACTTCTTTACGAGCATTACACCACAAATATTTTATATTCTGTGTTTTTAAAACTTTTACAGCCTCTTCAATTATTATTTTTCCAAAGCCCTTTCCTCTAACTTCAGGTAAAGTTGCCATTCCCCTTAATTGATAATGCTCTCCCTCTAATTCTTTTAAATTATTTTTTATAAATGTTGCTATAGTTACCAACTTCTCTTTATAAAAAACTCCTAAATGGAATGTATCATCTTCTAAATCTTCCTTAAACTTATATGGTAAATCTATTCCTTTACGTAAAACCTCTAACCTTATTTTAGAAGTTTCTCCTGCTATTATTTTTTTAACTTCAATCATTGTTTTAAACTCTTATAAATAGTTTCTCTCATTTCTTTTGCTGATATAAACCACCCTCCATATTCTTCCTTATACTCCTTTGTTATATCTTCATCATTAGAAACCTCTGTTAATGTTTTCCCTTTTTCTATATTTTTTTGAACCCTGTCCCTTAAAGTTATCAGCATTTTTCTATACACTTTAAGCTCTTCTTTGGTTGATAAACCTCTATGCCCCGGTATAATAACCGTTTTATCATTAGACATTAATAACACTTTATCTATAGAAGCGATATACCCATTAATACTTCCTCCACTATCTAAATCAATAAAAGGAAATTTTCCCTGAAAATAGGTGTCTCCCATATGAATAACATTACTATTCAAAAAATAAATATGAGAGTCTCCATCGGTATGTGCATTATGCACATGCGAAACCAGTATATCTTCACCATCTATATGAAAATTCATATCGTTAGTATAAGTTATCACTGGTAAAGCTTCCTTGGGTGAAGCTTTTTTTAGCCTTCCTCTTACTTTTTGATCAGTACTCATTCTTTTTCGAACATTTTCTTGTGAAAAAATCAAAACATCATGTTTTCTCATATTTTCATTCCCACCAGTATGATCTCCATGCCAATGTGTATTCACTAAATATTTAATTGGTTTGTCGGATATTTCTTTAACCTTGGCTAAAATTTTATTGGTTAATGGTGCAAATTGATCATCAATCATAAAAACACTCTTATTACCTACAAATAAACCAATGTTCCCCCCTTGTCCTTGTAGCATATAAATATTGTCCGTTATTTTTTTAGCTGTTATTTTAACTTCTTTCCTTTGTCCTAAAAGATTAAAACATAAAAAAAACAACAAACCGGACAATACTACATTTCGTAGTTTCCATTTTATTTTCCCCATATACTTATTATTATATTCCCTTTATAATTGCTACCAGTAAGTTACTATTTTATTTTTTAAAATAATAACTTACATACATATAAATCGATACTTTTTTATTCAACAAAGCAGTTCATCGATTAAAATTTTACTTTATCGTTTATTTTTCGCAATTCATCTTAGCCTTTTATCACCTAATCTAAAATTTTTCTTAACTCCTCTTTTTCACAAGTATTTTTGAAAACACAAACAATAAATATTATGAAAAAAACAACTCCAATAACCGTACAATTATTAAAAACCGATGGATACTTTTTTAAGATAAAACTTTCTCACTTAGAAGTTCCAATCACAGTTAACAAAGAGTATTACGATAATCTTATTAAGAACTCTAAAGATTTTAAAATCATTTAATTCATAATTATATCATAATAGTGTTTATAAATTTTTATCTCAATAACTTTATAGTTAACTTTGTTGTAAATATTTTACGCTATGGTTTTTATCATTAAATTATTCTTGTACTTACTTAAGTTTACTTTTGGATTTACCCTTATTATCTTAAACTTTTTATTAAATAAATAATAAGCTCTAGCTTTCTTATTATCCTAGTATATACAGTAGTTAATTTCTAACTATATTTTAAGTATATATATACTATCAAAAGATTTTTTTCTATAAATTATTTTTATAAAATAACTAGTCCAATTCCTTTTTGTTCATAATTATTTGTTGTTACTTTTACAATACAGTAAACCTTCAAAATAATTAAAAAACTGTATTATGACTAATTCAATCTTAGACTTAGAAAACATTTCATTAATTACAAAATCTATTCAAAAAACACTCTTTGGTGGTAACACTGACCCAAATCATTTTTACGATTGTCATGGAGCCTATACTCGTTGTAACTTAAAACATCCTGAAGATTTTGATGCTTTTGATCATTGTATGGCTAGAGAAGGATGTAGAGAATAAACACTATTATTTAGCTACTCATTATTTACGATATTTCTTTATTTATTTTATGTCTAAAACTGTTCTTTAAAGATACTTTTGGATAATCAGCAAATTTAGACATAACATTAAATATCAAATGCTAAAGCAATTAAAAGAGTTATTTCATTTAAATAACTCTTTTTTTTTAGGGTTTATAAAAATTTACCTGTTTAATACAATGAAATTAATAATGTAACAACAAATTACTTTATCAAGAATTTAATATTATCTTAGAAAAGAGGTGTCTGTAAATGATAACCTCTTTTCTTTTTTTAACACCTTTTATACAAGCCTTTTTTTATCTTTACATAAAATTAACTACTTATGAATTTAAGCTTTAAAGCTATAGATAAAAAAGACATCTTATCGATTCTTCCACTTCTAAAAAAAGTAAACACAACTACTCCACATGATATTTTAGAAAAACGTGTTTCAGAAATGATTAAATATGATACTTATGAATGTGTTGGAGTTTTTGACGAAGATAAATTAATTGGAATTTCTGGACTTTGGTATAGTTTAAGACATTACTCTGGTAAAAGTGTTGAGCCTGATCATGTTATTATTGACGAAACCTACCGAGGAAAAAATATTGGTAAACAATTCTTTAACTGGATTTATGAATATACAAAATCTAAAGGCTGTGAAGTAATAGAACTAAATACTTACACAGGTAACAGAAAGTCTCATAAATTTTACTACAACGAAGGTTTTGAAATCTATGGCTTTCATTTTCTGAAAGTTATGAGAGAAGATCAAAAATTCTATTAATTTTTTCTTTTTTTTCATTGTAAATAATAGAAACTATACTATATTTGCAACCGCTTTTAACAACAAGTAATTTAATTGTTATTAAAAGTTAAAGAACAACAAGAAATTGTTAAAAGTCTTTACCTAATGCGAGAGTAGCTCAGTTGGTAGAGCGTCAGCCTTCCAAGCTGAATGTCGCCGGTTCGAACCCGGTCTCTCGCTCAAATTAAAATATGACAAGTAATTGTCAAAAAGTCTTTACCTATGCGAGAGTAGCTCAGTTGGTAGAGCGTCAGCCTTCCAAGCTGAATGTCGCCGGTTCGAACCCGGTCTCTCGCTCAAATTAAAATACGACAAGTAATTGTCAAAAAGTCTTTATCAATGCGAGAGTAGCTCAGTTGGTAGAGCGTCAGCCTTCCAAGCTGAATGTCGCCGGTTCGAACCCGGTCTCTCGCTCAAAAAAACCGAAACAAATGTTTTGGTTTTTTTATTCATTTAACTTTAGCTTATCTCCAAACAAAAACATCACTAAAATAATTAGCCCCATTACCCCAATCATTATTGGATTGTTACTAACAACACTAGGTTTCAAAAACAATGTTAAAACATAACCTCCTATAGCCCCACCTAAATGCGCTGAGTGACCAATATTCCCCAACTGTTTCTTCATCCCATAAATTGAATACACTAAATAACCTATTCCTAACGCATAAGCCGGAAAGTCTATAAAAGGAAAAAATATAAAACGATATGTTTTACTAGGATACAACATAATTGCAGAAAACATAATACCAGAAACAGCTCCAGACGCACCTACTGCACTATAATAAAACTCGTGTTTATGCTGATATAAAGAATACATACTTCCTAACAATAAACTACCCAAATAAATTAATGCAAAATTTATTGTAGAAAAATTACCGATTACTAAGCCTCCAAAAAGATACAAAGCATACATATTAAACCCTAAATGCACCCAATCTGCATGCAAAAAGCCAGAAGTTAACATCCTTACTTTTTCTCCATTTAGAATTTTCTGAACTTGAAATTTATAGCGATCAAAAAAAAGAAGATCGTTAAATCCTTTATAGGAAACTAAAACATTGGCAACTATCAATACTAATACTATCTGACTCATAACTTTCTTTAAATATCAACAAACATAATCAAAAGTTAATAAAGTAGTAGATTGATATTTTAATGCGATATTTGCGTTTTAAATTTAAAACATGCAATTACTACTATTTTCTATTGTTTACCCTATAGTTTGGTTGATTTCAAGACTACCAATGAGAATTTTATATTTCTTCTCAGATATCTTCTTTCTTATTCTATACTACCTAGTTGGTTATAGAAAAAAAGTTGTTGAAGCAAACATTAAAATGGCTTTTCCAGAAAAGAATGATTCTGAAGTAAAAAAAATATCTAAAAAATTCTTCAGACACTTTGTCGATTTAATTTTTGAGAGTGTAAAAGCTTTTACTATTAGTGAAAAAGAGATATTGAAACGTTACAAATACAAAAATCCCGAACTGATAAATGAAATTGCAGCGAAAGGAAAAAGCATTGCTTTAGTTGGCGCACATCAAGCTAATTGGGAATGGTCTATTAACCTACCCCTTGTTCTTAACATTAATGTTGCCGGGGCATATACTAAATTAGGAAATAAATATTTTGAGAAAAAAGTAAAAGAATCTCGAATGAAATTTGGCATCACTGGTTTTAAAACTTCAGAAACGGTTAAAGGGATCCACAAAGACTATATGAATAAAATCCAAAGCTTATACATACTGTTAAGTGACCAATCTCCACAAGTACACAAAACCCATTACTGGACCGAATTTATGGGGGTTAAAGTACCTATTCATACTGGAGCAGAAATGTTAGCTAAAAAATACGATTTTGTAGTTGTTAATTACGTAGCAAAAAAAATAAAAAGAGGATACTTTGAAACTCATTTTGAGCTTATCACTGAAAATCCTAAAGAATTTGACAACTATCAAATTACTGATAAATATTTAAAGATTACTGAAAAGAACATTAAAGACCAACCCGAATTCTATTTATGGTCTCATAAGCGTTTTAAGCATAGAGATAAATATGAAGAATGGCGCAAAAACTATAAAGCTTCTCGAAAATAATCGAGAAGCTTTATTTTTTCATTTACTTTTATCTTATCTAGTATTTTAAAATAAAAAAAGCTTTCTCTAAACGAGAAAGCTTTTGGGTGGATGATGGGATTCGAACCCACGACCCTCGGCACCACAAACCGATGCTCTAACCAACTGAGCTACAACCACCATGTGACTTGCGGGTGCAAATATAAGACAGTTTCTCATATCTGCAAAACTTTTTTTTAAATTAATTTACTTAAATTTTCTACCGCCACGTAACGTTCTGAGGTATAACCTTCTGCAAAATCGACTCCAATCAATCTTCCTAAATCTTTTGCTCTATATTCTACACTTTCTGTAAAATTTTTGCTTGTTATTGGTGTTTCTGGCTCATTACTTTTCGGATCAAAGAACTGAGATGAGTATGCTAATACCGATTTTATCTTTTTATCCATGAAACCTGATACATCAATTACAAAGTCTGGCTCAATATTTTTCCATTGAATATAATGATACACTTGCTTTGGCCTCCATTTTTCTTGAGACGTTCCATCGAGTTCAGTTTCTATTTTTAACAATCCGCTTAAAAAACACGCATCAGATACTAACTTACTTCCTTTTGGGTGATCAATATGACGATCATCAATAGCATTACATAATACTATTTCTGGTTTGTACTTACGTATCATCTTTATAACTTCTAACTGATGCTCTTTATCATTCTTAAAAAAACCATCAGCAAAACCTAAGTTTTCTCTTACAGATACTCCTAAAATCTCGGCAGCCTTAGTCGCTTCTATATCTCGTAATTCAGCAGATCCTCTAGTACCTAATTCTCCTCTTGTTAAATCTACAATTCCTACTTTTTTTCCTAAAGAGACTTCTTTTGCTATGGTTGCTGCACAACCTAACTCTACATCATCTGGATGTGCTCCAAATGCCAATATATCTAGTTTCATTTATTCTATATTCTTTTCTTAATTGTTACCTACTATAACAATTGATTTATAAATTTTCTATTCTTTCTATAAACAAGTTTAACTAAAGTATAAAACTCCTTTTACACCTGAACTGTTTTCCATTTTCCTTTTCTAAATAACCAAATACCTATTACTGCAATTAGTACCTCAGCCAATGTTATTGACCAAAACACTCCTTTAGGTCCAAAATCTAAAACAATAGCTGATATATATGCTAAAGGCAATTGGAACATCCAAAAACATATAAAATTGATTAATGTTGGTGTTTTCGTATCTCCAGATCCATTAAACGATTGTATTATAACCATTCCATAAGCATAAGCTATATAACCAGCTGCCATGATTTGTAAACATAAAGCTCCATTTTCTATAACTACTGTACTATCTGAAAACCAACTTAGAAAAGTAGGTGCAAAAAGGATATAAATAAGAGATACTGCTCCCATAAAATAAGCACATAATCTACTAGTAATCCATACTGATTTTTCTGCCCTATCAGGCTGTTTTGCTCCTAAATTTTGTCCTACTAACGTTGCTGCTGCATTACTCATTCCCCAGGCAGGCATTAATGTAAACATCATTATACATATAGCAATGGTATACCCTGCTAAAACTTCACTTCCAAATTTTGCCATTATCCACATTAAAAACACCCAGCTCGATGTACCTATAATGAATTGTCCTATTCCTCCTAATGATGTTTTTACTAAATTAATCATTACTGAAGTTCTGAGTACTAAGTCTTTTAATGCTAATTTTACTTTTCCTGCTCCAAAAAACAGTATTAATAATTGTGCTACCACTGCTACTCCTCTACCTGTTGTAGTAGCAATTGCTGCACCCTCTACACCATAAGCTGGTATAGGACCTAGTCCGAAAATAAAAATAGGATCTAAAATAATATTCAATCCATTAGATAAAATCAATGTCCACATAGCAATAGAAGCATTTCCTGCGCCTCTAAAAATTGCATTGATTAAAAAAAGTAACATTACAGTAATGTTTCCCCCTAATATTATTTGTGTATATCGATACCCTTCTTCTATTAAGGCTGGTTCTCCCCCCATTAATCCTAATATTTCCTTTGGATACAGTATTCCTACAAAACTAATTGCTATAGAAATCGCTATTCCTAAAAATATTACCTGAACAGCTGTTTGATTTGCTCCTTCACTATCCTTTTCTCCTGTTCTTCTTGCTACCAATGCAGTTGCAGCCATACTTAATCCGATAGCTACTGCGTATACTAAAGTTAATACAGACTCTGTAAGTCCTACTGTTGCTACGGCATTTACACTAACTCTTGATACAAAAATGATATCTACTAAAGCAAAAATTGACTCCATCATCATTTCAAGAATCATAGGAATTGCCAACATGAAAATAGCCTTATTGATACTTCCTTGTGTAAAATCTTGTTGTTTTCCGAAAACGGCATCTTTAAAAAGTGAGAATATATTTTGTTTGGTTGTTTGATTGTTCTCTGTCATCATTATTTTTTTTGATATGAAAAATACTCCTTAAAGTATTAAGGATGAAATTGGGGTCGTTATATACGACAAGTCTGAAGTAAAAAACTTAAACAATCATAATACTACAAATATGCAAAAAATATTTTTAAGTAATTTCTCTTCCATAAAAATATATATCTTCGCTATTATGATTCGTGTATGTATTCTTGGAGGAGGCAATGTAGCAACACATTTAGCCAAAGCTTTTTTAAAAGCTTCTAATGTAGAGTTAACGCAAATATATGCGCGTTCTATAGAACAAGTTATCGATTTTAAACATCAAACTTCTATAACGAATTCTTTAGACTTACTTAATGAAGCTGATGTTTATATTATAGCTGTTACTGACGATGCGATTGCAAAAGTTTCTTCTGAATTAACAACAAATAATCAGTTGGTAGTACATACTTCGGGTTCAGCTCCTTTAGACTTACTAAAAAAGCATGCTCGATCTGGTGTGTTTTACCCGCTTCAAAGTTTTTCAAAAGAAAAAGAAGTAGACTTTTCTACGATACCATTTTGTTTGGAAACATCTAATGAAAAAGATTTTCCAATACTTGAACAATTAGCTTCAGCCATAGGAAAAAAAATATATGCTATAAATTCAGAACAAAGAAAAAGATTACACGTAGCAGCGGTTTTTGTAAACAACTTTACCAATCATATGTATAAAATTGGTTCTGATATTTGTACAGAGTATAAAGTTCCTTTTGAAGTTTTACTTCCTTTAATTCAAGAAACTTCAAAAAAAATTATTGAACTATCGCCTGAAAAAGCACAAACTGGTCCTGCCAAAAGAAACGATCAAGATACAATTCAAAATCACTTAGAATTGTTAAATACTGAACAACAAGAAATTTATAAATTAATTACAAAATCAATCCAAAACAATGGAGAAAAGTTATAAAGAAATATTACCTCAAATAGATACATTTATTTTTGATGTAGATGGAGTATTAACCAATGGTATTGTTACAGTTTTTCCTGATGGACAATTAGTACGTCAAATGAATATTAAAGATGGTTATGCCTTAAAAGCTGCTGTTAAAGCTGGTTATAGAGTTTGCATTATTTCTGGAGGTAAAAATGAGGGAGTACGTACTCGTTTGGCTAATTTAGGCATTAGTGATATTTATTTAGGAGCACATGATAAAACAAAACAATTCAATGAATTAGTTGAAAAATACAATTTAAACACAGAAAATGTGTTATACATGGGTGATGATATTCCAGATTTCCCTGTAATGAAATTGGTAGGTATGCCTTGTTGCCCTAATGATGCTGTTAGAGAAATCCAACAAGTATCTAAATATATTTCTGATAAAACTGGTGGAAATGGTTGCGCTCGAGATGTGATAGAACAAGTATTGCGAGTTCAACAAAAATGGGATAGCAATTTTGATGCTCAATACGATTAATTGGAATAATTTTTGAAATTTTCTCTCTATAAAACTTATAAAAAATGAAAAAAATAATTTTTACCTTTTTATGTATCGCTTTTAGTACTTCAATTTTTTCTCAATCTATCTTTGGTAAATGGCAAAATATTGACGAAAAAACCAACAAAGTAGATTCTGTAATTGAAATTTATGAAAAAAACGGAAAAGCCTATGCTAAAATTATAGAGATTACCGATAAAGATAGACAAGAAGCCGTATGTGACAAATGTAAAGGCAAACGTAAAAACGCTCCTATTTTAGGAATGAACATTTTAACTGGATTAAAAAAAGATGGTGATGAATGGTCTGGTGGAAAAATTTTAGACCCTAAAAATGGTAAGGAATATAAATGCTATATAAAGTTAGAAAATAAGAATAAGCTAAAAATTCGTGGATATATAGGCTTTGCCGCTTTTGGTAGAACTGCTTATTGGTATAAAAATAAATAGCTAGTTAATTAAAAAATATTAATAAAGCCTAAATGAAAAATCATTTAGGCTTTATTTTTATAAAATATTTGTAAGTTTCAATCAAAAACCACAACTAATTAAATGAATTTGAATTAATTAAACCTAAAACATTAATTAACATAGGAGCATTTAACCGTGCTCCTTTTTATTTCATATTGAGAATCGTATTTACATTTCTCCCTTGCACTTTTGAATTTTTCTTATTTCATATTCTCTTTTTTCATTCATTTAAACAATATTACTTTAAAGAACTGTACAAACACATTATAAAGCAATGAGATGGTAAATATTTTAATTCAATTCCCTGATTGATTTAAACACTAAAATTTTCTTGAGAAAACAAGCTTCTTATTACTTTAAGAGAAACTAATAATTTGATTAACTCAAGTAAAATAGAACAACTATTTCCCTCATTGCTTACTTTTTCATTAACTAGTTGAACTATTTTAATTCTTCAACTAGTCTTCTTGCTATAACTGTATCGTATATTATTTTCAACTTAGATATTTTATTTTCAGAATCTAATTCAATAATATCAACAACATCAAACTCTACTTTCTTATTATTTTTTAAAGTCCATTCATAAGTAAAATACAGAGCTAAATCATTTGAATCATTTTGTTCAAATATTCCTTTAAGATATAATTTAGAAATTGAAGTGTCATTTTTCAATTCATGATAAAATTGACTTGCCTTTTTTACTCCATAAATAGGTGAATCGACTATTCCATTTTCATTAAACAAACCAATTACCTTTTCAATATCTCCATTTTCAAGATACTCTAAGTATTTATTAGCTAACTCTTTTTTATTCATTTTTATTTGTTTTTATAACTTCTCTTTTAGAATTTCAAATTGTTTTTTCAATATAAATTCATTTCGGTTGTGGCCTGCTCCTTTTATTGTAAAATAACCCTTACGTGGTGCCTTTATTTTTTCAAAATATAATTTACTTATTTTTTCTGATGTTAATATATCTTCTTCTCCTTGCACAATATAAATTGGGACTTTAAACTCTAAAGAATCATTATAAAAATCAAGGTTTTCTACCATAGATTTAACTCTCATCTTTTTATGCCCTGCGAAATATAAAAAAGAATAATCGTCTCCGTAAAACCTATTTTGTTTATCAAGTTTATTATTGTACTCTGGATTTATTTTCCACCAATTATTAGGAATAGGAGTAGAATTTTTACGTTCATATTTTTTCACAATCCTTAACATTTGTCCTAAATCCCTCGTGTTTTCATACGGCGGTTTTCCTAACTGTTTCAGTTTATTTATTGAAATACTATCTTTAGAACTTTCTGCTAATGCTAAAACAGATTTATAAGCATTTAAATAATTTCTTTTATAACCAACAAATTGTGCATTTCCTATATATCCCTTAAATAAACTTGGTTTTGCTTGTACCATTTTTATTCCCAGTATAGATCCCCATGAAGCTCCCATTAATAGTATTTTTTTCTTATTTAAATATTTTATAAGATATTCAGATAACTCAATACCATCTTTTACCATTGTATCTAGTGTAAGTTTATTTTCAATAAAATAATCTTCGTTTACTTCATTTGGTGCATTCTTACCAAATGTTCTTCCTGCTCCTCTTTGATCCCAATTAACCAAAATAAAATCTTTTTTCCATCCTCCATAAATACTATCACAATATGGACTCACAACACTCCCTGGTCCTCCATGTAAAAAAAGAATCACTGGTTTTTCTTTATCCTCCCCTTTAATTGTTATCCAATGTTCTATTCCTCCAATAGCTATATATCTATTCTCGTTAATGGACTTTTTTTGAGCTATTAGATTACTTGATAAAAAAGCAATTAAAATAACTGTATATAATGTTTTCATGTAATAATATTTCCTAAAGGACAATTTTAAAATAGTATTGTTACATCTTAATTACACACACCAACGTAAACACAAAACAAAACACTGAAAACCAACCTCTTAAAGTCAATTTTAATTTTAAAACAGAAAGTATTTGTTTTAGTAACTCTAAAAATTATCTTAAAAAAATGTTAATTATTTAGGGTAAAATTAACCGTAACAGTTTAATTATTGTGTTTCCCTTGAATTAATATAATAGAGGATGCTTCTTCGGAAGCGTTCTTTATTATGCCTACACACTTGTTTCAATCAAAACATTAGGTTAAATCTTAAGGTAAATCAGTTTTTAATAGTTAGTGATAATGCTCCTTTTGGAGCATTTTTTCTTTTTTAGAAATATTTTGTAAGCTTTAAAGTATTTCTCGTCTAAAAATTCGAAATTGGATTGCTAGGGGGCTTTTCATTTTTACATTATGAAGGGAGCATTTTTATGCCCCCTTTTTTTATGCTTCTTTTTCTCCTTAATCATTAAACATTTTTAAAATATTGAATACCCAAATATTACTGATACTGTTTTATAATCTGATGCCCAGAATGTATAAGCATCTAAAATTTCTCTTCTAGTTTGATACCTCACCTCTAAACTATACCTGTCATTATATTTATATCCTAACCCCAAAACAAAGTTTCCTCTTGATTCTATTTCTAACGAATCTAATTTTGACCCATCATTTCTAAAAAATTCTATTGATGAATTTGAAGTTATATCAAAAAGTACAGAAGCATTTACAAATATTTTATAATTGTTTTTCAAGAAAAAATAATGCCTCAAACCTATAGGTAACTCAAAAGAACTATAGTCGGCTTTTGCAATTAATTCTCCTCCAGAAACATTAGTAACACTCATTATTTTTTCTGCTTTAAAACTCTGATAAGTAGGTTCAAATATTACTGTCCATTTGTTTTTATTAAAAGGCAGTATATACTCTCCTTCTAACCCTATTCCAAAACCTAATTTATTTCCAAAATCTATATCTCTAGAATTAATTAATGAATTTTGTATAGATAGTGAAGAACTATTTAATCGAGGTCTAAACGTTAAATTAAACATGTCTCTTTTTTCTTTTTTCTCATAACTTACATATTTTAGATTATTACAGTTATTATACTCTATAAAATAATTAACCAATTCATTTTTTCTATAATCTAAATTTTCAACCTTAATTATTTTAAAACTCGGACATTTTAGGTTTTTCCAAAGTTGTTGTCTAAACCTCTTATTTTCACCTATCTCATCGTCAGTAGTTCTATATCTTTTATAAATTAGCTGTGTTATTTTTGAATTTTCATTACCATAAAAGAACCTTTTTAAATTTCCTTGCGTATATTCATATAAATTGGTTTTACCTTCTACTAACACCTTTAAATAAAGTTCTTCTTTTTTAAAAATAGGACTTCTATCTGTACTCAAATCACTAACATCCTCTTTAGATCTATCAATATCTACAACGCTTCTTATGTATTTTGAAGCATTATAAACACCAAATTCTTTAACCGATTTCATTGTTAATGTTTTTACTTCAGTATTTTCTGAAATCTTATACTCAAAATCAGTTGGATTATTTTTCCAATCAACATTTTTAATTAAACAATTAATTTTTTGATTTGTATTATCGATATAATACCCTTTCTCAAAAGAAATTTGTGAATAGCAATTTAAAGTCAATACAGCTACAAATAAAAATAGCAATCTTTTTTTCATAATATTTTTTGTTTTGTTAAATAAATACAATTAGGAAACTTAATTACTTTTTATCTATTCAAATCTTCCTTTGTATTTTATAAAAATTATCGGCAAATATAATTGGTTTATAATCATATAAAAATATGACTTGATTTAAAAGCTACACTTATTATGTGTTTAGAAAGTGATTTTGTTATCCATTTAAATAATCAACCTCTATTTATTAAATAATTCTATCTATTAAAATTTACACTAAACAAGCTATTTATTTTACGGATTCACCTTACATTTATTATGGTTTTTTCTACCTTAAAAAAAATGTATCTATCTAAATTTGAGAAACTTTAATTTTTACAACTATGTTAAAAAACATTTCAAAATTAGGTACTCCCCTAAACAAAAAAGAACAAAAAACTATTAATGGTGGATTTAGATGGTCTCAATGTGGACGTAGAATGTGTTGTGCAAGATTTCCAAATGGTGAAATATTTAGGGAGCCATGTTATTGTGATTCATGGGGACATTGTACCTTACTATAATTAATAATCAAACTGCTGAAGTTCTTGGTTACAAACTTCGGCTGTTTAACTTCTTGCTACTTTAATCATATAGTTTTTTCAGATCAAACTTTTCTATTAAATATTTATCTTTCCAATCTTTATTAACATATTCTATTATAAGAGCTTCTGCAAATCCTATATCATAAACAGTTATTCTCTTTTCCTTTGAAAGCTTCATTTTTTTTACGTTTTCTAGATGTCGAGTATAAAACTCTTTTAAATACACTTCATAAGCTACAAAGTCTTTTAAATTTAAAACTTCTTTTGATGATTCAAAATCTTGCAATAATCTCAAAAATGCATATTCAGTATATCTAGCAATTCCTTCTTGGTACCATTGAAAAGAAATATATTTATAATCATCTTCTCCCAGAGACTCTTTAAATTCTTTTCTCTTATCTATATACTGCTTATATATCTTCTCCCAATTTTTATTATTTCTTGCTTCTACTGCTTTTATTAAAAACTCAGTATACTTTTCATAATATTTGTTTACATCTAAATCTTCATAAGGAAATGGATAATTTAATTGCCACATTCCAGTTGTATCTCCTTTTGAAATCCCTAATGCTAATGCTTCTTTATGATAATTATGTGAACTATATTGATACTGATGAAAACGTTCGTGTAGCAAAGTAATAATCCATTCAGTAGAATTTAACCCAGTGTTCTCTGGTGTTCCAATAACAATACAATTTACTCCATTAACAGCAGGAAAAGTTGCTAGAAAACGTTTATTAAACTGTTTCTTTCTAACATAAACTTTAATTTCTAAAATTTTATCTATACCTAATAATTTAAAATCGTTTGTAGGATTAGGATGATTGATCAAATACTCATATTTATCTGTAACTAATACGATTGTAAAAGGTGATTTATTAAAACCTTCCCAAATAGAATCTCCATAAGTTTCTGAAATTCTTATTGCTTCTTTTATTCTAATTCTATCTTCAAATCTAAAGTTTAGTTCAGACTCGGGTTTTATTGAAGTAAAAATAATCGTACAAAAAACTATAATTATCCTTAATACATCCATTATTAACTTTTTAGTGTTTTATAAAGGACTGATAATAATTATTGATGTTGCAAAAACTAGTATATCCCTCGTTAAATTATTTGATGCATTAAATTAAAATTAGCGCGCAAATCCATACCGCTATAACAAACAAATTAAAAAAGATTAAATTTAGTCGAGCATTTTCAGTTATCTTCTTAGTTATATTCACATAAACAATTGAAATCATTATAACCCCATTAAACAAAATCAATAAAAGCTTATTAAAACCATTAAACCCTGAAGCCAAATCTACTTTTATATTTTCAGATGTTATTACTGTTTTTACTGTTTTAAAAAGCGGACTTACTGTTAATTTTATCTTAGGTGATTCTATTTTAGTTTCTATAGTAGAAAACTTTAAATCTGTAGCTGTTGTATACTTATAACCAATACTTTTATTAGCCCTTACCGAATTATCCTGTGATGTTTGTGGTGTTTTTATAAAGCTAACATAAGAAATTGAATCGTTTAGAGTTACCTCTGGTAAAAGAAAAAAATCTGCTAAGAAAAGAATGGTTATTAATATTGGTTTCAATAAAAAAATTGTAAACTTTTTTTTAAAATCTTTTTTAAAAAACAGATTAATCTTTCCAGATACTTCATTTATATGCATAATAATTCAATTAAACCTATCTAATGTTTTTTAACATTCTGATACACATAGCAGCTGTTTGTATCAATTCTTTTTCAACTTCTTCTATTTTTCCTCCTTCATATTCAAACTGCAATGCCGCTCTAGTTGCTTCTCCTGACTCTTCATTTACTATCGCTATTTGATGCAATATATCTTTTGGCCAATTTGGATGCTTTGTTTCTGCTTTGCCTAACTCTTCTTTTATTTTAGTTATTGCTAAACTTTCAGTCATAATTTGTTTTATTATTTTTACTTTATGGAAAATTGCTACGACCAACTAAATATAAAGTTTATTGAAACCAAAAAGCCTTCTTTCTTTGTTAAATTAATTTCTTTAAGCTTAATTTTAATTTTCTTTCTTATTCCTTTATCACGAATTGTTCTTGATTTTTCAACCTGCTATTGTTATGAGACCTTACCTGGTTTTAAAGGTTGTATTTTTACTGGCAATGTAAATTGTCTCTGTTTTTAATTCTTAAATTACTTCTAAACTTTACATTCTAAATATTGTAACATTTTCTATTTTTATTCAACTAATAGAAAACAATTCACTATGAAAAGATCAAAAATTATTATATTATTTATTTTAGGGTTAATCTCAATATCATTTTCACAAATATTAGTACACTATTTTAATATTTCTGATTTGTTAAAAGGTGTTTTTATTGGATTTGGAATTGGACTATTAATCACATCTATAAAATTTTTCAATTTAAACCTTCAAGTTAAAAAACAATTATAGAAACTGTTTTTAACACTTTTATCCTCTTTTTATATTTTACGGTTTTGCCTTACTTTTTTTATGGTTTTTTACCCTACTATAATAGTGAAGAATCATATTTTCGCCGATTATGTGTTATGGGGATGACACTTGTAATGAATAATAAAAGGGGCTTCAGAAATGAGTTCCTTTTTTACTTTACAACTTGTTAATATTTATTCCTTAACATTATTACAGACGAGTATAATCTATACAATATCACCCACACTCAATATCTACTTGTTTTTCAACACTATAAAGAAACTCGATGAATCTTCCCTTCATTTATAAAAAGAATTTCATGTTTTTAATTTTACTCTGTACCCTCAATTATCATCAATGATTACCTATTAAATTTTAACTATTTTTTTGAAATTTTTAACTTTATTTATTTAATATCAATATCTAGATTTGCTTCAAATAATTCATTGTGTTAGTCCCCTATTAAGACCTCGACATCCCCTTTTGTTGAGGTCTTTTTTTTTATGATTTTTTAACCCTTATTTCTCACACAAAAGCAACTAATAAATTAATTACTTTTTCTCTTCAATCTATTCAAAGTTTTTGATGATGTAAACCACAAAAAGAAACCACTTAAAACAGTTATTAAACCAAAAAATGAAAATACTCTTAGCAAGATAGTGTTAAAATTATCTCTACTTTCATAATCCATTGTATGAGTCATCCATAAAAAATCAAACCAGCGCCAATTTCGATGCCTAACTGTTTGAAACTTTCCATCAATAATGGAAATATATGCCTTTATAGCTTCATCTGATTTATAAGAAATAACATAAGCAGGTAGTATTTTTTTTCTGTATTCATGATGCTTATTAGTTTTACTTATTAATTCTATTGACTCCTCTTTTAAATTACTATTCATATGTTTTTTAGCTATGAACAGAGCTTCTTCTTTATTTATTCTTTTCTTTTGGATTACCATTATAAGCATTGTATAATTTAGTTTTATTTATCCAGTAATAAGGAGTATTATTAATATCTCTTATTTCAATAGCATAAACACCTTGTTCTATTTTAAGATCTGAAGGACTAATCAAATTATTAAAAGTTTTAGGTATATATTCTAAGTTTTTCAAATGATCTCCATGAATATTATTCAAATCTGTCCAACTGAAATACATTCCACTTATAGTCCAAAATAAAAATTGAACTCCCAATATAATTCCTAAATATCTATGGGCTTTTCTAATTTTTAATTTTACTTTTCTTTTTTTCATTTAGTTTGAAATATTTTGTATAAATCTAAAAATAAGCTCTTTTAAAAACAAAGCACCTGAAGTTTCTTTCCAGCTAAATATTCTTGCTATAAATTTTACATCTCTAATCCAAAGAATAGAATAAGGAAAGTTAATAAACTTCAATTTTATATTTACATAATCCCTATTTTTTCAATATTATTTTTTCTTTCTTTTATTAAATATTAACATTTTTAGGCAACCTTATTTAATTATTGAGTATCTTTATTAGGCAATGAGGATATAGTTATATTTAAATTCGGTCCCCTGAATGAAATAAACTACAGAAGTTTTTTTATATCTAATTTTGCCATCGAAATCAAAAATTAGCTTAGAAAACTTCATTGAGGAATTTTATAGGTCAACATGAATTAACCTTTCGTAAGATATATAATTAGACTCCTCATTGTTTTTATACACCGAGATATCTTATCCTATTTTCGTTTAAATTGTAGCTAAAGCTACTTCACCGAAACTTAACTACTCTTTATCTAATTTTTAAAACAATAACCTTTTATCCTAATTATATTTGAAGTATAAATAAAGATTTTGTTTTTTTCATTATATAGTTAGATTGATTAGTTAGTTTTAAGAAAAGAAGTATCCTTGATGGCAGATTACTTCTTTTCTTTTTTATTTGAAGTAAAAAAGGTTGGGGGCTATGATATTATATAAATCATAAAAATTTGGGTATATTATTGATTAATTTGATTTTTCAAATCTTATCAAACTCATAATAAAGTAATTATAATTAAGTTAATTAGTTTTCCACAGCAGTTTTCTTTAAAAAATACTTAATTTAATTTTCTACACTTACTTTAATTAATTTTTTCTGAAACTCTAAATCTTCTAAAGAAAACTTGTTAAGTTTTCTTTCAAAATTTTCTATACAACTTAACTCAAAGAAATTCTTAATAACTCCAAACTCAGTAGTTAAATCTCTTGACGATGAATTAATTTCAAAATAAGGAATATCTCCTCTTAACATTTGCACTATCTCATGCTCTAAAATATTTAACAATTCAGAATCTTTAGGAACTCTTTTAAATGCTATTGATAGATATTTTCTAATACTTTGTTTGTATAAATCTATATCTTTCAAATTTTTAGGAAGTCCCATATATTTTAAAATCTTAGAATAAACATGGGTTGATCTCCAAGCAAAACGTATAGGAATATTTTCAAAACTTTTAAGTGGTGACTCTTTTTCAAATAATAAAAAGCTTTTTTTATTTAATAAAAGTTGATAACACTCTTCAAATCCAATAATAAAATCTTCTAAATAGTTTTCTAAAAAAATTTCTTTACCATTTAATATCGGAACATTTTTTTTAACAAAATCATATCTTAAATTCTTGGTAATCATTTTCCAGTCTTTTGTAAAACGATTTTCTCCAACCTCAACATTAGCATAAGTATAAGTTTGCTTTGAATACCCCAAACCACACAAACCTATAGGTAATAAACCTTCAACTTCTTTATTTGGTAATAAAAAGCTATCGAAAATTGTATCTTCATTATCCAAATCAATTTGCTTGAAAAAAGGTATTAAAGCCTTAGAAGCTTTTGGATTCATTATTGCTTCATGATCAATAAGTATAGGTGTAGAGGCACGTGCTATTACATTATCTGCATGATAGTCTCTTGAATTTAACAAATATAAAATACATAACAAACTACCAGCTCTCCTATAAAAAACAGAAACTTCTTTTTCTGTTTTACATTGCTTTTCTTTTACAAACATTTGCCAATGGTAATCTTTATGATTAATTATCTCATATTTATATTGCCCCAAATCAATATAATTATTTATCCAATCTAAAAAGGTAAAGTATGAATGTGAGATTTGCCCATCTGTAGGTTTAAAAACTAATTTTTGATTATTGCTACATGTAACTATAGAAGTTGATGCACTATTATGAAAATCTCCTGCCATATTTACATCTTCTACTAAGTCATTATTAGAAGAAATCATCTTCTTAGAAGTCAATACTAATTTATCTTTACAAAATTTATTATTAATATCTCTCAAATTAGAATTCACTTTATTTTTCTCATTAAAATAACTATTCTTTAATACAGGATATTTTTTAAAAATAGGTTGATTATTATTTTTCAACAGCTCTTCAATAACAAACTCAGAATCCTTAGCTAGGATATTATTTTCTTTTAAATAAGAAATCAATACTCTTTCATTTGATTTCACCAAAAAATCTTGCACTTTATTCTGTATCCTTTCTGAGATCATATTCATAATATTCTATTAACAATTAATATTTGACTCAATGTTTTGTTTTTTACTTTTTGAAATTAATTATAAAACTTTTACAATCAAAAAACACCATTTACACAACGTATAAATGGTGTTTGATGTTTCATTAAAAGAATTAAAATCTAATATTAATAGAAACAGTAATCCAACAATCTTTTCCTCCACTAACAAGTTCCAATTGCTCTTCTGTTAACTCAAGATCTTCTGCATTTTCATTTACAGGAATATTGACATATACAGTACTTGGATCAGACTGATCTGTAACTACCAATTTGAAACCTTGTAAATCAAACTCTTTTCCTGCTAATTTTTCAATAGTTCCTTTAGGATCTGCAACTAATTGATTTTTAAATTCACGATCCTCATGCGCTCTTTCGATTAACTTTCTGAAGTTTTCTTGATCTTTTTGTGGAAAATTTGTAATATCCATTTTTCTATAGTTTTAAGTTAATAATTATGTATTCAAATTCTTCAAAAGACTCCTAGATTACCTTTAAAAAAACTAATTCTTTTTATTGACTATCTAGCTATTTCCTTTTGTTGTATACAAATTAAGCGCAATGTTTTTTGTTAAAAATGCCAAAAATGCTGACGAAATTTTTTTACTTAAATAAATTGTTTTTTATAGTGATTTTTATAGCCTATAAATACTATAACAATGTTCTTAGATTTATAAACATTTTGAATAGTCGTTTGACAAATGACAATGCATAAGTTATTAGCTTACTAAACTTGCTTTGAGCTGTATTCCTTCTTTTTGGATTCTATTTTTTAGATAATGTTTAAATATTCGAAGATCGTATCTTTTATTCTCAGATTCTAAAAAGGCAAAATATCTTTCACTAAATGAATCCGTTTCTGCATTCTTTTGATCTATGCAGCTATTTAATTTTATCCAACAATCTATTTGCTGAGCAATATGGGTAGATTTATCTTCAATATTTATATTAGAAAACAATAACTCTACTCCATTTATATTAAATTGATGGATATTCATTATGGTTTCACTTATAATTTGAATTAACATGGAATATCTATACTCAAATGGTATTTTCTTAAAACTTGAAATATTAAATCCAGGACAAACCTTGGGTTGTATAAAATTTGCAAACAGATTAATGTTTTCTAAAGTTATATTATACCATTGTTCAATTTCATTGTTTACTAAATGTACTTTGGCCAAATTTTGTATCAACTTTTGCATATGTATCCCTATAAAATGTATATAAGGCAAGTATTCTCGATTTTGTAAAAGAACTATATAATTTATACCTCTTTTAGTAAGTTCAATAGCACTTTCTTTGTTTTGCAATTTAAATTCCAAATAAGATTTTTTAGCCATTGCATTTACCTGACAATATTCATAAGCAAAACTATTAGGTTTAAATGTTGAATTTAAGAGATCATCAGCTTTATTAAATACCTTTCTTGATTTGATATTCATTTTTATCCTACACCAAAGAAACCCCTTGTAATACTCTTTTCCTAAATCTTTTATTTTTAAATAATCTGACTTACTTACATTAGCGAAAGCTATCTTATCATCCAAGATTTCAAAATCTTTTTCTGAAATAAAACTATTACGTGTAGGATTATTTTTTTCTTTAGAGTCTTTTATTTTGTGTGAGTTTTTTATTGGCTGTTCAATAATTTTCATAATTTCAAAACGATTAATTTTTTATTGTATAGATAATTGAAGAAAATTAAGGTAATGTTACTTGTTGAAAGTGTCTAAATAACTGATAAAACTGATTTATTAAAAATAATCTATGTATGCTATTTTAGATTTTATCTTCTAACATAACAAAATACATTTTTAACTCTCCTTTACCTTTAGCCGTTATTTTCCCTCTATATTCAAAAGTTAAATTAGGTTCTTGTTTTACCAGTTCGTAGGTATTACTGCTAATATTAACCTTTCCAACTTCCCCATTACTTTCCATACGACTAGCTATATTTACAGTATCTCCCCAAACATCATACTGAAACTTTTTTACCCCTACAATACCTGCTATGATTGGACCAACATGAATACCAACACGCATGTCAAAAGCTGGTTTATTATGTATAATGTTTTCTTGTTTTCTTTTTACGATAAAATTTTGCATATCAATAGCAGCTAAAATGGTTTTTTTAACGGCATCAGCGTCTGGTTTAGGTAAACCACCCGCAGCCATGTATGCATCTCCAATTGTTTTAATTTTTTCAATTTGATAATACTCTATGATTTCATCAAAGGCTTTAAAACAAATATTAATCTCTTCTACAAGTTCCTGTGGTGTTAAATGAGAAGCCGTTTCTGTAAACGATTTAAAATCTGTAAATAAAATGGAGGCTTTATCAAAATCTTGGGCATCTACGTAACCTTTCTGTTTAAGCTCTTCAGCAACTTCTTCTGGCAAAATGTTGTGCAATAAATGTTCTGATCGATCTTTTTCAACTTGTAAACGTGCCTTCGATTTTTTTACAAATCGTAACCTACTAAAAATTCCAATTGCTGAAAGAAATGCAAAGCAACCTATCAACATGAAAATGTTACGTTGACTTTCCTTTTTTTGAACTATTTTTTGGTGTAATAATTCTGCTTTTCGTTCTTTTTCAACATGTGCAATACTATCGAGAAGCATTTCTTTTTCAAACTGCATGTTAAGTATTTTATCAGAAGTTTGTTTTAGGTTTAAACTATCTTTCAACACATGCATTTGTTCATTATACTTTAAAGCAGCAAATAAATTATTTGTTGTTTTATATGCATCATATAAACATTTACAAGCCTCCTCTTGAATTGAAATAGCATTTATTTTTTTTGCTATTTCTAATCCTCTTTTGCATTTTTTTATCGCTTCAAATTTTTTATTCAGTTTTAGATCTATATTTCCTAAAGCAATAAGGTTCGAACTTTCGTAGAGGTTATTGTTTATTTCTTTTGAAAGTTTTAAAGATGTTCTATAATTGATTAATGATTTTTGATAGTTTTTTTGCAACTCATATAATTTACCTAAATTAAATAATACCTCTATTTGAACTTGTTTTTCGTTTTTACTTCTTGATATTTTCAATGACTTTTTAAAATTACTTAAAGCTTCATCATAATTTTTCTCTTTTAAGTTGACATCTCCTATGCTATTTAAAACTTTAGAAAGCGATTTCATTTCCTTTTTTTCACTATAAACTTCTTTTGCTAATAAAAAGTTTCGCTTAGCATTATGTAAATCATTTAATTCTAAATAAATCCCTCCTATATTTTGAGTAGCAAAAGCAATTTGAAGTTTATTATTAAGCCCATCTTGAATATTTAAGGCTTTTTTATAATAGTCCAAAGCCTTGGAATAATTCCCTAAATAATAATATATAGCACCAGTATTATTAAGTGATGAAGCTACTCCTTTTAAGAAATTCGATTTTTTAAAGTATTCTATACTTTTTGTATAATTAGAGAGCGCATTTGAAAACTCTCCTTGGTAATAATATGTTGTTGCTATTTTACTGTAACAATTTCCTATAAATTTATTATTCCCTAAATTTTTATAAATAGTTAGACTTTTTTCAAGATGATTACGAGCTACTTTAAAATCTCCCTCTTTTAAATACTTTCTACTTGTTTTAAGTAAACTATCTGCAAGGTTTTTTTGATTTGTTTGCCCTAAAACAGGAATATTACATAACAAAAAACAGAGAAGTATTGTTATCATTAGATACTTCTCTATAATAATATATTTAAATGATTTTTTCACTTAATTCGTTTCTTTAACCTCCCACTATACCCGAAAGAGGATCATCTATTATTGGAGGTGTTGGATTGCCTCCACCTGCTACAATCTCTAACTGTTCCTCTGTCAATTCCATATCATCCATATTTGGCTCTGCAGGAATGTTAATATATATAAATGACGAGTCCGTTTGATCACGAACAACAATTGTTTTACCTTCAGGAACTTTTACATTTTCTCCTGTTAAATTTTTGATAGCATCTATAGGGTTTTCAATTAAGTGCTTCTTAAAACTATTGTCTTCCCACGCTTTGTGAATAATTGTTTGCAATAATTTCTGTTCTCTAGTAAGCTTCATAATTTATAATTATTAAAATTTATGCAATAAAATTACACTTTTGGGTAGGTAAGAAAACGTCAAAAAGTCTGATAAAAATGCCTAAAAAGATAGTTAAGTCTATTAATTTTAATACTCACAGTTAAGTTTTACTTTCCTTAAAATAAACTTAACTACATAGAGTATTATAATTCAAAAATTATAATTACACATAAAAAAGAAAAACTATAAGAAATATACTACTGTGACTTTACCTAGTCTCAGAGTTTCTTCAATATAAGTGCTACAGAACAAATTTGTTAGGAGAAAAAAGTTGTGCTTTGGCTATAATTTTTACTATTATAATTATTAATTAATGCTTCTACACCTTTATGCGAAGCCATTGTAATTATACTTACTTCACAAATACTTTTAATTCTGTTTAAATAGTCATTCGAGTTTTTTATTTCTCCTAAAATATCATCAAAATTTGCAATAGTTTCACTTATTCTTTTGACCAATAATTTTAGTCCGTTAAATGACTCTTCTGAAAGAGAAATAGGTTGTTGATAGTTTTGTAAACGTCCACCTAACCTATACTTTGGATATGCTTCTAATCCCATGAAGTTTAAGAACCATTCTTTATTAAAATTACCTAGTACTCTCGTTATCCCTGCATAATCGGCTATTATTTCATCATGAATATTGTTTGCCATTCTCCCATAATATTGTAAAGTAAATAAATGTACACATTCATGCTCTCTTCTAATTATTAAAGATGATGATTTCCATTCTTCATCAGAAATTCCTAGCTGTTTACTTTTTATTCCACTATACCCTTTACCACTCAGTACTATAAGTTTATCTTTAAATAAATATGGATTGGGTAATATATCTGTTTTAAACGCTTGTTTCCAATTCCCTAAAGGATTTTTCTTTAACCAACTTGATTTTAGTTTATGTATTCTATCCCAATTATTGATACCATTAATAAACAAAGCTCCCATAGAATTTGGTAACTTTTTAGGTTCATTTTTATTAGATAATGCACAAATTACTGTGGTAAAATCTTCTTCATTAGGAACTATAATAACAGGAACTTTACCTACTATAGGACTCTCGTATAATTCAAAAACAATATCATCAGCTTTATTTAACTCTAAAAAACCATCGCTTTGTTTTTGTCTACCTCTCAAAGTCACATTTTTATATTCCTCAGTTTTTGATATATTTTTCTTAACTGGGAATTGCAACTGAACTAGGTATTTTTTCAAAGTATTAAAACAGCCTATTTCTACTGACTCTTTCTTATAATCTTCCCAAACTTTAATAAACTCATTATTATAGGAACTTGCTTTTTTGTCTATAGAATTAAATTTATTTTTAGTGTATACTATTAATTCATCTACAGCTTTTTCACTTTTGACAAATTGTTTTAGGAATAATCGTTTATCATTTTCGTTCATTCTTTATTTTTTTATGCAATTTGTCTTTTTGCTAAACTAGTAAAAACACCATTCTTATCCATTAATTCTTCATAAGTACCAGACTCTACAATGGCTCCTTTGTCTAACACATAAATTCTATCTGCATTTTTTACAGTACTCAAACGATGTGCAATAACAATTCTAGTTGCTTGTAGTTTATCTAAACTCTCTGAAACTATGTTTTGAGTTTTATTATCTAAAGCACTCGTTGCTTCATCCATGAAAAGTAATCTAGGTTTGTGAACTATCGCTCGAGCAATCATTAAGCGTTGACGTTGTCCCCCAGAAAAAGTTCCAGCTCCTTCACTTATTACTGTATGCATTTGCATAGGCATTTGTTTAATATCTTGTTCCATACCAGCCAAACGAGCAGCTTCCCATGCATCATCTAAAGTAAGTTCAGAATTCCCGACAATATTTTGATAAATACTTCCTGACATTAATGCTCCATTCTGTAACACTACGCCAATCTGTTGTCTAACCAATTCTTTATTCATAGAATCAAATGCATCATTATCATAATAAATGGATCCATTTTCAGGTTCTTCAAACCCTAACAATAAACGCATGATAGTAGATTTACCTGAACCTGAAGTTCCCACAAAAGCAACCATTTCTCCTCGATTTATTTTAAAAGAAACATCGTTTAAAACTAAGGGTTGATCTTCATGATATCGAAATAGAACAGAATTCATTTCAATGTCACCAATCAATTCTCCAGGATCAGTACTTTGTTCAGAAGACTCTGGTATTTCTTCTAAAATAGGCTTAACTCTCTCATAAAGTGTTATTACTTTCAAAGAGGTAATTAGAGCCATACTCATTTTTAAACAGTCTTTTAAAAATTGATTAAAAGCACTAATAAATGCCATAAAAGCTCCTACAGAAATCATTGTTCCAACAACCGTTGCGTTACTTACTGTATAATAAATAAAAGCAAAAAAGAAAATACTTGTAAATAACGGATAAGAACTATTAAAAACCTCAACAAAATTTTGATAACTTCCAGAACTGAATCCTAGTTGCTTTAATCTTGAAAATTTTTCTGCCCATAAAGTGAATATTCTTTTTTCTCCTCCTGTAATTCTTATTTTAGAAATTCCTGATAAAAACTCAAATAAGAATCCCTGTAGATCACCTTGAACATCTGAAATTTGACGATCATATTTTAACTTTAACCAACCTATTATAGTAATAAACATTATAGCTAATACAGCTAAACCAACACCAATCCATGCTAAATCAGAGTTGTAATAAAACAACAACACCAAATTTACAAATGAAAAACTTCCACTTAAAAAAGCTGTCAAAACAGTATTGGATAATATTTGACGTATAGCATTAATACTTAAAGCTCTATTGGTTAAATCTCCAGCTGAAAATTTCTTATAAAAAGTAACTGGTAATCTTAATAAATGATCAATAACACCAGCTTGCATATTTATACTTGATTTAGTTTCTACTCTAAGCTGTAAAACCCCTTGAACTAGTTGCAGTCCAGCAGTAACCAAACCAAGAATGAGCATAATAGCAAATACTTCAAAGTGTAATGATTTATCGGCAGTTGGAATAACATCATCAAACACAACTCCTGATAATATAGGGACTAACAATCCTATTAAACTTCCAAAAAAAGCAGCTAACACTAAGTATTTTAAATCTTTCTTAATGCCTTGAGAAACAAATTTAGCTATCCTTTTTACAGATGTCATTGTATCATTAAACCCATAGAAAAACATATAACTAATTGGCTCTAATTGTTCTACTACCTCATAATTTACTAGATGTTCTTCCCCTTTAGACACATCTTTTAAAATATAACTTGTAGAAGTATTCTGTATAAGTGCCACTGGTCTTTTATCTTCTTTATAAAATGCTAACAAGTGTCCGTTTTCTTCTTTCCACCAAGTTCCTCTTAAAATTATTTTTCTAACTCTGACTTTTGAAGCTTGTGCTATAGCAAACAGTTGATTTTTAGTACTATTCTTGTAAGATTCCATATATTTTGGAGCCTCAAACTTAAAACCTACCTCATTACCTATTAGTTTACAAGTTGCGTACAAATTACTATCCAACTCCTTACTTTTGGACGATGAGAATAATACTTTATCCTTTTTTCCTATTACAATGGTTCGTAATTGCTCAAGTGTTTTAGTTAATTTAGATTCTTCAAAAGTTACTTTGTCAATAATACGATTTTGTTCTTCTCTTAGTGCTAATTCAGAATTTTCAATTAATTTAGTGTATAAATGATCTTGCAAATCATTTAAAGATAGCATAAAATATATTTCATCTTTAAGTATTTCTCTTGTACTTAAAGTTTTAAGTCTACTCCCTTTTTCAAGTGTTTTTATCCATAAACTGTTTGAAACAGCGAATGGGTAACTTGGTTTTTCTTCTGAGTTGATATGCTTATTATCTGTATACTTTAAAATTACTCCTTCTGTTACGAAACACCATACAATACCTTTATTAGGAAAAGCTATAGTTTCCTTTTTTAAAACAACAGATTCTGATGGTGTTAATACTTCGTACAACCTAGGCACTATAACATTTTGTATAACTTCTGCAGTTTTCAAAACCCATTTATCAATCATACTTTTTAAAAAGAAATGATCAATTTCTAATAATTTATTTTTATTTATAGCTAATAAAGAAGCTCCTTTACTTACAATAAGTAATTTAATATTGTCTTCTTTCACCATTCCTGTTAGCAAGCTAAATAATATTTCACCAGATTTAGCACTGTATAAATATTTTAGTTTACTTAAATATGCCCCATTTTCACCTATGGTTGTATAAAACACATCTACCTCACCTGATGTTATCATCCAAAATCGATCATTCTCATTGAGGATTAATGATTGATTGGCATCTAACCTTATTTTTTTCTTTTCAAACATATCCTTTATTTTGAATCAATTAGTCTGGCATAAGTGCCTTTTTTGTTTAATAATTCCTGATGCTTACCTCGTTCCACAATTTTTCCAAATTCCATTACAATAATCTCATCACAATCCATAATAGTACTTAACCTATGTGCAACAATTAAACATGTACATCCACGTTTCTTAATATTATCCATAACTATTTTTTCAGATTTTGGATCTAAGGCACTTGTAGCTTCATCCATAATTAAAATAGTTGGGTTTAATGCTAGAGCTCTTGCAATCTCTAATCTTTGTTGTTGTCCGCCACTAAAATTTGAACCGCGTTCTAATACCTGACTATCATAAGCATTTGTTCTAGCAGCTACTACATCGTGAATAGCAGCATCTCGAGCAGATTGAATAATGTGTTTTTCGGGAATTTTAGAATCCCAAAATGCTATATTTTCTTGAATAGATCCTTTAAACATTAAAACATCTTGGTCTATAACTGCTACTGATTCTGTGATTACTGGTCTAGGAATTTCCTTTCTCAACTTACCATCAAATTGTATTTCTCCTTCCCATGGTTCATATAATCCTGAAGCTAATTTTGCTATTGTAGATTTTCCACTCCCAGATCCACCTACTAGAGCAACTCTACTTCCTGGTTTAAGACTTAAACTAAAATTCTCAATTAACGCAGGCATTGTTGTATTATAACCAAATGTTATATTCTTCATTTCAAATTGCCCAATTAGCTTATTCAATTTAATATTAGTATTTAATGAAGTTTTAATATCTGATTTACTATCACGAAGCTCATTTGCCTTATCATAATTTAAAACATCATCAATACAGGCCATATCTCCTTCTGTTTCTTGAAGTAACCTTCCTACGTTTACAAGTTGGTTTACTGGCCCCATAAAGTTGTTCATTAAATACAAAAAAGCAACAAGCATCCCTAAAGTCATTTGACCATCCATAACTCTCATAGCCCCTACTCCTAATATAATGGTAGTGGTTAGTGACATTAAAAGAGGCGGAATTATATTTAATCGTGTAGTTAACCAACCCAATTCTTGTTGAGCATTCATTACTTTTGCTAAGTACCCAGTCCATGTAGTAAAAAAATCATTTTCCCTTCCAGATGCCTTCAAAGTTTCAATCATACTTATACCTGAAATTGTAGTTCCAAGAAGTTTCCCATTTTCATTTAGAAACCTTCGATTTCCATCTTTTCTGGCTCTAGAAACATATTGTAAGGCTACAATATTTAATCCTGCCATAATTATTCCAATCACCGTAAGTACAACATCATAAGACAACATTAACAACGCATAAAAGACAACTACTATAGCATTTAAAGCAGCATTAGCTAAATCACCACTTAATAGTTTAGCTACTTTATCATTTAAGGATACTCGATTTCCTATTTCACCACTGTATCGTTGTGTAAAAAATGAAATAGGTAGCTGAAACACATGCCATAAAAACTTGCTTGATGTAGTTAAAGCTAATTTGGTTTCAAGTCTTAATAAATAATATTGTTGTAAATAAACCAGCATTGAATTAATAAGTAAAACTGCACCCATTATTAGTAATAAAGGCATTATAAATTCAGACACCCCATTTATCAAATATTTATCAATAAATATTTTTGTAAACGATGGAATAACAAGCCCCGGAATCACTAAAAATAAACTTACTAAAATTATATACGTTATACTCAATTTGGAACTTTTCACTCTAGAAGCCAATGAATTGAACAATCCTTTTTTTTCGTTTCCTTTTACAAAATTTTCTCCAGGTTTAAAGGTAAGTACTACTCCTGTAAAAGCTTCATCAAACTCTTCGTGAGTCACATGATATCTTCCTTGAGCAGGATCACTTAAATACACTTTATTTTTGGTAAACCCTTCAATGACTAGAAAATGATTGAAATTCCAAAAAATAATTGCTGGCATTTGTAATTGCATTAACTTCTCTACTGATTTAGCATATCCTTTTGCTTCTAATCCGTGCTCTCTTGCAGCTTTTAAAATATTTGTTGCTTTTAATCCATCTCTTGATACACCGCAAGAAATCCTTAACTTTTCTAAAGGAATAAATTTTCCGTAATATCCAAGAATAATACTCAATGCTGCTGCTCCACACTCTACCGCTTCCATCTGAAGTACAGTAGGTGTTTTAACAGGTTTAGCTTGCTTTTCAATAATTGATTCTGTCTTCTTACTCATAATTTCTTGGTATTATTAATACAAGTCAAAAAATTTCTTTAAAGCAGGAACG
Source organism: Tenacibaculum aiptasiae (assembly GCF_965221665.1). NCBI lineage: Bacteria > Pseudomonadati > Bacteroidota > Flavobacteriia > Flavobacteriales > Flavobacteriaceae > Tenacibaculum > Tenacibaculum aiptasiae. The sequence continues at coordinate 118,609 of NZ_CBDCSN010000002.1, forward strand.
ACAATAGCTGCTGGGGGTTCTGTTTTTACCGTAATTTTCCCCATACATGAAGTACCTTCATTAATTGCAATTTCAGGTCCTTTTGCTGATGTCCACTTAAAACCACTAAAAGCTTCTTTATCTTCTTCAAACTCAACATATACTTCAAATAGTGCTCCTTTAGACAACAAACCAGAAACTAACTGGTCATTTTTTACTGTCATCATCATTCCTTTTTGTGTTATCGGAAAATCTGAAACATATGTTACTCTACCTTTCATAAAACCATATTCTTGAGGTTGAACCGTTGAGGGCACAACAAAAGCCTCCATACCCTCCTTAATTTTTTTACCATCTTGTGAAGGGATATAAAGTACTCCTCTAAGTTTTCCGTCATTAGCAATTTGATTCTTATTTTTTAGTTTAAATAAGGGAGTTCCTTGTCTAACAACAATACCTGCTTCTGATAATACCTCTACTACTTCTCCTGAATAAGAACTTCGCATATTGGTTTGTATGTCAAATCGTTCTTTTAAATGCTCTAATTGTCTTTTAGTTTCTGCGATGCGTTGCTTACTTACATTCAATTTTTGTTGCAAATCAAATCCTATATTTAGTTTTTTACTAGAAGATTGTACTAATTGACTTTTTAATCGTTCAATGGCATTTTTTGCAACATCTATTTGTTGCTTTGTATTTATTAATTGAGAGTTGGTAATTAAGCCTTGTTTTAACAAAGTTTCTTCTCTAGCCAGTTGCGCCTTTAAAAAGCCTAAATTTTTATTCTCTGTTTCTATTTGAAGCTCTATACTTATTCTTTGTTGTTGGACTAATTCTCCTTGCAAACGAGTATCTTGATTTCCATATGACAATAGATGTTTCAAGTCAAACTCACGTTCTTTTAAAGTAGCTTTTACTTCTTCTATCTGCTGGAATAACTCAGGTTGCTCAATAGTTGCTATAATATCTCCTTCTTTTACCCTTTCTCCTATTTTTACATTAAGGTTTATCAATTGTCCTTGTGAAGTAGCTACGACTTCATGAATTTCGCCTCCTAACAAAACACCTACAACATTTAACTTTGTTTTTACATTACCTAAAAAAGACCAGGCTATTCCTGTTCCTAAAACTATCACTATAGTGAGTAAAGCAATCCATCCTCTAGGGTTCGTTACTTTAATTAATTGATCCAGTTTTTCTGGAGTCGATAACTTTTCTAATGCTGCTTTTCTGAAAAATCCTGCTGCCATGATTATTTATTTTTTACTATTTTTAGTTAGGGATAGTGAAAAACAATGTCTTATTTACATCGCTTCCTCCATTTTTATTGACCAATAGTGTTCCTGTTACATATCTAATATTTACAATAGCTTTGGCAAATTGCTGATGAGCTCTTAAATAGTCTAATTCTGCAAAAGTGAGTCTTTCTTGAAACTGGATAAGATTTAATAAAATGGTCATTCCATTTCTAAATTTTATTTGTTCATTATTATAAACCTGCTTGTAAAACTCTAAAGCCTCTTTTGCTTTTTTTAACACTCCCACGTTATTTTTCAAATTATTGAACGCAATAGATACATCTAAATTTATGTTCCTTTCTAAGTTTTCTGTTGTAATCTCTTGATCTTTTAGAGCTACTTTGTTTCTAATAAAATTTCCTTTTGCTAGATTATTATTAAGTGGAAATGTAAAATTCAACCGTAAACCATACCCTAAGTCCCTTCCTTCATTTCTAGAAAATGTTGCCAATGCTGTACTTAAACCGTTACCGCTATTTATACCTCCATAGCTTACAAACCCTGATAAATCTAATTGTGGCTTTTTACTGTTTTCTGAAAGTTTTAATCGTAATTCTAAAGCCTTTTGTATTTTCTTAGCAGCTTCAATATCAGCCCTATTCTTTTGTGCTATTTCTAAAAAAATATTTTCATTGAGTTTTTCAGTATATCCTGATTTATTTATGGCTGGGAATTGATCTAAAGGAGTTCCTAATTTTTTACTATCATCTTCACTTAAACCAATAGCTCTCCCTAAATTTAACTTAGCGTTGTAAAGTATTTGTTCTGCTACTTTTGTTTGACGTTCTTGATTTGCCAAATCTGCCTTAACCTGATCTAAATCACTAGCAGGTCTTCTATCTGCTTTCACTAACTCTTGGGTTATTTCTAGAACTCGTGTTACTCTAGCTTCATTTTCTTTATAAATAGTTAAACTTTTATAAGCTGTTACATATTCCCAGTATGCAATACTCATTTGAAACAACTCAAATGAATTTCGAAATTCTGCAGTATGATTTGTACTCTCTAAATTTAATTTTGATGCTTGTTCTAAAGCTGTTGAAATTGATTTCCCTCTCCCTCTTAATAAAGGTTGAGTTAACGAAAATGTACTTAAAACTGTATGGTTACCAATATACTCCCCTACATTTTGATTAAATCTATTAATTGGATAATTATCTGTAGCTAGCTTATAATCTACTTCTAAATTGGCTGTAAGACTAGAACGAAATGTTTTTTTAAAACCTATTGAAACATTGGTTCCTTCCGACTTTAATTTATTAATAAAATTATTTCTTGGATCTGCTTCTAATAAACTAAACGTATTTCGGTTTGATGATATTCCTGAAGTTAACTGATAATCGAATGCACTTCTTTGTATTCTCAAACTACCTTCAGCATCCTTTACTGTTAATAAATTCTGCTTAACCAATGGATTTTTTGCAAGAGTAATTTTCGTTAGTTCAATCAAGTCGACTGGAATTACTTTTTGACTAAATCCTTTAATTACAAAATGTAATAACATTATTGATATAACAACTTTACGCATCATATTAAAGCTATTTATACTTCTGAAAATTTTTGAAGTATTTGACCAAACCTTGAACCAGCTTGTGAAATACCATCTAGTACATTTTCATCTATTGTATCTGCCTCTTCTGGATTTCCATATCCTAATTGTCCCGTGGTTTTCCTTAACCTATTAGATAAGAATAATGAGATCGCGTAATAAAAATTAGCCTTAAATTCTAAATTGTTTGCTAATCTACTATTCATTAACTCTCTAGAAATACTATACACAGAAGTTACTTGTGTTGCTATAACTGATACTGAAGGTGGTCTAGATTCTAAAAACGACATTTCTCCTACAATTTCCCCTGCCCCTATAAGCGCTATACTTTTATCACTTGAGCCATCGGTTATAGACAGTTGACCAGAAAGAACTATATATAAATTCTCTATAGCTTCTCCCTTACGTATTAATCTATCACCTACTTCTAAATCTTCTTTATTACCATTATTGATCATCCATTCTATATCCAAATCATTTAGATGTCCTAATAAAAAAAGTACACGTTTCATTTGCTTCTGTATTAAAATTAATAAGGCTAAAGGTATATTTTGAAGCTATTTTAAAACTGCCAAAGAATCAGTTGAAAACGACGTAATAAAAAGCATCACTTTTTATCTAGAAAGGATCAAAACCATTTAAAACCTTCTTTCATTAAGAAGTTTTTTGGGAAAAATCCCATATTGTTGTCTAAATAACTTTGAAAAATAATGTGTATCGTAATAACCAACAGCATAAGAAATTTGAGAAATTGAGTCGTATACATAATCATCTATAAACTGTTTCGCTTTATGCAATCGTAATATTCTTATGTATTTATTTGGTGTTAAATGTAAAAGTCCTTTTATTTTTCGATGTAATTGTCTTTCACTAACAGCCATTTTGTATGATAGATCATATAGATTTAAATCTTTATGCTTAATATTTTTATATACTTCATTTTCCATTTCTAGTAACCATGAAGTATCTTGTTGTGAAATTTTATTAGGGTTAATTTCTTTTTTGCACATAAATTGTACTCTTTCATTACCATGATATATTTGATAAATCAAAGGGGACTTTTCTTTGGGTTTTCCTTCTTTAGCTAATTTTACAACCTCATCTATTAAACTTGCAATTTCTTTACTACTATTAAAGATTATATCATTTGTTGTTCTTTCTGGTTGTTTATTTGTAATAATATCAATTGTTGTTAATTTTTTATTAGCTTCTATTATAGACTTCAGGGGGATTTTAATTTCTTTTATTAAATCTATTAAAACATCTGAAGAATTTAAATTATTTATTTTCTCTAAATTCATTTTGGTTGTTTTAATATTTAAGCACTCAGTGCAATTGTTGTATTAATTGTATTATTAGTTTTTTCTTTTGAAGATGATATCATGTATTCTTTATCTGAAACAGCCTCTACTAAATGTTTATTATTATTATAAAATTCAATCACGCCATCATAAGTCATTGCAATAGGTATTGTTTCCGATCCTAAATAATTTAAAGATTCTCCTATAACCATAGCCTTTACTCCTAAAAGATTTAAAACCCTTAATAATTTACTATCACATTCGGCAAAAGCCATATTACCTTTGTGATTACAAATAAGTTTAGCTACACAGACTAGTAATTTTTTAAATAAATTAAAATCACGTATATCTTTATTTACCGCAAATCGTCCTATATGGTAAATATCATTTACATTAGGAGTGTTAATTGCTAAAAGTGGATTGATTCCAAAAATTTTCTGAATAGGTAGAACATCTATAAAGTTCCATTTTAAAACTCTAATTGCACCTACTATTGCTCCTTCTTCATTTCTAGTAGTAAAAACTTCTGAATTTTCATAAAACTTTAATTCCTCTTTATAAATAGCATTTACATCATTCTTATAATTTTCTGGAAGATTATTTTCTAAATGATGTTTGAAGTTTTCGGTAACTACAAATTCCGCTAAATCTAATAATTGATTTTTCTTGAGCTTTTCTAAATAATTTTTTGTGAGTATCATGGTATTAAGTTTGGTACTCAAATCTATTTAGAGAAGATTCAAAATTCATTACACAAAAGTGTAGTAATGAACCACTTAAACACAACCACACAAAAGAGTAGTTAAGATTTTACCCTTTTGTGTAATTCTTTTAAAAATATTATATTTAGCAAGCTTAAAAAAAACTATAATGCCAGATATTAATAATTTTTTCTCTTTTGTTAATAAAGTTGATTTTGTTTCTGAAGACGACCAAAAACAAGCTATTAATTATTTAGAATCAATTGATGCTTTTGCCAGAACAACATACAAAAGTTTATATGTAATTGATTATGAGAAAAAAGGTTTTGATTATGTTTCTGACAACCCTTTGTTATTATGCGGGAATACTGCTGAAGAAGTAAAAAAAATGGGGTACGCATTTTATTTTAAGCATGTAATAGAGTCTGATCTAGAACTTCTTTTAAAAATTAACACTATTGGTTTTGAGTTTTATGAAAGAGTACCTATGGAAGAACGTAAAAACTACACTATTTCATATGATTTTCATTTAGTTAATAAAGAAGGTGAAAAAACATTGATTAATCATAAAATGACTCCTTTATTTATGACATCAGAAGGAAAATTATGGAAAGCAATTGCAATTGTTTCTCTTTCTTCCGAAAATAAATCAGGGAATATTAAAGTAACAAATAAAAAAGATAATAAAGTATATCACTACGATTTAAAAGGAGATTTCTGGAAGGAAACTGAATCGACAAAATTAACCAGCAGAGAAAAAGAAATTCTTAAACATTCAACCAGAGGATATACAATAAACGAAATAGCTGAAGCTATATACGTCTCACCTGATACTGTAAAATTTCACAGGAAGAAATTATTTGAAAAACTTGGGGTAGCTAATATTTCAGAAGCTATTACTTATACTACAAACAATAAATTAATTTAAATCATTCATTATTGTTGACAAATAAAATTCTGGAAACTGTTTGGTTTTTTTGTTAGTAGCAATATTATACAAAAGATGTGTACTCATAGCTGCTACTAACCAAGATGCTATTGATAATTGAGGCGGTGGTAGAACTTTTTTCTCTTTCATATATTTTTCCATAGCCTCTTCTAACCAAGCATGAGGTGTTCTCCAAAATTTTAAATAACTTGTAGCATATTCAACCATTTTAACTTCGTTAAATTTTTGATTAGGCTTTTCTATTGAATCTAATGGTAAACCTTCTGGACTAATCACTGTTACTAAACCTCCCCAACCTAAATTATATGGGTGCAACACCGGAATATTATTTTTCTGACAAATTTTATCAAAAGTCAAAGGTACATCAGATGTAAAATCTAAGGCATTAATAGCAATCCTATGACCTAAAATAAACTCTTCAACATTTTCAGTTGTTAAATAACAATCGTGTATCTTAATATTAGCTTCTTTATTTATAGACAATAACCTTTTTTTTATAGCTTCTACTTTACTAGTTTTTAAATCTGCTTCTGTGTAATTTTGTCTATTCAAATTTGATAACTCAACTTCATCTCCATCTATTATAGTTATATTTTCGAACCCAAGTCGCAAGGCACATTCTGCTATAATACTTCCAATGCCAGAACCTCCAAGTACAACAGGACAATTCTTTATCGTCTCTTGTTCACTTTCTGTTAAGTAGATTCTATTCCTAATATATCTTGTTTCCATAGTTATTAAGTTTATTACAAAGCTAGTTCAAAACAAACGACACATTGCTACCCTAAAAGGTAGGTTTAGTAATTACTCTCTTCATAATACCATAGTTACTATTTAACTTTTCAAAAAAGAGTTTTATTCAAATACCAATTTTAATATCTTAAAAATACTCTTTCAAATTTTATCCTGTTGTCAATTTCAAAAAAACATCTACACAGTTTCCTGTAAATATACCTCAATAAACTTAGATATAAACTGATATATATCATTCCAAAACATATTTCTTACAGCTAAATTTGAATATCAAAACAAAAAAAATGGAAGTACATATTCAATTCGTTAAAATGCCTGTAAGTGAAAATTTACAAGAATTCATTCAAAAAAAACTTGATAAACTTTATAAAAAATATGATTGGCTTATAAAAGCTCAAGTTTATATAAAATATGAAAATGATCCTACATCAAAAGGTAAAATCTGTGAAATGGTTTTAAGTCAATCTGGTCCTCAAATATTTGCTTCTTCTAATGAAGACAATTATCAATTGGCTGTAAAAAATACAGTTAGCGACCTAGAAAGACAGTTAAGTAAGCGTAAGCAGATTATGAAGTCTCATTTATAATTTCTAAAACCTACTATTATGAAACATATTTTAATACCAACCGATTTTTCAGAGAATGCATGGACAGCCACTGTTTATGCACTTAAACTCTTTACTAATGAACAATGTGTTTTTCATTTACTTCATTCAGCACCAGTTAAGTCATCAAGAATCTCTTCTTTTTCAAATAAATTAACTCGTGTAATGCAAGAGAATGCTGTAAATGATTTAAAACATTTACTTGAACGAGTAGAAAAAACATTTGCGAACCCTAAGCATAGTTTTAAAATATCAACAAGCACGCATGATATTGAACAAGCTGTAGCTATTGCTGTAGAAAACCATGATATAGATTTAATTGTTATGGGAACCAAAGGAGCAACAGGTGCTAAAGAAATTTTCTTAGGAAGTAACACTGTAGAAATTATAAGTAACCTTTCTAAATGTCCAATATTAGCAATACCTAATGGTACTGAATACAAAAAACCTGAAAATATTGGTTTTTCTAGTGGATTTAAACGCTTATACAATAGTACAGAACTAGATGAAATCAAAGATCTTATTAGTTTGTATAATTCTAAACTAAACGTATTCCATATACAAACAAATGAAGAATTAGATACTAGTCAAAAAGAAAATTTAGATTCTTTACAAATGTATTTGAAAAATGTAGAAACTAGTTATACTGAAATAACTCAGTACACAAATATAACAGATGAAATTATCGATTTAATTAATACTTATAAAATTGATATTTTGACAATGATAAAATACAAACACAGTTTCTTTGAAAACTTATTTAGAGAACATGTAATAGCAAATTTAGGACATCAATTAACGATTCCTTTTATGGTTATACCAGCTACAACATAAGTTAGTTAAAATGAATCATACAAAAACAAAAAAGCCTTACTGTTTCCAGTAAGGCTTATTGTGATCGCGACAGGATTCGAACCTGTGACCGTCTGCTTAGAAGGCAGATGCTCTATCCAGCTGAGCTACGCGACCAGTAACTCTTATTTTGTCGGGGCGGCAGGATTCGAACCTGCGACCTCCGCGTCCCAAACGCGGCGCGATAACCGGGCTACGCTACGCCCCGAGTGCAATTCTTAGCGGAGAGACAGGGACTCGAACCCTGGCGACCAATAAGGTCGACAGATTAGCAATCTGCTGCATTACCACTCTGCCACCTCTCCGGAGACTTTCAAAGCGTTTGAAACTTTGAATTAAAAATTGCGAGTGCAAATATATAACCGATTAAACATTCACGCAAGTTTTTTTGAAGAAAAAAATCACTAATCTGGATACTCAACACGTAAGTGGTAGATATTCATCAACTTATTCTTAATAATTTTTTTTATTTTTTCTATTTCTCTAAACGTAATATCCGAATTTCGGAACTGATTATCGTTTTTTTGCTTGTTTATAATCTTATCTATTAATTCATCGATGGATTGTGCTGTTGGATTTTTTAAACTCTTAGAAGCTGCTTCTGCTGCATCGCACATCATTAAAATTGCCGTTTCTTTAGAAAATGGGATTGGTCCTTGATATTGAAACTTCTTTATATCTATTTCCTCGTCTGGATTATTCTCCTGCTCTTTTTTATAAAAATAATAAGTTACACTTGTTCCGTGATGTGTTCTTATAAAATCAATAATTCTATCTGGTAACTTATTCTTCTTAGCTATTTCAATTCCGTTAATTACATGATCTAAAATAATTCGAGCACTATCTTTAGGCAACAAGTCGTTATGCGGATTAACTCCTGTTGATTGGTTTTCGGTAAAGTACATAGGTTGTACCATCTTCCCTATATCATGATACAAAGCTCCTGTTCTTACTAACATTGAATTCGCTCCTATTTCATTTGCTGCTGCTTCGGCCAAATTAGCTACTTGCATAGAATGTTGGAATGTTCCTGGGGCTTTTTCATTTAAATCTCTTAAAAGCTTCGAATTTGTGTTTGATAACTCTAATAATGTAACATCGGAAACCAACCCAAATAGTTTTTCATAGAAGTAGATAAAGAAAACCGCTAAAAACGATAACAATCCATTTGCTGCAAACAATCCAAAGTATAACCAATTAATTTTATCTGCATTTCCTTCTTTTAAAATTGAAAATGCAAAATAGGTAATCATATAAATCAGTGTAATTTGTCCTATTGAGACAAATAAACTAGCTCTTTTATACAATTCCGAAACCGTTAAAATTGTTACAATTCCTGCAATAATGTGTAAATAAATAAATTCAAAACTATTGGGTACAATAAACCCTAATAATAATACTGTTAATACATGAGTAAATAATCCTAATCGTGCATCAAAAAACGCTTTTAAAACAATTGGCAAAATACTTAGAGGCACAACATATAAATATTCTGAATTGTACTTAACAACCATTGTTTGTACAAAAATCATTAAGAATATATTGAAGAATATAAAAGTTACTTTATTATTGTTTTTATAGATCTCAAGTCTGTATTTCTCTAAGAAAAGCAATAACATTAACAAAGCCAACGATACTAAAATTGTATACCCAAAAACAATCCAATTATAATTCGATTCTGTCCAAATTTGAGAGCTAGAAGCTAACTCATATGATTTTAATACATTAAACTTTTTTCCTTCAACAATATCTCCTTTTAAAATAATTAACTCTCCTTTCGATACTTTACCTTTAGCTAACGAAATACTATTTAAAGCCTCTTGTAGCTCTCTTTCGCTATATTTTACATCGTAACTTACATTTGACCTTAAAGTCTCTGATATGTATCTTAAAATTAGTTGTTGTTGATTTACATTTAAATCTTTTACTTTCTGATTAACATAACTTAAAACTTCATTGGATTGAATCAATCTAGAAAAGGGTACATCCTCTATAGAATTTCCTTTTCTTAAAATAACAATGTCTCTTTTATTAGCTTTTGCATTACTAATCGCATCTAATAAACCATATCTGTATATAGAATTAATAATACTTTTCCCTATTTTTTTCAGAAACTGAACTTCTTTAACCGATAAAGAATCTGATGGTATAATTTTACTCTCAAACTCTTCCAATACTTTTGCTTTAACACCTGTATCTACAACAAAATATTTTTTAGCATTTGCTTCTATATTTTTAATCTCCTCTTCTTTTTCTTTTTCTGTTTTTTGAATTGCAAAATCAAAGGGTGAATATAAATTATCATACTGCCATGGCTTACCTTGAGGGAAATCGTATTTAAACTGCCCTCCTTTAGGAAATAAGTAAACAATTGCTGTAACGGTTATTAAGAATAACAATACTTTGTAAATTATTGCATTGTTCTTATACAATTTATTGATAAAATCGTTCATTTTTAGCTTTTAAAAATGTAAATATAACCTTTATCTATTATTTGAGTACTTGTTATAAAATGGTTATTTTCGCAGAACTAATCTTAATACAACATACTCAATATATGAAAGAAGTAGTTATCGTATCGGTTGCAAGAACTCCAATAGGTAGTTTTTTAGGAACTTTATCAACTACACCAGCTCCAAAATTAGGAGCGGTAGCAATTAAAGGAGCTTTAGATAAAATAAACTTAAAACCAGAAATGGTTGAGGAAGTTTTTATGGGAAATGTAGTTTCTGCTGGTTTAGGTCAGGCACCTGCACGTCAAGCAGCTATTTTTGCTGGAATTCCTGATACTGTTCCTTGTACAACAGTTAACAAAGTTTGTTCTTCTGGTATGAAATCTATCATGTTAGCAGCGCAAACAATTGCCTTAGGCGATGCTGAAATTGTTGTTGCTGGTGGTATGGAAAACATGAGTATGATACCTCATTATCAACACGCTCGTAGTGCTACTAAATTTGGTCCTGTAAAAATGGAAGACGGTATGCAAAAAGACGGTTTAGTTGATGCATATGAGCAAGTAGCAATGGGAGTATGTGCTGATGAATGCGCTACTGAGTATGAATTTTCTAGAGAAGATCAAGATGCTTTTGCTATTGAATCATACAACCGTTCTGCTAAAGCTTGGAGTGAAGGTAAATTTGCAGACGAAGTTGTTCCTGTAGAGATTCCTCAACGTAGAGGAGAACCAATTATTTTCTCTGAAGACGAGGAATACAAAAACGTAAAAATGGAAAAAATTCCAGCTTTACGTGCTGCTTTTACAAAAGAAGGAACTGTAACAGCTGCTAACGCTTCAACAATTAATGATGGTGGAGCTGCTTTAGTATTAATGTCTGCAGAAAAAGCTGCTGAATTAGGATTAACTCCTTTAGCAAAAATTAAAGGATATGCTGATGCTGCTCATGAGCCTAAATGGTTTACTACTGCACCTGCAAAAGCATTACCTAAAGCTTTAGCTAAAGCTGGAGTTTCTATTGATGATGTAGACTATTTTGAGCTTAACGAAGCATTTTCTGTAGTAGGATTAGCTAATATGAAAATTTTAGGATTATCTGCAGATAAAGTAAATGTAAACGGTGGAGCTGTGTCATTAGGTCATCCATTAGGTGTTTCTGGAGCTAGAATTATAATTGCTTTAACATCTATATTAAAACAAAACAACGCTAAAATTGGTGCTGCTGGTATATGTAACGGTGGTGGTGGTGCTAGTGCAATGGTAATTGAAAGAGTATAATTTTAATAAAAGCTGTTAATGTCTTTCGGAATTTGTAATTTAAGTGTTGTTCCTCTTCGACTAGAGCCTACTGATGTTTCAGAAATGGTGAATCAGGTTGTTTTTGGTGAACATTTTGAAGTTTTAGAAAAAACTAAAAAGTGGAGTAAAATTCGTTTAGCCTTTGATAATTATGAAGGCTATATCGATAACAAACAATACGAAGAAATTTCTAATGAAGACTATAGTCTATTATGTCAAGAAAAAAAGCATTTTGCAGGCGAATTAATAGACTTTATTACTGATGATAGTCATAACTTAACTACCATACCAATGGGAGCTAGACTTCCTTTGTTTAATAACAACAAAATAACCATTAATACTACTTCTTATTTTTATGAAGGAAAGGTGTGTAATAAACAATTAACAAAAGCTGCTATTATAGAAACAGCATATTTATTTTTAAATGTTCCGTATTTATGGGGAGGTAAATCTCCTTTTGGAATTGATTGTTCAGGTTTTACGCAAACAGTATATAAATTATGTGGTTATAATCTTTTACGTGATGCTAAACAACAAGCAACACAAGGAGATGTATTAAGTTTTATTGAAGAAAGTGAACCTGGAGATCTTGCCTTTTTTGATAACGAAGAAGGTATTATTACCCATGTTGGTATTATTATGAACGATTATAATATTATTCACGCTCATGGTAAAGTTCGTATTGACAAATTAGATCACAGTGGTATTTACAATGTAGATACTCATCAACACACACATAAACTTAGAGTAATAAAGAGATTAATTAATTAATTAATTAATCTCTTTATTGTAAATATTATGCATAAAAAAACTCTTTCTTTACAGAAAGAGTTTTTTTATTACTTATTTATTTAAATAACTTTTATTTAATTACTGGTTTAATAAAAGCTTCTAATTCTTCTTCGTTGGCTGCGTTTACTTCATCCCACCCCATATCTTTAGTTGGAGATAGTGCACCTCTTTTAAAGTCTAAAATTCTTTTCTTACCTGTAATTAGGTATGCAGATGGATAATCTAATTTATGAATAAATCCAGCAACTCTAATACTTGATCTATCAGCTAATTTTTCTTTAGAAGGCACTAAGAATATTCTCTTATCTAATTTTTTTGCCATTCTTTTTACTCCATCTTCTTTATCCCAAAAAAGCATGATAAATTCAACTTTATCACTGTACTTTTCAACTAACTTATTTAAAGCTGGTATTTCTCCCCAACAAGGAGCACACCAAGTAGCTGCTGTTAATAATACGATTGGTTTTTTTATTGCATCTGTACTAATAGTTTTCCCATCAATAGAAGTAAAATCGTAGTTTGAAATGTACTTATCTCTAATACAATTGTAAACAATATCGTCTAATAACGCTGCATCATTGCTTGAAGTTGCAATACAATCATCAACAATATCTTTATAATAAATCTTCTTTTGTGCAAAAGTATTCGAGACAGCTATCAACGCTAAAACCAGTAATAATCTCTTCATTTTTAATAATTTAAGGGGATTAAATTTTAAATATTATACTCCTTTACCGCATCAATAAATGCCTTTGCATTATCTAGCGGAATATTAGGTAAAATTCCGTGCCCCAAGTTAACAATATATTTGTCTTTACCAAACTCATTTATCATTTGGTGTACCATTTTTTTAATTTCTGCAGGCGGAGACAATAATCTAGATGGATCAAAATTACCTTGTAATGTAACATTTCCTCCTGATAAATAACGTGCATTTCTTGCCGAACATGTCCAATCTACTCCTAATGCTGATGCGTTAGACTTCGCCATTTCTCCTAACGCAAACCAACATCCTTTTCCGAAAGCGATTACTGGAGCATCATCTTTTAATGCCTCAATTATTTGATTAATGTATTGCCATGAAAATTCCTGATAATCAGTTGGAGATAACATTCCTCCCCAAGAATCAAAAACCTGAACAGCATTTACACCTGCCTGTACCTTAGCTTTTAAATAAGCAATTGTGGTATCTGTTATCTTCTGTAGCAATTGGTGTGCCAAAATTGGTTGTGTATAACAAAACTCCTTTGCTTTATCAAAATTCTTAGACCCTTGACCTTGCACTACATAACACAAAATAGTCCATGGTGAACCTGCAAAACCTATTAAAGGAATTTCGTCATTTAATTTTTCTTTGGTTGCCTTAATTGCATCCATAACGTATCCTAATTCTTCATGAACATCTGGAATTATTACGTTATCTAAACCTTTTTTATCTCTTACTGGATTTGGTAAATAAGGACCAAAATCTGGCTTCATTTCCACTTCAATATTCATTGCTTGTGGTATTACCAAAATATCTGAGAATAAAATTGCAGCATCCATTCCATATCTACGAATAGGTTGCACTGTAATCTCTGATGCTAGTTCTGGAGTTCTACAACGTGTAAAGAAATCATACTTTTTTCTAATTTCCATAAACTCTGGTAAATATCTTCCAGCTTGACGCATCATCCATACTGGTGGACGATCAACAGTTTCTCCTTTTAAGGCTCTTAAAAATAAATCGTTTTTTATCATTTTATTCTGTTACAAAGACTATGTCTTTCTTTGTTTTTGGTATTTTTACTATATGTATTGGTTGTGTAAGTACCATAGTAACCATATCCGTTGGCTTTGGACCTTTAGACTCTATTGTTACCAATAACTTACTTTTTTCTTCCTTTATTTTTGAAATTTCTACTAAAAATCCTCCTGTGTTTTTTTGAGAATCTATAGCTACCACTATAACACTCTTTGAAAAATCTATCAAATCATCCATTTGATTAGCTACTTCAGCTTTTTTCAAAAATAATTTCCAATCTTTTTCGGTTTTAATTACAAGATTCTCTTTTTCAAACTTTCCTAAACTATTTCCTGGTAATGTTCCTTTATATAAAGAGTTTATAATTGTTTCTTGATTTTCTTTATTGCCATTAGGACATGATGCTAATAGTATACTAAAAAAAATTGCGAACATTGTTTTCATAAACTCCTATATTTTAATTTACATCTTAGAAACAGCTTCCATAGATTTATCAATCGCTTTCGCTATCTTTTCTATATCTTTTTCTGATAAAGCTGATGATAAAAACCATGCTTCAAACTGTGATGGAGGTAAAAATACTCCATTTTTCATCATTTCCCAGAAAAACACAGCAAACTTCTCTGTATCACATGTTTGTGCCTCATCAAAATTCGTTACTTTTTTATTAGTGAAGAAAGGATTGATCATTGACCCAAACCTATTCACTGTAATTTCTATTCCATATTTTTTTGCTGATTCTAACAAAAACACCTCTATTATTTGAGCTATTTCGTTAAACTTCTCGTATGGATTTTGCTTTTTCAATTCTGTTAAAGTAGCAATTCCTCCTGCCATAGCTATTGGATTACCACTTAATGTTCCTGCTTGGTACATTCCTCCTAAAGGTGCTACCATTTCCATAATTTCATTACGTGCTCCGTAAGCTCCCACCGGGAAACCTCCTCCTATTACTTTTCCTAAACAAGTAATATCAGCTTCTACATTAAATAATTCTTGAGCTCCTCCAAATTTCGATCTAAACCCAGTCATTACCTCATCTACTATTAATAAGGCTCCTTTTGATTTTAAATACTCTTTTAATTCCTTTAAAAAGTTATTTTGTGGAGTTACAACTCCCATATTACCCGCTACTGGCTCTAAAATAACCCCTGCAATATCATCATGCTCTTCAAAGTGCGCTTTTACACTTTCCAAATCATTATAATTGGCTATTAAAGTATTCTTTACAGCTCCTTCTGGCACTCCTTTTGAGCCAGGTAAACTTAAAGTCGCTAATCCAGATCCTGCTGCTACCAATAATGCATCTTGGTGTCCATGGTAACATCCTGAAAACTTAATAATTTTGTCCTTTCCTGTAAAAGCTCTTGCTAAACGTATTCCACTTAAAACAGCTTCTGTTCCTGAGTTTACAAAACGAACTTTATCCATTCCTGGAAATGCATCACAAACTATTTTTGCTAATTTAATTTCGTTTTTTGTTGATGCTCCAAATGAATATCCATTTTTTAAAGCTTTTGTAATTGCCTTTTGTACTTTTTTATGACGATGACCTAATATCATAGGCCCGTAAGACAATACTAAATCTATATAAGAATTACCATCTACATCGATAATTTTACTTCCTTTTGCTTTTTTAATAAACAATGGATTCCCTCCTACTGAAGCAAATGCTCTTACTGGTGAGTTTACTGCTCCTACTAGATTTACTAATCCTTGTTGATATAATTCTTGTGATTTTTTAAATTCCATAACTCTACTTTAGTTATCAATTAAATTATTTTTTAGTCTGTGAGTTGTTTATTTTAATTCTAATAAATCCCACAAATTCCCATATAAATCTTTAAATACTGCTACCGTTCCATATTCAGCTTCTTTAGGCTTTCTAACAAACTCAATTCCTTTAGCTATCATATCTTTATAGTCTCTCCAAAAATCGTCTGTGTTTAAAAAAAGAAAAACTCTTCCCCCTGTTTGATTTCCTATAAAATTTTTTTGCTCTTCTTTAGATGCTCTTGCTAACAGAATTGACGTTCCTTCTGAATTTGGTGGCGCCACAACAACCCATCTTTTATTTTGTTCTGGTTGATATGTGTCTTCAATCAAAGTAAATTTAAGTTTTTTTGTATAAAACTCAATTGCTTCATCATAATCTCTTACTACTAAAGCTATATGTACTATTGATTGCTTCATTTTTTATCGCATTAAAACTCTTGCTGCTTCTTTAGCAAAATAGGTAATGATAATATCAGCTCCTGCTCTTTTCATAGATAATAAGCTCTCCATCATTACTCTTTCCCCATCTATCCATCCTTTTTCTGCAGCTGCTTTTACCATTGCATATTCCCCACTTACATTATAACAAGCTATTGGACGATCAAAATTTTCTTTTAAGTCTCTAATAATATCTAAATACGATAATGCTGGTTTTACCATTAAAATATCTGCTCCTTCTTCATCATCAAACGTAGCTTCACGTAATCCTTCATCTCTATTTGCTGGATCCATTTGGTAAGTTCTTCTATCTCCAAAGCTTGGTGCTGAATCTGCTGCATCTCTAAATGGTCCATAAAATGCTGATGCATATTTCACTGAATATCCCATAATTGGTAAATTCGGATATCCTGCCTGATCTAAGCTCTCTCTAATCATGGCTATTGTTCCGTCCATCATTCCTGAAGGCGCTACCATATCTACCCCTGCTTTTGCATGTGATATTACTTGCTTTGCTAAATTTACTAAAGTAGCGTCATTATCAACATCATTATCACACAAAACACCACAATGTCCATGAGAAGTATATTCACAAAAACACACATCTGTGATTACGTATAAACTTGGATAATTCTTTTTAATATAACGAACAGCTTGTTGCATAATTCCGTTATCATTCCATGTTTCTGTTCCTACCTCATCTTTTTCAGTTGGAATACCAAATAAAATAACCGCTGGTATGTTTAAAGCAACTACTTCATCTAATTCTTTTGAAACAGTATCTAAAGACCAACGTTTTATTCCTGGCATAGAAACAATTTCTTTTTCTATTCCTTCTCCTTCTTCAATAAATAAAGGATAAATAAAATCGTTTACCGACAATTGATTTTCTCTTACTAATCTTCGGATTCCATCTGTTTTTCTTAGTCTGCGTGTTCTAAACATAGTTTATCATATTTTCAAACAGAGCGCAGTTGAGATTTTTTTTACAAATATCTCTATACTGCGCTCGTATGACATTTTAATCTATTTTTTTACAAAGTGTAAATTCACCAATTCTATTACACTTTCTACTGTAGGTAATTTTGCAACTTCTACCTTTTCAAAATGTTTTCTTGCCTCTTTAGCTGTGCTTTCTCCTATACAAAAAGCCACTTTATCTGCTTCATTTTCTTTCATGTAGCTTTCTACTGTAGATGGACTATAAAATAAAACTCCGTTTACTTTCTCACCTACTTTAGCTGGGCTATACATCGTTTTATAAGCTTCTACTTCATTTACTGTAATTCCGTTTTCTGCTAAAACACTTGGTAATGTATCTAATCTTAAGTCGCTACAAAAATATGTTACTTCCTGACCTTTTATTTCTTTTACAAGATACGCTGCTAACTTCTCAGCATTTCTTTCTGAATGTGTAACCTTACCTATTTTTTGCTCGATTAACTTTTTTGTTCTTCGACCAACACAATAAATATTTTTAAACTTCAATTCATCAGAAGTAAATGAATTCGCTATTGCTTCTACTCCATTTTTACTTGTAATGATTACGTTTTCAATTTCATTTTTAACAACTTTAGGAGCTATTCTATTAAAACGAATTTTAATAAAATCACTATCCTCAACTGCTATAGAGGTTGGTAATAACTTCTTTTGAATTTCTGATAATTTCTTTGTTGAAAATATGGCAAACTCTTTTTCAAGTCCCATATCTTCCATCATTAATTCTTTTCCTCCTTTATTAATTACATAATCTGCACAATCTTTTGCTAAAAATTTATGACGTCCAAGCTTTCCTTTCTTATTTACAGAAATCTTTTTCTTTCCGTCTCTACTTAACAAAATACCTTTAAAATTAATCTCTTCAGTTTTGTCGTCAATATAAGCTAATGCTCCAATTGGTGCTGTACATCCTCCTTCAAGTCTATTTAAAAACTCTCTTTCTATCCCAACACAAACTTGCGTTTCATAGTGATTCAATTGCTCACATGCATCTTTAGAGAAATCATCATTTTCTAAAGCTGTAATCATAATTGCTCCTTGTGCTGGTGCAGGTATCATCCATGAAAGACTAATTGCTCCCTTTGGTCTTATACCTATTCTTTCTAATCCTGCCGCTGCAAAAACAGCTCCATTCCAATCGTTGTTTGCTAATTTCTCTAAACGCGTATTTACGTTTCCTCTTAAATCAACGACCTCATGTGTTGGGTAACGATTTAACCATTGTGCTTTTCTACGTAAACTACCTGTTGCTATAATTCCTTTTGGTTGTCCAAAAAACTCTTCATTGTCTTTTAACACCAAAATATCAGCATAGTTTGCTCTTTTTAACACAGCCGCTTGCACAATTCCTTGTGGTAATACTGTTGGAACATCTTTTAATGAATGTACTGCTATATCAATATCGCCATTTAACATAGCGATATCTAAATTTTTAGTAAATATTCCTGTAATTCCTAGTTCGTATAAAGGTTTGTCTAAAACTAAATCTCCAGTAGATTTAATTGGAACTATTTCACATTTATACTCTAATTCTTCTAATTGCTTGCGAACTTTGTTTGCTTGCCACATAGCCAACTGGCTATCTCGTGTACCTATTCTAATTATCTTCTGCATGGATAGTTTCTAAATTTGCTCCAAACACTTTAGCCATCACTTCTATACTTTTGTTTACAGAAGTTTCTTCATCTTTTAAGTGTTTTACAAACTGTGTAGTTATTTTTTGGATAAATCTTGATGTTATAACTTCTGCTTGAGTTTCATCAAAATCTTTTATTTTTTTCTTGTGGAAAGCTATTTCTCCTTGTTGGATTGTTTTTAACGATTGTTTTAATGCGTTAATTGCTGGTGTAAACCTTCTATGATTTAACCACTCTTGAAACTCTTCATTATGTGTTTCAATAATTGCTTCTGCAACAGGAATTTCTTGTTGACGAATTGCTAAGGTTTCATCAGTTATTTTAGATAATTCATCTACATTTACCAATGTTACATTATCTAAATCAGCTACTTCTTTAGAAACGTTTGCCGGCATAGACAAATCTAAAATTAACAATTCTTTGTTTGTTAAAATATGTTCTTTCTTAATGGTTGCCTCTGAAGCTCCTGTAGAAACTATTAAAACATCTGTATTTGCAATCTCCTTATTTAAGTTTTCATACTTCGCATTTCTAATCGAAGTATTTTCTTTTACAAAGGCTATTGTTTTTTCTTCTGTTCTATTAATTAAACTTACTGTTTTATTTTGCGTGTATTCCGCTAAGTTTTTACAAGTATGTTTTCCCATTTTACCTAATCCAAAAACTAAAACATTTTTTGAATTATAGTCTTCTAGGTTTTTAATCATGTATTGAACAGCTGCATAAGAAACGGATGTTGTTCCTGAACTTAACCTAGTTTCATTTTTAACACGCTTACTTGCTTGCATTACGTGATTTAACAATCGCTCAAAATATGCATTGGTAGTCCCAGCTTCTTTAGCTAATTTAAAAGCTTGTCTTAACTGACCTACAATTTCATAATCTCCTAAAATTTGACTATCCAATCCTGTTCCCATTCGAAACAAGTGGTTAATCGCCTCTTTGTTTTTATATACATTTGATACTTGAGCAAATTCTTCTACAGATCCATTTGAATACTTACAAAGCATTCCTATTAATTGAAATGGATGATCTGCAAAACCAGTTATTTCTGTTCTATTACAAGTTGACAGTACAAAAATACCTTTCATACCTTTACTCTTAGCTTCCTCTAAAAGTGCTACTTGGTTTTCTTTAGAAACACTAAACTTCCCCCTAATAGTTGCGTCAGCTTTTTTATAGCTAACTCCTATGTTGTATAAATTCTTGTTATGTTTTTCTTCTACCATTAAGTCTTCGTCAATAAAAAGTGGGTCAAAAATATAAAGTTTCCTCATAAAAAAGTATCGCTAAAAGAACTTTTAATGTCGTTATTTGTTTTTTATCGTAAAATTAATGCTAAAACACAGATAAAGTGTATTTTTGCAATAAAATCAACTATTAAGGATGGATTACATTAGAATCATTCTAAATAAAAATTTTTAATTTATCTTTTGATCTATGTCAAAAAACATCGCAGAAAGTACATTTAGAGAAGTTTCTTTAGAAAAAGGTTTTTTTGTATTAAAATTCCAAAACAATTCTAACAAAACAGAAGTATACAAAAGAGATATTGACAGCTCATATATTCAATTACATTACTGTGTTAAAGGAAATTGCAAGTTTCATTTTAACAACAATAGTTATACTTTTAATGTACTTGATAAGCATTCAATTTTCTTATACAATCCCCAACAGAATTTACCTATCAACTTAGAAATTTTACCAAAAACATCTTTGGTTTCAATAATCATATCCATTGAAAAATTTCACGCGTTGTTTTCCAACGAGGCTAGTTATATTCCTTTTTTAAGTGATGACAACAAAAACAAAAAGTATTATGATAATACTGAGATAAAAGCAAACGCTTTAATAGTACTTCAGCAAATTTTAACGGCAAAAAACCAAAGTTCTATGCGTAACCTTTATATAAAAGGTAAAACATACGAACTTTTAAGTCTTCATTTTGACAATGGTGAAAATACCAATGATGAATACTGCCCTTTTTTAGTTGACGATAGAGATGTTTTAAAGATTAGAAAAGCAAAAGATATTATTATTTCAAAAATGAGTGAACCTCCTAGCCTACAAGAACTAGCTAACGAAGTAGGTTTAAACCTAAAGAAGTTAAAAGAAGGCTTTAAACAAATTTACGGAGACACGGTTTACAGTTTTTTATTTGATTATAAAATGGAACATGCTCGTAAACTTTTAGAAAGCAATCAATTTAACGTAAATGAAGTTGGCATTCAAGTTGGATATAGTACTTCTAGCCATTTTATAGCTGCTTTTAAAAAGAAATTTGGCACCACCCCAAAACAATATGTAATGAGCTTACAAAAAGAATAAATGAAACAACTAACACATTACGACATACAAAACACTCAAAAAACTTTTCCCATCACCATAGTTTGTGATGCTATAAGAACACCTGAAAATATTGGGATGTGTTTCCGTATTTCTGAAAGTTTTGGTGTCAAAAAAATATTTCTGCATGAAAATTCCCCAACAGTTGAAAACAGAATTGTTAAGAAAACTGCTAGGAATACATTAAATCAAATTGACTATGAATATTATACCAGTTTTGAAGAAACTATTAATAATTTAAAAGAAGAAGGAAATACTATTATAGGTATTGAAATCACAGACGAAAGCGTAAACATTCAAGATTTTGATTTTTCCTCTAAAGAAAAAATAGTCTTGCTATTAGGAAGCGAAAGAAACGGAATTGAAAATATAAATTTATTAGATGCAACTGTTGCCATTCCAATGTTTGGACGCAACTCTTCTATGAATGTAATTCATAGTTTAGCTATTGCTCTATATGAAACCACAAACCAACTGAAAAGTATATAATGAAAGGAGTTTTACTTGTAAACTTAGGCTCACCAAAAAGCACTGACCCTAAGGACGTAAAAGAATATTTAGGTGAATTTTTAATGGACGAACGCGTTATTGACGTTCCATTATGGCTACGTACTTTTATTGTAAAAGGTATTATTTTAAATACTCGTCCAAAAAAATCAGCAGCTGCTTATAAAAAAATATGGTGGAAAGAAGGTTCACCATTAATTGTTTTATCCGAAAGATTACAAAGCAAGGTTCAAGCAAAAACTGAACTCCCCGTAGCGCTAGCCATGCGATATGGAAACCCATCTTTAAAAACTGGATTACAAGAATTACACGACAAAGGTGTTACCGAAGTCATGCTAGTTCCACTCTATCCTCAATTTGCTATGGCAACTACTGAAACAATCGTTGTGTTAGCTGAGGAATTACGTAAAGAGTTTTTCCCTCAAATGAAGATTACTGATGTGCCTGCTTTTTATAACAAACCAGAATACATCAAAGCTTTATCTAACAGTATTAAAGATTACTTATCTGATAAAGATTACGATCATATATTATTCTCTTACCATGGAGTCCCAGAGCGCCATATATACAAATCAGATATCACAAAAAGTCATTGTAAAATAGATGGTAGCTGTTGTAGCACTCCATCTAAAGCTCATGAATTCTGTTACCGTCATCAGTGCTTACAAACTACTAAGAACGTAATATCAGAATTAGATTTAGATGAAAACAAAGTTTCAACCTCATTCCAATCACGTTTAGGAGTAGACCCTTGGCTACAACCATATACTGATAGAACTATTGTGAATAAAGCCGAAAAAGACGGTATTAAAAAACTTGCAATTGTTACTCCTGCCTTTGTTTCTGATTGTTTAGAAACTCTAGAAGAAATTGCCATGGAAGGTAAAGAAGAGTTTTTAGAAGCTGGTGGTGAAGAATTCTATACCGTTCCTTGTATTAATGATAATGACGAATGGGTTGATGTTTTAGCTGGATGGATTAACGATTTTAACAAAAACTAATTATGGATTTTTTTTATGTAAAAGCTTTACACATTATTTTTGTAGTAACTTGGTTTGCAGGTTTATTCTATATTGGTCGTTTATTTATTTACCATGTAGAAGCTGAAAAAAAAGACGAACCTGCCAAATCTATCTTACAAACTCAATACAAATTAATGTCTAAGCGCTTATGGTATATAATTACTTGGCCGTCCTTATTTTTAGCTAGTTTTTTTGCTTTTTGGATGCTTTGGAAAAATCCTTATTATTTAGAAATGCCATGGATGCACGTTAAACTTTCTTTTGTTTTAGCCTTATATTTTTACCATGGTTTTTGTCATAAAATATATAGTGAATTACAAAATGATAAGATACGCTATACCTCTACAAAGCTTCGTATTTTTAACGAAGCTCCAACCATAATTTTATTTGCTGTTGTTTTTTTAGTTGTCTTAAAAGATACTATTAATTGGATATGGGGAGTTGTAGGTATTATTCTTTTTGGGGTTTTACTAATGATGGGAATTCGTTTTTACAAAAAAATTAGAGCTAAAAAATCTTGGGACAAATACGAACAAGAACTTATTGATGAAGACAAAAAATTAAACAACTAAGTTATTTATATTCTTATTAGAATTCTTAAAACTAATACTCAAAGTATTAATCATATCTACTAATGGATTTCAAAGAAGTAATTAAAGAAGTTTATCAAAAAACTAACAATATTGAAAATAAAGGTGAACTAGCTACCTATATACCTCAATTAGCAAAAGTAGACTCAAATAAATTTGGGATTCATATAGCTACATTGGATAATTTGAGCTTCGGTATTGGAGATTATTCTGAAAAGTTTTCTATTCAAAGTATTTCCAAAGTTTTATCATTAAGCTTAGCTTACCGAACTCTTGGAGAAGATATTTGGAACCGACTTGGCGTTGAACCTTCTGGCAATGCCTTTAACTCTTTAGTTCAACTTGAAACTGATAATGGAATTCCTCGAAATCCATTTATAAACGCTGGTGCTATAGTTATTTCAGATATTCTTCTCAGCATATTAGACAATCCTAAGGATGACTTTTTAGATTTTGTTAGAAATATTACCAACAACCCCCAATTAAATTACTCTAGTAAAATTGCTACTTCTGAAAAAGAAGTTGGATTTAGAAATATTGCTTTATGTAACTTTATTAAATCTTTTGGAAACATCAAAAACAACCCTTCTGATGTTCTTGATTTCTATTTCGATCTATGCTCTTTAGAGATGAATTGCAAAGAACTTTCTGAAGTGTTTTTATTCTTAGCCAACGAAGGAAAAACAATGACTAATTCTCAAATCTTAACCAAGAGTCAATCAAAAAGAATCAATGCTTTAATGCAAACTTGTGGATTTTATGATGAGTCTGGTGAGTTTTCTTTTAAAGTAGGATTACCTGGTAAAAGTGGTGTTGGCGGTGGAATTATAGCAGTGCACCCAGGAAAATACAGTATTGCTGTTTGGAGCCCTAAATTAAACGCTAAAGGAAACTCCTACAAAGGAATGAAGTTCCTTGAAGAATTCACCACAAAATCAGAATTATCAATTTTCTAACCCCAATCTGACATCTATTCAAATAAACAAAACCCTCTATTCACCTATAGATTCAATCATTTTATCTAATTTTTTCAATTTGGCCAATTCCTAAAACTAATTTTACCCCAAATTTTTAAATTAGAATGAGATGTCAAATTCCTTTTTAGAACTAAAACGCTTAACCAATGAGTCTTTTCAAGACTATCTTATAAGAATTAGGAAAAACAATGCTTTTAATCATATCCCTGATGAAGTCTTGAAACAGTGGATGTACCCTCATTTTAACCAATCTTTTACTATTAAAAATTATTCATCGATTAATTTTTATGAAGTAAAGTTTAGTCTAGTTGAACTCACAACAAATCAAATTAATAAACTTACCATACTCAACAAATTCAGTTCTTACGTAGATATGAAATCAAAACACAAAAGTTTTGAGAGTTTTTCATATTTAAACCCTAGAGATCTTAATCACTGGAAAAACAATAAAACTTGGGCTACCCCACCAATAGTTATAAAACCTATAGATTTCCCTGAATTAGACAATACCAATATAAAAACTAAAAAAAATCATCATTTAATTGAAGGACATAATCGATTAGGGTATTTTAAATCTATCAACTCTTTCTCTAAACTGGCTGACACTCACAAAGTTTTTCTAATTAGAAAATAAATTCCCCCTCTTTCTCTTCTTACTTTCTTCCCTACTTCTAAACACCAAACATCTTTAGTTAATAAGATTACTTCACTATTTAACTAAGTAAAACAATATCTTTTATTTCTTTAATTACATATTACTACATTTCATCCACACTTTTTCTCTATTCATCTAATTTTCAGAAACACAACCATAAACCCTTACTATCTTTGAAGTGTAAACTAAAAGTTTTTTTAATAGTTTGATTGATTAGTTAATTTAGAAAAGAAGTATCCGGGGGGACAGCTTCTTTTCTTTTTTTTATTTCATATCCTTTTTTAAAAAAACTACTACTAATGAAACCACATAAAAAACACTCTGTATACCTCCTACATATATACATTTGTTTCTTACGCTTTTGAATTCTTTATAAACCGCTCAATAATATTCCCTTTATTTGAGAAACTTAAATTTTATATTATGATAAAGAACATTTCAAACTTAGGTACAACTTTGAACAAAAAAGAACAACAATCTATTAACGGAGGTGGACTTGGCTCTGTTTGTTTCGGAATGCTATGCTACCATTCTACACTTAGAAGATGTCTTCCGTGTAAAAAATAGCTTTAAGCGATCTTCGGATCGCTTTTTTTATTCCCTAAACAACTTCTTCCGATCAACCTTCTCTATAAAAACTTTAAAATTAATCACTCAATTTATCACTTTTACATTTCTTACTTACACTTATGAATTTCATCACAATCATGCAATAACATTTCTTTTATTTGAGAAACTTAAATTTTTATATTATGATAAACAACATTTCAAACTTAGGTACAGCTTTAAGTAAAGAAGAGCAACAAGTAATCAATGGTGGAGGATACGGTACAGTAACTTGCGCAGACGGAACAACATTTAGTGCTACTGCAGCATCATATAACTCAGTAGTTCAAGGAGGTAATCGTTGGTGTAAAGACCACGGGCATGGTAGTGGAGCTAGCTACTTTTTTGTAGGCGATTTAAAATAATCCTACATCAGCTCATTAACAATGAAATTAGCTCTCTTTAGAGAGCTTTTTTAATTCTTTAAAACCACATGTTTTAAGTATATTCGCTATATACTAACCCCACTTTATCTATGAACAAGATAAATATTTTGATAAATGCTTTTGGTTTAATCGGTGATAACTATGAGGAAAAAGAAGTTCTACATGAAAAAATTTTAACTAAAGATCTTTCTGATAATCATTTAAACAAAACAGATTTAAAACAAATACTTGAAACCATAATTACCTCTATTAAAGAAATAAAACTATTATATCCCGACGAACAAACTAATGTAATTCAACATTTTAACAATAGATTAGATAGCATAAAGTTTGAGATAAAATTTATCGATAACACTAACACTTCTAAAACATTAGAAGAATCATCTTTTTTTGAATTAGCAGCTAAACACGAAAGTTTAGCATCATTAATTTTAGAGTATTGTAAAGTAACTGATGATGGTGAAGAAGGTAATAGATTAATGATAAGAGGTGAACACCAAGAAGGACCTCCTGCTGGTACTTACGCTATACTTTCATTAGTTTTTCAAAACAAAAAATGGATACCTAATTATATCGATTTTCTAAGAACAAATGATTTAGAACACGAAGTTGAACAAATATGGAATATCGAATCTATCCTTAAAAAATACGGTTGGTGTCTTGAGACCTATAAATTAGCAATTGCAAGAAACATTAGCTGTTGTGGGCAAGCTGGCAAAGAACAGTTTGATTGTTTTATAGAAAATGGCCTTAGAGAATCACTTAGTAATAAAAGAAACAGAAATATCTTTCTAGAAAATATTTTAAACGAATTTCAAGAATGGAAGTCTTTTGAATTTAGATTAAAAGATGGCTCTTTTGATTATTACAAAAAATACATTATTTCTTATGTTGAGCATTTTAGCAAGTTATTAACCCTAAATGAAATTATTAATATTGAGTCTTTCCTTATACAAAAATGGGATGATTACAATAAAACAATTACAACATAAAATTTATCCAAAACATCCACTCCCATAAGAATATATAAACTCAGGATTCCATTCGTTTTCCTTCCCTAATACCATTCTAACACATTTAGCTCCTTTTTTCAGACCTTTAGTTTCAAAGAAATCAACACCTTTTTTATTATCTAATGGTAACAACGTCACACTTCCTTTTTTAGCATGCTTTAATTTCAATAATTCAACACCTGCATTTACCTCTTTTGACAACACCAATCCTCTTCCGAAACTAGGCAAATAACATCCTTTCAATTCATTATTAGTATCAAAATACCCATATCCTAACCTACAATACTTTTCTAATAAATGTCTTCTACACTCTCCATTCACTAAGTAATCTAATTCATATACTTTTTCTAAATCACCTATCACTAACTCACGTATCGAATTAGAGAAAATGTAATCATTTTCAAATTCTGTTTCGTAAGATTGATATTCTGTAATCTGCCTGAACCCTAATTTTTTATACACAGGAACCCCCAATTCAGTAGCTATTAATAACTGAGTTTCGCAGCCTTTATCTTTTATAAAATCTATAAGAAATTTTGCCATCTTTCCTCCCAATCCTTTTCCTCTTTGTTTCCTATCAATTATTATATTAGCAAGCCAACCTATTTTATCTTTAAAGAAAACATTTCCAGTACCAACAATTTTCGATTCATGAATTATAACAAAAGCTCGAAAATAATCTTCTCCTAAAAAATCACTTAAAAAACTTTCATAATCAAATCTCCAATCAATTGGAGGTAAACTATTCAGTCCTCTAACATCTGTTTCTTCTAGTAGTCTTATCATTATATCAATTTTATATTTATTTCTTTAGCTTTCAACAAAGTTAACACACTTAAAACAAATCAAACTGTAAATTTCACACCTAAAAATCAACTACCGACCCTATTCTACACCAGCAAACTACATCGTTTTATAAATTAATCTTTTCAATTAATTTGTAACATTTGTTACACTAACAACAGTTCACTTATTATACATTTACAGAGATAATTGAACAAACAATCTTAGACAACTAACTAACTGCGTGTGTAATGATTTCCCTCGATTCCCTAAGCGCAGTTAGTATTTTTTCTTACTCATAGTTCTTATTCTCTTTTATCACAAAACACTTTAAAAAAGATTACTCATTCTTCATATTTAGATACTTTAAATTTAGTTTTTAGGTATATTCGTTATCGCTAATATTATGCTAACCTCAATAGTATTTTAAATGCAACAATCCTAAATATGAAAACAGAAAATGATTAATTATAAAGAAAGTATTAACACTTATATACATGAAGCTTTAATTTACTTAAAACAAACTAAAAATTTATGGATAAAAGAAGACCACCCAGAGATCATTAAACGATTGAAGCAATGGGATTGGCATACCGATTTAATAAAAATTGAACAACGCTTGCAATCAGCATACAAAGAAATTCCTTTTGAAGAAAACATAGGTACCTTTGCCATTAATTGGGACGACTATTACAACAATGGGATAACTCTTTATTTTGGTTCTGAAAATGAATATCAAGAATGGCCCAACGAAGATTGGTTGGATTGGGAAATTGATTTGACCGACATGGTTAATCAAATATTTGAAAATATCGAGGAATGGTATAATGAAATGGAAATTGAATTAGATCTTTTTAAAGACTTATTTTTAGGTCTTGTTGAAATAGCCACCATCAATTCAGTAAAAACTGATGAATTTAAGCAACTTAAAAAACAAGACTCCTATTTAATATCAAGCGCTTCATGGCATGATTCGGAGTACGATATGATATTTAACTCAAAAGAGCCTATTACTTACGAATTAGTTCTTCGTGAAGAATATAAAAAATCAGTATCTAAGGTATTAAAAGAAGGTTTTTATACTTTTTTTGGCGAAACACACGAAGTTTCTACAAAATGGATTAGAGGTAATGGATCACGAGAAGGAATTATCCCTGAAGAAATTAGACTCTTTCAAAACGTAGAGCAAATTAAAGCAAAAAATGAATATCTAAAAGACCTTCCTGATGCATTATTCTCTTTATCCAAACTACAAGATTTAGACCTATCACATAATAAATTAGAAAGCATAAGTCAAAACATTACCAAACTGCAAAACCTAAACGTATTTGATATATCAAATAATCATTTAAGTCATTTACCAGATGAATTAGCTGAGTTAGTAGAGTTAAAACGATTAAACATTGAATATAATCAACTAACAAAACTTCCTTCTTTAGGAAAACTATCAAAACTAAACTCTTTAAGCGCTCACAATAACAATATAGAAGAATTTTCAGAATTACCACAAAGTCTTACTTGGCTTAATTTAAATTCAAATAAATTAGAACTACTCCCAGAATCTATTACCAACTTAAAAAACTTAAAAACTTTAGTAATCTCTAACAATTCACTCCATTCAGTTCCTAAAGAACTTCTACAACTAACATCACTTGAAAGCATTGAACTTGGCGGAAATCCTTTAGAAGATTTACCTAAAGAACTACTTTCTCTACCAAAACTGAGAGAAATAAGAGTTATTCCAAACAAGTTTTCTATTGAAAAACGCAAGGAATTAAGAGAAGTTTTTGGCAATATTTTATTTGTAGGTTATGATAGTGACGCTAACTCATTCATGTAAAAGAATTTTCCTTATCACCAACATATAGTTAAGTTTTAAAAACCATTTTAAAAAAAAGCAAAAACTTCTCTTAAATGAGAAGTTTTCATTAATAACTTAAAAACTTTTAATTTTGTGTAATTAGATCCCATCCAAACCAACCATCAGCGTTTTGATAACAGGTAAAATAACTACCATCTTGTGTATAAGCAACAACTTGAATATATCCATTCATATCAGAAGTAGCATCAACTTTAATAGCATTTCTTAAAGGTTGCCCTAGTTGACCATTATTATTACTAAAAAGATAATTAGGCTTTGACCAAATAGTTTTATCATCTTTTTTTAATTGCCATGTATGCATAACAATATTCTCTTCAATATAAAATGCCTCTACACGTCCATCCTGATTGGTAGCGATTACATAATTTTCCATTTTTTTATTTTTTTATTCTCCTACTCTATTTAAAAAAGGCTTTTCAGATTACGCCCATTGTATAAAAAGTAAACTAGTTTTCTTTTTTCATTCTATTCAAAGCTCTTTAATATCTCAAAATCAAACAGAAAAAATGGAATAAACTATTAAATAATTGGAATAAACATGTAAAAAAAAGGTATAAAGAAAAAATAAATCTTATTAAAATTTAAAATAACTTCTTTATAAATGTTTGAAAGTTTAAATGTAAACTTATGATAAGTTTTAGAATTATTACATGGTTTAAACAAAGCCTTAAATCACTTGTTTACAACAACAAATAATAACCTAAGATTTGAGACTTTTTTCAAAAGGAATTCTATTGATAATACTTCTCCCTAAAGTGACTTCATCAGCATACTCTAACTCTCCTCCTACTGCAATACCTCTTGCAATGGTAGAAGTAGTTATATTGTATTTTTCAATCTGCTTATATATATAGAAGTTTGTTGTATCTCCTTCCATGGTAGAACTTAAAGCAAAAATCAACTCTTTAATTTCTCCTTCTTTAACTTTTTCAACTAACGATTCTATTTTTAAGTTTTGAGGTCCAATACCTTCAATAGGTGAAATTTTACCACCCAACACATGATACAAACCTTTAAATTGTGCAGTACTTTCAATAGCCATTACATCACGGATATCCTCAACCACACAAACAATTTCTTCATTTCTATTTGGATTACTGCAAATGTCACATAAAATAGTATCAGAAATATTATGACATTTTTTACACGAATTCACATCATTACGTAAGTTGGTTAAAGCCTCTGCTAAATACTTTGTATTTTCTTTAGGTTGCTTTAATAAATGTAACACTAAACGAAGCGCTGTTCGCTTACCAATACCTGGTAATCGACTTACTTCATTCACTGCATTTTCTAATAATTTTGATGAAAAATCCATGCTGCGAATTTACAATTTTTCAGCTAAGAAACGACCAATATATTTCATCTAAAAAAAGTATCTTCGTACTTTAAAACTAAACTAACAATTCACAATGAATTCTGAAATAAAAAACTTAGAACCTAAGGCAGTTTGGAAAAATTTTGCTGACTTAAATGCTGTACCTCGTCCTTCTAAAAAAGAAGAAAGAGTAATTCAATTTATGGTTGATTTTGGTAATAACTTAAATTTAGAAACCATGGTTGACAAAGTTGGAAATGTAATTATTCGCAAACCAGCTTCAGCAGGTATGGAAGACCGTAAAATGGTAGTAATGCAAAGTCACTTAGACATGGTTCACCAAAAAAATGCCGATACTGATTTTGATTTTGACACTGAGGGAATCAAAATGTTTGTAGATGGTGATTGGGTTAAAGCTGACGGAACTACTTTAGGAGCCGATAACGGATTAGGAGTTGCTTCTATTATGGCAATTTTAGAATCAACTGATATTGCACACCCAGCTATTGAAGCTTTATTTACCATTGATGAAGAAACTGGTATGACTGGTGCTATGGGACTTGAAGGTGGAATTTTACAAGGTGAAATCTTATTAAACTTAGATACCGAAGAAGATGATGAAATTGGTATGGGATGTGCTGGCGGTGTAGATATTACAGCTACTAGAACTTATAACGAAGAAGATACTCCAGAAAACACCACAGCTTTTCAAATTTCAATTACTGGATTAAACGGTGGTCATTCAGGAATGGACATCATTAAAGGTTTAGGAAATGCTAACAAAATAATGAACCGTTTATTATTTGATGGTTTCACTAATTTTGGCTTACGTGTTTCTGAAATAAACGGAGGAAGCTTACGCAACGCTATTCCACGTGAAAGCTTTGCTACTGTGGTAATTGATACTGTTTCTAAAGAACCTTTCTTATTTGAAATTCACGAATTAATCAACAATATTAAAGCTGAATTTGCGACTTTAGAACCTAATTTATCTATTGAATTAACACCTGCTGAAACACCAAATAAAGTAATGGATTTAGGAGTTCAAGAAGGTTTAATCAAATCTTTATACACTGCTCTAAACGGAGTATACCGTATGAGCCCAGATATTGAAGGATTGGTAGAGACATCTAACAATATTGCACGTGTTATTGTTAAAGAAGGAAACATTAAAATAGGATGTTTAACACGTTCTTCTTCTGAGACAAACAAATGGGATTTAGCAAATTCATTGCGTGCTGCTTTTGAATTAGCAGGATTTAACGTAGAGTTTTCTGGATCTTATCCAGGTTGGTTGCCAAATGTAAATTCAGAAATATTACAAACGGTTACAAAATTATATGAAGATTTACATGGAGAAAAACCTAATGTAGCTGCTTGTCATGCTGGATTGGAATGTGGAATTTTAGGTCAAAACTATCCTAACATGGATATGGTTTCTTTCGGACCTAATATTAAAGGAGCACACTCTCCAGATGAACGTGCACAAATTTCTTCAACTCAAAAATATTGGAAGTTTTTATTAGAAATTTTAAAAAATACTCCAGTAAAAAACTAGTCAAAAACATATTTTTTAAAACCACAACTTTTAAGTTGTGGTTTTTTTTTACATTTATCAAATGAATTTTTTAGCCCATCTATACCTATCTGGAAGTGATACTGAGTTGATGATTGGAAATTTTATTGCCGATCATATTAAAGGAAATAAATTTTCACACTTCCCCGAAGGCATAAAAAAAGGCATTATTTTACATAGAGAAATAGATACTTTTACCGACACTCACGAAATCGTTAAAAAGAGTAAAAGAAGATTACATGAACGCTACAGACATTACAATGGCGTTATCATTGATATTTTTTACGATCACTTCTTAGCTAAAAACTGGAAAAAGTACTCAGAAATACCACTTAGTGTATATACTAACTCAGTATATAAATTATTAGAAGAAAACATCGATATACTCCCTGAAAAAACACAAGAGTTACTTCCTTATATGACAAAGTACAACTGGCTTTATAATTACCAGTTTGCCAAAGGAATTCAAGAAGTACTAAACGGAATGAATAGACGAACTCAAGGTAAATCAAAAATGAATTTGGCTACCGAAGATCTATTAATCCATTACCAAACATTAGAAGAAGACTTTACCTTATTTTTTGAGGAACTACGCAATTTTTGCAATTCAAAACTAAATCAGCCTGCTTAAACATATGAAAAAAACATTTCTAATCGCCCTTTCATTAATTAGTATTGTTAGTTGTAAAACAACACCTAAAGAAAAAGAAAAAATTACAGGTTTAATTACCGATAAAGCCATGGTTGTTTCTGCTCGTGAAGAAGCTTCTAAAATAGGTTCCGAAATTCTTAAGCAAGGAGGTAATGCTTTTGATGCAATGGCCGCAACTGAATTAGCTTTGGCAGTAGCTTATCCATACGCAGGAAATATTGGCGGTGGTGGTTTTATGGTGTATCGTAAAAATGATGGAGAAATTGGCGCTTTAGATTATAGAGAAAAAGCACCTTTAGCATCATCAAAAGACATGTTTTTAGATGAAGAAGGTAACATTATTAAAAACAAAAGTACTTTAGGAGCTATGGCAGTTGGAGTTCCTGGTACAGTGGCAGGAGTTTTTGAAGCTCATAAAAAATTTGGAAGCTTACCAATGTCTAAAATATTAACTCCAGTAATTGCTTTAGCTAAACGAGGGGTTATTGTTACTGAAAAACAGGAAAAAAGAATAAAAAAATACCAGCCTTATTTTTTAAAGGCTAATAAAGAACCTATCATTTTTGATAAAAACTGGAAAAAGAACGACACTATTAAATATCCAGCTTTGGCAGAAACTTTTGAACGTATTTTAAAAAATGGACGTGATGAATTTTATAAAGGAGAAACTGCTAAACGTCTTGTAAAATTTATGCAAGACAACGGTGGAATTATGACCGAAGAAGATTTAGCTAAATACGAAGCTAAATGGCGTACACCAATCACTTTTTCATATGATAATTTACGAGTAATATCAATGTCTCCACCATCAAGTGGAGGAATTTGTTTAGCACAAATTATGAATGCTATTGAGCCTTATGATTTAGATAAATACGGACATAACTCTACTAAAACAATTCAAGTAATTACAGAAGCAGAAAGAAGAGCTTATGCGGACAGAAGCCATTTCTTAGGAGATCCAGACTTTGTAAAAATTCCATTGAAAACATTAATTAGTAAAGAGTATACAAAAGATAGAATGAATGATTTTTCTTTTGAAAAACCAACATCATCAAAAGATGTATCACACGGAAGCATTGAAATGGTTGAGAGTAACGAAACAACACACTACTCAATTGTAGACTCATTTGGAAACGCTGTTTCGGTTACTACAACAATTAATGGAGCTTATGGTTCTAAATTATACTGCTCAGACTTAGGATTCTTTTTAAATAATGAAATGGACGATTTTAGCAGTAAACCTGGAGTTCCTAATATGTTTGGTTTAATTGGAGCAAAAGCCAATGAAATAGCGCCAGAAAAAAGAATGTTAAGCTCTATGACTCCTACTATTGTTGAAAAAAACGGTAAGTTATGGATGGTCGTTGGAACACCAGGAGGATCAACTATTATTACTTCTGTTTTACAAACTATTTTAAATGTACATGAATTTAAAATGGGAATGCAAGAAGCTGTGAATCAACCACGTTTTCACCATCAATGGTTACCAGATGTAATAATGATGGAACCCAATAAATTTGATACTATAGTAAAAAAAGATTTACAAAAAATTGGATATACGTTAAATGAAGAAGATGCACCAGTTATTGGTAAAGTTGAAGGAATATTAGTTTTAAACAACGGAAAACTAGAAGGAGGAGCTGACCCTAGAGGTGATGATAAAGCTGTTGGGTTTTAATCAAAAAGATATTACCACAATGAAGCTTCACCAAAAAACAAACTTCCTCTTTTTATCTTTTATATTTATTTGTAATATAATTTTCATTGTAATCAACTATAACATCTACAATGAATATATGTCAAGCTCGGGTAAAAAAAGGGCCTTATTTGGACTTCATTATATTAAATATTTTTATGTAGTATACTTATTTATTTTTGAGATTTTTGCCTTTCTAATTATTTTAATTTCTAATAATTTAAAATCAACCATATACATTTCTTTAATTCTTCTTATTATTTCGGCTATATTGATTTTTGCAGAACCTTGGCAATGGTTTATATAAATTTATGAAACATATAGAAACTCACAAAGTTCCTTTATTAGAAACTCCTATTCGGTTACAAGAATACGCCGTTGGAATATTTAAAACTATCCCAACAAAATCTGGTATAAAAAAGGCCATAAAAAAAGAGTTAGTTTTTGTTAATGGAAAAATAGCTTCTACCGCTTTATTTATTAGAGGCAATGAAACAATAGAGCTATTTAAAATCGAACAAAACTCTACAGTTAAGAAATTCAATTTTTCTTTAGAAGTTTTGTTTGAAGACGAACATTTGGCCATTGTATACAAACCTTCAGGGATTTTAGTTAATGGAAATTCTTTTGCTACCATCGATAATTCTTTAGAACAAAACCTAACAAAAAGTACTTTATTTGATGCTGTGCGTCCGAGACCAGTTCACCGTTTAGACTACCCCACAAGTGGACTACTTTTAATCGGTAAAACGACCTCAAGTATTACTTTACTAAATCAGTTATTTGAAAAAAAGAATATTCAAAAGACATATCACGCTATTAGTATTGGAAAGATGGAATCTATCGGCGAAATAAATTCTCCTATCGATTCTAAAAACGCTCTTACTCATTATAAAACAATACAAACAGTTTCTTCACCACGTTTTACATACTTAAACTTAGTAGAATTGAAGCCAGCCACAGGGAGAAAACATCAACTAAGAAAACACCTACTTTCCTTAGGAAACCCTATACTAGGCGACAAGGAGCATTGTATAAAAGAATTAGTTTTAAATGGTAAAGGATTGTATTTACATGCCTCATCATTAGAGTTTGTACATCCATTTACAAATGAGTTAATAAACATAAAAAAAGAGCTTCCAAAAAAGTTTAAAAAAATATTCCCCGAATCCTAAGCTTACTTGTCAGTTTTTTAATCTTTTTCCGACTGTATTAAAAACTGTTTTCATATGAAGTTAGTATTCTTTTTTTTAGTTTTCTTTAGTTACACAATCACTGCTCAAAATATGAGTATTGAAAAACTAGATGAGATAATAACTAAAAGCTCTGATAGTCTTTTAATCCAAAATAATACATGGAGATTTATTTATAAAAACAGAATATTAATTTGTGTTGCTGATAAAAAAGCAAATCGAATGAGAATCATTTCTCCCATAGCCAAAAAAGAACAACTTACTGAAGAATTAATTTTAAATTCTTTAGTAGCAAATTTCCATACTGCTTTAGATGTAAAATATGCTCTTTCTGATGAAATCTTATGGTCGGTTTTTACACATCCATTAAAAGAATTATCTCCACAACAAATTGAAGATGCAATTTCTCAAGTGTATTATGCTAATATAACTTTTGGAACATTGTATTCAAGCACTACATTAACTTTCCCTGGTAACACCAAGAAAAAAGAGATTAAAAAAGAGATTCCTTTTAAAGAGAAAATTTAAACTTTCTATAAATGATTTCTTAAAAAAGAAATTATAATTCTTGTACATTTGCAGCTATGCGCATAGATATTATTACCGTAGCTCCAGAACTACTTAAAAGCCCGTTTGAACATTCAATGATGAAACGAGCAATAGACAAAGGTTTAGCCGAAGTACATTTTCATAACTTAAGAGATTATGGGATTGGTTCCTATAAAAAACTAGACGACATGCAATTTGGCGGAGGTGCTGGCATGGTTTTAATGATTGAACCTATTGCTAAATGTATTGAGAAACTTAAAGCTGAGAGAACATATGATGAAATCATTTATATGACTCCAGATGCTAAAACTTTAAACCAAACTACAGCAAATTCCTTGTCATTAAAAGAAAATATTATTATCTTGACAGGACACTATAAAGGTGTAGATCAGCGAGTTCGCGATAAATACATCACTAAAGAAATATCTATTGGTGATTATGTTTTAACCGGAGGTGAATTAGCTGCTGCAATTTTGTGTGATGCTGTTATTCGATTAATTCCAGGAGTATTAGGAGATGAACAATCTGCTTTAACTGATAGTTTTCAAGATAATTTACTATCACCTCCTGTGTATACAAGGCCTTCTGAATATGAAGGTATGAAAGTTCCAGACATACTATTGTCAGGTAATTTTCCAAAAATAGAAGAATGGCGAAACGAAAAAGCGTATGAGCGGACACAACGGATTAGACCAGACCTCTTAGATGAATAAACTTATAAATTTCACCAAACAATACCCGATAATAAGTATTATCCTTGGATTTCAATTATTCAGACTAGTTCTACTCCCTTTTATGGGTTTAATGCCACAAGACGCTTATTATCATTTTTACGGTGAAAACTTATCCCTATCATACTTTGATCATCCTGGTATGATAGGCTATATTTTAAGAGGCTTTACTTTTCTTTTTGGAAAATCTGTTTTTATAATAAAGTTAGCCGATTTTACAATTACTTCACTCACTCTTATTTTCTTTTACAAACTAGCTTCCAAATTCCTATCTAAACAAAAATTAAACAACGCAATAATACTAATAACATCTACACTATTTATTTCAGTATTATCATTCAACTCAACACCTGACGTTCCTCTTCTACTATTCTGGACTCTTAGTCTTATTTGTTTATTCAAAGCTATTTTTGAAGAAAAAAAATGGTTTTGGATTTATAGCGGTATTGCTATGGGTTTAGCTTTTAATAGTAAATACACTGCATTGTTATTGCAGTTTGGGTTAATTGCTTTTGTTATATTTTCTAATAAGTACAGAAAATTACTTACATCTCCCTGGGTATGGCTAAGCCTTGTGATCTCTTTTTTAGTTGCCTTTCCAGTTTGGTGGTGGAATTACCAACATGATTTTGCCTCATTTGTTTTTCAATCTTCAAATAGAACTGGTGATATTTCTGAATTTAACTTATCTCCTGAATACTTTTTAGGAGCTATTTGTCATCAAACACTTTTATTACTCCCTATTCTTTTTGGAGTTATCATTGTTTTCACTATTAAATATATCAAAAGAGCTCTTACTAAATTCAAACTGCCTAGCAGTGAAATATTGTTTCTTCTAGCTTTTTTTATCCCTACATTCATTGGATTTTTTATCATCAGTCCTGTTTACTGGATTAAACTAAATTGGTTAATGCCTTCCTACATCACTGGAATTATTTTAGCAGGAATGTTTATCTCTAAAAAATTGATTAAATATCAAGTAATCTCTTCAATAGGGTTTCATTTACTGGTAAGCCTTCAAGTTTTATTTTATGTGGTTCCTATTAAAAGTGATGATACTTGGATTGGTTGGTGTGAATTAGCTAATAAAACAAAAGAAATTCAAGAAACTTATACTACAGATACCTTTATTTTTGCAGATGATGGTTATAAAACCTCTGCTGCCTTGAACTTTTTTATAGATGAAAAAGTATACGCACAAAATATTATTGGCTTACCTGCTTTACATTTTGATTATCTAGGAGACAATTTATCGTTGTTAAATAATAAAAATGCTATTTTTCTAGATTCTGACAAACGATTTAAAAATAAAAATATGAAAGGAGACATACCTAAAAAACTCCTTCCATACTTTAATACTGTTACCGAACTAAATCCTATAATACTTCACTACAACAAAAAGGAAGTTCGTAAATTCTGGGTCTATTACTGTACTAACTATCAATCAAAACCTTAGACATCTTGTATAAAAAAATATACTTTACAATAATTCCTTCTCTTTCTATCGGAACAGCTTTTATCATTGAAATATTTTGGTAATCTCTTCCATATAGCTCTTTGGGATCTTTGAAGTTTCTCCCATCAGTTATATACAATACTTCATTTCCTAATCTGGGATTCTCTTTATTAATCCAATAATACTTATGTATCTTATCTAAAGTACCTGCTCCATACACTTTCATATTATTAGGTCTTGCTATATAATAATCTATATGTGCAGCTGGATACCAATTATTAGATATAATAGGGGTTTTATCTAAATCATATTCTTTAAAAACTACTGACAACTTTCTAGAAGCTTGTTCCCATCCATACATATCTAGCAAAACATCATTCTTTCCTAATTTTTCTTTTTCTAATGTAGTATCGGCAGGTAACATAATTCCTCTGTTAATTACTTGTGAAGCTACAATCAACAATATTGAAAGCCCAAGTATTCCGAATGATAATTTCTTTATAATATTCTTTTTTTCCTCTATAAACAATGCAATAATTGGCAATAGTGTTACATAAGCAACTCCAGACCAATGTGGTAATGTATTTCTATATAGCGAAAGATAGATTGTAGTTAAAATCAATGGAAGGCTACACAAGTAAAAAAAGTACTGTGTCGATTTATTGAACACAAACTTTTTCTTAAAAAAAGAAATCAATACCAATATAAAAGTAACAACTATGTATGGATTATTATAAACAAACTGCCCTAAAACTTCCCTTATAAAAGAATTGATATTAAAATCTAAACTAAACAACGATACTCTTTTATTATGAAACTTATAACTAATAAAATCATTCTCATAATTCCAATAAAATATCAAACCAACAGCTATTAAAGAAAAAATAAGTCCTACATATAACCATATGTTTTTCAGCCAAGATCTTGAAAATAAAACTATATATAAAGCTACTCCAAACAATAAAAAGACTGCTTGATATTTAGAATAAATAGCACAAGCTGCAAAGAAAAATGCTAAAAGTAATTTAGTGTTTAATTCTTTGCTCGACTTTTGAGGTAAAACCTGAATAAAAAAGTAGAAACTCAATAACCAAAAGAAAACTAATGGAGAATCAGGAAGTATAAATGTTCCAGCAATTATAAACCCATAAATATGTAAGTGATATAATAATACAGCTATAAACCCTACTTTTTCACTTTTTATATAACTTCCTATTAAAAAAACAACACACATATTTATACTTGTAGGTATAATTGCCGCTAACCGAATAAATAGCTCTGAGTCGAAATATAAATTTCCAGTAAAAAATTGGATAAAAAAACCAACCATAGGAGGATGATCAAAGTGACTTAAATCTGGAAATTTTGCATATAACCAATAATAAACTTCATCATTTCCAAACTCCAAAACTCTTCCTAAAAAAAACCTTAGTAAAGTTCCTAAAACTATAAGCGCTATTGTTGCTTTTTTATATGACCATTTCATTAACTTAACTTATTTCTTTTAGGACAAAACAATCCCATACTTACAAAACCTATAAATATACCTATAATTGACCCTACAAAAACATCAACCCAAAAATGCTGAGAAAGATATACTCGAGATATACCAGCTACTAGTGCTAGTCCTAACCATAAATATTGCAACGTACTCTTTCTGAAATACAAACACAAAATAGTAAAAATAGCAAAAGCAGTAATTGTATGTCCTGAAGGAAAAGTATTCCAGTACGCCATTTTAACTCCTTTAACTAAGTATAAACTCTCTTCTCCTAAAGCTCCAACAGGTCTCGGAACACCTTTGAAAATTATCTTCTTAAAAAAATGCGTCATTACTAAAGTTAAAATTCCACTAGTTAGAAAAACCAATGCCATTTTTCTTTTAACAAAAAAGAAAATTAAGATTAAAACACCAAACATAATCCCGTCACCTAAATGAGTCGTATATTTAAAAAAGAAATCAAAAAAAGAAGTGTGGAACTGATTTAAATATAAGTGTAGTGAAAGTTTATTGAATAAGCATACTAAAAAAAGTGAGCTTAAAAAAAACATCCCATAAATAAGAAACACTTGTTTTTTTATTGATAAAAACAAATCCGTTAAGACATACTTTTGTTTTTTTAATCTAACACTAGAAGAAATAGCACTACTGTAGCTCATATAACTAAATACTTTTACTAAAATTATTTTAACAATTGACCAACAAAAGTATAAAGCGCAGTAAAGCATTTATTTACAAAGGAATCCTATAACATGTTTTAGGAGTTCTTTCGGTTTTTAGGACTTATTCTACACAAATCCGGACTTATTATCTAATGAAAAAATTAGGGTTTTATACAAAAATTATCATTTTACGTGGTTTTCATACTAAACAGCGGCTACATTATTTAAGTTTTACAATTACACTTTAATTTTATCGCTATAAAACTATCCTTACAACATTCGAAAAACATCAAATTAACTTTAAGTATTTATAAACATTCATTACATAATTCACATTATGTCAACCCTTTATTAAAACTGTTTCAAAAAATGCTAACAAAAAAATAATTAACCAATTGAGTTTAATTATTAGAAAATAAGTCTTAAATTTGCAGCCACAAAATCAACCTCTGACGAAAATCGTGAATGTTGCTTTTATACAACCATATAAATATTTATTAAAATGGATTTAGTAAAATTTGTTCAAGAAGAATTTGTAACAAAAAACGAATTACCAGAATTTTCAGCTGGAGACACTATTACAGTGTATTACGAAATTAGAGAAGGAGAAAAAGTACGTACTCAGTTCTTTAGAGGAGTTGTAATTCAAAAAAGAGGTTCAGGTACTTCTGAAACATTTACTATCAGAAAAATGTCTGGTACTATAGGTGTTGAACGTATTTTCCCTGTAAACTTACCTGCTATTCAAAAAATTGAAGTTAATAAGAGAGGTAAAGTTCGTAGAGCTCGTATCTACTACTTTAGAGGTCTTACTGGTAAGAAAGCAAGAATTAAAGAAAGAAGAAACTAAGAATTTCTCTTTCCAAAAGAAATTAAAAGCACTCTGTTTAAACAGAGTGCTTTTTTTATTCACAAATGTTAATAACCTACGTTCATATCGTGTTGATATTTAAACTGTTAAATATTTCACTTCAAAGAAATGATATCATATCTTTGAAGTGAGTTTATTATTAAAATATATAGTTACTACTATAAAATCATTTAAAGTAAACTTATAAAGTAACGTTCTTTATATAAAGCTTTTAAACACTTTAAAGCAAGTAGACAATATCAATTTAATAATAATTATAAGTTATTTCATAATTTATAATTATTTGGTTATAAGTAATTATTAAATACATTTAACTTTAGAGTTCGTTAAAAGCAAAATGAAACATTAAATTTTATAGATAGAATGTTTATAAGGTTATGTTTCAATTTGAAATAGTTAAGCAGTAATTTCTAAGGAAATAACATAAACACTGTTTTATTTGACGATGTAGCAATACAGGTCAGTGCAAATACTATTTCAAAAGAAAGCCATGTTAGACAAGAAATTGTTTGATATGGCTTTTGTTTTTAACAACAAAAACAGCTTTCTCTTTTTTTATTTTATCAAATTCGCAATAAAACAAGCTAATTAATAACATTTTAGCATCAAAAAACTCATTCCGAATTCTTAAATTTGCATCACTTCAAAATTAATTTAATTTTTTATCTATAAACATGAACAAGACTGCTAAAATTATGTACACAAAAACGGATGAAGCTCCAGCGTTAGCTACACGTTCGTTTTTACCAATTGTAAAGGCATTTACAAAATCATCTAACATAGAGATAGAAACTAAAGATATTTCTTTAGCAGGAAGGATTCTTGCTAACTTTTCAGATTATCTAACAGAAGAGCAAAAAGTAGAAGATGCTTTAGCCTTTTTAGGAGATTTAGCTAAGAAACCTGAGGCTAACATTATAAAATTACCTAATATTTCTGCTTCTGTACCTCAGTTAAAAGCTGCTATCAAAGAATTACAGGTTTTAGGGTATGCTTTACCTGATTTCCCAGAAGAAGCTAATACAGAAGAAGAAAAAGCAATTTTAGCACGTTACAACAAAGTTAAAGGATCTGCTGTAAATCCAGTTTTACGTGAAGGTAATTCTGACCGTAGAGCTCCAAAAGCTGTAAAAAATTACGCAAAAAAGAACCCTCACTCAATGGGAGCATGGAGTTCAGACTCTAAAACTCATGTAGCAACTATGACTGATGGAGATTTTGCTCACAGTGAAAAATCAACAACAGTTCCAACAGCTACTGATGTACAAATTGTTCATACAGATGCAAACGGAAACAAAACTGTTTTAAAAGAGAAAGTTTCATTATTAGCAGAAGAAGTAATTGACGCTTCAGTAATGAGCAAAAAAGCTTTATTAACTTTCTTAGAAGAACAAGTAAAAGATACTAAAGAAAAAGGATTATTATTTTCTTTACACATGAAAGCTACAATGATGAAGGTTTCAGATCCTATCATTTTTGGTCACGCTGTTCGTGTTTTCTTTAAAGACTTATTTGCTAAACACGGGCAAACTTTTGAAGAAATTGGTGTAGATGTAAATAATGGATTTGGAAACCTATTAAGTAATCTTGAAGAATTACCAGCTGATAAAAAAGCTGAAATCTTAGCTGACATCGATGCTATTTATGCTAACAACCCAGATGTAGCTATGGTTAACTCTGATAAAGGAATTACCAACTTACATGTTCCGTCTGATGTTATTATTGATGCCTCTATGCCAGCAATGATTCGTACTTCAGGACAAATGTGGAACAAAGAAGGAAAACAACAAGATACTAAAGCTGTAATTCCTGATAGTTCTTATGCTGGATTATATCAAGAAACTATCGATTTCTGTATAAAAAATGGTGCTTTTGACCCAACAACAATGGGAACAGTTCCTAATGTTGGTTTAATGGCTCAAAAAGCTGAAGAATACGGTTCTCACGATAAAACTTTCCAAATTGCTTCTAACGGTAAGGTTCAAGTAATTGATGCTAGCGGAGCTGTTTTATTAGAGCACAATGTAGAAGAGGGTGATATCTGGAGAATGTGTCAAACTAAAGACGCTCCAATTCAGGATTGGGTAAAGTTAGCTGTAACAAGAGCTAAAGCTACTCAAACACCTGCTGTTTTCTGGTTAGGAAAAAACAGAGCACATGATGCTGAAATTATTAAAAAAGTAGAAAAATATTTACCAAACCACGATACAACTGGTTTAGAAATAAAAATATTATCTCCAGTAGAAGCTACTAAATATACTTTAGAAAGAGTAAAAGAAGGAAAAGACACTATTTCTGTTACTGGTAACGTATTACGTGATTACTTAACAGATTTATTCCCTATTTTAGAATTAGGTACATCTGCTAAAATGCTTTCTATTGTTCCTTTAATGAATGGTGGAGGCTTATTTGAAACTGGTGCTGGAGGTTCTGCTCCTAAACACGTTCAACAATTAGTTGAAGAAAACCACTTACGTTGGGATTCTTTAGGTGAATTTTTAGCTTTAGCTGTTTCTTTAGAACACTTAGGAGAAACAAACAATAATAGTAAAGCAAAAGTATTAGCAGAAGCGCTAGATGACGCTACTGATAAATTACTTGACAATAAAAAAGGACCTTCAAGAAGAACTG
Source organism: Tenacibaculum aiptasiae (assembly GCF_965221665.1). Taxonomy (NCBI): domain Bacteria; kingdom Pseudomonadati; phylum Bacteroidota; class Flavobacteriia; order Flavobacteriales; family Flavobacteriaceae; genus Tenacibaculum; species Tenacibaculum aiptasiae. The sequence continues at coordinate 163,339 of NZ_CBDCSN010000002.1, forward strand.
GTGAACTAGACAATAGAGGTTCTCATTTTTATTTAGGTATGTACTGGGCACAAGCATTAGCTGCTCAAGATAAAGATACCGAATTGAAAACTCAATTTATCCCTGTAGCAGAAAAATTAGCTGCAAATGTAGATACAATTGTAAATGAATTAAACTCAGTTCAAGGTAAAGAAGTTAATATTGGTGGATACTACGAACCTACTGATAACCTAGCTGACGATGTTATGCGTCCAAGTGAAACATTAAATACTATTTTAGCTAGTATTTAATAACACAGCAATAAATAAATTTAAAAGCAGATGAGATTTCATCTGCTTTTTTTATTTAAACACAATACTTCTAACCTTCTCCCCTATCTTCTATTTAAACATCTATAAATAGCTTTACATTTATAGCTTTCAAAAGTTTATAATTAGTAAATTTGAATTATGAAATTCACCAAAACAACAGAACAAGATTCTAATTATAATGATTTAGAAAAAATGAATATTTCTGAATTATTATTCAATATAAATAAGGAAGATCAAACCGTACCTTTAGCTGTAGAAAAATCATTACCACAAATTGAAAAACTAACTGAACAAATAGTTTTAAAATTAAAAGAAGGTGGACGATTATTTTATATAGGTGCTGGGACTAGTGGTCGTTTAGGAATTGTTGACGCTAGTGAATGCCCTCCAACTTTTGGTGTATCTCATGATTTAGTAGTTGGTTTAATTGCTGGTGGAGATATAGCTATTAGAAAAGCTGTAGAGTTTGCAGAAGATTCAACAAAACAAGGATGGTTAGATTTAGTTGATTACAACATTTCAGAAAAAGATATTGTAATTGGTATCGCCGCTTCTGGAACCACTCCTTATGTAATTTCAGCCTTAGAAAAATGTAATGAAAACAATATAGTCACAGGCTGTATTACTTGTAACGAAAAAAGCCCTTTAGCATTAACAGCTAAATTTCCTGTAGAAGTTGTTGTAGGACCAGAATTTGTCACAGGAAGCTCTAGAATGAAAGCAGGAACAGCTCAAAAATTAGTTTTAAACATGCTTTCAACTGCTACCATGATTCAACTTGGAAAAGTAAAAGGCAATAAAATGGTTAACATGCAATTGTCTAACAACAAACTTGTAAATCGTGGAGAAAACATGTTAGTTTCTGAACTAAACATCGACAAAAAAAAGGCAAGTCAGTTACTAGAAAAATATGGAAGTGTAAAAGAAGCTATTAAAAATTTTGACAATGACTAAAACTACAACTTTTGATAAAGTAGTAAAACGATTCTTAATTCTACTTGGATTATTAATTGTATCTCCAATAGTTTTAAGTATTGGATTCAAAGCTTTACGGGTTTTTACTGAGAGCCCTAAAAATTATATAGCCTACACACTACTAACGCTAGGTGGTTTTTTAATTTTATTTACCGTTTACTATGGGTTTAAAACTATAAAAGCTTTCTTAGACAATCTATTTCAAAAATAAATTGAAGTCAAATATCAAATTAACAAAGCTCTTAAATTGGGAACATTGGCCTTTTTACATGTTCTATATTCCTAACATCCCTTTTGCTTTTTATCATGGAGTAAAAGCTGGTAGTTTAGTTTTCTACACAGCAACAAACCCTGGTATTGAAAATTCTGGAATTGGAACAGAATCTAAATACAAAACACTTCAATTATTACCTCAGGAATATTTACCAAAAACGATATTTCATAAGGCTAATTCAAATATAGAAGACACTTTAAAAGCAGTTAATAATAGCAAAATAACATATCCTTTAATAGCTAAGCCTGATATTGGTTTTAGAGGCCTATTAGTTAAGAAAATTGAGAATAAAGACAATTTAATTAGCTATTTAAAAAAGTACCCAATAGACATTTTAATTCAAGAGTTTTTAACTGAAGAAAATGAATGTGGAATCTTTTATCATCGATTACCTAATGAGAAAAAAGGCAAAATTACCTCTATTACTTTAAAAGAATTTTTACATGTTATTGGTGATGGAACATCTACTATCGAAGAACTCATAAAAAAAGATAATAGAGCTAAAATTTATTTAGAATTAGTTAAAGAAAATTCAAAGAATATAGGTTTACAAAAAATCATTTCAAAAGGTGAAAAGATAAAATTATCATCTATTGGAAATCATTCGAAAGGAACTCGTTTTATCAACGGAAATCATCTTATTTCAGAAAAACTCGAGGCTACTTTCAATAAATTAAACAATCAATCTAACGATTGGTTCTATGGAAGATTAGACCTTAAATACAATTCTTTTAGTGATGTAGAAAATGGAAAGTTTAAAATCCTTGAACTAAATGGAATTTTAGCAGAGCCTACTCATATCTACGATTCAGAGAACATTAATTACTTTCAAGCATTAAAAGAAATTAGAAAACATTGGACACAATTAAACAAAATAGCAAGATATAATCACGATCAAAAAAACGTACCATACAGAACAACAATAGGTTTACTTAAAGACGTTAAAAAACTAGTCAATTATACTAAATATATTGCTAAATTAAACAAAAGTTAATGTACCTTTGTGACCTTTTAAAAAACTCTGTGTCAAAAGAATAAAACAAGGTTTTTCTGGTTAAATTTATTTTTTTTTAACAAAAAATTTAGTTATTATTGTAATACTAACCCCCAAAAGTATGAAGGTAAAAATCTCTTTAATACTTCTCCTTATCATTCAAATCCCTTTTTACGCTCAAGTAAAAATTGGGGACAATCCTTCGATTATACATCCAAGTTCTGTATTAGAATTAGAAAGTCCAGATAAAGTTTTAGTAATTAGTAGAGTTAGTACTTCTGTTATGAATAGCATAACGCCACTTGAAGGTGCATTAGTATATAATACCGATGTGAAGTGTGTTTTCTTTTTCAATGGGACTACTTGGGAAAACTTGTGTAATAATGGAACTAGTACTGGAATAAATGTAACAACTTCTGGAACAGCTCCAACTAGTAACAACACAGGTGATTTTTGGATTGACAGTTCAAAAAATAATGCGGTTAGTATCTGGAATGGAACCACATGGATTAGAATAGATTCTAACCCAACAAGAGGTAATGGACCTCCTCTTTTCAATCCTTCTTTAACACCTATAGCAGGTGATGTATACGTAGACCAAAGTAATGGTAGGATTTATGCATACAACGGGACAAATTGGGTGGCTGCTGGTAGTGGTTCTGGTACAAGTTTAAATATTAATGCAAATAACGGATTAGCTGCTACAACAAATGGTTCTGGAACAACAATAGAACTAGGTGGCGTTTTAATCAAACCAACAATTATAGAAGCATCTGCTGTAAACACACTTTCAATCATAGGTTTACAGGACGGAGACACAACTCAAGACGACATAGTAACTGTTAATAAAACCACAGGGCAATTAAGAAAAGTACCTTCTTCAGGTTTCTTTAGAGAAGAAGTTACTGAAATAGTTGCCACAGACGGACAATTACAATTTACCCCATCTATACTTATAAGCGATTCTAAAAAAGTAAATGTTTACAGAAACGGAATAAGAATAGATTTTACTGTTGTAAATAATACAACTATAGAAATAGAACCTGAAGCAGTATGCTATCAGGGTGATCAGATAAGAATAGTTCAATTTTATTAAACCCTATATATAAATCTTAAAACAATTATGAAGACAATTACGAACAAATTTAAATTAGCATTAGCCGCCATTGGTTTATTAGCTATTGGTACTGTGAATGCACAGACAACAACAGGTGATATTACTAAACAAGCGGATGCTACGTTAAACTCATCAAATACTGCTGTAAAATTAGTAGACAACAAAGGTACTATTAAGTATTTACAAGCTGTTAATGGTTTAACTTCATTCACAAATACAACTCCTTCTGGTGGTGTAGTAACTACTTGGCAATTAGGAGGTGTATTAACTGATAACACCTATATTACAGCTGATGCTGCTAAAGAATTTGCTTTAGATGGTTTACAATTAGTTACAGATGTTACTACTGCTTCTACTAATGCTGTAGATCGTGAAGCTCACGGTAATGTTGGTACAGGATTTACTGTATTAATTAGAGATGAAGCTACTGGAGCGGTTCAAAAAATGCAATTATCAGATTTATTAAAAGTTGATGGTATTAGAGTAGACTACACACAAGCTGCTAATGCAACTGCTGATGTAGACATTACTGTTACTGGATTACCTACTTTAACAGCTCTTACAACCGCTGCAAAATTATTTGTGTATAGAAATGGTGTAAAGTTAAGATTTGGAACTGATTTTTCAGTTACTGCTGATACTGTTACAATTACATATAGTGCTACTGATTTACCAATGTACGCTGGTGATATTGTAGAAATTCAATACATTAAATAATAATTTTTAATGGTTAATAGTAGTTTTCTAAAATTGACTCTAACAACTTTGGCATTGATTTTTTTTTCTTTAAAAATCAATGCTCAAGAAGTTAGTGTAGTTGACAATAAAGGAACTATAAAAGCCATTAACAACAACAATGTATTTACAGCTACAACAGACCCTAATACACCTACAGTTGTAGCAGTAGAAAACGATATTTGGATTAACACTAGTACTAATCCAAATTCAATAAATATATGGAACGGTACAGCGTGGGTAGACATAGCACATACCGGCACAACAGGTTCTATATTTTTTGCGGGAACAGACGGTAAACTTACTGAAAACAACACTAATCTATTTTGGGACAATACCAACAACCGATTAGGAATTGGCAACAATACTCCCAATGAGAGTCTGCATATTACAAACAACATGCAATTAGACGGAACCTTTAAAGATAAAGATGGAGATGAAGGAACATCTGGTCAAGTCTTATCTTCAACAAGTACCGGAACAGACTGGGTAGATTTAAATTTAGCTTCAGTAGTTAATAAAACTTCAAATTACACATTAGTTGCTTCAGACAACGGAAAAGTAATTACATTTAATAGTGCTTCAAACGTTACACTTACAGTACCTACAGGTTTACCTATTGGATATAACATAAGTATTTACCAAACAGGTAACGGAAGAGTTACTATCAGTGGAGCTGGAGGAGTTACTGTTTTAAATAGACTTTCAAGGTTTATTACTGCAGGCAGAGATGCTGGTGCTGGATTAGTAGCAACAAGCACTAATACTTTTCATTTAACAGGAGACCTAAGGAGATAAATCAAATATTATGATTAAACAAAAAATTATTTTATTGTTTTTTTGTTGTATTTACTCCTTTACTTACAGTCAAATAGTAAAATACAATAACTTTCCTACAATGAAGCCTCATCATATACTTGATGAAAATTTAGGAAATATTAGTTTTGCTTTTTCGATGAGAGTTATTGAAAGCGACTATAATGGTCCTTTAGTTAGACTAAGAAGAGCTGGAGATAACGCTGAACAGGACTTTACATGGGGAGATAATGATATTGTAGACATAGCAGCCATAAATGCTTGGCGAGGAGGAAGCAATGTTTTTATCCATACATGGTACGATCAAAGTGGATTAGGAAGAGATGCTATTCAAACAACAAGAAATCGACAGCCTCGATTTTATCCAAACACTGGTAATCCTTATTTTCAAGGAGATGGATCAAATGACCATTTGGTCATTGATACTCCTAACGGAATACAGGATGTAACAAATGCTGGAGATGAAGGAACTGTGATTACAATAGCAAGGGCTACAAATAACTATCAACACTCTTTTGGTGTATTAACTAACGCCAATAGATGGGCCACTCACATAAATTGGGGTAATGGAAGGCTTTATTTTGACCCTGGTGTTTGTTGTAATGCTACACGTTCTTTTATCAATAATTCAAACAATAATGTTTGGGAAATATATACTTTTATGAAAACAAACACCAATACAATTGCTCGTTCTGGGGGAACACAGCGATTTAATGGAGTTTATAATAATGGTAGATGTACCCGAACGGAAGATTTTACAATTGGATGGGCCAATGGTAATCAAACAGGAAATCATGCAAGAACTAGTTTTACAGAATTTATAATGTACAACAGAGATATTTCAACGGCACAAATACAAGAAATAGAACAAAATGCAATCACATTTTGGGGAATTTAATTTATTTAATAATCATTAAAACAAACATTGTTTAAAAAATTTATGACTCACTCTAGTAACATAATAAAGTTTATAGTTACAATTTTATTGTTAACATTTTCTTTTTCAATTCAATCACAAGAAATTAATGTAGTTGATAAAAAAGGAACGGTAAATACAGTAAATAATAACAATGTTTATACCTCTGCAACAGACCCAAACACCCCTACTCCAGTTGCAGTAGAAAATGATATTTGGTTCGATACAAGTACAACACCAAATACCATAAAAATATGGGATGGTACAACTTGGTTATCATTTGCTAATAATTTTTGGTCATTAGCTGGTAATGGAGGAACAAATCCTACGACTAACTTCCTAGGAACCAGCGATGGACAAGATTTAGCATTTAGAACAAACAATATAGAGGCTATGAGAATAAACCAATCAAACCAGTATGTCGGCTTAGGGATAGTAGGAGCTACAAGTCCTCTTCATATTAGCAGAGACTTAGCTGATGGTATTGGAATTATTCGTGTTCAAGGGACAGAGCCTGATATTAATTTCAATGATACAGATGGTGGATTTAACACCTTTACATTTGAAAACGCTGGAGTAGCTAAATTTGCTTTCGGAAGAAGAAATACTGATGCCTTTTACATCACTAGAAACGATGGCACTTGGCATGATGAAACATTCAACATTTTAAACAACAACGGACATGTTGGTTTAAACACTGACGCACCTACAGAGCGTTTAGATGTTAATGGTAAACTTAGGGTGAGGGACATCTCTACAGTTACCACTAATAATAATATTTTAACAGCAACAGCAACTGGTGTTGTTGAAAAGAAAGAATTAATTGCAGCTGAAACTGATAATCAAATAACTACAGGAGCAAACGGAGGAGTTTATTTAGGCCCTACTGTTTTTGTCGGTTCATTTATTATTAACGGTCCTGGCGGAGGTTCAGCTACATTTACACAAGATATAACAGGACTACCTTTTCAACCTTCACAAATAACATTTACAGCTCACGCAAATATTGAGTCAGCTAATATTGATAATGATAATGGGGTTGGAAACAACAATGCATGGATTAATAATTCATTCGGGACAATGAATGGTTTTGTAAGAGACACTGGGGCGCCTTTTACACAACAAGTTATCTATGTTGGGGGACACGGAAATTCGATAAATGACATTTCTCGTTATGCTTCTAATTCAAATTGTATAGGAATTAGATATGGAAGTCAAAACGGTGATGATTTAGGGAAGATTACTGCTTCTTTAAATACTTTTTTATCTAATGGATTTAGACTTAATGTAGCCTATTCTTTGGGAACAATAGGATCTACTGCAAGGAGAAATGATGTTTTAAACGAAAGTTTATTAGTGATTTATACAGCTTACAAATAAACATATTTTTTAGCATCAACTACACAATACACAAACTTAACTAATTAATAATCTATTAGTTAAACAAAATTTTAACAAATAAAAGCGTAAGAGTCTCAAAAAAACACATTACTTTTGCAGCTTCAAAATTAAAAGTTTAATCCTCTTAAAAAAATTATAACATTTAATGCACAGAAACCTACTACTACTTCAATAATAGTTTATCTAACTATTAAAATATTTTCGTCTGAGAGTATATAGAACAACTATAATAATATGCGGGTGTTATCATAATTATTTTATATGCTTTGTGTTAACTTAAATTCAGTTGAAATCTAACTGAAACATCTTTTAACGTACGTTAAAAAACAGTAAAACCTTATTCAAAAGACGAATCCACTAGCCAGAAGAAAGATATACTTCAACTAATCTATGTATCAAACTTAATTGATTCATGGCAATTTTGAAGTGTAAGTAGGAATTATGCATCACAGTGTAATGAGGACAGTTATAAAACGACAACCATGTGGTTTTTAACTAAATGAAGATTTAATACAGTGGTATTATGAAGACGATAATTAAAATAACAATATTATTATTTACATATTCTGTAGGTGCTCAAACTGCATTTCACAATTTTGGTAATGTAAAAATGCATACTAATGCTAGTATTGGGTTTCATACTAATTTAACTAATGATGGTACTCTTGATGATGACAATGTTGGATTAGTTGGTTTTTACAGCAATAATGAAACAAGAATAGTATCTGGAAATAATAAAGCTATCTTTTATAACGTAGAAATAGATACTAATAATGATTTAGAACTTAGAAACTCTTTAGGAATAACTAATGAGTTAAGCTTTATAAACGGAAAAGTTATCACTCCAAAATCGGACACTAGTATATCCTTAGATTTTATTCAACATGATTTTTATGCTGGTGAAGATGACAACAGGCATATTGATGGTTATGCTTCTGTTTCTGGAACTGAAGAATTTGTTTTCCCTATTGGTGACGACAATAGATTAAGACCAATGATTATTCCTACTCAAAATCAAAATTCTACCTTTAAAGGAGCTTATTTTAACGAAGACCCTAATTCACCAACTACTTTTGCTCAAACCTTTTTAACAAACCAAAAGCAAGTTTTTATAGAAAACATTAGTCAACTTGAGTTTTGGGATTTAAATGGAGCAAACAAAACAACAGTTACATTAACTTGGGATAACCAAAGTGATATTCCTGCTATAGCTAACAATGTTGCAGAATTAAAAGTTGTTGGTTGGAGCAAGATTGAAAACAAATGGATGGACCTTGGAAGTAGTAATATATCTGGAGACTTAACTTCTGGTCAAGTAACTTCAAACGAGTTTATCCCTAATGATTATGAAATCATCACTATAGGTGCTGGTGTTCCTGACGGTGAATTAGACGACGTAAATATTATCTTTTCTCCTAATGGAGATAGCACTAACGAAACTTTAGTATTTGAAGGATTAGAACAATACAATAGAAACGAATTAGAGATTTATAACAGATGGGGAAACCTTGTTTATAAAACATCTAACTATAAAAACGATTGGAATGGAAAATCTTCGGGAAGAGCTACAATAAACTCTAATGATGATTTACCTGTTGGAACTTATTTCTATACTTTAAAGTTTGGCCAAGATAAATTAAGTAAAAAACAAAAAGGTTGGGTTTATATTCAAAGATAGAACAACTTCAACATAATTTTAAAATATTTAAAACTTATATGAATACCATTTAACGTACGTTAAATGGTATTTTTTTGACCATGATTTTTCTAGCCAAATTCGCTAATCGGTAGAAAAACACAGTTCAACTAAAACCTCCATTAATCCTTATTGATTTGAAGCATCTTTGAAGTGTAAATACAAAGAAACATTTACATAACAACAACCATTTTAAATCAATAATTATGAAAACAATAACTAAAATAGCCGTATTATTATTTACATATTCTGTAGGTGCTCAAACTGCATTTCACAATTTTGGTAATGTAAAAATGCACACAAACGCTAACATTGGTTTTCATACTGATTTAACTAATGATGGTACTCTTGACAATAACAATGAAGGTTTAGCTGGTTTTTATAGTAATAATGAAACAATAACTGTTTCTGGAAGCAACAAAGCTACTTTTCAAAATGTAGAAATAGATGCTACTAATAATGTAGAACTTAAAAACTCTTTAGGTGTAACTAATGAGTTAAGCTTTATAAATGGAAAGGTTGTTACTCCAAAATCAAATGCTAATGTTTCTTTAGATTTTATTCAATATGATTTTTATGCTGGTGAAGATGACAACAGACATGTTGATGGTTATGCTTCTGTTTCTGGTACTGAAGAGTTTGTTTTTCCTATTGGAGCTGATAACAAATTAAGACCAATTATTATTCCTGCTCAAAACCAAAACACTACCTTTAAAGGAGCTTATTTTAACGAAGATCCTAATTCACCAACTACTTTAAGTCAAACTTTTGTTACAAATCAAAAGCAAGCTTTTATAGAAAACATTAGTCAATTAGAATTTTGGAACTTAAAAGGAACTAACAAAACAACAGTTACATTAACTTGGGATAGTCAAAGTGATATTACAGCTATTGCTAATAATGTAGAAGAATTAAAAGTTGTTGGTTGGAGTAAAACTGAAAACAAATGGATGGATCTTGGAAGTAGTAATGTATCAGGTAACTTAACTTCTGGACAAGTAACTTCTAATGAGTTTATCCCTAATGATTATGAAATCATCACTATAGGTGCTGGTGTAGCTAATGGAAAGTTAGATGATGTAAACATCATATTCACTCCTAATGGAGATAGCACTAACGAAACTTTAGTATTTGAAGGATTAGAGCAGTATAACAAAAGTGAATTAGAAATTTATAACAGATGGGGAAACCTTGTTTATAAAACATCTGACTATAAAAACGATTGGAATGGAAAGTCTTCTGGAAGAGCTACAGTAAATGCTAACGATGATTTACCAGTTGGAACTTATTTCTACACTTTAAAGTTTGGTAATGATTCATTAAGTAAAAAACAAAAAGGTTGGGTTTATATTCAGAGATAGAACAACTTCAACATAATTTTAAAATATTTAAAACTTATATGAATACCATTTAACGTACGTTAAATGGTATTTTTTTGACCTTGATTTTTCTAGTCAAATTCACTAATCGGTAGAAAAACACAGTTCAACTAAAACCGCCATCAATCCTTATTGATTTGAAGCATCTTTGAAGTGTAAATACAAAGAAACATTTACATAACAACAACCTTTTTAATCAATAATTATGAAAACAATAACTAAAATAGCCGTATTATTATTTACATATTCTGTAGGTGCTCAAACTGCATTTCACAACTTTGGTAATGTAAAAATGCACACAAACGCTAACATTGGTTTTCATACTGATTTAACTAATGATGGTACTCTTGACAATAACAACGAAGGTTTAGCTGGTTTTTACAGTAATAATGAAACAATAACTGTTTCTGGAAGCAACAAAGCTACTTTTCAAAATATAGAAATAGATGCTACTAATAATGTAGAGCTTAAAAACTCTTTAGGAGTAACTAATGAATTAAGCTTTATAAATGGAAAGGTTGTTACTCCAAAATCAAATGCTAATGTTTCTTTAGATTTTATTCAACATGATTTTTATGCTGGTGAAGATGATAACAGACATGTTGATGGTTATGCTTCTGTTTCTGGTACTGAAGAATTTGTTTTCCCTATTGGAGCTGGCAACAAATTAAGACCAATGATTGTTCCTGCTCAAAACCAAAACACTACTTTTAAAGGAGCTTATTTTAACGAAGACCCTAATTCACCAAATACTTTTGCTCAAACTTTTGTTACAAATCAAAAGCAAGCTTTTATAGAAAACATTAGTCAAGTTGAATTTTGGAACTTAAAAGGAACTAACAAAACAACAGTTACATTAACTTGGGATAGTCAAAGTGATATTACAGCTATAACTAATAACGTAGAAGAATTAAAAGTTGTAGGTTGGAGTAAAACTGAAAACAAATGGGTGGATCTTGGAAGTAGTAATGTATCAGGTAACTTAACTTCTGGTCAGGTAACTTCAAACGAGTTTATTCCTAATGATTATGAAATCATCACTATAGGTGCTGGTGTAGCTAATGGAAAATTAGATGATGTAAACATTATATTCACTCCTAATGGAGATAGCACTAACGAAACTTTAGTATTCGAAGGATTAGAGCAGTATAACAAAAGCGAATTAGAAGTTTACAACAGATGGGGAAATCTAGTTTATAAAACATCTGACTATAAAAACGATTGGAATGGAAAGTCTTCTGGAAGAGCTACAGTAAATGCTAACGATGATTTACCAGTTGGAACTTACTTCTATACTTTAAAGTTTGGTAACGATACATTAAGTAAAACACAAAAAGGATGGGTATATATCCAAAGATAAAACAAATGCAACACTTAAGAGACAGCTCTCTTAGGTGTTGTTGGATTATAACCAAAATCAGGATCAGGTAGTTCTATATCTAATTGGTTAATAATAAAACCAATACTTGCAAAATGATGTATTGCATGACTATGAGCTTGAGCCAAAGCACTCGCTAAAGTATAATTAGTAGTTACTTTACCAGTTCCCAAATCATCAGTAACAGAAATAATTTTATTAAAATCAGCAGGATTCAATGAATGTAATTGACAAATTACACTATTAAAATATTCTATACCTGCTGCTGTTTTTTCTTCCGCTAATTGATTACGCTCTCTATTAGAAAAATCCACACATTTACTATCTAAACCACTGAAAATGCACGCAAAAACATCTAAGATATGACGCATATTTGCTCCTATACTTGAATAGTAAGGAGGTACATTCTTATTACTATATTGTTCATCGGTAATAGAATTTAATAACTTAACTCCTCTTTGTAAGTTTTTCTCAATTGCATCAATCATTTGTTAATCTAAATTTTCAAGTGTGTCGTATAAATATAGAGCTTTTTACAAGTACTCATAAAATATTTTTGCAAAATTTATCAAACAACTCATTATCAATCAAATAAAACCACATATTCCCTATTAAAAAGCTATCATGATTAATTACTACTATTTTTTGGCACGCTCTTTGAAAATTATACATCAAACGCGGAGGCCGAAAAGCGAACAGAGTAAGCATAACCCTAAAATTAGCAATTATGAGAACAGGGATACTTTTTTTATTAGCAATCATGTCATTAGCAACAGTAAACGCTAATAACACAAACAAATCAACTAGCAAAATTGGGGTTACAAATCGCTATGATGATGTAGTTACCTTCGTAGAAAGAGGTGTGCAATTTCATGTATTTTTAAATGGTGATTTTGACTTTAACACTCACTATAAAAACACTAGATATGTAGATTATTATGGTAGACGTACTAGAGTAAACCGTGGTGTTAGAATTGAACGTGACTTCAAAGGTAGAGTAAGACGTGTAGGTAATACTTTTATAAACTATGATAGCAGAGGAAATGTAAAACGAATTGGTAGTGTTTATATAAGATATCGTTTTGGACAATTATCTAAAGTCGGTAATTTAACAATTAGATACGATCGTTGGGGAAATCCAAGATTTTATGGAAATGTAAAATTTGATGAGTACTGTGGAGATGATGTATATTATAATGACAACATAGATATTGATATTAATATCGGAGGTGTTTTTGATTACGATGATGTATATTTCTATAAGAGAAATTTTAGAAGAAACTACCGTCAATTTAAAGAAGATAATGACTTCTATTATTACAGAGCAGTACCTAATGCAAAAATCGGTAAGAGAAGTAGAATTATTAAAAGACGTAAGCAAAGAAGAAATCACAATGACGATTTATACTTCAAAGCAACTCCAGAACAAAAAGGAAAATCAAGAAGAAATAGATAACAAAAAAGCCTCATCAAATGATGAGGCTTTTTTTATTGATTAAGCTATTAATTATTTAGCAACATTAACAGCTCTTGTTTCTCGTATTACAGTTACTTTAACTTGCCCTGGATACGTCATATCATTTTGAATTTTTTGCGAAATATTAAATGATAACTCAGCAGCTTTAGCATCGTTTACTTTAGCACTCTCAACCATAACTCTTAATTCACGTCCAGCTTGAATTGCATAAGCTTTTTGAACTCCATTAAATCCAAAAGCGATGTCTTCTAAATCTTTTAAACGTTGAATATAAGAATCTAATACTTGTCTACGAGCACCTGGTCTAGCTCCAGAAATAGCATCACATACTTGTACTATTGGCGATAATAAACTCTTCATTTCAATTTCATCGTGGTGTGCTCCAATTGCGTTACATACATCTGGCTTTTCACCATATTTCTCAGCCCATTGCATTCCTAATAATGCGTGTGGCAATTCACTTTCTGTTTCTGGCACCTTACCAATATCGTGTAATAAACCAGCTCTTTTAGCTGCTTTAGCATTCAATCCCATCTCAGCAGCCATAATACCACAAAGGTTAGCTACTTCACGAGAGTGCTGTAATAAATTTTGTCCATATGAAGAACGGTATTTCATACGCCCTACAGTTTTAATTAACTCAGGGTGTAATCCATGAATTCCTAAATCAATAACGGTACGCTTACCAACTTCTATGATTTCTTGACCAATTTGCTTCTCGGTCTTCTTTACAATTTCTTCAATTCTTGCTGGGTGAATTCTTCCGTCAGTTACCAATTTATGCATTGATAAACGAGCAATTTCTCTACGAACTGGATCAAAACAAGATAAAATGATTGCTTCTGGTGTATCATCAACAATAATTTCAACTCCAGTAGCAGCTTCTAAGGCACGTATGTTACGTCCTTCTCTACCAATGATTCGCCCCTTAACATCATCAGATTCTAAGTTAAATACAGACACACAGTTTTCTACAGCCTGTTCTACTCCTACTCTTTGAATAGTATTTAAAACAACTTTTCTAGCTTCTTGTTGAGCTGTCATTTTTGCCTCTTCTACAGTGTCTTGTACAAAAGACATTGCATCAGCTTTAGCTTCATCTTTTAACGAAGCTACTAATTCTGTTTTAGCGTCTTCAGCAGACAAACCTGAGATTTGCTCTAGCATTTCTACATGACGCTTGTGAAGCTTATCTAATTCAGTTTCTTTTTTATCTAAAAAGTCTAATTTATAATCTAAATCCCCTGCTTTTTTCTCAAGTGATTTATTTAATTTTTTATTCTTATCTAATTCTGAAGAAACTTGACTTTCTTTATCTCTTATTCTCTTTTCTACGTCAGAAACTTTCTTTTCCCTCGATAAAATTACCTTTTCGTGTTCAGATTTTAATTCTATAAACTTTTCTTTGGCTTGTAATATTTTATCTTTTTTTATTGCATCTGCTTCTACTCTCGCTTCTTTTACAATATTCTTAGCTTCTTTCTTAGTCTCTTGAATTAATTTATTAGCGTTAGATCTCTCTAACATTTTAGCAATAAAGAACCCTATTGCTACCCCTATAATCCCTGCTAATACAGGGAATAATATTCCTTCCATAATTTTGATTTGATTGTATAAAAAAACCTACATTAATAGGGTTTTATAAACTCCAAAAAACAAGTTTAGGACTAACTGGCTTATCAAGGATCCGAATAAATCGGCATGCTTTACTAACCAAGACTCATCCTTTCTAAATAAATAGTGTTGAGTTTAACAAACAATGTACTAATGTAGGCAGTAATATTAAATTTATGTATTTTAAAGAACGTTATAAATGATCTTCTAACAACTTAGTCAATTCATTTATTTTATGTAATACTTCGGTATTTTCTTTAGTATTTGTTAATGATACTATTTCTGCTTTAGACGCATACTGCAATGCACACATTGCCAACACATCTTGTTTATCTGCTACCGCATAATTTTGTTCAAACTTAGCAATCAACTCATTAATGTCTTTTGCAGCTTTACGCATTCCTTCTTCTTCATTTGTGTCTTTCACACTTAACGGATACGTTCTACCAGCAATTACTACATTAACCTTTATTTTTGCCATGTAAAGAACTTTTTATGAATTCAAAAGAGTAATACATTTATCAATCTCTCGAACTAAAGCATTTATTTTGAGTTTTGTTTCTCTCGTGTTTTCGTTACTACCTTCTATAGTTTTTGCAACTTTAAGCAATTTATATTCTTCATCTCTTGCTTTTAATTGTTGCTCTTTCTCTTCTAATAAAATATGTAACTTAGCATTATTTTGAAGCAGAACCTGATTTTCTTCTTTTAAAAATTCATAATAAGAAAGTAGTTTTTTCAACTTATCTTCCAGTAAATGAACTGCTTCTAAAGGGTTACTCATTTAATTTTTAGAATAAAACTATATCTACAAAGTTATTAATATAGATTTTAAATCGCAACTCTTTTGCTATATTTTACTAAAACACTAGTAATTAAGCGTCTAACTCTTTGATATTATTTTAGTATTTTTGTTTAAAACTGTTATAATTTGAAATTTATTTTCTCTTTCTTTTTAAGCTTCGTTTTTTGTTTTAGCTACGCGCAAAAACAATATCCAAAAAACTATTTTTCAGCACCTTTGAAAATTCCTATTATACTTTCTGGTACTTTTGGTGAATTAAGAAGTAATCACTTTCATTCTGGAATTGATATTAAAACTCAAGGCAAACAAGGAATTCCAATATATGCTCCTGCCGATGGATATGTATCTCGTATCAAAGTAAAGCAATATGGTTATGGTAAAGCTTTATATGTAAAACACCCAAATGGTTATACTACTGTATATGGGCATCTTAAAAAATATGCACCAAAAATTCAGAAGTATGTAAAAGCTATACAGTATAAAAAAGAAAACTATAACACAGGAAACCTTTTTCCTAAACCAGAAAAATTTCCTGTAAAAAAAGGAGATATCATAGGTTATACTGGTGATACAGGAAGTTCAGGAGGACCTCATTTACATTATGAGATAAGAAATACAGAAACCGAACATATTATTAACCCAATGCATTTTGGTTTAACTGTGGCTGACAATAAAAGTCCAAGTATAAAAAAATTAATCGCCTATCCACTTAATGATAATTCTCGTATTAATAATTCCTCATTAAAAACTCTCATATCGTTTAAAAGTATAGGAGACAATAAATTCATCAGTGAAAGTATTAATGCCAGCGGTGTAATTGGTTTTGGAATTAGTGTTTTTGACAGATTAAATGGGGCCTTAAATAAAAACGGTATTTATAGTTTAGAAATGAAAGTAAATGGTAGTAGAGTTTATTACCACGATGTTGAAACTTTTTCTTTTGCTGAAAGTAAATACATCAACTTATTAATTGATTATGAACATTACAAAACCTATAAGAATAGAGTTCAAAAAACTCATAAAGTAGAAGCTAACAGACTAAATCTTTATGAAGACTTAGTAAACAATGGAAAAATAAATATCGAAAACGGAGCTAGTTACAATATTGAGATTATTGCCAAAGACTTTAAAAACAATACATCTTCGTTAACTATTCCTGTAAAAGGAGTAGAAAGTAATTTAGTTTTCAAACAAAAAGATACTACTAATTACAAAGTAATAGCCAAAGACTTTAATAAGTTTACGCACAAAAATATAACCATTGCTTTTCCTAAAAACACATTCTATGAAGATTGCTTTATTGATTTTTCTTTAGACAATGGAATTGCTAAAATTCATAACCCAACCATTCCTCTTGACAAAAGATATACATTAACGTTTGAAACATCATTTTTAAATGAAGAGCAAAAACAACATGTATATATTGCAAATGTTACCAATCCAAAATATCCAAGACACGTTTCAACTAGAAAAAGAATTGATAAGGTGTTTACCACCACCAAAGTATTAGGAGATTATACATTATTATTCGATAAGGTAAAACCAACCATCCAATCTTATAATTTTAAAGATGGGCAATGGATTTCTAAAAACAAAACATTAAAGTTAAGAATAAAAGATCGCGAATCAGGAATAAAAAATTATCGTGCAACCATAGATGGTAAGTGGGTTTTAATGGAATACAACCATAAAAAAGGCATCCTTACTTACGATTTTTCCGATAAAAAGTTGGTAGGTAGCAAACATCTTTTTAAACTTGTAGTATCTGATAATGTGGGAAATACTAAAACTTTTTCTGCTACATTTTTCAAAAAAAATAAATTATAAAACCCTTGAGAAAACTACTTTTATTACTACTGTTCCCTTCATTAGTTTTTGCACAAAAAACAGTGATTGTAAAAGGAAAAATTACAAACAAATATAATATCCCCATTGAAGGAGTAGCAATTTCCTACTTATCAAAAGGTACAACTACTAAAGCTGATGGTACTTATAAATTTACCATTCCTATGCGAAAAACGGTTGCGGTAACTTTTAGTCATGTATCGTATAAATCAGTTGTAAAAAAGTTTACTTCAAGAGGTAGAAAAGTTTTTAACTACTCTCCTACTTTAAATTTCAAATCCCAAGAATTAGAAGAAGTAGTTATAAAGAATCTAAAAAAAGAAGCTCAAGGAATTACTAAAATAGAAGCAAAAAAAGCAACGACTATTTTAGGTGCCAATGCTGGAGTAGAAAATATTTTAATGACGCTTCCTGGAGTTAGTAATAACAATGAACTAAGTACCCAATACAATGTTCGCGGAGGTAATTTTGATGAAAACCTAGTGTATGTAAATGGAATTGAAGTATACCGTCCTTTTTTAATTCGTTCAGGACAACAAGAAGGATTGAGTTTTATAAATCCACATTTAGTACAAAATATTAATTTTTCGGCAGGAGGTTTCCAAGCAAAATATGGAGATAGACTTTCTTCTGTTTTAGACATTACTTATAGAAAGCCTAAAGATTTTGCTGCCAAATTAGACTTAAGTTTATTGGGAGGAAGTTTTTCTATTGAAGACACTTTTTTAAACAATAAACTAAGTGCAATTGTGGGTGTTCGTTATCGAGACAATAGCTTATTTGTAAATAGTAAACAGGTAGAAGTTAATTTTAGACCTCGTTTTACAGATGTACAAACTTTTTTATCGTACAAAGCAACTAATAAACTTACCTTAAATTTATTAAGTAACTTCTCTTTAAACGATTATAACTACAAACCATTAACGAGAAAAACCCGTTTTGGTACCCTTGCCAATCCTTTAGAGTTGATTGTGTTTTATCAAGGGCAAGAAATAGATCAGTTTAAAACACTTTTCGGAGCTTTTTCTGCGGAATATCAAGCCAACGAAAACTTAAAAATTACAGGAACAGTTTCTTCATTTAACACCCAAGAAGAAGAACATTTTGATATTGCTGCTTCTTATAACTTAGGAGAAGTTGATAGTAATATAGGTTCAGAAAGTTTTGGCGAAGTACAATTTTCTCAAGGAATAGGATCACAAATCAATCACGCTCGTAACGATTTAGACGCGTTGATTAGTAATGTTCAACTTAGAGCAACACTAAAAGATGGAAAAAATGAGTGGAGAGCAGGAATAAAATACCAAACAGAAAACATTAAAGACCGTATACGTGAATGGGAAGTAATCGACTCGTTAGGATTTTCGGTACGCCCACCTCATCATACAGGAAATAATCAACCTTACCAACCTTTTACTGGACCTATTGAACCTTTTAGAAATGTTAGAGCAGAAAACGAAGTAGATATTAATCGTTTATCAGGATTTGTTCAATTTAGTAGAAAAACAAACTGGGGCGATCATCAGGTTTGGATGAATATTGGAGTGAGAGGACAAACTTGGAAAGTAAAAACAGCTACTAGTAGTAGTGATAACCAATTTATTTTTAGCCCAAGAGCACAATTTGCTATAAAACCAGATTGGGAAAAAGACATGCTTTTTAGAATTTCAGGAGGATGGTATTCTCAACCTCCATTTTATAAAGAACTACGTGGTTACGACGGACAAATAAATCCGAATGTAAAAGCTCAAAAGTCTATTCACCTTGTTGCGGGAAATGACTACAGTTTTATACTATGGGAACGTCCATTTAAACTAACTACAGAATTATATTATAAAGACTTATCTGATGTTAATGCTTATTCTGTAGACAATGTTCGTATCCGATATCGTGCCGATAATGTTACCGATGCCTATGCTTATGGTTTAGACATACGCTTAAATGGTGAATTTGTTCCTGGCAATGATAGTTGGGTTAGTTTTGGATACTTAAAAACAGAAGAAAATATCAATAATAGAGGTTATATTGCAAGACCTACCGACCAACGTTTAAAATTTGGTGCTTTATTTCAAGATTACGTACCTAATTTACCAGATTTAAAAGCGCATTTAAATATTGTTTACAATACAGGGTTGCCTGGTGGAGCTCCTGCTTATGCTGATGTTTACGAATTTCAAAATAGATTAGACGATTACAAACGTGCTGATGTTGGTATCTCTTATGTATTTGCTGATGCCAACAAACAGCACAAAACTGGTTTTTTAAAGAATTTTAAAGAGTTTACTGCTGGTTTAGAATTATTTAATGTATTTGATATACGTAATTCAATAACCAATACATGGGTTCGTGACGCTTATAGTAAAGCACAATATGGAATACCAAATTTTATGACTGGTAGAGTCTTGAATTTTAGAGTAGGAATGCAATTTTAAGTTTCTCTTTACTAATTATAACTAATACAAGAAACAAAGCTCTACATATAAACAAGTTAGCCCAATTAAAAACTAATGATATTTAAAGGACATTTTGACCCTCTACAAGCACCTCTTGATTTCAAAAAATTAACGATTTTCACAAAGTCAAATAAACAAAATGACATTAGAAAAGAATATTTTTATAAAGACCATAAAGTTTCTAAAATTATTGATTACAGAAATGGCATAATTTCCGAATATGAATATTCCGATAGTAATTTTATTGTTAAATTTTATCTATTTGAAGATTCAATAAATGATAAGGAATTTGATTCAATTAAAAAATTCACTTATTCAAATGATAAAAAAATAAGAGAGGTTCTAATAAATATTGAAAAAGAAAAAGAAGTTAAAATTTATACTGGTGATTTTGAATACTTGGGAAATGATTTATCTTTTGAACGATACACATATAATGATGGAGAAGTATATCGAATAAAACACGAATGGAATAAAACAAAGTCCGTTAATAAAATTACACATCTTGATGAACCAGACAAAGTAAAATATACATTTAATAAGAATGGATTTTTAGACGAATGCCTATACTTCAAATATGAAGATAGTGTAAAGAAAACACTTTACGAATACGATGATGATAGACTATTTAAATTAATTGAATTCCCTCATCTTGAATATAAAAAATCTTTAATAGGTAAAATTAAAATCGTTGAACAAGCTCAGTTCATGGATGAAACTGAGTATTATTATTATGACAATGGCTTACTTGAAAAAGAAATCATTAAAGATTATGAGACAAAGGAAATACAAAACATTATTTATTATGAGTATGAAAAATAACTTTGGCTAACACAATGTATAAAATATAGCTAATAATTGCTAAATCGAAGGGACTGTGTATTTTTAAAATGCATACCAAATTTTTAATTTGGCTTTTAAAAGAGAAAAATTAAAAACAAAATATAAAAATTCGATTCTGTATTAATCCAAAAGTTAGTGTCTTTGTACACTATGTTCCATATACAATTCCGATTATGCAACATTTGTCAAATCATAATCAAAAAATGAATTCGAAAATTATTGAACACATAAAATTCATATTAATTGATTCAATAAATGATGATATTCAAGGAATTTACGAGTTGAATAATTCTGTAAAAAAATATTACTCTGAATCTGATACTCAAATCGGAAATGAATTTGTTTGTGGAAAAATCCTGTCAGAATTGATTGCTCATAATTATGTACGAGTTATAAAAGTGACCAACCCTGAATTTAAAAAACTCGAATCATTAGAAAACGAAATAGGGCAAAAAATCGTGTTAGAAAAATCTAATTGGACAGAATATCAAAATGAATGGGTTTACGGAATAGAAAGTGTTAAATTGAAAAAATCAATTGAATTAGAAAAAGAGTTGTATAAAAAAATAAAAACGTTGCACAATAATGTATAACCGTAATTACGGCTGATTTGACTAAGTACGAATCCATTCGGAATAAAGCCTATAATTTTAATCCATAACTGATGGTTATACGTGACAGTTGTAGTAATTTTAGAAATGAAAACACTAACTACATTATTTATTAGTTTAATATTCTTTTTGCCAACAAAAGAAAATAAGTTGAATATGGGAATGTATTATTATCTGATTCCGGAAACTGAAACCGACTGTACGAATGATTTTCCATCTGGATTATCATACTTTTTTGAACAAATTGGTGGATATGATGAATATGCTGCTGTCAGTCAATTAGAAAATGAACTGAATATTGACTTGAGTCTTTTTCAGAAAACTTTCACTGATGATGAGTCTATATTTAAGGAAATGGAAAAATATGGTCAAATCAAAAATGCAGAAATAGAATTTAAAAAACATAAAAAGGAAACAAGAATAAAGACTGAATCAATACTTGAATTGCTTATTGAATTCAAAATAACACTTGAAAAAAACAAAGGTTTTACAAATAAAATTAAGTTTAAAAACAATCAAGAACTACCTGAAAATATAAGAATTTTGTATCCACCAGAAATTGAATATTACGGAAACGGAGAGTTCGTAAAAGATATTAATGATTTGATTATGATACTCGAATGTTATAAAAAAAATGGAGTGGAATATTTGAGATTAGGATACGCATAAAAAACTACCTACAACTATGTATAACCGTAATTACGAAGGATTCGACTACGTCCTAATTACAAAGGCCAATGCTTAACCAAAAAACAGTAACTTAAAACCTGTAACTGACGATTATACCAGACCGTTGTGTTTAATTAAAATGAACTTAGAACTAAAGCAAAATATATGGAAATCAGATGAAAGTGGACTTGGATTCTACTGCGTGAATATTTTTGACTGTTCAGAGAAAAACCCTGAATTAAAAGAATTATTAAAGAATAATATTCTAAAAGAAAAAGAATTTGGTCCAATTAAAACTATGGAAAAAGAATTAAAAGAACCAACGAATTATTATGGCTCAATTCTTCTGAATAAAATTGACATATCAGATTTTAAAAAACTTAATTTTAGCGACTTTAAATCCGAGTTTCAAAAATATTGTCAAGACGAAGATTGGGGAGAAGATTTACCGATATTCAAAAAGAATTTTGAATTAGCTATTTCCAATTTGGACAAATTTGAATTATCAATTAGGAATTTTTATTATATCAATGCAGAAAAAATTGATTCTGAAAAATTGACTGACCCAATTTTTTTTTCATATTTAGTTTGTGCAATCTCAACCGAAAAAGAATCGAATAAAATAATAACTCTGACTTTTGGATTGGATTAAAAAACTAAACACAACAATAACTATAAGTAATTGTTTGTTCTTGGTTACTCCTGAATTGAATAAATGAAAAAATTAATATTTCAACTGACTTTACCTCTGACTTTAATTTCATTTGGAATTATAACAAAATGGTGGTTCGGAATTGCGATAGATGCAAAGGATGCTTTTTTCTATGGATTTCCATTGATTTATAAATGCGAAGGATTCCATACTTCACTGTCAACTCAATACTTTTTGATAGAAATAGCCATTAATTTTTTGACTTATTTTGCCTTTTGGTTAATATTAACTTTGACCATAAATAAATTTTGGGAAATCAACATTCCTAAACTGATTTCTAAAATATTTTGGATTGTATTTGGAGTTTTGTTTTTAGGATTTGTATACTTATCAAACGATTTGGATGATAGATATTCAATTAAACGTAATTTTGAAGTTAAAATTTTTGACAGTGGAATTACATTTTTTGAAATTCACGCAACGAACAGAGAAAAATATCGGAATGAAATAAAAAATTGAAATAGAAAACAACAATCAAACCTCAACAACAAATTATGTTTAACCGCTATGTAAAATTTGAGTGTACCAAAAATAACTTTATGAAAATTAAAAATTACATCAATACTTTATTAACCCTACTAATTATAACTTTGAGTAGTTGTTCAAAAAACAAACAACTATGTATCATTGAAGGAACGTATACAGGAAACGATAATAAATCAATAATTTTAGCTAAACCTTATGAAGATTTACGCGTAAGTACAGCAATAGAAATACCTATTATTAACGGTAAATTTAAACATGAATTATTAGTCGAAAACCCAGAAGGGTATAGACTTTCCTTTGGAAAATCTAGATGGTCAGGAGGAAGATACATAAATGTGTTTTTAGAACCAGGAACAATAAAACTAACCATTCATCCAGAATCAGAATTTGATAAAAATGAAATCATAGGTGGTAAACAAAATAAAGAATACAAAGATTTTTCCAACATTAAAAATATAAAATTTCAAAATAGAATAAAACCATTAAGGGATAGTATTGAAGTTCTTATAAACAATAATACGTACTTCAGCGAACCAATGAAATCTATATTAAATGATCTAGAAAAAGAGGAAAATAAAATAGATACATTGTATAAAAAAATGGATCACTTAAAAAAGTTAAAATTAGATTTAACTATCCCTGCAAAGATCCTCAGTGAAAAAATAAAAAAAATCTATGATGAACAAAAAAAATGGGAACAACAATATATAAATGATAACCAAAACTTGCTTGCTTATTATTTATTTTATAATAATCTCGTTTCTAATAAAAAAATAGACGATGTAAAGGCCGTAAAGAAAAAATATGATGCTTTTTCTAGTAAATTTAAAGGACATCCCTATAATGAAATTGTATTGACTTTAATTTCAAGTAGGAATGGTGTTCAGCTAGGAAAAAAATACACTGATTTTTCAGCCCCAACAATTGATGGGAAATTAATTAAACTATCAGATTTAATAGATAATAAAATAGCTATAATCAATCTTTGGGGTACATGGTGTGGACCCTGTATAGCTCATAGTAAAGAACTAATTCCTATATACGAAGAATTTAAAGATAAAGGTCTTACAGTAGTAGGCGTTGCTGGTGAATTTAAGAACACCGAAAATCTCAAAAAATTTTTAGAAAAAGAAAAATTCCCTTGGTTAAACCTTGTTGAATTGGATGAAGAAAACCTTATTTGGCAAAAGTATGGGGTTGATGGTACAGGTGGTGGGATTTTCTTAATTGATAAAACAGGAAATATCTTAGCAATAAGTCCAACTGCTCAAGAAATTAGAGAAAAACTTAATAGTATATTGAAATAACAATTCTTAAGGAATATTGAAGAGCTAGTTGAAAAATCAGCAATGGAAAATTAAAATTTAAGGGAATACTTCTTAATGTATCTCATCATGGAAACAGTCAGAAAAAAAGTGATTACCACGATTGTCTTGTAGAAATTAGAACAACCAGCCAACAATATCTTTAATTCATTGCTTATTTGCTAACTTAGTCCAACGTAACGAAACCATTAATGAACACGTTACACATTATATAAAACAAGTAAATACTAAAATGAAAAGAATTACAATTTTTTGCGGTTCAAGTTTTGGAACAGATAATAATTTTGAACTCCAAGCAAAAGAACTTGGAAAAAAACTAGCTCTTGAAAATATTGAATTGGTTTATGGTGGAGCAAATGTTGGATTAATGGGAGCAGTAGCCAATGGAGCACTTTCAAATTCTGGGAAAGTGATAGGAGTTTTACCCACTTTTCTTAAATCAAAAGAAATAGCTCATACTAGATTAACTGAATTAATCTTAGTGGATTCTATGCATGAGAGAAAAACCAAGATGAATGAGCTTTGCGATGGTGTTATTGCTTTACCTGGAGGCTTTGGAACATTGGAAGAACTTTTTGAAATGTTGACGTGGGGACAATTAGGGTTGCATAAAAAACCAATTGGAATTCTTAATATTAATGGATTTTACAACAGTCTTATTACTTTCTTAGATCATATGGTTTCAATGGGACTTTTAAAAGAAAAAAATAGAAAGATGGTTTTAATTAGTGAAAATATTGATGAGCTTCTTACTAAAATGAAAACTTATCAAGCTCCAACCACTGGTAAATAGATCACGAAAGAAACTACTTAAAATTCAATAAAATAATATCTACTTCTCTGTATTACTAACTTAAGTTTAGTACATTGAACTCTTATAATAAGAAAAGTAAACTAACTTTTAGCTCATATAAATAAGCTGTGATTTATGTCGAGAAAACAACTAAATAAAACAATATTTGAGATATCTAAAATGGATTGTCCTTCAGAGGAAAACCTCATCAGAATGAAATTGGATGAAATCTCAAGCATTGCTAATTTAAGCTTTGACATAGCAAACCGAAAATTGACTGTTTTCCACAGCGGAGAAATTGACCAAATAGAAAAATCAATTCTTGAACTCAATTTGGGAGGAAAAAAAATTTCTACTGAACAAACCGACAAAACAGATTTCAAAGAAAATGCAAACCAGAAAAAACTACTCTGGTCTGTATTGGGAATTAACTTTACTTTTTTCTTAATAGAAATGACAACGGGTATAATCTCCAAGTCATTGGGGTTAATTGCAGACAGTTTAGACATGCTTGCAGATAGTTTGGTTTACGGAATTAGTTTGTTTGCTGTTGGTGGAACTTTAATTAAGAAAAAACGAATAGCAAAACTGGCTGGATATTTTCAAATAACGCTAGCTGTTATAGGTTTTATTGAAGTGTTAAGAAGATTTTTTGGCAATGAGAAACTTCCTGATTTTTCAACAATGATTGTCGTTTCAATTTTTGCACTCATCGCAAACGGAATTTGTCTTTACATTTTACAAAAATCAAAAAGTAAGGAAGAAGCCCATATGAAAGCAAGTATGATTTTTACTTCAAATGATGTAATTATTAATTTTGGAGTAATAATAGCTGGGCTTTTAGTAAACTGGTTAAATTCAAGTAAACCTGATTTGGTTATCGGAACAATCGTTTTTATTTTAGTTATTCAAGGAGCGTTTAGAATATTAAGATTGAGTAAATAGCTTTTTATTCAAAACTTATATATACTTTATCTTTAAATAAAAATTGATGGAATTAGAAATTATAAAAAAATTGAATAATATAAATGAAAATGATTTTATCAATTTTGACGAAGACATTAAAAACATCGAGATAAAAACTGGAATTAAGTTTCCTAAAATACTGTTTGATTTTTACAAACAAATTGGAATTCATTCTAATATATTTAAATCAGTTTTAAATGGTTTAAAACATAATAGTCTTGGAATTTTAGAGCTTCATATTGATGATCAAACTGGTGATAAATGGGGGTTAAACACAAATAACAATCTATTATTTAAGCCATTTAAAAGAAAATGGAGGAATACAAAATATTCTGTTCAGGATTTTTTAATTAATGAAGTTTTAAAAATAACATGCTTCAATCAAAATTTTACGGCTAGAGGTAAATGTTCTAATAACGAACTTAAAAAAGCCATAAACGATGGTTTCCTGTTTGAAATAGAAAGTAAAGAAATTCACATAGAAGCTGCAAATATTTATGATCTTAACATGAATTTTTATCAATCTTCAGCTAATGATATAATCGCAATTGGTGAAGAAAGTATTTATTATGGAGTTAACAATAGAGTTGATTTGGACAACTTTACATCCTTGTTTGGAAAAGACTGGTATTTAGCTCTATGGCTAGGTGGAGATAAGCTTTAATGATAAAATAATATTTTTGGATAAATACAAAACATACAGAAACACATTAACCTTCCGCTTTACCTACTCTATAAATCTTAGAAATTTATAAATATGCTACAGTTCTCATTATATACTTTGTACAACTTTAAATATTCTAATTTTAAGTTTGTACAAAATTAACGGTAAAATTTCTGTACAAACTTTTCTTAATTACTTTTTGAGTTGTACAAACTTTTTATAAAAACTCTAGTTGCTTATTTATTTTCTCATAGTAATTTAATTAAAAAGTATTCTTTAAGCAAAATCTCATTTTGTAATGCTTAATTAACTTGAGCCATTTTTTCCTTAATTAGAGTATATTGCAATCAAAAAAAATTGTTTCAGTATTATTTAGGTTGCCTCTAGATTAAAGCTATTCCAATACATTCATATATGACACAAATAATTAAATCAAGTTGGAAATGGGATATAAAAGAGAATTCTTTTGGTATAAACTTAGGTGATGATATAGCTGACTTGCTTTCTAGAAATATTATCAGAAAAAATGCTAATAACGAATATGAAAGTGTTAATGAACAAGTTTGGAGTATTGCAGAAACAAACGGAAAAGTAACTTCAATTGCGTTTAGAGGAAGCTTTTTTGAATTTATTAGAGATGACCTTTGGGAATTGGAGTACACTAAATTTGAAAGCGAGCTAAATAGTAAATTAACAAAAGTAAATGACGAATTTAAAGGAGACTCTTTACATGTAGTCTTTAGAGGAAACTTCATTGCAATAGCAATCTTGAAAAGGACCTAATATAATCTATATAAAAAAGCATTACATATATTTATCATTTACAATTTAAAAACAATTGAAACTAAAAAAACTTACTACATATTTTGATACAAGAAAACAAAAACTCAGAATTAGCTGATAAAGAAATTACTAATCAAAAACAGAGCTCAAAATTAATTAATGCTTTACTAATTGGTTTTTTAGCAGGCATCATTGTTACTGGACTTGTTGCTTGGATTATTGCAAAAAAGACTTGGGGAATTGTTCCAATGATAGCTCCTATTTTTATAATCTACTTATTAGTAAAAAAGAAAAAAAACGGTTAATTAGCCATACAATTTTTGGTTACTAAACAGCTAAATTTAGCATTGATGAAATATTGCATTTGATAATTTAAATAGTTAATTTGAAAATCATCAAATACAATACTTTATTAAAAGTTCCATTTAGAAATAAGTATTATTGTTTCTAAACTTTCCTCCAATCATCCAAAATAAGAATCTCATGGAACCATGAATTGGTTGAACAGAATCCCAATGTTCAGTAATTTCACCATTTTCAACCTTCCATACATCCATAATATTTAATCCTTTTTTAGGATTGCCTCTGTGTTTTTTATTATTTGTTGCATGAGAATGTACAATTACAAATGGTCCATCTACGTACATATGTTTTACATCGTATGTATAATCAGGATAGCGCTTAGCAAAATTAGATACAACTTCTAACACTCCTTTTAACCCATCAACCATGCTTTGATTGTGCTGCTTGTATTTATGGCTACCATACTTCTTTTTTACATACTCAAAATTATGATTATTCATAATATTCTGTACAAAGTCTACAACAACCTCAGCGTTTTCACATTCCTGATTTGTCCAATTTTCTCTTTTAAATCTGTTTAAATTAATCTCAAAAGTTTCCATTTTATTAAATATTTACATAACTTGCATTTTGCAAGCAAAGATAATTATTCACTTGCAAAAAACAAGTAAATATGAAAAAAAACACAAATCGTTCGAACTGCCCTATCAGTTACGCTCTTGATTTACTGGGCGATAAATGGAGTTTACTAATTATTAGAGACCTCGTTTTTGATCAAAAAAAATTTTATAAAGAATTTCTACAATCAAAAGAAAAAATAGCAACTAACATATTATCTGATAGATTAAAAAGGCTTGAAAAAGCTGGACTTATTGAATCGAGAGTTTATGAGAAACTAAGAACTCAAAAGGTATATTCTTTGACAGAAAAAGGAAAAGACTTAATACCTGTTTTAGTTGAGCTTATCCTATGGTCTGCAAAGCATGAAGAGGGATTAGCTGTTACTGAAGAGTTTGTTCAAAAAGCTACTGAATACAGAAATGAAGTCGTTCAAAATATTACATCAAACTTAGAGTAAGTCTAATGATAAAAACAGAATAATAACTTTGAATACACAATAAGTTAAAATGAACTTTGAATTAAATAAATCAATAGAGATTTTAGAAAAAACTCCTCTAGCTTTAGAAGCCTTATTAAATGGTTTATCTAAAGAATGGATTGTAAATAATGAAGGTGAAAATACTTGGAGTCCTTATGATATTGTTGGACATTTAATATTTGGAGAAAAAACAGATTGGATGGTTAGAATCAAAACAATTTTAAGCGAATCTGAAAACAAGCTCTTTGAACCTTTTGATCGTTTTGCTCAACTTAAAGAAGACCAAAACAAACCAATTCAAGAGTTAATAAAAGAATTCAAAACAATAAGAAAAAGTAATCTTAACGAATTGATTTCTTTAAACATTACTACCGAAGATTATAACCTTACAGGAATTCATCCCGAGTTTGGTCAAGTAACACTCAAACAATTAATTTCAACTTGGGCTGTACATGACTTAGGTCATATTGCTCAAATATCTAGAGTTATGGCCAAACAATACACAGAAGAAGTTGGTCCTTGGATAAACTATTTAGGCATTTTAAAAAGATAATCTTTAAATGAAACTCTGGACAATTCAACCTATAGAATTTTACGATAAACTAATTAAAGATGGAGAAATTTATACTTTAGAAAAATACGCTGATCCTCATTTTAAAGAAACCTACAAATGGATGATTAAAGAGATGGAAAACAGGATTGGACCTAGGCCTCAAGATAATATATTTCCCATTTGGGCTTGGTATCAATATAAGGATAGTACTTCCAGAAGACCTGACTTAAGAACATCAGGTTTTTTACCACAAGGTACAAAAGGCGTGAGAATTGAATTTGAAAAACCAGAAAACCAAGTTCTATTATCAGATTTTCTCTTATGGCATTACCCATTAAATTATTGGTACATTCCTGATAATGAAGAACAAGTTTTAAACTTTGACAAACTTCTTAATAAAGCTAAAGTAAAATTTACAGATATTGAACAATACCCTGATTCTTTAAAGGATTTAACTGAAAAGAGTTGGGATAAGGTTTTTGATATGAATTATAATTGTGAATATACAACCCAAGATTTTAAACACAAGAAAATTCAAGCTACATTCTGGAGTTTAAAAAGCTCTGAAATAACTAAAGTTGACTTTTTTAAGGCTAGATAGAGAGCATATTATATCAATAATAGATTTTAATTCTACTTAAAATCTTATCAAAACAGTAACCATTTATAAACTTATGTCGTCTATATAGAAAGCTTATGAATGAACCTTTAATCTAAAAAAAAAGGTTACTTCTTCTATTGCTATGCTGATTTCAAAAAAAACTGTAAACAGTAATCTTAAAAACCTAACCTAAAACAATTCAATTTTAATGCTAAAACACCACTACCTACTATTCGTTACTATCTTCCTAATTACACTAAACAGTAATGCTCAATTTTCAAAATGTTCAGATCAAGAAGAATTTTCAGAATTCAAATCTTCTTTATGTACTACAGTAAAAACACCTTTGGACTACCAATCAAATAAAGATCAAACTCTAAATATATTTGTTAGAAAATTTCCTTCACTAAAAAAAAGGAAAGGTTCTATTTGGCTTATTGCTGGAGGCCCTGGTGAATCTGGTGCTAGTTTCTATCCTCTAATCAACCAATTTTCTAAACTATTTCCGCATTTAGATATTTTTGTTCCAGATCACAGAGGTACTGGATTGTCTAGTAAAATATGTCCTAAACAAGAAAGTATAGATTCACCTAATGGTATTGCTTTGGCTAATAATGAATGGGGGCCTTGTTTTGGACAAATGTTTAGTAACAAATCATACACACAAGCTTTTTCTATTACCAATGCTGCTAATGATTTGAGTGTTTTAATGAATCAATTAAGTGGAAAAGGGAAACGTTATGTATACGGAGTTTCTTACGGAACTCAATTAGTATTACGTTTACTTCAATTAAACTCAGTGAAGATTGACGGTGTTATTCTCGACTCACTAGTTCCTTTACAAGATGATACAGACTATGATTTAAGTCAAAGATCATTTGTAACGAATAATGTTGGGCGCGCAGTTTTAGATTTATACAACAAACCAGAACCAAATAATACTGTTTCATTAAACAATCAGTTACAAAACATTCTTAAGAAAACTCAAAACAACAGCGACTTTGCTAAAAAATTACCTAAGCAAGATTTATCTATAATTTTTGGGATGATGTTAGATATTCCTGAAGTTCGAAATAAAATTCCTACGATTATTAAAGCATTAGCTAACAACAACGTAGAACCATTAAATAGTGCTATTGCTGACATTACAAAGTTTTATACAGAATATGGAGCTAAATACAAAACCTCATCTAACTCTATACCTTTAACTCAGGTAATTACAGGCTCTGAAAATAATTTAAAACCAGAAGCTAAAAAAAGTGACGTTACTAAAGAATCGAAAGGCTTATTATTTACTAGTCCATTACCTAAACTAATTGCTGAGAATTCTATGCCTACTTATCAACGTGATAACTACTTTGCTAAAGTTCCTAAAAATATGCCTCCAACATTAATCTTACATGGAACATTAGATCCAAAGACACATTACAATGGAGCGCTTCGTCATTATAAAAAAATGGCTAAGAACAACGATATAAAATTTATTGGTGTAAAAGATGCTCCTCATTTTATCGCTTTATTTGCGCCTACGGCTTTTACCTCAACTGTAACATCATTCATGAACGGTCAAAAAATAACAAACAAAACAATCATTGATAAAAACACATTGATTCAATAAGTATAAAATTCAATATTAAAACAAAAGACCATTCATTAGTAATTATGATTGGTCTTTGTATTTATTATTTTCTTTGGAAATAGGTAAAACCAGCATCGGTTCCGCCTCCATTAAGAGCAATCGAAATATTTAAATGAGCCATAGCTTCTAAATGACGTGCATTTTGAATACCTCCAACAACTAAACCTTCAAACCCAATAGTATTAGCTAGTTTTTTTACAACCTCAGCAGCATCTTCATCATCAGAGGCAATAAAAACTGTAAGTTTATTTCCACTAATTTCTTGTTTACCTGTTTTCATTACATCGGCAAATATGGTATTAAATGCTTTTACCACTTTACTTTCGGATAATAACCTAGCGGTTTGCTCTCCCCCACTATCTTCCCCTAAAAATAAAGGAGTCCAATTTTCTATATGAATAGCGTTTGTAATATCTATTACTATTTTTCCTTTTAAAGCTTCCTTGTTTGCTAACAACACATTATTCATTGCATTGTATGGAATTGCAAAACAGACTATATCTCCGCTTTCACAAGCTTCTGAAATAGCTATTTGATTTTCTTTTGGATTTGGAGTTGCATACTTTACTTCATAACCTACATTTGTAAATAAATCTCCTAAGCTCGATGCTACATTTCCTGCACCTATAAAGTTAATTTTCATCTGAATACGTTTTAAACTCTATGCAAAATTGTATGTTTGTATAACAATAACCAAACAGTAAGCAACTAACAAAAAGGTAAGTGTGAGAAAAAAAGCATCAACTAATTTTGAAAATGAAAAGTTTTTAGAATATGATTGCCCATTCATGACAACGTTACGTTTTATTGGTAAGCGATGGAAACCAGCTGTCTTATGGAAAATACATGATGGTAAAGTTAGGTTTAATCAGCTCAAAGAAGCTCTACCTTATATAAGTGATAAAATGTTAGCAAATACAGTAAGTGAATTAGAGGCAGATGGAATTATTGAAAAATTAATTTTTAAAGAAGTTCCTCTTCGTGTTGAATATAAACTTACTAATTTTGGACTTGGAATTTTACCTGTCTTATCTGAAATGAATAAGTGGGGATCCATAACTAAAGAGAATTTGAAATCTTAGTAACAAGCAAATGAATACAAAACCTTTATTAGATTATATTAATAAACATACTTCCTTAACAGCAGAGGAAGAAGATATTCTTAACGCTAAAATTACGTTCAGAAACTATTTAAAAGATCAATATATAGCTCAGCAAGGAGATGTATGTAAAACGGTTAATTTTATAATTTCTGGATGTACCAAAACCTTTTATACCAACCAAGAGGGGCAAGAACATGTTGTAATGTTTTCTATTGAAGATTGGTGGGCTTCTGATTTAGGAAGTTTTATAACTCAAACTCCTTCTGATTTTAATGTTCAATGTATTGAAACTACTCAGCTTATCCAATTTACTTTTGAAAACCTTGAATATTTATATGCTGAAATTCCAAAATTAGAGCGCGTATTTAGAAAAATAGTAGAACGTGCTTTCGTTGCTTCTCAAAAAAGAATTATCAGAAACTTTAGTCTTTCTGCTAAAGAACGTTATTTAATTTTTAAAGAAACATACCCTAAAATAGAACAACGAGTTCCTCAATATATGATTGCTTCTTACTTAGGTATTACTAAAGAATTTTTAAGTAAAATTAAAAGTCAAATTATTCAAAACCAATAAAAGTTAATCTAGTTTAACATCATTTCATAATCTACTTCATTTTTAGTCTTTTTTATGCTTTAGATATTTGTATCATAATATTTAAACAAAAAAAGATGAATACTTTATTAGAGAAAATCAGCACTGTTAATGATATGATTCTTCAAGGTAAAGCCTTGGAAGCTTTTGATCAATTTTATCATGATGATGTTGTAATGCAAGAAAATAACGATCCAATTGTTGAAGGTAAATCTGCTAACAGACAACGTGAAGAAGAGTTTTTTGCTGCTATTACAGAATTTAGAGCTGCACAACCGTTAAAAGTTACTATTGGAGAAAATACAACTATGGTCGAATGGCATTTTGATTATACTCATAAAGATTGGGGGATTAAAAACTTTACACAAGTTGCCGTTCAAGACTGGAAAGATGGAAAAATAATTAAAGAAAAATTTTATTACAACGCTTAAAAACAATAAAAATGAAAAATACAATTAAAAATATCGGGGCCATAGCATTATTAGCTTTTCTTACATTTTCTTTTACTACTTTAAAAGACACTAAGAAAGATATTAAAATTAAAAACAGTAAAATTGTTTGGAAAGGATACAAAGTTACTGGTTCACATGAAGGAACTATTGCTTTAAAAACGGGTTCTTTAAGCTTTAACAACAATAAATTAACTAGTGGTGAATTCACTATAGATATGACAAGCATTGCCTGTACTGATTTAAATGGTGAATATAAAAATAAGTTAGAAGGGCATTTAAAATCTGATGATTTCTTTGGAGTTAAGAAAAACCCAACTGCAACTTTAGTTTTCAAAAAAGTAAAATCTACAGGAAAGAATTCATATAAAGTTACTGGTGATTTAACTATTAAAGGCATTACTAAAAAAGTAGATTTTATACTTTCAGTTTATGGAAATAAAGCGAATGCTTCTTTAAAAATAGATAGATCTAAATACAATGTAAAATATGGTTCAACTAGTTTCTTTGACGGATTAAAAGACAAAGCTATTTATGATGAGTTTGACTTAGTTGTTGATTTAGAATTTTAATAGAGAAAATTAATAGTTAAGATATAAAAATTCCCCTAAGCTTATACTTAGGGGAATTTATCTTTTACTTTTATCCAAGTCCATTCTTTAAATTGATAAACTTGATTTCTTCTATTTGCTCTTCTAAAAATATGATTGCTTTTTTACTTCTTATTCCCGACTTACAATACACAACTACATTTTTTGTCATATCTATTTCTTCAAATCGTTGTTGTAACTCTCCTAGTGGAATATGCTGTCCTCCAATATGATGTTGCTTACGCTCCCAATCTTCTCTAACATCTAAAAGATGATACTTTTCAGTATTCTCTTCTAACTCTGCTAATGTTATTTCGTTAGCAATTGTTTTCATTCCACAGAAAAAATCATAATCATCTTCTAGTGCCGTTACTTTTGACTTTGATGTTTTTTCTAAATTCAAAGTCATCTGACGCATATTTAAAGTATTATACATTAAAAGTTTATTGGCTAATACTTCTCCAATTCCGCAAATAATTTTTATTGCTTCATTTGCTTGAAATCCACCTATAATTCCTGGTAATACCCCTAGTACTCCTATTTGTGAACAATTAGGTGATTCTTCTGGTTTTGGTGGTGTAGGATATAAACACCTATAGGTAGCACTCCCGTTATAATTAAATACACTTACTTGCCCCTCAAACTTAAAGATTGCTCCGTATACCAAAGGTTTATTCGTTAGTACTGCTGCATCATTGGTTAAATATCTTGTTGAAAAATTATCACTTCCATCAACAATTACATCATATGCATTAAACATTGAAATTGCATTATCTCTGGTTAACTTTTCTTTATAAACATTAAACTGGATAAATGGATTTAGTTTTGACAATCGTTTTGCAGCACTTTCAGCTTTTGAAAAACCAATATCGTCTATAGTATACAATATTTGACGTTGTAAATTACTTTGATCTACCACATCATCGTCAATTATCCCAATAGTTCCAACTCCTGCTGCTGTTAAATACTGTAGTACTGGACATCCTAAACCTCCAGCTCCTATTACTAAAACTTTGGCTTGTTTTAATTTTAGTTGTCCCTCTACACCTATTTTATCTAAAATTAGATGACGATTGTATTGTTTTTGTTCTTCTTTGGTAAACATATTTTCTTTTAACTAAAAACTTCCCAATCCTTCCAAACTACTTCTAATCCTTGTTCTTTTAGCATGGTAACTATTTCTTCTGTGCTTCTTTCGTCTGATATTTCAAACTGTTCTAATGACTGTGGTTCAACACTATAACCTCCTGGATTGGTTTTAGATTCTGCACTCATAGAGGTAGCTCCTAAATTAACAATATTATTTCTAAATACTTCACTTTCTCTAGTAGACATTGAGAGTTCTAAATCTTCATCTAGTAGCCTAAAAGCACATATTAACTGTACCAAATCTGCATCGGTCATTTCTACCTTTGGTTCTAATCCTCCTGAATGAGGACGTAAACGCGGAAACGATATTGAGTATTTAGTTTTCCAATAGGTTTTCTGCAAATATTTAAGATGTAAGGCAGTAAAAAAACTATCCGCTCTCCAATCTTCTAAGCCAAACAAAACTCCCAATCCTATTTTATGTATTCCTGCTTTTCCTAAACGATCTGGAGTGTCTAATCGATATTCGAAGTTTGATTTTCTCCCTTTTGGATGATGTTTTTTATATTCGTTTCTATGATATGTTTCTTGATATACCAAAACTGCGTATAAACCACTCTCTATAAGTAACTCATATTCTTCTTGATCTAAAGGCTGTACTTCTATAGTAATGTTTGAAAACTGCGAACGTATTAACTCTATAGCGTTCTTTATGTATTCAACACCAACTGTTCTATTGGCTTCACCTGTTACCAACAATATATGATCGTATCCTTTTTCTTTTAAAAAAGCTACTTCTTTTAATATCTCAGCATCTGTTAAGGTACGGCGCGGAATTTTGTTTGTTAAGCTAAAGCCACAATAGGTACATATATTTTGACACTCATTGCTTAAATACATGGGAGCATACATTTGTATAGTATTTCCAAAGCGCTTTTTGGTAAGCATACGGCTTCTTTGTGCCATTTGCTCCAAATAAGGTCTTGCTGCTGGCGAAATTAATGCCTTGAAATCTTCCAAATCTAGTTTTTCCTTTGCCAAAGCTTGTTCCACCTCTCCTGCTGTTTTCTCAAAAATGCTTTGGAGGGTAGTATCCCAATTATATTGGTTGAATATGTTTTCAAAAGTTTGTTCTATCACAATTCACTTTTTGTTATTTCATCTTAAATTCTAATGAAATATGTTGTAATTCAATAATTTTAAAAAATTACTGTTTAACTCCTTTTTAAACTGTCTTAATTTAAAAAACTTGTCAATGGACTACTTGCTTCTGCTTGTTTCCTTACAGGTGCTAATTTAGCCTCGTAGGCCATTCTTCCTGCTTCTACTGCCATCTTAAATGCTTTTGCCATGGCTACTGGATTTTCTGAAACGGCTATAGCTGTGTTTACTAATACTGCGTCTGCACCTATTTCCATTGCATGTGCTGCGTGCGATGGTGCTCCTATTCCTGCATCCACTATTACTGGCACATTAGATTGTTCTATAATTATTTCTAAGAACTCTAAGGTTTTTAAACCTTTGTTACTCCCTATTGGTGCTCCCAATGGCATTACACATTGTGCTCCTACTTCTTCTAATCGTTTACACAAAACAGGGTCTGCGTGTATATAAGGCATAATTACAAAACCTTGTTTTACTAACTCTTCTGCGGCTTTTAAAGTTTCTATTGGATCTGGTAATAAATACCTTGGATCTGGATGTATTTCTAATTTCACCCAATTTGTTTCCAATGCTTCTCTTGACAATTGTGCTGCAAAAACGGCTTCTTTGGCTGTTCTTACTCCTGAAGTATTAGGCAATAAATTTATTCTTGAATGATTTAAATGTGTTAAGATATCGTCATCTTCATTTTGTACATCTACTCTTTTTAACGCTACCGTTATTAATTCACTTTCCGATGCTAATAAAGCATCTCTCATTAATTGTGACGTACTAAACTTTCCTGTTCCTGTAAATAATCGTGAATTGAAAGTTTTATCTGCTATTTTTAATTCTGTGCTCATAGCTTCTATTTATTATCACCCAATTTATACACCTGTTCATTAGTGCTTGGTGCTTTTAATATTTTATGAAATGCTCCTATTTTGTTGAAGTCTTTAGTTATTTCTCCAGATACTGCAATACCATATACTCCTGTATTTATAATCTCTGGAACATCTTCTATAGTAATTCCCCCTATAGCAATAATTGGAGTTTCTGTTTTTAGTTCTTCTAACAATACTTGATATCCTACAGTTCCTAAAACTGGACTTAAATTCTTTTTAGTTTCTGTAAATCTAAAAGGTCCTAGCCCTATATAATCTACTTTCTTTTCTAAAAGTTTTTTACAATCATCTAAAGTATTGGCAGTTCCTCCAATTGTATAGAATTTCCCTAAGTAATTACGTGCTTTTAAAGGGCAAGTATCTTTCTTTCCTAAATGAACTCCATCTGCATTTACTTCTTTTGCTACTTTATAATAATCGTTTATAATTAGCCTTGTTTGAAAATGCGCTGTTATTTCTCTAGCTTTCTTAGCTGTTTCTAAAATTGTTTTAGGATCTAATTTTTTTAATCGGAGTTGAACCCACTCTGCTCCCGAAGAACATGCTCTCTGAATATTTTCTAAATGCTCTTCTGGAGTGCTTCCTTGTGTTATGTAATGTAATTTACTTACCATCTTAGTTATAATTATGAACTCCTAGTAAAGTTTCATTTGAATTTAAAAATTGCTCTGTATACCATTTTGCTTCTTTACAAGCATCTTCCAATGGTTTTTCATTTGCTATATTAGCTGCTAAGGCTGCTGATAATACACAACCACTACCATGCTTTTGAAAAACAGCTGCTGTGTTTGGAGGAATATTCATTTTTACAATTTTACTGTAATACACTTCATCCCATCCTTTTTTTTCTGTTCTATGCCCTCCTTTTAAATAAACATTTGTTTTTTCTGAAATAAAGTCAATTGTTTCCTCTATTGTCTTTTCTGGAAATAATGCTTTTATCTCTTCATAATTTGGAGTAATAAATTCACATTCTTTCAATACGTTTTCAAGTATTTCTAAGTTTTCCTCTGTATGAAATTTAAAACCTGCACTTGCTTTTAATATAGGATCTAGAATTATTTTTATTGATGGATTTAATCCCTTCAATGTTTGTAATATTTCCAGTAATGTTTCCCACGATTGAACAATTCCAATTTTTGCAACAGGAATAGTAAACCGATCAAAAAGCAATGTTATTTGCTCTAAAATCATTTCCTTTTCAATCCAATTGCAAGCTTTAAAATCAATATCATTTTGAGCCGTTACTGCAGTACATACAGACAGTCCATACAAACCATGAGCTTCAAATGTTTTAATATCTGATGTTATTCCTGCTCCACTTGATGGATCCAAACCTGCTATGGTAAGTATATAGCTTTTTGTATCTTTTTTAATTGACATTTTAAAACTTTAACTGGAGTAATCTATTGCTTTGTACTCTCTTCGTAACTACGTTTAATTTCCTTAAAACTCTCTAATGGATTTTCAGCATTCCATACTCCACCTAAAAGTCCTATTCCTTGAAATCCTAAAACGAGGGTTTTACCAATTGTACTTGCATTTATTCCTCCCATACCTATAATAGTTTTATCTATATGATTTACATCAAAACCTCTTCCTTCATACCCTTTCTTAGATATTGATGAAAATACTGGACTTAATAAATGATAATCAAATTCAATTTCGCAAGCTGCTAATTCTTCTGGCTCATGAAACGAACTACTCATTGTTTTCCCTATCATGTTTAATCCTATAAAATATTCTTTTCCATTTTCTAAAGCGTCTATTCTTTTTTGTTCCTGAAAATGAATTCCTTTTAGGTCAAACTCGTTAATTAACTCGTGAAAATAATGTGTTACAATTCTATCATGATATTTCTTATCAATTTGATTTAAATAGCTAACATGTTCTTCATATGTTTTAGATGGTTTTCTAAAATGATAATACATTAATCCTTCTTCAAATAATTGATGTAAGATTTCTATTTCTTTATCTATATCTATTTCCGGTGCTATTAAAACAATCATCATATGGTTTATTTATTATGAATTACGAATGTACAATTAACTGCTAACTGTACATTCGTATTCAACAAAGATTATAAGTATACTTCCGATCCTTTATCAATAAACTCTTTTGATTTTTCTTGCATACCTTTCTCAAACACTTCATCTCCCTCTACTTTGTTTACAGCTGCAAAATCACGTACTTCTTGCGATATTTTCATAGAACAAAACTTAGGTCCACACATAGAACAGAAATGTGCAATTTTAGCTCCTTCTGCTGGTAGTGTTTCATCATGGTATTCTCTAGCTAACTCTGGATCTAATCCTAAATTAAATTGATCTTCCCATCGGAATTCAAATCGAGCTTTACTTAATGCATCATCTCTATGCTGTGCTCCTGGATGCCCTTTTGCTAAATCTGCCGCATGTGCTGCTAGTTTATAGGTTACTACCCCTGTACGCACATCATCTTTATTTGGTAATCCTAAATGTTCTTTTGGTGTTACATAACACAACATTGCACATCCAAACCAACCAATCATTGCAGCTCCAATACCTGATGTTATGTGGTCATAACCTGGAGCAATATCGGTTGTTAAAGGTCCTAATGTATAAAATGGTGCTTCGTCACATGCTTCTAGTTGCTTATCCATATTTGCTTTAATCATGTGCATTGGAACGTGACCTGGTCCTTCTATAAAACACTGTACTTCGTGTTTTCTAGCTATTTGTGTTAACTCTCCTAAAGTTTCTAACTCTGCAAACTGAGCTTCATCATTCGCATCTGCAATTGAACCTGGACGTAATCCATCTCCTAATGAAAAAGCTACATCATAAGCTTTCATTATCTCACAAATTTCTTCGAAATGAGTATATAAAAAGCTCTCTTTATGATGTGCTAAACACCATTTTGCCATTATTGATCCCCCTCTTGATACAATTCCTGTAACACGTTTTGCAGTCATTGGTACATAACGTAAACGCACTCCTGCATGAATTGTAAAGTAATCAACTCCTTGCTCAGCTTGTTCTATTAAAGTATCTTTAAATATTTCCCAAGTTAAATCTTCTGCAACTCCATTTACTTTTTCTAGTGCTTGGTAAATTGGTACAGTTCCAACTGGTACAGGTGAATTTCTAATAATCCATTCACGTGTTTCATGAATATTCTTACCTGTAGATAAGTCCATGATATTGTCTGCTCCCCAACGACAAGCCCAAACGGCTTTTTCTACTTCTTCTTCTATAGAAGACGTTGTTGCTGAATTTCCAATATTGGCATTTATTTTCACCAAGAAATTACGTCCTATAATCATAGGCTCTGCTTCTGGGTGATTTATGTTTGATGGAATTACTGCTCTTCCTCTTGCTACTTCTTCTCTTACAAACTCAGCAGTAATTTTTGAAGGAATACTAGCTCCAAAATCTTGACCTGGATGTTGTTTAGTTAACCTAGTCATTTCATCTATTCGTTGATTTTCTCGAATAGCGATGTATTCCATTTCTGGGGTAATTATTCCTTTTTTTGCATAATGTAATTGCGTTACATTTTGCCCTTTCTTTGCTCTCTTAGGTTTGTTTTTTAAATTAAATCGTAAGTGATCTAATTTTTCATTATTCAAACGTTCATTGCAATATTCAGAAGAAAACTCATCTAATTCCTCAACATCTCCTCTGTCTAAAATCCACTGCTCACGAATACGCTCTAATCCATTATGAATATTTATTTCACAATTAGGATCTGTATAAGGTCCAGAAGTATCATAAACTGTTACTGGTTCATTAGGTGTTCTTTTTTTAGTCATTGAGTCTA
This sequence comes from Tenacibaculum aiptasiae, assembly GCF_965221665.1. NCBI lineage: Bacteria > Pseudomonadati > Bacteroidota > Flavobacteriia > Flavobacteriales > Flavobacteriaceae > Tenacibaculum > Tenacibaculum aiptasiae. The sequence continues at coordinate 205,223 of NZ_CBDCSN010000002.1, forward strand.
CGGTATCGCTTAACTCAATTTCTCGCATCGCTACTTTCATTTGTGGATGGATTTTACCTTCTACATAAATTTTCTTTGAATTTGGAAACGGCTGTCTTGTTACTCCTTTGCTTGGAGCTGTATCTTTTTTCTTCATACTACTGTTTAATGAATCAAATTAGTTGTTGTTATATATTTTTTATCCTCCTTGAGTTGATTTTATAATTAAAACCTCGTCGTTATTTTGGAGTGTTTCTGAAGTCCAATTTTCTTTTTTTATGACATTATTATTTACAGCCAAAGCAATACCATTAGTTTGAACCTTAAGATTCTCTATTAGTTCTTTTACTGTTAAATTATTTGAAAACTGGTGTTTATTTTCGTTTACTTTAATTAAAATCATATTCAATATTTAAAGTAAACTATAGAAGAATACTCAGTACTGACTTACGTCATGCACTAAATTTTAAGATACTAACTTTTTCCTACGCTGGTGTTAACCATATCAGGTTCTAAGGATATTTCTCAAACTAGTTACCTAGCTACTCCTAAAGCTTACGCTGACAAATGTAAGTAATTATTTTTTATTGAGTTAATCATATTAAAAACTAGCATGATATATTTATAAAATACTCATATATTTTTTATTTACATAAAAGAAATTGACTAAAATAAATAAGGGAAAATATCAATGTATAAAGGGTAAAAACCCCACTTCTACAAAGCTTGTTAGAATTAGTTTTGGTAACCTAATTACAAACTTTATATAATTATGAAAACTGAAACTTTAACAGAAAACCAAACAGTAGTTGGAGGATGGTCTCCATACACAGCTTTAACTCCTGAAGATCGTAAAGTATTTGATGAAGCTATGGCTGGATTAGTAGGGGTTAATTACACTCCAGAAGAAGTTTCTAAGCAAGTAGTTGCTGGAATAAACTATCGTTTTAAATGTGAAGCTTCTGTGCCTCCTTCAATGGCAGTATGGCAAGCTATCGTAGAAATTTATCAACCTTTAGAAGGGAAACCTCACGTTGTTGGAATTATTCGTTTATAATTTTTAAAATTATATCATGTCTACAACAATTCAAAAAGCTATTAATTCAAATACTGAATTAGAAAAATTATCGAATGGAGACATTGGCATCATTGCTGAATATGCTTTTCAAAATCCATATTCTATAAATGGTCCGTTCGGTACAATGGAACTAACTCTTTCTAGCGATCATGCTTCAGGTGAAAACATTGCCATAGGTACTATTAAAATTAATACACTATGGGGATTAGGTTCTAGTACGAATCTTCATTTTGATAGTGTTGACAAGTTTAATGGAAGTACTGGATATACTTCTATTAATTCAGAAGCAAAAGGTAGTATAACTGTTCGTCCAAATCCTCCGAAATTAATTAGAGCCAAGGTTAACATTTCTTTAGAACCAGGCTTTCATGAAGGTATACTAAGCATTGAAGGTTTTTTTAGCGATTTCCAAATAAAAGCTACCAATATTCATTACGTTAATGAATAATAATTAATTTTGATTTTTATACAAAAAACGAGCCTTATAATAAGGCTCGTTTTATTTATGATTTGTGTGTAAGTAATTAAATTATAACTTTTCTATCGTTTTTGTTACTTCTTCAAGTACTTCAAAAGCTGTTTCTGCCATCTTATTTCCTTTAAAATCAAGCAAAGGATTTATTTCAACAAACTCTAAACAAGCTACTTTTTTACTTTCTAGTAATTGATTTATAATTGCTATCACCTCATGTTGATCGAATCCTTTTGGCACTGGGGTTCCTGTTCCATAAGAAATCATATCACAATCCATAGCATCAACATCAAAAGAAACATAAATTACATCACAATCTGATAATTTTTCTAAAGCTTCTTTTACACAAACTTCTAATCCTCTGTATCGAACCTCGGCAACCATATAGTTTTTGATTCCATACTTATCCATTTGCTTATCCTCAGGTTCTTCTGTATCACGAACTCCAAAAAATACGATATCCTCTGGTAAAACTTTTTGTCCAGGCGTACCAATATTTTTCATTCTATCCCATAATTCAGTAGTTTCTCTGTCTACATCATTTATTTGACAATCTAAATTATCATCAGAAATAGCTGCTGACAATGGCATTCCATGAATATTTCCTGAAGGTGATGTATACGGTGAATGTAAATCTCCATGTGCATCAATCCAAACTACTCCTACTCTTTTAGTTGAATTTGCTGCTTTTACTCCACTAATAGTTCCTAAAGCAGATGAATGATCTCCTGAAATTACAATTGGGAATTTTCCTTCTTGTAAATTTACTTTTACATGATTACTTAATCTTTTACATTGATTAAATACACTGCTTATTCTCTTAGCAAATGAGTTATTTTCTTTATTGTAAACTGATTCATTTTCTGTAATTACATCTTCAAATTCATAAGAATCAAAATAATTACTATCTCTATTAATAGCTGCTATTTCAACAGCATCAATTCCCATATCAGACCCACGTGTTCCAGCTCCAATATCTGATCTATTTTTGATAATTTTAATTTCTTTCATCATCAATTATATTTAATAAAAAATGTCATCTAAATTTTAAATGACATCTTTTACGATTTTTTATCTTCTGCTAAGTTTTACAAATTCTCTGTGGTTTTCTCCTGTATAAACCTGACGTGGTCTACCAATTGGTTCTTTACCTAAACGCATTTCTCTCCATTGAGCAATCCATCCTGGTAAACGTCCTAAAGCAAACATTACTGTAAACATTTCCACTGGAATTCCCATTGCTCTGTATATAATACCTGAATAGAAATCTACATTTGGATATAACTTACGTTTTACGAAGTATTCGTCATTTAAAGCTTCTTGCTCTAATGATTTAGCGATATCTAAAATTGGATCTTCAATTCCTAAATCTGCTAATACTTCATCAGCAGCTACTTTAATAATTTTTGCTCTTGGATCAAAGTTTTTATAAACTCTATGTCCGAATCCCATTAAACGGAAAGGATCGTTTTTATCTTTAGCTTTCGCCATGTATTTCTTAGTATCTCCTCCATCTTGTCTAATCGCTTCTAACATTTCTAATACAGCTTGGTTAGCACCTCCATGTAAAGGTCCCCATAAAGCTGAAATTCCTGCTGATAATGATGCGAATAATCCTGCGTGAGATGACCCTACGATTCTTACTGTAGAAGTAGAACAGTTTTGCTCGTGATCTGCATGTAAAATTAATAACTTATCTAAAGCATCTTTAATTATTGGATTGATTTCATACTCTTCATTAGGTTGCTCAAACATCATTTTCATAACGTTTTCTACATATCCTAATTTAGTAGATCCATAATTTAATGGTAATCCTTGTTTTTTACGCATTGCCCAAGCAACTAATACTGGGAATTTTGCTAATATTTTTACAATAGCATTATACATCTCTTCTTCTGAATCAACATTCACAGAAGATGGATTAAATGCTACTAAAGCACTTGTTAGAGATGATAACACTCCCATTGGATGTGCATTCTTAGGAAAAGCCTCAATAATTTTCTTTACGTCTTCGTCAACAATTGCTTTTGAACGAATATCGTTATGAAACTTATCTAGTTGTTCTTTGTTTGGTAACTCTCCAAAAATTAATAAATATGCTACTTCTAAGAAATCAGCTTTTTCAGCTAAATCTTCGATAGCATAACCTCTATAACGTAAAATTCCTTCTTCTCCATTTAAAAATGTAATAGCACTTTGGCAAGAACCTGTATTTTTATATCCTGGATCTATGGTAATAACTCCTCCAGTAGCTCCTCTTAGTGTTTTAATATCAATTGCAGTTTCATTTTCCGTTCCTTTAACTAATGGGAACTCATACGTATTTTCGCCAATTTGTAATTTTGCTATATCTGACATTTTATTTCTTAAAATTTTTATTATTGAAGTGAGTTGCGAAGATACCAATTTTTGTAAGATTTTAAAAATAGGTATTCATAGATTTTTAATATGAAAAAATAGGAACTACTTATAACATAATTTGTTAAAAACACAAAACCTTGTTAGCTAATCTAACAAGGTTTTAGTTATTGTATTTACTATACTTTTATTTTACTTTAAATGCTTTTTCTTGTGGAAAGAAAGCAACATCTCCAAGCTCTTCTTCAATACGTAATAATTGGTTATACTTTGCCATACGATCTGAACGAGAAGCTGAACCTGTTTTAATTTGCCCTGTGTTTAATGCTACTGCTAAATCTGCAATAGTATTATCTTCTGTTTCTCCAGAACGGTGACTCATTACAGAAGTAAATCCTGCGTTATGCGCCATATTTACTGCTGCAATTGTTTCGGTTAAAGTACCTATTTGATTTACTTTAATTAAAATTGAATTTGCAATACCGTTTTCAATTCCTCTAGATAAGCGCTCTACATTAGTTACAAATAAATCATCTCCAACTAATTGTACCTTATCTCCACAAATTTCTGTTAAATATTTCCAACCTTCCCAATCATTTTCATCCATACCATCTTCAATTGATATGATTGGATATTTTTCTGCTAATGATGCAAGATAATCTGCTTGTTCTTTACTTGAACGAACTTCTCCTTTGGCTCCTTCAAACTTTGTGTAATCATATTTACCATCTACATAGAATTCTGCTGCTGCACAATCTAAAGCAATCATTACTTCTTCTCCAAATGCATACCCTGCATTTTTAGTAGCTAAAGCAATAGTTTCAATTGCATCTTCAGTTCCTTCTAATGTTGGAGCAAAACCTCCCTCATCTCCTACTGCAGTAGATAAATTACGATCATGTAATACTTTCTTTAAATGGTGAAAAATCTCAGAACCAACTTGCATTGCCTCTGTAAAGTTCTTAGCTTTTACTGGCATTACCATAAATTCTTGGAATGCTATTGGCGCATCTGAATGTGAACCTCCATTAATGATATTCATCATTGGTACAGGTAATGTATTTGCTGATACACCTCCTACATAACGATATAATGGCAATCCTAATTCATTTGCAGCAGCTTTAGCGACAGCTAACGATACTCCTAAAATAGCATTGGCACCAATTCTAGATTTATTTGGAGTTCCATCTAAATCAATCATTAACTGGTCAATCATATTTTGTTCAAAAACTGATACTCCTAATAATTCTTGAGCAATTAATGTGTTTACATTCTCTACAGCTTTTAACACACCTTTCCCCATATATTTATCACCTCCATCACGCAACTCTACTGCTTCATGCTCTCCTGTTGAAGCTCCTGATGGAACTGCAGCTCTACCCATAACTCCATTTTCTGTAGTTACATCTACTTCTACTGTTGGATTACCTCTTGAATCAAAAATTTGACGTGCGTGAATGTTGATTATAATACTCATAATTGTTTATTTTTAATATAGATTCCCGTGAATTTAAACTCACGGGAATGCTATTTTTATACTTGCTAATTTACTAATTGTGGCCGATTATTGGTTATTTGTGTAAAACTAATTACGAAAACGTTTACGCTTCTACCTTTGCCTTTTTTATATTTTCTATAAACTGATCGAATAAATATTCTGAATCATGTGGACCTGGACTTGCCTCTGGGTGATATTGTACTGAAAATACATTCTTAGACTTCATTCTAATTCCTGCTACTGTATGATCATTTAAATGTACATGTGTAATCTCAACATCAGCATGCGCTTCAGTTTCCTCTCTATTGATAGCAAATCCGTGGTTTTGAGAAGTTATTTCTCCCTTTCCAGTAAGTAAGTTCTTTACAGGATGGTTAATTCCTCTATGCCCGTTATGCATTTTATAAGTAGAAATCCCATTAGCTAAAGCAATAACTTGATGTCCTAAACAAATACCAAATAATGGTAAATTTCTTTCGATTATTTCTTTTGCTGTATTTTGTGCTTCTACTAATGGCTCTGGATCACCAGGTCCATTAGAAATAAAGTAACCATCAGGATTAAAATCACTCATTTCTTCAAAACTAGCATTGTATGGATATACTTTAACGTAAGCTCCTCTTTTTACTAAGTTTCTTAAAATATTCTTTTTAATTCCTATGTCTAAAGCTGAAATTTTGATTGATGAATTCTCATCTCCAACAAAATATGGTTCTTTAGTAGATACTTTTGAAGCTAGTTCTAATCCTTCCATATTTGGAGTTTCAGCTAATTGCTTCTTTAACTCATCAATATTATCAATCTCTGTTGAAATAATAGCATTCATTGCTCCATTATCTCTGATGTAAGAAACCAATGCTCTAGTATCTACATCTGATATAGCAACTAGATTATGCTTTTCAAACCAATCGTATAAGTTACTATCAGAATCTACTCTCGAGTGTGTAAAACTAAAGTTACGGCAAATTAACCCTGATATTTTGATACTTTCAGATTCATTTTCTTCATTATTGATACCATAGTTACCAATATGAGCATTTGTAGTTACCATCATTTGTCCAAAATAAGATGGATCTGTAAAAATTTCTTGGTAACCTGTCATTCCGGTATTGAAACAAATTTCCCCTGTAGCTGTTCCTTCTATTCCGATAGATTTTCCGTAGAAGATAGTTCCATCTGCTAATAAAACTAATGCTTTTTTACGTGCTTGATATTTCATTTAGTGTGTTGTGTAATTTGTATGCAAAAATATATAAAAAAAGGGATAAACATTAAATGTTTATCCCCTTGATATAATTTATAAAAACTTTCATTTTTATTCTTCTTCTTGTGAAGTTGTAGTTTCAACAGCAGCTTCAACTTTCTTCGCACCACCACGACGGCTACGACGAGTACTCTTCTTAGCTTTGTTTCCTTTTGGATTGTATAATTCGTTGTAATCAACTAATTCTACCATTGCCATAGGAGCGTTATCTCCTTGACGGTTTCCTAATTTGATGATACGAACATATCCTCCTGGTCTGTCTCCTACTTTTACAGAAACTTCTTTGAATAATTCTGTAACAGAATATTTATTACGTAAGTAACTAAATACAACACGACGGTTGTGAGTTGTGTCTTCTTTAGACTTAGTAATTAAAGGCTCAACAAACTTACGTAAAGCTTTTGCTTTCGCAACTGTTGTGTTAATACGCTTGTGCTCGATTAATGAACAAGCCATATTTGCTAACATCGCTTTTCTGTGCGCTGTTTGTCTACCTAAATGATTAAATTTCTTTCCGTGTCTCATGACATTTGGTTTTTAGCTCTCATCTTGCTACAACCCACTAAGGGGAGCAAAATATGAAAGGTTAATCTCTATCTAATTTATATTTGCTTAAATCCATTCCGAAACTTAAGTTTTTGTTTGCCACTAACTCATCTAATTCAGTTAACGACTTTTTACCAAAGTTTCTAAATTTCATTAAATCACTTTTGTTAAATGATACTAAGTCTCCTAAAGTATCTACTTCTGCAGCTTTTAAGCAGTTTAAAGCACGAACTGATAAATCCATATCAACTAATTTCGTCTTTAATAACTGACGCATATGTAATGATTCCTCATCGTATGTTTCAGTTTGAGCAATTTCATCTGCCTCTAATGTTATACGCTCATCAGAGAATAACATGAAGTGGTGGATTAAAATTTTAGCTGCCTCTGTTAATGCATCTTTTGGATTGATAGAACCGTCAGTATCGATATCGAAAACTAATTTTTCGTAATCGGTCTTTTGTTCTACACGGAAGTTTTCTACACCATACTTTACATTCTTAATAGGAGTGTAAATAGAATCTGTAAAAATTGTTCCTAATGGAGCTCCTGCTCTTTTGTTTTCTTCAGCTGGTACAAAACCTCTACCTTTTTCGATAGTGATTTCTGCATTGAAGTTTACAGACTTATCCATGTTACATAATACTAAATCTGGATTTAGTACTTGGAAACCTGAGATAAATTTTTGTAAATCTCCTGCTGTTAATTGCTCTTGACCAGATACTGCAATAGAAACTGTTTCTCTATCAGACTCTTCAATTTGTTTCTTAAAACGAACTTGTTTTAAGTTTAAGATGATTTCTGTTACATCTTCAACAACACCTTGAATAGTTGAAAACTCGTGATCAACCCCGTCAACACGTAATGATGTAATTGCGAACCCTTCTAAAGAAGATAATAATACTCTTCTTAAAGCGTTTCCAATTGTTAATCCAAAACCTGGTTCAAGAGGTCTGAATTCGAATCTTCCTGAAAAATCAGTAGATTCAATCATTATTACTTTGTCAGGCTTTTGAAAATTTAAAATTGCCATAGTTTTTGTTCTTCTTTTTAATTGTTATTCAGTTGCGCGGTTTATAAGTTTGAAGAAATACGAATAAACCCTTTGGCTGAACTTCAATATGATTAATTTATTATTTAGAGTATAATTCTACGATTAATTGCTCTTTAATGTTCTCAGGAATTTGTAATCTTTCTGGTGCTTTAATAAAAGTTCCAGATTTTTGATCAGCATTCCAGCTTAACCACTCATAAACGTTGTTGTTAGATGCTAATGAATTTTCAATAGCTTCTAATGACTTAGACTTTTCTCTTACTGCAACAACATCTCCTGCTTTTAAACTATAAGATGGGATGTTTACGATTTCACCATTTACAGTAATGTGACGGTGAGATACTAATTGACGTCCTGCTCTTCTAGAGTTAGCAATTCCTAAACGGAATACTACGTTATCTAAACGAGATTCACATAATTGTAGTAAAACCTCACCAGTAATTCCTTTAGAAGCAGATGCTTTTTTGAATAAGTTTCTGAATTGACGCTCTAAAATACCGTAAGAGTATTTTGCTTTTTGCTTTTCCATTAATTGGATAGCGTATTCAGATTTTTTTCCTCTTCTTCTAGCATTTCCATGCTGTCCTGGAGGGAAATTTCTTTTTTCGAAGTTTTTGTCTTCTCCGAAAATTGCCTCGCCAAATTTACGAGCAATCTTAGTCTTTGGTCCTGTATATCTTGCCATTTCTTAATAATTTAGTAGGGATTATGAATTAAGGCTAACTCCTTCGATAATCTTGTTCCTACTTTTGTTTAAAATATAATTTGTTGTGTACAAAAGTACACTAAAACAAAGTATAAGTTGATTTACATCAACTTATACTCTTCTTCTTTTAGGTGGACGACATCCATTGTGAGGAATTGGTGTAACGTCAATGATTTCTGTTACTTCGATTCCTGAATTGTGGATAGATCTGATTGCAGATTCTCTACCGTTACCTGGTCCTTTAACGTACACTTTTACTTTACGTAAACCTGCTTCTTTTGCAACGTTAGCACAATCTTCTGCTGCTAATTGAGCTGCATATGGAGTATTCTTTTTAGAACCTCTGAAGCCCATTTTTCCTGCAGATGACCAAGAAATAACGTCACCTTTTTTGTTTGTTAAAGAAATAATAATGTTGTTGAATGATGCAGTAATGTGAGCTTCACCTACTGATTCAATTACAACTTTACGTTTTTTTGTTATTTTAGACTTTGCCATAATTCTTTACTATTAGTAAAAAACAATCAATGATTATTTTTTCTTGTTAGCTACAGTTTTTCTCTTACCTTTTCTTGTACGAGAGTTATTCTTAGTTCTTTGTCCTCTTAAAGGTAAACCTAATCTATGACGAATACCTCTTTGACATCCGATGTCCATTAAACGTTTGATGTTTAATTGAACTTCAGAACGTAACTCACCTTCAATGGTAAAAGTTCCTACTTGCTCACGAATTGCTGCAATTTGATCATCAGTCCAATCTTGAACTTTGATACTCTCATCTACTTTTGCATTTGCTAAAACTTCTTTAGCTCTGCTGTTTCCTATACCAAAGATGTAAGTTAAAGCGATAACACCTCTTTTATTCTTTGGAATATCTATACCTGCTATTCTTGCCATTACCCTTGTCTTTGTTTAAATCTAGGATTCTTTTTGTTTATTACGTATAATCTGCCTTTTCTGCGTACTATTTTGCAATCGGCACTTCTTTTCTTTAATGATGCTCTTACTTTCATCAGTGTGTTTTTTTAATATCTGTAAGTAATTCTTGCCTTAGTTAAATCGTATGGGCTCATTTCTAATTTTACCTTATCTCCAGGTAATAATTTGATATAATGCATACGCATTTTTCCTGAAATGTGAGCCGTAACAATATGTCCGTTCTCTAATTCCACTCGAAACATTGCATTTGATAATGCTTCTGTAATGGTTCCGTCTTGTTGAATTGCTGGTTGCTTAGCCATACTATTTTAACGATTTTCTGTTACTGTTACCTGTTTTCATTAAACCATCATAACGACTGTTTAATAAATACGAATTGATTTGCTGAATGGTATCTATTGCAACTCCAACCATAATGATTAAAGAAGTTCCTCCAAAGAACATTGCCCAGTTTTGAGTAACTCCAAACTTAACAATGATTGCAGGTAAAATAGATAACGCTGCTAAAAAGATAGATCCTGGTAATGTTATTTTTGATAACACTGAATCTAAAAAGTTAGCTGTTTCTTCTCCTGGTTTATATCCAGGAACAAAACCATTACTTCTCTTTAAGTCCTCAGCCATTTTGTTTGTTGGGATTGTAATCGCCGTATAAAAATAACTAAAAACAATAATTAAGAAAGCAAATATAACATTGTACCATAACCCGAAATTATCAGTCAAACTATTTAATGCTGGGAATTTTTGACCTAAAGCTACTGGTAAAAACATAATAGCTTGTGCAAAAATAATTGGCATTACTCCAGCTGCATTCAATTTTAATGGAATGTACTGACGAGCACCATCAACATCTTTAATGTTTGTAACTGCTGTACGACGTGCATACTGAACTGCTACTTTACGTACTGCTGTAACTAATAATACGGTTAACAAGATTACTACAAACCAAACTATTAATTCGATTAATATCATCATTATCCCTCCAGCTCCTGCTGTTTGCTTAGAAAGTAATTCTTGAACAAAAGCAGCTGGGAAGTTAGCAATAATACCAACAGTAATTAATAACGATATACCGTTACCAACTCCTTTATCAGTAATACGCTCTCCTAACCACATTGCAAAAATTGTTCCTGCACTTAAAAGAATAATTGATGACACCCAAAATTGAACTCCTGTTACTAAAAATGCTTCAGGTCCTAATCCCATTTGGTTTTGAATAATACCAATATAGGTTGGTGCTTGAAACAATGTAATAGCAATCGTAAGCCATCTTGTTATTTGCGTAATCTTCTTACGTCCACTTTCTCCATCTTTTTGTAATTTTTGTAAATATGGCACTGCAATACCCATTAACTGAACTACAATAGATGCTGAAATATAAGGCATTATACCAAGTGCCATAACCGACGCTCTAGCAAATGCCCCACCTGTAAATGCGTTTAATAAACCTAAAAGACCTTCGGAAGTACTGTCTTGTAAAGCTGATAACTGTGTAGGGTCAATTCCAGGTAATGGAACTGCCGCCATAAAACGGTAAACAGCAATTAAACCTAAGGTTAAAATTAATTTAGATTTTAACTCTTCTATCTTCCAAATATCTTTTAAAGTATTTATAAAATTCATCATTTACAATTCTTATAAGGTAACTGCCTCACCACCTGCAGCCTCGATAGCCGCTTTTGCTGATGCAGTAAATTTATGTACAGTTATATTTAATTTAGCTTTTAATTCTCCACCACCTAATATTTTTACTAAGTCGTTTTTACGAGCTAAACGATTTTCTACTAAAACGTCTAAATTAACTGTATCTGTAATTTTTCCGTTATCTACTAATCCTTGTAATTTGTCTAAATTAACACCAACATACTCTTTACGATTAATGTTTGTGAATCCAAATTTAGGTACACGTCTTTGAAGTGGCATTTGACCTCCTTCAAACCCTACTTTACGAGAATAACCAGAACGAGACTTAGCTCCTTTGTGACCTCTAGCAGCAGTACCACCTTTACCAGAACCTTCACCACGTGCAATTCTCTTAACTTTCTTAACAGATCCCTCTGCTGGTTTTAAGTTGTGTAAACTCATGATTATATATTGTCTTATTTAACTTCCTCTACAGAAATTAAGTGTTTAACTGTATTTACCATACCAATAATAGAAGGAGTTGCCTCGTGCTCTACTGTTTGGTTCATTCTTCGTAATCCTAATGCCTCTAAAGTTCTCTTTTGATTTTTAAGGCGACCGATTTGACTTTTTACTTGTGTAACTCTAATTTTACTCATCGTCTTAAATTTTAACCGTTAAAAACTTTCTCTAAAGAAATACCTCTTTGCTTAGCAATAGTAGCTGCACTACGTAACTGTAATAAAGCATCAAAAGTTGCTTTTACTACGTTATGTGGGTTAGAAGATCCTTGAGACTTAGATAATACGTCTTTAATACCAACTGATTCTAATACTGAACGTACTGCACCACCGGCAATAACTCCCGTACCATGTGAAGCTGGTTTAATAAAAACTTTTGCTCCTCCAAACTTACCTTTTTGTTCGTGAGGTAAAGTTCCATCTAAAATAGGAATACGTACTAAATTTTTCTTTGCATCTTCTACTGCCTTAGCAATTGCAGAAGCAACATCTTTAGACTTTCCTAATCCGTGACCTACAACACCGTTACCATCTCCAACAACTACGATAGCAGAGAATCCAAATGCTCTACCTCCTTTAGTTACTTTAGTAACACGTTGTACACCAACTAATTTATCTACAAGCTCTAATCCGCTTGGTTTTACTCTTTCTACGTTTTTATATCCTAACATAATATAATTTCTTAAAATTTTAAACCAGCTTCTCTAGCAGCATCTGCTAATACTTTAACTCTACCGTGGTATAAAAAACCATTTCTATCGAAAGAAACTGTTTCAACGCCAGCTTTAACTGCTTTTTCAGCAATCGATTTACCTACTGCTGTAGCTGCCTCTGCTTTAGAACCAGATGCAATTCCTTTATCTCTTGATGAAGCTGATACTAAAGTTACTCCAGCTACGTCATCAATTAACTGAGCATAGATTTCTTTGTTACTTCTAAAAACTGATAATCTTGGTTTAGCAGCTGTTCCTGTAACAACTTTTCTAATTCTATACTTAATTCGTTGTCTTCTTTCAAGCTTTGATAATGCCATAATAATTTCTCTTAATTTATTATGCAGATTTACCTGCTTTTCTTCTTAATACTTCTCCTACAAACTTAATTCCTTTTCCTTTGTAAGGCTCTGGCTTACGGAAAGAACGGATTTTCGCTGCAACTTGACCAACTAATTGTTTGTCATGTGAAGTTAATTTCACGATTGGATTCTTACCTTTTTCAGATACTGTCTCAACCTTAACTTCTGGAGCTAAATTTAATACTATGTTATGAGAGAAACCTAAAGCTAAATCTAATTTTTGCCCTTGGTTAGATGCTCTATAACCAACACCTACTAACTCTAATTCTTTAGTATATCCCTTAGTAACACCTTCAACCATATTGTTGATTAATGCACGATATAAACCGTGAGCTGCTCTATGGTCTTTACTATCTGATGGTCTTTCAACTGTTAAAGTACCATCTTCGATTTTTACAGTAATATCAGATTTTAACTCTTGAGTTAACTCACCTAATTTACCTTTTACTGTAACCACGTTTCCGTCTACTTTTACTTCAACACCTTGTGGTAATGCGATTGGATTTTTTCCTATTCTACTCATCTTACAAAATGTTTTTTAGTAAACGTAACATAAAACTTCTCCACCAACATTCTCAAGTCTTGCTTTTTTGTTTGTCATTACACCTTTAGATGTAGAAACGATAGCAATACCTAATCCGTTTAATACTCTTGGCATTTCTTTAGCGCCAACGTACTTACGTAAACCTGGTGTTGAAATTCTTTGAATTTTTCTGATTACTGATTCTTTCGTGTCACGATCGTATTTTAAAGCTATCTTAATAGTTCCTTGTACTTTATCGTCATTGAACTGATAACTTAAAATGTAACCTTGATCGAACAAAATCTTCGTCATTTCCTTCTTCAACTTTGAAGCAGGAACTTCAACTACTCTGTGATTTGCTGCAATAGCATTTCTCACTCGAGTAAGAAAATCCGCGATTGGATCTGTATACATAATTAATTAAATTGCGGCTTTGGTTTTCAATAACTTACAATAATTTTCTTTTTAAAAAAGTTGTTACTGAACCTGAAACCAGTTAATATTCATTTTTTGTTTTTCAGAAATAAATCACTTATAAGGCTTTGCTAATTTATTAACAGTTACTTACAAGACATAATTTACCCTATAAAAAACAGAGTGCAAATATACATATTTTTTTTAAAATTCAAACGTTTTTAAATCTTATCATTTTGACTCTTAATTTATTGGAGTAAATCAGGTCTAATTTTTGTCTATTTTCAACTTAAATTAAGCCGAGTAATCTATGGTATATAATTATAGAAAAAGCAAAAAAGGCATATAGCATTTTACTGCTATATACCTTTTTTAATTTATAAAAACGTGCTGTCTACCAGCTTGCTTTTTTTACTCCTGGAATTAATCCTTGGTTAGCCATTTCACGGAAAGTTACACGTGAAATTCCGAACTGACGCATATATCCTTTTGGACGACCAGTTAATTTACAACGATTGTGCATTCTAATTGGTGATGCATTCTTTGGTAATTTTTGTAATGCTTCGTAGTCTCCAGCTTCTTTTAAAGCTTTTCTCTTTTCTGCATACTTAGCTACCGTTTTAGCTCTTTTGCGCTCACGCGCTTTCATTGATTCTTTAGCCATCTTTTAGTTCTTTTTAAATGGTAAACCTAATTCTCCTAATAATGATTTAGCTTCTTTATCAGTGTTTGCAGATGTTACAAAAGTAATATCCATACCACTAATCTTTTTTACTTGATCAATATTAATTTCAGGATAGATGATTTGTTCAGTAATTCCTAAATTGTAATTACCTCTACCATCAAAACCGTTAGCTTTGATTCCGTTAAAGTCTCTTACACGTGGTAAAGAAGCTGTAACTAATCTATCTAAAAATTCGAACATTTTATCACCTCTTAACGTAACTTTTGCACCAATTGGCATTCCTTTACGTAATTTGAAGTTTGCAACGTCTTTCTTAGAAATTGTTGGAACTGCTTTTTGACCTGTGATAGTAGTTAACTCATCAACAGCATATTCAATTAACTTCTTATCTGCTATAGCTGCACCTACACCTTTACTTACAACAATCTTTTGTAATTTAGGCACTTGCATTATATTGCTATAACCAAATTCATCAGTAAGAGCTTTGATAACTCTGCTCTTGTACTCTTCTTTTAATCTTGGTACGTAACTCATGGTTATATTGCTTTATCTGATTTTTTTGAAAATCTTACTTTCTTATCTCCATCCATTTTGTAACCAACTCTTACTGCTTCACCGTTTTCAACTAAAGCAACGTTTGATATATGTAATGGAGCTTCTTTCTTTACAATTCCTCCTTGAGGATTAGCAGCGCTAGGTTTAGTGTGCTTAGACACCATGTTAACACCTTCTACTAAAACTCTATCCTTATCTTTAAGGATTTGTAAAACTTTTCCTTCCGATCCTTTGTGATCTCCTGCTAATACTTTAACAGTATCTCCTGATTTGATTTTGAACTTCTTCATCTTAATGTCGATTTAAAGCACTTCAGGTGCTAATGATACTATCTTCATAAATTGCTTATCACGTAATTCACGGGCAACAGGACCAAATACACGAGTTCCTCTCATTTCCTCTGTAGGATTTAAAAGAACACAAGCATTATCATCAAATCTGATATATGATCCGTCTTTACGTCTAATTTCCTTCTTAGTACGAACAACAACTGCACGAGATACTTGACCTTTCTTTACAGTTCCGTTTGGAGTTGCAGACTTTACAGTTACTACAATTTTATCTCCAACGCTAGCGTAACGCTTTTTTGTTCCTCCTAAAACTCTAATCACTAAAACTTCTTTTGCTCCAGTGTTATCTGCGACTCTTAATCTTGATTCTGTCTGTAACATATTATTTAGCTCTTTCTAGGATTTCTACTAATCTCCAACGCTTAGATTTACTCATAGGACGTGTTTCCATTATCCTTACAGTATCTCCTTCGTTGCAATCGTTATTCTCGTCATGTGCAACGTACTTTTTCGTTTTTAATACGAACTTACCGTACATTGGGTGCTTTACTCTTTTTACCTCAGAAACAACTATAGATTTCTCCATTTTGTTACTAGATACAACACCTATTCTCTCTTTTCTAAGATTTCTTTTTTCCATCTTTAAAACTGACTAGAATTATTGTAATTCTCTTTTGGTTAACTCTGTAGCAATTCTTGCCACAGTTCTTCTTAAGCTACGTAACTCTAATGGGTTTTCCAATGGAGTTATGGCGTGAGCCATCTTAAGATCCGTATAATTCTTCTTTAACGCTCCTAACTTTTCTTGTAAGTCTGCGATAGATAATTCTTTAATTTCTGATTGTTTCATGTCTTTTAGAATTAAGCGTTAAAATCAAAATCTCTTGCGATAACAAACTTCGTCTTTACTGGAAGTTTTTGAGCTGCTAAACGTAAAGCTTCTTTTGCAACATCCATTGGTACACCACCAACTTCAAACAAAATTCTACCTGGTTTTACAACAGCAACAAAATGATCTGGAGCACCTTTACCCTTACCCATACGTACCTCTAAAGGCTTCTTAGTAATAGGTTTGTCTGGAAATATTTTAATCCAAAGTTGCCCTTCTCTTTTCATATAACGAGTTGCCGCAATACGAGCTGCCTCTATTTGGCGAGAGGTTAATAGGTCTTGGTCTAATGATTTGATTCCAAACATTCCGTTAGAAAGTTGGTTTCCTCTATTAGAGTTACCTTTCATATTACCTTTGGCCTTCTGTACCTTACGGTATTTTACTCTTTTTGGCTGTAACATTTTTAATTTCTAATTTTAAAAATTATTTTCTTCTGCGAGGTTGACGCTTTCCATTACCACCACCTTTGTTAGAGTTACCTTTTTGTTTAGATAATCCTACTAATGGAGATAATTCACGCTTTCCATAAACCTCACCTTTCATAATCCATACTTTAACACCGATTCTTCCGTATTGAGTATGTGCTTCAACAAGTGCATAATCGATATCTGCTCTAAAAGTAGAAAGAGGAATTCTTCCTTCTTTATAATGTTCAGAACGTGCCATTTCTGCTCCGTTTAAACGACCAGATAATTGGATTTTAATCCCTTCTGCATTCATTCTCATTGAAGCTGCGATAGCCATTTTTGTTGCTCTCTTGTAAGAAATTCTGTTTTCGATTTGACGAGCTACACTAGCTGCTACTAATTTAGCATCTAATTCTGGACGCTTAATTTCGAAAATGTTAATTTGAACTTCTTTACTAGTAATTTTCTTAAGCTCTTCTTTTAATTTGTCTACCTCTTGACCTCCTTTACCAATGATGATACCTGGACGTGCAGTAGTGATAGTAACGGTTACAAGCTTTAAAGTACGCTCAATAATTACACGAGATACACTTGCTTTAAATAATCTAGCATTAATATACTTTCTTATTTTATCGTCTTCAGCTAATTTATCTCCGTAGTCATTTCCACCATACCAGTTAGATTCCCATCCTCTGATGATTCCTAAACGATTTCCTATTGGATTTGTTTTTTGTCCCATTTCTACTTTGATTAATTACTGTTATTTTTAGCACCTAACTCTAAAGTTACGTGATTAGAACGCTTACGAATTCTATGTGCACGACCTTGTGGAGCTGGTCTTAATCTTTTTAACATACCTGCGCTATCTACACAGATTGACTTTACGTATAATCCAGCATCTTCGATACTTGCATCTTCATTTTTAGCTTGCCAGTTAGCAATAGCTGATAATAATAACTTTTCTAAGTTACGAGATGCTTCTTTTGGACTAAACTTTAAGATTTGTAAAGCTTTTTCAACCTCTACTCCTCTTACTAAATCCGCTACCAAGCGCATTTTTCTTGGTGATGTAGGACAATTAGTTATTTTAGCGAAAGCTCTAGACTTTCTAGCTTCTTTTAACTGTGTTGCCATGTTATGTTTACGACTTCCCATAATTTCCTACTTATTTTTTTCCTTTATTTTTTGCACCAGCGTGCCCTCTAAAAGAACGTGTTGGTGAAAATTCGCCTAATTTATGACCTACCATGTTTTCTGTAACGTAAACTGGTACAAACTGACGTCCGTTGTGAACTGCAATTGTTTGACCAACGAAATCTGGAGTAATCATACTTGCTCTTGACCAAGTTTTGATAACTGATTTGCTCTCAGTTTCAACGTTTGCCAACACCTTTTTCTCTAGTTTATAGTGAACGAAAGGTCCCTTTTTTAATGATCTTGCCATGTCTTATTTCTTTCTACGTTCTATAATATACTTATTACTAGCTTTAGTCTTAGATCTAGTCTTAAATCCTTTAGCTGGAATACCGTTTCTAGATCTTGGATGTCCTCCTGAAGAACGCCCTTCACCACCACCCATTGGGTGATCAACTGGATTCATTCTAACTGGGTTAGTTCTTGGTCTTCTACCTAACCATCTACTTCTACCTGCTTTACCAGATACTAATAATTGATGATCTGAGTTAGAAACAACTCCGATAGTAGCCATACAAGTTAATAAGATTAATCTTGTTTCACCTGAAGGTAACTTCACTGTAGCATACTTTCCATCTCTTGCCATTAATTGAGCAAATGAACCAGCTGAACGAGCCATAACAGCTCCTTGTCCTGGACGTAACTCGATACAAGAAATAGTAGTACCTAAAGGAATTTCACTTAAATACATAGCATTTCCAACTTCTGGAGCTACGTCTTTACCTGAAACGATCGTTTGACCTACTTTTAATCCGTTTTGTGCAATTACATAACGCTTTTCACCATCAGCATAACTAACTAATGCAATAAATGCAGTACGATTTGGATCGTACTCGATAGTTTTTACTGTTGCAGGGATACCTTGCTTATCTCTTTTAAAATCAATAATACGGTATTTTTGTTTATGACCTCCACCGATGTTACGTGTTGTCATTCTACCCTGATTGTTTCGACCTCCAGATCTTTTTTTCGGAGCTAATAAAGATTTCTCCGGCTTATCAGTAGTAATGGTGTCGAACCCATTTACAACTCTAAAACGCTGACCTGGTGTTATTGGTTTTAATTTTCTAACTGACATTCTGTCTTTTCTTAAAGATTGTTATAAAAATCAATAATTTCTCCTTCAGCTAACTGAACAATTGCTTTCTTGTATCCACTTTTTATCCCAGTTACTAAACCTTTCTTAGTGTATTTAGTAGTTCTTTGAATAGGATAGTTCATAGTTTTAACAGAAGTAACTGCTACACCATAAGCAGCCTCAACAGCTCCTCTGATTTCTACTTTGTTAGCTTTCTTATTTACTACAAATGCATAACGGTTATATACCTCGCTATCGTTTGTTGCTTTTTCCGTAATAATAGGTTTTATTAAAATACTCATTTTGTTCCCTATTTACTTAAATTAGATTGAATTCCTTCTAAAGAGCTTTCAGAAATAACTACTTTGTTAGCGTTTAATACGCTATAAGTGTTAACTCCTGTAGCATTTACTACTTTAGATTTTTTTAAGTTACGAGATGATAAGTAAACATTTTTACTTTCTTCACTTAACACAAATAAAGACTTTTGAGTCTCTAATCCTAAAGCTTTTAAAACATTGATAAACTCTTTAGTTTTTGGAGCTTCAAAATTGAAATCTTCAACAACTACTAAATTGCTATCTTTTGCTTGAATACTTAAAGCAGACTTACGTGCTAAACGCTTTAAGTTTTTATTTAATTTGAAAGAATAGTTTCTTGGTCTTGGCCCAAACATACGTCCACCACCTCTGAAAACTCCAGACTTGATAGAACCTGCACGTGCAGTACCAGTTCCTTTTTGCTTCTTAATCTTTCTTGTACTACCAGCTATTTCAGCTCTTTCTTTCGATTTATGAGTACCTTGTCTTTGATTTGCCAAATATTGCTTAACATCTAAATAGATTGCGTGATCATTTGGCTCAATTCCGAATACTTCGTTAGAAAGCTCAACTTTTCTACCAGTATCTTTCCCTGTAATATCTAAAACTGCTACTTTCATTATTTCTCGATAGTTACAAAAGCATTTTTGTGACCAGGAATAGCTCCTTTTACTACGATAAGATTCTTATCAGCAACCACTTTTAATACTTTTAAATTTTGAACTTTTACTTTGTCTCCACCCATACGACCTGCCATACGCATTCCTTTGAATACTCTTGCAGGGTAAGATGCAGCACCAATCGAACCAGGAGCTCTTAAACGGTTGTGTTGACCGTGAGTTGCTTGTCCAACTCCACCAAATCCGTGACGTTTAACAACACCTTGAAATCCTTTACCTTTAGAGATTCCAGAAACATCTACAAATTCTCCTTCAGTGAAGTAATCTACAGTAATTGAATCTCCTAATTTGTACTCTCCATCAAAACCTTGAAATTCAACGACTTTTTTCTTAGCAGATGTACCAGCTTTTTTAAAGTGTCCATCTAAAGCTTTATTAGAGCTTTTTGCTTTTTTGTCATCGAAACCTAGTTGTAACGCATTGTATCCGTCAACTTCTTCGGTTCTGACTTGGGTAACTACGCATGGCCCTGCTTCGATAACAGTACAAGGAATATTTTTCCCGTTCTCATCGAATAAGCTGGTCATACCTACTTTTCTACCTATTAACCCAGACATATTTGTTAATTTTAAGACGATAGATTTCTTTTTTATCCAGCGCGTCTATTAATAATAATTGTTTGAAACAAAAGTTTCAGTTTTTCCTTTGGTTTTCTCAAAAAAAAAGAGCGAAAAACGCCTTCACTCTGAATTTGTTTTTTTACCGTTTTTCCTTCGCGAAACCCTCAGGACATGTTAAATTCTGATAATCACCAGAATTCGTACACCACGAAATATGAAATTTCGGTGTGCAAAAGTAAAAAAAACTTTCGGTTTAACAAAATTAAACCGAAAGTTCATAATTTACTTATACTTTAATCTCAACTTCAACACCGCTTGGTAACTCAAGTTTCATTAAAGCATCAATAGTTTTTGAAGAAGAACTATAGATGTCTAATAATCTTTTGTAAGCAGATAATTGAAATTGCTCTCTAGATTTTTTGTTTACGTGTGGTGAACGTAATACTGTAAAAATCTTTTTATTTGTTGGTAAAGGAATTGGACCGTTTACTACAGCTCCAGTTGACTTTACTGTCTTTACGATTTTCTCAGCAGATTTATCTACTAAGTTGTAATCGTAAGATTTTAATTTAATTCTAATTTTTTGGCTCATCTTAATATCTTATTAACCTTTAGCTTTTGCGATTACTTCTTCAGAAACATTTGAAGGAGTTTCTGCATAGTGAGAAAATTCCATTGTAGAAGTTGCTCTACCAGAAGACATAGTTCTTAAAGCAGTTACATAACCAAACATTTCTGATAATGGCACTAATGCTTTTACAACTTTAGATCCAGCACGATCACTCATGTCGTTTACTTGACCTCTTCTTCTATTTAAATCTCCTACGATGTCTCCCATGTTCTCCTCTGGAGTTAACACTTCTAACTTCATTAACGGCTCCATTATTTTAGCTTTTGCAGCTTTTGCAGCAGCTTTATAACCTAATTTCGCAGCTAATTCGAATGATAACTGATCAGAATCTACAGGGTGGAAAGATCCATCTACTAATGTAACTTTCATTGAATCCATCTCGTATCCTGCTAAAGGACCATTCTTCATTGCCTCTTTGAATCCTTTTTCTACTGAAGGAACAAATTCTTTTGGTACGTTACCTCCTTTAATTATAGATTCAAATTGTAAACCTTGAACACCTTCATCTGCTGGCTCCATTTTGAATACAATATCAGCAAACTTACCACGTCCACCAGATTGTTTCTTATAAACCTCTCTGTGTTCAGCAGTAGCTGTAATAGCTTCTTTGTACTCTACTTGTGGTTGACCTTCGTTAACCTCTACTTTGAATTCACGCTTTAAACGATCAACAATAATATCAAGGTGTAACTCTCCCATTCCTGAGATAATAGTTTGTCCAGAAGCTTCGTCTGTTCTTACTGTAAATGTAGGATCTTCTTCTGCTAATTTAGCTAAAGATAAACCTAATTTATCTACATCAGCTTTAGTTTTAGGCTCAACAGCAATACCAATTACTGGATCTGGGAAATCCATAGATTCTAAAACAATTGGTGCTTTTTCTGCAGATAAAGTATCTCCTGTTTTGATATCTTTAAATCCAACAGCTGCTCCAATATCTCCAGCTTCAATAAACTCAATAGCATTTTGCTTATTAGAGTGCATTTGGTAAATACGAGAGATACGCTCTTTTTTACCAGAACGATTATTTAACACGTAAGAACCTGCATCTAAACGACCAGAATATGCACGGAAGAAAGCTAAACGACCTACAAAAGGATCTGTAGCAATCTTAAATGCTAAAGCAGCAAATGGCTCCTTTACATCTGGTTTACGAGCAATCTCTTCTCCTGTATTAGGATCAGTACCTAAAATTGCTTCTTTATCTGTTGGAGAAGGTAAGTAACGACATACAGCATCTAATAAGAACTGAACTCCTTTATTTTTGAATGCCGATCCACAAACCATAGGAATAATAGACATATCCATTACAGCAGCACGTAAAGCAGCGTGTACTTCCTCTTCTGTAATAGAGTCTTCATCTTCCATGAATTTCTCTAATAAATTCTCATCATAAGCAGCTACCTCTTCGATTAATTTCGCTCTTAATTCAGCAGCTTCCTCTTTTAATTCCTCTGGAATATCAACAACATCAAAAGTAGATCCGAAGTTATCATCATGCCATACAATAGCACGATTCTTTACTAAATCTACAATTCCTTTAAAGTCAGCTTCATCACCAATATTTAATACGATTGGCACTGCATTTGACTTTAACATATCTTTTACTTGCTGACAAACTTCTAAGAAGTTAGCTCCTTGACGATCCATTTTATTAACGAATCCAATACGAGGAACTTTATAGTTATCAGCTAAACGCCAGTTTGTTTCTGACTGAGGCTCTACACCATCAACAGCAGAGAATAAGAATACTAAACCATCTAATACACGTAACGAACGATTTACCTCTACAGTAAAATCAACGTGACCAGGAGTATCAATTATATTAAAGTGATATCCTTTTGTATCAGGAGTAGGTTGTCCATTTTCAATTGGAAACTTCCACTCACAAGTAGTAGCAGCTGAAGTAATTGTAATACCTCTTTCTGCTTCTTGCTCCATCCAGTCCATCGTAGATGCACCATCGTGAACCTCTCCAATCTTATGAGAAACTCCTGTATAAAACAAGATACGCTCAGTAGTTGTAGTTTTTCCTGCATCAATATGAGCAGCAATACCTATATTTCTTGTAAATTTTAAATCTCTAGCCATTTCTTAGAATCTAAAGTGTGAAAATGCTTTATTTGCTTCAGCCATCTTATGAGTATCAACTCTTTTCTTAACAGCAGCTCCTTCTTCTTTTGCAGCAGCTAAAATCTCAGCAGCTAAACGTTGAGCCATTGTTTTTTCATTACGCTTACGCGCATAAGAAATCATCCATTTTATAGCCATAGAAACCTTACGGTCTGGTCTAATTTGCATTGGAATTTGGAATGTTGCACCTCCTACTCTACGAGAACGTACTTCTACGTGAGGCATAACATTTGACAACCCGTCTTTCCATACTTCTAAAGCCGACTTCTCTTCGTCAGTCTTTTTTTCATTTACGATATCCATTGCATCGTAAAATACTTTGAACGCTACAGACTTCTTACCATCCCACATTAAGTTATTCACAAAACGTGTTACCAATTGGTCGTTAAACCTTGGATCCGGTAACAAAATCCTTTTTTTCGCTCTTCTTTTTCTCATGTCTTTACATTAAAAAAGTTAATTGATTAATTTTACTTCTTAGGGCGTTTTGCACCGTATTTAGACCTACGTTGAGTTCTTCCCTCAACTCCTGCAGTATCTAATGCACCACGAACAACGTGATACTTAACACCTGGCAAATCTTTTACCCTTCCACCTCTAACTAATACTATCGAGTGCTCTTGCAAGTTATGCCCTTCTCCTGGGATATACGCGTTGATTTCGTTACCATTTGTTAATCTTACCCTTGCTACCTTACGCATTGCTGAATTAGGTTTCTTAGGTGTAGTGGTATACACACGCGTACAAACTCCACGTCTTTGAGGACATGCTTGTAATGCAGCCGATTTACTCTTCTTAGTTATTTTGGTTCTTCCTTTACGAACTAATTGTTGAATAGTTGGCATACTAAATTATTACTTGTTTTTAATTTGTACTTAAATTACTCTAATTTTAAGAGTGCGCAAATGTACGATATTTTTCTAAACATTCAAATATCAACTAGTTATTTTTATTTCACCCTTATATCAAATAACACAACTTCTTATAAATCAGTTAAATTTTAACCCAAGCTAAAAGAGTCGACATCCCCCATAAAACCTTACAAAAACCATTAAAACATTTTTAAACTTTTAAGATTATTTTATGATTTATGTTGTTTTTTTAAGATTATTTTATGATTTTTGGTGCAATTAATTCAAATAATTACACAATGAAAACAAAGTTTAATGGAATTTTAACGCTTTTCATGGCGTTACTTGTTCAAATTACATTTGCTCAAGAAAGAACAATTTCAGGTGTGGTTTCTGACGAAACTGGTCCTTTACCTGGAGTTAGTATTATTAAAAAAGGAACAACTACTGGGGTAGAAACAGATTTTAATGGTGAATACGCTATTCAGGCAAAAACAGGAGATGTTTTAGTATTCAGTTTTGTAGGATCTAAAACAGTAGAAAAAACAGTAGCAAGCGCAAACACTATTAACGTTACTATGACATCTGATAATGTATTAGACGAAGTTGTTGTAACAGCACTTGGTATTTCAAAAGACAAAAACAAATTAGGATACTCTGCTCAAGTTGTAAATTCAAAAAGCATTACAGAATCTGGACAAAGTAGTATTGTAAACGCCTTAAACGGTAAAGTTGCAGGGGTTAACATTACTAACTCTGGAGGTTCTCCAGGAGCTTCTACTAACATTGTAATTAGAGGTTCTTCAAGTATCTTAGGAAACAACCAACCTTTATTCGTAATAGATGGTATTCCAATTGACAACACAACTGATTCTGGTAACAGTTCAGGTAGCGTAAGCGGTAGTGACTTTAGAGACTACGGTAAAGTTGTAAGTTCAAACAGAGCTTCTGATATCAACCCAGACGATATCGCTTCTATGACAGTACTTAAAGGGGGTGCTGCAACAGCATTATATGGTTCTAGAGCTGTAAATGGTGCTGTAATTATTACAACTAAAAAAGGTAAGAACCAAAAAGGTTTAAGCATTGATTTATCTACTGGAATTACAATAGACAATGCTAATAAATTACCTGAGTTTACTCACAAGTATGCTAGAGGTAGAAATGGTTTATACTCTAATGTAACTCACTGGAGTTGGGGACCTGCTTATGCTTCAAACCCAGTTTTCCCTGCTAATACTATTACAGATTTAGACGGTGACGGAACTACTGAAGACGTTTCAGGACAAGCAATCCCATTATTTAGAGACAACTACAAGAGATTTTGGCAAACTGGTGTTAGAAAAAACGTTAATGTATCTGTTTCTGGAGGTAATGAAAAAGGAACGTTCTATACTTCTATTGGACATACTAACCACGAAGGTATAGTTCCAAATGACACTTACGAAAGAACAAACTTCACTTTAAAAGGAGATTATAAAATCAACGATAGATTTAAAGTTGGAGCAGTTGCTACATACTCAACAGTAGGAACTAATGCTTTTCAAGGTGGTGACACTGGTATTGGAGCTGGTTTAACTTACTGGCACCATATGTGGGACATCAACAGACCATGGAAAGATGCTAACTCTGAAAGAACTTGGTTTAGTGCATTCGTACCAGATCCTAACTGGATTGTAAACGAAGAAGGTGAGAAAGGACAAGTTAACAGAATTATTGGTAACGTTAACCTTTCATACGACATTACTGACTGGTTAAAAATGAATTACCGTATTGGTGTTGATAACTATAGTGATCAAAAGAAATTAGTTCGTCCAATTTCTTCAGTTAACACTACTGGTAGACTTGGAGACATCTATGAAATTAGAATTAACAGTAAAGATATTACTTCTAACCTTAACTTTACTGGTGCTTTTAACTTAAACGACAACCTTAAATTATCATATTTAACAGGAGTTGATATTTACGACAAAAGATATGACAGATTATATGTTGAAGGTCAAGAATTATTAATTAAAAACTTTAATGATATTTCTAACGCAAAAACCGTAACTGCTACTAATTCTGACAACAACAAAAGAATTATCGGTTTATTTGGTGAAGCTACTATAGATTATAAAGGATATTTATTTGCTTCTATAACAGGAAGAAATGACTGGTCTTCTACACTTCCTACAAACAACAACTCTTTCTTCTACCCATCTATTAGTGGTGGATTCATTTTCTCAGAGTTAATGGAAAACAAGTCTATCTTAAACTTTGGTAAATTAAAAGGATCTTGGGCTAAATTAGGTAACGATGCTCCAGTATTTTCAACTATTAATACTTATGCTCGTTTAACTCCTAATGTTAACGCTCAACCAATCTTTACTGTAAGCACAAGACAAAACAATCCTAACATCAAACCAGAAATATCAACTTCTTGGGAGGTTGGAACTGAATTACAATTCTTAGACAATTTAATTGGTTTAGATTTCACTTACTATAAGAGAACAACCACTGATCAAGTAGTACCTGTACCATTATCAGCTACAACTGGATTTACAGAGTTTATCACAAACAGTGGAGAAGTAGAAAACTCAGGTATTGAAGCTATTTTAACTTTCAATGATATCTTAAGAAAATCTGAAGATGTAAGATGGAATGCTTTATTAAACTTCACTAAGAACGACAACAAAGTTATCTCTGTTCCTGATGCAGTAGAAGAAATCATTATTGGTAATGGATACTGGAATGGTACAAAATTAGTTGCTAGACCAGGTTTACCATATGGTACCTTTATTGGTAACGCATACAAGAGAAATGCTCAAGGTCAATTATTATTAGATGACAATGGAGTTCCTCAAATTGCTCAAGACCAAGTGTTAGGTGACATTAACCCTGACTTTATTTTAAACATTAACAATAGTGTATCGTATAAAAACTTTACTTTAAGTGCTAACTTAGAGTTTAAAGAAGGAGGAACATTATATAATGATGCTGAAGTTTCTTGGATTTACTCTGGTTTAAGTAAAACTACTGAAAACAGATTCTACAGCGCAGCAGACCCTAATGCAAACGCTACAAAAGTTTTTGATGGAGTTATAGAAAGTACTGGACAACCAAGTACAATTGCTGTACCTTTAACAAATACTTTTTACCACCAAACTTACAACAATATAGATGAAAACTTTGCTGAAGATGCTTCTTGGGTAAGATTAAGAACTTTAAGTTTATCTTATAATTTACCAAGCAAATTCTTAGAAAACACATTTATGAATAGCTTAAGCTTCACTTTCACTGGTAGAAACTTATGGTTAAGTACAGATTATAAAGGAGTGGATCCTGAAACAAATGGACTTGGTGCTGGAAACGTTCAAGGTTTCAATACTATTACAGCTCCAAATACAAGAAGTTATGGTTTTACATTAAGAGCTAAATTTTAAATTTTAAAATTATGAAAAAATATATATTATCAGTATTATCACTAGTATTTTTGATGTCTTCGTGCACGGATATTAGTCATTTAAATATTGACCCAAATAACCCGACTAACGCAGGGGTACCTTTAGTTTTCACAGCAGGAGAAGAAGCTGTCTTATATAAATTTGGAAGATTTACAAATGGAACTGACTGGGACACTTGGTCTGGTTTATGGGTACAAACTTTCGCTGGAAATCACGGAGCTGGTATCAACTATGATGTTTACGACATCCAAAATGTTAACTCTACATGGGCTACTCAATATGACGCCTTGAATGATTTAAAAGACGTTATTGAAAGAGGTACAACTCAGCAACTTTGGCAACACGTTGGTGCTGCAAAAGTACTTACCGCTCTTCAATTAGGAACATTAACATCATACTATGGAGCTATTCCTTGGGTTGAAGCTTTACAAGGAGGACAAAATTCTACACCAAAATTTGACACTCAAGAAGAAATTTATACTGAAATTTTCAGACTTCTTAGTGAAGCTGTAGTTGACTTAGACAAAACTACTACAGTTAATCTTGGAGCAGAAGACTTTGCATACGGAGGAAATAAAGACAAGTGGAAAGCTTTAGCTTATGCTTTAGAAGCACGTTATAGAAATCACTTTAGCAAAAAAGATCCAGCTGGCTCAGCTACTGCTGCTTTAACAGCTGTTACTAATGCTAAGAACGCAGGATTTACTGCAGCTGCATATGATTTAACTTTTCCTTACGAAGGAACTGACAAATATTTAAATGGTTGGTTCCATATGTTTGAAAACAATCAATTAGTTGCATCAGAAGTATTTATGAATACTCTTACTAACACAAACGATCCTAGAAAAATTTCTTATTGGAACAATAAGAACACTGATGGATTTGATGTTGGATATGTTGGAAAACCAAACGCTTTAGGAACAACTAACGTAAGTTACTCTCCTGTAGGACCTCAAGGTTTTTATGGTAAGAACAACTCTCCACAATTAATTGTAACTCATTTTGAATTATTATATATAGAAGCTGAAGCTGCTCTTCGTTCTGGTGATGGAGCAAGAGCTGCAACGGCATTAAACGCAGCTATTCAAGCACAGTTAGATTTAGTTACACCAGCTAGTATTACTTTCTTAACTACTTCTGGAGGAGATGTTCCTGCTTATCAGACAGAAATCGCCAATTACATTACTAACTTTGGTAGTGAAACAGCTGCAACTGTTACTTTAGAGAAAATTATGACTGAAAAGCATAAAGCTATGGTAACAATGAACGGAGAATCATGGATGGATGTTAGAAGACATGATTATCAATATCCAGCTACATTATCTATTCCAATCAAACCTGATGGTAATCCTGTAGCTGCTCAGTTTATTCAAAGAGTACCATATCCACAAGAATCATTAAATACTAACTCAAATACACCAAAAGGAGTTACTATTTTTGATAAGTTATGGCTTTTCAACTAATATGTTAAAAAGTTAAACATAAAAAGAAGCCAGTAATTAAATTACTGGCTTCTTAATTTATACACAAATAGTCAAACTAACTATCTAAAAAACTACCTTTTAACTATACATTACAGATAAATAATGTGCTGAACCCTTTAAAAAACTAACAAAATATTAAATTGATAAATATTAAAAGATTCTAATGATTTTTGTCTCTGAAAAAAGCATTTTTAGCTAGTCTAAAGACGTTTTTTTTGTTAAAAAATTGTGTATTTAAGATAAAATTAAGACTTTAGCGACTAATTAATTCAAATAATTACATAATGAGAACAAAGTTTAATGGAATTTTAACACTTTTACTAGTGTTATTTGTGCAGATCTCCTTTGCACAAGAAAAGACGGTTTCAGGGACAGTTGCCGATGAGTCGGGTCCTCTTCCTGGAGTGACAGTCATAAAAAAAGGTACTACTCAAGGTACCGAAACTGATTTTGAAGGAAATTATGCTATCAAAGTTAAAACTGGAGAGGTTTTAGTTTTTAGCTTTGTAGGTATGAAAACAGTTGAAAAAACTGTTGGAGCTTCTAATCAAATCAACATTACTATGGAAACAGACAACTTACTTGATGAAGTAGTTGTTGTTGCTTATGGTACTCAAAAAAGGGAAGCTATTACTGGTTCTGTACAAGTAGTTGACACTGAACTTATTGAAAACCAACAAGTAACTTCTCCATTAAGAGCTTTACAAGGTAGTGTTGCCGGTGTAAACTTATTAACATCTGGAGGACAACCAGGAAGCAACCCTACTATTAACATTAGAGGTATTGGTAGTTTATCTTCTGGTACTGCTCCACTTATTGTTCTTGATGGTGCACCATATAGTGGTAACTTAAATGCGATTAGTCAGGATCAAATTGCATCTATCTCTGTATTAAAAGATGCATCTTCTGCTTCTTTATATGGATCTAGGGCTGCTAACGGGGTTATCTTAATTACTACAAAAAGAGGTAAGAGAAACACTGCTGCTAAAGTAACTGTAAGAAGTCAATATGGTATTTCTAACCCAGCTGTTGGTATTCATGACTTAGTAAACCAAGAAGATTACTTAAAATTAACTTGGCAAGCTATCAGAAATAACAACCAATATGCTCTTGGTCAATCTGCTACAGATGCTGCTAACAATGCAACTAATCAATTAATTCCTACTTTAGGATATAACCCTTTCAGTACTGCAAATCCAATTGACAATACTGGAAACTTAGTTGCTGGTTCTCAATTACTTTGGGATACTAAATGGGAAGACGTTATTTTAAGAAATAATGTATCACGTATTAACCACTCTTTATCTGTAACTGGAGGTAGCGATAATACTAACTATTCTTTCTCTTTAGATTACTTAAATGAAGAAGGTCCAGTAATTATTTCAGACTTTGAGAGAATTTCTACAAGAGCTGCAATTGATACAGATGTTAACGATTGGCTTAAAACTGGTATTACAACTGGTTTCTCTAGATCTTCTTCTAACAATCCTGATCAAACTTCAGGTTCTACAACTCAAGCTATTTCTTATATCTATAGCAATAGTAGTATTTATCCAATCTACGTTAGAGATGCTAACGGTCAATTAATTTTAGACAGTGATGGAAACAGAATCTACGATTTAGGTAATGGTAATGGTAGACCAGTTGGTCAGTCAGTTAACAGTATCAGACCAGGTATTAATGGAGAAAATATCTTAGCTTCATTAGAATTAGGTTCTGAAAAAAGAATCCGTACAAGTTTTACTGGTTCTGCTTATGCTGAAGTTAGCTTCTTAGACAAGTTCAAGTTAAGATCTACAATGAACTATGAAAGCTTTATGTTTGATAGCCATTCATTTGATGATGATTTAATTGGAGCTGCTTCTAATGTAGGAGGTAGAGTTTCTAAAACTAGAAACGTAACTTCTGCTCTTAACTTTGTTGAAGCTTTAAACTATAGTGATTCTTATTTTGGAGGTACTCATAAATTATCTTTTGATGCTATTTACGAGGTTAACTATCAATATACTGATACTTTCCGTGCTTCTTCAACTGGTTTCTTACCTGGACAAGAAGAATTTGGAAGTGGTACAGTTGCTGAATCTTTTGGTGGTCTTAGAGCTGAGCAAAGAATTGCCAGTATCTTAGGTAGATTATCTTACAGCATTAACGATAAGTATTTTATCGATGCATCATACAGACAGGATGATACTTCTCAATTCTCTAAAGCATTTAGAACTGGTGATTTCTTCTCAGTTGGTGCGAGTTGGAGTATTCATAAAGAGAACTTCCTTTCTAATGTAGAATGGATTAACAACTTAAGAATTAGAGGTTCTTATGGTGAATTAGGTAACATTAACTTACCAGGAGGATTCTTCCCTACTAGTGCTTTATTTAGTGGTGCTAACTTTGGAAATATTACTTTATCTCCAGTTGAAGGTAATGCATCATTTTTACCAGGTTCTACTTTAATTGATCCTAACTTAACATGGGAGACTACTGCTACTTCTAACTTTGGTTTAGACTTTGGTCTTTTCAATAATAATTTTACTGGTTCTGTTGAATACTTCAAAAGAAATAGTATTGACTTAGTTCAAGATATTACAACTACTGCTTCAACAGGAGCTCCAAACTTAAGAACTAATGCTGGAGACCTTGAAAACAGAGGTTGGGAGGTTACTTTAAACGGTAATATTTTTAACAAAGAAGATTTCCAATGGAGTGTTGGAGGTAACTTTACATTCTTAGAAAATGAATTAAAGAAATTAAATCCTTTCTTCGACAGAAGAATTAACGGAAGTAAACTTTGGATTCCAGGTAGCTCAATTCAAGAGTTTTATATTAGAGAATGGGCTGGTGTAGATCCTGCAACAGGAGATGCATTATGGTACCAAGATCAAGTAGATGCTAACGGAAATGTAACTGGTAGAACTACTACTAATGTATATGATGACGCTACAAGATATCAAACTGGTAAAAACTCTATCCCTGATATTCAAGGTGGTTTCAACACTAGTTTAAGATACAAGAACTTTGACTTATCTTTATTATTCAACTATAGTTTCGGAGGTTGGTTATTAGATACTGACTACTCTGGTTTAATTGCTAGTTTCGCTAACGCTGGAGGATCTGCTCACCCTGATAACTTCAAAGCTTGGCAACAACCTGGAGATATCACTGATTTCCCAAGATTAACTACTGCTAACAACAGTTTTAACAACAGATCTACAAGATTCTTATTTAAGAACGATTACATTAGATTAAAGAATATAACTTTCGGTTATAACTTACCTTCAGACATTTTAAATAATGTTGGATTATCTAAAGTAAGATTATATCTTTTAGGTGAAAATATGTTTACTTGGCAAAGTCACAAAGGAATCGATCCTGAGCAAGCTTTTAATGGATTAACTGCTAACAGATCTCCATTACAAAAAACTATTACATTTGGAACTTTAATAGAATTCTAGATTCTTAGATTTATTAGATTTTTATTAATTCATTTAATAAAATGATAAAAATATTAAAGACAATTAAAAACATTTAAAATGAAAAGATATTTAAACAACAAACAAAAAAGATATAGTATTTTTACTATGTTCTTAGTGGTACTGTTTACTTCAGTGCTTACATCATGTTCTGATGAGTTTTTAGATGCTCCTAAAGATAATAGTGGGGTAAATGATGCCTTAATCTTCAGTGATAGAAACATTACTCAGACATTTATTTCTGGTATCTTAGCAAACTATAAAGGACAGTATGGACGACCAGATGCTGGTGGTATTTACTCTATTTACTTTGCTAGAGCAGTAAAAGGAAATGACTTAATTCAAGGACCAAGTTGGTATACATTTGATTATGGTCATGAAAATAGAGAAGCTGGTTTTAGAAGAACTAATTTCTCTTGGAGTTTTAACTACGAGAATGTAAACTTTGCTAACATCTTAATTGATGGAGTAACTAATAGTCCTACTTTAACACCAGCTGATAAAAAAGAATTTATAGCTCAAGGTAAATTCTTTAGAGGTTTACATATGTTTGAATTATTATTAGATTTTGCTCCAAACTTTAAGGACAATAAAGATTTAGTAAGAATTCCTTTATATACTAGCCCAGCATCTATTGCTTCTGTTCAAGGTCTTCCTCCTGTTGCAGCAAGCGTAATTATGGATCAAATTAAAAGTGATTTAACTGACGCTATCGCTGATTTACCAACAACTAGAATTGGTAAGAGTTATGTAAACAAAGCAGTTGCTCAGGCTGTAATGGCTAGAGTTTTAGCTGTAACACAAGATGATTGGTCTTTAATGTCTACTTTAGCTAGAGCTTCTTATGGAGGTAATGCTAGTAGTGCTGTTGCTTCTTCTAACTGGGGTAACGGATTTAACAATATGGCTGATCAAGAGTGGTTATGGGCTTTATTCCAAAATGGTTCTGATGAGACTAACTTCTTCTGGGGGCACGCTGCTCCAATGATGGATCACCTTACTTTAAGTTATAGAGCTTCATATTTTGACCCAGCATTCGTTAACGAGTTTACTGCTACTGACGTAAGAAATACTTTTAGAGATATTTATGGTGTTTCTGCTTCTACTCCTTGGAGAGAATTTATTTCAACTAAGTATGCATTTACTTTTGCATCTGATATTCCTATCTTAAGAAAATCAGAAATGGTATTATTTGATGCTGAGGCTCAATACCACTTAGGAAATGCTTCAGTGGCACAAGATCTTTTATTTGCATTACAATCTTCAAGAGATCCTAATGCAGTAAAATCTACAGCTACAGGTCAAGCTTTATTAGATGAAATCTTACTTGAAAGAAAGAAAGAATTCTATGGAGAATTTGGACCTCACTGGTTTGACGCTAAGAGATATAACTTACCTATTACAAGAAACGCTGTTCACCGTATTCCGATTAACGTTCCTGCTAATAGTAACTTATTCTTCTTAAAAATACCTCAAACTGAAATTGACAACAATCCAGGTTATGCAGGATTTAACAATATCTAATTTTTAACAATTAGTTAAAAAGACCACCTCTAACGAGGTGGTTTTTTTATACAATAAATTCAAGTACATTTGCAGCATGGAAGAAAATACAACTATCTTTGGTATAAGAGCAATAATTGAAGCTATTGAAAGTAATGCTTCTATCAATAAAGTTTACCTTCAAAAAGGACTTAGAGGTGACTTATTTTTTCAATTAGATAAATTAATAAAGAAAAATAAAATTTCAGTAAGTGTAGTTCCTACTGAAAAACTAGATCGATTATCAAAGCATAATAATCATCAAGGGGCTGTAGCTAAAATTTCCCCCGTAGATTTTCATGATTTAGAAACACTCATTGAAAAAACTCTAGACTCTGATAAAACCCCTTTATTTTTATTATTAGATCAAGTATCAGATGTACGTAATTTTGGAGCTATTATTAGAACTGCTGAATGTACTGGTGTAGATGGAATCATTATCCAAAAAAGTGGTAGCGCTCCTGTCAATGCAGAAACTATAAAAACTTCAGCTGGTGCAGCTTTTAAAGTACCTATTTGTAAAGTTGATCATATTAAAGATGCCATTTTTCAATTACAAGCAGCCGAAATAAAGTTAGCTGCTGCTACTGAAAAAACTGAAGACTCTATTTTTGATGTTAATTTTAATCAACCTATTGCTATAGTAATGGGTTCTGAGCATAAAGGTGTAAGTAATTCTGTTTTAAAAATGGTAGACTATAAAGCAAAATTACCTTTATTAGGAGAAATAGGTTCTTTAAATGTTTCTGTTGCTTGCGGAGCCTTTCTTTACGAAACAGTTAGACAACGAACTTAATGTTACAACTACAAAAAGTCTTGCTAAAGCAAGACTTTTTTATTCATTCTCTTTATAAATATATTTATAGTTTATCTCTTTTATTTCTGATTCTTCTTCTAAAACTGGTGGAACGTAGTTACCATTTTCATCAAACATATCGTCAAACTCTGTCCTCGTAAACTCAAATTTCTTTTTTATAATACCTCTCTTTCTATATACTATAGATAAAATAAGCCCCATAATAAATCCTGATAAATGTCCTTCCCAAGACATTCCCTCCTTAATTGGCAATACATACCATATCATACTACCATATAAAAAAATTGTAATTAGAGAAACAGCAACTAAACGATAATACTTTTTTATAATCCCACTAAAAAAAATAAAACTAAAAAGTAAATAAACAATTCCACTAGCCCCAATATGATAAGATTCCCTAGCTATAATCCATGTTAGAAAACCTGTTGCAAGACCTCCATAGACCAAAACTTTCAATGCAACTTCTTCATAAAAATAAAAAAGACATGCTGAGAGCACAAATAAAGGTACTGAATTATTAAAAAGATGATTTGTATCACTATGAATAAAAGGTGAACTTAAAATCCCTTTTAAACCTGTTATTTTTCTTGGTAACACCCCAAATTTGTTAAAATTAAACCCAAACTTAATCTCTATCCAATAAACTAACCATATTACAAAGACAAAAAGAAAAGGAATAATAAAAACCTTACTTGAATATTTTAATTGATTTTCTTCTTTCATTATAATCAAATTAACAAAAATAAATCCAAATAGAAATTTCGGAAGATCTGTCATAAAACTTTTCTATTTTTACATTATGAATCAACCTTTGGCAGAAAGAATACGTCCTCAAAAATTATCAGATTATATAAGCCAGCAACATTTAGTTGGTGATAATGGTATTTTAACCAATCATATTAAACAAGGAATCATTCCTTCATTAATTCTTTGGGGACCTCCTGGCATAGGTAAAACAACTCTAGCTAATATTATTGCAAAAGAATCAAATCGACCTTTTTATACATTAAGTGCAATTAGTTCAGGAGTAAAAGATGTTAGAGAAGTTATTGAAAAAGCTAAGAAAAGTGGAGGTTTGTTCACACAAAAAAATCCAATTCTATTTATTGATGAGATTCATCGTTTTAGCAAATCTCAACAAGATTCATTATTAGGTGCTGTAGAAAAAGGATGGGTAACTTTAGTTGGAGCTACTACAGAAAACCCTAGTTTTGAAGTAATACCAGCCCTACTCTCTAGATGTCAAGTATATATTTTAAATTCTTTTGATAAAAATGATTTAATCGCTTTAATAGATAGAGCCATTAAAGAAGATGAATTCATTTCTCAAAAAAAAATAACTTTAAAAGAAACAGATGCATTATTACAAGTATCAGGTGGTGATGCACGTAAACTTTTAAATATATTCGAGTTATTAGTAGCTGCTGAACAAGAAATAGAAATAACTAATGAGTTAGTTTTATCAAAAATTCAAAAAAACACAGTTAGATACGATAAAACTGGAGAACAACATTATGATATTGTTTCTGCATTTATAAAGTCTATTAGAGGAAGTGATCCTAATGCTGCTGTATACTGGTTGGCTAGAATGATTGAAGGTGGTGAAGATGTAAAGTTTATCGCAAGAAGAATGTTAATTTTAGCTTCAGAAGATATTGGAAATGCTAATCCTACAGCTTTTATTATGGCGAATAATACCTTTCAAGCTGTTTCTACAATTGGATACCCAGAATCTAGGATAATATTAAGTCAATGTGCTATATATTTAGCGAATTCTACTAAAAGTAATGCTTCTTATATGGCTATATGTGAAGCTCAAAATTTAGTTAAAACTACTGGCGACTTATCTGTTCCTTTACATTTAAGAAATGCCCCAACTAAATTAATGAAAGATTTAGATTACGGTAAAGACTATCAATACTCTCATAATTATCAAAACAATTTTGTTAATCAAGAATTTTTACCTGACGAAATAAAAAACACTAAACTTTATGAGCCAGGTAATAATGCTCGAGAAAACCAATTTAGAGAATTGCTAAGACAACACTGGGGTGATAAATATAATTATTAAGTTAATTAAAACTTAATTTCATATTTCTCAATGACGTTTACATTATCTTTATAATATTCAGCAATCCAAACATTCCCGTTTTTATAAAGGATTCCATTTTTATCTTGAATCACATAAACATCTTTCACATTAGTTTTCAATACTTTAAAAACAACCTTAGGATCTGAATCTATCATTTGATAACCCGAATCTGTTGGTTGTGCATATAGTAATTGATGTACTTTATTTACAGTTGATTTTGCATTTTTCTTAGTTTCAATACCTTTTGTGATTTCGGCAACTACAGTTTTGTTAGAAACCTGTACTTCTTCTTTTGATGGAGTGTATTTGTAATTTAATCCATCAAAAGATTTAAAAGCATTTCTTATTGCTTCATGATACGCTCTTTTATAATCTTTTAATAAACTTTTACCTTCTTTTGAAGAATATACTAAGTTATTATAACAATCTCTCAACTCGACAACGCTTTTAGTATTAAACATTCCTGAAGCATCGCTAATTGAACCTATTAAAGCTTTACATCTATTTTTCACTAAATCTTCAGGTAATTCTTCGTTACTTAAAAAAGCTTTAAATCCATGTTTATTAAAGAAGAATTTAGTTAAAGAACTTGTTTGATACTGATCTGCCTTTTTTAAGAAATCAAACTTAACAGGTACAATAACATATTTATAATTATTTACACTATTCTGACTAAAAACTGATGCTGTAATCAGTAAAAAAACAAAAAATATTTTTCTCATATTTATTTAAAAATTAAGTTCATACCAAATTGAAATGAAGCTGTATTAGTATCTGCTACATCTGCTAATCCAAAGATATTATCTACTAAACCATAAACGTGAAATTTACCTATTTTACTTGATAAACCCAAACCTATATTTGTATAAGAGAAATCATCTATAGTATAAGTGAATTTAGTATTGATTTTTCTTGATATTTTACGCTCGTAAAAACCAGTTAAGGCAAACTTTGGTCCAGTTGGTCTGAAAACTGAAAACAATTGTGCCCCAACAGAGTTATTATAATATTCTTTATAAGTAATATCGCTACAATTTTCTTCATTTCTACTCCTACCCCATCCATATTTATATGAAGCATTAAATTTAATAGGTCTCATTACTGAATAAGCTTCTTTATTTTCTTCCGAAGGAACATGCTGTTTAAAATCGTTGTTTAAGTTTTCCCAATAATTAGTATTGGCACTATCATATAAGAATTCTATACCTGAAAAACTATAATCACCTTTAGCTGTAACATTTCTTATATCACTAGAATAATTGATAAAACCAACATCTAGTAAACTAGCTGTTATTTTTGTTTGCTTATCTAATTGATAGCTAAAGCCTATATCGAAACCTAAACCTAGATTAGAGAAAAAACCTTTACTAATAATATCTCCAGCAGTTATATCATTTTCATAATATAATCCAGAACTATACCCATTAAAGTTTAAATTGTTTATTGTATGAGTGTAAATATTGTTTTGTCCTAAACGTGTAGTAAAACTACCAGTATTATTAGTAGATGTAACGTTAGCTATACCAGAATAAATTTTAAATCTACCTCCAAGCGTAAACTGTGAGTTTATCCTCCTTGATAATCCTATATGCAAAACACTTAATGCATCTGCTTTTACATTTACTTGAGACACTAAAAAAGTTCTATTTAAGTTTGCAGCATTTCCATCATTCACTAAATCAATGACATCTTTAGGGTAATTGGCAAAAAAATCAATCTCTGTATAAAAACCAGCACTCAAAAAATCTTTCTCATTCAGTCTGTAACTTGCACTCAATATTTCAATCTGGTGATTAAAACTTACATAATCATCCACTGAAATTCTATCTATTGCATTTCTAACTTTAATGTTAAAATCAACATTATCATTTCTAAATA
This sequence comes from Tenacibaculum aiptasiae, assembly GCF_965221665.1. Classification (NCBI taxonomy): domain Bacteria; kingdom Pseudomonadati; phylum Bacteroidota; class Flavobacteriia; order Flavobacteriales; family Flavobacteriaceae; genus Tenacibaculum; species Tenacibaculum aiptasiae. The sequence continues at coordinate 244,275 of NZ_CBDCSN010000002.1, forward strand.
AATCAGCTACTGTGATTTCACTCATTCCTGCATTAAAATGAATTCCTGATAAAAGAGGGATTCCAATATGACTTTTATAACTAGGTCTAATACTTGGGTTTAATAACATTGTTTGAGGTATCTCGTCAAAGTCATAAAGCAATTGTTTATTTTGTCCACTAACCGACAAAACACCACATACTAATAATACAATTAGTTTAAAAAAATTTCGCATTAATAATTATATTTTAAAGGTAAATGTCCCTGCAGATTTTAGAATAAACTCATTTAAATCATTAGGGTCTATTGGTGTTCCTGTAAGAGTTGACAGCTCTAAAGAAGCTCTAATTTTTCTTGTATTTAAGAATAAAGGGGAATTGTTAATTATAATAGTTTCTTTATGTTCAAACTTTGGAGTATTTGCTTGTATTAACAATGGAGTTATCGCATAAGTAATAACATTTGAATCATCCAAAAACTCTATATTTAAATTAATATTTCTATTAAATGGATTTGTTATTTCAAAATCAAAAACGATTTCTATTAAATTTTCTTGTACTACTTCCTCTTCTATTATGGTTAAGTTAGATTGATCAGTAATAGGCCCAGTAATTTCACTGTTAGTATTATCTAAAAAGCTCAATGCTGGCATTTTAAAAAAAACTAATGATGCAACAAATTTAGGCTGGGAATCAAAATCATCCACTTGATCTAAATCTACATTCTTAACACATGAAAAAAATGTAAAACTTAGTAATAGAAATAAACAATATCTTTTAAGTATCATAATTTGGTTTTCTTATAACGCAACAAACCTATAAATATTGCTTTAATTGAGCAAGCGAATTAATACTTGTAATTGTATTATTTAGGTTAGGCCCATTGACAAAATGAATTGTTTGCATACCAACATTCAGTGCTCCTTGTATATCTGCTTCATAGCTATCTCCAATCATCATTGAATTATCTGCTAATGCATTAGCTTGTTTCAAAGCATATTCAAAAATCTTAGGATTAGGTTTTTTCACACCTATACATTCAGAGGTTATCACTTTATTGAAATACTTATCTATTCCTGATTTCTTTAATTTTACATTTTGTACTTCTTCAAAACCATTGGTTATGATATGGAGTTCGTATTTTTTAATTAAATAATCTAATATTTCAAAAGTTCCCTCAAACAAATAATTATTATTAGGTAAATATTTGATGTAATATTCTGAAATTTTATCTATTAAATCATCAGAAGCTTTATAATTGAGTACATCAAAAGCCTCTTTTAACCTTTTGTATCGTAAATCTTTTTTTAAAATTTTGTTTTCTCTGAACAGTCTCCAATACTTTAAATTAATTGGCATGTATACTTTCAAAAATTTATCAATCTGAATATTTATATTTTGCTCTTCAAATATTTGTTCAAATGTTAGTTTAGAATTTCTATCAAAATCCCATAAAGTATGATCTAAATCAAAAAAAACGTGCTTAATATCCATTAATCTATTTTTAACTTCTTACAATTTTCAACATAGAACTGTATACTCTTCTCCATCCTTTCCATCTTTGATAATTACTTAAACTTTCATTATGAAAAACAGTTATAAAGGTTCCATTAACAGCTTTAACTTCATTTTTTAAATCTCTTATTTTTCCTAAAGATTGCTTGGCTGTTAATTTCATATAATCATTCAAAGTAGAATCTATTAATGCAAACGGGAATATTTTTAAAGGTGTTTGAATTTCAAATTCTAAATCATAAAAATAAAACGGAGTACATGTACTTGCTCTAAAACCAGTATAATTTGGATATCCCATTGAATAATCTTCTTCAATCTCTAAATCAATCAATCTTTGGTAGGTTTCTGGTAATGACACACGCAAGTAATGTTGGCGAGATCGTTTAACAGGTACGTTTGTAATACTTTCTAACCTTTCAACTTCTTTTTTTAATAAAGATCCATTATTCATGGTATAGTATGATGGATGTAAACCTACCCTCGCATAATCAACCATATCCTTTATTAACAATCTAAACTTACTTTTTGAAGTAGACACATTGGTATCAAAAGTTGTATAATCACCAATAAGAAAGAAAAAAATAGTTCTTACTTTATATATTTTTTTTAGTTCAAGAATTGTATTAAAAGTATTAAAAGGATCCCTTTTAATACTAAACAGTACAGCTAATCGATCCCAAATAGTAAAAATTTTGAATTGAGAAATATCTTTAAAAAAACCTCCAATTGTTCTTACAAAACTTTTATGCTTATAGGCAAATGCGTTATCAACATCTATAGTAGAAATATATTCATATTTTCTTGTTGAATGTTCATAATCAGGAAACTTAATTTTTAATTTCTCCAAAAATTTATAAGCCCAAATATCTACTATTGGTTTTTCTAAAAAGTTATTCTTAAAAGCTAAACTTTCTTCAGCTGAAAATCTACCATACTTATCCTTTATATGTGGTAAATACTCTTCATATCTAGATATTAAATAAAAGCTAGCTGCAAAAATATCGAAAGGTATTTCTGATTGTTCTCCTGTTAAGAAAAAGCAAGAAACGTCATCCCATTTTTGAACATTAATATCAATATCCCTTACTCCTTGTTGAAACAACAACTCATTACTTTTTACAAAAAACTCTTTTCCCAAAGCTACATTAGTATATGAAAACTTTGCTCCGTTATAAGCAACAAAATCTTCCACCTTTCCTGTAAAGTCTATTGGAATTTGTAAGATACGTGTAAAAATATGTTTGAAAATATAACGTACTCTTGGGGTAACCTTATGAGTATAAATCAGTATCATAATGAGTAAATGTTAACTGTAAAACCAGAAAATTATAAAATCATTTCATCGGCAAAGCTAAAGTACGTTTTTTCAGTAACTATTAAATGATCTAGCAATTTTATGTTTAATGTAGTTCCTGCTCTTTTTATTTTTTTAGTCAACTCAATATCTGAATTGCTTGGTTCTAATTTTCCTGATGGATGATTATGACAAACTATAATTCCAACGGCAGACAATTCTAAAGCTCTTTTATATAACAACCTAACATCTACTAAAGTAGCTGTAAAGCCTCCTTTACTAATTTGAAACTTCTCTAATACTACATTAGAATTATTCAAATACAAAGCCCAAAATTCTTCGTGTTGGATATCTCCTATTAGTGGATGAATAATATTAAAAGCATTTTTAGATCCGTAAATTTTAAACTCTTCTTCTTTTTGAGCGAATAATTTTCGTTTTCCAAATTCAAGAGCTGATACAATTGCAATTGCCTTTGCTTCTCCTATTCCGTTAAACTTCATTAAAGCAGGAACTGATAATTTTGACAAACTATTTAAATCATTATCAACAGATAGCAAAATTCTTTTTGCCAATCCAACAGCCGATTCTTGTCGGTTTCCAGCTCCTATTAAAATTGCAATTAATTCTGCGTTGGAAAGTGTACTTTTTCCTTTCAGCCTCAGTTTTTTACGTGGCATATCATCAATAGCCCACGATTTTATTGGTATCTTTTTCATATTAATTTATTTGTATAGCAGGGATAAATATAATTCATTTTTTGCACAACCCAAAGAAGCACAGTATCTTTGCGTTCTATCTTTTTCAATAAAAAATATGAAGATTATTATAGCCGGGGCTGGAGACGTTGGTTTTCATTTGGCTAAACTCCTTTCTTACGAGTCGCAAGACACCTTTGTGATAGATTTTGATGGTGATAAATTAAATTACATCAATAATCATTTAGATGTTTTTACTAAAAAAGGAGATGCTACCTCAATAAAACTTTTGAAAGAAATTGGTATTGAATCTGCCGATTTACTATTAGCTGTTACTGAAAGTCAGAATACAAACTTTACGATTTCAGTAGTAGGAAAAGCTTTAGGCGTAAAAAAAACAATTGCTAGAATAAACAATCCTGAATTTTTAAAAAACGATTGCATCAATTTTAAAGATTACGGTGTTGACTTTATGATTTCACCAGAAGAATTAGCTGCTGAAGAAATCAAGTTCCTTTTAAATCAATCATCATTTAATGATACTGTAGCATTTGAAAACGGTTTGTTTAATATCATGGGAACTACCCTTGGTTATAAATCGCCTATTTTAGATTTAACAGTAAAAGAAGCTAAAGACAAATTTAGCTTGGTAGACTTTATTACCATTGCTATTAAACGAGAAGGTATAGCTCAAACTATTATTCCTCGTGGAGATACTCCTTATAAAATGAACGATCAAGTTTATTTTTCTGTTCCTAATTATAGCATAGATAAATTGCACCCTATAATTGGTAAAGAGCAGATAGAAATTAAAAATGTTATGATTCTTGGAGGAAGTAGTATTGGTCGAAAAACTTCTAGAAATCTTTGCAAAGACAATTTTAAGGTAAAACTAGTAGAAAGAAAGAGAGAAAAAGCTTTAAATCTTGCTGAAGATTTAAGAGACACATTAGTTATTCATGGAGATGGTAGAGATCTAGGTCTCTTAGAGGAAGAAAATATTAGAGAAATGGATGCTTTTGTAGCCGTTACTGGAGATTCAGAAACTAATATTATGTCTTGTTTAGTAGCTAAATCTAAAGGCGTTAAAAAGACAATTGCTTTGGTTGAGAATATGGATTATATAAACATTTCTCAAACTATTGGTATAGATACTCTTATTAATAAAAAACTAATAGCTGCTAGTAATATTTTTCGTCATATTCGAAAAGGTGAAATATTAGCATTAGCTAACTTACATAACATTGATGCTGAAGTTTTTGAATTTGAAGTTCAAGAAAACGCTAAAGTGACTAAAAAACCTATTAAAGAATTACGTTTTCCTAGAGAAGCTGTTTTTGGTGGAGTAGTTAGAGATGGTAAAGCCCATATGTCATTTGGTGATTTTCAATTACAAAGTGGTGATAGAGCAATCGTTTTTTGTTTACCTGAAGCCATATCAACTGTAGAAGATTTATTCAACTAATGGAGAGTCTCAATTTCAAATTAATTTATCGTTTTTTAGGAATAACCGCAATTCTTAATGGGTTATTTATGTGGCTTTCATTGCCATTTAGCTTTTATTATGATGAACCTTCTAAATGGGGAATTTTAAATGCCGGTATTATTACTGTTGCTTTAGGTTTAGTATTTTATTTTTTTAACAAACCTGACAATAAAAAAATTCAAAAAAAAGAAGGGTACCTAATTGTAACCTTAGGATGGCTTACATTATCATTTACTGGAATGCTTCCCTATGTATTATCTGGTAGTATTCCTAGTATTACAAATGCTTTTTTTGAAACTATTTCTGGTTATTCAACTACGGGGTCATCAATTTTAACTGATATTGAATCAATGCCCAAAGGAATACTCTTTTGGCGTAGTGCTACTCACTGGATTGGCGGTATGGGAATAATTGTATTAACCATTGCTATATTACCTTTATTAGGAATTGGAGGTATGCAATTATTTATGGCTGAAGCTCCAGGGCCTTCAACAGATAAGTTACATCCTCGAATTACCGATACTGCTAAACGTTTATGGTTAATATATGTTTTATTAACTGCTATAGAGTTTTTACTTTTAAAAGTAGCTGGAATGACTTGGTTTGATGCAATAAATCATGCTATGGCTACAGTTAGCACAGGAGGTTTTTCAACAAAAAATGCTAGTGTTGCTCATTGGAATGGGACTCCTTTAATACAATATATCATTATCTTTTTTATGTTCATAGCTGGTACAAATTTTGTGCTTACCTATTTTGCTTTGAAAGGAAAAGTGAATAAAGTAATTCAAAGTGAAGAGTTCAAATATTATTTATTTGGAACACTTATAATATCTTCTATTGTTGCTGTTATGATTATTTTCTATCAAGATCCAGCATTACAAACCACTATTAACCACCCTATGGTTTGGGGTAAAGTAGAAAGCGCTATTAGACATTCTTTATTTTCAGTAATATCAGTAGTAACCACTACAGGTTTTGTAACAGCTGATTTTACAATGTGGAGCTTTTTTGTTACTGCTATTTTCTTTTCATTATTTTTCTTAGGAGGATCGGCAGGTTCTACTTCTGGAGGTGTAAAAATTGTTCGACACATTGTAATGCTAAAAAACAGCTTTTTAGAATTCAAGAAATCAATTCACCCTAATGCTATCATACCGGTGCGTTATGACGGAAAAGCAGTAAATCAAACTATTGTATTCAACATACTTTCTTTCTTTGTTTTATACATGCTTATTTTTATTATTGGAACAGTAGTCTTAGCTTTCTTTGGTTTAGATTTATATTCTGCTTTAGGCGCTTGTGCTTCTTCTTTAGGTAATATAGGACCAGCTATTGGAAGTGTTAGTCCTGTTGACAATTTTAATCATTTGTCTACAGGAGCAAAATGGTTTTGTTCTTTCCTAATGCTTATTGGGCGTTTAGAATTATTTACAGTTCTAATTTTACTTACTCCTTTCTTTTGGCGTAAAAACTAAGCTTTTACATAATAACTATTTTGAAGAAAGGATGTTTTCATCATACCTTTTAGGGGAAAAACACCCCGAAAAATAAATTTCCTGATGTTAAATTTGGACTAGTCAAACTAGACTTATTTAATATGAAAATGAAAAATAATTTTATTGGATTATTATCTTCCAAAGAAAATAATTCGATAAACGTCCCCCGAACCTATAGAGAAATACATTCTCTTTCTGATTTTTTATATGAATCCTTCATCAATTCAAAATCAAAAATTCACATATCTCTTATTGGTTTTGTATCACATATAGAAAAATTTGTTCTTACAAATTACCTTATGTTTTTAACATACTATTCTTTTTAAAACCCAAAAACGCTTATTACAAAAAAACACCCACTCGTTCCTTAAAACACTTCACTTAATACTTTTCTAAAAAAAACTATGATAGTGACCAATAGCTTTGCTGTGAGGAATTAAATAAAAAATCATTAACCAAACTAAAACTATTTATTATGAAATTAAAATTGAAATTCATCGGATTATTATTTGTCTGCCTATTATCTACCAAAACAAGTAATGCCCAACAGGAAGGCTTTTTAGGAGAAGTTAAAATGTTTGCAGGAAACTTTCCTCCAAGAGGTTGGGCTTTCTGTAATGGTCAATTAATGCCAATTTCACAAAACACTGCATTATTCTCAATTATAGGGACAATATATGGAGGAGATGGTAGAACTACCTTTGCCTTACCTGACTTTAGAGGTAGAGTAGCCGTTTCTGCAGGATCTGGACCTGGGTTAAGTACTAGAATTCAAGGTAGTAAGTATGGATCTGAATACACAAACCTTAATATTTTACAACTTCCTTCTCATAGTCATACTACCACAGTAACAGCAGGAACTGGGAGTGTTGCAACCATTAAATATAGCACAGATAATGCGGTACGCGAAACTCCTCAAGCTGGAGACATACCAGCTGTAGCTAATTTTGGTCCTGGATTAAGTGCTACAAATGTAAAGTCTTTTGGACCTGAAACTAATACCATAAATGGGCAAATGATTAACACAGGAGGAACTGCCCCAAATGTTACCGTAAATAGCACAGGGTCAAATCAAGCAGTTCTTTTATCTCAACCAACCACAACTATTCGATACATTATATGTATACAAGGTACTTTTCCTTCAAGAAACTAAATATCTATTACATATGTTTTATACAACTCTTACATCTATTTTTTGTAAGAGTTTTCTAACAAAATAATAACTAGTCAATTAAATATACAATAACATGATGAAAAAATACCATACCTACCTACCCTATTTTTTTCTATTCTACTTATCAATTCTAACTTCAGAAAAATTAGGAGCTCAAACTCCAGGAACTATGGAATTTGGAAGTTCAGTAGTTGTTCTTAGTAATGCCACAAACCCGTCAGCCAATCAGAGCGTAAACGCTTTACTTAATAATTTTAACGTATCTGCTGTTAGTAGTAATAGTAGATTAATTGCCTTTGCTAACTCTGGAAATGGCGCAGGAACAAATGCTATTGGAGGATCATCTGACCACGTTCTTTCTTGGCTTGGGGATGCGGTCGGCACATTTTCATCAGCAACATTAATTTCTGATAGCGGTACTGAATTTAGTATTACTGCTATGGAGTTTGCTTATGAACGATCTTCAGGTGCAGCAACATTAAACTTTACGTTTCAAGGAAAAAGAGACGGAGCTATTGTTGGTACTTTAAATTTATCATCTCCTGCTCATAATACTGAAATCAATCTTGATTTTACAAACCCCACAACAGGTTCTTTTTCAAATATAGACGAAATTGTAATTATACCTGAAACAGCTATAACTGGTGGATTCTCTATTGACGAACTTGTTATCGACAATCCATCCTCTTCAAACACAGATCCTACAATCTCTATTAACAACACTGTACTAGCTTACACAGAAGGAAATACAGCTACTCAAATAGACGCTACAGCAACTGTTAATGATTCAGATGGAGACTCAGATTGGGATGGCGGAACTTTAGCTCTTCAAATTACGGCTAACGCAGAAGCTGCAGATGAATTAAGTATTTCAGATACTGATGGTGACGGAACAGCTATTACTATTAGTGGAACTAATATTCTTTCTAACGGAACTGTTGTTGGAAATTTAAGTGCTAGTGGTGGTATTGTAACAAATAATACAATACTAACTATTACTTTTGATGCTGATGCCACAAATGCTATTGTACAAGAAGTTTTACAATCGTTACGATATAGAAATACTTCTACCACTCCAGGAACATCCAATAGAACCATTACAGTTACTGCAACAGATAAAAATAGTGGTAGTGCTAATGATGCTAGGACAGTTAGTGTTTCTTCAGTACCTACTGCTGCTCCAGTAGTAACAACTCCTTCTGGTGCTATTACTGTAAATGCAGCAACACAAACAATTTCTGGAACACATACCAAAAACGGTGTAACTGTACATGCATATGTTGATGCTAATAATGATGGAACTGCAGACAATGCAGTCTCTTTAGGCTCTGCAACAGTTAGTGGAAATGCTTGGAGCTTCTCTGTAAACTTAACACAGGATACAGCTAATAACTTTGTAGTACAAGCAAATGATAGTGGTGATACTTCTAGTGATGTCGACGTACCTACAATTACTGAAGATTCAACTAGTCCTGCCAATCCAATAGTAACAACTCCTTCTGGAGCTGTAACAATAAACGCTGATACACAAACAATTTCTGGTTCACATACTGAAAACGGGGTTACCGTACATGCTTATGTGGATGCTAACAACGATGGAACAGCTGATAACTCAGTTTCATTAGGTTCTAATACCGTTTCTGGAAACTCTTGGAGTTTTTCTGTTAATTTAACTCAAAATAGTATTAACAATTTTGTAGTACAAGCAGAAGATGATGCTGGAAATACTTCTAGCGATGTAGATATATCTACAATCACAGAAACTTCAGCTATTACATGGACTGGAGTAACAAGTAACTCTTGGAATACTGCTTCTAACTGGAATACAAATTCTGTTCCAGTCGCTACATCTGATGTAACTATTCCAAATGGAATTACGAATTACCCAACAATTTCATCATCAGTAACAGTTAACTCTATAAATATTGCTTCAGGAGCTTCACTAATTGCCAACGCTTCTGTTACTGGTACTACAACGTATTCAAGAAACTTAGCTACCACCAACTGGTATTTGGTATCTGCTCCTGTTTCAGGTGAAACACAACAAGATGTAATTGCTAATCATACTTTTGCAACTGGTTCTGGAAGTAACATTGGTATTGGTGCATTTACAAATAACGGCCCTACTCCATGGGTTTATGCTACCAATGCAACTACTGGTCCTTTAGTATCAGGAACTGGTGTATCTATGAAATTAGCTGCTGCTGGAGATGTTTCAATTACTGGAAGTTTAAATACTTCAAATGTAAGCTTCCCTATTGCTACAGGTAGCAGAAACAACTTTAATTTAATTGGTAATCCATATACATCTTTTGTTAGCTCAAGTATTTTTACTAATGCAAACACAGGATTATTAAGTGAAGAAACGGTTTGGTTATGGGATGGTTCACAATATGTAACTTATAATGCAGTGAGTCCAATTCAAATAGCTCCAGCGCAAGGATTCTTTGTAGAAGCAAGTGGTTCTGGTAATGTTACTTTCTCTACAGCAAATCAAAGTCACCAAGGTGTTGATACTTTTATGAAACAAGCACCAAAAACTTCTTTTGAATTATTTGTTTCTGAAGGAAAAAACAAAAAATCTACTAAAGTGTTCTTTATAGACGGAAAAACAAAAGGATTTGACAATGGATATGACTCTAAAATGTATGGAGGAGTAAATCATAAATTTGCTGTATTTACAGAATTATTAAATGATAATGAAGGAAAAAAGTTAGCTATTCAAACTTTACCTAACTCAAATATTGAAAAAATGGTGATTCCTGTAGGTCTTCTTAGTGATGGAGACAAAGAAATTACTTTCTCTGTAAATTCACAAAACTTACCTTCTGATACTCAAATCTTTTTAGAGGATCGAATCAATAATAAATTCATCAATCTTTCTGAAGAAGAACATACAGTAAACTTAACAAATGCTAGTAAAGGAATTGGACAATTTTATATCCATACTACTGCTCAAAAGTTAAACACACCTAGTACTTCTCTTGAAAATGTAAGCATGTACAAATCAGATGTACAAGAAATTACTGTAACTGGATTAAGAGCTAAAGCTAATATTAAAGTATACTCTATACTTGGTAAAGAAATAGTTAATACAAATATTAACTCTAATGGAGTAAGTAAAATTACATTACCAACTTTAGCTTCAGGAGTTTATATTGTTAAACTAAATTCTGATTTAGGTAATATGTCTAAGAAAATTATTTTAGAATAAAACCCCTTCACCTTTAAAATTATGAAAGAACAAAACAAGAATACAGATAATATATCAAGAAAAGAAGCATTAAAAAAAATAGGTAAGTATGGAAAATATACCGCTTTAACTGCTTTAGGAACTTATATGATATTAAACCCTCAAAAAGCGCAGGCTCAAAGTCCAGAAGATCCTGGTGATGGATTTTAATCATATGCAATAAATAAATTTAAAAAAAGGCTTCAATATTATATTGAAGCCTTTTTCTTTAACAAATTGTTAACATTTAAAAACATCTATCATTTAAAACTTATTTTTCATAACTTTCTAATTATAAACACCATAAAAACTATATAATGAAAAAAAATTACTTTTTCTCCTTCTTCTTATTGTTTTCTTTTGTTACAATACAAAGTCAAGTAATTAATGATAACTTTGAAGATGGTGATATTACTGGATGGACAGAGGGAACGGCTTCTCATTGGGTAAATTCAACTGACTCTCCCATAACTGGCACAAGATCTTTAAAACATAACCTTTCTAGCACAACTAGTGAAAGTTACATTTATCATGATATATCTTCCTTAGATTTAACTTCTCAAGATGTAACATGGCAATTTAATCTAAAAAACGGGAGTTGGGATCCATCTGGAGCTAACAGATTCTGGGTATATTTAACAGCAAACGAAACAGATTTAAATGGAAGTACAGTTGATGGATATGCTGTAGGTGTAAATTTTTCAGGAACTTCTGATTTTCTATCTTTATGGAAAGTTACTGATGGAGCAGTAGACGGAACTGCAATTATTACATCAGATATAAACTGGAATTCGAATAATACATATGGTATTAAAGTTACAAGAACAAATGCTGGTAGCTGGGAATTATTAGTAGATAGTGATGGTGGATTTGACAACCTTGTTTCTAAAGGAACAAATACAAATACTGATTATACTTTTGATAATAATTTTGGTCTGAGCTTTGACTTTACTTCTAGTAGAGCAGGTTTTTTATGGATGGATGATGTATTAGTTGAAGGTACAGCTCCTTCGGGTAATCCTGCAGTAAATTTTGATAACGCAACTAGTACCGAAAACGAAACAGACGCTACTTTTAACACATCAATACCTGTTACTTTTAGTAATTATTCAGCTGATGTTACCATAAGTGTAACTGTAGATGCTAGTAGTACAGCTGCAGCTGCAGATTATACTTTAAATACTAGCTCTTTAACATTTACAGGTAACGGAAGTCAAAATATTTCTATAGACATTAATGATGATGCTGATTACTTAAGTGAGACTGTAGTTTTAAATATTGCTGTAACTTCTGGAACAGCCGATATAACCACATCACAACACACAGTTACCATTACCGATGATGATTTACCTATTGTGATTAATGAAATTCATGCTGATCCAGATCCTACAAACGGTGATGCTAATGGAGACGGAACAGTAAATACAAGTGAAGACGAATTTGTTGAAATATACAATGTAAGTGGATCTAGTTTAGATATTTCTGGATGGATCTTAGCAGATGGAGCTGGCGATAGACATACTTTCCCTAATGGAACTATCATCCCTGCAAATGAAGCTATTGTTGTTTTTGGTGGAGGTACTCTAGTTACTGTTCCTGGTTTAGTTCAAGTAGCAAGCTCTAATGCTTTAGGATTGAATAATACTGGAGACACAATTATAATAAAAAATGAATCAGGTACTACAATTCTAACTGAAATATATGGTGCAGCAGGAAATGACCAATCTATTGCTAGAAATGTTGACTTTACTGGCTCTTTTGTAGATCATTCTACTATTGTTAGTAACCCTGTTTTATTTTCTCCAGGTAGAGATAATACAGATAATACTTCTTTTGCATCTACTATTAAATGGACGGGAGCTACTGACAATAACTGGAGCACTACAACAAACTGGTTAGGAGGAGCTGTACCTTCTAGTAGTGCTGATGTAGTTATTCCAGCTGGATTAACCAACTACCCTACGGTTTCTTCATCAACTACTGTTAATTCTATTTTAATAGAATCTGGAGCCTCATTAATAGCCAATGCAGCATTTACAGGAAGCGCTACTTACAAAAGAAATTTACCAACTACAAACTGGTATTTAGTTGCTTCTCCAGTTTCTGGAGAAAGTGTTCAAGATTTAAGAACTAATAACACTTTTGCTAATGGCTCTGGTGGAGGAAGAATAGGAATTGCACCTTATAAAAACGATGGAACTGCTTGGAATTATTATACAAATGCCTCAACTGGTACTATTTCTTCAGGAGAAGGTTTATCAGTTAAACTAGCTTCTATTGGAGATATTAATTTTACAGGGACTATTAATTCTAATAATATTAATTACGGAGTTACTCAAGCAACCAACAATTTTAACTTAGTTGGAAATCCATTTACTTCTTACATTAATTTAGGTACTTTTTTTACTGATAATGCAGGTAATTTATCTGAACAAACAGTTTGGATGTGGAATGAAAATACTAGTAGTTATGACGTAAGAATGTCAGGAACACACGGTAGTTTTCAAGTAGCCCCTGGCCAGGCTTTCTTTGTTAGTGCAGGTTCTAATACCGATGTAACATTCAATACCGCTAATCAAAGTCATCAAACAACTGATACATTTCAAAAAAACTCAAGAACTGAAATATCTGTAATTGTGAATGAAGGTAAATCTTCAAAGTCAACTAATATATACTATATCAACGGAACTTCTAAAGGATTTGATAATGGTTATGATGGTACAATATTTGGCGGAATTTCATCTAAATTCACATTATACTCTCAATTAGTTAGTAACAATGATGGAAGAAACCTAGCTATACAATCTTTACCTTTAAGTGACATAGAAAAAACAGTTGTTCCATTAGGGCTTAAAGCTGATTCAGGTAAAGAAATAGAGTTTTCAATTAATGCTAAAAACTTACCTAATGGTGTAAAAGTATTTTTGGAAGATCGAATTGACAATAAATTCATCAATCTATTAGAAAACAATTACAAAGTTACTTTAAACAAAAATCTGGATGGTATTGGTAGATTTTACATACACACTACTGCTTTAAAAACTGTAGCTGAAAATAATACTATTGAAAACGTTAGTATATACAAATCAAATACTAACACAATAACCATTACTGGTTTACAAACCAAAGACGCCTCTTTAAATGTTTATTCTATTTTAGGAAAGAAAGTTTTTCAAAAAACATTTTTATCTAACGGAATATCTTCAATCACAATTCCTTCTTTAGCTAAGGGAATTTACATTTTTGAAATTAACTCAGAAATAGGAAAAACTAATAAGAAAATCATTTTAGAATAAACCCCGTCTAATTTTTGAGATTATGAAAGAACAAAACAAGAATACAAACAATATATCAAGAAAAGAAGCATTAAAAAAAATAGGTAAGTATGGAAAATATACTGCTTTAACCGCTTTAGGAACTTATATGATATTGAATCCTCAAAAAGCCCAGGCTCAAAGTCCAGAAAATCCTGGTGATGGTTTTTAAAATCAATAACATTTTTAATAATAAAACCCTGATATAATCAGGGTTTTATTATTTTTACGACACATGATTATACATAAAAAAATAGACAATAAATCGATAGTTTGGTTTCAAGACAACAATGAATATATTGTTGTTGAGCCTTTAGTTGCTGAAATCTTAACTTTATTAGACAACAAAGTTGATAAAACTCAAATTATTACCAATATTTTTAATTCTATAAATATTCCTTACCAACAAGCAGAAAACTTGGTTTCTGATATTCAGAATTTATTAAAAACGAATACAGAAGAGATTAAAAACATTGAAGATATAGAGATACCTAAATCGTTCAACTTTCAAAAGTATTATCTAATAAACGACATCGTAATTCAAGTTGATTATTTGACTGATTTTGAAGTTTCATTAGTTCATCCAAAATTTGCTCACTTAGAAATACAACCTCAACAAAAAGCTAAATTTCATTATAAAGTATATAGTAATAATGATTGTATTAGTTTTTCTATTAATAATGAAATAATTAATACTTGGAACCTAAATGAAGTTCATTATTTTCAAGGTAAATTCTCCATGAAAATAGTAGAACATATCCATGAAAAAGTTGAAGATGAATGGTTAGGTGTATTTCATGCTTCAGCAATTAGTAATGGTAAAGAATCTATGTTATTTTTAGGTGATTCTGGAAATGGAAAAAGTACTTCTTTAGCCCTATTACAAACAAATGGTTTTATCTGTTTAGCAGATGACTTTGTTCCTGTTGATTCTGAAAAACAAGAAGTATATAGCTTCCCTTCTGCCATCTCTATAAAAAAGAACAGTTTAGAAACCCTGTTTCCTATTTATCCAGAATTAAAAACATCTGCTGAATATCATTTCAAGAGACTAAATAAAATCGTGCGTTATTTACCTCCTAATAATTCAAATTACACTGCCCATTCACCTTGTAAAGCTTTAATTTTCATAAAATATGAACAGGACAGTGATTTAATTTTAAAAGAAATATCTAAAATCGACGCTTTTGAGCAATTAGTACCAGATTCTTGGTTATCTCCTATTGCTGCAAATGCAGAAATTTTTTTAACGTGGTTTGCTAAACTCCCTTGTTATCAACTTACGTATTCTAACAATAACAAAATGATAGAAACGGTTTCAAAAATCTTTAATAATGACTTATAAAGAAACATTATTTTTTGTTGGAAAGTGTCTAACAATTACACATGAGGCTAAGAACAAAGAGATTATTGAAAAAGAATTAAAATCAGGAAATGTTGATTGGGATAATGTAGTAAAATTAAGCACTTCACATTATGTATTTCCTGCCTTATATTGTAATTTAAAACGTGCTAACTTTCTTCATTATTTACCAAACGACTTGGTAGAATACATGAAACATATTACTGATTTAAACCGAGAACGAAATCAGCAAATAATAGTACAAGCTAAAGAAATAAACGATCTGTTGTTAGCTAATAATATTACTCCTATTTTTCTAAAAGGTACAGGGAATTTACTAGAAGGATTATATGAAGATATTGCTGAAAGAATGGTTGGAGATATTGATTTTTTAACTTCGAAAAATCAATTTAACAATGCTTTAAAAATATTAAAAAACAATGGTTATGCTGAAAAATCAGAAAACTTTATTGATAATACTTTTCTAAATAGACATTATCCTAAAATAACAAAAAAAGGGAAAATAGGAGCTATTGAAGTACATTACAAAATGATTACAAATGAAAAAGATTTTAATTATCAAATAGTTAAACCAAAATTAAAAACTATTCATAATAACATAAACATCTTATCGTATGAAGATCAAGTTTTAATGACATGTTTTAATAAACAACTTAATGATTGGGGACAATATTACAAAACTATTTCCTTAAGAAATTCTTATGATTTATATCTACTATCAAAATTAACTTCAGTAAAAAAAACTTTGACAGATTTTAAATCTCCTTTTTCTTCAAAGTTAAATAATTTTATAGCAAGTTCTAGTATGCTATTTAATCACCCAAAATCTTTAGATTACACAAAATCTTCTGAAACAGAAAACTTTAAAAAAATACAATTAAAATTTATAAACACCCCAAAACTTGCAGCTTTTAATAAAAAAAAATGGGACCTATTTTTTTTATATAAAACTAGATTGGAAATAATTTTAAAATCTTTTTATATTAAAAATTACAGAAAATATTTACTTAAAAAAGTACTTAAAATTTAAACCAGATTCCTAACCTCTACAAAATCCAATCCTCCATAATTACCTGAACTCATTAAAAGCACAGCTGTATTTTCTATATTTTGCTTGAATAAAAATTCTTTAAATTCTTGTGGATTTGTATAAATTATTAAATCATCACGTTCAAAAGCTTTGGCTATTTGCTCTTCAGTAACCTCTTCTAACTGTTTAATTTTTACAGCATGTGGCGAATAAAAAACAACTGCCTTATCAGCATTATTTAGTGCTCCTTTATATTCAGCTAAAAACTCAGCATTTAAGCTACTGTATGTATGTAATTCTAAACAAGCCAATAAAGTTCTGTCTTTATATTGATTTTTAACAGCGGTAGTAGTTGCTTGTACTTTACTTGGACTATGAGCAAAGTCCTTAAAAATTACAGTAGAATTATTTTCTGCTATTTTCTCTAAACGTTTACTTGCTCCCTTAAAACTCTCAATAGCTTCATAAAACTCATCTTCCTCAATTCCCATATGCTGACAAATCCATTTTGCTCCAGCTATATTTTGCAAATTATGTTCTCCAAAAACTTCTAAAGGTAAATCACCTTCTTCAGTTTCTATAAAAGTAGTTCCATTTTCAATAAAATATGGAGGTGTTTTATATGAATATTTTTTTATTGGATGCTCACTTCCCTCTACTACCCTTTTTACATTTTCATCTTCTTCATTATACACCATAATTCCTCCATTGGTAAGAGAATTGGTAAAAATTGAAAACTGCTCAACATAATTTTCAAAAGTTGGAAACACGTTTATATGATCCCAAGCTATACCACTTAACAAAGCTATATTTGGTTTATACAAATGAAACTTTGGACGCATATCAATTGGCGAACTTAAGTACTCATCACCTTCTAAAACAATAAACTCGTTCTCTTCAGTAAGCTTTACCATGGTATCAAATCCATCTAATTGAGCCCCTACCATATAATCTACTTCCCTATCGTGATAATTTAACACATGTAAAATCATTGAAGTAATGGTAGTTTTTCCATGAGAACCCCCAATAACAACTCGGGTTTTATTCTTCGATTGTTCATATAAAAATTCAGGGTATGAATATATTTTAACTCCTAATTCTTGAGCTTTTAACAATTCTGGATTATCTTTCTTAGCATGCATTCCTAAAATTATAGCATCTAAGTCTGTAGAAATTTTTTCAGGAAACCATCCAAATTCTTCTGGCAACAAACCTTTATTTTCTAAACGCGACTTAGACGGATCATGAATAGTATCATCACTACCTGTTATTTGATATCCTTTTTGTTGTAACGCTATTGCTAAATTATGCATAGCACTTCCTCCTATAGCTATAAAATGTATATTCATTAAAATATCCTAAATTTTCCGTAAAGATAATGAAGTATACTAGCATATAGAAAGCAAAACAATCCTTTTTAAAAAGGAGGCTCCTTTTTTTATTAATCTCTAAAATTTCCGTTTTTTTGTAGTCAGAAAAATAACAATATAAATTGCTATATACAATGTTATTAAGATCCACTCTTCTTATTTTTTTATTTTGCTTTATTTTTATTTCAAATAAAGCTTTTTCACAATGTGCTGGAGCAAATAATTCTATTACAATTTGTAATAAGGATGCTGATCCAAACTATCAAAATTTCAATCTATTTAATCAATTAAATGGAGTTCCAGAAAATGGAGGTACTTGGACGGCCAACACTCCAATCAATCAACATGTAATTAACAAAACTACCGGTATTGTAAACTTATGGGCTATTAATCGATTTGGAGAACATAAATTTACTTATACAAACCCTAAATGTGGTGAAAGTGCAGAGATTACTATCCTTCTTGGAGGTTATCCAGGAGAAGACAATGTAGACGGAGGTGCTAATGCTTGTAGTGATAATAGTACTGTAGACTTATTTACATTTTTAGATAATGATTTAATTAACTTAAGTGCCGATATTAACGGACAATGGAGTCCTGCCGCTGGTACTCCCACTGGACTTTTAACTGACAACTACTTTAATGCACAAGCTGCAGGCGTTGGCACCTATACTTTTACATATACAGTTGACAAAGTTGATACTTGCAACGCTAGGGAAGCTACAGTAGTTATAGAAGTCCATAGAGCTGCTAGAGCTGGAACAGCTCAAAATATTGAAATTTGTGATACAGATGATTTAAGCCCCTATACCAATGTTAATTTGTTTGATTATATCATTGGAGGCGACTCGAATGGCATATGGGTAGATGAAAGTGGAACAGGCCAAATTAGTGGTCCATTAGATGCTATTATCAACATTCAAGAAATCTATAATAATTTCGGGTCAGGTAAATATGATTTTAAATATACAGTATACCCTGTACACGGGGTTTGTGGTGAAGAAACTGCAACGGTCTCTGTAATTCTTCCTAAAATATCAGGTGAGTTTTCTGTTCAAAACCAATGTAGAGAAAACTCATTATTCATAAAAATCTTACATGACCGTACGCTAAATTCTACAATGACATACAATTTAGAGTATGAAATTATAAACGCTACTACTAATTTAGTCATGTATACTGACACGCTTTTAGACATTAACATCGTAAATATTGATGGAACAATCAATTCTCCTGAAATAACATTACCAAACACCACCTTACCTCCAGGAAGCTATATTATAAGAACAAAATCTATAGATGATATTAGAGGTATTATTTGTAATTCATTTACAGTAGTTGAAGATAGTTTTACTATTAATGAAGCAAAAGCTAAGTTAGACAATACTTGTTATGATGGTGGAAGTATCGATTTAACTATTTATGATTTTTATAATAAAGATGGTAATTTATCAAATGATATTGAAAATGTTACATATACAATAGCAAGTAACAATACAACTTCAACCATAACTAATTATGATATTAATTTTGTAAATGGTGAAGCTATTATTCCTCTAGATTTATCTAAATTCCCTAAAACAGAAAATGATTTTAATTTTAAAATCACTCCAGCTACTGAAAACGGATTGAGTTGTATTAATTACAATTTTACTATTAATAGAATTCCTGATGACATTCAATTAGATTTAGCAATAGATAATAAATGTGATGCTTCAGATTTAAAAGTAAAAATTGATGCTCCGAAACTTACAAGTGGTGATTACACTATAAACTATAAAGTGACCGAAGTTGCTACTGGTAAAGTATTAACTGAAAATACGATTATTTTTAGTGGAGGAATAGCAAATTATAATATTGATATTACCAATTTAGATAAGGGTTTTTACAATGTTATCTTAAAAAGTACTCAGAACGACACCACTCCTTGTAGAACAAAGTTTGACTTTGAAATCGAAGAAAACTTCTCTATAGATGGTATTCCAGAAGCACCAGAACTTGATGCTAATCAAACATTTTGTACTTCAGATTTTCATCCAAATTTACCTACCCTAGCTGATATAAAAATAAAAAGTGGCGATAACTTATCTTGGTACGCTGATAACACTACTAATGTTAAACTTGATCCAAACACAATTCTAGTTG
Organism: Tenacibaculum aiptasiae; assembly: GCF_965221665.1. Taxonomy (NCBI): domain Bacteria; kingdom Pseudomonadati; phylum Bacteroidota; class Flavobacteriia; order Flavobacteriales; family Flavobacteriaceae; genus Tenacibaculum; species Tenacibaculum aiptasiae. Next base: position 264,373 of record NZ_CBDCSN010000002.1, read on the forward strand.
ATGGTGAAGACTATTTCGTAAGCGCTACAAGTTTAAATACAAATTGTGAAAGCTCTAAAAGAACTCCAGTTACAGTTACGATACACACGCCTCAGAATGTAACTTCTACAAATACTACACCTTTGTTTTGTGGTATAGACAAACCTACTCTTGCGAATTTAGATGCTGTCGTTAACTCAGGAACTCTTCTTTGGTATGATAGTTTATCAGGTGGTAATTTATTAGCTCCTGATACGCTTTTGGTAGATGGAGTTACTTACTATGCTACAGAAAGTATCAACGGATGTGAAAGTATTAACCGATTATCTTTTAATGTTACAGTTATCAATCCTCCTAAACCTCAACTAACTGGAACTACACTTTTATGTGCATTGGAAAACCTTACTCTTTTAGATTTTGAAAGTTCATTAACCAATACCACTGGTCATGAATTTATTTGGTACGATGCTTCAACAGGAGGTACAGAGCTTGATAAAGCTGATTTATTAGAAGAAGGAATTGTATACTATGTAGCTAATATGCATATAAACTCAGGGTGTGAAAGTGAACGTACTCCTATTGAAGTAACACTTAACAACTGTAATCCTGAAGATTACAACTTTTTTATTCCAGATGGTTTTTCGCCAAACGGAGATGGGGTCAATGATTTCTATTACATTCCAAATATCAGATATTTTTATCCTGATTATCAATTAGAAATTTTCAATAGATACGGTCAACTGCTATTTAGAGGAAATATCAATTCACCTAAATGGAATGGACAAAACATGTCGAATAGCGATGTTACAAGTGGAGTTTACTTTTATATTCTTAATTATAACAGAGACAATATTAAAGCTAAACAAGGAAGAATTTACTTAAGTAAATAAGAATATGAAAAAGATCTTTTTAATAATTGTATTTATCAGTACGTTGAGTAACGTTTTTTCTCAACAAGACCCACAGTATACAAATTACATGTACAATCAAAGTGTTATAAATCCTGCTTATACAACTAATGAACTGGGAGTAATTAACTTTGGATTTATGCACAGAACTCAATGGACAAATGCTGTTGGAGCACCTAAAACATATACTTTTTTTGCACACACTCCTATTACAGAAAAATTTGAAGTAGGATTATCTTTAATAACAGATAATATTGGTGATGGAGTATTAAGAGAAAATAATGTTTATGCCGATTTTGCTTATATTTTATCACTAAATGAAGGTCATAAACTTTCCTTAGGATTAAAAGCTGGATTTACTAATTTTAGAACAAATTTTGCTGATTTTAGGTTCCCAGACGACGATCCTCTTAATGGAATATTAACTAACGATACTGCTTTTGATAATCAAAATAAAACATCTCCTAATTTTGGAGTTGGAGCATTTTACTTTACCGACAAATATTATGTGGGACTTTCAGTTCCTAACCTTTTAAACTCGAAGCACGTTACAGAAAAAAACGGTTTAAGAAGTATCGGAGGAGAAGAAATCCACTTATTCTTAAATGCAGGATACGTATTTAGATTAAGTGACGTAGTTAAATTAAAACCTTCAACATTGGTAAAGGCAGTAAAAGGTTCGCCTCTTGTTGTTGATGCTTCTATTAATGTTCTTTTTAACAACAGATTAGAAGGTGGTTTATCATATCGATTTGACGATTCTTTAAGTGCTATGTTTAATATAAGAGCAAGTAGTAGTTTAAAAATCGGATATGCCTACGATTATACAACTACCAACCTAAGTAACTTCAATTCAGGAACCCATGAAGTATTTGTGCTTTATGACCTTGATACATTAGGGTTAAAAAATGGCTACGATAAATCTCCTAGATTCTTTTAAAAAGTCGATATGAAAAAAATAATAACCATACTAATTACCATATTCATCGTTAGTTTGAGTAATGCTCAAATTAATAGAGATTTAAAAAGAGCTCATAAATATTTTAATAGAACTTTTTATAGCCAAGCCATTCCTTTGTATGAAAAAGCAATTTCAGAAAACAAAAGTTATAAAGTTATAAGAAACTTAGCAGATGCTTATTATTTTCTAAATAATATGAACAAGGCTTCAAAGTATTATAAACTACTTTTTAGAGATTATCGTAAAATTATAAAAGAACCTTATTTTTTCAGGTATGCAAATGCCCTTAAAGCACAGGGAGAATATAATAGAGCAAATAATTTACTACGCTCTCATTATAAAGATGAGCAATTATCCGATTTAGAAAAATCAATAATGTATCTAGAAAATATAGCTGCAATAGGTAATCGTTATAAAATTGAAAACCTAAATATCAATACAGAAAACTCAGAGTTTGGTGCTATTCAAAAAGGAAATTCAATAATTTTTGCAGCGCCTAAAAAAGAAGAAGGTTATCACAAACGTTTTGGTTGGACCGGAAACAATTATTTGGATATTTATGAGGTTTCTGATAATCAAATTGAAGAAGAAAATATTAAAAGCTTCTCTTCTTCAATTAACACAAAAGTTCACGAATCAAATATCATCTTTACCAAAGATGGAAAAACAGCATATTTCACCCGAAATAACTTAGTAAAAGGAAAACGAAAAAAGGACAATAAAAAAGTTACTCACGTTCAAATTTACAAAGCAGAACTCATTAAAGGAAAATGGAAAAACATAACTCCTTTGCCTTTTAACAGTAATGAGTATTCTACAGAGCATCCAGCATTAAGTAGTGATGAAAAAACACTTTATTTTGCTTCAGACATGCCAAATGGATTTGGTTCGTTTGATATCTATTCGGTAACAATACACAACAATAACACTTATGGAGTTCCTAAAAATTTAGGTACTACAATAAACACAGAAAAGAAAGAACAATTTCCTTTTGTTAGTAAAGATGATAAATTATACTTCTCTTCAAACGGGCATCCAGGTTTTGGTTCATTAGATGTTTTTGTTAGTGCAATAACCGATAATAAATACTCTAAACCAGATAATGTTGGGCTTCCTATAAATTCAGGATATGACGACTTTTCTTTTAATATCAATTCAGATACAAAAGAAGGTTTCTTTGCATCAAACAGGCTTGAAGGAAAAGGGAGTGATGATATTTATAAAATTATAGAAGAAAAACCTTTAGTTATTGAAGATTGTAAACAATACATTTCAGGAATAATTACTGATATTGATACTGAAGAAATTTTACCTAATACCACAATTATCCTAAGTAATAAGACAACCAATAAAGTCACTGAAATTAATACCGACAATGAAGGTAAATTCTTTTTTACTGTTGCCTGTGAAACAACATACATTGTAAAAGCAATTAAAGAAGGCTATAGAACTGAACAAAGAACACTAAGTTTAAACAAGGAACGAAAAAAGAACAACGATGCCTCAATGAGCTTGAAGTCTATTTTGCAACTAGAAAAAGAAAAAAGAGAAGCTATTGCTTTACAAAATGCTAAAGAAAAGGAATTAAAAAGAAAGCAAGACTTACAGCTAGAAATAGAAAAACAAAAAAAGATAAAAGAAATTATAGCTAAAGAAAAAGATATTGTTCCTAAAAATGGACAATTAGTTGTGAGAACAGATGACATTAATTTTGACTATAATCTTTGGTATTTAAGACGTGATACTAAAAAAGCAATAGATAAGGTTATCATGCTTATGAAAAAATATCCTGACATGGTTATGGAAGTAGGAACACATTCAGACATTAGAGGTAATAACAAATACAACTTAGAGTTATCTCAAAAAAGAGCTACAGCAGTAAGAATGTATTTTATGAAAAATGATATTGAACCTGATAGAATTACCGCTGTTGGTTATGGTGAAACAAAACCAATTATAAAGTGTAAAACAGAAGAAGATTGCTCTGAAGAACAACACGAACTTAACAGACGATGTGAATTTGTAATTAAACAAATATTATAGATAAATATAAAAAGCAAGCTAAATGGCTTGCTTTTTGTTTATACCAATAGAAATACTTTAAGTATCTTTAAATCGAAACTCTTTGAATAGTTATGTTCACTCACTTAAAATTGGTGTTAACACATTGCTTATTGCATTGTTCATAAACATTTAAGTGCTTTGAATAATTAAATGAATATAGTTATGAAAAAACTAACCTCAATTATATTAGTGATTTTATTTTCAACCATTGTAAACGCTCAAAAAAACTACAAAAAAATGTGGGAAGAAGTTCACAAGTTTGAATTAGAAAACTTACCTAAATCAGCTTTAAAAGTTGTAGAGAAAATCTATGTAAAGGCCGAAAAAGAAAAGAATACTCCTCAACTAGTTAAAACCTTATTGTACAAGAGTAAATTTTCTCTAACATTAGAGGAAAATTCGCAACTAAAAGTCATCAATCAATTCAAAAAACACATTAATCAAAGTGAGTTTCCAACTAGCAATTTTTTAGAAAACATCTTAGCCAATCTCTACTGGCAATATTTCAATCAAAATAGGTGGAAGTTTTACAATAGAACACAAACAAAAGAAAAAGTTGACACTAATGATTTTAGAACATGGGATTTAAATACTTTGTTCAAAGAAATACATTTAACGTTCCAAAAATCATTAGAAAACAAAAAACAATTACAACAAATTGATATTTATACATTTTCTGATATTTTAAATATTGTAAAAGGCTCTAAGAGATATAGACCATCGCTTTATGATTTTTTAGCACACAATGCATTAGAGTTTTATAAAACAACAGAAACAAATATTACCAAGCCAGCGTATCAATTTAAACTAAACAATAAAAAGTATCTTAGCGATGCTGGTACTTTCAGTTCACTTAAACTAGAAAGTAAAGATTCATTATCACTTCAATTTAATGCATTAAAAATCTATCAAGATTTAATCAAATTTCATACAAAAAACAGCAAGAGAGCTTTAGTTGACGTTGATTTACATCGTTTAGCCTTTGTAAACCAACATGCCGTTTTTAGTAACAAACAGCAAATACTTATAGCAACTTTAATCGCATCGCAAAATAACTTAAAAGGCAATGAGCTTTCTGGTTTATACGCTTATGAATTAGCAAAATCTTATAATGAACTTGGTAATTTGTACAAACCAGAAAAAAACATCGAATATCGATTTAAAAATAAAGAAGCGCTTGCTATATGTAATGAAATTATAAAACAATTCCCTAAAAGTAAAGGAGCATTAAAATGCGGTACTTTAAAGAATAAAATACTAGAAAAAACAATTCAATTAACTACTGAAAAAAATATTCCTTCAAACCAATTTTCTAAAACATTAGTAAGCTATAAAAATTTAAATCAAATTTATTTCAGTGCTTACGAAATAAGTAAATCAGAATTAGAAAAATTAGAAAAGAGTTATCAGAAAAAAGAAAAAATTGAATTAATCAACACCTTAAAAAAAGTAAATTCTTGGTCTTCGAAATTAAAAAATGAAAACGATTATCAACAACATACAAGTGAGGTAATAATTCCTAAACTAGGATTAGGAAACTATTTAATAGTCGCTTCAACTTCTAAAAACTTAGAAGAAGCAATTATAGGTACAACTGATGTTCAAGTAACAAATTTAGCGCTAATAGCTAGAAATAATGACGGAAGAAAAACTTACCAAGTAGTTGATAGGAATACAGGAAAACCAATAGAAAATGCTAGAGTTAAATTCTCTAATAACCCTAACCGTTATGAGAAAAAAATAGCCAAATATTTCACTACTGATCATAATGGAGAATTTACTTACAATCCAAGTAGCTATTACTATAATGTAACAGCTACCGTAAGTCATCAAAATGATACAGCAGTTTTTAAGCCGTTTTATTTAAACAAACGTTTCAAAAATAGCGACAATTATAAATCACACATTCAAACCTTTTTATTTACTGATAGAAGCATATACCGTCCTGGACAAATCCTTCATTTTAAAGGAATATCAATGAAGGTTTTTAAAAACAAATCGGAAGTTGTTACTAATAAAAATTCGACCATTAATTTTTATGATGTTAATTATCAAATCATAAAAACTTTAGAATTGAAAACCAATGATTTTGGTTCTTTCTCAAGTACTTTAACAATACCAAATACAGGACTTACAGGAAGCTTTACTATTGAAGTAGAAGTTGGAGGCAGAAAAAATTCAACAAGAATAGCTGTAGAAGAATATAAGCGTCCAAAATTTGAAACGGACTTTAATCCAATTACGCAATCGTACAAAATAAACGATAGTGTTACAATAAAAGGATTTGCAAAAGCGTATTCTGGTGCCAACATAACCGATGCTAAAGTTGTTTATAGAGTTCATAGAAAAGTACAATATCCTAGATGGTGGTATTGGTACAAACCAAGTTTTGTTTCAGAGCCACAAGAAATAACTTTCGGAGAAAGTACTACAGATGATTCAGGAAACTTTACAATCAAGTTCAAAGCTTTGGCAGACGAAAGTGTTTCTAAAGATAATCTTCCTATTTTTACCTATGAAGTTACCGCGGATGTAACAGATATTAACGGAGAAACGAGAAGTGCTACTTCCTCTGTTAAGGTTGGTTATCATAGCTTAATTGCTGCTATTGACATGGAGAGTTCAATAGATAAATCGATTAAGAATAATTCTTTTAAAATTGACACAAAAAATCTAAACGACGAATTTGTAGCGGCTAATGGAACAATTAAAATATACAAACTACAAGCACCAAATTATCCGTTAAGAAAACGCCCATGGAAAGCACCAGATTTTCAAATAATACCTAAAAAAGAGTTTATAAATAAGTTTCCTCATGAGGCATATCAAAACGAAGATAATGTATACCAATGGAAAAAAGGAAAATTGGTTTTTGAAACAAAGTTCAATACAGCAAAAGAGAAAGAAATCCAGTTAAAAAATATTAAAAAATGGACTTCTGGAAACTATGTAGTTGAGTTAAATACCAAAGATAAATTTGATCAAAAAGTAACTGATAAGCATTTCTTTTCGGTATATTCTTTAAAAGATAAACTTCCTTCTGATAACAAATTAGTACAAGTAACAACTGACAAAGAAAACTACAAAGCTGGTGATACTGCTATACTAACTATTAGTTCTAATTCGGAAGACATTACGGTAATGTTTTTTGTAGAAAAGAAACACCAAATTACTAGTTCTTATTACATAAAACTAGATAAGAATAGTAAAACTATAAAGATCCCTGTAACTAAAGAGGATATTGGCGGGTTTGGTATTACTTATTATTTCACCAATTACAATGCATTTGAACAAGAAGCAATAAGCATATCTGTTCCATATCCAAGTACAGATTTAGAAATTATCACAAATACGTTTAGAGATAAACTACAACCAGGTACCAACGAAACTTGGAAGTTTACCATAAAAGGAACACAAAAAGATAAGTTAGCTGCTGAATTATTGGCGAGTATGTACGATGCTTCTTTAGATCAGTTTAAAGCACACCAATGGCTATTCAATCCAATTGAAAAACCAATTTATCATGCGTATAACACAGCTACGGCCAATCAAAGTTTTGGAAATACTCAATTTAACATACATAATTATTCAGATAGAAGAAGCAACTATGGCTTCCCACAACAAAGTTATGATCGTTTAAATTGGTTTGGGTTTAGTTTTACCAATAGAAGTTGGGTTAACAGGCAATACTTAAGTAATTTATCTATTCAACGTACTAATTTTGATGGAACTCTTACAGGAGTTGTAGAAGACGAAAGCGGTCCATTACCTGGCGTTACTGTTATTATTAAAGGTACTAACTATGGAACTGAAACAGATTTTGAAGGAAACTTTAGCCTAAAAGTAAATAAAGGAGATGTTTTAGAATTTAAGTTCGTTGGAATGAAAACTGTAGAAAAAACAGTTGGGGACTTCAAACACTTGTTCGTAGTAATGGAAAACGGTGATCTTTTAGAGGAAGTAGTAGTAACAGCCTATGGAACTTCTAAAAGAAATAAATTGACAATAAGAGGGCAAGCTCCTGCTCCTGCAATGATGAAAAGTGAAAATTTGGCATTAGAAAAAGGGATAAGTGGTTGGATATCTAATATTTCTCAAGATGAATTTCAAAAGGTAGATAATAATAACGAAAAAGACTTTTCAAAAGGAATACAGATCCGTAAAAACCTACAAGAAACAGCTTTTTTCTATCCACACTTAACAACTGATGCAAAAGGAAATGTTTCATTTAATTTTACAGTCCCTGAAGCTTTAACTAAATGGAAATTACAATTATTGGCACATACCAAAAACTTACATTCAGCTACAAAAACCTTAACAACGGTTACTCAAAAAGAGTTGATGGTAGTTCCAAATGCACCACGTTTTTTAAGAGAAGGGGATAAAATTACCTTAAGTGCAAAAATTTCAAACTTATCAGATAAAAACTTACAAGGTTTAGCACAGCTTATACTAAGCGATGCCATTACAGGAAAAGAAATTAACTTGTTAGATAATTCAACAAAAAATCAATCATTTACTGTAGATAAGGATGGAAATACTAATATATCTTGGAATTTAACTATTCCAATTACAGTACAAGCAGTTCAATACAAAGTAATAGCTAAAGCAGGTGATTTTTCTGACGGTGAGCAAAATGCTTTGCCAGTATTATCTAACAGAATGTTAGTAACAGAAACCTTACCAATGTGGGTTCGTTCAAATCAAACAAAAACATTTACATTAAATAAACTTAAAAATCATACCTCAACAACGTTAAAAAACCATAAACTAACTTTAGAGGTTACTTCAAATCCAGCATGGTATGCAGTACAAGCATTACCGTATTTAATGGAATATCCATACGAATGTTCTGAGCAAACATTTGCGCGTTACTATGCCAATACTCTAGCAAGTCATATTGCAAATTCTAACCCTAGAATTCAAGAAGTATTTAATCAATGGAAAACAAGTGAAGCATTGCTTTCACATCTTGAAAAAAATCAAGAATTAAAATCCTTAATTATTCAAGAAACACCATGGTTACGAGATGCGCAATCAGAAACTGAACAGAAGAAAAGAATTGCATTGTTGTTTGATTTAAACAAAATGAAAAACGAACAACGAAAAGCAGTTAACAAACTTCAAAACATGCAAATGAGCAATGGTGGTTTTCCTTGGTTTAAAGGAGGACACTACCCTAGTCGTTATATCACCAATTATATTGCAAGTGGATTTGGACATTTAAAGCATCTTGGTATTAGCCAATTTGATTCAAAAACTACTGCTATAATTAATAAAACAGTACAATTTTTAGACCTTGAGATAGAAAATCAATATCAAGAATTATTAAAAGAAGCACAACGTGTAAAAGAGAGAAATGGAGAGAAAAAGTATAAAGAATACTTAGCTAAAAACCATGTAAACTATTTTGTTTTACAGTATTTATACATGCGTAGTTTTTATAATGATATTACAATTGGTAACGAAACAAAAAAAGCTATCGATTATTACACAAATCAAACAGCTAAATATTGGGATCAACAAAACTTGTACGGTAAGGGATTAGTTGCATTAATTCAGCACAGAACAGGAACTAAAACAATTGCAAACAAAATTCTAAAATCATTAAAAGAAAATAGTATTACTTCTAATGAATTAGGAATGTACTGGAAGGCTAACAAACCAAGTTGGTTTTGGTATCAAGCACCTATTGAAACACAATCTTTACTAATTGAAGCATTTTCTGAAATAGAAAACGACACCAAAACAATTGATAATTTAAAAATATGGTTGTTGAAAAATAAGCAAATAAGCCAATGGAAAACTACCAAAGCAACTTCAGAAGCAGTGTATGCATTGCTATTACAAGGTAGCGATTGGATATCAGTAACCGATGCTGTTGATGTTACTTTAGGTGATCTTAAAATTGAACCAAGTAAAATGCCAGCAGTAAAAGTAGAAGCAGGAACAGGTTATTTTAAAACTTCTTGGAATACTTCTGAAATTACTAAAAAAATGAGTGAAGTAACCATTTCTAAAAAAGGAAAAGGTATTGCTTGGGGAGGTTTATACTGGCAATATTTTGAAGATTTAGATAAAATTACTTCAGCAAAAACACCTTTACAATTAGAAAAGAAATTATTTAAAAAAGTAAACTCAGATACTGGTAAAAAACTTATAGAAATAACCGATAAAACTTCATTAAAAGTTGGTGATTTAATTACCACAAGAATTGTATTACGCTCTGATAGAAATATGGAATTTATTCATATGAAAGATATGCGTGCTAGTGGTGTTGAGCCAGTAAATGTATTATCAGAATACAAGTGGCAAGACGGTTTAGGGTATTACCAAAGTACTAAAGACGCTGCTACAAACTTCTTTTTCGATTACTTACCAAAAGGAGTATATGTTTTCGAATACGATGTAAGAGTAAATAATGCTGGTAACTTTAGTAATGGAATTACTACAATTCAAAGTATGTATGCTCCTGAATTTAGTAGCCACAGTAAAGGAACACGTATAACAGTTAAATAAAATTATTTAAAAGCTTAAACGCTCTTTAAATATATAGGATTGCCTTCTGGAGATTTCTATTTCTTCTCCAGATTGCATTTCTATTTTTAATTTCCCATTAAACCATACCACTACTTTTTTTACATGATTAATGTTTATTATTTGTTGTCTGTTAGCTCTAAAAAACAATACCTCTGGTAACTTTTCTTCTATTTGTGCAAGCGACTTATATATGAGTGGCTTATTGTCTTCAAAAAACACTCTAGTATAGTTTCCTACAATTTCAAATAGAGTTATATCTTTTATTTTCACCAACCAACAACGCTCTCCCTCTTTTATAAAAATTTGTTTTTCTGGACTTAACTTATTTGCTATTTTTTCTTCTTTTCTATCATCTTTACTATACTCTTCTACAACTTTCTCTATAGTTTTAGCAAAACGCTTCGGATTAATTGGTTTTAATAAATAATCAAAAGCATTGTATTCGAATGATTTGATAGCATATTCATCAAAAGCTGTTGTAAAAATAGTTGTAGGAACTTCATCTAACATTTCCAAAAGATCAAACCCGTCTTTCTCTGGCATATTAATATCCAAAAACAATAAATCAGGATTCTTTTTTGTAATCAATTCAAAGCCTTCATCTACATTTTCAGCTTCTCCTTCCAATACTATTTCCTTATGCTCTTTTAATAACTCTTTTAACTCATTTCTAGCCAAACGAGAATCTTCTACTATAACCGCTTTTAATTGTTTCATGATAATGGTATTTCTATAATAGCAACAACTTCTTTTTCTCTTTCCTCTAAACTAAAAACAGCCTTAGACTCATACAATAACTCTAATCGTTTTTTTATATTCTCTACCCCTACCTGAGTAGTTTTATTATCTTTTTTTAAAACTCCTGAATTTATAACACTGATGAATAGTTTCTCAGAATCTACCTTAGTTGATAATAAAATTCTTCCTCCTTCTTTTAATTTAGAAATCCCATGCTTAATAGCATTCTCTATTAGCATTTGAACGAGCATTGGAGGTATTTGTACACTAAGAGATGAATTATCTATTACAGTCTCATAATGCAATCTATTTTCAAATTGAATTTTAGAAATATCAATATACTTTTCTACCATTTCCAATTCGTCTTCCAACGCAATGGTTGTAATTGAATTTTGAGTAAGTGCGTAGCGTAACGTTTCTGATAATGACGTTAACATTTGTCTTGCTTTCCCTACATCTTCCAACATTAATCCTCGAATATTATTTAAACTATTAAACATAAAATGAGGATTAATTTGTCCTTTTAAAGTATTTAACTGCGATTCTTTTAAAGTTGCTTGCAAAACTAGGTTTTTCATCTTAGCTTCTTTTACCTCAGTATACAGATTAAATGCGGTAAAAGACACAAACCATATAATCCAATTAAGCCAATTAAAAATACGAGTTGCAAACTTACCATGGTAACTTGATTTATTCAGAAAATATTCATGTAACAAATCTATCAAAGGCCAAAAAACATAATTAAAAATAACAGAAGCAATTAGCATTAACAAAACTAAATACAAGGCTTTAACAGTAACTTTTTTGTTTTTAGTAAATGTTTCTAAACCAATTTGAATAACTCCTGTTAATAGCACACCTAAGAAAAACCAAAGCATACATTCTGAAACCAGATAATAGATTAGCTCTCTACTTTTCCCTAAATCACTAATTTTCATCACATATGAAGACATTAATGTAATTGCCCACACGCTGTAATTAGGTATTGCTTTTTTTGAGAAAAAATAATTCATCTTTAAATTTCTTATAGCTATTGTTAGAAGTTATTCAAAAAAGTAAATGTATTTATTTTGTGGTAATATCAACTAAATAAGGAGCCAATAAATAACCATCTTTAGAGCGAAAAATATCTGTTATTAATAATTGCTGCCTTAAATTAGGTTGCAAAGCTATTTTATAAGTAATTTTCTTTTTGTCTTTAGACCATCCTATAATATCAGTTATCTCTAATAAATTCTTTTCACCTAAAGGTCCTAATCGTAAATTTACCATAGTAGTATCCATTGCTTTAGAAAACTCAAGTGTCATTGTTTTAATAGCAGTATCAACTTTTGCTGAATTGTTTTCAAATTCGCTAATACCAATAACACGAGGTCTGTAACGCTCAAACTCTTTTTTATATACAGCTATTGGCTTTTCAAAATACTTAGATGCATCTATAAATTTATAAACCTCATCTTCATCTAAATAATCCAACTCAATCATTTCTTTTATCGCTAGCTTCTTATCTTTAGCTTTCTCATAATAACTTTTACAAATAGCATACCCCACATAATAACCTAAATCTCCTACTTTAAACTGATTGTTAGTATTAGACCAAAACCATCTGATTTCAAATTTGGTAAACATTTCCTTTACAAAGGCATCCTTTATCTTTTTATCGTGTTGCTTACCATAAATTATACTTTCGTTTGGCGATGCTATGTTTAATGACTTCTCTGCAACAAACTCCCCTACTCCTTCAATTAATGTTTTAGACAATAACGAATTGGCTATAGTAGTATCCTGTTGTGTATGCACATATTCATGTACGTTGCCAAACACAATACTTTCATCAGGAACATTTAATTTAAAGTGATTTAGCAAATTAGGAAAGTCCCTTTTTAATTCAGAAGCGTTTACAGATAAATCACCCAAGGCAACCTCAGAACCGATAAGTACTTTATCATCCATAGTAGTTCCTCCTGTTTTAAGTGCTCCAATAGTAAAATATATTGTAGCAGGTCTTGCTTCTGGATATAAACTCTTAAATCGTTCAATTCCATTATGTATCGCTTCTTTATATCCGTTTATTTTTAAAGTATTAGGTCGAATTGTTTCCCAAAATTTAGGATACTTATGTATTGCTTTCATATAAGAATCAGCCGTATATCTTCTCGCTTCCATAATAGCTTTTAATCCAGCGGTACCTTTATCTAAAAACAGTTCTTTTAAATAATTAATTTGTTGAGTAGAATCTTTTGTTTTTTTAATTTTATCATAAGCCTCCCAAAAATTAGTTACATCTGTACTTATAATTGTATTTGGATGCTCTTTAATGGATGTACAACTTGAAAAAAGCACTGCAATTATTAATATTTTTAACGTTTTGATCATAATAGTATATTTTGAATTTTTACTCAAAACTAACTTGATTCTAAAAGGTTAGAAACAGAATTATGACCAACGGTAAAATAAACTAGTTTAACGGAATTATGGCAATACTATTATCTTCAGTAAACCGTTAATTATTATATTCGCATAACATTAAATCAGAAAAAAAATGAAAAAAATACTTTTAACTATCGGGTTATTTTTAGCTGCATTTACAATGCAAGCACAAGACATTTCTGAAAATGCTATTGGGGTACGTTTTGGAGATAATAATGGTTTTGGAGGAGAAATCTCTTATCAAAGAAAATTAAGCGATAGCAACAGATTAGAAATTGATTTAGGTATTAGAAAAGGAGATGCTTTTAAGGCTACTGGATTATACCAATGGGTATGGGCATTAGAACAAAACTTCCAATGGTTTGCTGGTGCTGGAGGAGGAATAGCTTCTGCAAATAGTAGTACTGCTATTTTTGCTGCTGGTGTAGTTGGTATAGAATATAATTTTGATATTCCATTAGCAATCTCTTTAGATTACAGACCTGAAATTGGGTTTAGTGGTTTTTACGACGGATTCCAATCTGATTTTGGTTTAGGTGTTCGTTACCGATTCTAACAACCAATCTTAATATAAAATACAAACCTCCATTATTTGGAGGTTTTCTTTTTGCTAGCTTTTGCTAATGGATTATAATCTAAAGCTAATTGTAACCAGTAATGTAAATCTTCATCTAAATCAAAAGCTTCTTCAGTTAATATCACATAGCCTTTTACAGGTTTTCTTTTCCCACTAAAGCTCATATCTTCACAACCATCTTTTGTTAGTGCTTCCTCATAAATATCAGGATGTATTCGAGCCATTAATTCGTTTTTGTTTACAATAACACACATCTTATCATTAACCATAAAACAAAGCGATCCAAACATTTTCTTCTCATAAAAAGAAACGTGTTTCTCATGAAAAAACTGCGATATCCTATCGGTTAAAAACTCGTTATATGTCATAGTGAATGTTTTTAAAAAGTAATTTTTACGTAATTTAAAATTAAACTAAACATTAGAAAATATTCAACAAATTAACAATCTATTAATCTTTTCATTAAAAGTTCGTAATAGTTTACTAACAATTTCAAAATCCAATTGCTCTTTTTGATAAATAGTTTTGCATGAACTAATTCAACATCAATTATATACAAAATGAAAAAACTACTACTAGTTAGTATTTGTCTTTTGAGCTTATGGGGGTACGCACAGGACAAATCTAGTTTAAAAGGAAGAATTTTAGACGAAAGCAACCTTCCTTTACCTGGTGCCACTATTGTAATACCATCTTTAAAAATTGGTATTTCAAGTAACTTTAATGGATACTATGAGCTTTTAAACATTCCAGAAGGAAATCATGTAATCTCAATTTCATTTATAGGATACCAAACAATTGAAGAAACTGTTTCTATACAAAATGGTGTTTTAATTAAGAACTTTTCGCTAGCTCCTAAAATGAACAAACTAGAAGAAGTAATTATTAAAGGAAGCATTGGAAAAGGACAGGCAAAAGCTTTAAATCAACAAAAAAATAAAGCGAATATTACCAACATTATTTCTGCAGATCAGGTTGGAAAATTTCCCGATGCTAATATTGGAGATGCTTTAAAACGTGTTCCAGGAATTTCAATGCAAAACGATCAAGGAGAAGCAAGAGATATTATTATTCGTGGTTTAGCTCCTCAATTAAATTCAGTGACTTTAAACGGAGATCGAATTCCTTCAGCAGAAGGAGACAACCGAAGAGTTCAAATGGATTTAATTCCTTCTGATATGATTCAAACTATTGAAGTTAACAAGGCAGTAACTCCAGATATGGAAGGAGACGCAATTGGAGGTTCTGTAAATTTAATAACACGTTCTGCTCCTAGTACTTTTAGAGCTTTTCTTACAGGATCATACGGTCGCAACCCAGTAAGAAATTCGCCTAATTATAATTTCTCAGCTTTAGTTGCTGATCGAATTTTCAATAAAAAACTAGGATACGTAATCAATACTTCATACAATTCTAACGATTATGGATCAGACAACGTAGAGTTTGAATGGGAACAAGAAAACAATAAAACCTATATTGGTGAACACGATATTAGACGATACGATGTGAAAAGAAATAGAATGAGTGTTGCTGTAAACTTAGATTGGAATGCTAGCAGCAACAATACTTTTTTCTTTAAATCAATGTACAACCAAAGAAACGACTTTGAAAATCGTTACCGATTACGTTTTAGAAAAATTGACGAGCCTAACGCTGCTGGAATTTCAAAAGCAGAAGTTCGTAGACAAACCAAAGGAGGAATTAACAACAGTACCAACGATAATACACGTTTAGAAAAACAAAGTGTATATAAATTGTCTTTGGGAGGTGAACATCTAATTTTTGGAAACATTAAATTGGATTGGAAAACGGGAATTTCAAAAGCGAAAGAAGAACGTCCAAACGAGCGTTATATTCGTTTTGAAAACGATAATATTGAAGTAACTCAAGACTTTTCAAGAGCAAAGTTTCCTAGTTTAATTCCAACAAATAACGACTTTAACGATCCTTCTAAATTTGTATATGACGAAGTAACTCAAGAAAGACGTTTTACACAGGAGCGTAAAATTAGTTCTGACTTCAATATCCTAATACCTATTAACGCCACAGGAACTTATAAGAATTCTTTAAAATTTGGATTCAAGCACAAGTACAAAGAAAAATTAAGAGATAATAATTTCTTTGAATATGATTTAGAAAGTCAGATTCCAACTATGAATGCTACAATTACTGCCGATTATACTGTCAATGGTTTCTTAGCAGGAAACAATTATAAATCGGGATTATTTACTTCAAAAGAATTTTTAGGAAGTCTTATTTTGGCAAATGGTGAAGCTGTATTGGATGAGTTTGTTCCTGAAAATTACGATGCCAACGAAAACATATATGCTTTCTATGGAATGCTACAACAAAAATTAGGTCAAAAATTCTCAATTATCGCTGGACTTAGAGCTGAAAAAACAACGATTGATTACAATGGTTTTGCTATTGATGTTGAAACTGCTCAAACAATAGACGACGCAACTAGAACATCGGGAAGTAAAAACTATACCAACTGGCTACCAAATTTCCATGCTAAGTACAAAGTAAATAAGAATACAATACTAAGAGCTGCTTGGACCAATACAATTGCTAGACCTAATTATTTCGATTTGGTTCCTTATAGAAATATCAATAGTGACGATATAGAAGCAGAATATGGAAATCCAGATTTGAATCCAACCGAATCTATGAACCTAGATTTAATGTTTGAACATTATTTTAGTAACGTAGGAATTATATCAGCGGGAGTTTTTTACAAAGACATTGATAAATTTATTTACAATTCAATTTCAAAAGAATCCATAACCATAAATGGAACCACAGATGTTTATGATGTAACAAGACCTTTTAACGGAGGTACAGCTGAAATCTATGGTTTTGAAATAGCTTTACAAAGAAAATTAAACTTCTTACCTAGTTTTTTAAGAAACCTAACAGTTTATGGAAACTATACTTTTACAGATTCAAAAACAGATGGAATTGCTGACAGAAACGATGGTTTGCCATTAGCAGGTGCCGTAAAAAATATGTTCAATGCTTCACTAGCTTATGAAACTTCAAAACTATCGGTAAGAACATCGTTAAACTTTGCAGATGATTATATTTCTGAATATGGAAAAGACACCTTTACTGATGTTTTTTATGATCAGCAATTATTTTTAGATGTAAACGCTGCCTATAACATTACTAAAAAGCTTCGTGTTTTTGCTGAAGCTAAAAACTTAACCAACCAAGAATTACGTTTCTACCAAGGAACTAAAAACCAAACTAGACAAGCCGAATTCTATAACTACAACTGGAATATTGGGTTAAAATATAACTTCTAACAATGAGAATCATTTTAAAAATAATTATTACAGCTACTTTATTTATAGCTTGTAAAACAGAAAAAAAAGCAACCATAAAAACAACCAATAGCAATCCTATAATTGCGTTAACTGCCGATGCTGAAACAACTCCAGTTACTTCTTACGACGATGCTGCCGATGATCCTTGTGTTTGGATCAATCCAAAAGATGTTTCAAAATCAACAATCATAGGAACGAATAAAAAAGAAGGTTTAGAAGTATATAGTTTAGAAGGAGAACGCTTATACTCCTACAAAATAGGACGTGTGAACAATGTAGATATTCGTAATGGATTTGTACTCAACAACGAAACTGTTTCTGTAGTTACTGCAAGTAACAGAACACACAATACAATTTCTATTTTAATCGTAAAATCAACGGGAGAATTAGAAGAAGTTTCAGCAAGACCAATAACATCTAACTTAAATGAAGTTTATGGATTAGGCATGTATAAAAGCAAAGAAACTTCTAAAATATATGTTTTCTTGGTAGGAAAAGAAGGAGGTATAGAACAATGGGAACTATTTGAAAACAATAGTAAAATTGATGCTAAACTAGTGAGAAGTTTTGCATTAAAAAGTCAAGGAGAAGGAATTGTTGCCGATGATTTTTACGCAAAGGTTTATATCGGAGAAGAAGAAACTGCCCTATGGAAATTTAATGCAGAACCAGACACTTCTATAGATGCTACTGAAGTAATTAGTACTAAAGATAAAAATATGCATCCAGACTTTGAAGGAGTTACTTTATACGATTCAGGAAACGGTAAAGGTTATATTATTCTTTCTTCACAAGGAAACAATAGCTATGCTGTAATAGATAGGGTTAGCAATAAATACTTACATAGTTTCTCTTTAAAAGACAGTATTATTGACGGAACTTACGATACAGACGGAATTGATGTTACCTCAGTTAATTTGGGAGCTAAATATCCGAAAGGTATTTTCATCGCTCAAGATGGAGCAAATACTCAAAACAAAGACAGTTTACATCAGAATTTTAAAATAGTAGACTGGAGAAAAATTTCTAAAAACCTAACTTTAGATTAGTATTTTAGTAGTGTGTTGTAATAAAAGCCTCTATATTATTTAGAGGCTTTTTTTGGTGGATAACCCTTTAATATTTCTGTAATTACTTTTCTATAATGCATTACGCGTTCTTGGGGTGTACTACGTTGTTTCAACTCACTATTGGCTATTCCTTGCCAAACAAGTTCATCACTTTTACTTTCAACAAAATCAATAATCAATTCTTGGTTGATCTTTTTACTCCCAATAGGAATACCTCCAGAAATTCCAAAACCAACATTTCCGCCACCACCTAAGCCAACACCAATGGTATTTCTTCTTTCCGATTCTCGCTCTTGAGATACGATATTGATAAAAATATCTGGATTATCAGACAAACGCATTCCTTTTGCTTTCAATTTATCAGTTAGTTCGTTAGTTACTCTTTTTACATCTAACTCATTCAAACCTTTACCAGCATCTTCAAAAAAATTAAAGGTTTTATAAGCTGTAAAATTTGTTTGACTGTCGTAATCATATACCACTTTTGTAGAAGAACAACTCATTAAAATAAATAAGAAAAGGAATGTTAAGTATCTCATAATTTAAAAATTTATTGATTAGCT
The DNA here is from genome assembly GCF_965221665.1 of Tenacibaculum aiptasiae. Classification (NCBI taxonomy): domain Bacteria; kingdom Pseudomonadati; phylum Bacteroidota; class Flavobacteriia; order Flavobacteriales; family Flavobacteriaceae; genus Tenacibaculum; species Tenacibaculum aiptasiae. The sequence continues at coordinate 283,532 of NZ_CBDCSN010000002.1, forward strand.
ATCAAAAAACGTGCCTGATAAAAATACAAAAAGCCTCGAATTAACGAGACTTTTTGATGATTAGTTAGTTGATTGATTTATTGAACTGCTTTTAAAGCATCGATATTTCCATATCCGTATTCTGAGTGTTTATTTGGATAAAAATCTGCAGACTCTTTCATTTTTTGCAATACTTGTGCACGAGTCCAAGTTGGATGTTTCGCCCATACTAAAGCTGCAATACCAGCAGTTGTTGCTGTTGCTACAGATGAACCACCTACATAATTAGCTTGTCCGTTATAGTAACTTAATACTGGAACTTTATTATCTGTTCCATTAGTACGTTGCATTTGAACTGTAAAATCGATTTTAGAACCTGAGTGACAAACATCGCACTCATCATATTGTCCTTCTTTTACACCTGTAACCGCTACTGTTTCCGACATACTTGCTGGGAAAATAACTCCATACCAAGTAGTAAAAGAAGTTGAAGTACCTCCAGCTGCTAATACCATTTTACCTTTACTATGTGCATACTTTATAGCATCCGATACATTACCAATGCTAAACGGATATCCTAACGACATTGATATTACTTTTACATCGCTTCTGTTAGCTAATGCTGTTAAAGCTTCCACAATACCTCTTTTTTCATGATAATCGTCAATTACAACATTTTCAACAGCTCTATAAGAAACTAAGTTTGCATTGTATGCTACACCAACAGGTAAATTATCATTATTTCTAGGAGCAGTAGCAACTGCAGCCATTTTTGTACCATGACCACACTTATCGTTTACACCATCGTAGTTATTAGACCAAGCCCACCAAGAATCGACAAAAGTTCCATACTTCTGAACAAATCTTCCAGAAGAAGCCCCATCGTTAAAATATTGGTTCATCCATTTTTGCTCTGGCGATAATCCAGAATCAACAATAGCAACTGTAATTCCAGCACCAGTACTATGATTCCATGCTTGTGGAATATTGTGTGCATCGAAAGACCAAGGTACTCTTGCTCCTGGCGATACTGTACGATAATCATTAGAACTTAAATTAGCCGTTCCATAACCACATCCAGATCCTCCAGATGATGATGAAGATGAACGTGCTTGATTATTTTCACCAACAAAACTATATCCAGTTGGCTCTATATAGCGTACTCTACTATCTTTTAATAAAACTCCAATTGTTTCTTTGTTAGTAACCTTAATGTCTATTACATTAATATTTTCATCTACATATAATTCAGTAGCTCCTTTTGCTGAAGTTCCTTCTAAACTTCGAACTAAGGCAATTAAATCGTTTTTAATAGTATTGGCTTCTGCACTTCTTGCAAAGTTATTTTTTGAAGTACCATAACCAATAGTTAAAATATTTTCTCCATGGTTTACCGCACTCCAAATTGTGTTTACTTCTTGCGAAGTCCAATCAAAATCTCCAGTAGATTTTAAAGATTTGTTAATAATTGCATTGATTTCTTTTTTAGAAAGCACATCATTCTGAGGATCAGCGATTTCTAAATTGTCATTTTGAGAACAAGAAAACATAGCTAATACAATAGCTAAGCTTAGGATTTGTTTTTTCATAATATTGAAGGGTTTAATTAAAACTTTGCGAATATACTAAAATTTTAATATAATTTTAACAACATAATTAATTTAACCGTATTTAAATTACCAAAACAACAAATAAAACCTAATTTTATTAAGAAAAAAGCATAAAAAAAGAGCCTTAAAAAAGGCTCTTTAAAAAAATTGTTTTTAAGGATTATTTTTCTTCAATAACAACCCTAGTTGGAGTGTCTTTTCCGTTAATAATACTTTCAGTTCCTTTAGCCACTGCTTTTACAGTTTCAGTAAGAATACCAACATCTAAAGTTTCAGCTTCATCAGATACTTTATGGTAATCTGCATCAACATCAATAGGTGTTGTTGAGAAAGTATGAGAAGGCACTCCTAAACGTGCTAAAGAAGCATTATCAGATCTGAAAAATAAATTGAATTTCTTATACGGGTCTGGGAATAATCTATATCCAGTACCTTCTAAGTTTTTCTGAATAATCTTTCCAAAATCTGAACGCTCAAAACCAGTTAACCAAGCTGTTTTAGGTCCTGTTTTTGGCTCCTTCCCTATTAACTCTAAGTTTATTCCTGCTACAAATTTTGATGGATCTATGTCTTTTCCAAAATATTTAGAACCTACTAATCCCATTTCTTCAGCTGTAAAACATACAAACAAAATACTACGCTCGTTATTCCCTTTTTTCGCATAATAATCTGCTAAAGCTAATACACCTACAACACCAGAAGCATCGTCATTGGCTCCATTAAAAATACGATCACCTTCTCCATCTTTCTTCATTCCTAAATGATCGTGGTGAGCAGATACAATTACAAACTCATCTTTTTTAGTAGTTCCTTCTAACACCCCAATAATATTACTCATTTGTATACCATCATGTGTAAAATTCTGGCGGTAAGTTGATAACGTATCAAAATGTTTTAAACCAATTCGTTTATATTCATTTTCTATATACTGTGTAGCTTTTTCCATTCCAGGTGTTCCAGGCTTACGTCCTTCCATATCATCAGCCGCCAAAGTATATAAGTGCTTTCTTACCAAAGAAGAATCTATGTTAACTGGATTTTGTAATTCTTTTTTAGGAGCTTCCATAACTTTTTCAGCCACTTTAGCATCTGTACTTTTAGTTGTTTTACAGGCTGCTGTTAAGACTGCCAAAGCCATTACAGTGTATATTGTTTTTTTCATCTTATTTAATTTAAAAGGCTAAAGATAGCCAATTTAATTTCTTAATTTTGTTCAAAATTTTTAATCATGGATTTAAACCTTATTCCCAATATAAAACACGCCGATTCTAATAACTTTTTCCTTTTAGCTGGCCCATGTGCTATTGAAAGTGAAGAGATGGCATTAAGAATTGCTGAAAAAGTAGTTTCTATAACCGATAAATTAGAAATTCCTTACATCTTTAAAGGGAGTTTTAAAAAAGCAAATCGTAGTAGAATTGATAGCTTTACAGGAATTGGTGATGAAAAAGCTTTAAAAATCTTAAAGAAAGTTTCAGAAACTTTTAATGTTCCTACCGTAACTGATATCCATGAAGCATCTGATGCTGCTAAAGCTGCTGAATATGTTGATGTTTTACAAATTCCTGCCTTTTTAGTACGTCAAACCGATTTAGTAGTGGCTGCTGCTAAAACAGGTAAAGTTGTTAACTTAAAAAAGGGACAGTTTATGAGTCCTGAAGCGATGCAACATGCTGTTAGAAAAGTACACGATGCTGGTAATGAAAAAGCATGGATAACAGATAGAGGTACAATGTTTGGATACCAAGACATGATTGTTGACTTTAGAGGTATTCCTACTATGCGTCAATACGCTCCTACTATTTTAGATGTTACCCATTCTTTACAACAGCCAAACCAATCGAGCGGAGTTACTGGTGGTAGACCAGATATGATTGAAACGATTGCAAGAGCTGGTGTTGTAAACAATGTAGATGGATTATTTATTGAAACACATTTTGATCCTTCTAATGCTAAGAGCGACGGTGCAAATATGTTACACCTTGACTACTTAGAAAAATTACTTACCAACCTAACTTCGATAAGAAAAACTATAAATAATTTATAGGCACAATTTTTGATGAATAAAGTTGTTTTAACTCATTAGTATGAAGCAACTTTATTTTTTCCTTTTCCTTACAGTCTCAACCTTATCGGCACAAGACTTTTCCGCTGTAGATAACACAGTAAAAACTTACCCAAAACATATTACTGCTGAAAAATTAGCAACTCAAATTGCCACTGATTTTACTTCTGATGAAGATAAAGTGAGAGCTGTTTTTATTTGGCTAGCTAAAAACATTCGATATAACTTAGATGAGTATTACAATCCTAAGCAAAAAAGAATTGGTTTTCGATATAGAGATGAAGCTGAAAAGCAAGCCAAAATAAGAGCTATTAAAGACAAGATCGTTAAAAACACTTTGACTAGTAGAAGTGCTGTCTGTGAAGGGTTTGCGCAAACATTTAGTAAAGTTTGTACTCTTTTAAATATTGAAAATGAAGTAATCAAAGGCTACGTAAGAAACTCTTCTCGCGATATTGGCCGTATAAGAAACACTACAAATCATGCATGGAATGCCGTTAAAATCAATAATAAATGGCAATATGTAGATCCTACCTGGGCAGCAGGAGCTGTTACTAACGGAAAATGGCAACGCAACTTTAACAACTATTATTTCAACATTCCTAAAAGCAAGTATTTTTTCACACATTATCCAGAAGATACTGTATGGCAACTTAGAGTAAAAAGAATGGAAATAGATGAATATTTTAACCAACCTATTTATAGTTCTTCATTTCTTAAAAACGATTACATCCTTAGCAAACCTACGTCGGGAATTTTAAAACGAGAAGCAGATTCTTCTATTAAAGTTAGCTTAAAAAACGTGAAACCTAGTCAAAGAATTCATTTTGGATTTATTGGAGAAAGGTATGTTAAACAACCAAAAATTACTTTTAAAAATAACACGGCAGAGATTAGTATTGCTGCACCTGCTAATAGTAAAAGAGCATTTTTACTTATTGATGGTGAGGTAGCTATTGAATTTCTTTTGATATAAATTTATTATATTGGACATTCTAAATTGCAATTTTATGAAAAAAATTACCTTACTCTTTTTTATGTTTTTCTACACGCTTAACTTCTTTTCACAAGATTTAGAAAGGGTAGATAAAATTATGATATCCTATAAAAAACCTAAATCAATTGAAGATTTAGCTCACAGAATAAACCATGTTTTTAAAACTGATATTGAAAAAGTAAGAGCTGCTTATACATGGGTTTGTTTAAATATGGATTATGATTTAATAAGTACTCAAACCTTAAAGAGTCCAGAGTTTATTTATTATTCAAATGAAGATGATTTAAAAAGAACTAAAAAACGAAGGCAAGAACAATTAATCTATAATGCATTTAAAAAGCGAAGAGGTGTTTGCTTAGAATTCTCTCTCATATTTAATAAACTATGCAATTTGATGGAAATAGAAAATGAATTAGTTTACGGATATACCAAAAACTCTCTTAATAAAATCGGTTATGTTCCAACAAACAAAAACCATGTTTGGAACGCTGTAAAAGTAAATAACAAATGGATGTTATTGGACGCTACTTATGGTTCAGGTTATATCTATAATGGTGTTTTACAAAAAAATGTAAACCTAGATTTTTTCGATGCTAAAAAAGAGAAATTAAGATTAACTCATTTTCCAGCGGCAAAAAAGTGGCAACAATTTTTGAATCAAAAACCATTGAAAGAATTTTGTTACGAACCATTTTATCAGGATGCCTACTTAAAATATAATATCGAAATTGTAGGTCCAAGCATTGGTGAGATTGATGTAAAAAATAAAAAGAATATACACTTAAAAATAAAAAGGCAAAAAAACATAGATATTAAATATATATACTCTTACGAGAACAAGGTTAGAACTGCATATATTCAAAACGACAATCTTGTTACTAATATATACTTAGAAAAGCCTAAACGAAATACAAATCTTCATGTATATATTGAAAATGAGCTTGCCTTAGAGTATAAAGTCAAAACTAGATAATAATAGCTTATTCTCTTATTTTATAAGCTTCAGTTAAAACAGTAACTAATACTTCGTTATTAATTTCTTCTAAAGTACTATAACGAAGTGATTTTACTGCCTTCCTTTTTTCTGAAACAACGAACTCATTATACATTGTAAGTGGAGTTTTAGAATAAAAACCAACATCTACATATCCTTTTTTGGTTGCATTAAAATAACACAAAGGCTTTCCTTTCAAGTAATAAAAAGGAATCTTCCATTTGTACAATAATTCTACCTCCTCAAAGTTTGTTTCTATTAAAATTTGCAAATGCAATAAAATAGACTTGAATGGCTCCTGTTGTTTTAAGATATATTCTTCGGCTGGTTTCATAATTTAAAAATACAGCATTTTTTTATTTGTCAAATTAAAATAAATACATTTACTTTGTATTTCAAAGTTCTTTAAACTATGAGTGAAAAAGATTATTTAAAAGACATTACAGAAATTAAAAACTTAATGAATAAATCTTCTCGATTTATTTCTTTAAGCGGATTATCTGGGATTATTGCTGGAATTTACGCTTTAATAGGAGCTTCATTTGCCTATTGGTTAGTTCAAAATAGCGAACAAGGATATTTAATGTTAGATGGTAGAATCTTTCGTTTAGTTATTTCCGATTTACTTATCGTTGGATTCCTTAGTATTTCAACTGCTATCTTTTTAACCACTAGAAAAGCTAAAAGGAATAACGAAAAAATTTGGGACGCAACTACGAAGAGGTTATTAACAAGCTTCTTAATTCCCTTAATAGCTGGAGCTATATATATCATTATCATTTTAAAACAACAACGTTACGGACAAACTGGAGCACTAATGCTTTTATTTTATGGCTTGGCGCTATTAAATGCCTCAAAATATACCATAGGTGATATAAAATACCTTGGATATACTGAAATTGTATTAGGTTTAATTTGCGCTATTTTTCCTGGCTATGGTTTTTGGTTTTGGGTCTTAGGTTTTGGAATAATGCATATAGTTTACGGACTAGTTATGTATTTTAAATACGATAAAAAATAGTTGCTTATTTTCGCAAAAAATATAGTTTTTGAAAAACATTATTCTAAATATAAATAAAGCTTTTGATCATAGAATACGCCTAGGTATTATGTCGGTTCTAATGGTTAATGAGTATGCCGAATTTAAAACGCTAAAGGAACTTTTAGGCGCTACAGATGGAAATCTAGCAAGTCATTCTAAAGCATTAGAAAAAGTAGGCTTTATTAGAGTAGAAAAACAATTTATAGGACGAAAGCCAAACACGAGATACTATGCTACTGCTGAAGGAAAACTTGAATTTAAAAAACATATTGAAGCTTTAGAAAAGCTAATTAATAATAAATAATTTTTTTTACTCATTTACTTTGAATTTCAAAGTTCTTTAAAAACAACAAACTATGGAAACAATAAATAACAAAAGTGGGAAATTTGCTAAATGGATTAGAACATCAATAACTGCTAGAATGGCTATGGTTGGCTTTTTAATTTTAATTCTACTAATTCCTTTATCCTTTATAAAAAGTTTGATTAACGAACGAATGCATAGGCAAAAGGAAGTAGTACAAGAGATAAATCAGAAATGGGGAAAAGAAGTACTTTTATACGGACCTATTTTAAAAATCCCTTATAAAACTTATCATAAAAAATCGATTTTAAATCAGCAAACTAAAGAGTTACAAACTGAGATGATTGAAGAAATTAACTATGGTTATTTTTTTCCAGAATCGCTAAACATAAATTCTACCATAAATCCGGAAGAAAAAAAACGCGGTATTTATAAAACAGCAGTTTATAAAAGTCAAATAAACATTACTGGTGATTTTAATATCCCTGACTTTAGTGAACTAGACATTAAAGAGGAAGATATTATATGGAATAAAGCCAAGTTAATTATAGAAACTTCAAATCTAAAAGGTGTGAATAGTTTGGTTGAAATGAAACTTAACAATAACTCGTATTCTTTTACTTCTAAGTATGAAAATAAGAACAGAAGATCAAACTATTTAGATTTACATAAACTGGAAAGTAAATTCTTACAAAAAGAAGATTTGCCTTTAAAAAACAATGTCAGTTTTAGTTTAGAAATGAACATAAACGGTAGTAAACAAATTCGTTTTATTCCAGTAGGAAAAGAAACCAATGTTCAAATAAAATCTGATTGGAAAACTGCTAATTTCTTAGGAGAATACCTACCACATAATTCAGACAAAATAACCAACGACGGTTTTAATGCAAAATGGAAAGTATTGGATATTAACAGACCTTTTTCTCAACAATCATTCAGCGGTATTCCTAATTTAAAAGAATATGCTTTTGGAGTAAACTTTATGATTCCTGTGGATGAATATCAAAAAAGTGAGCGTTCAACCAAATATGGTTTCTTAGTAATTGTTTTAACCTTTTTAGTATTCTTTTTAATACAAACTATGAGCAAAATTTCTATCCATCCTTTTCAGTATTTAATGATAGGAATTGCTTTAACCATGTTTTACACCTTATTAATATCAATCTCTGAGCATAGTAGCTTTTTAAAAGCTTATATTATTGCAGGAATAAGTGTAGTAGCATTGATATCGCTGTATTCAAAATCTATTTTAAAGGGCATCAAGTTTCCAGTCTTTATAGCACTTTCTTTAATTGCTTTGTACTCTTTTATTTTTATAATAATTCAATTAGAAAACTATGCTTTATTGGTAGGAAGTACAGGTTTATTTGTCATTCTAGCTTCAGTAATGTATGCTTCTAGAAAAATTGATTGGGAAAACGAATAAATATACTTAATAAAACGAACGTCAAACCTTTTTATGGGTTTGACGTTTTAAAAATTAGCTATGAGATTACATATTAAAAGCCTTATTATTTCTTTATTATTATTGATAACAGAATTACTAATAGCACAAACTTCAGGGTTTATACGATATACTTTTGGAGACTATTTGGTCGTTATTTTATTGTATTATCTATTAAAATCCTTTTTCAATTTACCTCCTAAAACCATTGCAATAGCAGTATTACTCATCTCTTATACTATAGAAATTTTGCAGTATTTCAATTTTGTTAAGTTGATTGGACTAGGCAATTCTAAAACAGCTAACATCATTATAGGAAATACATTTAGCATAGGTGATTTAATCGCTTATACACTGGGTGTTATTACTGTCTATTCTATCGAAAAAAAATTAGGTGCAAAGAATCATTAATTTTACTGTAATCATTGTGTATTATCTCGACAAAAGGGAATATCAAATTAATTAACAATGAAAAATAATTACCGATTAATACTATCAGCTTTTGCAATGATCAGTATTTCAACAGTTTCTAACGCACAAGGATTATTGGATGGTTTTACTCCTAAAAAGGGCGACTTATCTGTAACCGCTTCTTATTCAAAAAGTACATACGACAAATTCTATTTAGGTGATGTAAAAGTGGATGCTGTACCAGCACATAATGAGATAAACCAGAATATATATTCTCTTTATGCAAAATATGGTATCACAAACCGTTTATCAGCTGTAGTTAACCTTCCTTTTATTTCAGCAGAAAACACAAGTGGTCTTGCTGATCCAGTAAATGGACAAAATTCAATATCTGATTTACAAGATATTTCAATCGCTTTAAAATTAAATGCTTATAAATTTACTTTTGAAAAAGCAGATTTAAATGTTATAACTGGAGTAACTGCAATTATTCCTACTGGATATGAACCAAACGGAATTTTATCTATAGGTAGTGGTGCCTTTGGTATTGATGTGACTGCTGGATTACATTTAAATACAAAAAGTGGTTTCTTTTCAACACTTTTAGCTGCTTATAACCTTAGAGCCGATGCTGATAATAATTTAACTCCTGGTGGTAAATTTGGAGTACCAAATGCTTTTGTTACAATGGGTAAAATTGGGTATGCAAGCGACTTTATTTACGTTGAAGCTTGGGCAGATATCTCAAACTCTGAAGAAGGAGTTGATATTGGTGGTCCTGGTTTTAATGGAAATTTTCCTGAAACAAATGTAGATTATACTAGAATTGGATTGACTGTATACAAAAACATTATTCCTCAATTAGGTGTTAGTTTAGGATATGGTAAAGTAATAGACGGAAGAAACTTAGGTGATTCTACTATTTTCTCTGCTGGATTAACTTATAATGTTTCTTTAAAATAAAAAAGAATTTACATTTTAACTCCATATAAAAAAGAGCGCTTTAAAAAGCGCTCTTTTTTTTGAATCTATTTTATAGTAAAATGTTCTGTACAAAAAATTAAAATTGAGTTTTAAGTTTACGTAAAATATCATCTAAACCATTTAGCTGCATTTCGTATACCAATCCCATCATTTTCCCCAATTTACCCGCAGGAAAACCTTTGTTCTTATACCAAACCAGATAATATTCAGGAATATCAACTAAATAGGTTCCTTTATATTTTCCAAATGGCATTTTCATCTTTGCAGTATCAATTAAAAACTGTTTGTCTGGCAACATATATATTTAGGCTATAAAAAAACCCGCTCATAGCGGGCTTTATTTTTATTCTTTTCCGTCTACGTAATCTTGTAAATATAAATAACGTTCGGTTAATTTTCCATCGTTGGTAGTCATTTTAGCTCTTTCTAAAATACCATCTTTATCCTCATTGTAAAATGCAGGAATAACGTGTTCTAAAAACATATCACCAAAACCTTCACTAGCATCTTTTGGTAATTCACATGGTAAATTATCTACAGCCATTACCGTAATAGCCTTCTCATCATTAAAATCAATTTCCGATTCAGTTGCTGGATCATATCCATAAATAGGATCGGCAATTGTTGAAGGTCTTATGGTAGAAGCAACGGGTCCATCAATATCACATGATATATCCGCTACATACTTTATTCTAAAATCTTCTTGTTTTGCGTCCTCTCTGGTAAAGAAATAGGGAGCTCCATCTCCATAAAAATGACCCGCAATAAAGAAATCTGTTACTTTAGCATACGGCATAAAGTTACTTTCGTATCCGGTAGCATCCTTATAAAACTCGTACTTATCTCCTACTTTACCGTCTTTTCTTTTGCTATACTCCATTACATCTGCCATACAATATACAGGCTCTGTAAAATCTGCTGTTAAATACAGGGCATCACTCACCTGCTTTATTTGTAAGTGATCTAAAATTTCTTTAGCTCCTTGCGCTACTTTTCCAGTACCCGTAAGTAAAATCTTAATATTTGGTATGGTAATTTTATCTAACTCAGCCTTTACTTCATCTAAATCTGCTAAGGTTTCAACTTTTGGTAAGTTAAATAAGTTTTCTCTTATCCCTAAAGCTCTAAAACCATTGTAAGCTCCTACTAAACCTGCATAACGTCCAAATCCAATTAAGCGTGCGCCATTTTCTTTTACAATAGTTTCATGGTCAAACATTTCAATGTTTCTTTCCAACATTCCTTTTAACAACTTACGGTTATAAGGTTGTTTTTTGATGGTGTGCGAAAAGAAAAAATATTTTTTATTAGGAATTAATGCGTCTAAAGGAACTTCTTTTACTCCTAATAACACATCACAATCAGACATATCGTCTGTTACTTCAATACCTAAGTTACGGTAAGCATCATCGTTAAAAACTCGAATATCAGAACTTTCTACTTTAATCTCTGCTGATGGAAATTTTTCTTTTAGCTCTTTTAATTTTTCTGGTGAAAACACCACTCTTCTATCTGGAGGATTTTTACGTTCTTTGATGATTCCGAATTTCATTGTTGTTTTTTGTATAGAATTAAACAAATTGATTGTAATTGTTTTAAATTATTACAATTTAGGCGAAAATACTTGTTTTAAAATTATTGAACAAATACTATTTTCATATATTTGTTGCCCGTTAATTTCAACGGTAAAAAGAATTGCAATTACTTTCTTTTTAGAAAATAGACAAAGGCATATTTTTTGCTGAGCTATACGTATATTCTTTGACATATTGGGGACGACTGGTTTTGACAGCAAGGCCAGTGATAATGTAAGCATACCGAGGAGTGAGATGACAACTCGTTAAACTTATTTCAACTTTTTAAACGGCGAAGATAACTACGCTTTAGCTGCATAATCCGAATCATAGTAAGATTAGCCTCGGCGCACAAGGTGCGCAAGCTTTATGTCCACGAAAAGCCTTGGTTTACGGCGTTTCATTTTTGGGCATCGTAAAAGTAAACATAGAAGACTTAGCACTCCGATAAGTTTTCGAAATTTAAGGAGATAAGCTAAAAGTGGGTGGTTTTGAATCAGCTTTTAGTCGAAAACTAAATCAAAACTAAGTATGTAGAAAGCCTTTGAGCTGCTTGTTTGGACCCGAGTTCGATTCTCGGCGTCTCCACTAATAAACCCTGTAAGCATTATGTTTACAGGGTTTGTTTTTTATAGGTGTCAATTTAGGTGACAGAAATTAATTTACTCCCTACTTAATTAGTGCTAATTTTCAACATTTTATCCTTGCATTCAGGCATTTACTTTTTTAACTAAAAGAACCTTGTTATATAGTTAATTCCAAAATTCTTTTCATTTTATCATATATATCTCTATTTAACTTTGACAAAGGTCTTCTATGAAAATCTGTTTTGTTAAAGTAATTTCTGAAATGAAATCTATAGAATTCTTCTTCTGAAGTCCTTAATATTGAAATTATATCGGATATTGTTCCTACGTAGTACTTACTATTTTCGTCGAATTTTTCGTGTATTTCTTCTACTGAATCTCCATGACTTTTATATATTTCTTGAAGTTTAAAAACATTAACACTTCCCGAAGCTTTTTCTTCTTCCACTCCAAATATCTTTTTTCTATCTTCTTCTTTAATGGGTTCTTTTGCTATTAATTTGGGTTCAAAACATATCTTCTTTGAATCTAAAGATGAAGACAAATCAAAATCAAAAACTGCATTGGAATCAAAGCCTTCTATATAAGGATGTATATGATTCTCTATTTTGAAGTCTATGTCTCTTTTTAAATTACTATTACATATATAACAACTAGGTATGAGGTTATAAAAACTTAAGGTTAAATACTTATATTTCTTTTTATAAAAAAAATGATCATACGTTGCTCCAATTAAACGTTTGTTATTTTCTTTATTCACATAAGTAATATAATTTCTGTTACAATAAGGACAGCATTTTAAACCTAAAGCTTGTCCAATATATGTATTCAATAGCTCTCTATAAACATTATAATCAAATAAATAATTATATAATTTTGTTTTTAAGCTCTTACTATCCTTAAATTTATTTGCTAACTTATTATTAAATATTAATAATTCTTTAGGTTGGCTTACAAATAAATCATTTTCGTTAACAAACCTCTCTATTTCTTTTAATTGATATTCAACAGTAGCATATTTATTTCCTCTTCTGCACTTAGATCTTTTATCAACTCTAACCCCTAATTTATTTAAAGAATAAATCAAATCCTCCTTATCTTTTCCTGTACCTCCTTTGTGTTTAGATTTATAAATTTTTTCCAAATCTGCAACAGCTTTCAAAGCAGGTATTCTTCCCTGAACCTTTGCTATATCTGAGTCTTGAATTTCTTCTTTCTTATTTAAAAACTTAATAATCTCCAAAGAAATTTCTATTCTTTCAAGAAATTTCTCTTTTATTTTATCACTATATATTTGAGCTATTCTTGATAAATCTTTATGTTCTATTTTTATCATCTCTTTTTCTTTTCAGTTCTTCCAACTCCTTCTCTTTCTTTTCAATTAAAGTATTCAATTTACTCTTTTCAAGACTTTTATATTTATTTTCAAGCATTTCTATCAACTTATATTTAATAAATGGCTCATCAATAACAGAAATCTTTTCTTTATACTTATTATACTCTATTTGACTCTTGATTTCTTCTGTTTTCTTTATTTCTTCAATAAGTTCTAGCATGTATTTCCTTGCAAATTCTCCTATATATCCTTCTTTAAGAAAGAAATTATCACCTAATAATTCATGAATATTAGCGCCAAAAGTTTTTTGCAAGCTAGTATTCGATTTGTGTTCTTCGTCTTCTTTGCTTATTAATTTTAAAACATTATTTTTTGGTATATCTGATAAAATAAATGGAGAGTGTGTTAGAAAAAGTATGTTGATGTTTTTTATATATTCAAATCTTGCCATTTCTATAATAGACAATAATTGGCTAATTGTTTTTCTCTGAAATTCAGGATGATAATACAATTCTATTTCATCTAACATTAAATTTACAGAGTCGTATTTAATAACACCCGCATTTTTTTCTACCACAATATGAGAATTATCTTCAATTTTCTTTTGTTCTGAACTTTTATGAACAGAATCCAAATTTTTTATATGGTAAACTACAGAATTCATGGAGTATATTAATTGTTTTTCTCCTGAACTAAACGAATCAAACGTGCTTCCATCACTAAAATGAATAATACTTTGAAATATTGGGGGTGGAATTAATTCTTCTAATTCTATATTTAAACCTCCATACTCTCCTTTTAAACTCTCCATTTTATTTCGAATATCTTCTAAAACCAAAGTTGTATTGAAAGTATCTTTATCTGAATCTGCAAAAAATATATCTTTTCTAATAAAATTTAAAGTTTGACGTATTTTCAATGTTAAATGACTTCTATCTTTATATATTGAATTCACAATTTCATCATTAAGCTTTTCTTTAATTATGGTTTTGTCGTTATTCTTTTTTTCTAAAACACGTCTTACTTTTTTTATTTTATAAATTAAATAATTTTCAGCCACTTCTTTTCTTTTTGAGTCTATTACATACTCGTCTTCAGTAAAATACTTTTTAAAAAGAGGGATTAACACCTTTTCTCTCTCCTCATGTTTTGTTTTTTCATCATGGGTTTGATCTTTACTTATATCATTTTTGAGTTCAATACATTCAATGGATGATTTTTCATAAATATTGTCAAACCCTTTAATACTAAGTAGATTTGCCAGTAAGCGAGACCTAGTCAAATATTCTTCCGTGTTAACATCAATGTTTCCTTCCCTTCTATATGGGTTAATCACTATCGGCATTTGGTATCCATCATTTTTATGAAAAAATGCCTTTACCCACATACCTACATGGTTTGTATTGAAACTATACAAAGAGTAATTAACAACCATTGAATAAAAAAAACATGGGAAAATTTTATTTTTCTTACTGGTATCAATTACGAATTCATTTTCCTTTTTACCAAATTTGAATTTATTGTTAGTATTTATCCCGCTTTTATATTGAATCGTGTCGTTTTGAATAGATATTTGAAAAATTCTATTTTCAATTATATAGTAAAACTCAACCTTAAGTCCTTCTTTAATTTCACTTTCACATTCTTCATATTTTTTTAGCTCTCTATCTATTCTTATTTTTTCATCTGCAGAGGCATTTTTAGGGATATAAAATAAACCGTCTTTATTTATAAAACCCTTATCTCTATACTTATCCTTTTTTTTAGAAATAACGAACAACGCTAATAAAAACAATTCAGATAACGCACTTTTACCGCTGCCATTTTTACCTACTAAAGCAGAAATGTGTATTTTTATATCTTCTTCTTTCTTATTTTTTACATTATATAAATTAGTAGGATAGGATTCCTTGTAATCTATAGATTCGACTTCTCCTTCTTTATTTAATCTGCAGTTAAAATCTTTGTAAAACCAATATAATTTATTTAGGTCTAAATTTTTTCTAAACTTTTCATGACAACCTTTTAATGGTCTTATCCCTAATAATCGAAACCCCTCCATAACTTTTAATTTTTCCAAATTTTATCGTGTTCTTCTTTAGTTAAAGCGGTGCACCCTTTATTAATATACGCCTCAACAAATTTTTGACCTTTTATAAGTTGGTCTAATTTTTTAAAACTACTGTCTTCCTGTAATCTTTCTATCTGCTCTTCTAAAAACTCATTGAAATTCTCCCAACCTTCATTGTAAAAACGGTTATAAGTTTCTTCATCTGGTTGTTCTACTAATGCATTTAAGGTTTCTTTATTTGAGAATATTTGAGACAAACTAAAAAAAGGAACGTAACCTTTAAATTCACCTTCTAAATCTTTAACTCCTTCTCTTATCGATTTGAAAAAATCTGCTTTATAGTATTCTTTAAATCTCCTTTTAATATCTTCTTTTATTTTCTCCCCACCTTCTTTATGTAACAAAATCTTTTTATTCAACACAAGAGCTTCAATTTGCAAACTGTAACTAGAGTAGATCCAATTACAATCAGAATCATTATCTATGAGAAAAGATAACTTAGATAAATAAATTTCTTTCAGTTCTTCTTTTTCTAAAGGTAAAATTTTGTAATTTATGAGCTCGTTATTTTTATATAATCCACTATTTATTCGTTTTAAATCAATATTTATATCACTAAAAAGAAAATCTAAAACACCGTTAAATTCATTTTGATTCACAACATCAGAAATAGCATCTTTAAAAGCTAAACGATCATCGGAAAAGTATACTTTCTTAGCATTTGTAAGAAGCTGCAAAATTGTGATACTATCACTATTATTAATCCTATTTAATAGAATCTGGAGTGCTTTTAACACATCTAAAAAATTTTCTTTTGAGTTTATCGTGGAAAGGATTTTAAATATGAAATATTTAATTTCATTTGTTAAACTGTAATTTTTAGTTAACTCAATTTTCGTCTTCAACTTTGTTACAAAATCGAACAATCTTTTTTCATTAAATGCCTGTTGTAGTTCAGTTATAAAGACAGTATCACTTAAAATATTATTTTTGATATATAAATCTGTATAATATACTTTGGAAATACTATTAAAATTTTTTTTATAGAATTCAACGGGCTTTCTACCAAACAGTCTGCACAATACACTGTTAATAATACTAATATCTTGATCATCATAGTAAGGAAAATCTTTTTTTAATTCTTCTTCACTTTTATTGTACTCATAAATATTACCATCATACCCAAAATACTCGGTATTTCCTTCAAAATCAATTTGTTTTTTTTCTAAAAAATCATCTATTCTACTCAATATTTTTGCATTAACATCTCTATATTTATAAATCAACAATTTCAACAAAATGAATTCACTTACAATGATATCTGTTGTATTTCCAACTTTTTTTTTCTCGATAAAAGAGGCATAAAATTTAAATTCATTTAAAAATCGTTTTATATCTCTGTATGTGGGTAAAAAAGTTTGATAATTGTATTCATGTTTTGCTTCACATCTTTTTTCAGAGTTATTATTTTCAAACATAAGTTCTAGACTAGGTGTTAGTACTTCTGTAATTGATTGCTCTTTTAAACTTTTAAACAAGTTTTTAAAGCCTTCATTGAAAATATTATTATCTGCTTCATTAATTTTATTTGGAAAAATATAATCTATCAGTCTAAATAATTCATCGTCTATTGTTTTAACATTAAATGGGAGTAAATTAATTTCTACATTAAAAATTTTATCTAAATAGTTTGTTTTAATAGTTGAATCTTGAATTTTTTTAACAACATATTCACGGTCGTAGCCAGCTATAAAGATTACATTATTAAAATCTGATAAGGTTCTTATCATTTTTAACGTAGTTAAAATCTCATCGGTTTCCAAGCGATCTAAATCGTCTAAAAGAATTATGATTTGTTTGTCTATCTTTTTTATGGTCTTATTTATACCATCATGATATTCTTCCAAAGTTTCATTCTCCTGCAACAAATTTTTACCAACTTCTATAAGTTTTTTTAAATCCGAATTAGATAAACTTAAAATAGCTTTCACATATTTATCTATAGTACCCGAAATTTCACCTGAAAAAGGCGCTAACTGCTTTTTCAACTCTGTGAAAAAGTTCTCAATAACAGCATTTGCTCCCCTATTTTTCCATATGCGATACCAAAACACAATCTCTTTAGGATTCTTTTTTTCATAAAGATTTTTAAACCTTGTTAAAAAAGTACTTTTACCATATCCCCAAGATGCATTTAAACCAATACTAAAAGCTTCTTTAGGTTTAAATTTACTCACCCTATTTATTAATTCCTCAAGTATTAATTGATTATCGATATTACCTTTGACGTCTGTTGTATCTTCTAAAAAAAAGGTGCTTTTATTATCTTCAAAACTATTTTCCTTTTCTGTTTTTTTCTTGCTAAAATATGACTTTATATATTTTACGATACTTTTTAATTTAAGTATAAAATTTTTGAAGCCTTTTTTAAAAAACTCAATAAAAGAAAATATATTCTTTGACGAAACTCTTAAAAGCCCAAGAAGATGAAAACAGAAAATCACAAAAACAATATCAGCATAGACAAATGCTTTATAAAGTTTTGTAAACGCAATGTACTCAGTACATATTAAACGAAACATTATATATACTGCTGTAAAATATAACACAAAAAATGTAGTGGTTTTGCTATATATGTACCTCTTTTCTATTTTAATAAAATAATATGAAATAATAAAAGAAACAAATAGCCAATAACCTACTTGAAAGGATATATTTTTTGTTTTAAATAAGCCTTCAAATTTTAAAAACAACTCACTTAATGGTTCTAATAGAACCAATGTTAAAGCGATAGTAAAAAAAAAAGTTACTATCCCCTTTAGATTATCTCTAAGATAATTTTTCATGTTTTTTCTTTTTTTAAATTAATAGTTTTATGTTTTTTAAACCCTATAATATGTAAATTTTCATTTTCTTAAAGTCCCCTAAAACTTTAAAATCATTTTTTCAAAACTCTAATTAACAAGCAATAAATCAAAACAAAAACCTTTGATTATCTGAGGCTCTCGTACTTAACTTTTATTATTCTCATAAATGACTATAATTGATTATAGTGAGGAATCTGTTTTATATAAAGGAAGAATTTCTAAAGAAACAGGGGACTTTAATTAACTCTTTTTCTCTCACACTTTTTCAATGATATAAATGTAAGAAAATTTGATTCTTTTTAATACGGATTACCTCAATTTGACACACAAAAAAATAGAATAGCATAGTACGCTAAGCTATAGATTAGAACTTTTATCATACTTTATGTTTTTTATACCTATTCAGAAAAACATAAAAAATAACCTCAAGACATTATATTTGCTATAAAAAAGATTGGAGAAATGAAACGTAAATTAATTACCCTAATAATTGTTCTAAGTAACCTTCCTAGTTTTTCACAAACAATAGCTGATTTTTTTGTAACCGTACCAGATAGTTCCATGATGAGCTTATCAAAAGAAAAAAGAAAACAAATTTTGAGATATTCATCTGATAACTTAACAAAAGAAGACGCTTATAAAGATTTAAGAGAAACTAAAAATCTCTATGCTTTTGATGTTTTTGATAAAAAAAATGGATATCTAAGAATGATAGGTGCATTTGAAGGTCAAGTTCAAATGTGTTATTGGAGTTTAAAAAATGGCAACAAATTAATTGCAATATATATTGAGGGCTGTGGTCCTGTCTGCTATATAGAACAATTTGATTTTTATGAATATGATGGTGTAAAATTCAATCCCATTAACTGGAAATCTATAATCCCTGAGATTTATAATGATTTTCTTGGAGCTGATTATAAAAAGAAACTAAAAACATTAAAAGAGCAAGATATTTTGGCTACTCTATTATTTGAGTTACCTAGAAATGGTAAAAATATCATAGGGAAATGGGGAAATGAAGATTCTCAAAAAGTTTATAGAAATTTTAGTATTGGTGATCGAATGAACTTGAAATGGAATGATGGAAGTTTTTTAAAAGGAAATATTTACTGGAAATAATAAACTGGAAACCTTTATCCATAAATTTAAAAGCCACCCTATTCTTAGGATGGCTTTTTTTGAATTATTTACAATTAGAATTAATTCCTTTAAAAAACGCTAATCTATAAGCGGTTTCATGACCTATTTTTTGAGACATCCACTCCTTCCAGTTATTTGAGTTTTTATCTGTTGGTTCGCTACCCAACACACAATTACCAGTTAGCATAGTATACATATAAGCTGCTGTGGCTTTATCTAAGTTTCCATGCATATGCCAGTTATCGCTATAAGCAGATTGAGAAGGAATCGCTTCTTTAAGTTGTGCATACAAAGTACGAATAGGTATGGCACGTGCATTTGGTAATTCAGATTTTCTAACCATATATAATGCAGTACCTAAATCTGTACTATTATTTGTTTCGTTATAACGTTTATCCAAACCATAAAGCATTGATGTGTTTCCATGATTCCCATTGTCTTGCATTGGGAAACCAAAAGAAAAATCGAATTTAGTTGGATCTATTTTATAACGTTTGTTAGGTTCAAAATTTGTATTAGCTCTTCCATAATTAAAATTAATAGGAGGTGTACCGTTCTTTACAAGAGTTCTACTTGATTTGTTAAAAATCCATTTTAATCCATTCAAAATACCATTTTCAGAACTAGTACCAGTATGATTGTAGTTTAATACATTATCACTTATATCACAATTCATAAAAGGAGATATAAAAGTAGGATTACCTGAATAATGCTCCTTATTTTTTTCTTCATTTTTAGTTTTTAAAACAATATCTGCAATACTATTATCATATTCATATTTTGAAGTTGTAGCATTTTTATCTAAAATATGAGTATAAATAGCAGCAGCAGCTAAATAAGCTCCATTTGGAGTTGGATGCGTTGTAGCTTTGTCTTTTTTTGAACTTGGAAGATTTTCCCAAGACAATCCAGCAGGAATAGTTTCTATGTCTGTACCATCAGCTGTACGATAGGTATATTCTGAAAAATGATTAATTGAAGCAGTTAAAGTTTCATCTTTAGACCATTGCATTAAAAGTAATGGTTTAGCACCACCTTCAGCAACTTTTTGAGCAATTTTATGAACACCTAAAGAATAGTATCCTGGTAATTTAGCAATGATATATGGGTCAGCAGTAATTACAACATAATCCCATTTTTTAGCATCTTTACTAGCTAAATTATTAAATCTTTTTTCCTGATTTTCTGGCCAGTAGTAATATTGTAATAAAGAATGCGCAAAATGATTTTCATTATATGTATTCACACTTTGACCTAAACCATAAGTAACTACTTTACTTTTATAAATATCTTCAAAAGAAATAGTTACTTCTAAGTTATGAGACGCGTCTTGTGTTAGAATATTCTTTAACTCCTCTCCTATTTTATCTGAAGAGAATGCACTAACATTGGAATTTATAGATTTACTTGATCCAATGATTAGAATATTAAGTTTTCCATCTTTATTTATATCAGGATTAACCGTTGTATTAGGTGGAGGATTTTGATCAGATGGCAATGAAGAATCATCTGAACAACCTGTAAGAAACAGAATTAATGTAGTTAAATAAATTAACTTTAAGGGATTGTACAAAAAAGGGGTAGTTTTCATAAGTTTTTTAAATATAAAATAATAAATATGAAATCTTATATAATATTTTTCAACTACAGTTTATAGAAAAATGTTATGTACTATAACTGATTCTTAAATAAAAAAAGTTATCAACTCAAGACAACTCTTTTCTTTGATAACATTAAATTCTTAAAAAGTAATTTGTTTTATATTATTGCTGATTTCACCATATAAAACGATTGAGTTTTTATTTACCCTACTAAAAAATATAGTTTTTAAAAGGGTGACTGGATTCTTAAAATAAGAAAAGAGGTTATCACCTCCAGACACCTCTTTTCTATGACAACATTTAATTCTTGATAAAGTAATTTGTTGTAATTATTAATTTCATTGTATAAAACAACCAAGTTTTTATTTACCCTAAAAAATACTGTAATTTTTAATTTATTATTCATAGTACGTGTAAACTTTAGTTAAATAAGGATTTCCCTTACTTATTTTACGGAACAAATACATCTATTTGATTTTTAATTATTTAGATTTAAAAAATCTAAACTTCAAATTATGATAAAGAATATCTCAAACCTTGGTAACATGCTTAGTAAGCAAGATCAGCAATCAATTAATGGAGGAGCCTCACAATGTTTTAAATATTGTAATCCTCAAGGACAATACATATTTTTTTGTCCGCCACACTGGGATCCAGTTAACATGGGACCATGTCCTTAAAAATAATAGCGGACTTCGGTTCGCTTTTCTTTTTATTATACTCTTTATACTACTACTATTTTCAGTCTCTTTTGTAACGTTTTACTTTTTATAATGACTAATAATTAAATTGCAATTATGAAACCCCAAAAAGAGAAAAGAATTTCCGATTACGATACAACTGGTGAACTAGGTTTTAATGAAATGATTGGTGCTATTTTTTATATGCTTCTAGGAGGATTAACAAAAGACTACAAGTATTATCATCAACTAAAATTTCAAAAGAAAAATATCATTACTGGTTACTTCTTAAAGCTTTTTATTGTTTTTGGATCAATAATATTATTCTATTTTTTGTTGTTTTAACTGCTCTTTGACTCTATTATGTTTTCTATATTTGATAAAAATTAATTGCATGACTGTTTTATACCCTATCCCTTTTTTAATAGTTGCCTTAATAATTCTCATACTTATAATAATACTTATTAGAAAAAAACTCTTAATGAATAAAAACTTCTTTAGAAATTTTCTAATGATTTTTTTATCAATCTCTTTTCTTTCTGCCATTATTTACTATGATTTTGACAAAAATGGAGCTCCGTTTCTTTATCTATGTGGTGCTATTGTAATAGCCTTATCTATTACATATATTAAAGAAGATTAAATACTGTTGCTTACTTAAATTTTGGACATAAAAAGACACTTTAAAAGATGTTTTTGATAAGTATAAAAAAAATGAAATAACTATTTCAAACCAATTTTTCTAATTCAAAATTTCAATTTGAATCTGGTCCAATAATTTGTGAATTACCATATATAGTTCCATTATCAGGAAATAACTTTATATAGTATTCATTTCCATGCCAATTGTTACTTTTAAAGTGTCCAAAAGCATGAACAAGCTCGTCATCATAATAAACATAAAATTTATTCTTTCCATATTCTTTAAACTTCACATCTAATTGATTGCCTTTCTCGAAAACAATCAAAGGAGGCGACAATTCACTAGTCCATTTTATTTTTACTTTATTTATGTCTAAATTATTAGTAGTAACATATAACGAGTTGGGATTCATAAACTCTCTAATTTCGTAATAAAATTCTATATAAATTATTAAAAAAAGTATGGTAAAGAGAGAAAGTACAACTTTTATTTTTTTCATTTTCTATTTTAAATCAAATATAGAAAATTTCAGTTCACCTCAATATCAAAGAGCTTTATCTAATCTTTTTAACAATATAGATATAAAAACTAATCATCAAACGTAGAAGCTACTATAACTGTTAAGTGATAAAAATCATAAAAGCTTCATAACTCTTTTATTATTTTTATTAGTGATAGAATGAGATGTTTAATTAAAAAACAATTCAAATGTTGAAGTATATACTAGCATGGTTTCCTATGATTATTATTGCCATAGTTAACGGATTTTTTCGAGAGAAATTTTTAGTAAACTATGTTGATAAGCTTCAGGCACATCAGTTATCTTCTGTAAGCATGATTGTTTTGTTAGCTATATACAACTGGATTTTATTTAAAATTTTCTTTCCAGCTTCTGTCAATCAAGCAATATGTATTGGACTTATTTGGTTATTATTTACATTAATGTTTGAGTTTTTATTCGGTCACTATGTCGTAGGACATTCTTGGTCTAAATTATTATATGATTACAATATTTTAGAAGGAAGAGTTTGGATTTTTGTTCTAATTTGGATTTCTATTGTCCCCTATATTATTTATCGTATACAAGAGTAATGTATATTAGTGATAACTAATAATTTATTATTTTTGTTTTTATGAAAAACAGCTATGATCAACTTAATATAGAATATGTAGAAACTAAAAAGGTTTCTCTATTCACTAAATTAATTTCCTATATTTTATCGTTAACTATTATATCTATCCCTTTGGTTGAAATAATTCCTGGTTTAGAATATATGCATAATATTTACGATTATTGTATTTATGGATGTTTAGTTTCTTTTGGACCTAACTGTTTTCCTTTTTTCTAAAAAACATACTCTTTTACTTTATTTTCTTTTTATTAAATTTAGATTATGAATAGTTGGTTACTTTGGATATTAGAATGTTCTCTCTTTGCTATAATTGTTTTAATTATTGAGTTCCTTATTGGTAAACTTTTCTCTCTCTTTGGTGAAAAAGAAAAAAAATGGTATTTAAAAAACAAAAAGAAATTTAGCTTTATTAATTATTTGATAATCTTTATTTTGGTTCTTTATTTTGGGTAGTTACTTTTATTTATACCTATTTTATTATTTGTTTCTAAATTTTTGATATAAAAAAACAACACTAAACAAGTGTTGTACTATGCTAAACAATATTTTTAATTGGATTTTCAATCAACTTCATAAGTTGATTATTTGATTATACATATATAAAGCTAAAGAATAAAAGACATATCCCATTATGGTTGGAAATACATATTTATAAAATCCTTTTACAATTTTATTGCTTAAAAAAATTAATGCTTCGGTATAACTAAAGCTATTATCATTCTTCCAAAGAATGAAGAGTAACACTAATAAAAGAAACATACATAAAAGTACAATTCCCAATAAGAAATAATGTATCATATAACAAATGTAAAAAATTAAAACTCTCTGCAATTATTCCTAAGCACTTTTCCTTTTGTAGTATCTAAAAGCTTAAAAAATTATGGTAAAAACTTATTTTTTTACGGTTTTTAAATCGAAAAATCTATTAAATTCTGATTAATTTCGCAACCACTTAAGAGACGTCTTAAGTTCTTTTTCATAACAATTTTCCCACTCAATCTTTGAGTAGGTTCTTTTTTTAATATTTATACCACCTTTATATACTCTTTGTACCTTCAAACGATAAAACTTTGTCTTACATTTTTTTATCACAAAACCTAATTAAGATTATTCTGTGAAAAATAATTTTACACTATTTGTTAATTTTAGTTAAGTAAGGTAAAACCTTACTTTTATTACGGTTTTTTTCTATTAAACTCTTTTACTTATTTATATGTTTGAGGAACTTAAAAATCTATATTATGTTAAAGAACATTTCAAACTTAGGTACTACCCTAAACAAAAAAGAACAACAAACTATTAATGGTGGAAATACTCACTGTGGAATTTTCACGAGACCTTGTCAAGAAGGTTATGGTTTTGATGAAAATTGTCGTTGTATCCCAGAACCAGGAAACTAAAATTAATTAGCGAACTTCGGTTCGCTTTTTTATTCTTTATACTACAATTTCTTTAATCATTTGTTTCTAAATTTTTGACATAAAAAAAACACCTTAAAAAGGTGTTTTATGGTAAATTTTTATGCTTATTCTCTAGCTTTTATTTTTTAATAATTTTTGAACTAAAGCTTTTAACTCTTCTATTTCTTTTTGTTGTTTTTCATTCTTGGATTTCTCCTTTTCCAATTCTTTTATTTTCTTCTCTTGCTCAATTGTATATAATGTTAATTCTTCAATTTTTTGTAATAATTTAGAATCCATTTCTCCTAGAAAAATTCCATTATTAGCTACTTCTTTTGCACTTGGAATATCTTTTAAATGTCCTTTTTCTTTTATATGTGTTTCTACTTCTTCTAAAGTAGGTAATTTATAATTATCATAAAAAACAAAATCAGACCAACCTGTTTCAACTTTTATTTCTTTTGCTCTTATATTTCCGTTCACTGCTAATTTCCATGCCCCTGGATCTACTGTTCCGATTCCAACATTACCACTGTTTCCTTTTATAACAAACGTTTCCTTCATAACATTATCTACATTGCGTCTAAATAATACATCACCATATGGTGTATTCGATATAGCATTATGCTTAGAATCAAAATAAGTGACTGCGGAATTAGGATTATATGAAATATGATATCCATGATTAATACCCCAATCCAATTTAAGACTTGAATTGTTTGCTAAATTTGTACTTCTTATTCTCAAGGATGCATTGCTATCTACAATCTCAAGTTTCTCTGATGGACTGGTTGTTCCGATACCTACTACTCCCGATCTATTTACTGACATCACAACTTTATTTGTACCATGGGACCAAAATCCAAGATTACCATCTTTAACAACTGAACTGGGACCACCAGCATAAATAGCCCAACCTAGATTTCCATTTGTTACCTGAGAAGCTGTTGGCTTTAATGTTATTCCAGAACCAACAGAATTTCCATTTTCAAAAATAACACCAGAACCAGAAGAATTATCCCATTGATTACTTAAAACGTGTAAAGATCTAATTGGGTTTGATGTTCCAATTCCAACATGACCGTTATATTTAATTCTAAAACGCTCAATAGAGTTATCAAAATTAAAACCTCCGGAAGCATAAACTAAATCTTTGCTACCTTTTTCAAAGCCTAAAATTCCTCTTTCTGCTACTCCACCTTCGGCCCAATAAATATAACCTGAATTTCCTGAATTAGGTCTTAAATGTAAAACTTGATCGTTATCAGAATTATAAATTGTTAGTCTATCTTTAATTTGTAAGCTTCCATTTATACTTTCATTTTGAGCCTTAACTCCCAAACTGATTCCCATCATAGCAATGACAGCTATTTTAATTTTTGTTTTCATAATAATTTATTTTTTAGAAGTGCAAAAATAAACTTTTTACTCACCAGAATTACATCAAAGAACCTTTCAATTTTAGCATCTAAAAACCTAGAGTAATTTTATTTTTATACTTTTGATAAAATCTATTTTTTTTATGGAAAAGAGCAAAGACAATAAAAAACTATTCATAGGTATTCTAATTGGTGTTTTTATTTACAAAATTATCAGTGAATTATTTAATTACTTTTTCTAATAGGTAAATAACTTCTGTTATTTTAATTCAAGTAAATAAACTAAAGAACATTTCAAACTTAGCTACTACTCTAAACAAAAAAGAACAACAATCTATTAATGGTGGGAAAGCATGTTTTCCATTCGACCCTTGCGGAGTAAATGAAAAATGAGATTTTGGTTTATACCAATGCGTATTAACCAATTCACAATAATTTATCAGCAAAATTCGGTTTGCTTTTCTTCTTATCTATAAATTAAGTTTACTGAACTAAACAATATCAACCAACTAACGAATAGTTAATCATTTGTTTCCTTAATTACCTTTAATTTGTCCTATATATGATTGAGGGGTTATATATAATTACAGTTTGAAAAGAAATGATAATTAGGGGTTGTCATTTCTTTTCATCCTAATTTTAAAGTCTCTCACCTATACTTTTAAGAATCTTATCTTATTTTTCATTTTGCCCTTTACATTTAATCTAAATTGAATTCCTAACCAATTAAAAATATTTAACATGGTAAAAATTTATTTTTATAAATCTCATTTAAAAGAATTCAATGAGGTTTCAGCTAATTTTCAAGATCACTCAAACATTCAAATTAATTCATCTTATTATGGCATCAACCTAATTGAAACTAAACTAGATACCGATAGTAAAATCAGTCAAAATTCAATAAACTTGTTTATCAAGTATCTTAAGAATAACTGTGGTTTTGTGATTATGTATTAGCGCTTTTCTCAACAAACATTTTATCCCCCTTAAAGACTTGTTATCCATAAAACAACACATTGATTTTCTCTTCTAAACTAACTATCTGTTGCTCCAAAGCAACAATTTCTGCTTGCATTTTTAATTCTCTGTAATAGGAATGCTCTGCTAATTGTAGTTCTAAATCTTTTTTACGCAAACGAATCCATTTTTTTTCGATAATACTCAATGCTTCTTCTTTCAATAATATATTGGAAGCATGCAAGCCTCTTAACCAATGCATTCTGTTTTCTTGTAATTCTTTTAAATTATTCTTCTTGTTTTCTAAAGTTTTTCTTATTCGCCTTAAAAGTTGTTTTAACTCAACGGTACTCTCCTCCTTCTCTTTCTTTATAAATTCCGAGACTTCAGATAATTCTGCTATAGGAACCGACAATGCTAATGCTTTATACAAAACCATTAATTTGTTAAGCTGTGATAAATTCAAGGCTCTACGACCAACCAATACTGAATTTACAAAACTTATAGAACTCCCTATATATGCACTTACTACATGGGTATGAATATTAAAATGCTTTTTTATCTTTCCTATCATTTTGTACAATTTTTCTTTTCCTTTCTTTTTGTTTGTACTTATTTTTTGAAAAATTTTAGTACAATAATTTTTATTCTTTAAAAGTATTTGTACTAATATCCCATAAAAAAAAGCCCAATTAAAATAATTGGACTTTTGCTTTTAAACTACACTGTTATGGTAGCTTTGTAATTTTCTATTTGCAAAATAGCTTCTGTTAATACTGCTACTTGTGCTTCTAATTGTTGATGATCTATTTGATCTTCCAATACATTAATTGCACTATAATTTGCATTCCTGTTTTCTAACGATTTTAACTTGGTTTCTTCTCTTTCTATTTTCAGTTCCAAGTTTCGTTTTTCTTTCTCATCGGTAATTACCTTTAAAGCCGATTCAAAACCAGCTATAATGGCTTTTACACTAATAATTCCCTCTGCTACTGAAGCAGTTTTCTCCGTCTTGTCTTCTAAAGACTCTCCCAAATTTCTAAGTCTTCTTTCTAACAGCGTTTTTTCTGTTTGCGTAATTTTAATTGCCTCATCACATGCAACTTTTGTACTTAGCAATGCTAAATTCAATTCCATAATATATTAATTTTAATGGTTACAATTTTTTGAGAGAGGAGGTGCTTTTTATTTTTACAAACGTTTTTTTTATCAGCTTATTATCTAATTAACTTATTATTAAACAGTTTTTTAACTTTATTAATTCATTATTCTCTAAGAACTAACAAAAATCTAAAAACGAACATTTTTCTATTTATTTTTTATAACCTTTCAAGCTAAAAGAAAACCCTATACACTTTATGCATAGGGTTTTAATTTAAACTATATATTTTTCTAGTGCTTTGGTGCACCTGAATCTCCATCTGGAATAGCCGTATAAACCTCTACACTTATAGGTGTAGCTTGTGATTTTCCATTCACTTCTTTTATCTTAGACACTGTAGTTATACATGTATTTCCTTTACCTCCATCAGTTCCTAAAGAAAGTACTACCTCATTTCCTGAATTATCGATAAATCCAACTATATACATTAAGGGTACTACGGTTAAATTCTTATATGAAACCCCATTATATTCTACTTCTGAGCTGCTTTTAATCACAATTGTTTCATTTGATGTTTGATTTAATTTTAATGGTGCTCCTGCAAACCCCATTAATGGAACCACATTCAATAATGTATTTCCTGTAAAACTAGTTCCGTTATAACTACCTGAAATACTTATTACTGAACCATAATAGCTTCCTGAATTTGGATATGCTTTTTCATATTTACGAGTAAACGTTACTTTTAAAGCATCTTCATTAGATTTACTACTTGGAATAGTTAACACCCAACTTTCTCCACTTTTTTCAAATGTCATGGTATCATCAAAAGTATAAAGTGTTGAATTGCTACCTACCTCTGAAATTCCAAGTGTAACCGTATACTCTTTTGAACCATCCGATTGGGTTTTATATTCTCCTTCTATAGAAAGAAAAGCACTTTCTCCTGAAGAAAGTTCATAGAATCCTGAGAACTTTGCTAATTCTTCACTTGCTATATTTGTTCCGCTTACAGGCATTTTTTCAACAGTTTTTACCATTTGTAATGACCTTGGAATAGATAGCTTTGTATTTTTTAAAGAAAAAAGATCATTACATACCTTACCTCCATTTGCTGAAGTTCCCATAATAATACTATAGTTAAAAAGACCATCTAATGTGCTAAAAGAAAAAACATACATATTTAAATTATAAATAAATACATCCACCTCTTGTAGATGACCTCCATCTCCTCCAATATTGGTATAGTTGTATTGCAAGGTATTATCTGTTCCTATCTTTAATATTTTATCTCCTTTCCCCTTATCTTCATAATAAGTTCCTGCATACATTGCCATAGGGATAGGATTATTATAAGTTGCTCCCTGAATATTTATAGGCGTTTTACTTTGTTCATTCGTAATCTTTCCTTTTAAAGAAGCTGTAATTTCTTGACTATTATCTTCTCGTGTAAAATCAAGTGTAAAACTAGGAACATTACTGTTGTTAGTAGCTTTAGCTATTAATATATTTTCGTTCCAATTTACAGATTCAAAATCTCTATTTGGTCCTGTAAGATGGTAAACTTCTGAAGATGTTCCATCTGCTGAATAAATTAATGATACATGAGGTGTTACCTCTCCATTTTTTACCAATAAGTTTGTATCTACAGTAAGGAAGGCTCCTGTATTGTTAAGAGCATAATATCCATTAAAAGAAATTAATCCTTCTGCTTCTCCTATTGGATTTTCATAAGGAGCATCGCTCTTTGCGATCTTCAATAAATTATTGTGAAGTTCGGCTGTACTTTCTGCTGATTTACTGGTTACTGGTGCTGTTGGGATAGTTAAAGTTGACATAATTAATAAAGAAATTTAGACTGCTATGGCAGCTGGTTAATAAATTCTTTATCAAATTTCAAATAATCAGTGCTACAGAATTAAAAAATTGCTTTAAGACTTTATAAAATTGTAATAAGAGATGAAAAACTTGGCATAAGAGCTCTACCAATTATCTTACTGATAGTCAACACACAATATTTTATAAAAAATGCCATGGTTTATACAAACACATGACATTTAATATCATTTTGGGTTGAATAAATAATATGTTACCTATTCCCAAATAAAAGTATTTCCTGCTATTTGTCTTACAGTACTATAGATTCCCATACATAATGTATAAACTTCTCCATGCTCTAAAGCATCATTAAATTGAAGCTCTCCATTTCCTGTATATGATGATTTTGAAACATTAAACTTTTTACCTTCTATTGCATATTTCTCCTCTTTAATGTCCTTTCCTTTTACCAAGTAAATTTTAACACTAGTATTATTATCAAAAATAGATGGTGGAACATTGTATTCAAAAGAAACTGATTTTGGAAGATTCATATCATAAAAAACAGCTGATGATTCAAACTTTCTTGCTCTTCCTTGAATGATTGTTGCAGTTGCTCCTACTGAATTAACATTAGTATTTGCAAAGTGAGGACCAAATTCTAAGGTATAAATTTGAGTTCTAAAATCTAAATCGTTTGATTCAATTGATCCTTTTACTGGATTTGAAGTAGCAGTATGTTCTTTATAAGTGTTTTTTACTACTTTACCATCTTCATCTTTAATTCTAACAAAATATCCTTTGTTAGAACCGTCTAAAGGTAATACTGCTTCAAAATGAAGCATGCTTCTACCGCTTGTTTTTACTTGTGTAATACTTGTTGTTTGAAGCCATTTACTATCTGCATTGAATTCTTTGTATAACGTTGTTAATTCTTTTAATTGTAAATCCATGATTAAATATTTAGTTTTCTTACTCTATTTTAATAGGCTTTTCAGATTTCGCCTTTTGGATTAAAAAGAATGATAGCAGCTACTCAATCGAATATTTTCTTTTAATCTATTTTGACGCCTTAGTTTAAAAAGGCATTCATACTGCCTACTAGATTTCTAGCATGTAAACATTTAGTATAGAAACGTTCAGCTACTCAAAGTTGGGAAATAATTAAAAAGGAAATGCAAAAAATGATATGAGTAAATAATTTTATGTTGTGAATAATTTGTTTGAGATATGTGAAATAAGAATTACATCAATAAAAAATGCTCTTTTATTGAGTTAAGTAAATAAATTACTATAAAAAAGAAACTTTATAACTCCCTGAATATTTAACATACTTTTCTACTTAATAAGAAACCCTGTACTTTTTCAAGCACAGGGTTCTCCCTTACAAAAGGATAACCTATAGAAAACCTCTTTTCTATAATCTTTCACCCCAATAAAAAGGTGGTTCTTGTTTGTTTCTATTATTTCTATATCGATAACCGTACCTTCCTTTACCTAAATCGAAAGTCAAACTAATTTCATGTGACCCGCTAAGGTATTGGCTTGTATTGGTTAAATAACTCTCATAAGTATATCCAATTTTGGTATTATCGTTTATACGCATTTGTAATAACCCAGCTATCGAGTTATTTAATCTATATGAAATACCTAATTCAATTTGCTTATTATATAATGCTCCTAATGATAAATCTGTAGACATAGGCTCTCCATTTGCATAACGGATCAAAAACGATGGTTTTAACTCAATTTGATCACCTGCTTGAAATTTATAACCTAAAGAGGCATAAAATATAGGACTTTCATTGGCTGAATTTACCGTACTTCCTTCTCTAGTATAATACCTATTTCCCAATAAGTTTAAAGTAGAAAAACTTGCATAAAATTTATCGGTATAAAAGAAAACCCCTGCCCCCATATTAAATTTAAACTCGTTAATATTACTACTAAACAATGCGTCATTCGTAATGCCTAAACTTTGTAAATCTACATTGATAAAACTTCCTCCTGTTTTTAATCCGAAAGACAAGGTTGATTCGTCATTCAATCTAATAGCATAAGAAATATCTCCATATAAATGACTCTCATTTAAAACATAAACTTTATCATAAACTGCTGAAAATCCAATTCCTAAATTATTCCCTAGTCCTCCATGTAAGGTTAATGAACCTGTTTTGGGGCTCCCTGGTTCGTTAACCCATTGACTTCTAACATTTGCTGTCAAAGTAAAGAAGTCATGCATACCTGAATATGCCGGATTTATTAAATTGAAGTTATTATTATATTGTGAATAGAAAGGTTCATACTGTGAATATCCTTCTATTGTTATCATAACTATTAAAATACTTAATACTATTCTAAATTTCATTTTCCTTTATTTAATAATTAATGTAAACCCATCCTTTTACCACTTTCATTCCTTCATTAATTTCTAAAATGTAGAAATAAGGTCCTGTTGGAAGTTTCTTTGATTTATTCTCTACCACTCCAGTCCAATCATTTTGATAATTTCTGGTATTGAATACACTAACTCCTCTACGGTTTAATATTTGTAATCTGTTGTTTGGATATTTATGCAACCCTTCTATAATGAATATATCATTTACATTATCTCCATTTGGTGAAAACCCTTTAGGTATGTTTAGATCTGATGAATCACATACATCTCCCACTCCATCTTTATCTAAATCTTTTTGTTCTGGGTTATAAGTAGTAGGGCAATTATCTACATTATTTAAAACACCATCTCCATCCATATCTTCATCACATATATCTGCTATCAAGTCATTATCTATATCATTTGAAGTAAAAATTATTTCTGCAGTAGCTGTACTTGTTAATCCATTAGAATCTGTGACGGTTAATATTACCTCATGAGCAGTTAAAGTTGGACATTCGAATACTGTTTTGTTTAATTGCAAACTAGCAATTCCACATTCATCAAAAGAACCATCATTAATTTCTTCTGGGGTAATTGTTGCATTTCCATTTTCATCTAACTCGACAACAATATCTTTTGTTATTGCTATCGGCTCTGTTACATCTTCAACGGTTACAGTTGCAGTCTTCGTGTTTACATTTCCGTTAACATCGGTTACTGTTAAGGTTACTATATTAGCTCCTACATTGCTACAATCAAATGATGTTGTATCTAAACTCATCGATTGAATTCCACAATTATCGGCTGATCCATTATTGATTAGTGCTGGTGCAATACTTACACTTCCTGTGGCATCTAATTGAACAGTGATATCTTGTGCTACCACCGTTGGGTTTACTTTGTCTTCTACCGTTATCGTTGCAGTTTTTGTATCTGAGTTTCCATTAACATCTGTTACTGTTAACGTTACTGTATTTGCTCCAATGTTTGTACAATCAAATGAAGTTATATCTAAACTCATCGATTGAATGCCACAGTTATCGGTTGATCCATTATTTATTTGTGCTGGTGTAATGCTTGCATTTCCTGTGGCGTCTAATTGAACAGTAATATTCTGTATTATCACTGTTGGATTGATTTTGTCTTCTACGGTTACGGTGGCTGTTTTTGTAGCTACATTTCCGTTAACATCCGTTACCGTTAAGGTCACTGTATTTACTCCTACATTACTACAATCAAATGAAGTTGTATCTAAACTCATTGATTGAATTCCACAGTTATCGGCTGATCCATTATTGATTTGTGCTGGTGTAATACTTGCATTTCCTGTAGCATCTAATTGAACCGTGATATCTTGTGTAACTACTATTGGATTTACTTTGTCTTCTACAGTTACCGTAGCTATATTTGTGTTAGTGTTTCCATTAACATCTGTTACTGTTAACGTTACTGTATTTGCTCCAATGTTTGTACAATCAAATGAAGTTATATCTAAACTCATCGATTGAATGCCACAATTGTCTGTTGAACCATTATCAATTTGAGCTGGTGTTATACTTACATTTCCTGTTGCATCTAATTGAACTGTGATATCTTGAGTAATCACTGTTGGATTTACTTTGTCTTCTACAATTACCGTAGCTGTATTTGTGTTAGTGTTTCCATTAACATCTGTTACTGTTAAGGTTACTGTATTTGCTCCAATGTTTGTACAATCAAATGAAGTTGTGTCTAAACTTACTGATTGAATTCCACAGTTATCCGTTGATCCATTATTGATTTGTGCTGGTGTAATGCTTGCATTTCCTATAGCATCTAATTGAACGGTGATGTTTTGAGTAATAACTATCGGATTTACTTTATCTTCTACGGTTACCGTTGCTGTATTGGTATTTGAGTTTCCATTAACATCAGTTACTGTTAAGGTTACTGTATTTGCCCCAATCTTTGTACAATCAAATGAAGTTGTATCTAAACTCATCGATTGAATGCCACAGTTATCCGTTGATCCATTGTTGATTTGTACTGGTGTAATACTTGCATTTCCTGTAGCATCTAATTGAACGGTGATATCTTGTGCAACCACTGTTGGATTGATTTTATCTTCAACGGTTACGGTTGCTGTTTTTGTAGCTACATTTCCGTTAACATCGGTTACTGTTAAGGTCACTGTATTTGCTCCAATGTTTGTACAATCAAATGAAGTTGTATCTAAACTCATTGATTGAATTCCGCAGTTATCGGCTGATCCATTATTGATTTGTGCTGGTGTAATACTTACATTTCCTGTAGCATCTAATTGAACCGTGATATCTTGTATTACTACTGTTGGGTTTACCTTATCTTCTACGGTTACGGTTGCTGTTTTTGTAGCTATATTTCCGTTGACATCGGTTACCGTTAAGGTCACTGTATTTACTCCTACATTACTACAATCAAATGAAGTTGTATCTAAACTCATTGATTGAATTCCGCAGTTATCGGCTGATCCATTGTTGATTTGTACTGGTGTAATACTTGCATTTCCTGTAGCATCTAATTGAACCGTTATATTCTGTGTTATCACTGTTGGATTGATTTTATCTTCAACGGTTACAGTTGCAGTCTTCGTGTTTACATTTCCGTTAACATCAGTTACTGTTAAGGTTACCGTGTTTGCTCCAATGTTTGTACAATCAAATGAAGTTGTGTCTAAACTTACTGATTGAATGCCACAGTTATCCGTTGATCCATTGTTGATTTGTACTGGTGTAATACTTGCATTTCCTGTAGCATCTAATTGAACCGTTATATTCTGTGTTATCACTGTTGGATTGATTTTATCTTCAACGGTTACAGTTGCAGTCTTCGTGTTTACATTTCCGTTAACATCCATCACAGTTAAGGTTACTGT
This sequence comes from Tenacibaculum aiptasiae, assembly GCF_965221665.1. Lineage (NCBI taxonomy): Bacteria > Pseudomonadati > Bacteroidota > Flavobacteriia > Flavobacteriales > Flavobacteriaceae > Tenacibaculum > Tenacibaculum aiptasiae. The sequence goes on from NZ_CBDCSN010000002.1 coordinate 318,923, forward strand.
ATTTGCTCCAATGCTTGTACAATCAAATGAAGTTGTATCTAAACTCATTGATTGAATTCCGCAGTTATCGGCTGATCCATTATTGATTTGTGCTGGTGTAATACTTGCATTTCCTGTAGCATCTAATTGAACCGTGATATCTTGTATTACTACTGTTGGGGTTACCTTATCTTCTACGGTTACGGTTGCTGTTTTTGTAGCTATATTTCCGTTGACATCGGTTACCGTTAAGGTCACTGTATTTACTCCTACATTACTACAATCAAATGAAGTTGTATCTAAACTCATTGATTGAATTCCACAATTATCGGTTGATCCATTATTGATTTGTGCTGGTGTAATACTTACATTTCCTGTAGCATCTAATTGAACCGTGATATCTTGTATTACTACTGTTGGGTTTACCTTATCTTCTACGGTTACGGTTGCTGTTTTTGTAGCTATATTTCCGTTGACATCGGTTACCGTTAAGGTCACTGTATTTACTCCTACATTACTACAATCAAATGAAGTTGTATCTAAACTCATTGATTGAATTCCGCAGTTATCGGCTGATCCATTGTTGATTTGTACTGGTGTAATACTTGCATTTCCTGTAGCATCTAATTGAACGGTTATATTCTGTGTTATCACTGTTGGATTGATTTTATCTTCAACGGTTACGGTGGCTGTTTTTGTAGCTACATTTCCGTTAACATCGGTTACTGTTAACGTTACTGTATTTGTTCCAATGTTTGTACAATCAAATGAAGTTGTATCTAAACTTACTGATTGAATGCCACAGTTATCGGTTGAACCATTATTTATTTGTGCTGGTGTAATACTTACATTTCCTGTGGCATCTAATTGAACGGTGATATCTTGTGTAACCACTGTTGGATTTATTTTGTCTTCTACGGTTACGGTGGCTGTTTTTGTAGCTACATTTCCGTTAACATCGGTTACTGTTAACGTTACCGTATTGGCTCCAATGTTTGTACAATCAAATGAAGTTGTATCTAAGCTCATTGATTGAATTCCGCAGTTATCGGTTGATCCATTATTTATTTGTGCCGGTGTGATTGTAGCATTTCCTATAGCATCTAATTGAACTGTGATATCTTGTGTAACCACTGTTGGATTGATTTTATCTTCAACGGTTACGGTGGCTGTTTTTGTAGCTACATTTCCGTTAACATCGGTTACTGTTAACGTTACTGTATTTGTTCCAATGTTTGTACAATCAAATGAAGTTGTATCTAAACTTACTGATTGAATGCCACAGTTATCGGTTGAACCATTATTTATTTGTGCTGGTGTAATACTTACATTTCCTGTAGCATCTAATTGAACCGTGATATCTTGTGTAACCACTGTTGGATTGATTTTATCTTCTACGGTTACGGTGGCTGTTTTTGTAGCTACATTTCCGTTAACATCGGTTACTGTTAACGTTACTGTATTTGCTCCAATGTTTGTACAATCAAATGAAGTTGTATCTAAACTCATTGATTGGATGCCACAATTATCCGTTGATCCATTGTCAATTTGTGCTGGTGTGATACTTATATTTCCTGTAGCATCTAATTGAACTGTGATATCTTGTGTAACCACTGTTGGATTGATTTTATCTTCAACGGTTACGGTGGCTGTATTTGTGTTAGTGTTTCCATTAACATCGGTTACTGTTAACGTTACCGTGTTTGCCCCTACATTCCTACAATCAAATGAAGTTGTATCTAAACTCATTGATTGGATGCCACAATTATCTGTTGATCCATTATTGATTTGTGCTGGTGTAATTGAAACATTTCCTGTAGCATCTAATTGAACCGTGATATCTTGTGTTACAACTGTTGGGCTTATCTTATCTTCTACGGTTACCGTAGCTGTATTTGTGTTAGTGTTCCCATTAACATCTGTTACTGTTAAGGTTACTATATTGGCTCCAATGTTTGTGCAATCAAATGAAGTTATATCTAAACTCATCGATTGGATGCCACAGTTGTCTGTTGAACCATTATCAATTTGAGCTGGTGTTATACTTACATTTCCTGTTGCGTCTAATTGAACCGTGATATTTTGTGTTACTACTGTTGGGTTAGTGTTATCTACAGTGCTAAAACTTCCTTCAGCAGAAAATCCTGACCCTGCAAAATTATGATCTATTGCTTGAATTTTAAAAGTGTAATTTTTAGTACAAGCTGCAGGAAATTTATAAGTATAACTAGTACCTTGTCCTGTATTACCGACAGCCAGCAATTTACGCCAACCATCATTTTCTTGTGCCATAGGAGTTTTGGTATAGACTGGAGCCCCTATTGGATTCTCCTTTATATATACATTATAACTTAATCCGTTACTTGGAGTTTGTGCATCTGTACTAGCTGTCCAATTTATAGTAACTTCATTACCATTTACTACGGCAGTAGGATTTGTTGGTGCAGTAGGTGGTGTATTAGAAGTAATCGTATTATTCGTATATATTTTTGAAATGAAAGAAGTAGCGGTAACACCTGAAAATACTATATCTAAATCGCCATCATTATCATAATCTCCCCAAACACCATCACTCACTGCTATTTGAGTTAGATTATCTGCAGCAGCTACTTGAGTAAAAACACCTGCGTTATTATTATATATTTTAGTATTTATACTTCCTGTTAGTAATATATCTAAATCTCCGTCGTTATCATAATCGCCCCAAGTCACTGAGCCTTCTTGTTGACCTCTCACATGTGGAGTTGGAAGCTCTGTAAAACTACCACCATTATTTGTGTATATTTTTGTAACATCGGCACTTCCTGTAAACCCAGACATTAATATATCTAAATCTCCATCGTTATCATAATCGCCCCAAGATACAGAGCTGTAAGATATCCCTATTAAATTGGCTGAAACAAGTTCTGTAAACGTACCATTATTGTTAGTATATATTTTAGAGATATCCAAGCTCCCCGTATAACCCGTAAGTAATACATCTAAATCACCATCATTATCATAATCTCCCCAGGCAACAGCACCACTATTTACCCCAATTAAATTGGCTGTAGTCAATTCTGTAAAAGTTCCTGCATCATTTGTGTATATTTTTGATATTGACGAACGTCCAATACCACCAGCTAACAATATATCTAAATCGCCATCATTATCATAATCTCCCCAAGCGACATCTCCAACAATTCCCTGTAGATTAGCTGTGGCTAGTTCAGTAAAAACACCTCCATTATTCGTATAGATTTTTGTTATATAGGTATTCCCCACACCAAAACCAGTTAAGAGTATATCTAAATCTCCATCATTATCATAATCTCCCCATGCTGAAGCCCCATATTGTACTCCTTCTAAATTAGCAGAAGTCAATTCTGTAAAAGTACCTCCACTATTTGTATAGATTTTTGAAACTGGGTCTAAAGCTACACCAATAGATTTTTTACCAGTTATTAATAAATCTAAATCGCCATCGTTATCATAATCTCCCCAAGCTAAATCACTTTGATAAACATCAATTATATTTGCTGTTGTATATTCGGTAAATACCTGTTGTACGGTTACCTTAGCTGTTTTAGCATTAGAGTTTCCGTTGATATCGGTTACTGTAAGTGTTACGGTATTTTCTCCTAAAGTAGTAATATCAAATATATTGGGACTTAATAACATAGACTGAATACCACAGTTATCGGACGAACCATTATCTACCTGTGCTGCTGTTACATTTGCATATCCTGTAGCATCTAATGATACTGTGATATTTTGAGTCTCTACGATGGGTTTTATAGTATCCTCAATACGAAAATTACCCTCTGTAGAAAAAGGAGATCCAGTAAAGCTATGATCAATGGCTTGCACCTTAAAGACGTAATTTTTGGTACACTCTTCTGAGAAAATATAAGTATAACTGGTACCTTGTCCTACATTACCCATAGCTGGTAGTTTACGCCATCCATCATTTTCTTGTGCCATAGGAGTTGTTATATATTCTGGAGTTCCTACTGGATTCTCTTTTATATATACGTTATAACTTAATCCACTGCTTGGTGTTTCTGCATCTGTACTGGCAGTCCAGTTTAGAGTTACTTCATTACCGTTTACGACAGCAGTTGGATTGGTTGGTGCTGTTGGTGGTGTATTTGCTGTAACGGTATTATTAGTATATATTTTTGAAAAGGTTACTGTATCTGCAGTATGAGATCCTGTCACTAAAATATCTAAATCTCCATCATTATCGTAATCACCCCAAGCTACAGAACCATATTGTCCTCCTTGCATATTTGAAGTAGCTAATTCTGTAAAAACTCCATTAGTATTGTTATAAACTTTAGTAATAGGAGTACTACCACTTACTCCAAAAAGTAATACATCTAAATCTCCATCATTATCATAATCTCCCCAAGCTACAGAACCATGTTGTATTCGAGGTAAATTAGCAGTAGTAAGTTCGGTAAAAATACCTGCTGTATTCGTATATATTTTAGAAACAGTAGTACTTCCGTTAAGCCCTGTTAACAAAATATCCAAATCTCCATCATTGTCATAATCGCCCCAGGCTGCAGAACTATAGGATACTGCTGTTAAATTTGCCGTAGCCAATTCTGTAAAAACGCCATTGTTATTGGTATAAATTATAGAATGATCGATACTTCCATCATAACCAGTCAATAATACATCCAAATCCCCATCATTATCATAATCTCCCCAGGCAGCAAAGCTGTCATCAAGATCTAATAAATTTGCTGTAGTTAATTCCGTAAATACGCCATCATTATTCGTGTATATTTTTGAGATTCCTCCTGTCATTAAAATATCTAAATCCCCATCGTTATCATAATCTCCCCAAACAACTGAACCTCTACCAATTACAGGTAAATTGGCTGCGGTATGTTCCGTAAAAGTACCATTAGTATTTGTATAGATTTTTGTTATCGCAAATAACCCACCTGCTAATAAAATATCTAAATCGCCATCATTATCATAATCTCCCCAAGCTGCTGAACCTGCACCTGGTAAATTGGTAGAGGTAAGCTCAGTAAAAACTCCGTTGGTATTGGTGTATATTTTAGAAAATGTATTGTTGGATACACTTGATTCTCCACCGGTTATCAATATATCCAAATCGCCATCATTATCATAATCTCCCCAAACAGCTGAGCTAAGTCGAAGCCCAGTTAAATTTGCAGTATTGAGTTCGGTAAAAGTTTGAGAATAGGTATAAAAACTAATTAATAATAGTAGGGGTAGTAATGGTTTTTTCATTGTATTAAGAGGTGTTTATATTATATAGGTTATAAACATTGTACAAGTAAAAAACTAAACACCCTATTTTGTGGAAAGAAGTTTTCATGAAATAAAACTTATTCTTTTTAATTTCACTACAACTCCATACAAATTAGTATATCTAACTAGGAATCAGACTAAAAAAAACTTCAACTTTCTAATCGAAAACCACGATAAATCTTTCTTATTTTATTAAAAACAGGATTTTCCCCCTTTTTTTTGAAAGGTTTTTCATGTGTGCTTCTTGTTTTTTTATTTTAGATTCAGACACTAAACAATCAATACAAATTTTTACGTATGAAAATATAGAAAAACACTTTTAACCAACATTAACAATTGTCCCTCATGAATCTATCAACCATCAAAACGCCAGGAGTATACATTAATGAAATAAATACTATTCCTAGCTCTGTAGTGCCCGTTGCTACATCTGTACCAGCATTTATTGGATATACTCCACAAGCTATGTATCAAGGGAAATCGTACACCAACGTCCCGACAAAAATTTCATCATTTGCTGAATTTCAAGCGATTTTTTGTTTACCAACACCACCGTCTTCGGTGAATCCTGCTAAGCAATACAATCCACAATATTATTTAGTAAAGCAAGAAAATCAACCAAGTTCCAGTAATCATATAATGATTGCTAACGATTATTACGCTATTGTGCCTGACCCAAACACCATTTATTACTTATATAATAGTATTAAGTTGTTTTTTGATAACGGCGGTAGCAATGCTTATATCGTATCTGTTGGTTCTTATGGAGCAACCTCTGGAAAGGCTGCTCAAATTGGGAACCAAATTGTAAATCCCAATGTTCAAATTGATGATTTAACTAAAGGATTGGCCTTATTAAAAAAAGAGCAAGAACCAACCATGTACATTTGCCCTGAAGCAACATTGCTTTCTGTAGAAAACAATGCTACTTTAATGCAAGAAATGTTATCGCAAGCCTCAAAAAAGCAAACTGCCATTTGTATTTTTGATATTATTGGAGGTAAAACACCTCATCCGAATACTTATATCGAAGACATCACTGCCTTTAGAAATGCAACTGGAAGCACAGGTCTAGATTATGGAGCTGCTTACTATCCTTTTGTAGAAACAACTGTTCAGAAAACCAACGACATTAATTACACGAATTTATTTGGTGGAGATTTGAACAAATTACAAGAGATTTTAAGCCCTGAAAGTAATCCAAATGAATCTGTTAATGCTATCATTAATACTATTCAAAGTACTTCAAGTGAGCATGCTTTAACAGCACATCAATACAACAGTTTATTAATAGCCGCAAGTCCTATTTATAGCACTATTATGACATATATATTGTCTGATGCGAACTTATTACCTCCAAGTGGAGGAATGGCAGGAGTAATTACCAGAACCGACAATCAACTAGGTCCATGGAAAGCTCCCGCAAATGTTGCCATGAACGATGTTATTAACTTACCTATCAATTTAACCAATGCTCAACAAGAAGTTTTAAATGTTGATATTGTTTCTGGAAAATCTATCAATGCAATTCGCTTTTTTAACAGGGCTGGAATCTTGGTTTGGGGAGCTAAAACATTAGATGGAAATAGCCCAGACTGGAGATATCTTTCGGTAAGAAGAACCGTTATATTTCTAGAACAATCTTGTAAAGTAGCTGCTATGGCTTATGTTTTTGAGCCTAACGATTATGGTACTTGGGAATCTGTAAAAGCTATGATTAGTAGTTTTTTATATGGAATTTGGAAACAAGGTGGATTACAAGGCTCTACTCCTGAAGAAGCTTTTTCTGTTGAATGTGGCTTAGGCAGCACTATGACTGCTGAAGATATTCTTAATGGAATTATGAAGGTATCGATAACCGTTGCCCCAATAAGACCTGCTGAATTTATTGTATTTACATTCCAACAAAAAATGGCTAGTTCTAATTAATATAGAACTATCATTAAAACAAAAATTTATTTTTATTAAAAGCAAACCATTATTTTAATTAAATGACCAAGTAACATTTTAGTTATATGCAAAATTTAATTTCCCTTATAAGCAAAGTGTTATTTTCATAGAAACAAAATTTCTCTATAAAATAAATAGGAATCATTAAAATATAAAGCTTACAAAAAATAAGTAAAAAGGCTGCTATAAAACGGGGTTAGCAGCCTTTTTTTGTAGCAATGAAGCCACGAGGTAAATAAAGGAGTTTATTATTAGCTATCTTTTTTAATCTAATGCTACTATCATGTTATATGATTTAAAATTATACTGCCCGAAATACTTTATGTATAATTAAAAAGATAGCAATATTCATAATTATTTACCCCAAACTTTAAACTAGCTCAGCGCTGTTTATATAACTTACTTAAAAGCTTGTCCTAATCTTTAAATCTTACAATAGAAAATCAACAAATTATAAACAAACACTGCATTCTAAATTAATCTGAAGCTAAATTAAATAAGACTCCAACATTTATATACTCAAAAGTAACCAGCGGTCGTTTTAAGTAATAAACGGTAGATATTTGTAATAAACGGTAAAATTCGTAATGATTACAATTGGATTTTATAGGTAATTGAAGTAATTATTCATAAACGACTTCTACTTCTTCTGTTAAAGGGATACTTTGACAACTTAGTACATATCCTTCTTTTACTTCTTTATCGGTTAATGCCAAGTTCTTTTTCATGTGGACTTTTCCTTTCTTCACTTTACATTTACATGTAGAACAAACTCCTCCCTCACATGAATAAGGCGGCTCATGATTATCGTTTAATAATGCTTTTAAAATGGTTTTTCCTTTTGGTATGGTATTTTCTATCTTTTTACCTTTCAAATAAGTTACCAAACTAGCATTTTCTACAGCTTCAATTTCATTAATAGCGCTTCCTCCTCCAAAACTCTCTACAAAAATTCGATCAAAAGGAACATCTATATTTTCCAGACCTTTAATTGTATTATCAATCATTGTTCCTGGGCCGCAAACATAATATTCTGCATTCTGAGCATAAGGTGGATATTCGTTTATAAACCATTCTATACTTGCTGCATCTATTCTTCCTTTTCTAAATTTATTACTAGATGTTTTCCATAAATCACTCCAACTACTTTTAGGTCTACTTAAAGTTTGAACCAGAAAAAATCGATCTTTATGCGTTTCTTCAAGCTGTTTTAACTCTTCCTCAAACATAATAGTTTCCTGACTCCTATTTCCATAAATCATATACACATAGCTTCTTTCTTCTGTATATAAAACTGTTTTTAAAATAGATAGGACTGGAGTAATTCCACTTCCTGCTGCAAATAAATAATAGGTTTTGTAATTTTCTTTTTTTACCTCTGCATAAAAGCGTCCATCGGGAGGCAACACTTCAATATAATCCCCTACTTTAACCTCATCATTAATATGATTAGAAACTAAACCTTCTTTTACTCTTTTCACCCCTATTCGCAAAGGCTCTTCCTTTGCTGGTGAACTACATAAAGAATAAGATCGACGAACCTGTTCTCCTTTTAAATTAAACTGTAAGGTTATATACTGACCAGGCTTATAGTTAAATATTTCATACAATTCATATGGAACATCAAAAGATACCGAAACTGCTTCTTTAGTTTCGTTCTTTACATCTATAACTTTTAAAGAATATGGTTTATTCATCATTCAACTTTGAAAATTCTTTTTGCAAAAATTTGTACTGGATAACTCTCTGCATATTCTCCTTCAATCCTTACCTTTTCTCCAACCTCTACACGCACATAATTATCTTCTAGATTTGGAATACTAATAGTACATGTATACAAACCTCCTTTTTTATCTTCTAAAGTAGCTGTATACCCATCTTTACCATTTTCAATTTTGGTAACAGTAAGCAACGGTAACTTAGATGCTTCTTCTTTTTTTACCGAACTACAGGCAGTAAGCAACACCAATAACAGTATGTATATTTTTTTCATCTCGTATGTATTTTTAATCAAAAGCTCCGTGTTTCTTCATCCATTTTTTTACTTCTTCCTGAAAACGCATAACGGCATACTCTCCTCTTTGTGCCCTTGCTCCTACACTAAACATAGGTGATTTTAATGATTTTTGTTGCTGCTCGCAAGCATATACATCTTCTTCCATAAAATCTCCTGAAGCCATAGGATCACTCGCATCTCCTTCATATTTCCCTTTATTACCATAATGAAGCCAAACCTTACTCATAGACGATTTTGTATACTGTTTGGTAAATTCCCATTCACTTGCATTCTCCATTTTCGAACGAATTACTACCAAAGTCCTGTCAGCTGCTAAAGGAATTGCATGAAAAGTATTCCACGCTGCCTCTCCTTCTGTAATTCCAATATTAGGAAATAACCAAGGCACATAAGCACCTATTTTTTCTCTTGGAACACTACTTATTAAAGGTTGTGGCGATGCATTATCAACATCTGCTAAATAATCTGGAACCAACGGCTCATAAAACCAATAATGAGGTCCTTTCCAACCAAATTCTGCATTGGCATGATCGTACATATTTAATGTTCCTTCATGCAAATGTGCTAGGTGATAATGATCTATATAATTTTCAACAATAATTTTCCAATTTGCTTTGATCTCTTTGGTATAAAATGCTTCCCCTTCTTTTTCTTGATATTCTACCAACTCTTCAGGAATATGAGGGCCTAAATAAGGTTCTACTTCTCCAAAAAACTCCATAATACTAGGCGCATTCTTTTCTGGATGCACAAATAACATACCTTTAAAAATATCTACAGAAGCCTCGTGTAAATTTAATTCGCAATCGTGTAATTCTTTACTACACAAATCAGGAAACTCTTCTTCTTTTTTAGGTACACTAATTAACTTTCCTTCTAAATCATAGGTCCAATCGTGATAGGGACATGTAATTGCTTTTTGTGCCTTTCCTACGGCTCTTAATAATTGTGTTCCTCTATGACGACACATATTGTGAAAAGCTCTTAACCGATGATCGCGACCTTTTACAATAAAAATATTATTGAGTCCTGCTTGAACAGAAATATAATCCCCTGGGTTAGCCACATCTTCTATCAATCCGGCAAATTGCCATGTAGTACTAAATAAAGTTTTCATTTCTAAATCAAACCATTCTTGAGATGTATATGCTTCTATTGGCAATGCATGCATCATATTTCCTGTGGCTGAATTATTATTTTTTGATGTTGAACTCATACTTCTAATAATTTTTAATATTCAATACTACAAATTCATTCTTTACTAAAATCTCTTTCATAACTAACAGTTTACTTTTTCTTTTTTCTTTTCCAAGTTTCCTTATAGGGCTGACCTTCAACAGTCATTAATACTTCCAATGCATCTTTATTTTTTAATGTAAAAATTACTTCATAATATGAACCTCCTGGTAAATACATTTTTCCATTAACGTATTTCTTTCCTTTCTTTTCTACATCTGTTAAAAAATAGTCCTTTTTTTCATTATTTCCTTTGTATTCATTTTTACCATCATTGTAGTAATGGATTTTCCCAAAGAACTTTCCTTTATATTCAACAACCTCATATTCTGCTTCATAATATTGATTCTTAACTGTCCAAGTTCCAACAATCTCGTCATTATTTTGAGCACACGAAATCAATGTAATCAAACATAAAAAGGTTAATAATAGCTGTTTCATTTTTTAATAATTTATAGTGTTCCAAAATAATTATATAAAGTAGCTATTTCAACTACAGATAAGATTACGACTAGTAAAATATAATCTTTCCATGAAAAAGGGTTATCATATGTAAAATAGTCTATTGCAGTCCATAAAACAATTAATACTACCCACGTTATAAAAGAACCTGTTTGATAATATTGTAATCCAAAATAAGTTAGAATGGACACTATTAGTGTTAAAAATAATTTCATAATTTCTTCTTTTTAATTATTCTCTTTTGGCATCCAATCTGGGGGTTTAATAAATACCAACATTTTATTTTTAAATCCTTTTACTTCTCCTAGCTTTCTATTTAATCTAGTGAGTCCATGAAAAAATACTTTTATAGGATTAACACTATTTAAAGGCTCTGAAATCCCATACACTACCTTTTCTTCTTCTGGCTCAAACGTTCCTAACATTCTATCCCAAATAATTAATATTCCTGCATAGTTTTTGTCCCAATACTGTTTGTTTGAACCATGATGAACTCTATGATGTGAAGGCGTATTAAATATCAACTCTATTGGCTTTATTAATTTACCAATTATTTCTGTATGAAGCAAAGTTTGAAACACTTGTACAAATACTTCTGATAACAAAACTAAAATCGGATCGAAACCAAGCATTACAATTGGCAATGAAAAAACAATAGGCATTATTGCATCTAAAGGTCCAAATCTGTACGCTACAGACATATTAAAATGTGGCGAACTGTGATGTACCGTATGTGTAGCCCAACCTATACCTATTCTGTGCATTGTTCTATGCTCCCAGTAATAAGCAAAATCGGCCAATAACACACAAGCTATAATTGTTGCCCAATTAACATCTAAATGCGGTAAACTTAAATTATTATATACCCAATAATACAGCTTAGTAATTGCTAAAATTCCTAAAATGATTTCTATCAAAAAGAAACCTCCAAAAGTTAGTACATTGGCAACACTATCTAATATTAAATCTTTAGTTAATCTTCTTAAAAAAGCATACCTAATAAGCTCTATTAAAAAGAAAGGAGCTATTATATACACCAAACTTAAGTCGTTAAAAATATAGAACCAATATTCTACACTTTCCCATTGTAAAGTCTCTGAAAAAAATGATATAACACTCGAACTTCCGTCTATATTATAGTTATAATAGAAGTAATGAGCAAAACCTGTTATAATTGCTATAACGAGTAAACTCCTTATTAATAATGTTGAATTTTTCATGTTGTTTAAATTTACTACAAAATTGAAGAAAACAACACTGAATTCTTTTGATTTAGGTCAAAATATCCAAATAGTTTAAAATAGAAAATAACGCTAGAAATGACCATATAATAACCATTGTCCAATACAACCTTGGCGATTCTTTTAACGATACTTCCTCTACAAAATGTATTTTTTTACTACTTAACACATTAACCAGCCCCATAAAAATAAAAAATGCCCAAAACCAATTCCATTCAAAAAGCACTGCCAAAATCAATAAAAACAATGCTATAATCGTTTTCCACTTTCTCATGCTTTTGATATTGTATACAAGTTAACTTTATTCTTTTTACCTCGCAATAAAATATCTCCTAAAACTTTTGTTAAATAAGGATTCTTAACATTTAAATCGGACAATAAATTTTCTGAGATTAAAACTGGTACATTATACGTATTACACTCAGCCTGAATTCTAGCAGATGTATTTATAACATCTCCATGATATGCCAATTCTTTTTTTATAGTCCCAACCTCGGCCACCATTAAAGTACCTCCGTGTAAACCTGCTTTAAACTCTGGAACTTCATTATATTTTTGATTATAATAGTCTTTTTTTGACTGTAGTTTTTGTTGAAATTCAAAGAACAATGACACACAATTGTTATTCGCCAATCCCTTTTTATACTCCCAATTTAACACTGCTTCATCTCCTACATATTGGTAAATTTCTGCTTCGTATTTAGGTACTAATTCATTTAAATCGTAAAAACAATCTTGAATAAATTGACTGTACTTCAAGTGCCCTAACTTTTCTGCTATAGGTGTAGAATTTTTCAAATCTAAGAACATAAATATTCGTTTTTCTTCTTGTGGACTTTTATACTTACCTAATAACATTTTAAGGAAAACACCTGGACCTAGTTTTTCTGTCGCCATTTTTAGAATAGAAAACACCAATGATGAGCAAACAAAAAACAACACTGTTACCCAAAATGTTTTGCTCTTTACCCACCAACCTTTTTTTATGACTGGAATTTCTAAATTATTGTCGTACTGATAATACTTTCGAATTATGGAAACGCAAATAATTAAAACTATGAAATAGATAAATGTTTTGGATAAAATTTGAAACCACAATGCTGTTCGCTTTGACACATATGTATCAAACACAAATTCAATTAATGAATAAAAAACACCTATAGAAGCCCCTAAAAATGCTGCATACTGTAAAGCTACATAAAAAGGAATATTTGTTTTGTCTATTAAAGGTAATCCTTCATCTTCCCCTATTCCATAAAAGCGAATTGTGATGAATAACATGTATGTAATAGTCCAATAAAATACTGATTGTCCTAATAAATTTAGGTATGTTCTTAAGTTCCTACTCAATTTTAAATATTTTTTAGCCTTGTACTAATTTCTTGCAAACGAATTATTTGTTGAAATATAATAGGAAGCATAAACACACCTCCTGAAAACTCTAAAACATAAGTAAGCACCGAAAAAATGCCACCAGCTGTAGCATTTACAGCACTAGCTGAAGCATACAATGCATAAATTGCTAGTATAAACAATACAATTTCGATGATTGAAAAATTAACTGTTTCTAAATCGCTCATTTTCACCAACCATTTTGTTATTTTCTTAAAATGATTAAAAATACCTGTACGTTCACGAGTTTCTAACACATTTATTCGATGCTCTAATTCATCGTTTAAACCTATGTTATAGTTATAAATACGTTTGGTGCTAAAGGTATAAATTAAAATGATAATGATTATAGTTAACAAGCACCCTCCAAAAATCCACAAATCAAACAATGCTAACATTATCAAAGCTCCCACAACGCTAATTGCCGATGTGAATGCCTGAGTAACATCATGCTCAAAAAAGTCTACTAACTCTTTTACTAAAGCACTTCTTGCTGCTATGGCAGACACTTCTATTCCTTTTTTATTTTGTGTTTCAGCAATTTCCGAAGCTACATTTGTATATATAAAAGTATAGGCACGAGTATCGTAATACCTACGTATGGTACCAATAACAAAACCTATTAAATACAAGCCTGTAAACAACCACAGCCCTTTGTTACTTCCATTAATTAAATCATTGATAGCAATACCTAAAACCAAAGGTTGTAGTACTTTAGATATGTTTTCTAAAATTAGTAGTAAAAAAGTAAACGAAATTTTCCATTTATACCTCTTAAAAATAGCGCCAATAGAAAAATCACTCATAGCTAATAGGTATATCCTGGATAATCTATTACTAAAGTTGACAAAGAAAATAACGCCATAAGAATCCAGCTAATGATAATTACCCAATATGTTTTAGGATTTTCTTTTTTTGATATCGGTTCTATAAAGTAAGTTATCCCTGAAAAAAGATCGGGAATAACCCAGAACATAAACAAAACTCCCCAAGCCCATTCCCAATTCATAAATATGGCAATGTACATCAGTACTAGAGCAATTAGAGTTCGCCATTTAATAGTTTTCTTCATTCTTAAATATAAAAAAGAAATTTTAAATAGAAATACCGAATCTTTTTAACATCTTCTTCTCCATGTTCCAAAAGAAATTAAATTGTCCAAAAAGCCATCCATACAAGACTAAAAAAACTTGATAACATATAAAACTTAATAATATAAACAATGGATAGTAAATAACTGCATGCATATTTTCTAAGGTTATTCCTACTGCTTTTAAAACTGGGCGCCCAACAGTTATCGAAGTTGAACCTGTTATTGAAAAAACTATAAATATTATAATTAAATCTCTTGGCTTATCAATATTCCAACGTAACATTAATTTTTTCATCCTAAATAAATTTTGTTCAAATGTACACTGGCATCTTTGGTTTTGGTTTGACTTAAATCAAAAACAGTTCATTATGATGATTTTGACATAGGTCAAAAATCTTTCTTACAAACCTTCTCAATTTTGTCTCCGTAATTATTCAGAATTAAAAATGAAGAGGTATTTATTTGGTTTATTAATTTTTCTAATTGGGTGTTCTACTCAAATAGATGAGCGAATTTTAGGCATCTGGAATGTTCAAAGTTCTTTTTATAAGGCCACTTATAAAATAGAGAAACAAGCTAACAAACTTATTGGTAAAGTTATTTATTATAACGACGACACTACAATTATTAGAGAAACTGGTACTGATAAAGATATCTTTTTAAACAATTTAACCTATAAAGACGACACTTTTGTCGATGCTATTTCAGGAGCTACACAAACCAACTCTGACAATCTTAAGATTAAAATTAAACACAAAGACACATTAGAAGTTACAAGCTATATCATGCACAAACCTCTAATTGAAATTTGGGTAAGAAAACAATAACAAAAACTAAATTATGAAAAAAAGACACATCCTTTTCGGGTTATGTATTACGCTTGCTCTTGCGAGTTGTGAAGATGCAATTAGAGATATTACAGGAGGGACAACTACAAATCCTTCCCCTAACCCTCAACCTATAGCAGAAGTTATTCCTGCCGATATTAATACTGATGGTTTTGATTTTTTTGAAAAAATGCAAGGTCACTGGGTAGGTAGCAATAGAGTTATTGCCGATGATTATGATTGGTTTGCATGGGACTATAGAGCTATTTCAAAATCACATATTCACGGTATTCATGAAGGTGGTTCTTTAGGAAACCTACTTACTTCATTTTTTGTAACAAATTACAAAGGTAAAAGAACTATTATGGGGCGTAACGGTGGATTATTAAGTGGTATTTATAGAACTAGTTATTTTGTTTTAGACAAAGTAGAAGACAGAAATTCTGAAGGTAAATATTATCGTTTTGTAGATGCCATTGGTAATAAAAACATTATGTCATTTGAACTACGTTTTAAAAATGACAGTTTATACTTTAACTCATACACTAGTAATTTAGGAAGCAGAATTCCAACACGTCATATGACTTTCAAAGGAAAGAAAATGCATATGGAATTAGCTCAAGCTGCTGCAAGTGCTACTAATTATCCTCAAAATGCTATTGACGATGGTTTAGATTTTGCTGATGGTTTTAAGGCAGAAAATTTATATGTAAAACAAGGTGAACAAGCAGCAACATCTGCAACATTCTTAGCTCAACAAGCCAACAATAACATTTATGAATTAGCACCTCAATCTGGAGATCCATACCAAATTACTGACCATCCTAGACTAGGTACTTTAACTGTTAATTTAACTAGAAACAATCAAATTACTGATACTAATTTATTGGTATATCTCTCAAGAGACCCATTAACTGACAATAATGGTTATTTGACTTCAAACACTGACGCTTTTGATACTTTACTACATTTTCCAAACTTAGAAAACAAAGAAGACACATTCTTATTTACCTATCTACATCCTGGAGAATATTACTTAACTGTTATTGCCGATAAAACCGGTGATGGCGCTCCAAATCAAGGTGATATTTTAAGCATTAGTAAAAAAATTACCATAGCACCATTAGAAAACAAAACAGAAAACGTAACCAATATTGATGTTCAAAATTAAAAAGATGAAAAAAGTATTTTATATCTCAATCGTAGCTTTAATGGTTAGTTGTACAAAAGCAGAAATACCATTACCTAATGTTATTGACAGAACAGTAACTTACAATAAAGATATACAACCTATTATTTACAATAATTGTTTGACCTGTCACAGTTCTGTAAACCCAAGAAAAGGATTAATCTTAGAAACATATGAGCAAGTTAAAAACTCTGCTCAGTTTGGAACTCTAATCGCCAGAATGAATGATGCCGCAAGCCCAATGCCTCAAAGTGGACTTGTTACTGCTGAAAAAAGAGCGCTTATTGATAAATGGAAAGCTGATGGCTTTTTAGAATAATTCAACTTGTTTCAAAATACAAAACGTAATTACATGAAAAAAATAATCATCCTAGCAATTATATTGCTTAGTCAATCAATTGCTGCTCAAAAATATTTTACTAGAACTGGTAGCACACATTTTAAAGCTTCTGTAGAAGCATTTGAACCTGTTGAAGCTAATAATAATAGCTCTACAGCTATTTTAAAAACCAATACTGGCGATATTGCTGCCCAACTATTTATTACTGCTTTTAAATTTAAAGTTGCTTTAATGCAAGAGCATTTTAATGAAAACTATATGGACAGCGATCAATACCCTAAAGCTACTTTTAGAGGAAAATTAGAAGGGTTTTCTTTAGAAAATTTATCAAGTTCAAAAGAGTTTCCGTTAAAAGGAACTATTACGGTTCGTGGAAAAAAGAAAAAAGTAAGCACTACTGCCAAGGTTGTTTTAAAGAACAATAAAATTATGTTAAGCTCTAAATTCTTTGTACAACCTCAAGATTTTGGTATTAAAATACCAAGTATTGTTCGCAAGAAAATAGCTGAGCAAATAAACATTTCTATAGCTTATGAATTGGTTGAAAAGAAATAAGTTTTTGGTTGTACTCTTCATTTTGCTCATAGGAGGATATTCAGCATACAAGTACGCTTATAAACCTCATAAAACAATTGAAGAGCTAAACGTAGATTTTGAAGGAAGCTCGACAGTTTTTTTACAAAAAGTAAGTCAGAATTTTTCTGAGTGGAATACAAAAGTTGTACAACTGTCTGGCAAAGTAACCGCTATTGATGAAAACGGTATCTCCTTAGAAAATCAAATCTACTGCCAGTTTAAGAATACTGATACTAGACTTTCCATAAAAGAAAATGACAACATACAAATTAAAGGTCGTGTTATAGGATACGATGATTTATTAGACGAATTAAAATTAGAACAATGCATATTAAAATAAAATACATCATAGCTTTTTTAATTGTTTTTACATCTATAAAAACTTTTGCTCAAGACGATTTATTAGATGAATTAGACAATGAAACTAAAAATGAAAAACTATTTGCCTTACCTGCTTTTAAAGCAATGCAAATTGGAAACTTACAATCTACTAAAATTGCAGACAAAGGGGATTTATACTTAATTGTTGCCCATCGTTTTGGTTCTTTAAAAGATGGTGTTGATGAGTTTTTTGGATTAGATCAAGCAAATACTAAAATTCAATTAGCCTATAGCTTTTGGGAAGGAGTTCAATTAAGTTTGAGTAGAGATAGTTTTGAAAAAACTTATTCCGGTACTGCAAAAGTTCGTTTTACAAAGCAATCAAGCAAGTTTCCATTAAACTTAGTAGGGTATGCTAGTGCAGATATTAACTCTGAATTAAAAAAGGAAAAATATCCTAATTTAAAATTTGGTGATCGTATGAGTTATACTTTTCAATTACTTGCTTCACGAAGAGTTTCTAAGAACTTATCTCTCGAAATTGCTCCTTCGTTTGTTCGTCAAAACTTACAAGACCACACTGTTACTGGTGGCAATACACACAATCAATTTTTAATGGGTGTTGGAGGTCGATTAAAAGTAAGTAAACGTATGAGTGTTAACTTAGATTATGCTCACAATTTTAGTAGAAACAAAAATTCTATTTATAAAAATCCTCTAACATTGGGAATTGATATTGAAACAGGGGGTCATGTTTTTCAACTATTATTTTCCAACGCAAGGGCAAGCAATGACAGCGCTTTCTTAACAAAGGCTGAAGGGGATTGGACCAAAGGGGATATATCTTTTGGGTTTAATGTTGTAAGAGTTTTTTAATCTCATAGAACTCAGCTCTTGTTAGGCTTTCTTTTAAATAAGGAAGCCTATTTTATTTTCCACGAATTCTACTTAATGTTTCTTGACTAATCCCTAACATTGAAGCTATATGTCCTAAATTAGCTATTTGAATTATCTTAGGGTATGCTTTAATTAATAACTCATACTTTTCTTTTGCTGTTAAGAAATAATACCCTTTATAAAAATCGTCAATTAACCCGATTTGCTCCTCCATTATTAAACGTCCAAAACGTTCTAACTTAGGATATTTCTGGTATAACTCCTGCCAATCATCATAAGAAATAGCTATTACCTTAGCATCATTAGTTACTTCAATATATTCTGAAGAAGGTTTTCTTAAAATATAACTATGCCAAGAAGTAAACATTGAATTTTCTGGATAAACCCAATTCGTTATGTCTTTTCCTTTTAAATATAAATAAGCTCTTACTGTTCCTTCAGTTAAAAAATATAAATATTTACAAGTCTTTCCTTCTTCGACCAATAAATCATTTTTAAGGTACTCTTTTTCCACGGCAACACTTTTTATTGCCGCTTCAATTTCTTCTGAAATAAAAATGTGTTGTTTAATAAAATCAATAAAACTCTGCATGAAACAAAATTAAGAAATACTTCGTAAAATACTCCCATTTATGTATTTACAAACATTCTAAACTAATCAAATACTTCTAACTATTCTTGTTTTAATAATTTTTCTCTGTAGGCTGCTTTTTGTATTTGTGCTCTTCTTGCTACTGATGGCTTCGTAAACTGTTTACGCTCTCTTAATTCTTGTAAAATTTTTACATTTCTAAATTTACGTTTATATCGTTTTAAAGCTCTATCAATATTCTCGCCTTCTTTTACTATTATTTTTAACATATATCTAATTTATTTATGGGTTAATACTCCAATAACCTTATCAGTTTAGGGCTATTGATATAATGACTTACTCTCTTAATTAAAAATTCTAATAAAAATGCTTTACTTAAAGAAAACTATGAATACCTGAGGGGCTTCAGAAAAATAGTATTATAGATGTGTAGATTTTCTCCTTATTACGGATAGAATATTAATATCTCTACAAGATACTATTTATTCTCCTGTTTTACAAGGAATAACAAAATAAAAAAGACCAATCGTTGATTGGTCTTTTTTATTAGATAGTTTCTCCTAACTCTTTAAGTTTGGAAGTATTTTCTGCTAGCATTAATTCGTCTATAATTTTCTGAATATCACCATTAACAATATTAGATAAATCATATAACGTTAATCCAATTCTATGATCGGTTACACGACCTTGTGGATAATTGTATGTTCTAATTTTTGCTGAACGGTCTCCCGATGTTACCATAGAACCACGTTTTGCTGCATCAGCTTCTTGTTTCTTTGCTAACTCTAAATCGTATAAACGAGAACGTAATACTTTAAATGCTTTTTCTTTGTTTTTATGTTGTGACTTTTGGTCTTGACACTGCGCTACTAATCCTGTAGGTATGTGTGTTAAACGTACCGCCGAGTAAGTTGTATTTACCGACTGACCTCCAGGCCCTGAAGAACAGAAATAATCAATACGAACATCTTTTGGATTGATTTCTACATCAAACTCTTCTGCCTCTGGAAAAACCATACAAGTTGCTGCCGAAGTATGTACACGTCCTTGTGTTTCTGTTTGTGGTACACGTTGTACACGGTGTACTCCTGCTTCAAACTTTAAAGTTCCATATACATCTTCTCCTGAAACTTCAAATTGGATTTCTTTAAATCCTCCATTGGTTCCTTCAGAAAAATCTACTGTAGATACTTTCCAACCTTTACCTTCACAGTACTTCGTATACATTCTAAATAAATCTCCAGCAAAAATACTTGCTTCATCTCCTCCTGTACCTGCACGTAATTCTACTACAGCATTTTTACCATCTTCTGGATCTTTTGGTATTAGCAAAAACTTAATTTCTTCTTCCAATTGTGGAATTCTAACTTTTGCATCATCCATTTCCATTTTAGCCATTTCTACCATTTCTGCATCACTTCCATCAGAAATAATTTCTTTAGCTTCTTCTATGGTATCTAAAAGACCTTTGTACTCATCTGCTTTTTTAACAACCTTTCCTAAGTCTTTGTATTCTTTATTTAATTGCACATAACGCTTCTGATCAGAAATAACATCTGGTTGAATGATTAAATCTGAAACCTCATCAAAACGTTGCTTAACTATCTGTAATTTATCTAGCATTGTATCTTTTCTTGGGGTGCGAATTTACGATTTTTTATCGAATTTTATCTCTATCTTTATGTCTTTTAAGAGCAAAAATATGCGTTACTATCTAATTATACTTTTTTCTATTCTACTTTTTTCTTGTCAAAAAGAAACCAAAAAACCTAATTGGTTACAAGGAAAATGGCAACGTTTAAACGAAAAACCTACCAAAACAACTTTTGAATTTTGGAATAAAGATCTTACCGGAACTGGTTTTACACTACAAGAAAACGATACCGTTTTTAAAGAAACTATGAGTATTGTTTCTATTCAAAATATCTTGCATTTAAAAATTATAGGTGTGAATGAGCAACCTACGTTATTTAAATTTACACAACAAACTGATTCTTCTTTTGTATCTGAAAATGAACAGAATGAATTTCCTAAAAAAATTAATTATTATATGGATGGTCAGCAATTGAAATGTAAAATTTCCAACGATGAATTTTCTATTGATTTTATTTTTAACAAAATAGAATAACTAACCTAGATACAATATCACTATTGAAAAACTATGTTAGTTTTATTACATAAAAAAGCCTTAGAATTCTCTAAGGCCTTTTTTATTTGTTTTATTTTAATATTCAAATGTTCCGTATTCGCTTTTGATAGTTAACTTCTTTTTATCTGAAGCCTCTACCCTTCCAATTATTTGCGCATTTACATTGTATGATTTTGAAATTGCTATGATTTCTTCTGCTACTTCTTCAGACACATACAATTCCATTCTATGCCCACAGTTAAACACCTGATACATTTCTTTCCAGTCTGTCTTTGACTGCTCTTGAATCAACTTAAACAATGGTGGTATTGGAAACATATTATCTTTTACTATATGCAACTCATCTACAAAATGTAAAATTTTAGTTTGCGCACCTCCTGAACAATGTATCATTCCATGTACTTTGTCTGAAGAAAACTTTGATAATATTTCTTTTATTATTGGCGCATAAGTTCTTGTAGGTGACAAAACTAATTTCCCAGCATCTATTGGCGAGTTCGCAACCTCATCGGTAAGCTTTGTGTTTCCTGAATACACTAATTCTTCTGGTACAGAAGCATCAAAACTTTCTGGATATTTCTTAGCTAAATATTTATGAAATACATCATGACGAGCCGATGTTAATCCATTAGACCCCATTCCGCCATTATATTCTTTTTCATAAGTCGCTTGTCCAAAAGATTCCAAACCTACAATAACATCTCCTGCTTTTATATTGGCATTATCAATTACATCGGCACGTTTCATTCTTACTGTTACAGTAGAATCAACAATAATTGTACGAACTAAGTCTCCTACATCTGCAGTTTCTCCTCCTGTTGAGTGAATTGTTACTCCAAAATCTTTTAGTTCAGAAATCAATTCTTCTGTCCCGTTGATTATTGCCGATAAAACTTCTCCTGGAATATTACTTTTATTACGACCTATTGTAGAAGATAACATGATATTGTCAGTTGCTCCTACACATAATAAATCGTCAATATTCATTATTAATGCATCTTGTGCAATTCCTTTCCAAACAGAAATATCTCCTGTTTCTTTCCAATACATATATGCTAATGACGACTTTGTTCCTGCCCCATCTGCATGCATAATTAAGCAGTAATCATCATCGTTCGTTAAATAATCTGGAACAATTTTACAAAATGCCTTTGGGAACAATCCTTTATCAATATTCTTAATAGCATTATGAACATCTTCTTTAGATGCCGATACTCCGCGTTGCGCGTAGCGTTTAGATATTTCGTTACTCATTTGTTGTGTTGTTGTTCCTGCAAATTTAGTTTTTCTTAATTTCATATCAAGAAAAAAGCGAACGTTTTTTAACGTTCGCTTTTTAATTTTGAGTTAGTTATATTGTATTATTCCCAATCTGGCATTATAGCATCTGTAAATACAATTCTACGTTCTATAGTCCCTGTTAAATTGGTTCTCATTATATTTCTTTGCGAGATTCCATCATTAGATGTATTTACAAAAATCACATCTGCTTCATTTGGTGAAAATCGTGGATCTAAATCATTTGTCCCACTATTTTTCTCTGCCTCTGATACATCTGTAAAACTCATATCTGTAAAATCATAAATGAATAACCTAGTATCTAGCTGCCTATAATTAGTTGCTTGATGGTTTGAAATATCTCTTGCAAACAATAACTTATTTCCTGAAGCTGATAAATTAATTCCTCCCATGGCTCCTACTACTCCTGATATAACTGTATCTAAAATATTTCCATTCATATCTATAACTAATATAGCTCCATTATACCCATTTGCATCATTGGTTTTGATAGCTATTTTGGTTCCATCGCTACTCCAATCGCTTTCAGTTATTAAACTTCCATCTGCCGTTTCATAAATACTTTGTAAACCGCTACCATCTTTATTTATTGAATATAATTTATCAAAATTGGAGTACACCAATTTACTTCCATCTGGCGACCATGAAAAATCCATTTCATTTAAATTAAAACCTGCTACTGGGACTGTTGACGTTACTTTTTGAACATCATTACCATTAGTTTTCATTGTATAAATATGCGCCTCATTGTTATCTATTCTTAAAAATGCTATTAAATTTGCTACGTTACTTTTTCTTGGTCTCCATGAGTTCAAATTAGAATCTGTTAATTTAACAGTATTCGATACTTCATTATTTGTTTCGTTAAAACTTGACGAATAAATCACGTTATTCCCTCCTTCATTCTTCACATAAAAATATCGATTTCCTGGATCTGTTTTAATTGTAAATGATCGAATACTACTTACAACCTCCGTATTGATACCGTCGGTTACTTCTATACTCCAAAAATACTTTGCTCCGTACTTTAAATCTGACAACAAATATTTCTTTTCTTTTATATCTGTAATCCTTGTTACATCATTATTAAAATCATTTCTAAGTTCTAAAACATAGGTCAACTCATCTTCTTCTGGATCTGTAGATTCCCAAGTTAATTCTACTTCATTTGGTAAATCTACCGAACCATCGTTTGGTGTTAATAATTCTGGTTTTGTTGGTGGTTTATTTAATGCTGTTGAAATTTCTAGTTCTAATACTACATTTACTACCGCTTCAGCACTAACTGTAGCTCCTTCAAACTTATCTAAATATCCTTCTTTGGTTGCTTGGACGGAGTATTCCTGTACCTCAACTCTTTCAAATTTAAAATTTCCTTCTGCGTCTGTAAACGTTGTATTATTAGTAGGTGACAATGTTATTTTCACATTCTCTAAAGGAACAAAACCATCTTTTTTAACAACCTTCCCTGTTAAATCTCCATACTCTATTAACCCCACAGTTCCATCTTCTCCACACTGAATAAAAACGAGTATTAATAATAACAAGCTTATTTTTTTTATTGCTTTTTTCATCTGAATTCTTTTTAAAAATAGACATTAATCCCTGCTCCAAAACGCCATACTAAATCGTTTTTTTCACCAACTATTTGCCTATCTAAATTATCACTTAGCAACATGTTGTATTCTCCATTTACAAAAAGTCCAATCTTATTTGTAATTAAATATTCTACTCCAACTCCTCCTTGAAATTTAAAAAAAGTATCCTCTAAATTTTCTCTTGATATAGATCCAATTCCCCCGTAGATATATGGTGTAAACTTTTCATATGGGAGTATTATATACTCTAAATTGAGTCCTGAAGTTATAAACGCTTCATGAAAGGTTCTTTTATTATCCAATTCAAACCTTCCTATAGTTGCCCAAAAATTAAATTTGGGATCTTTAAACATATATTTAAATTTTAAGTCAAAACCAAATTGATAGGTTGGGCTCGCATAATCTCCACTAATTCTAGATGCCCCCATACTGGCTCCCACTGCAAACTGTTCTCTTCTTTTTTCTTCTTTTCTATTAAATAGCTTTGTGCTTTTGGCTTCTTCTTTTTCTTTTCTATATACTTCCTTTATATAATCTATTGCTGGCTTCCCTCCTTTTGGTTGCCATATTCCATCTACTATACCTTCAACTATTAATAAATCTACTGCTTTATCTATTGCTTCTTTTACTGCCAACTGAGAAGGTTCATTTTTTGTTACTCCTGTTTCAGCTTCTAATAATCTTCTTAAGGAAACATAGCGATATAAATTTGCTGATATTCCTTGAGAAAGTATTGTTTTTGAAACATAAACATTTTTTAAAATTTCTCCTGTTGATGTTGAAACTATTCTTAAATAAACGGTAATTCTATCTTGTCTATATTGATTTGATGCCCCTACTCCAAAATATCGTAGTCCTGAACCTCCAGTAATAATATTAGAATCATAAGAAACAACTCCTCCCTCTATAATAGTACCTGCAAAAAGTAATGGAGGCATAGTTACCTTTTTTCCATTAGCATACTCTTGCCTTGTATTTCTAATTATCTGACGTTCATTTAGAAGATTTCCTATATTTTCTCGTTCTATAGGTCTAAACCACCCTGATTCTTCTAGTGATTTTAATAATATTGTTGTACCACCTTGTGTGACTGCTGTACTAAATGTAGAACCATTTTGTACCGGCTTATATTGCCCTGTTTGATCTCGAAACTTATAAACTCCTACTATAATTTTGTCAGCAGGTAAAAAACTTTTAGCCAAAGCTTCTGGAGAAGTACTTTCTCCTATTCTTGCTTTTGTTTGAGTAAATGGTTGGTTAAAATAAGCTCCGCAACCTGTTAATACGCATAGCATTAACAAGTAAATTATACTTGTACATTTTTTCATAGTTATTTTTAGTTACCGTTAGGGATTGTAATTTGAGTTTGCTCTCCTGTAGTAACATTAAGAATACTTACATTTAAGCCATTAGCTCCTGGAGTTATTTCTACCACCAGGTCTCCAAAAGTATAGGTTCCTACTGTCAAATTTGTATTACCCAATTGTTGTTGAAACAAACTTTGTGACAACGAACTTAGTAACCTTCTATTTAAACTATTTGTAAAGTTCTCTAGATCTGTAGGCACATTTCTTTGCGCATTATCTTCTTCAGTAAAATCGTTTTGTGAAGTAACAGATGCTATAATTTGCTGGTAATTGAATGTATCACCTCCAAAAAATGGGCTTATTGGTCTATATACCAAATCCTGTGAATACACTAAACCAGAGACTAATAATAAAAAAAGTAGTAATTTTTGCTTCATATCTATTTCTTTTTAAGTTTTATATTTTTCTACTAAAAGTTGATCTATATTTTTGATTAAACACCCTTAAATTCCTCATAGCTCTTACAACATTTGATTTTAAATAATCCTCCTGTGGTCTAGCAAAAAACTCGTGAATCTTCTTTCCTTCCACTTCTACTGATATCATACTACTACGACCCAAAGCTGGTTTTTCTACTATTTTTACTATGAAAGGGTAGTTTTTCC
The DNA here is from genome assembly GCF_965221665.1 of Tenacibaculum aiptasiae. Classification (NCBI taxonomy): domain Bacteria; kingdom Pseudomonadati; phylum Bacteroidota; class Flavobacteriia; order Flavobacteriales; family Flavobacteriaceae; genus Tenacibaculum; species Tenacibaculum aiptasiae. The sequence continues at coordinate 345,327 of NZ_CBDCSN010000002.1, forward strand.
CTGTTACTAAATATTCTTTATAAAAAAAGTCATGGTAATCTTTACCTATCCTCGTAATTGCTTCATCAATTACAATTCCTCTAATTAAAAATTGTTCCTCATTTATTTTTTGAGCTTTCTTTTTTGGAATAAGAAACAAAGTATCTCTATGAATAAGCTTATTCTTGTGTTTTATAAATAAGTAAACTTTAAGCTCTTCATTCTTTTTAACATTTATCTTAATTATTGATAACTGTTTTTCCTCTTTGGGGCGAAGTGAAAAATCATTTGACTGACTATTCTTTGAATAATTTCCAGCAACCCCTTTTTTTAATGCTACGAAATTATAATTAAGCTCATCAATGAAATATGGTTCTAGATTTAATACTTGAGCTCTTAATGTTAAAAAATCATCTGTTCTAGTTAAGTTAACACTCCCCTTAACTCTATAAGTATCAAACTCTTGACCACAAACAAAAGGTACAAAAAAAACAACTAAAACCCAAAAAGCAGTATTTTTTTTTAACCTTATATTCATGACTAATAATTAATTATACTCATTTTTGCTCCTCCAAATTGAGCTATATTAAAATTGCTAAACATTGAATTTGTCCCTATAATCCTTAATGAATTTGCATCACCTGTTTGCAATACACCTAAATTTATTTGTTGATTATTTCGATAGTTTAAAAACTGATAATTATTTTTATTTCCTATTTGATAAACTTTGTGTTTTCCTTGAGTTAATCTATTTTCAATATTTGCAACATTCTCATTACCAATTTGCCTTAACGAAATGATTGTACTATTTTCTTCCTGTGCCCTAACTTGAAAACTATTATTGAACTTTTCAGACAACTCTATTTGATTTAGTTGTAAATCATTTGAAAAGTAACTTGGTAGCTTTTCATCTTGAGCTTTTACTACTATTGAAAACAATAAAGCTAAAACAACAATTACCTTATTCATTATTCTCATCTCTATTCTTTGTTAAAAAAATGGAGTGAGAATTATACTCTCTCACTCCATTTTAAACTATTTATTAAATGCTTCCTGGCGACGATTGAGTTACCTGAGCTTTATTCATATTACCTTTTTGCATTACACACGATGCATTATTACCTCCTTGGAAAGCTGTTTGTGTAACAACTGAAGAGTTGTTGTTTCCTAATTGGTTTACTAAACTACAGTTGTTCCCCATATCTGAATCTTGAGTAACACATGACTTGTTATCATCTCCAACTTGATTTACTGTAGAAATGTTACAGATGCTTGGATCATCAGTTGTTGTAGTTTGAGTCTCTAATGAACTATTTCCATTTCCTGACTGATAAACTGATGCATAGTTATGAGAACCTGTTTGGTCTTGTTGCGCTGCATTATCATTTCCTACTTGATTTGCAAATGCTACACTACCACTAGATTGGTTTGGTCCACTTGATTGCTTTTGTACAACTGAATTTCTGTCTCCTGTTTGGTAAGCAGATGCCTCATTGTTATCATATCTTTGTCTTTGGTATGATTTATTACCATCTCCAATTTGAGAAACATATGTTAAGTTCCCTTCAGCTTGCTTAGCTCCGTCATCACCTATATCTACTTTAGCATAGTTATGATCTCCAAATTGCCAAACTCTAGATTTATTATCGTTACCAAACTGCTTAATATCTGCTCCATTTCCATCTCCTGTTTGATGCGAAGAAGCTAGATTTCCTGCTCCTCCAGGTACAAAGTTAGAGTTGTCTTGTCTAATTAAAGACATGTTGCTACTTCCAGTTTGAGTACCTTTAGCCTCATTGCTATCTCCCATTTGTCGGATATCAACTTTGTTTTTTCCTTCAATAATAAAATCCTCTGGACACTCTACTTGCTCTACAACACAATCAGCACATACTGGTCTCTCTGCATTAGTTCTTTGCTTAGCATGATCTGGTGTTCCATACTTTTTTCCAATCTTACCTTCTAGCTTAGTATAGCTTTCCACATTTTTTGTTTGAGAAAACACCACTCCGGTAGCCAGAAGTACAGCTACTATTAATAATTTTTTCATAATTAATAATTTTAAAATACGTTAGTTAAATTTTTAACACACCATATTTATCCGCTACAAATGAGTTTATAACGATTATGGGGTGCTATTAAAATTGGGGTAGAATAAAATTACTAGGGTAAAATGATTTGACTGAGGTGTGTCATTTTTTCATTTTCATCAACCTATAAAAAAGGTAGTACTAAAAACTATATATAGTTTGCGTGTTTAAACATAGCTAAGATACAAATTTTAACCTTTTATTAAAATAGCTATCAACAACATAGCTTTATTTTTTATTTTTTGAAAATTTGAAAAAACAAGGAATTACAAGGGTGAGAAAGAGTATTTTTTATTTTATTCTCAATATTAAAAAAGGGGGAAAACCCCCTTTTCAAATAAGATATTTCTATGATTAGATAAGTATTTATCTTGTAAAAAGTAATTCTCTATACTTTGTTAAAGGCCATAAATTATCATCTACCATTAACTCTAATTTATCGCAATGATAGCGTACTTCATCAAAATAAGGCTTCACTTTATTACAATAATGAAATGCTTTCTTTTCTGAATTCTTCAATGCATTTCCTTTCTTTCTTTCTTCAATCATTAAACTTACCACATGATTTATTTTTTCAATATGCTCAGAAATTGATTCTATAAGAGTCATTTGCTCTTTTGCTATTGTTTTAAAAGAAGCTCCATAAATTTCTTTTAACCCTTTTACGTTATCAACTAAAACATTCTGATACTTTATAGCTGTAGGCACTACATGATTTCTAGCTATATCTGCTAACACTCTAGATTCTATTTGTAAACGCAAACTATATTCTTCAATTTCTATTTCATAACGAGCCTTACACTCAACTTCATTCATTATATTCATCTCTTCATATAACTCTATAGTAGGCTTTGATATCTTAGCTTGTAATGCTTCTGGGGTAGTTTTATGATTACTTAATTTTCTCTTTTTTGCTTCCGTTTCCCATTCTTTTCCATAACCATTTCCTTCAAAACGTATTCTTTTAGATGCTTTTATGTATTCTCTTAAAACATTAAAAATTGCATCATCTTTTTTAACTGAATACTTATCTATATAAGCATCAACTTCTTTTTTGAATTCAATTAACTGTTTAGCTACAATAGTATTCAATACAGTCATTGCATTAGCACAATTTGCTGTTGATCCTACTGCTCTAAATTCAAATTTATTTCCAGTAAATGCAAAAGGAGATGTTCTATTTCTATCTGTATTATCCAGTAATATTTCTGGAATTTTCCCCACTACATTCAATTTTAAATCTGTCATCTCTTTAGGAGATATCTTACCTTTAGTTACATTTTCTAGCTCATCCAATACTGAAGATAATTGAGAACCTATAAAAACAGATATAATTGCTGGCGGTGCTTCATTTGCTCCTAAACGATGATCATTACTAGCACTTGCAATAGAAGCCCTTAATAATTCTTCATAATCATTTACTGCTTTTATTGTATTGATAAAAAAGGTTAAAAACTCCAAATTACGCATTGGTGTTTTTCCAGGACTTAATAAGTTTAGCCCTGTATTTGTTGCTAAAGACCAATTATTATGTTTCCCTGATCCGTTTACTCCTGCAAATGGTTTTTCGTGAAAAAGTACCTTGAACGAATGTCTTTCGGCTACTTTTTTCATTACATCCATTAATAAAGAGTTATGATCTACTGCTAAATTTGCTTCTTCAAAAATAGGCGCCAATTCAAACTGGTTTGGAGCTACCTCATTATGACGTGTTTTTACTGGAATACCTAACACTAAACTCTCTTGCTCTAAATCACGCATAAAATTCAAGACACGTGTTGGAATAGTTCCAAAATAATGATCATCTAGTTGCTGTCCTTTTGCTGATGAATGCCCTAACAATGTTCGTCCAGTTAAACTAATATCTGGTCGTGACTTTGCCAAAGCCATGTCTATTAAGAAATACTCTTGCTCCCAACCTAAAGTAGCATTTACCTTATTTACATTTTTATCAAAATACTTTGCAACCGCTGTAGCGGCTTTATCTATTTCATGTAGCGCTCTTAATAACGGAGTTTTATAATCTAACGCTTCTCCTGTATATGCTACAAAAACAGTTGGAATACATAAAGCTGTACCATAAATAAAAGCTGGCGAAGTTGGATCCCAAGCTGTATAACCACGTGCTTCAAATGTATTTCTAATTCCTCCATGTGGAAAACTCGAGGCATCTGGTTCTTGTTGTACTAATTGTCCACCATCAAAACGCTCCATAGCACCTCCTCCGTCTATTGGCTCAAAAAAAGCATCATGTTTTTCTGCTGTGGCTCCTGTTAATGGCTGAAACCAGTGTGTATAATGTGTGGCTCCTTTTGACAATGCCCATTCTTTCATACTAAGCGCAATCTGATCTGCAATTCCTCTATCTATTTTAGTCCCTAGTTCAATTGCATTTTGAACTGCATTATAAGCTTCTTTTGTCATGTGCTTACGCATAGCTTGCTCATTAAAAACATTCTGCGCAAATAACTCTGATCTTCTTCCTTTTTCTTCAACCAAAATTGGTTTTCTATGTAATGTTTGTTCTAAAGCTCTAAATCGGATAGTAGACATTTTTCTTTTTTTACCATTAAACCACTTCAAAAATATTAAAAATATATTTAACCCTGTTTTTTTGAGGGTTAAATTTAAATTAAGGTTAACATTTTTAAAAATACCCCTAAAAATTTTAGGGTATAAAAAAAATAATACATATTTGCATTGTAATTAATTCAAAAACAATAACAAAACAAAAATCATGACTAGATCTAAATTAGAATACATTTGGTTAGATGGATATTATCCAACTCAAAACATGCGTAGTAAAACTAAAGTTGTTGAAGATTTTAGTGGAAAATTAGAAGACTGTCCAATTTGGTCTTTTGACGGTTCATCTACAAGACAAGCTGAAGGAGGAGACTCTGATTGTTTATTAAAGCCTGTAGCTATTTATCCTGACCCAGCTCGTGAGAATGGATTTTTAGTAATGACTGAAGTATTAAATGCTGATGGAACTCCACACGTATCTAATGCTCGTGCCAAGATTGATGATGACGATAATGATTTTTGGTTTGGTTTTGAACAAGAGTATTTTATTATGGATACTCATACTCAATTACCTTTAGGATTCCCTATTGGAGGATACCCTGGACCTCAAGGAATGTACTACTGTTCTGTTGGTGGGAAAAACACACACGGACGTGATTTCGTAGAAGAGCATGCTGATTTATGTATTGCTGCTGGTTTAGTATTTGAAGGAATTAATCAAGAGGTAGCTTCAGGACAATGGGAATTTCAATTATTCGCTAAAGGAGCTAAAAAAGCTGGTGATGAAATATGGGTAGCTCGTTATTTATTAGATAGATTAACTGAAAAGTATGGATACTACATTGAATATCACCCTAAACCTGTAAAAGGTGACTGGAATGGTTCTGGTATGCATGCAAACTTTTCAAACACTTTATTAAGAACTTGTGGAAGCAAGGAAACTTATGAAAAAGTTTGTGAAGCTTTTAGACCTGTTGCTAAAGAACATATCGAGGTTTATGGAGAATATAACGATCAACGTTTAACTGGTTTACACGAAACTGCTTCGATTAACGATTTCAGTTATGGTGTATCTGACCGTGGAGCTTCAATTAGAATTCCAATTATTACCGTTGAGCAAGGCTGGAAAGGTTGGTTAGAAGATAGAAGGCCTGCTTCTAATGCTGACCCATACAAAGTAGCTGGTAGAATTATCGATACTGTAAAAAGCGCAAAAATCTAATTAGATTTTTAGTTTTTGAATTCATAAAAAATCCCGCAAATGCGGGATTTTATTTTTATGCTAATGTTTGATAAACAAAGAAAATATAAGCTCCTAGTAAAATGATCCCGTCTTTCCAATTCAAACGTAATTTCTTTGGAAAAAACACCAATGGTAAAACTATAAATGAAATAGCTAACATCCAATAGATATCATTGTTTATTAAACTTAAAGCGTCTGGTTTTACTTCAACAGGAGTTATCATTGCTGTAATTCCCAATACTGCCAAAATATTAAACACATTAGACCCTATTAAATTACCTAATGAAATTGCTTTTTCCTTTTTTATAACTGCAATTATAGAAGCCGCTAACTCTGGTACACTGGTTCCTACCGAAACTACTGTTACACCAATAACGGCATCACTAACCCCCATATTCTTTGCTAAACTTACCGAACCATCTATTAAAAGTTCTGATCCACCCCATAATCCTAAACCTCCTATTACTAAAAATAGTACTATTTTATATAATGGTAACTCTTCATCATCTTCTGGCATTTCATCTACCACTGCTGTCTTTTGAAAACGCAATAAGTAAATTAAAAACACAATTAGCATAGAAAATAAGATTATCCCTTCATATTGCTGAATTATATTATCAAAAGCTATAAAAAAATACAACAATACAGAAGCAATCATCATTACTGGCCAATCCGTTTTATAGAAACTTCTTTCAACTTCAATTGTTGACAAAATAACTGTAATTCCCAATACCAAACCTATATTTGCAATATTTGAACCTATTACATTTCCAACTGCCAATCCAGTAGCACCTTCCAAAGCTGATTTTACACTTACTATTAACTCTGGTGCTGAAGTCGCAAAAGAAACAACAGTCATACCAATAACTATTTTTGGTATGTTTAGTTTTAATGACAGACCTACTGCTGCTTTTAACAACCAATTTCCTCCAAGTACCAACAACAATAATCCTAAGATTATATAAACTAAACTCATATATTTTTTTTTGCGAAGATAGCGCTTTGACTCGAAAATACACAAGCTCGAAAACCTTCGTTAGCAACACTACTTTTTTATACTTTTTAAATCCTCAAAAAATCAAAACTTAAAAAACCTCCTCTTTTCAACCTATATTTCCCTTTACTTTTTTAAAACAAGAAAAAACACCCCTTTATTTTATTACAATTTAAAACAATAAATAAACATTAAAACTACAAATCAAAACTATAATGAAGGAGACAAAGTTTCATTTTTAAACTAAAACAACTTTTTAAACTTTAATTTAAAATTCAATTTGATTATTTCTTTTTAAAAGCTTTGGCGCTATAGTTTCCTTTCTCATATATTCGAAAAACAATTAAGAACTCAACTAATTAAAACAACCAAAAAAACACAAAAAAACTAATGATTGTTATTACTTTAAAACTAATTATTATTGCTATAAAAATTGTTACTCTAATTACTTATTTATTCTTTTAATCAAGGCTTAAAATCACAACACTATTTATATGTCAATATTTATTGGAATTATACTTATATCCTCAGGAGTTATAACTTTAACAATAGATTATAGAAGAAAAATTACAGACCGATTTTAAAATATTTTATATAAACCATAAAACTGCTAAAAACATGAAGAAAAAGTAAAAACTTGTCTATGAAAAAATTTTAAATGCTATGAACATTTGTTATTGAAAAAGAAATTGAAACTGTTATGAAAAGAAAAAGTTAATTAGCACTGGTTTACCCCACAAAACAGGGATTAAATAGGATTATAAAACTATTGTGGGGATTACCAGTCTAACCAGAAAAGAACATTAGTAATTTATTTGAATATTTAACACCTATTAGGTGCATTACTAAAAATTGACAAAAAAGAAAAAGTAAAACAATTACCTAACAATTCCTAGGGAATGAATCAATTCATTCCCTAAAATAAAACTAATTTTTTTTCAGTATTTTTGATATACAATCAACTTACAATGAAAAAACTAGTATTTAAATTTTTAGCCAAACTTAACAAAGCTCTTTTACCTTCTTTTACTAAAAAAGAACTGGATATTTCTAAGGCATCAAAATTTCAATTAGCAATTATTGGATGGCGTGCCTTTGTTACAATAAACTCGTTGGATTAAAATTTTTATTATTATGAAAGAACATATAAAGGTTTACACAGGAACTTCTATCTTAATTAACAGACTTGCTTACTTACTTGACCAAGCTAAAATAGCAACTTTAATAAAAGACGATAAAGAATCTGGAAGACTTGCTGGTTTTGGAACTACTGGAGCTTCAAGCGATTTATTTATCTATAAATCTGATTTTGAGGATGCTCAAAAAATAATTCATGACTTCAACGAAGAAGTAAATTCATAGGTCAAATAAAAAATCAAAAAAAACTGTTTTTTTATTTTTTAGAATTAAAAAACATTCATATATTTGCACCCGCAAAACGGCCTCGTGGCGCAACTGAATAGCGCACTTGATTACGGCTCAAGAGGTTACAGGTTTGAATCCTGTCGAGGTCACAAAAAGAGTATTAAAACTCTTAAAAAACCACATAAGTCTTATGATTTATGTGGTTTTATCGTTTTTAGAGGTTTATTTAATTTTATACAATTTGATTTAATCTGTCAGTTAATCGTCAGTTATTTTTTCAAAGTATCAGTTCAACTGACACTTTCATAAACTACCTTTGAGAATAGTATAGTTGATTTGATTTTCATATTAATAACTATTTAACTGAAACATCAATTGAAATCTTCCTACACTTTTTCTATTTCTAACAAGTTATTATTTTAATTTTGTGAACTTATTTTGAAGTAACATGAAAAAAGAAATCACTAACTACATTTTCATTATTCTTGGTTCAGCTCTAATGGCTTTCGGCGTTGTTGCTTTTTTAAGCCCAAACAATGTTGCTATGGGTGGAACTGGAGGATTATCTATTATTCTAAATAAACTCTTTAATATTTCTATAGGTTTATTATTTGCCATAATAAATATTCCCTTATTAATTATTAGTACTCGATATTTAGGTAAATACTTTGCGATAAAGAGTACTATAGCTATTATAATTATTAGTTTTTTTATAGATATTTTCACTCATTTTTTTAAAATACCTGCTTTAAGTCAAGAAACTTTATTAGCAACTTTATATGGTGGTATTTCAGTAGGAACAGGTATTGGATTAATATTTAAAGGAGGAGGATCAGCTGGTGGTGGTACCATCATTGCACGTATTATTACTACTAAAACTTCTCTAAAAACAGGAACAGTTATCCTTATTTTAGATTCATTTGTTGTGATGGCAACAGCCATAGTTTTTAATAGTATAGAACTTGCTTTATGGAGTATAATAAGCATTTATGTTACCACAAAAATGATTGATGTTGTATTAACTGGTAGACCAAATGGTAGGGTCGTACATATTACATCTAAAAAAGATGTACATCAATTAGGCAAGTTAATTAATGACAAAATTGGAGTTAGCGGCACTATTTTTAAAGGGGACAACCTGAGTTTAACACAATCAAATTTTATGATAGTTGTTACTGTACCTGTTAACAGACTAAACTCTTTAAAACAATTAGTGAAAGATTATGATAGCACTGCCAATATGATTGTTATGGATGCATCTCAAGTTTTAGGAACAAAATTTATTAACTAACAATATTACTATCACATTTTAAAATACCTTTTTCTAAATGATGATGGGCTTTCCCCTGTTCTAAGTTTAAAAAACTTAGAAAAATGCGAATAGTCATCAAAACCCAAATCATAAGCTATTTCTGACAATTGCTCGTCCGAATGAACCAAAAGTCTTTTTGCTTCTAAAACTACTTTACTATACAACATTTCTGTAATTGTCTTATCTAAAACCTCCTTAGCAACCCTGTTCAAATGCCTTACAGTTAGATGAAGTTTTTCAGCATAGAATGTAGCTTTTTTATGTTCTTTAAAATTTGAATCGATTAAACTCTCTAATTTAGAAACTAGAATCAAATTATTAACAGATTGTTTAAGTTTTGGCTCACTATTTTCCTCAAAAAGCCTTAAAAAATCTATATAAATTAGATTTACCATACTCAACAAATATGCTCTTTTAAAAATTTGATTACTATAATAAGCATTATTAATATTCATAAAAACCTGAGTAAAAAAATCTATTTTCCCCTTAGGTAAATCTATAAAGGATTCATTTAAAGAATAAAATGGGAACTCATTTAAACTTAACTCACTCATACTTAACATAAAAAATTCATGAGTATGAAAAAAAATATATCCCTTTACTGAAGAAGTAAAACTCCAAAAATGAGATTGTCCTGGTTTTAAAAAAAACACACGACCTGGCTTTACATCATATGTAGTAAAATCTATTTCATGCTTTCCTTCACCTTCTATAATTAATACACACAAATAAAAATCGTGCCTATGAGGAGTACTAAAATGATGTTCATTTTTTTTAAGATGCACTCCCAAATCGTTACTATAAAAGTAATTATCAACCTCTTCTGATAAATTAAAATTCTCAATATTTAAAATAGAAATCACAACAAATGTCTTAATTATACAAATTTAAGCAACTTATATATAACACCTAACAAGTTGTACATATATAATTTTGCAAAAAAAAACAATAATGAAACCAATCATTTCTTTAATTTCAAACAAATGTCCTAAGTGTAATAAGGGCAAGGTTTTTAAAAACTCTGTTTTAAATTTATTTAAAATTGGAAAAATGGAAGAAAGTTGTTCTCATTGTAATTTTATTTACGAGAAAGAACCTGGTTTTTTCTTTGGAGCAATGTATGTTAGTTATGGTTTAATTGTAGCAGAAAGCGTAGCTATTTTTATAATTTCTAGATTAATTTTAAATATCGATTGGTTTATTAGTTTTGGCTTAATTATTTTAATCTCACTAGCATTAATAGGTGTAAATTATAAACTATCGCGTTTAATTTGGATTTATATGTTTTCATCAAATAAATAATTTTTTCTTAGCTCAAAAACAGTTTATTACAAGCTCAAAACTTATCCTAAATATTTCAACATCTTCCTTTTGCACTCCATATGTGGTATACAATTATTTATTATATTTAAACAAAAATTGTAAACCTTAGCAAAACTATACAATTTAACAGCTGTAAAACCTTATAAGTTTTTCAGCATCAAATTGTATAAAATATTATCAACTATATTATGGAAAATCAAACTAGAATCTTCAAACAAAACAAACTCAAAAGCATTATACTAATTATAATTTGCACAGCTTTTGTTATCATAGGAATTTCAATGTTAGAAAAACAATCTTTAGTAGCCTGGCTTCAAATTATGTTTTTTGGACTTGGAATAGTTGTCTTTTTTATTCAATTGCTACCTAACTCCTCTTACTTAAAATTAAACAACGAAGGCTTTGAAGTAAGAAGTCTTTATCGTAGTACTTTCACCAAATGGACAGATGTTACAAGTTTTAAATTAGGAAAATTACATAATAGTCGAATGATTCTATTTGATTACTCTGATCAACATAAAAAATGGAAGAATGTTAAAAAATTATCCAAATTAATAGCCAATAATGAAGGTGGAATTCAAACATCTTATAAAATTCCTTCAAGTGAGCTCGTTGAAATACTAAACCAATATAAACAACGTAGCGAACAACAACAACAACAACAACAACAACATAAAACAGACAATCAAGAAATCTAAAAATAAAAAACCCATTCAAAAGAATTGAATGGGAAATTGCTATGAAAAAGAAGTCTTACAACGTCTTGTAAGACATATACAATATAGTATAAATAAATTTAAAATCAATTCTTTTTAAAAAGAATTATAAAATTTTCTACATCTTATATTTTTTATTGATTTTTTTTAATTTTTAGAGACAATTACTACACTTACCAACCAACATAATTTCTGCTGAGTCTACTTGTTTATTTTCAACAGAAGGTATAACTACATCTACAGGTAAACATTCAACATCACCACAGTCTTTACATTGAAAATGTGGATGTACGTCTAAATGATGATCTGCTGAACACCCTTGGCATTTAGCATACCATCTTAAACCATCTTTTCCTAAAAAAGAATGAATAATTCCATCTTGCTCTAATCTATCTAAAATCCTGTATACTGTAGTCTTATTCATTTTCTCTTTTAAAAGCTTCACCAAAGCTACTACAGAAACAGCTTTCTCTCTTTCTTCAAAAATACTTAAGACAAACTTTACCGATGCTGTTTTTCTAACTATACCCATAACTACAAATTTAACGCAATTAAGTTGCACTTACAAATCTTTTATTTAATTTTACAACTTAGTTGCATTAACATTTTTTATCGAATTAATCTTATCAAAATATAATGATACTTACAAATAACTTAACCAAAAGCTATGGTGACTTCAAAGCTGTTCAAAATCTAAATCTTGAAGTAAAAGAAGGTGAAATTTTATGCCTTTTAGGAGCTAATGGAGCAGGAAAGTCTACTACAATTAATATGTTATTAAATTTTATTCAGCCAACATCTGGTGAAGCAAAAATTAATGGATTAGACGTAACTCAAAACTCAATTAAAACCAAAAGTTTTCTTACTTACATTCCTGAAAACTTAATGCTTTATCCTACGCTAACCGCTGTGGAAAACTTAGACTATTTCACTAAACTTTCTGGAAAAAACTTTGACACTCAAGAACTAAAACTGTACTTATCTGAAGCCGGACTACAAAAAGAAGCTCATGAAAAACATGTAAAAACTTTTTCTAAAGGAATGCGTCAAAAAGTTGGAATTGCTTTAGCAATAGCAAAAGAATCTAAAGTTCTTTTATTAGACGAACCTACTTCTGGTTTAGATCCAAAATCTAGCAATGAATTTATGGAACTCCTAACCAAAATGAAAAATGATGATGTAGCTATTTTAATGGCCACCCATGATTTATTTAGAGCTAAAGAAGTTAGTACACATATAGGCATAATGCGTTCTGGAATATTACAAAATTATTCAAACTCTTCTGAATTTTCTTTAAAAGAGCTAGAAACTATTTATCTAGACATTATGAACTTTAAAAATATGGATTAACATGAGACATATAATTTTTAAAGAACTTAAAGAACTATTAAGGGATGGACGTTTTAAAATTACTCTAGGTATTTCTTTTGTTTTACTAATTATCGCAACTATTACTAGTATTAATCAATACAATAAAAGTAATCAGCAATATGTAGAGTCTACTAATAAAGAACGTAGTATTTGGGAAAGTCAAGATGAAAAAAATCCGCATTCTGCCGCACACTATGGTACTTATGCTTTTAAACCTAAGTTTGCTTTATCTCTATTTGATTATGGCGTAACTAAATATACAGGGAATTCTATTTTTTTAGAAGCTCATAATAGAAACGAAGCTTCTTTTAGTGAAGCAAGTGATCAAACTAGTTTAACTCGTTTTGGTACGTTATCCATCAACTTTGTTTTAATATATTTATTTCCTCTTATTATTATTCTAATTGGATATAACTCACATACTAAAGAAATTGAACATCAAACACTTTCTTTATTAAAAAGCCAAGGTATTCACCCTACAAAACTTGTAATAGGAAAATGGTTAGCCATATACATTCCTATTCTCATTTTAACTTCTTGTATATTTCTTATAATTGGTATTGTTTTATCAAACCTAGATAGCTTAAGTTTTTTTAGTTGGACTAGCCTACTTACTCTTTTTGTTTCTTATTTGATATATTATTTAATTATCACCTCTATTACTTTACTTATTTCTGTAAGAAGTAAATCTTCTGGGATTTCATTAGTTAGTTCTTTAGTTATCTGGATTCTATTTAGTTTTGTAACTCCTAAAATAGCTACAAACTTTGCCAATACCAACCATCCTTACCCTTCTAAATCCGAATTTAATGCTCGTATTAGTAATGACAGAAAAAATGGATTAGATGGTCACAACCCATGGAATAAAGCTGCTAAAGAACTAGAACAAAAAACTCTAAAAGAGTATGGAGTTGACAGCCTAAGTCAATTACCTTTTAATTATGATGCCTACAGAATGCAAAAAGGTGAAGAGCATGAAGCTAAAATTTATGAAAAGCATTATAATATTTTACACAATACTGCAAAGGGACAAAATAGTGTTTATCAAAATCTATCATTCATTTCTCCATTTATTGCTTTGCGCTTTTTATCTATGGATATCACAAATACAAGCGATAATTTGCACTGGAAATTCACCAAAGCCGCTGAAAAATATAGAATAGAAACTCAAAAGTTTTTAAATTATGATTTTAAAGACAATTCTAAAACTGGGGATTGGAGCTATAAGATGAAAGCTGAAACGTTTAAAAAACTTCCTAAATTCAACTTTACTCCACCTACACTATCATTAATATTAAAAGAAAACACAAAAAACATATTGTTTTTAGTTTTATGGTTAGTGCTTCCAATAATAGGATTAATTATCTATTCAAAAAAAATATAAATTATGTTTACTAATAATTTACGTTACGAGATAAAATTATTAAACAGAAGTAACTGGTTAATTTTACTTCTAATTAGTATTTCACTTTTATTTGCTTTTGCCACGTATAATGGAACAAAAAATGTAACTAAAAGAGAAAGCGACATTGCTAAAATGCAACAAGATTTACACAAAAAAGATAGCTTAATGCTACTTAACCTATCTAAAATTGAAAAAGGAGAAAAAGTAAGTCTTCCTCGTTGGCAACTTCCTTCAGAACCAATGACCATAGGATATCGTCACCCTCGTTTAGCTATAATGAAACCTAGTTCCTTTTCTTTTTTAGCTACCGGACAAAGTGATATGTATACGCATTTTAAAAGCCCTAAGGCTTATGGAAACAACTTTGCCTTAGATTATTCAGATATGGTAAATCCTGTTCAATTATTACTAGGGAATTTTGATTTAGCATTTGTTATCATCTATATACTTCCTCTATTAATAATTGGTTTTTCTTTTAATGTTTTATCTAAAGAAAAAGAGTTAGGCACATTACAACTTTTAAATGCACAACCCATTTCTATTACTAGATGGTTATTACAAAAAATGGCTATCAGGTATGTTATCTTTACTTTAATCACTCTAATTATCTTAATTACTACTATTACTATCTTCTCAACTAGTACACTTAATAGTTTTAGTAATTTAATCGAAGTACTTTTAATGATAGCTGGGTACAGCTTATTCTGGTTTATAATCGCTTATACTGTGAATATAAAAATCAATAACTCTTCTAAAAATGCTTTAACTCTTATTGGTATTTGGTTATTAATTGTTTTAGTACTACCTGCTACAATAAATCAAATAGGAAATTCATTATTCCCAACACCTTCTCGTTTAAAAATGATTAATGAGATTCGCCAAATAAAAAAGGAGAACGAGAAAAAGCAAGATAAAATTATGAGTGATTATTTACGAAGTCATCCAGAACTAGCAAAAGATACTAATAAGGATAAATTTGGTTTTTGGCATAATTACTTTGCTTCCGAAAAAGTTATGGAAGAAAAAACGAAGCCTTTACTTGCTAAATATGATTCTCAATTACAAAAACAGCAAAACCTAGTAAATTCTTTTAAATTTTTCTCTCCTGCAATATTAATGCAACAATCATTAAACAGTATCGCAGGAACTTCTGAAAAACATTATAACGAATACAAGAAACAAGTTTTCGAATTCTCTAATGAATGGAGAAACTATCTAGTTCCAATGTTATTTAAAGAGCAAAAATTCACTTTAAAAGATTACGAGAACTTACCTAAGTTCACTTATAAAAATAATGTTTCAAATAATGTTTGGACTAATTTATTAATCACTTTTCTTTTAAGCGGATTAATTTTTACTTTAACCTTAGTTAAAAGGAAAAAAGACAATAGCATTTAGAAAAAACGAATACAAAAAAACTCATCTAAAAGATGAGTTTTTCTTTTTTTTATAATCCTTTCTACAATGAAAAAGACCTTGAATTTACATCCAAGGCCTTTTGTCTAACCAAACTTAGTATAAAAACTAACTACTACTATTATTTATATTGTTTCTTTTAGAGGAATCTTCTCCTTTCAACATAATTGTTTACTCGGAGAAGGTTTTAATTTAAGGGTTTATTCACTTTAAGGGTTAGCTCTCTAAAAGAGTTAATTACTTATTTACACTATTATGACACATTTTTTTTTGAGGGGTCACATAAAAACAAAAAAAAACTCAAAAAAAGTTTTTTTGAGTTTTTTTAATATAAATATTTTCTAAGAATCACCCGATGTTCTGGCACAGACTTATCGTAGTTTTTTATCAAACTTTCCAGTATTTCCGGAGGTTTAACACCTATATCTTTTTTTGAGTCGTATTTAGAAACATACAAATTGTAGGCTTCATTATTTTTTTCAAAAATTAAAAAATGTTGTTCATTTAATATTGAAAAACATATTTCATTTCCTGAAAAAGCTCCTGAATTGTCTGTTATAAATTCTGAGAACTCATAATACCTAAAAACATTTTCCATACTAAACGATCTCCGCAGATAAACCTAATTGTAATAATTTAGAACATCTTGATTCTAAATCTTTGTATTCTCCTGTTTTTACTGCGCATTTACCTTTGTAATGTACTAAAATAGCACACTGCTCTGCCTGTTCTAATGTATGTTCACATACATCTACCAAACAGTCAATAACATGGTCAAAAGTATTTACATCATCATTATGCAAAATAATTTCGTGCTTTTTTGTTTCTTGTATTAAAACATCCAGCTCTTCCTGTATCTTTTCTATCGTACTCATTTGCTTTATTTTTGATATTGCAAAGCTACCCAATTATTTCTTTCTATGGTCTTTTTTAATGTTAAAGCGTACTTAGACACCTCAGCATCAATAATTGGAATATCTTCACTATAAAACCCGCTTAATAATAAAATTCCTTTTTCATTTAAGCAATCGGTGTATGTTTTCATGTCATTTAACAGGATATTACGATTAATATTTGCTATTATTAAATCGTACTTTTTTCCTACTAAAAGCGATGCTTCACCTTCATAAACAGAAATATGTTTACAACCATTTCTTTCTGCATTTTCTAGAGAATTCTCATAACACCAAGCATCAATATCTATTGCATCAATAGGTTTTGCTCCTTTCATTTCAGCAAAAATTGCTAAAATTCCAGTTCCGCATCCCATATCTAATGTTTTTTTATTCTCAACATCTAAATCTATTAAATGTTGCACCATCATATGTGTTGTTTCATGATGTCCAGTACCAAAACTCATTTTTGGTTCTATTACAATATCGTATTGTAAGTTAGGATTTTCATGAAAAGGTGCCCGTATACTTACCAAATCTTCTACCTGAATTGGGTTAAAATTCTTTTCCCATTCTGCATTCCAATTGGTTTGTTCTATTTCTTTGTGATTATAATTTATTGTAAACTCTTCAGACTTTAAAATAAACACTTCCGATAATATATCTCCCTTCCATTCCTCCTTTTGAACGTAAGCAACTACTCCATTATCGTTTTCAACAAAGCTTTCGAAACCTACCATTCCTAACTCTGCTATTAAAATTTCAGTAGCTGGTTCTTTAGGGGTTACTTCAAATGTATATTCTATGTAAATATTATCCATTAGATTGCATTTACTATGGCTACAAAATCTTCAGGTTTCAATGAAGCTCCTCCTATTAAACCTCCATCTACATCTGGTTTTGAGAATATTTCTTTTGCATTTCCTGGCTTAACACTCCCTCCATATAAAATAGAAATATCGTTGGCTACCTCAGCTCCATATGTTTTCTCCATAATTTCTCTAATGAAAGCGTGCATTTCTTGCGCTTGCTCAGGCGATGCTGTTTCTCCTGTTCCAATAGCCCATACAGGCTCGTAAGCTAAAACTATTTTAGAAAAACTTTCTTTTCCTAAATGAAACAATCCTTCTTTTAATTGTGTTTCGACAACCTTGAAGTGATTTCCTGATTTTCTTTCTTCTAACTGTTCTCCAAAGCAAAAAATAACTTCCAATTCATTTTCTAAAGCTGCATCTACTTTTTTTGCCAATAAATCGTTTGTTTCATTAAAGTATTCTCTACGCTCTGAATGTCCTAAGATTACAATATTAACTTCTAAGTTGGTTAACATATTTGCTGATACTTCTCCTGTAAAAGCGCCACTGCTTGCTTGATGCATATTTTGTGCTGCTACTTCTACCTTAGATTTTCTCGTTCTTTTTATTGCAGTATTTAAATTCACAAAGCTAGGTGCTATTATTACTCTTGCTTCTGTTTCAGAATTCTTTACTTCTTTCTTAATACCCTTGATTAGTTGTTTTGCTTCATCAAGGTTTTTATTCATCTTCCAGTTACCTGCAACTATCTTTTGTCTCACTATTCTTCTTATTTATATTAAATATTATTTTTTAGAAATCTTTGTATCAATATTATACTTTCAAATACTAAAAATATTAATGATTTCTTTTAAAGCTGAAGATTGTTCTAACTTGTAAAAACAGATTTTAAAAACCTTTTCAACAAGTTACTTAGCTATTAAACAGCTAAAATACATTATTTTTTTAAGCCCTCTATAATTAAATTATCTGTTGCTTTTGTAGCGTTAAAAACTTCAATACCCCCTGTTTCATTTATCAGTACATAACGGGGAATCCAACTCAAACCTAAAAAATCTCCAAACTTTCCTTCCCAACCAGATTTCATATAGTAATGTTGTCCTTTTATTTCTAATCTCTCTATACTATTTCTCCATGATTGTAAATCTCTATCTAATGATAAAAACAAATACACTACATCTGGATTCTCTTCTTGTAATTTTTTAACTTTTGGTAAATTCTCTAAACAATCTATACACCAAGAAGCCCAAACATCTATTAATATCTTTTTCCCTTTATTCTTAGTTAGAATTGTATCAAAAGTAACTTCTTCATTATTTAAAGTAATAAACACATCCTCTAATGCTTCTTTGGAAAATGTTGTTGGACTTTCCAGTGTGCAACTAACCAATCCTACTAACAATAACAACATTACTTTTTTGACCATATACTATTTAATTTTACTTTTAAGTTTTTCTGATAGACTTGATGTTTTATAAAGTATAATATTACCTTCATTATCCAACACCATAAATCTAGGTATTGTTTTAAGTTTTAAAAACTGTCCTAATTTTCCTTTTCCTTTTTTTGGTATATAATAATGCTCTCCTTTTACCTTTATATTCTCAAGTCCTCTTTTCCAGTCGTGATAAGAATGGTCTACTGACAAAAAAATATAATCAATTGATGGGTTTTCTTTTTGAAAAGCTATAACATCTTCAAAACTATCCTGACTTACCGGACAATAGGTAGCAAACACCTGTATAAACTGTTTTTCTGATGTATTCTTTTTTATAATTTCTTTTAAAGTTATACTATCTCTATTTACTGTAACTAATTTTTCTTCTAAAGCTTCCGTACTAAACTCTTTTGGCTGAAAAACTGCACAACTTCCTAAAATTGAAAAACCTATTATTAATAAAAAAAGTCTCATATTTAATTTAATCTAATCCTCGGATCTAACCAGCTATAAAGAACGTCTACCAAAATATTGATGACTATAAATAAAGTTGCTACTACGAGTACTGCTCCCATTATTACTGGTAAATCAAGTGTATTTAATGAATTTACAATTTCTTTTCCTAATCCATTCCAGTTAAAAATATACTCTACAAAAACCGCTCCTGCTAACATCGAAGCAAACCAACCTGAAATTGCCGTTATTACAGGATTCAAAGAATTTTTCAAGGCATGTTTTTTTACGACTTGAACCATAGTTAACCCTTTTGCTTTTGCTGTTCGTATATAATCTTGACTTAATGTTTCAAGTAATGAATTTCTCATTAACTGTATTACTACTGCTAACGGACGTATTCCTAAAACTATTGCTGGTAATATTAAATTTTTTAATTGAATATAACTTCCTTCTCCAAAATCATCTACTTCATACAAACTTCCTGTCATTTCTAAATTAGTGTATTTATGTAATACAAATCCAAAAAACCAAGCAAATAAAATTGCTGAAAAAAACGAAGGCACACTCATTCCAAAAGTACTTATCACAGCTATAACTCTATCGAAAATAGAATCTTTATAAAGCGCTGAAATAATCCCTAAAAATATACCTAACACCAAAGCTATTACAATTGCCGACACTGCTAATATCGCTGTATTAGGCAAAGTTTCTGCTATAATCTCAGATACTTCCTTTTCGTTTTTCTGAAATGATTCTCTTAAATATGGATATTTTAAAACTATTGTTGATTCTCCAACAGAAAACAGTTTTTGAGCATTATACTTTTTTTCTGCTAAATAAGTATAATCTTCTTTATTATTACTGTGAATTGAAAGTGGAGAAACATCATTTAAATAATAGAGGTACTGTGTAAATGCTGGCTTATCAAAACCATATTTTTTTCTAATATTATTTAATTGCTCTGTATCCTCTCTTTGATCTAACATCATACGAGCTGGATCTCCAGGTAAAATATTAAACAGTAAAAATATTACTGTAACCACCCCAAAGAGCGTTAAAAAGCCGTAAAGTATTTTGTTTGTAATATATTGAAACATCTATAACAAAGATAACAGAAAGTGGCAAAAAAGTGTACTTTTGTACAACTTTTACAACAACACATGACAACACAACAACTTGTATCTGAAATCAAACGAAAAAACTCGTTTTTATGCATTGGATTAGATGTAGATTTAGATAAAATTCCATCTCATTTATTAAAAGAAGAAGATCCTATTTTTGCCTTCAACAAAGCAATCATTGATGCGACACACCATTTATGTGTGGCTTACAAACCCAATACTGCTTTTTATGAAGCTTATGGTATTAAAGGTTGGAAAGCTTTAGAAAAAACCATACAATACATTAACGATAAGCATCCTGAAATTTTTACCATTGCCGATGCTAAACGTGGTGATATTGGAAATACTTCTACCATGTATGCGAAAGCTTTTTTTAATGATTTAGCTTTTGATAGCGTTACAGTAGCTCCTTATATGGGAAAAGACTCTGTTGAGCCTTTTTTAGCTTTTGAAGATAAACACACTATAATGCTAGCTTTAACTTCTAATCAGGGAGCTTTCGACTTTCAAACTAAAAACGTTGATGGTATTGAATTATATAAACAAGTTTTAGAAACTTCTAAATCTTGGAATAATGCTGAAAACCTGATGTATGTTGTTGGCGCTACTAAAGCAGAGTTTTTAGCAGACATCAGAACTATTATTCCTAATTCATTTTTATTAGTTCCTGGTGTTGGAGCACAAGGAGGAAATTTACAAGATGTTTGTAAATATGGTATGAATGACACTGTTGGGTTACTTATTAATTCTTCACGTGGTATTATTTATGCTTCTAATGAAAAAGACTTTGCTGAAGCTGCTGCTAAAAAAGCCGAAGAATTACAAACTCAAATGAAGGATATTTTAAACTAGTTTATGAAGTTCAAAGACCAAATAAACAGAGTTTTTGAATTAAACAAAACTCCAAAACGAATTATCTCTTTAGTTCCAAGTCAAACAGAATTGCTTTTTGACTTGGGATTGGAAGAGAGTATTGTTGGAGTTACTAAGTTTTGTGTACACCCAACTCATTTAAGAAAAGAAAAAACTATTGTTGGCGGTACTAAAACTATTAAGCTTGATAAAATAAAAAGTTTAAATCCCGATATTATTCTTTGCAACAAGGAAGAAAACACGAAAGAAATTGTTGAGGCTTGTGAACGTATTGCTCCAACTCATGTTTCTGAAATTTTCACCCTTGATGATTCTAAAGAGTTAATAAATCAATATGGTTCAATTTTTTCTTGTGAACAAAAAGCTTTGGAAATTAATTCTGAATTAGATCGCAAATTACACCACTTTACACAATTCATTAAAAATAAGGGTGAAAAAAAAGTAGCTTATTTTATTTGGAGAGATCCTTGGATGGTTGCTGGAAACACTACCTTTATTAACCACCTTTTAGAACTAAATAAGTTTAAAAATATTTATAGTTCTAAAAGTCGTTATCCAGAAGTAAAATTAACAAACATTATTTCTGATGGTAATCCTGAATTTATATTGCTCTCATCCGAACCTTATCCTTTTAAAAATAAGCACAAGGAGGAATTAAGAGAACATACAAACCACGCAAAAATAATTTTTGTTGATGGTGAAATGTTTTCTTGGTATGGAACCAGGTTGTTAAAAGCCTTTGACTATTTTATAGATTTACACAACAGAACTTGAGAGGTCCTTATCTAAATATTTAATTCTATTAAGCTTCTCTAAAACTTTCATTGCCTTAAAAGCAGAGCGATCACTTTTACATTCATCCTCATACTTGTAATCATTAGCTCTCTCAACCAATTTACGGTACCTATTTTCTAGATGCTCTCTATACCTTTGTAATTGATTAACTCTTGACATTTTGTAATTGATTAACTAGGACTATAAATATACACAAATATTTGATTTACAACAACATAAAAGCAACCGTATTTAATTCTTAGTGTTTTCCCTATGCTTTTTATACGATTTAACCTTATTACAAAAAAAGGAGCCTATTATGAAATTTCATAATAGGCTCTTAAGAAACAATATATATTATTTTATCTTTTATCTTGTAAAGCAAATACTTGACGTAATAATGCTGTATTACGTAAACCTACTTTTTCTCGTATTCCTTTTTCTTCTACCTCTATCATTGTAAAAACTCCATTTAGAGCTTGTGTCGTAACATAATCTGTTAAATCTGGGTTTACTTTTTTTACAAACGGTATACTATTGTATTTTGAAATTAAGTTTGTCCAAATTTTATCGGCACCTACTTTAGCAAAAGAGTTTTTAATTACCGGATTAAACTCACTATATAATGCCTTATTTGTTTTTCCTTCTAAATAAGTGGTTGCAGCATTTTGCTCTCCTAATAAAATATTTTTCGCATCATTAAAAGTTATTTCTTTTACTGCATTTACAAATATTGGTGTTGCTGTTTTTACTGCATCTTCTGCTGTTCTATTAATCGCTTTCAGCCCTTCATCTGCCAAATTACTTAAACCTATTTTACGCAACCCTTTATCTACTGCCTTCAATTCTTCTGGGAGTACAATTTTTACTAATTCATTTCTATAAAAACCATCTTTTGCTGTTAGTTTTTTGACTTGGTTTTTTATTCCATTATCTAATGCTTGACGCAAACCATTTCCTATTTGCTCTTGAGATAATGCTCCTCCTTGTGGTAATTGATTTACTACCTTTTGTAACTCTGCACATCCTGTTAATAAAACAACGAATGCTACTGCTATAATTTTTTTCATTTCTCTTTAATTTATATTTTTTAGAAACAGTTATTTTATAAATGTCACTTTATTTAAAGCTATCTGTTTTTTTATCGTATCCATAAGGGCAATGCTTACAGCCATTTTTACAACAATAACCTCTTTTTAAATGATATTTTTCTGTAAATACTCTATACCCCTGTTCATTTAGGTAATAATCTTCCTCTGTAAGAGCTACTCTTTTGTTATACATAGATGCAAAAGTAATTGTTTTTATTGTTAGTAAACCTTACATAACAAAAAGCTTACAAAATACAGTTAATAATTAGACTTTCTTTTAAATAAAAAGCGCCTTGTTATAATAACAAGACGCTTACTTTTTGTTTGAGTAGTAAATTAAAGCTTTCTTCTATTGTCATCAGACTTTGTATCTATTAACTTGTTGTATGGATCTATTCCTACTTCTACAGGTTTTTTATCTACAATTATCGAAACTTTATTATTTATCTGCGTTATTTTATGTTTTTTCAAATATAACTCTACTTCTTTTTTCTTTCCATCTACTTCTTCTTCACCAAAAATACCGATATCTACATAGTCAGCTAACTTAACAGATAATACTGGCTTTTTCATTTTTTCAGTTTTATACGTTAAAGTATCTCCTGCTTGCTCACCATAAAAACGTTTTCCTTTTTCGTCATTACGATATTTAGATACTTCAAACTCTATATCAACTTGGTATTTTCCGTTCTCTAACTCTTTAGATTCTACTTTAGTTACTCTATTTTTATATAAAGTAATGGTTTCAAACATATCTTTAATTACATATTGTAAACTATCTGGTGTTGCTTTCTTTATGTAATCAACCATTTCAATTGATGTAGTATATGGCGCATCTTGAAACTTAACCTTTTCTACATATTCTTTTAAAGCATTGTTCAACTTATCTTCTCCAATATAATCGCTTAAAGCATAAAATACTAAAGACCCTTTTTGATAACGGATATACCCTTGTCCGTCGTTATACATTAATGCTTTTTCTCGTTTACGCTCAAAAGTACGTTGTTGTAAATAATCGTCTAAGCTTTTCTTTAAGAACTTACGCATCTTCGTTTTCCCATATTCGTGTTCTAATACTTTTAACGACACGTATTCTGATAAACTTTCCGATAACATAGTTGCTCCTAAAACATCTGCTCCAATTACTTGGTGTGCCCACCATTGATGCGCTAATTCGTGAACCGTAATTGCAAATGGATAATCAACTCCTCCTTCATCTGTATCATCTACATCAGCAATAAAACCAACTGCTTCTGAGAATGGAATCGTATTTGGGAATGATTGAGCAAAACTTCCTTCTGTTCTTGGGAATTCAATAATTCTAACCTGTCTATGTTGATATGGACTGAAGTTTTTTGAATTATAATCTAACGATGCTTTTATCCCTTTAAACATTCTATCTAAGTTATACTCATGTCCTTTTTGATAATAGATTTCAAGATTTACATCATTCCACTTATCTTTTTTGATCTCGTATTTAGCAGAATTAAACGCATAGAAATTTAGAATCTTACTATCCATTTTATAATGGAAATAACGACGTCCATCTTTTGTCCATTCCTTTTGTAGATATCCAGGTGCAATAGCTATTTGATCTTCTGATGTTGAAACAGTTGCTTCAAAATCAATCCAATCTGAATCTTTAGAAATATAAGTATCTCCTAAAGCTGTGCTATCTGTTGGATGTGGTCTTAATTCATTCTTTGGTAAACCAAACTTCTTTCTAGTCTCATCATCTCTTAATTCTCCTCCTGAAGCATAGCCTAATGACGGATAAATTCCACTATTTATAAATGTACCATTTTCTAATACTGGTGAATGGTTTCGTAAAAATGTATTTGGCTTATTATGAATCGTAAATTTTAATTCTAAACTATCTCCTGGTTGTATTGGAGTTTTGAATTTATAAATATCAAAATTCTGAATTGTATCTTCCAGCACTAACGTATTTGGTTTATTAAACTTAAATGTACTTGGATAATTGTTATGATTTAGGAAAACACTATCAATAGCTTCGTTAGTTTTGTTTATCATTTTATAAGTTCCAGAAGATTTAAAATCTCTTGTCTTCGGAAAAATATTCATATCTACATTTACAGCCACAATTCTAGGTTGAGCTTTTCCTTCATACTTTTTATAATTCTTCTCCCAATCAACTCTTAGCTGTTCTCTTTCTTTCGATGATAAACGTGTATTCAACACATTGTTTTCATAATAAATTCTTCCTCCTAAACCGAAAAACAAAAGAGTCAAAACAGATAAAACTACAATTACTTTATAATTTAAACGCTTTTTTGCGATTTTTAATCTTTCTGCAAAGGAGAATGTTATTCCTCTCATCCAAAATAACTTTGCTAAAACCAATAGAATCAAACCTCCTATAAACCAATAAGTCTTATAAGCAAAATATCTATTAAATGAAGCTCCATATTCATTCATATCAGAATACTGATAATTAGAACCTTGATTATACTTAAATACTGATTGCTCTATTCCCGCTAACGATAATAATGGTAACCCTATTAACAAAACTAACAGTACAAATAATCCTAAATATTGGTTTTTAATTAACGTTTGAATCAACATTGCTAAGAATGCCCAAATAACAAAATGAATAAACATTAGTATATATACCTCATAAAAATAGTGTCCTAATTCAAAATTATAATATCCTTTATATATTTGAAATAACACTCCAGCAACCACAATTACAGCTAATAATACAATTTGCATTTTTAAAATAGCAATAAATTTAGATACTAAAAGTGTCCAGTTTTTTACTGGAGTTACATCTATTAAATGATTGGTTTTTGCTATCTCTCCTCTTCGTATTAACATTCCTGCATATAAAAAAGTTAATAAATTTATGAAGAAGGTAAACACAGTTCCTGGTAATAATAACATTTGCCAAGTAGTAGGATATGTTTTAGTCCCAAATAATTCTCCTGCTGTTTGAGCAAACACTAATAATGATATCAAACCAACTAATAAAATGGCTATAAATGGCCAACTCTTGAAGATATATTTAAAATCTACATTTGATAATTTCCAAGTAGTTTTTAAATCATTTATAAATGAATAATCATAAGCAACTTTAGGTAATTCTATACGAGTAATCCCTCCAAAGTTATGCTTTATAATACGTTCTCCTTTACTCTTTTTAAAACTAAACGTAAATGCACTCTGAGTAAATGAAAATAACTTATAAACTCCTGCTAGTATAACACTTGCTATCCCCAACCATAATAATCGGTTATAAATGATGACTCCTTTAAAAGGCAGCATTAATTCATTTTGTTCTGCGACGGTCCAATAACGCGTATAATAACTTGCCGCTTGTGATCCGAAAGGATCAAATAAAGCAGACCAAAAACGATTATCAGGATTTGACAAAAAGCTTTCCGCTACACCCTGAACAAACATTAATAAAACTACTGTTATAAAACCTGCAGCAATGTTTCTAGTGAATGTAACGACTCCAAATACAATAGCTCCAAATAATAATACATTTGGTATAATGTATACTAAATAAGAATGCAAATATGCTGAAAAATTAAAAGCTCCAACTATTTCTTGATTTGTTCCAGGTAATCGAAAACCTAAAAACAAACCAATCCCTGCAACTAAAATAATTAAGAGTACAACTACAAAAGAACTTAAAAACTTAGCCGATAAATAATTCGCTTTGCTAAATGGATAAGAATATAAAATTGAATGCATTTCACTTTTATAATCTCTATATACCGAAGCCCCAATAATAGAAGGAAATAAAAAGAATAAAATTATTGCCATAGCATTAAAATTACCATTAATTGCCGATGGTGAGTTTACAATGATTGAAGATCCTGTTGATACAGTAAAAAAGTCAAAAATACCTGCAGAGCTTGACGATAAAAAAAGAGCCACTAAAAACAAAATAGCTGTAAATATATAAGTAACTGGTTTCTTTAACCAGTATTTTAATTCGTGTTTGAATATTGTAGAAAACATGCGTTCTTAGTTTAGAATTTGATTAAACTGCTACTGGTTGATCTTCTTTTAATGCTAAAAAGTACACATCATCTAACTGTGGTGTAGCCTCTTTAAAGTCTTCAGCTGGTTTTGTTTCTGAAAACACACGTACATTTAATGTATTGTCTTGATTGTAATTTGAAGATAATACATTGTAAGTAGCTTCCGTTTGCTCTAGCTCTTCTCTATCAATAATTTTAGTCCAAATTTGTCCTTCAATTTCTTTTGTAGCTTCTACTGGAGTTGTATGCTTTAAAATACGTCCTCCGTTTAGAATTGCCATTTCTTTACATAATTCTTTTACGTCTTCTACGATATGCGTTGAAAAAATAACTGTACAATTAGTTCCAACTTCTCTTAACACATTTAAAAATCGGTGACGTTCTGCTGGATCTAATCCTGCTGTTGGTTCATCTACTATAATTAGTTTTGGATTATTCAATAATAATTGCGCTATTCCAAAACGTTGTTTCATACCTCCTGAATATCCTGCTACATATTTTTTACGTACTTCATATAAATTGGTAATCTCTAATACTTCTCTCACCAATTTTTCTCGATCTGATTTTGATGCAATTCCTTTTAATGTTGCGAAATAATCTAATAAATCTTCTGCTGACATTTTTGGATATACTCCAAACGATTGTGGTAAATACCCCAATACTTTTCGTAATGCCATCTTATCTTCTAAAACATTGATATCACCAAAAGTAATAGTTCCAGAGTCTGGGCTTTGTAATGTAGAAATAGTACGCATTAATGAAGACTTTCCCGCTCCATTTGGCCCTAATAATCCAAACATTCCTGTTCCGATTTCTAAATTTAAACCATCAATAGCTTTTACGCCATTCTTATAGGTTTTTGTCAAATTCTCTATAACTAACTTCATACTTTTTGGTTTTGTAAGTTTAATAATTTACATATCAGTAGAATTGATTAATAGTTTGTTACATTTTTTTTAACTTTTTTTTAATAAAAAAAGCATCAAATATTTTATTTGATGCTTTTAGTTTTTAATATAACTTAATTACTTCTTACTTTCTGGAGGATATTTTTCCATTATTTCTTTTACAAACTCTTTAATTCTAGCTTCTTTCTTCTCCATGTTTGTAATTTTTAATGCTCCAGTTCCAATTCCTTGCCAAACTAATTTTTTATCCTTTGCGTCGATTATATCTAGGAATAATGTTCCTTCTGTATACTGATTTACATTTAATCGGTTAGCACCTCCCCACATCCATGGATTCCAGCCCCAACCATAACCCCAGCCCCAGCCGTAGTTAACATCATTAATATTGATTCGTTCTCTAGATTTGGTAAATAAACTAACTAATACATCTGGATTAGATGACTTGGTCATACCTTTGGCTACTAATTCAGCTTCAACAGCACGCATAATTCTCCTTTTATCTAAATCGGAAATAGGTGCTTTATCAATTCCTGTTTTATAAAACGCAAATGTTTTATAGTCATTAAAATTTACTTTTGTATCGTAATCTGTAGCCACTTTCACACTACTACATGAAACAATAAACAAAGCAATCATTGGTAAAAAAAGTAGTTTCTGTATTCTCATTTTCTTAGGGTTTATACATTTTCTAATAATGCATCATCCACTAAGTTTGGTAAAGTTACTTTTAGGTTCGGCTCTACGTTCATGGCACGTTTAATAGCAAAAACTGCTTCTTCATTTCTTGCCCAACTACGACGTGCAATTCCGTTGTTTACATCCCAAAAAAGCATTGATTTTAAGCGTCTTGATGCATCTAAACTACCATCAAGAAGCATGCCAAATCCTCCGTTCATAACTTCTCCCCATCCTACTCCACCTCCGTTGTGAATTGAGACCCATGTAGCTCCTCTAAAACTATCTCCAATTACGTTGTGAATAGCCATATCTGCGGTATAACGAGAACCATCGTAAATATTTGAAGTTTCTCGGTATGGAGAATCTGTTCCTGATACATCGTGATGATCACGTCCTAATACAACTGGACCTATTTCACCTCTCTCAATAGCATCATTAAACGCTTGTGCTATTTTCATTCTTCCTTCTGCATCTGCATATAAAATTCGTGCCTGAGACCCTACTACTAATTTGTTTTCTTGAGCTCCTTTAATCCACTGAATATTGTCAGCCATTTGTTGCTGAATTTCTTCTGGCGAATTCTTTCTTATTTCTTCTAATACGCTACAAGCAATTTCATCTGTTTTAGCTAAATCTTCTGGTTTTCCTGAAGCACATACCCAACGGAATGGTCCAAAACCATAATCAAAACACATAGGTCCCATAATATCCTGTACATAACTTGGATATTTAAACTCTCTACCTAATGTAGGATTTGGATTCATTACATCTGCTCCTGCTCTACTCGCTTCTAATAAAAATGCATTTCCATAATCAAAGAAATAGGTACCTTTAACTGTGTGCTTATTAATAGCTGCCGCATGACGACGTAGTGTTTCTTGTACTTTTTCCTTAAATAACTCTGGATTATTTGCCATCATATCGTTTGATTCTTCAAATGACTGATCAACTGGATAATATCCTCCTGCCCATGGATTATGCAATGATGTTTGGTCAGATCCTAAATCAATATGTACATTCTCCTCTGCAAACTTCTCCCAAACCTCAACTATATTTCCTAAATAAGCTATTGAAACTACTTCTTCATTTGCTTTAGCTTCTTTAACTCTCTTTACTAATTCATCTAAATCGGTAATTTTTTCATCTATCCAACCTTGATCTAAACGTATTTGTGTAATCTTAGGGTTTACTTCTGCACAAACTGTAATACATCCTGCTATATTTCCAGCTTTTGGTTGTGCTCCACTCATTCCTCCTAAACCAGCAGTAACAAACAAACTTCCTTTTGGCGATTTCCCTATCTTTCTAAATCCATTTAATACTGTAATTGTTGTTCCATGTACAATTCCTTGAGGACCTATATACATGTAACTTCCTGCTGTCATTTGCCCATATTGAGTAACTCCTAAAGCATTGAATTTTTCCCAATCATCTGGTTTTGAATAATTAGGTATCATCATTCCATTTGTAACCACAACTCTTGGTGCATCTTTATGAGATGGAAATAATCCCATTGGATGCCCTGAATACATTACTAAAGTTTGTTCATCTGTCATTTCAGATAAATACTTCATTGTTAGTAAATATTGAGCCCAGTTAGAAAATACTGCTCCATTTCCTCCATAAGTAATTAACTCATGTGGGTGTTGCGCTACCGCATAATCTAAATTATTCTGAATCATTAACATAATAGCTTTCGCTTGTAACGATTTCCCTGGGTATTCTTCAATATCACGTGCATGCATTTTGTAAGTAGGACGGAAACGATACATATAAATACGTCCATATTTTTCTAACTCCTCAGCAAACTCTGGTAATAATACCTCATAGTGTTCTTTATCAAAATAACGTAATGCGTTTCTTAGTGCTAATTTTTTCTCCTCTGTGGTTAAAATTTCTTTACGCTTAGGCGCTCTGTTTATTGATGAATCGTATACTGGAATTTCTGGTAACTCATTTGGAATTCCTTGTTGTATTTGTTCTTTGAATGTCATAATAATTTCTTTTTATGCTACTTTAAATTCTTGATTTTTAACCATTGCTACCAAAGCATTAATATCATCTTTTAATACTCTATCTTCCTCTAATTTAGCTACTTTATTTCTAATTAGTTTAAAGTTTTCTTCTATGATTGATGAAAACTTATTTGGTCTTCTAAAGTCCATTGCCTGTGCAGCATACATAAACTCTATTGCTAATATTTTATCTAAATTCCCTAAAATTTGATTGAATTTTCTTCCTGAAATACTTCCCATAGAAACATGATCTTCCTGACCTAATGAAGTAGGCACACTATCTGCCGACGGTGGAAAACACAATGACTTATTTTCAGTTACTAAAGCTGCTGTAGTATATTGAGGAATCATAAAACCTGAATTCAATCCGCCAGCTGTAGTTAATAATCTAGGTAAACCGTATTTTCCTTCTAATAACAAATATGAACGTCTATCTGAAATATTACCTAACTCAGCAACTGCGATTGATGCATAATCTAACACCATTGCTAAAGGTTGTCCATGGAAGTTCCCTCCTGATATTGCTTCTGTTTCACTTAATACAATTGGGTTATCTGTTACAGAATTCATTTCTATTTCAGCCATTTCATTTAAATGATTGTAAGCATTTCTTGATGCTCCATGCACTTGCGGCATACAACGAATAGAATATGGATCTTGTACTCTTGGGAAACTAGTATCTTCTGCATTTTGAGAATCTTTTAAAAGCATTCTCATACGTTCCGCTACTTTTAAATTCCCTTCAAATGGACGTATTTTATGTAACTCTTCTTTAAATGGTGATACATTACCTGAATAACCTTCTAAAGTCATAGCTCCAGCAACATCAGCCAAATCTAACAAATACTCCATTTTTTTCAAACCAAGTATAGCATGTGCTAATATAAACTGTGTTCCGTTTATCAACCCTAACCCTTCTTTGGCTTGTAATATTAAAGGTTCTAAACCATTATCTTTTAATACTTTTTTTGCTGATTCTATACTATCTCCTACCCAAAACTCTCCTTCTCCTAACAATGGTAAAAATAGGTGAGATAATGGTGCTAAATCTCCTGAAGCCCCTACTGAACCTTGTTCTGGAACTACTGGCAATAAATCATTTTCAATAAAATATACTATACGTTCTATCATTTCTAAACGTACTCCTGAAAATCCTTGACATAACGCATGTACTTTACATATCATCATGATTTTAGATAACTTTTTATCTATAGGGTTCCCTACTCCAACCGCATGTGTAATTAATAAGTTTTCTTGTAACTTACTTGTCTCTTCTGGTGTAATTTGCACGTCACATAATGGACCAAAACCTGTATTTATACCATAAATAGCGGCATCAGAATTTGCCATTTTATCAACCTTCCCTCTACATACATTTACTTTATCTTTAGCTTCAGATGTTATTTCTGCTTTTAAAGTTCCTTCGGCAATTGCAATTACTTTGTCTACCGTTAAGTGATCTATTCCGTATTTAAACATGTCTATTATTTCATTTTTCACAAAGTTATTTTTAATTTTGATAACCAACAATATCAATTAAATCATCAATTAATAACTATGAGTTATCAAATAGAATTAAGACACTTTAGATATTTTTTGGCTGTTGCTGAAGACTTACACTTTAGAAAAGCTGCTGAACGTCTTTTTATTTCACAGCCAGGTTTAAGTAGACAAATTAAACAAATGGAAGATGATTTAGGTGTCGAATTATTTGTGAGACATAACAGAAAAGTTGAATTGACTTCTGCGGGTTTATATCTTAAAAATGAGCTTACAAGAAATCTGAAAAACTTAGATAACATTTTAGACTATGCGAAGCTTCTTCAAGATGGTAAACAAGGTAAGTTAGAATTTGGTTATGTTGGCTCTGCTATGCAAGACATTATCCCTAATTTATTAATTCAATTTAAAAAAGAACATCCTAATGTACAGTTTGGGTTAAAAGAAATGGATAATCAGAAGCAAATTGAAAGTTTACTTTCTCATGACATTGACGTTGGTTTTGTACGTTTAGATAGAGTTCCAAGAGGTTTAAATATTAAACCTATTCTAAAAGAATCTTTTTGCTTAGTATTACCCAAAAACCATCCAATAAATGCTTCTAATTTTAAAGGTTTACAAGAATTAAAAGATGAATCTTTTATTTTATTTGATCCTTCTTATAGTCCGTCTTATTATGAAAAAATAATGCAAATCTTTGATGAGAGTGGCTTTACTCCCATTGTTTCTCATAATACAATTCATGCTGCTTCTATTTATAAATTAGTTGAAAACAATTTTGGTTTATCTATTGTTCCTAAGTCACTTCAAAAAGGATACAACATGAACGTAAAGTTTATTGAGCTCCATAAAATACCTCAACGAACAACACTTTCTGTTGTATGGGATAAGAATAATAGAAACCCCATTGTGGCTTCTCTTATAGAAAAGATTACTACTTAAAAACACTCTTTTCATTCTTATAAAATATAAAATGGTTATTTTTACACCATAATCTTATCATGATTTTTATCTCTAAACATATCATCCCGAAAGGGTTCATTGGGCTAACCTTATATCCTTTTATTTTTTTGAAAAGAAAAGATTTAAGGTATAACTACGAATTAATTAATCATGAAAAAATTCATTTAAGACAACAACAGGAATTACTTATTATTTTCTTTTTCTTGTTTTACATTATTGAATGGCTAGTTAAGTTGATTATTTATAAAAACCGCCATTTAGCTTATAAAAACTTAAGCTTTGAACGAGAAGCTTATTTAAACGAAACGAATCTATATTATTTAGAAAAAAGAAAGTTTTGGAGCTTTATCCATTATTTATAATTTTCCTAATTGCTTTTTTTCCGTTTTTAAAATCATTTCAAAATTGAATAAGGTTTTTCGAACTATACACTTTTTCAAAACCCCTTCTTCATTATATATATAAGTATCTTTGTGCCTGCTATTTGGGTTAATTAAATCAAACTTATTTTCACTTATTTTCACCATGGTTTTATAAAAACCTCCTACCTCTTCAAAGACTCTTTCGTTATTTTTCGGTCTATGATAAGTTAACATTATAGTACTCAAAAATATGGGTTTATCATGATATGTTTCTTTACCATCGGTTATAATAAAATATTTATCCTTCTTATATTCTAAAACTGCTTTTTCTCTAGTTTTCTTATTTTTTTTCACTTCATAAAAACTCCTTTGTAAAATATCATTTTCATACACAGTTTCCATAAAAGTTGAAATTTCTTTTTTTCCAAAAAAGCGAATTGATGAAAAGGAACTAGTTTTATAAACTGTTTTAGTTCCTTCTTGAATTCTATTTGCCGTAACTGTTCCTATTTTTTTTCCAAAAACCTTTACATCATAAATGTATTCTTGTCCGTACAATGTAGCACTTGCTAAAAACAGTACAATAATTATTAGTTCAATTTTTGTTTTCATAAGTTAAAATGATGTTTTAAAGCCAACTCGTATTCCAAAACCTGGGCTTACTGGTCCGTTTACATTTTTAAAATCTCCTCTCCAAATAAAATCAACACGTAAGGGTCTTAAATTCCCATAACCTATATTTTCTATTCCAAAACCATATTCAAAATATGGTTTCCTATTTGGTGCTGCATATTTTATCGTTGATCTATTTATCTTTTTATTTTTATCGGAAATACTTCCATAAACTGCTCTAAAAGCCAGTAAACTTCTCAATCCTAGCTTTTTAATTAAAGGAATACGGTTAAATATCAAACCATTAAAATGCTGTTCAAAATGACCTTCAATTGAACTATCTGCTACAAAATCATAATAATCTAACAAGGCAAATGTGTTAGGTGTTAAGAAATAAGTTTGATTTGAAGGCACTGCTGTTAACACCGATAAAGGTGTTTTTCCGAATGTTTTTGCAGCTATAATAGTTGGGTCGAATACTCCAAATTTCCCTACTGGTATTGGATGGTTATATAGAATTGATAACTTTTCATAATCTACATTACCTCCAAAGATTCCTTTATATGCCTTTTTATAATTTACTAGTAATTTAGGATGCAATTTTGTTCCTAACTGTCTATCAACCCCAAAACCTTCTGTAATTCTTCCTGGTTGGTAGCTTAAATAAAAATCAGAATACACATCTTTGGTTACGTTTATTGCTTGATTCTTTTTCTCATCAAAAAATGCCATAGAAAAACGTTTTGGATCTGCCGATGATATTTTTTCATGAGCCAACTTAATTCCCATGTTAAAGTTTTTAGCTATCTCTACATCAAATCGGAACATTTTCTTTTTCACTTTCGCTAAAAAATAATTATCTCCTCTTACAAAAACTGCTTTCGGACCTTTGTCTGGCTGTGGTATTAAATCTCTTTCATTAAATCTGGTAAACCCCATTTGTTCAACATCATCCATATAAGCTGCTCCAATAGTTATTCTTGGTTTTGACGAAACCAAATACCTACCTTCTAGACCATATTTAAACTTTTTATCTTTGAATCCATAGGCTCCATAACCTAATAATTTCATTCGGTCATTATTAGTCCTAAAGGTTCTAAAACCTAATCTTAACCTAATTCCCTCGACATCATTTCTTGCAGTTGTAGTAAATATATTTCCTAACTGTATTCCTGTAATTGGTGTAAAATAACCATCTGATAACGTATATATGGTACCCGTTATCTTTTTTACTTTACTACTAGATTTTACTTTATCTACAAGTTTAAATGTATTTTTTGCTGCTTCATCTTGCTTTATGTTCCAGTAAGTATCAGCTTTTTTAAATTGATTGGCTGAATTTTGAACTATTTTTACATCATAAAAAGCTGCCGATTTTTCTCTATCAAAAACATATTTTGAGAACTTTTCTTTCTTTATTAGATAAATGCCTTTTTCCTTATTATTCTTTGTCAAAAAAGTAAATTCTCCTTTATATTTATTTGTTTTCGGCAAATAAATACTATCGTTTTTTAATAAAAATGTTTTCTCTATTGATAAGTCTCTAACAAAATTCAGATTTACATCTTTTAAAATTTCCATATCAATAGAAGTTAAAGCAAAGCTTTTATCGGCAACTTTCATATGACCTTTGAATACCAAATCTCCTTTTTGTCGAGGAAAAAAATGAATGGTATATTCTTTTCTATTATTTACCGTTGAACTATCTGAAAGCACGTAATCATAGCTTCCAAACCCTGTTGTAGAAATTGGACTAATAAAGGTTTTATCTAAAATAAATACATTATCGTTATACACATCTATTTCTTGAAAAATAGTAGTCGCTCTATCTACATATTTCCCTAATTGATGTATTCCTATTTTTCGTTCTCCTTCAACGTCTCTTCTTTCTTTATGCAATAAATTATTCCCATAAACTTTTTCACTTTTCTCTATAAACTCTACAGGTAAATAATAAGTATCATTGTCATAGTTTTTTTGCACATTATCTTTTAAGTCCTGAAACTTTTTACGTAAAACTTTACGAACAAAAGCACTATCCATGTTTCCAAAACCAAGCTCTCTTGAATTATACTGATCATATTGATACGACCTAACCAATGAAAGTCCATTTTTTTTCTTCTTTTTCCAGATTTCTTTTAATATTCTATACGCTGGGTTCTCTTCCTTCTTGACTCTCTTTTTTGGTCGCTTAACTATTACTACTTCTTCTAAAGTGGTATTATCTTCTTTTAACGTAACCTTTACTCCATTTGTTATTCTATCTTTCAATTCAATTTCTTGAGTTTGAAAACCTAGAAAAACAATTGATATTACTGATTGCTTTTTAGCACTTTGTATATAAAACTCTCCTTTTTCATCACTTACTGTACCTATAGTAGTTCCTTTAAAAAAAACATTTACATATGGTAAAGGTTCATTATTCTCATCTAAAATTTTACCACTAACTTTTGTCTGTGCACTCAATGTAGTGTATATGAAAATAAACACTACTACTAACCTCATCTTCATCCTAAAACTACTTTACTGTTTTTAACTTTACTTTTTTATAAATAGGATTAGTTGAATGCTCTCTGTTTTCATCAAACGGACGTGTAATTAAATTTTTAAAATCTTTATTTTCTTCTACATCCATATTGGTATCTATTCCATGTACAATGTCAGATTGTTTCATTTTACTGAATGTTGAAAACAATCGATCCCAAATAGAAAATATATCACCATAATTACTATCAGTTTGCGGTAATACATAATGATGATGTATATGATGTGTATTTGGTGTGACGAATAAAAGCGATACAATATTGTTTACCTTTTCTGGCAATTTTGCCTTTGAATGAGATGTTAAATTGATAAAACTTTGAATAAACTGTTTTATTAATAAGAACTCTACTGGAACTCCTAAAACGAAAACTATAGCTATTAAAAAACTTACTCTTACAGTAGTTTCCCCTGGATGTTCTCTTACTGTTGTTGAAATATCTACATCCATATCGCTATGATGTATTTGATGAAATCTCCAAAAAAATGGAACTCTATGCATCATTACATGGTACCAGTAATCAAAAAAATCAATACATATAAAAGCTACAATAAAGTGTAATATTGAAAACTCTTCTAAAGGCAATTGGTAAAGTAAACCCCATTTTTCTTTAACTGTCCAATTTGCTACCATAAATACTATGGTAGAAAGCCCAATTTGAACTGGTAACACAAAAATTATAAACTTTGCATTTAATAATGAATGAAGTGCTTTTTCTTTTACTTTTTGAGAAAACAGTACTAATTCTAACCCCCAAAAGAAAAAAATAATAAAAGCATAAACGATTAATTGTAAAACCAAAGGGTTTTCATTAAATAGAGACATAGTGGATTTTTTTAAGTTACTATAACGTTAATTTGGTTGGTTGACGGCTATAGTTATCCTATCCTACATCATGCTTTTAATATAAGCATGATGTAAGACTAATGATAATACTACTCTAATGAATAGAGTTAAATACTAGATTTATTAAACTTTAAACAACAGTTATTTTCTCTGATAGTGTAGGGTCAGAACACCCTCTTCGGTAGCTATGTCAAGTACCATTTTTTGAGCAGTAAAGCTTTTTATTTTAAAAGCAGCATCGTCCTCTCCTGCTTTTACAGTAATTGTTTTTGATTTATCATCAACAATAAAACTTCCGCTTACTTTCTCCCCTAAAAAACCTGTAAATTTATTTGGCTTTTGGTATTCTTGATAGGCCTCGGCAACTCCAAAAACTTCCATAGGAGTTCCTTTCTGCCCCATGATTTCTACTTGTTTTAATTGCCATTTACCAAAAATCTGTTTAGAAATTTCTTGACCTTGTGCTGGTGCATACCCCAACCAAAGTATAATCATGGTTACTATTATTTTTTTCATCGTGATTTGTTTTAAAAATTAGACATGTACTTATAGAAAAGTAACTTTATCCCTTCAATAAATAACGTTACAATTACCTGTCAGCAAAGAAACGTTACACGATTAAAAAAATTCTTTTTAACAAGTCCTAGAACACGTATTCGGACTTCTTAACCTATTTTTATACTCACTTGGAGTGACTCCTTCAACCTCTTTAAACACCTTATAAAACGTTGACTTTGAAGAAAAACCAGCATCTTTCGCTAGTCCTAATATTGAATAATGTACAACTTTGTCCGAGCTTAATAGTTTCTTAAACTCTTCTACTCTAAACTTATTAATAAAGCCATGAAAATTACTTTTTGCACATGAATTTATAAGTTCAGATAACTCTCTTTCTTTTATAAATAGAAAACCTGAAAGTAGTTTTAAAGTTAAATCTGGATTTGTAAAATATTTCTCTTTTAATATTTGTTCACAACAACGTTTATATTTCTCTAAATTTACATCGTCTACACTTTTGGGCTGTAAATTATTATTGTCCTCATTTTCCGTCTCAGGAATTTCTACTAAGGCAACTGCTTCTGAAACATCATTAATATAACCAATCTGTTGAAATCCGTTATATCCTACCCAATACACCACAAAAAATGTAAGCATACTTAAAATTAATTCTAAGAATACTTCTAAAGGATGGTTATCAAATACCATTATTAAAACACCTTCAAAGAGTATATAGAAATGTATAATGATGGTTGTGATTACAATTATTTTAACCCATGAAATACTTTTGTCTTCTATATAAGAATAATAACTTTTCAATTTCTTTTTAAACCTATTTAATACTCTAAAAGAAAAAAACAATAATGAAAAGTTTAACCCTACAAATGATAAACCTTGTAAAACCTCATCTCCTTCAGAATCTGAAAAACCAATAATATTCATTAAAATCCCAGGTAAATAGAGTAGTAACCAAGCATAAGATATATTTTTCCTTGCCACTGTTAAAGCATAAAGGAATATAGAAGGCATGATAAAAAAATCCGTTTCTATTACTATTCTTATGTTATCGGATAGTATTCCTAAGTTCTCGTCTTCAAAAAGATCTTCTAAAAAACCTATAGACAAACTCAACACAAAAAGTGCCAAGTATATATTTCCTTTTTGGTTTTTAATTTTTAATGTGATAAAAAGAATTCCAATAGTTATACCCGAAAAAGCTGTTAACAAATCAAATAACAGTGATATAAGTTCTAAGTTCTTCAATGAAATTAATGCTTTAAATTATGAATCAGTCTACCCAATACTGACACTTTGGTTACAAAAACGAGCTTTATCTAGTTTTTATTACTTATAAACTCTAAAACTTCTGCGCAACATACAAGACTTACTTTTAAAAAACTAGAAATTTCTATTAAATTAGGGAAGTATTCAACTAAATGACTCTTATGTAAGTTTACTTGGACATTTCAATTTACTCTTATATTCACTAGGTGTCATACCTTCTATTTGTTTGAAAACTTTGTAAAAAGTTGATTTTGAAGAAAAGCCTGCGTCTTTTGCTAGCCCTAAAATTGAATATTGCATTGCTTTATCAGATTCTATCAATCTTTTAAACTCTACTACTCTCAATTGATTTATAAAATGATGAAAATTCTTTTTAGCACATAAATTTATCATGTTAGATAATTCTCTTTCTTTTACAGTTAGTAGCTCTGATAAAAGTTTTACAGTTAAATTAGGATTTCTGTAATATTTCTCTTTTTCTATTTTAGTATAAAGTTCTTTAAACTTTACACCATCAACTTCTTTATTATTCTTTACAATTTCTTCTACTACTTCTTCTTTTTCTACTTCTATTTTAGCTATTTTATCAGAAACATCATTTATATAGGCTACTTGCTGAAATCCATTATAACCAATCCAATACACTATAAAAAAGGTAACTAAACTTATAATAAATTCAATTTGTACTTCTACAAATTCACTGTCATCATTTATGAATAAAATTCCACTTAAAAACATAAAAATATGTAATCCAACTATGGTGAGCATAATTACTTTAATCCATGAAAGTGTTTTATTTTCTACATATGAATAATAGTTTTCTAACTTCAATCTATATCTTTTCAAAAAGTAAAAAGCAATTACTAACAATGGGATATTCATAAAAAGAAACATCAGTTCATGTAAAACCTCTCCTAGCTCAGGGTCTTTAAAAGGGATTAAATTCAAAAGGATACCTGGTAAATATAATAGTAACCACCAAAAACCTCCTCTCTCTTTCGTAACAATTATAATGTAAATAAATAGTGACGGAATAATAAACAAGTAGCTATTAATTTCTATTGAAATATGATTAAAAACATTAGCTAGCTCTTCATCATTTAGAAAATCACTTATTATATTAAATCCTAAAGCCCACAAAAACAATACTAAAAAAACATTTCCTTTTTGTTTTCTTATCTTCAAGGTTAAAAATAAAAAACCTATCATAATAGCAGAAAAAGATGCTAATAGATAACTAAATAATGATAACTGGTTTAAAATTTCCATTCAATTGCTTTCTTTTTTCTTATAGTAAGTTGCTCTAACTTTGGTTTTGTTACAAAAAATTACCTTTTACAATGAAGAATACTTTTAAAAAGTATGCTCATTTTTAACTTTATATAAACTTTAACAATCATTTAGTGTAATTCCCTAACAACATTAACTTTTATTATTCTTAGTAAATCCTTTTATTTTTTAATATTTCCGTAAATTGCGTACCCAAAATTTAAGTTAATTTACGAATGGAACAAATAGCACCATATAAACCCAAACATAAAGTTAGAATTGTAACTGCCGCTTCATTATTTGACGGTCACGATGCTGCCATAAATATTATGCGTAGAATTATACAATCTACTGGTGTAGAGGTAATTCATTTAGGTCATGATAGAAGTGTTGAAGAAGTTGTAAACTGTGCAATTCAAGAAGATGCAAATGCTATTGCAATGACATCTTATCAAGGAGGTCATACGGAGTACTTTAAATATATGTACGATTTACTTAAAGAAAGAGGTGCTGGCCATATCAAAATTTTTGGTGGTGGTGGTGGTGTAATTCTTCCAGAGGAGATTAAGGAATTAATGGATTATGGGATTACTCGTATATATTCTCCAGATGATGGGCGTGAGTTAGGTTTACAAGGAATGATTAATGATTTGGTAGAAACATCTGATTTTGCCATTGGAGATAAATTAAATGGAGAAATAAACAACTTAGCAAATAAAGAAATTGGAAGCATTGCGCGTATTATTTCTTCAGCTGAAAACTTTCCTGAAGTAGCTAAAGAAACTTTAGAAGCTATTCATGAAAAAAATAAAAACTCAAAAACACCAGTTTTAGGAATTACTGGTACTGGTGGAGCTGGAAAATCTTCTTTAGTTGACGAATTAGTACGTCGTTTTTTAATTGATTTTCCTAATAAAACAATTGGATTAATTTCTGTTGATCCTTCAAAACGTAAAACAGGTGGGGCTTTATTAGGAGACCGTATTCGTATGAATGCTATTAACGATGAGCGAGTATATATGCGTTCATTAGCTACACGTCAATCTAATTTAGCTTTATCTAAATATGTAAATGAAGCTGTTGAAGTTTTAAAAGCTGCTGAATTTGATTTAATCATTTTAGAAACTTCTGGTATTGGTCAATCTGATACTGAAATTATTGAGCACTCAGATACTTCTTTATATGTAATGACTCCTGAATTTGGAGCTGCAACTCAGTTAGAAAAAATTGACATGCTTGATTTTGCTGATTTAGTTGCCATTAATAAATTTGACAAACGTGGTGCCTTAGATGCTATACGTGATGTTAAAAAGCAATATATGCGTAACAATAACTTATGGGATGTTCATATGGACGACATGCCTGTGTTTGGTACAATTGCTTCTCAATTTAACGATCCTGGTATGAATACCTTATATAAGCGTATTATGGATAAGTTAGTTGAAAAAACTGGTGCTGATTTAAAATCTAGCATGGAAATTACTAAGGAAATGTCTGAAAAGATATTTGTAATTCCACCTAGTAGAGTTCGTTATTTATCTGAAATATCAGAAAATAATAGAGCTTATGATAAAAAAGTTGATGGTCAAGTAACAGTTGCTCAAAAATTATATGGTATTCACCAAACAATTGAATCTATCATCAATACTTCTGTTGAAATTATAAAAACAGGATTGAACGAAGATGAAATTTTAAAGCAAACTCAAAGTGACGAACAAGACTTCATCAAACTTTTAATTGCACAATTCGATAAAGTAAAATTAAATCTTGATCCACATAACTGGGAAATTATTTTAAACTGGCAGGAAAAAGTTCAGAAATATAAAGATCCTATTTATACATTTAAAGTACGTAATAAGGAAATAAAAATCGCAACTCATACTGAGTCACTTTCTCATTCACAAATTCCTAAAGTAGCATTGCCTAAATATCAAGCTTGGGGTGATTTATTACGTTGGAACCTACAAGAAAATGTTCCTGGTGAATTCCCATATGCTTCTGGGTTATATCCTTTTAAAAGAACTGGAGAAGACCCAACAAGAATGTTTGCTGGAGAAGGTGGACCAGAACGTACAAATAGACGTTTCCACTATGTAAGTTTAGGAATGCCTGCTAAACGTTTATCTACCGCTTTTGATTCTGTTACTTTATATGGAAACGATCCTGGGCACAGACCAGATATTTATGGTAAAATTGGTAACGCAGGAGTTTCTATTTGCTGTTTAGATGATGCTAAAAAATTATATTCAGGTTTCGACTTAAGTCACGCAATGACATCTGTTTCGATGACTATTAATGGTCCAGCTCCTATGTTATTAGGTTTCTTTATGAATGCTGCAATCGATCAGAATTGTGAGAAATACATCAAAGAAAACAAGTTAGAAAAGCAAGTTGAAGCTAAGTTTAAAGAAGTTTATGACTCTAAAGGTTTAGAGAGACCAAAATACCAAGGTGATTTACCAGAAGGTAACGATGGTTTAGGACTTATGCTTTTAGGTTTAACTGGAGACATGGTTTTACCTGCTGATGTTTATGCTGAAATTAAAGCTGCAACCTTAGCACAAGTAAGAGGAACTGTTCAGGCAGATATTTTAAAAGAAGACCAAGCTCAAAACACTTGTATATTCTCTACTGAATTTGCCCTACGTTTAATGGGTGATGTTCAAGAATATTTTATTGAAAAACAAGTTCGTAATTTCTATTCAGTTTCTATTTCTGGATATCATATTGCCGAAGCTGGTGCAAACCCTATAACTCAATTAGCTTTAACTTTAGCTAACGGATTTACATATGTA
The DNA here is from genome assembly GCF_965221665.1 of Tenacibaculum aiptasiae. Lineage (NCBI taxonomy): Bacteria > Pseudomonadati > Bacteroidota > Flavobacteriia > Flavobacteriales > Flavobacteriaceae > Tenacibaculum > Tenacibaculum aiptasiae. The sequence continues at coordinate 388,813 of NZ_CBDCSN010000002.1, forward strand.
GAATATTATTTATCTCGTGGAATGGATATTAATAAGTTTGGACCAAACTTATCATTCTTTTTCTCTAATGGTATTGACCCTGAATATTCTGTAATTGGTCGTGTAGCTCGTAAAATTTGGGCAAAAGCCTTAAAATATAAATACAATGCTAACCCAAGAGCTCAAATGTTAAAGTATCATATTCAAACTTCTGGACGTTCATTACATGCTCAGGAAATTGATTTTAATGATATTCGTACTACATTACAAGCTTTATACGCTATTTACGACAACTGTAACTCTTTACATACAAATGCTTATGACGAGGCTATAACAACACCTACAGAAGAATCGGTAAGAAGAGCTATGGCAATTCAGTTAATTATTAATAAAGAATTAGGATTAGCTAAAAATGAGAATCCAATTCAAGGTTCTTTTATTATTGAAGAATTGACAGATTTAGTAGAAGCTGCTGTATTAGAAGAATTTGATAGAATTACCGAACGTGGTGGAGTTTTAGGAGCTATGGAGACAATGTACCAACGTTCTAAAATTCAAGAAGAAAGTTTGTATTACGAAACTTTAAAACATACTGGTGAATTCCCAATAATTGGTGTAAATACTTTCTTAAGTTCAAAAGGTTCTCCTACTGTACAACCAGCAGAAGTTATCCGTGCAACTGAGGAAGAAAAACAATTCCAAATTCAAACTAAAGAATTATTAAATAAGGCTAATGAAGAAAAAGTTCAAGAACAATTAGCTATTTTACAGGAAGCTGCTATTCAAAACCAAAACTTATTTGATAAGTTAATGGAAGCTACTAAGTATTGTTCTTTAGGACAAATTACACAAGCTTTATTTAAAGTTGGTGGACAATATAGAAGAAACATGTAATATTCTAATATACACAATAATAAAAGCCTCACATTAATTTGTGAGGCTTTTTTATTTATGTTTAAAACAGCTTCCTATAACCACTGACAATAAATGATTTACAGCTGTTTTCTATTTTTTTTATAAAATTTATAATCTTAAATGCAATAAATTAGAAAAACATCGTCTTTTAAAACGAAGACTCTTCATAAAAGGTTTTTAAATAATTTGGAATCAGAGAATACAAAAAAGCTTAAGGATTTTTTTGGTAGAGAATATCTATCACTTAAAAGGTATATCAATACCCGAATAAGTGATACAATTAATCGAAATGCCGAAGACATTATTCAAGATGTAGCTTTAAAATTATTTGCTGGTGCTGACAGATATGGTCCTATAAATAACGTAGCTAGTTTTGTATATAGATCAATAAAAAATAAAATTATTGATACAATGAGGACTCCTAAAAAATCTGACAAACTAGATTCTGATGAAAGTTTATTAAACCTTGTTGATGCATTTAATCAATCTGAAAATTATTACAATTCTGATCAAATGATATCAATTTTAAAACAATGTATTGAACATTTAAAACCTGCTTACAAGGATATTATTATCGCAGTAGATTTTGAAGGTTATACATATAAAGAAATATCAACTGAAACTGGAATTCCTATTGGGACACTAATGTCAAGAAGACACAGAGCCATTGGAATTTTATATAAAAAAATAGAACAAGAAATACAAAAACATAAAATTATTGAATCATGACAAATTTTTTCACTCATAAATTTAGAAAAAAATCGCCCTTAGAAATTGCAGCCATCATCATCTTTGGAGGTATATTCATTACAGGTTTAGCTATTTTATTTGGCTTTGTTATAATGTGGTTATGGAACTGGTTAATGCCTGAAATTTTTGGATTTACTACACTTACTTATTGGCAAGCTGTGGGGTTATTTATTCTTTTAAGAATTTTAATTGGAGGCTGTGGTGGCGGTAGCGGTAAAAAATCACATCATAAATGTAAATGTGAAAAGAACGGTAAAACCGATTTTTCTAAGTGGAAACACTATGACAAATTTTGGAAAGAAGAAGGCGATAAATATTACAGTGAATATCTTGAACGAAAAATGAATCCAGAACAAGGTACCTCATCTAAAACTGATATAGAGTAAACTATGGAACCACTAATTTTTCAAACCAATATTGATTCAGAAAAAAAAGTTCAATCTTTAGAACCTATACTTAATAAACATCCCGATATTTTTAAATGGTCTATTGACATTGAGGATATTGATAATGTACTTCGGATTGAAGGATCTGAGAATTTACTTGAGAAAAACATCATTGATTTAATTAAATCTCAAAATTTCCAAATAGAAATTTTATCTGATGAAGCTGTTATTAAAACTGATAAGATTTTAGTTTACTAAACGAATTTACTATTAAAATATAGAGGTTATTTACAACCTCTGTATTATATATAACTCATAGTATTGTTTTGTTTTTTACTGATATTTCTGAACCTTCTAATAAAAAACAGAAGCTGGTTGTAATTCATTTAAAAATTCAAAGTCTCTTCCATAACTAGCTAAGAAATCTACATTGATATTGTAACTCTTTAAAGGGTAATATTTCCATTTAGGATGCTTTACTTCGTATTCTGTAGTTTGTGCTTTATTTTTGGCATACCCCCAGTAATGTTCTGAAATAAATTCTACTTCTGAATTATCTTTCATTTCAAGCTGTTCATTTTTAACTACTGCTTCAATTAGATTCCACTTTCCCTTAGTTTTCCATTGATAGGAGATATTTAAATTCCCGTCTTTTTCATTCCATTCATGCTTCATTGGTAAGGTTTCGTAATTCTCATTATAAATTGTGTTAGCAACAAAAGTTATGGCTGGTTTTGGTACTATCTCTTTAATAAAAACCACTCCTCTTTTATAAACTCCATTCTCTTTTCTTTTTACATAAAAGCGTAGGTTTACTTCTTCAAAATTTATATGAAATGGTATTTTAAGCCCCAACAGTTTTGTATTCTTAAACATAAAACCAATTAGACTTATATAGCATTTATCTTTATAGAAATCTAATTCTGTTCCATTAGGTACAAATGGCTTTAAAACTACAGGGTTTATTTGGTAGTTTACCATCAATAATTTTCTCCATTCTGCTTTTAAAAAACTCATAATTTTAGTCTTTAATTAAACACTTCGTAAACCTCATAAATACAAGATCTATGAGGTTTTCTTCTTTTTCAATATAGCGATTAGCAACTTTCCCTATAACTTTTCTTTTTCAATTTTTAAATTACCTTCTTTACTTGCTTTTCTTCCTTTTAAGAAAAACAAAATAAAGAAGATCATTACAAGTCCTAAGTAAATAGAAAAACCTCCAATTTTTGAACTTAGTGTTTCTACTAAATCTTTATAACCTGTTAAGCTGTATATTTCTATAATTCGCAAAGCAAAACCTATATTTAATAAATAGAAACCTATTTTAAAAAGTTTATTTGTAGCCATTGCGATTTCTACTTTTTGATGAAAAATATCCAACATAAATATTTTACTATTTTTAAATAAATGCTGTGACACAAATGTTGTAAGTCCTATACTAATAGGTAAATAAATGATGTAAGCTATTAATTCTAATGAAGTGTTCATATTGCTATTTTTAGTGATTTATAATTTTCTTGTCATTCTTGCGAGATTTATTTTCTCTGCCTTTGTAAATTTTATTTCTCTTACCATACTCATGTCTTTCCATAAATATGTATATCCTTTTAATAGTTTTGCTTTCCTAACCCTACGCTGCATTGCTCGGAATTCCGATTCATTTGCATCTCTTTTAATTCCTAATTCACCATATAACTTTACTCCTGGATATTCTAAAAACTTGCCTAAAAACAATGATTTTAACCAAAACCATTTATTGGTATTTACCGCAAGCACACATATATTTTTGTTTGTCTTTTTATTCTCCTTTAGCTTGGTTGCAAATTTTTCAAAATAAAACCCCGTTTGATCATCGTTTAAAAACAAAGAACCTATTGGAGTTACTGTAGGCTCATTATTAGCATTAACTGAAGCTATAGAAACATGCATATTTTCTTGTCTGCTTTTTCTAAAATGTTCTTTAATTTTTTTCCAGTTTTCTTTTAGTTGAATTTCCATATTACTTTTTCTTTAAATGTTTATGAATTAAATAGACCGTATAAATATTGATAAAATGAAGAGAGCCTACTATTAAGAACACATAACTTAATCTATTAGTAATCTCTTTTATAACATCCGTAGAAGTGATGATTTCTTTCATTGAATTTAGGCTCCATATAACCAAACCAATGTTTAATAAATAATAGGTAGTTCTTAGCAATTTATTGATTCCATTACCGAAGTTTACATCCTTTGGAAAATAATTTAAGATGTAAATTTTACCATTACTATAACATTCATTTCCAACCTTAATTACAATAAGGATTGATAGCAAAACATAAATTATGTAGGTTACTTGATTCATAGTTCTTTTTTTATTGATTCTAAAATGAAAGTGAAATAACCTGCAATGCTTAAAGGCAAAATAATCTTAGCAATAATTACAAAATCATCATAAAAATTTATAAAATCTGTCAACCAAAGAATCCCATAAGTTATTACAAAACCCCAATAAAATTTTAGCCTTTTCTGATTTTTTTTCGAGAAGTTTTTTATAAAATACAATAAAACTATTCCTGTTAAAACTTGTGAACACCCTAATACTATTTGAGCACATAATCCTAAGAAAATAGTAGCATATAATATTAAAGTAGACCATACAATTACTCGATTAACATGTATTAAAATTCCTATATATTTCATATTTTCAGAAATTATTGAAAGTTTATTTGTAAATTTTTTTACTTTTTTATCATTTTAGTAAAATTAGATAACAACCAATGCTCATCAGCTTTAATTGCTTTATCTAAAATACCATTTACTGTTGTTGTTACCGATGAAAGATCATTCATTAGCTTTTTAAACTCTTCTGCATCTTCTGAGTTTTCTTCTACTCCATTTTTCAAATCCTCTAAAACCTTTAATACAGGTTCTATTTCTCTTTTCTTACGCTCTTTTGTTACTTGCTTAAATAACTCCCAAATATCTTTTCCTGCTACAAAAAACTCTTTGCGTTCTCCTACTACTAATTCTTTACTTACAATTCCCCAATCAATCAACGCTCTTACGTTCATGTTTACATTTCCGCGAGATATTTTTAAAGTATCCATAATCTCATCGGCAGATAATGGTTTCGTAGATACTAATAACAACGCATGCACCTGTGCCATGGTTTTATTAATTCCCCAGTTTGTAGCCAAACTACCCCAAGTATGAATGTATTTTAATTTCGCGTCTTCTAACTTCATACTGCAAATATATATCTTTTTTCTTAACTTTCAATAATTTCTGAAAATAAAATATTTTTATTTTTTTCTTTATTCTTGTAATAATTTAAATTCTCGATTTACTAATCAACAAAAAACAATTTTGAGTAACGATTTTTATATAACATCTATTTTACCTCATGCGGGTATTATTATTAAAATATGTAGAGCTTATACTGACTCTGAAGAAGACTTCGAGGATTTTTATCAAGAAGCTTGCTTACAGATTTGGAAAAGTAGAGATGCTTTTCAAAATAAATCAAAATGGTCTACTTGGATATATAGAATTACTTTAAACATTTGTTTAACGCTTTCTAAAAAAAACAAAAGAAGAGCTAATAGGATTGAAGTTTTTCATGAAGATACTGATAAAAACGCTGCTTTTAAAGATGAAAATTTGAATTTGTTATATGATGCTATTAAAAAATTGTCGGAACTAGATAGAGCGATAATCCTGCTTTATTTAGAAGAAAACCCTAACAAAGAAATTGCAGCAATTATTGGAACTAGCGCTAACAATATTGGTGTACGTATTAACAGAATTAAAAAACAATTAAAAATATTACTAGATGGAAAAATCAATTGAGAAAATATGGACTGAAGCTTTTATTAATGAACAATCGTTAATTGCTCCTAAAATAAATAATTTGTACAATCAGAAATCAAAATCTATTATCAATAAAATTAAACGCACTTATGAAATTGACAACAAAGGGCTTATTCCAATGGCCATAATTATTGTAATAGGAATGACATTACTTTCTGAAGTAATCATTGGTTTATATGCTGCTTTTTTAATTTTATGCTTGTACTTTTTTAACAGTAACCTTTTGAAAAAATTTAAAGATATTGATGTTAAATCTGATAACTTATCTTATCTAAAACAATACAGATACATTATTAGTATTATTATGAAATCGACTAAAAAACTTTTTGTTTTTGCGATTCCTGCAGCTGTTTTATCAATATTTATTCTTGCTTATAATCTTAAAGAAAAGAGTTTTCTTTCAAAATTTATTTCTAGCGATACTTCTTTATTAAAAATGATTAGTGTTGGTTTTCTTATCGCAGTTTGTGTATCTGTTATAGGCTTTGTAGTTTATAATATTTCTACTAAAATTTTATACGCTACTCAAATTTCTAAATTAGATGACCTTATTAAAGAAATGGATCAATTGAAAACTGAATAAAAAACATTTAAACGGCATCTTAAATAATTGGATGTAGTTTTATTTTGTTCGAGTTCTCTTTTTTAGCTTAAAAATCCTGTCTTTATAATATGCTTTTAGTTCATCTACAAACAACATAGGCTTGTCATATTCATTTAGAACTTTGTTTGTATAGCTATTTAATAATTTATCTAACTCTTTTTCTAAACGTACAAGTTCATTTTTTAAATAGTTATTGCTATTCGTTTCTGACTTAGTTATAATGCCTTCTGGTATTTTAACTCCTAAATTCCCACTAAATATATATGAATGATACTCTTTTAACTCTTCTAGAGTTCCCGTTTGGTAGATTTCTATTAGTTTAGTTGTAATATCTGTTGCCAATGTTTCTTCTTCTCCATTCATTGAAAACTTATCTGGATGTACATATAACATAGCTTCTTTATACAATCTTTTTTTCTCCTTTACATCTTCTTTAGCTATGCTAACTTTTTCTTTTTGTATTACTTTTAATCCTTTGGGCTCTTTATAATTTTTTCCTCTACGCTTTTGTTCTAATCGTTTTTCTTTTTTTGCTTTTTTCTGTTTTTTGTATAGAACTACCAATTCCCTTTCTTCTACTATTAAATCAGCTATAGCATTTCGCAATAATTGCTCGAAAGGCAATAATTTTTCTCTAACTTTTTTTATTTCCTTTTCTAAGTTAAGTATTTGCTCTTTTAATTTTAAAGCTTCACTACTTGTAAAATCTATTGGTAATTGAGAATCTTCCATTACTTTTAAAACTATCTTTTCTTTTGTAAAATGGTAAGTCCAACCCTTATTTGTTCATAAGGAATTTTCTCTCCTAAAAACTCAAAATAAGGTTTTAACGCTGTTTCATTTCTCAGCACTTTTTTTGCATTGGCTATTAACTTTAATTCATCTGCTGATATAAACTCATCTAAACTTACATCTTTTCCTTCTAAGTATAATTTAGATAAGTGGGAAAATACTGTTGGTGACTTTAAACCTCTTTTCTCTGCAATTTCTTCAATTGAAAAGCCTTCTTTATATAAATTATATGTTTCTAATGTTGTGTCTTTTCTACCTCGCTTTTTTTCTTGTAAAAAAGTTCTTATCTCTTCCATAAACTCACCACCATATACTTCTAATTTTCGCTGACCTACCCCACTTATAGCTAAAAACTCACTATCGGTTTGTGGTCTTTCATTTTCTAGTTCTCTTAACGTAGCATCACTAAACACTAAATAGGCTGCTATATCTTCCTCTTGCGCTATCTTATATCTCAATTTTCTTAAGCGTTCAAATAATGTATCTCGAACCACCTTAGTTGTTCGTTTAGCTTTAGTTCTTACTAATTTTTCTTCTTTACTAATTTCTTTCGGAATTGTTAACTGGATTTTCTCTCCGTTAAAAAGTATTTTTTTTGAAAATTCTGTTAACTGTAATGTATTATTTAAGTGAAATGCTATTTGACAATATCCTTGATTTATTAATTGAATTATATAATGTTGCCAGTCTTTCCAAGATATATCATTACCTACTCCATAAGTTTTTAATGTTTGATATTTTTTATCTAAAACCGTTGCATTTTTTGCTCCTCTAAGTACATCAATTACTGTACCCATGGCTTCTTTTTGTTGTAATCGGTATATAGCCGATAATGCTTTTTGTGCTATGATGGTGCCGTCAAAAAACTTTGGTGGATTTTTACAAACATCACAATTTCCACAGTTTTCTTCTATTAACTCTCCAAAATAACTCAGTAAAATTTTTCGTCTACACACAGTTGCTTCTGCAAACTGCTTCATCCGATCTAACTTAGCTTCTTGTACCTCTTTATTCCCTGTATTAGCTATAAATTGTCGTAATTGAATTACATCAGCATAACTATGAAATAACAATGCATTTGCAGGTAAACCATCACGTCCAGAACGTCCAATTTCTTGATAATAGCCTTCTATGTTTTTGGGCATGTTATAATGAATTACCCAACGTACATTGGACTTATCTATTCCCATACCAAATGCTATTGTTGCACAAATAATAGTAACATCATCCTTTATAAAATCTTCCTGTGTTTTTGCTCTTTCTTCAAAAGTTAACCCTGCATGATATGCCTTTGCATCTATATTATTCTGCTTAAGTTTCGATGCTAATTGTTCTGTTGCTTTCCTACTTAAACAGTAAACAATACCCGATTCTTTGGGCCGTCGATTGATAAATTGAATAATTTGTTTAATCCTATCATTTGCAGGACGCACTTCTAAACTTATATTCTTTCTATTAAATGAACTTACATATTTAGTCGCATTAGGTATAGCCAATTGTTCTAAAATGTCTTCTTGTGTAGCTTTATCTGCTGTTGCTGTTAATGCAACAATTGGTACTTCTGGCAGTGACTTTTTTAAAAATGATAGTTGCTTATATGAAGGTCTAAAGTCATGCCCCCAAGCCGATATACAATGTGCTTCATCTATAGCAACACAGCTAATATAAGATTGGGTTAAAATATTTTGCAACAGAGGTAAACTCTCTGGAGCTACATATACCAATTTTACATTTTTATTTACAATAGCATCAAATACTTTTTGTTGCTCTTCTACTGATTGACTACTGTTATAATACGTTGCAGGTATTCCGTTAGCTTTTAAACTATCGACCTGATCTTTCATTAATGCTATTAATGGTGAAATAACTAAGGTAATACCTTTGAAGAATAATGCTGGTAATTGATAACAAATAGATTTTCCTCCACCTGTTGGCATAATAACCAACGTATCTCTTTTATTTAGTATGTTTTCGATGATCTTTTGTTGTTCTAATCGAAAACTATCATATCCAAAATTTGACTTTAATTTTTCTAATAAATCTTTTTCCATTATCTCCATCATAAGGCAAAAATAGTCATAAAAAAAGCGTAGAATTTAAATTCTACGCTTCATTTTATTTGTTTTAAACTTACTTCGTTTATTTCAAATCTTTTAGTAATACCTCAACTGCTTTCTTTAATTGTGCATCTTCATTTCTTTCCTTCCATCCTGGTGCATTCTTTACTAAATAATCTGGTACAGCTGGAGCTTCATTTTCCATATTCTTTCCTGATTTTTTCACAAACCAAGCTCTAAATGGCATACGAATAAATCCGTTTTGTAAGCCTTTTCCTCCTGTAGAAATTACAGCTCCAAATGTTGGTTGCCCAACTAACTTTCCTAATCCTAAGTTCTTAAATGCATGTGAAAAGATTTCTGCATTTGAATAACTGTTCTCATTACATAAAGCTACAACTGGCTTTGTATTTACTGATAAAATTGCACGCTCGTTAAAAGGATAGTTTTTTGTAAACTTTTTATTATTCTTTAAGCTTTTTGCTGCTCCTCTTGGTATTGTATATGCATGTTGATCTACATTTAACACTGCCATTAATCGGTCTGTAGTCCATCCACCTCCGTTATAGCGAACATCAATTACAATTCCTTTTTTACCATACCCACTTGCTTTTAATTCTCTTTCAAAACGTTCAAAACTTGGAGTATTCATCCCTTGAATATGGATATATCCTAATTGTCCATTTGAATATTGATCTACTAGCTTTTTTCTAGACTCAATCCAAGCCTCATATTGTGCTCTTCTAATTGAACTTTGTGGACGAATTACTATTTCTTTATCTCCCTTTAAAGTTAATAAGACTTCATTTCCTTGAGTATTCTTTAATAAACTATAAAAGTTTGTGTTCTTTTGAATTTTTTGCCCATTTACGTGAGTAATTACATCTCCAATGTTTAATTTACTTTTCGACTTACTAGCCACGGTATTGTTTAAAACATACTTTACACGAGCTCCATCTTTAGCATTTTCTACTTCTAAACCTAGTAATCCTATTTTCTCGCTTGTATTTCTTGGAGCACTTCCTCTATACCCCATATGACTTGCATTTAACTGTCCTAACAATAAATTATACATGTATGAATAATCTTGTTGAGTTGATGCCGATAATACCCAAGGTCTATACTTTTTAACTAAACTTTTCCAATCATATCCGTGAAACTCTGGATCATAGAAACCTGCAGTTAAAGCTCTTATTCCTTCATCAAAAACTTGAGCATATTCTTTTTCTTTATTTACAGTATACGTAGCTGAATGTGGTAAACCTGTTACTTTATCAGATTTAGTATTCATTTGTTTTAATCTTCCCCCTGAAACAAAGTAAGCTTTCTTGTTATTTAGGGTGAAACCTCCTGCTCTTGATACTCCTTTTATTGCTTTAGACTTAGTTCCATCCCACTTAATCTTATACAAACCTCTTTTTTTAGTTGCTGGGTTTGTTGCTGAAAAATAGATAAACTCACTATCGGCACTAAACATTGGTCCGAACTCATTATCTTGTAAAGAAGTTACTTGTACTAAACGATCAAAAATTCTATCAGAATCTATCTTTACGTTTACTTTTTTCTTCTTTTTACCTTTCTTTCCTTTTTTACCAGATTTTTTATCTTCTTTCTTTTCTGGGTAATATGCTCCTTCTTTATGATCTACTTTTGATTTTTCCCAATCTTCTTTTTGCAACCATACCATCCATACATCATAATTAATTCCATTTCTATTAGAAATAAAAGCTAATTTCTTTCCATCAGCACTCCAAACAGGACTTCTATCACTACGAGGGTGCATAGAAACATTCATTTTCTTGTTTTTATCTGCTACAGATTGGATAAATATTTCACTATCAAAATCTAAATCTTCTTGAGAATATGCAATATACTTACTATCTGGACTCCAAGAAAAATCTTCAGTTGGTGCCCATGAATCTGAATAAACTTGTGGTTTTACAATTTTTCCATCTTTGATATCAGCAATCATTAAAGTACCTCTTCCTACTTGATAAGCTATTTTTTTTCCATTAGGTGATACTATTGGATTATCAACATCTTCTTTACTTGATGTTAATTTAGTTACTTCCGTTTTTAAACTTCTTTGTAACCCTACTAAAGTATCCTTCGAAACTACACTATATAATTCATAATGCCCATCTCTATCTGACATAAAAACAACCGTTTTATCATCTAACCATTGTGGACTACGATCTCTAAAAGGGTGTTTACTTACATTGTTAGAACGCTTCTTTTCTTTATTATTTTCTTTAACAAAAATTTCTCCGTTAATCTCCAATGCAACTTTTTTACCATCAGGAGATACAGCATAACCAGATATTTTATTAGATACTGTTTTAGTTACTTCTTGTTCAAAACGATTATCTGAATAAATTTTTAAATTAACTTTTTGAGCCTTTCCGTTTTCTAATTTAAAAATATTCATTCCACTTAAGTAAACAATTGTTCCATTGTTACTTACTGAAAATGTACGAACTCCATCTTTTTTATGTGATGTTAATTGTGTAGCTGAGCCATTTACAGTTCCGTTTGCAGTAATTGATTGCTTATAAATATTATAGCGACCGCTTTTAGCTCCTATATAATATAAATTTCCTGCAGCATCCCAAGCTGGTGAATGATCATTTTTATTACTTGTAGTTATTTGGTTGTACTGTTTTGTTTGTACATTATAAATCCAAATATCTCTTTGTGCAGAACCTGAATAGTCCTCACGAGCAATTCGACAAGCTCCTTTTACAAAAGCTATAAACTTACCATTTGGTGATAATTGAGCATCTTCACCATACGCTGTTAACAATCTACTTGGAGTTCCTCCCAGTTGATTAACAGAATACATTTGTCCGTCCCATTCTGGACCTCTATAAACTCTCCTTGTATTAAATAAAACATCCCCATCTTTAGTCCAATCAGTTGGAATATTAGCTGTTGGGTAATATGTTAATTGCTTAGGTAAACCTCCGTTTATTGAAGTTGTAAAAATGTTAGCATTACCTTTTCTATTTGAAGAAAAAGCAATTTCAGTTCCACTTGTATTCCAAACAGGATTACTTTCATAAGCCTTATGAATAGTAAGTCTTGTTTGTTGTTGGTTTCCAAAATTATAAGTCCAAATGTCTCCTTGGTATGAAAATGCCATTTGAGATGCATCTGGACTTATTTCTGGTTTTCGAATAAAAGTGTTTTGTGCTACTAAAAAGCTGGAGCATAAAAATGCTGCTAGTATGGAAAAAGGTTTCTTAGACATTATTGTTTGTGTTATAAACCACTAATTTATAACATTCAATAATGCCTTTAAGAACTTTAAGTTTTTCTTAACAGTTAATTTTTAATTCCTGAAATAAATGTTGAAATATTATCAACTCCGTTTTTTCCCAACTCTTTTATAAATGCCGAACCTATAATTGCTCCATTCATATGCGTACAAGCTGTAGTAAATGTTTTATTATCAGAAATTCCAAAACCAACAATTAACTTACTTTGTAAATTCATGGCATTTATTCGATTAAAATAATCTATTTGTTGTTGAGAAATTTCTCCTTTTGCTCCAGTAATTGAAGCTGATGCTACTACATAAATAAATGCATTTGTTAGAGAATCTATCTTACGAATTCTTTCTTCTGATGTATGAGGCGTTATTAAAAACACATTGGTTATTCCATAATTATCAAATAATTCGTTGTAATGATTCTCATATTCAATCATTGGTAAATCTGGAATAATCACAGTATCTATACCGCATTCTTTTACCTTTTGACAAAATTCATGTTCCCCATATTTTATAATTTGATTCAAATACCCCATTAAAACTAACGGTGTCTTATTAGTATCTTTAATAGCCATTAATTGCTCAAATATCACATCCAAGTTCATTCCATTATTCAATGCTACTGAACTACTATGTTGTATTGTTGGTCCGTCGGCTAATGGGTCTGAATATGGCAAACCTACTTCTATAAAATCTACACCACTTGAACCTAACTCGGCTATTATTTTGGTAGTGTCTTCTAATTTTGGGAAACCCGCTGTAAAGAAAATAGATAATAGATCTTGGCTTTTCTCTTGAAATATATTTTTTACTGAATTCATGATTACTCCTCTAAATGCTTAATATAGGTTTCTAAATCTTTATCTCCTCTACCTGATAAGTTAATAATAATGGTTTGTTCTTTTTTCAAATCCATTTTTGGTAAAACAGCTAAGGCATGTGCACTTTCTAATGCAGGAATAATTCCTTCAATTTTTGTTAACTCATAAGCTGCTTCTAACGCTTCTTTATCGGTTGCATTCATAAACTTAGCCCTGCTTGTTTCATGTAAATATGCATGCAAAGGACCAACTCCAGGATAATCTAATCCTGCTGAAATAGAATAAGGCTCTACTATTTGACCATACTCGTCTTGCATCAAAATTGTTTTACTTCCATGTATTACTCCTACCTCTCCTAATTGTGAAGTTGCTGCACTTTCTCCTGAATTAACTCCTAGTCCTGCTGCTTCCACTGCTATTAGTTCCACTTCTTCATCATCTAAATAATGATAAAAAGCTCCAGCTGCATTTGACCCTCCTCCAACACAAGCTATTACTGTATCTGGATTTTCTTTTCCTGTTTGTTCTTTTAATTGGGCTTTCATTTCTTCTGAAATCACCGCTTGCAAACGTGCTACCATATCTGGATATGGGTGCGGACCAACTACAGATCCTATTAAATAATACGTTTCTGGGTTTTGAATCCAATAACGAATTGCTTCATTGGTTGCATCTTTTAATGTTTTACTACCACTAGTAGCTGGAACTACTTTTGCTCCTAACATTTTCATACGAGCTACATTCGGAGCTTGACGTTTAATATCGGTTTCTCCCATAAAAACCACACATTCTAAATCCATCAAAGCACATACTGTAGCTGTTGCAACACCATGCTGTCCTGCACCAGTTTCAGCTATAATTTTAGTTTTCCCTAAGTGCTTTGCTACCAAAATTTGCCCTATAGTATTATTCACTTTATGAGCTCCCGTATGGTTTAAATCTTCGCGTTTTAAATAAATAGTAGCTCCATATTTTTCAGACAATCGTTTTGCTAAATATAATGGACTTGGTCTTCCAACGTAATGTTGTAACAAATCTTTATATTCTTTTTGAAAAGCCTCTGAACCAAGAATCTTCAAATAATTATCTTCTAACTCTTTTACGTTTGGATGTAATAATTCTGGAATAAATGCTCCTCCAAACTGTCCGTAATATCCTTCTTTAGTTGGTTGAAATTTCATTTTTAAATTTCTTTATTTTTTTTACCGATTTTAAACCAGCTTCTTTTTCAAACTTACTATTTACGTCTAGTGCATAAATTGGTAAATCTGTTTTAATAATGTTTTGTACTTCTTTTATTTCTTCCAATCCAATACCTCCACTTAAAAAAAATGGTTTTGTTGAATTGTAATTTTTTAAGACCGACCAATCGAATGTAACTCCATTACCTCCTCTTTCTTTTCCTTTAGTATCAAACAAGAAATAATCAACAACTGCCTCGTATGGTTTAAGTATTTCAAAGTCAAATTCGTCTTTAATTCCAAAAACTTTAATAAGTTCAACTTTAGGTAAATGCTCTTTTAAACTTTCAATATAAGTTACTGATTCATCTCCATGTAACTGAACTGCTTCTAGCTTATATTCTTCAACAAGAGAAATTACTATTTCTAAATACTCGTTTACAAAAACCCCCGTTTTCTTAATACCTTTAGGTAATTGTGGAATAATTCCTTCAAAATTTCTTTTTGATTTATCGTAAAAAATGAATCCTAAATAGTCTGGTTGTAAACCTGCTACTTGCTGGATATTTTCTACATATTTCATTCCACATACTTTCAGTTTCATACCTTATCTAATTTGGCTGATAAACTCTTTACACGCCTCACCTGGGTTTTCTGTTTTCATGAAGTTTTCTCCTATTAAGAAACCTTGAAACCCATGCTCTTTTAATCCTGTAATAATTCTAGGATCTGAAATTCCACTTTCTGAAACTTTTAGAGCTGTATCTGGAATTTGACCTGCTAACTTTATCGAATGTTCTAAATCTACTTCGAAAGTTTTAAGATTTCGATTGTTAATACCAATAATCTTATTATCTAAATCATTTATTTTATCTAAATCTTCTTGTGTATGTACCTCATATAAAACTTCCAAACCTAAATCTGATGCTAACTGTCCATAGTTTTTCAATTCTTGTTTGGTTAAACAAGCAGCTATCAACAATACTACATCTGCTCCAATAGCTTTAGCCTCTACAATTTGAAAACCATCTACAATAAAATCTTTTCTTAAAATTGGTTTTACTTGATTTACTGTTCTAGCTTCTAATAAATCTGCCATAGAACCTCCAAAAAAAGAAGTATCAGTTAAAATAGATTGCGCTGCTACATTAGCATCTAAATACCCTTCAGTAACTTCTACAACTGTAGCCTTATCGTTTATAATTCCTTTTGACGGAGATTGACGTTTAAACTCAGCAATGATTCCTGTTGAACCAACTTGTAATAAAGATTTTTTTAATGAAAATGATGAATTTTTAAAGTTTGGACTCTCCACCAACTTCTTAACAGGAACTTCAGCTTTTATTTTTGCTACTTCTGTTTTTTTAAACGCTATTATTTTATCTAAAATTGTCATTTTAACTTACTAGTTTTTCTAATGATTTTTTTGCTTTTAATCCAAACAATGAATCTTTTGCTTCTTCAAAAGCAACTTCAAAACTTTTATTTTTATCAAATGTTTTTAATGCAAATGCCGTATTTGTTAGCACTACATTATTTTGTTGTTCTGTTCCTTTTCCGTTAATAATATCTACAAATATTTTCGCTGCTTCTGCTACTGTGTCTCCTCCAAAAATATCTGATTGTAATATTTGTTTTTGACCTAAATCTGATGGCGAAATTTGTTGTTCTGCCTCTTTAGTAAACAATTTGAAATCACCCGTTAACGAAATCTCATCATAACCATCTAATGCATGTACCACTCCGTAATTTACACTAGACTGTTGCAACATATAATTATATACTCTAGCAACCTCTAAATTGAACACCCCTACTAATTGATTTTGTGGCGCACTCGGATTTACTAAAGGACCTAACATATTAAAAAACGTTTTTACTCCCAACTCTCTTCGTATTGGAGCTACTACCTTCATTGCTGGATGGAATAATGGAGCGTGTAAAAAACAAATATTTGCTTCATCTAACTGTCGTTTTAATACTGATTCATCATTAGTAAATTGGTATCCTAAAAACTCCAACATATTTGATGATCCAGAAGCAGACGATACTCCATAGTTACCATGCTTGGCTACTTTGTTTCCTGTTCCTGCAACAATAAATGAAGTTAGAGTTGAAATGTTAAATGTATTTTTCCCATCTCCTCCTGTACCACATAAATCAATAGTATTAAAATCTGACAAATCAACTTTTATGGCTAATTCCAATAAAGCTTCTCTAAATCCAGATAATTCATCTACAGAAACTGGACGCATCAAAAATACTGTAATAAATGCAGCTATTTGAGACGCATTATATTTTTCTTGAGCTATATTTATAAGTACTTCTTTCGATTGTTCTTTAGTCAATCGTTTTTGTTCGAAAAGCGTATTTAATATTTTTTTCATTTCAATGGCTTTAAGCTTGAAGCTTTAGACTTTCAACTGAATTAATAAAATTTTGAATCATCTTTTTCCCTTCTGGTGTTAAGATACTTTCTGGGTGAAATTGCACAGCTTCTAAATGATGTATTTTGTGACGCAATGCCATTATACTTTCATTATCATCAATAGCTGTTATTTCTAATTCTTCTGGAAAATTTGTATGCGAAGCAATCCATGAATGGTATCGTGCTGCTTCAAATGTTTTTGGAATATCTTTAAAAGTAATACAATCATCCTTTAAAACTTTCATCTCTGTAGCTACTCCATGAAATACATCATTTAAGTTTTCTAATTCACCACCAAAAACTTCTGTGATTGCCTGTAAACCTAAACACACACCAAAAATTGGAATCTTTCCCGCGTAAGTTTTAATCGTTTCTTTTAAAATACCTGCCTCATCTGGAATTCCAGGACCAGGCGATAAAATAATAGCATCGTAATTTTTAATTTCATCAATTGAAATTTCATCATTACGATAGACGTCAGGTAATTCTCCAGTTATATCTTCTACATAGTGTACCAAGTTATAGGTAAACGAATCGTAATTATCTAGTATTAATATTTTCATTTTTTTTAAGTATTGAATGACGAGTACATATCGTTATTTTTTGATAGACTCACTTATTAATTCATTGAAATGATTAACGATGGATTATCTCCTCTTTTTAATCTTCTATAATTGACAAAAGCCGAACACTCCAATAAATCGTTTAAAATTTTTCTATTCGTTTTTTTTAATATTTCACTGTTCTTTAATTCTAATACAACCATTTTGTATTCACTACAATAATCATCAACAGAATCTATCCAAGCATCCATGTTTTTCCCATAATAATTTGGAAAACTAAATGCTAATGCAAAAACATTATGAAAACTCTCTTTATCTAACACATCCGCTAAATTGACATTTATTTTCTTCATTTTATATTTCTTCCGCTAACACCAAAGCCTTCTTTAAGGCCGCCAATTTATTATTTACTTCTTGCAACTCATTTTCTTCTTTTGAATTGATAACTATTCCTGCTCCAGCTTGATAAAACAACGTATTGTTTTTACTTACAAACGAACGTATTGCAATGGCCTGATTTACATCTCCATTTAGTCCAATAAATCCAACACAACCTCCATAAAATCCACGTGTTTGATTTTCATATGTATCTATCAATTCCATTGCTTTGTATTTTGGAGCACCACTTAGAGTTCCAGCAGGAAAAGTATCTCCTACAATTTCTATTGGATTTCCAGTAATTTTCCCAGTAACCGTAGATACCAAATGAATTACATGACTAAAATACTGTACTTCTTTATAGGTTTCTACTGTAACATTTGTAGCGTGCTTACTTAAATCGTTTCTAGCTAAATCTACCAACATTACATGTTCTGCATTTTCCTTAGGATCGTTTGCTAATTCTTTTGCTAACTCAGTATCTTTTGCATCATCTCCCGTTCTTCTAAATGTTCCTGCAATTGGATTTATAATAGCTTCTTTTGCATTAATTTTTATCTGAGCTTCAGGCGATGAACCCATCAATTTAAAACTTCCATAATCGAAATAAAACAAATACGGTGATGGATTTATAGATCGTAACGCTCTATATACATTGAACTCATCTCCTTTAAATTTTTGTTGAAACTGACGTGATAATACCAATTGAAACACATCTCCTCTTTTACAATGCTCTTTGGCTTTGGTTACACTATTTTTAAAGTCTTCATCTGTAATATTAGAAGTTTCACTTCCTTCAAAATTGAATTGATACTTTGCAAAGGATTGTGAATTAGCCAAATTCGAGATTTCTGATAATCGAGATTCTTCTCCTTCTGGAATATTCTCTATTAAAATCATTTCATTTTTAAAATGATTAATTGCAATTATAAATCGAAAGAAACTATACTGCAACATAGGTATTTCTGATGGTGCTTTTTTTGAATTCAATTTTATAGTTTCAAAATATTGAACAGCATCAAAAGTTGTATATCCATATAAGCCATTAAACGATTTGACTTCTTCAGTACAATCAACATCTATCAAACTACTATAATTATCAAAATAGTCATAAAAATTACGGTCTATAGCCTTTCTTTCTAACTCCTTTTTTTGATATGAAAATGAAATATCATTTCCATCTGCTTTAATTGTTATTAAAGGCTCAATACATAAAAATGAGTAACTATTCTCTTTACTATGATAATCTGAACTTTCTAACAATAAACTATTTGCATATTTATCTCTTGTTTTTAAATACAAACTTACAGGAGTAATTGTATCTGCTAATTGTTGTTTAGATATTGTTGTAAACTTTATTTTATTCATTTTTAATTTTATTATAAAAAAAAAGGCTTATCATGAGATAAGCCTTTTCGTTGTATTATGGATATAACGGTATGGTCTCACTAACGTAAGTTATGAGTTCTCCACCACCAGTTATTTAATAATTGTTTCATCATTATGAAGCAAATGTATAACAGATTTTTAAAAATCCAAATTTTTATTTCAGTTTATTTCTAAAAAATCAAAAAAAGTAAGTTTAAAAATCAAAACAACCACAAAACGATTACATATTAACACAAATAACAACATATAAGTTTTAATTTATAACCCAAACAACAAATATTGTTTTCAAAAAAAAACATCATTCGGTTATTTGTATCGAAATAATAAACGAAAAAACAAAATATGTTTCTTGATTCTATTTCGAGATACTAATTAAAAATATAAAACTATGTGTGGAATTGTATGTGCATTTGATTTAAAAGAAAAAACTGAACAACTAAGACCTCAAATCTTAGAAATGTCAAAGAAAATTAGACACCGTGGTCCAGACTGGAGCGGTATTTATAGCGATGAAAAAGCTATTATGGCTCATGAACGTTTAGCTATTGTAGATCCTGCTTCTGGACAACAACCTTTATTTAGTGAAGATCGTCGTTTTGTCCTAGCTGCTAATGGAGAAATTTACAACCACAAAGAATTACGCCCACAATTTAACGGAAAACACACATTTTTAACACAATCTGATTGTGAGGTTATTATTGCTCTCTACAAACAAAAAGGTGTTGAGTTTTTAGATGAATTAAACGGTATTTTTGGTTTTGCAATCTACGATTCTATTACTGACGAATACTTAATTGCCCGTGACCATATGGGAATTATTCCATTGTATATGGGATGGGATAAAAAAGGAACTTTTTATGTCGCTTCTGAACTAAAAGCTTTAGAAGGAGTTTGTAACAAAATTGAAGTATTTCCTCCGGGTCATTACTACACTCGTGAAGACGGTTTACAACGTTGGTACTCTAGAGACTGGATGGAGTACGAAGCTGTTAAAGACAACCAAACATCAATTGATGAACTACGTGACGCTTTAGAAGCTGCTGTTCACCGTCAATTAATGAGTGATGTTCCTTACGGAGTTTTACTTTCTGGTGGATTAGACTCTTCTATCACTTCTGCCATTGCTAAAAAGTATGCTGCTAAACGTATAGAAAGTGGCGACACTAAAGACGCTTGGTACCCTCAATTACACTCATTTTCTATTGGATTAGAAGGGTCACCAGATTTAACTGCTGCAAAAAAAGTATCTGATCACATTGGTACAATTCACCATGAAATTACCTTCACTATTCAAGAAGGTTTAGATGCTATTCGTGATGTAATTTACAACTTAGAAACTTACGACATTACAACTATCCGCGCCTCTACTCCAATGTACTTAATGGCAAGAGTTATAAAATCTATGGGAATTAAAATGGTATTATCTGGCGAAGGAGCTGATGAAATTTTTGGAGGATATTTATACTTCCATAAAGCACCTAATGCTGAAGAATTCCACAAAGAAACTGTTCGTAAACTTGATAAATTATATCAATACGATTGCCTTCGTGCTAACAAAAGTTTAATGGCTTGGGGAATTGAAGGACGTGTTCCTTTCTTAGATAAAGAATTTATGGATGTAGCAATGCGTATTAACCCTGAAGATAAAATGATTAACGGAGAACGTATGGAAAAATGGGTATTACGTAAAGCCTTTGAAAGTTATTTACCTGAAGAAGTTGCTTGGAGACAAAAAGAACAATTTTCTGACGGAGTTGGGTACAGCTGGATTGACACTTTAAAAGAATTAGTTGAAACTGCAGTAACTGATGAAATGATGAAAAATGCACAACATCGTTTCCCTACTCAAACACCAAGAGCTAAAGAAGAATACTATTATCGTTCAATATTTGAAGAGCACTTTTCAAGTGAAACGGCAGCTTTAACAGTTCCTTCTGTTCCATCAATAGCATGTAGTACACCTACAGCTTTAGCTTGGGACGCCAGTTTTCAAAACGTAAACGAACCTTCAGGTCGTGCAATTAAAGCTGTACACGAAGATGCTTATTAAATATATTTTAAAATTTACAATCGAAAAAATCCTACCATCTGGTGGGATTTTTTTTATTCAAAATCTAAAACATTTTCTGCTTCAATTAGCTTTTGTAATGCTTTTACTTTTTCCATCATTTTATAATAAAACACATTTTGCTCTTTTTCCCCCGCTGTATTTAATAATTTTGAATGATACAATTGCTTATTAAAATATTTTTTTGCTTCTAAACAGGTTTGTTTATCACTTGTTGAAAAATAGGAAAGCATTGAACTCGGAACAAACAACTTTTGCTGTTTAGATGTTGTAACTAACACATTATTATTCATTAACAACAACTCATTATAATACAACTTAAAAGACTTCTTTTTTGAAACAACTTTTAATGAAATATCGTTTAATAATTGTTTTAAATCCTTACAAATTTTAATTGCTGTTTCCCCCGAAAGCTGACCTGCTTTATAATAAAAATGGATTTGCTTTAACGTACTATTTATTGTAGTTGTATCCCAAATCTCTGTAATAGATAAATCACGATACAAATCCCCCAGTCTTTTTGCCGATTGTAACGTAGATAAACTTGGGTGATAACTATCAAAACTTTTATTTCTAAAACTTTTATCGAGAAGTTTTAACCATACATAAAATTTAAAATTACTCAATACACTAGAAGTTAGTGTATAAAAAATAGGGATATCTTTTGCCGAATAATACACTTCACTTTTATCTACATTCAACAAAGGCAACAAGGATTGATATGAACTCTCAAAATAATACTGCAACTCTTTTTCATTAGTTATTTGTTTTGTTTTTTGTATTGAAACAAAATTTTTCTTTGACATACCAAACAAACTATCTAACGACAAATTAAAATAACGAGCTAATAAAACACTTTCTTCTAAAGTAAACTTACTTTTCAAGCTTGTACGTCTATGCGCGGCATCGTAACTAATATCTAATGCTGTAGCTATTTCACTATTAAGAGAATCTCGTTCCGCTAACCCTTCTTTAATCTTCTGTATTAATATCTCTTGAAACATATAACAACTTTTTTATTTGCGATAATCACAAATAAAAATACTAAAATTTGTTTTACAAACAATTAAAAATGTGTTAATCACAATAATTTTGAAACATACTAAAACCCAAAACCTATGAAACAAATACTTTTAATAACATCCTTGCTTATTACAATTTCATGTATAAGTCAATCGAAAAAAGACTCTTTAACAACGAGATTAGATTCAAAATCATTAAATAAAAATTCTCCAAATTACCTAGAAAGAATTGTATTCAAAGTAGGTGGTGGTTTGTTTATTCCACAAGGAAATTTAAATACTTATTTTGGGGTAGCTCCTCTTATTGAATTAAACGCAAATTTTCCTATTAAAGAAGAAAAATCTATAGAGCTAGCACTTCAATTCGTGATTCCTAATCAAAAACAAAACTTCTTGTACTTAAGAACTATTGATACCCTGCAAGTTAAAAGCAAAATGATGATTAATCTTTTTATCAACCTAAAAAAGAAATTATATAGTAAACATAATTCTACAATAGATATATCATTAGGAATTGGTGGTTCTACAATAAGAACTGACGCCAGAAACCCCTCATACACTGGAAGAAAAGATGAAGAAAAATACGAAATGGTTTCCTCCTTATTAATCAGCCCTGGGATTAATTGGCATCATCAATTCAACACCAAAACAAAAATCACTTTTGGTTTAAACCTTCAATACTCACCTTATAAAGTAGAAGGCGCCTTAAGAGAAGACATAGGAACTTTCGGTATCATTCCAAAAATCTTATTCACATTTTAACCTCATAACCAAAACCATAAGAAAAACACAATCATTCGCCACCAACTACATTAATTTAAAACTCAAAAAACTAGTTATCCTTTATTTTTAATAACAAAAAAAGCATCCTAAAATAGGATGCTCTTCTTTATGCATAATTACACAATTAATTAGATGCAACAAAGAAAGGAGATAAATTTACTTTCGCATTTCCTCTTGCCCCATAGTGATTGTTATAACTCTTATTCTTTTCAATAGTGTAGAAAGAATCAACATAATCATCATTATTAGTATACCATTGATCTGGCATAGCTTGGATAATTGCTCCAGCAACTTGCCCTAAAACATTTACCCAAGGTTGCGTTGCTACTGTTCCTATTATTTGAAAAACTCCACTAACAATAGTAGAAACTAAACTTTTATAATTTACATTATCATCTTTTTCAAACAACTGGATATTTGCAGCCTGATACTTATAATCATCCCAAAATAAAAGTATTTGATTAGGATAGTAATCAGTACCATCGTGATCTAAATAGTACATTGGAATTACTTTTATTTCTGGTTTATTTGCAGCGTCTTTAATTCCAGAAGTAATAGCATACACTTCAGCAGCACCACTTATCCATGGCTCCTCATCGTTATTCAATCTAATCTTGTCTAACTTCGTAGTCTCTAATCCTGAATTTCTTGGTGACACAGGACTAAAATCCATTTTAGATTTTGTTAGTCTTTCATTTTGCACACCTTCTTCTTGAAGATACTTATTCATATAAGCTACTTCCTTTTTCAATGTTTCAAAACCATTAGTTTCAATAACAATAACTGGCTGTTCAGGAGCTTCTCTAGCATCTAAAAGCACTAACTTCTTATCAATAGTATAAGCCTCTACTGCCGACCAATTTTTCTCTTCTCCTTCAGGAGCAAAAGAAAATAATACATTTGAAAAGTCAAGTTTCTTTGTAGGATTATGCATCCAAACTTCTAAAATCTGAATTTTGTCTGGAGCAACATCAGCACTAGCTCTCTCCTCTAAAGTAGTTGTTTGAGTAAATAAACTCTTGTAAGCCTCTTCATTACCTACAATAGTTTTTGTTTCATCTAAAATTTCGGATAATGCAACACTAGGCTGTTGAGCCTTTAACATCTCAATTGTTTTACCCATAAATTCTTGATTCTGCATTAAATCAATGAACTTGAAAGCTACTTCTTTCTTATTCACTTCATTTAATTCTAATTGTTGATTAGGAGTATCTAACTCATTCGAATTAGTACAATTCACTAATAACACTGAAGCCAATAAGGCTTTTACTAAAAATCGGGGGATTCTCATTTTTTAAAAAATTTAATTTATTAATATCGAGACCAAACATACAAAAATTACATTATATTATGTTAAAAATGTTAAATTTTTACAATTAATCAATCTTAAATACAAAAAAACTAATTAATCTTCACTCAATAACAATTATTTAATAAATTTAAGTTAATCACTCTTTATTTGACTGTTTTTAAATCTTCATAACCACATTTACTAATCTAAAATCTTCTTTTTAAGAGTTTTTTCATTTTCCTATTTTTCAGAATTAAAATAAAAAATCAATTTTCAATTTTAAGCATGTTTTTAAGCCTTTTAACAGACTTTCTAACAAAATATATTTTTAACAGCTTTACAAACAAAACAGCTTAAAAACTTTATTATCAAATTTAAAAACTGTAGATTTGTAAGGATAAATAATCGCAAAACGCGGTTATTTTTTATGTTATTGAATATTGTTTCTCATACGATTATAATCAGTTAGGAATTTTAAAGAATAACATTCAGAAAACAAATTAACTTTTAACTCTAAGAAATGAGCGAAGAAAAAAAGCATAATTATTCAGCCGATAGTATTCAAGCACTAGAGGGGATGGAGCACGTAAGAATGCGTCCATCGATGTATATTGGTGATGTTGGTGTTCGTGGTTTACATCATTTAGTTTATGAGGTAGTTGATAACTCTATTGATGAAGCTTTAGCTGGTCATTGTGATACTATTTCAGTAGACATTAATGAAGATAATTCTATCACCGTTCGTGATAATGGACGTGGTATTCCAGTTGGAATACATAAGAAAGAAGGAGTTTCTGCACTACAAGTTGTAATGACTAAAATTGGTGCTGGTGGTAAATTTGACAAGGATTCATATAAAGTTTCTGGTGGTTTACACGGTGTTGGGGTATCTTGTGTTAACGCACTTTCTGATCACTTAACAGCTACAGTACATAAAGAAGGTAAAATTTGGCAACAAGAATACGAAAGAGGTAAAACATTATATCCAGTAAAAACTATTGGAGAGACTGATTTTACTGGAACTATCGTTACTTTCTTACCAGACAGATCTATTTTTCAGCAAACTACAGAGTACAATTACGATACATTAGCTACTCGTATGCGTGAGCTAGCTTATTTAAATAAAGGAATAACAATTACCTTAACTGATAAGCGTAATAAGGACGATGAAGGAAACTTCATCGCTGAAACATTCCACTCTACAGAAGGTTTATCTGAATTTGTAAAATATTTAGACTCTACCCGTGAACAGTTAACAGCTAGTGTTATTGCAATGGAAGGTGAGAAAAACGGAATTCCTGTTGAAGTAGCTATGGTATATAATACTTCTTATTCTGAAAACTTACATTCTTATGTAAACAACATTAACACCCACGAAGGAGGAACACATTTATCTGGTTTCCGTCGTGGATTAACTCATACTTTAAAAAAGTATGCTGATGAATCTGGATTATTAAAAAATGTAAAGTTTGATATTTCTGGAGACGATTTCCGTGAAGGACTTACCGCTATTATTTCTGTAAAAGTAGGTGAACCTCAATTCGAAGGACAAACTAAAACTAAGTTAGGAAACAGAGAGGTTACTTCTGCTGTTTCTCAAGCAGTTTCAGAAATGCTAACTGACTACTTAGAAGAAAATCCTAACGACGCTAAAACTATTGTTCAAAAAGTAATTTTAGCAGCTCAAGCACGTCATGCAGCTAGAAAAGCTCGTGAAATGGTGCAACGTAAAACTGTAATGAGTATTGGTGGTTTACCTGGTAAATTATCTGACTGCTCTGAAACAGATCCTGCACAATGTGAAATTTTCCTTGTCGAGGGAGATTCGGCAGGTGGTACTGCAAAACAAGGACGTGATCGTAATTTCCAAGCAATTCTTCCTTTAAGAGGTAAAATCTTAAATGTTGAAAAAGCAATGCAACATAAAGTTTTTGAAAATGAAGAAATCAAAAACATGTTTACTGCACTGGGTATTACAATTGGAACAGAAGAAGACCCTAGAGCTTTAAACCTATCTAAGTTACGTTACCACAAAGTAGTTATTATGTGTGATGCCGATGTCGACGGATCTCATATCGCTACCTTAATCTTAACCTTCTTCTTCCGATACATGAGAGACATGGTAGAACAAGGTTACATTTATATTGCTACCCCACCTTTATACTTAGTTAAAAAAGGACAAAAGCGCGAGTATGCATGGGATGACAATCAACGTGATTTAATCGCTCAGAAAATGGGTGGAGGTGTTAATATCCAACGTTATAAAGGTCTTGGAGAGATGAACGCCGAACAATTATGGGACACTACAATGAACCCAGAGTTTAGAACACTACGTCAAGTTGTTGTTGATAACGCTGCTGAAGCCGACAGAGTATTCTCTATGTTAATGGGTGATGAAGTTCCTCCTCGTAGAGATTTTATTGAAAAAAATGCCAAGTACGCTAATATTGATGCTTAGTTTTTTTGAAATACTATAAATTAAAAACTCAACCGTTTTGGTTGAGTTTTTTTATTTTAACCACAATAGTATTCTCTTTTTTATACATTTGTTACCTAATTAACAACTTAGTAACATGAAAAAAATTACTTTATCCCTTTTTACAATTTTCAGCTTAGTTTTTAGTACAAAAGCTCAAGATGGTTTTGAGCAAGCTATCTTAGGTAGCGCAAAAGATGCAGGAAATCTTATCCAAGCATACTTTAATCCAGGTATGGAAGGTTTAATAAATAGTATGAACTCTGGATGGTACCACACCGCAAAGGTTCATAAAAAATTTGGTTTTGATATCACTATCGGATTAAATGGAAGTTTTATTGGTTCAGAAAAAGAAACTTTTAATATTCAACAAGCTTTAGGTCCAGGATCTTCTATCACATCAACATCAACAACTGCTTCTACTTTTGCAGGACCAGACACTCCTACTACATTTGCAGTTACTAGAACTATAGATGTTGGAGGAACTCCCCAAGTAGTAACAGCTAATTTTGATTTACCAGGAGGAATCATTGGAGACTTACCTTTAAAGGCTGTTCCAGCACCGGCTGTTCAAGTAGGATTAGGATTACCTTACAAATTTGAAGTTATGGCTCGTTTTTTCCCTGAAACAAAATTTGGTGACGATGGAGGTAAAATAAACATGTTTGGTATTGGACTTAAGAAAGAAATAACTAGCTGGTTTGGACCTTTAGACAAATTACCTTTACATGTTTCTCTATTAGCAGCTTATACTAATCTTGATGTAAACTACGGTTTTGGCACTCAAACTACTGGAGCTTTAGCAATCCAAAATGGTGCTGGAGAATTTGGTTTATCTGCTTTTTCTTTTCAAGCAATTGCTTCTTTAAATTTTCCTATCATCAATGTATTTGGTGGTATCGGATACAATACTGGTAATGCAGATTTAAGAATGACTGGTACATACACTGGTACATTTAACCATGCTGGAGGAACAGAGCAAGTAGCCTTAACTCCTCCTAGTTTAGAATTTAAATCAAGTAGTTTTAATACAACCATAGGTGCAAGAATTAGTTTAGGATTTTTTAAGCTTTTTGGTAGTTATTCTTTACAAGATTACAACACTGTTAATGCCGGAATAGCTTTCAGTTTTAGATAAAATTTATTTGTTAAAAAAATCTTAATAAAAAAAGGACTTTACTCTAATGAGTGAGGTTCTTTTTTTTATTTTCGAAACTCGATTATTAAAAAGAAATTTTCAACATTAAAAAAATTATGAAAACAAGATTACTTATTTTATTAATATCCCTAATCTCTTATTCTGGTTTTTCTCAAGAAAAAAGATGGGAAAGAGATTTAAAAAAGGAATTATACCAAGTTGGATGGATAAAACAATCTAGCGAAGGAAACATTATTGCTTCTGGTGCGAAAGGATTATTAGCCATGAACCATAACAATGGTGAAATCATTTGGCACAACAAAGAATTAAAAGCCATAGACAAAAACACTTTTTTAAATATAGATGGCTTGCCTTTTTTCTATGTAGAATACAGTCCTGTTGTAGGAAAAACTAGAGGTATTATTATAAACTCTAGTAATGGTAATATCGTTTTTGACACAAAAGATAAAGGCTACAGAATTAAAGATTACACTATTTTACGCGATAAAAACACTATCCTTTTTGAGCTTCTAGACAATAAAGATCAAAAATTAATGAATTTTGACTTAACCAAAAGCTCTGTAAAATGGATTACTGACCTTGGAAAAATAAGTGGTTTATTTAAAAAATTTGTGGGTATTTCATTCATTAATCACGGTCCAATTTTTACCAAAGAAGACAACTTAGTTATAGGCATAAAAAATGAGATTTTTGCAATTAACTTTACAAACGGAGAGCTTATTTGGAAATATAAAGCGAAGAAAAAAATAAAAGCGTTAGTATATTCTAAAAATAATAATAGCTTATACGTTGGTATTAAAAAATCAAGTAAACTTAAAATTTTAAATCCAGATAATGGTGATGACATCACTCCGGGAAAATTAAAATTAAGAGGTACATTGATTGATGTAAAACCAGACCCTTCTGGAAACTTTATATTGGTTGAAACAGAAGGTTTCAATATTATTGACCCACAAACTAATCTATTTAAGTGGAAAAAAAGCTTTAAAATAGTTAATTTAAATGAAGTCATCCCTCATGAAAAAGGAATGATTGCTGTGGGTAAAGACGAAAAGAAAAGTACCATTGCATTAGTATCAAATGAAGGAAAAAAAATATGGGACACTAACGTAAATGGATACGCTTATTACGCAACTCCAACAGATAAAGGAGTTTTATATATTTCTACTGAAAGATCTAACATATTAGACTACAAAAAAGGAAAAGATGTATGGAAAAGAGATATAAAATTTAAATCTATACCTGCTGTTACTTATGATGAAAATGAAAAAAAAGTAATTCTTTTTGAAAACAAAAAAGGGTATAAATTTGATTTAAATACTGGACAAATTAATTTATTTGCTGAAGATATTAAATTAGATCATGTAAGAAGAAAAACACCTTTAGTTGCTGAATACATAAAAGATGAAGGATATTTATTAAGCACTCCTCAGCATATGTCTTTATTAAAACCTAACGGAGAAGTTAAATATACATCTTACTACAAACCTGCTTCTTCTATTAATGGATTAGTAAGTGTAGCTCAAATAGGCTTAGCCGCTGCTGGGGTAGATTTTGATATTAAAGGATCTATGGAAAATATTGAAATGTTAAGCAGCCTATCTAACGGAGCATACAGAACCTCTTTAGACCAAACAGATGGAACTTCTGATAGCTATGAATTTATTGGAGTTTATTCTGCAGATGAAAACCTACAGAATATGAGACAAGTTTTCAGTATTTCTTCTCAAAGATTTTTTAATTCAAAAAAATTGAAAGACAGCCAATTTATTGTTACTAAAGTAAAAAGAGAAGACGCTCCTTCAATTCATAAAATTATAAAAATTAACAAAAAAACTGGAGCCATCGAAACTGAAATTGACCTATTAGACAAAACACCAAATTACGTAATAGATCAAGTAGAGAATAATGTTTTTGTAAATGAAAACAACCATCTAATATCTGCTTACAAGTTTTAATATAGACTTCAAAAAGGTAACACACAGAGCTCCATTGAAATTTCAATGGAGTTTTGCTTTTATATCCATAGGCAAATCGCTATTTTTGTGCATCTTAAATTAATCATCACAATTAAAAATATAAATAAAATGAAAGTAACAGTTGTAGGAGCAGGTGCTGTAGGTGCAAGTTGTGCAGAGTACATTGCTATTAAAAACTTCGCATCTGAAGTTGTATTAGTTGACATTAAAGAAGGTTTTGCTGAGGGTAAAGCTATGGACTTAATGCAAACTGCTTCTTTAAACGGTTTTGACACTAAAATCACAGGAACAACAGGAGATTATAGTAAAACTGCTGGGTCTGATGTATGTGTTATTACTTCTGGAATTGCTCGTAAGCCAGGTATGTCTCGCGACGAGTTACTAGGAATTAACGCTGGAATTGTAAAAACAGTTTCTGCTAGTTTAATTGAGCACTCTCCAAATACAATTATCATTGTAGTATCTAACCCAATGGATACTATGACTTACTTAGCTCACAAAACTACTGGATTACCTAAAAACAGAATTATAGGTATGGGTGGTGCTTTAGATTCTGCACGTTTCAAATATCGTTTAGCAGAAGCTTTAGAGGCTCCTATTTCTGATGTTGATGGTATGGTTATAGGTGGTCACTCAGATAAAGGAATGGTTCCTTTAACTCGTTTAGCTACTCGTAACTCTGTTCCAGTTTCTGAGTTTTTATCAGAAGAGCGTTTAGAACAAGTAAAACAAGACACTAAAGTAGGTGGAGCAACATTAACTGGTTTATTAGGAACTTCAGCTTGGTATGCACCAGGTGCTGCTGTATCAGGTATGGTTCAAGCAATTGCTTGCGATACTAAGAAAATATTCCCTTGTTCTGCTTTATTAGATGGAGAATATGGTTTATCTGATTTATGTATTGGTGTACCTGTTGTATTAGGAGCTAACGGTATTGAAAAAATCGTTAACATCAACTTAAGCGAAGAAGAGAAAGCACATTTAACTGCATCAGCGGAAGCTGTTAAAAATAACAATGCTGCTTTAGACATCTAAAATTAGCTTTAAAAACAAATAATAAACCCCTGAATAATGAACTTATTCAGGGGTTTATCTTTATAAAAATATGTTAAAATGTAACTATAGTTGTAAGAAATTTGAATTCTATACGTCTTTATAGTAAGAGAAACATCAGCAGTGTTTCTTTTTCATAGTTTTTCATAGCAATTTTCCCACTTCTTTCTATCGATAGAAGTGGGTTTATTTTTTATACTGATTGCTGCACCACTTCAAACAACTCTCCTCCTTCACACTTTACAGTCTTTTGTTTAAACTTTACAATTAATTGATAATCGTGAGTAGCCATTAAAATTGTTTTTCCGCTTTTATGAATTTCATTCAATAATTCCATTACCTCTAAAGAAGTTTTAGGGTCTAAATTCCCTGTAGGCTCATCAGCTAAAATCAATTCTGGATTATTCAATAAAGCTCTAGCTATTGCAACACGTTGTTGCTCTCCACCTGAAAGTTCAAAAGTTTTTTTATAGTATTTTTCTTTCATCCCTACTTTGTCTAAAACCTCATAAATCTTATCTTTCATATCGGTTTTATTTTTCCAACCAGTAGCTTTTAAAACAAATTCTAAATTTTCAAAAACATTCCTATCGTTTAATAATTTAAAATCTTGAAAAACGATACCTAACTTCCTTCTTAAAAAAGGAATATCCTTTTCCTTAATTTTCTTTAAATCAAAACCAACAATATCACCTAAACCACGTTGCAAACGCAAATCTCCATACAGAGTTTTTAACAAACTACTTTTACCACTTCCAGTTTTACCAATTAAGTAATAAAAGTCACCTTTATTTAAAGTAAAGTTAACTTTAGACAAAACTAAACTGTCTTGTTGATAAATATCTGCGTTTTCAAGGTGTAAAACTGGTCTTTCCATATATCGTTTTGTTTCTACAAATCTAAAATTTTATTACGTAATTATATAACATTTATTACTTTTGATAAAAAGTCTTCCAACAAAAACAAAAAACAAACGTTATACTACTTAGATAACTGAAAAATATGAGATTTATTTGTTCTAATAAGAGCTGCTATTTATTATTTTTATTAGCCTTTTCAACATCATTAATAGCCCAAGAATCAGCTATTAATACTGACGTTGCTTCCAACTTCCATAAAGCATTAAAGTTTTATAACAATAAAGCTTATGCCGCTGCTCAAGATTTATTTGTTGAAGTATCCAAGAATTCAGACCAACATAAAAATCGTAAAGCTGATGCAGATTACTACGATGCAATGTGTGCGATAAAATTAATACAAGATGATGCAGATGAAAAAGTGCTAGAGTTTGTAAAAAACTACCCTTACAACAATAAAAAAGAAAAAGCTTTTTTAAATGTAGGTAATTATTATTTTGCAAATAGAAAAGCTGCACACGCTTTAAAATGGTATCAAAAAGTAAACGAAAAACTTTTAACTCAACCAGAGCGAGATGAGTTAAACTACAAAATGGGATACGCCCTTTTAGCCTCTAATTATTTGAAAGATGCTAAATCTCGTTTTAAAACCTTATTAGGAAACCCTATTTATGGTAACGATGCTCGTTATTACTATGGATACGTTGCTTATAAACAAGAAAACTTTGGTGAAGCAGAAGATAACCTAAGTCAATTAGCAAATGATGCTACTTATCAGGCAAAAGCTAATTACTATATCTTAGATATTAGTTTTAAAGCTGGACGTTTTGACAAGTCAGTACAAATTGGAAAAAAACTTCTAGAAAGCACTAAAGACAAAAAAGAAATTTCTCAAATTTCTAAAATCATGGGAGAAAGTTATTTTAATTTAAAAAAATACGACCAAGCAATCCCATATTTAAAGGCTTATAAAGGAAAGAAGGGAAAATGGACAAATACAGATTATTACTATTTAGGATACGCTTATTATAAGCAAAAAGACTACGAAAAGGCAATTAGTAACTTTAATAAGATTATAGGTGGTAATAACAAAGTTGCTCAAAATGCATATTATCATTTAGGTGAATGTTATTTAGAATTACAAAAAAAACCTGAAGCTTTAAATGCATTTAGAAATGCTAGCGAAATGGATTTTGATTTAAAAATTACTGAAAGTTCTTTATTTAATTATGCAAAGTTAAGTTACGAACAAGGGAATCCTTATGAAAACGTTCCAGATGTTTTAAAAGGTTTTATAGCAAAATATCCTAACTCTCCTAACACAAGTGAAATAAACAATTTATTAATAACTTCTTATTTACATCAACAAGATTACCAAGGAGCTTTAGATTATTTAAACGAGTCTAAATCGCCAGAAAATCAAAATCTTGCCAATGAAGTATCTTTATACAGAGGTATTCAATTATTTAATGAAAGTAAATTAAAAGAAGCTAAACCATATTTTTCAAAAGCTACTTTGGCTGAAAACGCTATTGTAAGTAACAAAGGAACTTTTTGGTTAGCAGAAACAGAGTACTTATTAGGAAACTATAAAGAAGCTTTAACTAGTTTTTTATTAGTTACAAATAAAGAAATAGAAGAAGTTAAAAAGTTAGATTACAATATTGCATATACTTATTTTAAGTTGAAAGATTATGAAAATTCAGCCAAGCACTTTCAACAATTTATAGATATAAAATTAGATGACAACGATTTAAATGACGATGCTTCTAATCGTTTAGGAGATTCTTATTATGCTTCTAAAAAATATCCAGAAGCTATTGAATCATACAATAAAGTAGTTCAAGAAGGAGGTGTTGGTTCTGATTATGCTCAATATCAAATTGCTATGAGCAATGGATTTATGGGTAAAAGTGATTCTAAAATTGAAAACTTAAAAACTTTAATCAATAACTATCCAGACTCTCAATTACAAGATGATGCAATGTTTCAATTAGCTACAACTTATACAACAGCTAATAATTCTACAGAAGCTCAGAGCACATACAACAAACTATTATCAAAACACGCTAAAAGTAGCTATATTCCTAATGTACTTCTAAGACAAGGATTATTATTTTATAACAATAATGACAACAAAAAAGCATTAGAAAAATATAAAGAAATTGTAGCAAAACACCCAAATTCAAAAGAGGCAAAACAAGCGGTTACGAATGTTAAAAATGTATACATTGATATAGGTAAAGTTGATGAATATGCCGCTTGGGTTAAAAACGTAAAATTTGTAAATGTTAGTAATGCAGAATTAGACAATGCTACTTTCCAATCTGCTGAAAATAAATTCTTAGAAAATAATAGCGCAAAAGCAATAGAAGGATTTAACAAATATCTTGAAGCATTTCCAAATGGAGCACATGCTTTAAAAACACACTTCTATCTTGCCCAATCCTACAACAACATTAATCAGTTTAAAGATGCAGTTCCTCACTACACTTATGTAATAAGTCAGGATAAAAGCGAGTACACAGAAGAATCTTTAACAAAACTTGCTAAAATCTATTTAGAGGATGAAAACTGGGATAATGGAATGTTAGTTTTAGAGCAACTAGAAAAAGAAGCAAATTATCCTCAAAACATCATTTTCGCGCAAAGTAATTTGATGAAAGGACATTATAAAAAGGAAGATTACAACAGCGCTATAAACTATGCTGAAAAAGTATTAAGCAACGGTAAAGTAGACGCAAATATTATTGAAGATGCTAAAGTAATTATAGCTCGTTCAGCTTTCAAAACTAATGATTATCTAACAGCAGAAGAATTCTTCCTTGAAATCAGCAAAAAAGCAACAGGTGCATTAAAAGCAGAAAGCTTATACTACAATGCCTTCTTTTTAAATGATCATAAAGACTATGAAGCTTCCAATAAAGCTGTACAAGATTTAATAGCTAATTATTCTTCTTATAAGTATTGGGGAGTGAAAAGTTATATTATAATGGCAAAAAACTATTATGCGTTAAAAGATGCTTACCAAGCTACTTACATTTTAGAAAACATTATCAAAAACTTTACACAATACAAAGATGTGTTGGAAGAAGCTAAAAACGAGCTTAGCAACATTAAGAATAAAGAAGCAAAAACAAACGAATCAGTAACTACCCAAAACTAAAATTTGTTAACAACAAAAGAAAGTTCAATGATTAGATTAATGAAAAAGCACATAGGTTTCCTTGTTTTATTTGTAACATTAATTGCAAATGCGCAGGAGAAAAAAACAACCGAAAAAGCTAAAGACACCATAATAAAAACGGAAGTAGTTAATGTAGTTACTTCTTATGTCCCTAAAATTACTGATGCTTTTAAAATAAAGCAAAAGCCAATAATTAAGCACACTAAAGAAACTCAAAAGAAAGAGTTAAAATACCAAATATTTTCTGTGCCAGTAGCTTCTACTTTTATACCTAAAAGTGGAACTATGAAAAAAATTAACTTAGGAAAACGAGAAAGATTATATCCTAATTATTTTTCTATAGGTTTGGCTAATAAAATTGCACCTTACCTTGAAGCATATGTTAGACGCAATGAACGATTCAATAGTGAATACGGAGCACATATTAAATTTTTATTGTCAGCTGACCCAGTTGAAAACACAAGATTGAGTAGTACTTTTTATAATGCTAGTCTTAATTTATTTTATGCACAACAAGAACGTTTCTTTAACTGGAAAGCAGGTGTAAAAGCAGAACGAAATAAATACAATTGGTATGGTTTGCCTGGCAACATTACTTTTACAGATGCTACTATTAGTGCTATAGAAGAAGAACAGGCTTACAACAACTTTAAGGTTTTTGGAACTATTAAGTTTGACGACACTGATTTTAAAGAAGCAAATGGTTCTATTACCTATTTCTCAGATGCTTTGAGTAGCAATGAATTCTTTATAAACGGAAATGCACTTTTTGAATTTCGTCTAAGTGAAATAATTCATCGTGACTTAAATGACTTAAGTTTAAATACTACTATAAGTTATTTAGGAACTAAATTTGACAAAGCATACGACTCTCAAAACCAATTAAAACATAGTTTCTTTGTTGTTGGCGCACACCCTACATACAAATTCAACGTACAAAATCTAGCTATTAAAATTGGAGCTAAAAGTTATTTTGCAATGGATTTAGAAAACAACAAGAACAATTTTTTAATTTATCCAGATGTTGAGCTATCCTACCCTATTGTAAAAGATTTTGCAAATGTATTTGTTGGAGCTGGTGGTGATGTTGATATAACTTCATATCAATCCATTGTAGAGCAAAACCCTTACGTATCACCAACACAAAACTTATTATTAAAAAATACAAAATATTCAGTTTTTGGAGGTATTAAAGGAAAACTAGACGCACAATTTAGTTACAACTTCAAAGCTAGTTATTCAAATATAGAGAACAATCCATTCTTTGCATTGAATCAGTCAAAATCAAATGGGAGTAATACTGCAGGAAGTAATGCCTTTAGTTTTTTAGGGTATGAGTATGGAAACTCTTTCACTACTGTTTATGACGACATAAAACTTCTTAACTTCTTTGGAGAAGTAGCTTACAATGGCTTTAAAAATTTAACTGTAGGATTCAATGGGCAATTCAACTCATTTACATTAACAAATCAGTTAGAAGCTTGGAATGCTCCTAAAATACAAGGAGAAATCTTTGGAACTTACAAAACAGAGAAATGGTATGCTGGAGCAAATCTTTATTTTGTTGGAGAACGAAAAGGAAAATTGTTCGACGTATTACCAGCACAAACATTTAATACAATTAATTTAAAAAGTTATTTCGATGTAAACTTTAATGGAGGATATAATTTCAGTGATTCTTTTTCAGTTTTCCTAAACCTTAATAACGTATTAAATAACAGCTATCAAAGATTCAACAACTTTAACGTGCAAGGTTTCCAAGTAATGGGAGGTGCAACTTGGAAGTTTGATTCAATTTTTTAATATTTTAAAATATAAAACTTACATTTATGGCACTTAAAAAAGTGTCATAAATGAAAAAACTAACTCTCCTATTAATTTCTGGGCTATTTGTAATTGCTTGCAAAACAGAAAAAAAAGAAAAAATAGTAATCTCAAAAGGTTTAACTGCTGAAGAAAAAATAGACTCAGCACAGATTAAACACATATTCAATACTGCACTAACAGAAGGTAAATCATATGAATGGCTACGTGATTTAACTCAAAACATCGGAAGCAGATTATCTGGTTCAGAAGGAGCAGCTAAATCGGTTGTTTGGAGTGAACAATTAATGAAGGATGTTGGTTTAGACTCAGTATGGCTACAACCAGTTATGGTTCCTCATTGGGTACGTGGCGAAAAAGAAGTAGCAAATTATACTTTTAACGGACAAGAAGTAAATGTACCTATTTGTGCTTTAGGAGGATCTATAGCAACACCTAACAACGGAATAACTGCTGAAGTTATTGAAGTAAAAAGTACAGAAGAAGCTAAAAAATTAGGAGACAAAGCTAAAGGTAAAATCGTATTCTTTAATGGAGCTTTCGACAATACTCACATACAAACATTTAAAGCTTACGGAGGATGTGTTGGACAACGTTATGGAGGAGCATCAATTGTTGGTAAGTTTGGAGCAAAAGGAGTTATAGTTCGTTCAATGACTAATGGAATTGATGACTATCCACACACAGGTTCTATGGGTTACGGAGATATTCCTGAATCAGAATATATTCCAGCAGCAGCTATTAGTTCAAGAGCAGCAGAAAACTTAAGCAAGCACTTAAAAGAAAACCCAAATATTAAATTCTATTTTAAACAAAGTTGCAAAACATTACCAGACGCTCCTTCGCATAATGTAGTTGGAGAAATAAAAGGAAGCGAAAACCCTGATAAAATTATGGTAATTGGAGGTCACTTAGACTCTTGGGATTTAGGAGAAGGTGCTCATGATGATGGTACAGGAGTTGTACAATCGTTAGAAGTAGCTTATTTATTAAAAAAGAACAACATCAAACCAAAAAATACTATTCGTATTGTATTTTTTATGAATGAAGAAAATGGTTTAAGAGGAGCTACAGAATATGCACGCTTAGCAAAACAAAATAACGAAATACATATTGGAGCATTAGAATCTGATGCAGGTGGTCATACACCAAGAGGTTTTTCAATAGATGCCAATGAAAAGAATAGAAAATTATTACAAAGTTGGAAAAAATTATTAGCACCTTATGGCCTACATGATTTAACTCAAGGAGGTAGCGGCGCTGATATTGGACCTTTAAAAGATGACCATGTAACTTTAGTTGGTTACAGACCAGACTCTCAACGTTACTTTGATTATCACCATGCAGCTACTGATACTTTTGATAAAGTAAACAAACGTGAATTAGAATTAGGAAGTGCTTCTATGACTAGTATTGTATATTTAATGGATAAATACTTATACAATAACGAGACTTTGAAACCTTAATTATTCAGATGAATAAAAAGCTGAACAATCAATATTTTGAGACAAAAGCAAAGCACAAAGTCGAGTATAAAAAGAAATCTTTAACTGCTAAAAAAGTATTTATAAACTTAATTATTACAGTTATTTTGATTTTCCTGTTTAACCTTTTATTCAATTACTTAACTAAGAAAGCTGAACAAAATAAAAAGAACGATTCTCGTGCATATTATGATTTGTTCGAGAAAAAATTTATTACAAACATCGTCTAACTAAATGAAAAAAATACTATTCCCCCTAGTTTTAACAGGAGTTTTATTCTCTTGTAAAAAACAAGAAAAAGCAGATGTAATAGTTATCAATGCTAATACATACACAGTAAATACTAATTTTGATAAAGCAGAGAGCTTCGCTATAAAAGATGGTAAATTTATTGCAGTAGGAAGCAACAAAGAGATTCAAGATAAATATGCTACTTTACAAACTATAGACGCAAATAACAAACCTGTATATCCAGGGTTTATTGATGCGCATTGTCATTTTTACGGATTAGGTTTACAACAACAAAAAGTAAACTTAGTCGGTACTAAAAGTTATAGTGAAGTACTTCAAAAGTTAGTTAAATTTCAAAAAGAAAAAAACACTTCATTTATTACAGGACGTGGTTGGGATCAAAATGATTGGGAAGTAAAAGAATTCCCTACCAAAGAAAAATTAGATCATCTTTTCCCAAAAATTCCAGTAGCCATTCGTAGAATTGACGGACACGCTATGTTGGTAAATCAAGCTGCAATTGACTTAGCTGGAATTACTATTGACACAAAAGTAGAAGGAGGAGAATTCTTACAAAAAGATGGAAAACTAACTGGTGTTTTAATTGATAACGCTATGAACTTTATTAAAGTTCCTCAACCTTCAAAAAGAGAACAAATTCAAGCATTAAAAGATGCCCAAAAAATTTGTTTTGATCTAGGGTTAACAACTGTTGATGATGCTGGATTAGACAAACAAGTAATTGAATTAATTGATAGTTTACAACAAACAGGAGATTTAAAAATGCGTATTTACGCTATGATCTCTAACAATAAAGAAAATCTAGATTATTACTTAAACAAAGGAGTTGTAAAAACAGATCGCTTAAATGTTCGTTCTGTAAAAGTATATTCAGATGGAGCTTTAGGATCAAGAGGAGCTACTTTAAAAGATGAATATTCAGACAAAAAAGGACATTTTGGAGCATTAGTAAATTCTTACAACGATTTACAAGATTTAGCAAAGCGAATTGCTGCTTCAGAATATCAAATGAATACTCATGCTATTGGTGATTCTGCTAATTATGTAATGCTAAAAACATATGATAATGTTTTAAAAAATAAACAAGATCGTCGCTGGCGAATAGAACATGCACAAATAGTAGATTTAAAGGATTTCCATTTCTTTAAAAACGTATTACCATCTATACAGCCAACACATGCGACTAGTGATATGTACTGGGCTAAAGACCGTGTAGGAGCTGAAAGAATAAAAGGTGCTTATGCATATAATGATTTATTAAAAGAATACGGAAAAGTTGCTCTAGGAACAGATTTCCCTATAGAACATGTAAGTCCATTATACACTTATTATGCAGCAACCATTCGAAAAGATTTAAAAGGATACCCAGAAAAAGGTTACCAAATGAATAATGCATTGTCAAGAAAAGACGCATTAAAAGGAATGACCATATGGAATGCTTATGCAAATTTTGAAGAAAAAGAAAAAGGAAGTATTGAAGTAGGAAAAGTAGCGGATTTTATCATTCTAGAAAACGATATTATGACAGTAGATGGAAGTAAAATACCAAATACAAAAGTTATTGCTACTTATGTAAACGGAGAGAAAGTAAACTAAAAATGCATCTTTCCATATAAAAATAAGTCTGATTGTTAAAAATCATGACTAAAACACAACGAAGACAAGAATTTTATCGTCAATTAACATTATCTAAAAAGGCACTTAAAAACAATAGTTTTAAAGTGTCTTTTTATCATTTAGAAAATGCTCATATATTGGGACAAAAACATTTATTTCGCCATACTTTATCGCATTATAAAATGTTAGTTTTTGGAATTAAAACCAAAAATTTAAAGGAAATATTAGGGCAGTTTACTCGAATTATTGCATCAATTTTCTTTACAAACATCTGGGTACCAAAAGGAAATACTGGAGGCGCAAATATTTCTCCAATAAAACCTATTCCTGTTAGAAAAGAATTACAAAAATATTTTTCATCATAAATGCATCTTTTTAAATAATTAAAAGTCTACTATATGAACTTAAAAAACAATAATTATGAAATATAAAAATCAGTGTACTTGTAATTGCGAAGGATGTAAAACAGGAAGTTGTGTAAACTGCACATGCGTAAATTGCACATGTAATAATTGCAACTGCTAAACAACAATAATGACTGTTATTACGAAGTTTAAAAATCGTATTAAACTTCGTAATAACATTTTTCGTAAATTTATAGTATGACTACAAATCAAGTTTGGACAAAATATGCCGAAGATGTAAAGTTTTTCATCCTAAGTAAAGTAAAAGACACAACAGTTACTGACGATCTTTTACAAGATACTTTTATTAAAGTCCATACCAAATTGCACACTTTAAAAGATTTAACAAAGTTAAAACCTTGGATTTTTACAATTGCTAGAAATTCTATGATGGATTATTTTAAGAGCACTAATCAAACATTTGAGTTAGCCAATTTTGAAACTGAAACCGAAATAGAAGAAAGCCCCCATACCGAAAAAGATTGCTTGCAAGGTATTTTAAAAAGTTTACCTAAAAAGTATAGAGACCCTTTATTTCTATCAGATATAAAAGGTTTAAAACAACAAGAAGTAGCAGACACTTTGAAACAAAGTTTACCAACAACCAAATCGCAAATACAACGAGCTCGTAAATTAATAGCAAAAGGCTTTATGGATTGTTGTGGCTTTGTATTAAATGAAGATGGAAAATTAGTAGGTGAGATTCAAGATAAAGAGGATTGTAAAATCTGTCATTAGCTATTTTATTTTGTGGTTTTTCTTTTTTTAAATATGTTTGAAAAAAGATTCAACCAACTATGAATAAAACTCCTCTAAGCAAGTTTGAAATTTTGCAAGAAGAAATTTCAAAAATGATAGAAAAAACCTCAAATTCAAGCATCCAAAACAAGAAAAAATCATTCAGAATTTACATTGGTATTTCAATATCTTCAGCATTGGTTACCTTTCTAGTTGCCATTGGAGGAGACATTCCTAAAGAATGGAGTTCTACATTAAAAGTTGTTACACTATTTTTCAGCGCATTTAGTACCGTACTTGCTGCATGGGATGGCTTTTACAACCACAAACAATTATGGGTTTATTATGGAGATTCAAAAAATAATTTAAAAGCACTTTTACTAAAATTGAGACTTTTAAGTGAAGACGATAAAAATAATCCAGAAATGATAAATGAGATTCATAAGGAATACCAAGCCATTATGAATAAAGGTAATTACAAATGGAAAGAATTGAGACTTGAAGACAATGCTGACTAACTAACCTAGACTTCTAAAAAAGACTTTCATACTCCTTCCCTTTTCTCCTTAAATCTTGGATATAATTTATCTAAAGTTTTTGTAGTTTTGTGTAAATACAACACTAAATGAAGATTCCACAAAATATCAAAGTTGCTGTAGATGCTGTTGTTTTTGGTTACGAACAAAAAGAGCTTTCAGTATTATTAATCAAAAGAGGTGTTAATCCTTATAAAGGTAGCTGGGCACTTCCTGGAGGTTTAGTTTTAGAAAACGAATCACTAGAAGATG
This sequence comes from Tenacibaculum aiptasiae, assembly GCF_965221665.1. Classification (NCBI taxonomy): domain Bacteria; kingdom Pseudomonadati; phylum Bacteroidota; class Flavobacteriia; order Flavobacteriales; family Flavobacteriaceae; genus Tenacibaculum; species Tenacibaculum aiptasiae. Next base: position 431,161 of record NZ_CBDCSN010000002.1, read on the forward strand.
CAGTTCAAAGAGAATTACAAGAAGAAACTGGAGTTACTATTGATTACCTAGAACAATTATACACTTTTGGTACACCTGGAAGAGATCCAAGAAATAGAGTTGTATCAGTAACCTACTTTGCTTTGGTTAGGCCGAATAACTTTAAAATTAGTGCCGATACTGATGCCGATGAAGTACAATGGTTTTCTATAAATGAATTACCTGAACTAGCTTTTGATCATGATAAAATTCTAAGCATTGCTTTAAAACGATTGCAAAGTAAAATTAACTACCAGCCCATAGGCTTTGAGTTATTAAAGAAAGAATTCCCTTTTTCAGACCTAGAACATTTGTATCAAACTATTTTAAATAGAAAAATAGACCGTAGAAACTTCAGAAAAAAGATTTTAAGCTTTGGTATTTTAACAGAAACCGATAAAATTCACCAACCTTCTAGCGGTAGACCTGCCAAGCTTTTTAAGTTCAATGCTCAAAAATATAAAGAGCTACAAGAAAGTGGTTTCCATTTCGAAATAAAGTTTGCGTAAAAAAAACACAAAAACTTTTTTTACAACTATAAATGTTTTTTATATTTGCGTCAAAAATACGCAATATGATTTTAAATTTAGACAAACATTTTTCTCCATACGGAACTACAAATACCATAGAATACAATTATTTTACTTTCTCTGGAGGAGAACCGCATATTAAAATCATAACAGATTTAAAAGGTGTTTCGGAAGTAACTATAACTCATCGTATCCAATCTTTTAATGATTTAGGTATACTATTGTTAGCTACCAATGCACTAAAAAATATGGATGTAAAAAAAATTAAAGTACTACTTCCTTATTTTCCAGCAGCAAGACAGGATAGATTAATGCAAACTGGCGAACCTTTATCTGTAAAAGTATATGCTGATATTATCAATGCACAAAACTATGAATCCGTTACTATATTCGATCCACATTCAGAGGTAGCACCAGCAGTATTAAACAATTGTAAAGTAATAGACAATCATGCTTTTATTAGACAAATAACGCAGCAACTCCCAGATGATTTATTATTAATATCACCTGATGGTGGAGCTTTAAAGAAAATTTATAAAGTAGCTGCTCATTTACAGAAGTATGAAGTTATAGAAGGGTCAAAAAGCAGAAATGTTAGAACAGGAGAATTAACAGGATTCAAAGTATATGCAGAAGACTTAAAAGGTAAAGATTGTTTAGTAGTAGATGATATTTGCGATGGAGGCGGAACCTTTTTAGGATTGGCACAAGAGCTAAAGGCTAAAAATGCAGGAAACTTATATTTAGCGGTAAGTCATGGAATTTTCAGCAGAGGATTTGAAGATTTAGAAAAAGTATTTACCAAAATATATACAACTGATAGTTTTAAAACTATTGCACATAAAAATTGTGAACAAATTGAACTGAAAGAGATATTAAGATGAAACTAAAAAAAGAGCTATATAAAGAACAATTAAAAAAGTGGCCTCATGAAGGACATCATATTATGGCACAATATGATGATGAAAAAGTGATTGTTTATCAATCGTATCGACCAGCCATTGGGAATTTTGCTATGAAGAACCAATACTTCGGAGGCCCTTTTAAATACACAAGAATGACTTGGATAAAACCCAACTTTTTATGGATGATGTATCGAAATGGTTGGGGGACTAAAGAAGGACAAGAAGTAGTACTAGCTATACATATAAAACGAGAAGCTTTTGAACGCTATTTAAGTAAAGCTGTATATTCTAGCTTTAAAGAAAACTTATACGAAAGTTGGGACAAATGGCAAGAAGAAGTAAAAAAATCTTCAATAAGATTACAGTGGGATCCCGATCACGATCCTTATGGTAATAAGCTAGAACGAAGAGCTATACAACTTGGTATTAGAAATGAAGAAATTATTCAATATGCTACTGAGGATATTATAGAAATTGAAGACATTTCTGATTTTGTAAAAGAACAATACCAGCATGTTTTAAACAATGATTTAGATAAATTGATTGTTCCTGCAGAGAAACCTTATTTATCATATGATAATGAGGTAAACCAAAGATTAATGCTTGAAATGAATAACTATGAAAAATAACATTATTCAATCAACATTTATTGGATTGGCTGTGGCTGATGCACTAGGAGTACCAGTTGAATTTAAAAGTAGGAAAGTTTTAAAAGAAAGTCCAGTAACAGATATGATGTCTTATGGAAGTCATCATCAACCCAAAGGTACTTGGTCAGACGATAGCTCTCTTACTTTTTGTCTGGCTGAAAGTTTATGTAAAAAATATGACATTAATGATATTGCTAAAAAATCCGCTTTATGGTATCATGAAAAAATTTGGACTCCACATGGCTTTGTTTTCGATATTGGTAACACAACAAGAAAAGCTATACAAGCATATTTAAGAGGCACACCTCCAAGCTTATGTGGAGGAAATACAGAATATGATAACGGTAATGGTTCACTAATGCGAATTAGTCCACTTGCTTTTTATATTAAGGACTTTCCTTTAGAAAAAAGATTTGATGTAATAAAAGAAGTATCACAAACAACTCATGGACATATACGATCAATAATTTGTTGCTTTATTTATTTAGAGTTTTTTATTGAACTTTTAAATAAAAATGAATTGACAACAGCATACAAAAACACTAAAGAAAAAATAAACACATTTCTAAAGAACAATCCCATATGTTCTCAAAAGGAAATTGATGTTTTCAAAAGAGTACTGAACAATAATTTAAAAGAGTTAACCGAGGAAGAAATAAACTCTGGCGGATATGTTATAGATACTTTAGAAGCTTCCATATGGTGTTTATTAAATAGTACAAATTATAGTGACGCTGTTTTAAAAGCAGTTAATTTAGGAGATGACACAGACACAACAGCAACCGTAGTAGGAGCAATAGCTGGTATGTATTATGGTTTAAATAATATTCCAGAAGACTGGATTAATTGTTTAGCTAGAAAAGAAGATATCTACAAGCTAAGTGAACAATTTGCAAAAAAGTATGGTTATGAAAGTTAAACAATCATGAATGAAAAAGACACTAAAAGAATTAGTAAATTTTTAAGCTTATTATTAAGACATAAACCAGAAAAAATAGGTTTAACATTAGATAAGAATGGCTGGGCATTAGTTGATGAACTTCTTATTAAATCAAAAAAATCAGGAACTTCATTTACAAGGGAAAATTTAGATTATGTTGTTATGACAAATGATAAAAAACGTTTTTCTTTTAATGATGACAAAACTAAAATAAGAGCTAGTCAGGGACATTCAATTAAAAATGTGGAAGTTTTAACCGAAACACAAACTCCTCCTCCATTTTTATATCATGGAACAGTATCCAAATTCATTTCATCTATAAAAGAAATTGGTTTACAAAAAATGAACAGACAACATGTTCATTTAAGCATAGATAAAGAAACAGCTATAAAAGTTGCAAGCAGAAGAGGAAAAGCTATAATTTTAACCGTTAATAGTGCTGAAATGTATCAGAAAGGTTATAAATTTTATATTTCTGATAATGGGGTTTGGTTAACAGACAATGTACCATCGCATTTTATTCAGTTTAAAAATTAAAACTAATGAGAACATTTGCAATAGGAGATATTCATGGGGGATTAAAAGCTTTGCAACAAGTACTAGTTAAAGCCAATGTAACTACAAAAGATACTTTAATTTTCTTAGGAGATTATGTTGATGGCTGGAGTGAATCTGCTCAGGTAATTGAATTTTTAATAGAACTATCAAAAACGCATCAATGTGTATTTGTAAAAGGAAATCACGATTTATGGTGTGAAGATTGGTTAAGAACAGGAAAAGGCGAAGCCGTTTGGGAAATGCACGGAGGTAATGAAACTAAAGAAAGTTATTTGCATTTTTCAGAAGAAGAAAAACAAAAACATATAACTTTTTTTCAGCAAATGCTTCCGTATTATTTAGATACTAAAAACAGGTTATTTGTTCATGCTGGATTTACTTCTATGCATGGTATAGAAAAAGAGACTTTCAAAATGAACTATTATTTTGATAGAACATTATGGGAAATGGCAATCACCATGGATAAAAGAATAGAAAAAAATTCAGAATTATATCCAAATAGGTTAAAACATTATGACGAAATATTCATTGGACATACACCTACAACTCGTTATAGTAGTACACTTCCAATAAATGCTATTAACATATGGAATTTAGATACAGGTGCTGCATTTACTGGTTCACTAACAATTATGGATATTGACACCAAAGAATTTTGGCAAAGTCAACCCGTAAAAGATTTATACCCTGATGAAATTGGAAGAAATAAATCTTAAAATTTTGTAGGAATAATTTAATTTGCGTAATTTTGACGCAAATTAAATTATTTACTATGAATCCATTATTATATACAGACGGTTATAAAGTAGATCACAGAAGGCAATATCCTAATCAAACAACACTAGTATATTCAAACTGGACACCAAGAAAAAGTAGAATCAATGGGATTGAAAAAGTAGTTTTCTTCGGACTACAATACTTCATCAAAAAATATATTCTTCAAGACTTTCAAACAAATTTTTTCAATAAGCCTAAAGAAGAAGTTTGTAAACAATATAGCAGACGCATCAATAACTATTTAGGAGAAAACCAAGTAGGTATTAAACATATTGAAAACCTACACGATTTAGGCTACATCCCAATGGTTATAAAAGCATTACCTGAAGGTACAGAAGTACCAATAAGAGTACCAATGTTTACCATGTACAATACTTTGCCAGACTTTTTTTGGTTAACCAATTATTTTGAAACACTTTTATCTACTACAGTCTGGTTACCATGCAACTCTGCAACAATTGCTAAACAATACAGAAAAATTTTAGATCAATATGCACAGGAGACTTCTTCAACTCCTGAATTTGTAGACTGGCAAGGTCATGATTTTTCTATGAGAGGTATGGCTGGGTTAGAAGCTGCTGAATTAAGTGCAGCTGGTCATTTACTTAGTTTTACTGGAACTGATACCATTCCTGCTATAGATTTCTTAGAAACTTATTACAATGCTAATGCTGACGAAGAATTAATTGGAGGTACCGTTGCTGCTACAGAACACTCTGTAATGTGTATGGGAACAAATGATAGAGAACAAGAAACCTTTAAACGACTAATTACTGATGTATATCCAAATGGAATTGTTTCAATAGTTTCTGATACTTGGGACCTATGGAAAGTTCTTACTGAATATTTACCTAACTTAAAAGAAGAAGTACTTGCTCGTGATGGAAAAGTAGTTATAAGACCAGATAGTGGAGATCCTGTTGACATTATTTGTGGAAATCCGAATGGAAAAACTAAAAAAGAACAAAAAGGCGTGATAGAACTACTTTGGGAAACTTTTGGTGGTATAACTAACGAAAAAGGATATAAAGAGTTAGACAGCCATATTGGAGCTATTTACGGTGACAGTATAACTATTGAAAGAGCTACACAAATTAGCGAACGTTTAAAGCAAAAAGGCTTTGCTTCTACCAACATAGTATTAGGAATTGGTTCTTTTACATACCAATACAATACTAGAGATACTTTTGGATTTGCTATGAAAGCTACTTATGGGGAAGTTGATGGAATAGGTAGAGAGATTTTTAAAGATCCAATTACTGATGATGGTACTAAAAAATCTGCCAAAGGTTTATTAAAAATAACTTTAGAAAACGGAGAATACAAATTATATGATCAAGTAACTTGGGAAGAAGAACAACAAGGAGAATTAAGGGAAGTTTTTAGAGATGGAGAATTAATTATTGATGAAAAGTTAAGTAATATTAGAGAAAGAGTACAAAACTTCACAAATGAATTAGCAACTATATAACATTAAAAAAGGTTGGAAAATATTCCAACCTTTTTTTATACATTATTCACTCAATTTTATGAGAAAAATTTTTAATTTCTTTTTCTATATTTTCAAGCTCTCTTATATAAAATGAATATTTATTCAACTCTTTAGTTTCAACGTGCACATGCATTGAACTTAAACTTTCTCTAGCTTTAAATAATTTGTTTGATAGAGTATTATGAAGCTCATGAGATAACTTAGTTTTTTCATTATTAGCTAAAACTATATTATTCTTTTTCCTTTGTTGGATAACCAAACATATAATTCCAACTATCAATATAAATAAACTTAAGAATCCAAGTTTTAAACTAATATTTTCTTGACTTGAAACTTCATTCTGAAGATTTATTTTTTCAGTTTTTAAAAGAGAAATTTCTTTATCTTTTTTAGTACTTAAATGGTTATACCTATCTGCTTTATTGGTAATTTCAGCTTTTTCTTCTACCAACTCATCCTTTAAATTGATATATTTTTTTAAATACTCTTTAGATCCTTTATTTGAGTTTAAATTTAAAACCTTTTCTATAATTTTAAACTTAACACTCTTATCCTCTAAATCAACAGCATAATCAAAGGCTTTCTTTGCATATTTATCAGCTAAACTATAATTATTTGTTTTCTGATAATAATCACTGATATTTAGATGTATAGAACTTAACCCTCTAGCATCATTCAACTTTTCTCTAACTCTTAAAACTTCTTCATACTTTTTTAAAAGTCCTTTTGTTTTCCCTAAAGCTAAACTACTTACAGCATAGCCTTCTAAAAAATTAGCATACTCCTCAGTGTAGATATTTTTAAGATCTGGTATTTTTAAAGCAATACTAAAATCTTTAATAGCTCTTTCATGCTTACCTTCTTTCTGATCTGAAAGTCCTTGACTTAAAAGTTGTTTTAAAATCCAGGGATTGGAATCAGTTTTATTTTTATCCTGACTAAAAGTAACATTAGAAATTAATAGTAATGAAAGTAAAATATATCGCATTTTCATAACAAATTTGCTCTAAATATAGTTGTTTAAAGCTTGTTATAAAAATCTATAATATCAATTATTTACCTTCTTCTCTTTTTAAAGCCTTTTCCTTTGTTGCCTTTCGATTTATTCCTAGAATTTCTAGATTTAGGATTAAAAGTTGTGACAGCATCATCAAAGGTATTTCTAGTTTTACCAGCTTTATTTTTTCTCCAAGAAGTATCCTCAGGTAATAATTTTTTCAATAAATCATTACGTCCAACCTTAGTTAAAGTGTCTTTAATCCACTTACGATTTTCCTTTTTATACCAAAAGAAAAACTTGTGTTGATCTTCTTTCTCCTTTTTTGTTTTGGGAGTTTTTACTTCTTTTAAAGTATATGGGTGATATCCACTATAATAAATTACCGTCGCAACTGTCATAGGAGTTGGAGTAAATCCTTGCACTTGCTCTAACTGAAATCCCATATCTTTGGTTTCTGCAGCTAAATTTGCCATATCTTCAGCTTCACATGCTGGGTGACTAGATATGAAATAAGGTATTAGTTGAAGTTTTAATCGCTTCTTTATGTTAATACGATCGAACCTATTTTTAAATAAATGAAAATATTTAAATGATGGTTTACGCATTAATTTTAAAACAGGATCAGAAGTATGTTCAGGAGCTACTTTTAAACGTCCAGAAACATGATTCGTCATTACCTCTTCCGTATAAGCATCTAACTCTTTCGGATCTGCATTTTTATTAAACTCAGGCACTAACATATCATGTCGAATACCACTTCCTATAAATGATTTTTTCACTTTTGGATGTGCATCTACCGCCTGATATAATTTTGTTAATGGTTTGTGTGAAGTATCTAAATTACTACATATAACTGGCGAAATACAAGAAGGTGCCACACACTTATCGCAAATAGACTGTATTTTACCTTTCATCTTATACATGTTTGCAGAAGGTCCACCAATATCAGATAAATAACCTTTAAAATCATCCATCTTAGTAACTGCATCTACTTCTTTTAATACAGATTCTTGACTTCTACTTGCTATAAACTTTCCTTGATGTGCAGAGATCGTACAAAAACTACATCCCCCAAAACACCCTCGGTGAATATTTATAGAAAACTTAATCATTTCAAACGCAGGAATAGGTCCACGTTTATTATACTTTGGATGTGGTAAACGAGTAAATGGCAAGTCGAAAGAAGCATCAATTTCTTCTTCAGTCATTGTTGGATATGGCGGATTAATCATCAGCTTTTTTTCTCCAACTTGTTGAAAAATGCGACGTGCATATAATTTATTAGACTCCTGCTCTATTACTTTAAAGTTAGAAGCATATGCCTTTTTATCTTTCAAACAAAGTTCATGAGAATTTATTTCTACATCTTTCCAATTCTTGTTTTTTGGTATTTTCTCTCCTTCTTCAATAAGAACTGCTGTTTGTTTAATAGTTCTTAAACTAGAAAACGGCACTCCTTTTTGTAATAGCTCTACTATTTCACGCAAAGGTTGTTCCCCCATTCCATACACCAACATATCTGCCTTAGAAGTTTCTAAAATAGTTGGTAATAATTTATCAGACCAGTAGTCATAATGAGTTACACGACGTAACGAAGCTTCTATACCTCCAATCAATACAGGTACATCAGGAAACTTTTCTTTTAAAATTTTAGAATATACAGAAGTAGCATAATCAGGTCTAAAACCTTTATCTCCATTTGGAGTATACGCATCTTTATCTCTTCTACGTTTACTAGCCGTATAATTACTAACCATTGGGTCCATACATCCACCAGTAACTGCGAAAAATAATCTAGGAACTCCTAATTTTTCAAAATCTTGTAAATTATCGTGTACACTAGGTTGTGGTACAATTGCTACCTTTAACCCGTAACTCTCTAATATACGTCCAATTACTGCAGGACCAAATGATGGATGATCTACATATGCATCTCCACTAAAAAGAATTACATCTAATTCTTCCCATCCTCTTAACTTAACCTCCTTATTTGTAGTAGGTAACCAATCTGAAACTCGTCTAATTCTCATGCCGTTGCAAAGGTACGATGTTTTAATCGATATTACATATCATAAAAAGATGTTAAATAAGTAACAAAAACTGTAACATAACGTCTTTTGTAGATACTTATCAACTATAACAAAATACAATCATGAAAAAAATCATATTAGGAATAGCTTCATTAGCACTGTTAGCTAGCTGTTCGTCAACAAAAAAGCTTGCAGAAAGTAAGCCTTTAATAGAAACTACGATTGACATTACCAATGTAGTAGACGATAGAGTTAAAGTAGAAATAAATCCACAAAAAATAAAAGAATCAACTGTTGTATATCAAATTCCAGCTATAGTTCCTGGTACATATGCCATGAGTAACTATGGACAATTTGCTACAAATTTCAAGGCATTTGATTATGATGGAAATGAATTAACAGTAAAACAATTAGATCAAAATTCATGGCAAATTGATAACGCTACCAAAATGGATAAGTTATCTTATTGGGTAGATGACACTTTCGATTCTGAAGTAAAGCATGGAATTTACGTAATGGCTGGAACTAATATTGAAAAAGACAAAAACTTTTTTATAAACCTTCCTGGTTTTGTTGGGTATTTCAAAGGAAAAAAAGAAACTCCTTACCAAATTACTGTTGTACACCCATCAAACTTATATGAAACTTCTTCTTTAATTAATAAAAACACTACTAAAGAAGATAATACTAAGGATGTTTTTGTTGCTTCTAGATATGATGAAATATCAGACAACCCTATTATGTATGCTCCGTTAAACTCAATTAGTTTTAATGTAGATGGTATTGACGTTACTTTAGCTGTTTACTCTCCTAACAATGTGCATTCCGCAAAAGATATGGAAGCAGATTTAAAGAAAATGGTGCAAGCACAAAGTAACTTTTTAAAAGGGTTTAAAACAACTAAAGAATATAATATTTTATTATATTTATTTGACCCTAAAGTTTATAACTGGAGTAGTTTTGGAGCTTTAGAACACCTTTCTTCAACTACTGTTGTATATCCTGAAACTTACTCTAAAGAACAATTAGCAGATGGTATGATTAATGGAACTATTTCTCATGAATTCTTCCATATTGTATCTCCATTATCTGTACACTCAGAAGAAATTCATAATTTCAACTTTAATGAACCTAATATGTCTAAACACTTATGGATGTATGAAGGTATTACTGAATACTTCGCTAATTTATTCCAAGTAAATCAAGGATTAATTACACCACAAGAATTCATATCTAAAATGCAAGGTAAGATTGCTACTTCTAAACACTTTAAAGATGATATGTCTTTTACTAAAATGAGTAAAAATATTTTAGATAAAGAATATGCTGCGAATTACTCTAATGTATACATGAAAGGAGCATTAATTGGAATGTGTTTAGATATTATTTTACGTGAAGAAACTGATGGTAAATATGGTTTACGTGACTTAATGAGAGATTTATCTAACAAGTACGGACAACACAAACCTTTTAAAGATGATGAGATTATTGCTGAAATTGTAAAGATGACAAACCCTAAAATTGGTGCGTTCTTTGCTAATCACGTAGAAGGAGCTACTCCAATCGATTATACTAAATATTTAGATAAAGTAGGTGTAAAAAAAGCTACAAAAACTATGAACTCTGCATACTTTATTGATGCTAAAGGGCAACCTTTTATTTCAGTAAATAAAGACAAAAAAATATTTTTCACTTCAAGAACTAACTCTGCTTTAACTGCTTTAGGGGTAAAAGCAGGAGATATCTTAGAAGCTGTAAACGGAGAAAAAGTATCATTAGCAAATATTCGCCCAGTAATAGGACAAACAATGCAATGGAAAGCTGGAGATAAAATAGCTTTAGAAGTTTCTAGAGATGGAAAAATATTGAAATTAGAAGGAGACTTTGTACAGCCAACTTACGAAAGTTCTAGCTTAGTGTTAGAAGAGTTACCTGCCAACAATGCTAAAGTAACTTTAAGAAACGCTTGGTTAAAAAACTAATAACCAAACAACTTACAAACTAAAAGCTGCCAATTGGCAGCTTTTTTTATTTTTCTATATTTGAAGAAATCAACATACATAACCATGAAAAAAAACATCTTGCTTTTAATTGCATTAATTACTTCCCTTTACTCTTACTCTCAAATAAAAAGTGATAAAATTACACCTCCTCAAGAAGGCAAATCTGTAATTTATTTTTTAAGAACAACCTCTTTAGGAGCTTTAATGAATATTAGATACTTTAACAATGGAGAATACTTAGGTCGATTCAAAGGTAGAAACTACATAAGATATGAATGTGATCCTGGTAAAACTTATTTTTGGATTAAAGCGGAAAATATTGATGTTTTAGAAGCAACTTTAGAACCTAATAAAATTTATTTGGTTGAAACCAATGCAGTAATGGGAGCATTCTCTGCTGGTGCTAAATTTAAAATTGTAGATTTTAACAGCAAAAAACAGATAAAGAGAATAAACAAATTACTAGCAAAGAAAGATGCCAAAAAGTTTAGCGATGAAGAATTGAACAAGCAACGAAAAAAAATGGAAAAGACAATTCAAAAAAGTATGAAAAAAGTCCGTTCTAAAATGAAAAAAGGAAAATTTAAAACTTTAACTGGCACAATGAATTATACAGCTGAATAAAAAAGGAGAGCTAATTGCTCTCCTTTTTTTTATTTAATCGTTCAATATTATATGTGGAACTTTATCAACATCCCAATCAATAACTAACCCTCCTGCTAAAGACTTCGCAATTTCTTTTCCGTATAAATATTCACATAAATACAAAGCAGCTTCAAAAGATTTTGCACCCCCAGCCGAAGTAATGTATTTTCCATCATGAACAAATAATACTTCACTCATTATATCTAAATTAGGAAACATAGCACGCATTTTCTCAATATCAGATGGAAATGTTGTTGATACTTTTCCATTTAAAACTCCAGCTTTAGCCAATACAAAAGCTCCATCGCAATGAGAAGTAACAAACTGAGCTTCTTTATCAACTTTTTTTACAAAATTAATTAATGCTTCATTTTCTAAATCGGTATCTAAATGATGTTCAGCACTAGGAACAACCAAAATATCTATTTTAGGCAAACTATCTTTTAGATAGTTAAAATCTGGTAATATTCGCATGCCTTCAAATGTTCTAATAGGCTTATCTGTATCAGCCACAGTAAAAACATTCATCGGTTTAATTCCTTTTCTAAAAATAGTATGTTGAAAAATATCAAACGGAGCTGTCAATTCTGTATTGAAAGTTCCATCCATAATTAAAAAAGCAACATTATATCTATCTGGTTTTATTTCAGGAAAAACTTTTTTCTCAACTACTTCTTTGGTAGTTTTTTTGGCTATTGTATTAGTACATCCTAATAACATTAAAATAGAGATACTTAAAACTAAAACTCTCATAAAATATATTTTAAAGCTAAAATATTAAATATTCATAGTTAAACCGCATCAGTTTTTTATATTTACCTCCTAAACAACCAAATATCGTTATGAAACTTTACTTAAAGCTATTTTTAGCTGTTTTACTTACTTCAGTAAGTTGTACTAAAAAAACAACGCCTAACAAACCTAAAATTTCAAAAAATGATTCTTTTGTAAAAGATAATTACACCAAAAAAGAAGTACGTATTACCATGCGAGATGGGATAAAGTTACATACAACTATCTATTCTCCTAAAGACACTAGTAAAACATATCCAATATTATTACAACGTACACCTTACAGTTGTAGACCTTATGGAGAAGATCAATTTAAAAACAAAATTGGTCCTAACTTAAACTTAATGAAAGAAGGTAATATTATTGTTTATCAAGATGTCCGCGGTCGTTGGATGAGTGATGGAGTTTATGATAATATGCGTGCTTATATTCCTAACAAAACAGAAAAACAAGCCGATGAAACTACTGATACTTATGATACTATAGACTGGTTGGTAAAAAATGTAGCACACAATAATGGAAAAGTTGGTACTTGGGGAATTTCTTACCCTGGGCACTACTCTACTGTATCTACTATTGATGCACACCCAGCTTTAAAAGCAGCATCTCCACAAGCTTGTATTGGTGATTTCTTTTTTGATGACTTTCATCATAATGGTGCTTTCTTATTAAGCTATTTTAAAGTAATTCCATTGTTTGGAACCTATAAAGATCAACCAACAGATTCTGCTTGGTACTCTTTTGCTGATATGAAAACGCAAGATCAGTATCAATTTTTCTTAGATAAGGGACCTTTAAAAAACTTAAATAGTTATTTTCAATATGATAAGTTAGACACAAAGTCTCCTGGTAGTGAAAATAATATCGATGATTTCTTTTGGAAAGAAATTGTAAATCATCCAAACTATGATTCTATATGGAAAAGTAAAGGAATTATTCAACACTTAAACAAAGTTCCTTCAACAGTAGCAACAATGGTTGTTGGTGGTTGGTTTGATGCTGAAGATTTATATGGTCCATTAGAAACTTATAAAAACATAGAAAAATACCAACCTAACAATTACAATACTCTTGTATTTGGTCCTTGGGATCATGGAGGATGGTCTAGAAACAAAGTAGCTAATAAAGTAGGAAACTACTATTTTGGGGATTCTATTTCTTTGAAATTTCAGAAAAATGTAGAAACTAAATTTTTCAATCATTTCTTAAAAGGAGATGGTTCTAAAAACAGTGGGCTACCTGAAGCTTATGTTTTTGACACAGGTAAGAAAGAATGGAAATCATACGATGTTTGGCCACCAAAAAACACTCAAAAAGAGACTTTTTATTTATCAGAAAATCAAGAATTGACTTCTACACAAAATGGAGTAGAAAAAATTAATTTTGTTAGTGACATCAAACGTCCTGTTCCTTATTCTGAAGATATTAAAACTGTATTTACACCTCGTAAATATATGACAGACGATCAGCGTTTCGCTGCTAGAAGGCCAGATGTATTAGTTTTTGAAACTGATGTATTAACTGATGATTTTACATTAGCTGGTGATATTTTAGCTAAATTAAAAGTAGCTACTACGGGTTCTGCTGCCGATTGGATTGTTAAAGTTATTGATGTACATCCTCATGATTTAAAAAACGACAATAAAGAAATGCAAACACATTTAAAACTAAGCAACTATCATATGATGGTGCGTAGTGAAATAATGCGTGGTCGTTTTAGAAATAGCTTTGAAAAGCCAGAGCCTTTCATTCCTAACAAAAAGACTTCTGTAAATATTAAATTACAAGATGTATTTCACACGTTTAAGAAAGGTCATAAAGTGCAAATTCAAATCCAAAGTACTTGGTTTCCTTTAATTGACTTAAACCCTCAAACATATGTAGACAATATTTACAAGGCTGACGAGAAAGACTTTAAAACACAAACACATACGGTATTTACCGATTCGTCTATTAGTTTAACTGTTCTTAAAGAATAACTATGAATTGTAAAAACTGTAATGAAGTTTTAGATGTAAACGATCACTTTTGTGATAACTGCGGTGCGAAAGTAATTAAAGACAGAATTACTTTCCGCTTTTTAATGGTTGAATTATTTGCTGTATTAGGTTTTGATAGTTTGTTTTTTAAAACTTTGAAAAAAACACTTCAAGCTCCTCATGAAGTCTTGAATGAATACATGAATGGTGTAAGGCGTAGATATGTAAATCCTTTTGCTTATTTGGCTGTGGGGGCTGCTTTGTCTTTAATCATTTATAATTTTTTCTCTGAAGACTATATAAGGATGCAAGGGAGTCTTAACGAATCGCAAGTAAAGGAAATTAAAGAAACAGCTAATAAAGATCTTTCAAATGTTAAAAATCTATCAGAAAAAGAATTAAGGAGAATTAAAGCTCAACAGCAGATAGCTAAAAAACAAGTTCAATTTATGAATGGTTGGGTTGGATTTGTTTTGAATAATTTTAATATAATGACTTTTTTATTCCTTCCTTTTTATGCGTTAATGAGCAAACTTACTTACCCTAAACCTTATAATTATGGTGAGCATATAGTAATGAACGCATACATACAAGGAACAATGATGTTTATTTCCATTATTACTTTCTTTTTAGCAATGCTTATTCACCCAAGCGTTTTTGCGGCTAGTTTTTTCTTGACAATCGTATATTACCTTTATGTTTTTCATAAACTATTTAAACATAATTTTTGGAGGTCATTTTTAAAACTACTTAGATTTATTCTTGTTCTAGTTTTATTAGTTATTATACTTTCGATTATTGGAGGAATAATCGGACTAATAATTGGTAAGTTTTTCCCTTCAGTTATTCCTTCTTAAAAATATAATTTATTTATTTTAAACACTTTAGAAAGTCTTTTCTTTCTATTTCATGAGCACCTAAACTAGCTAGGTGCTCATTATATACTTGACAGTCTATTAATTTATATCCACAATTTTGAGCTAAATGAATAAATGCTACTTTACTCATATTGCTCACTTTACTAAACATACTTTCACCACAAAAAACTCCATTGTTTAAATCAATTCCATACAAGCCTGCAACCAACTCATCATTTACCCAAACTTCTATAGATTTTGCATGGCCTTTTTTATGTAAGTTTATATAAGCATGTTCCATTTCATTAGTTATCCAAGTTCCAAATTGATCTTTTCTATCAATATTTCTGCAATTAAAAATTACATCTTTAAATGCTTTATTTTCAGTAACTGTATAATTTTCTTTTCTCAAAACCTGTTTCATCGATTTTGATACTTTGACATTTTCTGGAAATAATACCATTCGTTGCCATGGTGAGTACCAAATAATAGGTTCCCCTTCATTATACCAAGGGAATATTCCGTTTTGATATGCGTAAACCAAACGTTCTACAGATAAATCGCCGCCTATAGCTAAAAGCCCGTCTTCTGTAGCTAACTCATATGGTGGAAATTCTATTTTATCGGAAAGCCAAATCATACTAAAACAATAATAATCCTAATAAATAAACAATACTACCAACTACCATAGCTATTAATGTATAGGGTAATATTTCTTTTGCTTTTAACTTAGTAATTCCTAATAATGGTAGTGCCCAAAATGGCTGTAACATATTTGTTATTTGATCACCATAAGCTAAGGCCATAATTGCTTTAGGTAAAGGAACACCTAATTGTAATGCACTCTCTACTACTATAGGACCTTGTACTACCCATTGTCCTCCTCCACTAGGCACAAAAATGTTTACCAATCCCGAACTAAAAAAAGTAAAAATAGGCAAAGTCGTTGCTGTTGAAATAGACACAAAAAAACTAGAAATTAAAGTTACCATTCCAGTACTTTTCATAATTCCCATGATCCCAAAATAAAGAGGAAATTGAATTAATATCCCTGATACATCACTGATTGATTCTCCTACTGCTTTGCTAAACTTTTTTAAGCTTCCATGTAACATAATCCCTAACCCTAACATAAAAAAGTTAATTAGATTTGGTGTTATTTTTAATGTTTTAATTTCATCAAAATATCGATATGAAAATACTATTAAAATCAAAATTCCAAACACATAAGCTAATACTTTAGATGTATCTAATTTTTCTGCTTTTGTTATTGCTTTTTCATCAACATCCATTTTATACTCTGGTAAATCTATTTTAGTTGGTGCTGCTTTTTTTCCTAAGAAATAAAAAGTACTAGAAACCACTAGTAATACGATTAAAAAAATAAGCAAATTCCACCAGCTAAATACAGTTTGAGAATAATCTATAATATCAGGTATTTGGACTAAAACACTTTCTGATGATATCGAATTCATAATACCTTTAATGTGTCCGCTTTCATTAATTTTTATAGGTGCAGATCCTGAAATTCCTCCATGCCATACCATTAAACCTACATAACCAGCAGCACCTATAATTGGGTAATTTAACTTAATATTATTCTTTTGAGCATGTTCGGCTACTTTACGAGCTAAAAGCGCTCCAAAAATTAAACCTAATCCCCAATTAAAAAAAGCAACTAACATCGTCGTACAACTAACAATAGCCGCACTATTTGCTGTATTGGTACAATATTGCGTTACTCTTAAAATTAAATTACTCACAGGTTTACTTAATACTAGTACATGTCCTAATACTAATATTAACATCATTTGGTAAGCAAAAACCAATAGATTATTATTCCAAACGCCTTTTTCCCAATATTTTAAAACTTCTAAAGAATAATTCCCTACAGAAACATCAATAGGTTTGGTAAATATTAAGGCTAAAATTAATGTGACTAAAGTTAATAGAATAGCAATGGTAAAAGGAGATGGTAAGTATTTTTTAAATACGTTTTCGATAACCTGAGTAATCTTCATAAAACTAAGTTTGTTTTGCTAAAATAAACAAATCAAGCAAACTTTATGAAGGCATATTTTATGACTTCAGGATGCTCTTATTCTATAATAATTTCCACTTATGAGTATTTTATTTCTCTTTTAGCGAGTAAATCAAAATTTACCTAGCTTTGCAGCATGGTAAAAGAACTTCAACTACGAGTTAATTTAATAGAAGAAAGAAAAGAAGATATCTTAAAAAAGAAAGCTTCTAAAAAGTTAGAAATTAATATTGCTTCCATCACAGCAATAAAAGTTCTTAGAAAATCTATTGACGCCCGTAAAAAAGATGTTATTTTCAATTATAAAGTAGCTGTTTATATTAACGAACCTTTACCAGAAACTCCTGATTATGTTTTCGATTATAAAGATGTTTCTAATGCAAAAGAAATTCATATCATTGGTTTTGGTCCTGCAGGAATGTATGCTGCTCTTCGTTGTATTGAATTAGGTTATAAGCCTATTGTTTTAGAACGTGGTAAAAATGTACAAGATCGTCGTAGAGATTTACGTGCTATTAATCAATTTCATGATGTTAATGAAGATTCAAATTATTGTTTTGGTGAAGGTGGAGCTGGGACTTATTCTGATGGAAAATTATATACACGTAGTTTAAAACGTGGTGATGTTCGAAGAATATTTGAAAATTTAGTGTACCATGGAGCTACTGAACAAATTTTGATTGATGCTCACCCACATATTGGAACTAACAAGCTTCCTAAAATTATAAAAAACATACGTGAGAATATTTTAAAATACGGTGGTGAAGTTCACTTTGATTCTCGAGTTACCGACTTTATTATTAAAAATAATAAACTACAAGCTATTCAGTTGCAAAATGGTACTGAAATGACTGTAAACTCAGTAATATTAGCTACTGGACATTCAGCTAGAGATATTTATGAATTATTACATAAAAAAGACATTTTATTAAAAGCTAAATCATTTGCAATGGGAGTTCGTGTGGAGCATCCGCAAGAAATTATTGATCAAATTCAATATAGCTGTACCGGTCAAAGAGATGAATTATTACCAGCTGCTGCATATAGTTTAGTTCATCAGGTAAATAACAGAGGAGTTTATTCTTTCTGCATGTGTCCTGGTGGGTTTATTGTTCCTGCGGCTACTGCTAATGGTGAAGTTGTTGTAAACGGAATGTCGCCATCTCGAAGAAATAACAAATTTGCAAATTCTGGGATTGTTGTTGAAATTAACGTTGATAAAGACTTACCTAAATATGAAAAGTTTGGAGTACTTAAAGGACTGCAATATCAAAAGGATTTAGAAAAATTAGCGTTTAATGCAGGTGGTAGAACTCAAGTTGCACCAGCGCAACGTTTAACTGATTTTGTTGAAGGTAGATTTTCACACTCTTTAAATGAAACATCCTATCAACCTGGACTAAATTCTTCTCCGATGCATTCATTACTTCCAAAATTAATTGGAAGTCGATTACGAAAAGGTTTTGCTGCCTTTGGTAAAAAAATGCATGGATATTATACACAAGAAGCGAATATTATTGGGGTTGAATCTCGTACCTCATCTCCTATAAACATCCCTAGAAAAGATAACTTAGAGCATCCACAAATAGCTGGTTTATTCCCTTGTGGAGAAGGTGGAGGTTATGCTGGAGGTATTATTTCAGCTGCCATGGATGGAGAACGCTGTGCTGAAGCTGCTATTGCTAATTTATAATTAACAATATTTCTTTGATTTATCTGTAATTACCTTGTATTTTTGCCCCTTCCAAATGACTTTAGAAAAATAAGTAAAAGAGAGTGGAGAAAAAAAGAAAGAAAAAAAAGAATAAACCTCACGTTAAAAGACTACATACCTACTACCAACGTACAGGTTTTTATATGTTTATATGGGAAAGTTTGAAAAAGGCTTTCTGGCCAATAGTGGGGGCAGTTGTAGGTATATATTTATTTAATAAATACGTTTATAATATTAATGATGGTTTACAAGCCATGACCGAAACTTTTTCTAGGCTTGGTGTTTTAGTTACCTTCTTTATATCTGAAACAATCTTAGGATTAATTCCACCAGAAATTTTTATAGCATGGTCTAAGAAAACTGCTAATCCAGTTTTAAACTTATCTATTTTAGCAACTTTATCATATTTTGGAGGTCTTACTGCTTATTTTATTGGTAGAGCTTCTTTAAAAATTGAGTCTATTAGAACTTATTTAGAAGTTAAAATGGCTAAAAACCTTAAAAACACTAGTAAATGGGGAGGATTTTTAATTCTTGTAGGAGCATTATTGCCTTTACCTTTTGCTATTAGTTGTTTAACAGCTGGTATGATTAAATATCCTTTTAGAAACGTAGTACTATTTGGTTTATTCCGTTTCTTGCGTTTTGCCATTTACGCATGGGCAATTTTTAAAATGGTTAACTAATTAATATATATTACTATTATGGGTGGATTATCTAACAATGATGTTTTTAAAAAATTGAGAGTAGCTCATAAACTACGAGATACTGATATTATTGAAATTTGTGCTTTAGTTGACTTTAAAGTTTCTAAAAGTGAATTAGGAGCTTTTTTTAGAAGTGAAGATCATCCAAAATACATGGAATGTGGAGATCAAATTTTGAGAAACTTTTTAAACGGTTTAATCATTCATTTAAGAGGTCCAATGCCCGAAAAGAAAAAATAAAAACAATAAAAAACCTTCTGAAAATCAGAAGGTTTTATTTTTCCCCTTAAATTCCCCTTCCAGTTAAAAACTGGACGAAGATGGTACAAATATATATTGATGGCTTAGATAAAAAAACGGGATTTCCGCAATAAAAAATGCAGATTTCCGCAAAATGCAAAATTATTTACATAAGCTATTGATAATTCCATTTAAAAGCATTAAAAAGGGGCTGTTAAGACAGCCCCTTTACTTTTTATTAAAATTTGGGATATTTATTTAACAATTAATTTACGTTTCACTCTTTTTCCATTTACTCTTAACTCATAAACATAAACACCTGTTTGAAGTTTACTTCCTCTTACTTGGCCATCCCAATTTACTTGGTGTTTAACATTACCTTTTACCTTTCCAGCTATAAAAGTATGTAACTTTTGGCCTAATAAATTATATAAACTAAGATCTACATATCCATCTTTAGAAATACTAAAACTAATTTGAGTATATGAATCGATTGGATTTGGTACATTTTGAGATAATGATAACTCATAATTGTTACTCGATATATCTTCTCTAGATTTTAATGTAAATTCATAAGGAACATTCATATTTCCTAACGTTTTATCTACAATAA
Organism: Tenacibaculum aiptasiae; assembly: GCF_965221665.1. Taxonomy (NCBI): domain Bacteria; kingdom Pseudomonadati; phylum Bacteroidota; class Flavobacteriia; order Flavobacteriales; family Flavobacteriaceae; genus Tenacibaculum; species Tenacibaculum aiptasiae. Next base: position 451,652 of record NZ_CBDCSN010000002.1, read on the forward strand.
ACTCTTCTACATTATCTAAATCAAATAAATTAACTCCATCATATAGTTTAAAACTAACTTCCTCTTGGTTATTACTTCCAACTCCAATATAATAATGATATTCGTTATTAATAAACTCCGATTTAGAAACTCCTCTTAATTCACCATTAACAAATGCTAAAATAGTTTGTGCTTTTGATGCGTCTAAATTTTCATCAGTTATTACACCATTCAAATACATAAAGTTAGCATACTTATTAATATCTATTTTAAGATCTAAGTCTTTATATGACGGCGTTTCTTCTAACTTACTTGATAATTCTTCAACTGTTTCTACTTTAGATTCTGAATTTCTAGCCATTGATCTTGCTGCTCCACTCTTAACAATACCTGAGTAATTAATTGCTCCAGCATTTTGCGATTTAAAGATATAACCTAACCCAGGAGTTAAGTGTGTTAAACTACCTCTCCATCCTTCAGAAGTTGAATACTCTGCAAATAACCCTCTTCTTTCAATTCTATCTCCTTCACTAACATTTGTTGATGTAAATGATCGTAATGCATATCCTGTACGTTGTAAATCATTAGGATAAAATGGAATCGCATTTCTTGTGTTTCCACCGTTTATAGTTAGGTTAGTATCTAAGTTAACTGGAACCCCACTTATTTCAATATATTTAACATCTTCGTGTGTAGGTGCTACATTTACTAAATAAGCTTTTGTTACATCAATTTCTGTTAATCCTCCAGTAAAAATATTGTTACTTCCTAATACCGCTACTTTATTCTCTAATAAATCAAGAATTTGAGAATTAACTGGTAATCCTTTAAGCGATGTTAATGATAATTTATTAGACGCTTGATTATCTTTTAAATTAAAACTTAACTCTTGATATCCTGATACTACTGGTATTCTACGAGTAACTTTATTTCCTACTGTAAACTTTACTGGAGCTGAATTTGACCCTATTGTAGCATTTGAATTAAAGCTATAGTTCTCAACAATACCTTCATACTCGGTACACTCTGAAGCATCCCATACTTTAAAGTTTAAAGCAGCTGTTTCTCCAATATTTCCAAATACTGTTAAGTCTACCAAACCATTTGCTCCTACTTTTGCATATCCTCTTATTTGATTTCCTACATAAGCTTTTACAACATCGTTTATATCTACAGAGTTTTCTGAGTTAATAACTAAATTACCTTTCATATTCATTGAGAATGGATAATTGTTTTCAAAACCAGCCTCAACTGTTGGTTCTGGACATTTAACCGTAACCTCAACCCTAAAGCTTTCAACTCCTAATTTTACACCTGTATTTCTATTACTAGTTTTAATATAGATTGTTGCTGTATGAACTCCTGGATTTAGGCAATTCTTAACCTCAAACTCCAAATCTCTATTTGTTTCTGTAGCTCTAATTATATTTAAAGCATCTTTATCAGGGTTTGCTCCTTTGTTTACACTAAACCAAACTGGTAAATTTTCAAAAGTATAAGCTACATCTACTCCTCCTTCTTCATTTATTAAATCTACATAATCAATTGTTGTTGCTTCTCCTTGATTTTGACTTATTGAAATATTATTATGACTCCATTTTAACTTACTTCTGTTTACAATAAAGCTCCAAGATGTTTTATCTATTTTATTTCCTAATGGATCTTCTAATTTTTTATCTTTTACAAAGACCGTTAATCTCGCTCCTTCTACAAACTCTAAATCTGAAATCTTCATATTAAAATTAATAATCGTATTATTTTCAGACATTGTTGTTGTAAACTGAATATCATCAACCATTTTTGTTTTATCTAATGGTGCAGCTTCTTCATTAGTAACAAAGTCAATTCCTACGGCTGTTGTTCCTTTAGCTGTTCCTGTAAAATCTTGAATTGCTTCATCTGGTTCTCCATCTACTCCTTGTTTTGCCAATGTATTATTATTAAATACAAAATATGCTTCTAAGGTATCTTCATTTCCTAATAATTGATTTTTAAAATTACTAGCTATTTGTAATGGTGTTCTAGCCGATTGCCATAGTCTCATTTCATCTAAAGATCCCACAAAAGAATCTGATGATACCATAGGAGAAATTACTAAATTCTCTGTATTGGCTTCGTTTCCTATAGTTGAAATATTTCCTGAACCAACTTCTCCACCATTAAAATAAATGACAGCATTTCCATTAGTTTTATCATATACTACAGCAACATGTGTCCATGCAAATGGCTGAATTCCTCTAGTAGATTTTACACCATCATTTGTAATTATTTTACCATCTGGCATTAATGAAACATGATAGTTTTCTCCTTTTTGAATAATTGGAATGTTAGTTCCTGAAGGATACTTAGATGGATTTACCCACATCTCAACTGTTAACTTATCCTCTAAGTTAAATTTATCGTTATGAGGAATTGTTATTAAATCAGCAACATTATCTAGTTTAACAGAAGTTAATGGTTTTGGCACACCTCCTAAAATCCCTCTCATTGCTAATGAATTTAAGTTTACAGTAGCTGGATTTATAGGTGCTGAGAATTTTGCTGAAATAGTTCCTGTTGTAAAAATTCCACCATCATCTGGTGTTGTTAATACTAACTGAGGTGCATCTCTGGCAATCTTTCCTTTTACAAATGGTGTAGGATTCTTTCTGTTATTAGGATTATCTGATCCTCCATCGCCACACACTGGTACAATTCTAAAGTTGTATTCTCCATTTGTTAATGCAGATACATCTGCACTATACTCTACTTGATCTGTTTTAGAGTTCAAGTGCGCTTTTAAAGTCTGTAGATTTAATTTCTTTAAAATTTTAGGCGTGTTATTTCCTTTAATAGTATACTCTAAATCTACTGAGAAATCTTTATCATCTGGCATTCCTTTTAACTCTGGAATTCTAAATGTAAAATCTAATTTCTTTTTATCAGAACCATTTACAATCCAATCGTCTTGTGGAGCATCTGCTGTAATTTCCTCTACACAAGCCCCAGTAAAATGAGCTGTTACTAAGATTTCTGCATAAGGTTTTACACCTACTTCATTATATTCATCAACTCCATATGAACGATATCTATCTCCTGTTTGCTCACATTCTGAATACATTTGTATTTTGATATTCTCATATGATATTTCAGAAGGAGCATCGGTTCCTCTTGAGATTCTTAATTGTGCTTTGATTTCATTCTTAACTCCTGTTGGTGAACTCGGATCTAAATCGAATACAAATTTTGAAGATGTTGTGGGTTCAAAAATAGGTGACTCATTTAAATTCACCACGGCTCCTAATGGATTTGAAGCTCCAGCCATACCTACTATATAAGTTTTTCTGGTAGCATCTTTTGCAATTTGCGTATTTCGTAATGTTAAGTTAAATAAAACTGACTCATCACCAGTTCCATAACCTACTACTTTATCTACAATTAATTCTACTCCTTCTCTAGGTACTGTTCCTGATTCAAATGGACAAGAACTTCTTCCTCCATTTGTTAAGAACATTGGAGTATCATATTCAGGATCTCTTCTTATTAATACATCAAAATGATCTCCTGCATCATCATCATTTAAAGTAAAACTATCTACTCTATTGTTTCCGTTTTCATCAGTATCTGTTCTACTATTAAAGTTATGAACTTTTGTCTGGTTTTCTAACGTAAGCCCTACTCCAAAAACTGTAAAATCTGTTGAAAAACTAACTCCTACGTATGGTCCTCCACTAAACGAATTCCCTGTACTTTTTGTTTTACCTCTAGATAATGTATAGCTTATTTCAGTTAGTGCATCAAAAGTAATACGCTGATCTAATGCAGATGCATTTAATCCTGCTCCACTTTGTCCTACATCATTATCGTTAGTAAGCTTTTTAGTTGTTGAACTAAAGTTTGGTGCACTATCAAAATATGCTTTCGTTCGCTTATCATGATTCTTTTTAATAATAGCGTTCCATCTAGAAATTTGATGTAAATAATTAACTATATCCTTATCTTCTCTATCTTTTGGAGTACTTGCTAATAACTTTTCTAAAGTTCCTTTTAAATCTAAATAATCTCTGTCTTTAGGTGGACTTACTATATTATTATTTTTATCATATTTAGCTATTGCTAATTGATATAAATTAGGTATTACAATGTCATTTAAACTTTGTTTTGTATAAGCAAATGGTGTAATTGTAGATGGTTTTGCTACCTTACTTGAGCTTTCTACTACTGGCGAACATCCGTTTAACTTTAATACTTGTCCTGTTCCAAATGTAATTACCTTAGAAGTACCTATAAATACATCGGCATCTTCACCTACATAAGTTGGATCTGAAGGTGTTGAAATAGATTTTTCTAGGGTTACTGTTTCAGAATTACCACTATGTCTTACATAATCGAATTTTCCTCCTATTAGTCCTTTAGTATCACTACTTGTTTGAAGTGCTGGATTTACAAAACCTGCTACAGTTCCAACTCCTAATGGCGCTGCTACGACTCCTGTTAAAATTTGTTTTTTAAACTTTAATTTAGCTCCAATTGAATTGTCTATTTCTAATCCAATTCCATTTTCTGCTGAAAAAGAATATGAATAGGTAGCTCCTTTAGCTAAAGTTGCAGAACTGTTATCTCCTGGAGGATCGTGTAATACAAATCCTACTTGTGGTTCTACTAATGTAAAATCTGAATTTCCTTGACGAGCTCCTAAAATAATTGTTTTTTTAGTTACTGATGCAGTTCTTCCATTATGACTTGCTGAGATTAAAAAGTTTCTTGTATGATCTCCTAAAAAGTTTGGCGATGATACTTGTGTAATGATTTCTAACAGTCCCTTACTTAAAGTAGTTCCTGATAAATTACTATCTGATAAAATAGCATCTCCACCAAGCGTCACCTCAGCTCCTTCAACCACACATTTGTTTGCTCCATATCTTTCAAAAACGCTAACGTCCATTTTAAATCCATCATGAGAATTAAATGTATAGCTTCCATCACATGTACTATTGATTTGTTCTCCAACATAATCTCTCATATTACCTACATCTCTAACACCTGCCATGTCAAACTTAAATAATTCTATTTCGATTTCTATAGGGTTTCTAAATTCGAAATCATAAATTACATTACTTCTACGTAAATCTATAATAGGGCTATCTAATTTTCTATTACTATCAACATTGGTAATCTCTACTCTATATTGACCAGGTAATAAATCATTTACTGTAAATACTGTTGCATTATTATTAAAGTTTGCTACACTAATTGTTTTTTCAAACTTTGGAGACTCAATATCTGTACGGACTATTTTTCCTGTCCAAGCTCCCACACTATTATTACATGGAACTACTATGTTTCCTATAAAACTACGACGCGTAGTATTTTCAAAATTCACATTTTGTAAAGGCTCTTCTAAAACCACTTCATAACTATTTCCTTTAGGATTTAAGCTTTCATTGGTAGCTTTATATGTATACTCTACTTCTCTAACATATTGTTTATGCGTAGTATTATCAAACTTACATCCTCCTTCAAATTGTAAATAGTTATTTTCTAAATCGCTAGTAACTAAATTAATTGCTTTAGTTCCATACTTTTGATCAAAACTATACGATAATGTTAATTGAGATTTTTCTGTTGTAAGATGTTTACCTTCTCTTATCTTAACAACATCTTCTTCTTCAAGTGCTGTTGTTCTATACTCTAATAAGTCTACATGTGATTTTGAAAAGTTAACATACTCACCTGCTTTTTCTTCTGCTCCTACTACTAAATTACCAGCTATAGCTAAACTACTTAAAGCTGTGTTCTTCCTCTTATTATTTACATACAGCGACATTGTTCCTTTTGCCTTGTCGAAATTTATACTGAAGAAAGAAAATTGTCCTGGGCTATTTGTTGGCAATGTTTCCGATAACTTTACTTCAGTTCCTTTATACACCTTTAACGTTGTATTATTAACTAATTTTAAACTTAAAGTTCCCCATTGCAAAATTGTTTGAACTGCTGGAATTTCCTCTTCTGTATTTGTTCTTAAAAATGGTCTGATGAAACCTGACCAAACAAAACTTTCTCCTTCATTCGTAATAGATTTAGAAGAACGAGCATATCCTGTTTTTCCATCAAAAGCTAAACTTCCTTCATTTAAACGCTCTTCATTTGCTAATGATAATCTAGCGCTAGGTGTAATGATATGTTTTCCAGGAGCTGTTTTAATAGCATAAGTTCCTGTATTATCTGTAGTAACTTTAGCATCTTCACTACTTTGAATTACTGAACCGTCTACCTCAATTGAAGTTCCTCTAATTACTGGATATAATTCTTCTCCTACTTTATATGAAATAACTCCAGTTACTGGTAAACTAGATACATCATTAAAGTTTACAGCTGTAACCTCAGCACCATTTAGTCTTCTTGGTACACCTACCAATCTATTTTTTGGTAAAAATTCAAATCTCGGTTTTGATGGTGTTACTGTATATTCAAACTTATTATCGTTATTTGTTACACCTTGAATTCCGGTATTTAATGTATTAAACTCATAATTTCCAGTTTCATTGGTATATGTAGCATATGTTATTTGCGGCTGTTCTTCTGCTGCTAAATGTTCTAACTCACTTTCAGTTTCTGCTATATACTGTCCTCTTCTTGTTGGTGAATAGTTAAATGCTTTATGTGTATCGTTAAAATCAAAACGATAATAAGCAAATAAACCTTCTACATCTCCTCCAATAATATGATTTGAATATTTACTTATCTCTAATGCTGTTCTTGGTCTATCCCATAAACGAACCTCATCTAAATAATATGTTACATTCACTGTTTCATTTAAAGAAAATGCATTTACACTACTTAAGTTCAAGTTAAGTAAAGTAGCTGTACTAGCATTATCTATAGGATTTCCATCTTCATATAACGTTCCACCAGAAGCACTAAATACAAATGCATAATGGTGCCAATTTGCATCTGATGTTCTTGTTCCTTCTAAGTAATTAGTACCATTAACTTTTACTATTATTTTATTTCTCTGAAGAACTAACTCGCTATTCCCTACTTTTAAAATCTTATTTTCTCCTTCCGATACAGTAGGAGTTTTATACCAAAATTCTAATGTAGCGCCTCCTTTAGCTTTTCTAAAAGCATCAATATTTTTTATTAATAACGGCTTTTTTCCTTGTACAAATTTTAAAGCTCCACCTGGGTTTATATTTCTATCAGCAATTGCTTCTACTTTTGCATATTTGGTAGCTACATTTGACGATGTTTCAATGATTCCACTTACTTTTCCATTTGGTAATACAAATCCTACATCTTTTCCTGATAATGTTGTAGCTCCATTTTTTTTAGCTTCAACTGTGTATTCGTATATTTCGTTTGGTAAAATTCCTCTATCAACGAAAAACAAAGACTCTGAGGGACTTCTTGTTTCTGTATCTTTTAATGAATGTACTACTGTACTGGTAGTTCCAGCTCTTAAGTTTCTTCTTTTTACATCATAAGCCTCAACATTTCTTACATGTTGCCACTCTATTAAAATACCGTTTGTACCTGATAACAATGGATTGTCTATACCATCTCCATCACTTGCTCTAACAATAATTTTATTCAAGTTTAATATAGGATGTGCTATATCTGATCCTATTCTTCCAATTGCATTTGTTTTTAAACTTGATGAAAATTCTGCCTCTTTTACCAAGTTATCATCTGGAAAATACTCATATAATAAATTTTCCCAAGAGACAGAAGTTAAAACATTTCCTCCAAAATAATCTTCGTTTTTATAGTTAGTATTGGTATAAACTATTTCTAAACCATTATTTTTTAATTCAGATAATGAGTTTTGAGTTTCTTTATAAAAAGTTCGATACTGTTCATCTTTTATTTGATTCTTACTCTTTACATTCGACCAACCTCTAAATTCTGCTAAAAACAAATCGGTTTTCTTATCACTTGAAAAATATAATTCGTGTACATCAAAAGTAAGTTGGTTATTAAAAAAGTATTCATCACCATCTATATATACTCTTAACTCATTGAATTCTTTATCTAAAGTAATAGCATAATGATGCCATGTATTTTTAAATAATTTATCACTAAGTAATAAATCTCCTACCTGTTCATTATCGCCTACTTTTAAAGTAACTTTATCTTCTTCTATACTTAAAGTAAACTCTTTAGTACCTGTTTCTAAATTTGAAAATTGCCAATTAACAGCTTCAGTATTCCCTGAACTTGCTGTATTATGCATTCCCCAAAACTCAATGGTTGCTTTTTTATTTATTCCTTTATCTAACAAACTTTTTAAGTTTGTTTGTGGATTAAATATCCTGCTATACTTTCCCTTACTTTGTAATTGCAGTACCGCTAAATCATACGATTGTTGAGCGTGTACAAAAGAAAAAGAATGCAATAGTGCTATGATTAAATAGCCTAAAATTTTATTTTTTTTCATCGTTATTATTTTAAAGTACGTTTGCTAATTTTTCTATGGTGAATCGATATTGATCACCTACTTTTTTATTCCCAACTAACAACTGATTTTCAGAATCTTTAAACACATTTACTCCAATGGTATTGTTATCCATCTGTACTAGTCCTTTGGTAGGATTATTTAAAGGAGAAATTAAAACCTTACCTGTTCCAGCAAATTGAATTTGCCATGTATATTCATTTAGTTGTTCTGGATTTTCAATAGTTGAAAAAACTATTTCATTCGAAGTATTATTAAATTTTAAAAAGTATTTTTTCTGCTTTGCCGAAGCAATTAATACCTTTCCTTTTTCTAACCTTTTCAAAATGAATGATTGTAAATAACCATCTTTTTTATTGAAGTCAGAACTTGATTTCTTGATTAAACTTATAGAATTGTTTGAAATATTATGGAACAAAACCATCTCATTTCCATCTACCAATTTGGTATTGGTAAACCTATATAACTCTATATCTTGAGCAATAGTTATCCCTGCACCTATGAAGAATAGGCACAAAAACAAAATAAATTTGTTTCTCATTTTCTTTATTTATTTTTTGTTGATTTTATAGCTTCTTTTATCGCTGTCAACTCTTTTAACAACTTCTCTATTTTTTCTTCTTGAGCTATTGTGTGTAATGTAAGTTCTTCAACTTTTTCTACTAAAACTGTGTTTACTTGTTTTATATCCATTCCATTGGCAAGTACTTCAGCTTCAGATGGCATATTTGGCAAGTGCTTATTTTCTTTTATATAAGTAGCAACTTCTTTCAATGGCATTAACTTATAGTTTTTTGAAAAAACATAATCTGGAAACGATCCTACATTTAATACCACTCTATCTAAAGTTAAAACTCCATTTTCTAAAGATGCCATTTCATTATTACTACCATTAATAAAACTTATCTTTTCATTAGTACCATGCCCTAAACTAAGTCGACCTGTAGTTTGATTATAAGAAACACTTCCTAATGTACCTTGCTGAAACTGGACATTATCAGATGTAATTCTTTGATTAAATACTCCTGTATTAATTGTTAAAACACCATCATGAATCTTTGCCATTTCACTATTAGCACTGTTTCTAAAAGAAATAATATCATCTCCATTATTATCTACATCTGGATGTAGTATTATTGGTCCCCAGCTCTGATACTCTCCACCATCTACTCTCACATTTTTATTTTTTATGTGAATTCCTTCTGTTGGAGTTATACCTATACCTATTTTTGAAAATTTACCATTGCCAGACACCTCAAAATCAGAATAAACATTTGTCTCTTTGTAAAAAACTGCTGACTCATTAAAGTTTACTCTATCAGAAAAATGAGTAGGCACATAAAACCTATTATATCCTGGGTAGAATGCAGCCATTTTTTTGTTTGCTGCATAAAATCGTATTCCTTCATAATATGTTGGATCTGCGTCAGTATCTGCTTTTATATCTATTCCACGAACAGTTCCAATTACATGCTGAGCTTGTGCAATACTAATTCCAAACAATAACAAACCTGTTAGCGTAATTTTTTTAATCATTCTGAAACTAATTTTTGGTAGAGTTATATTGTTGCTCAATTTTTGATAATCTTTCTAAAAGAGCTTGCATCTTTTTTTCAGTCTCTTTTGACTTCTTTTCAACTGCTTTCAATTCATCTAAAAGAGCATCTATTTTTTCTTCTTGTGAAATTGTATGCAACGTAAGCTCCTCTACTTTTTCTACTAAAACAGTATTAATTTGTTTTATATCCATTCCTTTAGCTATTACTTCAGCTTCCGATGGCATATTAGGTAAATGTTTGTTTTCTTTAATATAAGCTGCAACTTCCTTTAAAGGCATTAACTCATAATTTTTTGAGAAAACATAATCTGGAAACGAACCTACATTCAACACTACTCTATCTAAAGTTAAAACTCCATTTTGTAGAAATGCCATTTCGTTATTACTTCCATTTAGGAATGTTATTTTTCCATTAGTACCATGCCCCAAACTAAGTCTACCTGTACTTTGTGTATAGGAAACACTACCTAAATTACCTTCTGTAGCAGAAATACTATTATTAAAAACTCCTCTATTAGTTGTTAGGACACCATCATGAATCTTAGCCATCTCACCGTTGGCACTATTTCTAAAAGAAATAATATCATCTCCTGTATTATCTACATCTGGATGGAATATTAACGCTCCCCAACTCTGATATTCACCATTATCAACTCTAACGTTTTGGTTTTTTACATGTATTGCTTGTTGTGGAGTAACACCAATACCTATTCTTGAAAACGTACTATTTCCTGAAGCACTTAAACCACTATTAAAGTTTGCTGCTCTTGCAAAAAAAGCATCGCCATCTGCATAAAAGCGTCCTTTGGCTCTTAACTCTCTATTAGCTTTAAAGTTTACCTCAGAAATATTACCTGTTGTAAACGATCTAAAAGTGGTTATTGTTCCACCTCCTACTCCTCCATTAATAAATAATCCTTCGGATCCTTGATGACTTCCATCTTTATCGAAATAAATAATGTGTGTACTTCCTTGTGCTTTCAAATTGAAGCTAGCTAGTAATAATGCACCTAGCAAAAAAATTGTTTTTTTCATTAATCTTTATTTTATGGTTATTAATTTTTAACTAACACTTAGTTAATTTCAAGTCCACAAAATTGAGATAACAAAAACCATTTGATTTAACAGAAGTCACGATTTGACATGCATCAAAATTTGATTTATATCACATTAAGCATCTGTTTATAAGCTATTCACTAGTATTTTCAACTAAAAGAGTTACCAAATTCTAGCTTAAACAATTCAGGTAGTATTTTTTTAATTAAAAATTAACATTTATTTAACGTTTTACATTAAATTCGTCTTTACTAGAATATTAATCCCCTAAAAACTAATACTTATGAATAAAAAATTACTTTCTTTTTTTCAAAATAGAACAAGCAAACTATTGCTTAGCCCTTTCTATTCCTAAACTATAAGTAATACTTATACCCTATAAGTATTTTGTATAAAGAAAGCATAGGGTTTTCTTTTTACACGCTGTTTAAAATATATTGTAAGAACACAATATAATTTACTACTAAATAACTGCTTATAGATTTAAGCAATAATTAATTGTAAAATAATTTATAATGATTTTAAAGTCCCTCATCAATTGTAAAGAATCAACAGTTAGATTAATTCAATCTACTGCTATAAAAAAGAAATATATCACAGGTGATCCTATCTTATTAAAAGATGTACCTATCAATCATAGTGCTATTATAATTAAAGGTGTTTTAAAAGCACATTTAGATCAAGATGATAGTTCATTACTATTATATCACATTTCACCAAAAAACAATCCACTTATAGTGTTAATGAATATGACAGAAAATCAAGCTTCTCCTATTTCTATAACTGCAATAGAAGATAGCACTCTGTTATGGGTACCAAACGATAAAGTTTCAGAATGGGAAAATAATTGCTTATCTTTTAAAAAAGCTATTATTAACTCTAGTGAACACAACATTAGTACAATGGTTTATAGACTTCAAAACCTACTAACACATTCATTGGAAAACAGGTTGTTCTATTACTTAAAAAATAAGTCTAATATCTACGAACAAAAAGACATTCGTATATCTAGAGCTGAAATTTCTTCAGACTTAAAAACTCCGAAAGCTTCAATTTCTAGAGCTATAAAACGTTTAGAAAATCAACATAAAATAATTGGAAAACCTAGGTCTATACAATTAGTTGTATAAACTTACATTTAAAATAAATTACTATTTAACAGAGGTTTGTATGTTTTAATTGCAAGCCTCTAAAAGTCTACTACCCCTTAATTATTTCAAATAAATGCTAACTAACTATTAATCTAGGATACTACCTAGGTTAGACAATCAACAAACTAAATTTATGCTAAAAAATTTACCACTGTCTAAAGAGGTAATCGACCTATTGAAAAACTATGGAACAATATTACACTACGAAAAAGGGTATTTATTACAAGACTGTAATCGTTTTGATCAAGGGGTTTGTATTTTAATTTCTGGAATCGTTAAAATGTCTGTTAAACACAATGATAAAAAAATACTTTTATATCACTTAGATTGTAGTAAACCTATAATTATGAATTATACTAATACTCCAAATATATCTTCAGATGTAATTTGCAGTACTGTTATAAAAGATACCACTATTTTAAACATTCCAAATGATTTATTTTTAGAACTGACAAGCACCTATATTGAGCTTAGAGATTTTATGATTACTTCTTTCCAATTTCATTACATGAACATTATAAATAAAACTCAAGAAATTAGTAATCAAACATTGGAAGAACTCTTGTTAAGCTATATAAAAACAAAATCTAGGTTATATAAAAGCATAGAGATTAAAATACCTCTTTTAGAAATATCTGAAGATTTAAATTTTTCAAGAGAAGCAATTTCAAGAGGTTTAAAAAACTTAGAAAACAATGAAAAAATTATTCGAAAAACTAGATCTATAGTATTATTAGACAATTAATTATATAAAACAAAAAACCTATGAATTTTCATTCATGGTTTTTTGTATATAACACCTTATTTAACTTTTTTATATTAAAAAGGTAAATCGTCTGGTTCGTTAGCTGATAAATCTGGAGCTGGTTCAAATTGACCTGCAGGAGGTGTACCTTGAGGTGCAGATTGTGCTAAGTTTTCTATTCTCCATCCTTGAATAGAATTGAAATATTTAGCAACTCCTTCTGGGTTAATCCACTCTCTACCTCTTAAATTAATAGATACTTTAACATCTTGACCAACTGAAAAGTTATTTAAAACATCACATTTATCCTGTACAAATTCAATTAAAAGCATTTGTGGATACTGCTCATCTGTAGTAACAACCATTTCTCTCTTTCTAAACCCACTAGCCCCAAATGTTTGAGTTTCGTTAATTAATTTAATCTTCCCTATAACTTCCATATTCTTATCTATTTAATTAAAAGTACCTTCCACGCACTTTCTACATCATTTTTTTGTAAATAATCTTGTGCAAATGTATGTCTTTTTTCAATTGAAAGCGAAATATATTCTGGATGTTCTTTACCAAAGTTATTAACAGCTTCTTCGTTTGGTAACTGCTCTACATTCCCTAGCATCCCTAAATTATTCCCCGTTAAAACAGTACTATTTCTTATTTCTTCTGGAATTTGATCAACCCCAATTCCTAATGTTGAAATAGGTTTAGGAATTTCAAAAAAACCATCTCTTGCTCTTGAATAGTAACTACCTCCTGCTCTTGCTACTAAATCTATTTTATGTTGATCTATACTTCCATCTTCAGCTATTACATTTTCATTTACATGAAGCTTAACTACTTCACAAACAATTAAATTTCCAGCTCCTCCTTCTGTTCCTGTATAAATAATATCGGTCACTTTGCATTCAAACTGTACTGGTGATTCTGCTACACGAAACGGTTTTACCTTATCAGATGCTAGCATGGTAAGTCCTGCCTTTTCAAACTCATTAACTCCTTTTGGATACATTGTACTACTCAATGACATTTGTTGTACCATGTCGTAATTAACTACGTTAATAACCACTTCTCTTGTTTCTTCTGCATTATCTAAAGTGTGCTTTGTTTTATTTCCTCTTACACTTCTAGCTGGAGAGAAAATCATCATAGGTGGATTAGCTCCAAAAACATTAAAAAAACTAAATGGTGATAAATTAGGATTTCCTTCTTTATCTATTGTACTTGCAAAAGCAATTGGTCTTGGGGCAATAGCGCCAAGTAAATAACTATGTAATTTTCCTGTAGGTAAATCTTTAGGATCTAATGATAACATGCTGTTTTTTATTTTTAATGTAAATATACTACGGTTTTACAAATTAAGTTATTATACAGAATAGTTTATATTTGACTAATGACTTTTTTTAAGAATACTTATTGGGTTAAACGGATTGCCATTTTCATATCCCTTTTAATCGTTTCATTTATTTTGTGGAACACTTATATTTTCTTTCAAAAATTTAAAGAAGAAGAGCGAGGTAAAATTGAAATTTATGCAACTGCTATTAAAGAACTTGCCTCTAATCCTGATTTGAATGACAATACAAATCTGATTAACAAAGTTTACGAAACTATTGAAGACATCCCAACTATTCTAGTTAATAAAGATGGAAGCATCAATTTATATAGAAATTTAGATTCTATAAAATCTAAAAACCCTAAGTACTTACAAAAGCAATTAACTATAATGAAAAGTCAAAACGATCCTATAGTTATTGAATATTTTGGCTTTACACAATATCTTTATTACAGAAACTCAGATTTATTATACAAACTTAAATACTATCCATTAGCTTTACTTCTTATTTTAGGGCTTTTCTTAACCATTATTTATATGGTTTATAAGTCGAGTAAAGTAGCCGAACAAAATAAACTTTGGACAGGTATGGCCAAAGAAACTGCTCATCAAATAGGTACACCTTTATCTTCTTTATTAGGTTGGATTGCTATTTTACGTACAGAAAATGTTGATGAAGATTATATTATAGAGATAGAAAAAGATGTTGATCGTTTAAGTACTATTGCTAATCGATTTTCTAAAATTGGTTCTTTACCAAAATTAACAACACATAATATTGTTTCAATAACTGAAACTGCTTTTAATTATTTACGTTCAAGAAGTTCTAAACAAATTAACTTTACTTTTTCTTCAAATAAAAATGAGCTTATAACACAGTTAAATGCTGAATTGTATGGTTGGGTTATAGAAAATTTAGTAAAAAATGCTATCGATGCAATGCAAGGAAAAGGTAGTATTTCTTTAGAGATAAAAGACACTAATAAACTTGTGAAAATTATAGTATCAGATTCTGGAAAAGGAATCCAAAAATCACAATTTAAACAAATATTCAAGCCAGGTTTTACAACTAAAAAACGTGGTTGGGGATTAGGGTTATCTCTTTCTAAACGAATTATAGAAGATTACCATAACGGGAAAATATCGGTTCTAAAATCAGAAATAGGAAAAGGTACTACTTTTGAAATTCAATTAAATAAAATATAATTTATTCTTAAGCTTCTTTCTCTATTCTTTTCTTTTGAGATAGTCCAAATAAAATTCCAGCTAGTATCCAAATAGGTAATGATATTAAAACCTTTTTTGTTGTTATTGGTTCTTTGGTAAAAAAAGGAAAAATAAAATTCATTATTATAAACATTATTCCTCCCCAAATTAAACCAGTTTTCATCCACTTTTTCATAAGCTTTTATAATTAATTATTCGAAATTGCTTGAAATACCTGCTGCTAGTTCAACAAATTCTTCGTTAGATAACTTTACTTTTTCAATAAACTGAATATCGCTCATCGCATTTAATGGAATTAAATGTACGTGTACATGAGGTACTTCTAAACCAATTACACTCATTCCAACACGTTTACAAGGTATTGTTTTTTCAATCGCTTTTGCTACTCGATAAGAAAAAGACATCAATCCATCATACTCTTCTTTAGATAAATCGAATAACTTGTTTTCTTCTCTTTTAGGAATTACTAAAGTATGCCCTTTAGCATTTGGATTAATATCTAAAAAAGCAAAATAATTTTCATCCTCTGCTATTTTATATGATGGAATTTCTCCTGATACTATCTTTGTAAAAATACTAGCCATAATCTTATATTTTGTATGCTTGTAAAAATAAAAAAAGTGCAGCAAAGGCAACACTTTAATTTAGAATAATATTTTCAGAAAGATTAACGAGAAATCTCTATAATTTCAAAGTTCATAATTCCATTAGGTACTTTAATCTCTGCTATTTCACCTACTTTTTTACCTAACAATCCTTTACCTATTGGTGAATTTACAGATAACTTACCATTTCTTACGTCAGTTTCAGAATCGGCAACTAAAGTATAAGAGAACTCCATACCATTAGCTGTATTTTTTATTTTAACAACAGAGTGTATCAATATTTTAGAAGTATCTAATTGGCTCTCATCAATAACACGTGCACTAGCTACTACGTTTTTTAATTTAGCTATCTTAAATTCTAACAAAGATTGCTCTTCTTTAGCTGCATGATACTCTGCATTCTCACTTAAATCACCTTTATCACGAGCATCTGCAATTTCTTGAGACACACGTGGTCTTTCAACTTGCTCTAAATGAGCTAGCTCTTCTTTTAATTTTTTTAATCCTTCTTCAGTATAATATGATACTCCACTCATAACTTATAAATTTAAAAATCTCACACCGATAGGAATGAGATTGTATAACAAATGTACAAAATATTTGTAAATTCGTAGCGTTACATAAACAACTCTATTTAAAAAACAATGAAAAAATTATTTTATCTATTTATTCTTTTAATTAGCTTAGGCTGTAGCGATAATGCATCTGTAAACAATTGTTTTAATGGAGTAAGTATAAATTCTATAATCGATTTAACACTACCTGAATTTCAAGGTCTATTAGTTCCTAGTGGAAGTTCTCAAAACATAATTCAAGGTAGGAATGTTTATATTTTTAGAACAGGTAACAGTGGTTATAGAGCTTTTGATAGACAATGTCCAGAAGCTACCTGTAATTCTTTAATGACATTTGATGGTATTCATATTAAATGTCCTTGTGATGATAAAAAATACAATTACTTAGCTGGTGGGGCTCCAATAGATAACTCTGGTTGTAATGCTTTAATGTATTTTGTTACACAAATTAACAGTACACAGTTAAGAATATCTCGTTAATTCTATTTGTACTATTATTAAGATTCTTATTTTTGCGTTAACAACAACACAATAAAATATTTATCTTGAAAAATTATTTTTCTTCAGATTTTAAATTGGGCGTTCTTGGTGGCGGTCAATTAGGAAGGATGCTGCTGTCCGAAACTCAAAAATTTGATATTTACACAGCTATTTTAGACTCCAACAAAGAGGCACCTTGTGCTCGAATTTGTAATGAATTTCATCAAGGAGATTTATTAGATTTTGATACAGTATATAATTTTGGAAAAAAAGTAGATGCTTTAACCATTGAAATTGAAAATGTAAATATTGATGCCCTTGACAAACTTGAAACAGAAGGTTTAACTATTTACCCAAAACCATCTAATTTAAGAATTATTCAAAGTAAAGCACGTCAAAAAACCTTTTATACAGACAATAACATACCTACCGCTAGTTTTTCACATTATGCTTTTTTAGAAGAATTAAAACATTCTTACGAAAACAACATTATTGAATTTCCTTTTGTATGGAAAGCTGCTCGTTTTGGTTATGATGGAAACGGTGTAAAAGTAGTTCGTAATTATGATGATTTACAGTCATTACCAGATGGTGAATGTATTGCCGAAAAATTAATTCCTTTTAAAAATGAATTGGCAGTAATTGTTGCTCGAAATTCTGATGGTGAAACAAGTACTTACCCTGTAGTCGAAATGGAATTTCATCCAGAGGCAAATCAAGTAGAATATGTAATTTGTCCTGCAAGAATTGATAACAACATAGCCGAAAGAGCTCAAGAAGTTGCTTTAAAAGTAGCTAATGCTTTTGAATTCGTTGGTTTACTTGCTGTGGAAATGTTTTTAACTGAAAATGACGAAATTTTAGTTAACGAAGTCGCTCCTAGAACGCATAATTCTGGACATTACTCAATTGAAGCTAGTTATACAAATCAGTTCGAACAACATTTAAGAAGTATCTTAAATCTTCCTTTAGGAAACACAGAAAGTAAAGTTGCTGGTATTATGGTTAACTTAGTTGGTGCTGAAGGTTATACAGGAGAAGTTGTGTACGAAAACATCGAAGATATTTTAAAAATAGAAGGCGTGACTCCACATATATATGGAAAGAAAATTACCAAACCTTTTCGTAAAATGGGGCACGTAACTATTGTAAATGAAGATATAAATAAAGCGAGAGAAATCGCTCAACAAGTAAAAGAAACTATTAAAGTAATTAGTAAATAATTATGGTAGGAATTATAATGGGAAGTGATTCAGATCTTCCAATCATGCAAGAAGCAATTGATATTTTAGAAAGTTTTGATATCCAAATAGAAGTAGATATTGTTTCTGCTCATAGAACTCCAGAAAAATTAGTTGACTATTCAAAAAATGCGCATTCACGAGGAATAAAAGTAATTATTGCAGGAGCTGGAGGAGCTGCTCATTTACCTGGAATGGTAGCAAGTATGAGCCCTTTACCTGTTATTGGTGTTCCTGTAAAAAGTAGAAACTCAATTGATGGATGGGATTCTGTTTTATCAATCTTACAAATGCCTGGTGGTGTCCCTGTAGCTACTGTAGCTCTTGATGGTGCTAAAAATGCAGGGATTTTAGCAGCACAAATTATTGGTGCTTCTGATAAATGTGTATTAGATAAAATTATAGCCTATAAAGAAGGCTTAAAACTTAAAGTTGAAAAAGCTTCTGAAAGAGTAAAAAAATAAGTAATTTAGTACAGTACATATATAGAAACCTCACAGATATTAGATTTGTGAGGTTTCCTTAATTATTAAAATGAATTTTTCATGACAAAAAATCCGCTATTACAAGATTTTAATACAGCTCCTTTTTCTAAAATAAATACAGATCATTATAAACCTGCTATTAAAAAAGCTATTGAATTAGCTAGAAATGAAATTAATGCAATTGCTGAAAATCCAGAAAAAGCTACTTTTCAAAATACTACAGAGGCTTTAGATTATACAGGTGAAAAATTAGATAGAGTTACTTCTATTTTCTTTAATTTAAATTCAGCTGAAACCAACCCTGCTATTCAAGAAATAGCTAAAGATATTTCTCCTTGGTTAAGTGAATTCAAAAATGACATGATTTTAAATGAAACTTTATTTAATAGAGTAAAAATAATTTATAATCAAAAAGACTCTTTAGAGTTAACTCCTGAGCAAACTATGCTATTAGAAAAACAATACAAAGGTTTTTCTAGAAATGGTGCTAATTTAAATGAAGAAGAAAAAACAGAATTACGAAAATTAGATGCTGAACTTGCCAAATTATCTTTACAATTTGGAGAAAATGTACTGGCTGAAACCAATGCTTTTGAAATGCATTTACTAAATGAAGAGGATGTTAAAGGATTACCTGAAAGTGCAAAAGAAGCGGCTAAAGAATTAGCCAAATCAAAAGAAAAAGAAGGATGGCTTATTACATTAGACTATCCTAGTTACATTCCTTTTATGACCTATGCTGACAATAGAGAACTCAGAAAAAAGTTAGCTATTGCAATGGGGAAAAAAGGGTTCCAAAAAAATAATTTCAACAACGAAGAAATTGTTTTAAAAATAGTAACTCTTCGACACAAGCGAGCTAACTTATTAGGCTATAAAACTCATGCACACTTTGTTTTGGAAGAACGAATGGCTGAAAGTCCAGAAAAAGTACTAAACTTTTTAAATGAACTATTAGAGAAAGCTAAACCAGCTGCCAAAAAGGAATTTGAAAACTTAGAAAACTATGCTAAAAAATTAGATAATATTGATCAACTTCAAAAGTGGGACTCAGCCTATTATTCAGAAAAATTAAAAAAAGAATTATTTAGTTTAGACCAAGAATTACTGAAACCTTATTTTAAGTTAGAAAATGTAATTGATGGAGTTTTTGAAATCTCAAGTAAATTATTCGATTTACAATTTGAAGAAATCGATTCTATTGATAAATACCATGAGGACGTAAAAACCTATGCTGTATCAGATTCAAAAGGAAATTTCATTTCTCATCTTTATGCTGATTTCCATCCTAGACCAGGAAAAAGAAATGGAGCTTGGATGACTTCATACAAATCGCAACAAATCAAAAAAGGAGTTAACGAAAGACCACAAGTTTCTATTGTTTGTAATTTTACTAAACCAACAGAAACTAAGCCTTCATTATTAACTTTTAATGAAGTTACTACGCTATTTCATGAATTTGGTCATGCTTTACATGGAATGTTAGCCAATACAATTTATAATAGCTTATCTGGAACATCAGTTTCTTGGGATTTTGTAGAATTACCTAGTCAAGTTTTAGAAAACTGGTGTTACGAAAAAGAAGCTTTAGAATTGTTTGCAAAACACTACGAAACAGGAGAAACTATTCCTATGGAATATGTTACTAAAATTAAAGAGTCTGCAAGCTTTCATGAAGGTATGCAAACTTTACGTCAATTAAGTTTTGGTTTATTAGATATGAGTTGGCACGGAGGAGCTTCGCCTCAAAATATTTCTTCAGTAAAAGACTTTGAAACAAAAGCATTTTCTGAAACTCAATTATATCCTAATGTAGCCGAAAATTGTATGAGCACTGCTTTTTCTCATATTTTTCAAGGAGGTTATTCTGCAGGTTATTATTCTTATAAATGGGCAGAAGTTTTAGATGCCGATGCTTTTGAGTATTTCTTAGAAAAAGGAATTTTTAACAAAGAAGTTGCTGATAAATTTAAAGATAATGTACTTTCTAAAGGAGGTACAGAAAAACCTATGGATTTATATGTGCGCTTTAGAGGGAAAGAGCCTAAGCCTGATGCATTATTAAAACGAGCTGGACTGATTTGATTTAACACTAAATAACATTAGTTCTTTTTACACATCAAAATAAGTCCCTATTTTTATGAAAATTTTTTACATGAAAAAGGGATTTATTTTTTTCTTGCTATTTACTCTTATTTCAATATATAGCTTTTCTCAAACTAAGATTTTAGGAAAGGTTATTTCGGACAGTAATGAGAATATAGAAGGAGCTTCTGTATATCTTAACAATACTACGATTGGTACAATTACTAACGATAAAGGAGAATTTCAATTAAAAGCTCCTAACGGAAATTACACATTAGTAATTTCTTTCCTAGGTTATAAGGTTGAACAAATACCTATCAACTCTCTAAGCAAACAAATTTCTCTTAATATTACTCTTAAGGAAGAAACTACTCTTTTAGATGAAGTTATTGTTCATAAAACTAAATACGATGATGAATGGAAATACAATTTAGCTCGTTTTAAAAAAACTTTTTTAGGAAGAACATCTCTTGCTGAAAAATGTAAAATTCTAAACCCTAAAGTACTTCATTTTGAATTTGATAGAAAAACAAATAGTTTAACTGCTTTTGCTAAGGAACCGTTACAAATAAAACATAAAGGTTTAGGTTATCTGATAACTTATGACTTGGTTCATTTTGAGATTAAAGGCAAACGATTATTTTTTAGTGGATATTCTCGTTATAAAAACCTAAATAAATCTATAAAAAGTAAATGGAAAAAAAGCAGATTAAAAGCTTATAATGGTTCTCGAATGCACTTTTTTAGAAGTTTACTTTTTAAAAACTTAAAAAAAGAAGGTTTTGTTGTAAATCAATTTAAACGAGTATTAAACCCACAAAGACCATCAGAAGAGAAAATAAAAATGGCTAAAGAGTTAATTCAATTACATCGTAAAAACATTAATTTTTCTAAAAAAATAACTACACCAAAAAATCCTTTAGATAGCGCTTTAGTTACTCTTAGAAAAGGTAGATTACCAAAATACAGAGACTATTTATACAAAAAAGATGTACCTTATAAAAGTATGGTTGAATATATTAAAGGTAAGGAATTTTTAAATTTTGAAAATTATCTTTCTATCACCTATACCAAAGAACCTGAAGAAGAAAAATATTTAATGGGTGTATTTGGTAAGCGCAAAAGAGCCTCAGGAGTACAAACTTCTAATATTGTTTTATTAGATGGAAAATCTCAAATTGAGAATGCTGGAATTTTATTGAATCCTCACGCGATTTTTAATGAAGGATATTGGGCCTTTGAATCTTTCGCAAACATGCTTCCTTTGGATTATCAACCACCTAAAAACTAATTCTTATTTTTTTCTTCAATCCACTTACTCATATATTTTGTGGCTTGAAGTGTTTGGTGTTGTAATAAGCTACCTAAAAAATTTTGAGATCGATGAGCATTTAAATTCTTTTGAATTTCAGTTATTCGGTTCAAAAAAGGAAGAATTATTTTTTCTTTCTCATAAATTTTATTTATAATTTCAACTCCCTTTTTCTGAGATTCGTTCCATACTTTTTGGTCAGAATAAAGTAATACTGCTTTATTAGAAAATTCATCCAAATTTGATTCAATAAAACCATTCCATGGTAAATTTTCATGCATACCTTCTGCTCCGATTAAAGTAGTTACAGATGGTGTTCCTGTAATCATAGCTTCTGTTAGCTTTCCTTTGATACCTGCTCCAAAACGGATAGGTGCTAGAACTACTCTTGCCTTACTAATTACTTCAATTGCATCATCTGCAAAACCTTTTACTAAAAAACCTTCTTGTGGTTTATTTAATTGTTTTATTTGTTGCGTTGCATAAGCTCCATAAATATGTATTTCTGCTTTGGGTAATTGTTTTCTTATCTTTTTCCAAACGTGTTTTTTTAATTCTAAAACTGTATCTACATTTGGAGCATGAAAATAATTACCAATAAAAACAAAATAATCTCTTTCTTCAAAAGTTTTCCATTTATTGATTTTACCTTGATCTATTCTATCTAATAAAAATGGAAGATGGTATAATAAACTATCATCTATTTTAAAAACTTCCTTAAGTAATTTCATTTCATAGCTTGAAATAATTAAAGT
This sequence comes from Tenacibaculum aiptasiae, assembly GCF_965221665.1. Classification (NCBI taxonomy): domain Bacteria; kingdom Pseudomonadati; phylum Bacteroidota; class Flavobacteriia; order Flavobacteriales; family Flavobacteriaceae; genus Tenacibaculum; species Tenacibaculum aiptasiae. The sequence continues at coordinate 474,673 of NZ_CBDCSN010000002.1, forward strand.
TAAATCGCATCGTAAAATAGATGCAATCTCTCGCTTAGCATCATCAGAATTCAACAATGTATTTGTAGAAAACTCTTCTCCTTTTTTTAACTGTTTATGACGTGTTTTTCGCAAGAAATGTAAATCTTCAGTATCTAATACACGGAGAGATTTTGGGCTACTTTCTGCTACACGCCAACCAAATTGTTCTTCCATCATAAACCGATCGAACATAACAATATCTGGTTGCAAATCTTTTATAAATTCATCAAAAGAAGAAGAATTTAACTCAATAGAAACCTCTTCAACTCCTACATTCGTTAACTCAATTGAATTTTCGGTTTTTTGGGCAGGACTACCAAAAAGAATTTTATAATCTTGATTTTTAAAAACCTCTATAAGCTGTAACATTCTATTTCCAGCTCCAGTGGTTTTTTCTACCCAAACATACCCAATTATTAAAAGTGTTTTCATATAATTTTCAAAGGTATAACAAATAGAACAAAACAAATCTAAAAACCTTTATTGCAAGTCAGTTAGATTGTGTAATTTTGTAGTTATAATTCTGAAATACAAAATATAAAACAGATGAAATACGATTTAATCGTTATTGGTTCTGGACCAGGTGGATATATTGCTGCCATCAGAGCTTCTCAATTAGGTTCTAAAGTTGCTATCATTGAAAAATATTCAACTTTAGGTGGTACATGTTTAAATGTTGGGTGTATTCCTTCTAAAGCATTATTAGACTCTTCTCACCATTATTATGACGCTATAAAACATTTTGACGAACATGGAATTTCTGTTGAAAATCCTACGTTTGACTTTGGTAAAATGGTTGCTCGTAAAGCGAATGTGGTAGAGACTACTACTGGAGGAATCAAATATTTAATGGATAAAAATAATATTGATGTTTACGAAGGTTTAGGTTCTTTTGAGGATGCTACTCATGTAAAAGTTAGTAAAAATGATGGTACTTCAGAAGTTATTGAAGGTACAAATATCATTATTGCTACTGGTTCTAAACCATCTACATTACCTTTTATTTCTATTGATAAAGAACGTGTAATTACTTCTACTGAAGCTTTAAAATTAAAAGAAGTTCCAAAACATTTATTAGTTATTGGTGGTGGAGTTATTGGATTGGAATTAGGTTCTGTTTATAAACGCTTAGGTGCTGATGTAACAGTTATCGAATATGCTCCAACAATTACTCCTACTATGGATAAAGATGTTTCTAAAGAGCTTACTAAAGTTTTAAAGAAACAAGGAATGAAATTTAACACTAGTCATGGTGTTACTTCTGTTGAAAGAAATGGTGATGAAGTTGTTGTAAAAGCAACTAACAAAAAAGGAGAAGAAGTTACATTTACTGGTGATTACTGTTTAGTATCTGTTGGACGTAGACCTTATACTGAAGGTTTAGCTTTAGATAAAGCTGGTGTAAAAGTTACTGAAAGAGGTATGGTTGAAGTAAATGACCATTTACAGACAAACGTTTCTAACATTTATGCTATTGGTGATGTAGTACGTGGTGCTATGTTAGCTCATAAAGCTGAAGAAGAAGGTGTTGTTGTTGCTGAGTATTTAGCTGGACAAAAGCCTCATATTGATTATAATTTAATTCCTGGTATTGTATATACTTGGCCAGAAGTTGCCGCTGTTGGTAAAACTGAACAAGAATTAAAAGATGCTGGTATTGAATATAAAGCTGGTAAATTCTCAATGCGTGCTTTAGGACGTTCTCGTGCTAGTGGAGACATTGATGGATTTGTAAAAGTTTTAGCTGATAAAAATACTGATGAAGTATTAGGTGTTCACATGGTTGGTGCTCGTGTAGCTGATTTAATTATGGAAGCTGCCGTAGCTATGGAATTTAGAGCTTCTGCTGAAGATTTAGCTCGTATTTGTCATGGACATCCAACGTATTCTGAAGCAGTAAAAGAAGCTGCTAAAGCTGCTTGGGATGGAAAACCATTAAACGCTTAATAAAAAGCTTTAAAACATATTTAAAAAGCAATCTCAAATGAGATTGCTTTTTTGTTTATACCATGGAGAGTTTCATTTATATAATAACATAAAAAAAGCCGAACGAATATCGTTCGGCTTTTTTATTAAGTTTTCTAATCCTTATTGGATTCCGTAGAATGAACTTATGTTATCTTCTATATTTGAAGCTTTTTTAACTGCTTCATACATTTGGAATGTCTTGTTCTTTCTCTCATTAGCTAAACGCTTTCTGTAAGTATCGTAATTTGGTAAAGCAGTTGGTAACTCTCTAGACTCAACTTCAAAAGCAAAAACTCCTTTATCACCTGATACATTCTTAATTACTTGCTTTTCTTTAGCATTTAACATTGCTCCTACAACTTTAGGCTCATAACCTACTCCTGCTAAGGTTGGTGAATTTAAATTAACATCTGCAGCATTTCTTACTATTTCATTAACAGACTTAGCAATATCAGCTAATGTGGCTCCGCTAATTTTATCTTCTATCATTTTAGCTTTTCTTTCGTTCATTAAAATAGGGCGAACTCTTGAAATTGCTTTATCTACTGGCATTAAACCTTTTTCTGTTATTCCTGTTAAAACAGCTACTACATATCCTCCTTCTACATCAAAACGTTTAAAACTTCCTTTATTTACATCATTTCCAAAAGACCAAGTAATAATCTCTCTTTCATTACCAACACCTGGAACCATTTCATCTAATGACTTTAATCCTACTGCTGGGAAAGATGCTAAACTTTTTTCCTTTACTGCTTCGTCAAAATCTTTACCATTTGCTAACTCTAAAGCGAAAGTTTCTGCATCTTGGAAAATTGCATTTTCTGTTGCCTCAGAAGCTTCTATCTTACGTCCAAATGTTACTAACTTAACAGCTGGTTGAAAGTTTTTATGACCATCGATTTTGATTACGTGGAAACCAAATGGAGATTGTACTACTCCCATATCTCCTTCTTTACCTTCAAAAACAAAGTCTCTAAAACTTGGTACCATTCTGTTGTAACTAAACCAATCGTAAAAACCACCTTTATCTGCTGATCCTTTATCAGAAGACATTTCTTTAGCTAAATCTGCAAATTTAGATTTATCAGCTTTTACCACTGCTAATAAACTATCAGCTGTTTTCTTTGCTTCTTCTTCTGTTTGAGTTACAGTTGCATCTGCACTTGAAGCTCCAACGAAAGGAATTAAGATATGGCTTGCTTGTGCTGAATCTGGTAATTGAATTACTTTAGAAATTTTAGAAATTTTGAAGTGATCTGCATCTTTATATGGTCCAAATACATCACCTTCTTTTCCATTAAAAATTTCTTCTGCAATTACCTGTGGTACTTGTACCTTAAATTTATAATTATCATCTAAAGATATATCTGATTGGTTTTCATCTAAAAACTCAACATAATCAGTAGCATTTTTTAATCCTTTAATTACAACTCCTCTATTGTCAGAATCATTAATTAATTTAGCTACTTCTTCTTTAGTTGCAGCTTCGTCTGCTTCAGTTGGTTTAATATCGAATTTTACAAATTTAATATCTCTTGAAGCTTCAACTTGAAACTCATCCTCATGCTTTTTGATGTAATTTTCAACATCACTCTTTTTTAGTACAACTAAACTGTCTGCTATTGTAGTGTATGGTACATAAACAAATTTTGCATTTACTTTAGTATTTTCACTTAAATACTGAGCTTCACCTTCTTTTAAAGATGCTCCTAAACCAGCAGCTACTAAGTTATCGTAAGTTGTTTTTTCTATATTATTTTTTAAAGAAGTCATGTAGTTTTGCCAAATACTCCACTCTTGACCATTTTCTTCTTTAATTCTTGCTAAGAATTCTTTTAATTTATTTTTATCGAATATACCTGAAGTTTGAAATCTAGGATCATTCTGTAATGCTGGAGAATCATAAAGAGCAGTCATAATATCTTCGTCTCCTACTGTAATACCTGCCTCTTCTAATTGAGTTTGATAAATCTTTTGTCTGATTAAGTTATTCCAAACAGTTTTTGCTGCCTGCATTTCAGAAACTCTATTTCCAGTTTGTGCTTTGTATGCATCTAAAGCTTCGGCAAATTCTTGGCGCGATATAGTTTCACCATTCACTTCCCCTACTTCATTTACTTTACTTGCATTAAAAAAATCTGATATTGTAGATGGGTCTAAAACAAATGCAAAAAGTGCTAAACCAATTACAAGAATTAAGAACATTGAACGTTCTCTAATTTTCGATAAAATTGCCATACGTAGTTTATTTTATTAACAGTGTGCGAAAATACAATTTCACATTAAATAATGCAATGTTTTTTTTAGCTGTTTTTGAGGTAGTTTGCTATGTTAAGCTTAAAATTCTCTCTACTCTTCTTTATCGAGAACTTTCAAATAAATAGTATCTATTTTGGTAGCACTTGCTTTCAATATTTTAATTTGAAACTTATTTACTTCCAAAATTTCTTCTTGTTTTGGGATTGTTTCAGTATAATTTATAATAAAACCTCCTAAAGTTTCATAGGCCTCTTCTTTAGGAATACTTAAATCATATTCTTCATTTAAATAATCAACTTCTAACCTTGCTGATAAATTAAATTCCTCTTCACTTATTCTTTCTTCTAACAATTCTTGATTATCATGTTCATCTTCAATTTCTCCAAATAACTCTTCAACAATATCTTCAACTGTTATAATTCCTGATGTTCCTCCATATTCATCTACAACCACTGCAATGCTTTTACGTTTCTTCATCAAACTATTCAAAACATCGTTTATAATCATTGATTCTGGAACAAACTCAACTGGCAACAATATTGATTTGATTGCTCTAGGTTTTTTAAATAATTCGAAAGCGTTTACATATCCTAAAATATCGTCTAAAGAATTCTTATAAACCAGAACTTTAGATAAACCTGTTGATATAAAAACTTTCTTAAGGTTACTTACAGACTCATGTATATCTACTGCTATGATTTCTGTACGAGGCACCATTATTTCTCTTGCTTTTACTTTATGAAACTCTAATGCATTTTGAAAAATTTGAATTTCGGAATCAACTTCTCCTTCATCATTTCCTCCATCTAATTGTTCTGAAATATAATTCCCTAGTTCTTCTTTACTGAATTCTGTTTGCACTGCATCTTCTTTTGTTTTGAAAAATACACGTAAAAAGAAATCAGAAATTTTTGTAATAACCCAAGTTATTCCATAAAAAATCAAGTAAAAAACATAGGCGGGTATCACAAATACCTTTAGCATTTCATTTGCATAAATTCTAAAGATAGCCTTAGGTAAAAACTCAGCTGTAACTAGTATTACAACTGTTGATATAATGGTTTGTGTTAGTAAACTTAAATCATCTAATAAATAGTTTATAAACGATATATTTGTTGGCAACAATGATTGAAACCAAGTCATTAACATTTGCCCCATAAAATAACTATAAATCACCAGTGCAACATTATTTCCTACTAACATAGTAGTAATAAACTTAGATGATTTTCTTGTTAGTTTTGCTAAAATCTTAGGCAAAATTCCTTCTCTCTTTTTTTCTAGCTCAATATGTAGTTTATTGGCTGAAACAAAAGCTATTTCCATCCCCGAAAAAAAGGCTGAAAACAATATAGAAGTTAAAATTATAATGACTTCAAGTTGCATTAACGCTGTTGGTTTCTATTTTCTACTTTTCTTCTAAAATGTCTTTTAAAGAAGAAAATTAATGTAATAAAGATAGCAAATCCAAACATAATAAATGCTTCTTCTTTATCTGAATTCCATTTTAAGATCCCTTCTACTAAAAAAATAACACCTACAACAAGGTATCCATATTGTAAATATTTCCAAAGTGTGTTCATTATATTTCTTTTTGATTTGCCTCTACGTCTCCTGTAATATCTTTAGCTATCCATTTGGTTAAGTCTTCTTTTGACTCAAACCCAAATCCATTAATTACACTTTTTGGGGTAGTTAATCTAAACCCGTCTTCTGTAAAAAAATAGTGTTCTTTTTGATCCCAAAATAGCTGATTGGTTTCTAATTTAGAATTTTCCGTATGATTTACAATTACTACATTACCTTTAATTTCTGAAACCTTAGTTTTGTTATAAGTTAAAGCATAATTACCAGTAATTGTTATAGAATCTTTTCCATTTTTACTTATTGACACTATTTCTATTCCTTTTGGAAATTCATTATACGGATGTTTTTTTCTATTAGAAAAATCGTAAAAAACTGGAGCTTTTGTTTTTGAAGTTATTTTTCCAGAGTCTTTATGTATGTGATAAATATTCTTAGCCGTACCCATTGGTAAATTCTTATCAGCTAAAAAATCACGTACTTCTTTTTTTGTGTTTGTGCAAGAAAAAAACATTGCTACCAAACAAATGGCAGCAATGCTATTATATATATTTACTAAAAATGATTTCATTTAAATCTATTAAGGAATACGAACAGTTTCACCTATCCAACATCCAATTTTATGGCTTCCTCCAGATGAAACTCCTTTTTGGAAAATCAATTTCTTAGATGGTACATTTTTTCTATAGCTAGAAATATATCTTCCTGCTCCACATCCTGGATCAACTCTCTTTGCTTTTAATGCCTTATTTAAAGCTGCAACGTATACCATTCTTTTTTCAAACTCATCGCTTCCACAAGAGTTAGCACTTTTTTGGTATAAACTAGCTATGAACAAATATGCTTTACCCATATTTGGGTTGTACTTTAAAGCTTCATATGCTAAAGCTCTTGCTCTACTTCCGCTTGCACTTTGAGCTTCTCTTAACTTATACTTTGCTTTTTTAAATGGGTCTGTTTCTAAATCAAATGCTTTCTTTCTCATTTGTGCAGCTCCACTCTTATCTCCATTCTTAGATAATACTCCTGCTAAGAAGTTATATGCATCTGCTGATTGGGTAGCTTCTGCATAAGAATTTGCTAACTTCTCAAATAAAGGATCTGATTGACAACCTTTATTATACATTCTTGACACCGCTCTTTTTAACCAAACTCCATTAGTTTTATTCGCTTCAAAATCTCTAGTATAGATAGGTATTAATCTTTCACATGTTGCTAATTTAGATATCATTGCATCTAGTCCTCCTTCAACTTTACCTAATGCAGATGAATTCATAGTATAAGCTCTTAATAACTTTTTCTCTTTAGCCCCAATAGTTCCCATTGAATCTTTCTCCTGTAAACCTGGTATTTTCTTACTATAACCATCTAACTTCTCTTGTACAGATTCCATTACATCATCATAAGTATCAAATACTACTTGTGGGTTTGTATCTTTATTTTGCTCGGTTACTGCTTTAAAATATCTAAAGATATTTTTTACCCCCATATCTTTTGGAGAAATTTTATAAGCCTTCTTTAAAAGTTCAAAAACTTCAGCATCAGTCCCTAATTTATTTTTAATTAAATAAGTAGCATAATCATTATGAGCTTTAGCTGCTCCCTTGTTAGGAAAATTAGCTAATCTTGTTTCGTAAATTCTTTTTGCTAAAACTGGATCTTTTAATTTATCTGCTACTTTCGCTCCAATTTTATAAATATTAACCGATAATTTAGGGCAATTCGTTAATAAATATTCTAAACTAGGTTTAGCTTGTGCATATTTTTTGGTATTAGCATCTCCTTTAAAAAGGTTATACTTTATATTACACTCTTGACTTGCCTGCGCTTTAACACCATTTACGGCTACAAACAAAAATAATCCTGTAAGTAAATACGTAAGTTTTTTCATCATTTATCAGTTTTTATTAATCTATTTGTCGTTTTTTAAACCAGTTAATATCGTTCAAAGATAAACTTAATCTTATATTAAAATAATTTTCTTTTATAAGATTATTATTTGTTGTCCCTTTTTGTCCGTATTCGAATCCTAAATTCAAATTAGATACCTGTCCTGGTAATGGCAATCCTAAACCAACATTTATGCCAAAGTCTTTTATAGAAGTAAATTCGTTATTAGTTTTAACTTGTAATCCTGTATCTTCAATACGCAAACCTGCTCTATAAACAATTCGATCCCAGTAACTTGATATTGAATTAATCTTTGGAAGATAATAACCTCCTAAAGAAAATTTATTTGATTTACCATATCTGTATGCTCCTCCATTTGCTATTAAAGAACTTGAAGTACTTAAAGCATTTTGGAATTGTTGGTTAATTCCTACATACCATTTGTTTTCTTTTCCTAATCCTATTCCAAAAACACTTTTTAAAGGAATGCTTAAATCACCATTAACTGATCTATTAAATAATTCATCTTTTAATATTTCCTGACCAGAACTTGAAAATGCTAATGAATACATTTTCTCGTTCCCTTTAGCTGACAAGTCTCCATCTAATGTAACTGAAACTCCAGAATATAAATTTAATTTATTTTTTAATTCTTTTTTGTATTGAGCTCCTATTTTAAACTGACCTCCTCTTAAATTTACCTTCTCTTCTTGCTTTGTAGCAAAGGCTACATTTACTCTTTGGTTTAATACACTATTAGTAAGGTTTCCAAATATAAATCCTGCTTCAAGTCCAACTGAGAAACCTTCGAAAACATACATTCCAAAACTTGCATAAATCTTACTAGCTCCTCCTTCTCCTCTAAATAAATTAAATTCATTACTAGTTTGATTTTCTAATAAAGAATATCCTACTGAAGAAAACGGCTGTAAACCAACTGATACTCCTGCTTTTTTACCTATAGGAAAACCTAATGCTAAATAACGTAAATTTGTTGAATTTCCAGTTTGTGATTTGTCACCTTCTTTTATTGTTAAAAAGCTTAAACTTCCTCCAATACCATAGGTTGCAGCTCTTAAATCTGCATTAGCTGCTGGGTTGGTAAAATTTAAACGATGTGTATCTTTTAAAGCAACACCAATACCTCCCATAGATGCTTGCTCTACAGTAACTGCTTCAAAACTTTCTCCTATTCCAAAATAAGAGTATGGTGATGCACTATTTCTTTGTGCTACTATTGTTATTGTACTAAATACGAGTACCCCTAATAAAAATCTCTTAATCATTCGCTATATTGTATATCAAAATAGTTTGTAACCCTTCCAAAACAAAATTTGGATGGGCAAATATGCCACTTTTTAATTGTTTAGCCAAGAAATATGTATCTCCACCTGTTAAAACAACTGTTAAATCTTGATACTCATCTTCATATTGCTTTATAACCCCACTTATTTCATTACAAATTCCATTCACAACTCCTGAATGTATTGAGCTTTTTGTATCCTTACCTATAAAGCTTAAAACTTCATTTGGTTTTAATAACGGTAATTTAGAAGTGAAATTATGTAACGCTTTGTACCTCATATTTATCCCTGGAGATATAGCTCCGCCTAAATATTCTTTTTTATTATTAATAAAATCGAAAGTAATACAAGTTCCTGCATCGATAACTAATACATTTCTTTTAGGATACTTTTTAACTGCTGCTGATGCCAATGCTATTCTATCTACTCCTAATGTTTTTGGCGAATGATAAAAATTACTAAAAGGGACTTTTGTTTCATTATCTAAAAAAATTGGATCTAATAATTCGACTATTTTATCCCTATCTGAGTCTGAAAAATTGGTTACTGAAGATATAATAGACCCTGAAATCTTAAATTTTGAAATAATTTTTTTCAATTCTGAAATAATTTTTTCCTTTTCAAAAATGAAAACTTCTTTTATCGTATTTATTTCAAAAACAGCAACTTTAACTCTAGTATTACCTACATCAATAATCAAATTCATATCTCTAATTCTTAGATTTCAAATTTACAATACATTTTTTTAAAACAATTACTTTGTATAATTAAAAAACCATTGTATATTTGCATCCGCTTAACGAAAGTAGCAACTGGTGCCTTAGCTCAGTTGGTAGAGCAAAGGACTGAAAATCCTTGTGTCCCTGGTTCGATTCCTGGAGGCACCACTATTTAAATTTTAACTTTGGTTATAATTTTTATACGATTGTTACTTCAATAAGCTTTAACTGGTGCCTTAGCTCAGTTGGTAGAGCAAAGGACTGAAAATCCTTGTGTCCCTGGTTCGATTCCTGGAGGCACCACCGAAAACCCGAACATTCGTTCGGGTTTTTTATTTAAACTTATTTAATTTTCGTATCAGTTCTTCTTTCTTACTTACATGTAATTTTTCGTAAATATTTCTTGTATGTGTTTTAATTGTATTTACAGATAAACACAATTCTTCAGCTATAGTAGCATAACTCTTTCCTTTAGATAATAATTTAACCACCTCATTTTCTCTAACCGTTAACTCTTCTTGCTTGGGAACTTGAAAATAAGAAACCACCTTACGGGCTATATTCCCACTCATAGGTGACCCCCCATTTTTAACTTGCCTTAAAGCGTTTATTAATTCTTCTGGACTCGTGTTTTTAGTTAAATACCCTATAGCTCCTGCTGATAAAGCTTCGAAAATATAATCAGAGTCTTCATACACTGATATAACCATGCTCTTAGCCTTTGGATTTTGATAATAAAACCTTTTCACTCCTTCAATTCCATTTATCCCAGGTAACTTTATATCTATTAAAATTATATCTGGACTTACATTTTTACAATAAGAAAGCGCTTCTTCACAATTTAAAAAAGCTCCAATAACTTCAAACTCTTCCGAAGAGTTAACTATTTCTTTAAAAGATATTAAAAGACTCTCATTATCTTCTATAATAACTACATTTTTCATCTTACTCTCTTATTTTCTTTTCGAAACTAACTTTAAATCCATTTAAAGTATCCATACTTAAAACAGCATTAATTGATTTCATTCTTTCTTTCATATTTCTCAATCCATTTTTTCTTCCTAGGGCTTCTAAATCACATCCTACTCCATTATCTTCCAATGTTATTTTTAAAACTCCTTTATTTAAATACACTGAAAACAATACTTCTGTAGCTTTACTATGTTTTAATACATTAGTCATAGCTTCTTTAAAAACTAACACCAATTGTTTATTCCAATAATGCGGTAAATAAACACCTGATTTAGCTACATTATTTGCACTCTTAAAATTGATATCAGAATATTCAAACAGTTTTTCTCCAAAATCATTTAAATAAATCTGAACCTCACTAAGTTTGTTATTTTTATAATCTAAAGACCAAACAAAATCTCTCATACCAGCATATAAAAAATTAGCGTCTTTATTTATTTGACTCAAATTTGGATATATATTACTTTCTTCCGTTGTCTTTTTGAGTGATAAATTTGACAACATTGATATACTAGCTAATTTATTACCTAAATCATCATGAAAATCTTGTGCTATCTGATGTCTTACATTCTTAAGTTCTTTTTGCAACTTCTCCCTCTCCAGTAAGGTCCTTTGTATTATTTTATTCTTTCTCCTCGACTCTATTAACTGTTTATACACTAATAATACAATACTACTTGCGATGAAAAAAATTAACGACACATAAAACCACAACTGCTTATACCACGGGTAAATAATTTCAAAATCGTAAATCTTAGAATAATTCCAATCGCTCAAACCATCCTTATACCTAAAAACAATTTGGTAATTATCTTCTATTAAATTCTTAAAATCTATTTTATTATCTGAAGTTTCAATCCAAGAATCTTTATTTAACTGATATTGAACTTTTACAGTATTTGCATTTGTAAAATTAATGGAGGTTATTTCAAAACTCGTATTCTCTTGTTTTATTTTTAAACTTGTATGCGATATAGGACTAAATGGTTGTGAATTATCATATTTAAAAAGCCCTTTATTTCCTACCACATATAAGGAACTATCGTATTCTGCTATTTTCTTTACTGAAGAAGATTCTTGTCCTAAATTTTTATCTAACGAATAAAATATTTCTTTTTTTAAAACATTCAACCCTTTTTGTGTAGCCGTCCAAAGAACTTTATGTTTATCTATAAAAAGATCATTCACATAATTACTTAATAAACCATCTTTAATTGTAAATCGTTTAACAATTTTATTATTAGAAACTTTATAAACTCCATTACTTGTTGCTAACCATAAAAACTCACCATCTTTTTCAATATCCATGAATATATTAGACTCTATCCCTAAATTTTCACTCCATTTTTCTAACTTCCCTGAAAGAACATTTAATTTATAAACTCCTAAAGCTCCAAATACCACATAAACATTATCTTTATATACAATTGCATTTTTTAAATAAGCTCCTTCTACTGTATGAAACTCGCCTTTTTTTATTGTTTCATCATCTACTATTTTAAACGATAATCCAGAAACCTCAACCTGTTTCTCTTTAATATTGAAGTTAAAATGCTTACAGTTTTCGTTTTTTAATTGAAAATCCCCTATTTTTTCTTTATAACTTCGGTTTCTTTTATTAGGAGCAATTACATTGATCAAATTACTTTCTTTGACTTGAAAAACCTCCGTATGAAATGGTATTTTTATAGATGTAATAGCTGAATTTCTTACATTATAAACTATGTTAGGAGCCATAGTTATAAGTCCCTCTTTATAAACAGCTACATCTCTTAAATCTGGATTTAAAAAAAAATGTTTATCGTAAAAAACATTATTAGTGTTAAGCACCTGATAAATTCCATTCCCATAAGTTGTAATCCATAAATTTGCATCATTATCAAACATAAAATCTGATACTGAACTCTTTAATAAATATTTCCTTGATATATTAGTTATAGAATCATTTAGATAATTATACCTATACAGCTCCCTCGTTCCATTCTCAGCGTTTATGAATACAAAAAATATTTTGTCTTTATAAATTTGAAGTTGTATTATCTTCCCTTTCTCTAAATTAAGTGCCTTTTTGCTTATCAATCTTTTTCCTTCATAAAAAAACAAGATATTGTAAGATGATAATATATAGTTGTTATTATTTTTTGTTAGTGCATGAATATTTTTGTCTCCTACCCCTTCAAAATATTCTTTATCATATACTAAATCATTTAGCGAATAAACTCCTTTTAATGGACTGTCTTTTGCTGTATTTAACTCTGAATCGAATACATAAAGTTTACCTTCAACAAACTCTTGATTTATATCTAGAATTGTTTTTTTAAATTCATTTTTTAATTTCAATAATAAATGTTCTTTATCAAAACCTAAAAAATGAGGAATAACTTCTCTTGTGTTTAAATTATAAAATATTTGTTTACTATTATTGGTTACACCATAAACTAGCGTATCATTTAATTTAAAAATTTTACTAATTTTCGAGTAGTCTTTAACCCTAGATTGCTTTTTTAAAATGCTATCATTTTTTAAAATATGAATTCCTCTTCCCCAAGTAGCTATAAGATATTCTTCCTTTTCAGCATCTTCAATAACATCAATTACGAAATTAGACTTTAAGCCTTTATCACTACCAAAAACAACAAACTCACTACCATTATACTTTACTAATCCATCATCTGTTCCAATCCAAATAAAACCTTCAGAATCCTGAATTATCTGATAAGTAATATCATGCGAAAGTCCTTCTTCTGTTGTAAAATGCTTATACACTGCATTCTGAGCAATTGTATTCAAGACTGACATCATTCCTAAAAAAAGAAGTATCGTATTGTAATATGTATTAAATGTTTTCAATATCAAAACAGTAGTAAACTACAAATATCAATATTTTAAAAATAGAAAAATCACCTTTTTAGGGTGAAATAAACTTGAGTTATTCATTATAATTTTGCCTCAAAAACAAATTGTTTTTGGTAATACTGTTTTTGAAGGGTAAAGTATTACTTCTATAAAAGCTCATTTTTTAATTAAATGAGCTTTTCTTAAAAATCACCCCTTTCGGGTGAAGTCAACTCATTTTACTTCAAATAATTTTACAGCATAATTATATACCTAATTACAAATAAAATTACGATGAAACTATTACAAACGATTAAAAACAAACTTGGTATAGGTGGTGTTAAAGTGAAATTATTAGTACCTGGTCAAGTTAAACAAGATTCTAACATTGTTTATGGCAGTGTTGAGTTAAAATCAAAAAGCGATCAAGAAGTAAAAAACATGCGCTTTGTATTTATTGAAGAGTTTTCTAAAGGAAGAGGAGACAACCAAACAACTAGATCTTTCGAACTAGGCGAAACAACAAACGACAACAGCTTCTTTATTAAAGCTGGAGAAAATAAAACTTTTGATTTCGAATTACCCTTTCAACTTTTAAAATCTAATGCAGATAATCTAAAGGAAAAAGGCGGTACTATTGGAAAAATTGGAAGTATTGCAAAATTCGCTAACAATGAAAAATCTGCTTACTTCATTAAAGTAGAGGTCGATGTAAAAAGCGCTGTTTTAGACCCATTCGATAAAAAAGAAATAAGATTAGTTTAATACTCATAAAAATGAAAAAAATAAAGTCTATAATTTATATAATACTATTTGTATTTACTCAGCAATTAGTTGCACAAAGTTTTCAAACAGGCAGTTACTTTACGTCTGGAGATGCTATTAACACTATCGATGTTCTTTTGAGAGATGACAACGTTATAAAAGCTACTTTTAATACAAGTAGAGGAAATTACAACTACATTTTTAAACCTTTAGATAAAAATAAAGGCAGTTATGAATCAACAAAAGGTAACTTTGTTTTAACTGATAAAAAAGGAGTGCTAGTTCTTTTAGAACTTGATAAAAATAATTTAATAAAACACACTGTTGCACTAGCTACTTCTAAAAAAGCTTTACGTGAAGGAAAGAAAAAACTAGGTATTAAAAATAGTGTATTTGCTAAACTAAATAATAATAAAGCTAAATCAACCAAAGAGTATTTTTTAAAACATCCTACTTCTGATTTCCATAAACAAAATGTAGGAAAAATAGTATTCTTTTCTAAGAAGCCTGAAATTGGTAAAGAAGACAAAACCTTAATTAAAAACTCTTTTAAAGTTGGAGACGAAATATGGGCAGTAGCTTATTTACCTAGTGCTTTCAACTCTAACAGATACTTTAAACGTTTAACCAATTCTTTTTATGACGCCTATGGTAAAACTCATTATTGGATTACTGTTGGTGTTGATAAAAATGATAAAGACAGATTGCCAAAGGAAAACGAAATTGTAAATCAATGTACTGTAAAGTCTTTATACAAAAAAGATATTGAAAAAAATTATGTTGTATTTCAATTAGTTCCAGCTACTATCGAAACTTCTGTTATGGATAAAAAAGGAAGTGTGTTTTTATTAAAACGTATGGGAAATCGCTTACAAAGCAAGAAACATAAAATTAGAGTAGCCTTAACTGATGGTAAAATGGAACAAAATGAAGAAAAAATTGCTGGTTATTTTAATTATGATGCTACCGCTGGTACAGAAACCTTATTGGAAATGTCTAAAAAAATAGCATCTAAAGCTTTAGATGAAAAGAAAATACCTACCGCTGTTCGTAAAGACCGAAATATTGAAAGAGACATGCTAATGCAAGTAAAATTATGGGGATCAAAAAACAATTGGTCAGATGTTGATTTTAAACGAGCAATAATCACCTTAGATTGGACAGTTCTAAAAGATAGATACGGAAATATAGAAGGAAAGTATATTGAGGGTGACGTACTTTATAAGAGTAACGAAGGCTGTGGTTACAGAAACTTTGGTTTTATCAAAAAGTATCTAGGAGGTGGTCGTTATGATTCATTTCTTAAACAGCATACTGTTGGAGCTACTGCACCATTGAGTTGTAAAAAAGTAAAATAATCTTAATTAATTTAATTATGAAAAATAAGTTTTTAATACTACTAGCCTTCTTTTCTATCATTTTTATTTCTTGTAAAAAAGAAAAATTAGTTACTGTAAAAGTTATAGGTACAAATTTAGAAATAACTCTTTACGAATCTGAAGCCAAACTTTATGATACCTATAATAAAATTAGAGACGATAACAGATCTATACATTTTGGAAAAAACAAGAGTACTGTTATATGGGATGAAATAGATGAAAAATACTTTCCTAATAATGTAGAATTCTTAGTAACAGCACTAAGCGAACATGATAACATTAAAAAACACTCTTTAAAAAATGGTGCTTTTGGAGTTTCTTATGAGACAAAACCAAATAAAAAAGGAAAAACAGATAAACGTTACATTTTTTATTACAAGAAAGACAACAAGCATTATAAGTTTTTTACTCATTTAGCTAATTATAAAATGGAACATTTTGATAATGTTAAAAACTCAATGGAGAGTCTACAATAAATCAACGTTTGATATAAATGCATATTTACACAATAAAAAACTCGAAGTTTTCACTTCGAGTTTTATTTTTATTTTAATCTAAACTTCATCTCAACAGGTAAATGATCTGATGCTTCTCCAAAAGCATTTAACACTTTACCTTCTATATAATCAATGCTGTTTTCTGTATAAAAAATATAATCTATTCGTTCATACAAATCTCTAGTATCAAATGTATTTTCAGGATTTTGATTGTTAAACGCTGCATTCCCTATACCTTCTTCTTTAAACATTTTCTGGATAATTGCCTCTTGATCTCTAGCTCTCGAATTAAAATCTCCTAATAAAATTGTTGGATAGTTATTTTTATACCTCTTAAAGACATTTAAAACATATTCAAACTGACGAACTCTTGTTGGTTTATCAAATGCTTCTAAATGAATATTTATAACTACAACTTCTTTTCCTTCTAGTACAACTTTAACCACTTGTACTAGTCTATCTAAATATAAAGCATCTCTATAAAATGGACTATCTGGAACTCGTTCTAAAACTATACGCTCATAATCTTTCAGCTTGTATTTACTTAATATTGATTGTCCTGATACTACTTTTCCAAAATGCATGCTTGGAGGCCAATATGGATATGGTAAATAACGTTCATCCCAATTTACTCCTCTAGCAATATAATTATAACCTAGTTTAGAAAACTCATCTTCTTGATTAACTTCATAAGACCTTGATGCATTATAATCTATTTCCTGAAAAGCTATAATATCTGGCTGTACTTTACTTAACTCTTCTTTTACTTTCTTTAAATTAGTATCAAATAATTCTTTAGGTTTTGCTATTGGTAAATTATTCGTCATTCCACTCAGATAACCAACATTATAAGTAACTATACTATATACAGAGTCTTTATCTTTACTTTGAGGATATTTATTTTCAATTAATTTTGAATACTCTTCTGCTTCCATAGTTGGAGATGAAGCCCAAAAGAAAAAAACTAAAAACATTGCTGCTGCCAAAACAAGCAGCCTTACTAAAACTCTGATTATATTTTTCATAAAATTTTAAAGAAATGTTAAAAACGTATTTCAAATTTAAACTTTTTTAAAGTAGCATAGTCATAGATGTGTAAATATTTAAAAAACTTAAAATTTTATAAAGATGAAGAAATTAATCGCACTATTTGTTTTAGCTGTTGGATTTACTTTAACAACTCAAGCACAAAAAGGAAAAAAAGGTGATTTTGAAAAATTAACTGTAGAACAACAAACTGAATTAGCTGTTAAAAAAATGACTTTAAAGCTAGACTTAACTCCTGCTCAACAACGTAAAATTAAACCTTTACTTGCTGAAAAAATAGCTAAACGTAAAGCTATGCACGAAAAAAGAAAAGCAATGAAGGAAAGCGGAAAAGAAAGAAAAAAATTAACAGCTGATGAGCGATTTGCGAAAAAAAGTGCAATGTTAGATGCTCAAATTGCTTTTAAAGCTGACATGAAACGTATTCTAAATGAGAAGCAATACGAAAGATTTGAAAAAATGGCTACTAAAATGAAGCATAAAGCTAAGAAAAAAATGAAGCGTAGAAAACATAAAAAAAGACATCATAAAAATGATGATGAAAAATAAAATTGATTAGTAGTAGTAGTTTTTGATTGAAGGCCCAGTTTTGGAAACAAAACCGGGCTTTTTTTATTCTTTAAACCAACCTGAATACTTTACATAATTATTGGCTATCCTATCTATTTCTCCCGAGATTAATTCTTTAGAAATATCTTTTACTTTTTTGGCTGGAATACCTGCATAAATACTACCACTTTCTATTCTAGTATTTTTGGTTACCACTGCACCTGCTGCTATAATTGAGTTTGACTCAACAACACAGTCGTCCATAATAATACTTCCCATTCCCACTAAAACATTGTCGTGTATTGTACATCCATGTACTATTGCATTATGACCTATAGATACATTATTTCCTATTGTTGTTGGAGATTTTTGATATGTTGCATGAATTACTGCTCCATCTTGAACATTTACTTTATCTCCCATTTTAATGTAATGAACATCTCCTCTTATTACCGCATTAAACCAAACACTACACTCTTTTCCCATCACTACATCCCCAACAATTGTTGCATTTTCTGCTACATAACAATCTTCTGGTATTTGAGGTGACTTTCCATTTACTGGTTTTATAATTTTCATTTTTACTCTATTTCTTTTGGATTAAATGTTACTGTATCTTTTTCTATAGTAACCACTACATATTCTTCGAGAGGTATTCCATTTGAATAATAACCATAATTCTTATTTACAAACTCGTTATTCATTTTATAACTCAAATTATAACTTCCATCTATTGGAGGAATATCAGACATATCAACTACATACATAGACTTTTGATATGGCTTTAAGGTTATGTTTTTTAATGGTTTTTCTGAATTCGGAACAATATTTAATGAATCTATAACAAATTCTGTGTTATTAACTATTTCGAATTCAACTTTGCTTCCACAAAAGTGACAAGAAGCAAAAACAACTACTAAAATTAATAATGCAATCTTTTTCATTTCTATTTAAAATATGATAACAGGTTCGCTTTTTTTGATGATGAAACCATAATTTCTTGTCCATTAGATAAAATTACACTTCCTCCTTTTCCTTTTTTATATTTAACAATCATATTTACATTTACTAAGTACGATTTATGTACTCTCGCAAATGAGCTTTCTTTTAATAATTCTTCAAAATATTTTAATGTCTTACTAACTAATTTTTTAGAGTTTAAAAAGTGAATTTCAGTATAATTATCATCTGCCTTACAGAACTGAATATCATTAATATCAATAACTTCAAAGCCATCTTGTTGCGGTATTGTTATTTTTTTTGAAGCTTGATTATTCTTTGGTAACAGTACTGTATTTTCTAACTCTTTTTCTCTTTCTTTTATTTCAGTTACTAGACTTACTGCCTTTATTAATTCATCAATTGAAATTGGTTTTAATAAATAATATGTTGCTTGATTATTTAATGCTTCAATTGCATAATGATCATAAGCTGTTACAAAAATAGTTTCAAATGTTTGATTGTTTATTCTATCTAACAAATCAAATCCATTTCCATAAGGCATTTCTACATCTAAAAACACTAAATCTAGATTATTATTTTCAATTAATTTTTGCCCTTCATCTATATTACTTGCTTCTCCTATCAATTGAACATTAAGACAATACTTTGAGAGGTAATTTCTTAATATATCTCTTCCAATTGCTTCATCTTCTATTATAATTGCTTTCAGTTTCATTGCTAATTTCTTTTTAAAATCATTTCTACTTTTGTTCCACTTCCATCTTCCAATAAATCGGAAACAGAAACAGCTATTCTATCTTTATACATATCATTCAAAATAGCTATTCTATTCTGAATAGTACTTAAACCTTTCGACTTTTGTTTTAATTGATGTTTAGTTTTCATCTCCTTTGATTTTTTACGTCCAACACCATCATCTTGAATTCTTATCAAAATACTTTCTTCATCATACTGAACCATAGAAATTGTTAAATTTCCTTTTTCTTTTTTATATCGAAGTCCATGCCAAATGGCATTTTCTATATAAGGCTGCAATAACATTGGCGGAATAGTATAGGTATCTAATTTTATTTTTTTATCAATAGCAAGTACATATTCAAACTTATCCTTAAATCGATTATGTTCTAGTTTTACATATAATTCTAATAGTTCTATTTCTTTTGTTAATGGTATAAAATCTTCATCTGAATTCTCTAGCACTGAACGCATTAAAACTGAAAATTCTGACAAATACCTATTTGCACTACGTTCATCATTTACTGCTATAAAATTATTCACAGAATTTAATGCATTAAATATAAAATGAGGATTCATTTGCGAACGCATCGATTTTAGTGCTAATAAATTATTTGCTAGTTTTTGTTCTTTATTAGTACGATGCATGAAATAGGCTAATAAACACATTAATAAAATCCCTGCTAATAATGAATAAATGATTAACTCTTGACGTTTATTACTTTCTTGGGTTAATTGTTGATCTTTATAAGCTAAATCTATTTTATTTTCTGCTAATTCTTTATCCTTTTCTAAGCTTGATATTCTATTTTGACTCTCAGCTATTCTCCTACCAAAACGTTTGATTTGTTGTATCTCTTGCTCTTTTCTGGAATATAGTGTATCTACCAACTTAACATAACTTTGATAAGCTTCTAATGCTCCTTTGTTATCTCCTACAGATTCAAATGCTTCTGAAAGTTTTCGTGTTGCATCTTTTTGAATAATAATATCTTCATTTTTACCTGCCTCTTCTATACTCTTTTTTAAATAAGGTATTGCCTCATCATATTCTTCTTTTAAAACATAAGCGTTTCCAATCTTATAATTTATTTTTTGAGACGTAATTGAATCGACTTGTGATTCTTTATCTTTTTCATCAACTATTATGTTTTTAGCATTTTTTAAACTCTCTTTTCTTAAATCTATTTCATCATCATAACGCTGAGCTTGATTGTAATAATCGGCAACTTTTTGTTGCACTTTCAAGGAATTAAATGTGCGACCAGCATTATCATAAGCAAAATCTAAAGAATTTTTAAATAATGAGTCTGCTTTATTTTCTTGTCCTAACTTAACATAGACTTCTGCTAGTCTAGCATTCAAATCTATTATCTTAGATTTTATTTGATTTTCTTGAGCAATTTTCAAAGCACTTTTATAACTATCTATGGCTTTATTAAACTCTTGTAAATTTTTATATACATCTCCTAACCCTTCATAAGCTAATAAACGATCATATTTACCTAGTTTTCCTTTCAAAACTTTTTTATAATTCCTCTTTGCATCTCCATTTTTTAAGGCTAGTAATTCTGTTTTAGCTAGCAATAACAATACTTTATTGTCATAAACTTCATTTATAGATGCTTTATAATTTTCTATTGCTAAATCGTACTGCTTCCAATATGTATATATTTCTCCTAATTCTTTATAAGAAACTGATTTTCTTCTTTTAGTTTCACTTTCATTCAGCATTTTCTCAACAAAAGTTAAACTTTTATCTAAATTTTTTTCCTTATAAAACTTTACAGAATCAAAATACTGTCCATACAAATCCAATCCTTTTTTCCTTCTCGATTTTTCTATATTTTTAAAAGAAATTTTATTTAAACTATATTTTGATTTTTTCTTTCCCTCAAAATCTTTTACTAAAACCTTTATATCTTCATTATCTTTTATAGTGTAATAAACAGTCATAAAATCTGGATGAGTAACCACTAGTTCATCTTTTGATTTTGCTTTAACAATATATCTATTCTGTGAATTTGAAAATAAAAACTTCCTACCATTTACTGATACATCTGCATTTTTAATTACTTTTCCAGAGCTATCCTCTACAATCTTCACTTTTACTGAAAACTCTTTAGCTACATTCTCTTTATTTTGTGAAAAAGCTACACAAACATTCAGTAATAACAGGGTAAATAATATGTATATTTTTTTATTCATCTCTTTCTTAATTGGTGTAAACATACATACAAAAACTGAGTTCAAAAAATTGACTATTACTCCAAAACACCTATAATACTTATCAAAAAACCTACTTTACTCATTTCTTAACTCTAATTACTCAACAATATAACTTGTTTACTCATTTTCGTTTTTTTTCCAAATAAGTTGCTTTTAGTTTTGAAGTAATTAGCTAACAAACTATTTATAACTTAAAACAAAAAAATATGAAAACTCATGTATCAAAAGTATTATTCGTTTTTGCTTTTCTATTTTCTATAGTTAGTTATGCTACTATTAGTCCTGAAAGTAAAAAACAAACTACCAAAGTTGCATTATTATTAGACACAAGTAATAGTATGGATGGACTCATTAATCAAGCAAAAACTCAATTGTGGGAAATTGTAAATGAACTATCTTATGCTAAATGCAATGGAATAACTCCTAAATTAGAAATTGCCTTATATGAATATGGAAACGATCAATTATCTTCAAAAGAAGGATATATTCGTCAGGTATTACAATTCACCAGTAACTTAGATGATATTTCGGAACATTTGTTCTCTTTAACTACAAATGGAGGTAGTGAATTTTGTGGACAAGTTATTCAAATCTCTCTGAATGAACTAGATTGGGGAAAAAGAAAGAATGATTTAAAAATGATTTTTATTGCTGGTAACGAACCTTTTACACAAGGTAAATTAAACTATAAAGATGCGATTACCAATGCTAAAGAAAAAGGTATCACTATTAATACTATTTTTTGTGGAGATTATAACCTAGGTATTTCTGGAATGTGGCAAGATGGTGCTTTTTATGGTGGTGGAGATTACATGACTATTAATCACAATAAGAACATTGTTCATATAGTTACTCCTTATGATCAAGAGATTATCATTTTAAACAAGAAACTAAACAAAACTTATATTCATTATGGAAACAAAGGATATTCTAAATATAGTAATCAAACAAAACAAGATGCTAACGCTCTAACTTTAGATGAAGTTGTCGTTGTAAAAAGAGCTGTTACTAAAAGTTCTAAACTGTATAAAAATGCTGAATGGGATTTAGTAGATGCTTCTGAAGAAAAAGAAATTGATTATAGTAAAATAAAGAAAAAGCAACTTCCTAAACATTTACAAAACAAATCATCAAAAGAGATAAAAAAATATGTAGAAACTAAACGTAAAGAACGATTAAAAATTCAAGAAAAAATTAAAGAATTGGATAAAAAAAGAAAACTATACGTTGCTAAAAAACAACGCGAATCATCTAAGAATAACGAGTTGGAAAGTGTTATGATTAAAGCTATAAAAAAGCAAGCGAAAAAGAAAAACTATTCTTGGTAGGTTTAGTTTGATTAGTAGTTAGTTTTCAAAGCGGAGTGGTACTCCGCTTTTTTTATTTTACTACTAATTTTTCTCCTATACTAATACTGTTGCTTGTAAGCCCATTGGCTTCTTTTATTTTACTTACAGTTGTTTGGTATTTCTTAGCAATAGAATACAAAGTATCTCCTTTTTGTACTTCATGATATCCTGCTTTAACCTTTTGAGATTTTCTATAATTTTTAGGTTTAATTCTATCGTATTTTGCTAAATCATACTTTTTAATAATACCTATCAATTTTTGCGGATAACGTTTATCTGTTGCATAACCTGCTCTTCGTAAACCATAAGCCCATCCTTTGTAATTTGTATGTCCTAATTTAAATAAGCTAGCATATCTTTTACGGGTAAGTAAAAATTGTGAATGATCTTCATAAGATGTTTCTGGATATTTATACTTTCTGAAACATTCTCCTTTTTCATCATCATCGTGTGTTACACTTTTCCCTTTCCATCCTCTATGACATTTGATTCCAAAATGATTATTTGACCTCCTTGCTAAATCACTTCTACCACTCCCCGATTCTAATACTCCTTGTGCTAATGTTATACTAGCTGGAATATTATGCTCATGCATTTTTTTTACTGCAATTGGTGCAAACTTCTGAATATAAGCTACTGTATGGTTTGTATTAGTTTTCAAAGGTTTCTGTACTTGTTCCAATTGTGGTAATTCTGGCACAACTTCTACAACCTCTTCCAACACAACTTCTTTTTGCTTTGATTTGACTACATTTTTATTAGAACCACAACTTACTAAAAACGTTGTGCAAATTGCTATATAAAAAACTAACTTTATTCTCATTAAATGTTTATTATCTCTTGATTTTTATTCTTTAATTTTTGGTTTACACCTGAAATTCCTTGTAAACCTCCAGTATGAATTACTAATATTTTACTATTTCTTGGAAATTCATCTTTCTTAATCTTCTCTAGCAATCCAAACATCATTTTTCCTGTATAAATTGGATCTAATGGAATATTTGTAGCTTTTTTAAACTCATTTATAAAACGAATTAGCTCTTCATTATATTTTCCGTATCCACCAAAATGATATCCATTTTCCAAATTCCAATTATCACTCCTTTTCACAAATTTCTGAATATCTTCCTGTAAAAAATTTCCTTTTAACGCTGGAAAACCAATTATCTTTTGGTGCTCTTTAGCTGATTCTATTAAACCAGAAACAGTCCCTCCAGTGCCAATTGCAGAGCAAATATAATCGAATTTTTCATCTTCTTTTGTTAAGATCTCTTTACAACCTTTTATAGCCAATTCATTAGTTCCTCCTTCAGGTATCAGATAAAAATCTCCTAACTCTTTTTGAAGCTCTTTTATAAAATTTTCTCCTGTTTTTTGTCTATAAACTGATCTCGAAACAAATTTAAACTTCATTCCATTTTTAAAAGCTTCTCTTAAAGTTTCATTCTGAGCTAATGTTTTATCTAAATCTATTCCTAATTCATCACCTCTTATTACTCCTATGGTTTTAAATCCCGATAACTTCCCAGCTACTGCTGTTGCAGCTATATGGTTAGAATAAGCACCTCCAAAAGTTAACAAAGTACTTTTTTGTTGTTCTTTAGCTTGAGCTATATTGTATTTAAGTTTTCTGAATTTATTCCCAGAAACAAATGGATGAATTTGATCTTCTCGTTTTATATAAAGCGTCACTTGTTTTTCTTCTAAAATAGGTAGAAGAACTTGTTGATTTTGACTTAAAAAATCTTGTTTAAAAAAAGAGTTACTAATACTATTCAATATTACTGTATTTGACGTGCTAAAATACTAGATTTATTACTGAAAACTGGACTTTTATAAACTTGATTATTTAATAATTCATATTCCATTACCAAGAATTCTTGTAACATTAATTTAAAACAATCGTTAAATTAGAATAAATATTTTTTAAATGCGATTTGTATTCTTCCTATTTTTAACAATATCATATTTTGTTACTTCTGCTCAAAATTCAAAAGTAAAATCTTTTAAAAGCGATAGTCTAATCATCGTTAAAAAGAAACCTAAAAGAGGGTTTCATCATGATTATATTTTATTTATCCCCAAAAAAACTCCTCTTAACAAATCAACATTCTTACTTGTTGAACCAAATAATACAGGGAAAACATCAGATAATATAGAAATTCATAAAAAACATGCTATTGATCTAGCTTCAGTGAGCTCAGTTGGAAATAACATTTCTACAATGCTTAAAATTCCTTTACTTGTCCCTATTTTTCCAAGACCTAATTCTAAACCTCTAATGTATACTCATGCTTTAGATAAAGATGTAATGCTTGAAGAATCTCCTGAATTGAAACGATTAGACTTACAATTATTAGCCATGATAAATGATGCTAAAAACGCTTTATCTTCCTTAAACATTAAAGTAGCTCCTAAAATTTTCATGAATGGTTTTTCGGCTTCAGCAACATTTACGAATCGCTTTTCTTTTATCCATCCTCAAACGATTAAAGCTTTAGCTATTGGTGGATTTAATGGAGAACTAATGTTGCCTTTAAGGAAAATTAATAAGATTAACTTAGATTATCCAATTGGAATCATGAATTTTGAAAAACTCTTTCATCAAAAATTAGATCTTAAGCAATACAAACAAATTCCACAATTTATCTATATGGGTAAATTAGATAAAAATGATGCTGTTCAATTTGACGATGCTTATGACGAAAAGGAGCGTGAAATAATAAATCAAAATATTGGAGAATCAGTTTATAAAAGATATTTAGAATGCCAAAGAATATATCAAAACAATAATATCTTTCCTATTTTTAAAACTTATGAAAATGTAGGACATTGGACTACATCTGACATAAATTTTGAGGTTATAAAATTCTTTTTTCAGCAAATGCAAAAGAACTAATACATATTCTAACTTTAGAGGGTTTAAAAATGACATATCAAACTATTCAAATAAAGCAAATCAACACTAAAGATGTTTTACCTATTCGTCATAAAGTTATGTGGCCTAATATGCCTATGAACTACGTTTCTTTAAAAAATGATAAAGATGCTAGACATTTTGGTTTATTTATAAATGGAGAATTAACATCTGTTATTTCTTTGTTTGTTAAAAATAAAGAAGCTCAATTTAGAAAGTTTGCAACACTTACCAAATTTCAAGGCTTTGGGTATGGATCTATATTATTGAAACATATAATTTCCTTAGTAAAAGAAGAAAAACTAAAAAAACTTTGGTGTAATGCCCGAGTGGAAAAATCTAAATTTTATACAAAATTTAATTTAAAATTTACTGACAAACGATTTGTCAAAGGAGGAATTGATTACGTTGTTATGGAAACCTGTTTTCAACAATAATTAAGTCATTAAAAAAGCTCTTATAAAATTATAAGAGCTTTTTTTTAGTATTTAGATATTTGTTCTTCTATTGTTTCCCATTCTTCCATTAAAGTATCTACTTCTGCTTTCTTTGCTTTATAGTTTTCAAAGAAATTAGGCTGAGAAGATACCTCTTCATAGTTTTGAGCTAACTCTAAGTCTATTTTTTCTATTTCTGCTTCGATATCAGCTATTCTATTTTCAATTTTATTTATCTTATTCTTCAGCTTTTTTATTTCTTTCTCTTGTTCTCTAGATAATTTATAGCTTTCTTTTTTTGAAGTATCTTTACCTTCTTTTACAACTGTTTTCTTTTCTGCATCACGCAAACTTTCCATTTTGTGCTGCTCTAAGAAATAATCAATATCTCCTAAATATTCTTTTATTACCTTGTCTTTAAAACCATAAACTGTTGTAGTTAAACCTTGTAGAAAATCACGATCATGAGACACTATAATTAATGTTCCATCAAAGCTTTGAAGTGCTTTCTTTAGTACATTTTTTGAAGCTATGTCTAGGTGATTCGTAGGCTCATCCATTATTAACACATTGAAAGGTGATAATAATAATTTACATAATGCCAAACGATTTCGTTCTCCTCCCGATAATACTTTTGCTTTTTTATCAACTGCTTCTCCTCCGAATAAGAATGACCCTAACATATCTCTAACTCGCATTCTGTTAGAATCTGTCGCAGCATCCTCCATAATTTCCAATACTGTTTTTTCTGGTGGTAATTCTTCTGATTGATTTTGAGCAAAATATCCTATTTCTACGTTATGCCCTAACTTTAAATTTCCTTCAAATGGAATTTCTCCCACCATCATTTTAGCTAATGTAGATTTCCCTTGTCCATTTTGACCAACAAAAGCTATTTTACTATTACGTTCGATTAGTAAATCTACATTTTGAAGCACTTGTTTTTCTCCATAATTTTTAGCTAAGTTTTCTGCTTCTACAATTATTTTACCTGGTTCTTTTGAAATTGCAAAACGAACGTTCATTGTTGCGTTATCATCTTGATCTACTTCAATACGCTCAACTCTATCAAGCTTCTTTATTAATGATTGAGCCATTGCAGCCTTATTCGCCTTTGCTCTAAATTTCTCTATTAGCTTTTCTGTATGCTCTATTTCTTTTTGTTGATTCTTTTGCGCTTGTAACTGCTTTTCTTTTATTTCTGCACGTAACTTTAAAAATTCTGAATAAGGCTTTTTGTAATCGTAAATTTGACCTAAAGATATTTCTATAGTTCTATTGGTTACATTATCTAAAAACATCTTATCATGCGAAACTAAGACTACTGCTCCTGCATAATTTTTTAAGAAGTTTTCTAACCAAATAATCGATTCAATATCTAAGTGATTAGTAGGCTCATCTAGTAATAATATATCATTACTTTGTAATAATAGTTTTGCTAATTCAATACGCATACGCCACCCTCCTGAGAAAGTATCTGTAAGCTTATCAAAATCTTCTCTTTGAAAACCTAAACCTTGTAAAATCTTTTCTGTTTCTCCCTGATAATTATAACCTCCCAACAACTCATAACGCTCTGTTTTTTCATTCAAGCTTATAATTAAATCATTATAAGCTTCACTTTCATAATCGGTTCTTTCAGCTAGCTGTTGGTTAATTTCATCAAGTTCAAATTCTATTTCTTTAATTTCTGTAAATGCCTGATACGCTTCTTCTAATATTGTTCTACCATGAACAAAATCTATATCCTGACGTAAAAAACCTATTCGTACTTCTTTATCAAAAGCCATAGTACCTCCACTGCTTTCAATATCTTTAGAAAGCACTTTTAATAAAGTAGATTTTCCTGCTCCATTTTTCCCAATCAATCCTATTCTATCTCCTTTATTTAATTTAAAAGTGATTCCTGAGAATAAATCTGTTCCCATGAACGAAACCGATAAATTATGTACGTTTAACATAGTCTTTTTACGAATTACTTTGTTTTTGTAACTACTGTTACAAAATACTGTGTTATTTTTGTTGAAATTTGTGCAAACTTACAAAACGAAATAATTAATTAGGCCAATAATAAGATATGTTTGGAAAAGGAAGTAAACTATACAGTATTTTTAAAAGTAAATGCCCTCGTTGTCATGAAGGTGAGTTTTTTAAATACCGTATATCTTTCAATCCGAAGAAAATAACAACTTTGCATGAGAACTGTCCTAAATGTAACTTAAAATACATGATGGAGCCTTCTTTTTTCTTTGGTGCAATGTATGTTAACTATGCTATTGCTGTTGCTTTGTTTGTTGGTATTTTTATTATTGCTAAAGTTTTCCTTGGACTCTCAATCTTAAAGAGTTTTATCTCAATTGTAGTTGTTTCTCTATTATTAACTCCTATCAATTTACGTTTATCTCGTATAATCTGGATTAACCTCTTTGTATCCTACAATAAAAAGGCTAAGGAATTACAATCTGAAAAATAACAATTTATTTTTCAAACCTCTTTATATCTATTTCTTTATCTAGTTTTTCACCTTTTTCTAAGTATTTAAATAAACTTGTAGCTATACTTGGACCTATCATAACACCTCGAGTTCCTAAACCATTTAAAACTGCTAATTGTTTATATTTAGAGTGTGTTCCTACTAAAGGTCTTCTATCTTTTACTGTTGGTCTAATTCCTGTCAACTGATCGGTTACTGTGTATGGAACTGAAATTACTTTTTGTAGTTTATCTTCCAACTCTTTTCTTCCTTCCTTTGTAGGTAATGAAGTTTTATCTGTCCAATTAAAGGTAGCCCCAACCTTGTAATAATCATTGCCTAATGGCATTACAAACACACTTGATTTTAATAAGAAATTGATTTTTAATTCTGGTGCATGAATTGTTATCGTTTCTCCTTTTGCTTCTTTTAGTGGAAGTTCATTAAAATATGGGTTATTCTTTACTCCAAAACCTTCACAAAAAACAACTCTATTAGCAATAATATTATTATAATTTACTTTTTCTCCTTTTAAAATTAACTCTGAATGTTTAAAACTTTCATTTATTAACAAGTTCTTTTCATTCAAATACGCTTTATACAATTTTACAAGTGTTGTAGTATCAACTCTTCCTGTACCTTTTAATTCGCCAAATCCAAAATCACCTACAACTCCATCTATTTTTCCTTTTAATACCTTAGGAAGCATGTATTGAGCTAACATTGGTTTATCTGAAGCTATAAACCAGTTGTTTTCATCCCCTATGCTATTGAACACTTTTTTTGTTGGAAATTCATAATCCAATTGAGTTGATAGTTTTTCTTCTATATTTTTATAAAATGGTTTTGCTAGTTCTATTTGTTTATGTCCATTCCAAACAGGTGTAAAACGTTTTAGTATTACTGGATTGTATACTCCACCAGCCACTATAGAGGAATTTTGTGAATTATCTTCAAAAACAACAAAACTCTTATTATTTCTTTCTAAAATTTCAGCAAATGATATCCCTGCTAAACCTAAACCTACTATAATATA
Organism: Tenacibaculum aiptasiae; assembly: GCF_965221665.1. Taxonomy (NCBI): domain Bacteria; kingdom Pseudomonadati; phylum Bacteroidota; class Flavobacteriia; order Flavobacteriales; family Flavobacteriaceae; genus Tenacibaculum; species Tenacibaculum aiptasiae. The sequence continues at coordinate 504,598 of NZ_CBDCSN010000002.1, forward strand.
ATCAACCTCAATATTCATAGTTCAAAAATACTATTATTAAAACAAAAAAAGCGTTTGCAATGCAAACGCTTTTTATTTTATTCAATGAGAATTATTAGTAATTCCACATATCCATTTCTCTGTTACGAATTCCTTCTTTAATTCTATCAGCTTCTAATAATTGGAATAAAGAATTACCTCTTACATAATCTTTAATAGACCTGTCTCCGTAAATATTCTCTTCCTTTCTAACTGTAGAAGTAAATCTTCTCGCATTTAACAAGTTATCGTAAGACAACGGTTGTGCTGAGTTTTCTGGATTAAATACTTTTGATGCATGTAAAGTTTCTCTTGCATCTGGGAAAAACACCCAGAATAATGCATACTCACCTTCATCTTCAATATCTGTACCTAAAATCTGTACATCTGGTCCCATTGGTGCTAAAGCTAACATACGATACTTAAGCTCTCCACCTCTTTTGTCAAAATACCAAATACCTTTAATTAAGTATCCTTTGATATCTGCAGACTGTACAGAATATGGGTCAATGTTTCCGTAACCATCATCACGCTCGTTGTAAGTCATAGATTTAATTTCTTCCATTCCAATCTTAGTTGTAAAATAAGAATCACTATAAACCTCTTTGATCTCACCATTCTTGATACCTTTTAACAATGTATCAAATAATGAACGTCTTGTTAAACCTGCATTTGTAGTATCAATTGGATAGTAATAAGGTAAATTGATCTTTTGATTTAAATCAACATATTCCCACACCACTTTAGACCATAACACATCTCTATCGCTAATGTAACCATAAGGAAGTGGCTTATCGTCCTCTGAAACTATTTGTGCTTCAGATTTAACTCCAATTTCATCTACCTTTGTAGCATTTAAGAGGTTAGCTTGGGCACTTACATAACTTGTTGTAGCAAGTGCAAATAAAACCATATAAAAACGCTTCCAATTCATACTTTAAATTTTTACTTATTAATTCGTAATTTCTATACTAACAGGTAATACTTTCTTGATTTTATAGTTAGAACCAGATACAGATGCTTTAATATCATAAATAGTAATTACATCGTTTCTTCTTGCTCTACCTAGTGCCTGTTTTGCTCTAGCTGTTAATCTTGTTCCGTTTACTGGTACAGTTACCTGACCTGGTACTTTAATTTTAAAACTAGATACATTTAATTTTAAATCGAATAAGAAATCTGGTAAACCTGCACCTACATTAATTCTAGATACACTAGCTTTAGGCATTCTTACAGTACCATATTGACCTCTTACCATACCTACTGCTGGTGGTATGTCTTTAATTCTATATTTCTTTGGTGTATTAATATTTCCACCTCCTGGTAATTCTGCTGAAACTCTAATAGTTACTTCACTTCCATTACCTGGTCTCATCATATACTTATCTCCATTAACTCTTCTTAAACCTGGTGCAGATGCCTTAACTTTATTACCTGCTACTCCTGGTACCGAGATTGTTAAAGGATTTGCTAATCCACGGTAAACCACATTCATTTTATCTGCAGATACTACAGCTTCATTTGGTTTAGGAATTACTGAATAACCTCCAACAATTGGAATAGTTACTAAAGAATCGTTCTCCATGAATTGGAACTCTCCTTTTAACTCTTTATCTCCAACAGATCCTGCTGGTCCATCTAAGATAACCTGTCCAGCTTTAATTTTATCTGCAGCAATCTCCTTACCGTTAACAATTACTTTTTCTGCAGTTAAATTATCATCTTTTTTACCTAATACAATTTTACCAGATAATTTTTCACCAGGATAATATGCATTCTTTTCAAAAAGAACCATTGCTTCATAATTCTTTAAAGAAACTGCACTTTCTAATTCACCTTGTAATAAAGTTGATAATGCATCAGATTCAGTTGCTTTAACATCAGCTTGAATCTGAGTAAACTTAGTTAAAGATGCTACTAAAGGAAATCCTTCATAGTTATATTTTAACCAGTCAATTTTCTTTTTATCTTTATTAGTTACTTTGTCTGTATTAAAACGAGCTTTAATAACTTCTGCTACTTCTGTTCCTTCTAATAAACCTGCAGCTTGATTTCTAAATTCTTCAATTTTAGCAACAAATTCTTTTCCTTGCTTAGTTACTTTACCTCCTTTGAAGAAAAGTACATCTAAGAATTTAGATTTGTCCATTGATTCATATGCTTTAGGGTCTTTAACTCCTGCCATCATTTGAGTTTTTAAATCTCCAATGTATCCATATAAATCGTCAGCTAAAACTTTTAATTTATCTGTTTTCTCTTTAGCTTCTCCATACTGTTTAGCTTGCTCTTGAGCTTTTTTAGCTAAAGTAGTGTATGCACTTGCGTTCTTTACAGTTGCTTTATCATTTGCTTCTACAAGCTTCTCATTCATCAAACCGAAAGCAGATAATACCTCTTTACTCATATTCATTGCTAACATCGCAATAAATACCAGATACATTAGGTTAATCATCTTCTGCCTTGGTGATAGTTTTCCTCCTGCCATACTATAATTAGTTTGTTAGTTAATATTAATTAGATAAACTAATTATTTATTCGACATTGCAGTTAACATACCTCCATATACTCCATTTAAAGAAGATAAGTTAGTAGCTAACGATTCCATTTGTTCTTGTAAACGTTGAGAATTTTCAACTAATGCAGAGTTTAAATCAGCTTGCTTACCTGCATTTTCTACTTGAGTAGAATATAATCCGTTTAAAGACTCTAATTTAGCAGCAGCCATTGCCATTTGCTCGTTATATTGATTAGTTGATGCAATAGTGTTTGAAGTTGAAGTTAATCCTTCTGCAGCACCTTGAAAGTTTTTGATGCTCTCTCCTAAGCTTGATACTAAGTTTGCGTCTAAACGAGCATCTCTTAAGATATCATCTAATTTTTGAGATAACATGCTTTGAGCTTCAGCTGGAGTAGCTTCTCCATTTTTTCCTCCTAAAGACTCTCCGTCTGCTAATTCTGGATATACTTTTGTCCAGTCTAATTCATCTTCAACAGGTTCAAATGCTGAAATACCGAATACTAATGCTTCTACGATCATACCTACCATTAATACTTCGTTTCCGAAAGGCCAGTGTAAGATTTTAAATAATGCTCCAATAATTACAACTGCGGCTCCTAAACCGTAAGCCATATTGAACATTTTCTTAGTTGATTTTGATTGTGCCATAATTCTTTTGATTTTTAAGGGAATTAATATTTATTCTTGTTTGTAATTTGTTTACTGATTTTTGTTAGTACCTAAGTAATCTTGTACTGTTCTAAATCCGATGTAACTTCTTGCTGTATCTGCATATTCCCAATCACGAGAACTTACTTCTAAGAAATACGCTACATCTTTCCATGATCCTCCACGGATGATTTTTCTTCTGTTTTCTTTGATTTCTACATTTGGATTCATTGTTGACCCCATGTAGTATGACATTTGATTGTATGCTGTATTTGTCCACTCAGCAACATTACCTGCCATATTGTATAATCCATACTCATTAGGATTATATGAAACTGCTTCTACTGTATATAAAGCTCCGTCAGCTGCATAATCTCCACGTACTGGTTTAAAGTTTGCTAAGAAGCAACCTCTATCACTTGTTGTACTAGGACCTCCCCATGGATATTTTGCATAGTTTAAACCTCCACGAGCAGCATACTCCCACTCTGCCTCTGTTGGTAATCTGAAGTTAGGTACTAAACCTAATTTCTTTCTAGATCTTTGGTATCTATTTTTTGTTTTTGTTCTCCAGTGACAAAAAGCTTTTGCTTGGTTCCAAGTTACTCCAACTACTGGGTAGTTTTCGTAAGCTTTGTGTGCAAAATATTCTTGGTGCATTGGATCATTGTATGAGTAGTTAAAATCTTTAATCCAAACTGTTGTATCTGGATATACATTGATTACCTCACTCTTCATGAAATCTTTTCTATTCTTACCAGTTCTTGCAGCAGCATCGTTATCAAACCAGAAGTATCTGTAGTTTAATAATTTTGTATTAAAAGTTCTGATTCCGTTTAAAGCTTCATCTTTTTTAATATATAAAGAATCCATAACCTCTACATAATCAGCATCTGGATACTCCTGAGCTTCCCATACTAAGTCTTCCTGCCAGTTTAAAGGCTTTAGAGAATCTAATCCTTCTCCTAACTCATAGTAATTTTCTCTCATATACTTTTCGTAAGGAGTTTCATTTACTGTATCCTTAGAAGCGAAAGCATATAATTGTATACCTTGAGCATTTTTACCTGCATTTGCTGGATCTTCATCACCACCTGAAGCAAACTCTGCTTGGTAAGCTAATTTTGTTCTAGTAATTGAATCTCTCACCCAGTATACGAACTGTTTATATTCACTATTAGTAATTTCAGACTCATCCATATAGAATGGCTGAACGGTAACTGTCTTAGTTGGGGCATTCATAGCTCCTAAAGGATCTTCATCTTGTTTACCCATTGTAAACGAACCTCCAGGGATTTTAGCCATACCATATGGCTTTTCTGCGAACCATTTTCTTTTTGACTTTACTCCGACTAATTCTCCTCTATCTCCTCCACTTGAACCACAAGAGTAAGCGATAGATACTAATAATGCAAGTACTGCTATTTTCTTCATATTATTCCTTTCTTAAAAAAGAGGCGTAAACCTATTATTTTTTTTATTAAAAAACAATTACGTATTATATTTTTTTACCATTTAAAAGACAACTCTCTTTTAAACAAGCTTTTGCAAAGCTTTAAACCATCTATTAGGCATTTTTTGCTTAAGTGCCTGTTCATAATCTTGATAGTTACATGGTATTAACGCATGTCTTTTGTGTTTATTATTCGATATTAAATTTATTTCCATCCACCAACGACCTGTTTTGTCACTTTTGTAAAAATTTATTGGGTCGTCATCGTTCAAAAGAACTGTAAATTTTTGGTATTTTTCTTTTGTTACAAAAGGGTAATCTTTTGCTCTGTAATTTACTCCTTCTATAAAATACCAAATCATTTGAGCAATTAAATTCGCTGTTTGATAATTTGAATCCAATCTACTGTTATATTCATATATTCCAAAAGAAGTAACTTTATCGCTTATACCAGCATATCTGGTTATAGCACATATATCTTCACCATAAAATCCATTTGGTGAAGCATTACTATTTGCTGGAGCTTCGCTTTGACGTATACAGCCAATATCTATACTTACAATATCGGCATCTCTCATTATAGGTTCTACTAAAGTAACATTTTTTACTTCTCCTAATCTAAAAGCGTCAAAATATAACTTATCTAGTAAGTCAATTTCTTCTTGTGAATTAAAATAAGTTTGATATCCTATATTACTATAGTTAAACAAGTTATTAGGCTGCTCCATTATCACTTTACTTAAAAAGGATCTTGAAGACATTTCCTCATCTATAGAACCTAAATCAAAACGACTGTCTACTGATACTAAATTAACTGTTTGTTCTAAAGCATCGTAAGCTCTATAATTGGCATAAGTAATATCTTGACTTCCACCTATTATAATAGGTAGTATATTTTTTTTGATTAAAAACTCTACGGAAGAACTCACAGCAAAGTAGGTATCTTTAACTGTATTACCTTGTTCTATATTACCTAAATCAGCAATTTTTGTTTTCCATTTACCTGGAAATAATTCGTACAACTTTTTACGAATATGTTGTAAGTCGTTACCACAGCCCTCATTATTTTCAGCTCCTCTACCATCTTTTACACCAAGAATAGCTATGGTTACCCCTGATAAATTAGGGAAACCATCTTCGGCTGTGTGTAAACTAATATTTTGACCCAATGCAGATGTTGGCTGTGACAATACATGCTCAACTACAGCATCTTTTATTGGCTTAAAAAAATCGTAATTCATCTTTAAGGGGATCAGATTAACGAATTCGCAATATACTAAACTATTTTTTTCTAAAAGCTACTTTATTTTTTTTTAGTGGTTTTCCTCTTAGTTGTTTTCTTTTTTGGAGTTTTAGCCTCTATCATTTTCACAGCTTCTTCTTGAGTTAACTTCTCAATCTCAGTGGTTTTAGGCAATTCAACTTTAATCTTACCTTTGATAACATTAAAACGCCCCCAACGAGCTTTTTCTACTCGAATACCCACTTCTTCAAAATTATGAATTAGTTTTTCGCGTTCTTTTCTCTTTTTATCTTCAATTAACGTTTCTAAATCTTCCTGAGAAAGATTATCAAAATCGTATTTTTTATTTACGTTTATAAAAATTGAGTTCCATTTAATAAATGGTCCGAAACGTCCAACTCCTTTTTGAATTGGCATGCCTTCATATTCTCCTATCGGTGCATCAGCTTTTCTTTTAGCTTCAATTAACTCAATAGCTCTATCCATATCTACAGACATTGGATTTTCACCTTTATCTAAAGATACATATTTTCCATCAAACTTTATATAAGGTCCAAAACGACCATTTGCTACAACTACCTCTAAATTATCGTATTCACCTAATGTTTTTGGCAATTTAAACAAATCCATTGCCTCTTCATAAGTAATTGAGTTCATTGTTTGATCTCCTTGTAAGCTCGCAAAACGTGGCTTTTCTTCATCAGTAGCCTCACCTATTTGCACCATTGCACCGTAACGTCCTAAACGCACATAAACATTCTTACCACTTTCTGGATCTACCCCTAACAAACGTTCTCCTTTAGCTCTTTCGGCGTTTGCTGCAACATCTTCTACAACAACATGGAAGTCTTGATAGAACTCCTTTATCATAGCAGTCCAATCTTCTTTTCCTTCAGCTATCTCGTCAAAATCACTTTCTACCTTAGCTGTAAAACCATAATCAAGAATTGCATCAAAATTAGCTACCAAGAAATCATTTACAATATTACCAATATCGGTAGGAACTAGTTTACCTTTATCTGAACCTACTCTTTCAGTTAATAATTCTTCTTTGACTGCTTGATTAGCTAAACGTAACTGAACATAGTTTCTTTCTTTTCCTTCTACTGTTCCTTTCTCTATATACTCTCTACGTTGAATTGTAGAAATTGTTGGTGCATATGTAGATGGACGCCCTATTCCAAGTTCTTCTAATCGCTTTACTAAAGCTGCCTCTGAAAATCTTGCTGGAGGACGTGAATAACGTTCTGTTGCTGTAATATATTCATTCCCTAAAACTTCTTTAACACTCATTTTAGGTAACATTCCTGCTTGCTCTTCTTCCTCATTATCTGTTCCTTCTAAGTAAACCTTTAAGAAACCTTCAAATGTGATAACCTCCCCATTTGCAGTGAATTGTTTATCGTTTTTAGTATTATCTATTTTTACAACTGTTCTTTCAAGTTGTGCTTCACTCATTTGTGATGCTAATGTTCTTTTCCAAATCAAACTGTACAATCTAGTTTGATCATACTCTCCTGTAATTTCATGATTCTCCATATTAGTTGGACGAATCGCCTCGTGAGCTTCTTGTGCTCCTTTAGATTTATTTGAAAAATTACGTGGCTTGCTATACTCTTCTCCATAAGACGCTATAATCTCAGCTTGTGCAGCATTTTTAGCATCATCTGATAAGTTTACACTATCCGTTCTCATATAAGTAATCAAACCGGCTTCATATAAACGTTGAGCAACCATCATGGTTTTAGCTACTGGAAAACCTAATTTCCTTGAAGCTTCTTGTTGTAATGTTGATGTTGTAAACGGTGGCGCTGGAGATTTCTTTGCTGGTTTTTTTTGTAAATCAGCAACTGAAAATTCTGCATCTAAACATGAATTTAAAAAATCTTCTGCTTCTTTCTTTTCTGTAAAGTTTTTAGCTAATTTTGCTTTAAACTTTTTACCATTTTCATTTATGAATTCAGCATCTACTCTATATGATGCAACTGGCGTAAAACCTTCTATATCTCGCTCACGTTCTACAATTAAACGTACTGCTACCGATTGTACTCTACCAGCCGATAATCCTCCTTTTACTTTTCTCCATAACACTGGTGAAAGTTCGTATCCTACTAATCTATCTAATACACGACGTGCTTGTTGTGCGTTTACTAAATTGTAGTTAATATCTCTTGGATTTTCAACAGCTTTTAAAATGGCTTTTTTAGTAATCTCATGAAAAACAATTCGTTTCGTCTTCTCCTCTTTTAATTTTAATTGCTCAGCCAAGTGCCATGCAATAGCTTCTCCCTCACGATCCTCATCACTTGCTAACCAAACAGTTTCTGCTTTCTTTGCTAAATCTTTCAGTTTTTTTACAACTGCTTTTTTATCTGTAGAAACTATATACTTTGGTTTAAAATCTCCTTCCACATTTACACCTAACTCTTTCGAAGGCAAATCGGCAATGTGACCAAAACTCGATTCAACTTGAAAATCTTTACCTAAAAACTTTTCAATTGTTTTTGCTTTTGCAGGTGACTCAACTATTACTAAATTTTTTGCCATATGTATTTCTCTTAATCTCTTTTCACTCCATATTAATAAGAATATGGTGTTTTCAATTTGCAAAAGTATGTAGTTTTTTTTTAACGAAAGATTTTTCTACAAACTTTACCATTTATTAACTTTAAAAAGTATTCATGCCAATTTGTCACAAGTTACCCTTTTTGGTTGTATCTTTGCAGACTATTTATTACGATTTTAGCATTTATGGAACACGTAGAGAAGGTAATTGACGAAGATAAACAAGGGAAACCTCTTGTTATTGAACAGAAAGAAGGAAACAGTAAAAAACTTTTTATTGAAAGTTATGGTTGTCAAATGAACATGAACGATAGTGAAATCGTTGCTTCTATTTTAGCTGAACAAGGTTTTAATACAACTCAGAGTTTAGAAGACGCTGATTTAGTATTGGTAAACACTTGCTCTATTAGAGAAAAAGCTGAGACCACCGTTCGTAATCGTTTAAAAAAATACAACGCGGTAAAAAAAGTAAACCCAACAATGAAAGTTGGTGTTTTAGGTTGTATGGCTGAACGTTTGAAGGAGAAGTTTTTAGAAGAAGAGAAAATTGTTGATTTAGTTGTGGGACCAGATGCTTACCGCGACTTACCTAACTTAATTGAAGAAGTTGATGCAGGTAGAGATGCTGTAAATGTGATTTTATCTAAAGAAGAAACTTATGCTGATGTTTCTCCTGTACGTTTAAATTCAAATGGAGTTTCTGCTTTTGTATCTATTACACGTGGTTGTGATAATATGTGTACATTTTGTGTAGTACCTTTTACTCGTGGACGTGAGCGTAGTCGTGACCCTCAAAGTATTATTGAGGAAATTGGCTCTATGGTTGATAAGAATTTCAAAGAAATTACTTTACTAGGACAAAACGTAGATTCCTATTTATGGTATGGTGGTGGATTAAAGAAAGACTTTAAAAAAGCTTCTGAGTTAGCACAAGCTACTGCTGTTGATTTTGCTCAACTTTTAGATATGTGTGCTACTGCCTATCCTAAGACTCGTTTTCGTTTCTCTACATCTAACCCTCAGGATATGAGTTTAGATGTAATTCATACAATGGCTAAGCACAAAAACATTTGTAAATACATTCACTTACCAGTTCAAAGTGGAAGTAACAATATGTTAAAAGCCATGAATCGTCAACACACTCGCGAAGAGTATATTGAATTAGTAGATAATATTTTCAGAATTATCCCAGAAATGGCTTTAAGTCAAGATATGATTGCTGGTTTTTGCGGAGAAACTGAACAAGACCATCAAGACACCTTAGACTTGATGCGCCATGTAAAATACGACTTCGGTTTTATGTTTGCTTACTCTGAAAGACCAGGAACTCTAGCTGCTAAAAAAATGCCTGATGATGTTCCTTTAGATGTTAAGAAAAGACGTTTACAAGAAGTAATCGATTTACAACAAGAACACAGTTTATATAGAACTCGCCAGCACTTAGGAAAAGTAGAAGAAGTTTTAATTGAAGGAACTTCTAAAAAGAACCCTAATGAATGGAAAGGTAGAAATACTCAAAATACTATAATTGTATTCCCTAAAGAGCATTATAAATTAGGTGATTTTGTAAATGTTAAAGTTGAAGACTGTACTTCTGCTACGTTAAGAGGAACTGCAGTTGGATACTCTGATAATAATTAAATTTTAAAATAAATAATGGAAAACCTACAAGCTATAAAACAACGTTTTGGAATCATTGGTAACGATTTACATTTAAATCGCGCCATAGAAAAAGCCATACGCGTTGCTCCTACCGATATTTCGGTTTTAGTTACTGGAGAAAGCGGTGTAGGTAAAGAAAATATTCCTAAAATAATTCATCAACTATCACACAGAAAACATGCAAAATATATTGCTGTAAACTGTGGTGCAATTCCTGAAGGAACCATTGATAGCGAATTATTTGGTCATGAAAAAGGGGCCTTTACTGGAGCAACTGCTACACGTAAAGGTTATTTTGAAGTTGCAGACGGAGGTACCATTTTTTTAGATGAAGTTGGTGAACTTCCGTTAACAACTCAAGTACGTTTATTACGTGTACTTGAAAATGGAGAATTTATTAAAGTCGGTTCTTCTCAAGTACAAAAAACAAATGTGCGTATTGTAGCTGCCACCAATGTAAATATGCATCAAGCTATTTCTAAAGAAAAATTTAGAGAAGACCTATATTATCGTTTAAGTACTATTGAAATAGGTTTACCTGCATTGCGTGATAGAAACGAAGACATTCATTTATTATTTAGAAAGTTTGCTTCAGATTTTGCTCAAAAATATCGAATGCCTACTATTCGTTTGGATCAGAATGCAGTAAAAATGTTACTAAATTATCGTTTTCCTGGAAATATTCGTCAACTAAGAAATATTGCTGAACAAATTTCTGTGGTAGAAGAAACTAGACTAATTACCCCTGAAAAATTAGTTCAATACTTACCTAACAACAAAGGTAATTTACCTGCTATTGTTGGAAGTCAATCAAGTAATTCAGATTTTGCAAATGAACGTGACATTATGTATAAAATTTTATTTGACATGCGTAATGACATTAATGATTTAAAAAAACTGACTTTAGATTTGATGCAAAACGGAAATTCTGAACAGGTACAAGCAGAAAATCATCAATTGATACAAAAGATATATCAAGAACAAGAGTTGCCAGAAACGCAAAACGTTGAAGTAGTTCAAATACCTCAATCTTCTACAGTTCCAAGCAATTACGAATATGCTGAAACAATAGAAGAAGATGAAAATTTATCGTTGCAAGAAAAAGAAATTGAAATGATAAAAAAATCGTTAGAAAAAAATAGTGGTAAACGTAAATTAGCTGCTAAAGAATTAGGTATTTCTGAAAGAACATTATACAGAAAAATTAAACAATACGATTTATAATCTAATTAACAATTAGACGACTATGAATTCTTTATTTTTGACTCTATGAAAAAATTATTTTACATATTTACATTTGCACTTTCAATAGCTATATTAATTGGTTGTGGAGCATATTCATTTACGGGTGGTGATACTGGAAATGCTAAAACTATTCAAGTTGATTTTTTTCCAAATCAAGCACCTTTGGTAGAACCTTCTTTAAGTCAAAGATTCACACAAGAATTACAAGATTTGTTTACACGTCAAACAAATTTAACCTTAGTTAATAATGGTGGTGATTTGCATTTTTCTGGTGAAATAACAGGTTATAGAATTACTCCAATGAGTGCTACAGCAAGCCAAACTGCTGCACAAAACAGGCTAACTATAACTGTTAATGTAAACTATGTTAATAATCTAGATGAAGATAAAAATTTCGAAAAATCTTTTACCTTCTATTTTGATTATGGGGCAACTCAGCAATTAACAGGAGGTTTATTAGACACTGCTTTAAAAGATATCTTAGAGAGAATTACTCAAGATATATTTAATGAATCTGTAGGAAAGTGGTAAATTTTGGATAAACAAAAGTACATACAACTTTTAGAAAGCCCTCAATTAATTTCTCAAGAAAATAATTCAGAGCTTAAAAACATTATCCAAGAGTTTCCTTATTTCCAATCAGCTAGAGCTTTACATTTAAAAAAATTAAAAAATCAAGAAAGTTATAAATACAATAACGAATTAAAGGTTACAGCTGCTTATACGACAGACCGTACTCTTTTATTTGATTTTATAACTTCAAAAGTTTTTCAAAAAACCAACCTAAAAGAAGAGATTAAGGTTACATTAAAAGAAAAACTACTTCCTTCTAAAAAGGCAAAAAAAATCTCGGAAGTTGAGAAAAATTTAGATATAGGAAGCCCTCTTTTATTTACTAAAAATGAATCATTTTCATTTAATCAATGGCTACAATTATCTTCAAAAAAAGTAATTATAAGAAGTCAGGAGTCTTCATCAACTCCAAAAGAAAAGACTTCTCCTGAAAAGTCAGAACATGAAGCTATTATTGATCGATTTATTAAAACTTCGCCTAAAATTTCTCGACCAAACAAGGCTAATCCTTCTGAAATAAAAGTTATTGAAAGTAAGCAAAACTCTCAATTAGCTACAGAGACTTTAGCTAAAGTTTATCTCGAACAGAAAAAATACGATAACGCAATTCAGGCTTATAAAATATTAAGTTTGAAATATCCAGAAAAAAGTGGTTTCTTTGCAGACCAAATTAAAAGAATACAAATTTTACAAAACAATAAATAATGACAACGTATACTTTACTTTTAGTTTTAATTTTGATTGTTGCTATAGCATTAATCTTAATAGTAATGGTTCAAAATCCTAAAGGTGGAGGATTATCTTCTTCTTTTGGAGGTGGTGGTGCTCAAAACATTGGTGGAGTACAAAACACTAATAGTTTTTTAGATAGAACTACTTGGACTTTAGCGATTACAATGTTTGCATTGATCTTATTAGCTAATTTTGCTATCCCAAGAGGTAATGCTGGAGATGCTCCTCAATTAGATAGTACATTAGAGAATGTTGAGACTACTACACCTGCTACGCCAGCAACGAATGATGCGGCTAAAGACAGCGTTAACTAATCTTAACTATACAAAATATACAATGCCAACGTAAATGACACGTTGGCATTTTTTTTATAGTAATTTTAACCTCTTTAGAAAAAATGTCAGCAAAGTTTTAATGGCATAATTTCTGACTATTTCAAAAACATAAAATAAAAAACAAATACTTAATCATAATTTATATAAAATGGGATTAAACATTAAACCTTTAGCAGATAGAGTTCTTGTAGAACCAGCTGCCGCTGAAACAACTACAGCTTCAGGAATTATTATTCCTGATAACGCAAAAGAAAAGCCTCAAAAAGGAACTGTTGTTGCCGTTGGAAACGGAACTAAAGATGAACCTTTAACGGTTAAAGTTGGTGATACTGTTTTATACGGAAAGTACGCTGGTACTGAATTAAAACACGAAGGAAAAGATTATTTAATCATGAGAGAAAGCGACATCTTCGCTATCATTTAATTTCATTCAAAAAAACAACTAAAAGATTAAATCAAAATGGCAAAAGATATAAAATTTGACGTAGAAGCTCGTGACGGATTAAAACGTGGAGTTGATGCATTAGCTAATGCTGTAAAAGTAACTTTAGGACCTAAAGGTCGTAATGTAATTATTTCTAAATCATTTGGAGCACCTCACGTAACTAAAGATGGTGTTTCTGTTGCTAAAGAAGTAGAATTAGAAGATGAGTTAGAAAACATGGGAGCTCAAATGGTAAAAGAAGTAGCTTCTAAAACTAACGATTTAGCTGGAGATGGAACTACTACTGCTACTGTATTAGCACAAGCTATAGTAAAAGAAGGTTTAAAAAACGTTGCTGCCGGAGCTAATCCAATGGATTTAAAACGTGGTATTGACAAAGCTGTAACTGCTATTACTGAAGATTTAGCTAAACAATCTAAAGAAGTTGGTGATTCTTCTGAAAAAATTCAACAAGTAGCTTCTATTTCTTCTAACAACGATAATGTAATTGGAAACTTAATTGCTGAAGCTTTTGAAAAAGTTGGTAAAGAAGGTGTTATTACTGTTGAAGAAGCGAAAGGAACTGATACTTATGTTGATGTTGTAGAAGGTATGCAATTTGACAGAGGATACTTATCTCCTTACTTTGTTACTGATGCTGACAAAATGATTGCTACTTTAGACAATCCATATATTTTATTATTCGACAAGAAAATTTCTAACTTACAAGAAATTCTTCCAATTTTAGAACCAGTTTCTCAATCAGGAAGACCTTTATTAATTATTGCAGAAGATGTTGATGGACAAGCATTAGCTACTTTGGTAGTAAACAAATTAAGAGGTGGATTAAAAATTGCTGCTGTGAAAGCTCCTGGATTTGGAGACAGAAGAAAAGCAATGTTAGAAGATATTTCTATTTTAACTGGTGGAACTGTTATTTCTGAAGAAAGAGGTTTTTCTTTAGAAAACGCAACTTTAGATTTATTAGGTACTGCTGAAACTGTAACTATTGACAAAGACAACACTACTATTGTAAATGGTTCAGGTGATGAAACACAAATTAAAGCTCGTGTTAACCAAATAAAAGCACAAATTGAAACTACTACTTCTGACTACGATCGTGAAAAATTACAAGAGCGTTTAGCTAAGTTAGCTGGTGGTGTGGCTGTACTATATGTTGGTGCTGCTTCTGAAGTAGAAATGAAAGAAAAGAAAGACCGTGTTGATGATGCTTTACACGCAACTCGTGCAGCTGTAGAAGAAGGTATTGTTGCTGGTGGTGGTGTAGCTTTAGTTCGTGCTAAAAAAGTACTAGAATCTTTAACTACTGAAAACTTAGATGAAACTACTGGTGTACAAATTGTAAATAAAGCAATTGAAGCTCCTTTAAGAACAATTGTAGAGAATGCTGGTGGTGAAGGCTCAGTTGTTATTAATAAAGTCTTAGAAGGTGAAAAAGACTTTGGTTATGATGCTAAATCTGAAGCATATGTTAACATGTTAGATGCTGGAATTATAGATCCTAAAAAAGTAACACGTGTTGCTTTAGAAAACGCTGCATCTGTATCAGGTATGATTTTAACTACAGAATGTGCTTTAATCGATATTAAGGAAGATTCTCCTGCTGGTGGAATGCCTCCAATGGGTGGTGGAATGCCAGGAATGATGTAATATAAATCATCTTATAAATAATAAATATAAACCCTAAGATTTAATTTTCTTAGGGTTTGTTATTTTATAAATATTTGTTTGGCTCTACTTAAATTTTACGCTCTACGACGTAATCTATCATTTGAAGCAATGAGTTTTTATATTCTGACTCTGGGTAATTGTCAAGTATGGCTAATGCTTTATTTTTATAATCGTGCATTTTGGTTATAGTATATTCTAAACCTCCATTCTCTTTTACAAAAGCAATTACTTCTTTAACACGTTTTTTGTTGGTGTTGTGTTTTTTTACCGAATTAATTAACCAAGATTTTTCTTTTTGAGAACAGTTATTTAACGTGTAAATTAAGGGAAGTGTCATTTTTTGTTCTTTAATATCTATTCCTGTAGGCTTCCCTATTTTGTCTTCGGTATAATCAAACAAGTCATCTTTAATTTGAAAAGCAATACCAATATACTCTCCAAACTTTCGCATTTGTTGAACTGTTTCATTATTTGCTCCTACTGAAGCTGCTCCTATTCCACAGCAAGCTGCTATTAAAGTTGCTGTTTTTTGACGAATTATTTCAAAATAAATTTCTTCAGTAATATCTAATTTACGAGCTTTTTCTATTTGCAAAAGTTCTCCTTCACTCATTTCTCTAACTGCTATTGAGATGAGCTTTAACAAATCAAAATCTTCATTATCTATCGATAATAATAATCCTTTCGACAATAAAAAGTCTCCTACTAAAACTGCTATTTTATTTTTCCAAAGCGCATTAATTGAAAAGAAACCTCTTCTTCTATTACTATCATCAACCACATCATCATGTACTAATGTTGCTGTATGAATTAATTCTACTACTGATGCTCCTCGGTAAGTACGCTCATCGAACCCGCCATTAGAAACCATTTTTGCTACCAAAAAAACAAACATTGGTCGCATTTGCTTTCCTTTTCTTCGGACTATATAATAGGTAATTCTATTTAATAAGGGTACTTTAGATAACATAGAATCTTTGAACTTGGTTTCAAAGAGTTCCATTTCTTTTGCTATGGGAAGTTTTATTTGCTCTACTGGCTTCATTAATGTTTGATTTCCAAAATCAAAGACCAAAAGTAACAAATTATATTAAGATTTTATCATTCTTATTCGTTTGAGTCTAGCCCAAGCTTCTTTATGCCTTCTCTTATATATTGATATTGTTCCTCTGTCCAAACCAAAATAAAACAAACTAATTCCTAAAGGTGGATTAGCACTTGGCAAATATTGAAACTTATTGAACGCTATTTCTGGCCATTTCCAACAATCTAATCCTGTACCTACAAATTCTAAAATAGCTACTATACAATACATTGTTAGATAAAATAGTCTCTCTTTAGGATACTTTCTTAAAAAGAAGAAAACCAAAATTGTACATAAAAAACCAAAAACATCATTTTTAATTAATAAAAAATAAAGAGAAAACAATGCTATTAGAACTAAACAAAACTTTTCAACCGCAATTCTATTTTCTTTGACTTTAGGCTTTTTACTGAAATAGTAAACAAGAACAAAAACAATAGCATGTCCTGGAGGTATATAATGCGGAACTTTTTCTAAGCGATAGGTATACATTCCTAATAAAATTGAGAATATATACTCTCCAACAACCGCTATAATTAAAGCATAAATTAACTGTTCTTTTGCTCTAGCATTTGCTTTTTGGTATAAAAAAACAAAAACTATAACTGCAATTACATTATTAATCCATTGTGCATTCTCATAAAAATTATCAGCAACGAATTTACTGTCAATAAATAATCCTAAAACAATGGCAAATAGTAACCAACCTAAAGTTTGTGTTGTTTGCCCTATAAATGTTTTAGAAAAACTCAAACTATGACTTATTTGCTAATTGACCACAGGCAGCATCTATATCTTTCCCTCTAGATCTACGAACATTTACAACAATATCGTGCATTTCTAAATTTGAAATATAATTATTTATTGCTTCTGGACTTGCTTGTTGAAACTCTCCATCATCAATAGGATTATATTCAATTAAATTTACTTTACATGGAACATGTTTACAAAACTTAATTAAGGCTTCAATATCTTCTTTTCTATCATTAATACCTCCCCAAACAACATACTCGTAGGTAATTTTTCTTTGAGTTTTCTCGTACCAATACTCTAAAGCCTCTTTTAAATCTTTTAAAGGAAAAGTTGTGTTAAAAGGCATTATCGAAGTACGTACCTCATCTATGGCTGAGTGTAACGAAACAGCTAAGTTAAACTTCACCTCATCATCAGCCATCTTTTTTATCATCTTAGGAATTCCTGAAGTAGATAATGTAATTCGCTTAGGAGACATCCCTAAACCTTCTGGAGATGTTATTTTCTCTATTGACTTAATTACATTATTGTAATTCATTAATGGCTCTCCCATTCCCATAAAAACAATATTAGAAAGCTTTCTATTGTAGTACAACAAACTTTCTTTGTTTATGGCTGCTACTTGATCATAAATCTCATCTGGATTTAAGTTTCGCATTCTTTTTAAGCGTGCTGTAGCACAAAATTTACAATCTAAACTACAACCTACTTGACTTGAAACACATGCTGTAGTTCTTGTTTTTGTAGGAATTAAAACCGACTCTACAACAAGACCATCATGTAATCGTACTGCATTTTTTACTGTACCATCCTTACTACGCTGCATGTCATCAACCTCTATATGATTGATTACAAAATTCTCATTAAGCATTTGACGTGTTCCTTTAGATAGGTTTGTCATATCTTCAAATGTATGTGCAGATTTACTCCACAACCATTCATACACTTGATTACCTCTAAATGCTTTATCTCCATTATCCACAAAAAAATCGCGAA
Source organism: Tenacibaculum aiptasiae (assembly GCF_965221665.1). NCBI lineage: Bacteria > Pseudomonadati > Bacteroidota > Flavobacteriia > Flavobacteriales > Flavobacteriaceae > Tenacibaculum > Tenacibaculum aiptasiae. Next base: position 522,539 of record NZ_CBDCSN010000002.1, read on the forward strand.
GCTGGTCTTTTGTTAATGCGCGTATGTCTTTTTTCTTCACTTTCATCGGGTACAAAAATACACAAAACCTCACAAGTAGTCTTGTGAGGCTTTGTTTTTCATTTTATTCTTTGCTCTTACAAAATTAACATCGCATCTCCGTACGAGTAAAACTTGTATTTTTCTTTAATTGCTTCTTGGTAAGCTTCCATCATAAAATCATGACCTGCAAATGCAGAAACCATCATTAATAATGTTGATTTTGGTGTATGGAAGTTAGTAATCATACAGTTTGCAATACTAAAATCATAAGGAGGAAAAATAAATTTATTAGTCCATCCTTCATATGGATTTAATTTCTTTTTAGAAGATACAGAAGACTCTATTGTTCTCATTACAGTAGTTCCAACTGCACAAACTCTTCTTTTATTTTCCATAGCATTGTTTACTATGTCTGCACTACTCTGAGGTACAATAATCTTCTCAGAATCCATTTTGTGTTTAGATAAATCTTCAACCTCTACTGGATTAAAAGTACCTAATCCTACGTGTAATGTAGTCTCAGCAAAATCAATACCCTTAATTTCTAATCTTTTCATTAAGTGTTTAGAAAAGTGTAATCCTGCAGTTGGTGCTGCAACAGCTCCTTCGTGCTTTGCAAAAATTGTTTGGTAACGATCTTCATCAGATGGTTCTACCTCACGCTTAATATATTTAGGTAATGGTGTTTCACCTAACTTAACTAACTTTTCTCTAAACTCTTCATATGGTCCATCAAACAAGAAACGTAATGTTCTTCCTCTAGATGTTGTATTATCAATAACTTCAGCTACTAAACTTTCATCATCACCAAAGAATAACTTATTTCCTATTCTAATTTTTCTAGCTGGATCAACTAATACATCCCATAAACGATTTTCAGCATTTAACTCACGTAATAAAAATACTTCAATACGAGCTCCAGTTTTTTCTTTGTTCCCGTACATACGAGCTGGAAAAACCTTTGTATTGTTTAACATCATTACATCTCCTTCATCAAAATACTCTATTAAGTCTTTGAACTGTCTGTGTTCAATCTTTTGAGTATCTCTATGTAATACCATTAAACGTGATTCATCTCTATGCTCTGAAGGGTACTCTGCCAATAATTCTTCTGGCAGGTCAAAATTAAAATTTGATAATTTCATTGATAATATTTTCTAAACGTGGGCAAATATACAATTTCGACATAGGCCTTGTCAAGTGATTCGCTGTTTATTTTACATCTTCGGTTTCAATACCTATCTCTCTCATATCATTCCAAAAGTTTCTATATGACTTTGTTACTACTTCTGCTTCTAAAATAGTTATTGGTACTTTAAATGCTAATGGAGCAAATGCCATTGCCATTCTATGATCGTTATAAGTTGCTATTGAAATATCCTCATTTATTTTTTCTGATGCTTTTAAGTGTAAACTTTCATTAGTTACCTCAATTTCTGCTCCTAAATTTGTTAACTCTTCTCTTAAAGCTTCTAATCGGTCTGTTTCTTTTATTTTTAAAGTATGTAAGCCTGTTAATTCACAAGCTACTCCTAATCCGAAACTTGTTACCGCTATGGTTTGAGCTATGTCTGGAGCATTTTTTAAATCTTCAACTAATACTTCTGTGTTATGCTTTCTTTCTTTGGTTAAAGTTATTGAGTTCTCTTCAAATTTAGTTGCAACACCAAAATGCTTATAAATTCTAGCTAAACAACTATCTCCTTGCAAACTATCTTGTTTATATGCTGATAACTTTACTGATGAACCTATTTCACTCAAGGCTATTAAAGAATAAAAATAAGATGCTGAACTCCAGTCTGATTCAACCGTAATATTTTTTGATTGAATATCTTTTTTAGGCTCTACACTAATAATATTTCCTTCAAAACTTGCTACAATCCCTATTTGATGTAACAAAGCTAAAGTCATTTTTATATATGGAACTGAAGTTATTTTGCCTTCTAATTGAATTTCTAATCCATTCTCTAAACTTGAAGCTATTAACATTAAAGCTGAAATATATTGACTACTTACATTTCCGTTTATAGAAACCTTGTTTTTGGTCAACTTCTTTCCTATAATTCTTATTGGCGGATATCCTTCTTTCTCCAAATATTGGATTTCTGCTCCTAAACTACGAAGTGCATCAACTAATATTTCTATTGGACGATTGTGCATTCTTTCCGACCCTTGCAAAATTTTCACACTCCCTTCTTGTGTTGAAAAGAAAGCTGTTAAAAATCGCATGGCAGTTCCTGCGTGTCCTATATCTGCTATTTCATTGGTAGAAGATAATGCTTCTTGTAAATGATGCGTATCATCTGAATCTGATAAATTATCTATGCTAATGCTTGGAAATAACTGTTGTAAAATTAACAATCTGTTTGATTCACTTTTTGAACCTGAAATTGTTATTTCTGAAGCTATTTTTTTATTCTCTTTGGTTTTAAGATGTAAATTCATACAAATTATTTCATTTTTTTATTCACTGTATACATACCATACAAAACGCTAACTGTAACTTTGGTAAGCCAAAAACGAACCCATTTCTTTTCTGAAAAATGAATTTCATTTACTTTTTCAAAATCTCCTGTAAACAACGCTTTTCCACTGTTTAGTAATAATGAAAATAGGGTTACAAAAATTAAAAATGGTATACTTACCTTTAAAAGATTTATCCAAAAAATTCTCTTTTGTATGTTTTTACCGAAACTCATTTATTTTAATTTTTCGTTGTTATGATGACGATCGTGATCTCGTTTTGTTTTAATATCTAGCTTCTTATCAAAAGCTTCTTGTAAATTAACTCCTGTTTGATTTGCTAAACATAAAACTACAAACATTACATCTGCTAATTCTTCACCTAAATCTTTATTTTTATCGCTCTCTTTTTCACTTTGTTCGCCATAACGACGCGCAATTATTCTTGCTACTTCTCCTACCTCTTCTGTTAATTGAGCCATATTAGTTAACTCGTTAAAATAACGAACACCATGGTTTTTAATCCAATCATCAACTTGTTTTTGAGCGTCTTGTATATTCATTTGTTTTGTTTTAACTTTTTTAAAAAATCAAATATAAAATTTCTTCTTACTTATCAATTCTCCATGGCGGATTTTTTCTATTCTCTCCTGCTTTAAATAATATTAATTTGTTTCCATCTGGATCTAATAAATGTGCTTCTCTCCATAGCCATGTTTGATCTTTAGGCAATTGTAAAAACTCTATCTCTTTTTTTTGAAGCTCTTTTACTAGCTCATCTAAATTTTCATCTTCAAAATATAATACTACACCTTCTCCTTTAGGCATAGACTCTACTTGATGTATTGAAAATGTGCTATCTCCATCTGGAACTTCAAAACGAACATATCTAGGTCTTGCATCTACAATTAGATGCAAGCCTAGTTTTATATAAAACGCTGTGGATTTTTCAACGTTTATTGATGGAATTGTAACTTGATTTAAATTCATATTATGCTTTTTCTTTTTTTATTATTCTGGTTAAACTAATTAAGAAAAACAGACCTATTGTAGATACAAAAGTGATAATCCACCATGTTGTATCAAACCCTAAAAAATCTACCATTCTCATACCTGTATTATGTCCAAAAATATGAGCTGCAGAAAAAGCAATGCTATAATATGCCATGTATTCTCCTTGGTTTCCTCGTTTTGCTCTTTCCATTACAAAAGCATTCGAAAATGGAAACGCTATCATTTCTCCAATGGTCATAAATAACATTCCTACAATTAAAACTCCTACCCAACCTGTTAGGTTTAAAACTAAGAAGCTTATTCCTGTAAGTAATAACCCTACAAACATTAATCGTTCTTTAGAATATTTGCTTTCTTCCAACCATTTAATTAATGGCATTTCTAGTACAAAAATTAAGAAACCGTTCATTCCCATAAGTAACCCAATTTGTAATTCTGACAGATGATGTGCATCTTTATAATACAATGGCATTGTTGAGAAATATTGTAGAAAAACAAATCCGAAAATAAACATTGCTATAAAAAACATCCAAAAAGCTTTATCAGAAAAAACAGAAATTGGATTTTCTACTTTTACCTCATCTACTACTTTCGATTTCTTTGGATTTAAAACATTTATCAATAAAAAAGTAGCTAAAATACAAGTAACTCCGTCTACCCAAAATAATCCATCATACCCTAAAGAAGTTATAATAAGACCTCCAACAGCTGGACCTGCTGAGAATCCGAGATTAATCGCCAAACGAATTAAGGTTACCGAACGTGTTTTATTTTCTGGTTTACTATAAGCACTTAACGCAACAAACATGGCAGGTCTAAAAGTATCGGCTACTAGCATTACTAGAAATATTCCTATACCAAATCCAATAAATGTTGTTACATATTGTAAAGCTATAAATAATACCCCAGTTAAAAACAAGCTTGTTTTCATTACTTTATAAAAGCCTATTTTATCTGTTAACTTTCCTCCTAACCAAGATCCTATTACAGATCCAAATCCGAAACAAGTCATAATCCATCCTACATCTTTTAAGGTAAAATCTAAGCTCTTTGTTAAGTACAATGATAAAAAAGGAATTACCATGGTACCAGCTCTGTTAATTAAGGTTATTAAAGACAGCCACCAAACTTCGGTAGAGAGGCCTTTAAACGTGTTTAAATAATTAAAATAAAGTTTTTTCATAGTATTGTGGTTTAGTTGTTAGTGGTTTGCTTAAAAATAAAAAGTCCGACTATGAAGTCGGACTTTTTACAATTGATATATTTTATATTTAAATAATCATAATACATAAATAGCCCGATATCTTCCGTTTCTCACGGTAGACTTACACTGCTTATATGTATTAAAATTTGTCATTTTATATATCAATTGAGCTGTAAAACTATAAAAAAAAGAAATAGGTTTTACAAAAAACATTTTAAAGTTCGTTTTTATATTCATTCTAAACTATTCATAACCAAACTTTGACCTCAATTTATTTAATTATCTATATCTACTTTGAAGATACATTTATACCATTCGTCGATACTAAAACTCTTCTAAGCTTGTATTCATCTTTTCTCTTTTAATGTTGTAATATCTTTGGAGTGTAAATGAAACATAAAGTAAATCTCGCCGAACAGATAGAGGTCACTAAAAAGAAACATTTATAAAAACTAAGAGAAAGAATAAACAACACAAAATATTAAAACCCTTATTGTATGAATATCATTTTATCAAATCGCCAAACCTACTACTATACGATTTTATAAAAACCAATTCGCTTAAACTAGCAACTTTTCCATACGGAGCTATAATTAAATTGACTAATACTTTGCCGTATTTTATTAACAGATATTTAATTTCAGCTCCGTGCATTTAATCAAAATGCTTAAAAGACACATTCAAACCATTCATCGACACTATAGCACATTTTATCGTACATTCAACTTTTTTACTGTAATGCTATTGTATCTTTGAAGTGTAAATGAAACATAAAGTAAATCTCGCCGAACAGATAGAGATCCCTAAAAAGAAACATTTATAGAAAGCACTAAGAAAAAGAACTAACTTTATAATACTATGAAATATAGTATTGTATCAATATTATTTTGTTGAATCACTACGCTTATACAGTTTACCATACTGTCATCCCAAAACCTTTCTTTTATATTGTCTTCGCTATAGCCGAAAGCATACGCAGTTTCTTATATCATCAGAATATATTATTAACATGTATATTCATCGACTATTCTAATTTTCAAAAAAATTGATTTTCATTCCATCACTACAAAGAAACCTAATTATGCTTAAAAGATATATTCCTACCATTCGTCGACACTAAAACTCGTTTAATCTTAAATCAACATTTTTAACTCTAATGCTGTTGTATCTTTGAAGTGTAAATGAAACATAAAGTAAATCTCGCCGAATAGATAGAGGTCCCTAAAAAGAAACATTTATAAAAGACACTAAGAAAAAGAATAGTTTAAATTAATCGTAAAACTGTTATCGTATGAATATAATTTTATTATTATCGCTAAACCTATTAGCTTTCAACTTTATACAAAATAGGTTTACTAGGACTAGCGTCGTTTTCGAAAGGTGCAATCATTAAGTTTAAGAAATAAACACCATCCTTTATTTCATTAGCAACAAAAATGAATTCTGTAATTGTTGCTTCCATTCTTAGCTCTCCTTTTGTATTCCAAAACGCATTGTGCGCTAATAATTTTCCTTCATCTTTTTCTTTATCTACCGAAGGTAAATCTATCAACAAATGTTCTATACCCTTTTCTTTTAAGTATTCTGCTGCATTTTCTGCTAAATATGGTGGATTGGTATTTGAATAACGTTTCGACTTTTTATCTAATAAATTTGGAGTTGTTCTAATTACAATTGCTTCTCTTTCTTTGTTTCCTAATACTTCTTGCAATTGCCCTTTGGTAATTAACAAATCTTCACTTGCTTGCAACGCCGGTTGTAGGGTTACAACTTCAGCCAAATAAAAAAACTGTTTTAAGTTTTTATTTACTGAATGTACTTCTTTTGTAATATGACCAACACATTCGGTATGTGTAATATGTGCATGTGGATTAAATACTATTGTATTAAAATTAACATCAGCTCCTTGTGCAACACTTCCTACCCAGTCTCCTGATTGAACAGGTGAAATTTCTGGATCTTCTAAATACCATGCATTAATATTTTGCTTAGCTAAATCTACAGGAATAGATATATCTAATGGTTTGGAGAAATCTATTTTATATTTTCCTGTTTTGTGTTGTATTTCTGCAATCATACTTATGCTTTTAAACTATAAACAATTCGGAAGCCAATCCGTCTGCTAAAAACTTTCCTTTAGAAGTTGTTTTTAATGTATCCTCTTCTATGGTTAACAATCCTTGTTCTATAAACTTTTTCGAAGAAGCTAATAAACTTTCTCTAAAAATAGGATTTATTTTATCTAAAGACACTCCCCAAATGGTTCGTAATCCTGTCATTAAATATTCATTAAATCTATCTTCTTTGGTTAACTCTTCTATTTCATTAGGTAAATTACCTAATTCAAGTGTTTTTATGTATTTAGCATTATTAGAAATATTCCAGCTTCTATGTGTTTTATTAAATGAATGCGCTGAAGGCCCTACTCCTATATATTTTTTTCCTAACCAATAAGATGTATTATGTTTTGAAAAATAATCAGGTTTTCCAAAATTAGAAATTTCATAATGTACAAATCCGTTTTTAGTGGTTTCATCCATTAAAATATCAAAATGCGCTTTAGCTTCTACCTCATCTGGTTCTGGATATTTCCCATTTTTCACAAATGTATCCAATACTGTTTTAGGTTCTACTGTTAAAGCATAACTAGAAATATGATTGATTCCAAAATCGAAGGCTATTTGTAAGTTTTCTTTCCAGCGCTCGTTTGTCATATTTGGAACTCCGTAAATTAAATCGATGGTAATATTATCAAAATAACTAGTCGCTAGAGATAAACAGTTCTTAGCCTCCTCTGCATTATGTGCTCGATTCATACTCTTTAAATCTTCCTCAAAAAAAGATTGAATTCCAATACTTAATCTATTTACTGGAGATTCTGCTAATTCTAAGATTTTCTCTTCTGATAAATCATCTGGATTAGCTTCTAATGTAATTTCTGGCTGCTCAATTATTTGATAATTCTGATATATCGTATCTAATAATAATCTTATCTCTTTGGCTGATAACAAACTTGGTGTTCCTCCTCCAAAATAGATAGTCTCTATTGTTTCATTATTCAACTCTTCTTTCCGAAGTTCTAATTCTTTTACCATACAAACAATCAGCTCTTCTTTTCTCTTTAAAGAGGTAGAAAAATGAAAATCGCAATAATAACACGCTTGCTTGCAAAATGGGATATGTAGGTAAATTCCTGCCAAAATTTTTCAGTTATCCTATTTTCTTAGGGTTTTGTTTTACAAAAGCTGCCCAACCAGTATAGTTCTTACCTCCTATTTTGGTCCCTGAATTATAATAATGACAAACGGCTGCAGCCAAACCATCGGTAGCATCTAAGTTTTTTGGTAGCTCTTTTAAGTTTAATAAAGACTTTAACATCATTGCTACTTGTTCTTTACTTGAAGTTCCTTTTCCAGTAATAGCCATTTTAATTTTTTTAGGAGCATACTCTGTAACTGGAATTTGCCTTGACAATCCTGCTGCCATTGCTACTCCTTGCGCTCTACCTAGCTTTAACATAGATTGTACGTTTTTTCCAAAAAACGGAGCTTCTAAAGCTATCTCATCAGGATTATAAGTATCAATTAATTCTATAGTACGTTCAAAAATGAGTTTTAGTTTTAAGTAATGATCGTCGTACTTTTTTAAAAGTAATTCGTTCATTTGAACAAATTCCATCTTTTTACCAATCACTTTTATAATTCCAAACCCCATGATACTAGTACCTGGGTCGATACCTAATATTATTTTTTCTGTCTTCAAAAACGCTTACTTTCTATAAATACAAAACTAATCATTTAATATCGTTTATATACCTGAGTATTCTATTATTGATTAGTACAATCTACTTTCTCTTTTTAATCAAAATTCATTTCATGACAAACTCTCTATATTTTATTCTTAAAAAAACATTTCTTGTTCCTGTAAATCTCCATCTTATTCCTTTTTTTTCTAACAGCTTAATATTTTATTGTTTATTTGAAAAAAGAAACAATAAAATATTATTAACCAATCTAAAACTAAATATTATGGCTAAAGTTACGTCAAATTTAAATCAACCTATTTCTACATTACCTTCAGGAGCTGTTCTCAGTGATCATCTATACTCACCATTTGATGTAGAAGTTTCTCCTAAAAACAAAATAACTTCTTTTAAAATAGCTGTTGCTCATGGAGCTTCTCAACCAAGTGAATATTCAATAAACCCAAATTTCAATTATAAGGGTAAAAGTATAATATATGCTTTTGTTGTAAATGTTGATTATGCTGATACCGATCCTACACATGTTGATATTTATACCTTTTCTGAAATTAATAATATCTCTATAGGCCACAATACTTATCCTATAAGCTATGCTGTTAATGATTCTGAAGTTGGAAATAATGGTGCCGAAACTTCAAAAGGAACAGAAGTCGCTTTTAGTAAACCACCAACGGAAAAAATTTTAAATTAAAAAATAATTATTAAAAATGTCCTGTTTTTTTTCAGGACATTTTTTATACATTGCAGATAATTTATTTAGTCTAAAATGTACTTCAGATTTCTTTTTTTATCTCTATTAATTACAAGTAGTTTAGTTTATTCTCAAAAAAAAGACAGTTTACTTTATACTCACATGAATCAGTATTCTCAAAAATTCAAATCTCATTCTGATTTAAAAAAAGCTGCAACTTTCTTTTCTAAAAAAGAATGGGACTCTACATTAATTTATTCTCAAAGACAAATTGAAAAAAACTCAAGCAACAGACAAGTTACTGAGCTTTGCCATTACTTTAGAGGAATAAGCTTAACCAATAAAAGTATATATAATGAAGCTAAAGAGCATTTTTTACTAATCTCAAATGATTTTAAGTTTTTTAATCTTAAAGAGTTTTATTTAGCTTACGTTTATATGTCATTATCTGATTATGAAAAAGCTATAGAACACCTACTTCCACTTTCTGAGTTGCCAGAAGAGAAAATATTATATTTTAATAAAAATTCAATCCTCAATAACATAGCCTTATGTAATTTTTTATTAAAAAAGTATGATACAGCAGAATTATATTTTAAAAGATTGAATCAAAACATTAAAGATTCTCTAAAATTAGCCGAAAGTTATATAAATACAGCTAATTTATATTATTTCAAATCACAAAACCAAAAAGCTTATAAATACTTCAAAAAAGCCTACAATATATCTAAATATTTGGATGATTTTGATATAAAAAGACTTGCGTCCAAAAACATGTCTGCTATTGAAGAAAATCGTAAAAACTTTAAAAAAGCTTTAGCTTATAGAAAAGAAACTCAGCAGTGGAAAGATTCTCTAAACGACCAAAATAAAATCTACGAAGTTGCTAAGAAAGAAAAAGAGTTTGCTGTAAAACAAAAACAAAATGAGGTTGATATTTTACAAGTTCAAAATGAGTTAAAAGAAACTCAACGTACTATCTTTTTATATGCTGCTATTGGCTTATTTGTTCTTTTAGGAATTAGTCTTTATTTCTATAGAGAAAAAGTAAAACGAAATAAGATTATTGCCAGTCAAAAAGAAAACCTTAATGCCTTAAACGCTACTAAAGACAAACTTTTTTCTATTGTAAGCCACGATTTACGCTCTTCTGTTAATGCTTTAAAAACCAGTAATGGTTCTTTAGTTAAAAATTTAGACAGTAATAATTTGAGTGCATTACGTAACTTACTTCAAAAAAACAGTGCCATTGTTAATGGTGCTTACGGTCTTTTAGACAATCTTTTAAATTGGGCTTTATTACAAACCAACCAAGGCTACTTTAGTATTAGCTCATTACGTTTATTTTTTATTACAGAACAAGTGTCTTATAACTACCAACCTTTATTACTAGAAAAGGAGTTGAGTTTAGAAAATACCGTTTCTAAAAAAGATATTGTTTTTGCCGATCAGGAATCCCTAAAAATTGTGTTACGTAATTTATTAGACAATGCCATTAAGTTTTCTAAACCTAACGGTAGTATTAAAATATATTCACAAAACTCTTCTGATGATTTTTGCGATTTAATTATTGAAGACACTGGTTTAGGAATGAGTGAAGCTACGCGTTTAGAGTTATTAAAAGACACAGCGCTTTTACATAAAAAAGAGCACGAAGATGTAATTGGTACAGGTTTAGGCTTGCAATTATGTAAATCGATGATTCGAAAAAACAATGGAAAATTTGATATTGAAAGTGAATTAGGAAAAGGTACCAAAATGATTGTATCTTTACCTAAAAATCCTTCGAATGAATAATGTGAATGTTTTTATTATAGAAGATACTCCTGCTGAAAGTGATCGTCTAATTCAAGTTCTTGAAGACAACAATTATACGGTTACTGGAATTGCTAGAAACTTTAAAGATGCCTTAGATCAATTTTATAAAATTGATGTTGACATTGTTATTATCGATATTTTTTTAAACGGTTCTCCTGATGGAATTACCTTTGCCGAAACCATCAATGCTGTACCTAATTCTTCTAAGCCATTTGTGTTTTTAACAAGTTCAAGAGATCGAAGTATTTTTGAAAGAGCTAAACTAACACAACCGTTTAGCTTTTTAATGAAACCTTTTAACGAATTAGAGGTTTTGTACGCCATAGAAATGGCTGTTGAAAAGTTTTATGCACAAAATGATGTCTTTTTAAGTGATGAAGAAGATACCGTGATTAGTGAAGATCATTTATTTATTAAAAAAGGAAAATCGCTAAAAAAAGTATTAATTACTGATATTGTTTATATTGATGTTGAAGAAAAATACTGCAATATTGTTACGGAAAAAGAGAAGTTTGTTATTCTTATTTCATTAACTAAAATTCTTCAACTACTAAACAACCCTATTTTTCAAAGAACACATCGAAACTTTATAGTAAACACCAAACACATTACAGAGATTATTCCAGCAGACAATTTAATCTTACTTACTGGAAATAAGAAAGCTACCTTAAGCGAACGTTATAAAGATATTATAAAAAAAGTACGTACACTTAAGTAACTCATACACAACACATACAAGATTAGCTTAAGAAAATCTTCCTGCTATTTTTTTCTGTTTTTATGGAAAAAATATACTCGCTTATGCCATTTTTTTCCGCTCACCTCTACTTCTAATCTAATTTTAGGTCAGAAATAAAGCGCTAGCACAAATTATTTCGCTGTTCTTAAATACTAACAAGTGTAGAGACCCAACCGTGTTTTCGGTACATACTATAACTACTATACTTTACTATTTAATAACTAACTAAACTTAGACTAAAATGGAGCAGTCACCATTTTAAAAAACGAGGCGGAATCCGAAAAGCCTTATGAGTAGGAAAACTAATCTTATTAATTATGTCAACAACAGTAGATACAGCAGTAGAAACAATATATTTTAAAGGAACTATGGGCTTTGCTCCTAATCTTTTAGCAACTATCGTAAACTTTTCATTATTAGTACACCCAGAAAACCATACAGTTAGTGGAACAGTTACCATTAATGTAGGTACCGATAAAAAAAGCTATACTGGAAAAGTAAGTGGAACAGTATACTCAACTGGGTTGGGAGATATTGTAAGAGTATTAAGTTTAAAAGGAAGTATTCCTTCTGACAACAAATTAACTCCATTACAATTTCCTTTCGAAGCAAACATGGCTTTAAAAGCTGATTGGAATGGTGAAGGTGGATTTACTTTTCAAGGTAAACACGAAGAAAAAGTGCCTGTTAATGGACATATTTTCAATTTATAATTTTAAACCTCAATAACTATGTCTAACAACATTTTTCAACTATCGGCTTTAAGTCAGAATGACCCAGGAGCTAATGATGGCGCTAAATTATATTGCAAAATCACAGGGGTTTGTAATGGAACACTTCGCAAAGGATCATCTGCTATAAATGAAAACATTCATTTACCAGTTCCTCCTGGACAAAATGGATCAGGACCAACACCTACATGGTTTTTGGATCTTGAAAATGGCTTAGAAGGAAGTTTTTCTATAGAAATTTTCTGTCCTTCTGATGCTTCATATCCTAGCAAAACAATTACAGTTTCTGAATCTGATGTAAAAAAGTGGGCTTCTGTTCCTTTTGAAGAAAGAGAAAACCAAATATATCAAGAAGGTACAAACGGAATTTTCGGCTTTGCTCAAGAAGGACCAAATGGACCTATCTATACTATAACAGCTGGTGTATTAAACCCAAGGTTACACGGTAACGAAGCCACTGTATAATTTCAAAGTAAGCTCTATGTTACTTTAATAGAGCTTACTTCTTATAACTAACCAAACCTCTACTACCATGAGTATATTAACCATAAAATTTAACAAAGGAATAGATGTTACTGAAAAAAACATCTATATAGGTTTTGTTTCTGGAAGCACTGACGACTTATTTAACATCAGTTATAAAGCTGGAGAATTAGAACCTTTAGAAATCAACATCAAACCAGTAAACACAGTTAGTGGCAAAGGAAACTGGTATTCTTATGAAGAACTAAAAAACGGAGTACAAGTAAAAAATTTTAGCGGACGAATTTACGTTTGTTACGGACAAGCGTGGAAAGTTGTAAATCCATATTACGAACCTGCTCAAAATGTTACTGATCCAAATTTCTTCTTACGATATGATAAAATGGAACTTACTTTTAATGGAGCTGCTACAGATGTTGCCGATTTAACTAGTATCGACTATTGGAGTATTCCTATGAAATTAGAAACTTCTTTGGATGGATTAATTCCAGAACAGATTGATTACGGTTTGAAACAAGGAATTTCTTCAAACCAAGTATATGAAGCTTTAAAAGAATTAACTAATACTCCTAAATCTGGATTAGCAAATGCAAAACCTGCTTTAGTTCCTGGAGATTTCACACAACATTCAAACCAATCAGGATCTGGATTTGCTAGAATTATTGGTCCATCTTCATACCCACCAATTGGCGGAGTACCAATTACTCCATACCATTTATTTGAATCGTATTTAACCTATTTAAACGACAACTTTGGAACTTCTGCAAAAGCGGATGCAGTGTCTATTAGTGGATTAGGTAATGGAGTTATTGCTAAAATTAGTGGACATTTTAATGGTGTTGGCCCACATGTTCCACCTACAGGACCACAAAGCGCTCAAGATTATGATTTAACAGCAACTATTGATGCTAGCTTAGATATTACATTAACTGGAACTGTTGGAGGAAACAATGTTACCATGCTTTATAAAAAAGAAGATTTGATTAATCCTAATGGGATCTATGGAGCCAATGCCATGTTTTCCTTAAATAAAGCAGCGAAACAAAGTCCTGCAAACGATGTATACGGATGGATTACTGGCGATTTATTAGCTGGTTTTAATATTGGAGCTATTGGTTCTACAACTTCTTTTGCTGGAACTCAAGCTGGAGCGATGAAAAGTAGCGATTGGTTTAGTAAAATTCCGAACACTGAATTATTTGGAAACTTACAGAGTAATGATGCTTACTATAACCAGTATGCAGCAACGTTGCAACCATTATCACAAGCATACAATTTTGCTTATTCAGATCGTTTTTCTGCAGTACAGGTATCACTAGACCCTGCAAAAATAAACACACTTGAAGTATCATTCTTTGATGTTGATACCTCAGCTAAAAAAACAACTCAACAACAATTAAAACATATTGAAAATGTCTAATAATACAGTTACATCACCGATTAAAGGAGTCCGTAGAATGGGAGGACTTGAAATATCATACAGCATAGATACCACAACTAATATCATTACAACTTCATCAAGTTTTGATGGATTAGATTTAGGAAATGGAACAATGAATCCTGAAAACCCTAAACAAACTTTATGGAAAAATACAGGAATACAACAATATAGTGGACAGCTTAATGCAAACTACCAAAATTCTACATTAGAATGTTTTTTTGAAATTACCGAGTATGGTGAAGTTGTTTATAAAAACAAAGAAACTGTTGTTCAGTGGTAACTAATTATAAACCTAATATAAATTTATATCTTATGAAAACTTTAGACACAAAAGAAGTCTCTGTTGATTATGAAGTAATCGTATCAGAGCCAAAAACAACAGAAGAATTTGTTGAATTTTTAAGAAGCCAAGGCTTTAAAGGAAATGTAGGTGTGAACCCTAATTATCCTCAAAAAGTTTGGTTAGGACCAAACCCTAATAAATAGATTCTTATTAAAAATAACATATGCGCTTCTTTTAATTCAGAAGCGCATATTTATATCAAAAATATAGTTTGAATATTCTTATTATTTCACTTCAACAGGAGTAAACTGGAAAGTACTTCCATTAAATAATCCTTTGTCTGATAATTTTAATGCTGGTATTACCAATAGTGCCATAAATGACAAGGTCATATAAGGTGCTCTTAAAGAACTTCCCATTTCCTTAGCCATACAATCTAACTCTGCATATGCTTTTCCTATTTCTTCAGCAGGTTTATCACTCATAATTCCTGCTACTGGTAAAGCAACTACTTTTTCTTCTGAATTAGAAACAGCACAAATTCCTCCTTTATTTTCAATTAAAAGGTTTACTGCTTTACAAATAGCTTCATCAGAAACTCCTACTGCAATAATATTATGAGAATCATGTCCTACTGAACTTGCTATTGCCCCTTCCTTTAATCCGAAGTTTTTAATAAACGCTATCGATGGTTCTGCATTTTTATAACGGTTTACTACTGTCATTTTTAATACATCATTTTCAGTATTAGAAACTAAATTTCCTTCTTTTATTAAAGAATCTACTTCTATTTCATTAGTTACTAATTCTCCATCTAAAGCTTCAATTACTCTAATCTTATCAGAAGCTGAATGAAACTCAAAATCGACAACTTTTTTTTTATCCGTATCAAAGTTATTCAACACTTCAAAGTCAACATGCTTTACAAACGACTCTCCTTTGTCTGCTACTAACTCACCGTTAATGTAAGTTTGTAATACTTTAAAATTCTTTAAGTTTTCAGTTACAATAAAATCGGCATCATCTCCTTCTTTCAATAATCCTACATCTAAATTATAATGCTTTACTGGATTTACACAAGCTGCTTGTAACATTTTAAAAACGTCTATTCCTTTAGCTATAGCTCTTTCACATAACTCATTTAAATGTCCTACTAATAAATCATCTGGATGTTTATCATCAGAACAAAACATCATATTCTCATAATGCTCAGGTAATAAATCAATAAGAGCTTCAAAGTTTTTAGCAGCACTTCCTTCTCTAATAATTACTTTCATACCTTTTTGAAGTTTTTCTAATGCTTCTTCATAAGTAAAACACTCGTGATCGGTATAAATTCCAGCAGCAATATATTTATCTAAATCTTCTCCTCGGACTCCAGGAGCATGCCCATCTACTGGTTTGTTATAATGTTTTGCCCAAGCTATTTTCTTTAATACTTCCTCGTCCTGATAAATAACTCCTGGATAATTCATCATTTCTGCTAAATACTTGATATCCGGATTTTCCATCATCTTCTTAATATCATCAGAATCGATAACAGCTCCTGCACTTTCAAAAGAAGTAGCTGGCACACAAGAAGGCGCTCCAAAATTAAATTTCAACGGAACTTTCTTTCCGTTTTCAATCATAAAATCAACTCCTTTTACTCCTAAAACATTTGCTATTTCATGAGGATCAGAAACAGTAGCTACTGTTCCATGAACTACAGCAATTTTTGCAAATTCTGACGGTACCAACATTGAGCTTTCAATATGAATATGAGCATCTACAAAACCAGGAAGTATATAATTTTCTACAGTATGATTAGCTTCTCTTATTGCTTTTATCTTACCGTTTTCAACTTCTACTTCTCCTTTATAAATTCTTTTATTCAGTATATCAACTATATTTCCTTGTACTATCATTATTTATTTTTTAGGATTACAAAAATAGGTAGTATTTCTGCATAAAAAAAGCATCCTTTTCGGATGCTTTCTTATCAATTTATTTTTCAACATTTGGTGGTCCACCTGCTAAAATTTCTTCATTTGCATATTCTTCAAATTTCTTAAAGTTTTCTTTGAACGAATCTGCTAATTTATGTGCTGTTTTATAGTACTCTTCATCATTATTCCAAGCTTGACGCTGACTTAATAATTCTGATGGTACTCCAGGACATTGTCTTGGTTGCGCTAATCCAAATACAGAGTGAATGTGGTAGTTCTCGTGAGTAATTTCTTGAGGTAATCCACCATTTAATGCAGCATTAATCATAGCACGTGTGTACTTTAATTTCATTCTATCACCAACTCCATAAGGTCCAGCAAACCATCCTGTGTTTACTAACCAAACGTTTACACCAGTTTCTTTCATTTTTTCGCTTAACATTTCTGCATAACGAGTTGGGTGTAATGGCATAAATGGCGCTCCAAAACATGCTGAGAAACTTGGTTGTGGCTCTGTAACTCCAGCTTCTGTTCCTGCTACTTTTGCAGTATATCCAGAAATGAAGTGGTAAGCTGCCTGACCTGGTGTTAATCTTGATATTGGAGGCAATACTCCAAATGCATCAGCAGTTAAAAAGAATATGTTTTTTGGATTCTTTCCTATTGATGGCTTTTGAATATTATCAATATGGTAAATTGGATAACTTACACGTGTATTTTGTGTAATTGATGTATCGTGAAAATCTACGTTTCCATCTTTATCCATAACTATATTTTCAAGGATAGCTCCTTTCTTTATAGCTGCATAAATTTCTGGTTCTTTTTCTTGAGATAAGTCAATTACTTTAGCGTAACATCCTCCTTCGAAGTTAAATACTGTATTCTCAGAAGTCCAACCATGCTCATCATCACCAATTAAACTACGATTTGGATCTGTAGATAAAGTTGTTTTTCCTGTTCCTGATAATCCAAAGAAAATAGCTGTATCTCCTTCTTTACCAACATTCGCAGAACAGTGCATTGGTAATGTATTCTTAAATACAGGTAATATAAAGTTTAATGCAGAGAAAATTCCTTTTTTAATTTCTCCTGTATATCCAGTTCCACCTATTAAAGCAATCTTCTTTTCAAAGTTTAAGATTGCAAAATTGTGTTGACGTGTTCCATCTACTTCTGGATTAGCCATAAAACCTGGTGCATTAATTACAGTCCATTCTGGAGAAAAACCTTTTAATTCTTCTGCAGTTGGACGTAAAAACATGTTGTAAGCAAACATGTTACTCCATGGATATTCGTTTACTACTCTAATATTTAGTTTGTAATCTTCGTCAGCACATGCATAACTATCACGTACAAAAACTTCTTTATTAGAAAGGTAATCAGTTACTTTATCGTATAATTTATCAAATTTATCTGAGTCGAATGGTATGTTGATGTCTCCCCACCATATTTCGTCTTTTGTTATATCGTCTTTAACAATAAAACGGTCCATAGGAGAACGTCCTGTAAATTCACCTGTTTTAACAGCTAATGCTCCAAAACTAGTTTTCTCTCCCTGTCCTTTTTCAATGGTTGTATCATGTAACTCGTCTGAAGTCAATTGATAACGAATCGTTGCTCCCTTAATTCCTAAGTTATCTAACGATATCGTTTTCGTATCAAGATTTGTCATCTTAGAATAATTTAGTTGTGTTTAATTTTAGACAAAAATAGTTCTTTTTGATTAAACTCATTAATCATTAAAAAATTTTATGAACTATTCTTTTTTAATAACTTTTTTGACAAACTGAAAAGTCATCAAAACCCAGGCTACTATTAGCAAAACTCCTCCTAAAGGTGTTATAAACCAAATTGTTTTAGCAGGAACATTTAACAAGTAAATTGCATAAATTGATCCTGAAAACATTAAAATCCCACCTATTAAAAATCTACTAATTGCACTTTTTTGTTTCAAATTAAACTCTTTATAGCTGTTTACAAATAATAATACAAGCACATGAATAAACTGATATCTCACTGCTGTTTCAAAACTTTGCATTGCTTCTGGATTTAATTTGGCTTTTAATGCGTGTGCTCCAAAGGCTCCTAAAATTACTGCCAGTACTCCTAAGACAGATGCTGTTGTTAAATTTTTATACATTTTATCGATTTTTGTTTAATTTTAAACTTTTTTAGCGATATTGTCGCCACAAATTTTAGACCACTAAAGTACACCATAAATGAGAAAAATATTAATTATTGGAGCTGGTAGATCTAGCTCATCCCTTATAAAATATTTACTAGATAAATCGACACAAGAAAATTTACACATTACTATTGGTGATGTTTCTATTGAAAGTGCTCAAGAAAAAACAAACAATCATAAAAACGCTACAGCTATTAGTTTAGATGTTTTTAATGCTGAGCAACGTATTGAAGCAATCCAAAATGCTGACATCGTTATTTCTATGCTTCCAGCTCGTTTCCATATTGAAGTAGCTAAAGATTGTGTTACTTACAATAAACACATGGTAACTGCATCTTATGTTTCTGATGAAATGCAAGCTTTAGATAAAGCTGTTAAGGAAAAAGGATTAGTTTTTATGAATGAAATTGGATTAGATCCTGGTATTGATCATATGAGTGCAATGCAAATTATTGATCGTATTAGAGATAATGGTTCAAAAATGTTATTATTTGAATCTTTCTGTGGAGGTTTGGTTGCTCCTGAAAGTGATGATAATTTATGGAACTATAAGTTTACTTGGAACCCTAGAAATGTAGTTTTAGCTGGACAAGGTGGATCGGCTATGTTTATTCAAGAAGGAACTTATAAATACATTCCTTATCATAAATTATTTAGAAGAACAGAGTTTTTAACAGTGAATGGTAGCGGAAAATTTGAAGCTTATGCCAACAGAGATTCTTTAAAATACAGAAGCATTTATGGTTTAGATGATATTCCAACCATGTATAGAGGAACTATTAGAAAAGTTGGTTTTTCTAGAGCTTGGAATGTTTTTGTACAATTAGGAATGACTGATGATTCTTACACTATTGAAGATTCTGAAAACTTAACTTATAGAGATTTTACTAATTTATTCTTAGCCTATTCTCCTTCTGATTCTGTTGAATTAAAATTCCGCTCATACTTGAAAATCGATCAAGATGATATTATGTGGGATAAATTTTTAGAGTTAGATATTTTTAATGCTGATAAAAAAGTAGGACTGAAAAATGCGACTCCTGCACAAATTTTACAAAAAATATTATCAGATAAGTGGACATTACAAGATGACGATAAAGACATGATTGTAATGCAACATATTTTTGGTTATCAGTACAAAGAAGAAAAATTACAAATTGAAAGTAGCATGATTATTAAAGGTGATGATCAAACTTACACAGCAATGGCTAAAACTGTTGGTTTACCTGTTGCTATGGCTGCTTTAAAAATATTAAATGGAGAAATTAAAACTCCTGGAGTGCAAATTCCTATCACTAAAGAAGTATACGAACCTATTTTAAAAGAGTTGGAAGAATACGGAATAACTTTTGTTGAAAAAGAAGTTCCTTATTTAGGTTATAATCCTGAAAGTTTAAGAGGATAAATTAAGTTTAAACTTCTCAATTAAATTATAATGATAAAACATATTGAATTTCCATCAAAAAACGAATACCCTTCATATGCAGAAATGTATATGAAATTGGTAAAAAAAGATGGAAGTTTAATACAACAGTTAAAATCTAATTTAGAAACAACCAAAGCTATCATTCATAATTTATCAGAAGAGCAGCTTAATTATAGGTATCAAAAAAATAAATGGTCTATTAAAGAAGTTTTGGTTCATATAATTGATGACGAGAGAATTTATGGATATAGAACACTTGCTTTTGCTAGAAATGACCAAACATGTCTTCCAGGTTTTGAACAAGATGATTACAATCTTTTTTCTGATACTTCTGAAAGGACTATTGAAAACATAATGGCTGAATATGAAGCTTTGAGATTATCTACAATTACTCTTTTTAACGGGTTTTCTTATAATTCTTTAAAGCGCATAGGCACTGCAAATGGTAACCAAACTAGTGTAAGAGCTTTAGGTTATCATATTTTGGGACATGAATTACACCATGTAAAAGTTATAAAAGAGTTCTATTTAAAAAGTTAAACAATTACATATAACTCTTATAAATTCAATAAAGGCATCAGTATATTGATGCCTTTATTTTTGTTTTTAATTCTCCCGAAACCACTTGTTCATTAAAAAATGGTTAACATCATAATTTAGAAATAAGTTCTTTCTTGATTCTTAATTAGAATCTATTAGCTTTGCCGGATCATAAAACATTTATTAAAAACAAATTACACACATCCTAACACAATGAGAAAAATAATACTTTTTAAAGCAACCTTATTGCTTTTCATTTTTCAAACAAGCATTCTTTTAGCTCAGCAAAAATTAAGCACACCTTATGGTAATAATAAAGAAGTAGGTAAACATGTAAATGTAAACGGTACTAAAATATATTATGAAGAATACGGGAAAGGGGAGCCATTATTAGTTATTCATAGCTGTGGTACTGACATCAGTGCTATGGA
This sequence comes from Tenacibaculum aiptasiae, assembly GCF_965221665.1. Taxonomy (NCBI): domain Bacteria; kingdom Pseudomonadati; phylum Bacteroidota; class Flavobacteriia; order Flavobacteriales; family Flavobacteriaceae; genus Tenacibaculum; species Tenacibaculum aiptasiae. Next base: position 543,700 of record NZ_CBDCSN010000002.1, read on the forward strand.
ATATCAAATCGATTATTTCAAAGATAAATTTAGAGTTATTGCTGTTGATAGTAGAGGTCAGGGAAAATCTAAATTAAAAACAAAAAAATTGACCTATGATTTAATGGCTGAAGATTTAGAAGCTCTTGTAAATCACTTGAAATTAAAAACTATTAATATTCTTGGATGGAGCGATGGTGGAATTATTGCTTTAAAAATGGGGATTAACAACAAGGTAAATATCAATAAAATAATTGCCATGGGAGCTAACCTAAGACCTGATACTACTGCTATTAACTTTTGGGCACGTAAACAAGTAGTAGAAATGCATTCCAATACCATCAAAATGATTAAAAAAGGGGATACTTCTAAAGATTGGGAAAGAGAATTACAGTTAGACAAACTTTTATTAAATCAACCTAACATAAGTCATGCAGAATTGGCTAAAATTAAAGCTGCTGTTTTAATTATGATTGGTGATAGAGATATTATTAAAAATGAACACGCTGTTGAAATATATAATAATATCCCTAGAGCACAGCTTTGTATAATGCCAGGAATAAATCATGGTGCTCCTCGTAATCAATCTAAAATATTCAATAATATAGCTGATACTTTTTATTCAAACACTTACGATTATACTAAATAAAAAAAGATGTAGAAAAACTACATCTTTAAATAAAAATCTTTAGTTAACTCAATATAGGCATCAGTATACTGGTGCCTTTCTTTTTCTATAATTAATTCCTCTTCTTTAACTTCTTGCTCTTGAAAAGAAAAGGTTAACATACTTCTCTTTATTTCAGAAGTTTCATTTCCTTTTATTCTACAAACTCTTTGAGTAAATAATCCATTTTCTTGTGCTAACTGTACAAAACTTTCTTCCTCCTTAAATGGAATAATTACAGAAAATAATCCGTTTGTAGATAATATTTTAGAAACACCTGCTAGTAAATCTTCAAAAGTAAGTGACGATGTAAAACGAGCTTTATTTCTTGCTTCATCTTTTGTTTCAAAATCATCAGTATAAAAAGGTGGATTCGATACAATAACATCATATACTTCCTCTTCTTCTGCCATTTCTTCAGCAAAATCATTAAAAGCTGCATTATAACAAAACAAACGATCGCCCCAATCAGATTGTTCAAAGTTTTCTACCGTTTGCTCATAAGCCCCTTCATCTATTTCCACCGCATCTATAGTCATGGCATCAGTACGTTGTGCTAACATTAACGAAATAACACCAGTACCTGAACCAATATCTAATATTGTATCTGGAAATTCACCTAAATCGCACCAAGCTCCTAACAAAACGGCATCAGTACCTATTTTCATCGCTGTTTTATCCTGATGTACCGTAAACTCTTTAAATTTAAATGGCTTCATTTATAAAATTCTTTCCATTAGTTTTTCGGCATAAAACCATAAAAATAAAACTACTGCCAATAACAATACTAAAAACAACCCTCTTTTAGGATTTGTTCGTTTTCTATTTCCAAATCTTCTTTGAAACTTCATCCTTCATTTTATATTTAAGCATCGAAGATATTAATTCTATTCTTAACTTCTTATAAACTGTAAGGATTAAAAGCAAAATTCGCCTAACTCTCAAATTCATATTAAGTAATGAAATACGTTTTTATTTTTTTCCTAGCTACCTTATTTTATACAAATTCAGAGAATACTAAAGAAGAAACCTATCCTCCTTTTGTTGTATTTCAATTATTTACATCCCAAGGTTGTAGTAGCTGTCCACCTGCTGATTATTTGCTCGAACAAGTCAAAAAAAATACTACAAACTCTAATGTTATTGTGATGTCTTATCATGTAGGTTATTGGGACAGATTAGGTTGGAAAGATCCTTTTAGTAAAAAAGTCTTTACAGAATTACAATATGATTACGCACGAAAATTTAACAGTTCTAGTGTATATACTCCTCAATTAGTGGTTAATGGAAATGAGCATTTTACTGGTTCTAACAGAAGTAAACTTAAACGTAGTTTACGAAAGTATACTTCGAAAAATGCCTCTAACGCTATTATCTTATCCAATATTCATAAAAAAGACAGGCTTATAAACATTGATTATAAAATAAAAGGTGATTTGAATGATAAAATTGTTTCACTTGCTTTGGTATTAGAAGAGAAAACAACTTTTGTTAAAAGGGGAGAAAATTCTAATAGAAAAATTAAAAACAGTAACATTGTTATTAACCAAGTTTCTCTTCCAATTCAAGATAAAGTTAATGGAAATATATCGTTAAATATCCCTGAAAATTTTGACATTAACGATAATTACAGAATTATTGCTTTTGTACAAAATTCTACTAATTTACAAATTACTGGAGGGGTTCAAAAAAGTCTTTAATGCTTTACCGCTCTTAACATTTCTCTTTTTCCAGGTGGACCAGGTAAACGTTCTACTTCAAAACCTACTGCCTGCATAGCTCTACGAACGCTTCCTTTAGCTGAATAAGTTACTAAAACGCCATTTGACTTTAAGGCATTAAACATTATGCTAAAAATCTCTTCAGTCCATAATTCTGGTTGATTTCGGGCTCCAAAAGCATCAAAATAAATTAAGTCGAAGGTGTCAATATCGTCAATATCTTTAAAAAACTGTTGACGTTTTGTTAAGTAGAAGCTTTCTGTTATCTCCTGTTTCACTCCCCAAGAAACCTCATGCATTTTTTTAAACACAGATTCTTTAGCTGCTGCTTTGAGTTCCGCTACATAATTTAATTTCACAACCTCCTCTTCAGCAACCGGATAAGCTTCAACTCCTACATAATTAACAGTTTTATCACTTTCTAAAAAAGTAATAAAACTGTTCAATCCTGTACCAAATCCAATTTCTAAGATTGAAATTTCATCTTTATCTAATATCTCTAAACCATTCTTTATAAAAACATGATATGCTTCTTGAATTGCCCCATGTTTAGAATGATATTGCTCATTCCAATCGGGCAAATGAATAGTTGTTGAACCATCGGATGTTATGATAATTTCTCGTTTCAAATTAATTGATTAATAATTTTTTAATTCTAGGTATTGGACCTCTACATTTCATTTGATGGCAAGCTATACACGAATTAATCGCATCATTAAACTGCTCTTTCCTTTCTTCTTTGGAAACTTCAAAAAGCTTTCTATGCATTTTTTCAAAATGATTAGCATAGGTTAAAAAGTTTTCGTCTAAATCTGTACTATCGGTAAGCTTTGCTGTATGTATTTTAATATACTCTTTGTTGAAATCGCCTATTTCTTCTCCTTGAATAATTTGAGTTCTCACTTCTTTATTCTTGGCGAGCATATTTCTCATTAATTCCGCCATTTCAGATGTTTTATACATCTGAAACTTTGACGGAACCTTTTTTACAATCTTTATTTCTTTTGTTTCTTTTTGTGTTTGACAACTCAACATCAAACTCAAAAAAAATACAAACAAAATTCTATTTTTCATCAGCTGTAGCCTCTAACAACACTCCATCTGCTAAGAAAGAGTACGTTACTTTTGGTTCAGTAATTTTAGCTATTTCCTCTTCAGATTTCCCAGCATCTTTTGCATAATGTTGTAACTCTTCTACTGAAACTTCATTTTTAAATGCTTTTCCGTTTAAAATAACCTTACTTTTTGCCGAATTAAAAGGCATGAAGAATGCATAATCTTTAAACTTTACAAAAGATGTTTTTTTATCGTCTAAAGGTACTTTAATCCAACACCCTTTTTTCTGACATACCTCAGCTATTTCTCCCATAAATTTCACATCCAAAGTATCTCCGGCATTCATAGTTTCAAACTTCTTAGCCATTTCTTCTTTACTAATAGCATTATCTGCTGAAATTTCCTTTCCAAAAGAAACTAATTCAATAGCTTTTACCTCTTGTTTTTCTTCTTTTTTTTCTGACTTACAAGCTATAAATGAAAGACTTAAACAAAGTCCTAATAAAAGTATTTTTTTCATTTGTTTTTCAATTTAATCTAGTTAGATAACAAATATAATTATTATTCACTAAGTCTGTCTTCAAAAAAAGCATAATACAGCTAGTTTTTGTATCTTCGTAGCACTTGTAAAAACAGCAATTTATGGATATTAAAATTCAGCAAATAGAGCAATCAAAAATTGACTCTGTAGACTTTGATAATTTAAATTTTGGACGAACTTTTTCGGATCACATGTTTGTTTGCGATTATGTTGACGGACAATGGGTAAACCCAGAAATTAAACCTTATGGTCCAATTTTATTTGAGCCTTCTGCCAGAGTTTTTCATTATGGGCAAGCTGTTTTTGAAGGTATGAAAGCCTATAAAGACGAAAATGATGATATTTTTCTTTTTAGACCTGATGAAAATTTTAACCGAATAAATTTATCTGCCGAACGTTTGGCTATGCCTCCTGTTCCTGAAAATGTTTTTTTTGAAGGTTTAAAAAAGCTATTAAACATTGATAAAGACTGGATAAAAAAAGGATTAGGTAACTCTTTATATATCCGTCCGTTTATTATTGCTACAGAAGGAGCCATTGCTGCTTCTCCTGCTGAAGCTTATAAATTTATGATTATCTGTTCTCCTGCTCAATCATATTATGCTGGTGAGGTTCGAGTTATTTTTTCTCAAAAATATAGTAGATCTGCCGATGGTGGTGTTGGATATGCCAAAGCGGCTGGTAATTATGCTGCTCAGTTTTATCCTACTAGTTTAGCTCACAAAGAAGGATATCAGCAAATTATTTGGACAGATGCCAATTCTCATGAGTACTTAGAAGAAGCTGGGACGATGAATATTTTCTTTAGAGTTGGTGATAAATTAATTACCACACCAACTAATGATCGAATTTTAGATGGTGTTACTAGAAAATCTATTATTCAACTTGCTAAAGATAACAACATCGAAATTGAAGTTAGAAAAGTATCTGTTTCTGAAATTAAAGAAGCTGCCAGACTAGGTGAACTAAAAGAAATTTTTGGTTCTGGTACTGCTGCTGTAATTAACCCTATAAAAGGTTTTAAACATAACGACAGTACTTTCGAATTACCAAATATTGAAAATTCTTACGCTAGTTTATTTAAAGAAAAACTACTTAATATTCAGTATAATAAATCGGAAGATCAGTATAACTGGCGAGTGAAAATTTAATTTTCGATAAAAAAAAGCTATATTAGTAACTTATAGTCAATTAATTACAATAAAATTCAAGGGGAAATGAAAAATATTGTACCGACTGTTTTATCTATTATAATAGGTTTTTCTATATCACTATTTGCTTTAAATAGCTATTCAAGTGAAAGTATAAAAACCAATAATGCTAAAACAGCTAAAAAAACTGAAGTTAAAAAGAAAACAAAAGCTTCTTCTAAAAAAAAGAGCGAAAAAAAAACTGAATCTAAAACTCCTAAAGAAACTAATTTAAGTGATATTCAAGGAAGTTTTGAGAATTGGAATAAGTATACGAAAGAGAACATCGATTTGATGTCTACCTTTGTTCCTGTTGATGACAAAGGAGTTAAAACCGACAAAGGTATATTCCTTAGTTTATTAAGAACTGGTGCTTTTATCCCTATTAAAGACGTGGTAAAAGGTGAAACTCAATACAAACTTATTAATCTTGAGCAAGCTTCAGATGAAAAGATTAAAAAAGGAATTACAGGAAAAGCCACTATAGCTTATCAATACTTTAGAAGAGAAGGTAAAAAGCTACCAAGTTATGATTTTGTTGATTTAAAAGGAAAATCTCATAATAAAGCTGATACTGAAGGTAAAATATTGGTTTTAAAATGTTGGTTTATTAACTGTAAAATATGTGTAGAAGAGTTTCCTGAGTTAAATGCTTTGGTTGATAAATATAAAGATGATAATATTGAGTTTGTAAGTTTAGCTTTTGATAAAAAAGATAAACTCGTTGATTTTTTAAAAACAAAATCTTTTAAATTCTCTACTATTCCTGAGCAGAAAGACTATATGTCTAAAAAGTTAAAAGTTAAACAATATCCTACCCATTTAATTGTAGATTCTAACGGTGTTATTCTCAAAATGGTTAACAATGTTAAGACTTTAACTTCCGAACTAGACCGTATTATGGAAAAACAATAATAAAAAAGCTCCTTAAAATTAAGGAGCTTTTTTATTACAATTTATTTAATATTTCTTTAATGTTAGGTTTAAAATAATTTGGTCCTTTTAATACCTTACCATCTTCTCTATAAATAGGCTTTCCATCTTCTCCTAACTTACTCATATTACTTTTCTGAATTTCATCAAACACCTCTTCTATTTTGTGTTGCATACCATGTTCAATAATAGTTCCACATAGAATGTATAACATATCACCAAGCGCATCAGCTACTTCAACTAAATCGTTATTTTTTGCTGCTTCTAAATATTCTTCATTCTCTTCTTTCATTAACTCAAAACGCAATTGTTTTCTTTCATCAGAAATAGCAACTGTTGGTTCATTTTGAATATTTAATTTAAATGCTGAATGAAATTCATGTACTGCTTTTATTTTATCTTTCATCTTATATTATTTCTAATTCTGTTTGTATTTTTTGAAAATCAAAATGAGACCAATCTACAATATGACTTTTTATATTGTGTTGCTGAAAATCTTCCAAGTTTTTATTTCTAATTCCTAAAAAGTGAACTCCAAGATTATGAGCCGTTTTTAAATCCCAAATACCATCTCCTACTGAGATTATTGTTTCAAACTCATCTACCTGAAAATATTTTTTAGCTTTTTCTATCGCTGATTTTACAATTTCTTCTCTTGTATAAAAAGAGCTTGCAGTTTCAATTACATCTGGTATAAAATTTATTTCTGCTTGTTGTAGTTTTATTAAAGCTGGTTCTAACAAAGATCCTGTAGCAAAACAAATAGCATAATCCGTTTCATTCATAAAAAAATCTATAATAGCTTTTGCTCCTAGTATTTCTTTTGTTTCTTGTAAAGAGAGTAAATGTTCCGTCATCTTTTCCTCAAACTCTGGCATCATTGAAAAGTCAAACTCTTTGTTAAAATTACGCTCGTAGTTTTTCTTCAAAATATAACTATCAGTCATATTCTTATAGGATTTCCAATCTTTATCAATATTAGTAATCCCAAAACTAATCATTGCCTCTACAAATGCTGTTTGATGCTGATTCTCACTTTTTGTTAAAGTATCATCTATATCAAAAACTATTAAATTTTTCTTTTTCATTTAAGTTGCCATTTTTAATAATCGAGTTGGAACTATTTTTAAAACCCAAGCAATTAAACGCCATCTTTTCGAAATATAAGCTACTCGCTTTTTTCTTTTTATTGCTGAGTAAATTTGTTTTGTTGCTTTTTCTAAAGAAACCATCCAAAAAATACCGTCTCCTAAGGCCATGGCTGTATCTACAAAACCAGGTCTTATATCGGTTATAAAAACCTTTCTTGATTTTATGGTTTTAGTTTTAATATATAAACTTTCTAAATACGCTTTCTGATATGCTTTAGAAGCAAAATACGAAGGTGCCGCTCTATTTCCTCTAAGCGATGCTATTGATGAAATCCCTACCAAATGTCCAAATTGTTGTTCTCTAAATAAATTATAAGCCAATCCGTATAATTTCGTTGCACCTACAACATTGGTTTGAACTGTTTTATTTTCTGTACTCCAATCTAGTTTATTGTTCACCTCTCCTACTCCCGATGAATGCACTACTAGATGCACCTCTCCTAATTCGGTAACAATTTCATTAAAAGCCTTTTCTAATTCTTCTACTTGAGTTATATCATTTTGTTTTATAATTATTTGGGCAGGATTTTGGGCTTTTATTTCTTCAAGCATCTCTAGCCTTCTTCCCGTTATTGCAACAATATAATTATCTTTTACTAACAGTTCTGTTAGGTTTTTACCGATACCTGATGTTGCTCCAAAAACAATTGCTGTTTTAGTTTTCTTCATTATAAAATCATTCTTTAACTTTGCTAAAAATACAATTTTATGTTTACACTTATTGCTGCCAAAATGTTTACTACTGGAAGAATTATTTTTGCCAGTTTATTTGTTATCGCTTTTGTTGCTTTAATGATTTTCAGCTATAAAAAAGATGCTAAAAACAATAAGAAACATTATCAAAATGGCGCTTTGTATGTAGCTATCGGTATTATTACTGTGATTGCTCTTTTATTTCTTTCGAAATACTTAATTAAGGGTTAAACCATTTCTTCTACTTCATTAATCTTTTCATGATCTAAGACTGTATAGCCTTCTTCATTAAAATGGAATGATCGTTTATACTTTACTGCTGATTCTAGCTGTTGAAAGTCATATGAAGTTATTTGATATACTTTTTGCCCGAAAGATTCTTCGTGATATTGTATTAGTGCATACAGTTTTGCTTCTAAATTTAAAATTTCTTCATCAGAATATTTAAATAATGGGCTTTTTTCATCTATTTCATGAACTATAGTCCATACTGTAGGTAAGTACATGATTTTATCTCTTTCCAGTTTTAATCGATAAAATTCTCTTTTATATTCACCTTCTAGATTCTTTTCATTTATTGATAAAGTCACTGTTATTTCTGGCTCTATCATTACTGTTTTCCTACTATTCATTAAACGAAACATAATAGCTCTATGCTCTTTAAAATCTCTTAAAATTAAGTTTTCACTGAAATGAATAGCTGCTTTAGCTCTTGAGAATCGCCCATACAGTAATCCTGTAATAAATGAAAAACTTAACAGTCCTATCATTGCTTCAAATGCTGCAATTAAATTAGCAGTAACTCCCTGTGGCGCAATTCCACCATAACCTACAGTTGTTAATGTTTGAGCACTAAAAAAGAATCCGTTTAAAAAATCATCTATAAAATTTCCTCTCGATGGTGTTATTTCTTCAATACCAATTGCCATATAAATAAATCCAAAAACAATATTTAAGAATGTATAACCTACAATAATTAACAAGAAAAATTTCCACCACGACAATTCTATAAAGAAGGTATACATATCATCCAAATTAAACTTTTTGTTAATGTGTATAACATTAGAACTTCCGTCTTTATTTACAATTCCTTTAATGTTCTTTCTTGAATTGTATCCAAATCCTGGGTCTTTTATTTTCTTTGCCATTGTTAGTTTCTTTATGCTTTAAAAATACAAAAAACCGACACTGCATTCAGTGTCGGTTTTATAATTCTTATTTGTTAAACTCTATTAGTTCTTAATTGGTAAGAAATTATAGTTTTTAGCGTAAAAATTCATTTGCTCTTCAAATGTATTTGGTTGTGTAATTTTTACATCAGTTATATTTCCTTCTGAATCTTTTACAGGCTCTAAAACAGGATTTACAAACCCACTATAAGGAGCTGACGTAAATTGTTTATTACGATCTAATACTTCCTTATGTATGTCTTGATCTACTTTTACACCATATCCTTCTACTAATGCTTTTGCAGCTTCAAAATCTCCTTCAGATTTAATTCTTTGCGCTTCTTTTAATAAACGTCCAAAAATCTCACGAAGTTTCATGTAATCATTTACAACAAAATATGTTTTACCATCTTTTGTTACTTTCTCTATTACATTATCTTTCTTCCCTTGTTCAAAAGCCCAAGCTGAAACCCATTGACGGTTTACCATATGATCTTCTTCAATATCATCTCCTAAATTGATACGAATTAACTGAGTCATTAATCCATTTCTGATATAACCATCATAAGCAGCTTTTCCTACTTTTTGCCAATCATCTACTAATCCTAATTCCTGTAACTTAGGATCCATTAAATAGTATAATCCAACTAAATCTGCTCTACCTTCTTCCATTGTAGATGCATAGTTTTTTAAAGTCTCTTTTGGCTGCCCTACTCCTTCATTTATTTGTCCAGAAGCATGTCCAATTACCTCATGTAAAGCTGTATGTAACTTATCCGCTAACTTTCCATACTTAATCTCTAAATCTATTTCCTCTTGATCGTGAGCAAACTCTTTTAAACGTCCTGTTCCTCCAGCATTGTTATATGCTCCAATAATATTCCCTAAAGAAACTGATTTTGAACCATGCTGCTGACGAATCCAGTTGTTATTTGGTAAGTTTACTCCAATTGGAGTACTTGGAGATGCATCTCCTGCTTCTCCTGCTACATTTACAGTTTTGTATGATACTCCTACTACATTTTGTTTTTTATGCGCTGGAGATAATGGTGAGTTATCTTCAAACCACTGAGCGTTATCAGATAAAACCTTCATCTTTTTAGACATATCGAAATCTTTTATTTCAACTATTGTCTCATAAGATCCTCTATATCCTTTAGGGTCGTTATATACTTCTATGAACCCATTAATCCAATCAATATTTCCTTCTGTAGAAGTAGCCCATGCGATACAGTATTTATCCCAAACATCTAAGCTACCTGTTTTATAGTACTCAATTAATAATCTTAATGTTTCAGCTTGCTTTTCATTTTCTGCAACACCTTTGGCTTTTTCTAACCAAAAAATAATTTTATCAATTGCAGCTCCATACATTCCTCCTGACTTCCATACTTTCTCAACTAACTTTCCGTTTTCACGTACTAATTTAGAATTTAATCCTGCTTCTATTGGTTGATTTTCTGGACCTTTATATGCTGTAGCGTAAAAATCCTCAACATCTTTATTTGTAATTTCTGGACCATAAAAGTTTACAGCAGATGCTAATACATTATCTACTCCTGCCTTTTTATTCACCTTTTTCATGTCTTTATCGTTAAAAATAACATCTAAAGCTTCTGGCGAAATTGTTGTGTTTGTTTCTTTTAATAAACCTTCTAAGTATTCTTTAGAAAACTCAGCTTTAATTTTATCATTAGAATAATGATGGTGTATTCCATTTGAAAACCAAACTCTCTTTAAATAAGTTGTAAAGTTTTTAAAATCTTGAGAAGTTCTATCTCCTTTAAATTCGTTATTTACTTTTTCTAAAGCTGTTCTTATTTCAAGATTATGACGGTAATTTTGATCCCACATAATATCTCTACCTGCTAAACCTGCTTGAGTTAAGTAATACACTAACTTTTTTTCTTTTAAAGTTAATTGATCAAATCCTGGAATTTGATATCTTAATACTTTAATATCTGCAAATTGCTCTACTTCATAATCAAATTTTGATTCTTTTTTTACCTCTTCTTTTGGTTCTTTTTTCTTCTCTACATTACAAGAAACCAAAAAACCAACTGCAGCTGCAGCACAAAGCATCTGTTTTAATTTCATTTTTTAATATTTAATTGATTTTTCTGTTGATAAATGTACGAATTTTAAACTTCGCTATATCTAAAGCAATCGGTCGTATGATCGTTAACCATACCTGTAGCTTGCATATGAGCATAAATGACTGTTGAACCAACAAACTTGAATCCTCTCTTTTTTAAATCTTTTGAAATTGCATCAGATAATTCAGTAGTTGCAGGTACTTCTTCTCTTTTTGAAAAAGAATTTTTAATTGGTTTTCCATTTACAAACCCCCAAATATATTTTGAAAATGAACCAAACTCTTCTTGCACCTTCATAAAAGCTTGAGCATTGGTAATTGTTGCTTTTATTTTTAATTTATTTCTTATGATTCCTGCGTTTTGAAGTAACTCTTCAAATTTCTCTTCTCCGTAATTCGCTATTTTTTTATAATCAAAACTATCAAAAGCTTCTCTAAAATTTTCCCTCTTTTTAAGTACTGTAATCCAACTTAAACCTGCTTGAAACGTTTCTAAAATTAAAAACTCAAACAACTTATCATCCTCATATACAGGAACTCCCCATTCATTATCGTGATATTCTATATATAATGGGTCATCACTTACCCAAAAGCATCTTTTTTTCATTTCTTTATTTTAAAACTGAAAATTACTGTTAAACAGGCTAAAAATCAATGAAAAATGGAATAATTTTTGCAACTTTATAATTACTAAATCTTTTGATTATGAAAACATTAAAATATTTTTCAATACTTAGTCTACTACTAGTTGTAGTTTATACTTGTAGTTCATCTCCAATAAAAAACAGTTCAAGCTCAAAAGAAGAACCTGTAGTTATAAAAAATGATAGTTTAGAATATGAAATCACCATTCTAGATCCTGGCTTTAATAATTATTTAAAAACAATAGCAAGACCGGTTGGTTTTTACTCTCAGTCTTTTTTGGAAACTAAAAACCGAATTTATGTTACTATATGGAATTCAAGAGCTAATAATTCATTAGGTTTTAATCCAAATATTTATGGAAACCAAATTGATTACAGTCCTCATATTAACTATGGGTATGATGTAAATTACAAACTGTTTAATTATTTTGAGTTCGCACAGCGCAAATATCGCATACGTTTAAGGTAACATTACAAACTTCCTGTAAAACTGTATATTTGCCAGAAAAAATTTAACAATATAAAATGAAGTTTTTAAGAAATTTATTAGCATCAATTCTTGGTTTTTTTATAGCCATTTTTTTAATATTTATATTCTTTGTGGCTATTGCTGCAATTACAGGATCAGAAGATGAAGTAGTTGTAAAATCAAATTCTGTTTTAGAATTAAATCTAGCTACACCTATAAAGGATTATGCTCCTAAAGAAGATAATCCACTAGCTGAAATTTTAGAATTAAACGATGAAAAATTAGCTTTAAATAAAATTATTAATGCTATAGAAAATGCTAAGACTGATAACAATATTAAAGGGATTAGTATAAAAACTACATATATAAGTGCTGGAATTGCACAAACCCAAGCTATTAGAAATAAGATTGAAGAATTTAAAGAAAGTGGAAAATTTGTATATGCCTATAATGATGTATATACTCAAAAGAATTATTACTTAAGTTCAGTTGCCGACAGCGTATTTTTAAACCCTGTTGGAGCTATTGACTTTAAAGGTTTATCTACCGAAATTTTATACTACAAGGATTTTGAAGATAAATACGGTGTAAAAATGGAGGTTATACGTCATGGAAAATATAAAAGTGCTGTAGAACCATACTTAAGTAATAAAATGAGTGATGCTAATCGCGAACAAACTACTTCTTTTTTAAATTCAATTTGGTCTGAAATTACTGAAGATATTAGCAACAGCAGAAACATTTCTGTAGAGAATTTAAATTTAATTGCTGATAATGCTAACGGAAGAAATGCTACTCTAGCAAAAGAAAACAAGTTAATTGATGGAATTATTTATATAGATGAATACAAAAAGAAGCTTAAATTAGACTCTGACAAAAAAGTAAACACAATTAGTTTAGAAGATTATATCAAATCTGGAAAAGGAAGAGTTTCCTCTACAAGTAAAGACAAAATTGCTGTAATTTATGCACAAGGTCAAATTATGTATGGAGAAGGAAATGAAGATATTATTGGACAAGGTTTAACAAATAGAGCTATTCGTAAAGCTAGAAAAGATAAAAATGTAAAAGCAATCGTTTTACGTGTTAACTCTCCAGGTGGTAGTGCTTTGGCATCTGAATTAATTTGGCGTGAATTAGAATTAGCTAAAAAAGAGAAACCTTTAGTTGTTTCTATGGGTAACGTAGCTGCTTCTGGTGGTTATTATATTGCTTGTAATGCCAACAAAATTATTGCTGAACCAACTACAATTACAGGTTCTATTGGAGTGTTTGGAGCAATTCCAAACTTTAATCAATTAGCGGATAATATTGGAATAAATGCCGAGCAAGTATCTACAAATGATAGTCCAAGTTATAGTGTTTTTGAACCTATGAATCAAAAGTTTTATGATGTTACTAAAGAAGGTGTTGAACAAATTTATACTACTTTTGTAAATCGTGTTGCCACTGGAAGAAATATGACTTTTGAGCAAGTAAACGAAATTGCTCAAGGTAGAGTTTGGAGTGGTAAAGAAGCTATAGAAAAAGGATTGGTAGATAAATTAGGAAGTTTAAATGATGCTATTGAAATAGCTGCTGAATTAGCTGACCTTGAAAATTATAAAATCCGTAATTATCCTAACTATAAAAAGGATTTAAAAGAAGCTTTAAACTTTTCTCCTTTTGGTAAAGTTTCTAAAGAAGAAATTTTAAAAGAAGCTTTAGGTGATGAACACTATCAATTATACGACAATATAAACCAAATGAAAAAACTAAAAGGAATTCAAGCTAGAATGCCTTTTATCTTTCAGATAAAATAAGACGTAAAAAAAGCCTTGACAATGTCAAGGCTTTTTTTTGTATTAATCAGAGTTTATTATAAACCAAAACTCTCTTTTACTTTATCTACATAATCTAATTTCTCCCAAGTAAACGTTTCTACTTCACGCTCAATAGTATCTCCCATTGGGTTTGTAAAAGTAACTGTTTTCTTTTCTGGAGTTCTTCCCATGTGTCCGTAAGCAGCTGTTTCAGAATAAATAGGTGTTCTTAATTTTAAGCGTTGCTCGATAAAATAAGGACGCATATCAAAAATAGTTTCCACTACTTTACTTATCTCACCATCAGTCATATCAACTGTTGCAGTTCCATAAGTCTCAACATTAATACTTGTTGGCTTAGCTACTCCAATAGCATAAGAAACTTGTACTAACACTTCTTTACATAAACCAGCAGCTACTAAGTTTTTAGCAATATGACGAGTTGCATAAGCTCCTGAACGATCTACTTTAGATGGATCTTTTCCTGAGAAAGCACCTCCACCGTGAGCTCCTTTACCTCCATAAGTATCAACAATAATCTTACGACCTGTTAATCCTGTATCACCATGAGGTCCTCCAATAACAAAAATTCCTGTTGGATTAATATGATACGTAATATCATCAGTAAATAATACCTGAATATGCTCTGGTAATTTAGCTACTACTCTTGGTATTAAAATAGATATAATATCAGACTTAATTTTTGCTAACATTACCTCTTCACTTTCATCAAAATCATCATGCTGAGTAGAAATTACAATAGCATCAATTCTTTGAGGAACATTATCGTCAGAATACTCAATAGTTACTTGAGATTTAGCATCTGGACGTAAGTAAGTAATATCTTTATTCTCTCTTCTTAACTCAGCTAATTCAATTAACAAACGGTGCGATAACTCTAATGCTAAAGGCATATAGTTATCTGTTTCATCAGTAGCATAACCAAACATCATTCCTTGGTCTCCTGCTCCTTGATCTTCTGGATTAGCTCTTTCTACCCCTTGATTAATATCTGGTGATTGCTCGTGAATTGCTGAAAAAACTCCACAAGAACTACCATCAAACATATATTCGCTTTTGGTATATCCTATTTTGTTAATTACATCTCTTGCAATTTTTTGAACATCTAAATATGTTTTAGATTTTACCTCACCTGCCAATACAACTTGACCAGTAGTTACCAAAGTTTCACAAGCTACCTTAGACGTTTCATCAAAAGCTAAAAAATTATCTATTAAAGCATCAGAAATCTGATCTGCTACTTTATCTGGATGTCCTTCAGAAACACTTTCTGAAGTAAATAAATATGACATAAACTTCTTTTTAAAAATTAACGGAAGAAAAACTTGGATTGCTTGGTCGCTAAAAGAAGTAGATAATTACTGCTTTAGCATTTTTTATAGAGGTTGCAATCAGATCAAATTTCTCCTCAAAAATTCAGCCGCAAAGTTATTGATTAAATTCAAACTTTAAAAAGCTTTTTGTTAAAAAAGAATTAAAAATAAAATTCTATATACGTAGTATATAACGAATTAAAAAATAAAAAAAAGTAAAAAATATTAGGAAATTAAATTTTTATAACTGAATATTTGCATTCGTAAAAGTTCAATCACTTATTGACGATGTTATCAAGAAAGGTGGAGGGATTAGACCCTATGAAGCCTTAGCAACCCTTTGTTCTATACAAAGAAGGTGCTAAATTCTACCAAAATGTTACTTCGGTAAAAAATCGAGATGTAGCTACAAGGATAGATAACCAAAAAGAAATTTCTATAAATTCATACTGAAATTTCTAATATTTCTTAATAACATTTTTCTAGTAAGTACGTCAAAACATTGACGCATTTGGCTTTTGGTTTAATTATTTATTAACTCAAAAACAAGAAAAATGAGTACACAAAAATTTGCAACAAAAGCGTTGCACGCAGGACATGATGTAAAACAAACAGGAGGCACAAGAGCCGTTCCTATTTATCAAACAACCTCTTATGTTTTCAATGACTCTGATCATGCAGCAAATCTTTTTTCATTAAAAGAATTAGGATTTATTTATACTCGACTAAACAATCCTACAAATCAAATTTTACAAGAGCGTTTAGCTTCTTTGGAAGGAGGAATTGGTGCTGTTGTTTTTGCTTCTGGTACCGCTGCCATCTCTACAGGATTATTAACCTTACTAAAAGCAGGCGATCATATTGTAGCATCTAGTAGTTTATACGGCGGAACTTACAATTTATTAAATATTACCTTACCTCGTTTGGGTATTACTACAACTTTTGTTGATGCTTCTGATCCTGAAAATTTCGGTAAAGCTGTTCAAGAAAATACAAGAGCATTTTTTGTTGAATCTTTAGGTAACCCTAAGCTTGATGTTTTAGACTTAGAAGCTATTTCTAAGCAAGCAAAAAAAGCAGAAGTCCCTTTCATTGTCGATAATACCGTTGCTACTCCTGCCCTACTAAACCCAATCAAGCATGGAGCTGATATTGTTATTCACTCTTTAACTAAATACATTGGCGGACAAGGAAACTCTTTAGGAGGTGCAATTATCGATGCTGGTACTTTTAATTGGGCTAATGGTAAATTTCCTGAATTTACAGAACCCTCAGCGGGGTATCATGGTTTAAAATACTATGAAACTTTAGGAGCCGAATCTTATACTTTTAAATTAATTTTAGAAGGCTTACGTGATTTTGGAGGCGCTTTAAGTCCAACAAACGCTTTTAACATTATTCAAGGGTTAGAAACCTTAAACATTAGAATTCAAAAGCATTCAGAAAATGCTTTAGCATTAGCCCAATGGTTAGAAGAACAAGAAGAGGTTGCTTGGGTAAACTATCCTGGTTTAAAAAGTAGTAAATACAAAACCTTAGCCAATAATTATTTACCAAAAGGTCAAAGCGGAATAGTCACTTTTGGAGCTAAAGGTGGTTTTGAAGCAGCAAAAACAATAGCTAATACCACTAAAACATTTTCACTTTTAGCAAATATTGGAGATACAAAATCTTTAATTATTCATCCTTCAAGCACTACACATCAACAATTAAATCCTGAAGAACAAGCTAGTGCTGGTGTTACAGAAGATTTAATAAGATTATCTGTTGGTTTAGAAAACATTGACGATTTAAAATCAGACCTAAAAGAAGCCTTCAATAAAATACCAAAGGGAGCTCTTGTTTAAAAGTTTAAAGACTACTTTAAATAATGAAAAGCAAATTATTACATATAAATATTCTTAGTTACACAACAGGAAGTGGTGCCCAGTTTAATGATATACCTTTAAGTTATCAGTTGTTTGGGAAACATTTGGGTACTGCTCCTGTTATTCTAATTAATCATGCATTAACAGGAAATAGTAATGTTGCTGGCGAAAATGGTTGGTGGAAAGATATTATTGGAAAGAATAAAGTGATAGATACTCAAAAGTATACTGTTTTATGTTTTAATATTCCTGGTAATGGTTATGATGATTTCTTAATAGATGATTACAAAAGTTTTGTAGCTAGAGACATTGCCAATATCTTTTTATTAGGCTTAGAAAAACTAAACATTAAAAAGCTATTTGCTTTAATTGGTGGTTCTTTAGGAGGAGGCATTGCTTGGGAAATGGCCGTTTTAAAACCAACAATAACTGAATATTTGATTCCTGTTGCTACAGATTGGAAGTCTACCGATTGGCTAATTGCGAATTGCCAAATTCAAGAACAGTTTTTAACCAATTCTAGTAATCCAGTACACGATGCTCGCATGCATGCTATGCTTTGTTACCGTACTCCAGAGTCTTTTAAAAAACGTTTTCAACGTTCAAAAAATGAAGAATTACAAATCTTCAATGTAGAAAGCTGGTTACTTCATCATGGTAAAAAATTACAAGAGCGCTATCAATTAGCATCTTATAAATTAATGAATCAATTATTAAAAACAATTGATGTAACCAAGGAACGTAAAGTTTTAAATGTGTTAGAAACGATTAAAGCCGACATTCATATTATAGGTGTTGATTCTGATTTGTTTTTTACTGCTGAAGAAAATAGAGAAACACACAAGGAACTTGCAACAGTACATTCAAATGTAACTTATAATGAAATTAACTCTGACCACGGTCATGATGCTTTTTTAATAGAATACGAACAACTAAAAGAAATTATTGAACCCATATTCAATAAAAATTCAAAAAACAACAAAATGAAAGTTTTAAAATTTGGTGGAAAATCATTGTCAAACAAAGGAATACACAATGTAATTTCTATTATAGAAAATAAAATTAATGATGGTGAAAACATTGCTGTTGTTGTTTCTGCCCGTGGAAACGCTACCGATACTTTAGAAGACATTTTAAATAAGGCCGCTAAAAACGAAGCATACCAACAACAACTTGAAGCTTTTAAACATGAACAATCACTATTAACTCCATTAATAGATTTTTCTTCAGAATTCTCTCGTTTAGAGAAATTATTTGAAGGAGTAAACTTATTAGGTGATTATAGTATTAAAATAAAAGATGAAGTTTTAGCACAGGGTGAATTACTATCTATAAAAACTGTTTCTGAATTATTACAGCAAAAAGGAATTAATGCAAATCCTACAGATTCAAGAATACTGTTAAAAACCGATGAAAATTTTGGTAATGCACAACCAATTTTAGAGGTTTCTAAGGAGAATGTTAAAAAACATTTTAGCCAATTTAATAATGCTACTGTAAATGTAGTATCTGGTTTTATTGCTTCAAACTTAAAAAATGAAACCACCACTCTTGGAAGAAATGGTAGTAATTATACGGCATCTTTATTGGCTAATTATTTAGATGCTGATGAATTACAAAATTACACACATGTTGATGGAATATTTACAGCTAATCCAGATTTGGTAAGTGATGCTAAAAAGATAGAAAGTCTTTCTTTTTCTGAAGCAAACGAATTAGCAAACTTTGGTGCTAATATTTTACATGCCAAAACAATTATTCCTTTACTTGAAAAAAATATCAATTTAAGAATATTAAATACCTTTAATCCTAACGATAAAGGAACTTTAATAACCTCTAAATCTACTTCAAAAGGAATAAAATCATTATCCGTTTTAGATAATGTAGCTTTATTAAACTTTGAAGGAAGAGGTTTATTAGGAAAAGTTGGTGTTGATGCTCGTATTTTTAAAACCTTAAGTAGTTCTGATATTAGTGTTAGTTTTATTTCTCAAGGATCTTCAGAAAGAGGCATTGGATTGGTTGTTGAAAAAACCAGAGCTGAAGAATCTGTAAAAGCATTAAATAAAGAGTTTGAAAATGAGTTTTATACTAAAGATGTCCATAAAATATCTGTAGTAAAAGATATTGCTGTAATATCAATAATCGGACAAGATTTAAGTGAATTCCATCATCCTTATAATGCCTTAATCAAAAATCAAATAATACCATTATTATTTAATAATACTGTTACAGGCAAAAACATTAGCTTGGTTGTAAAAAAAGAAGAATTACACAAAGCTTTAAACGTTATCCATGGACAAGTTTTTGGAATTTCTAAAAAAATAAACATTGCTCTTTTTGGTAAAGGTTTAGTTGGAGGAACTCTAATAGAACAAATATTAGAAAATGCAAAGGCCATTTTAGAAAAACGAAAAATACAATTAAATATTTTTGCTATTGCCAACTCCAAAAAAGCACTTTTAACTAAAGATGGAGCAACTAAAAATTGGAACAAAGATTTAGAAGATTCAAAAGAAAGCAGCACAATAGTTCAAGATATTATTGACTTCTCTAAAGAAAACCATTTAGAAAACTTAATTGCTGTTGACAATACGGCAAGTACCGATTTTATTAATAACTATATTCCTTTAGTAAATGCTGGTTTCGATTTGGTTTCATCTAATAAAATAGCCAATACAGTATCATATAAGTCTTATAAAAATCTAAGAAAAACGTTAGAAAGCACCAATAAGAAATATCTATACGAAACCAATGTTGGTGCGGGATTACCATTAATTGACACTATTAAACTATTACATGACTCAGGAGAAAATATTACCAGAATTAGAGGTGTTTTTTCTGGATCTTTAAGTTATATATTCAATCATTATTCATCAAGTAACTCGGCATTTTCAACGGTATTACAAGAAGCAATAGACAAAGGGTTAACAGAACCAGACCCTCGCGAAGATTTATGTGGTAATGACGTTGCTAGAAAACTATTGATTTTAGCCAGAGAACTTGACTTAGAAAATGAATTTGAAGATATTTCAATAGAAAATTTAATTCCAAAAGAACTTCAAAATATTTCTTCTACAGCCTTTTTATCTGATTTAGAAAAATTAGATTTTTCTTTCCAAAAATTAAAAGAAAATCAAGAATCAAATCATGTATTAAG
Source organism: Tenacibaculum aiptasiae (assembly GCF_965221665.1). Taxonomy (NCBI): domain Bacteria; kingdom Pseudomonadati; phylum Bacteroidota; class Flavobacteriia; order Flavobacteriales; family Flavobacteriaceae; genus Tenacibaculum; species Tenacibaculum aiptasiae. The sequence goes on from NZ_CBDCSN010000002.1 coordinate 564,172, forward strand.
ATATATAGGAGACTTATCTGGAGACCTACAACAAACAAAAGGAAACTTAAGTGTAAAACTAACTTCTGTTCCTATCAATTCACCTCTTGGAAGTTTAAAAGGCTCTGATGCTATTTTCGAAATTTACACAGAATCTTACGGAGAGCAGCCAATTGTAATTCAAGGAGCTGGAGCTGGAGCAAAAGTAACAGCCAGAGGAGTATTTGGAGATATTTTACGATTAGCTAATAACAACAACTAAACATTAAACCACTATTTAATAGTTCTTAAATATAAAAATAATGAGCAACCATTTCGAAACAAAAGCTATTAGAACACAAACTGAACGCTCTCAATTTTCAGAGCATTCAACTCCGTTATATTTGACATCAAGTTTTGTATTTGATGATGCAGAAGACATGCGTGCTTCTTTTGCTGAAGAAAAAGATAAAAATCTATACAGTAGATTTTCAAATCCAAATACTACAGAATTTGTAAATAAAATAGTGCAAATGGAAGGAGCTGAAGCTGGCTATGCTTTTGCTACTGGAATGGCTGCTGTATTTTCTACTTTTGGGGCTTTATTAAATGCTGGAGACCATATTGTTTCATGTAGATCTGTATTTGGGTCAACCCATAGTTTATTTACAAAATATTTACCAAAATGGAATATTGAAACAAGCTACTTCAAAATAAATGAAGTTGAAAAAATTGAGCAGTTAATTCAGCCAAATACAAAAATTCTATATGCAGAAACACCTACAAATCCAGCAGTAGATATTATTGATTTAGAATTACTAGGAAATATTGCTAAAAAACACAACTTACTTTTAGTAATTGACAATTGTTTTGCTACTCCTTACCTACAAAACCCAATTAATTTTGGTGCCGATTTAGTTATCCATTCAGCTACTAAATTAATTGATGGACAAGGAAGAGTTCTAGGAGGAATTACCGTTGGAAAAAAAGAATTGATTCGTGAAATTTATCTTTTTTCAAGAAATACTGGTCCAGCTATGTCCCCTTTTAATGCATGGGTATTATCTAAAAGTTTAGAAACCTTAAGTATCAGGGTTGAAAAACATTGTGAAAATGCTTTAAAAGTGGCTACATTTTTAGAAAAACATCCAAAGGTAAACCTTGTAAAATATCCTTTTTTAAAATCACATCCTCAACATGAAATAGCAAAAAAACAAATGAAATTAGGAGGCAATATTGTGGCTTTTGAAATTAAAGGTGGAATTGAAGCTGGACGTAGCTTTCTAAATGCCATAAAGTTATGTTCGTTATCGGCAAACTTAGGAGATACAAGAACCATAGTTACTCATCCTGCATCTACAACTCATAGTAAGTTGAGTGAAGAAGACAGGTTAGAAGTTGGTATCACAAACGGATTGGTACGCTGTTCCGTTGGTTTAGAAAATATAGATGATATTATTAACGATTTAACACAAGCATTAGATACTTAAAAAGTAAATAAAGTGTATTTTTGTAATATGCTTTCTAAGAAAACAAAATACGGTTTAAAGGCACTAACCTTTATTGCAAGACAAGAAAAAGGAAATAAAGTACAAATAGCTACTATTTCCGAGAGTGAAAATATATCACATAAATTTTTAGAAAGTATATTACTTACCTTACGAAAAGCAGGATTTTTAGGAGCCAAAAAAGGCAAAGGTGGAGGTTACTATATGTTAAAAGAAGCCTCAGAAATTAAGATGACTGATGTTATCAGAACTTTAGAAGGTCCTATTGCTATGCTCCCTTGTGTAAGCTTAAATTATTATGAAAAGTGTGATGACTGCCCTGATGAAGATGCATGTTCAGTACATAAATTAATGATTCAAGTTAGGGATAATACCCTACAAGTACTTCGTAATAATACACTAGCAGATTTAGTGTAAAATAACACAAATGTTATTCTATTGTAAAATTTTCAAATAAATGTTTTCACATTTAAAATGAATGTATACATTTGTCACTTCTTAAAACCTAGTTACCCGATAGGGTAATAGAATTTAAAAATGATTTTAGAACAAATAATAGAAAATAAGAAAAATTACACGCTAGATAAAGCTTCTGAAAATCCGTTGAGAAGCATTGTAAAATCAATTAGCTGGAGAGTTATAGGAACAATAGATACCATATTAATATCATGGTTAATTACCGGAGAAGTAGCCACAGCATTTTCAATAGGAAGCATTGAGTTAATCACAAAAATGGTGTTGTACTTTTTTCATGAAAGAGTTTGGAACAAAATAAAATGGGGCAAAAAATGAGCTTAGAAAGTCAATTAAATATTGAAGAATTAAACCAAGGGTTAGCAAAGTTAACTCCACAACAAATTATAGAATGGGTTTTCGAATTAAAGAAAAGAACAATTATTACAACAAACTTTAGACCTTATGAAGTAGCCATTTTACACTTAGTGTCTAGAAAAAACCCTTACATAAAGGTTATTTGGTGCGATACAGGTTACAACACACCACAAACCTACAAACATGCTGAGGAATTAATTGAAAAATTAGGCTTGAATGTTCATTTATATGTTCCTAAACAAACAGTGGCTCATAGAAATATTGTATTAGGAGTTCCTTCTATAGAACATAAAGACCATGCTTTATTTACAGAACAAGTAAAATTAGAACCATTTAAAAGAGCGATTAAAGAACATCAACCAGAAGTTTGGTTTACCAATTTAAGAAAAGGGCAAACAGCATTTAGAGATAATATAGGAATACTTTCTTTTAGCAAAGACGGAATTTTAAAAGTGAGTCCATTTTATCATTGGTCAGATAAGGAATTAGACGAATATTTAGAACAACATAATTTACCAAATGAATTTAAATATTTCGATCCAACAAAAGTAGAAAGTAATAGAGAATGTGGTTTACATATTTAAAGAATATGATTATGAATACAGAAACAATAAAAGTAGGAGCTTTAGAAAGCGAAGCCATATATATATTTAGAGAAGTTGTTGCTCAATTTGAAAAACCAGTATTACTGTTTTCTGGTGGAAAAGATAGTATAACATTAGTAAGATTAGCCCAAAAAGCATTTTATCCTGCTAAAATCCCTTTTCCTCTTTTACACATAGATACTGGACATAATTTTCCTGAGACAATAGAATTTAGAGATCGTTTAGCAAAAGACCTCAACGTTGATTTAATTATTAGAAATGTTCAGGATAATATTGATAAAGGTCGAGTAAAAGAAGAAACTGGAAAGTACGCTAGCCGAAACATGCTGCAAACAGAAACGTTATTAGATGCAATTGATGAATTTGGTTTTGATGCATGTATCGGTGGAGCCCGCAGAGATGAAGAGAAAGCAAGAGCTAAAGAACGAATTTTCTCTGTTCGTGATGATTTTGGGCAATGGGATGAAAAAAATCAACGTCCAGAATTATTCGATATGTTAAACGGAAGAATTGATTTAGGTCAAAATGTAAGAGTCTTCCCTATTTCTAACTGGACAGAATTAGATGTATGGTCTTATATAAGAGATGAGAATATCGAAATCCCTTCTATTTATTTCGCTCACAAAAGAGCTACATTTTTAAGAGATGGACTTATATGGTCTGCAGAAGATGATGTGGTTTATAGAGATGAAAATGAAAAAGTTGAAGAACGAATGGTACGTTTTAGAACAGTTGGAGATATGAGCTGTACAGCTGCAGTACTATCCAATGCTGTAGATATAAACACCGTAGTAAACGAAATTAAAGTATCAACAATTTCCGAAAGAGGTGCTAGAATAGATGACAAACGATCGGAAGCTGCAATGGAAAAAAGAAAACAACAAGGATACTTTTAAAACTTATAACAAACATTTAAACACAAGTTGTTACACAACAACTAATACATAAAATGAACGTACTAAAAATAGCAACTGCAGGTAGTGTCGATGATGGTAAAAGTACATTAATCGGTCGTATACTATACGATACTAACTCATTAACTGATGACAAACTAGAAGCCATTGAAGAAAAAAGTAGACAAAGAGGCTTTGATTACTTAGATTTTTCATTAGCTACCGATGGCTTGGTTGCCGAAAGAGAACAAGGAATTACTATAGATGTAGCTCACATATATTTTTCAACACCAAAAACAAGTTTCATTATAGCTGATACACCTGGACATATAGAATACACCAGAAATATGGTTACTGGTGCTTCAAACTCACAAGCTTCTATTGTTTTGATAGATGCTCGAAACGGAGTTATAGAGCAAACATACCGTCATTTTTTCATCAACAACTTATTGAGAGTAAAAAATGTAGTAATAGCCATTAACAAAATGGATTTAGTTGATTATTCAGAAGAAAAGTTTAATCAAATAAAAAATGAAATTGAGTATTTAGCTAGCAAAAGTGCTTATAAAAATCAGCAATTAACCTTTATCCCTCTTTCTGCATTAAAAGGAGATAATGTAGTTGAAAAATCAGAGAATACTCCTTGGTATAATGGAGAAACATTACTAAATCATTTAGAGAGTTTACAAGCTGATGATATAGAAGAACAATCACAAACACGGTTTCCTGTGCAAACAGTAATCAGACCTAAAACAGATGATTATCATGATTTCAGAGGTTATGCTGGTAAAATCTATGGAGGGAATTTAGCAGTTGGCGATTCTGTTACTGTATTACCTTCTGCTACTGAATCCAAAATAAAGAGTATTCATTTTTTTGATAAAGAATACTTACAGGCAAAAAGAGGAAGTTCTGTAACTATTACGTTGGAAGACAATGTAAATGTAAGCCGTGGAGACATGTTAGTAAAAACAAAAGAAGTTCCTACGGTATCAAAAGAATTAACTGCTACAATTTGTTGGATGGATAAAAATCCATTACAAGCTTCTGATAAATATTATATAAAACATGGAGTAAATGATGCACAGGCAAAAATTATGTCTTTATCGTCCATCATAAAAACAGATTTTTCAGGTAAGGAAGAAAATCCATCACAATTAACTTTAAATGAAATTGGCGATGTAACCTTAAAAGTTAGCAAACCATTGTTTTATGATTCTTACCAGAAAAACAAAGCTAATGGAACTTTCATTTTAATCAATCCAAAAACCAACAATACAGCCGGAGTAGGCTTTATTCAATAATAAGAAAATCAAATGGCAATTATAATAACAGATGAGTGCATCAATTGTGGAGCATGCGAACCAGAATGCCCAAATACAGCTATTTATGAAGGAGCTTCAGACTGGAATTATAACGAAGGAACCTCATTAAATGGAAATATTCAATTATTGAATGGAACAGAAATAGACGCAAATGAAGATCAAGAACCAATTTCTGACGAGTACTATTTCATTATTCCAGACAAATGTACAGAGTGTAAAGGATTTCATGAAGAACCACAATGTGCAGCAGTTTGCCCAGTAGATTGTTGTGTTCCTGATGAAGACATTATTGAAACAGAAGAAGAACTATTAGCAAAACAGCAGTTCTTACACAATTAAAAAAAGTAACGCTTACGAGCTTTAAAAAATAAAGTAATGCAAAGTTTTAGAACCGAAATAGAGAATCCAATTGTAGAAAAAGATATTCTAGAATTAGAACGTAAAATCCGTTTATTTAAAGAAGGTCAAATAGACGAAGAACGCTTTAGAAGTTTACGTTTGGCAAGAGGTGTATACGGTCAACGTCAGTTTGGAGTACAAATGATCCGTATAAAACTACCTTATGGTAAAGTTACTAGCGAACAATTACATCGAATAGCTGATGTATCGGACGAATACTCAAGAGGACGCTTACATATTACAACTCGTCAAGACATACAAATTCACTATGTGAGTTTAGATAGAACTCCTGAATTATGGGCACAATTAGAAAAAGATGATATCACCTTACGCGAGGCTTGTGGAAATGCAGTTAGAAATGTTACAGCTTCTGAAACTGCTGGGATAGACATCAATGAACCTTTTGATGTAACCCCCTATGCACATGCTACATTTCGATTTTTCTTACGTAACCCTATTTGTCAGGAAATGGGAAGAAAATTTAAGATGTCTTTTTCTGCAACAGACCATGATACAGCATTGAGTTTTATGCATGATTTAGGCTTTATTGCTAAAACAAAAACTATAGAAGGTAAAGAAATTAAAGGCTTTAAAGTTTTATTAGCAGGAGGATTAGGTTCGCAACCTAGACATGCTGATGTTATCTATGAATTTTTAGAAGCTGATTTATTAATTCCTACTATTGAAGGGGTTTTACGAGTTTTTGATAGGCATGGGGAACGTTCAAAAAGAGCAAAAGCACGTTTAAAATTTTTAGTTAAAGATTTAGGAGTTGATGCCTTTTTAAAATTAGTTTCTGAAGAACAAAAAGCATTTGCTAATCAAAAATATCCAATAGACACATCTGATTTTGAAAAGGAAGTTAAATTTGAAACATCGGAAATTCCTTCAGTAAAAATAACTGATAACGAAGCTTATCAAAACTGGAAAGAAACCAATGTTATTCAACAAAAACAAAAAGGATTATATGCCATTGGAATTAAAGTTCCTTTGGGAGATTTTTACACAGACAAGGCTCGTTTACTTGCAGATTTAATTAAAAAGTATGCAGCAAATGAATTGCGTTTTACATTGCGTCAAAATATCTTAATCCGTCACGTCAGAGAAGAGTTTTTACCATTCTTTTATGTTGAATTAGAAAAATTAGGTTTTACAGAAATAGGCTATAACAGCTTAACAGATATTACAGCATGCCCAGGAACTGATACTTGTAACTTAGGTATTTCAAGTAGTACAGGTATTGCAACAGAATTAGAGCGTGTATTAAAATCAGAATATCCACAATATGTAAATAATAAAAACATCACTATTAAAATTAGTGGTTGTATGAATGCTTGTGGACAACACAATATGGCACATATAGGGTTTCAAGGGATGTCTGTTAAAGTTGGAAACTTATTAGCTCCTGCCCTTCAAGTATTAATTGGTGGAGGTGTTTTAGGTAATGGTAAAGGACGTTTTTCTGATAAACTAGTAAAAATACCAAGCAAAAGAGGTCCTGAAGCTCTACGTATTCTTTTAAATGATTTTGAAGATCATAAACAAGAAAAAGAAGACTTCTTAACATATTATGATAGATATGGAAAAACCTATTTCTATGATTTATTAAAACATTTATCAGATACTTCCAATTTAAACCAGGATGATTTTATTGATTGGGGTCATGATAAAAACTATGTAAAAGCCATTGGTGTTGGAGAATGTGCTGGAGTTGTTATCGACTTGATTGCAACCTTACTATTTGAAAGTGAAGAAAAAATAGAAAATGCTACTGGTGCATTGAATGAAAAGCAATGGTCAGACAGCATATATCATTCATATTCAGCAATCATCAATACTGCAAAAGCATTGTTAACTTCAGAAGGAGCAAAAACCAATACACAAGCTAGTATTGTTAAAAACTTTGATGAAGTATTTATCAGTACAAATAAGATTGAATTACCAACTTCATTTACTGATTTTGTATATCAAATAAAAGAAAATAACCCAACAGAAGCTTTCGCTAAAAAGTATCTGAAAGAAGCAAAATCGTTTTATAAAACGGTAGATGCATACAGGAAGCAAGTAGTAGAAAGTTAAACATAAAGAGACATGAGAAATCTACCAAAATTAACCGTAGTGGGTGCTGGTCCTGGTGATGTAGAACTAATCACCTTAAAAGCAATCAATACTTTAAAACAAGCAGATGTAGTGTTATATGATGCTTTGGTTAACAATGATTTATTAAAATATGTAAATCCAAATGCTGAAATAATTTTTGTTGGTAAAAGAAGAGGCTGTTACCGTTATCAACAAGAACAAATTAATGAACTAATAGTAGCTAGAGGTCATTCACATGGACATGTGGTACGTTTAAAAGGAGGTGATCCATTTATTTTTGGTAGAGGTGCAGAAGAAATGGAATATGCTGCAAAATTTGGACTACAAACAGATGTAGTTCCTGGTATTTCATCATCATTAGCAGTTCCTGCATATCAAAATATTCCTTTAACAAAACGTGGAAGTTCAGAAAGTTTCTGGGTAATTACAGGAACAACAAAAAAGCATCAAATTTCTAGTGATGTCGCTTTAGCCGCAAAGTCTAATGCTACTGTAGTTATATTAATGGGAATGGGCAAATTATCAGAAATTATTCAACTTTTTCAAAAAGAAAAAAAGCATGATTTACCTGTAGCTATTATTCAAAACGGTACTACTCCACAAGAAAAAATCGGAATTGGTACTGTAAACACTATAGAGGAAGTAGTTACAAAAAACAAATTAAGTAATCCGGCAATCATAGTATTAGGAGAAGTTGTAAAACATAGGGCAGAACTTCAATTGGTACAATCGCAAATAAAAACCAATATCGCGGTATGATAGTAGAAGAAAAAAATAACCTCTACCCTATCTTTTTAAAAGTACATCAATTAAATGTTCTCTTAATAGGTGCAGGTAATGTTGGATTGGAAAAATTGAGTTTTTTATTAAAATCAAGCCCAAATGCAAAAGTTCAAATAGTAGCAATCAATATACTTCCAGAAGTAAAAAGCTTAGCTGAAAAGCATCATATTGAAATAATTCAAGAAGCATACAAAGTAAGTCATTTACATAATAAAGATTTGGTTATTGTTGCTACAGATAACAACTATGTAAACATACAAGCTTACAACGATTGTAAAGAACAAAACTTATTGGTAAACGTTGCAGACACACCTCATCTCTGTGATTTCTATTTAGGTGGAATAGTAACAAAAGGAAATGTCAAAGTAGCTATTTCAACTAATGGAAAATCTCCAACAACAGCTAAAAGGTTACGTCAGTTTTTTGAAGAAGTAATTCCAGAAGACATTAATGAATTAGTTCAAAATTTAAATAAGTACAGAAAGACCATCAAAGGTAATTTTGAAGAAAAAGTAGAAACATTAAACAAGTTAACAGAAGGTTTAATAAGCTAAGAACAGAAGTAAAAGAATCTTAAAAAGAGGTTTTTTACGACTCTTCACACTAGTGACAAAAAAATAAAAATGATTACAACAGATATATTAATTATAGGAGCGGGTCCTACAGGACTTTTTACAGTTTTTGAAGCAGGATTATTAAAATTAAAGTGTCATTTAATTGATGCATTACCTCAACCAGGAGGGCAATGTTCAGAAATATATCCTAAAAAACCTATTTATGACATCCCTGCTTATCCTGAGATTCTAGCAGGTGATTTGACAAAAAATTTATTGGAACAAATAAAACAATTTGAACCAGGATTTACCTTAGGAGAAAGAGCTGACACTATAGAAAAACAAGAAGATGGAACTTTTATAGTTACCACAAACAAAGGAACAAAGCATCATGCTCCGGTGGTAGCTATAGCAGGTGGCTTAGGAAGTTTTGAACCTAGGAAACCACCTATTCCTAATATTTCAAATTATGAAGACAAAGGAGTAGCTTACATTATTAGAGAACCAGAAATTTATAGGAATAAAAAAGTGGTTATAGCTGGTGGAGGTGATTCGGCTTTAGACTGGGCTATATATTTAGCTGACATTGCTTCGGAAGTAACTTTAGTTCACCGTAGAAATGAATTTAGAGGAGCCTTAGACTCTGTAGAGAGAGTACAAGAGTTAAAAGATATTGGAAAAATTCATTTAATAACACCTGCAGAAATAAAGGAAGTTTATGGAGACGAGCATGTTAATGCTGTTCAAATAGTAGAAAAAGACAAAGAGCCATATATTTATGAAACAGATCATTTTATTCCATTATTTGGTTTATCACCAAAGCTAGGACCTATTGCTAACTGGGGACTTGAAATAGAAAAAAATGCCATAAAAGTAAACAACGCTTTAGATTATCAAACAAACATACCAGGTATTTATGCCATTGGAGATGTTAATACATATCCTGGAAAATTAAAACTGATTTTATGTGGATTTCACGAAGCTACATTGATGTGTCAAAGTGCTTTTCAGCGTATACATCCTGATAAAAAATATGTAATGAAATACACAACTGTTGGAGGTGTTGAAGGTTTTGATGGTTCAAAAAAAGAAGCTCCAAAAGCTGTAGTAAAAGCAATCAATTAAAAAATAACACAATGTCAGATATCAATATAAAAATAACCGATCGGGAAGGAATACTCCATGAAGTAATTGCACCTACCGATATGGCAATGAACTTAATGGAAATTGTCCGTTCCTATGAACTGGCAGAAGAAGGTACAATTGGTATTTGTGGAGGTATGGCTATGTGTGCATCTTGTCAATGTTATGTAAAATCAAATCATCAATTATCAGAAATGACTCCTGATGAAGATTTAATGTTAGCAGAAGCATTTCATGTAGAGAAAAATAGTCGTTTAGGCTGTCAAATACAAATAACTCCTGAGCTAGAAGGTTTGGAAATAGAATTGGCACCCGAAAATTAATTTCATACAGAAAAGTACTATTAAAATGCAGTTTAAAAATTATAATTTATCATTAAAAGACAATGTAGAAACTTTTACAAAACAGCTATTCTATGCTTTATTTAGTGATGTATGCCAAGAAAAAGCTACACATTTAAAAAGTCAATTCATTATTATTTTAAAAGAGTTAAACATTCTTGAAGGAGAAAGTATTTGGGCATTGTACCAAGAGTCCTTTTGTAGAATAAGAGAACAATTAGATTTAGATGCTTTAGCTTTTGAACAAAATGATCCAGCATGTAAAAGCCTAGAAGAAGTCTATTTAGCCTACCCTGGTTTTCATGCAATAGCAGTATATCGATTAAGTCATGAATTGGTAAAATTAAACGTACCTATTTTACCTCGTATGATGAGTGAATACATCCATGGAGTAACAGGTACAGATATTCATCCTGGTGCAACTATAGGTGCTTCATTTTTTATCGATCATGCTACAGGAATTGTTATTGGTGAAACTACACATATTCAAAATAATGTAAAGATTTATCAAGGAGTAACTCTAGGGGGACTTCAAGTAAAAAAAGAATTAGCTTCAACAAAAAGACATCCAACCATAGAGAATAATGTAACTATTTACGCTAATGCCACCGTTTTAGGAGGAAACGTAGTTATAGGTCAAAATAGCATTATTGGTGCTAACGTGTGTGTAACAGAATCAGTTCCAGAAGGATCAATTGTTACTTACGAATCAGAAAATAAAATTACCACCAGAAAGTCATATGCAAAATGATTTTCACAATAAGAAACAAATCATGAAAACAAAAAGTATTATCGATTTTGTAGGAAATACTCCTCTTGTAGAAATAACAAATGCTTTCAATAAACCCAATGTTAAATTATTATTGAAACTAGAAGGGAACAACCCTGGTGGTAGTGTAAAAGACAGAGCTGCTTATTTTATGATTTCCGAAGCCATCAAAAGGAAAAACATAAAAAAGGGTGACACTTTAGTAGAAGCAACTAGTGGAAACACTGGTATTGCACTAGCTTTAATGGCAAAGGTGTTAGGAGTTAATATGGTATTAGTAATGCCTGAACATGCTACTGTTGAAAGAGTAAAAACCATGAGAGCTTATGGTGCAGAGGTTATTTTAACTCCAAGTGCTTTAGGAATGGAAGGAGCTATAGACCATGCTTTAGAATTGAAATATAAAAAAGGATATTTTAGATTAAATCAGTTTGATAATTTTGATAATCCAAAAGCACATTATACAACTACAGGTCCTGAAATTTGGAAAGATACAGAGGGACAAATAACACATTTTGTATCAGCCATGGGTACAACAGGTACCATAACTGGCGTTTCAGATTACTTAAAAGAACAAAATGATCAAATTCAAATCATAGGAGTACAACCTAAAGACGGCGCTAAAATCCCTGGAATTAGAAAATGGCCACAAGAATATTTACCAGCTATCTTTAAACCACAAAAAATCAATAGAATTTTAGAGGTAAATCAGCAAGAAGCAGAGGAAGCAACTATAAAACTAGCCGAACAAGAAGGAATTTTTGCAGGTATGAGTAGTGGTGGTGCTTTTGCCTCAGCACTTAAAGTAGCCAACTCTATAGAAAAAGGAGTCGTTGTTGCTATAGTTTGTGATAGAGGTGATCGTTATTTATCTTCAGAATTATATGGTTTATAAAGTATTTTGAAAATTTATAGACATCATTAAAAAATGATGCTTTTACTTTTGTGGTAGATTTAATGTTAATCTTCGATAAAATTATCATAATGGAAAACAACTAACTAAATTAGGAAACACATTAAATCTTAAAATCTCACTTACAGCTAGTAAGTGAGATTTTTTTATTAAATAAAAAGAATAATTTATTGGGAAACTAAAAATAAACTAATAGATTTGCACCATAGTTCATTAACTTAATTGATGTTATCAAGAAAGGTGGAGGGAATAGACCCTTTGAAGCCTTAGCAACCCTTTGTATATACAAAGAAGGTGCTACATTCTACTGCTTGGCAGAGAGATAACGGAAAGAATTTTACTTCCTCTTTTCCTGATAACACAACTTTTAATTATCAGGAATGTCAAACATATATACAGAAATACAAAAAAGAATTCTCGTGCTCGATGGGGCCATGGGAACAATGCTTCAAGAATATAAATTCACAGAAGAAGATTTTCGTGGAGAACGTTTTAAAGACTACCCCACTCCTCTCCAAGGGAATAATGATTTATTATCTATTACCCAACCAGAAGCAGTAAAAGAAGTACATAGAAAATATTTTGCTGCTGGAGCAGATATTGTTGAAACCAATACTTTTTCTGGTACAACTATAGCTATGGCCGATTATCAAATGGAAAATTTGGTTTACGAATTAAATTACGAATCGGCAAAAATAGCAAAAGAAGTAGCTAACGAGTTTACTAAAAAAGAACCTCATAAACCCAGGTTTGTTGCTGGTTCTATAGGCCCAACAAACAGAACAGCTAGCATGTCTCCTGATGTTAACGACCCAGGCTACAGAGCAGTTACATTTGATGAACTAAGAATAGCTTATAAAGAGCAAGTAGAAGCTTTATTAGATGGTGGCGCCGATATTTTATTAGTAGAAACAGTGTTTGATACATTAAATGCAAAAGCAGCATTGTTTGCTATTGAAGAAGTAAAAAGCGAGCGAGGAATTGAAGTTCCAGTAATGGTATCGGGTACAATTACAGATGCCTCAGGAAGAACATTATCTGGACAAACCGCAGAAGCTTTTTTAATTTCTATTTCACACATTCCTTTATTATCAGTTGGTTTTAACTGTGCACTAGGGGCCAATTTATTACAACCACACTTAGAAGTTATAGCTTCAAAAACAAAATTTGCTACGTCAGCACATCCAAATGCTGGACTTCCAAATGCTTTTGGTGAATATGATGAAACGCCAGAAGAAACGGCTTTGCAAATAGAAGAATATTTAAAAAAGGAGTTAATCAATATAATTGGAGGATGCTGCGGAACCACACCAAAACATATTGCTGCCATAGCTGAAGTAGCAGCTAAATATAAACCAAGAGAAGTTTTAAACATTCATACTGTTGAAAATTAAATGAAGATGAGTACACAACAAAGAAAATTCATGCGTTTATCGGGTTTAGAGCCTTTAATTATTACCGAAAATAGCAACTTCATTAATGTAGGCGAACGTACCAATGTAGCTGGATCTCGTAAATTTTTACGGTTAATAAAAGAAGAAAAATATGACGAAGCACTCGCTATAGCAAGGCATCAAGTAGATGGAGGAGCACAAATTATCGATATTAATATGGATGATGGTTTAATTGACGGAAAAGAAGCCATGGTTCGTTTTTTAAACTTGATTGCTGCCGAACCTGATATTTGTCGTGTTCCTATTATGATAGATAGCTCTAAATGGGAAATTATAGAAGCTGGCTTACAAGTAGTACAAGGGAAATGCGTTGTCAATTCTATTAGTTTAAAAGAAGGTGAAGAAAAATTTATTTGGGAAGCAACTCAAATAAAGCGCTATGGAGCTGCAGTAATTGTAATGGCATTTGATGAAGTTGGGCAAGCAGATAATTATCAACGAAGAATAGAAATAGCTGAACGTTCGTATAAAGTTTTAGTAGATAAAGTTGGATTTCCTTCAGAAGATATCATCTTCGATTTAAATATTTTCCCAGTAGCTACAGGAATGGAAGAACACAGAAAAAATGCTATCGATTTTATAGAAGCAACTCGATGGGTACGTAATAATTTACCTAATGTTAGTGTTAGTGGTGGTGTAAGTAATGTTTCTTTTTCATTTAGAGGAAATAATACGGTAAGAGAAGCAATGCATTCCGTTTTTCTATACTATGCAATTCAAGCAGGTATGAATATTGGAATTGTAAATCCGGCTATGCTAGAAGTTTATGATGACATTCCTAAAGATCTTTTAGAATATATAGAAGATGTAATTTTAGATAGACGTGACGATGCTACTGAACGATTATTGGACTTTGCTGAAACTGTAAAAGGAAAGAAAAAAGAAGATGATGGAAGAGCATTAGAATGGCGAAACTTATCATTACAAGAGCGAATTACACATTCATTGGTAAAAGGAATTGATGCTTTTATTGTGGAAGACACGGAAGAAGCTAGATTAACTGTAGAAAGACCTTTACATGTAATTGAAGGACATTTGATGACTGGAATGAATGTGGTTGGTGATTTATTTGGTTCTGGAAAAATGTTTTTACCACAAGTTGTAAAATCGGCCAGAGTAATGAAAAAAGCAGTAGCATATCTTAACCCTTTTATTGAAGCAGAAAAAGGTGAAGAACAAAAAGCGCTAGGTAAAATTTTAATGGCTACTGTAAAAGGTGATGTTCATGATATAGGTAAAAATATTGTCTCAGTAGTTTTAGGATGTAATAACTATGAAATAGTTGATTTAGGAGTAATGGTTCCTCCTGAAAAAATTATTGAAACCGCAAAAAAGGAAAAAGTAGATGCCATTGGATTAAGTGGCTTAATCACCCCATCATTAGATGAAATGGTATACCTAGCCAAAGAAATGGAACGTCAAAATTTAGATGTACCATTACTCATTGGAGGTGCTACAACTTCCAAAGCACATACAGCAGTAAAAATTGATACTCAATATAAAAACGCAGTAGTACATGTAAATGATGCTTCAAGAGCAGTAACAGTTGTTGGAGATTTATTAAATGAAAACACAAAAAACGAATATGTAGCTAAGCTAAAAAAAGATTACGAAGAGTTTCGTGATAAATTTTTAAAAAGAGGAAAAACAAAAGCATACATTTCTATAGAGGAAGCTCGTAAACGTCAATTTAAAATAAACTGGGAAACAAGCAATATTATAAAACCTAAAGAATTGGGTATTCAAACATTACAACAAGTAAGTTTAAAGGAATTAATCCCTTTTATAGATTGGTCTCCTTTTTTCCGTTCATGGGATTTACATGGAAAATTCCCTGACATTTTAACGGATGAAATTGTAGGTGAACAGGCTACTAGTTTATATGAAGATGCTCAAAAAATGTTGCAAGAAATTGTAGCTAAACAATTATTAAAACCTAAAGGAATTTTTGGATTATTTGAAGCTAATTCTGTTAATATAGATGATATATCTATCCAAAAAAAAGGAAAAGAAGTAGCTGTATTTAGAACGCTTCGTCAACAATTAAAAAAACGAGATGACAAACCAAGCTTTGCTTTAGCAGATTTTATAGCTCCAAAAGAAACTGGCAAAAAGGATTATATGGGAGCTTTCTGTACAGCTATTTTTGGCGCAGATGAATTAGCTACAAAATATAAAGATCAACAGGACGATTACAATGCTATCATGGCACAAGCACTGGCCGATCGTTTTGCTGAAGCTTTCGCAGAATATTTACATCATAGAATAAGAACAAAACACTGGGGATATAGCATAGACGAAAACTTAACTAACGAAGAATTAATAAAAGAAAACTATAAAGGTATTCGTCCAGCTCCAGGATACCCAGCATGTCCAGATCATTTAGAAAAAGAAACTATTTGGCAATTATTAGAAGTTGAAAAACAAATTGGAGTTTCCTTAACAGAAAGCTTGGCAATGTGGCCAGCAGCAGCTGTATCTGGTTATTATTTTGCAAATGAAGAATCTAAATATTTTGGATTAGGAAAAATAACCGATGACCAAGTAAAAGATTATGCCACAAGAAAAAACATCACATTAGACAAAGCAAGAAAATGGTTGCATCCAACAATTGCCGACAATTAAAATAACATTATGAAAGTTACAGAACATATAAAAAATGCCAATGGTAAAACATTGTTTTCATTTGAAATATTGCCTCCTTTAAAAGGACAACATATACAATCTATTTTTAATAATATAGATCCTTTAATGGAATTCAATCCACCTTTTATAGATGTTACCTATCACAGAGAGGAATATATTTATAAAGAACTTGAAAATGGCTTATTAAAAAAACAAGTGGTTAAAAAAAGACCTGGTACAGTAGGCATTTGTGCAGCCATTCAAAATAAATATCAGGTAGATGCTGTGCCACATATTTTATGTGGTGGTTTTACAAAAGAAGATACCGAGAACTTTTTAATCGATTTAGATTTTTTAGGAATAGATAATGTTGTAGCATTGCGAGGTGATGCAGTAAAAAGCGAGACATACTTTAAACCAGAAAAAGATGGACATAAATATGCAAGCGAACTTGTTTCTCAAATTCAAAGCTTAAATAATGGAAAATATTTAGATGACGAATTACAAAATTCATCACAAACAAATTTCTGCATAGGGGTTGCTGGGTATCCAGAAAAGCATATGGAAGCTCCAAGTTTAGATTCTGATATCCATTTTTTGAAAAAGAAAATTAAAAATGGAGCTACTTATATAGTGACTCAAATGTTTTTTGACAATCAAAAGTACTTTGACTTTGTAGCTAAATGCAGAACTGAAGGAATCACAGTTCCTATTATCCCTGGTCTTAAACCTATTTCAACAAAAAAACAACTTAATTTAATTCCACATCGTTTTAAAGTTGATTTGCCAGACGATTTAATTATGAGTGTAGTAAAATGTAAAGACAACAGCGAAGTTCGTCAAATAGGTATAGAATGGTGTATACATCAAAGTAAAGAATTAATAAAAGCAGGAGTTCCGTTATTACATTATTATTCTATGGGAAAATCAACCAATATTCAACAAATAGCAAAAGAAGTCTTTTAAACTTGTAAGGAAATAGAAAGTATTGATACTATGATAGTAAAAAGTAATTTTTGTAAAATTGTATTGGTAAAATATTTGATTACTTTTGTAACTTACAAACAAAGACAATAACTTAATTAAAATATAATAAAATGGCATTAGAAATTACAGATGCAAACTTTCAAGAAGTAGTATTAAATTCTGACAAACCAGTATTGGTTGATTTTTGGGCAGCTTGGTGTGGGCCATGTAGAATGGTTGGACCTATTGTTGATGAAATTCATAATGAATATGAAGGAAAAGCTGTAGTTGGTAAAGTTGACGTTGACAACAACCAAGAGTTTGCTGCTAAATATGGTGTAAGAAACATTCCTACAGTATTAATCTTTAAAAACGGTGAAGTAGTAGACAAACAAGTTGGTGCTGCTCCTAAGAAAGCGTATACTGATAAAATTGATGCTGCTTTATAATCAGTACAATTACAATATATAACAAGAAAAGGTTTGGCTATCGCTAAACCTTTTTTTATTTTCGGGCTATATGATTGATTTAAATAGTACTTCCTCAGAAATTAAAAATCTTGATATTCTTGCAAAGCAAGTAGTAGAAGGGTTTATAACAGGTATGCATAAAAGTCCTTTTCATGGATTTTCTGTTGAGTTTTCAGAACATAAATTATATAACAAAGGTGAAAGTACTCGTCATATAGATTGGAAGCTCTTTGCTAAAACAGAAAAACTTTATACTAAAAAGTATGAAGAGGAAACAAATTTACGTTGTCACTTAATTATTGACAACTCTGCTTCAATGCATTATCCTATAATAAAAACGCAATCTCTAGATAAATTAAATAAAATTGGTTTTTCAGCCATCGCAGCAGCCTCATTAATGGAAATTTTAAAACGTCAAAGAGATGCTGTAGGCTTAAGTATCTATTCTGACACTTATGAGTACTACGCTCCTGAAAAAGGCAGTGAGCGTCATAGGAAAATGTTGTTAAACCAATTAGAAAGCTTGTTAAGCTCAAATTCAAAGGCTACAACAGAAACTCATGAGTATTTACATGAAATTGCTGAAAAAATACATAGGCGTTCTTTAATCTTCTTATTTACGGATATGTTTCAAACAACAAAAAATGAAGAGGAACTTTTTGAGGCTTTAAGACATTTAAAATACGATAAACACGAAGTTATATTATTTCATACTTACGATAAAAAGACTGAATTCTTATTTGATTTTGGTAATACTCCAAAAAAATTTGTTGATGTAGAAACTGGCGAAGAAATAAATTTATATGCTGAAAATGTTCAAGAAAATTACAAAGAATTAAGCTCGAAATTCTTCAACAACCTAAAGAACAAATGCTTACAATACAAAATAGATTACATCCCTGTTGATATTAATGAAGGCTACGATAAAATTCTTACCGCATATTTAATCAGCAGGCAAAAAAAAATGTGATTTCTCCTTTTTTTTTTAAAAAAAGATTATATATTTGCATCCGCTTAGAGCAACGGTCTGGTAGTTCAGCTGGTTAGAATACATGCCTGTCACGCATGGGGTCGCGGGTTCGAGTCCCGTCCAGACCGCTAAAGTTTTTTCTAAGCTCACATAATATATTGCTAAAAGCAACGGTCTGGTAGTTCAGCTGGTTAGAATACATGCCTGTCACGCATGGGGTCGCGGGTTCGAGTCCCGTCCAGACCGCTAAAGGGTTTATCGAAAGATAGACCCTTTTTCTTTTTCTTAATATTTTCAACACTTACACCCTATAGAAACTATAAAACTAGATTAAAAAGAATTAAGCTAAACCAAAAAAAAGTGTCTACTTTTTGTCTATATAGCTATTTTTAAAGTGTCTACTTTTTGTCTACCATCCTAATTTTAATTATTTTCATTGAAAATTAAAAAAATGGCTAGGATAAGCTTTGTTCTTAAAGAACCCTATTCGAAACGTGAAACTCCAATAATTTGCACCATCTCTTACTCAGGGCTAAGAGTAAAAACCTCAACAAAGCAAAAAATAAAACCGTCAGCTTGGAATAAAAAATCTAAATCGGTAAAAAAGAACTGGACAGAATACAACTCCATCCAAGAAGAACTAAACAGAATAGAAATTATAATAAAAAGCACATTAACCGACTTAAAAGAAAAATACAATGGCTTACCCAACGAAAAGGAGCTTAAAAAAATACTTGACACTAAGCTATTCAAAGAAGACACAAACTCATTAGAAATATCTTTCTGGACACACTTCGATGACTTTAAAAAAAAGCTAGAAAACAAAAAGAATACAATAACTGGAAGACCTATAAGCAAAGGGACAAGATGCAGCTATAACCAAACTTTTAACCACCTTAAACAATTTGAACAAAAAACTGGCAACACTATCTCTTTCTTAACACTCAGTAACGAACTATACGATGATTTAATCAAATACTTTGAACAAAAACTCAACCTAAATTCTAACACCATAGGTAAACACATAAAAAACATTAAAAGCCTTATTAATAACGCAAAACTTGAAAAAGGGATTCAGTTACCAATATCTTATCAAGAAAAGTATTGGCGTGTTCATAAGAGAGAGAAAACAGCGGATGAAATTGTTTTTTTATCTGAAGAAGAATTAGCAGAACTTGAAAAATTAGACTTAACTAACAATTTAACAATGGACAAAGCTAGAGATATTTTACTTCTAGGCTCTTGGACAGGTCTTAGAATTAGTGATATTTTTAGAATAAAAAAAGAACACATAGACTTAGAGTCTAGAGTAATAAAGATTAGAGTTAAGAAAACTGACAGACTAGTTATCACTCCAATACATCCAACTACTTTTAAAATTTTAAAAAAGCACAATTTTGAAGCACCTAAAATCTCTTCACAAAAAGTTAATGAGAACCTTAAGCTAGTATGTCAAGAAATTGAAACTTTGAAAGACGAGATTACAATTTCTGAGTTAAAAGGAGGGGAATTAAAAAAAGTAAAATATCAACGATTTGACAGAGTTACAAGTCATACTGGGCGTAGATCATTCGCATCCAACATGTACAGAAGAAAAGTACCTATTCAACAAATTATGGCTGTTACAGGACACAAAAAAGAAAAAGACTTTTTCAAGTACATAGGTGTTTCAAAAGAAGAGCTCGTAGAGGGTTTCTCGGAAATGTTTAACAAATGGTATAAATAACAATCAAAATGCTAAAATGTGAAGATTTCAGTAATGTAATAAGCTTCTTTAACGAAGTAAGAGGAATTGAACAAACTTACACTTTAACCACAAGTAGTAAATCAGAAATCAGCTTAAGACTATCTCTAAAATATGCTATAAGCCAAATAGATGCTTGGCTACCTACAATGTTTGATGATGAGAAATTAAGTTGCTGTACAAAAATACTAGATGTTATAGAGCAAATTTTTGATGAGGCTAGGACAAAAGAAAACCAAGAAACACAACTTAAAGCCTTAAACCAATTTAAAAAGGAAGTTCTAAAACATATTACCCCACCTGAAATAAAGGCTGAAAAATTTGATTTTAACATTTTTAAAGGTCAACAAGAATATACGTTCTTTATAAAAACTCTTAGAGAAGCTAACGTATTAGATTATAACCTAAAGCCTCTGAAAAAATTTCAAGCAATTTGCAAAGCTATATTTGACAACAAACATTACAAGGAACATATTTTCACTTATGACCTAACAATGAAAAGCTATGTAACCTTTCTAAACAACACTTACAACCAAAACATAAACCCAAACGCAATGTCGAAAGGAGACCTCCATGAGATTTTTGTAGAGACCTATTTTAACAAAAATTTTAACCCTAATTAATACATTTTAATCTTTCCAAACAAATCCAAATTTTTCCCAAATAACTTAACTCTACTGATTAACTAATCTTGCCATAAAATACCTAAAAACATATTTTATGGCACAGAATATTATACAGCTACAAAACTTAAATATACACGAATTAAAGCAGATTGTTAGTGATGCCGTTAGAGAAGAAGTCAGCAAAATAAACGATAGCGATTCCAACACCAAAGACGAACTATTAACAAGAGAACAGGCTGCCACTTTTTTAAACATTAGCTTACCTACATTAAGAAGCTATGTTGTAAGAGGAGTAATTTCAGAGAAAAGGCTTGGTAAAAAACTTTACTATAGTAAAAAAGCACTTATCTCGTCAATGGTAGATAGTAAAAACAAGTACTAAAACTGCTATGACAACCTCTCTTCTATATAACAATGTGAAATCATTTCCAAAAATCGGAAATTTAATAGGTGTAGACAAACTTATCCTTGACCTGCCTAATGATACAATTTCAGAAAACAAACTAAAGCTGAGAGACAGGGTGTTAAATATATCAGAAGATACTGGATTAATCAATTATAGTGTAGGAAAGCTTATCAGTAACGAGAATATAGAAGTTAGAACCTATCAAAGTCATATACGACTTACAATTAACCCTGTAATTGAAGTATACGGAAGTAATTTTCACACAATAACGAATGAGGTTTTACAAAAATACTTATTAGACTTACAAGAAAAGCTGGAAGTAAATATTTTTGATGCGAAAATTAGAAGACTAGACTTGCAAGCTACACTTAAAATGCTTTACAACCCTCCATCATACTTTGAGGTTTTAGGAAGTCATAAACACTTAATAAAAAATTTACTTTTTAAAGACTCCCTATACTATAACTCTAAATCTAAAAACAAATACAAAACATTGCTTTTTTACGATAAGTCTAAAAAAGAAGAGAAGAGCATACCTACAGAGTTTAACGAGGGTAGATACTTAAGATACGAGGCTCAATACTATAATAAATTCTTAAAGAGAATAGCTAAAAAGCTAAGCAAAAACACCCTTACTCTTAAGGATATATTTGAGAAAACAACTTATGACGAACTTATAAAAGCTTGGTACAACGATTACACAGAAATTTACAAAGAGCAAAAAACTATGTTCAATCCTCACAATATAAACAAACCCTCAGACATAGATAAATTATTAGCTAGTGAGGGAATAAAGAAAATTGGAAGCGTTGAAGAAACTTCTAAAATGATTGCTACAACACTAACTCTAACAGGTAAAACTTCATCCTTTATTAGTAAGGTTAAAAATAGAATAAAGAATATTGCTAGCAACAACAGTTCTATTATAGAAACTCCTTTTTTAGATGAATTAGACAACAAAATTACCCAAACCTACAATAACTCAAAAAACCTCATAAAAACTCCTTAAAACACATTTTAAGCAAACCTCTAATTAAATCGTAACAAAACATAAAATCCATCTCTTATAAGGGGCTTAAAAAAGCTTTATAAAGAATAGTTGTTAAGAAAATTTTGGAGTATCACAAAATAAATTAAACAAAATGCAACACTTCTTAGAAAATCTAAAATTTGAAAATAACAACCTATCTACTCGAATCAAGAAAAAACAAATGGTCAAAGCTATGTATAGCAGCTATGGAAATGCCAGCTTAGCTTGTAGAGTTGTAGGTATTAATCGTTCAACTCATTATAGATGGCTTAAAAACGATAATAAATACGCTATAGCAATAGATGAGGTTTATGAAAGAAGACTAGACGAATCAGAGGCTATCCTAATGGAGCTAATAGCTAAAGGAAACACAAAAGCCATCATCTTTTACTTAACCACAAAAGGAAAACATAGAGGATACAATATTAAATAATAATTTACTATTTAAATTTTCTCCAATTGCTTCCTGCCTTTTTCTGTCAAATAAGGGTAAATCATACTCCAAACCACATCTTTACTAGAATTATCTAACCCCTTTACATCGAATCCTATGGTTCTTTCTTGAGTTATCCAAAATGTTGTTACTAACCAGATACTGTGCATTAAAAGGTTATAATTTACATACTCACTTTCTTTTTTAAGTATACCTACATTTATAAATAAATCTATTAATTTTCGACCATCTTTAAATCGTTCTATAGTTAACTTTTTAAAACCATCTCCAATTTTTGGGTATTTATTAGCAATAAAAACCATATCATTAAAAAAGAACTTATACGAATTTTGAAAGTCTATAAATTTTAAACGAAATTTTTCATAATCTTTTACTGTTGGTTCTTCACCTATTTCAAAATAATCTGATGAATCAATAATCATTTGTTTTAGAATAGCTTCTAATATGCTCTCTTTTGTTTTGAAATGATAGGTTAAATTCCCAACACTTATTTTTAAAATTTCAGCAATTTTATTTGGCGATACATTTGTAACACCATCCCTATTAAAAAGTTCGATAGACTTACTTAATATTTTAATTTTCAACTTCATTTATAAGCTCAATTTGTTAACAAATATATAAAATTAGTATACAAATACTAATTATTAGTATAATTATACTAATTTTGTATTCTCAATATAAAACAATAGAAATGAGAAGAGTAAATTTAAAAACAACTGTATTATCACTATTAATTATTATTGGTTTAACCATTGTATCTTGTAGTAGTGAAGATGATAACAACCTAAACAATAATAATTCTTGTATTAGTGGAGCCACAATACAAGGTGAAGGACCAATAGTTACAAGAACATTATCTATTGAGGATTTTAATAGCATTAATGCCTCTGGTAGAGCAAATATTACCATAACGCAAGGTAACACTCAAGAAGTAACAGCGACAGGACAAGCCAATATTATTGAAGCAATTACAACAGGTGTAAACAATGATATTTGGGATATTGGGCTAGAAGGACCTTGTGGTTATAGCTACGACGAGTTATCAATTAATATTGTAGTGCCTAATATTAACAAAATAGAATCTGGTGGTATAAATACTATTGTGGTCAACGATTTTAACAATCAAACCGAGTTAGCTATAGATTTAGGTGGCTCTGGCTCTTTAACTTTAAATGCTTTTGAAGGCATTACTGCATTAGACTTTAGTGCAGGTGGTACTGGTTCCTTTACAGCTAACAAAGACATCACAACTTTGAACACTTTAAATATTAACCAATCAGGAGCATTTGAATATTCAGGATTTAACATTAATGTTGATGACTGTACTATAATTGCAGGTGGTACTGGAACTACAGAAGTTACTGTACAGAATAATCTTGATGTAACCATCTCTGGAACAGCAACTGTTCGTTACAAAGGTAATCCTACAATTACACAAAATATTAGTGGTACTGGTCAACTGATAGAAGCTAACTAATTTTTTAATTTAAGTATTTAGAGATTTAAAGTTAACTTTAAATCTCTAAATACTTTTTAATTGAATAAAATATAACCTCTCATATGAAACGTTACATTCCTTTTTTATCATTAATAATCATTATAAGTTCGGTTTTTTACGGCTTTTATTCTTTAATGCCACGAACCATTTCTGATGCCTCTACCCCATTAACCCAATTTTCTACTGAAAGAGCTTTAGTTCATCTTAAAGAAATTTCTAAAAAAGCACATTATTTAGGCACAGAAGAACACAGAAATGTTAGAAAATATATTGTAGAAGAACTAAAGAAGCTTGGACTTGAAGTTAACATTGAAGAAGCAGAAGTTTTTAATAATGATGGTTATGGAGCGGGTGCAAAAGTTTACAACATTATTGCAAAAATAAAGGGAACTAACAATAGCAAAGCTTTAATGCTAAGCACACATTATGACTCAGATACTAGAGGTTCTTTAGGTGCTAGTGATGCTGGTAGTGGTGTAGTAACCATTTTAGAAGGTATTAGAGCGTATTTGGCAACAGGAAAAAAACCAAAAAATGATATTATTATTTTAATTACTGATGCCGAAGAATTAGGTTTATTAGGTGCTACAGCTTATGCACAAAAACATAACGTTAGTGAAGAAGTAGGTTTAATTTTAATTTTTGAGGCTAGAGGTTCTGGTGGACCAAGCTATATGCTTTTTGAAACCAATAGTGGTAACAAAAAAATAGTGGAAGCCGTACAAAAGACGAATCCAAAATATGTAGCATCTACATCGCTAATGTATAGCATATCTAAAATGATACCTAATACAACAGACCTTACAGCTTTTACAAAAGGAACTGATGTTAACGGGTTAAGTTTTGCCTTTATTGACGACCATTTTGATTATCACACGTCACAGGACAGTTATGAACGTTTAGATGCTATCTCACTAGAACACCAAGGAACTTACTTAATGCCATTACTTAATTACTTAGCTGATGCAGATATTAGCAACCTAAATACAACAGAAGATTCGGTGTATTTTAATTTTCCGCATATTGGTATAATCATGTATTCTTACACTTGGATTTTTCCTTTAATCATAATTTGTCTTATTATTTTTATTGGTTTGGTAGCTTATGGTATCATAAAGAAAAAATTGAATACCAATGAAATGCTAAAAGGGTTTATTCCGTTTTTTGTATCGCTTATAGTTTCTGGATTGGTTGTTAAATATGGCTGGTTATTAATAAAAATAATTTATCCACAGTATAATGACATACCACAAGGGTTTACGTATAATGGTAATATATATATCCTTGGATTTTCTGCTCTCACTTTAGCAATCTGTTTTATGTTTTACAAGAAATATTTTGCCTCTTACAAAAGCATTAACTTGTTAATAGCACCTTTATTTGTTTGGATACTAATTAATATTGGTGTTGCATTTTATTTAAAAGGAGCTGCGTATTTTATTGTTTCAGTTGTAACTGGTTTAAGTATTTTAGGAGTTTTATTGTTTTCAAAAAATGAAAATAAATATAGATTACTTTTGACTACTTTATTAGCTATCCCTTTTCTAATTATTTTGTCACCAGGAGTACACCAACTTCCAGTTACTTTAGGAACTGATTTTATGTTTGCGGGCACAACGTTTATTGTCCTTTTGTTTGGATTGTTTGCGTCTATAATATCTAATTATAAGAACTTTAAACTAGGGCGCATCTTTTTAGGATTAGCGTTAATTGCCTTTGTTTCAGCATCGTTTCAGTCCAGTTATTCAGTAGATAGAAAAAAACCTAATGGCGTAAATTATGTATTAAACGTAGATGACAATACAGCCTTTTGGGGAAGCAGAGATTATGCCGTTGATGAGTTTACACAGCAGTTCTTAGGTGAGCATCCCGAAAAATTTGAAAACAGCTATTATAAGTTTACTAATAAGGCAGACGTAAAACCTATTAAGCAACCAACTATAGATATAAAAAAAGACACCATTATTGATGATTTAAGACATATAGATTTTTCTATAATAAGCAATAGAACAGTGAACAAAATGGAGTTATACGCCAAAAATGACTTTACTATTAAAAATTTAAGTATTAATGGTTATGAATTCAAAAAGAACGGAGATAACGACTATGTATTTAATACCAAAAACAGAAAATGGATTGGAGATTATAATTATGCATATCAAGATTCTATTATAAATATTAGTTTTTCTGTTTTACCTAATGAAAAGCCTGAAATTTCTTTAAGCGAAATTTCATACGATTTACTTAAAAATCCAAATTTTAATATTGAACCAAGAAAAGATTATATGATGCAAAATTCTTATCCTGGTGATGTCGTTGATGCTATTATTTTGGTAAAAACAATTCAATTTTAAAAAATTCGTTTAGTAATTAATTTGTAATTTTGTAGTAAATGAAGACGTAAAGTCATAAATAGTAAAATATAAATTAGCGTTAGCTATTATATCTTGTCAAGGAAAACTGGTAATTTTAAACGACATAAGATAAATAGACTATACGCTCACGCTATGGCGTGGGCTGTGTTTATTTGTGTCGTGGGTATACCAGTACCTCCTTGGCGATAAGCTACAGTACCCACGCTTTTTTTTATGTTGTGTTAATCATTGCTTTTTGGGACTGAAAGCATTTAAAATTTCAGCATAATGAAAATAGTTAAAGTAATTTTATCTGTATTATTAATCCTTATTAGCATTGTTGGATTTATTCAATCAGAATTTTCTCCATCAATATTTACCCTATTACTTGGTATATTATTGATACCGCAGGTCTCTAAAAAAATTAAAGAAGCATTTAATCAATGGAATAATAAAGCAATTCGTTATACGACTTATGGGCTATTATTCATTCTTATGGGAGTTACAGTCCCCGAAGTAAAGAAAAGCAACAAAAACTATCAAACCACACCCAATACAAGCAATTTAGAGAAACTCCAAAAAAAGAGTCGTATAATTAATTTGGATGATAAGTTTTGGGATGCTAGTGGAAAAGAAATCAAACCATCTAAAGATGATATTACCTATCGTATAGTTGACTTCCTAAAACACAATAAATCAGGAGTAAAAGGAAGCAAGAATGCCTCAGAACACATGCACTTACTAATTGAAACTAATTCTTATGACAAAAACACCTTAAAAGAAATTATAGAAAGAATTAAGAATAGATATGCTACGTTTGCTCCCGAACAATGTAATATTGATTTTTGGGACAGCAAAAAGGCTTATGAGAAATATTTAGAGAGGGAAATCTTTTTCAAAAACTCTTTCGATAATTTAATGAAAGAGTTTAAAAGAACTAGGAAACCTATAGGGGATAAGTATGAAAAACTCAAATTAAGTTGGGATAGAAAAAACTACCCTTTTATAGCAGAACATTATCCTGCTAGCATTTCTTTTAACAATAAGTTTTACTACTTCCCTTTTAAAGACGAACATTACAATAAAATTAAAGGGAATGACTCAAAAAAATAGAAAAAACAAAAAACAGTCCCTTTTCCGTCTACTAAAATTTACACACAAAAACATAAAACACTGTATAACAGAATGGTAATTAAAAATAAATAAGTCCCGTCCAGACCGAAAAAAGCTTCTCAAATTTGAGAAGCTTTTTTTATTTTACATTTATCTCAAAAAAATAGCTGAGGTTTTTACACCTCAGCCACCCTTCAATCAATGAAGAAATAATTACAAAATTAATTCACTTCATTATTATTATTAATTTCCGACAATGGTACCGGTAAATACGCATGTCCTGCAGAAGTAAATCCAGTTCTATTAGCTGCTTGCATAGCTTGATCTAACATTCCCCACCTTCTTAAATCAAAGAATCTTGTAGACTCCAATGTTAACTCCATAGTTCTTTCATGAATAATTTGATTTTTCACATCATCTTTAGAAGTAACTGTAATTGGAGGCATCAATCCATGCACATCTCTTATTCTATTTATTAATGGTATTGCCTGTGCCGTTGCACCTGTTTCATTTAAAGCTTCAGCATACATCAACATTACATCTGCATACCTCATCAGAACCACATTAACTCCTACATAAGAATTATTCCAAACATAGTTAGGTAACCATTTTCTAAAATACACTTTCCCTGCATTTACATTACCATATTGCCAATTCATTAACTGATCCCAAGTATACCCTTGCATTTGTGGATTATTACCATCATTAAAGAAAGGATCTCTAAAATAAATTGTTCCATACAATCTATTATCATACAAACCATTAGTTGCCACCATACCTTCAGATTTCATTACTGTTTCCAAACCTTTAGTAGCCTCTAATCCACCCCAACCTCCAATAGACCAATCTCCAACAAAAGCATGCAATCTTGTTGCATTCCATGAAGTAGCATCACCTGATTTAAACTGCAGCTCAAAAACAGATTCTTGATTATTCTCATTCTCTCCATTAAAAAGACTTAAAAAATCAGGCTCTAAACCATAACTCCCAACCGCACCATCAACAATAGGTTTAAAAGCATCCAATGCATTTTGAAAATCAGTACTCTCTGACGAAGTAGCATCTCCCGCTTTATACATATACGCCTTCCCTAAATATGCATAAGCCGCTCCTTTTGTAGCCCTTCCTGGCTCTGTAGCATCTTTATTTTTAAGCATTGTTGCAGCCTGCTTAAAATCTTCTATAATTACAGCCCAAGCCTCTGGCCTTGTAGATAAAGCCTTATCTAAAGTTTCCGCTGTTATAATTTCTGTTCTTAAAATTATTTGCTCAAATAATGTTAACAACTTAAAATGATAATAACCCCTTAAAAAAGTTGCCTCACCTATTATTTGTTTTTTATCAGCATCAGATATCTGATCCGCTGTCATTTGACCAACCTTAGTAATCACTTGATTTGCAAAATTCAACCCTTTGTAATTTGTTCTCCAAACTACATTAATATGCGTATGTCCGTTTGTATAATTAAAATTGAAAATTTCTCTCCAATGCGCATAATTCACTGCATCAGGACCAGGCAAAGCATAGTCAGATCGATAATACTCTATTATAGGCCTCCCCTCTTGCCATCCATCCCAAAAATTACTTCTCGATTCTAACTCCGCATAAACTGCTGTTAAGCCAGACATCGCATCATCTGTATTTCTCCAAAAAGAATCAGACGTTAATTGATCAGGCGATTTCTGATCTAAAAAATCATCATCATTACACGATATAAAAACTACTAATGTTAGTAATGCTGTTGTTATTATTTTTTTCATCTTCTGATTGTTTAATTAAAATTGAATTTGCGTTCCCAAAATCACTGATTTATATTGTGGATACAAAGTCCTATCCACACCTCTCGAAAGAATAGAACCTCCAACCTCTGGATCTAAACCACTATAATTTGTAAAAGTGAATAGATTTTGTCCAGTAACAAAGAATCTCAACTTACTCATATTCAACTTTTCTAAAACCTTTTTCGGTAACGAATACCCCAATTGAATTGTTTTAATACGCAGATAACTTCCATCTTCTAAAAAGCGACTTGAAGCCCTATTATTCCTATTAGGATCTCCTAAAACCGCCCTTGGAATATCTGTGTTTGTATTGGTTGGTGTCCAAGCATTCAATGTAGAAGCTTCAAAATTCCTTCCTGTATCTACTCCAATTGATTGAAATCTATTTCCATTATAAATCTTATTACCTCCTACTCCTTGAAAGAAAACATTAAAATCAATTCCTCTATAGTCTGCAGATAGATTTAAACTATACTCATACTTAGGTAAAGCACTCCCCAAATACACCTCATCATCACTATTTAAAACTCCATCTCCATTTTGATCTATAAAACGAATATCTCCTGGCTTTGCATCCGGTTGTAATGTTCCCGTTGGATCATGAGCATCAATCTCTGCTTGATTTTGAAAAATCCCGTTAGCCACCGGCAAAAAGTAAGCTCCTGGCTCGTAACCAACTTTTGTTTGATTCACAAAATGATCAGACCCAAACAATAAACCAGCCCCTCTTAAAACCTGACCTGGTCTTGCTAATTTAGTTACCTCACTATTTAATGTTGAAAAAGTTGCAAATGCTGAAAATTTCACTTCATTAAAACTCTCATTATACCCTAACTCAAACTCAACACCACTATTCTCAAACTCACCTACGTTAATTACTGGGTTTCTAACACCACTAGAAAGTGGCACTTCCTTAACTATTAATAAATCTTTTGTTTTAGTGTTATAATAATTTATAGAACCTTTTATTTTACTATCTAAAACCGAATAATCCACCCCTAAGTTTGAAGAAATATTCGTTTCCCATTGTAAATCTGGATTCTCTAAATCTCTAGCAATTCCTCCTACATACGAAGATTGTGGATTTCCAAAAATATATCCTCCGTTTGACGAGTTAGCACCTTGAGAAATTAACGCTACAAAATCATAATTACCCAAAGCATTATCACTACCAGCTTCTCCCCAACTAAATCTCAACTTTAAGAAATCAAAAATATCTTGATCATTCATAAAGCTTTCCTCGGTAATTTTCCAACCTAATGCAAACGATGGAAAAACACCATATTTATTATTTTTACCAAACTTAGAACTACCATCTCTTCTTATACTTGCTTGAAATAAATATTTATCATCATAAGCATAGTTAACTCTTCCAAATAATGAAGCCAAGGTATATTCTGAATTTGTTCCACTTCCTGAGAACGTTGCTTCTGCAGCCCTAAACGCATTTAATGTTTTAAAATTCTCATCCAATAATGTTATTGGCTCTTTATCATCTAAATCACCATTTCCATCTAAGTCTTGATCAGATATTTTCCATCCTTCAGCCTGAACATATGTTTCTGAAAAAGGCTCAATAATTCTTTGATACCCTCCTAAAAGCTCAATTGCATGTTTCCCAATCTCAGTCTTATAGTTTATAGTATACTCTTGATTAATTCTTCTAAAATCACTGTTATATTCTGACAAAAAGAAGTATTGATTTTGCTCATTATCATCAACATCCCTAACTCTAAAAGGTTTATGAA
This sequence comes from Tenacibaculum aiptasiae, assembly GCF_965221665.1. Taxonomy (NCBI): domain Bacteria; kingdom Pseudomonadati; phylum Bacteroidota; class Flavobacteriia; order Flavobacteriales; family Flavobacteriaceae; genus Tenacibaculum; species Tenacibaculum aiptasiae. The sequence goes on from NZ_CBDCSN010000002.1 coordinate 595,533, forward strand.
AAGCATAAGAAAAGTTAGCCAAATTAGATATCGAATAATTCGCTCCTAACTTCAAACCTTCAAACAACTCATACTTAACCCCAACATTTCCTATGAAATACTTTAACTTCGTATATCCTTCTCTAAAAAAATCTTCTCCTACAGGATTTCTATGATCTGGCAAATCTCCATCTCTATACCCATAACCAGAAGGTTTAGTTGGATCTAATATTGGAATCAAAGGCGATATTTGATATGTTTCCCTTAACGAAAACTTATAATTCTCTCTATACGTTTCTGAATAATTAAAAGCTCCAGTTACTTGCAATCTTTCATCAGTAAAAGTTGCATTTGCAAAAAGACCTCTCTTAGTAAATTCTGAACCTATCAGCACTCCTTTTTCATCTGCAAAATTCCCTCCCAGAGTAAAGTTTAACTTCTCTGAAGCACCACTAACTCTTGCATTTAATAATTTCAATTCACCATCTCTATGCGTAGCCCCCAACCAATCAGTATTAGCACTTGGTGGATTTGTCACATAACTAGGTAAAGCAACACCTGCATTTTCATACATTTGTCTATGTACTTGCACATAACCATCTGCATCCAATAATTTCAACTTTTTTCTTTGAGTATTAAAACTTAAAGACTGTTCAATATCAACAGTAATTTTTCCTTTTTTCCCTTTTTTAGTAGATATAATTACCACACCATTTGCAGCTCTTGTTCCATAAATTGAAGCCGAAGCAGCATCTTTCAACACCTCTATAGATTCAATATTATTTGCATCAATAAAATAAGGATCAGCCTGCACACCATCAACAATAAACAACGGTCTATTACTTCCAAAACTTCCAACTCCCCTTATTAAAATATCAGCCACTCCTCCCGGTGTTCCAGAAGATGATGTTACTGTAACTCCAGCAACCCTTCCTTGTAACGCATCCGTAGGGTTTGTAGTTACCACTTTAGTCAACTCTTTTGCTTTTACCTGACCTACCGCACCAGTTACATCACTCTTTTTTTGTGATCCGTAACCTATAATAACCACCTCTTCTAAAGTGTTATCCTCTTCTAAAGTTACATTTATAGTTAATTGATCCCCAACCAACACTTCTTTAGATGCATAACCGACAAAACTATACACCAATACAGTTGCCGGACCTGCCTTAATTTTGTAATCTCCATTAAAATCTGCCTCCACTCCTTTTGACTCACCCTTAACCGTCACTGTAGCTCCAGGCAATCCCAAACCACTTTTATCTGTTATTTTTCCTGCAATTTCTTTCTCTTGAGAAAACACGTTTTGAGAAAAAACCAGCAAAAAACAAACTAGTAGGGTCGAAAAGACTTTTTTCAATAATTTTTGTTGTAATCTTAATTCCTTTTGTTTCATAAGTTAGAAAATATTAGTTTTTATTTTTATACACACCCCGCTTGCTTTCTCTAATACATAAACATTATAATTAATTATAAAAGCCATAGGTATACAGCTAATCTAAAACTAGTTACACAAAAATCAAACCAGTACCTACCAGTTTGTTTTTATTTAAAAAATTATATATTTGTTTCATGAGTATAATTCATATAGAAAAAAATATAGGTATTCCGAAGTACAAACAAATTGTTACTTCTATAGAAAATGCCATAGCTTTAAAGCAAATAAAATTGGGCGATAAACTCCCTTCTATCAACAGTATTAGAAGTAAATATAAATTATCAAGAGATACTATTTTATACGCCTATAACGACTTAAAGGTTCGAGGAATTATAGAATCAATTCCTGGAAAAGGGTATTATGTAAACAGTGAAAGTGTATACATTACTCAAAAAGTTTTTTTATTGTTTGATGAACTCAATGCATTTAAAGAAGACTTATACAACTCTTTTTTAACAAACCTCAACGAAACTATAGAGGTAGATATTTTCTTTCATCATTTTAACTATGATGTCTTTAAAAAACTAATCTATGACAATTTAGGAAAGTATAATTACTATATAATTATGCCTGCCAAACTTGAAAAAACAGAACTGATTTTAAACAAAATACCTCAAAAAAAAGTATACATATTAGATCAAACAAATAACGAATTATCTCATTATCCAGCTATATACCAAAACTTTGAAAAAGATATTTTCAATGGTTTGGTAGATGGTCTTAAACTATTAAAAAAATACGACCATTTAATTTTTCTTTTTGAAGAAAACAAACAACCTAATGGCTTATTAAAAGGCTTTAAAAAATTCTGTTCCATGAACAGATTCAAAAACACTGTTATTGAGTCTTTAGAAGGTTTTGAAATTGAAAAAGGCGACGTATTTATAATTCCTGACGACAGAAACCTTATTCGTATTATTAAAAAAGTTAAAGAAACCAAATATAAAATAGCTTCTGATATTGGCATTATCTCATACAATGATACACTGTTAAAAGAAATTGTAGAAGACGGAATAACCACCATTTCGACAGATTTTAAAGCCATGGGAAAAAAGCTTGCTCAAATGATTTCCAATAATGAAGGAGGGCAGATAGAAAACGAAAACAAACTAATAATTAGAAATTCTCTGTAAAAATTGCAAGCAATCAAACAAAACATTATTAAACAAGGTCCAAATATTATCTTGTATAATGATAAATCGAAAGCAGAAATCTCTCTAATTAACGGAGGAAGTTTAACTCAATTAACGTTAAACAACTCAATCATTATTAAAGATTTTTCTAACATAGTAACATATAAAGATTCATATGCATCAGCAATTTTATTTCCTTTTGCAAATAGAATCTTAAATGGCGAATATGAATATTTAAATCAGAAATATCAACTAGAAAAAAATTCTTCCTGTAATACAAATGCCATACATGGTTTAATATATAATAAACCTTTTGAACTTACCTCAAAAGAAAACAGTAAACACTCTGTTTCAGCCACTTTAACTTACAAGCAAGAAACTAAAGAAAATGGATTTCCTTTTCTATTCTCTATTTCGATAACATATACGCTATCTAACAATCAATTAGATTTAAATGTAACTATCAACAACAATGATAACTCATCATTCCCTTTTACTATTGGATGGCATCCTTACTTCTATTCTAAAGATATCACAAATAGTATTTTAGAAATAAATTCTGACAAGGAAATAATTCATGATCAGGAAATGATTCCTATAAAAACTGAAAACAACAAAACACCATATAAATTTAAAATTGGAAATAAAAAGCTAGACAATTGTTACTTGCTAAAAAACAACTTTATCGGATTTAAAACCCCTGATTATCTGCTAAAGATAACTTCCTCTTTTAATAACAATTATATACAAATTTATACTCCAGACTTAGAAAACCATATCGCTATAGAACCTATTACAGGACCTTCTAATAGCTTTAACAATAAATTAGGACTACAAACTTTACCTTCTAAGGAAGAGTTTAATATTCAATGGACAATTCAATTAAAAAATGAATAATTTAAAATACATAACAGCACTTACTTTGGTTTTTGTTTTACTAAGCTGTAACTCAAAACAAAAAACCGATTCAAGAAAAACACCCAAGCATACCAATATGTACGCAAACATTCTTGACTATAAGATAAGCCCTCAAAAAAAATTTGACAAAGAAGGACTAATGTTTTCAGATCAAGGAGCTTGGTTTGCCTATAGCTTTCATAAGAAAACAAGTGAATCAATAGGTTTTAGCGGTCCTTTTTTAATGACTCAACAAAACGGAGTGTGGCTAACAACCTCATTTATTGATTTAAGCATTACTGAAAAAAAAGATTACCCTGAAAATTTTAAAAACACCAGTTCTAATGCTTATACAAGTCATCTAGAGCAAACTTTTAACACCAAGGAATTAGAAGTCACTCAAAAACTTGTCTTTAAAAATGGGCATACAGCTTTAATCGAAACAACTATAAAAAACAGTTCAAAAAAAGAGAAGGATTTATCATTGAACTGGGGTCATTCACCAATATTTGCTGATGGAATTTCTTTTGAACTTGAAAAGAATGAATTAAAAATAAACTCAACCAATTCTTTAGCAAAAGGACATCTTATATTTCCAAAAGACATTGAAATACAACTAATAGACAGCCTACATTATCAAGCCCACAATAAATTGAGCTTAAAACCAAACGAAAAAAAATCGTTTGTAATTTCTCAATCTTTTATTTTTCCAGAATATCCATGGGATAAAGAAAAAAACAACATTAAAAACGCTGGTTTTGAAGGAGTCTTACAAAAGAGAAAAAAAGAAAAAGAAACACAACTAGCTTTATTAATAAAAAATAGTAAAAAACAATTTCAAGATAGCATTTACAACAAAGCATTAATTAAAGCACATTTAACTCTACAAAACAATTGGCGCATACCAGCTGGAGAAATTAAACACGAAGGCTTATTCCCTAGTTATCACTATAAATGGTTTAATGGTTTTTGGTCTTGGGATTCTTGGAAACATGCTGTTGGATTATCATATTACGACACAAAACTTGCCAAAGAACAAATGAGATTAATGTTTCATTTTCAAAAAGATGATGGTTTTATTGTTGATTGCGTTTTTAGAGACACTTTGATAGAAAAACATAATTATCGCGACACCAAACCTCCTCTTTCAGCATGGGCTGTTTCTAAAATCTATAACAAAGACAAGGACATTGAATTCGTTAAAGAATTTTATCCTAAGCTAAAAAAATATCATCAATGGTGGTACAACAAAAGAGACCATGACAAAGACGGACTTTGCGAATACGGATCTACAGATGGAAGTTTAATTGCTGCAAAATGGGAAAGCGGCATGGACAACGCTATACGATTTGATAATTCTAAAATTTTAAAAAATGAAGAGGGTGCTTTTTCTTTAGACCAAGAAAGTGTTGACTTAAACGCATATCTTTATGCTGAAAAAATATACTTAAGTCAATTAGCAACTGAACTAAAACTCACTGAGGAAAGTCAGCAATTTATTACAGAAGCCAACAAATTAAAAACTAAAATTCAGGAACAATTTTACGATAAAAATGATGGTTGGTTTTACGATACTAACTTAGAAGGAACAGCTTTTATTAAAGGAGAAGGAAGTGAAGGTTGGACTGCTTTATGGGCAAATGTGGCTACACAAGAACAAGCAGAAGCAGTAAAAAATAAAATGATGAATACTGCTAAGTTCTACACAAAAGTCCCCTTTCAAACTATGAGTGCCGATCATCCTAAATTTGACCCTTTAAAAGGATACTGGAGAGGACCTAATTGGCTAGACCAATCTTACTTTGGCGTAAAAAGCTTACGCAATTATGGTTTTCATTCAGAAGCAGACAAAGCTACTATTCAAATTTTAAAAGGAGCAGAAGGATTATTAGAAGACGGTAAATCGATTAGAGAAAACTACCATCCTTTAACAGGAAAAGGCTTGCATGCTAAAAACTTTAGCTGGAGCGCTGCACATATTATTATGCTATTACAAAAAGACTAATGAACTACAATCAAATAAAAATATCGACTCAGCAAGCAGAAGAAATTCTTTTAGAGTTTTTTAATATAAAAGGAACAGCAACTTCACTACCTGGTGAAGTAGATTTTAATTTCAGGATAAAAGTAGAAAATAATGAAGGTTATGTATTAAAAATATCTCGTCCTGAAGAAGATATAAACTATTTAGATTTTCAGCAAAAATTATTACAACACGTAGATAATAACACAACAAATCTAATCACTCCAAAAGTAATAGAGGATAGAAGTGGAAATGCTATTTCTGAGATTACAGATAGCTTTGGTAAAACACGAAAAGTACGTTTATTAACATGGATTTCAGGAAGAGTATGGAGCAGTGTAAATCCCCAATTAGACGAATTAAGATTAAGTTTAGGAAAACAATGTGGCTTATTAACACAAGCACTACAAGGATTTGATCATCCAGAAGCTCACAGAAAATTTGATTGGGATGTTGCTCAATCATTATGGACAAAAGAACATTTAGAATTGTTTTCTGAAAAAGAAAAAGAAATACTTAACACATTTCAACAACAATTTAAAACTGTTCAATCAACTTATACAAAACTTCGAAAAGCAGTAGTTCACAACGATGCTAACGATAATAACGTTATTGTTTCTAGCAATAAATTAAATCCTACTGTAAAAGCTGCAATAGATTATGGAGATTCTGTCCACACTCAAATCATAAACGATTTAGCTATTAGTTGTGCTTATTGTATTATGCATCACAACGATCCTTTAACGGCAGCTATCCCCATTGTAAAAGGTTACCATTCTTCTTTTCAGTTACAAGAGAATGAACTTGCACATTTATATATCGCTATAGCTATGCGATTAGTAATATCCGTAACAAAATCAGCTATCAACAAACAAAAAGAGCCAGACAACGAGTATTTGTTAATTAGTGAAAAACCTGCTTGGGAGTTACTTAAAAAATGGAAAAACATTCATCCAGATTTTGCTGAATATACTTTTAGAAGTAGTTGTGGCTACACAGCACACCCACAACAAAATCAATTTGAAAACTGGGCTACTGAAAACACATTCAACTTATCAGACTTATTCCCTACTATAAATAAAAACATTGTACATCCTCTAGATTTAAGTGTATCTAGTAAGTGGATTGGACATCAACAAGATTTTAACGACTTAGAATTATTTCAATTCAAATTAAATCAATTACAAAAAACAGTTCCAAGCAAAATTATTGCAGGAGGCTATCTAGAACCACGCCCTATCTACACCTCAACAGAATATGACAGCATTGGAAATTATGGTAGAGAAAGTAGAACAATTCATTTAGGAATAGATTATTGGCTATCTGCAAATACAGCTGTTCATGCTATTTTAGATGGTGAAGTTATAATAGCTACAAACAACTCTGGTGATAAAGAATATGGAGGCTTAGTTGTTTTGAAACATCAAATTAATGAATTAGAATTCTATACATTATATGGTCATTTAACAGTTAAGAGTGCAACAAAGCACAACCTAGGCGACATCATAAAGAAAGGAGAAAAAATAGCAGAATTAGGAGACCATCCAGAAAACGGAAATTGGGCACCTCATTTACACTTCCAAGTAATGTTATCGTTATTTGACTATAAAAATGATTTTCCAGGCGTAGCATACTTCAGTCAAATAGAAACTTGGAAAAGTATTTGCCCAAACCCTAACCTGTTATTTAAATCAGAAGCTTTAGAAGAAATAACAACAATTGATAACGAGTTGTTAATTTCCTACAGAAAACAACACTTAGGAAAAGGATTAAGCTTACAATATAACACTCCTATAAAAATGGTTCGAGGAGCTGGTCAGTATTTAATGGATCAATATGGTCGTAAATACTTAGACACTGTTAACAATGTAGCTCATGTAGGCCATGAACATTATGAAGTTGTTAAGGCAGGACAAAATCAAATGGCACTTATAAATACGAATTCAAGGTATTTGCATGAAAACATAAACGAACTAGCTAAAGAACTTATTGAAACTTTACCTCCAGAATTAAGTGTTTTACACTTTGTAAATTCTGGAAGCGAGGCAAATGAATTAGCAATCCGTATGGTTAAAGCTGCTACAGGCGCAAGAGATATTATTGCTAGCGAAATTGGATACCACGGAAATGCTAACATGTGCATTGACATATCTTCTTATAAATTTGATGGAAAAGGAGGCGAAGGAGCTCCTGAGCACACCCACATATTTCCCCTACCTGATGCTTTTAGAGGCAAGTACAGAGGTACAAACACAGGAGATAAATATGCTGAAGAGGTACAAAAACAAATAGATATAGTTCACAAAAAAGGACGTAAAGTAGGAGCTTTTATAATAGAACCTATTATTTCTTGTGGAGGACAAATAGAACTACCTGAAGGGTTCTTAGAAAAAGCATACAGCAATATTAGAAAAGCTGGAGGATTATGCATTTCAGATGAAGTTCAGGTAGGATGCGGGCGCCTAGGAAAAGCCTTCTGGGGCTTTCAACTTCACAATGTAATTCCAGATATCGTAACTATAGGTAAACCTTTAGGTAACGGACACCCACTTGCTGCTGTTGCTTGCACACAAGAAGTTGCAAATAAATTTGCCAATGGTATGGAGTATTTCAACACTTTTGGTGGTAACCCAGTTTCTTGTGCTATAGGAACAGAAGTACTTAGAACTGTAAAAAGAGAAAAACTACAAGAAAACTCTTTAAATGTGGGTAACTACCTAAAAGAGGAATTAAAAAAACTAGCTAAGAAATTTCCTATCATAGGAGATGTACGAGGACAAGGTTTATTCTTAGGTTTTGAATTAACTGATATCGAATTAAATCCTTTACCAGAACAAACTGATTACTTAGCAAATCGTATGAAAGAACACGGTATTTTAATGAGTACTGATGGACCAGATTATAATGTATTAAAAATAAAACCTCCTATTGTATTTACCAAGGAGAATGCTAAAGAGTTGATACATTATTTACAATTGATTTTTAAAGAGGATTTCATGCAACTTTAACAAACAACACTAACATCATGACTAAAAAATATCTAATCATATTATTAATCTCCTTTTTATGGAGCTGCAAAAGTGAAATTCTAGAAGAAGTTCCTGAACAAAAGAATCATTTCAATCATCAAATATTTGAAGAAAATAAACTTCCTCCTCGTGCTTCATTTTTTGCTTTTGAATCGGACGACATTAAAGAAAAGGAAAATTCAACACGCTTTATAAACTTAAATGGCAATTGGAAATTTCATTGGACAAAAAATCCACAAGAAAGACCCACCACTTTCCACAATATCAATTTCAATGATAATCATTGGAGTACTATTAAAGTTCCAGCAAATTGGGAAGTTGAAGGTTATGGAAATCCAATATATCTAGATGAACGTTACCCTTTCACTACAAAATGGCCAGAAGCTCCAAAGGATTACAATCCTGTTGGAACATACCGAAAAACGATAACATTAGACAAGAACTTTTTAAAGGAAGATATTATCCTTCATTTTGCAGGAGCTAAGTCAGCAATGTACGTGTATATGAATGGAAAATACGTAGGCTATTCGCAAGGAAGCAAAACCCCTGCTGAGTTTAATATAACCTCTTATTTAAAAGAAGGCAAAAATACTATAGCACTGCAAATGTTCAGATGGAGTGATGCTAGCTATTTAGAAAGCCAAGATATGTTGAGAATGAGCGGTATTGAAAGAGATGTATATTTATACTCTCAACCTAAAGTATTTATTTCAGACTACCATATCAAAACCACTTTGGACGATTCTTATAAACATGGAATTTTTGACGGAACCGTTTCTATAACCAACAACACAGATATTCTGGTTAATCAAAATTTAATAGTCCAGCTGCTTGACAAAAAAGGCACCATTGTAAATTCAAATAAAGAAATTAAAATACCAGCAAATTCAACAGTTCAAATTACTACTAAAAAGATTCTTAAAAACATAAAATCTTGGTCTGCTGAATCACCTAATTTATATGATTTGAGAATATCATTGAATTACAATCAATTTATCAATAAACATGTTGGTTTCAAACGTGTAGAAATTAAAAAGTCACAAATTCTTATAAACGGTAAACCAGTTTATTTTAAAGGAGTAGACAGACATGAGACAGACCCTTTTACTGGGCACGTAATATCTAAAACATCTATGCTAAAAGATATTACACTTATGAAACAAAACAATATAAATGCAGTACGTTCATCACACTACCCTAACGATCCATATTGGTTAGACTTATGTGACAAATATGGTTTATATGTAATAGATGAAGCAAATATTGAAAGCCATCCTTTAGCCATCAATAAAGAAACTCAAATAGGAAATGAAATGAGTTGGTTACCTGCTCATATGGCTCGTACCAAAAGCATGTACTACCGAGACAGAAATCATCCATCTATTTATTCTTGGTCTTTAGGTAATGAAGCAGGAGAAGGTGACGTTTTTAAAACAACCTATAAATGGTTAAAAGCACAAGACGATAATAGGATTGTACAATACGAACCAGCAGGCAAAGAAGATTATACCGATATTTATTGCCCAATGTATCCAAAACCAGAATATTTAATCAATCACGGGAAATCAAATTCCAAAAAACCATCAGTAATGATTGAATACTGTCATGCTATGGGAAATTCTGTAGGTAACTTACAAGACTACTGGGATATTATTGAAAAATACCCAAATCTTCAAGGTGGATATATTTGGGATTGGGTAGATCAAAGTTTAGAATACAAAGATAAAAACGGGAATCCATATTTAGCTTATGGACATGATTATCACCCAGATTTACCTACTGATGGTAACTTTTTAAACAATGGATTAGTAGATCCATATCGCAATCCTCACCCACATTTATCTGAAGTTAAAAAAGTATATGAGCCTGCACATTTTGAATTTTTAGGTAATGAAGAAATAAAACTTACTAATAAAAACTTCTTTGCAGATTTTTCAGACAAAATAATTTCTTTTGAGTTATTAGAAAATGGGAAGGTTGTCAATAAAAAAGAATTAACCGATATCAATGCTCAACCTCAAGAAAGTATCATTTTAAAAATAGACAGAAAAAACTTTCCTAAGTTTCATTCGAAATCAGAATATATCATACGTGTAAGTTTACATCAAAAAGAAAGCAAAGGCTTACTTCCTAAAAATCACGAAATAGCTTGGGATGAATTTATTATTCAAGAAGCATCAAAAGAACAAACACCTCTTTTAGAATTTACAGAAACAAATAAACCTGAAACTACTCCTATTGAGATAATCAATAATGATATTATTGAAGTTAAAAACAATAAATTCAATTTAAAACTCAATGCTAAGACAGGAGAAATTGTTTCTTGGCATTTTGAAAACATTCTAATTACGAATCATCCTATAAAAACTAATTTTTGGCGACCACCAACAGATAATGATTTAGGAAATGGAATGGATAAATGGGCTAAGATTTGGCAAAATGCTAGTTACAAACACACAACAAGCTTAACATCAATCCCAAAAGTTATAAATAACAATGTTGTTTTTGAAGTAGCATGCTCAACTCCTAAAAATGAAGCAACAACAAAAGTTAAATATACCATATCTCCAAAAGGTCAATTAACTATTAACTATTACTACAAACCTAATAAAAAAGAATTACCAAACATTCCAAGACTAGGTATGTATTTAACCCTACCTAATAATTTCACAGATATTTCTTGGTATGGAAAAGGTCCAAAAGAAAGTTATTGGGATCGCAAAACAGGGCAAAAAACAGGAGTTTATTCAGGTAAAATCAATACACAATTTGAACGTTATTCGCGCCCCCAAGAAACAGGAAATAAATCGAATATTAGATGGGCAAAATTATCTTCTGATAGATTAACTCTTCATCTAGAAAGTAATGATTTATTAAATACCAGCGCATGGCCTTTTTCAATGTCTGAAATAGATTTTAGTAGTGAAGAAGCAGGAAAATCAGCTTCTGGACTAGTACCAGTAACTAAAAAGCATGGAGCAGATATTAAAATAGGAAACACTGTACAATGGAATATTGATTATTTACAAATGGGTGTTGGAGGAGATACTTCTTGGGGGCGTTTAGTTCATCCTGAATATACTATTCCAGCAAATAAAAATTATACTTATACCTTTACAATTCAACCTCTAAAAAAATAACACATGCAGTTTATCACATTTCTAGGATTCACAATTCTTGTTGCAATTATTTCTTACCTAAAAACAAGAAAAACTAACGAAAACACTTCCGACGGGTACTTTCTTGGAGGAAGAAGTTTAACTGCAGGCGTTATTGCAGGATCATTATTACTTACAAACCTATCTACCGAACAAATTGTTGGACTAAACGGATCTGCATATGAAAGTGGATTATCGGTTATGGTATGGGAAACCCTAGCAGCAATTGCCATGATTGTAACCGCTATGTTTTTACTTCCTAGATATTTAAAAGGAGGATTAACAACAATTCCTCAATTTTTATCAGAACGTTTCGACGTAGCCACAAAAACATGGACTTCTATCCTGTTCTTAACGGGGTATGTTGTAGTCTTATTACCTGTAATTTTATATTCAGGTTCATTAGCTATTAGTGGTATGTTTAACATTCCTGAGTTGTTAAATGTTTCACATACACAATCTATTTGGATTTGTGTTTGGGGAATTGGAATTATTGGTTCTATATACGCTGTATTTGGAGGACTAAAAGCTGTAGCCGTTTCTGATACTATTAATGCTATTGGTTTACTTATAGGAGGATTATTAATCCCAATCTTCGGATTAATAATGATTGGAGATGGTAGTTTTTTTGATGGAATTTCCATTTTAACTACAGAAAATCCAGAGAAATTTAAATCCATGGGAGGACCAACTGACCCAGTTCCTTTTTACACCATTTTTACTGGAATGATGTTAGTTCAATTGTTTTATTGGGGAACTAACCAACAAATAATTCAGAGAGCTTTAGCTGCTAAAAACTTAGAAGAAGGACAAAAAGGATTATTATTAGCTTCTTTTATAAAAATACTAGGCCCTTTAATAGTAGTATTACCTGGACTAATCGCTTTTCATTTATTTAATGGTAGTTTAGAAAATCCGGATGATGCCTACCCTATGCTAGTAAATAAAGTGTTACCAAAAGCTTGGGTTGGATTTTTTGCAGCAGTATTGTTTGGAGCTATTTTAAGTTCCTTCAATAGTGTTTTAAATAGTGCTGTGACGTTATTCGGAATAGATGTTTACAAACAACACATAAACAAAGATGCTAACGAAAAAACAGTCGTAAAATATGGTAAATTATTTGGAGTAATTTTAGCTTTCGCTGCCATGTTTATAGCTCCTTTAATAGCTAATGCTGGAAGTCTATTTAAATATTTACAAGAAGTAAATGGTATTTATAGTATCCCTATCTTAACTATCATAGTTGTTGGTTTCTTAACCAAAAGAGTTCCTGCTATAGCAGCCAAAATAGGTTTAATATCAGGTTGTCTATTATACATTCTAAGCCAATTCTTTTTACAGCCTTATTTTGTAGATAATGCCTTAGCAAAAGCTAAAACTTCAGGTATTGTTGACACAGCTGAACTAGCCTTAGTAAAAGCTAATGCATATCCACATTTTTTAGACATCATGGCTATTCTATTTTTATTAAATGTAGGAATCATGTTAATTATAGGTAAACTAAAACCAAGAACAGAAGATTTTGTTCAAAAATACACAGAACAAGTAGACATAAAACCTTGGAAATATGTAAAACAAGTGGGACTTATCATATGTCTAATTGTAATTGGAGTATATATATATTTTGCATAAATGAATCAGTCATTAAAAGAACAAGTAGAACAAGAGTTCTTAAATTATTTTAAGACAGAACCTTTATTAGTTTTCTCTCCTGGAAGAATTAATTTAATTGGAGAACATACCGATTACAATGAAGGTTTTGTATTTCCAGCTGCTATAGATAAAGGTATTTATACTGCAATTAAACAATCTGAAACAAATAAAAGTACCATTGTTGCTTTAGACAAAAATGAGCAATATGAATTCACCACAAGTTCTGTTTCTCCTCTTACAACTAATGGATGGCAAAATTATATTTTAGGTGTTGTAAGCGAAATTCAAAAAAAAGGAAAAATAGTTCCTAATTTTAATCTAATATTCTCTGGAGATATTCCCTTTGGAGCAGGTTTATCATCTTCTGCCGCACTGGAAAACAGTGTTATTTTTGGGTTAAATCAAGTATTTCAACTTCAATTAACAAAACAAGAAATGATTTTTATTTCACAACAGGCCGAACATAATTTTGTTGGTGTTAAATGTGGAATTATGGATCAATACGCATCCATGTTTGGTCAAAAAAACAAAGCCTTGCATTTGGATTGTAGAACACTTGATGCAACAATACACACAGCTAATTTTGAAAACCATGAGTTTATCCTAATCAACACAAATGTAAAGCATTCATTAGCTGATAGTGCATACAACAAAAGGCGTGCTGTGTGTGAAAACATATCTAAATTATTAAAGAAATCTAGCCTAAGAGATATTAAAGAGCATGATTTAATTACCATAAAAAATAAAATCTCTATAGAAGAATATGAACAAGCTCTGTATGTAATTCAAGAAAACAAACGTACTTTACAAGCTGTAAAATCATTAGAAACCGATAATGTATCAAAATTCGGAAGCTTACTTTTCGAATCTCATGAAGGACTTTCAAAACAATATAAAGTAAGTTGCCCTGAATTAGATTTTTTAGTTCATAAAGCACAAAAACATCCTTCGGTAATAGGTGCTAGAATGATGGGAGGCGGATTTGGCGGTTGTACAATCAACCTAATTAAAACCTCAGAAAAAGAAGCTTTCTTAACACAAATACAACAAGAATATGCACAAAAATTCAAACACAATTGTACTATTTACAAAGTAAATTTATCCAACGGAACACAAATAATATAACATATAAAATGAAGAAACTAATTTTAATCGCCTTTGTACTTATAGGTATTTCTTGTCAAAAAGAAAGCCAAAAAACATCAGAAGCTACAGATAAAAAAGAAATTTTGGCTATTATGAAATCTCAAGAGAAAGCATGGTCAAATCATGATTTAGAGGGATTCATGCAAGGATATTGGAAAAATGATTCTTTAAAATTTTATGGCAGTAGTGGCTTAACATATGGCTGGAATAAAACATTGGCTAATTACAAAAAAGGATACCCAACAAAAGACCATAGTGGTACTTTAAAATTTAAGGTTAACGATATTAGTAAAATAAATAACAACGCTTATTTTGTTATGGGAGAATATCATTTAACACGTCCAATTGGTAATGCCAATGGAGTATTTATGATTATCTTCAAAAAAATAAATGGTGAATGGAAAATTATTGCAGATACTTCTTGTTAAAATATGAATTCACATTTAGATAATTACTCGCATAAACGTTATAACATTTTAACTGGCGAGTGGGTACTAGTTTCTCCACATAGAGCAAAACGCCCATGGCAAGGTCAAGAAGAAGATACAACTCAAAATAAAAGACCAACGTACGATTCTAGTTGTTATTTATGCCCAGGTAATACCCGTGCTAACGGAGAACAAAACCTAGACTATAAAGACACCTATGTTTTCACCAATGATTTCGCTGCTTTACAAAATGAAACACCTAATTTTTCTATAGATGACGGATTACTAAAAGCTGAATCTGAAAAAGGCATTTGTAAAGTAATTTGTTTTAGCTCGGACCATTCAAAAACATTAGCCGACATGGATAAAAATGCCATTGAAAAAGTGGTTTCATTATGGCAAAAAGAATATTCGGAGTTAAGTAAATTAGACTTCATTAACTATGTTCAAATTTTTGAAAACAAAGGAGCTGTTATGGGCTGTAGCAACCCCCATCCTCACGGTCAAATATGGGCACAATCTAGCATTCCAAATGAGGTTAATAAAAAAGACAATCAGCAGAAACAGTATTTCAATATTAACAAAAGTTCGTTACTAGAAAACTATTTAAAACAAGAACTAGAAAAAAATGAACGTATTTTATTTGAAAACGAAAATTTCGTAGTTATAATTCCTTTTTGGGCAATTTGGCCATACGAAACAATGATAATTCCTAAAAAGCAACAAGCAAATATTAGTCTGTTAACGTCAAAAGAACGAATAGACTTTGCTGAAGCTATTTCTAAGATTACAAGTGCATACGACAAGCTTTTTAATTGCTCTTTTCCTTACTCAAGTGGTATACATCAAGCCCCTTGTAATAATCAAAATAACGAGTATTGGCATTGGCACATGAGCTTTTACCCCCCTCTACTTCGTAGTGCTAGTGTAAAAAAGTTTATGGTTGGATATGAAATGTTTGGAATGCCACAAAGAGACATCACTGCAGAAACTGCTGCTGATAGTTTAAAAAAATTAATCTTTTAACCTCTTTAAAAACAAGGCTTAAATAGATTATTTAAAAAAACAACAATTAAATTTGGTTTTCTAAAATTAATTTTCAAGATTTGTCCCGTACAACAAAAAACAAAACAAACGATGTTACAAAACATTTGGCAAGGTTTCTATTTTTACTTTTATTTTTTTTATAAGAGTTGAGGCTTTGTACCATATTGTTAACACAAAATAATATCCTATAAAGTCTCGAATTTCGAGGCTTTTTTTTATGTTTAAAATGAAGAAAAAAATAGCCATACAAGGAGCAGAAGGTTCAAATCATCATAAAGTAGCTCGTGATTTTTACGGAGATGACGTAAACTTACAAGAGTGCTTATCATTTGATACATTAGTAAATAGCTTGTTAGATAAAACTTCTGACAAAGGAATTATGGCTATTGAAAATACTATTGCAGGTTCAATAATTCCAAACTATGCCTTAATTGATGCTAATAATCTTCATATTTCTGGAGAAGAATATTTAAATATTCATCATCATCTAATGGCGCTACCAGGGCAGCAAATTGAAGACATTAAAGAAGTATGTTCACACCCAATGGCTCTATTACAATGTAAGGAGTTTTTCAAAAAACACCCACATATAAAATTAGTTGAAGATGTTGATACTGCTGAGGTTGCTAAAAGAATTTCAAAAAACAAATTAGAAGGTGTAGCTGCAATCGCACCCAAATTAGCTGCTGATATTTTTGGCTTAGAAGTTATAGAAGATGAAATTCAAACGATGAAAGCAAATTCAACTCGTTTTGTCATTATTCAAACAGAAAAACCAAATAACGGAATAGATCAAATCAATAAAGCTTCTTTAAAGTTTCAGCTGGACCATAAAAGAGGAAGTTTAGCAGCTATTTTAAATGTATTAAGTGATTGTAAAATGAACCTAACTAAAATACAATCTTTACCAGTAATAGAAACACCTTGGAAGTATTCTTTTTTTGTTGATGTTACTTTTGACGACTATAAAGACTACGAAAAAGCAGTTGCTATTATAAAAATTATGGCTTCAGAATTCAAAGTTTTAGGAGCATATAAAAATGGAAGAAAATGATTAAAGCAGCAAAAAGATTAAATACCGTACAAGAATACTACTTTTCTAAAAAATTGAGAGAGGTAAGAGAATTGGCTGCGTCAGGTAAACCAATAATTAACATGGGAATTGGTAGCCCTGATTTGCAACCACCATCAAAAGTTATAAATGCAATTCAACAAAGTTTTAATGACGCTTCAGCGCATAAATACCAGAGTTACCAAGGCTTACCAGAGTTAAGAACTGCTATCTCAGACTTCTACAAGCAAAAATTTAGGGTAAACTTAAATGCTGCTAATGAAATCTTACCTTTAATGGGAAGCAAAGAAGGAATTATGCATATTTCTATGGCTTTTTTAAATGAAGGAGATCAAGTATTAATTCCTAATCCAGGATACCCAACTTACACATCAGTAACAAAGTTAGTTGGAGCAGAACCAATTTTTTACCAATTAGAAGAAAATAATAATTGGCAACCAAATATTGATGCACTAGAAAAATTAGATTTAACTAATGTAAAAATAATGTGGGTTAATTATCCACATATGCCAACTGGGACAAATGCTTTAAAAGAAACGTTTGAAAAGTTAGTTTCTTTTGGAAAAAAACATGAAATCTTAATTGTGAATGACAATCCTTATAGTTTTATTTTAAACAATAATCCATTAAGCATTTTACAAGTTAATGGAGCAAAAGACATAGCTTTAGAATTAAACTCGTTAAGTAAAACATTCAATATGGCGGGCTGGAGAGTTGGAATGGTTCTAGGTAATGCTAACTATATAGAACAAATTTTAAAGGTAAAAAGCAATATGGATTCTGGTATGTTTTACGGAATTCAAAAAGGAGCAATTGAAGCACTTCAACTATCAGATGATTGGTTTAAAAATCAGAATAAAGAATACGAAGAAAGAAGAGAATTGATTTTTAAAATAGCAGATAAATTAAACTGTACTTACAATAAAAACTCAACAGGATTATTTGTTTGGGCAAAGATCCCTGAAGAAAAAACATCTGAAGAAGTAACAGATATGATTTTATACGATAAAGATATTTTTATCACACCAGGAACAGTTTTTGGAAGTCAAGGAGAAGGATACATTCGTTTTTCATTATGTGTTTCAAAAGAAGTAATTAACAACGCACTGAATCGATTTTAAAAATGAATGTATTTGTAATAGGTATTGGATTAATTGGAGGAAGTATGGTCTTGGATATAAAAAAACATTATCCAGAAGCTACTATATATGGAATAGACACCAACGAACAACATTTAGAAAAAGCAATTGAAATAGAGGTAGTAGACAAAAAAGCTACATTTAATGATATTGAAAATGCAGATATTGTAATTGTTTCTATCCCTGTAGATGTTCAATTACATGTAATTCCGAAAGTATTAGATGCTGTTAACGACAATACATTAGTATTAGATGTGGGATCTACAAAAGAAGATATTTGCCTTGCTTTAAAAGAACATCCAAAAAGGAGAAATTATTTAGCTACACACCCTATAGCTGGAACAGAATTTTCTGGACCTACCGCTGCACATAACGGTTTATTTGAAAAGAAAACCAATATTATTTGTGAAGTAGAGAAAACAGCTTTTAAGCTACAAGAAAAAGCATTAGAAATTTTTTCAAAATTAGGAATGCGCATACGTTATATGGATCCTAAATCGCATGATAAACACATTGCTTATATGTCGCATTTATCGCACATAAGTTCTTTCATGTTAGGAAAAACTGTAATCGAAAAAGAAAAAAACGAACGTGACATTTTTGATATGGCTGGAAGCGGATTTGCATCGACAGTTCGTTTAGCCAAAAGTTCACCTGCAATGTGGGCACCAATTTTTGAACAAAATAAAACTAATGTTATTGAAACATTAGACGAATATATAAACAATCTTCAGCAATTTAAAGAGCTGATGAAACAAAACGATTTTACTGAAATTTATAATGAAATGGAAAGTACAAATCACATAAAGCAAATTTTAAACGGCATAAAATAAGAAGCCAAAACAATAGAAAAATGGAAAATACAAAAGAATTAAAAACATGGTTGGATGATATGAAGCTTACGCATCCACTAGTAATAGCAGGGCCTTGTAGTGCAGAAACCGAGGAGCAGGTTTTAAAAATAGCACACGAATTAAAAGATTCTGATGTAAACTATTTCCGTGCCGGAATTTGGAAACCAAGAACTCGCCCAGGAAATTTTGAAGGAGTTGGTGCATTAGGCTTAAAATGGTTACAAAAAGTAAAAGCAGAAACAGGAATGAAAACCTGTACAGAAGTTGCAAATGCAGCACACGTAAAGTTAGCTTTAGAACATGATATTGATTTATTATGGATTGGAGCTCGTTCTACCGTATCACCTTTTATTATGCAAGAAATTGCAGATGCTTTACAAGGAACTGACAAAATAGTGTTGGTAAAAAACCCAGTAAATCCAGATTTAGCTTTATGGTTAGGAGGTATTGAAAGGTTGTATACAGCAGGTATTAAGAATCTCGGAGCAATTCACAGAGGTTTTTCAACTTATGAAAAATCGAAATATAGAAATATTCCAGAATGGCAATTAGCTATTGAATTCCAAAACAGATTCCCTGACTTACCTTTAATATGTGATCCTTCTCATATTACAGGAAAAAGAGATATGGTTTTTGATGTATCGCAAACTGCTTTAGATCTTAATTTTGATGGATTAATGATTGAAACTCACATCGATCCAGATAACGCATGGAGTGATGCTGCTCAACAAGTAACCCCAGCAACATTAATTCAAATGATGGAAGATTTAAAAATTAGAAAAGAAACAGAAACTGATTCTAGTTATAGAGAGTCTTTAGAAAGTTTACGTGCTCAAATTAATGTTGTTGATGATCAATTAATAGAATTGATGGGTAAAAGAATGAAAGTAGCAGACAAAATTGGTCTTTTGAAAAAAGAGAAAAATGTTGCAGTACTTCAATCGAGACGTTGGAATGAAATTTTAGGTAAAATGATACTAGAAGGTGAAGAACGAGGTTTAAGTGAAGAATTTGTTTTAAGAATGTTTAAGGCAATTCACCAAGATCTATTAATCATCAAGAAAAGATTATCAAAGGATAATAATAAAAAAGGTTCTCGTAAAAACGAGAATCTTTTTTTTATGATTAATTCATATTTATTAGTTACTTTGCTGTATGACAGGAACGGTATATAAATCTACAGGAAGTTGGTATTGGGTGAAGTCTAATCAGATTTTATATAAATGCCGTATTAAAGGAAAATTCCGTATTAAAGGAATAAAAAGCACTAACCCTATTGCAGTTGGTGATAAGGTTGATTTTGACTTAGAAACAAAAAATAACGAGGAAACAGGAGTTATTAGTAATATACATGAGAGAGATAATTATATTGTAAGAAAATCAGTAAACTTATCTAAACAAACACATGTTATAGCAGCTAATATTGACCAAGTATTTTTACTTATTACAATAAACAACCCTCCTACTTTTACTACTTTTATTGACCGTTTTTTAGTAACTACAGAAGCTTATTCTATAAAAACAATTTTAGTTTTTAATAAAATTGATTCTTATGAAATTGAGCAACGCGCTGAAGTTTTATACTTAAAAGATATTTATGAAAAAATAGGGTATCAATGTATCGAAGTATCAGCTACTAAAGATATAAATGTAGATACTATTAAGAATCAAATGACTGGAAAAGTATCTATGTTTGCTGGGCATTCTGGGGTTGGTAAAACAACTTTGGTAAATGCTATTGAGCCAGGTTTGGATTTAAAAACCAAAGAAATATCAGAACAGTATAAACAAGGAAAGCATACAACTACTTTTGCTGAAATGTTTGATTTAAGTTTTGATGCCAGAATTATAGATACTCCAGGAATCAAAGGGTTCGGTGTTGTAGATATGGAAAAAGATGAGTTAGGTGATTATTTCCCTGAGTTTTTTGCATTAAAACAAGACTGTAAATTCAATAATTGTATACATATAAACGAACCTAAATGTGCGGTAAAAGATGCTTTAGAAGAAGATAAGATTTCTTGGTCTCGCTACAAAAGCTATATGCAAATTATAGAAGGAGAAGAAGAGCATTACCGAACTGATATTTGGGAATAAACCCAAGCTACATACCCCAGTAATTTAAAAACATGAAAGCTGTAATTCAAAGAGTTTCAAAAGCTAGCGTTACAATTAACGAAGAAAAAGTTGCTAATATTCAAAAGGGATTATTAATTCTTGTTGGAATAGTTGAAAATGATACTAAAGAGGACATCGAATGGTTGTCTAAAAAAATTGCAAACCTTCGTATTTTCAATGACGAAAACGAAGTAATGAATAAATCATTAATAGATATATCTGGTGAAGCCATAGTTGTAAGTCAGTTTACACTACAAGCATCTACAAAAAAAGGAAACCGACCAAGTTATATCAAAGCTGCAAAACCTGATATTGCTATTCCTATTTATGAACAGTTTATTCAACAAATTGAAAATGATTTAAATAAAAAAGTACAAACTGGTCAATTTGGTGCCGACATGAAGGTAGAGTTATTAAACGATGGACCGGTAACTATTATTATTGACTCTAAAAATAAAGAATAAATTCCATGGAAAGTATTATTTTTTATTTACATTTGTTCTAAATAATTATTACAATCAAATATTAAAATCCTAAAAATGAAAAAAACAATTTTAGCAATTGCATTTGTTGCAATCGGAGCTGTTTCTTGTAAAACAGAGAAAAATAAAGTAACTGCTAACGAAGAGGTTAAAGAAGTAAAAAAAGTAGAAAACGTAATAAATTCTTACAAAGCTAACGTTGCTGAATCAACAGTAACTTGGAAAGGGAGTAAGCCAACTGGATCTCATAACGGAATTGTTAGCTTAGAAAAAGGATTATTAGATATTGAAAACGGAGTTCTTAAATCAGGAGAATTTGTTATCAACATGAATTCTATTGTTTGCCAAGATTTAGAAGCAGGTAAAGGTAAAGAAGATTTAGAAGGTCACTTAAAAGCTGGAGACTTTTTTGATGTTGAAAAATTCCCAACGGCTAAGTTTGCTGTAACTAGTTCTGAAATGAAAGAAGGAAAGTTACATGTAACTGGAAACTTAACTTTAAAAGACGTTACTAAAAGCATAACTATTCCTGCTACAGTAACTGAAGCTGACGGAATGGCTACTTTTAAAAGTGATGTTTTTAGTATTGATAGAACTGACTTTGGTGTTACTTACAAGTCTAAGAAAATCGATGCTGCTTTAAAAGATAAATTCATTAACGACTTGATGGAAATTTCTTTTGATATTAAAGCTAAAAAATAGTTTTAAAAGCATAATAAAATAAAAAGGGGTTGACAAATGTCAACCCTTTTTATTTACACATTAATAAATTTTTCTACTTCAAATAAATCTTTAAAGTGTTTTAGTATTTTTTGAGTTACTTCTTCTTCTGAAACTTTTCTTCCTAATTCAACTTCCATTGAGGTAACAGCCTTTCCTCTGATTCCACAAGGAATAATATTATCAAAATACCCTAAATTGGCATTCACATTTAACGCAAAACCATGCATTGTAACCCATCGACTTGCACGTATACCCATAGCACAAATTTTTCTAGCAAAAGGAGTTCCTACATCTAACCACACTCCAGTTTCTCCTTCACTGCGAGTTCCTTTTATACCATATTCAGCAATTGTTAGGATTATTGTCTCCTCTAACAATCGTAAATATTTATGTATATCAGTAAAAAAATTTTCTAAATCTAAAATAGGATACCCTACAATTTGGCCAGGTCCATGATAGGTAATATCCCCTCCTCTATTAATTTTATAAAATGTAGCTTCTTTTTCTTTTAACTGATCTTCAGACAACAATAAATTGCTAATATCACCAGATTTTCCTAGTGTATAAACATGAGGATGTTCTACAAATAAAAAATAATTTGGTGTTTCTTTTTTCTCTATACTTTCCCTGTTTTTTCTCTTTAAAGAGACAATTTCATCTAACAAATTAGTCTGATAATCCCATGTCTCTTTGTAATCTTTTTCCCCCAATTGATTGAGGATTATTTTTTTATTCATAAATTTGGGCTATATAACATGCTTCAAAGGTAGGGAAAAATACCTTTAAGCTGTTCTTATCTATATTAATCGACTAGACAAATTATGATTAAAAAAAGCACCCTTTCACTATTATTAATTTTTACTTTTTCCATTAGTAGTTTATTTTCTCAGAACTTTTGGAATAGAGTAGAACCGAAAAGTACTTCTGTTAAAAAAATACAAGTAATTGACAGAGAAAACACCCCTGAGAAATATTCTTTAAGAGCTTTAGATTTAAATGGTTTTAAAAACTATGTATCTACTGTTAAATCTAAAGGTAGTCAAAAAACAATTCAGTTACCAAATTCAAAAGGTGAATTACAAAGGTTTTATATTTATGAAACTTCTTCTTTAGCACCTGAATTAGCTGCAAAATTCCCAATGATAAAATCATACTCTGCACAAGGTATAGACAATCCTAATGCTGTAGCTAAAATTAGTTTAGGTAATGATGGATTTCATGCTGTTGTTTTTTCTGGGAATGAAAGCACTATATATATAGATCCTTATACCAAAGACAAAAAACAATACATGATATATAAAAGAGAACATTTAAAATCTAGCAAAGATGAGTTCTCTTGTCAAGTAGAAGAAACTACAAAAAAAGTAGTAGCTCCTTCTTTACAAAATAAAAATGCAGATGATGGTAAATTAAGAACATATAGAATTGCAATAGCCTGTACTGGTGAGTATTCTCAATTTCATTTAAATAACCAAAGTGTACCATCTACAGCGTCAGAAGCAGACAAAAAAGCAGCGATTTTATCTGCTATGAACACAACAATGACGCGTGTAAATGGTGTTTATGAAAGAGATTTAGGCGTTAGAATGGTCATTGTAAATGATAATGATAAATTAATTTTCTTAGATGCTGCTACAGATGGATTAACAAATAATGATGCTGGTACTTTAATTGACGAGAGTCAAGTAAAATGTGATGATATCATTGGAAATGCTAACTATGATGTAGGACATACTTTTAGTACCGGTGGTGGTGGACTAGCCTCTTTAGGGTCTGTATGTGTGAATTCAAGAAAAGCTAAAGGAATTACAGGTAGTAGCCAACCTATTTCTGATCCTTATGATATTGATTTTGTTGCGCATGAGTTAGGACATCAATTTGGAGCAAATCATACTCAAAATAATAGTTGTAACCGAAATAGTTCAACTGCTGTGGAACCAGGAAGTGGTTCTACAATTATGGGATACGCTGGAATTTGTTCTCCAAACGTTCAAGGTAATAGTGATGACCATTTCCATGCAGTAAGTATTGCTGAAATGTGGGATCACGTAAAAAATGGAGGAAGCTGTGGTGTTGAAACTAACACTAATAACGATGCTCCAACTGCTAATGCAGGAAGTGATGTAAGTATTCCAAAATCTACTCCTTTTGTTTTAAGAGGTAGTGCTACAGATGCACAAGGAACTGCCAGTTTAACTTATAACTGGGAACAAACAGATACAGAAGTTGCTACCATGCCACCTCTTCCTGTAAATACTGGAGGTCCTGCTTTTAGATCTTTACCTTCTAAAGCTTCTCCTAATAGATATATGCCAGCTTTAGCTACAGTTGTTGCTGGAAACACTTCTACAACATGGGAAGTACTTCCTTCAGTTGCTAGAACTTTTAATTTTGCTCTTACAGTAAGAGATAATCATGCTGGAGGAGGTAATTCTGCTAGAGACGATATGAAAATAACCGTTACTGATGCTGAAGCATTTACAGTTACGGCACCGAACTCAGCAGTAACATGGAATACAGGAACTACTCAAACAATTACTTGGAATAAAGGAACTACAGATCAAGCTCCAATTAATTGTGCTAAGGTTAATATTAGACTTTCTACGGATGGAGGTTTAACTTTCCCTATTTTAATAAAAGAAAATATTGACAATGATGGAACTGAAGATATTGTTGTACCTAATAACCCTACGACTAAAGCTCGTATAATGGTTGAAGCTGCGGACAACATTTTCTATAATGTAAACTCTACTGATTTTACAATTAACTCTACTGTTCCAACTTTCTTATTTACTAATAAAACAAGCAAGCAAACTGTATGTAATAACAACAGTAATACTGTTGATTATACTTTAAATTTAGATTTTGTTAATGGTTTTTCTGAAACTGTAACATTATCTGCTACTGGTTTGCCAAATGGTGCAACTGCTACTTTTAATCCAGCTACTATTAGTGCTGATGGTGATGTAACTATGACAATTAGTAATTTAAATGGTAGTAATCAACAAGATTATACAATAGTTGCAAAAGGAACTTCAACGAGTGTAACTCAAACAGTTGACGCTTTATTAAAAGTTATAGGTACTAATTTTGCAAATATTAACTTAACATCACCAGCTAATTCAGCTACTAATGTTGGTTTAAATCCAAAATTCGAATGGGCAGCAGATGCCAACGCAACATCATATAATATAGTTGTAGCAACTGATGCTAGTTTTGCAAATGTTGTTATTAATGAAACTTCAAACACAAATTCATATACACACTCTTCTCCTCTTAGTGGAGTAACTAAGTATTATTGGTATGTAAAACCTAAAAACGGTTGTGGTGAAGGGCCAAACTCAAGTACAGGTGAATTTACTACTGAAGCACCTTCTTATTGTGCTTCTACATTTACTGATGAAGCTGGTGGAGGTGATCATATAACTAACGTTACTTTTAACACTATTAATAATAACTCAGGTAACGATACTGTAGATGGATACGAAGATTTTACATCTATATCTACAAATGTAAAGAGAACTTTAAAACACCAAATAAGTGTAACTTTTAATACTGATGGATTCCAAGATCATTGTTATGTTTTCATTGATTGGAATCAAGATTTCCAGTTTAATAAAACTACTGAAAGATATGACTTAGGTTCAAGAACTGAGGATATCGCTACCGCTACACTTGATATTACAATACCAGAAGGAGCTGTATTAGGTAGCACTAGAATGAGAGTTGTTTTAGAATATGATGATCCTACTAATAATTATGGTGACGGTCCTTGTGATTCAGACCATAAAACTGAATGGGGTGAAACTGAAGATTAT
Organism: Tenacibaculum aiptasiae; assembly: GCF_965221665.1. Taxonomy (NCBI): domain Bacteria; kingdom Pseudomonadati; phylum Bacteroidota; class Flavobacteriia; order Flavobacteriales; family Flavobacteriaceae; genus Tenacibaculum; species Tenacibaculum aiptasiae. The sequence goes on from NZ_CBDCSN010000002.1 coordinate 621,670, forward strand.
ACAATTGTTATTGAAGATAAACCTCAACCTGATTTTACTTTAACTAATACAACAGGAAGTTTATCTATTTGTAATAAAGCAGTAAACGAGCAAACTTTTGCTATTGATTATAAAACACTATTTAACTTTAACGAAAATGTTACGTTCTCAGTTACTGGAATTCCAACAAATGCAACTAGCTCTTTTAGCCCTGCAACATTAAACGCTAACGGAACAGTTAACTTAACATTATCTAATTTAAATAATGCTACCGTTGGTGATTATACAATGACTGTAACTGGTACATCTGCTTCAGTTACAAAATCTGTCAATATTTTATTTAATGTAAATGACAATATTTGTAAGTCTACAGGTAATACTGTTTCTCAAATCAGTACTACTTCAGTTAAATTTGGAGACATAGATAATACTTCTACCAAAACTACTGGATATTCAGATTATACTGCCAAATCAACTGAGGTAATTAAAGGTAACAAGTACTTATTAAAAACTAATGTTAATACTGATGGTAACAATACTGTTAAAACATATGCTTGGATAGACTGGAATCAAAACTGCTTATTTGACGCTAATGAGAAATACGATTTAGGTCAAGCTACAAACACAAATGGTGCAACTAGTAATAGTGGTTTAGAAATAACCGTACCTAATGATGCTTTAACTGGAACTACTACATTAAGAGTTACTACTAAAAAATCAGATGCTGGTGATCCTAATTCTTGTGAATTAAACTTTAATGGTGAAGTTGAAGATTATACTATAAACATTACTCCTAAGTTTACTATCACTAATAAAACTGGTGGTGGGTCTGTTTGTAATAAAGCTGTAAATGAGTTTGTTTACTCTATAAACTACGAAACATTTAATGATTTCAATGAAAATGTAACGCTTTCTATTGCTGATGTTCCTACAAATGCTGTAGCTACTTTAAGTTCAAACTCTATAAATGCAAATGGTGTATTTACTTTAACTGTTTCTAATTTAAACAATGTTGCTGTTGGTGATTACACATTAAAACTTACGGCCACATCTGCTTCATTAACGAAGCCTTTAGATATTATTTTAAGCGTTAACGATAATACTTGTAAATCATCTGGAAACACTAAGTCTCAAATCAGTATTACTAATGTTAAATTTGGAGAAATAGATAATGCTTCAACAAAAACAACTGGTTATTCTGACTTTAAATCTGTTTCTACAGGAGCTGTAAGAGGTGACAATTATGATTTAACTGTTACTATTAACAAAGATGGTAATGATGATGTAAAAACTTATGCTTGGATTGACTGGAACCAAAACTGTTTATTTGATGATGGAGAAGGTTATGATTTAACTTCAAACTCTAGCTCAATTGTAGTTCCTGATGATGCTCCTTTAGGCGCAACAACATTAAGAGTTTCTACGAAATTAAAAGTTGCTCCTAGCTCTTGTGAATTAGATTTTGATGGTGAAGTAGAAGATTATACTATAAATATAGAAGAAAGCTTTGCTACATCTAAGGATTTATTTAACGACTTAAAATTATATCCAGTTCCTTCTGAAGGGAAATTAACAGTAAGCTTTAAAGTTAAATCTAAAGACTTAACTGTTATTAAATTATTTGATTTAAAAGGACAGTTACTTGAAACTCAAAGTTTCTCAACAATTTCTAGTTCTTTTAATAAAGAGATTCAATTTAAAACAATGAGTTCTGGTATTTATTTACTTCAAGTAGAAAATGACGGAAAGATTAAAACTAGAAAAGTTATATTTAAATAAATTATAAACATAATACTACAAAAAAGCGAGCCATTTAGCTCGCTTTTTTATTCAAATATATTGCCAACATTATAAGTTATATTTCACACTTAAAACTCCAATTCTTGGCTGAATTACATAAGTAGAATTAGTTACTAAAATATCGTTACTACTATTTTGGTTTAACCCTTTTGAGTTTAATAAGTTAGTTACACCTATTTTATACTCCCATTTACTATCTTTTTTCTGGTATGTTAAATCTGCTCTTAAAAAACCATAACTATCAATACTAGTTCCGTTATTTACAACATTATTATAAGTATACCTTGAGGTAAATATAAATTCCTTTAGAAAATAAGCATCAAAATTAAAATAAGGGCTATGCGTTGTAAAGGTATTTTTGATCCCTTGAATATCAGATCTATTGATAGATACATTATAACCAATATCGAAATTAGGAGCTTCTCTAAAGTTTGTACTAAATTTAGTTCTATAAGACTGTGTAAAAGTTTTAGCCAATCTATTTTCTACTACGTTTGTTTGACGATTTGTTATTAAGCTATTTGATTTAGCATATGTAACATCACCTCCTAAACTCAATTTAAATTTTCTATAACTTTTTTGAAAATTAGCTCTTGCTGAAATAGTTTCGTCAGGTAAAGCAGAGTTTATCGAAGTCCTTATTTGGTTGACTCCTAAAAACGCTGTATTTCCTTTAATAACATCTTTACGTTTGCTATAGTTTATAGATCCAAAAACATTTGTATAATTAAACATATTAAAACTAAAATAGTTTAAGTTTATATTATGATACAATGCATTTTCTAATTCTCTATTTCCTTTATACAAACTATTATAATTATTAAAAACATACCCTTCTGCTAACTGATTTACATCTGTAAAACTAGTTTCCATACTATATCTTAACCTTAATGTTTCCGATTTCTTTAAACTAATTTTTACTGAAGCATCTGGTAAAAGTTTAGTAAATGTATTTTTTGTTTGTGAACCTAACTGTGTATTCTTCGATACATAATTATGTATATTAAATCCTTGTGTAAAAGTAAATATCCCTGTAATAAATTTATAATGAAGCCCTACATATAAATCATTAAAAGTAAAATCAACATCATTAATTGAAGCTGGATTTGTTACCTGTGTTTTATTACCTCCTAAAATCTCAAAAATATCAGAATTAAATTGTTGAGTACTTAATGTAGTTCCAAGAGTTACATTCAAGTTACTTTTAGAATTTAACACATAGTAATAGTCTAAGTTTGCATCAAACTTATTCGTTTTTACTCTCTTATTCTGACTAATATTGAATGGATTTGCGGTTACATTTAACCCTATCAAATTAGCAAATGAAAGTTGCTCTAATTCTGCATTGTAGAATGGGTCTTCATCTTGCCACAAATGCTGAGCTTCAAAAGCAAAAATATTTTTATCATTTAAAGTATAATAATAGTTTAAGTTTTGATTGATTGAAAAAGGATTTTGCTCTGAAAATTGATTAATTGGTACAACTTCATCATTAGCATTTAAATATGTTCTTGATGATAGGGTTGATTGAATTTGACTTTGACTTGATACTTTGGCAAAAATGTCATAGTCTAATTGATTATTTGTATTAGGCTTATAACTAGAACTTAATTTAAATAATCCTAAATCACTTTTTTGATTTGTTAAATCCTGAGTGTTTTCAGTATCTATAATTGGTGGTGTTCCAACTGGTAAATTATTAACATCCACTCCTCTATTTATGTATTCTCTTGAAGTAGTTTCTTGCATCTCAGTATCGTTTCCTGAATAAATAGCAAAACCACTAATATCCCATGTTTTTTTTGGTGAGTAACTAAAATTCAATGCTCCAAATCTTGATTCTATTTCTTTTGCTCTATTATTTCTTAAAGTTAAAAATGAAATATCATTAGAGCCAACATCAAAATTAGTTCCATTCCCTGATCCGCCTAGCGCTCTAAACCCACCTGAAAACTTAAAATAATCTCTCATAGTAAAAGGCACCTCTCCAATATTATTTACATCAGTAATAATATTAATACTATATTTAGGACTATAGTAAAACAACTTTGGATGAGCTATATATCTACTATCATCCATTCCAACACCTAAACCTGCTGTTACTTCTCCAAACCAAAAATTCTTTTTTCCTTCTTTAAGCTTTATATTAATTACAACATTATCTTCATTATCTGTAACCCTACTCATTTGTCCTACTTCACTATGATTTTTTAAGACTTCGACTTTATCCACCGCATTTGCAGGAATATTTTTTGTAGCTATTTTAGAATCTCCATCAAAAAAATCTTTTCCTTCTACCATTACTTTTTTTACGGTTTTTCCTTCCACTTCTATTTCTCCATCATCATTCACTTCTACTCCTGGTAGTTTTTCAAGCACATCTCCTAGCTTTTTTTCTGTTCCATTTTTAAAACTATCAGCATCATATACTATAGTATCACCTTTAACGGTTACTGGCATTTTATAAGTAATGTTTACTTCATCTAACGTATCATCATCTTTTAGATCAATATCTTTAGTTACATTTTCCTCTTTTGTTTCTACTAAAACATCTGAGGTTTTCATTCCTATATAACTCACTTTAATACTGTAAGATGAATTCTTTTTTAAATTCAATTTATAATTTCCATTCGCATCAGTAAATCCATACGAATCTAACTTCTTAGTTCCTTTATTAATAGCAATTACATTCGCCATTTCTAGCGGATTTCCAATACTGTCTTTCACCACTCCTTTCAGAGTAATTTGGGCATACAATCCCCATGTAGCCATGAAAATGGCTATAAATAATATTTTCTTCATTATATAAATTTGTTAATTGTATTTAATTAAAAGCCTCTGCTTCTTCCGCCTCCACGACCACCACGTCTATTTCTAAACATTTCTCTCATTTCTTCCATTTTCTTTTTCATAATCTCGGCATATTCTTCCTTTGATACTTTTTTCCCTTTTTTAGGTTCTTTAATTTCTACTTTTTCAGATGAATTCATCACTATTTCTGTACAAAGAATAGTTGTTCTACCTTCATTTATTTCTAAAATTAATCCAGGTAAACCTCCATAATTTCCAGGACCATTACTCACTGGTATTTGAGGTGTATACCAAGCTGTAACTTTAATTTCTTTAGGCATTTCAATTTCATCAGTAATTTTTTTAGTTTTTATCGTATCATTCTTTTTCTTTTTAGGTCTTCTTCGCATGTTACGCCAATCTAAACCATCTGCTTTTTTTACTACCGTAGCCTTAAAGCAAGTATAATTTCCTATTTGTTTAGTTTCACTACCTAATTCCCATTCTAATTTCTCCGAAGAACTATTTATTAAAAACTTTTTACCAAAAGATTCTTTAGACTCTAAAACCTTATGTTCTTTTATGTTTTTATACGTAACTCCTCCACTCATCATGCCTCCAAAACGAAAACCTCTACCAGTACCTGGTGTTGCTAATTTTTCTTCTTCTTTATAAACAGACTCATTCTTGGTAAAATTTAGTACGTATGTTTTTTCTAACATACTTTTCATTCTTTGTAAAATCTGCTTCTTTCGTTCTTCAGACATTTGTCTACCTCCAAAATTAGAGTCTACGGTAGTTTTAGATTTATACACTGCTTTCCCTTGAAAATTTGCTTGAGAAAATCCTGAAATCGAAATACATAAAAATAGATATGATAAAAAACACTTCATGGTTTTGACTTTTAAATTCATTGATAAAACTTTAGTTAACTAAAGTTAGACTAACAAAAAGACAAAAGGTTTAAGTGCTTTTTAATTTTAACAATTAAAATTACCCTTGAATTTCAATACTAAAAGAACTACCATCTTTACTCTTTCTTTTATTTTTAAAACGCTCTATCATATCTTTAGAGTGCTCATCCATAATTTTGTCAAACTTTTCTTGTGTTACTTTCTTTCCTTTAGTTGGTTCTTTTATATCAATTTTATCAGATGAATTCATTACAATTTCTGTACACACAATTGTTAATTTACCATCCTGAATTTCTAAAATTAAACCAGGTAACCCCCAAAACTGCTCTGGTCCATTACTTAAAGGAATTTGCGGTGTATACCAAGCTACAGTTGTAACAGTAACTTTATCTTTTTTCTCTTCACGTTTACCATCTGTCATTGTAAAAGAAGTTCTAGTTTCTTCACGTTTTCTTACTGCTTTATAACAAGTATAGTTTCCTATGTTTTTAGTTTCACTTGTCATTTCCCAACCATAATCTTCTAATTTATCTTTTATTAGAAATCGTTTTCCGCTTATTTCAGTTTTATTCACATATCTCTTATCTGCAATATTTTTATATAAAATATCGCTACCTCCACCTCCTCCAATAGATATAACACTAATAGAGTTACCTCCTATTGCCTGAGGAGTCGATAATTCTTTATTCTGTTTATATACAGATTCTGATTTATTGAAATTTAAAGTATATGTTTTTTGAAATTGTTTCTTTAATTGTTCTTGTAACTGTTTTTGTAATTTGGAATCACCTCCATGCGTTTCTCCTATTTTTATATCAACTTTTCTAAATGTTTTATAGGTAGCCTTTCCTTGAAAGTTTTGCCCTAAAACTGAAACAGAAATTAATAGTAGTAATAATGTAAATCGTATCATTTTTATTGTTTTTATAAGTTTTCAATTACTTTAATCATTCTTTTTGTCATCTCAATAGTTCCATCTAAATCAGACAATTCACTTTTAACCTTAAAACTGTGTTTAAATTTTAATTTTGAATTTTTCTTACGGTCTTTTACTGTAAACCCTAAAGCAATCTTTTCATTACTATCTTTATTACTTTTAAAAACCTCTTTTACATCATTCCAATTAATAGTTTTCAATTCCTCTACAGAATCTACTGAGAATATTAAAGATGTTACTTTATTTTCCTCAACTTTAACAGTTGTAATATCTTTTTGTCCATATACAATTGCTGATAAACAAAATAATAATAAGGTAATCGTTTTCTTCATTTTTTAATTATTTAAAATTTTCTTCTACAAATATGGATACTTAAACACACCTTTTGAGTTAACGAGTGTTAACGAGTGTTAAGCGATTGTTTTTATAAGCTTTAACCCCTTATCTTTGAAGCATGAAGAACCCAAAAAAGCATTGGATTTTATATTTAATTATAGTTACAATACTAACTACATTGATAGTTCAGTTTTATTGGAACTATAAAAATTACGAACAGAATAGACAACGTGTTTTAAACGAAATTCAAATTAGTTTAGATAATTCTATAGAAGCATATTATGTTGATTTTACTAAAGAAAGTCATTTTGCAATTGTAGAGCCTGAACACTTAACACCTGCCAACAAAAAAGAAAAAGATAACGCATGGAAAAGTATTTTTAGAAAATCTGGCATCAAAAAAAATGTGGAAAAATTCCCCGAGAAAAAAAAATCATCTTTTGAAATTACTGCAGTTGAAATAAATGGTGGAAAAGAAGAGTTTACTAAAATGGATTCAGCTTTTATAAAATCCTTTATAGGAGAAAAAAGTTTGACTAGTTCAAACAAGAAAGATTCATTAATGTTTTCTGGTAGCATATCTATTCAATCTAAAAAAGATAAGGAAACAGTAAAGTCTTATAAAAATGATAGTGAAAAAGTTAAACTATTTTTAGGAAAAAAATCTGTAGACAGTTTAAAATTAATAAAAGGAATACAAAGTATTTTTATAGCTATACAAAATGACACTATTGATTATAGAAAACTTGATTCTATAATGACTAAAGAATTAAACAATAAAAAAATTCAAACCAGCTTTTATTTTAAACATTTTAAAAACGATTCTCTTGTTTATACAAACAAAATCGAAAATCTTAAATACCCTTTATCAATTAATGCAAAATCAACATTTTTAAAATCTCATGAAGATTTAAACTTGTATTATAATAATCCTACGTATGAAGCTTTAAAAAGAAGTTTTACAGGTATATTATTGTCCTTTCTTTTATCATTAGCTGTTATTTCTAGTTTAATTTACTTACTAAAAATTATCAATCAACAAAAAGAACTCGCAGAAATTAAAAATGATTTAATTAGTAATATTACTCACGAATTTAAAACTCCAATCACAACAGTTTCAACGGCTATTGAAGCCATAAACAACTTTAATATTATTGATGATAAAGAAAAAACTAAAAAGTACTTATCTATATCATCTATACAGTTAAAAAAACTACATCAAATGGTTGAGAAACTTTTAGAGACTGCTACTTTAGACAGTGAAAAATTATTATTAAAAAAGGAAACTATTAACATGATTGATTTAGTTGAAAAACTCACAAAAAAACATCAGTTAATCGCTCCAGAAAAAAACATTAATTTTTCAAGTAATGTCTCTAGCTTAGAGAAGGAAATAGATCCTTTCCATTTTGAAAATGCTGTTTCTAACTTAATTGATAATGCTATTAAATATGGAGGAGATAAAATTGAAATTAATATAAACTCTCTTCTAAATAATCTAGAAATTTCTGTTGCCGATAATGGTATAGGTATTGATAAAAATCAACAAGAGAAAATATTTGAAAAATTTTACAGAGTTCCTAAAGGAAACACTCACGACGTAAAAGGGTTTGGAATTGGTTTATATTATACCAAAAAAATTATTGAAAAGCACAACGGAATTATATCATTAACTACAGACTTTAAACAAACTGTTTTTAAAATTTCTTTACCAAATGACTAAAAAAATAAAATTATTACTTGCCGAAGATGAACCAAGTTTAGGTCAAATTATAAAGGAAAGCTTGGAAACAAGAGATTTTGAAGTTTTCCATGCTGAAAACGGAGAAAAAGCATATACCATATACCAAAAAGAGCAACCAGAAGTTTTAGTTTTAGATGTAATGATGCCTAAAAAAGATGGTTTTACATTAGCTAAAGAAATTAGAGAAGAAAACAGTTCCATTCCTATTATTTTTCTAACAGCAAAATCACAAACTAAAGATGTTTTAGAAGGTTTTCAACATGGAGGTAATGATTATTTAAAGAAACCATTTTCTATGGAAGAATTAATTGTTAGAATTCATGCTTTACTAAATAGAGTTAATTTAAAAAAAGACACCACAAAAATTAGCATTGGAAATTTTACTTTTAATTATGCAAAACAAACCTTAACTCTTCAAAATAACTCAGAACTGTTAACACATAAAGAATCTGAGCTTCTTTATCACTTATCTCAAAAGAAAAATGAAGTTTTAGATCGCGGCTTTATCTTAAAAAAACTTTGGGGTAACGATGATTTTTTTAATGCAAGAAGCATGGATGTCTTTATTTCTAAGCTACGTAAAAAGTTAAAAAAAGACGAATCAATTCAAATTATAAATATTCGTGGTTACGGTTACAAATTGATGTGTTAAAAACTTTTGAAATCCCTTTTTTTATGTAATTTTACCGTCTTGAAATTCGAAAACTATGCATGTAGCAATTGCCGGAAATATTGGCGCAGGTAAAACCACGTTAACCAAATTATTAGCAAAACATTTTAATTGGGAACCTCATTTCGAGTCTGTAGATGAGAACCCATATTTAGATGATTTTTACGGAGAAATGGAGCGTTGGTCTTTTAACCTACAAGTTTATTTTTTAAACAGCCGATTCCGCCAAGTTTTAGAATTAAGAAAATCTGGAAAGAAAATTATTCAAGATAGGACTATCTACGAAGATGCTCATATTTTTGCACCTAACCTGCATGCTATGGGACTTATGACAAATAGAGATTTTAGTAATTACAGTTCTTTATTTGAATTAATGGAGAATTTAGTTACACCTCCTGACTTATTAATATACCTACGTGCTGACATTTCTACTTTAGTAGGACAAATACACAAAAGAGGAAGAGATTACGAAAACTCTATTAGCATTGATTACTTAAGCAGATTAAATGAACGTTATGAAGCTTGGATTAGCAAATACAACAAAGGAAAATTATTAATTATTGATGTTGACAATTTAGACTTCGTTGCTAATCAAGAAGATTTAGGATACATCATTGATAGAATAGATGCACAAATAAATGGTTTATTCTAAACCAGCGCTCTTTTAAATTCACTTAATAAAATAGCTGTTGCAGTAGCAACATTCAAACTTTCAGTTTGTTGAATTTCCCCAAATCGTGGGATGGTTAATTTATGCTTTACTATTTCAGAAATTTCTTCTGAAATTCCATTAGCCTCATTACCCATTACTAGTATTGCTTTTTGGGGTAACTCTGATGTATAAACATTATCACCATCCATGTCTGCAGTATAAACTGGTAAAGTTGTATTTGACAAAAAGTTAGGTAAATCTACATAAGAAATATTAACTCTTGTCAGTGACCCCATCGTAGACTGCACTACTTTTTGATTGTAACAATCAACTGTACTTCTAGAACAAACTAACTCAGTAATTCCAAACCAATCACACAAACGAATAATAGTTCCTAAATTCCCAGGATCATTTACATTATCTAAAGCTAATATAAAACTCTCCTTATCACCTGTAAGTATATCTTCTGGAATTTTAAACAATGCTAGAACTTTGTTTGGTTTCTTTAAAGTACTTATTTTTTTTAATTCGTTTTCAGATATCACAGTAGAATCAACTCCATTTATAAAACCTAAAGAATCATCAGTAGTAAATACTTGATATAACTCTAAAGACGAATTCAATAATTCATTTACAACCTTTATTCCTTCAGCTACAAATAATTTATGTCTTTGTCTATACTTTTTTTGTTGTAAACTAGTTATTAATTTCAGGTTGTTCTTAGATAAACTCATTAAATCTTTTTTAACACTTTTAAACCACTAAAAAATAGTATTTTTGATAAAAAATACGAGGCGTAAAGTTAATGAAAAAACTTTCTTTCTTCTTTTTATTAGTAGTCTTATTCTATTCTTGTAGTACCATAAAGTACGTTAAGGAAAATGAATTATTACTAGCCAAAAACACTGTTTATATAGACAGCTCAAAAAATTCCAGTAGTAATATTTCTGAATTATTAATGCAAAAGCCTAATGCAAAAGCTTTAGGAATGCCTCTTTCACTACATTTTTACAATTTAGGAAACCCTGATGGTTCTAAAACACCAAGTGAATGGGCTAAAAACAATCCAAAGACATATAATTTTTTCAAAAAGAATTTTTCTGAAAAACAAAGTATTGCAGTTGCTAGAAGTTTTATCGGTTTTAACAATTGGTTTTTAAAAAGTGGACAAGCACCTATTATTATTAATGACAGAAAAACAAGAAGAACTGTAGCTAATTTAAGTACATATTTTCAAACAAAAGGGTACTTTAGATCTAAGGTAACTTCAAAAAAAGATACTATTGGTAGAAAAAAAGGAGCTATAAGTTATAATGTTTTAAGAGGTAAACCATCTTTTTTAGATTCTATTAGCACAAAAATATCTTCTCCTGTTCTTGATTTTTTATATAAAGAATCGAAAGAGAATAGTTTTTTAAAACCTGATAAACAATACGACGTTGATAATTTTATAAAAGAAGCAAACCGTTTAGTAAAATTATTTAGGAATAAAGGTATTTATCACTTTAATGAAAATTATATTTTATTTGATATTGATACCTTGAAGAATTACCAAAGAACAAATGTAGATGTCAATATTTCAGATAGAGTTATTCCTTTTAAAGTTCAAAAAATAAAAAAGGTTAATATCTATACAGACTATACTTACAATAAAAGAAATCTACCACATCAAGATTCTACATCTTACGAAGGCATTAACTTTTATGCTAATGATAAATTGAAATACAATCCTAAATATTTATCACAATCAATATTTATCAAACCTAATTCTGTTTATAGTGATTCGTTAAGAAATTTAACTCGAAGACATTTAAAAGGATTAAGAAATTTCAAATCGACCTCTATCCGATATAATGAACTTAGTGATGATGAATTAGAAGCTTCTATATTTTTAACACCTATAGAAAAATACACTTTAGGATTTGACACAGAGCTTTCAAGATCAAATATTCGAAATTTTGATATTTCACTAAAATTCTCTTTAACTAATAGAAATACATTTAAAGGAGCCGAAATTTTTAAATTTTCAACTTTTGGTTCTTATTTTAATTCTAATAATGGTCCTGGATGGGAAGTTGGAGGTGATATTTCTTTAGAAGTACCACGTTTAATGGCTCCTTTTGGCTTACATAAATTTGTACCAAAAAGAATGTTCCCAAGAACTAAGTTTTTTACTGGAGTGGGAATTCAAAAAAACATTGGTTTAGATAGACAAAATATTACGGTAGGAATTGATTATAAATGGAACTACACAAAACGCAAATCAATTCAACTAGAATTATTAAATGCTCAATATATAAGAAACTTAAATGTGAGTAATTATTTTAATGTATACTCTTCAGAGTATTTAAAATTAATAGCAATAGGACAAGTTTCAAATCCAACTTTACCTGTTCCTGATAATACTCCCGGTAATTTTAATCAAATAGGAAATTACGCTGCACAAATAGCTAGTAACACTACTTATTTTCAAAACAACCCTGAAGATTTAGGTGTTATTTTAAATATAATTGATCGATATAGAATTATTACTTCCGATTTCTTAATTCCTGAAATTGCATATAGCTTTACTTATAACAATCAAGAAAGTGTAAAAGATCAAAGTTTTTCATTTTTTAAACTTAGAATAGCTAACTCAGGAAATGTAATGGGACTTTTATCGAAACAAAAAAATGACAACGGAAAAACTACTGTATTTAAAATTCCAATAGCACAATATTTTAAAGCAGATTTAGAATATAAAAAATATTGGAATTTAGGAAACAACACTGTATTAGCACATAGAACCTTTATAGGAGCAATAGTAACTTACGATAAATCAAACATCCCTTTTTCTAGAAGTTATTTTGCTGGAGGTTCAAATGATATTAGAGCATGGAGGACATATGACTTAGGTCCTGGTACTCGATCAACAGGTTTAGAATATAATATTGGTAGTTTAAAGTTTCTTACAAGTTTTGAATATCGTTTTGATGTACTAGGATCGTTAAAAGGAGCTTTATTTGTAGATGCTGGAAATATTTGGGATATTACTAAATCTGAATTCATAGATGATGATGCAAAATTTAAAAATATAAAATCGTTAGGAGATATGGCAGTAGGTACTGGTTTCGGAATGAGATACGATTTTAAATTCTTAATTGCTCGATTAGATTTAGGCTTCAAAGTTCATGAACCTTATTTAACAGGAAATAGATGGTTCAGAAATATGAACTTTTCAAGTTCTGTATTAAATATTGGTATAAATTATCCTTTTTAACTTCTTTTTTTGCTAAAACGTTATCGTTATTTTTAATTCAGATAAGTTTTAATTTTCTTATTTTTGGAGCATTATAATACAACTAAAAATCAATTTTAATGTCTCATAATATCAAACCAGGTGTTGCTACTGGAAAAGAAGTTCAAGCAATATTTCAATTAGCAAAAGAAAAAGGATTTGCTTTACCAGCAGTAAACGTAGTAGGCTCAAACACTATTAATACTGTATTAGAAACTGCAAAAGAACTAAACTCTCCTGTAATTATTCAGTTTTCAAATGGAGGAGCTCAATTCAATGCAGGGAAAGGACTTTCAAACGAAGATCAAAAAGCTGCAATAGCGGGAGCTGTAGCTGGAGCAAAACACATTCATTTATTAGCTGAAGCTTACGGAGTACCTGTAATTTTACATACAGATCACGCGGCTAAAAAATTATTACCTTGGATTGATGGTTTATTAGATGCTAGTGAGCAATTTTATAAAGAAACAGGAAAGTCTCTTTATAGCTCACACATGATTGATTTAAGTGAAGAACCATTAGAAGAAAATATTGAAATTTGTAAAGAGTACCTTGCTCGTATGAGTAAAATGGGTATGACTTTAGAAATTGAGTTAGGTATTACAGGAGGAGAAGAAGATGGTGTAGATAATACAGATGTAGATGTTTCTAAATTATATACACAGCCGGAAGAAGTTGCTTATGCTTATGAAGAGTTAATGAAAGTAAGCGATCAATTTACAATTGCTGCTGCTTTTGGTAATGTTCATGGAGTATACAAGCCAGGAAATGTAAAATTAACTCCAAAAATCTTAAAAAATTCTCAAGAGTATATCTCAGAAAAATACAACGTACCACATAATACTATTGATTTTGTATTCCATGGAGGATCTGGTTCTACTTTAGAAGAAATTAGAGAATCTATAGGTTACGGTGTTATCAAAATGAATATTGATACAGATTTACAATATGCTTTTACAGAAGGTATTCGTGACTATATTATAGGTAAAAAAGAATATTTATCAAGCCAAATTGGTAATCCAGAAGGAGAAGATTTACCTAACAAAAAATACTACGATCCACGTAAATGGTTAAGAGAAGGTGAACAAACTTTTAAAGCTCGTCTTAAAAAAGCTTTTGAAGATTTAAACAATGTAAACACCTTATAAACAACTATAAATCAACAAAAAAAAGCATCTAATCGAGGTTAGATGCTTTTTTTATTGCTCATAAAAGTAAAGTTCGTAAAAATCTTTTACATTTGTAGCCTACTCTTTTCATAAAAAAGAGTTAATAACACACAAACAACAAAATATAAACTAAACACTATGGCTTGGTTTAAACGTAAAGACAAGGGAATTCAAACCCCTACCGAAGAAAAAAAAGACACTCCTAAAGGCTTGTGGTATAAAACTCCAAGCGGGAAAATTATTGATACAGACGAATTAAAGAAAAACTTATATGTAAGTCCAGAAGATGGGTACCATGTACGTATAGGAAGTAATGAATATTTTGAGTTATTTTTTGACGACAATAAGTTCGAAGAATTAAATTCAGAGTTAACTGCTAAAGATCCTTTAAAATTTGTGGATACCAAAAAATATCCAGATCGTTTAAAGGCAGCACAAAAGAAAACAGGATTAAAAGATGCTGTACGTACTGCTGTTGGTAAATCTTTAGGAAAAGATATTGTTATTGCTTCTATGGACTTTGCTTTTATCGGAGGATCGATGGGAAGTGTTGTAGGAGAAAAGATAGCAAGAGCTATTGATTATGCAATCCAACACGAATTACCATTTTTAATGGTATCAAAATCAGGAGGTGCTCGTATGATGGAAGCTTCATTATCATTAATGCAGTTAGTAAAAACATCAGCAAAGTTAGCTCAATTAGCAGAAGCTAAATTACCATACATATCATTATGTACAGATCCTACAACTGGAGGAACAACAGCTTCTTTTGCAATGCTAGGAGACATTAACATAGCTGAGCCTAATGCTTTGATTGCATTTGCTGGACCACGTGTTGTAAAAGACACAACAGGTAAAGAATTACCTGAAGGATTCCAACGTTCTGAATTTGTTTTAGAACATGGATTCTTAGATGGTATTTACGAAAGAAAAAACTTAAAAAAACAAGTTAACTTATATATTGATTTAATTCAAAATCAACCTATAAGAGCCTAATTAAGGAAGCTAGCTAACGCTAGCTTTTTTATTTTTTGGTTCTTTATTAACATTCTAAAAAATAATTGTACATTTGCAGCTTCAATGTAAAAGCATTGAGTACATTAAAATCATTTAAACAATATTGGTATGTATTTAACTAAAGAAGTAAAGGAAAGCATCTTTGCTAAACATGGTAAAGGAGCAAACGATACTGGTTCTGCAGAAGGACAAATCGCATTATTCACGCACAGAATTAACCACTTAACTGAGCACTTAAAGCAAAATCGTAAAGATTTCAACACGGAGCGTTCATTAGTAAAGATGGTAGGTAAGCGTAGAAGCTTGTTAGATTACTTAAAGAAAAAGGACATCAACAGATACCGTGCGATTATTAAAGAATTAGGAATTAGAAAATAATTTCTACCAAAAAGAGGCTCTATAAACGTGCCTCTTTTTTATTTTATAAAAAATTCATTTCTGACTAACAAACAGAAATTTATATAAAAAATCCAAAATTACTAACAACAATTTTGGTTTTCCATTGGAAATACAACAACACAACAACAAAAAACGAATTAAAAATTTAGAAGAATTAATTTATGATTCCAAAAGTATTTAACCAAGTCATTGAGCTTGGAGATGGAAGAACCATCACATTAGAAACAGGAAAATTAGCTAAACAAGCAGATGGTTCTGTTGTTGTAAGAATGGGAGATACAATGTTATTAGCAACAGTTGTATCAGCAAGAACTGCAAACCCTGGTATTGACTTTTTACCTTTAACAGTAGATTATAGAGAAAAATTTGCTGCTGCTGGTCGTTATCCAGGTGGATTTATGAAGCGTGAAGCACGTCCTTCAAACGAAGAAATTTTAACTATGCGTTTAGTGGATAGAGTATTAAGACCTCTTTTCCCTAAAGATTACCATGCAGAAACTCAGGTAATGATTCAATTAATGTCTCATGATGAAAATGTAATGCCAGATGCATTAGCTGGTTTAGCTGCTTCTGCTGCTATCCAATTATCAGACATTCCTTTTGAAGCACCAATTTCTGAGGTTCGTGTAGCTAGAATTAATGGTGAATTTATCATTAACCCTAGTGCTACGCAATTAGCTGAAGCTGATATCGATTTAATGGTAGGAGCTTCTAATGATTTTGTTGCCATGGTTGAAGGAGAAATGGATGAAGTTTCTGAAGAAGAAATGGCAGATGCTATTAAAGTTGCTCACGAAGCAATTAAAGTACAATGTGCTGCTCAGGTAGCTTTAGCAGAAGCTGCAGGTAAAAAGGAAACTCGTGAATATGAAGCTGAAGCTACTAATGAAGAATTAGCTCAAAAAATTCATGATGCTGCTTACCAAAAATGTTACGATATCGCTAAAAGAGGTACTTCTAAACAAGAACGTGGTTTAGCTTTTTCTGAAGTAAAAGAAGAAGTGATGGCTATGTTTACTGAAGAAGAATTAGAAGAATTTGGTGATTTAGTAGGGAAGTACTTCGGTAAAGCTCATAAAGCAGCTGTACGTGATTTAACTTTAAATGAAGGATTACGTTTAGATGGACGTAACACTACAGATATTAGACCAATTTGGTGTGAGGTTGATTATTTACCAAGAACTCATGGTTCTTCAATCTTTACACGTGGAGAAACTCAAGCTTTAGCAACAGTTACTTTAGGAACTTCTAGAGATGCTAACATGATTGATTCTCCAACTATTCAAGACGAAGAACGTTTTTATTTACATTATAACTTCCCTCCATTTTCAACAGGAGAGGCACGTCCTTTAAGAGGAACGTCTCGTCGTGAAATTGGACATGGAAACTTAGCTCAAAGAGCTTTAAAAGGAATGATTCCTGATGATTGTCCTTACACAGTACGTGTAGTATCTGAAGTTTTAGAATCTAATGGTTCTTCTTCAATGGCGACTGTATGTTCTGGTACAATGGCATTAATGGATGCTGGTGTTAAAATGAAAAAACCAGTTTCTGGTATTGCTATGGGATTAATCTCTGATGGTGATCGTTATGCTGTATTATCTGATATTTTAGGAGACGAAGATCACTTAGGTGACATGGACTTTAAAGTGACTGGTACTGCAGATGGTATTACAGCTTGTCAAATGGATATTAAAATCAAAGGATTAAGTTATGAGATTTTAGTAAACGCTTTAAAACAAGCTCGTGATGGACGTTTACATATCTTAGAAAAATTAACTGATACTATTGCTACTCCTAATGGAGAAGTAAAAGCACATGCTCCAAAGATGGTAAACAGAGTAATTCCTAACGACTTAATTGGTGCGTTTATTGGACCTGGTGGAAAACACATTCAAGAATTACAGAAAGAAACAGAAACTACTATTGTTATCAATGAGGATCCTGTTACTGAAGAAGGAATTGTTGAAATTTTAGGAACAAACCAAGAAGGTATAGATAAAGTAATAGCTCGTATTGAAGCTATGACTTTTAAACCTGAAAAAGGTTCTGTTTACGAAGTAAAAGTTATTAAGATGTTAGATTTTGGTGCTGTAGTAGAATATACAGAAGCTCCAGGAAACGAAGTTTTATTACACGTAAGTGAATTAGCTTGGGAACGTACAGATAATGTTTCTGACGTAGTTAAATTAGGTGATATCTTAGACGTTAAGTACTTTGGTTTAGACCCTAGAACACGTAAAGAAAAAGTATCTCGTAAAGCCTTATTACCAAAGCCAGAAGGTTATGTAGCAAGACCACCTAGAGATAACAACAAAGGGAAAGACAATCGTAATAATCGTCGTGACGATAGAAAAGATAGAAAACCTAGAGAAAATAAAAAAGAAGCTTAATAATTAAATCTTCTTTGTAAAAAAAGCAACCATTAATGGTTGCTTTTTTTTATAATATTTATTCAAATAAAAAAGGCTACTATTATTAGCAGCCTTGGTAGAGTTCGTTTTGATTATTCCCCAATAATCTATTAAAAATTTACTCTTAAAGAAATTCAATATTAAAACAGCTAACTAATACTTTACCCTATTTACTTATGAAGAAATTTGTTAAATAAAAATTTTATTTTATGCTCAATCTTATTTAAGTTTTATTTTTCTTTGCACTCTACTCATGAAAATACAAAGAATTACATATTTATCTATAGGGACCAACCAAGGGAATAAGTTACAAAACATTCAAAGTGCTGTAAATTTAATCGCCGATCAAATTGGTGCTGTTCAAAAAATAGCTACTGTTTACGAAACTCCTTCCTTAGGCTTTGAAGGAGCTAATTTTTACAACACATGTATTAAAGTTTCTACTTATTTACCTCCTGAAACCTTGATAAAAAAGTTACTTTTTATTGAAAAAGAATTAGGTAGAATTAGAAACACTTCTGAAGGTTATACGGATAGGATTATTGATATTGATATTTTATTATTTGATGATGAAATTATCTTTTCAAAAAACCTAATCGTTCCACATCCTAGAATGTTAGAACGTAAATTTGCTTTAGTTCCTTTGGTTGAAATAGCTAGAAATACAATTCACCCAATAGAAAAAAAACATTTATATATTTGCCTTGAAAACTGTGGGGACAGTTCAAAAATAACACCTATTGATGAAGTATTAAAAAGACCTATTCCTATTACTGAAAAGTATAATTACATTGCTATTGAGGGAAATATTGGAGCAGGAAAAACTTCTTTAGCTAACATGATGTCTGATGAATTTAATGCTAAAATTGTATTAGAACGTTTTGCAGACAATCCTTTTCTCCCAAAGTTTTATAATGATAATGAACGATATGCTTTTCCTCTAGAAATGAGTTTTCTAGCCGATAGATACCAACAATTATCTGATGACTTAGCTCAGTTTGATCTTTTCAAAAACTTTATTGTTTCTGACTACTATATATTTAAATCCTTAATTTTTGCTCAAATCACATTGCAAGAAGACGAGTATAAATTATATAGAAAAATGTTCGATTTAATGTATAAAGAAATTACAAAACCTGATTTATACGTTTATTTATACCAAAACACCGAGCGTCTTTTACAAAACATCAAAAAAAGAGGTAGAGAATACGAACAAAATATTGAAGCCAGTTATTTACAGAAAATACACGATGGTTATAGCAACTTTATAAAAACACAATCAGATTTAAACATTTTAATCATTGATGTTTCTGATTTAGATTTTGTAAACAACCCAGAAGATTATCATTTTATAATTAATAAAATCAAAAATCATACAGCATAAAAAAAGCAGCTTTTAAGCTGCTTTTTTTATTTTTTAACCAATTCTAGTTTTTCTGCAAAATAATCACAAAAATCACGCATTGTTGCACTCATTTTATCATCATTAGTAGCTCTTTCAAATGAATTAGCCATAGATACTAATGTTTGATGAAAAAATTGCTTCATTTCATCTACAGGCATATCTTTAGTCCACAAATCCATACGTAAGGTATCCTTTTTTTTATGATCCCAAACAGACAACATGATTGCTTTTGATGCTTCGTTTGTTATTCCTCCATCTTCAGCACTCCATGAAATCTCTTCAGGAATTCTATTCTCATCTAACCCTACTTTAAAAGTAATTTTTGAAGTATGTTCTATTGCCATTATCTCTTCGGTTTATATTTTGATTTATTGAATATTGTTTCTTCGTCCGTTTGTAATAATTCACGCAAAGATACATCATTCTTTTGCATATATGAACGTACTATTTGCCAACCTATCCACTCACCTATCCTTCCTGGTGATTCACTATCACCTTCCATATAAAATTTAGAGAACGGGGCCAAGTTTAAAAACCTTTTATCATTTTCTTTACTGGTACTATACAATATATCCTTTCCTATAAAGTATTTCCATATCTGTTCTTCATTATTAACTGCCCAATCAAATTTTACTTTTGAATATCCTATTTTATTTTCATCTAGTACATTTGGTAAATAAGCATCTAACAAATACATTTTCTTTCCTTTGTAGATCATTTTATCTATAAAACGTCTTGATCTACTTGGATACATTTGTTTACTTATTATTGCCTTGGCAACATCTACAATTATATTTTCTTTTTTGTTATTCTCTTTAACATATGCAGGGTAATCGTTATAAAACTTATGTTGCTTTCCCAAATAGGAATCTAATGATATTAACAACAAACTATCTGAATAAATAATACGATTATCATAATCAATATTAGTAAGCATTGTAATTACTTTCGGGCTTACAAATCTTGGATTGTAATACTTTACATGCTTAAATAATGAAACTAACTCTAAATCTAATTCATTAATATCATTATATACACGTTGAGTTTCAATAAAT
Organism: Tenacibaculum aiptasiae; assembly: GCF_965221665.1. Lineage (NCBI taxonomy): Bacteria > Pseudomonadati > Bacteroidota > Flavobacteriia > Flavobacteriales > Flavobacteriaceae > Tenacibaculum > Tenacibaculum aiptasiae. The sequence goes on from NZ_CBDCSN010000002.1 coordinate 642,228, forward strand.
AACTCTTGTTCATCTTTATTATTTCGTTTATTTATCCACACACTATCGTGAACATTTAAAGGAAATAATATTGGATATTCATTTTTAACTTGCTCTAAACTCTTTTCTGATGTGTTATAAAAGTCTATATCGAAACGATCAATTTCTACATTAACTTTTATATTAGAAACATCAACATCTAACTTCGATTTTTCTTCTTTTTTACAAGAAACTATTCCTAAAACTAAAACACAAAGTGTCAAAAATTTTCTCATGAACTTTAGTATATTTACATTCAAAATTACAACGTCGAAATTACTAAAATAGTTTATATCATCTTTATATAAACTTTCATTAAAATATCTTTCATTATGAATACACCTAAAGTAGCTGAACATATAATTCAATGGTTAAAAGACTATGCTAACAATGCTAAGGTAAATGGTTTTGTAGTAGGTGTTTCTGGAGGTATTGATAGTGCTGTTACTTCTACTTTATGTGCCAAAACTGGACTACCTACTTTATGTGTTGAATTACCTATACACCAAGCAGAAAGCCAGGTTAATAGAGCCAATGAACATATCAAACAACTTAAAGAACGTTTTGACAATGTAAGTGAAGTTGAAGTTAATTTAACTTCAACATTTGAAGACTTTAAAACCGTAGTACCTGAAGTTGAATCTTCTGCTAAAACCGATTTAGCATTAGCAAATACTCGTGCGCGTTTACGTATGACAACTTTATATTATTTTGCTGGTTTACATGGTTTATTAGTTGCTGGTACAGGTAACAAGGTTGAAGATTTTGGAGTTGGTTTTTACACAAAATATGGTGATGGCGGGGTTGACTTAAGCCCTATTGCTGATTTAGTAAAATCTGAAGTATATGCCTTAGGTGAATACTTAGGTGTGCCCAATTCAATTCAAACTGCACAACCTACTGATGGTTTGTTTGGTGATAGTAGAACAGACGAAGACCAAATTGGCGCTTCATATGACGAATTAGAATGGGCAATGGAAATGCAAAGTAAAGGGAAAACTGATGATGATTTTTCTGGTAGAGAACTAGAAGTGTATAAAATATACACGCGTCTTAACCAAATTAATCAACATAAAATGATCCCTATACCTGTTTGTGAAATTCCTTTAGATTTAAAGTAAATTAACCAGCATCATTTGCCGTTTAATCTTTTGATAAGTACGTTTCTTTTCACCGTTAGATATTTTAAACGGCAATAAAACCAGCAGTCTAAGCAGTTCAAAAAACTGCAGCAATTTTCTCATAATTTTTGTTCTTTCTTGTTCTTTCCTCGGGCTAAAGTTACAAAAAAATCATATACAATTGTTAATTTCTGTTAACGTTTAGAATAAGTTAATGTTAAACTACTCTGTTTAACTTTTCAAAAAGACGCTTTTTCAAGTCTGTATAATTAGAAATCTCTTCTAAATCAGGTACTTTATTTTCAGTCTGAACTCCTTCTAAAATTTCTTTAATTTTTTCCTCTATCAAGACTCTTCTAAGATTTAACACTGCATCTGATACTAATTTTGGAAGTACTTTTACAGTATCTGTTACAAATACTTCTTTCCTTTCCCAGTCGCTTAATGAATATTTTTCTTCATCCATTAAAACATTAGTCACTAAATTTGAGATATTAGGATCTTCATGCATTATCAATTGATCTATAGATATTTTCTCATCTTGATTCAATTGATGAATTAATTCATAATAAGTTAACCTAAACACTTCATTCGTAAATTCAATCTCGTCTTCTTGTAAGTTTAAATACAATTCATTACATACTGAGTTTTGGTATTCCTCTTTTTCTAAAACAGGTCTTCCTTTTTCATCTACTCCGTCTACCCAGTTTACAAAATCTATTACTTCATTTCCATACAGTAATAATATTCTTATTACCTCTTTTTCTAAAATATTTAATTGATCTATTTTCTGGTTTGCCTTAGCTCCTTTTCCTTTAACAACCCCCATTCTAGGTTGCTCTCTCTCTTGCAAACGTTGAGACTCTGAATAAGAACTTTGCGATTGACTTCCAGTATTTCCAGCACTTCTACTTAATAATTGTGCTAACTCGCTAAACAATACTCTTTCAGAAATATCCATTATACTAGCACATTCTTGTACATATACTTCTCTTTGAATTCCATCTGGAATTTTAGAAATACTTGTTACAATATCACGAATTAACCCTGCTTTTTTTACGGGATCATTGGCAGCCTCTTTCATTAATAAAGACACCTTGAATTCTATAAAATCTTGTGCTGTATTTTCTAAGTATTCTTTTAATTCTCTGCTTGAATGTGCTTTCGCAAAACTATCTGGATCTTCTCCTTCTGGGAAAGAAACAACTTTTACATTCATTCCCTGTTCTAGAATCAAATCAATACCTCTTATCGAAGCTCTAATCCCAGCTGCGTCTCCATCAAATAAAACAGTTATGTTTTTAGTTAAACGATTTATTAAACGTATTTGATCCGGTGTTAAAGCTGTTCCTGATGAAGCCACTACGTTTTCTACTCCCGATTGATAAAACGAAATTACATCCGTATATCCTTCCACTAAAAAACAATTATCTTGTTTCGCTATTTCTTTCTTTGCATGATAAATACCGTATAAAATTTTACTTTTATGGTAAATCTCACTTTCTGGAGAATTTAAGTATTTAGCTGCCTTTTTATCATTTGTAAGTATTCTTCCTCCAAAACCTAAAATACGTCCAGACATACTGTGTATTGGAAACATTACACGTCCTTTAAAACGGTCAAACTTTCTATCTTGTGCTCCTCCTTCTTTTACAATAGTTAAACCTGTCGATTTTAAATATTTTAAATCATACCCTTTACTCAAAGCTGCATTAGTAAAGTTATCCCATTCATCTTTACAATACCCTAAATCAAATTTTTCAATTATGTCTTCTCTAAAACCTCTTTCTTTGAAATAAGACAAGCCTATAGCTCTCCCTTTTTGGCTATTCATTAATACATCATGAAAGTAATCTTTGGCAAATTTTGAAACCAAAAACATACTTTCACGCTCATTCATTTGCTGCTTTTGCTCGTCAGATTGCTCAGTTTCTTCTATTTCAATATTATATTTTTTTGCTAGCCATCTAATAGCTTCAGGATAAGTATAATGCTCATGCTCCATTAAAAATGACACTGCATTCCCTCCTTTTCCTGTACTAAAGTCTTTCCATATTTGTTTTACTGGAGATACCATGAATGAAGGAGTTCTCTCATCTGTAAATGGACTTAATCCTTTAAAACTACTTCCAGATTTTTTTAACTGTACAAACTCTCCTATCACTTCTTCTACTCTAGCTGATTCAAATACTTTTTCTATCGTTTGTTGAGTTATCATTGGCTATAAATATTGAATTTTCAAAGATAATGCTTTTAAAAATTTTCTTTTTTAAAAAAATAGAAGTATATTTATTAAGCTTTAAATAGCTAAAAAACAAATACTTATGAATAGAAAAAGGATATCCCTCGTACTCCTATTTACCATTCTATGCATAGCAAATGGTATATCTCAAAAAAGAATTAGTGAACTTTTAAAAAACAAAAGTCTTGAGCTGAATAAGGTTGAAGAATATGTTTTAGAAAAAAAAATTATTCCTCCGCAATGTGGGTCGATTTACGACATTAATCTAGTTAATACTGAATTAAACGCCAATAAAAATACTGCTTCTACTTCCTATGATGATTCTAAATATGTTATCAATGTTTTTTTTCATATCGTTAATAAAGATGATGGAACCAGAGAAGTCCCAATAGAAGAAAGTAACATTATCGAAGCCATTACTATACTTAATAATAAATTTAATCAGTTTGATATCTTTTTTAAGTTTAAAGGCTTCAACCATATAAACAACTCTAATAAGCTTACCATCTTCCATGGACTTCAAGGTCAGACTCCCTTTGGCACTTTTAATGAACTTATTCAGTATTCAAAAGACATTAATAAGTACCAAGATAATAGCTTTAATATTTTTATAGTTGATAAAATTTTTAACAACAATATTCAATTTATTAAATACTCTGGAATGGCCCATAGAAATGGTGTTAATACAGTTATTGATGATGAATATTTGCTTACCTCAACTTTACCTCACGAAATTGGACATAATTTATCTTTATTACACACTTATCATAACTGGAATAGTTCTAATTGTGAATTAGCTCATGCTAACGATAACATTGATGATACAGCTCCTTCAACAACACATGATAGTGATGAAGTTAGTTCTGATTGCTCAACATACGTTGGCCCAAACACCAATTCAAAATGTAATATTGAATTTTCAAATATCCCTGCAAATAATTTTATGAGTTCAAATACATTACCATGTAGATCTTTAAATAATGCTGTTTTTACAAAAGGACAAGGCGCTAAAATGAGAGCTACTATTAAAGAAAACTTAGATACTAAATTTGCTAGAGTAATGAACTCTTTAGAAAGTTTATATGAGCCCTATTCTTCAAAAATTATATTAGGAGAAGTTACACATACTGAACCAGACCCTAATAATTTTGGTTATGAAATTGTTTATAGAACTCCTAGTAATGCTGTTCATAAATTTCAAAAAGGATTTGATTATGAATTCTATTATACAGAAGGGTCTTGCAACGCCCCAGGAAAACTCAGATTAGAACATACTATAAGTAAAGATGAAGATCCTGAAGACATAGGGTATGTTAGAGCTGTAAGAATTAAACAACTTGGAAGTAATATTACTGTTTATACTTGTTTGGGTGGATTTAAAGGTAAAAACTATAGCTCTGTACCTATAACTTCGGTTACCATAACTTCTAAAGAATCATTAGGTGATAGTTACTCTAAAACACAAACTTTAAGATTTAATGATATTAGAACAAATCCTTATTATCAACGAGAATTACCTCCTAACAAGTATTACTTTATAAAGAAAGTATTAGAAAATGGCATGCAAATAAAAAAAACAATCTATAAAATTGATATTTAATTTTTTACCTTTTTATTGCATTAATAAAGAAAACCAATAATAGGTTTAAACTCAAAAATAAGTTCTCTTATAAAGGTAATTATATCGAAATTTTATACTTTTGACCTCAAATTCCCTTTTTATGAAAACATATATAAGCCTTTGGTTATCTTTATTTCTATGCGCTAATTTATTTTCTCAAGAAACTATTCGTATACCTGATATTGGACTTGAAGAGTGCTTAATTGATTTAGACATTGATTCTAATGGTTTAAATGGAAACATTTTAGTTAGCGATGCAGCATATGTTGTTAATTTAAATATTAACAATCCGATTACTAACAAATTATTACCTAACGTACATTCTAAAATTAAAGATTTAACTGGTCTTGAAAGCTTTCCTAATTTAAAGCGTTTAGATTGTTTTGGTAACAATATTACTAAAATTGATTTATCAAAAAGTAAATCTATTACTTTCTTAAACTGTAGTGAAAACCAAATAGAAAGCTTAGATCTTAGTAACAATACAGAATTGGTATATGTAAGTTGTGACAACAACAACCTGAGTAGCTTAATACTAGGGAATAACGATCGTTTAGAAACTCTATACTGTAGTTTTAACAACCTAACCGAACTTGATCTTAAAGGTTGTCATAATCTTGAAAACTTAGATGCTACTAGTAATAAAATAGAGGTTATCGTAGCTAACGATTCTCAACTTAACAATATTCCTTCTGGTTGGTATAAAGACAAAAGTACATCATTTGCTAATAAAGCTTTAGAAACTCTTAACACAGGTACTGTTGTTAAAAACACAGAGAACACACACACACCTCAAAACACAACTCCTCAAAAAAAGGTAGAAACACCAAAGGTTACTACAAGTAATGAATCTAGTGATTCAGCAGCTAATTATTATGAGAAATTTCAACTTTCGGTTATTACTGAATATGATAAATTGGTATTAGATCAAGCTCACTTAGACAATAAAAAAGTAGAAGTTCAACAAAAATATCAGCTAAACCCAGAGCAACTTACTCAATGGATAGCTAAATACTCTAACTTAAAGGCTAATAATAGCACTTCTAACGCAAGTTCTCAGAAAAAAAGTACTATTGCTCATTATTCTAAATTTAAAAGAGCTGCGGTAGAAGAATATGAAAAATTAGTATTAAACCCAGCTTACTTACAAAGCAAAAAAGAGGAAATTCAAAAAAAATACAAATTAAATCCTGAGCAATTTGCAGAATGGATAAACTCATTTGGTACTCCTTCTTTAAAAGCTAAAACAGAACAACCACAAGAAACTACAGATAGTCATTATACAAAGTTTAAAAAAGCTGTTGTTAGTGAATATGATGCCGCTGTTTTAAATCCAACTTATATACTAAGTAAGAAAAAAGAAGTACAACAGAAATATAAATTAACCCCTGTTCAACTTAATGAATGGATTAAAAAGCATAGCAAGATTAGAAGTTAATCTTAGTTTCAAAATAGTATTATAAAAAAAGACCACATTTTTAAAATGTGGTCTTTTTTTATTTATGAATTAACTAAGTTTAAGAAGCTGCCCTCAACTTCTTTAAAGCTGACTTCGTTAATTTTGCTTCAGCGTATTCTTTAGTTACTATAAACTCTTTATCATCAGAACTTGGCATATCAAACATCGCGTCAGTTAAAATAGCTTCACATAACGAACGTAATCCACGTGCTCCTAACTTATACTCTATTGCTTTATCCACAATGTATTGTAAAGCTTCTTCTGTTAACGAGAAATCTACATCATCCATAGCGAACAATTTAGTATACTGCTTAATAATTGAGTTTTTAGGCTCCGTTAAAATAGCTCTTAAAGTTTTTGCATCTAAAGGATTCATGTAGCTTAATACAGGCAAACGTCCAATGATTTCTGGTATCAATCCAAAAGACTTTAAATCTGAAGGAATAATATACTGTAATAAATTACTCTCATCAATCTTGTCTTCATCTATTGAAGCACTATAACCTACCGCTTGCATATTTAAACGATTGCTAATAATTCTATCTATTCCAGAAAATGCTCCTCCGGCTATAAATAAAATATCTTTAGTATTTACCTCAATAAACTTTTGTTCAGGATGTTTTCTACCTCCTTTTGGTGCCACATTTACTACGGCTCCTTCTAAAAGCTTTAATAATGCTTGTTGAACACCTTCTCCAGAAACATCTCGAGTAATTGAAGGATTATCACCTTTACGTGCTATTTTATCAATCTCATCAATAAAAACAATTCCTTTCTCTGCTTTTTCAACATCATAATCAGCAGCTTGTAATAAACGACTCAAAATACTTTCTACATCCTCTCCTACATATCCTGCTTGGGTTAAGACTGTTGCATCAACAATTGAAAATGGTACATTTAACATTTTTGCAATGGTACGAGCTACTAATGTTTTTCCTGTTCCTGTTTCTCCAACTAAAACAATGTTTGACTTTTCAATCTCAACTTCATCTTCATCATCTTTAACTTGTAATAATCGCTTATAATGATTATACACAGCTACAGACATTGCTCTTTTGGTTTCTGTTTGCCCAATAATATATTCATCTAAAAAAGCTTTAATTTCTTTTGGCTTCTTTAATGTTAAATCTTGAGATAAACCTCCTGTTTTAGCTTCAGCTATTTCTTCCTCAACTATTCCATGAGCTTGTTCAATACATTTATCACAAATGTGTGCATCTAAACCAGCGATTAATAAATCCGTTTCTGGTTTTTTACGCCCACAAAAGGAACATTGTAAATTTTCTTCTTTCGACATCTTATCAACTTTGAGCTAATTATTACTTAGCTATTGTTATTCTTATTTTCTTGTTAAAATCTCATCAACCATTCCGTAAGCTTTTGCTTCGTCAGCTTTCATCCAATAATCTCTATCAGAATCGGCATGAACTTTATCAAAAGGTTGTCCTGAATGGTGTGAAATAATATTATATAATTCAGTTTTTAACTTCCCTATTTCTTTTACAGTAATTTCCATATCAGAAGCTTGTCCTTGTGCTCCTCCTAATGGTTGGTGAATCATAATACGCGAGTGTGGTAATGCTGAACGCTTTCCTTTTTCTCCCGCACACATTAAAACTGCTCCCATTGAAGCTGCCATACCAGTACAAATTGTTGCTACATCTGGCTTAATAAACTGCATAGTATCGTAAATACCTAAACCTGCATAAACTCCTCCTCCTGGTGAATTGATATAGATTGAAATATCTTTACTTGCATCTACACTTTCTAAGAATAATAATTGCGCTTGAATTACATTAGCTACTTGGTCGTTAATACCAGTTCCTAAAAAGATAATTCTATCCATCATTAAACGAGAAAAAACGTCCATTTGAGTAATATTCATTTGACGCTCTTCCATAATGTATGGAGTTAAACTACTAGTTACTTTTCCTAAGTATGTGCTATTTATTCCGTGGTGCTTTGTTGCGTATTTCTCGAATTCTTTTCCGTAATCCATTCTTAAAATGTTTTTTTGGTTATATGATGTAAATATAAGAACTATTTCGTTAGTATTTTGTTACTGTTTATGGCTAAAAAAACCTGAATTTTCATTCAGGTTTTTCAATCATATCAGTCTTAAACTGTTACTTATATACTTCTTTAATGAAATCTTCGTAAGAAACTTCTTTCGTATCAAAACTCATATTCTCTTTATAGAAAGCTAATAATTTTTGGCTTATTAACTGTCCTTGTAATTTTTGAGCCTCATCTTGATTTTGTAAGATTCTTCCTGCGATATCATCTAACTCTTTTTCTTCTGGGTTCATGTTACCAAACTGAGCCATTTGAGCACGGATAAATCCTTTTGCATAGTCTACTAACTCTGCATAGTCTAATTTGATATCGTTATCTTTCATAATCTTTCCTTCGATTAATTGGTAACGTAATCCTTTTTCAGACTTTTCGTACTCTGCAGCAGCTTCTTCAGTTGTTAATTGCTTCTCTCCAGCAGTTTGTAACCACTTTTGTAAAAACTCAACTGGTAAGTCGAACTTTGTGTTTTCAACTAAGTTTTCAGTAACTGCATTTAACAATTGCTGATCTGCTTGTTGTTGAAATTGCTTTTCTGCGTCTTCTTTAATTTTTTCTTTTAATTCAGTTACAGTGTTTACACTTCCATCAGCAAATAACTTGTCAAATAACTCTTTATCTAACTCAGCTGGTTCAATTTCTGTAATTTCTTCGATTGTTAAAGTAACTGGAACCTCTAATTCTTTAGCATCATCATGAGAAACTCCTAAAGCTTGTTGTAACTTGTGCTCTTCTTCGAATAAGTTTTTAGTTTTTAACTCTAAAACATCTCCAACTTTAGCTCCAACAAACTTCTTTAAGTTAGTTTTTCCTTTAATATCTTTTACAGAGATTGTAGACTTTTTGTTAATCTCTTTTTCTTCGTTTACAAATGTACCAGTAATGTTAGCTACTTCTGTACCTTCTTCTTTAGCTGACATTTTACCATAACGAGTTTGAATGTTTTCTAATTCTTTCTCGATTAATTCGTCAGTTGCAACAATATTATATTGAGTTACTTTTTTCTTTGGTTTTAAGTTTACATCAAACTCAGGAGCTAATCCTAATTCGAACTCAAAAGAAAATTTATCAGCATCCCAATTAAAATCATCTTGTACTTTTGGTAATGGGTTACCTAAAATATCTAACTTCTCTTCAACTAAGAATTTATTTAATGATTCTTGTAAAAGCTTGTTTACCTCATCTATCATTACTGATTTTCCGTATTGCTTCTTTACCATCCCCATTGGTACTTGACCTTTTCTAAATCCTGGGATGTTCGCTGTCTTACGGTAATCGTTTAATACTTTTGTTACTTTATCTTGATAATCTTCTGCAACTATATCAACTTTTACAACTGCGTTTAGCGCATCTACGTTTTCTTTTGTAATATTCATCTTAAAATCTGTTTCTTTAAAATCGGGTGCAAAATTACTACTTTATTTATTTAGAAACAAGACAATTAGACACAAGAATATCGACTTTCTTTTCTTTTATTTAATCGCCTTACTTCTTGATTCTAAACATCTTGTGTTTTTTAATTCTTTTCTTCTTTTAAAAGCGAGAACAGGATCGACCTAAATATGGACAATAACACACTAAATAATAATGCTGCAAAAAATCCACTTACCACAAATCCTCCCACTAACTTACCTGCTAACAATATTATAATTGCATTTATTACAAAAAGGAACAAACCTAAAGTAACTATAGTAGCTGGTAGTGTAAAAAATATTAATAACGGACGTACAAACATATTTAGCAGTGAAATTACTGCTGCAACTATTACTGCCGTAACATAATTATTTACCGCTATTCCTGGTAATATATTTGCCAATACGATAACAGCTAAAGCCGTTAACAATAATTTTAAAAATACTTTCATCTCTTCGTTTTTTCTTCTCTAAATCCATAACCATACCAAAGCTAAAAGACTGCTGTTTTGGCAGTTTAGTAAATTATTTTAACTATTTTTAATACCTCTTTTTATTTTTTTAACAACAAAAAAGTCATGTTTAAAAAAGCCACCTTCTTCTTTTTGTTATTATTTATAATTTCAAACTATAATTATTCTCAATCGAGAAAAAACCTTGAAGACATTAATAAAATTTGGTTTAAGTTTTATCAAGCATTTGATTCTTTAGACTATCAAATAATGGAGAAAATCCATTCAAAAAAATTAATAAGAATCTCTGGTGGAAAAAGAATTTCTGATTATAATACATATATAAATAATTATAAAACTAGTTTTTCTAAAACTAAAGAGAAGAATATTACCAATAATATTTCACTTCGCTTTTTTGAAAGAATTAATAACGATTCTATTGCTAGTGAAAGAGGCATTTACAAGTTAACAAGAAAACAGCCTGACAAAAAAGAACAAATTTATTACGGTAAATTTCACGTAATTCTTACCAAAGAAAATAATGTTTGGAAAATTTTCATGGATTATGATTCTAATCAAAATAATAGTATTGGTGAAAAAGATTATGTAAAAGCTCATGACATAAATGAACTTGATACATTTATTTTAAAAACTCCTTAACACTATTAATTTAAACCTTTTTCATTTCTCTAGGTCTAAACAACAAACAAAACCTTTTGAATTATGAAAAGATTTAATTTTACCTACTGTGTAGCTTTTTGCTTTTTCATTAGCATAGCTAATGCTCAATTTGTTAGAAATACTAAAGAAGCTATAGATAATAAAAAAGAGATTAAAACTAATACAGCTCAATTAGAAAGAGATTATAAACAACTTCATAGTTTTAAATCAAAAATTAATGCTTTTGAAAACGCTTTTATTAACCACAACAATGTTAAACTTAAGAGAATAAAAGCAGATCTTCTTTCTGACATGAAACGAGAAATTGCTCAAAGCAAACGAAAAATTATACAAGATCAAAAAGAAGTAAAGAGAAGTAAATCGGAATTAAGAGCTTCTAAACGTGAAGCAAGATTATCAAGAAGAGATGTTGCTTACAGAAACACAAAAAAACAACGTCGTGAATACGCCGATGATGTTCGTGATAAAAGAGATGACAAACGTGATCTTAGAGATGATCAAAGAGATTTAGCTACTCAAATTTCGAGAACGAATAGACAAAAAGAGATTTATCATTTCATCAAAACTTACAACTTAGTTATTTCTAAAAATAAATCAGGAAAACACAAACTTACTACTAACATTAAATTGTTACGTGAATTTGCTAAAACTATGTTAGCCGATATTAATGCTACCAAAGCGGAATTAAAAGAAGACTACAAAGAAGTTAGAGAAGATAGAAGGGAACGTAGAGAAGACAGAAGAATATAACAAAATTCTATTTTTTATTTAAATGCGACAAAGTCCTGGTTAGTAATACTAATCGGGGCTTTATTTTTTCAAACCTTGTTCTATTTGAGTTATTAGCGCTTTTTTAACCTCTCCATCTTCTAAAAGCAACTTTAACAAACTCTCTTTCACTTGATTAGCAATTATTTCTGGTTTATATAGCGAGCTAGGCTCACTTACTATATATTCTCCTTTGTTATTTAAAAGCATCTCTCCTCTTCCCGTTAACAACCATGTTGGATCTATTTCTGGAAACGAATGGAGAATTTTGTTTAACACATTACTCTTAAATGACGATTTTCTTCTAATTGCAGTTCCTATCGAATTGTTTGAAACATTAATCTCCTCTTCAAAAGACCTGATATTAAACCTTTTATAATTAATTATTTGCTCTACTCTTTTATACGTTTCATCTATAAAATCTTCCATTCAAAAACAACTTTTTTCTAATTAATTTTGATTTTTGTTTGTATTAAGGAATTTTGTTTGTATATTTGTAGTGTTATAAGTACAAAATACGTACAAATATAAAATTATTTGTTATGTGTTTTATAAAAATTAACTGCAGTTTTTATGATATCAATAACACAACGCAATGAATTAGAAAAAATTAAACCTCCCAAATACAGGGAAAAGGTTCGAGAATTTTTAATTCTAAATGGACATGAATTTTCCTTAGAAACCATTCAAAAAGTTTACTCTGGAAAAAGGAAAAACTTGATTATTGCCAAGGCTATTATTATTGTTTTTAACAATCATTTAAAAGAACAGGAATCGATTGATTCTGAACTTAACAATCTTATTAAACAGATAAAAAGAGATTAAGCAATAATTTAAAAACAGTAAATATTAATCTAAAACAAAAAAGCATGAGAGAAAACTAATAAGCACAACTCTTCTCTAACCACCAATTATTTAGCTCTTCAAACAACATTTCCATTTAGTCTCAATTCTTACAAGAGACATAGAGCATTATATTCTTACTCTACTTAAATAATAATTGGCAACCATTTACCTTAACAACAACTTAAGCTTTCCTTACACAATTTTAAAAGAGCAACTATATAAACATATTTGCTCTAAACATTAAATACATAATATTTAAAATAAAACTATGAAATATTTAAAAATATCTACAATACTAATTGTATTGTTCTTAAGTTGCCAAAATGAAAAGGAAACTGATTCTATTATTCAACCAACTGCTGTTGATCAAATATTCCAAAAAAATGAAAATTTCTTCAATAGCCTTAATGAGCTATCAGCTATTGAAAACAAAAAAGAAATAAATGCAAGACTGGAAGTTATTCTTAGCGACTACAACAAAAAACAATCTGATTTAAAATTCAAAACTGAATCCTTAAACGAAGTTCAAAACGAAATATTAAAACAGTATTTCATTGATTTAGAAACAAAAGAAAATATAACTCAGTTTACTAACATTTATATTCAACAAATTCAAAACAAAAATATTAGCGAATCTGACAAACTATTTTGCATTAATGCAATAGATTTTTATCAGAAACTAATGAATTATGTAAATTTAGGTGATGAAAGCTACGAAGCTAAAGACTGGGAAGATTGTGCCCATCGAGGTTGCATGAATTGTTGTATGTATAGAAAAGCACAAGATTTAGCAGATTCAAACTGGGTTGACAAAGCATTCTTCTTAGTTTCTGCTGCTCAAACTACATCCAAATGGTTTGGTTCTTGCTTATGGGATTGCATTTAATTTTTAACTAAATTTATTTCTTATGAAAAGTTTAAACACCATTGAAAACAAAGTTGATTATTTAATAGTTATAATTTCTTACTTATTTCTATTTATAACTACTAAACAAATAATTCCAATATATATATATGCTTTTTTTGCTTTACTTATTTCTTTATATTTTTTTCCTTTAAGATTAATTATCAACTTAAATAAAAAAAAATCAAAAGTAAATTTAGTTACCACAGGATTAATATTTTCAATTCTATTAACCTTTTCAATTCTAAACCTATACATACCAAATGACAACTTTATTAAGTATACAATTTATGCTATGGGTCTATTAAATATTGCTTTTATGATTTATTATTATTTTAAACATAATCAATTTTTATTGTTAAATTTTTTATTCATTTTTTTCTCATCTGTTTTTTAAACTGATTTTTATAATGAATTGATTTAAACATTAAATAATAAAATTTATCACAAGCCGATAAAAATCTTTTGGATTTTCTGCATGTAGCCAATGCCCAGCGTTGGCTACTGCTTTTATTGTTGAATTTGGAAAATGCGCTTGTATAAGTGGCTCTTCATTTTCAGAAATATAACCAGAGTTTTCGCCTTTCAAAAACAATGTTTCGCCTTCAAAAACAGTAAAAGACGGCAAAGCTTCTCCTACTTCATTATTATTTTCTGTTAACGACTTTAAATTAAACCTAAAAGCTAATTTTCCTTTTTCCTTCCAGTATGTACTCTTTAATAAAAATTGACGTATTCCAGGCTCTGGAATTAATTCCATTAACTTTTCTTCCACCAATTTTCGCGAATTATCAACTTCAAAATCTACTGAGTTTAATGCTTGTAAAATATCATGATGATGCGGTGGATACATTCTTGGAGAAATATCAGCTACAATTAACTTTTTGACAAGCTCTGGATATTCAGTAGCAAACAACATTGCAGTTTTTCCTCCCATTGAATGCCCTAACAGGTTTACTTGTTCTAAAGTATAATTTTCTATGTAACTATGTAAATCTTCCACCATTAATTCATAGTCAAATTCATCTGAATGAAAACTACGACCATGATTACGCTGATCTATTAAATGAACTTCAAATCCATCTTCTACAAATTTATTCGCATGAGATTTCCAGTTGTCTCCCATTCCAAAATAACCATGTAATATCAAAAGTGGTTCTCCTTCTCCTAAAATTCTTGAATGTAGAATCTCCATTTTACTTCAACCTATCTAAATACATGTTTACAACGTTTTCTAATCCCAAGTACAATGATTCTGATATAAGTGCATGACCTATTGATACCTCTGCTAAGTTTGGAATGTTTTCCTTGAAGAATTTGATATTATCTAAATTTAAATCATGTCCAGCATTAATTCCTAAACCTAATTCATGTGCTAAAATAGCAGCTTCGGCATAAGGTTTCACAGCTTCGCTATTACCAGCCTCATACTGAGTAGCAAACTCTTCTGTATACAACTCAATTCTATCTGTTCCTGTTTTAGCTGCTGCTTCTATGAGTTTTAAATCAGTATCAATAAAAATTGATGTTCTAATTCCATTCCTTTTAAATTCAGCAATTACATCTTGTAAATAAGATTGATGCTTAATAGTATCCCATCCAGCATTAGATGTTAGTGCATCTATGCTATCAGGTACTAAAGTTACTTGTGTTGGTTTAATTTCCAACACCATTTTCATAAATTTATCTATTGGATTCCCTTCAATATTATATTCTGTAGTAACTGTTGACTTAAGATCATAAGCATCTTGATAACGAATATGACGTTCATCTGGTCTAGGATGAATAGTTATTCCTTCTGCCCCAAAATCTTGAATATCTGTTGCAACTTTTAATAAATTAGGAACATTCCCTCCTCTTGAATTACGTAAAGTTGCAATCTTATTAATATTTACACTTAACTTTGTCATCTTATAAAATTAAACCACAAAGGTAAATCATTAAAACTTTTTAAACTATATTCGTAGTAATGAATATAAACGATTTTATACTTACAGATATTAAAGCTCTTACCTTAAAGAGTACTGTGAAGGACGCACAAAAGTTATGCGAAAATTTACCAATAACTCACATACCTATAGTAGAAAGTGGTAAGCTAATTGGATGTTTACCAGAAGCTGATGTACAAATTATAGAAGACAAAGATGGTTTACTTAGTGAGTATTCATATTTATTAGACCTTTTTTACACAAACGAAAAAGCCACATTATTAGATTTAATAGTTTTATTTGCTGATAATGATTCTAATTTAATTCCTGTATTAAACAAGGAAATGAATTACATAGGGTACTATGAGCTAAACGATATCTTAGATGCTTTTGCTGATAGCCCATTTTTACACAATGAAAGTGATACTTTAATCATTACAAAAAGCAAAAATGATTATTCGATGAGCCAAATTGCTCAAATCGTAGAAACAAATAGTGGTAAACTACTAGGCTTTTATATTTCTTCTGAAGGCCAAGACAATGTGCAAATTACTTTAAAAATAATTTCTGAGGAAATAAATGAAATCATTCAAACTTTTAGGAGGTACGACTATAATGTTATTACACAACATGAAGATGATTTTTATTTAGAAGAGCTTAAAGATAGAGCTGCTTATCTAAGAAAGTATCTAAACATGTAACCTTAAAACACTAATCAAGCGTGAAGAAAGTAGCTATATATGGTCAATCCTATACCATTACAGCAGAAAAAGAGATTAAAATTTTATTATCTGCTTTAGAAAATAAAAATATTGTTGTTTTTTTTGAAAAAGAATTTTACGATTTATTAATTGAAAATAATTCTTTAGGTAAGAAATATCCTACCTTTTCTCACTTTAGAGACTTATCTAACTCATTTGATATGATGTTTAGTATTGGTGGAGATGGTACTATACTTAGAGCCGTAACTTATGTTCGTAATCTTAACATTCCTATTTTAGGAATTAATACAGGACGGTTAGGTTTTTTAGCTACTATACAAAAAGACCAGATAAATGAAGCTGTTGAATTATTATTAAAAAAAGAATATTCAATTCAAGAAAGAACATTACTTCAAATTAAAACAACTCCTAAAGCTCAAGATTTTTCTGAATTGGATTTTGCGTTAAATGAAGTTACTATTGCTAGAAGAAATACAACTTCGATGATAGGTGTTAAAACCTATTTAAATGAAGAATATCTTACCAACTATTGGGCTGATGGTTTAATCATATCTACACCAACAGGTTCTACAGGGTATTCTTTAAGCTGTGACGGGCCAGTAGTTTTACCAAATTCAAAAAGTTTTATCATTACTCCTATTGCTCCGCATAATTTAAACGCTAGGCCAATGGTAATTCCAGATGAAACGTCGATACAACTTGAAGTAAGCGCAAGAGAAAAAGACTTTTTAATATCATTAGATTCTCGTATTACAACAGTTTCTCAAGAGACAAAAATTAAAATTTCTAAAGCTCCTTTTACAATTAAAAGTATCTTATTAAAAAATCAATCTTATCTAAAAACCTTAAGAGGTAAACTTTTATGGGGCGAGGATACGAGAAATGAATCATTATAATCTCCTTTGATTACAATAAAACACTAAAAAAAAAGTTAATCAAAAAGACAGATTATTAACTTTTTAAAGCAAATTCATTTTCCTATATTTGCACGCTATTTTAACGATGAGAAAATTTTTTCTATTCATATCATTTGCTTTCACAGCAATAACAGTTTTATCGCAAACTCATGAAATTGGGGTATTTCTTGGAGGCTCTAATTATGTAGGTGACATCGGTAGAACTAACTATATTTATCCAAATAAATTTGGAGGTGGGCTTATATACAAATATAACTTAAACCCAAGAATAGCTTTAAGAGGAACATACTCTTACATTCCTGTTTCTGGCGATGATAATGATGCTGAAAATCCTTTTAGAAAAAATAGACCTCAAGGAGCTTTTAGATTCAATAATACGATTAATGAATTTGCTGTAGGTCTTGAATTTAACTTCTTCGATTATAATATAAGCGATTATAAAACAACCTTTACACCATATATATTGGCTGAAATAGCAGCTTTTAACTATAAAAGTCCAACAGCTGTTAATCCAGTAGACAATACAGTTACTTTAACTAATAAATTTTCTTATTCAATACCAGTAGGTATTGGTTTAAAAGGAAGATTAGCAGACAATTTAGCAATTGCTTTTGAAGCAGGTGCTCGTGTAACCTTTGTAGATGATATAGATTTCACTACAGACAAAGTAAATTCTTTAAATTTTGGAGGTACAGGAAATGATTGGTATATGTTTACAGGATTCTCAATTGTTTATACCTTTGGAAGACCACCATGTTATAGTGGATTAGCAAATTAAATATGGAAAAAAAACTACAAAGCATTGACTTACAAAAAGTCCCAAATCATATTGCCGTAATTATGGATGGTAATGGCAGATGGGCAAAAGGAAAAGGAATGCAACGTGTTTTTGGTCATAGAAATGCATTAACAGCCATAAGAGAAACTGCTGATGCAGCATCTGATTTGGGTGTAAAATTCTTAACTCTTTATGCTTTCTCAACCGAAAACTGGAATAGGCCTAAACTTGAAGTAGATGCTTTAATGAGCTTACTAGTAACTACTCTTAAAAAAGAATTACCTGAGTTTCAACGAAAAAATGTTAGGGTAAACGCTGTAGGTAATATTGCTAGTTTACCAAAAAGTGCTCAGAAAATTTTAGCAAAGGTCATCGATGAAACTAAGAACAATACTAAAATTACATTAAGCTTTGCTCTAAGCTATGGTTCTCGAGAAGAAATTGTTAATGCTATCAAAAACATATCTAAAAAAGTTGTTAATAACCAATTAGATATTGAAAAAATAGACGAAAAAATTATAAATAATCATTTATATACATTTAATTTGCCCGACGTTGATTTTATGATACGTACAAGTGGGGAACAAAGAATTAGTAACTTCTTACTTTGGCAAATGGCATATGCTGAATTATATTTTACAGATATATTATGGCCAGATTTTAGAAGAGAACATCTTTTCGACGCAATAATTGATTATCAAAATAGAGAGAGAAGATTTGGAAAAACTAGCGAACAGATTGAAACCAATGAATAAATATTCGTATTTAGTAGTATTTTTTATCGCCTTTATTACGGCGAGTACACAAGCACAAAACACAATTCCTAAAGACAGTACAGCTACAAGCGGTGTTATTTCTTATGAAAGAGGTAAAGAGTACATTTTAGGAGGAATTACTGTAACTGGTTTACAAAAATTCAGTGAACAAACTGTAAGAGTTTACACTGGGTTAATTGATGGACAAGCTATTAAATTACCAGGTGATAAACTTACAAGTGCTATTAAAAAACTATACGAAAGCAAGCAGTTTAGTGAAGTTGATGTATACTTATCTAAGCGCGATGGTAATACTGTTTATCTTCAATTCGATGTAACGGAATTACCTCAATTATTAAATGTTTCTATTTCTGGAGTTAGTAAATCTAAAGCTAAGGAAATTAGAAGAGAAACTGAGCTTAAAAAAGGAGCTATGGTTACTGACAACTTAATTGTAACCACAAGAAATTTTATTAAGAAAAAATATACAGATAAAGGTTTCTTAAAAACTAAAGTAACTTTAAACACTAAAAAAGACACTTCTGATGTTAACACAGTTAGCATGTCTATCTTTATTGATAAAGGGAAACGTATAAAGATTAAAGAAATTAATTTCATAGGAAACAAAGCTATGTCTAGCGGAGCTTTACGTGGAGCTATGAAAAATACTAAGCGTAAATTTTTAGGACGTTTTTGGAAATCTTCTAAATATATTTTAGATGATTATAAAGAAGATTTAGAAAGTATTCTTGAAAAATATAGCGAAAACGGATACCGTGATGCTCGTATCTTATCTGATAAATTAACATGGAACGATGATAATACCATTAATCTTGAAATTGAATTAGACGAAGGACGCCAGTATCGTTTTGATGATATTAAATTTGTTGGTAATAAAAAATATACAGACGAGTTTTTACATAGTATTTTAAGAATTGAAAAAGGTGATATTTATAACGGAAAAGTATTAAAAGAAAGAATTTCAGGAGATGGTACACCAACTTCAACAGATATTCAAACATTATATCACAATAATGGGTACTTATTCTCACAAGTAAATGCTGTAGAAACAAAAGTAAAAAACGATTCTATTACAGTAGAAGTACGTATTAGAGAAGATGAACCGGCTACGATTCAAAAAGTAACCGTAAGTGGTAACGATAAAACAAATGACCACGTAATTTTTAGAGAGCTACGTGTAAAACCAGGAGATTTATTTAGCCGTCAAAACATTATTCGTTCTATTCGTGAAATAGGGCAACTAGGTTTCTTCGATGCTAATGTAACACCAGACGTTAAGCCTGATTATCAAAATAAAACTGCTGACATTGACTTTTCTGTTGTAGAAAAAGGAGGAAGTCAAATTGAATTACAAGGTGGTTATGGTGGAGGATCATTCATTGGTACTTTAGGATTATCTTTTAACAACTTCTCTATTAGAAACATTTTTAATAAAGAAGCTTATAAACCTTTACCAATGGGAGATGGTCAAAAATTATCTCTTAGATTACAAGCAAGTAGAACTTTTAATACTTACAGCTTTTCATTTACAGAACCATGGTTAGGAGGTAAAACACCACAATCTTTATCTTTTTCTGTTTATTTATCTAATCAATATAGATTTAACTTTCAAACCAATGCAGTTGATAGAAGCCAAAGTTTAAGTATTTTAGGAGCATCTATTGGTTTAGGTAAACGTTTAAATTGGCCAGATGATTATTTTTCATTGTCACAAAGCATTAGTTACCAAAGAATAGAATTACAAAATTATGGGTATCGTGTAGGTTCTTCAAACGATGTTATAAGTCAAGGAAACCTTAACAACTTAGCTTATAATGTTGCATTAACTAGAAATTCAGCAGGACCAAGTTTAATATTCCCAACTTACGGTTCAGAATTTACATTAAGAGCTAAAGCTACTTTCCCATATTCTTTAGTTAATGGAAAAAGTTACACAGAACCAGATAACCCAACCAATGCAGAAAGACAAGCATTTTTAGCAGACAAATATAAATGGTTAGAATACTATAAAATTTCTGCTAAAGGGAAATGGTATACTTCATTAGCAAATAAATTAGTACTAATGTCTAATTTTGAGATGGGATATTTAGGAACTTATAATGATAAACTAGGGTTAACTCCAGTAGAAAGATACTTTGTTGGAGGTGATGGAATAGCACAAGGGCAATTAGATGGTAGAGAAGTTATTGGTTTAAGAGGTTATGAAAACAATAGACTTTCTTCTATTGATGGGGGGTCTATATATAATAAATTCCAATTAGAATTACGTTATTCAATAACGGATAAACCTTCTGCATCAATTTATACTTTAGGATTTTTAGAAGCTGGTAATTCTTATGACAATTTTAGTACCTTTAATCCGTTTAACTTAAAACGTTCAGCAGGATTAGGTGTACGTATATTTATGCCTGCCTTTGGATTATTAGGTATTGATTTTGCCCATGGGTTTGATCCACTACCTGGTTTGACACAGAAATCTGGCTGGCAAACACATTTTATTATTGGAAGACAGTTCTAAAACCTTACATTTGTAATGTGTCTGGTTTTTGGCACGGTTTTTTCTAAACACATTATAACAAGATGAAAAAAAACATTTTATCAATCGTTCTTTTATTTATTGCAAGCATTTCTATTGCGCAAAAAAATCAACGTATAGCATACATTGACATGGAGTATATACTTCAAAATATCCCTGAATATTTGGAAGCTCAAAACTCTTTAGATGCTAAAGTTGAAAAATGGAAGACTCGATTAGATAAAGAAGCCCGTGCCATTGAAGTGTTAAAAACAGATTTAGCTAATGAAAAAGCCATCTTAACAAAAGATTTAATTGAAGAGCGTGAAGAGGATATTAAAATTAAACACGAATCTTTACGTAGATTAGAGTCTTTATACTTTGGTCCTAAAGGAGATATGTATAACTTAAGAAGGCAATTGATTAAACCAATTCAAGATCAAGTATACAATTCAGTACAAACTATTGCTGCTAGAAAGAAATATGATTTTGTTTTTGATAAATCTAGCGAATTAGTTATGCTATATTCAAACAAAAAACACGATATTAGCGACCTTGTTGTAAAAATGATCAATATTGATCAAAGGAAACAGGAGAAAAGAGATAAAATAGCAGCAAAAAAAGAATTACTTAAAGGTGATGGTTTAAGTGAAGCACAAAAACAAAGAGCTGCTAAAAAAGAAGAGATAAAAAAGAAAAAACAAGCAGACAGATTAGCTAGAATTAAACTAATAGAAGAAAAGAGACAAGCTAAACTGAAAGCTAGAGATGAAAAAAGAAGATTATTATTAGAAAAGAAAAAAGCATTAAAAAAAGCACAAGAAGAAGCTAAAAAATTAGAAGAAGAAAAAAAGAATAAAGAGGAACAACAAACCGACGAAAACAAATAAATCAAGAATAAAGAACAAAAATTAAATTAAAACAACAGAGATGAAACATTTAAAAACGTTATTATTAGTTGCAATTTTTACGATTGGATTAGGTGGGGTGGCAAATGCACAAAAAACTGCACATATTAACACTGATAAATTATTAGCTGAGATGCCTGCTACTAAGGCTATGAAAGCGGAATTAGAGAAGTTAAATAAAACTTACCGTGATGATATCGAAGCTATGTATAAAAAGTTAGAGGCTAAGTTAAAAAAATATGAAGCAGAAGGTAAAAGCCAAACTCAAGAAGTAAACCAAAAAAGAGCTCAAGAAGTAAACCAAGATAGACAAAGAATTACTCAAGCTGAACAATCTGCTGCTCAAGAAATGCAAAAGAAATATCAAGAGAAAACTCTTCCTATTTTAAAGAAAGCTGAAAATGCAATTAAAGCTGTAGCTGCAGAAAAAGGAATTATTTATGTATTCGACGCTACTCCTGGAAAAGGATTAATCGTTTACGATAAAGGAGAAGATATTTACGGAGCTGTAAAAGCTAAATTAGGTTTCTAATAAAAACTTAAAAATATTTTATAAAAATCCTGCTGTATACAGCAGGATTTTTAATTTTGTTTTATATGATAATTACAAACTCTATACAGCCCATAGGTATTTTTGATTCTGGTATAGGAGGAATCTCAATTTGGAAAGAAATTAACAAATTACTTCCAAATGAAAACACTATATACCTATCTGATAATAAGAATGCTCCTTATGGTCAAAAGTCAAGAGAAAAAATCATTGAGTTATCAGTAAAAAACACAGAATACTTAATTGATAGAGGTTGTAAGATTATAGTGGTTGCATGTAACACCGCTACAACAAACGCAATTAAACATTTAAGAGCTAATTACAACATTCCTTTCATAGGAATAGAACCAGCAATAAAACCTGCCTCTATTCAAACAAAAACAGGTGTTATAGGTATTTTAGCAACTAAAGGAACACTCAATAGTAGTTTATTTGAAAAAACATCATCAAAAATTGATGATAATATTACAATTATAGAACAAATTGGTGAAGGTTTAGTTGAACTCATTGAAGGAGGAAAAATGCATTCTTCAGAAATGACTAAACTCCTAAAAACATATATAAATCCTATGCTTTTAAACAAGTGTGATTCAATAGTACTAGGTTGTACTCATTATCCTTTTTTAATGCCGCAAATTAGATCTATAGTTGGTCCTGATGTGAACATTATAGACTCGGGAGAAGCTGTTGCAATGCAAACAAAAAATATCTTGCAGAAAAACAATGCTCTTTATTCTATGAATGACAATCCGTCAAACATATTTTTTTCAAATAAAGAGGAAATGGTTCTACAAGATATTTTGAAAGAATATAAAAATATTACAATAAAATATTCTGATTTTTAAAAACTTCCATTGATATTAGGACAAGCAGAAGCTCTTCTTTTTCTACATAAAACGTCTATACCAAAAGAAAGTTGGTGAAAACCTCCATTAGAAAATACAACATCACCAGTTTGCTGAGTATAAGTATAAGCAAACATCATGTTTTTATAATTCAATCCTAAAATTGGAGTTACGTAGTGAGCATCTCCAAAGACACTACTATCAAAACTTCTTCTATAAGACAAAGCTGCCCATAATTGACTTTTTTCAAAAGTCTTATATACCTTAAAGTTTATGTCACCTACTTTTTCACCTGTTTGTTCTTTATATTGAATCATAACAGATGGTTCAAATTGTAATTTTTCTTTATCACCAAAAAAGTAACTAGCCCCAACAATATAATTTCTTAAGTTTAAAGACTCGAAATTTGAATTTAAATTGTTCTTAGCTGATAATAAGATATTTTTTACAGTGAAATAAGAAGCAAATCCTTTGTAGTGGTATGCCATACCAAAATCAGCATTAAAATAAAAATTACTTTCTATTACCTGACTAACTACAGGGTCATTAACAAACCTTCTTTGATCTACTTCATTTTGTACAATAGACATAGAAAGACCAAATGATAACTGATTAAACAGGTTCTCATTCCCCATATCTAAATGATAAGCATAAGTTCCTTGTAGTCCTTTTTGAGAATGGTAACCGTTTTTATCATTAAATAAAATTAAACCGTATCCAGCATTTGAGTTTTCATTGAATTTAGCATGAAAACTTGCTGTTTGTAAAGCAGGTGCATCTTTAACACCTATCCATTGCTGTCGAGCAGTTAACCTTAACTTACCACAATCACCAACTCCCGCAGCAGCTGGATGCAATAAGTAAACATTATCAGATAAATAATCTGCATAAATAGGTAGTGTTTCTTGTGCTGAAATATTAGACACAAAAACCAATAAAAACAAAACAACAATTTTTTTCATATACTTTAATTGATAAATAGCCGTCAAATATAGCCAAGAGAAATAAGAAATTTGCTTATTTTTTAAAAAAGTATAAATATAATTCATGTTTTTAACATATTAATGACCTAATCTATAGGCCGATGGTGTTCTTCCTTTTAGTTCTTTGAACTTTCTATTGAAATTAGATATGTTTTTAAAACCTGATTTTTCAGACACTTCTATTATTGAATAATCTTTATTTTGCAATAGTTTACATGCCTTTTCTATTCTAAGCTCATTTAAAAAAGTAAAATACGTTTTATTTGTTCTTTGCTTAAAATACCTACAAAAAGCATTGGTAGTCATATTGGCTACCTCAGATATATCCTCTAATTCTATCTTCTTGTTAAAGTTATTTAGTGTATAATCCATAACATCTCCCATTCGTTTACCTTCATTATCCGAATACTTCTTTTTATAAAAAAAAGACGAGAGAGGTTCAATTTCAGATTTTATGATAACATTAATCATCTTTATAAAAACAATGAACTTTACTAAATCCCTACTTTTTTGTAGCTTTAAAAAATATTTTTTTAATTTTTCTTTGTTTGCTTTTACTTTAAAACTGTTTTGTGAGTTCACAAAAAACGTAGTTAATTCTTTAAAATCATCGAGTTCAAAAAAATCTTTACCAAAAGATTCTTTTGTAAAAAAAAGCGATATCATGAATGATTTTTTAATTTTCGAAGTATCACTTTTAAAAACATGAGGTTGATTACCACCAATAACAAAAATATCTTCAGACTCATAATCATTAACCGTGTCTCCAATAATCAACGTTCCCTCACCTTTCACTATATAACATATTTGTATTTCTTTATGCTGATGAAGCTTATCATAAAAAGAATCGCCCCTATCTTCTTGGTAAATTAAACCTAGGTTTTTTGTTTTTGGTATTTCAAACGGTAGAACTTTCATGAGTAATATTTTACGCTAATCTATAACATATTAACCAATATAATACTAAATTAACAACATGTAGATAATATAGTATATGTAATAGTTAAAAAACAAACACACTCCTTTGGCAATCATATATAGATTTGCAATAAAAAAACAAAATGAGTATAAATTGGAAAGGCGTTATGCCTGCTGTAACAACAAAGTTTACAAACGAAGACACCTTAGATTTAAATATGTTTGAAGTGAATATCAAAGCACAATTAGATGCTCAAGTTCATGGAATTGTTTTAGGTGGTACATTAGGAGAGGCTAGTACATTATCAACAGAAGAAAAAAGAGAGTTAACCAAAACTACAGTTGATATTGTAAATGGTAAAGTTCCTGTATTAATGAATGTAGCTGAACAAACTACAAAAGGAGCTATTGAAGCTGCACAAAGAGCAGAAGAAGATGGAGCTAAAGGGCTTATGATGTTACCTCCTATGCGCTATAAATCTGGAGATAGAGAAACAGTTGAATACTTTAAAGCTGTAGCAAACAATACTTCGTTACCTATTATGGTTTACAATAACCCTGTAGATTATAAAGTGGAAGTTACATTAGATATGTTTGAAGATTTATTGGAATGTAAAAATATAGAAGCAGTAAAAGAATCAACTAGAGATATTTCTAACGTTACGAGGATTAAAAACCGTTTTGGTGATCGTTTAAAAATAATGACTGGTGTAGACACATTAGCTCTTGAAAGTTTATTAATGGGTGCTGATGGTTGGATTGCTGGTTTAGTATGTGCTTTTCCAAAAGAAACAGTAGCTATTTACGAATTACAAAAAGCAGGAAGAATACAGGAGGCATTAGAAATATACCGTTGGTTTTTACCTTTGTTAGAATTAGATATAAATTCTAAATTAGTCCAAAATATCAAATTAGCAGAAGTAGCAACAGGTATAGGTACAGAGAATGTTCGTGCGCCACGTTTACCATTAATTGGAGAAGAACGCAAACATGTATTAAATGTTATAGAAACTGGATTAAAGAACAGACCTACTTTGCCTGATTATAAAAACTTATAGAATGATAACAGGAAAAAATTATATAGGAGATACAATATCAGCAACAGGAAACAAAACATATACAACGTTTAACCCAGAGTTAAATAAAGAAAATGAAGTTGTTTACACTGAAGCAACTCAAGAAGAAATTAATGAAGCTGTTTCTTTAGCATCAAAGGCTTTTAAAGAGTATAGAAATGTTACAGGAAAACAAAAAGCAGCTTTTTTAAACGCTATTGCTGATGAAATATTAGCTTTAGATGATGAGTTAGTTAAAACTTATTGTTCAGAAACTGGATTGCCAGAAGGTCGTGCAAAAGGAGAAAGAGGAAGAACTGTATTTCAATTACGTTCTTTTGCTGACTTAGTAGCAGAAGGTTCGTGGGTAGAAGCTACAATAGATACCGCTATTCCAACAAGAGAACCTTTACCTAAATCAGATATAAGAAAAATAAATATTCCATTAGGACCTGTGGTTGTTTTTGGAGCTAGTAATTTTCCACTTGCTTATTCAACGGCTGGTGGTGATACAGCAGCTGCATTAGCAGCAGGTTGTCCAGTTATTGTTAAATCGCATCCCATGCATGCTGGTACTGGTGAATTAGTTGCCTCTGCTATAATAAAAGCAGCTCAAAAAACTAATATGCCAAAAGGTGTATTTTCAAACCTAAATTCAAGTGGAATTGAAGTTGGCCAACAATTAGTATCACACCCAGAAGTAAAAGCAGTTGGTTTTACAGGAAGTATACGAGGTGGAAGAGCTTTATTAGATTTAACAGCTAAAAGAGAAGAACCTATTCCTGTATTTGCAGAAATGGGAAGTATTAATCCTGTGGTTATATTACCAAAAGCATTACAAAACAGAGGTGAAACTTTAGCAAGTACTTATGCTGGTTCAATTACTTTAGGTACTGGGCAATTTTGTACAAATCCGGGATTAATTTTAGGAATTAAAGGTGAAGAACTAACAAATTTCACAAATGATTTAGCTTCTAAAATTGTAGAAATATCTCCTTCATTAATGCTACATCCAAATATTGTTGCTGCTTATGAAAGTAATAAGGAAAAAGCATTAGCACAAAGTGGATTAGTTGTCGTTGGTAAATATGAAAATGAAGTACAATCAAACTATGCAACACAGATTATTACTACTGTAGAAGGAGTTACATTTTTAGAAAACACAACATTACATCAAGAGGTGTTTGGTCCTTTTTCAATGGTAGTACAATGTGAAAATGCAGCTCAATTAGAAGAAATTATTTCTCAATTGGAAGGACAATTAACAGGAACTGTTATTTCTGATGAAAATGAAGTAGCTCAATATGGATCTGTTGTTTCAGCATTACAAAACAGAGTTGGACGTATTATATTCAATGGAGTTCCTACAGGTGTAGAAGTTTGTCCGTCTATGGTACATGGAGGTCCATATCCAGCGTCTACAGATAGTCGATTTACAGCAGTTGGAATTGGATCAATAAAACGTTGGGTACGTCCATTTAGTTATCAAGATTGGCCAAATGAATTATTGCCAGATGAACTAAAAAACGAGAACCCGTTGCAAATTTCACGTTCGGTTAACGGTATGTTAACAAAAAACGGTGTCAAATAGTAAATTTTAAGAATTTCTTTAGATAGTACAAAAAATCAAACCTTACTTTTGTCCTGTCTAGAGATTGAAACAATGCCAGCTTTATTTTTATAATAGAGGAATTTTTGAAGGGTTTTTTCTAAGAGAGAATACAAGCTGGCGCTTCAATTAAAGATGAGAAAGACTTTTTTTTGCGTCGATGCGCATACTTGTGGTAATCCAGTAAGAGTTGTTGCTGGTGGAGGACCAAATCTTATTGGTACCAACATGAGTGAAAAACGCCAACATTTTTTAAAAGAATACGATTGGATTCGTAAAGGTTTAATGTTTGAACCTAGGGGTCATGACATGATGAGTGGTTCTATCCTATTCCCTCCTCATAATCCAGAAAATGATTTTGCAATATTATTTATTGAAACATCTGGTTGCTTACCTATGTGTGGACATGGTACTATAGGAACTATAACTATTGCTATAGAGGAAGGCTTAGTTACTCCTAAAATACCTGGCAAAATTAAAATGGAAGCTCCAGCTGGTTTGGTTGAAATAGAATATCAACAAACAGGTAAAAAAGTAGATTGGGTTAGACTAACCAATGTTAAAAGTTATTTAGCTGCTGAAAATTTAACGGTTGATTGCCCTGAATTAGGAGAAATCACTTTTGATGTTTCTTATGGAGGAAACTACTACGCTATTGTTGATCCACAAAAAAACTTTAGTGGAGTTCATGATTTTACAGCTTCAAAAATTATTCAATATTCTCAGGTAGTTAGAGATAGAATTAATGAGAAATATCCAGATTTATTTATTCATCCAGAAAATGATACCATAAGAGATGTAACCCATATGCTTTGGACGGGTAATCCTTTAGATCCGACTTCTTCAGGACGTAATGCTGTTTTTTATGGCGACAAAGCTATTGACAGAAGTCCTTGTGGAACCGGTACATCAGCTCGTTTAGCTCAATTACATGCTAAAGGAAAACTTAAAACTGGAGAAGAGTTTATTCACGAAAGTTTTATTGGAAGTAAATTTATTGGAAGAGTAGAAAAAGAAACAACTTTAGCAGGGAAACCAGCCATCATTCCAAGTATACAAGGTTGGGCTAAAGTATACGGATATAACAACATTATTATTGACGATCAAGATGATCCATATGCACATGGATTCCAAGTAATATAAAATGAGTAAAAAAGTAGTAATTATTGGTGGTGGAATTATAGGTTTGTCTTCAGCATATTATTTACAAAAAGCTGGACATGAAGTAACAATTATTGATAAATCAGACTTTTCATCTGGAGCTTCTCATGTAAATGCAGGTATTATTACACCTAGTCATATTATTTCTTTAGCTGCTCCTGGTATGATTAACAAAGGAATAAAATGGATGTTTAGTTCTACAAGTCCTTTATCTATTAAACCTCGATTAGATCTTGACTTTTTTAAATGGTCATTACTTTTTAAAAAAGCTTCTACTCATAAAAAAGTACAGCAATCAATTCCAGTCATAAAAGACATAAATTTGTTTAGCAAAGAATTATATGAAAATATAAAAGCTTCTAATGACTTTGACTTCTTTTATCAAGACAAAGGCTTATTAATGTATTATAAGACAGACAAAGCAGGTGAAGAAGAATGGAATGTGGGAAAACAAGCTATTAAAGAAGGATTAAAAGTTGAAAACTTAACCAAAAAAGAAGTTCAAAAACTAGAACCTAATAGTAACTTAGATATTAAAGGAGCTGTGTACTATCATTCAGATGCACATATGACTCCAAATGAATTTATTTCACAATTAAAATTACATTTAGAAAAAAACGGAGTTACTTTTTTATCAAATGAAGAAGTCTTGAAAATTAATATTTCTAAGAATGAAGTAACCTCAATCGATACCAATAAACAAAACATATTGGCAGATGAATATGTTTTAGCAACAGGCTCTTGGACACAAGATTTAGCTAAGAAATTACAAATAAATATTCCTGTACAAGCAGGTAAAGGTTATCGAATTAATGTAAAAGAAGAAACTGGCATTTCAATTCCAGCAATTCTTATGGAAGCAAAAGTTGCCGTTACCCCAATGAATGGTTTTACTCGATTTGCAGGAACCATGGAAATTGGAGGCATTAATCATAAAATAAACCCAGCACGTGTTAAAACGATAGCCAATGCTGGCGAACAATATTATTCTGGCTTAAAAATAAATCAAGAAGACATTGACAACGCCGATTGTGGTTTACGACCTTGTTCTCCTGATGGTTTGCCATATATTGGGCGTTTATCTAAAGTTAAAAATGTTACCGTAGCAACTGGTCATGCTATGATGGGGTGGAGTTTAGGACCTGCAACTGGAAAACTAGTTTCAGAAATTATTTCGGATGAAAAACCTAGCCTGAACTTAACTCCTTTTAATGTAGAACGATTTGCTTAAAAGCATTTTTAAATTTATTAATTTTATCGAATGATTTCAGAAAAACTAGCAGCCTTAAGAAAAGAAATGCTTCTAAAAAAAATAGATGCATTTATTATTCCTTCAACAGATCCGCATCAATCAGAATATGTAGCTGATTATTGGAAATTACGAGAATACTTTTCTGGGTTTACTGGTTCAGCTGGAACATTGGTTGTTACACAAGATACAGCTGCACTATGGACAGATTCTCGTTACTTTTTACAGTTTGATGACGAATGCGGAAATACTGAAGTTAAACTTCACAAACAATCTATACCACACGCACCAGAACATGTAAAATGGCTTTGTAATTTGCTAAAAAACAATTCGGTTATAGGAATAGATTACCGTCAATTCTCTAAATCGCAAGTAGATTATATATTGAGTTTTACCAATGAAAAGCAAATTCAACTACAAAACGAGCCTCATTTTGCCAAACATATTTGGACAGACAGACCAAGTCTTCCAAATTTTGAAATAGATATACATCCTTTTGAATTTAGCGGAGAAACTACTACTTCAAAACTTTCAAAAGTTCAAGAAGAAATTCAAAAACAAAACGCCGATTTTTATTTCTTTTCTTCATTAGATGAAATAGCTTGGTTGTTTAACATTCGTTCTCGTGATGTTGATTTTACCCCCCTGGTTACTGCATATGCTTTAGTAGGAAAAGAAAAAACTTTTTTATTCTGTAATAAAAATAGATTTTCTCAATCTGCTATTACTGCTTTTGAAAAACTACATATTGAAATAGTTTCTTACGATTCAATTGCAACTATTTTACCTTCAGTAACCAATGATAAAAATATTATTACTGATTCTTCTTCTTTAAATTATGCTGTATTTGATGCCATAAATGGTAAATTCCAGTATCAAAACTCAATAGTTAAAGAGTTAAAAGCCATAAAAAACACTGTTGAAATACAAGGTGAAGAAAACTGTATGCTAAAAGACGGTGTAGCACTAACAAAATTCTTTATTTGGCTGGAAAAAGAATTAGAAAAAAAATCAATTTCTGAATACGAATTAGGAAAAAAACTAGAAAGTTTTAGACAACAACAAGAGTATTATGTTGGTGAATCTTTTGCTGCCATTGTTGGGTATAAAAAAAATGGCGCTATTATTCACTATACAGCACCAGAACAAGGTTCTTCTATAATAAAAAATGAAGGTATTTTATTATTAGATAGTGGCGCTCAATATAAAGACGGTACTACAGATATTACAAGAACTATTTGGTTAGGAGGTACTCCTTCTGAAAAAATTAAAACAGCATACACATCAGTTTTAAAAGGATATATTTCTTTAGAACAACAACAATTTCCTTTAGGAACTACAGGAACTCAAATTGATGCTTTTGCTCGTATGCATTTATGGCAAAACGGTTTAAACTACCCTCATGGAACTGGACATGGTATTGGAAGTTTTGGTATGGTACATGAGCCTGCCCAAGGTTTTGCTACTGGACCCACAACTGCTAGAGGTACAACTCCTCACTTAGCCAATCAATTTACAACCATAGAACCTGGCTGTTATGTTACCAATGAATTTGGAATTCGTATTGAAAACATTGTTCTTTCTGAAATAGTTCAAGAAACTGAATTTGGTACATTTTTAGGTTTTAGACCTTTAACTCTTTGTTACATAGACACACAACTAATCAATGTTGCTATGTTAACCAATAAAGAAATTGAATGGTTGAATTCTTATCATCAAGAAGTCATAAAAAAACTCACTCCTTTATTAAATAATAATGAAGTGAGTTGGTTACAAAACAAATGTAAACCTATAAAATTATCTTAGTATAAATCCGTCTTTCATTGGATCATTAGGATCTATTATAAAAGTTTGCTTTCCTGTAATATAAGCAGTTCCTTCTACTTGTGGTATTACTGATGTAAACGAACCATATTGGTCTTCTGAAACTACAGAACCTTTGAATACAGAGCCTGTTATACTTTCTATAGTCATAGTTTCTCCAAAGTCTATTTCTTTTCTAGCCTTATGTATTGCCATTCTTCCTGACACTCCTGATCCAGTAGGACAACGATCTACTTCACCTTCAGCAAAAATGCATACATTTCTACTATCATTACCTGACTCTTGTTTTGTATTATCGATAAAAATAGTTCCATATAAAAAGCTTAAATCTTCTTCATATGGATGTTTCACATCTTTATCTTCTTTCATTACCGCATGTTTAATATCCATTCCTTTGCTTATTAATTTTCGGTAAGAATTAGGAGTTAAATCAAAATCTAAATTATTTTTAGCCATATCAACATATGCATAAAAAGCACCTCCATAAGCTAAATCATATACTACCTCTCCTACTCCATCTACATTTACCTTTCTATCTAAACCTACAACAAAGCTAGGTACACAATGAAAACGAACACCTGTTACTTTTCCATCTTTTACATTTGCATATGATGTAATTCTACCACAAGGTGCATCTATTTTTAAAATATTATCACCCTCTTTTACATCTACCCAATTCATTTCTATTGCCAACGTAGAAATAGCTATAATGGCATGCCCGCACATTGTAGAATACCCTTCATTATGTAAAAACAGAATGCCAAAATCACCTTCATCATCATTAGGTGGTAATAAAATACAACCATACATATCTGCATGACCACGTGGTTCAAACATTAATGCTGTTCTTAAATGATCATAATTTTCTTTACAATATCTACGATATTCTAATACCGAATTTCCTTTTAATTCTGGAAATCCATCTACAATAACACGTAAAGGTTCTCCCCCAGTGTGCATATCAATAGTTTTGATTTGCAACCAATCTTCAGACGGATTGAACTCTGTTTTTGAAAGTATATTTTGGTATGTTTTACTCATTGGTATATTGATTGTAATAATAATTTGCAGCTGCTAAATCTTCCAGAGCATGCCCTACCGATTTAAAAACTGTTATTTCTGTTTCTGAAATTCTTCCTTTTTTCTGATCTGAACTTAACTCAAATAAATCTGCTTTGATTTCCTCCTCTTTAAGCGTTCCATTTTCCAATGGTATTACTATATCTCCGCTTTCTTTTAAACCTCCTTGAAAAGTATCTACAAATACCGTTGCTTTCGTTATCACATCATCGTCAGCTTCTCGCATATTCTTTTTATACGCTCCTACTAAGTCTATATGCTGTCCTTCTCTTATTAACTTACCTAAAACTAAAGGTGTTGCTGATAATGTTGCGCAAGAAATAATATCTACCTTTCCTATTTTCTCTTCAATAGTTTGAATGGCCGTTATAGAGAAGTTTTCTACTTGCAAACTATTAACTATACTAACAGCTTTTTCAAAATTCCTTCCCCAAACAAACACTTCTTTTATAGGTCTAACTGAAGCATGTGCTTTAATAAGATTTACTGATAAAGCTCCTGTACCAATCATTAATAAAGAACTTGAATTTTCTTTTGATAAAAATGTGGATGCCAAAGCTGAAGCAGCAGCCGTTCTTTTTACTGTTAAACTTTTTGCTTCTAAAATGGCTTTAATAGTACCTTTTAAAGCATCTAAATATATGTATGTCCCATTTATGGAAGGTAAATTAAATTGACCATTCTCCGGACTTACTGTTACTATTTTTACTCCTGCATTTTTATTGGGTTCCCAAGCTGGCATCAACAATAATGTAGAATCTGCTTCAACCTCTGGATTTGGAAAATCGTGATGATGCCTCATAGGAACAATCACATCTTTTTTAGAAAAGCTTTTTCTTAATTCAGCTATTAGCTCAGGAAAACTCGTATTTCCTTCAATAAAATCGCTACTTATTTGAATAATAGGGTTCATAGGATAAAAGTACATGTTTTTTAGTTTTTAAGAATATCTTACCCTAATACACATCAATATTTACATTAATATAGATAAAATAGTATCATATCGAGTTTTCTAAAGCCTTTAATTTTAACCAATAAATATTTGATTATGAAACTATTTAAATTTTTGCCTTTTCTTTTTCTAATAACTCTTCTTTCTTGTAAAGAAACAAAAGAGAAAAAGGAAATCACATTTAAAACCCAACTACAAAACTTATTTCCTAAAGCTCAAATAGACTCTATTAAAGTTAACGATCACTTTACTGATGCCTATCAAGTTGTTTTGGAACAAAATTTAAACCCTAAAAATCCATCAGAAGGAACTTTTAAACATTATATGTATGTTTCTCATGCCGATTATAAAAACCCAACAGTAATTATTACTGATGGTTATGCTTCAAGAAATAGAACTACTGAATTAAGCAAGCTTTTAAAAGGAAATCAGGTTATTGTTGAATATAGAATGTATGGAAAATCTAGACCCGACTCTATCCCTTGGAAATATTTAACCAACGATAATGCTATTGAAGATTATCATACTATTGTAAGCAAATTAAAAACCTTATACAAAGGAAAATGGTTGTCTTCAGGAATTAGTAAGGGAGGTGAAACTACGTTAATTTATAAATCTAAATATCCTAATGATGTTGATGTAGCTGTTCCGTATGTAGCTCCATTAATTAATGGTTTGGAAGATGAAAGAACTACAAACTTAATTAACTCTGTAGGTAGTGAAGAATGTAGAAACGCTATTAAAAACTTTCAAAGAGCTGTTCTAAAAAACAGAGTCGAAATACTTAATCATTTAACTTCTTATGCTGAAGAAAAGAAAATGAATTTTACTGAACTTTCTCAAGAGGAAGCTTTAGAATACTCTGTTTTAGAATTTCCTTTTTCATTTTGGCAATGGGGTGGAAAGTGCAATGAAATTCCTTCTGACAAAGCTAGTTCTAAAGAACTATTTGACTATTTGGTAAAAGTTTCTGGCTTTACTTTATATAGCGATTGGGGATTTGATTATTACCTTCCTTCTTTTTACCAACACATTAAAGAATTAGGATATTACGGTTTTGATTTAGAACCTGTAAAAGACTTATTAAAAGTTGTTAGCTCTTCATCTAACATGAGATTTGCTCCTAAAAATGTTGACCTATCATATAATGAAAATTATATCAAAGAGGTAAGAGATTTTGTTGAAAACAAAGGTAACAACATATTGTATATTTATGGTGCATACGATCCTTGGGGTGCTTGTGCTCCAAATCCAAAGCCTAATGTAGATGCTTTAAAAATGGTATTGGCTGATGCTGATCATGGCACAAGAATCAAACACTTTTCTAAAGAAGATCAAGAAAAAATTTACAACAAATTACAGGCTTGGCTAGGAAAAGATGTGAAACTATATCCTGTAAAATAGTTTGATACTCTTATTTTAGTTCAAAAAAAACACTTTAGAAAATTCTAAAGTGTTTTTTTATTTACTTATTTTTTATAATTCGCTATTCCTTTTTCTAGCCAATTAAAATATTCATCTGCATTAGGTGTATATGCCACTGGATCGATTAAGTTAGATTCATCGTGTGCCATTAATACATAAAATGGTTGTGAATTTGCTTTGTACTTAATAGTCTGCAATTCACTCCACTTTTGACCTATATACTTTAGTTTTTTTCCAGGGTTTAACTTAGAGTCTACAACTTCATTCTCTTCTAAAGGTCTTTTGTCATCTACGTAAAGAGAAATCAGTACTACTTTATTCTTTAAAACATCTAAAACTTTAGGCTTTACCCATACGTTTTGTTCCATTTTACGGCAATTAACACAAGCATGCCCTGTAAAATCGATCATAACTGGTTTTCCTACTTTTTTAGCATACGCTAATCCTTTATCATAATCGTGAAAAGCCATAATATCATGAGGAGGCATTAAGTGTGCTCCTTCTGGCAATCCACCATGATCATCATTTTGTTGGTTAGCAACACTCACTGTTGCTTGTTTTGTAAATCCAACTCCATATGGCGATTCACTATAATGTTGTGGTGGTGGAAAAGCACTAATTAAATTTAAAGGTGCTCCCCATAAACCTGGTATCATATATATAGTAAATGATAAAGCTACTAAACCTAAGCTTAATCTTCCTACTGAAATATGACTTTGTGGGCTATCGTGAGGTAATTGTATTTTTCCGAATAAATAAAATGCTAATGCTCCAAAAATTGCGATCCAAATAGCAATAAACACTTCTCTTTCTAATAAGTGTAGTTGTAATACTAAATCTGCATTTGATAAGAATTTAAATGCTAATGCTAATTCTAAGAATCCTAAAACAACTTTTACTGTATTTAACCATCCTCCCGATTTTGGTAATGAGTTTAACCAACCTGGGAATGCTGCAAATAAAGCAAATGGTAAAGCAATTGCCGATGAGAATCCTAACATTCCTACCACAGGTGCTATTCCTCCTTTTGTAGCTGCTTCTACTAATAGAGTTCCAACAATTGGCCCTGTACATGAAAACGATACAATTGCTAAGGCTAATGCCATGAAAAAGATTCCTATCAATCCTCCTCTATCTGCTTGTGAATCTACTTTTGTTGCCCATGAACTTGGCAATGTAATTTCAAATGCTCCAAGGAATGATACAGCAAAAATGATTAATATTAAAAAGAAAGCTATGTTAAACCATACATTAGTTGACAATGCATTTAACGCATCAGCTCCAAAAATTCCAGTTACTACATATCCTAACAATACATAAATTGCGATAATAGACAATCCGTAGATAATAGCATTTCTAATTCCTTTCGATTTACTCTTACTTTGTTTTGTAAAAAAGCTAACCGTCATTGGAATCATTGGAAATACACATGGTGTTAACAACGCTGCAAAACCTGATAAAAAGGCAATAATAAAAATACTTACTAAACCTTTCTTTTCTTTAGCTTTTCCGTCTTTAGTAGCTGCTTTTTTTGCTTCTCCTTTTTTGGTAGCCACAGTAGCTTTCTCTAAATCGAAAACTAAGTCTACTTCTTTAGGAGGTAAGCATTGCTCATCTGTACAAGCAATAAATTCAACAAAAGCATTTACCTTTTTTATTTGGCTATCTACTAATTCTATATTTTGTTCAAAAACAGCTTTTATAGCAAAGGATTTAATACTCATTCCTTCTTCATTAAAAAGCTTGGTAAACTTTAATTTACCTTTAGGTTCTGATGTATTTCCAAGTAATTTAATTTTACCTCCTTCATCATCGTATATAAAAGTAGTAGGGATTGGTCCTCCTTTTGGAACTTCCTGTGAATACAAAGTCCAACCTTGCTCAATTATGGCTTCGGCTTTTAACTTATAATTAGACTCTGATACTTTTTCTACTTTAGTTTTCCATTTTATGGGATTGAAAATTTGCCCTTTTACGCCAAAACTAATCGTAAAAAGGAGCAAGAATGCAAAAAGGTTCTTCATTTAAACTTTATTAAGGGGATAATTTTTTTAATTTACTGAAAAAGATAAATCTACTTCTTTAGGAGGCAAACAATTTGTACCTGAACATACCATGTACTCTACAGTTCCTTTGATTACAAATTTCTCTGTAGTTTTTAATCTTACTCGTTGTGTAAAAACAGCTTTCTTATCAAAGTATTTAACACGCATGTCAAACAACTTATCATCAACTTCATGTCCTTCTCCTTCTTTTGTATTTCCTTTTTTTAAGTAACGTTGGTCACCAACAAAAGAAAATAACGTAGGAATTGGACCTCCTTTTGGTATATTTTGCGAGTAAATATGCCAATCCTTTTCTAAACTTGCTGTAGCTACTAATTCAGCTTCTTTTTCTGAAATTTTCTTTACAGATGTAGTCCATTTAACAGGATTGTGGATTTGTCCGTACGACACGATACTTGTTAAGAATAACAATACTACTATTAATTTCCTCATTTTTATACAGTTAGTAGGTTTATAAAAATTTCGGTAAAAATAGCATCTTTATTTTTAATAACACGATTTCAGTAAATAAACTTTGTTTATAGTAAAAAAGAGCAACCATTTCTGATTACTCTTAATTGTTAGTGTTTAATAGACTTTGTTAGTCTTTTCACCCTTAAAAAACTACTAACATTCACCTTTATTAAAGACGTTATATTTTACACATCCTTACCATTCCATTCGAGTTTCTTTTAAATTTCTAAAAGTTTTTCCATGACGCATAAAGCTAGTTCGTGGAATTCCAAAAGAAAAATATTTAGTTCCATTAAAATTTATCATGGCTTCTAAGTAAAGACCATTTTTTGTTAGTGGAACGGTAACCAAATTAGTAGTAAAATTCTCATCATCTGCTACAAATAAAGTTAAATCGGCGCCTCCAAATAAAACAGAAGCTATAGATTCTGGTATTTGTACTTGAACCTCATCTACTGTTCCTGTTTCTTTTAGTAACCAATTACGGCTTATTTTTTGTAAAAAAAACAGCAGGTATACCTGCATTAACCATGGTTATACTTCCATTATTATTTCCCCATACTAAGAAATCTTTATTATTCGTAAAAGTATTTGTGTTAGCTGCATTTGTTGCAACTACACTTCCTAATCCTATAGCAACTAACGCATCAACATTTACTGATTTTGATTGTTTTTGATGCAATGCTGAAGACTCATCTCTACCAACTCCTGCTATATCATGGATATATGCTGAATTTACTGTTGCATCCCAAATAACTGTTCCATCACTTGCTAAATAGTTTGTTGGTGTTGATTGATTTAACGTAATTCCATATTTTACCGCGTTATAGCTATTAACTCGTTGTCTTTCTGTACTAGAAAGTACTTTATTATATAAAATTACTTCACTAATATCTCCCGTAAAAGTTTCATTCTCTACTGCTCCAATATATACTCCGTTGGTTGACGGAAAAGAAAAATCTGTTGTATTTACCGATGATGATGCTTTAAATTCACCGTTAAATTGAATTCCCCAATTATTATTAGCACTATGTGTCCCATAAATATTCCAATCAGCCAAATTCACTGGACTTCCAACGACTCCTGTAACTCCTGTTTTTGCATCGACAATTGCATTAGTTACTGGATTAAACCCTAAACGATCTGTAGTAAAAGATCCTTGATAAAGTCTGCTTTGTTGGTCTGGGTAGTAAAAATCTCTTGCTGAACTTGCTGCTCCAAAATCATAGGGATGCCCATTACTTACCCCTGGTGCTGGAGTAATATTACTTTTACTTACTGTAATTGCTTCTGCTGCTGAATAAGTACTTGAGAAAAACTTATGTACATTACTTAATGAAAAGTAATCACCTCCATCAAATCTAATTGCTGGATTGTAACTTACATTAAACAAGAAAAAAGAAGGGTCACCAGTAACAACACTCGCGTCTCTTTTGAAAGTTGATTGATCTTTCCACTCTGTAACTATTGTATTTCCTACTGTACCTACATTGGCTTTTAACCAAAATCCTAAGCCAGTTTTTACCCCTCCTGGTGCTACTATATCTCTGTAGTCAACATCATCAACTTCATCAGAATTGGGTAATGTTGTTGGGTCGTTTAAGCTACCATTTACATCTGCGTATGTTGGATTCGCCGTTACTCCACCTTCTACGCTATCTCCTTCTTCTTGATTATCTGAATCTAAATCTAAATAATCTGGATCATCAGTACCATCTGTATTTACAGGTGTTAAACCTCCTAAATATGCTGAATTTAACCCACTATTTGCAGCATATGTTGCAGGACTATCTGCGTTTGGTGCTATATAACCTGCTGTAGTCTGTGCTTCTACATTATCGGGAATTCCATCTCCATCAGAATCTAAATCTAAATGATTGGGAATTCCGTCTCCATCCGGATCGAGATTGAAACTTCCTATAAAAGTAATTTCTCTGTCATTATACCCAACATTTTGCACATTTAAATTTGTTAGTACCCCAACTTGAAAAGTTCCATTCCCATTTCCTTTATAAAAAACTGTATAATTTGAATGTTGAGATATCAAAACTATATCTAAAATACCATCTTTATCTCTGTCTACTAAAAACGTATTTTCTGCAATACCAATTCCTACATCTTGAATATTTAGAGTTGACAACACTCCATTTTGAAAGCTTCCATCTCCATTTCCTTTATAAAAAACCGCTTCATTTGTTTGTGAAACCCAAATTATATCTAAAATACCATCACTATCTAAATCTCCCGAAAGTGACGTGTTTTCTACATCAAAAACACCTCCTACATTTGGTACATTTATATTCGTTACCACCCCATCTTGAAAAGTTCCGTTCCCATTACCTTTATAAAAAACTGTACGGTTCGATTCAGTCATCATATATATATCCATGATACCGTCATTATCTGCATCACCTGTATAGGTAACTTCCCATACATTACTCCCTACATCTGGAACATTTATAGGTGTTGTTACCGCATTTTGAAAAGTACCATCTCCATTTCCTTTGAAAAAATTACTTTGGTTCCATTCTATCAACCAAAATATATCTAATATGTTATCTCCATCTACGTCTTTTAAAAACGCAAATTCTATTCCTTCACTACCAACATTGGGGATATTAATATTTGTTATTACTGCATTTTGAAACGTACCATTACCATTTCCTTTGTAAAAAATGATTCTATTTTCAACCTCTGAAACAAAAATTATATCTAAAAGATCATCAGAATCTACATCTCCTATAAAAGTATTTTCTTGATTTGTTGTTCCCGCATTAGGTACATTCATACTTGTAACCAATCCTTCTTCATATTTCGTATTATCTATCCCTTTATAAAAGATTGTTTGATTAAATTCTTCTGAAATCCAAACTATATCTACTGGATCTTCTTCTACATCTAAAATTCCATCATTATCGTCATCTATATCAATACTATCTATAACACCATCACCATCAGTATCTTGTGAATAACCTATATGTACTATGTTAATTGAAAATAATATGCATAAAAATATTAAGAGATTTACTCGTTTCATCTTGTTATGTTTTTATTGTTAAGGGCAATATCAACTACTCTAAACTTTCTTGCCTTATTGCCTGCGACTTGTTTGTTAGTTATTATAATAGTAAGCAGCTGCGACTTCTGCTTCTAATAACTCCTGAAATATTAACAGAAGTCTCCATACCAACACTATTAGGCAGATGAGCATATAATTCCTGTATATCGTTAATCAAATACCTATTCAGACATACAGAACTTTATTAGTTATTCTCTTTCCTACATTCCTAATTCATTGGTTTTAATGTTTCATAATTCTATTTTTATAAATCATTTATTCTAAGTAAATAATTTTTTTTGTTTAATAATTATTTACCATTCCATTCTAGTTTCTCGAAGGTTTTTAAACGTTTTCCCATGACGCATGAAGTTAGTTCTAGGTATTCCAAAAGAAAAATATTTAGTTCCGTTAAAATTTACTTTTGCCTCCTGAAAAACACCATTTTTCACAAAAGGTACAGTTACCAAATTGGTGGTAAAATTCTCATCATCTGCTACGAATAATGTTAAATTATCTGTATTACCAAATAATGCAGTTCCTAAAGCATCTGGAATTTGTAACAAAACCTCTTCAACTGTTCCTGTTTCTTTTACCAGCCAATTACGATTAATTTTTTCTGCAAAAGCAACAGATATTCCCGAATTAACCATTGTTGTACTTGCATTATTATTTGCCCATACCAAGAAATTTTTATTATTTGTAAAAGTATTTGTATTCGCAGCATTGGATGCAACAACACTTCCTAAACCTATAGAAACCAAAGCATCTACATTTACTGATTTGGATTGTTTTTGATGTAAAGCAGAAGCCTCATCTCTACCAATACCCGCGATATCATGAGCATATGATGAATTTACAGATGTATCCCATATAACTGTTCCATCACTTGCAACATAATTTGTTGGAGTTGTTTGATTTAAAGTTATCCCATATTTTACTGCATTATAACTATTTACTCGATGTCTTTCCGTATTAGAAAGCACTCTACTATACAATATTATCTCACTAATATCTCCTGTAAAATTCGTATTCTGTGCAGCTCCTATATAAACTCCATTAGTTGTTGGAAAAGAAAAATCAGTAATATTTACTGTTGTTGATGTTTTAGACTGTCCGTTAAACTGAATTCCCCAATTATTAGCTGCACTATGCGTACCATAAATATTCCAATTAGCTAAATTTAAAGGGTCTCCAGTTACTAGTGCACCTGCTTTTGAATCAATTACCGCATTAGTTGTTGTATTAAAAGCTAAACGATCTGTTGTAAAAGACCCTTGATAAAGTACACCTTGTTGGTCTGGATAATAATATCCCCTAGCAGAGTTTGCCCCTCCAAAATCATATGGATGACCATTATCTGTTCCTGAAGAATTACTTTTTGCTACACTAAAAGCTTCAGCAGCTGTATAATTAGTTGGAAAAAACTTATGCTCAGTATTCAAAGTAAAATAATCGTTCCCATCAAATCTAATTGCAGGATTATAACTCAAATTAAATTGAAAAAATGTAGGATCTCCTGTAACTACACTAGCATCTCTTTTAAAAGTTGATTGATCTTTCCATTCTGTAAGAGTTGAGCTACCTACTGTACCTACATTTGCTTTCAACCAAAATCCTAACCCTATTTTTACACCTCCAGGCGCAACGATATCTCTATAATCAACATCATCTATACCATCTGAATTTGGTAATGTTATAGGGTTGTCTATACTACCGTTTACATCTGCATAAGTTGGATTTGCAGTTACACCTCCTTCTACACTATCACCTTCTTCTTGATTATCTGAATCTGTATCAATAAAATCTGGCGTATCAGTTCCATCAGTATTTACAGGTCTTAAACCTCCTGTTAAATATGCAGAATTTAATCCTCTATTGGTTATATATGTTGCAGGACTGTCAGCATTTGGAGCTATATAACCCACTGTAGTCTGAGCTTCTACATTATCTGGAATACCATCATTATCAGAATCCAAATCTAAATGATTAGGAATACCATCACTATCAGGATCTAAATTAAAACTTCCCATAAAAGCAACTTCTTTAAAACTCACCCCTACATTCTGTATTTCACGGCTTGTTATTACTCCATCTTGAAAAGTTCCATTACCATTTCCTTTATAAAAAATAGTTTGATCAAAGGCTTCTGTTATAAAAATGACATCTAAAGTTCCATCTGCATCTGCATCTCCAATAAATGTGTTTTGAGCATTACTATACCCGACATCATGAACATTTACAAATGTTGTTACCCCTCCTTGGAAAGTACCATCGCCATTCCCTTTATAAAAAGTACTTTGATCTGTTTCTGAAATCCAAATAATATCTATATTCCCATCGTTGTCTACATCTCCTGTAAGTGTAGCATCTGCTGCATCATCCATTCCCCCAACACTAGGTATATTAACAATTGTTATGGTACCATTTTGGAAAGTTCCATCTCCATTTCCTTTATAAAAGGTAATTTGATTGCTCTCAGACACTGAATAAATATCCACTTTACCATCATTATCTAAATCATTTGCAAATGAGACTTTTGAATTACTATATCCTACTTCTGGTACATTAAGTGTTCCTGTTAGTGCATTTTGAAAGGTTCCGTCTCCATTTCCTTTATAAAAAATAGATTGATTCCAATCTGCTATCCAAAAGATATCCAAAAAACCATCGCCGTCCGCATCTTTTAAAAACCCGTTTTCCCCTCCAGCACTTCCCATGTTAGGAATATTCATATTAGTTACTAAAGCCGGTAAGAAAGTTCCATCTCCTTTTCCCCTATAAGTTATAGTTCTATTTTCTGCCTCTGAGACAAACACTATATCCAAAAAATGATCATTATTTATATCTCCAATGAATGTATTCTCTAGATTTGTTATCCCTACATTAGGCACATTTATATTTTCTACCATTCCTGTAGCAAAAGTTCCATTGGAAGTATCTCCCCTATAAAAAATGGTTTGATTAAATTGTTCTGAAATCCAAACTACATCAAGAGGACTTTCTACTATATCTAAAATACCATCATTATCATCATCTATGTCTTGGCTATCAAGAACTCCATCTCCATCCGTATCTTGAGAATAACCACTATGTATACTACCCATGAAGAGTAGTATACTTAATAGTACTATATATTTTATCTGTTTCACAATTCTTTTATTTATTGTAGTTCAACGTAATATCACCTACTCTTACTTTTTTAGTAGCATCACCAGCAGCACTTGTTAGTTTTAGTAAAATAACGGCTGTATTTCCTGCTGTCATAGCACCAGGGTTTAAGTTTGCTGTAGTCCATGCTGCTGAAGAAGCCGCTGCGATGGTACCTAAAGCTGTTCCATTTTCTAAAAACATTGTTGCACTGAATGTTGAAGTACC
This sequence comes from Tenacibaculum aiptasiae, assembly GCF_965221665.1. Lineage (NCBI taxonomy): Bacteria > Pseudomonadati > Bacteroidota > Flavobacteriia > Flavobacteriales > Flavobacteriaceae > Tenacibaculum > Tenacibaculum aiptasiae. The sequence goes on from NZ_CBDCSN010000002.1 coordinate 686,975, forward strand.
TTCTGCTTGGTAATCAATTACAATTGGATTTGTTGCATCCCAAGAAGTAAAATCGTTTGGTAATGTAAATCGAACCACCACATCATAATCTTGAGCTGTTGCTTCTCCACTTGACCATTCATAGAAATTCATATAATTACCTGTAGCTCCAGTATTATCAGAAGTCATGACACCTAAATTATTTGTTCCATCTGCATATAATGTAGCTCCAGCGTATTCTGCACTTAATACTTCTTTTACAGTATTATTTACAGTTCTCCACTCTACATCAGTTCCCGCAGCATTTGTCATTAATACTTGATTTGCTGTTCCGTTAGCAATCTTAGCAACTGTTACATTTTTATCTGCTATATCATCTGTTTTTACTTCTCCATTTTTAATATCCTCAGATAAAATCGTTTCGTTTAGAATTTTATTAGTAGTTACTGCATCTGTCTTAATATTAATTGTTACATCTTTTAGTAAAGCAGTTGCTCCATCGGTTGAGACATCTAAATCTGTAGATGTTAATGCTTTTCCTGCTATATTATCTAATGCTGATAATGGTACTGTTGCCGTATTTCCATCTTCTAACGTAATACTTAAGTTACTTCCTACAACACCAAAATTTGTTATTGTTTGATCATCTGTATTGTCTAAGAATGGTGTTAAATTTACTGTTCCGCCATCTTCCAATGTTAAGATATTTCCTGTTGCTAATGTTAAAGCTTGATCGTCTGTTCCTGCTGCTGCTAATACTGTTGAAAAATCTACCGTTTGTGTTCCACCATCTTCTAAAGTAACAGTTAATATTCTTGTTGTATTATTAAGCGTTGCTGTGATTGCCTGATCATCCGTATTGTCTAAGAATGGTGTTAAATTTACAGTCCCTCCATCTTCTAAGGTTAAGATATTTCCTGTTGCCAAGGTTAAAGCTTGATCGTCTGTTCCTGCTGCTGCTAATACTGTTGAGAAATCTACTGTTTGAGTTCCGCCATCTTCTAGCGTAATAGTTAATATCCTTGTTGTATTATTAAGCGTTGCTGTGATTGCTTGATCATCCGTATTGTCTAAGAATGGTGTTAAATTTACAGTTCCTCCATCTTCTAAGGTTAAGATATTTCCTGTTGCCAAGGTTAAAGCTTGATCGTCTGTTCCTGCTGCTGCTAATACAGTTGAAAAATCTACTGTTTGAGTTCCGCCATCTTCTAGCGTAATAGTTAATATTCTTGTCGTATTATTAAGCGTTGCTGTGATTGCTTGATTATCCGTATTGTCTAAGAATGGCGTTAAATTTACTGTTCCGCCATCTTCTAAGGTTAAGATATTTCCTGTTGCTAAGGTTAAAGCTTGATCGTCGGTATTTACACCTGCAGCAATAGTCGCTAATGGTACTGTTGCCGTGTTTCCATCTTCTAACGTAATGCTTAAATCTGTTCCTACAATACCAAAATTAGTTACTGTTTGATCATCTGTATTTACACCTGCTGCAATTGTTGCTAATGGTACCGTTGCAGTGTTTCCATCTTCTAACGTAATACTTAAGTTAGTTCCTACTATACCAAAATTAGTTACCGTTTGATCATCCGTATTTACACCTGCAGCAATTGTTACCAATGGTACTGTTGCAGTGTTTCCATCTTCTAACGTAATGCTTAAATCTGTTCCTACAATACCAAAATTAGTTACCGTTTGATCATCTGTATTCACACCTGCTGCTATATTAGCTAATGGTACACTTACAGTGTTATTTGCGCTATCGGTGATTACTAAATTTGTTCCTACTACTGCAAAACTTGAGTTAGTTGTATTTGTATCAACTCCTGTTGCTATTGTTGATAATGGTACAGTTGCGGTATTTCCATTTTCTAAAGTAATGCTTAAGTTGCCGCTTGATACACTAAAGTCTGTTATTGTTTGATCATCGGTTCCTGCTGCTGCTAATACAGTTGAGAAATCTACCGTTTGTGTTCCGCCATCTTCTAGCGTAATAGTTAATATTCTTGTTGTATTATTAAGCGTTGCTGTGATTGCTTGATCATCCGTATTATCTAAAAATGGTGTTAAATTTACTGTTCCGCCATCTTCTAAGGTTAAAATATTTCCTGTTGCTAATGTTAAAGCTTGATCATCGGTTCCTGCGGCTGACAATACTGTTGAAAAATCTACCGTTTGCGTTCCACCATCTTCTAAAGTAACAGTTAATATTCTTGTTGTATTATTAAGCGTTGCCGTAATTGCTTGATCATCTGTATTATCTAAAAACGGAGTTAAATTTACTGTTCCACCATCTTCTAAGGTTAAGATGTTTCCAGTTGCTAAAGTTAAAGCCTGATCATCGGTATTTACACCTGCTGCAATAGTAGCTAAAGGTACTGTTGCCGTGTTTCCATCTTCTAACGTAATGCTTAAATCTGTTCCTACAATACCAAAATTAGTTACTGTTTGATCATCCGTGTTCACACCTGCTGCAATAGTAGCTAATGGTACCGTTGCCGTGTTCCCATCTTCTAACGTAATACTTAAGTTAGTTCCTACTATACCAAAATTAGTTACTGTTTGATCATCCGTATTTACACCTGCAGCAATGGTAGCCAATGGTACAGTTGCAGTATTCCCATCTTCCAAGGTGATGCTTAAATCTGTTCCTACAATACCAAAATTAGTTACCGTTTGATCATCTGTGTTCACCCCCGCTGCTATAGTAGCTAATGGTACTGTAGCAGTATTTCCATCTTCTAACGTAATACTTAAATTAGTTCCTGAAACACTAAAATCTGTTACTGTTTGATCATCTGTATTTACACCTGCAGCAATGGTTGCTAACGGTGTACTCACTGTATTTCCTGCACTGTCTGTGATTACTAAATTTGTTCCTACTACTGCAAAGCTTGTATTAGTAACTGTAGTATCTACTCCTGCTTTTATACTTGCTAATGGAACTGTTGCTGTGTTTCCATCTTCTAACGTAATACTTAAATCTGTTCCTGAAATACTAAAATCTGTTATCGTTTGATCATCTGTATTTACACCCGCAGCAATGGTTGCTAACGGTGTACTCACTGTATTTCCTGCACTGTCTGTGATTACTAAATTTGTTCCTACTACTGCAAAGCTTGTATTAGTAACTGTAGTATCTACTCCTGCTTTAATACTTGCTAATGGTACACTCACATTATTTCCTGCACTGTCTGTGATTACTAAATTTGTTCCTACTACTGTAAAGCTTGTATTAGTAACTGTAGTATCTACTCCTGCTTTAATACTTGCTAATGGAACTGTTGCTGTGTTTCCATCCTCTAACGTAATGCTTAAATCTGTTCCTGAAATACTAAAATCTGTGATTGTTTGATCATCTGTATTCACACCCGCAGCAATAGTAGCTAATGGTACAGTCGCGGTATTTCCATTTTCTAAGGTGATACTTAAATTAGTTCCAACTATACTAAAATTTGTTATCGTTTGATCGTCTGTATTTACACCTGCTGCAATGGTTGCTAATGGTGTACTCACTGTATTTCCTGCACTGTCTGTGATTACTAAATTTGTTCCAACAACTGCAAAGCTTGTATTAGTAACTGTAGTATCTACTCCTGCTTTTATACTTGCTAATGGAACTGTTGCTGTGTTTCCATCTTCTAACGTAATACTTAAATCTGTTCCTGAAATACTAAAATCTGTAATTGTTTGATCATCTGTATTTACTCCCGTTGCAATGGTAGCTAATGGTACAGTCGCGGTATTTCCATTTTCTAAGGTGATACTTAAATTAGTTCCTACGATACTAAAATTTGTTATCGTTTGATCGTCTGTATTTACACCTGCTGCAATAGATGCTAAGGGTGTACTTACAGTATTTCCTGCACTGTCTGTAATTACTAAATTTGTTCCAACAACAGCAAAGCTTGTATTAGTTGTATTGGTATCTACAACCCCACCTGTAATATCAGTTAAAGGAACACTAACACTATTTCCATCCGAATCAGTAAGCTTTAAATCCGTTCCATCTTTTGTTAAACTAACATTTGTTGTATTGTGAGTTAAGGTATTAACCTCATCTGCAGTTACTAATCTATTCCACTTATTATTAAGCCAATAATAGTATCCTTGTTGTAATCCCGATACGACTGAAGTGTTATAAACAGTAAGACCTTCTACATTTCCAGAAGTTATTGTTGAAGTATCTGTTAACGATGTTAAAGCCACTTTAGGTATCAATAACCCTTTGTTATTTGATACAATTTCTAATTGAGCCGATTTATTTGGTGCTACAGTACCAATACCTACTTGTCCGTAGATACTACTTCCAATTAGAAGGGCTAATATTTGTACTTGTTTTTTCATAATTATAAAAGTTTATTTTTTTTGTTTTTTTATTATTTGGAATTCCGTTCTCCTGTTCAACTGATACTCTTTTTTAGAACATTTTTTTGGGTATTGACAATCAATTACTGGCTCTGTTTCTCCATAACCTTTACCAATTAATCGACTCTTGTTAACCCCTCTTTTTTCTATAAATTCTATTACTTTTTGAGTTCGCTTATCAGATAATTTTAAATTATATTCTGGACGACCTCTACTATCTGCATAGGATTTAATTTCTAAGCTGACTTCTTTGTGTTTTTGTAAAAGTTCAATGAGTTTTTCTAACTTGGCTATTGCATCTTTTCTAATATTAGCTTTGTTATAATCGTAGTAAATTCTGGTGTTTAAAATCTTTTTGAAGTCTTCATCATTTTTAACCTCAACCTTCTTTTTCTTTACTTCTAATCGGATATTTCCTCCATCATATTGTTCTGGAATAAACTTGTCTGTAAAAACATAGTTGTCGTTTTCTGCCTTTAGAATATTAGGTTTAAACTTGCTTACTCTTAAACTAAACTTACCATTGGCATCTGTTACTCCTTTCGATTGAATTTTTCCATCTGTATCAGTAACTGTAACTACTACACCAGCAATTGGCTTATTGGTTTCTTGATCTATGATAACACCTTCTAAATCATATTCTATGACCTCTTTTATAGGAATTATCTCTGTAAACTTGTAAATGTTATCTACTCCAGACCTATCTGAACTCAAAAAACCTTTTTTGTTGGCATTATTTATCGAAAAAGCATAATCGTCTTTTGAACTATTAATAGGCTTTCCAACATTTATTAATTGTTGTCTTCTAGATGCTAAATCGAAATAAAACACATCATAACCTCCTAATCCAAAATGTCCATCTGACGAGAAATACAACTCATATTTTGAAGTTATAAACGGAAAAGACTCTCTTCCTTTTGTATTCACTTTAGGTCCTAAATTTTTAGGCTTCCCTAGCGTTCCTTGATTATAAATATCTACTGAATAAATATCCGTTTCTCCATAAGAACCTGGCATATCTGAAACATAATAAAGTATCTTCTCATTTGGAGATAACGCTGGATGTGCTGTTGAATAACTATCTCCATTAATGGTTAAGTCTTCAATATTTCCCCAATTTCCATTAGCATCTTTTGTAGCTCGGTAAATTTTTAACCTTGCTATTTTACTATTTTTATCTAAAGGTGTATTATTAGATTTTGTGAAGTACATGGTTTTACCATCTTTCGTAATAACAGCTGATGATTCATGGTATTTAGAATTTACAGACCCTTTAAGCAGTTTTGGTTTTGAATAATGATTACTTTTCGGGTCTAAAACGGCTGTATAGATATCTAAAAAACGTTCATTATCCCAAGCATCTATTCTACCAATACTAGTTCTAGTATTCCTAGCAGATGAAAAGTATAAGGTGTCGTTTCTTAAAAAAGCACCATAATCCATATACTTTGAGTTTATCATCTCTAAAGAATCTAATTTGTATCGATTAGAGTTTAACTCAATAATATTCAGATAATCTTCACTGTTTTTTAGATTTTTGTCTAAAGAACCTGAAGCCTTTAAAAATTCATTATAAATTTTTTCTGCTTGTTGTTTTTCTCCAATAGCTCTTAAAGATTGCGAGTATCTTAATAAATAACTTTTATCTTCTTGTGCATCTTTAGTGCTATATAATTTTTCATACCACGTAGCAGCCTTTGAATAATCTGCATTAAAATAATAGGTATTTCCTAATTTTAATAGCACCTCCGACGATTCATTCCCAGATTGAACTACTTTTAAGTACGCTTTTGCCGCATTTATATATGCGGAGTTTTCATATTCTTCATTTGCCTTTTTTAATTCTTTTTCTTGAGCTGTTACTCCTAACAGCGTAAAAAAAGCAATTGCGAATAAAGTTATTGTATTGTTATATTTCATTAGATATTTTTTTAATTAAAAGAATCTTGGAGAAATCTTTCCTTGTACTTTTCTGAAGAATTCGTACCTTAGGAATACTTCATGAGAACCAGAATTGTAATTTCCAATATCAGTAGTATCATAGTCATAGGCATATCCCATAAATAAAGAGTTTGATATCTGTACACCTACTAAAGCACTTATCGCTGCACTCAATCTATACGATGCTCCTAACGTAACCTTTTCATTGATTAAAAAATTAGTTGATAAGTCTACCACTAATGGTGCTCCATTAGTTACTTTAAAAAGTGTTGCAGGTTTAAATTTTAAATTATCTGTTAGTTCAAAAACATATCCTCCTGTTAAGTAAAAATGTTGTGTTTTTGCAACATTGGAGGTTGATGAGTTTTTATAATGTTTTGTATAAAGTAAATTAGGTACCGATAAGCCTACGTACCATTTTTCTGTATATAAATAACCTCCAACACCCACTATTGGTGAAGTTTCTCTTAGATTATTTTGGAAAGGTTCATCTATCGGGTTTTTAATATTTAATTTAGAATAATCTACATCTATAATATGTAGCCCTCCTTTTAACCCGAAAGCAAAATTTAAATCATAATCATTTAAAGGCAATATATAAGATAAATCTGCCGCAAAAGATGTTTCTACCGACGGGCCTATTTCTTCTCTATATACAGATAAACCTAGTCCGGTTCTTTCTCCCATTGGAGTATTAATAGATAATGTTTGCGTTATTGGTGCCCCCGGTATTCCTTGCCATTGCGACCTGTGTAGCGCATTAATACTTAATACATTTCTTGTTCCTGCATAAGCTGGATTTATAGAAATGGTATTATACATATATTGTGTAAACTGTGAATCTTGTTGAGAATACATTGAGTAATTAGCTAACAAAACAAGCAACACAATAATTACTTTAAAATCCTTCATAATTAATTAGTTTATAAATAAGTATCCTGCTCTTTTTACCATTTCAGAATTGTATTTATATTCTAAAATGTAATAGTATGTTCCTTTTGGCAGCTTGTCATTTCGGTTTAGAGTTAGCCTTCCATCCGAGTATCCTCTAAATGATTTATCTTTATTATTGTATCCTTTAGTTTCAAATATTTTGACACCTGATTTATTGAATATCTTAACTGTGTTATCTGGGTAATTTTCTATACAGTTAAACTCTAAAACATCATTTTTACCATCATCATTAGTACTCAATCCATTGTATACTGTTAAACAACCACCTGGTAGTATTAGCTCTTCTTTAACTAGTGCTAATGCAAAGACTCCATAACCTGTAGCTTCTGAAACTGTTGTTACCGAATTTGTAAGTTCATCTACAATTCCACCTTCATCTACCCAAAACCCCTGTGTAGGATCCCAACGAACTATATGTATAGCCGTTTTTGAAGTTGCCTGTGTAATAGCAGAAGAAGTTGTATTGTTATTCCAAGTAAGCGTAACAATTACATTAGAATTTCCGTTTTCTTGTGTTATTTCCCAATACTCATTTGTATCGATATATTTAATTACACCTACTTTTAAGTTGTGTGGGTATAATGTATTACTGCTTTCTAAGAAATATTTAGACTTTATAATCTCTCTAGTATCAAGAGGTGCTGATATTTTTGATGCTCTGTAAAAGTTTTTATCTCCTACAGGAAACTCAAATTCAGTATCTCCTTCTTTGTGTACATAACCATCAACATGACTAGTATTGGAAGTATTGCTATGCGATGCATTTTGCTCAAAAGTTATCGTCCCATTAAAATTTGTGTTATCAACAATACCAGAAGAAAAACCTGCTTCATTGTATACATTTAATCTTCCTGATAATTGGAATGGAATTGCATTAGATGTATTATTAAATAACACATTATTAAAACGACTTACTGCACTTCCTGAAATTTGTTGGAAATCCGTTCCAATAAAATTAGCCGTACCATTAGGAGTTAAAAAATCGACGAGACCATCATTTTTAAAATCGGCATAAACATACATCTCTCCTTCATTTACGAAGTTGCCTGTATTCGTATTTTCAAAATCATTAACTAATGAAATTGTTGTGTTCGGAGTAACGTATAAATCTCCTTCGTTAATTGTTTGCCCAAAACTACAAGTGCTACGAATAAACACCATAATTATAATGACCATACTCAGTTTCTTCATTCTTCTTTTTTTAGTGAATTAAATTTTGAAACACAGAATTGGTTTTCCCTTTAACCATTCTGTTATTTCTTAAACATCAGGTTAGCTATTTGCTTTAAACATTAGCTTATTAAACAGGGAATCTTTGTCATTTCTCTTTTTTAACAAAGCATGTACAGGAGTGGAGAAAAAGTACTGGCAGTATGTTAAGTGTACTCTAGATATGTATGGAAAAACACTTTGATTTAAGGTATTCAAAGCCATCATTTTCCCAAAAATTGTAATCACTAAAGAATCGTGGAAATTCTGTTTAGGTAAGGTTATAGTGTTGGTGATTACTTTTGATGAATTAATATTGATGATATTCTCTTTTTTATCTATAAATGCTAATGCTTCCTTTTTTAAATTTAAAAAAACATTAGTAGCTATAGATCTTAATCTTAGAACATCATAATTATGGTCAACTTTAATGTATTTTACTTTCTTCCAATAAGAAAACTCCTTAGTTATAATATTATAAAAAGCTAATACATTTTTTAGGTTATTATTAATGAATGTTGATGTCTCTGAAGTTCCAATTAATTTTATTTTTGAAACAACGGCATCGTTAGTAAACGATGTTACATCTAATTTTGAAGATTTGTTTTGTGAAAAAATTTGCCTTCCAATTATGGAAAACGAATCTGAAGCAGAAAACAAGAATACTAATATAAAGACAAAATTCCTCATATTTAATAGACAATAATTGTTATTAAACTGAGGGGGGAAATAGTACTCTTGCGGCAAAAATACATTTTTTTCTGTATTCGTACACTTTTTTTAAAAATAAATTAAAATTTAGGGGAAAAACCCTTAATATTATTTTAAAGCATATATAAAATGAATTCTTTGTTTTTTTGAACCATACCTATACTTTTACAACATATAACTGAAAAAAGCTATTATTTAAAAAATTAAAATGAAAAATACAACAACTCTTCTTATCACTATTGCAATTATATGGTCTCTTACCATAGCTTATAGACCTTCAACTTTTACACTTGGGCATTATAGATATTTTTCTAAAATTGGTTTTGAAGAGGTTTTTTCTAATAATAAACTAATAGGGTTTAAAAAAGTATTTAAATTTTCTCTTTTTTCTAGATGTGATACTCGAGTAATTAACGAAATTGATTATATAAAAAAGAATAAAAAAATCTATTAGTAAAACTTTAAATATTTTTGCATAAAAAAACCGATTCAATGATGAATCGGTTTCTAGTAGCGGGAACAGGACTCGAACCTGTGACCTTCGGGTTATGAGCCCGACGAGCTACCTACTGCTCTATCCCGCGATTTGCGGTTGCAAATATAACGCTTTTTATTCTTTAATTCCTAATATAATTCCGTTTTTCTCAAACAAAATATGGAAAACCATTAAAAACAAGCATTTATAAAGTATATTTTACCATAACAATACCTTTATAAAAAAGTTCTATTAAAAAGTTTTCTTTAATTTTTGCAATAAATTTGAAAATGGCTTATAGAGATTCTTAGTTAATGTATTGTAATTTTCATCATCTTTTAACCCCAATCCAAACTTTACTTTTTTAATTTCTTCTGAACGTACTAGAGTACCAAACATCCAATCCCAAATAGCAAGTTTGGCTCCCATATTTTTATTAAAATGATTTTCATTATTACTATGATGAATTTGATGTTGAAAAGGACTAATAAAAATATACTCTAACCAATTAAAATAGGTAAACCTGACATGAGAGTGTCTTAAATTTGCTCCAAAAACGAAGAAGAAAAAACTAAAAATATTGGCTCCTAAAAACATGACTTTATGAACAGAGTTACCTGACAAAAACTCGAAAAGGCCTGTTGTAAGTCCAAAAATAATAATCCCTCTAATATTGTTTATAATCAATTCTACAGGATGAAGCCTGTATTGTGTAATTGGCGTTAAACTAGTTGCTGAATGATGAATTTTATGAAACTCCCATAAAAAAGGGATCTTATGCATTGCATAGTGTATTAAAAAGCTAAAAAAATCATTAAGTATGGTTAGTGTAAATGTATAAAGCAATAGAATTTGAATGCTATTTATAGCCATTTTAGGGTATCCAAATTGATTGATTAAAAACTCATTGGTATAAAAAGCAATATAAAGTCCATATATCAAATACGGAGCTATGCATAATAACTTAATAAAGCTATTAATAAAGATTAAATAGTAATCAATAAAAGCTGAACTGCTAAACCATATTTTTTTAGGAAGTAAATATTGAACAAAATTTACTTTAGGTTTTATTTTTTTAAAGGTATAAAGAGCTAGAATCATAGCAGTAAATAAGTACAAGACATAAATTCTCTTACTTGGGTTCTGGAAATAAGAAAAGGGCATATTAAGCCCTTTCTGAATGATATTAATAATATAATCTAACATCTACTACATATTTCAATTCTCCTTTTTTCAATCACTATTTTTTTAATCCCAACTCAACTAAACGCTCTGTTAAAAACTCTCCTGCTGTCATATCTTCATATTGTTTTGGCGCTTCAGTAGTAATACAACTTTCTAAACAAGTTAAGTCCATATTTGGATTAGGATGTAAAAAGAATGGTGTTGAATATCTTGGCTTCTTTAATTTATCCAAGTTGGTTGGATTTACCACTTGATGTATCGTTGATCTTAATTTATTATTAGTTAAACGTGCCAACATATCCCCTACATTAATCACTATCTCGTCTGGAGCTGGCATTACATCTATCCATTCTCCTGCTAAAGTTTGTGCTTGCAATCCTTCAGCACTTGCTCCCATTAATAATGTTATTAAGTTAATATCTCCATGAGCGGCTGCTCTTACAGAATCCTTATGTTTTACTATAGCCCCTTCTGATAATGGATAATAATGTAATAAACGCAAAATGCTATTTCCATTTTTTATTTTATCACTGAAGTAATCTTCTGGTAACTCTAAGTATAAGGCAATTGCTTTTAATAAATTTTTCCCTGTATTTTCTAAGGTTTTAAAAACTTCTAAGCCCTTTTCTTTAAATACAGGCATATTTTCTGGCCAGATGTTTTCTGGATAATTAAATTCATTAATCGCTTCTACTTCTTGACCAATATGGAAAAACTCTTTTAAATCAGGTACACTTTGTCCTTTTGCACTTTCTTTGTTTTTAGAAATATATCCACGTTGCCCAGCAAACTCTTCGTTTTCGAATTCTTTTTTAGTTTCATCTGGCAATGCAAAAAAGGTTTCGATGGTATCGTATAAATCTTTTTTTAAGTCTGTTGATACACCATGATTCGCAACGATTGCAAATCCCATATTAGAAAATGAATCACCAAAATCCTTAATAAACTGCTTCCTCTTATTCTCATCTGTTGATATAAAATCTAAATAATCAACTCTTTTAATTTCGTTTTTCTCCACTTCGTATTTATATTAATTATCAGGCTACAAATAAACTTAACACTCATCAATTAAAGCATGATAATTATCATGTTACAACACAAGCATTCGTTGTTACTTTGGATTAAATTTTTTGACAAGTGAAAATCGAACAGTTATATACCAAATGTTTAGCAGAAGCCACCTACTATATATCTTCAAACGGTGAAGCTGCCATAATAGATCCATTAAGAGAAACAACTCCTTATTTAAAAATGCTTAAAGCTGATAAAGCAGTACTGAAATACATCTTTTTAACACACTTTCATGCCGATTTTGTTTCTGGTCATGTAGACTTAGCCAAAGCAACTAACGCTACTATTGTGTATGGTCCAACTGCTATTGCTGATTTTGAATTTTATCAAGGAAAAGACAATGAGATATTTAAAATTGGTAATACTACTATACGTTTACTGCATACTCCGGGGCATACTCTAGAATCTTCATCATATCTGTTATATGATGAATCCGACAAAGAACATTGCTTATTCTCCGGTGATACTTTATTTATAGGCGATGTTGGTAGACCTGATTTAGCTGTAACTTCTAATGTTTCAAAAGAAGATTTAGCAGGTAAACTATTTTCTTCCTTACATGATAAAATCATGACGCTTCCTGAAGATATAATTATCTATCCAAATCACGGTAAAGGTTCGGCTTGTGGAAAAAATATGAGTTCTGAAACTTACGACACTCTTGCTAATCAAAAATTAGTAAACTATGCTTTAGACCCTAACTTATCTAAAGACGAATTTATTAAACAAGTATTGGACGGTTTATCTACTCCCCCTCAATATTTTCCGAAAAATGCTTCCATGAACAAACAAATTAATAAACCAATAGATTTAATAATAAAAGACAGCCTTCAAGCTATTTCCTTAGATAATTTTATAGATTATACAACTCATAAAAACGCACTCATACTAGATGTTAGAACTACTAGCGACTTCATAAAACATCATATTCCTAATTCTATTTTTATTGGATTAGAAGGTAGCTTTGCTCCTTGGGTTGGAGAACTTATAAAAGACATTAAACAGCCTATTATCATCGTTGCTCCAAAAGGCAAAGAGGAAGAAACTGTAATTAGATTAGCAAGAATTGGTTATGATAATGTTTTAGGATATTTAGAAGGGGGAATAAACTCTTGGTTAAAAAGTAAACATAATACCGAATCAATTGATTGTATAGATGCTGATTCTCTACAATTACTTGAAAATAATTCTTTTGTTGATGTAAGACGTATTGGAGAAATAAATGACAACTTTGTTAAAAACGCTATTCATTTACCTTTAAGTAATATTCAAAGTCAATTCAACAAACTAGATAAAAACCAATCTTATTTTATATACTGTGCTGGCGGATATCGTTCAGTAATTGCTATTTCAATTTTGAAACAACATGGATTCTCTAAACTAACTAATATTAATGGTGGATTTTCTGAAATTTTAAAAAGCACAATTCCACTTGAGAAATGTAGGAAAAACTGCCCTACTTGTCTTTGTCATTAATAGTAAAAAACTGATTCTTTAGAATGTTAAAGAATCAGTTTTTCTATATTAAAAATAAAAAGCCTAGCAACTATATCTCTCCATTTTCATAGGCATATTTCACTAATCCTGCAGTATTCTTAACATTTAATTTTGATAATAAATTTCTTCTATGTGTATTAACAGTGTTAACACTTATAAACATTTTATCTGCAATTTCTTGAGTTGTATATTCTTCTACAATTAATAACAGAATTTCTTTTTCTCGCTTACTTAACTCTGTTATATTGTTTTTATTTACCCTTATTCTCCTTTCACTTTCTGTTTTTTTATCTGCAATTTCTTTGACAAAATATGTATTACCTTTATAAATCTCCTCTAGTGCAATAAACAACTCTTCTTGCACTATATTTTTTAATAAATACCCTCTTATTTCTTGTTTTATTAGACGTGTAACTAATTGCATATGATTATGAGTACTTAATATCAAAACATTTATATTCGGATATTTATTCCTTAATATTTTACATGTTTCTAAGCCATCCATTTCTGGCATGCTAATATCAAGAATAACAATATCTACTTTTACTCTTTCTAAAACACTTAATAATTCAATTCCGTTATTTACAGCATCTACAACGTCAAACTGGTTATTTGTTCGTAATAAATTTTTTAACCCTTCTAAAAAGAGAGTGTGATCATCAGCTATTATTATTCTTATTTTGCTCACTTTATTGCATTGGTATTTCTATATTAATAATCGTGCCTCTCCCCATCAAGCTATCTATGTTAATACTTCCTTTTTTCGAAACTATTCTATCTTTTAAATTTTTTAAGCCTATTCCTGCTACTTTTTTATTTGGGATAAAGCCTATTCCATCATCCTCAAAAATAATATTCAAACTTTTTTCTAAAACGTTAATTTCTAAACTTACCTGATTTGCGTTAGCATGCTTTATTGTATTAGTCACCAACTCTTGAATCATAGAAAAAAAATCATATTGTAAATCAACATCCAATTCATTTATTTCTTCTTCAGGAAATAAATGTACATATGTTTTTATGTTACTTGCCTTACCTACTTCGGTTAAATAGCCTTTTATTTGTTTTACATAATTGTCTTTCACATATTTCTTCACCAAAAGATCATGCGAAAAACTTCTAACAACACCATATAAATCATCTAATTGTTCGATAACAGAATCTAACTGTAAATTATTTGTTTTTATAGCATTTACTTGAAGTTTAATACCCGCTATAGTATTCCCTAAATTATCATGTAGTTCTTTAGCTACTTCTTTTCTTTCTTTTAGTTGCCCCTTCAAGTTTGCTTTAACTATTTTCAAATCTTGGTCTTTTAAAATAGATAGTACCTTTTCTTTATTTAATTCAGCTTGCTTAACAATGGTTTTCTTTTGAATCCTCCATTTTTGATAATAAACAACGATTATTACTAACATTAAAACAAAAAAAACAATTGAGAATATAGTTATCAATTTTTTATTCTTCTTCAAAACTTTCAATTCATTCTCTCTAAGTTTACTCTCGTTTTTTAAATAAACCAACTCTCGTTCTTTTTGCTCTGAATTAAATTTAGCTTCTAATACTCTTATTTCTTCTTTCCTCTGTATTTTTTGAACAGAATCTAATAATTTTACTTTTTCTTTTATAGAAAAGAATGCTTTCTTATAATCTCCTTGCTTTAAATATAGATTTTCGTAATTCTCATAAATTGTATTTTGAAGTTTAAATAACTTCTTCTCTTTAGCAAGTGTTAATTTATTACTTAATTCTCTCTCTGCTTTAAGCAATTTGTTTTGCAATATGTAAACACCTATTATCCCTATCTCTGCCATAGATTGATAATAAATAAAATTGTTTGCTTTTGAAATTTCTATAACCTTATTGTAATTAACGATTGCTTTATCATAATCTTCAAACTCATAATGGTAATTTTCAGCTAAATTTAAATAGATAATGGCTTCTGCAACTAAATTCTTAGCTTTCTTCGCTAAGAATAACCCTTGTTTAAAATAATACTCAGACTTTTCAATTTTCTTTTGCTCTGCCAACAACACGCCTATATTTATATAAGAACCTAATACTACATCTGGATTATACTTATTCAATAAACAAAACTCGTATAACTCAAGAGCTTTATCATACTCCTTTCTATTTCTATATATTTCAGCCAACCCATGCTTATGTATAAACAAATATGAACTATCATTTGCTCTCATTGAAGCTTCCACTCCTTTTATATGCCATTTCACAGCGTTTTCAACAAGGCCTTTTTTCTTATTTAAAACACCTAATGTCATAAATGCTCCAGCTCTTCTCGATAAATTAAAAGTATCTTTTTTATCCTTTGTAAGCCTCAATACTTTATTTGCGTAATACGATGCAGAGTCTAAATTATCTTTTCTATTATGAAATTGCCCTAAAAGATTAAATGTCTTTATATTGATTGCAGTATCATTAGGGTTTCTAAGTAAAAAATCATATATCTTTTCACGAAACTCTCTATCTTTATTCTTTAACATATAAGAATATAAAGTATCCAATAAAGCATCCTTTTCTGTTCTTATTTGTGAAAAACAATTAAAAGTTATAAAAACAATAAGTATTACTATTTTCATAACATTCTCCCTTTTGTCAACACTTGTCATTTAAACTGTTTTTTTAACCTATAGTTAAAAGTACAAAGAAGATTTTTTGTTTAACTCAAAGCATCTTGATTTCCTTAAGTTTTAATCTAAAAATACTCATTTCTAATGATTTTTAGAATCATTAAGCGCACTAATTTTACCAAAAAAACAGATAACTAGAATAAAAATGAAACCTCTTGTAAAACTAGTCCCCTTTATTTTATTAACCTTATTAAGCTGTAATGACACTTCAGTTATAAATACTCCTCCAATTATAAAAAGTCAAACTTTCATTGTAAAAGAAAGTATAACTGATACTGAAACAATAGGAGAAATAATAGCAAATGATAAAGAAAATACAGAACTTACTTTTAAAATTGTTACCAACAACAATAATTTATTTGAAATAACAAAAGAAGGAATATTGAGCTTATCTTCTGGAAAAACTCTTGATTATGAAACCACTCAAGAACATACCATAACCATAAGTGTAACAGATGGGACTGAAATAGTTGAAGAAAAAATTTTAATTAAGGTAGAAAACGTTATTGAAACATTATTTGAAGATCCTGAATCTTTTATCCTTACATGGAAAATAACCAAAGCTAATGCCTCATTAGTAATAAATAGAGAAACAAAAGATTATACTTTTGATTATACAATAGATTGGGGGGATGGAACCATTGAAAAACTATCCATTTCAAACCCAACTCATGTATTTAAAAAACCCGGAATATACACTGTTGCCATTAAAGGAAAATATCCTTTTTTAACCAGTACTGTAAAAGGGTCTAATACTATTGGATATCATCTTAATAGTATTGAACAATGGGGAACAATACAATGGGAATCTTTAGAATATGCATTCTTTGGTTGGGGTAGCATGAAATATAATGCTCAAGACACTCCTGACTTATCTAAAGTAACTTCTCTCTCTCAATTATTCTATAAAAACAGTTTATTTAATGGAGCTATAGACAATTGGGATGTAAGTAACATAACCAATATGTCAAGCATGTTTGGAGGAACAGAATCTTTTAACCAAAGCTTAAATAACTGGAATGTAAGCAATGTAAAAGATATGAGTCACATGTTTGAAGGTGCTTTAATTTTCAATCAAGATTTAAATAATTGGGATGTAAGTAACGTAACAAATATGAGATCAATGTTTGCTGGTTCAGTAAAATTCAATGGAAATATTGATCAATGGAATGTAAAAAATGTAACAAACATGGGATATATGTTTGTGAACACAACAGATTTTAACAGAGATATTAATAATTGGAATGTAAGCAACGTATTATATATGAGAAATATGTTTGGAGGAGCTAAATCTTTTAATCAGAATTTAAGTAATTGGGATGTAAGCAAAGTTCAATATATATCGGCTATGTTTTCTAATACCGAATCTTTTAATCAACCACTAGAAACTTGGGATGTAAGCTCAGTAGTTGACATGAACTATATCTTTTCAAACGCTAAAGTATTTGATCAAGACTTAGGTAAATGGAATATTAAAAACTTACAAACTAACAAAGGACAATACTTATTTATAAACTCAGGTCTATCAAAAGAAAACTATGGAAAGACGCTTATTGGCTGGAGTCAATTAGCTCAAATTCCAAATGGATTACAATTCAACGCTAAAGGATTAGAGTTTTGCAATGACAATGTTAATGTCGTAAATGCTAGAAAAAACTTAACTAATAATTACGGATGGGAATTTAACTATGATATTGGAATAACTTGTAATTAAGTTTTAATTCAAAATTATCTTTCATCAAATCATAATTTACATAAAAAAGCTTCACATTTCTGTGAAGCTTTTTTACTTAGTAACAGGAACTGGACTCAAACCAATACCTTTGTTTTATGAGTTTTACAAAAGACTCAAAACCTTACTATTTTGTTATATATAAAGTCTTATAAGCTTTCGTGTACTTTAATTAATATTTATTAAAAAAATTAGGTACTAATTATTAACTACCCAAGAAATATAATATAACTGTCCTATTTGACCAGAACCTGGGGCTACAAAATAATCTTTTCCAAATAAATTTGTTCCACCAACTTTAATTCTTGATTTTATAGATGGTAATTGATAATTTAACTGCATATCAATTACTGTTCTGGCATCAACATCTCCTTTAACAAAAGTAGATACCCATCTGTATTTATCTTGCCACCTAGCATCAATATTAAACCCAAAATTCTTAAATAATTTTTCATTACCAAACTGTACCTTTACTGTATGTTTAGGCGCGTTAAAGTTTGGCTCAAAGAAACCATTATCTCTATCATCAAAAGTAAAATCAATAAAGTTATAGTTTAAACCTACATCATAATTTTTGAACAATCTTGTATGCATCCCTATACCAAAACCATAAGAATCAACTATTGATTTTGCATTAGTTACAATATTAAATTCACGTACTCCAGAGCTCTCTCCTAAAGGTTGAGCTACTCCATTAAACATCGCATCATTAAACGAAATAGCAGCTAATTGATCTAAAACAACAACATTATCTTGAATATTACTTAAAAAACTATCTGGACTAGTTGTTATATCAGCAATTTCTTGGTTAGATAACTTTCTATTTCCATAAGGAAAAACTTTTCCTGCATTAGGAACTACAACATCTTGTGTAAAAATAAAGTCATTATGCTTACTATAAAAAGTATTAAAATCTAAATCTAAATTAGTCTTATTATTTAAACGTAAGATACTTCTATAACCTAACTCTATTGTCTTAACAACTTCAGGAACTACAGATTTGTAATCAGATTTAATGTATTTACGATCAGCTATATTTTCAGTATAATAAGCTTTGGTTAAAAGTGCATTATCTAAAATTTCATTACCATTCATAGTTCTAGTATCTAATACCCAACCAACAGCTGGATCAAAATCCCAGAAAGGAATATTTCCGTAAGAAATTCTATTTAAATTTTCTCCAACAGTACCTACATTAGTTTTTATTCCTGATTGAGAAAATAAGTATTGTTCTTGTAAGGTTGGATTACGGAAACCTGTTTGATAAGATGCTCTTAACACATGATTTTTTTCTTCTCCTAAAGAATAATTGATGGCAATACGAGGTGAATAATTAGCTTTAAAATTTCTTGATTTATCATAACGGATAGATCCAGTAAATTTTAACCTATCATCTAATATGTTTTTTTGAATTTGAGTATAAAAACCATATTCATTCAATTTAATTTTCTCCTTACCATCATTAAAAAGGGTACCTTTAGAATTTGGATTAAACTTCCTAAAAGATGCTCCTACTTGTACATCTGCCCAATTGTTTAAAAGGGTTTTAAAATTATAATTTCCATCAGCATGAATATAGTTACTTTTCTCAAAAATAGCACTTCCTCCATTAGAAATTAAAGTACTTGTTGTTTGATTTAGAGAACGATTAAATTCTTCTGTCCCTGGCACAAAAGCATTCCTAAAAGCATATTTTCTTGCCTCACTTATAGAGGTTGGGTTCAAAGGATCATAAAATTTTTCATAAAAATCCTCAGCATATCTACGATAAAAAACTCCAGCTTCATTA
Organism: Tenacibaculum aiptasiae; assembly: GCF_965221665.1. NCBI lineage: Bacteria > Pseudomonadati > Bacteroidota > Flavobacteriia > Flavobacteriales > Flavobacteriaceae > Tenacibaculum > Tenacibaculum aiptasiae. Next base: position 706,531 of record NZ_CBDCSN010000002.1, read on the forward strand.
AGAATATTACCTCCTGTTCTTACTAAGTCATAACTTCTACCAGAATCATTAGAAGTATAATATCCTCTAACATAAAAATTATCTCCTTTTACTTCTAATCTATGTTGCCCTATATAATAATCTCTCTGAACTAATCGAGTATCATTACCCTGAAACAAATTATCTCTTAATGAAAGTCTAGATGTCAATTGAATTTCTAAAGATTCATCCCCAAATGGTCTATAGTATAACGACCCAGAAAATCGTATATTTTTAGATGTAAAATCTCCTCCAATAAGTTGTCTTTCAGTATATCCTTGTCTTCTTGAAAGTAGAGTTCTAGGTATACCTAAATTAAGACTAACTTGATCTATTAAACCTAAGCTTTGAAATCCTTCATCTCCATAAGTGTTAACACCATCGTATTGAGGAGTGGTAGACTCGGTACCGTCAATTAACTCGTTAGAATCAATCTCTTTATTTCTATAATCTGCAGCAGACCATTCTTTAACAGAAAAATATGACACGTTAACTTTAGCCGCAAATTTGTCACTAAATTTATACGCCATTCTAATAGATGCATCATAAAAAGGGTTATTACCACTTATGTCTTGACTTGTATATCCAGTTTTAAACATAGTAGTAATCCCTGTATAATCAAATGGGTTTTTGGTATTCATAAGCATAATCCCATTATAAGCATTTGCTCCATATAAAGCAGAAGATGCTCCTGGTAATATTTCTACACTTTGAATATCTAACTCCGATACTCCTGAAAAATTACCTGTACTATAACTTAATGCTTGAGCAGCCGTGTCCATACCGTCAATTAATTGTACAAACCTAGTATTTGTAAAATCAGCAAAACCTCTAGAATTTATTGATTTGAAACCATAACTTACCTCTCTTGAGTTGATTCCTTTTAAATTGGTTAATCCGTCATAAAAAGAATTAGACGCAGTTTTTCTTATTTCAGCCGCTCCAAATCTTTCAACTGTAACTGGTGATTCAAGAATTCTTTCTGGAACTCTTGAAGCTGAAACTACAACTTGATCTAATAAAATATTCTCTTTAAGAATAATGTTTACTGTTTTCTCTGAAGTAACAACAATTGTTTCTGTTTTATATCCAAAAGCAGAAACTCTAATAGTTTTAGGATAATTGCCATCTGATAAAATTGAAAAAACACCTTCTCCATTTGATGTAGTTACTTTATTTCCATCTGTAATTTTTGCGTTATAAAATGGTTCTAAATATTCATCGTAAACGGCTCCATTTATTTTTACTTGTGCGTAATTTATAAACACAACAAAAGTAAAAACAATTACAAGTAATTGCTTTTTTATCATTTTTTTAGTTTTATTGTAATAAAATTTTTGAATTATTCTTCTAATGAGAAATTAATAGGAAAACCATATTTAACCGACACTAGTTCTCCTTCGTTTTTAGCAGGTTTGAATCGTGGTAACTTAGCAACAACTCTTTTAGCTTCTTCGTTGAGTAACTCACCATTGTCTGGCCCTAGCGTTTTAACATTAGTTACATATCCATTTTTATCAATAATAAAACGAACCCAGACTTCTCCTTGAATTTGATTCCTCACAGCTTCACTTGGATAACTAAAATGCTTATTAATATGATTAATCATTTCAGTATTGAAACACTCTAATCCATCATTTTTTTTAACTTCTCCACAATTTTTAAAAGTAGGTATTTTATCCACGTAATAAAGTTTCAAAGCCTTTTCTACTTCCTCCTTTGACAACCTTTCCTTTAAAGCTGTTATACTATTTTTTAAAGTTACAGCCTTATCTTCTGGATTATCTTTCTGAATTATCTCAGCTACTTCTGAAATACTATTAACTTGACTAACTCCAACAGTTTTAACAGACTCAATATTCTGAGCCACTCTCTTTTTAGCGATTTTTCTTCTTTTTAAAAATCGTTTACTTGCAGAAACTTTAACTTTGATTTGCCTATTAGAGTTTTTTTTAGAATTTTTAATGGGTTCGATAGTACATTTTGTGATACTATTTACATCTATAGTTGATTCATCTGGTGACTCACATACTTCCTGTTGTCCATAAAAATTTACAACACAAAGCATGACAAGTACAATAAAAAATTTTATTTTCATTTTAAGGGGAATTTTATAAAATCGAGTATACTTTTTTTAAGCGCGCAAACATACAAAAAACTTTTATAGACTCCTTAAAATTAACATTCTTTGCTCTTTCTTTAGATTACAAATAAATTCATGAATCACAGCAAACCATACATACCTGTAAAACAACATGATACCCGCCCCCTCCTTTTTCCCACTACCTAAACTTCCAATACCACAACTTTATTCTAAAAAAACAATTAATCCTGATTTTATAAACCTTATGCGTCCTAAATTGAAAACTTTTCTACAATTTTAACAACATCAAGGCAAAGTATATCCATACAAATCAATCAATAGATATTAAATTCTGGGATAGTAATGAACATAGAGTAAAAAAATCACATTCTAGTTCTAGAAAACTTAATAACTATCTTTTTAGCAAAGCTAAGGAGAGCAAGTTACATTGCCTTTGAGGTAGATGAAAATAACAGAAACATATCTAGTCAATAAATTAAGAAAAAGGTAAAGCGTAGCAGTAGCAATATCTATTTTCTCTAATTAGGTTCAGAAAGTAAAAATAATAAACATTTATTAGGAAAGTATTCCATTGCTAACTCACAACTTTCTATTTTATACAATTTTGAAGAGTTTTTTAACTATAGTAAAACTGCTTATCATCAATCCATTATCGAAGATAATCAAACAAAATAGAAGGGATTATTTTCCTAAAGATCGTAGAGCAGGAAGAAATATTCCTAAAGAAATTAATTCGATAGAGATTGATTCATTCGAGTAAATCAATTAATAAAGATTATGTGATAATACAGAATACTAAAAGAGATTCTTTATAAAGCAAATTAACTTAATAAGAATTATTTTAACAATGAATGGTTTAATGAATTCCCTCGAAATAGAATGCCAAGAAATTATTTAAATTAAAATATATTTTTTAAATAGTTAATGGTTTGTCCTTTTATTAACCAAGAAATAGAAAATGGTATTACTGCTATTGTTTCAAAAATAAACACATCGTAATTTGTTAATTGAAATTCCTTTTTAAACAAACTAATTATCATTATTATAGCTAAAATAGCTACTGACCCGAAAACAATATTTCCACATAAACGATAAACCTTATTATACGTTTTATTTTCTCCTCTAGTAAATTTATATTTAGACACCCAGCCCATTGATAGAATAAAGATACCAGCAGACAATAAATGAATAAATGTTTTAAAATCGTTATTATGCCCTAGTAGTGGTAATAAATTATTACTACATAATTTATCTATAAAAAAACTCTTACTACCAGAACAATGTGTAGGAACAAACACAACAATTAAAGCCGCAATACCTCCTATATTTGTTATAAAGTCATCACTTATTTTTTCTGTTTCCTTATCAATTTTATAGCCTTTATAAGAAATTAGGAATAATCCAAAAGTTGATAATATAATTATAAACAATAAAGACGATAAAGTTTTATAGTAATAATGACTCATAGAAGATAATAATTCACCTCCTGAGAATAATAAAATTAATGGGAGTAATAAACCCAAGAGACCTATGAGTTTTCTAATTCGATAATCTGAATGTTGTATTTCTTGTCGTACCATCTAAATTTAAGTTTTGATTGATCAAAATATTTATGCCGTATCTGGCTAAAATTTATTATCATTAAATATAATAAAAAAATGAAATAACATTTAAGAGAGAGTTGTAAACGCCTTTTAAAAAGATACAGATAGTTATTATTTAAACCTTAACTTAGTTTATAGAACTTTATATACACTCAATAATTACAATTTATAACAAACAATATAGAACCATATTAAACTAAAAAAGAGCTTCAATCTCTTGAAGCTCTTTTTTAGTAGCGGGAACAGGACTCGAACCTGTGACCTTCGGGTTATGAGCCCGACGAGCTACCTACTGCTCTATCCCGCGATTTGCGGTTGCAAATATACAGCTTTTTATTCTTTATCACCAAACAAAAAGTAACATTTAAATTAATAAAACTGTTAACTACAACAAGAACAGCCATATAAAAAACAAACATTTCTAACTTAAAACAGCTTATCTTTGCAACATGACACATAAAGCAGGATTTGTAAATATTATCGGGAACCCAAACGTTGGAAAATCAACTTTAATGAACGCATTGGTTGGTGAGAAACTATCAATTATTACTTCTAAGGCACAAACAACCCGACATAGAATTTTAGGAATTGTAAATAATGAGGACTATCAAGTCGTTTTCTCTGATACTCCTGGAATTATTAAACCTGCCTATGAATTACAAGCTTCTATGATGGATTTTGTAAAATCTGCTTTTGAAGATGCTGATGTTTTAATTTACATGGTAGAAGTAGGAGAAAAAGAATTAAAAAACGAAGCCTTCTTTAATAAAATTATTAATAGTAAAATTCCAGTTATATTATTATTAAATAAAATTGATAAATCTTCACAAGAAGAAGTTGAAGAGAAAATCGCCTATTGGAGAAACAAGGTACCTAATTCTTTTGTTTATGTAATTTCAGCGTTAGAGAAATTTAATGTTGAAACTGTTTTTTATAAAATTATAGAATTACTTCCTGAAGCTCCACCTTTTTATCCAAAAGATCAATTAACAGACAAACCTGAACGTTTTTTTGTGAATGAAAAAATTCGTGAAAAAATTCTTCAACACTACAAAAAAGAAATTCCATATTCAGTTGAAGTAGAAACAGAAGAATTTGTAGAAGAAGAAAAAATCATAAAAATTCGTGCTGTAATTATGGTTGAACGCGAAACCCAAAAAGGTATTATTATTGGTCATAAAGGAACAGCCATAAAACGTGTAGGTACTGAAGCAAGAAAAGATTTACAGCAGTTTTTTGATAAAAAAGTGTTTTTAGATTTATATGTTAAAGTGAATAAGAACTGGCGTTCTAATGAAAGACAATTAAAACGATTTGGTTATAAAGATTAACCTTTTACTTCTTTTAATAGTTTTTTTGTAAAATCTTTCAGTTCATCCATTTGCTTTTTACCAGTGGCTTTACCTATGGTTCCCACAAAATATAACAACACCCAAACTATAGGTAATACAACCAACATTACAATAGGTAATATTGACGATTTGTTTAACGACCAATTACTGTAAGCTATAATTCCGAAAATTAGAAAAGCAGTAGCCACAAAAAAATGCAAAAACATAAAGAGTGTCCATACTTGAGGTTTCGGGCCAAACAACCCTTTAACTTTAGAAGTTAAATCAGTTACATCTTCAATTTCAATATGTAACTGTGGTGACCAAAAATGATTTTCTTTATCAGGAACATCAATCACCAAATGGTTGTCTACAAGTTTGGTTCTGTACTTTGATACTTCAGATAAATTCTTTTTAATCTCACCCAATAAAACCTCTGAATTCATCTCAAATTCAATTTGAAATCTTGGTTTTAGAAAAACCTGATTATACAATTTATCATCCATATCTTATATATTATTTGCCTACAATTTAGTAAAAACATTATACTATATGAAATTCTTATAAAGTTCATACTGTAAATTGTATCTTTGCACAAATTTTTGCAAAATGAGTAGTATTGTTGCCATAGTTGGTAGACCCAATGTAGGAAAATCCACTTTATTTAATAGATTAGTACAACGCCGTGAGGCAATTGTAGATTCTGTTAGTGGTGTTACAAGAGATCGTCATTACGGTAAATCTGAGTGGAACGGAAAAGAATTTTCTGTAATCGATACTGGAGGATATGTAGTAGGATCAGATGATATTTTTGAAGGAGAAATACGTAAGCAAGTTCAATTAGCTATTGATGAAGCTGATATTATTGTTTTTGTAGTTGATGTGGAACAAGGAATTACTCCTATGGATGAAGCTGTAGCAAAAATATTACGCCAAGTAAAAAAGCCTCTTTTTATGGCTGTAAATAAGGTAGATAACGCGATGCGTGATGCTGATGCTGTTGAATTTTACAATCTTGGTTTAGGAGATTATCATACAATTTCTTCAATAAACGGAAGCGGTACAGGAGATTTATTAGATGCTGTAGCTGAAGCCCTTCCTGAAGAAGAAGAAACTTCTGAAGATGAATTACCACGTTTTGCTGTGGTTGGAAGACCTAATGCAGGAAAATCTTCTTTTATCAATGCTTTAATTGGCGAAGACAGAAACATTGTTACAAACATAGCTGGTACTACACGTGATTCTATTGATACAAAATACAACCGTTATGGTTTTGAATTCAATTTAGTAGATACTGCAGGTATTAGAAAAAAATCGAAAGTTAAAGAGGACTTAGAGTTTTATTCTGTAATGCGTGCTGTACGTGCCATTGAACATTGTGATGTTGCTATCTTAGTAGTAGATGCTACTCGTGATTTTGAAGGTCAAGTTGAAAAAATATTTTGGCTAGCAGAAAAAAACAGAAAAGGTATCGTTATACTTGTTAATAAGTGGGACTTAATCGAAAAGGAAACGAATACAATGCGTGATTTTGAAGCGCATATTAGAAAGAAAATTGCTCCTTTCACTGATGTTCCAATCGTATTTATATCAGTATTAAACAAACAACGTATTTTTAAAGCTATTGAAAGTGCTGTTGAAGTTTATGAAAACAGAAAACGACGCATTAAAACAAGTAAATTAAACGAAACAATGCTGGAAATTATAGAACATAATCCTCCTCCAGCAACTAAAGGGAAATTTATAAAAATCAAATACTGTATGCAATTACCTACGCATACACCACAGTTTGCATTTTTTGCTAATTTACCTCAATATATTAGAGACCCTTATAAACGTTATTTAGAAAATCAATTACGTGAACACTATGACTTTAATGGTGTGCCTATTAGCATTTATTTTAGACAAAAATAGGTTTAACATAAATTAACTTTTTTAACAGTAGTTTTTTTATTTCTTTGTACGCTATTTAATTTTTTGCTACAAGAACTATGAAAAAACTACTTTTTATTTTGGGGTTATTTCTTATTGGGAATATTTCAGCTCAATCCTATCAATTTAAAATTACTGGAAAGATTAATTCTTTTAAAGAAAAGAAACCAATAGAAGCTGCAACTATCCATTTAGAAAGAGTTAAAGATTCTTCCGTTATTTCATACACGATTTCTAACGAAAAAGGAAACTTCTCCCTAGAAGGTAAATCGTTTCACAAAGATTTAAAACTGTTTATTTCTTTTGTAGGAATGGATAATTACACCAAACTAATTTCATTAGATAAAAAAACAAATTTCAACTTAGGACTTATCAACATAAAAGAGAGTAGCAATTTATTAAACGAAGTTATTGTTAAGTCTAGGGCTCCTATTACAATAAAAAAAGACACCGTAGAATTTAATGTCAAATCTTTTAAAACCAAAAAAGATGCTAATGTTGAAGACTTATTAAAAAAACTACCTGGTGTTGAAGTTGATGAAGAAGGAAAAATAACCGTAAACGGAAAAGAAGTAAATAAGATTTTAGTTAACGGAAAACCTTTTTTTGGAAATGACCCTAGTATAACAACCAAAAACTTAACTAAAGAGATTATAGAAAAAGTTCAAATTACTGATACAAAATCGAAATCTGAAGCATTCTCAGGGGAAAAAGGTGATTCAGAAAGCAAAACAATCAACCTTACCATAAAAAAAGAGAATAATAAAGGTTGGTTTGGTAGAGTATCAGCCGGTGGAGGAACAGATAAACGCTATGAAGCAGCTACAATGGTTAACCGCTTTAACAATAATCAACGATTTAGTGTTCTTGCTAGCTCAAACAACATTAACTCACCTGGTTTTAGTTTTGGTGAAATTCAAAAAATGTTTGGAAGTGGTGGTAACACTTGGATTAGCGGAAATGGAAGCTTTAGCATCAACGGAAGAAATTTTGGTGGTGGAAGTGGAATTATAAAATCTAAAACAGCTGGAGCTACATATGCAGATGAATACGGAAAAGGACTAGACATTAATGCTAATTATTTTTATTCAGGAAGTACTTCCAATAATGAATCAAAAAATAATAGAGAATACACTTTACCTGATAGAAAATATTTTACAACATCTTCATCAAACTCAGATAATGAAAATCATAACCATAGTATAGACACTGAGCTAGATATAGAAATAGATTCTACTTTTCTCATAAACATAAAACCTTCTTTTGTTTATAATAAAAGAGAAGGAAATAATAATACACAAGAGGAATCTTTAGACGAAAACAGAATACTAACCAATAGTTTTACTAGTAGCTCATACTCAAAATCTACAGCCAATAATTTTAGGAATAAAATAGATATTACAAAAAAGCTAGGAAAAAACGGTTCATTCATTAAAGCTTACATTATTAATCAAGTTGATAAATCTGATTCTGAAGACTTTAATAGATCTACAATCAATATTTTGGGAACTAATCCTAGTATAGAAAATAGAGATCAAAAAAGTACAACAACTAACAACTTAAATAGTTTAAATTCTAAAATTACTTATAGGCTTCCTATAATTGCTAAAAAATTCTTTTTAGACACAAAATATACTTTCACACAAGATGAAAGAGATAATAAAAGAGGAACCTTTGATTTTAATAACACAACTCAACAATATTCAGATTTTAATCAAGATTTAAGTTCAGATTTCACTTATAACGACATAGTTAAAACTCCTGCCATAGAATTTGTATACAACACAAAAAAATGGCGCTTTAATGTTGAAACAGGGTTAGTAAACAGGACCTTAGAAAATAAAGATAAACTTAGACCTAACTTAAGCTTAAAAAAGGAGTTTAATAATTTATCTTTAAGATCTAACTTCAGATATAGGTTTGACTCTAAAGCCTCATTATCTTTTAACTACCGTATAAATAACAGAGTTCCAAACCTTAATCAACTACAACCGTTTTCTAATGTAAATAATCCTTCAAATATTATTACAGGAAACCCAGAATTAAAACCTACACAAAACCACAGAATGTATATTAATTTTAACAAATTTAATTGGCAGGCTGGAACAGGAATTTGGTTTTATATAAGTGGTAGTATGTATAAAAACCAAATCGTTTCAAACACTACAATCGATGCTGATTTACGTAGAAATACCACTTACGAAAATATTGATGGAGGCTATGATATTTGGAGTGGTGGTAGCTACACTAAAAAAGTAAAACTAGACTCTATTACTAATATAAAACTTAGAGCTGGTGCTAATATAAGTGCTTACAAAAACTTTAATCTTTTAAATAATGTAAAAGAAGGAGCAAGAACAACAGCGCTAAGACCAAATCTTGGAATCACCTTAAATTGGAATAAACTTGTTTCTATAGAAACTAGATATGATATCTCTTTTTCAAGAACAAAGTACGATATAAACACTAATCAAAATCAAGACTTCACTAGACATTCATTACGAATATTAACAAGGACAAATTTTCCCAAAAAACTTGAATGGAGAAATGATATTAGATATACCTACAACCCTAATGTAATTGGTTTTGATAAAGCTGCTTGGTTTTGGAATGCAACATTAGCATACTCTATTTTAAACGACAAAGGTACTATTAGTTTAAAAGCTTACGATTTATTAAACCAAAATACAAACGCACAACGTAGAGCTATATCTAATTATGTAGAAGATTCACAGAGTACCGTTTTACAACAATATTTTTTGCTTGGTTTTAGTTGGAAGTTTAACAGCCTAGGTAAAAAAGGAAAAATTAGAAAATATGATTTTCATTTCTAAAAACTAATTATTATTACAAAAGCCATTATTTAACAATAATGGCTTTTTTGATGTTATATGCATCATTTCCGAAAGCAAAACAGCCAAAAAACGACAAACTGTATACAATTTTGTAAATTTGCAGATAGAAAGAAAGGAAACAAATGAAAATAAGGCAACCAAAAGATTTAAAGAACGTAGAATTACCAATGCAACTTAAAGTTAGCTTTGAAAAAATCTACCAAATGATTAGTGGTTTTGCTAGTGAAGAACAAAAAGACCACCCTTATCATGCCTCAGCAGGCATCATGATGAAGGAAATTCAAAAATATCCAGAACTTATTACCGGATTTTCTGACTTGTCTTTATTAAAAAAATATGAAGACATCATAGATCTTTTATTGGAAAATTTATTCCCTCTTATGTTAACTAATAATGAGATAAAAGCCGCTACAATGCCTTTTACTTTCACTTCTTTTAAATTCACTGAGAGATTTGAAAATATTATTCAAAACGCTGGGGAAGATTATGATTTAAGAATTAGAGATTTTGAAGAAGGCACCATGTATATTATGGCTTGTACTCTAATTTTAGGATTAGTGTATAACACTCACATTGATTTAAAAAGACCTTTTTTCTTTGATATACCTGATAAAACAGCAGGAATTACAAAACATTATCGCGTTGCTTTTAATGGCGATTTTATGGAAATAACTCCAACTGAAAAAGCACCTAAACTTACAGAAGAAGATATCAAAATATTGTTAGATAATTTTGATAACTCTGATGTTTGGAGAGAAAAATTCCCTCCGAATTCATATATATTCAAAGGCTTTGGCATCATGAATTTATTTGATGTAACTGCTGACGAAACGATCTCTTCTATCAGAAACACCTTGTTAGAAAAACATGACGATAGTATTAATGAAAAACTTCAAAAAGACTTACGTGAATTTTTCAACATTAAAGATTTAACTACTGGGTTTTCACTTTTTGATACATCTCATTCTAAATTAGAGTCAACACGTATAAAAAAATCTGAAAGTCTAATTTTAAATGACGAATGTGCAATTAATTGCGATCTTTTTTTCTGTGATTATATTTTAGAAAAAGTTTTTCATCAAACTGAGACTATTGCTATTTCTGATATTGAAAAATACGGCAAACAATCTAATCAAAATTTCTTCTACAAACGTTTAAAAGAAAAAAACATTGGTAGTCTTTTATTAATTCCAATAAAAGCTTCTAATAGTGATGATCTTGCTTTAATAGAAATTGCTTCTCCTAGACCTTATGAATTAAATTCATTAAATCAACAAAAATTAAAAGATTTAATTCCAGTTTTCGAAGCTGCTATTGAGCGTTCTGCTGATGAATATCAAAATGTTTTAGAAGCAACCATTCAGGAACATTACACTTCTATTCATCCTTCAGTAAAATGGCGTTTTTATGAAGCAGCTGAAAATTATCAGGCTGATATTTTCAACAAAGAAGAAGATATTAAACTAGACCAGATTGTTTTTGATAACGTTTATCCTCTTTATGGGCAATCTGACATTAAAGGATCGTCTATAGCTAGAAACAATGCTATAAAAGAAGATTTAACAACTCAACTTAACTTAGGGATTTCAGTCCTAAAAGAAGCTTGTAAATCTGAAAAACTACCTATTTACAACGAATTAATGTTCCGTATAAAAGAATACTCACATGAGGTAGAAATTGGATTAAAAGCTGGTGACGAAATTGGTATTTTAGATTTTTTAAAACGAGAAATATATCCTGTTTTTAATCATATCAAAGAAATAAATAGTGAGTTACATTCCTTAGTAAATACTTATATGGATCGTTTAGACCCCAATTTACAAGTAGTGTATGAAAAACGTAAAGCTTACGAACACAGTGTGACTTTATTAAACAATAAACTTGCTAAGTTTATAGACTCTAAACAAGAAGATGCACAAAAAATGTTTCCTCACTATTTTGAACGCTATAAAACTGATGGTGTTGAATACAATATGTATATAGGACAGTCTTTAACAAAGACAAGAAAGTACGATGACTTATATCTATACAACTTAAGATTATGGCAATTACAAGTTATGTGCGAAATGGAAAACGTTGCACACACTGCACGTAAATCTATGGAACACGATTTACAGGTAGCCTCATTAATTTTAGTACATAGTAATCCGTTAGCTATTAAATTTAGAATGGATGAAAAGCAATTTGATGTAGATGGTGCTTACAACATTCGCTATGAGATTATAAAAAAACGTATCGATAAAGCACATATAAAAAACACAAATGAACGTTTAACTGTTCCAGGTAAGATAGCTATTGTATACTCTCAAGATAAAGATGCTGATGAATACTTAAAGTACATTAAGTATTTACAGTCTAAAAATCAATTAGGAGAAATTGAAAAATTAGAGTTAGAAGATCTACAAGGAGTATCTGGTTTAAAAGCCTTACGTGTTGAAGTTATTTATCAAAAAGAATTTGACAGTCAAAAAACAATCACAATAGATCAATTAATGGATGAGTTTAAAGCATAAACTCATCCATTTTATTTTATGAAGCAGCAGCTACTTCTTGTATTTGAAACGCTATTGCAAATGCCATTACACTTACTATGATACCAATCATAAATACGGTATACGTAGTTCTTAACAATTTATACTTTCTGTTTAAAACCAATCCTAAAAAGTATAAGTCTTTGGTAAGTGAACCATACAAATAATCGCGATCTTTCATCATTTCATCCATAGCCCATTCAAATTCAGGTAATTTCATTTGATGAAAATTTCCAAAGAATAATAAATTCACCTTTTTATTTGCTACGTCTTCTTTTGTAAACTTGCCTTCAGTTACATTAGGTCTTGTTGCCATGACCGATAAAATAATAGACGCTACAGTAAATGCAATAAATACTATTGAAGGTATTATTAAATAATGATTTGACGGATTATCTAACTTAGGAATCAACGTAGATAATGCCATAGAAATAATAATAGCATTAACTGATAATAAAATATTAGCTTTTGTATCGGCAATATCACTTAAAGTTATATGATTTCTTAAAGCTACACGAAACATGGTCTCAATACCTCTTTCTGGTAACTCAACCTTATTCTTTTTAAAATCTAGCTCGTCTTTTTTCTGCTTAAGCTTAGTATTTTCTTGCTTTATTTTTTTCTGAGTTTTTAATAATTGAGCTAGGTTTTTACTTTCGGTCTTACTCCAATTTTTGGCAGCAAAATCTGTGTAAAAACGATGCTTAGTCATAAACTTAATATTTTCTTCATTCCATTCAATATCAGAAACAACATGATCTTTAGTTAACTCCCACTCTTTTCTTAATAAAGAAGTATAATCACTAAAGTTCTTACTTCCTAAATGCGCGCAGTCCGCATCGCGAATTATTTTTTCCCCTTCGGTTTTAGGTTTAGTTCCCATCTTGGTTGCCATTATTAAACCAGAAACCTCAGCAATAATAGCTTCAGAAACACTTTTCTCTTTAAGAAAACTTTCAGCTATTTTCACACTTTCTTCCTCATGATTATCCATAGATACAGTATATCCAGTATCGTGAAACCATGCTGCTAAAATTAAATTATTAGCAGAAGCTTCTTCAACTTTTAACCCTTCAATCAATTCTTTAGTTTTTTCAACTACGCGTTGCGTATGAAAAAGGTTGTGATACACAAATGAAGGTTTCAACTTTTCATTCAAAAAGTTTACTACAAAATTCTCCGCTTCAATTAATAAATTTTCCATCAAAAAGGTTTTTGCTAAATTAAAAATAATATTTAACTCTAGTTAAACGTAAGTTTATTGAGTTTAGTACGACTACCTTATTGTTAAATGCTTTAAGATATAGTACAAGATCAAAATTATAATTGATTATGTACTATATTTTTTGTTCAAAATTTTCATATTTTTAATTAAAACAGAAAGGACTATAATATGCTAACTTGGAACAACATTATTCATTTTGCTGTCAACGGAAATCCAACTCCAAATAAAAGAGTTGAAAAAACTGAAGCTGAATGGCAACAACTATTAACTCCAGAACAATTTAGAATTACACGTTTAAAAGGAACTGAACGTCCTTTTTCAGGTGAATTGTGTTCTGTTTATGACGAAGGACAATACAACTGTATTTGCTGTAACACTCCTTTATTTGATTCAACAATTAAATTTAACTCAAGTTCAGGATGGCCTAGTTTTACACAGCCTATTAAAGAAAACGCTATACAATACCATCGCGACACCACACTTGGAATGGTACGTGTAGAAGTTTTATGCAACACTTGTGACGCTCATTTGGGACATGTTTTTCCAGATGGCCCTGAACCAAGTGGATTACGTTATTGTATTAACTCAGAATCTATGCAACTAGAAATGGAGGACAACAATGGAAAATAAAGACATACAAATCGCCACTGTTGGTGGTGGTTGTTTTTGGTGTACTGAAGCAGTATTTCAAGAAATAAAAGGAGTTCTAAAAGTCGTGTCTGGTTATTCAGGAGGAAATGTACCTGGACATCCAACTTATAGAGAAGTTTGCTCTGGTTTAACAGGACATGCAGAGGTTATACAAATAACTTTTGATGCTGATATTATTTCGTATCAAGAAATATTAATCATTTTTATGACAACGCATGATCCTACAACACTAAATAGACAAGGTGCAGATAGAGGAACTCAATATCGATCGGTGATATATTATCATAATGATGAACAAAAAGAAATCGCTGAAGTAGTTTCTAAAGAGGTTGCTCCTTTTTATGAAAACCCAATTGTTACAGAGATAAGTCCTTTAGCTACTTTTTACGAAGCAGAAAAGGAACATCAAGATTATTACGCTAGAAATCAATCACAAGGGTATTGCAGTTTTGTTATTACACCAAAGTTGTCAAAACTCAGAAAATTACATGCAGATAAACTGAAATAGTATGATTAAATTATACGGAGCACAACGTTGTCATAAGACACAATACTATCAAAATTATTTAAAAACGCGTAACATAAGTTACGCGTTTTTCGATGTTGAAAAGAACGAATTATATGCTGAAGAATTGCGCAATTTATACGAAAGCAGAAGATTAAACTTCCCTACAATTACCATTGGTAAGAAAAGACTTAGAAATCCGACAGATAAAGAGTTAAACAAATGGTTACAAAAACTAAAATAGCATTTGGAGGAGGTTGTCATTGGTGCACAGAAGCCGTGTTTCAATCTTTAGTAGGCGTAAATAAAGTAGAACAAGGTTTTATTGTTTCTACTAATGAAGATAATACATTTTCAGAAGCAGTTATTGTACACTTTAATCCAGAAGAAATTTCCTTAGAAACATTAATTGAAATTCATCTTCATACACATAAGAGCACATCACAACATTCAATGAGAAAAAAATACAGATCGGCAGTTTATGTATTTTCAAAAGAACAAAAGTTAGATGCTACTCAAATAATAAAAAGTCTACAAAAAAGCTTTCATCAAAAAATAATTACACAGGTATTAGATTTTGTAGAATTTAAAGCTTCAGATGAAAGGTTAATAAACTACTACTATTCAAATGTTAAAAAACCTTTTTGCGAAAAATTTATCAACCCAAAATTAAAAACACTTTTAGCTAATTTTTCCAAACATGTAAATAGAAATAAGCTAAATCATGCAAGTCCATCATTATGAGAATAACAAAACTTAATATTACCAATAAAAAAGGCTATAAGCTACAAGCTTATTTAGAACTACCAGTAAATCAAAAACCTAATTACTATGCTATTTTTGCACATTGTTTTACTTGTAGTAGTGCTTTAGGAGCTGTTAAAAACATTAGTCGTTCTCTAACAAAACACGGTTTTGGAGTCATACGTTTTGATTTTACAGGTTTAGGACGAAGCGAAGGAAACTTTTCTGAAAGTTACTTTTCAGCAAACGTTGATGATCTTATTGCTGTAAACAACTATATAACCGAGCATTTTGAAGCTCCATGTTTATTAATAGGACATTCATTAGGTGGTGCAGCCGCTATTGTTTCTGCTTCTAAATTAGAGAATATAAAAGCGGTAGCTACTATTGGAGCTCCTGCAGATGTAGCACATGTAAAACATTTATTTTCTCACGGAATTGAAAATATAGAAAATGAAGATTCAGTTGAAGTAAATATTGGAGGAAGACCTTTTAAAATTAATCAAGAGTTTGTTTCTGATTTCGATAAAATAAACTTAGCAGAGGTTACCAAATCACTTCGCAAACCTATATTAATTTTACACTCTCCTGTAGATACAATTGTAGGGGTTAATAATGCTCAGGAACTTTATTTAAACGCTCATCACCCTAAAAGCTTTATTAGCTTAGATAATGCTGATCATTTATTATCTGACCCAAAAGACAGTATCTATGCAGGTAATGTTATAGGTACATGGGTAGCTCGTTATTTTCCTCAAAAAGAAAATACAATGCTAGAAACTAAAGGAGAACAGCTAGTTGGTCATCTAAATTTGGTAGAAGATAATTTCACAACAACAATTCAATCTAAGAATCATACTTTAATTGCAGACGAGCCTGCTTCTGTAGGAGGTGATGATTTTGGTCCTTCTCCTTACGAATATTTAAACGCTGGACTAATTGCCTGTACAGCTATGACTTTGAAATTATATGCAGAACGTAAAAAATGGGATTTACAAGAAGTCTTTGTTTATGTTACTCATTCTAGAAAACATAGTGATGATTTAGGAATTGAAATAGAAAAACCTAAATACCTAGATCATATTAGTAAAAAATTAAAATTTGTTGGCAATTTAGATGAACAACAAAAAGAACGATTAAAAGAAATTGCTTCTAAATGTCCGGTACATAAAACTTTAGCCAGCCAAGTAATTTTTAACACAACAATCATAGAAAATTAACAAATTATGAACCTAATAAACAATTTAAAAAGCTATTTTAAAACAAGAACAGAAGGAAATAACACCTTAAATGCTCCTGAAGGAGTATGCCCTAACTGCTGGGGAAAACAGGAGTGGGAAGGAGAATTTTACAAGAAGATTAAAGTAAATAATATTACACCAGAGCATAATACATATGATAATTTCATTCATGAAGTAGCCTCTAAACTTGATAAAATTACCTTAAAAGAAGATATTTTAATATGCGAAACTTGTAATGTAAGTTATAAAAATTAACACCAATGGACTATTCTGATTTTAGAGAATCTCAACAATTTTTCAACACTAAAGATGGGAAAATAGCCTATATAGATCAAGGAACTGGACCTACCTTGCTTCTACTCCATGGAATTCCAACTTCTGGTTGGTTATATAGAAAAATGATTCCATTATTAGTGAAAAAAGGATACAGAGTTATAGCTCCTGATATGCTAGGTTTTGGAACAAGTGATTCACCCAAAAGTTATGATGCTTATATTGAAAAAAAGCAAGCAAAGCGAGTTTTAGCATTAATGGATTTTCTAAAAATTAAAGAATGGACACATATTTTTCATGATGCAAGTGGTTTATGGACTTGGGAATTATGTAAACTGAGCCCTGAAAGAATAAAAAGACTTGTAATTTTAAACACAATAATATATACCGAAGGCTTCAAGCCTCCTATGCGATTTGGAAAAAATCTTTTTACTAAAATAGTAATGTCGTTATACACCTTTAAAATAACGAACAATCTCCTCATCAAAAACCTTTTTAAAATGGGACTTGTAGAGAACACATTATCCAAAACAGATTTAGAAGGATATCAAAAACCATTGTTAGAAGGTAAAAATAAAGCTATGTATTATTTTTTTTCTAGAACATGTCATAACCTTCCTAACTATAAAGAAGTATTAAACAAACTACAAATACCTACCATGGTTATTTGGGGAAAGGAAGATGAGTTTTTAAAATGGACTCCACAAGAAATGTTAGTTTCAAAAGATTTAAAAATTAATCGTAAGAACATTCATCAAATAGACGCTAAACATTTTATACAAGAAGAAAAACCAGAAGAAATTAGTAATTTTATCCATTCATTTATTCAAGATAATGAAGCTTAAAAACCACGATACTTTTAATACTGAATTGCCTGCTGATAAGATATTAGAAAATTCACGCAGACAAGTTCTAGATGCTTGTTTTTCTTATGTAGAACCTAAAAAAACGGCAAAACCACAATTATTGCATGTTTCCGAAGAAATGTTAGAAGCAATTGGTCTAACTTCAGAAGATGCTTCCTCTAACAAATTTCTAAATATATTTACTGGAAATGAAGTTATAGAAAACACACATCCATATGCAATGTGTTATGGCGGACATCAATTTGGTAATTGGGCTGGACAGTTGGGAGATGGACGTGCTATTAATTTAACTGAAGTTGTACACAATAATAAGCGTTGGGCAATTCAATTAAAAGGAGCTGGAGAAACTCCTTATTCAAGAACTGCCGATGGATTAGCTGTATTACGCTCGTCAATTAGAGAATATTTATGTAGCGAAGCAATGTTTCATTTAGGAGTTCCAACTACTAGAGCTTTATCTCTAAGTTTATCTGGCGATCAAGTTTTACGTGATGTATTATACAATGGAAATCCTGCTTATGAAAAAGGAGCTATTGTTTCACGTTTAGCGCCAAGTTTTATTCGTTTTGGAAATTTTGAAATTCTAGCTGCACGCAAACAGTATTTAATACTTCAAGAGTTAGTTGATTACACTATAAAACATTTTTACCCAGAGATTACATCAACAGGAAAACAAAAATATCTTGACTTTTTAACGCAAATTCGCAATCGTACAATAGACATGATTGTACATTGGCAACGTGTTGGTTTTGTTCACGGTGTAATGAACACAGACAACATGTCAATACTAGGGTTAACTATAGATTATGGACCTTATGGCTGGTTAGAAGGTTATGATTTTGGATGGACTCCTAATACTACAGACAGGCAACATAAAAGATATCGTTACGGAAATCAATCACATATTGGACTGTGGAATTTATTCAAACTAGCCAATGCCTTATATCCTATTATTGAAGAAGTAGATCCTTTGCAAAAAATATTAGATGAGTATTCTGATATTTATAGTGAAAAATATCTTCAAATGATGAAGTCTAAAATTGGAATATTTTCTGAACATAAAGACGATAAAGAATTAATTGGTCGTTTAGAGGAAACATTACAACTAACAGAAACAGATATGACTATTTTCTTTAGAAAACTAGCCAATGTTTCTATTGAAGATAATGTTGATGTTGCTTTCAAAAAAGTTGAAAATGCTTTTTATACACCCAATGAAATTACTCAAGAAATAAAAAATTATTGGGAAGACTGGTTTAATCGATATTTTAAAAGATTACAACAAGAAAACAGTTCTGACACTGAAAGAAAACAAAAAATGAATTCAGTAAATCCAAAATATGTTTTTAGAAACTATATGGCTCAATTAGCAATAGATGACGCTGATAAAGGCGATTATAAATTAATTGATGAATTCTACACATTATTTAAAAACCCTTATTCAGAACAACCAGAATTCGAAAAATGGTTTGCAAAACGACCAGAATGGGCACGTCATAAAGTTGGTTGTTCTATGCTAAGCTGTAGTTCGTAAAACACTAAATTAATATTATTACAAAAACACCTCTTTGAAATTATGAGGTGTTTTTTTATGCTCCAATCTTACATCTGTAATATATATACAAGCATCAGTAAAATGTATACATACACCCTATCAAACCATTATAATTTTACACCATAAATAACTGAAAGTTAAAATCGTAAAATTTAAAACCAATGAAAAAACTAATAGCTTTTATATTCCTATTAACTACAATTAATGGAATTTCACAAAACAGAAACTGGAGTACAAAAACATCAAAAGATGGAAAAACTGTTGTTAAATATGACATTGTAAAAAACAATGGCAAAACACATATTTATTATACAGCAGAAACCAAAGGAGATGTTTCAATAGAAAAGATTGAAAACTATTTTTCCGTTTCAGAAAACCATAAACAATTTTTAGAAAACACTACAAAAAGCAAACAAGTAAAGAAAACATCCGATACCGAATGGACTACCTATTATTATTTTGATGCTCCTTGGCCAATGCCTAATAGTGATGCTGTCCTAAATTTTAAAACAACTAAAACAAATACTACAATTGCTTTTACAGGAACTTCAGCTCCTAAAAGTTATAAAACTACAGATGTAAAACGTATGGAAACATATAACATCAAATACAGTTTTGAAAAAATTAATGACAATTCCACTAAAGTTATCATCTCGGCAGATTTTGTTCCTATTGGCTCAGTACCAAAATGGTTATTAAAAGGTTGGTTTCCTAAAGGACCCGCTGGAATTGCAAGTAGATTACTAAAAGAAGCTTCTAAACAGTAAAATGTATACATCAATCTGTAATATATATACACCTAACCCACTCATGTACAATAATTTTGCATTGTAAACAACAATTAAATAAAACATAAAAACATATATCATGAAAAAAGTAGCATTAATCACTGGAGCTAGTAGTGGAATTGGGAAAGAATTAGCTATAATTCATGCTCAAAAAAAAAGAGATCTAATTCTGGTTGCTAGAAGGTTAGATAAATTAGAAGAACTTAAAATTGAATTAGAAGTAAAATTCGGCATCACCGTTATAACCATAGCTAAAGATTTAAGCATACCAAATGCAGTTAAAGAACTATATAATGAAATTCAAGAAATGAACGTTCAGGTTGAGTTCTTAATAAACAATGCAGGTTTTGGTTTACGTGGTAAATTCCATGAATTGCCTTGGGAACGTCAACAACAAATGATAAACTTAAATATGGTTGCTTTAACAGAGTTAATGTATTTATTTTTACCAGCAATGGTAGCTCGCAATAGAGGTAAAATCTTAAATACTTCATCAACAGCTTCTTTTATGCCTGGGCCTTTACAAGCTATTTACTTTGCAACTAAATCATATGTTACTTTTTTAAGTAATGCTATTGCAGAAGAATTGCACGATACCAACGTTACTGTAACCAACTTAATGCCTGGCGCTACTGAAACTGAATTTGCAAAAACTTCTGGCATGGATGAAACAGGATTATTTGAAAAAACTGTAACTGCAAAATCTGTAGCTGAAGATGGTTATAAAGCAATGGAACAAGGGAAATTAGACGTTGTTTCTGGATTAACTTTTAGCCAAAAGTTAATGATGAAATCAATTCCTTTTACACCTAAAAAGACCATCTTAAAACAAATACGCAAAATGCAAGAAGTCTAAATAGTGTATATTGTATTATAAATTAAAACTTGATTAGCGTTTAAAGAGACATGAAAGAAATAATTCATATAAAATCTATTACTGAAATTAATAAAACCTTTGGTTCACCAGCTCCGAAACACCCATTAATTGCCATTATGTGGGCTAAAGATTTCCCAGATTTTAGTCAATTTTATGGTATTAAATATAATTCTGATCTATTTACAGTATCTCTAAAAGATGGTATTGAAGGTGTAATGGGATATGGACGTAACAATTATGACTTTCAAGAAGGAACAATGGTTTTCTCTAAACCTAATCAAGTAGTTTCAATAGAAGAAAAAAAAGTAGCCAAGGATGCTAAAGGATGGACCCTAATATTCCACCCAGACTTAATTAGGAAATCTGAATTAGGTAAAACGATAAATCAATATTCATTTTTTGATTACGAAGTACACGAAGCACTACACTTATCTGAAGAGGAAAAAGATATATTAACCGACTTAGTACAAAAAATTGAATTAGAAATTAATCAGAATATCGATAAGCATAGTCAGAAGTTAATTATATCTACCCTTGAACTTATTTTAGATTATTGTAATCGTTATTACGACCGTCAATTTTATGTTCGTACCAATCTTCATCAAGATCATGTAACAGAACTCGCAATATTACTTCGTGAATATTTTTCATCAGACAAACCTTCAAAACTGGGACTTCCATCGGTAAAGTATTGTGGCGAACAATTAAACATGTCTCCAAACTATTTAAGTGATTTATTAAAAAAAGAAACAGGGAAAAGTGCTAAAGATCATATTTATGCTTTTGTAGTAAACAAAGCAAAAAATAAACTATTAGGCACAACAGATTCTGTTAGTGAAATTGCTTACGATTTAGGTTTTGAATACCCACAACATTTCAGCAAACTTTTTAAAAAACAAACAGGAACAAGCCCCGCAAAATACAGATCTCAAAATTAAAAATCATGAAAAGAGTAATTATTACGGGATCTACCGGTATGGTAGGAAAAGGCGTATTATTAGAATGTTTAGATGATGTCAATATTGAAAAAGTATTGGTTATTAATCGTTCTACTTTAAATATCCAACACTCAAAGTTAGAAGAAGTTTTACTAAAAGACTTTTCACAACTAACATCTATCAAAGATAAATTGATAGGCTATGATGCTTGTTTCTTTTGTATGGGGATTTCTTCCGTAGGAATGAACGAAGAAAAATACACACAAATTACATTCAATATTGTCAAGGTTTTTGCTGATGTTTTGCATAAAATAAATCCAAATATGGTTTTCAATTACGTTTCTGGTGCTGGAACAGATAGCTCAGAAAATGGAAGTAGTATGTGGGCTCGTGTAAAAGGGAAAACTGAAAATTATATTTTTAACAAAGGATTTAAAGATGCTTATGCATTTCGCCCTGGAGCCATCATTCCAGAAAAAGGAATCAAATCGAGAACCAACTGGTATAGTATTATTTATATACTTCTAACTCCTTTTTTTGGTTTAATGAAAAAATCAAAAAACATTACAACTACTACAAAAATCGGTTTAGCGATGATAAACTCTTTACATCATACACAAACCTTAAAACATTTAGAAAATAAAGACATAAATGTCTTAGCTGAAAAGCTTTCTTAACTCATGAAAAAACTTTTAAAAAAAATGACAATCGCAGTTATTTCAATAATTGCAATTTTTATAATTGCATACCTACTATTTGTTAATTTTAATCCAGTATTTGGAGGAAATGTTTCAAAAGAATTGCAAGCAGAATATGTAAAATCTAAAAACTATAAAAACGGTAAATTTCATAATATTGGAGGGATAGAGCAAAAAATGACATTTGACAAAACCATAGGTATTTTAAAACAAATGTTGTTTGAAAAATTTCCGAATGCTAAACCTAAAAAAGAACTTCCAATATTAAAAGCTGATTCTACTAATATTGCTAATTATAAAGAAGCAACTAGACTTCTTTGGTTTGGACATTCAGCATTTTTATTACAAACCAATAATAAAAACATTCTAATAGATCCAATGCTCACAGAAATGCCTTCTCCTATTTCAAGAGATGCACAGCGAAGATTTAATAAAGAAATTCCAATTGAAATTGAACAGCTTCCCAAAATAGACGTTATTCTAATTTCACACGATCATTACGATCATTTAGATTATGAATCTATTAAACGTTTAAAAAATAAAGTAGCACATTATATCGTTCCTTTAGGAGTTAGTACACATTTAAAAGCTTGGGGAATACCTGATAATAAAATTACTGAACTAGATTGGTGGCAAGAAATTGATTATAAAAACATAAAATTTGTTTGTACTCCTTCCCAACATTTTTCGGGAAGAAGATTCGAAAATAACGGAAGTACATTATGGAGTTCTTGGGTTATTAAAACTGAAACAGATAATTTATTTTTCAGTGGAGATAGCGGTTACAATTCGCATTTTAAAGAAATTGGAAACAAATATGGTCCTTTTGACTTAGCCTTAATGGAATGTGGACAATACAATAAAATGTGGCCTGAAATACATATGATGCCAGAAGAAACTGTACAGGCAGGAATAGATGTACAAGCAAAAAAAATGATGCCTATTCACTGGGGAGCTTTTCGTTTAGCTATGCACGATTGGAACGATCCTGTTATAAGGGTTTCAAAAAAAGCAGCGGAGCTCAACTTACCTTTAGTTGTTCCTAAAATAGGTGAACCAATCATAATTGAAGATAAAATTAAAGCGTATTCAACATGGTGGAATAACGAATAAAAATACTTTTTGTAAATTGATGGCTTATGACATACGAATTCAAAGAAATTATTCAACAAACTATACGAAACCAACAAAACAACATTCATAATGTTTTGGCTACTGTAGTTGATTTAGATGGATCTTCCTATAGAAAACCTGGTGTTAGGATGTTACTTTCTTCCGATGGAAACATGATAGGTGCAGTAAGTGGTGGTTGTGTAGAAAAGGAAGTACAAAGAAGAGCACAAACAGTTTTTGAAACTGGAGTATCTAAAATAATAACTTACGATGGTCGCTATCGATTAGGTTGTGAAGGTATTTTATATATACTACTAGAGCCTTTCAAAATTTCTTCAGAATTTATAAATGTATTTACCAACAGTTTAGAAAATAGAGAATCATTTAATATTCAATCTTTTTATAAAAAAGAAGATGAAGCATATGGTAATTTTAGTTCTATAATTAAATTTCAAAACAATAAAAATTTTTCTTTTTTTGAAGGAAATGAACCTGCAAACTTTAAAGATTTACAAGTATTCTCTCAAACCTTATCTCCCTTATTTCGTTTATTAATTATTGGAGGAGAACACGATGCTGTAAAACTATGCAAACAAGCTGTACAACTAAGCTGGGAAGTTGATGTAGTTACATCAATTAAAGACCCAAAACAATTATCTGATTTTCCAGGAGCAAAATCGGTAATAGCACAAACTCCAGAAGTTATCGATTTGAAAAACATTAACCAAGATACAGCTGTGGTTATTATGAATCATAATTTCACATACGACCTACGTTGGTTAATTAAACTACAAGAACAAAACCCTGTTTATATAGGAATTTTAGGAGCAGCCAAACGACGAGAAAAACTATTCAATGAGCTGTTTGAATTTTCTCCTGAAGTATCCGACAATTTCCTTGAAAAAATCCATACCCCAGCCGGATTAAACATTGGCGCAGAAACACCCGAAGAAATAGCCTTGTCTATTTTAGCAGAAATACTATCAGTAATTCGTAAAAAAGAGGTGTTCTCATTAAAAAAAGTAACAGGTCGAATTCATAGTTAACTATATGCAAAAAACCGCAATTATCTTATTAGCAGCAGGAAGTTCATCAAGAATGGGAACTATAAAACAAGCACTCCCATATAAAAAAACAACTCTTTTAGGTTGGTCTCTTAAAACCGCAACACAATCAAATGCTAATAGTGTTTTTTGTGTTTTGGGAGCTAATAAAAAAACTTTAGAGAAAATAGTACAGAAAAACGAAGTTCCTATTATTACAAATCCGAATTATAAAAAAGGGCTAAGCTCAAGTATAATTGCAGGCATACTTCAAGTTGAAGAAAACTATGACAATGTATTGATTATGTTGGTAGATCAACCAAATATTACAAGCGAATATCTTAATGAGTTAATCAAAATATCCTCTGAAAATCCAGAAAAAATTATAGCTTCAAACTATAATGAAAAAGCAGGAGTTCCTGTAGTTTTTCCAAAAGCATATTTTAATGATTTAAAAACATTAAAAGGAGACAATGGTGCAAAGATTTTTTTAAAAGAAAATCTTTCTGCAATTATTAAAATGCCTCCAACTAATTTGATTGATATTGATACACTTAAAGATTATAAAAACTTAATCGATTCTTAGCATTTAAAACAAGCTACTAAAACCGTTTATTTTATAGCCACTTTGTAGCTCTAATGGTAAAAAAGAGGTAAATTTACACTACTAAACACCGAACCATGAATTCAGTAAAATCATTTCTATATTTTATAACAATTATGTTGCTGATTGGTTGTGCTTCTTACAATGCAAAGTATGCTGATAAGACAGCTCCAAAAACAGTAACTACCAATAAAAAAATAGCACATTCCTTTTATTTGATTGGAGATGCAGGTAATGCAGAAATGGGAAAAACAATCCCGTCATTAACCTACTTTCAAGAAGCCTTAAACAAATCAGATAAAAATTCGACAGCTTTATTTTTGGGTGATAATGTATATCCTTATGGAGTACCTAAAAAAAGTAGTAAAGAAAGAGCCTTAGCTGAACATAGAATACAAACACAAATTGATGCTGTAAAAGACTTCAAAGGGAAACCAATTTTTATCCCTGGGAATCACGATTGGTACAACGGATTAAAAGGATTAAAGCGTCAAGAAAAAATAGTAGAAAAAGCCTTAGGTAAAAATTCTTTTTTACCAGAAGATGGTTGTGGCTTAAAAAAGGTTGAAATAAACGACGATATAACATTAATTATTATTGATAGCCGTTGGTTTATTGCCGATTGGGACAAACACCCTACTATTAACGAAGACTGTGATATTAAAACACGTGAACGTTTTATTGATGAAGTTTGGGGGTTATTTAAAAAGAACCGTTACAAAAATGTTGTGGTAGCAATGCATCACCCAATGTTTAGTAATGGACCTCATGGAGGAAGTTATTCTTTTAAAGACCATATGAAACCATTTCCTATTTTAGGAACATTAAAAAACGGATTACGTACTCATGTAGGAATTCAAACCGATATTTTTAATAAAAACTACACTGATTTTGTAAAACAACTACAAACTATTGCTGGTGATTTTAGACAAAATATTGTTTTTGTATCTGGTCATGAACACAATTTACAATATATTGAAGACAACCCAGTAGACGAAAACATTCTTAATTACGGGAAATTCAAACAAATAATTAGCGGTTCAGGTTCAAAAGAGTCAGCTGCCTTAGCAAACTATGGAGCTCAATTTACTTATGGAAATCATGGATATGCTATTTTAAATTATTATACAGATGGTTCTGCTATTGTTGAATTTTATTCGGCAAATGAAAAAGATGGAAACAAATTATTATTTAGCAAGGAAATTATAAAACCTAAAAAAACACAAGAGTATAATAGCTTCCCAGAATATGACGCTCACAAAGAATTCGTAGAAACATCTATTTATGATAAAGAAAGTACAGAAGTAAGTGGCTTCCATAAATTTATGTGGGGAGATTTACATAGAGAAAAATATGGCAAAAAGGTAAAAGTTCCTGTTTTAGAACTTGACAAAGTTTACGGTGGTTTAAAACCAATTCGAAGAGGTGGAGGAAACCAAACCAACTCACTACGATTAGAAAATCCAGATGGTAAACAATATGTTTTACGATCTATTGTAAAAGATGGAAGTCGTATTATGGGTGGTATTTTAAAAGGTACATTTTTAGTAGATGTAGTTCAGGATATCTTTACCATGTCGCATCCTTATGCAGCATTTGTTATTCCAGATATGGCTAAATCGGTAAATATTTACCATACCAATCCTAAGTTATATTACATGCCTAAACAACCAATTTTAGGGCAATACAATGATATTTTTGGAGGAAGTTTATACTTACTAGAAGAACGTCCTGCTGGAGATAGGAGCGAATTAGACAACTTTGGAAACTCAAAGAAAATAGTAAACACCTTTGATGTTTTAGAGAAAATAAGAAAGAATGGTAAACACTCAGTAGATCAAGATTGGGCTATACGTTCTCGTTTGTTTGACATGATTATTGGTGACTGGGATAGGCACGAAGACCAATGGCGCTGGGCTTCTTTTAAAACTGATGATGGAAAAACTTTTTATCGCCCTATTCCAAGAGATAGAGATCAACCTTTTTCTAAATTTGATGGAGTTATGATTCCACTTTTTCAACAGTTTGCTCCTTTAGTAAAAAACATGCAAACTTTTGAAGATGATATTAAAGACATGAAATGGTACAACAATTACCCTCGATTCTTTGATGCTGAATTTTTAAATAAATTAACTCTAGACGATTGGTATAAACAAGCCGATTACATTCAAAAGAACTTAACCGATGAAGTAATTGAAAATGCTATTAAACAATTACCTAAATCTATTTATGATATTGATGGTGAAGAAACCATAGCTAAAATAAAAGCACGTAGAAACAAGTTAAAAGATATAGCTAAACGTTATTACGAAAAACAAGCAAAAATTGTTTATGTAGTTGGAACTGATAAAAAAGATAAATTTATTATCAAACGTTTAAATGATGATGAAACCAATGTAACTGTATTTAGAAAAGATAACGAAATTTACAATCGTACATTTAAAACAAAAGAAACTAAAGAAGTACAATTATATGGTTTAAATGGTGATGATGAATTTTTAATTTCAGGAGATGTAAATGATGGTATTTTACTACGAATCATTGGAGGACAAGATCATGATGTTTATACAGATGATTCTAAAGTTTCTGGATGGAGCAAGAAAACAAAAATCTACGATTACAAATCGAAGAAAAACACGGTAAATCCAAGTTCTGAAACTGCCGATTTACGTTCTGATAATTATTTCAAAAACACGTACAATCACCGTGATATTAACAATAACACAACCGTAGTTTTCCCTAATATAGGAAGTAACCCTGATGATGGTTTCTTTTTCGGAGCTACGCTTACATATACCAAACAAGGATTTAAAAAACGCCCATTTGGAAGTCAACATATAGTTTCTGCAAATTATTACTCATCAACAAGTGGTTATGATGTAGAATACAATGGAGAGTTTACTGAATTTATTGGAAACTGGAGTTTACATTTAAAAGCAAAAGTTACTAGCGACAATTATTCTATCAACTTCTTTGGATGGGGGAATGACTCTTCATTCTTAATGCCTACTGGAGACATGGATGAGGATTTAGATTTTTATAGAGTAAAAAGAAGCGAATTAAGCTTTACTCCTTCATTATTAAGAAGGCTTAGAGGTGGTAGTATTGTAAAACTATCAGCTTCTGTTGAAGGTTATGAAATTCAAAACACTCCAAATAGAAATATTACCAATTTTAATCAATCACCAATTAATATTTTCGATACAAATTATTTCTTAGGTGGTGAATTAAGCTTTACCCACAATCGAGTAGATAATGCTAGTTTTCCTACGAAAGGAATGAATTTTGAAGCATCTATTGGAGCTAAAACAAAGTCGGATGATTTTGATAGACGTTTTGGATACATTAAAAGTTCATTAGCTTTTTATCAAAACTTAGTACAAAACCGTTCTTTAGTTTTTGCTTCAGAAATTGGAACTCACATCAATATTGGAAATAGATTTGAATTTTACCAAGGAGCAACTTTAGGTGGAGATAAAAGCTTAAGAGGTTTTAATCGTCAACGTTTTACTGGTACAGAAAGCTTTTACCATTCAAATGATTTACGTTTACGTTTTGGACGCTTAAACACTGGTATTATACCAATGAAAATAGGAATCACTGGAGGATTTGATTATGGACGTGTTTGGTCTCCATACTCTCCAAACTCTACTACTTGGCATACAAGTTATGGTGGATCTGTTTGGTTAAGTGGTATCGATTTATTCACCATGAATATCTCATATTTCCAAGGAAACTCTAACGAAGACAGATTTGCCTTCGGAATTGGATTCTCTTTTTAATTCGTAATTATTAACTTAAAATATAAAGACTTTACATTGCATTCGTAAAGTCTTTTTTCTTCTTATGATAACACAACAAACTATATTAATTTCTGGAGCTATTTTCGGAATGTTAGCTGTAATTCTTGGTGCTTTTGGAGCACATGCTTTAAAAAAGATATTATCAGACGATCAATTAAAATCGTTTGAAACTGGAGTAAAATATCAAATGTATCATGCAATTGTATTGCTTTTTGTAGGTACAAACTTTTCTACTCCAAATCAATTAATGGGTTGGTCTTTTATTTTAGGAATCATCCTTTTTTCTTTTAGCATTTACGGTTTGGTATTGTCTGATGCAAAAGGTAAAAAAATGAAGTTTTTAGGGCCAATTACTCCTTTAGGCGGCTTATTATTAATTGTTGGTTGGGCAATGATGTTATTGAGCTTTATTTAAGCTAAACTCATACAACATTCCTCCTTCTAAATGGTCTCTCTCATCAGCAATAAAGAGGGTATTGTTATCTTTAAAAGCAACACTCTCTTTTTGAGAAACATGTCCTAAAGGAAATTCTTTTACATCTCCTGACATAAAATTATCACCTGTAAAATTTGTAAATACATAAACCGATTGGTGATTTAACAAAACAATCTTTTTCCCATCTGGTGATATTGCTGCGGAAGTAATCCAACAATGAAAATCGCTACAAGCTTCAAAAGATGAAACATATTTTGCTGTGTAACGTCCTTTTACTGCTGGAATTTTATATAAACTAGTTTCTCCGTAGTTTCCTTTTACTCTGCTTTTAGTAAAAATGTATAACGAACCATCTTTATACAACAAGCTTTCAGCATCAAAAAAACGTTTCTTCTTTTTAGGTGGAAACTTTTCCTGATTAGGATATGAGAACTTTATTTTTTCAACATCAACCTCATCATTATTTAATAAATCTTCATTCTTAATTTTCAAGATTTTTAAATTCTTTCTCTTGTTACCATTATTACCAAAATCAGCAATATACAAGTTCCCTTCATCATCAGAAGTAAGATCTTCCCAATCGTGGTTTTTAGCGTTTACAACTATTTCTCTTATAATATTTCCTTTGGTATCAACACCGTAAATAACAGGAGCATTCCCACTATCATTAAGCATCCATAATAAATCTGAATTCTTAATTTTTTGAACTCCAGAAACTTCTTCTAAAATATCGGGTAAACTGGCTAATACTTTTAACTGTCCAAAATTTTGACAACTAGCAATTAACAAAAATGATAGTAGAATTAGGCTTTTTTTTATCATTATAAAATGAGTTGAATTAACAATTTCTAAATTGTATGAGTTAGAAAAACACAACAATCTAATTACTTAAAGTAAGCAACTACATTTTCTATTTTTTATTATAATTGATTCTTGATTTTTTGCAATTCAGCTTTAACCGCTTCTAATCGACTAATAATTTCGTGGTTATTAACAACCTCTTTAGGATTTTTCTTTAGTTTTTGCCTCGCACCATCTAAAGTAAAACCTCTTTCTTTGACTAAATTGTATATTAATTTGAAGTTTTCAACATCTTCTTTGGTAAATAACCTATTCCCTTTTGCATTCTTTTTAGGTTTAATTACTTCAAATTCATTATCCCAAAAACGTATTAAAGAAACATTTACTCCAAAAGCTTTGGCTACTTCTCCAATCTTATAATATCTTTTATCAGGTAAATCAATATACATTATTCATAGCCAATTAATGATTAATCGTAAGATTGTCCTTTTTGTTGAGATGCTTTTTGCATTGCTACGAACTCTTCAGGAGTTAAATCGCCATAGTAATAATAAATAGGATTTACAGCTCTCCCATTTTTGTGTACTTCATAATGTAAGTGAGGAGCAGCAGAACGCCCAGTATTTCCAACATAACCGATTAAATCGCCACGTTTTACTTTCTGTCCTTTCTTAGCTACAATCTTACTCATGTGTGCATAAATAGTTTCGTAACCATATCCATGATCTATATAAACTACTTTTCCAAAAGTAGAACTACGATGTGCTTTTTTAATCTTACCATTTCCAGAAGCAAAAATTGGAGTACCAGTTGGTGCAGTAAAATCCATACCGTTGTGCATTCTCCAAGATTTTAATATTGGGTGCAAACGCATTCCATAACCAGAAGCCATTCTTTTTAAATCCTCATTTTTCACAGGTTGAATAGCTGGTATCGAAGCCAACATTTTTTCTTTTTCTTTTGCTAAAGAAACAATTTCATCTAAGGATTTAGATTGTACCACCATTTGCTTTGCTAATACATCTAAATCTTTAGTCACATTTTTTACCATTTCAGAATTATCAAATCCTTCTAAATGTTTATATCTATTTACTCCACCAAACCCTGCTTTACGCTGTTCTTCTGGAATAGGACTTGCTTCAAAATAAGTTCTATAAATATTATTATCGCGTTCTTGTAACTCTCTTAAAACATTAGAACTCTCTTCCATTTTCTTTGAAAGTAACTCATAATGTAATTTTAAATTATCTAACTCCCTCTTTTGAGCTCTTTCTTTAGGCGACATTAAGAATTGGCTAAACCCAATAAAACCGAAAAATGCAATTAATAAAGCACTTATAATTCCTAAAAAAGATTTCTTATAAGTTTCGCTTTTTTTAGCTTCTATTTTTCGATATGATAAAGTCTCTGGGTCGTAATAATATTTTACTTTCGCCATAATGCTAAATGTACTATTTTTGTGCTCTTTAAACGAGCAACTTGTTTTAAGGGGTTATGTTTAGAAACTCACAAATTTACAAAATGTTTTAAAACTTCTTTTCTAAAGCGGTTTTTTAATGATAATTTAACAGAATTAAGATACTAGAGTTGTATGAAATCTCAGGATATTAGAGCTAAATTTTTAGAATTTTTTAAATCAAAACAACACGACATCGTTCCTTCGGCACCTATGGTGTTAAAGAACGATCCTACTTTAATGTTTACCAACTCTGGTATGGCGCCTTTTAAAGAGTTTTTCTTAGGGAATGCCACTCCAAAAAATAATCGAATCTCAGATTCTCAAAAATGTTTACGTGTTTCTGGTAAGCACAACGACTTGGAAGAGGTTGGTTATGACACTTATCACCACACCATGTTTGAAATGTTAGGAAACTGGAGTTTTGGTGATTACTTTAAAAAAGAAGCAATTGCTTGGGCTTGGGAATTATTAACCGAAGTTTATAAAATAGATAAAGACATTTTATATGTAACTGTTTTTGAAGGTGACGAAAAAGACGGTACTAAAATGGATCAAGAAGCATACGATTTATGGAAACAATACATTTCTGAAGATCGTATCTTAATGGGAAATAAAAAAGATAATTTCTGGGAAATGGGTGATCAAGGTCCTTGTGGTCCATGTTCAGAAATTCATGTTGATATTCGTTCGGCTGAAGAAAAAGCTAAAATTGATGGTAAAACATTAGTTAACGAAGACCATCCTCAAGTTGTTGAAATATGGAACTTAGTTTTCATGCAATTCAACCGTAAAGCTAATGGTTCATTAGAAGATTTACCTGCAAAGCATATTGATACAGGTATGGGATTTGAGCGTTTATGTATGGTTTTACAAAATGTTCAATCTAATTATGATACAGATGTATTTACACCGTTAATTAGAGAAGTTGAAACAATTACTGGAATTTCTTACGGTAAAGATGAAAAAATAGACATTGCAATTCGTGTAATTTCAGATCACGTTCGTGCCGTAGCCTTTGCTATTGCCGATGGTCAATTACCTAGCAATAATGGTGCTGGTTATGTAATTAGAAGAATTTTACGTAGAGCTATTCGTTATGGATTTACTTTCTTAAACAAAAAAGAACCATTTATATACAAGTTAGCGGAAACTTTATCTCACCAAATGGGAGATGCTTTTCCTGAAATTAGAAAACAATATTCATTAGTTCATAATGTAATTAAAGAAGAGGAAGCTTCTTTTTTAAGAACTTTAGATCAAGGTTTATTATTACTAGATAGAGTAATTGAAACAACTGAAGGTAAAACGGTTTCTGGTAAAAAAGCTTTTGAGTTATATGATACTTATGGTTTCCCGTTAGACTTAACACAGCTTATTGCTCGTGAGAAAGGATACGAGATTAATGAAGAGGAATTCAATGCAGGAATGAAAGCTCAGAAAGATCGTTCTCGTGCTGCATCAGCAAGTGAAACTGGTGATTGGATTGTATTAATTGAAGATGAAGTTGAAGAATTTGTTGGTTACGATACACTTAGTGTTGATGTAAAACTAACTCGTTATAGAAAAGTTACTACCAAAAAAGATGGAGATCAATACCAATTGGTATTCAACATGACTCCGTTCTACCCAGAAGGTGGTGGACAAGTTGGTGATAAAGGTTATATTGAGTTTTCTAATGGTGATGTTATTTATGTAGTAGATACTAAAAAAGAAAACAACGTAATTATTCACTTTACTAAAAACCTTCCTAAAAACTTAAATGAAACGTTTAAGGCTGTTGTAAATGATGAATTTAGACGTTTATCTGCAAGTAATCATACTGCTACGCATTTATTACATCAAGCATTACGTTCTATTTTAGGAACACATGTAGAGCAAAAAGGATCGTTAGTTAGCCCAGATTATTTACGTTTTGACTTTTCTCACTTCTCAAAAGTAGACAAAGATCAACTACAAGAAATTGAAGAATTTGTAAATGCTCGTATTCGTGAAAACTTACCTTTAATAGAAAGAAGAAGTATTCCTATGCAACAAGCTATTGATGAAGGTGCAATAGCATTGTTCGGTGAAAAGTATGGAGATAGTGTTCGTGCTATTAAGTTTGGACAATCAATGGAATTATGTGGAGGTACTCACGTACAACAAACAGGTGACATTTGGTATTTCAAAATAAAATCAGAAGGAGCTGTTGCTGCTGGTATTAGACGTATTGAAGCAATTACTAATGTAGCTGTTGGAGAATACTTTGAAGATGTTGAACGTAATTTTACTGCTGTAAAACAGTTATTAAAAAACCCTAAAGATGTTGCTAAGTCTGTAAACAACTTACAAACTGAAAATACTGCCTTAAAAAAACAAATAGAACAGCTTTTAAAGGACAAAGCTAAAAACATGAAAGGCGACATTAAAAATCAATTAGAGGAAGTTAATGGTGTTCAGTTCTTAGCTACTAAAGTAGATTTAGATCAAAATAGTATTAAAAACCTAATGTTTGAATTAGGTGGCGAACACAAAAACCTATTCTTATTATTTGCTACTTCAGCTACTCCAGAAAAAGCAATGTTAACTTGTTATATTTCTAAAGAGTTAGCAAATGAGCGTGGTTATGATGCTGGTAAAGTAGTTCGTGAATTAGGAAAATATATCCACGGTGGTGGTGGTGGACAAAATTTCTTTGCTACTGCTGGTGGTAAAAACCCAGGAGGCTTACCTAAAGTATTAGATAAAGCTAAAGAATATGTAGTGTAATTACTAGTTTATAAAATCATTAAAAAAGGTTCAAAGTTTGTATTTCTTTGAACCTTTTTTATTTAAAAGAATCAAAATATTATTTTCAAAAAGTAAAGCCTCATAAAACTCTTGCTAAGGCTTCTTTATAAGTGCTAATTGCTCTTTCTCTTGCAAATTTGTGTGCTACCATTGGTTGTGGATAGGTAAGCTCTTCAAAATCTTTTACCCATTTTTTCACATACACTAAGTTTTTATCAAACTTTTTTAATTGTTCTGATGGATTAAAAACTCTAAAATAAGGAGCTGCATCACATCCAGTTCCTGCTGCCCATTGCCAATTCCCATTATTTGCAGACAAATCATAATCTAATAGTTTTTCTGCAAAATATGCTTCTCCCCAACGCCAATCGATAAGTAAATGCTTACATAAAAAACCAGCAGTTATCATGCGTACTCTATTGTGCATATACCCTGTTTCATTCAGTTCTCGCATTCCTGCATCTACCATTGGATATCCTGTTTCTCCTTTACACCATTTTTCAAAATCCTCTTTGTTATTTCTCCATGGAACTGCATCATACTTTTGCTTAAAATTATGAGTAACTACTTTTGGGAAATGATAGAGAATTTGCATAAAAAACTCACGCCAAATCAATTCATTTAAAAAGGTACTATTTAACTGAAGTGCTTTTTTCACCATTTTTCTTACGCTTACTGTTCCAAAACGCAAGTGTGGCGAAGCATAAGAAGTCGTGTTTTTTGAAGGAAAATCTCTAGTTTCATCATAAGTGGCTATTTGGGTTAAGCTATAAGGCTTTACCTTTATAGTACTCTCTTTAAACCCAATAGTTTCTATAGCAGGAAACGCTTTTGAAATCTCTAAAAAATTAGAAAACTCAAGTTTATATTCTTGTGTATGTTCTTCTTCCTTAAAAGCCTTTAACCATTTATTTTTATAAGGCGTGTACACGGTATAAGGAGTTCCGTCTTCTTTAACAACCTCATCTTTTTCAAAAATTACTTGATCTTTAAACGAATTAAACTCTATTCCTTTCTCTTTTAAAAAGGACTGTACTTGAGCATCTCGATGTATTGCATAAGGTTCGTAATCTTTATTTGTAAAAACCTTTGCTACCTCATATTCTTCAATTAATTTTTGCCAAACATCTATTGGTTTTCCTTTTAAAACCAACAATGATGATTGATGCAGTTTTAATGTTTCATCTATATTTTTTAACTCTTGATGAATAAAGTTTACACGAGCATCATCCTTAGGTAACTTATCAAGAATATCTTCATCAAAAATAAAAATAGGTAGTACTTTATAACCTGAACTAAGCGCTATACTTAACGCCTTATTATCATTCAATCGTAAATCTCTACGAAACCAAAAAACAACTATCTTATTTTCCATTAAACAACTTTTCTAAAGTACTGTATCTGTGTTCGAAAATATTTTTAAGTTGTCTTTTTATAAAAACACTTTGCGCTATGTGTCCTAAAAATCCAAATGGAATTTTATACGAAATTTTGTCTTTCATTAATGTTTTTCCTTCTGACAATTCTTCAAACCAATGCTCGTGATGCCACATTTTATAAGGACCAAAACGCTGTTCGTCTATAAAAAACTGTTCGTCTTTAACTTGTGTTATTTCAGTAACCCAACTAGACTTTAGGCCTGGTAAAATTCCTACTTTATAAGTTATAATTTGCCCTGCATACGCTTTTTTATCTACTTCAGATGTTATTTGAAACCCCATATGTGATGGTGTTATCTTTTCTAAATTTTGAGGAGCACTAAAAAAACTCCATGCTTTTTCAAGAGAAACATCTAAAACCTGTACTGTAGTTAAAGTATATATTCCTGAGTGTTTTTTGAATTGAACCACTTTACAACAGTTTAGTTATTTTACTACTCATAGGTTTTGTTATAGAATAAAACACATCTATCAACCTACCTTCTTCATCTACAAGGTATTTTTGAAAATTCCATTTTACTGAAGAATTCATTTTTCCGTTTTTAGACTTTTGTGTAAGCCATTGATAAATTGGATGTTGATTTTCTCCTTTTACTTCTATTTTTTCTGTCATAGGAAAATCGACTCCATAATTTAACCTACAAAATGATTGTATTTCTGTTTGTGTACCTGGTTCTTGAGCGCCAAATTGATTACATGGTAATCCTATAACCACTAGTTTATCTTTATACTTTGTATACAACTCTTGCAATCCATCATATTGATTTGTAAACCCACATTTAGAAGCTACAT
The DNA here is from genome assembly GCF_965221665.1 of Tenacibaculum aiptasiae. Classification (NCBI taxonomy): domain Bacteria; kingdom Pseudomonadati; phylum Bacteroidota; class Flavobacteriia; order Flavobacteriales; family Flavobacteriaceae; genus Tenacibaculum; species Tenacibaculum aiptasiae. The sequence continues at coordinate 743,526 of NZ_CBDCSN010000002.1, forward strand.
TAACAAACAATATCTTTTTTCCTTTGTATTGCTTTAAATTCAAATCATCTCCTGATATTCCTTCTATTTTTAGCGTATACAAAGATTCTTTAGGTTCTTTTGTTTGTGCATTTCCTAAAAAACTAAATAGTGTCATAAGTATTGTTATTTTTAATAATTTCATTTACCTGATGGTTATTTTTTCTATTTCTAGATTGAATGATTCATTCTTTTTATTTCCTATAAGTATTGCCATTTCCTTTAACTGATCTCCAGAAAAATTCGCTAAATCTAATGTATATCCTCTAAATGACGGATAAAAGTCTGCTAAAGGTAATTCTATTTCTTGGTTTTCGGTAGTAGTTTTAAACTTATGCACATACCAAAAACGTTGACTTCTACTTGCTTTCAACCTTAACTGATATTCTTTACCATCACCTTTTAAATTTAGCACAATTTTTGATTTTTTACCATCTAAATTGATAGCTAAAGGTAATCTAGTCATTGCAAATCCACCGTTATTTTCTGTCGACACTTCTCCTGAAAAAACTGCTTTACCTTCTTTGTTTACCTCCATTGATGATTTCGATAATCCTCCCATAACCACATCGTTTGTGATATACCATTTTTGAGAATTTTGTGCTTTATCAAAAACCACAATTTCGTCACTAACAAAGAAAAAAACACTTATTAATATTAACCACTTCATTTTTTCTTATTTTAAATTTTTACACTTACTATTCCTGCATCTATCGGAATTATTTGTCCAGTTATTCCTGCTGTTTTATTCGATAGTAAAAAGCAAGCTAAATCTGCCACCTCCGTTGGTTCTAATATTTTCTTCAACGGATGCCTTTCTTTCATTATTTCTTGTTGCTTTTCATTCCTTAACAATCTTGCCGCTAAAGTTGTATCGGTTATTGTAGGTGCTATTGCATTAAAGCGAATTTTTGTAGCATATTCTGCCGCTAAGGACTTTGTTAATCCTTCTATTGCCGATTTACTACATGCAACACTAGCATGAAAAGGCATTCCTAATTTTGACGCTACTGTGCTAAAAAAAACTACACTACTGTTATTTTTAGACAATACGTCTTCATAAGCTTTTATGGTTTTTATTGCCCCTTTTACATTGATATTAAAATCATTTTGAAAATCATCAAGAGTTAAGCGTTTAAATGGTTTTAAATTGATGCTTCCAGGGCAATAAACTAAACCATGTATTTCTTCCAATACAGGTAACTCATCTGTTGTAATATCACATTCATAGTTTATAATATTGGAATGTGTTTCTGTAGAAGTTCTACTTATATTAATAATTTTTGTAGTCTCTTTTAAACTATCTACTATTGCTTTTCCAATACCCTTACTTCCTCCTACTACTACAATTGTTTTCATAACCTACCTTTTAATCTTTTTTCTACCTTTTGTTTAATTAATGTTAGGCGTTTCATGATATCCATCAAGCTTTTATCTTTCGTTTTTTTATAGATTTCATTTATTGATAAAATGATTTCTTTCGCTTTTCTTGATGCTAAAATTTTATCATTTCTAGTTCTTAACTTCTTATGATTTTTTTCAAAATCTAATGCTTCTTGAATTAAATTTACTGTACTCATTTTAAATAATTTTGAAGTTCAACAATTTTCTTTGATGTATTAAAACTACCTCCATAAAAACAGGTTACTGTTTCTGAAGAATCGTCTTTTACTCCTCTTGATGAGACACATAGATGTTTTGCTTCTATAATAACCGCTACATCTTCTGTTTCTAGTATTTCTTGTAAATCTCTTGCTATTTGGTTAGTAAGCCGTTCTTGTACTTGAGGTCTTTTAGCATAATATTGCACGATTCTATTTAGTTTAGAAAGCCCTATTACCTTCCCTGATGAAATATAAGCTACATGTGCTTTTCCCATTATGGGTACAAAATGATGCTCACAATTTGAATAAAAACTAATATTCTTCTCAACCAACATTTGGTTATATTGATACTTGTTATCAAATAACGCTATCTTAGGTTTGTTAGCTGGATTTAGTCCTGAAAAAATCTCTTCAATATACATTTTAGCAACTCTTTTGGGAGTTCCTTTTAAAGAATCGTCAGACAAATCTAATCCCATAGTTTCCATTATTTCCTTGAACAAACCTGCTATTTTTTCCTTCTTTTCTTCATTAGAAATCAAAAAAGCATCTGGCACCATTGGTGTTTCTATTCCTAAGTATAAATGATCATCACCTATTTCTTCAACACTCAATCCTGTAAAATTGCTTTTAGTAGGGATATTCAACAAAGTTTCTTGGTGTTTCATAAAGTTTAATTTTAATTTCTAAATCGTTACGAAGTACGCTTCGCAACTTATTGTAAATTACTATTGCTATGTTTTCTACCGTAGGATTCAACTTTTTAAATTCTTCTACTTCTATGTTTAAATTCTTATGATCAAACGGCTCTAATATTTCTTCTTTTATATGCTTAGATAACTTTTTTGTATCTATTACATAACCTGTATCCTCATCAATTTCTCCAATTATTGTTACTTCCAATTCATAATTATGCCCATGGAAATTCGGATTATTACACTTTCCGAAAACTTCTTTATTTTTTTCTAAAGTCCAATTTGGGTTATGCAGTCTATGTGCTGCATTAAAATGTTCTTTTCTTGTAATTCCTAGTTTATGTTTTAACATAATTATCGTTTCGAAACCTTATTATTACTAATATTCCTTTGCCTACTACATTTAAACCTTCCTTTTATAAAGGTTCTTTTAAGTTCATGCTTTGTTTTTCTTCCTTGAACTCTCTTTCTCCATAATCTAAAACTTGATGGTTTAAGTTGTTGTCTCATTAAAACAATCACTTCTTGTTCTTTTAAACCAAATTGATATTGAATTGCATCAAATGTGGTTCTATCTTCCCAAGCCATCTCTATTATTCTATCTAACATTCTTTCATTCATAAAAAATGATTTTGTGTTTTTACTCCCTTCAAATTCATCATTTTATCTATAAACTTTTTATTTTCTTTAAATTTTATGTCCTTACGAAACCTTATAAAACTATTGTCTGAGTGAATACTAAAAAATGTATCATTAAACACTACTAACTTATAGTAAGGCACTACCAAACAAAACCTTCTCATTTGCTTTGTTATATAAACTATTACTCCATTAGGTCTTAACTCTATGCTACCGTAGTCTAATTCATTCACTTTGGTTAATATTTTTTGGAGATTAGTACTTACTTCCTCTACAATCATTCTTCCCGAACCTACTCCTCTTAACTTTAGCGACTGGATAAAACTCATAGGTTTTCCTACTAATGAATTGATTTCTGCCAAATCATCTTTATCCGCGTATGTTATATTGAACAGCATATTATTTAATTATGTGTTTGTTTATAATTCTTAAGCTTTCTCTTATTACGTCTGGATCTTTTTTTAATCCCCAGATAATATCCGATGCTTTTTTTCTTGATGCCTCTACATCTACTATTGGCTTTGGATAATCTTTTCCTAAACTAAAACCGTAAAGTTTTTGCTCCAATTCGGTCATTTTAAAAGGTTGATGTTTGAACATTAATGGTAAATCTGCTAACTCCGGCACCCATTTACTTATAAATATGGCATCTGGATCATGTTCTAATCCGTTTTTTATTGGATTATAAATTCTAATAGTATTGATACCTGTTTCACCTGCCTGCATTTGCAGTTGAGGAAAATGAATTCCCGGTTCGAAGTCTAAAAATAACTTTGATAAATATTTAGATGCTTCTTGCCATGGCTGCCATAAATTATGTGTAAAAAAGGACACCAACATTGCTCGCATTCTAAAATTTAAATACCCCGTAGTTATTAAACAACGCATACAAGCATCTATAAAAGGGATTCCTGTTTTACCTTCTTTCCAACCTTTTACATATTTTTCTGTTACATCTTTTTTTAATTTTCGAAATCCTTTATTTATACTTTCTCTTTCCATGACACACTCCATTTCAAACTTTTGTATAAAATGTGCTTGCCATCGCAATCGAGAAGCGAATGCATCTAAAGCTCTTTTATTTTGCACTTTTGGTCTTATTGTTTTTACTTGTTGAAAAACTTCTCTTACTGAAAGATTTCCCCACGCTATATATGGCGATAATCGACTACAACTTTCCCTTGCTTCATTAGGCTTTGATATATGTCTTGCATAATTTTTATAACGATTATTGAAAAAGCTATGCATATATTTTATGCCAGTAACTCTACCTCCTACTTGAAAATTGCTCTTTTCCGTACTTAAGTCTACTTCTTTTAAGTTTTTTGTTAAAAGGTCAATTTCTTCACTTCTTATAAAATCTGCATTTGTTGGTGTAAAAGAAAAGGTTTCTTTTTCCATATATGACTCCCAATCTTCTTTCCAATGCTCTCTATTTTTTCTACCTCGAAATACTCCATTATGGATATTCTCTTTCCATTCTATCAAATTGTTTACACAAAATCTTTTAAATGACTTATCTCTATTGTAGGTTTTTAAAATTCCTGTTTCTAAATGCGAATAAACTTCTGTAATATTTTTTTGTGATTTTAAATACCTAAAAAAAGGAATCACATCCGATTTCACTGATAGAACTCTTGTATTGTATTTCAACAATTCAGAGTTAAGATCTCTTATCGATTCTTTAATAAAGTTCCAATGTCTTTCTGAATAATGCTCATCACTCAAAAGACTATTTTCAAAAAGATAAACAAATAGCACTTTTTTATCAGAATTAAGAGCATTATAAACTGCTTCGTTATCTTGTAAACGAAGGTCTCTCTTAAACCAAACTACTACTATTTTCTCTTTATTATCCAATATTTAAACTCTTTAATTTTTATTTTGTTTAAGATAACTAAAAAACTCTTAAACAAAAAATTAACACTCAAAAAAATATACCTATTTAGATAGATGATTTATTAAACCTCTAAAAATAAAACCATGAAAAGGCAGTACTAAAAACCAATACATTCTACCTAATATTCCTTTAGGTCTAAATACCGCTCTTTGATATAATTTATTCTTCACTATTTTATACTCTAGCCAAGCTTCTCCTGGTAATTTCATTTCTGCAAAAAGCAACAATCTTTTATTCTGTTGATCCGCTAATAATACTCTCCAAAAATCAAGTGCATCGCCAGGTTCTAGTTCTGTAGGATGTCTGCGACCTCTTCTTAACCCCACTCCTCCAAAAACCTTATCAATATAACCTCTAATCTTCCATAAAGTATTAAATCTATACCAGCCCGTTTTTCCTCCTATGCTCCAAATTTTATGTAATGTTTCTGGCTCATCTTTAACATACCTACTCCTAACATCTTTAAAGCATCCAAAATGAGGCAACTCGATATAGTCGCTATATTCTTTTTTAAAAACACCACTTATTTTTGCATCTTTCCAACTAGAAATCATTGAATTTTGGGCTATTTTCTCAAAAGCTCTATCAACTGCTTCTTTATAAGTAATTGGTTTTACATTTATTATTTCATTTATATTACTTTCTCTCCCAATCACTTCTACTTTCATACTATCTACCAAAGTCTTAGCTAAATTAAACGAAGTTGAAGTAACAAAATATAACCAATATGATGATAATTTGGGAGTTAACACTGGTAAGGTAATAATGATACGCTTTAACTTTCTTACTTCTGCAAACTGCAACAGCATTTCCTTATACGTTAACACTTCAGGCCCAAAAATATCGTATGACTTATTATACACTTTTTCATTAAAAAGCGATTTTGTTAAATATGATAACACATCTCTTATTGCTATAGGTTGTGTTTTTGTATGTAACCATCTTGGAGCGACCATTATAGGAAGTTTCTCTACCAAATCTCTTATAATTTCAAAAGAAGCACTTCCACTTCCAACTACTATACCCGCTCTAAACGTGGTTAAACCATATTCTTTACTACTTAATATTTGTTCTACTTTGTATCTTGACTGCAAGTGCTTTGAAAGCGAATTGTCATTTACTATTCCGCTTAAATATATGACCTGCTTACATGTTGTTTTTTCTACCAAATCTTTAAAGTTTTTAGCACATGTTTCTTCTAAACTTTCAAAATCGTCACTACTGGTAGACATTGAATGTATTAAATAATATGCTGCATCTATATCTTTTGGTAATTGATTTTCAGGCTTTAGAAAATCTATTTCAACAAAATCTATTTCTTTTTTAGTTTTTAGCTCTAAAGGAATTCTATTTAAATCTCTCACACAGCACACAAGAGTATGCCCTTCTTGAAGAAGGATTGGAATTATTCTCTTACCAACATATCCTGTTGTGCCTGTGATTAATATTTTCATTTATTTTGGTCTTTGATATGACAATCTTTTAAACTCTTTTGCTACCATATAAGTATCCAACCCATTAATTGCTGCTACATTTTCTTTAGAAAGATTTAAAAAACCATCTTCCGATAACATAGTATCTTCAAAATATAAATCGGTTACCTCTCCCAATACTAAAACTGTATCATTAGCTTTTATGTGGTATTCTTCTAGGTATTTCATTCCTAATTGCAAAGGGGATTCTGCCACAAAAGGTGCATCAAAATTATTTTTATACTCGGAGGTTAAATTAGTTTTATCAAATTCTGATATTTCTGCCGAATATTTTGCTGATGTATGATGCGCTTCTTCTATCATACCTTCACTTATTGCATTAATTGTATAAATCCCTGTTTCTTTAATATTGTTATAGGTATTTCTGACTACTGTAGTTGGACGCAAGACAAATCCTAAAATAGGTGGATTTGAACCATAATGAACTACTGAACTAAATACCGCAACATTGGTTATCCCTTCTTGGGATTTAGTCCCTATTAAATTTGCCGATTTGTACCCTGATATACTATTCATTAGGTTTATCTTGTACAAATGCGGAAACGCTTCTATTTCTTTTCTTGTAATATGCATTACAGGTTTTTATAATTATTTATTTTGATTTTTTTTGATTTTAAATCGTGCATCAAATTATACAATCCGAAAAAGGTTCGATTTATATAAATAAAATGCTTGGAGCCTCTATTTCCATTCATCTTTTTTAACTCGGTATTTTTAGCATACTTTTGTCCTAAGTCTGCTATTCTTCCGAAAAACTCATCGTCTGAAAAATCAAATTCTTCTTTTTGAAAAGGCTGTGTAAATAAAGATAACATTTCATGAAAAAGCCCTTTAAAAAATTGTTTCTCTTCTTTTGTATCGTCTTTTCTTAAGATTTCAAGTTCGTATAATTTACTCTCAAAAAAAGCTGGATTTTCTATATTCTCTTTTTTTGCTAATTCAAAATAAGGAACGTAAAAATCTTCAGGCACCGACTTCATACAACCAAAATCAATAACAATTAATTCGTTTTTTGGAGACACCAAGAAATTTCCTGGATGTGGATCAGCATGAACTTTCTTTAAAACATGCATTTGATACATGTAAAAATCCCATAAGGCTTGTCCTAATTTATTAGCTTTCTTCTCATCAAGATTTTGCTCTGTAAACTCTGATAAATGAATACCATCCATCCAATCCATTGTAAGAATTCTCTCTGACGAATATTCTTGATAATAGGCTGGAAACTTCAAATTAGGAATCTTAGCGCATGCATTCGCTACTTCATTACTTTGCTTTAACTCTAAGACATAATTTGTTTCCTCAAGTAGCTTATTTTCTACCTCTTTAAAATATTCATCAGAACCCTCTCCTTTTATATTGAACATTTTCATAGCCATTGGCTTTACTAATGCTAAATCTGATGAAATACTATTTGCAATACCAGGATATTGAATTTTTACTGCTAGCTTTTTATCTTTAACTGTCGCCTTATGAACCTGACCTATACTTGCTGCATTTACTGATTCATTTGTAAATGTATCAAAAACCTCTTCTGGAGTTTTCTTAAAATATTTTTTAAATGTTTTTATAACTAAGGGGCCAGATAATGGTGGTACTGAAAACTGCGATAATGAAAATTTTTCTACGTAAGCATTTGGGAGTAAATTTTTCTCCATACTTAACATTTGAGCCACTTTTAATGCAGAGCCTTTTAATTCCTTTAACCCGTCGTAAATATCTTCTGCATTGTCTTTATTTAATTGGTCTCTAGCTTCTTCCTCTGTTTGTGTTAACTTATTCCCATAATACTTGGCATAATTAACTCCAACTTTTAGCCCTGTTGTTACCAACTTTGTAGCTCTTTCTATTTTTGAAACGGGGATTTTATTTAGTGTTTTCATACCATGGGCATTTTTTCTTTCCACAAAAACTTAGCTAAATCAATCACACTTTTTACTGGTGCTATTTGCTGTATATCGAAACTTGCTTTTACTGATTTTTCTATAAAAACATCTGTTTTTTCAAAATTTGGTGATTCATCATCTATCCAAAACTTGAGAATCATTAATAATTGAATCCAATAACTTTCAGCAATTGTTTTATCCTGAACCTTGTTAATTTTATCATTTTTAAAATCAATCTTTTCAAGAGATATTCCATCTATAAAATTGATAAACTCTTTTCTTAATTCCTTTAAAACTGAAAGCTTATTAAAATCTAACTTATTATTTTTTAACTGAAGTAAAACATAAGATCTATTTGCGGTTAACAACTCAAAAAAAGTAAAATAAAAACTTAATAGTTTTTCTTTCGATCCATAATCTTGATAGGCTTCTGTTTTATGAAGCATATGAATTGTTTCTTTAGCAAACGTTTTAAAAATTTGCTTCTCTAAACTTTCAAAACTTGAAAAAAACTTATAGAAATCTCCTTCTTCAAAATTGTTATTCTTTGCAAACTCAAAAATAGAATGTGGTTTTCCAGATATTAGAACTGAGTTCATATACCATTCTATAATTATTTCTGGTGTTATTTTTTTCTTTCTACTCATAATTTCTAATTATTAAATACTACATAAGCGTTTAAACTTGTAGCGATTGTCATCCAAACTAAATATGGCAATATTAATAGTGTATAAAGTTTCATTTTTCTACAATACTCAACAGTAAAATACCCTATTAACAGCCATAATGCGGTTATTATAATTAACCCTAAAACTGTATAATGCTGATTGAAGAAGAAGTAATTCCACATAACATTCAAAATCCATTGAACCATGTATAAGTATGCAATAAGAAACCCTCCTTTAGTTAGTTTAAATCTGAAGCTTAAGTTGGTCATATAAAATGAAAAGCAAAACATAATAAAAAACCAGGCTGCTCCAAAAACCCAGTTTGCTGGCGTCCAAGGCGCCTTATTTAACGATTTGTACCAATCTGTTTGGGGGCCATTATTCATTAACCATACCCCAACGATTAATGCCAAAAAGTTTAAACTTAAAAAAATTAAAAAACGGATAACTTTACTAATTCCCATAGACTTTTGTTTTAAAATGATTAAATATTAACTGTATTGAAAACAATAAGTTAAATGCATAAAACACATCTTCAAGGGGAATCGTAAATAATCGAACATTAATATTTTCTGAATTGTTATACCAAACTACTGGACTCTCTATAAAACTTCCTGTTAAAATTCCATTTACAATAAAAAAAGGAACTAAAATTATCAGAAAACTTGGAAAATATTCTTGTAACGCAATTAAATGCTTTTTTAAACTATAAAGCATTAATGATAAAAATAATAAAAAATTTACTACCGTGTAAGTTTTATCTAAATTAAAAATCAATAACCAAAAAACAATTATTATCGCTACCACACTTATGATAATAGCCTGTGTTCTAGATAATTTTAAATTTGGTTGATAAATCCTTAACATCTCATGCGTAAATAAACACGCATAAGGTATGCAGATAAAAAACATCCATTCTTCTATTGGCATTTGCAGTATTTTTGCTCCTAAAAAATAGGTTTTGTTAAATCCCCAAACACCATAATTTGTAAAAATTGCATCCCAAACTAAAAAAGGGATCGCAACTATAACTATACTGAGAAAAACAATTTTTGCGTACTTAATAAAGTGTATCTCTTTTTCAAAAATACTATAGAGTAAAGGTATACTTATACTTCCTAAATTTAATATTAAATACAAGTAACTGCTCATTGTCTTTTCTTAAAATATTTAAATGGCACGAATAACATACCAAAGCACTCTCCTTCTTCTTTACCTAAATGCTTGTGATGTATCTTATGTGCTTTTCTTAAACCTCTTAAATATCTATTCTTTGTATTCTTAAACCAACTAAATCTTCTATGAATTAATACATCATGTATTAAAAAGTAAGCTATTCCATACAACAAAATACCCAAACCAATGAAAAACAGATAATTTAGCTCTGGTCTAATTCCAAAGTAAAATAGTAGCATACTTGGTATTGCAAAAACCACAAAAAAGGCATCGTTTTTCTCAAACACATGTGGATAACCTGGTTGATGATGATCCTCATGCAAAAACCATCCAAAACCGTGCATTACATATTTGTGAGTACACCATGTAACACCTTCCATTATTATAAAAGTTAGTATTGTGACAGTTGCAAATATCATTTTAGATTAGTTTTAATTTATATTTCACATAACTTCTAGCCAATAAATTAATTTTCATTGGATTAGAAATTCTTATTCTAGTATCCATAATTTTAGATGATGGAGTAGCTTTCAATTTCTTTAAAAGCTTTTTGTAATATCTGTATGCTATAAAAACTCCAAACTTAGCTTCTACTGGTAGCTTTAAGATACCATTTTTAAAAGCGTAATCAAAATCTTCCTCTATTTCTTTAATTATCATTTCTTTTGAAGCATCATTTAGTTTTTCTAAATTAACATTTGGAAAATATGATCTATTCAATACTTCATAATCATCTTTTAAATCTCTTAAAAAATTAACTTTTTGAAATGCTGAACCTAAACGCATTGCTGCGTCTTTTAATTCATTATATCGTTTTTCATTTCCATTAACAAAAACTTTCAAACACATTAACCCTACAACATCTGCAGAACCATAAATGTATTCTTTATACTCTTCTTCTGTTGTATATTCTGTCTTATACAAATCTGCCCTCATACTTTTCAAAAAAGCTCCTACCAAATTATCTGGGATATTATAGGTATTAACTGTATGTATGAATGAGTTCAAAATAGGATTTAGACTAATACCTTCCTTTTTTGACAAGTAATAATCTTTTTCAAATTTTGTTAAAAGCTCTTCCTTGTCGTACTCATGAAAAGAATCTACAATTTCATCTGCAAAGCGGACAAATCCATAAATATTATAAATAGCTACTCTTACTTTTGGCGCTAACATTCTGGTAGCTAACGAAAATGACGTGCTATATTTTTGTGTAACTAATTTACTACACGAATACGAAACCTCATCAAATAGTTTTTTCATTTTGGTGGTTTTTAATGATTAAATCTGAAGCTATTTTTCCTGAAATTAATGAAGGGGGAACACCGGGTCCGGGAACCGTTAATTGTCCTGTAAAAAATAAGTTCTTAACTTTTTTACTTTTTATTTTAGGTCTTAAAAATGCTGTTTGGGTTAAAATATTTGCTAAACCATAGGCATTTCCTTTGTACGAATTATAATCTTCAATAAAGTCGTTAACACAATAACTTTCTTTAAAAATTACTGAATCCTTTAACGATTGTTTTGTTAACTTTTCTAATCTTTCAATTATAATGTTAAAGTATTTTTCTCTTAAAGCAGGCGTATCTTCTATCCCTGGGGCTAAAGGAATTAGAAAAGTAGCTGCTTCTTTATTAGTTGGAGCAAAAGAACCATCGGTTATCGAGGGGAAACTTGCATAAAACAGTGGTTCTTTTGGCCAACTCGGTTGATCATAAATTGTTTTGGCATGTTCATCAAAATCTGTATCAAAAAACAATGTGTGATGACATACATTTTTCAGCTTTTCACTAAAGCCAACATAAAATAATAAAGATGATGGGGCAAAAACTTTCTTTTCCCAATACTTTTCAGAATACTGTCTATATTCTTTAGGCAAAAGTGTTTCTGTATGATGGTAATCTGCACCACTTAATACTACATCAGCGTCTATAAAATTACCATTTGCTATCAATCCATTTGCATCTCCTAATGGATTTACACAAATTTCTTCAACAATAGCTTCAGTTTTGAAATGTACTCCTAACGAAACCGCCAAAGAAACCATTGCCTCTATAACTTTATACATTCCTTCAACAGGATGCCAAGTACCTAGGGAGAAATCGGCATAATTCATAAAGTTATAAAAGGCTGGTGTATTACTTGGTTTTGCACCCAAGAATAAGACTGGGAACTCTAATATTTGGATTAATTTTTTACTTTTTATTTTTTTTCTTACCTGTTTTCTAATTGTTGAAAAAAACTGTGTAATTTTTCCAATTGTTACCGGCGTTATTAGTTCTAATGGGGATATACCTGGCTTATAAACTAAATCATTTATAGACACATTGTAATTATATTCTGCCGACTTTAAAAAACGTTTTAGATATTTTGAACTTCCCTTCTCTTCTTTTTCAAATACCTCATAAATTTCTTCTAAATTACCGGGTATTGTAATTGAATCAAGAACATCAAAATATACTTGATAAGCTGGTGTTAATTTGTTTAACTGATAATAATCAGAAGGTTTTTTATTAAAATCGGAAAAAAATTTCTCAAAAACGTCTGGCATCCAATACCATGTTGGCCCCATATCAAATGTAAAACCATCTCTTTTATACTGCCTAGCTCTTCCACCTACTGTTGAATTCTTTTCATAAACTTCAACCTCATACCCTGCTTTAGCAAGATAACAAGATGCTGCTAACGACGAAAAACCTGAACCTATTATTGATATTTTTTTTCCCAATTTTATATATATTATAAATATAACTTAAAAACGATTAACAAAAAAACAAAACACACTCATATACAATAAGTTAACAATTAAGGTAATAATACATTATCTATAGCATGAATAACTCCATTAGTACCTTGAACATCTGTTACAGATATCACAACCGATTGACCTGATGAAGTCTCTAACTTAGCTCCACTTGACAAGTCAACAGTAACTTTACCTCCACTAAACATAGTTATCTCCTGGTTGTCTGTTAACTGATCAGCTTGCACATTACCTCCTGCAAAAACATGGTATTTTAAAACTGCTTCTAAGGTTGCTATTGGAATGTCCGCTAATGAATTCCATGCAGCATTACTATCTAACAATGCTTGAAAAGCACTATTTGTAGGAGCAAAAATGGTATATGGACCTGTCATTTTTAGCAAAGAAACAAAGTCTGTTGTATGTCTAGAATCTGTTAGCGCTGCTACCAAAGAAGTAAAACCACTATTATTTAAAGCCAATATTACTACATCTGGCGGCAACATAACCTTATCAACAATATGCACTACACCATTTGTTGCTGAAATATCTGTTGTCACTGGTTTTGAATCTCCATTAAATTCAACAGCTCCAGTAACCTCAACCTGTAATGACAATGGCTCATCATTTGGTCCAGTTGCCAATGTATTTACATAAGTATCCGTCAAGTCATTCTTCATAACTTTACCATTTAAAACATGAAATAGTAAAACTGTTTTTAATGTCTCTAAAGGAATATCATCCAATGAATTCCATGAATTATTCGAATCCAATAAATCCTGAAAAGCTTTATTATTAGGAGCAAAAACTGTAAAAGGCCCATCTGCCTGTAAAGCAGAAACTAAATCAGCTCTTTGTAAAGCTGCAACCAAACTACTTAAGTCAGAAGTTTTTATTGCTTTTTGTACAATATCATCATTATCAATAATTATTGGATCATCATCACTACAGGATGTAAACAAACAAATACTTAGAAATAAAACTAAGAAGAAGGGTATCCTCGATAAACTTTTTGTAAATAACATAATTATATTGTTTAATTAGCGCTTACTCTCTTTATTTTACAGTCTGTTTTTTAGCCTCCTCAGACTTTGTTTAATCTTTTCTTAAAAAACATAAACAAAATTAATTTTAGTAAAAAAATAGTTTTGACTAGCAAAACACATTTCAAAACTACAAATAATGTTTAACAAAAACAAAAAAAGATTAAACAAAATTAATTTTAACAAAAAAAATTAGAGTTCGCTAAGCAACTCTATTACTGATGGATAAATAGAAATATTAGACTTAAAGTCAATACCTACAACGTCCATTGCTTTTTTTCCTACAGCCATTAATTCATGATCAGTACCTTTTAACACATCTTCTATTTCATAAAAATAACCCACTACTTTATCATCATAAGGACGCACAGTCATAGAAGTAACAAAACAAATTTTAGATTTGCTTTCAAAAAAGTAGTTCAAATTATTCAACGGTAAGCTTTGACCTAAATAAATTGTTTGATATCCTCTTAACACAAGCTCATAATTCAAATACATCAATCCTAATTCATGAACTTCATTTTCCGGTAAAAAAAGCACATAAGTTTTATCAGTGTTCACTATTGAATGCTCAAGGTTCTCAATGTTTATCTGTATTTTCTGAATAATTAAATTTGAAATGAAATGCTCATGAGCTGGCAGCAGAGTATCTGTTTGCCAAAGCAACCCTATATGATTTAAAAAAGGAACAAAGACATCTTTGAATATACTTCTAAATGTTTTTTTATGTAGTAATTTATTATATGTATTATTAAATAAAACTTTATCAAATTGAAACATCGCTATCTTAAAAGAATTGATAGCTTCATCATTTACAGCATACTTAAACGCCAACTCCCTAGCGTTAACTTTTATTTGATCATTACTCATCTGAGCAATTTTAGAAATCTTAAAATTGTGTTTATTCAACAACACTACATTTAACAACTTCATTAAGCTCTCAGAAGAATAATATCTAATATTTGTATTAGTTCTGTTAGGCTCTAATAAATTATATCTTTTTTCCCATATCCTAATGGTATGTGCCTTCACCCCTGAGATATTTTCAAGGTCTTTAATCGTAAATATGCTTTTTATATTGTTCAACTTATTTCAAATAATAATAAACAAATATAGTCAATTTTAAATAAAACAAGTAAATTGATTAATTTTTAAAATAACAATAATTATTTTTGACTTGTATAAATAGCTCTCTTTTTATGATATTATCAACTCAGATACCTATTAAAAAAAATCTCCTAAACTCAATCAGTTACAATTCTGAAATTACTTTAATTGGTTCTTGCTTTACAGAGAATATTGGTAAAAAACTTACTTATTACAAATTTAGAGCTATTCAAAATCCATTTGGTATTTTATTTCACCCAAAAGCAATTGAAAACCTAATTACAAACGCTATCAATGAAAAGAAATATTCTGAAAAAGATATCTTTTTTCACAACGAAAGATGGCATTGTTTTGATGCCCATTCTAACTTAAGCTCCACCAACAAGGATGACTTATTAGATAGCTTAAATAACAATACCCTACTAACTCTTGAACACTTAAAAAACTCATCGCATTTAATTATAACACTAGGTACAGCTTGGATATACAGACATATTTCTTCTGATAAAATTGTAGCAAACTGCCATAAAATTCCTCAGAAAAAGTTTTTAAAAGAAATCCTTTCTATTGATGAAATTCATGAAAGTTTAGACGCCATAAATACTCTTATTAAATCTATAAATAAAGACATCTCTATAACCTATACCGTTTCGCCAGTTCGTCATTTAAAAGATGGATTTATTGAAAACCAACGTAGCAAAGCTCATTTAATTTCTGCTATCCATCAAATAACTGACAACAGAAAAAACATTGACTACTTCCCTTCTTATGAAATTATGATGGATGAATTACGTGACTATAGATTTTATAAACAAGACATGATACACCCCAATGAAACAGCTATAAATTATATATGGGAAAAATTCAGTAGTGTATTTTTTAATGAAGTAACCCAAAAAACAATACAGGAAATTGAGAGTATTCAAAAAGGTTTAGCTCACAAACCTTTTAACCCTAAATCTGAAGCTCACCTTAAATTCTTAAATAATTTGGAACAAAAAAAGGAAACACTTCAAAAAGCATTTCCTTTTATAAAATTTTAAATTCGGTATTTATTTAACCAAATACTGATCTACATTTTGCCAAGGACCTCCATTAATTACGTCAATTCCATGACCTTGTAAAAACTGTGTAGCTTGTCCACTTCTTCCTCCACTTTTACACACAGCTATCACTGGTTTATTCCAAGATTTAATTTCTTCAACATTTAAAGGTACTACTGTTAAAACTATATGCTTCGCTCCTTCAGAGTGTCCTTCATTCCATTCTGCTAAAGTTCTAACATCTAAAACTACTGCCCCTTTATTTAAATATTCTTGTATTTCGTTTGTCATATCTTTCTTCCTAAAAAAATTTAATAACCCCATTTGTTTTTTAATTCTTACGACAACAAATGTAGTCCGTTTTCTATTAAAGTACTGTAACTCTTGTTACTTTTTAATTTTTCTAAATAATCTCTCAACTCTTCCTTTACCAAATACTCCTTATCTAAAGCTAATTCATACAACTCTAAAACCAACAACCAATCTTGAGAAAACTCAGTCTTTAAAACGTTAAAAATTGAAATTATTTTATCTTCAGTTACTTTCTTTTTTTCTCTAATTTCCCTTACCTCTTCATATAAACTATAAAGTTTCTTCTGCAAATCACTGTAGATTATTTTATCCGTTTTGGTTTCAGAAACTTTCCCTATATCTTCAAAAGAATCAACATCTGCCGGTCCAGAATAAGCTGAAACCAACTCTTTCCCTATTGCCATATCATAAATTCCCCATTCTGGTCTGAATAAGACTTGATCTTGATAAGTTACTGTACAATCTTTTAAAGATATTATCAATATTTTCCCTCTTAAATCGCGAGTTCCAGTAATTGCTCTTCCTTTTACAACCACACCACTCTCGAATTCTAAAGTCATTTCTTCACCTTCATATATTCCATACGCTTTTAAATCACGTGGACTCATATCTTCAATAGGCAAATTAATTCCTTTTAACTTCCCTACTGGACTTCCAAAACCTTCTGCATGGTAACTAATTCCATGCCCAATCAATTCCTTATCTCTGTTTGCTAAAGCTGTTGGACCTGTTGTTTGGATATAAGCTACTTTTCCTTTTTTATCTTCTATAACATTACTAAATATTCCAGAAATTTGAATTCCAGTACTCAACTCAACTGTACCTAAATTTTTAGAATCTATTAATTTTTCAACACCTTTCAATCCGCCAGTTCTCAATGCCATTGTATTGGCAAATTCATTTAACACTAGACTTAAATATGCAAAATCTGGTGTAACAAATAATTGCGGTTGTGGCTTTGTTATATCAAAACTAACATTTGCAGCTTCTATAGAATAAGGCACTTTTTTTACCTCATCTTGCATACACCATTTACTTTCTCCTATTGACGAAAGTAAACCAGCCCCATAAATTTTAGGATCATTTAATTCACCTATCAAACCATACTCTACAGTCCACCAATGTAAATTTCTTATTTGTGCCATTTCTGACATTTCTCCCATGTTATCTTGCAACCATTCTACTTTTTCTTGCGCTTCATCAATTTCTTTCTGTGTAGAATTAGGATTCTCTTTTAATATGGATAATAACCTAATTGCCTCATACATTTCATAATCTTTAGCAGAAGAAATTGCTTTTGAACCAATTTCTCCAAACCTACGTAGGTACTCAGAATATTCTGGGTTTGCAATAATTGGAGCATGTCCTGCTGCCTCATGAATAATATCTGGCGCAGGAGTGTAAGCAATATGATCTATAGTTCGCATATCTGAAGCTATCACTAGCACATTGTATGCCTGGAACTCCATAAAAGCATTTGGTGGAATAAAACCATCTACCGAAACAGCTGCCCAACCAATCTCTTTTAAAATACGATTCATTCCTTCCATTTCAGGAATATTCTCAACTGAAATACCTGTTTTCTCTAATCCATTTACATATGAAGAATGAGCTACCTTACCTAAATAATCTACATTCATTCTCATTACATAGCGCCAAACTGCTTGGTTTTGTGCCGTGTACTCTTCATAAGGCTGTCTTACTACAAATTTATGTAAATGCTTAGGTAATTTTTTCGTGATTTCGTTTAACTCAAAATGAGGCTCCATATAGTTGTTTGTTTTGCTGGGTAAATTTAAGTTTTTTCTAGTTTACAAAAAATCGACAATTGTTAAATTATATATTTTGTACCTTTACTTTTATCACAAAAAATCAAAAAAACATGAGAAATCGGGGGAGTTTAAGAATTAGACTTTTAATTGGTGCTGGTATTGCTTTATTTGCCTTAGTAAAATATTGTTCAAGTGCTGAAATCAATCCTTACACCGGAAAAAAACAACACATATCTATTTCTCCTAAACAAGAAATAGCTATTGGATTAAGTAGCGCTCCACAAATGGCACAACAACATGGAGGCTTATACCCTAGTCAGCAATATCAAGATTTAGTAGATAAAATAGGTAAAAAACTTGTTGACAACAGTATTGCTAAACAATCTGGTTATCCTTTTGACTTCCATTTACTGCGAGACGAAAGAACCATTAATGCTTTTGCCTTACCTGGCGGACAAATTTTTATCACTTTTGCTTTATTCTCTAAATTAAAAAATGAAGATCAATTAGCTGGAGTTTTAGGACATGAAATCGGTCATGTTATTGGACGTCATTCTGCTGCACGTATGGCTAAACAAGATTTAACTCAAGGTATATTATCAGGAGCTGCTGTTGGTTTTGATCCTAGTACTGCGCAAGGAATGGCTGCTATTGCAAATGTTATTAACATGAAATATGGTAGAAGTGATGAATTAGAAAGTGATGAATTAGGCGTTAAATTAATGGTAGATGCTGGCTATAACCCAGAAAGTTTAATTGGTGTTATGGAAATTTTAAAAGCTGCTGCTGGACCTAATAGAACTCCTGAGTTTCAGAGTACTCATCCAGACCCAGAAAACAGAATTGAAAAAATTAAAGAAGCTATTCGTAAATACAAGAAATAACTCTTCAAAATGCTTTTAGACTCACTAAAAGCATTTTTTGTAACATTTTTGTACAAACCAACACCCACAACATACAACCAAAAAGTAATAGCCATGAGTTTGGGAGGTGCTGTATCAGCAATGATAACCAATTTAAAAAAACAACAAAAGAAATCGTGTATCTACTTTCGAGAAAATTGAAGGCTATGAAACAGATTCTAACACAAAACTTCATTTTGATAAATCGGCTTCTCAACAACAACTTAACCAAATAAAAAACAAGATTCAAAAAAAAACCAACTAGCCCTTATTAAAAGAATTATATTTTTTATACTCTTCCTATCTACTTTAACTTACTTCATATATTTTTAAATAAGAGTTGAGTAAATAATTCTATTCTATAGACTCAATACAATCCCTCTTCTTAAAAAAAAATTCGCCTACCTCTCAAAAACCGCTTTATCAATTTTTATTAACATATGTTAATTTTTTAAGAAATCATCATGTTTTTTGTTAAAATAATATCAAAACAAGTTTAAATACATCAAAAACAAAGAGTTAACAGAAGATAACTTTGTTTACTAATCAAATTATTAATTAGAAATCATGAAACATTTCAACCCCCACTTATGCTTTCATTTACTATTAATTTTAAGCATTTTACCCCTTAAAGAACTACACTCTCAAAACGTAAAAAGTTCTTGCGGTACAGACAAAGCAATGAAAGAATTATTCGAAAAAAACAAAAATGCTAAAAACGAACTAAATTCTTTACGATTGAAAATCTCCCCCGAAAATCAAGCACAAAAAACTAGTTCCCCATCCTATGTTATACCTGTTGTTTTTCATGTTTTTGGTAAAAATTACAATTCAGGAACTGTAGTTACTCAAGAAATTATTGAAGACGCCTTAAAAAAAACGAATGAAGATTTTCAAGGTCTAAATAGTGATTACAACACCATTGACGCCCCTTTTGATGTTATCAAAAAACCTCTAGACATTACTTTTAAACTAGCAAAAATTGACCCTAACGGAAACCCTACTTCTGGTGTTATTTTTTACGATAAAGCTTCAGGCATGGGAAATTACAATTCCCCAGAAGTAAAAAATGTTGCTTGGGACAATTACAAGTACTGTAACATATACATTACTAGAGACCTTTATGGTAACGGTGATTTTTACAATTCTGGAGTTGCATGGTACCCTAACAAAACTATGTCTGACCTAAACATTGCAAGAATTGTTTATAACGGAAGTTATTTAGGAAATAACACTAACGAAAACTTTCGATCAGTTCTTACACATGAATTTGGTCATTACTTAGATTTACCTCATACTTTTTATGGTGCTGTTTGCTCTACCGACCCAAAAGCTGGTGATGGAATTGCTGATACCCCTTCTCATAAAAACAACTCATCAGGAACAGGGTGTCAGGTTATTAAAAACTGTTTAAACCAAGAAATTAACAATGAAAATTTTATGGATTATACAGATTGTTACAAAATGTTTACCCAAGGACAAGTAAACAGGATGATTAATGCTTTAGAAAACTCACCTACAAGAAACACCTTGTGGACTGAAAAAAACCTAATAGCAACTGGTGTAAATGCTAACTTAGGACCAAGATTAATAACTTCAACATCTCAAGTTAAAGAACGATATTTAAACGATGGTGTTTTAGAAACCTCTATTGAAGTTTCTTGTGAAGAATGCACATTTACGAAAAGTTCTGGAACTATGAATCTTTCTACAGACTATACCGTCCAAAATCTTCCAGAAGGAATAACCACCAAAGTTGACATTATTAACAATACAAAAGCTATTATCAATTTTAATGGCATTGCTACAAATCACTCAGCTTCAAACTCAATAAATAATTTAGCATTTAAATTTAATTCTTCAATTATTACAGGTGGAAGCTCGATTTTATACAAGGATTCTATTGAGAACATTTCTGTAAAGTTTAACGACCCTTACACAGAGTTTTGTAACATCAATATTCGATACAAAACTTACACTCACATTACCAATGTTTCTTTTAACGAAAACAGTAATACTACAGGATACGATGGCATAAGCAACTATGCACCAACAGTAAAATTTAAAGTTAAAAAGAACAAAACATACCCACTAAGCATTACAACCAATAAAGGAGCGGGTGGTGCAAATGATAATTTAAGAATTCAAGTTTGGGCAGATTGGAATTCAAATTTTGTGTATGAAGACAACGAACTTATAGTTAGTCATCCTTATAAAAATACTCAAACTGATAATAATGGGAATTATACCTACAATACAAGTGTTCAAATTCCTAACTCAGTTAAAATGGGTAACACTGCCTTTAGAGTATTAGCACACTATGTACAAAGTAACGAAGGGGATTCAGCTTGTTCTACAATAGATAGTGGAGAATCTGAAGATTATGACCTTTCAATTGTTCCTGAAAACACTCCTTTTGAAGTTGATTTCTTTGGACAACCTACAACTGTTAACCTATCTGAAGAAGTTCAGTTTAACGATTTTTCTATAGCTGCTAATGGAGATAGTTTAAAAAGCTGGAAATGGACTTTTGAAGGTGGATCGCCTGCTAATTCTACAGAAAAAAATCCAACAAATATTTTATTCCCTATTGAAGGTACTTATGATGTAACTTTAGAAGTAACTTCTACAAACGGTTTAAAAAAGACCATTAAAAAAAGTGATTACATTACCTCAAGATTAAAATACTGTAAATCATACCCTAACTACGGTACTTACTTTAGTGTAAACAAAGTCAATTTTAATACCATAAACCACGAACCAGGGAAAAGCAACTATTATAATTATTACAACACCATTTCAACTGATTTAGAAACTGGAAAAACCTATCCTATAACCATTAAATCAGAAAAAGGAAATGGAGGTGATTCTGATGTTAATAAAGTAAAAGTTTGGGCCGACTGGAATTATGATGGTCAGTTTACACAAGATGAATTATTAGTTAACAAAGAAGTGAAATCTAATAACTATGATCAAAACGGAGAATATACATTTACATCAAATATAACCGTTCCTAACAATGCAGCAATAGACAAAAAAATTGGACTTCGAATTACTGGTCATTTTGTTGATGGTAAAGGAGAAACTTCTTGTGGTGCTTACGATAGCGGAAACACTATTGACTACAGTATTTTAATAAAAAAAGGAAACGGGAACACCACATCTTCAATAGTTTCAATTTCTGATGACACCAAAGAAGAAGGAGCTGAATTACAACATTTAGTTACCTTAGACAACACAACTGTTGAAGAAACAAAAATAGCTTTATCTATAAATAATGCTACCGCCATTAATGGAACTGATTTTAATACCCCAACTTTTACAAATGGAGTTACTTACAACCAAGAAGAAGCTACAATTCCTTCTGGAGTAAAAACATTTACAATAAAAGTTCCAACTATCGACGACTCTACAGTTGAACCTAGCGAAAATTACAATATTACCGCTAACTCAATTACAGCTACTGGAACTATAATCGACAATGACTCCTCTTCTTCTAATTATTGTAGCGCTTCAAACCTTAGAAACGATTCTTACATCACAAATGTGACTTTCGGATCAATTAATAACAATAGTGGATACAACTCATATTCAAATTATTCAAACATTTCAAATACATTCGCTTCTGGTCAAACATTCAATTTAAAAATTACAACCAAAAACGATCATTGGACATACAATGCTATTGGTACTTGGATTGACTGGAATAATGATGGTGAATTTTCAGATAACGAAAGAGTGTACAAAGCATATAAGGCTGGACCATACATAACAGACATAACAGTCCCTGACAACGCTGTAAAAAACACTTCTCTTCGAATGAGAATACGATATGCTTACGGTTCTGAAAGTAAGATTACTCCATGTGGTGAAGACACTTACTTTGGTGAAGTTGAAGATTATTCTATCAAAATATCAGCACATTGTTATGCAAGTACACTTAGAAATGATTCATTTATAACCAATGTATCATTTGGAGCAATTAACAATTCAACAGGATTTAATTCATACTCTAATTATCAAAATCTATCACATACTATTTCACCTCAAGAATCTTTTAATTTAAAAATCACAACTAAAAACGATCATTGGACATACAATGCTATTGGTGTTTGGGTTGATTGGAATAATGATGGTAATTTTTCAAATAGTGAAAGAGTATACAAAGCATTTAAAGCAGGACCATATTCAGTTAACATATCAGCACCTAACAATGCTGTAAAAAACACCCCACTTAAAATGAGAGTTCGATACGCATATGGAGCTGAATACAAAATAACACCATGTGGCGAAGATACTTATTTTGGTGAAGTTGAAGACTATACAATCTTAGTTAAAAATAATTCTGTTGCACGAACTAATACTACTAATTTAATTGAGAATATAAGGCTTTACCCAAACCCTTCTGACAGTTTTATATTCCTTAAATTCGAAACTAACAAAAACGTACAATACGAATTAATAAACATACAAGGTAAAATTATTATGAAAGCTGATAAAACCCCTAATCAAAATCAAATTAAAATATCAGTAAAAGATCTTCCTGTAGGCATTTATTTCATAAAAGGACAACAAGAAAACAAGATATTCCAAAAGAAGTTCTTTGTAAAATAAACTTCCTAAAAGCATTTTAAAAGACTACTTCGGTAGTCTTTTTTTATTAAAAAACAATACTCATTTTCATCTTATGCAATCGGTTTCGTTAATTTTTAAAAAAGCACTTAAAATCTTTCTTACTTTTGTTTTGTAAAACACACCAAATGAACAAAAAAGTAATCTTAATGATACTTGATGGTTGGGGAATTACTCAAGACCCAAAAGTATCAGCTATATATAATGCAAAAACACCATTTATAAATTCATTATACGACAAATTTCCGCATGCCGAATTACGTACTGATGGGGAACATGTAGGGCTACCAGAAGGTCAAATGGGGAATTCTGAAGTTGGACATATGAATTTAGGAGCTGGAAGAATTGTTTATCAAAACTTAGCTAAAATAAACAAAGCTGTAAAAGAAAATACTTTAGCTCAAGAAACAGAATTATTAAAAGCATTTGATTACGCTAAAAAAAATCAAAAAAACATTCATTTTTTAGGATTGGTTTCTAATGGAGGAATTCATTCACACATTGATCATCTAAAAGGTCTCCTTGATGCTGCTAATAAACATGAGCTTAAAAATGTATACTTACATGCTTTTACAGATGGTAGAGACTGTGATCCAAAGTCAGGTAAGTATTTCATAAACGACATACAAGAACACATGCAAAAAACTACTGGGGAATTGGCTTCAATTACAGGTAGATACTATGCAATGGACAGAGATAACAGATGGGAAAGAATACACCTAGCCTACGATGCATTAGTTAATGCTAAAGGAACTTTATCTTCTAATGCCACTGAAAGCATACAACAAAGCTATGATAGTGATATTACTGATGAATTTATAAAACCAATTGTAATGGTTGATAACAACAATCAACCAAAAACTACCATCAAAGAAGATGATGTTGTTATTTTCTTTAACTTTAGAACTGATAGAGGTCGTCAATTAACAGAAGCTTTAAACGAAAAAGACTTCTCAGAATTCAACATGAAAAAGTTACCTTTATACTTTGTTACCATGACAAATTATGACGAAACTTTTAAAAACATTAAAGTAATCTATAACAGCAACAACATAGAAAATACGCTTGGAGAAGTTTTAGAGTCTGCTAATAAAAAACAAATTAGAATAGCAGAAACAGAAAAATATCCTCATGTTACATTTTTCTTTTCAGGGGGTAGAGAAGAAGAATTTAAAGGTGAAAAACGTTTATTATGCCCATCTCCAAAAGTTGCTACTTACGATTTAAAACCAGAAATGAGCGCTTATGAAATTAGAGATGCTATTGTTCCTGAGTTAGAAAACGGAGAAGTGGATTTTGTATGCTTAAATTTTGCTAACGGAGATATGGTTGGACATACGGGAGTTTTTGAAGCAGCAGTGAAGGCTTGTGAAACAGTAGACACTTGTGTTAAAGACGTTGTTACATCTGCTTTAAATAATGACTACACCACTATTTTAATTGCAGATCATGGTAATTGTGAAACAATGATAAACCCTGACGGAACTCCTCACACGGCGCATACCACTAATCCAGTTCCTATGATTTTAATTGACAAAGAATTAAAGTCTATAGAAAATGGGGTATTAGGCGACATTGCTCCAACAATATTAAAACTAATGGGAGTAGATCAACCAAAAGAAATGACACAACATTCACTTATTTAAAACAATAATGATGAGAAAAATCGCATACATACTTTTTACAGCTTTTATAGTTTCATGTGCTTCTGCGCCTAAACAAAAACAATTAGCTACTAAAGATAAAGACGGAAATTTAGTTGGTATTGCTACTAAAAAAGATTTCCAACAAGAACCATACGGTTCAGAATGGTTTAATGATTTTTACAGTTATTATGAAACAGATCAAAACACCATCAATAAATTAAAACCATATTTAAAAGATGTAAAAATCAAAGGGTTTATGGGAACTTGGTGCGGAGATAGCAAAAGAGAAATTCCAAACTTCTACAAATTATTAGATGAAGCTGGATTCAATTATAAAAACTTAGAATTGGTAACCGTTAATCGAAGTAAAAAAGCAAATGGTTTGGAAGAAGGATTCAATATTCTTAGAGTCCCAACTTTTATTTTTTATAAGGACGGAAAAGAGATTGGTAGATTTGTAGAACATGCTATAGATGGCAGTACAATAGAAGACGATATTTTAAAAATCGTTTCTGGACAACCTTACACACATCCATATCAAAAATAACCGTAAATTTGCGCTTCAATATTTTTAACATGATCAAATCAAAAACTAGAGAAGAAATAGAATTAATGCGCGAAAGTGCATTGGTAGTGTCTAAAACTTTAGGAATGCTTGCTAAAGAGGTAAAACCTGGAGTAACTACTTTATATTTAGATAAACTTGCTGAAGAATTTATTCGTGAGCAAGGTGCTATCCCTGGTTTTTTAGGACTTTACGATTTCCCCAACACACTTTGTATGAGTCCAAACTCGCAAGTTGTACATGGGATTCCAAACAAAACTCCTTTACAAGAAGGAGATATTATTTCTATTGATTGTGGAGCTATTAAAAACGACTTTTATGGAGACCACGCTTACACATTTGCTGTAGGTGAAATAGCTCCTGAAACTCAAAAATTATTAGACGTAACAAAAGAAAGCTTATACGTTGGTATTCGTGAATTAAAAGTTGGAAATCGTGTTGGAGATGTAGGTTTTGCTATTCAAAACTACACAGAAAAACACGGATACGGTGTTGTTCGTGAATTAGTTGGTCACGGATTAGGAAAAGTAATGCATGAGGACCCAGAAATGCCAAACTATGGTCGTAGAGGTCGTGGTAAAAAATTTATTGAAGGAATGGTAGTTGCCATAGAACCTATGATAAATATGGGAACTCAAAAGATACTACAACATAAAGATGGATGGACAATTACCACTTTAGATGGTAAGCCTTCTGCTCACTTTGAGCATGATGTAGCAATTGTAGATGGTAAACCAGAATTACTTTCAACTTTTAAATACATTTACGAAGCTTTAGGTATTGAAAGCAATGAAGAGGATGAGTTTAGACAACAACCTTTAGTTTTATAAAGTGTCCTTATTTAAAGCCATACTAAACACAATACCTAGACCCATTTTAATAAAAGCTAGTTATTGGGCACGCCCAGTAATAGCTTGGTGGTTAAAAGGTGATAAATTTACCGACCCCATAGACGGTAAATCATTTCGCAAGTTTTTACCATATGGATATGGTATACAAAGAGAAAATGCATTATCACCATCAACCCTCTCACTAGAAAGGCATCGTTTGTTATGGCTCTATTTACAAAACGAATCTGATTTTTTTTCTTCAGAAAAGAAATTAAAAGTACTTCATATTGCCCCTGAACAATGCTTTCTCGATATTTTTAGAAAGCAAAAAAACTTAGAATACATTACTTCAGATTTAGAATCGCCAATAGCAGATGTAAAAGCAGATATTTGCGACTTACCTTTTGAGGAAAATTCTTTTGATGTTATTTTCTGTAATCATGTTTTAGAACATATTCCAGATGACTCCAAAGCAATGCAGGAGCTATACAGAGTAATGAAAAGTGGTGGTTTCGGAATTTTTCAAATACCACAAGACCTTAACAGAGAAACTACTTTTGAAGACGATTCTATTACCGATCCAAAAGAACGCGCAAAAATATTTGGACAATACGATCATGTACGAGTGTATGGACGCGACTATTTTGACAAACTTCGCTCTATAGGATTTAAAGTCGATGAAATTGATTTTACAAAAAAAATCGCTCCAGAAAAACTAGAACGATTTGCTTTAATGAAAGGCGAAATTTTACCTGTTTGTTTCAAGAGTTAATTTACATACTCCTGTAATTCATTGTTTTTATCGTTATACAACAAAACAACTTTCAACTCAGAATGTTTTGTTAAGAATTCTTTGGTTTTTTCTAATCCCATAGCTAAAAAAGCAGTCGCATAAGCATCTACATCAGCACAATCTCCCTTCATTCTTACAGAAACACTTAACAAATTACTTTCTTGAGCCAATCCTGTTTTAGGGTTTACTGTATGTACAATCTTCTCTCCTTTATCGTTAATTTTATACTTTCTGTAATTTCCAGAAGTAGCCATAGACTCATCTATCAAATTAATTTCTTTTTGAACAGACCTCGTGCCATCTACATTTGGTTTTTCTATTGCCACTCTCCAAGGCTTACCTTTTTTACTACCACGAGCTCTAATTTCTCCACCTATTTCAACAATGTAGTTTTTAATATTTTTTTGTTCTAAAAACCTTCCTATAACATCAACTCCATAACCTTTTGCAAAAGCATTTACATTCAATTCAATATTAGAATTATCTCTGTAAACCCTTCTTTCTTTTAATGTAACCTTATCAAAACCTACTCCAGACATAAGTTCTTTAATTTCTTCTTCAGATAAGTTTTTCTTTTCTTTTCCAGAACCAAAACCATACGCATTAATTAATCTACCAATAGTAGGATCAAAGTATCCATCAGTTTCATTATAAATCTTTCTAGCCTTTTCAAAAACTTCTACAAAAAAATCATCAACAACCACAGTACTATCGCCTTTATTAATTTTAGAAATATCTGAAGTCGGCATATAAGTAGACAATGACTTATTTATCAAATTAAACAAACTATCGATTGATTTCTGATGATTTTCCTCATTCAAATAAGTAATATGATATGTAGTACCAAAAACATTCCCTTGTAACCTTGTTTTATTTAACTTCTGTTCTTGCTTGCATGAAACAAGAAAAAACATCACTATACTAGTTGTGTAAATTATATTTTTAAACATCTTTCAAATTTAACTGCAAAAATAATTCATTCTTACTTCATAAAAGATTGTTAATTCTCTTTTTTGTATCATCATTTTTTTAAATTTGCTTTATCATTATATGTAACATTACATCTGAAAAATCAGAATAACATGAAGAAAATATTTTTATTTCTTACCGCAACTCTTTTATTAGCATCTTGTGCTTCTACAAAAGAATTAGATGCTTTGAAAACAAAGCACGAAAAAACAAAAGAAGAATTATTAGCTGTAAAAGCTAACTTAACAAAATGTTTAGTTGAAAAAGATGGTTTCCAAGATAAGGTTTCAAATTTAGAAGCTACTGTTAGTGACTTGAAAAAAGACAAGCAAAACACATTACAACAAGTTGAAAACTTAACTGTTTTAACTAAAGGAGCTAATGACAATATCAAAGAAACATTAACTCAATTAAGCAAAAAGGACAAATACATCAACAGAATTAGAGCAGCTGCTTCTAAGAAAGATTCATTAAACTTAGTTGTTGCATTTCACTTAAAGAAAGAATTACAACAAGGTATTGATGATCAAGATATCGAAGTAAATGTTGAAAAAACTGTTGTTTTCATTTCTATTTCTGATAAGTTATTATTCAAAAGCGGAAGCTATACAGTATCAGACAAAGCTTCAAAAGTTTTAGAAAAAGTAGCTACAGTTGTAAACGGACAACCAGAAATGGATGTAATGATTGAAGGACATACAGATAACACACCAGTTGCTTCTGGATCTGCTTTAAAAGACAACTGGGGATTAAGTGTTTTACGTGCAACTTCTATTGTTCGTGAATTACAAGATAAATACAAGGTAGCTCCTAGCAGATTAATTGCTGCAGGTAGAGGTAGTTTTGCTCCTTTAGTAGCAAATGACACTCCTGCTAACAAAGCAAAAAACAGAAGAACTAAGATTATTATCTTACCAAGATTGAACCAATTTTTTGAATTGCTAGAACAAAAAGCTGAGTAATTTAAAAGTTCTATTTATATAAAATAAAAAACGTGCAAATTGCACGTTTTTTTTATATCTTAAAATTAAACTAACCTACTATTTGTCAATCAAATAATTAATCGTACATTTGCACACCTTTTTTAAGGATCAAATTATATATTAATAAACAAAAACTAATCGTGTAATTATGAACACATTAAGTTACAAAACAGTATCGGCTAACAAAAACACTGTTAACAAAGAGTGGGTTTTAGTTGATGCGGACGGGCAAACGTTGGGTCGTCTAGCTTCTAAAGTAGCAATGCTAATTAGAGGTAAATACAAGCCAAACTATACTCCTCACGTAGATTGTGGAGATAACGTGGTTATTATCAACGCAGAGAAAATTAACTTAACTGGAAAAAAGTGGACTGATAAGTCTTACATCCGTCACACAGGATATCCAGGAGGTCAAAGATCATTAACTGCTACAGAAATGTTCGAAAAAGATCCTACGAGATTAATCGAGAAAGCAGTAAAAGGAATGTTACCTAAAAACAAATTAGGTAGTGCGTTATTCAGAAATTTATATGTTTACGCAGGTACAGAGCACAAACAAGACGCTCAAAACCCAAAAGCTATTAACCTTAACGATCTTAAATAATGGAAACTGTTCACAAAATAGGTAGAAGAAAAACAGCTGTTGCACGTGTTTACGTTTCTCAAGGAAGTGGAAACATCACTGTTAACAAAAAAGA
Source organism: Tenacibaculum aiptasiae (assembly GCF_965221665.1). Lineage (NCBI taxonomy): Bacteria > Pseudomonadati > Bacteroidota > Flavobacteriia > Flavobacteriales > Flavobacteriaceae > Tenacibaculum > Tenacibaculum aiptasiae. The sequence continues at coordinate 773,643 of NZ_CBDCSN010000002.1, forward strand.
TTTAAATAACTATTTAACAACTCCTACTTTACAATATAAAGTAAAGCAGCCTTTAATGTTAACTGACAACTTAGAGTCTTATGACATTAAAGTAAATGTTTATGGTGGAGGTGTTACTGGTCAAGCAGAAGCTATCCGTTTAGCAATTACTAGAGCATTAGTAGCTATCAACGAAGAGCACAAAGCAATCTTAAAGCCAGAAGGATTATTAACTCGTGATCCAAGAATGGTTGAGCGTAAGAAATTCGGTCAGAAGAAAGCACGTAAGAAATTCCAGTTCTCTAAACGTTAATCGTTTATTAGAGCTGTTATTTATAAAACAATTTATAACAAACAGTTTAGTATCTAAATATTTCAGACTTTATAAACTACTGAAATATTGCGAAAACAGAACGTAAACACATTTATTAAAATGGCAAACATTCAAGAATTATTAGAAAGTGGCGTTCACTTTGGTCACTTAACAAGAAAATGGAACCCAAACATGGCTCCATACATTTATACAGAACGTAATGGTGTTCACATCATCGACTTGTATAAAACATCAGCTAAAATTGAGGAAGCTGCAAACGCTTTACAAAAAATAGCTAATTCTGGACGTAAAATCTTATTCGTTGCTACTAAGAAGCAAGCTAAAGATATCGTTGCAGATCGTGCAACAAACGTAAACATGCCTTACATTACTGAGCGTTGGCCAGGTGGTATGTTAACTAACTTTGTTACTATCCGTAAAGCTATTAAGAAAATGGCTACTATTGATAGAATGAAGCAAGATGGTTCTTTTGATGCATTATCTAAAAGAGAAAAATTACAAATCAACCGTCAGAGAGCTAAATTAGAAAAGAACTTAGGATCTATTTCTGATATGACTCGTTTACCTGCTGCTTTATTTGTAATTGATGTAAAGAAAGAGCACATTGCAGTTGCTGAAGCACAAAAATTAAACATTCCAATCTTTGCAATGGTTGATACGAACTCTGATCCAAGACCAGTAGATTACGTAATCCCTGCAAATGATGATGCTTCTAAGTCTATTGATAAAGTTTTATCATATGTAACTGATGCTATTGCTGAAGGTTTATCAGAAAGAAAAGCTGATAAAGAAAAAGCAAAAGCTGAAAAAGCTCCAGCTAAAGAAGAAACAACTTCAACTGAGGTTAAAGAAGAAGCAAAATAATTTAAATTTAAAGGTTTCATTACATTGGAACCTTTAAATTTTTACAACTTTGTACAATAAAATATTTACAACTAAAAAATAACAATAGAGATGTCAGTAAAAATTAGCGCTGCAGACGTAAAAAAATTAAGAGAAAGTACCGGAGCTGGTATGATGGATTGTAAAAATGCATTAGTAGAAGCTGGTGGTGATTTCGATAAAGCAATTGAAATTTTACGTAAAAAAGGACAAAAGATCGCTGCTAAAAGAGCAGATAGAGAGTCTACTGAAGGTGTAGCAATTACTAAAATTAGTGATGACAACACTTACGGTGTTGCTATTGTATTAGCATGTGAAACAGATTTCGTTGCTAAAAATGATTCTTTCAAAGATTTAGCTTCTCAATTTGTTGATATTGCTTTTAACACAAAAACTAAAGAAGAATTTTTAGCTGCTGACTTCGGTGGAATTACTGTTGCTGAAAAGTTAATCGAGCAAACTGGAGTTATCGGTGAGAAAATTGATATCACTTCTTTCGAAAGAATTGAAGCACCATTCGTAGGAGCTTATACTCACGTTGGTAAGATTGCTGCAATGGTTGGTTTAACTGCACCAGTTGAAAACTCTGCTGTTTTAACTAAAGATTTAGCTATGCAAGCTGCTTCAATGGGAGCTACTTCATTATCTTACAAAGATTTTGATCCTGCATATGTTCAGTCTGAAACTGAAGCAAGAATTGCTGCTATTGTAAAAGATAACGAAGAATTAGGTCGTTTAGGTAAAACTTTAAAGAACGTACCTCAATTCGTATCTAGATTACAATTAACTGATGAAGCTTTAGCTAATGCTGAAGAAGCTGCTAAAGAGCAATTAAAAGCTGAAGGTAAACCAGAGCAAATCTGGGATAAAATCTTACCAGGAAAAATGGAAAGATTTATTTCTGATAACACAACTTTAGATCAAGAACAATGTTTATTAGATCAAAAGTTTATCAAAGACGAAAAGAAAACTGTTGCTGAATACGTTGCTTCTTTTGGTGATGTAGAAGTTAAAAACTTCGTAAGAGTTACTTTAGGATAATTCTCAACAGAAATTTTATATAAAACCATCCATTTTTTGGATGGTTTTTTATTTTATAAAAAAACAAACTCAAAAAAAATACGTAGTTTTGCACAACTTTCAACAAGACTATGCAATATAAAAGAATCCTTTTAAAATTAAGCGGAGAAGCTTTAATGGGAGAACGTCAATATGGTATTGACCCAAAAAGACTTAAAGAATACGCTCAAGAAATTAAACAAGTAGTAGACAAAAACATTCAAGTTGCCATTGTTATTGGTGGTGGTAATATTTTTAGAGGTGTTGCTGGAGCTAGTAATGGTATGGATCGTGTACAAGGAGATCACATGGGAATGTTAGCTACTTGTATAAATGGTTTAGCTTTACAAAGCGCTTTAGAAGACGAAGGTATTCATACTCGTTTACAAACAGCTATCGAAATTAAAGAAATAGCAGAACCATACATTAAAAGACGTGCAAACCGTCATTTAGAGAAAGGACGTGTTGTTATTTTTGGTGGAGGAACTGGAAACCCTTATTTTACAACAGATACTGCAGCCGTTTTAAGAGCTATTGAAATTAATGCAGATGCTATCTTAAAAGGAACTAGAGTTGATGGTATTTACAATGCCGATCCAGAAAAAGATAAAGATGCTATAAAATACAACAATATATCTTTTAAAGATGTTATTGAAAAAGGCTTAAAAGTAATGGATATGACTGCCTTTACTTTGAGTGAAGAAAACAAATTACCAATTATTGTTTTTGACATGAATACTAACGGTAACTTATTAAAGTTAGTTTCTGGTGAACAAATTGGAACAATAGTTGATAACGAATAAACCGAAATAACCTCCTTCAAAAACAGAGGTCAATAAATACGAACAAAATGAACGAAGAAATTGATTTTATTTTAGATTCGGCCAAAGAGGCAATGAATAATGCTATAGAACACTTGGTAAAAGAATTACGTAGTATTAGAGCTGGTAAGGCATCTCCTTCAATGTTAGCTAACGTACAAGTTGACTACTATGGAGCAGCAACTCCATTAGGTCAAGTTGCTAATGTAAGCACACCAGATGCAAGAACAATTACTATTCAACCATGGGAAAAGAACATGTTGCAAGAAATAGAAAAAGCTATTATGATTGCAAATTTAGGTTTTAATCCTATGAACAATGGTGATAACATTATTATTAGCGTTCCTCCATTAACCGAAGAGCGTCGTAAAGATCTTGCTAAACAAGCAAAAGCTGAAGCAGAACATGCTAAAGTTGGTGTTCGTAATGCTCGTAAAGATGCTAACAATGAAATCAAAAAAACTGATGCTTCTGATGACATGAAGAAAAATGCAGAAACAAGCGTTCAGGATTTAACAGATAGTTTTGTTAAAAATATTGATGAAAAATATTCTGTAAAAGAAAAAGAAATTATGACTGTTTAGGTCTCTTTATAAACATTATAAAAAAGAGTGTTTTTAAGACACTCTTTTTTTTCGTTTAATTGTTTCATTTACCCTAACTTTGCTAAAATTTTTTTGAATGACTTTTTGGACTAAAATCGCAGGATTTTTACTACGAAACCGATACTTGGTTTTAATTACTATAGCTGTTATTACGGGACTTTTAGTCACTCAGATGAAGTATATGCGTTTTTCATATACCGAGGCAAATTTGCTTCCTAAAGACCATGAGGCAAACATTCAATATGACAAGTTTTTAGAAATTTTTGGTGAAGAAGGTAATTTAGTAATCCTAGGTGTAAAAGATTCAACAATTTTTACCCCTCAAAAATTTAACGCTTGGAATAAACTTGTAAAGAGTTTAGACAGCGTAAAACAAGTTGACTTTACTGTTTCTGTAGCAGATGTTAAGCAACTGAAAGCAGATAGAAAAAAAAGGAAATTCATTGTAGAACCATTATTTGATAAGGTTCCTTCTACAGATGAAGAAGTTAACAAAATAAAGAAACAATTATTTGAAAAACTTCCTTTTTACGATAATCTATTATATAACGATCAAGGTACTTTACAAACTGCTATTTATATTAATAAAGACATTGTAAATACACCTGCTCGACGAGATTTTATTGCGGAAATTTTAATTCCTACTATAGATAAATTTGAGAAAGATAATAATATAGATGTTCGTGTTTCTGGAATGCCTTATATACGTACTGTAAATTCTCAAAACATTATTAATGAAATGGGAATATTTGTAGTTGGTGCTTTACTAATTACTGCTATCATATTCTTTTTCTTTTTCCGTTCGTTCAGAGCAACGTTCATAACTCTATTAGTAGTAGGTATTGGTGTAGTTTGGGCATTTGGATTTATTGGTTTATTCAGATATGAAATTACGGTACTTTCTGCATTAATTCCTCCATTAATTATTGTAATTGGTGTACCTAATGCGGTATTTTTAATTAACAAATACCAGCAAGAAATAAAAAAACACGGGAATCAAGCAAAGTCTTTACAACGTGTAATTTCAAAAATTGGTAATGCTACCTTAATGACAAACATAACAACAGCTTCTGGTTTTGCAACCTTTGTTTTTGTTAAAAGTCAATTATTAAGAGAATTTGGTATTCTAGCATCGGTTAATATTATTAGTATTTTCATACTTGCTTTATTAATTATTCCAATCTTATACAGTTTTATGCCTCTTCCAGAGAAAAAGCATTTAAACCACTTAGAAAAAAGATGGATGGGGAATGTTGTTTCTTGGATGGAACGCATGGTAAAGCAACAAAGAATTGCAATTTATATTACTACGGTAATCGTTATCATATTAAGTATGATAGGATTATTTCAAATCCGAGTTTCTGGTAGTTTAATTGAAGACATGCCAAAAGGTATGCAGTTTTATAAGGACATCAAATTTTTTGAAAGCGAATTTGGAGGTATTATGCCTTTAGAAATTTTAATAGACACCAAAAGAGAAAAAGGTGTTATGAAACTTTCTACTTTGAAAAAGATGGAAAAGTTAAATGAAACTATTGAAACTTTCCCTGAGTTATCAAAACCTATTTCAGTAACTAACTTAGTTAAATATTCTAAGCAAGCATATTATAAAGGAAATCCAAAATATTATCAACTACCAACGAGTCAGGAAAAAGCACACATTTTTGCTTATACTAAAAACTCAAATAGTAACGCTGGTATGTTGAAAAACTTTGTAGACAAAACTGGTCGTTATGCACGTATCACTACTTTTATGAAAGATATTGGTACGGATAAAATGGACATTATTCAGGATCGTTTACAAGCTGTTATAAAGAAGCAGTTTCCAAACGAAAAGTTTAACGTTTCTATGACTGGTAAAGCATTAGTGTTTTTAAAAGGAACTAACTATTTAATTAAAAACCTAGTTATTTCTTTATCATTAGCCATATTATTGATTTCAATCTTTATGGCATGGATGTTCCGTTCATACAAAATGATATTTATATCATTAATACCAAATATGCTTCCTTTATTAATTACTGCTGGGTTAATGGGATTCTTTAGTATTCCAATTAAACCTTCAACAATTTTAGTATTTAGTATTGCTTTTGGTATTTCAGTTGACGATACAATTCACTTTTTAGCTAAATACCGTCAAGAATTACTAGCTAACAATTGGAAAATAAAACCAGCTGTATATGCAGCTCTTCGCGAAACAGGAGTTAGTATGTTTTATACTTCAATAGTATTATTTTTCGGTTTTTTAGTTTTTACAGTTTCTAGTTTTGGAGGAACAATTGCATTAGGTGGTCTTGTCTCTGTTACTCTTTTATTAGCAATGGTATCTAACCTATTATTATTACCATCTTTATTACTTTCTTTTGAGAAAAAGATTGCGAATAAAAAGGTTTTAAAAGAAACTAACTTTAAAATTTTACCTCCAAAAGAAGACAAATAAAAGTTTATTCGCATTTTATATATCAACATTGCTCAATTCTTTGTAAAAAAGTATCTTTGCTCTTCAATTTTTAAAAGATGAAAAGAAGTAGCGTTAAAGAATTATTACATTCTGAAAAATTTTTACAAGAAGTACATGTAAAAGGATGGGTTAGAACTTTTAGAAGCAATCGTTTTATTGCTCTAAATGATGGTTCTACTATTAATAATATTCAATGTGTTGTCGATTTTGAAAATACAAATGAAGAACTTTTAAAAAGAATAAATACTGGCGCTGCAGTAAGCATTACAGGTACATTAGTTGAGAGTCAAGGTAAAGGACAAAAAGTTGAAGTTCAAGTGACAGATTTAGAAATCTTAGGTGATTCTAATCCTGATGAATATCCAATTCAACCAAAAAGACATAGTCTTGAGTTTTTACGTGAAAATGCGCATTTACGCATTAGAACAAATACATTTAGTGCTGTTATGAGAGTGCGTTCAGCTTTATCTTTTGCTGTTCACAAATATTTTCAAGAAAATGGTTTTAACTATGTAAACACACCTATTATTACTGGATCTGATGCTGAAGGTGCTGGTGAAATGTTTCATGTTACAAACTTTGAAGCTAACAAAGCTCCATTAAATGAAGAGGGTAATGTAGATTACACTCAAGATTTCTTTGGTAAAGAAACAAACTTAACAGTATCTGGTCAATTAGAAGCTGAGACTTATGCAATGGCACTAGGTAAAGTATATACTTTTGGACCTACATTTAGAGCTGAAAATTCTAATACAACACGTCATTTAGCTGAATTTTGGATGATTGAACCTGAAGTAGCATTCAACGATTTAGATGCCAACATGGACTTATCTGAAGATTTTATTAAGTCAGTTTTAAAATATGTATTAGATAACTGTAAAGATGATTTAGCATTTTTAGACAACCGTTTAACGCAAGAAGAAAAATCTAAACCTCAAGCGCAACGTAGTGAAATGACTTTAATTGAAAAGTTAAACTTTGTTGTAGATAACAACTTTAAACGTGTTTCTTATACAGAAGCTATAGATATATTACGTAACTCTAAGCCAAATAAGAAGAAAAAATTCCAATTCCCTGTAAACGAATGGGGTGTTGATTTACAATCGGAACACGAGCGTTATTTAGTTGAAAAACACTTTAAATGTCCAGTAATCTTATTTGATTATCCTGCAGATATTAAAGCATTTTATATGCGTTTAAATGAAGATGGTAAAACTGTACGTGCTATGGATGTTTTATTCCCTGGTATTGGAGAAATGGTTGGAGGATCACAACGTGAGGAGCGTTTAGATGTATTAAAAGAGAAAATGGCTGCTTTAAATATTCCAGAAGAGGAATTATGGTGGTATTTAGATACTCGTAAATTTGGTACAGCTGTGCATTCAGGTTTTGGTTTAGGATTTGAACGTTTAGTATTATTTACTACAGGTATGAGTAATATTAGAGATGTTATACCATTTCCTAGAACACCTCAAAACGCAGAGTTTTAAAAAAATCATAAAACTTATAAACACAATCGTCATTCCTTATAGAATGGCGATTTTTTTTTAAGCCTTTTCTTATATTTGTAGATATGCTAAAACAAGGTTTACATCATAAATTATTACAAAAATTATCTCCTCAACAAATTCAGTTGATGAAACTAATTCAATTGCCTACGCAAGCATTTGAAGAACGTTTAAAACAAGAAATAGAGGAAAATCCAGCTTTAGATACTGGTAAAGAAGAACCTGAAAGTTTTGAAGATACTTTATCTAATGATTCTGAGTATGATGATACTGGAAACGAAAAAATTGAAACAGACGATATTAATATCGATGAGTATTTAAGTGACGATGAATTTCCCAGCTATAAAACTCAAGCAAATAACTATTCATCTGATGATGATGAGAAACAAGTTCCTTATGCAGCTGGAACTACCTTTCATCAATCCTTAAAAAATCAATTAAATACTTTTAGAATTGATGATGAAGAACGTGCTATTGCTGAATTTTTAGTCGGAAGTATAGATGACAGTGGTTATATCCGTAGAGATATTATTGATTTAGTAGATGATTTAGCTTTTACTCAAAACGTATTTACAACTGAAGAAAAGGTAACAACTGTTTTAAAAACTGTAGTTCAACGATTAGACCCTATTGGTGTTGGTGCTTTAGATTTGAAGGAATGTTTAATTATTCAACTTAAATCTAAACCTGAAAAGAAAAGTACTTCTTTAGCGATAAATATTCTCGAAAATGCTTTTGATCATTTTGTAAAGAAGCATTATAAAAAGCTTCTTGAAAAATTTGATATTGATGAGGAACAATTAAAAGAAGTAATTACTGAAATAAGTAAATTAAATCCAAAACCTGGAAGTTCGTATGCTGGTAATAATAAAATAGCAGAACAAATTGTTCCAGATTTCTCTATACGCATTATTGATGGTAATTTAGAACTTACTTTAAATTCTCGAAATGCTCCTGAATTGCATGTTTCTAGAGAATACAACAACATGTTGAAAGGATACAGTAAATCTAAAGAAAAAAGCAAAGCTCAAAAAGATGCTGTATTATTTATAAAACAGAAATTAGATGCTGCTAAATGGTTTATTGATGCTATAAAACAACGTCAACAAACGCTTTTAGTTACCATGAATGCTATTATGCATCGTCAAGAAGAGTATTTCTTAACTGGTGATGAACGTAAGTTAAAACCGATGATTTTAAAGGATATTGCTGATGAAATTCAAATGGATGTATCAACAGTATCGAGAGTTGCTAATAGTAAATATGTTTCTACCCCATATGGTACAAAGTTAATTAAAGACTTTTTCTCTGAATCAATGAAAAATGATCAAGGAGAAGACGTATCAACTAGGGAGATTAAAAAGATTCTAGAGACTGTTATTAATGAAGAAGAAAAAAGAAAACCTCTAACTGATGAGAAATTATCTAAACTCTTAAAAGAAAAGGGGTATCCTATAGCTAGAAGAACTGTGGCTAAATATAGAGAACAGTTGGACATACCAGTGGCCAGATTACGTAAAGAAATATAATGAAACGTTGGTATAAGTTCATATCAACCATTCTTCACCCAATTGTAATGCCTACGATTGGGATTATTCTTTATTTTATATTAACTCCAATTAATTTAAGTACACGACAGCAATATACCATATTGGGAATTGTTTTTACCGCCACTTATATTATTCCACTTCTTTTATTAATTTTTTTAAAACGTATAAACTATATTAAATCATTTCAAGTACATGGAATTAAAGAACGACGAGTTCCTATATTTTTTATGATGACATTATTGTTTATGGTAGGTAAATTCTTTGCTGAAATAAGTATTATTAGAGATTTATCTTATTTATTTTTCGGTGTTGTATTAGGGTTAATTGTAATTTATTTACTTTTTATATCAAAAATAAAGACCAGCTTACATCTATTGTCTATGGGAGCAGCAACCGGTTATTTTTTATTATTCCAACAAATACATAATATCAATATCCTACCTTTAATTATAGTTTTTATTTTACTTTCTGGGATATTAGCAGCCTCAAGATTGCATTTAAAGGCTCATACTAGTAGAGAAGTGTATATTGGTTTTTTTATTGGCTTAATTAGCCCTTTTTTAGCTTTCTATATATTATAACAGATAAAAACTCAACCCAAACTTAATTACCTTAGTATTTATTGGATTACCATTTAATACAGCATTTTTAAACATAGATGTTAAACCATAATAGGCATGAAAGTTAAAAGTACCATATCCAGCCGACAATATTAAACCTGTTTGAAATTTATTAAACTGAGAAATGTTTGAAAAACTAATAGTAGTACCTGCGGCATTATTATAACGAAAAACATTAATAAAACTATAACTTAGCTTAATCCCTGTATAAATTCTCCAAAAAGAATATGTTTTAGCAGTTGAAGTTCTCCATCTAAACTGAATAGGTATTTCAATAGCATGTGTTTTTAACTTATTAGCTGTAATTGTATTATTAACCTCAAATACATTTCTATCAGTTTCTGAAATATTTAAACTATGATTAAAGGAATCAAAAGTGTATCCTAAGCCTACTCCAATAGCTATTTTACCACTTTTTATCACTGGAATATCTTTTATATAACCTCCAGAAAATCCAAAAGAAAAACCACTTTTAGCAACCTCTAATGGCTGGCTATTTAACACATTATAAGTTACATCAATATACAACTGATCTTCCCAATACTTATCTCCTATTTGTAAAGAATCCTTTTGAGAGTAAACACTAACACTTAAAAACAGTAAAAAAATTGCTTGAATATAGTTTTTCATAATTACCTAACGCTAAAGATAGTTTTTTTGTATAAAAAAAGAGCAATCATGAGATTGCTCTTTTTTAATTATTTAAATGTAATTACTTAGGAATTTCATTTGATTTGTGAGTAGATAAACTTAATTTAAGAGCATTAACATCTCTTAATTTCTCACGAATATCTGCTAATGTACCTACACTAGATTCTTTATCCATTTTTAAAGAAGTAGTCATAAAAGGAACTTCAGCTTCAGACACATTACTTCTTTCTAAAAAGATAAAAGCTGGTACATCATCAGGTGTAGCAATCTTATCATTTAACTGAATTCTATTATAACTAGTTCCATACTTAGCATCTTTTGCCTTACCCACGTAAATTGTGCTTACTAAACTTTTACGTTCAAGTTTTTTTACTTCACTTGCACTTGGCAAACGAGGGTTCTCAATTGCTAAATCTGTTTCTCTCATCACAGTTGTTACCATGAAAAAGAATAATAACATGAAAACAATATCAGGTAATGCAGACGTATTAACTGCAGGCACTTCCTTTTTTTTCTTTCTAAATTTAGACATACTTAAATTGTTTTAATATTATTGAACATTAGTAGGCTCTGAATCAGATATAATTTGAGGGTAACTACTCTTTATATCTTCTACCTTTTTTCTTAAGGATTGATCTTTCCTAGCACTATCTTTAAAAGCTTGTTCTAGCTCTGTAAAACTTATTCCATATTTTTCCTGACATAGTCTGTTACGTAATATAGTATATGCTTTTAATAATTCATTTTGAACACTAACATAAATACCATACTCAGTACCTCTATCACTCTCTACGGAAATAACTGCCTTATTTGGATGATCTGAAGACGCTGGGTCTTTTTCTCCTTTACAGTAATCACAAGGTGCTCCTGCATCTTTTCCAGGCATTGGATTACCAACACCTCCACCGTTATCTATAAACTTTAAAGCTGCATTTCTTAAATCCTTCAACTCCATAACTTCATCTTCTACGAACAATTCATTATTTCTGTTAATAGTGATTTGAAAAATATTTTTCTCTTTAATTTTAGGTGGTTCAACTTCTGTTTTTTCAGCTAACTTCTTAGGGATACCTGAATCGACATCCATAGTAGTTGTTACAAGGAAAAAGATTAGTAGCAAGAATGCAATATCTGCCATCGAACCTGCATTAATTTCTGGGTTTTCTCTTCTTGCCATAATTTTTTATGATTTAATAATTCCTTTCAATAAATCCCATATAAAGAATACACTAGCGATAGCTCCTAAAAACACACTATAAGTGATTCCTGTACCAACCCATTTAGAAGTACTTCCAGCTGGAGACAATTCTGATCCATCAGATGCTAATACTTGTCCATCAGATGCCATAAAATAAGAAATAGCAAATACTACTCCTAAAGCTACAAGTCCTAATAATGTTTTCTTTAATGCTGCAGGGTTTTTAAACATCCCCCATAAAGAAGCAACAATAGCTACTACAACTACTCCTATTAATAACCATGTTGAATAAGTAACTAAAGGCCCAACAGCACTAGAAAGTGCTTCGAGATTTTCTTCATCTATTCTAACAACGTTTACAAATAACCCCGCACCAATAATTGATATTAAGGTTATAAGTAATGTTAATACTTTATTATTCATATGATTTATTATTTTTTATACTTAGCTAATAAGTCGATTAAAGAAATTGAAGCATCTTCCATGTTGTTTACGATACTATCAATTTTAGATACGATATAGTTGTAAAAAATCTGTAATATAATTGCTACGATAAGACCAAATACTGTTGTTAAAAGTGCAATTTTAATACCACCAGCAACTGTTGCAGGAGAAATATCATTTTGTACAGCAATAGTATCAAATGCTTGAATCATACCTATTACAGTTCCCATGAATCCTAACATTGGTGCTAATGCAATAAATAAAGATAACCAAGAAACGTTTTTCTCTAATAATCCCATTTGAACTCCCCCATATCCTACTACAGCTTTTTCAGCAGCTTCTAAACCTTCATCTGCTCTTTCTAATCCTTGGTAAAAGATAGATGCAACAGGACCTTTTGTATTTCTACAAACTTCTTTTGCAGCTTCAACACCACCTGAACTTAAAGCATCATCGATACTAGCAACTAATTTCTTTGTATTAGTTGTAGCCATGTTTAAGTAAATGATTCTTTCAATAGCAATAGCTAAACCTAATATTAAAGCTACTAATACAATCCCCATAAATTTAGGATCTCCTTCAATAAAACGTTGTTTTAACTCTTGGTGAAAAGTTTTGTCCGCTTCAGCTGCCTGAGCATAAGTTGACTGAATAGCTCCTAAAAACATAAATCCTGTAATAGTTAGGATATTTACTACTTTTTTCATTTTGTTATAATTAATTTTAAATAGTTAACGGTTTAAAAATACAAATTTTACTGTGAACAACTTAATTTTTTATTAATAAGTAATTCTTTTCTTGTACTTATTACACTTTTTTATTTTTTCAGAGTGCCAAGTAACAAAAAATTGTTGGGACATTAAAAAAAAACAGTAGTATTTATATACTTACGGCTCATTTTTATTCTTTTAACTACTATTTCAAGTAGTTATAGCGGTAAATTTAACGATTTATTTACAAATTAGTTAATTTCTCCTCTTAAAGAAGTTTCAAAATAGTGTTTAAATTCGTCTTTTGATAACTTCTCTCCTAGTAAATACATCATTTTTGCTACCGCTGTTTCGGTTGTAATGTCTTTTCCATCAACAATTCCAATACGTTTTAACTCAGAACTAGTTTCATAATGCCCCATGATAATGCTACCTCCAGCACACTGAGTTACATTCACAATGTAAACTCCTTTATCAACAGCTTTTTCTAATAAATCTATAAACCACTTTTGTGTAGGTGCATTTCCAGAACCATATGTTTCTAAAATAATACCTTTCAAATTAGGTATATTTATAAAACTTTTTACAACCGACTCTGTAATACCAGGAAATAACTTTAAAATAGCGACATTATTGTCTAATTTCTTTCTAAAAACTAATTTCTCTTCTTTTTTATTAGGTTTTAATAAAAGAGAATAATTAAAATTTAAGTGAACTCCACTTTCTGCTAAAGGAGGGTAATTCATGGAAGCAAAAGCCTCAAATTGCTCTGCATTAATTTTCGTTGTTCTGTTTGCCCTATACAACTTATATTCAAAATACAAACCTACTTCCTGAATAACAGGCTTATTATTTTCATATGTAGAAGCTACTTGTATAGAGGTAATTAAATTTTCTTTTGCATCCGTTCTTAAATCTCCTATCGGCAATTGAGATCCAGTAAAAATGACGGGCTTTTGTAAATTTTCAAACATAAAACTAATAGCTGATGATGTATACGACATCGTATCAGAACCTGTTAATACTACAAATCCATCAAACTTGTCATAGTTATCAGAAATAATTTCAGCTATATTGATATAATAATTCACATTCATGTTTGAAGAATCAATAGGTTCTTCAAAAGATATAGTAGAAATATCACAATGTAGTTGTTGTAATTCTGGAATCTTATTTGAAATTTGACTAAAATCAAAAGCTTTTAATGCTCCTGTATTATAATCTTTAACCATTCCAATAGTTCCCCCTGTATATACAATTAAAATCTTAGGCTTATTTGTCATTTTGACATCTTATATTATTAAATTCTAAAATGGAATAATTTATGTTGTAAATTTATCGAACAAAAATGACACAAAAATTTTAAAACAATACTATATTATGTTAGGTTTTTATGCAATAATTGGTGTTATTACATTATTTAGTTGGCTAGTAAGTAATACGCTACAAAGAAAGTTTAAAAAATATTCTCAAGTACACTTAAGAAATAGGATGAGTGGTGCTGAAATAGCTGAGAAAATGTTAGCCGATCATGGAATTTTTAACGTAAAAGTAATTTCTACTCCTGGTAGACTCACCGATCATTATAATCCTGTAAACAGAACTGTTAATTTAAGTGAGGCTGTATATAATCAAAGAAATGCTGCCGCTGCTGCTGTAGCTGCACACGAAGTTGGTCATGCTGTACAACATGCTCAAGCATATCAATGGTTACAAATGCGTTCAAAACTTGTACCTATAGTTAGCATTTCATCACGATTTTCTCAATACATGGTTATTGGTGGTATTATACTAGGTGCTGGTGCTGGACAACCAGGCATTGGACAATTAATAGCTGTAGCTGGTTTAATATTTATGGCTTTAGGTACTTTATTTAGCTTCATCACTTTACCTGTTGAATATGATGCTAGTAATAGAGCTTTAGCATGGTTAGAAAACAAACACATAGTTACTAGAGAAGAATTAGCTGGATCAAAAGACGCTTTAAAATGGGCTGCTAGAACCTATTTAGTTGCTGCTTTAGGATCTTTAGCTATGCTACTATACTGGGCGTTAAGAGTATTAGGCAACAGAGATTAACAAAATTATATTTACTAAAACATCAAAAGCTTCGAAATATATTCGAAGCTTTTTTTATGACTTCAGAAAACCATTTCATATCTAATTGCGTCTTTAAGGTTATAGGAAATAAAAATCTATTCATCGGAAAATTAACCCGCTTTATCAGATTTCTATTTTTTAATTTTCAAGAAGAACACACTTTTGAAGTGTTAAATAAAAAAAGATATGAAAGCTATTACTACTATTTTATTTGTATTAATTACCATAATTACTGCCCATGCTCAATACAACATAAGCGGAAAAATTGTTGACAATCAGAAAAAACCATTACCCTTTATTAATGTTATACTTTATAGTGTAGATAATCCTGGGCAACCTAAAGGGACTATTACAGATGAAGATGGAAATTATTCTATAAAAAACATTGAAAAAGGAAAGTACCAAATAACTGTCACTACTTTAGGCTTTAAAAGCGAAAAGGTTGCAGAGTTTCAATTATCTTCTAATAAAACTTTCAACTTCACTTTACAAGAAGAAAGTCAAACTTTAAATGAAGTTGTTGTAAAATCTAAAAGACCTATAATAAAACAAACTGCGGAAAAGTTGGTAGTTGATTTAGAAAAAACCGAAATGGTTAATTCTAACTTACAAGATGTAATGCGTAAAGTTCCTGGGGTATTAGTTACAAACAATGGAATTTCTATTGCTGGAAAAAGCGGGGTAAGAATTCTGATTAATGGAAAAACCACTGAATATATGGATGTTCAGAGTTTACTTCGTGATTTTCCTGCTGATAATATTGCTAAAGTTGAAGTAGTAGAACAGCCAGGTGCCGAATATGATGCTTCTGGTTCAGGAGCTATCATAAACATTATTCTAAAGAAAAATGTTCGTTTAGGTACTCATGGTAGTTTAACTGGATGGATTGGTGAAGATGAAGGTTTTGAATATGGAACTAGAGCTTCTATTGCTAGTTATAAAAACAAATTAAATTGGCAAACAAGTATTAGTCATTCACAGCCTACATGGAGAGATGATTTGTTTTTAGTTAGAACTGTTGAAAACGAAACTTATGATCAAGTAACCAAAGAACCATATAAACCGAACAACCTTACTTTTAGCGGTAACTTAGATTATTACATAAACGATAAACATTCTATTGGAATTGGTGGACGTTGGAACAACAGGAAATCCGACAGAACTGCAACTAGTAAAACCATCATTTCTAGCAGTTTAACAACAAACACTCTTTTTTCAGAAAACACTTTTGACAGAGATAGAATAGATTTCAATATTAACCCATACTATGAATATAAGTCTGATACCGATAAATTATTTATAGATTTTAATTATATCGATTATAAAAATGACAATACCAATACTTTATCTGACGTAGCAGGAAGCACGCTTCCTTTTAAAGACAGAAGATATATACAAGATGGAAAATACACTATTAAAACTTATAAAGTAGATTATAGCAAAACTGTTTCTGATAATTTTAAATTCAGTATTGGAAGTAAATATGCTATGGTAAAAACTGATAGTGATTTACAGTCATTTTTAGAAAATAATTCAAATGGCTTTGATTTAGACCAATCTAATAGCAGTCGATTTTTAGTAGACGAAAAAATATTTGCAATTTACTCAAAAGTTAATGCTACTGCAGGGAAATGGACCTTTTCTGGAGGATTACGTTATGAAGATAGTAACACTGACGGAACTTCTATTTTTTTAAAAAACGGTCAAATGGTAAACGAAGTAAAGAAAAGACCTATTAGCAAACTATTTCCTAGTGCATCAGTTAGTAGAAAAATAACCGAAAGTATTGGAGCTAGTCTATCTTATAGTTATCGAATTAGAAGACCTTCATATAATAGTTTGAATTCATTTGCTACTTTCTTAGATCCTTTTTCAGCTGGTGAAGGAAATCCAAGTTTAAGACCTGCTTTTACAAACAACTATCAGTTTAATTTAACTTATGATGGTCAACCATTTTTTACAGTAGGCTACAGTAAAACAAACGATGTTATTTTCGACTTAATAAAACAAAACAACACAACTGCTCAAATTAGACAACAGGCAGTAAACGTTGAAGATTTTACTAATTGGAACTTTAGATTATTCGCTCCATTGAGTTTTGTTAAAGGTTTAGAAGGTTATACAGGATTTATCGTTAATAAAAACTCTTACAACTCAGCAATACACAATGTAAACTTATCTAAATGGAACTTATTTTGGTTTGCTCAAGCAAACTACAAACTACCTTGGGATGTAAACTTTGAACTTAGTGCTAATTATGGAACTGGTGCCTTAGAAGGCCAAATAGAAGTTGATTGGTTAGCTGGTTTAGACTTTTCATTCGGAAAAAAATTCTTAGACAACAAGTTAAAAGTAAATCTTGGTTTTAATAAAATGTTAGACCGTGGTTTTAATGGAAGAATCGATTACGGTAATGGTACAGCCAAAGTAGAAAGTAATGGGTCGCGTCAAAACATTCAATTGAGATTTGTATATAGTTTTGGATCAAAATTCGGAAAGAAAAAATCAAAACGTAATTCTTCTAGAGATGAAGAAAATAGAATTCAAGACAATAACTAATTTCTTATACTTTTGTTTTTATATGGACATCACAAAATTCATAACTTGTGATGTCTAACTTAAATTTCTATGGATACTAAACTTAATAAATCAGACTGGTTAATTCTCTTTGTTATATTCGGAGCAACTATTATACTTAATTGCTTTGATTACTACAGAGAGGGAAATAAGTTAATTGAATACATTATTGATTTTCCTACTTCCACACTAATTTCTATAACTATAATTCTAATTTTTATTCAAATATTAGTTCCTAAACTATTAATCAAACAAAAAAAGTTTCTTCTTTTTTTTATTATAGCCATATTATTATTAACCTTACTTGGTACTTTAGATAATATTATTGGAAGACTAAGTGCTGGCAAGTCTTTAAATCAAATATCAAATGTTTTTTTGTTTTTACAAAAAGGCTTATATAATGCAACTGACATGGTTGGCTTTCCTTTAGGAATATTATTGATGAAGAAATTCTATGAAGGTCAAAATCAGTTCTTAAAAATAGAAAAACAGCAAAAAGAAAGTGAGTTAAAACTATTACGCTCACAAATAGACCCTCATTTTTTGTTCAATAATCTAAATACACTTGATAGCTTAATTGATTCAGATTCAGAAAAAGCAAAAGAATACATTAATAGATTATCGTTAATTTATCGCTATCTAATTCAAACCAAAGACGCAGAAGTGATGGAACTTTCAAAAGAATTGAAATTCGCTGAAAACTATATTTTCTTAATTGAAACTCGTTTTGGTAATGATTACAAATTCAATATTGAAAAAAAAGTAACTATATCAAACAAATTTATTCCTACTGGTGCATTACAAACCCTTTTAGAAAACGTAGTAAAACACAACAAAGCCAATAAAGAACCTATAGAAACAAACATTACCATAACTGAAGGTTGGCTAACTGTAAAAAACACCAAAACCAATACTCCGAACAAGGAAAGTTTAGGAACAGGATTAGAGAATTTACAAACTCGTTATGAGCTATTATCTGATAAAAAAATAGCTGTAGGAAATAATACTAATAAGTTCATTATATCTATTCCTATCATTAAATTGAGTGATGAAAACTAACAATATGAATATTTTAATTTTAGAAGACGAAATACCTGCTTATCAAAAACTGATAAGTTATTTGAAAGACTCTTTTGGAGAAAATTTTTCTCATGATGTAGCTCGTACAAATTCAGATGGAAAAAAATTCTTAACAGAAAACACTTATGATTTTATTTTATCAGATATTCAATTGTTAGATGGTATTTCTTTTGATTTATTTGATGAACTAAACATCAACATACCTATTATATTTTGTTCTGCACATGACGATTATTTGTTTAAAGCTTTTAACACCAATGGAATTGCTTATATTTTAAAACCTTATTCTAAAAACGATTTTAATAAAGCCATTAACAAATATCAACAGCTATTTAAACAAGGAGATTACAATAAATTAAACCACGAAACCTTAACCAACTTAAAATCTGCTTTACAAGAAGAAAACTATTCTTATAAGAAACGATTTGTTATAAAGAAAACTAAAGGAATCCAACTCTTAAATGTTGTGGATATTAGTTTAATAGAAGCATCAGGAGATTTTTGTATTGCTACCGACTTTAATGGAAAACGTCACAATATCTCTCAAACATTAGGTGGAACATTTAAACAATTAAATCCTACTAAATTCTTCAAAATCAATAGAAGTGAAATTATCAATATAGATTATATCGAAAATATTGAAAATCATTTTAAAAACCGTTTATTAATTAGTATGAAAGGTATTAAAGAAAAACCAATGACTAGTTCTTCAACTACTGCCGATTTTAGAAAATGGTTGGAAAACTAAAAAAGCATCGATTACTCGATGCTTTAATTTTATTTAATCGTTCAGTTTTAAAACTGCCATAAACGCTTGCTGTGGTATTTCTACGTTACCTACTTGACGCATACGTTTCTTTCCTTTTTTCTGCTTTTCTAATAACTTACGTTTACGAGAAATATCACCTCCATAACACTTAGCCGTTACATCTTTACGAAGTGCTTTCACTGTTTCACGGGCTATAATTTTTGCTCCAATAGCTGCTTGAATTGGAATATCGAATTGTTGACGTGGAATTAATTCTTTCAATTTCTCACAAATTCTTTTACCTATAGTATATGCATTACTATCATGCAATAAGGCAGAAAGCGCATCAACAGTTTGTCCATTTAATAGCATATCTACACGTACTAATTTAGATTTTTGCATTCCAATAGGCGAATAATCAAAAGAAGCATATCCTTTAGAAACTGTTTTCAATCTATCGTAAAAATCAAATACAATTTCTGCTAAAGGCATATCAAAAATTAACTCAACACGTTGAGGAGTTAAATAAGTTTGATTTACAATTTGTCCACGCTTTTCAATACAAAGACTCATTACTTGACCAACAAAGTCAGATTTTGTTATAATAGAAGCTTTAATAAACGGCTCTTCTACCCTGTCTAATTTCGACGGATCTGGTAAATCTGTTGGGTTATTAACAATAATAATATCATCAGGATTTTTCTTTGTAAAAGCATGATAAGATACGTTAGGTACTGTTGTAATAACGGTCATGTTAAATTCACGCTCCAAACGCTCTTGAATAATCTCCATGTGTAACATTCCTAAGAATCCACAACGGAAACCAAATCCTAAAGCCGCTGAACTTTCAGGTTGAAAAACTAAAGATGCATCATTCAACTGTAGTTTTTCCATTGAAGCCCTTAACTCTTCATAATCTTCGGTATCTACTGGATAAATACCAGCAAAAACCATTGGCTTTACATCTTCAAAACCATCAATAGTATCGGTAGTAGGGTTTGCAAAATCAGTAATAGTATCTCCTACTTTTACTTCTTTAGCTGTTTTAATTCCAGTAATTAAATACCCTACATCTCCTGTTTTAATTTCTTGCTTAACAACTTGCTCTAACTTTAAAGTACCTACTTCATCAGCTCCATACTCTTTCCCTGTTGCCATGAATTTAATACGTTGGTTCTTTTTAATAGAACCATCTATTACTCTAAAATAAGTTTCAATCCCTCTATAAGAATTGTATACAGAATCGAAAATTAATGCTTTTAATGGCGCATCTGGATTTCCTTCAGGAGCAGGAATTTTATCAATAATTGCTGCTAAAATATTATCAACTCCAAAACCAGTTTTACCACTTGCATGAATTACATCTTCTGGCTCACAACCTAATAAATCTACAATATCATCTGTAACTTCTTCAGGATTTGCTGATGGTAAATCTACCTTGTTTAAAACTGGAATTATTTCTAAATCGTTTTCTAACGCTAAGTATAAGTTAGAAATTGTTTGTGCTTGTATACTTTGCGCTGCATCTACAATTAACAAAGCTCCTTCACAAGCTGCAATAGAACGAGAAACTTCATAAGAGAAATCTACGTGCCCTGGAGTATCAATTAAGTTTAAAATATAATCTTCTCCATTATATTTATAATCCATTTGAATTGCGTGCGATTTAATCGTAATTCCACGTTCACGCTCCAGATCCATATTATCTAGTAACTGATTTTGCTTTTCACGTTCTGACACAGAACCTGTATAGTCTAATAATCTATCAGCAAGTGTACTTTTACCATGATCAATATGTGCAATAATGCAAAAATTTCTAATTTTCTTCATTCGTCGTATTTCTAACTTCTTATAGTCGACAAAGATACTTTATGTAAAATGCATCCACAAATAAAAATTTATTCAATAAAAAAATAAAAAGTAACTTTGCAACATGGTAAAAATTGGAGATATAGAACTTCCTGATTTCCCGCTTTTATTAGCGCCGATGGAAGATGTGAGTGATCCACCGTTTAGAGCTTTATGTAAAGAAAACGGTGCAGATGTGGTTTATACTGAATTTATTTCTTCGGAAGGACTAATTCGTGATGCTGCAAAAAGCGTAATGAAATTAGATATTTACGAGAAAGAACGCCCTGTTGGAATTCAAATATTTGGAGCTAACCTAGACTCTATGCTTAAAACTGTAGAGATAGTTGAAAAATCAAATCCAGATATTATTGATATTAATTTTGGTTGTCCTGTAAAGAAAGTAGTTTCTAAAGGTGCAGGTGCTGGTATTTTAAAAGATATCGATTTAATGGTTAAACTTACAGAAGCTATGGTAAAACATACCAAACTTCCCGTAACTGTTAAAACTCGTTTAGGTTGGGATCATGATTCTATAAGAATCGTTGAAGTAGCTGAACGTTTACAAGATGTAGGATGCAAAGCTATTGCTATACATGGTCGTACTCGTGCTCAAATGTATAAAGGTGATGCCGACTGGAAGCCAATTGCACAAGTAAAAAACAATCAAAGAATGCACATTCCTGTTTTTGGAAACGGTGATGTTACTTCTCCTGAAAGAGCAATGGAAATGCGTGATGAATATGGTTTAGACGGTTGTATGATTGGTAGAGCTTCTATAGGGTACCCTTGGTTTTTTAACGAAGTAAAACACTTCTTTAAAACTGGTGAACACTTAGCAAAACCTACCATAGCACAACGTGTTGAAATGGCTCGTCGTCATTTAGAAATGTCTATTGACTGGAAAGGGGAACGTTTAGGTGTTGTTGAGACAAGAAGACATTACACAAACTACTTTAAAGGTATTCCTCATTTTAAAGATTATCGTATGAAAATGGTTACTTCTGACGATCCTAAAGATGTTTTTGCTACTTTTAATGAAGTGGAAGCTAAATTTGGAAACGCTACTATTCCTGAAATAAAATAAGCTTTATTTCTCAATAAATGCTTTTGATATTCTTGAGCTTGCAATTTTTGCCGCTACATAACCTAGTATTGAAATTGTAAGCATTACTAAGAATAAATTAAACCACCTAAACTCTACGGGATAGGCTAAGGTTTCTGTAATCATAAATAATTCGAATTTTTGCTGAATTAACACCAAAACAATTCCAATTAAAAGCCCAATACCCATTCCTACTAGGGTAAGTAAAAAGCCTTGTAAGACAAAAATTCTTTTTATTTTTTCTATTGTACTTCCTAAATCGACTAAAGTTTTTAGGTTTTGTTTTTTATCAATTATCATCATAATAATTGAACCTATTACATTAAACAATGCAATAGCTATAATCAATGTAAAAATTAAATAAGAAATAAAGTTTTCTGTATTTACTACTTTATAATACACCGTATTTAATTGTGCTCTGGTTTGCACTTTGAAAGCCTCTCCTAAACTTTCCTGTAAACTAGATTGATAGTTATCTAAATCAACACCTTCTTTTAGTTTTAATTCTATAGCCGTAAATTGATTGTCTTTATAATTAAGCAATTTCTGAGCTAGTTCAACTTCTGTAAAAACAAATTTACCCTCAAATTCTTCTGAACCTTTATAGACTCCTATTATTTGAACTGGCACAGAATTAAAAGCATTATTTGGATTCACAAACCCCTTTCCTGGCTTGGGAACCAAGATTTTTAAAGGTTCACCAAAATTCATTATTCCTAATGACAGTTTATACCCAATACCATAACCTAATACGGCTGTATTTCTAAATTCTGGATCTATCCATGTTCCAACTCTTAAAAGAGAGTCTACAGGTAAAATTTGATTATAGTTTTGCTCTACCCCTTTTATATAGGCTATTTGATTTTTATCCTTATAACTTAAGAAAACACGCTCTTCTATCACTTTAGATACAGCTAACACTTCATCGTTTACTATTATTTTTTGATAAATATCATCAGAATACTTAATAGTTTTTCCTTTAACTGCTGATATTTTAATATCTGGATCTGAATCTTGAAGTAAAGAATCACTAAATGTTCTCAATCCTGAAAACCCTGATAAAATTATAAACAAAGCTAAGGTTCCAACAACAACACCAAAAACAGTTATAAAAGTTATAATGTTTATTGCATTGGTGCTTGCTTTCGAAAACAAGTATCTTTTAGCTATGTATAAAGGAAAATTCAACTATTAATAAATCTAAGTAGCAATGTAAACAAATTTATTAACGTTTTTGGCGACGTGGTAAAATCTCTGGATTTTTAATAGGATCGACATCTCCTCCTTTTAAAGACTTATCAATATCTTCAATATAATCTAAACTATCATCTCCAAAAAACAATAATTCAGGCATTCTCCTAAGTTGGTTTTTAGTTCTTTGTGCTAATTCATGGCGTATTAATGGTGTGTTAGATTTAACACCCTCAATAATTTCATCTCTTTTTTCAGAAGGAAAAACACTCAAATACACTTTTGCCACTCCTAAATCAGCAGTAACAGAAACTTTTGATACCGATATAATCACTCCCTTCATTCCATCTTGCGCAGCACGCTGCAAAACATCTACTAAATCTTGTTGCAGTACACCTGCAATTTTTCGTTGTCTATTTGTTTCTTCCATGCTGCAAATTTAGGCATAAATTTACGGAGTGTAAATTTTATTTTTTATAGCGTACATTACTAAGCCTACTCTGTTTCTAACATTTAATTTGGTAAACAAACTATCCCTATAACCATCAATAGTTTTTGGACTTAAAAACATTTTGTCTGCTATTTCTTTATAGGTTAATTCTGAACAGGCTAATTTCATAAAAATAATTTCGTTTTCTTTAAATCGAATAGAATTTTTACCATTTTTACCTGATACTGAATCTAATAATAAGTTTGTAACATTTCTCGTATGAAAGAAACCGTTATCCATCATTTCTAACAGAGCTCTTTCTAACACTTCTTTTTTAGTGTCTTTTAGCAAATAACCAACGGCTCCTGCTTTAAGCATTTTTAAAATAGTACCATCTGCATCTTCTACAGATAATGCCATAACATGTACATGTGGATGATTTTCTACAATCCATTCGGTAGTTTCAATACCATTCATTACTGGCATATTTACATCAACTAAAACAATGTCTGGAATGTTTTTAGGTGATGCAGAGAACTTCTCCGAAACTTCTTTCCCATTTTTACATGTATATAACACTTTAAATTTATCAAAGGTATTTACCATACCTTCAATTGCCTGTGATAATAGAGTGTGATCATCTACAACAACAACTGAATATTTCATAATTACGTAAGTTAGGTTATTATCTTGTTGTGAGGGACAATATAATGAAGGGACAATGTACTACAATTCTTAAATATAATAATTTATTATTAAACTGGTTCCTTTTTGAGGTTCCGATTTAAATTTTGCTTCCGCATTAATAAGCTTTGCTCTCGCTTTAATATTCTGTAAACCAATACCTTTTAATCTTACTTTTTTCATTTCAAAACCAACACCATTATCTTTTGCCTCGATTTCAATGGCATCTTCTTTATAATTTAAAAACACTTCAAGTTTGGTTGCTTTTGAGTGTTTTATCGTATTTGAAAAAAATTCTTGTAGAATTCTGAAGATTATAATTCCATGCTTTTGATTAATTTCTCTTTCTTCTCCTACTACTTCAAAACTAGACTCTATATAATTTAATCTATTAAATCTTCTTAATTCTAGTTCTATTGCTTCTTTTAGTTTTATAGCATTTATAAAATCTGGGTTTATTGATTTAGATAGTGCTCTTATTTCTGTTAAACTTTTAGCTATAGTATCTGCAATCTCATTAATGTTCTCTGGGGAGGCATGTTGCATTTGTATTTTAGCCAAAGTTAAAAGTTGCCCGATATTATCGTGCAACTCCCAACTTATATTTCTTAAGGTTTCTTCTCGTATTTCTATTTGTGTTTCAGCTAATTCTCTTTCGTATCGTTTTCTATTTTCAGCACGTTCTACTAAAAGCTTGTTTTTACGTTGCTGAAAAACAGAAAAAAGAGTCACTAAAAAGACTATTATTATTGCTATCAATAATGTTGCTACTATTAGTATTTCATCTCCTTGTTGCTGCATACTAATCCATAACAGATAAAAAAGTTCATAATTATAATAAAAATATCAAGTAAAAAGAATAATCCTCTATCACTCATATGCTTAATCATTACAAAAAAAGGTATTGTTGGTACATAAAAAACTAAAAAGCCTACAGCCACCCAAAAAGGTAATAGTTTAGAATAGTTTAGAATTTTATTTGAATTCAACAATTCCCTTAAAAACAAAAAAGAATAAATTCCAACATTTATAGATCCTAAAATTATTAGATTATAAAATGCGCTTTGAGGATTAAATAAAGAGATTAAATAATAGATATTAAAAATAGCTCCAAGTATTAATACTGTAGCATTTCCAGTCTTTAACAGTCGATAAAACAATAACGTTATTAAATTAAATTCAAAAAAAGAGTGCAAATAAAACACATAAAATGAACCTTTATTTTTGGTTATTAAAAAATAAGCACCTATAAACTCTACCAGCACAGAAATAATTAACAATGATAATAATATAGTCATGAAACCACTTCTAAACTTTTTATAAAAAAATATACTTATTAAAACTGTCAAAAATTGAATTGACAAAGTAAAAATTTGAAACTTACTCAGCATTAAATCTATTAATATGGAGGTGATAATGTTCCTCTATTTCCTGCTCCACTTAAATCTTTTGACGGATCATCTGACATCAATTCTATACTATAGTTGTTGTCTTCTCTTTTTCCTTTCGTAAAATCTTCAGTAGAGTTATAAATCCAGTTATATCCATTCTTAGCTAACATTTCTTTAAATGTAACCAACTTTCCTTGTTCATAAGACTGTAATGGATCAAAAGCAACCTCTTTCCCATCAACTATTGTAGTTGGGATATAAATTAAATCTTGATAACTTCTTCCTGTTCCATTATAATCTGGCATAGCAGCTGAAATAAAGCTAATTCCAGAAATTTTAATCCCTGCTTTTTTGCTTAAATTCTTTATTCTTCCTAAATACTTCCTAAATTGTTTAAAGTCATAAGTATTTATACGAGAATCTTCATAACCCAATGCTTTTTCTAACGGAGCTATTCGTGTAGTATCATAGTTTCTTAACATACTAACTATTTCCTTATAATCTAACATTTCTGAAGTTCTTCCTTCATCGGAATAACAAAAAGTTCCTTCTGGGATTTGTGATTGCCAATCATCGCATTTACACTTGTGTTTTTCACATGAAGCCATAAAATTCAATGTGAAAAAAATGATTAACATTTTTAGTAGGTTAGTTTTTTTCATAATAAAAATAATATTTAAATTCACTTTAAATATACTAGCTTATTTTCAATTATATTTACCTTAACCTAACACTTTTCTTACAAAGCATTCTATCAAACACTTAAGTTTTATCACTTTTTAAAAAAATAGGAAAAACACCTATGACTTATAAATGAATACCCTATAGGTTTTTCAATATTTTTACCCTAGAACTTTGAGTCGTTTCCATCACAATATACATTAACACCTATTCTAAAGCCTTTCCTTAATAAGGTGGTTGAAGAAGCCCTCTATTTCCATTTGAACTTTCTTTATCAGTATTGTTATTTCTATTCAAAAAGTTCTTTTGAATTTCTTTGTTTACTAAATTTCTATTATTATAATCTTCTTTAGTATCGTATATCCAACTATACCCATACTCTCCTAATATTTCTTTCATAGTTACAATTTCTCCATTATTAGAAACCTCTGGGGCAAATGCTATATTATTACCATTTATTTCTGTTGTTGGCATAAAAATTACTGTTTGATAATTGGGGACTCCATACAAAGTGTTTTCAGGATAAGAAGCCGATACTATATTTATTCCTGATAACTTTATTCCTTTTTCTTGAGATATTTTTTTTACATAATTTAAATAAGCTTCTAGAGTTTCAATTGTATAAAAATTTATGCGAGTATCTTCCCTACCTAAAGCTTCTTCTAAAATAGGTTTTCTTGTTTTGTCATAATGCTCCAACATCGCAACCATTTCTTTATACATTAATAAATTTTTAGGCTTTTCTGTTTTTACCGTTTTTTCAATTAAAACATCCGTTGATTTATCTTGTGTACAAGATAATAAACTAGCCACACCTATAGATGCAACCAATATTTTTTTTATAGTTTTCAATACTAGTTATAGTTTTTAGGTTAATATTGGGATTAATTTAATATTTATTTTTTTTACAAATTCAAACAGATACATTTTTCTTTTATACTTTTACCTTATGGATAAAATTGAACATATTGGTATTGCAGTAAAAGATTTAGAAAAATCAAATCAGCTTTTCGCATCACTCTTTGGAGAACCTCATTATAAAATTGAAGAAGTCGCTAGCGAAGGTGTAAAAACCTCATTTTTTAAAACTGGCCCTAACAAAATAGAGCTCTTAGAAGCTACTAAACCTGATAGTCCTATAGCTAAGTTCATAGAAAAAAAAGGAGAAGGAATTCACCATATAGCTTTTGCAGTTACAAATATTGAAGCAGAAATAAAGCGTTTACAAAAGGAAGGTTTTACGGTATTAAATGAAACGCCTAAAAAAGGAGCTGATAATAAATTAGTCGCTTTTTTACACCCAAAAACCACCAATGGGGTTTTAATTGAATTATGTCAGGAAATTGAATAATTCGTTCAATAGGAATTACTAAATATTTGTATCTTGCAATGTTAAAATTATAACATTAAATAATGACAACCTCTTTTGATTCTTTTCAAAAACGACGCTTACAATCATCTTATGTTTCCGTAGTAGTTAGTATTGCGCTAGTACTTTTTATGATTGGAATTTTAGGTTTGGTTTTATTAAAATCTACTAAAGTTGCTAATCACTTTAAAGAGAAAGTAGTAATGACTCTATTTTTAAAAGATGATGTTACTGTTAAGCAATCGAAAAGCTTTAAAGAAACTTTAAAGAAAAAAGAATACACAAATAAAGTTGTCTATATAACTAAAGAAGAAGCTGCAAAAACTTACAAAAAAGACTTAGGTGAAGATTTTTTAAAATTTTTAGGTGATAACCCTCTTAAAAATGGATTAGACATTTATCTAAAAGCTGATTATGTAACTCCTGAAAAGATGAGCGAGATTGAAAAATCTTTTGAAAAAAATAAATTGGTTGCTGAAGTAAATTATGACAAACCTTTAGTTCGATTACTAACACAAAACATTCAAAAAATTAGTTTTTGGTTGTTGGTGCTAAGCGGTTTCTTTGGTATTGTTGCTATTATATTAATTAATAGCTCCATTCGCTTATCTATTTATTCTAAAAGATTCAATATAAAAACCATGCAAATGGTTGGAGCAACTAAAAGTTTTATTCGTAGACCATTTATATGGCAAAGTATTAAGCTAGGTTTATTAGGTGCTTTTATAGCATTATGTGGAATAGCACTTTTAATTTACTATATAAACAAATATATTCCTACGTTAGAAATGTTATCAGACTACACTCCTTTGGCTTATGTTGCTGGAGGTGTATTATTTGTATCTTTCTTTATTACCTGGATAAGTACATTTTTTGCCACACAACGTTTTTTAAACTTACAAACTAACGATTTGTATTACTAAGATTTTATGAAAAAAGATAATTCAACCAAACAAGAATTTTTATTCGGTAAACGCAATTATACAATCATGTTAATTGGCTTAGCTGTTATAACATTAGGATTTATTCTAATGGCCGGTGGTGGTAGTGATGACCCAAAAGTATTTAATCCTGAAATTTATAACTGGCAAAGAATTCGTTTAGCTCCAACTCTTGTTATTATTGGATTGGGTATTGAAATTTATGCTATTTTTGCCAATCCAAAAAAATAAGCATGGGATTATTAGAGGCTATTATCTTAGCCATTATTGAAGGTATTACTGAATATTTACCTGTTTCTTCAACAGGACATATGATTATCGCTTCTTCATTTATGAGGATAGCAACAGATGATTTCACAAAACTATTCACCATAGTTATTCAGCTAGGCGCTATTTTATCAGTTTTAGTATTATATTGGAAACGCTTTTTTCAAAGTTTCGATTTCTATTTAAAACTGTTAGTTGCATTTATTCCTGCTGTTGTGTTAGGACTACTTTTAAATGATGTTATTGATAGTTTATTGGAAAGTCCAGTAACAGTTGCAATTTCTCTAATTATTGGAGGTATAATTTTATTAAAAGTTGACGATTGGTTTAAAGCCAACGAAGAGTTTGATGAAAAAAATCCGACAGCTCATACTGAAATAGGTTATGCTACTGCTTTAAAAATTGGTTTTTTTCAATGTTTAGCTATGATCCCTGGAACCTCAAGAAGTGGTGCTAGTATTGTAGGTGGTATGACTCAAAAAATAAATAGAAAAACAGCTGCTGAATTTTCTTTCTTCTTAGCCGTTCCTACTATGTTAGGTGCTACTGCTAAAAAAACCTATGATTATTATAAAGCTGGTTTTGAATTATCTTCTGAACAAGTAAACTACCTTATTATTGGTAATGTTGTTGCCTTTATTGTTGCTTTAATAGCTATCAAATCGTTCATCGATTATTTAAGTAAAAAAGGATTTAAAATCTTCGGATACTACCGTATTATATTTGGAATTGCCTTATTATTAATTCACTTTTTCGTGTATAAACTTTCTATATAATGCTGACTGCTGAAGACTATAAAAACGGACAAGTTTTATTAATTGATAAACCTTTAGAGTGGACTTCTTTTCAAGTTGTCAATAAATTACGTTGGCATATTCGTAAACGTTTTGATATTAAAAAGATTAAAGTTGGTCATGCAGGAACTTTAGACCCTTTAGCTACTGGTTTATTGATTATTTGTACTGGAAAACAGACTAAAAACATCAACGAATATCAAGGTCAAATAAAAGAATATACAGGCACAATAACTCTTGGTGAAACAACCCCTAGTTACGATTTAGAAACTGAAGTAAACGAAACTTTCCCTGCAGAACATATTACTGAAAAATTGATTCATAAAACAACAGAACAATTTATAGGAAAAATTCAACAAAAGCCACCTATTTTTTCAGCAATTAAAAAGGATGGTAAACGTTTATATGAACTAGCTCGTAAAGGAGAAACTACTGAGATAAAATCAAGAGAAATTACTATTTCTGAATTTGAAATCACCAATATTAACGCTAACAAAGTTGACTTTAGAGTTGTTTGTAGTAAAGGTACCTATATCCGTTCTTTAGCTTATGATTTCGGCTTAGCTTTAAATTCTGGAGCCCATTTATCTGCCTTAAGAAGAACCAAAATTGGGAATTTCTCTGTTAGTGACGGACTAAGTATTGATAATTTTATAAAATCTTTAGAAGTGGAATAGTTTTTGTCTCATAGAGCAAAAAACATTTACTTCTATGAAAAAAACTACACTACTATTCTTTATAGCTTTAGTTATTAGCTTTAAAATGAATGCTCAAAATGAAGGTAAACGTCCCTTCTTTACTGGATCTATAAGTACTACTTTTGGAATTAATCAAAAATACAAATTAGGCGAAGAAGGAAACGGCCCTTTAATTGTACCTAAATCTATTTTATTAAGAACTGGTTTTGGATATCAATTTAATGGTCGTTGGGCATCTACTTTTAATATCGGTTACGACCATCATTTTACATACGCTATCAACTCTATTCCAATGTACGCTAGTGTACGTTACAATTTTATAAAAAAAGCCAGTAGTGCTTATTTTATTGAATCTAGCTACGGACAAATGTTTCGTCCTTCCAATCGATTTTCAAATGGTAACTATTATAAGGTTGGCTTAGGAATCTTATCTCTTAGTAACAGTAGTTTTAACGGAATGATACGTTTAGATTTTCAAAGAAAAAAAATAGCTCAATTTAGAAATGGAAATCTAGACAGTATTTCTCTTGGCATTGGTTTTACCTTATTCTAATTTTTTAAAGAAAACGGCTATACCAACTCTCTGTAATTGGTACTTCCCAATAATTATCTAACTCGTGTTTTGTTTGAACTAAGTTATCAAAAACAATGGTTTTACCAGTTACAGATTTATTTTTTATTAGCTTTTTAAAATCTTTTAGCTCTTTATACTGAGTATATTCCCCTTGTTTAAAACAAACATTCATTTTATCTAACAACTCAATATCGTATTCTTGCTGTAATTGTAATACAAAAGCTACTTGTTTATCTATTTCCGCATTAGATAACTGTATATTATCTTCTACTGAAAAAATAATAAATCGATTATACCTTAACTCAAAAGAAACTTTAAAATCTTCTTCAGACTTCCACTTTTCGGAAAATGTTTTTAGTTTTTCTTTTAAACCCTCTATTTCTTGCGGATAAAACTTTCTACTAGATGGATAAATCCAAACTTTAGCTTCTTCTGATAACGTATTGAAATCTACTAACATAATTATTCTTTCTGTGCGACAAATATACAGAAAACAAAATCCTCTTCTTGTTAAGATTCAAGAAGAGGATTTACTTTATAAAAAAGAATTTTATTTCAATAATGTAAGAATATCTTCTTGCATATTATTCCCTTTATTTTTATTGTACCAAACTTGTAAATCCTTTTTAAAATCTGCATCTAAACTTCCGTGCTCAGTCTTATAATCAGCAACCATTTTAGTAGCTACTGATGGCCTTGGCCCCCAAGTATCAACTACCTCATTTTCTTTATCTAATGCAATTAATTTAGGAATAGACCTTCCTCCGTTAGTTAAAAACTTATCCATTAATTCTAAGTTCTCATCTCTCAATACTAACTTTAATTGAATGTTAG
Source organism: Tenacibaculum aiptasiae (assembly GCF_965221665.1). Taxonomy (NCBI): domain Bacteria; kingdom Pseudomonadati; phylum Bacteroidota; class Flavobacteriia; order Flavobacteriales; family Flavobacteriaceae; genus Tenacibaculum; species Tenacibaculum aiptasiae. The sequence continues at coordinate 805,777 of NZ_CBDCSN010000002.1, forward strand.
GGTTTTCTTCTGCTATTTTATTAATAACTGGTAAATTCTGAGCAGCATCTCCACACCAACCTTCCGTTAAAACCAACCAAGTCTGTGGCTCTTTTACATCCTTAACCTTAGCTATAGTTTCTTCAGAAATTTTTATAGTTTTATCTAAACGCTTCATTCTTTTATCGTTTAGTAAACTATAATTTAATAAGGCATCAGATTGAGTTAATCCAGTTGACTTTCCTTGCTCTAACAAATCTTTTACAAGAGTTCTATATTCAGAATATGAAATGGCTTTTTGTAAACTGCTTTCTATAATTTCTTTCATCTTAATAATCTTATTATACTACAAATGTACTAGTTCCTCTTAATGTATACAGTAACCTAAGTTACGAACTACAAAAACGGAATAATATAGACGTAAAGATGATTAGAAGCTTACACTTCTTCTAATTTTTGACTTTCTAAAGATTTTAAATTACTTATAATATCCTCAGTTATCGATGCTAAATCATATTCATGTTGCCATCCCCAATCTTTTCTTGCCTCTGTATCGTCAATGATTTGAGGCCAGCTATCAGCAATTGCTTGTCTAAAATCTGGATTATAAGAAATTGTAAATTCAGGAATGTATTTTTGAATTTCTTCAGCTATTTCTTTTGGTGTAAAACTAATAGCTGATAAATTATACGAAGTTCTAGTTTTTATTTTTTCAACATCAGCTTCCATTAACTGTATTGTTGCTTTAATAGCATCATTCATATACATCATTGGCAAACGAGTATTTTCTGATAAGAAACATTCGAAAGTTCCCTTTTTTAATGCTTCAAAGTAAATATCAACTGCATAATCTGTTGTACCTCCTCCTGGTAATGTTTTCCAACTTATAATTCCAGGGTAACGAATACTTCTTACATCTACTCCATATTTTTCATGATAATAATTACACCAGTGCTCTCCAGCAACTTTACTTATCCCATAAACTGTTGAAGGCTCCATAACTGTTTGTTGTGGTGTATTAATTTTTGGCGATGTAGGTCCAAAAGATGCCATTGAACTTGGCCAGTACACTTTTTCAATATGTTTTTCTCTTGCTAATTCTAAAACAGCTAATAAAGATGTCATATTTAAGTCCCAACCCTTTAATGGATATTTTTCTGCGGTTGCTGATAACATTGCAGCCATCAAGTATACTTGGTTTACCTTATATTTTTGAATTACTTTTAAAATATCTTCTTGACTAGTTGCATCAATTATTTCAAAAGGACCAGAGCTCATCATTTCTTTTCCTCCTTCTCTAATATCGGAAGCTATTACATGATCATTACCGTAAATAGAACGTAATTGTTGTGTTAATTCTGTTCCTATTTGCCCACAAGCTCCTAAAACTAATATCGTGTCATTCATTTCTAATAATTCAAAAATATAGTGCGGCAAAGTTATTAAATTTCATATTTCACAAAAAATATTTATCCTTTTTTAACTATCGACAAAACAAGAACTTAATTACCTGATTACAAACTTATAATTCTATTTTCATTTTTAAATCAAGTAAAATATGTACTTTTATGCTTTTAATTTATCGTTTAATGAGACCTTTTCAAATTCTTATATTTTCTTTTTTAATTGTTTTTATTTCTTGTAAAAAAGAAAAAAATCAAAATAAAGAAAATATTCAGAAAACAGATGTTACCACTTCTGTAAAACATGCTGAATACACAGTACTTGATAAAGGGTCTATACAGGAAATTAGAAATTGGAAAGAATATTTTATAACTGAAGAATTTTTAGCTCAATTTAAAAATATTAGTCCTACTGATGCTTTAAACAATGCTTTAGAATTAAAAGAACTAGCCAAACAATTAAAAGACAGTTTAAATATAGAAAATTTAAAAACTCCAGCTTTTAAGGCTCGTGTAAATGTTTTTGAAAATGAAGTTTTAAGGCTTGCCGACATGACTTATATTCCTTCTATATCTTCAAAGAATGTTAATAGTCAAGTTGAAAAAATGCTTTCTCTTTTTGGTAGTATGAACGATAAAATAAATGCTGTTTACGCTAAAAAACGTTTTGATAAAGCCGTTAAATTAGACAGTTTATTTAACAGTTTTGAATAGTATTGATAACCTCGTATACTAAATTACTTTCAAAACCTCTGTACAATAGGTAATCTGCTACTTTTTTTCTTCTCTTAAATAAGTTTGTTTCAGACACTAATTTGTTTTTCTTTTCTACTAAAGCATATAGTGTTGATATATACTCTTCTTCATCAATTTCCTTTAATGCTATTTTAATATTATAAGTAGAAATATCTCTCATTTGAAGTTCACGAGTTATTCTTTGCTTACCCCATTTTTTAATTCTGAATTTACCTCTAGCAAAACTTTTTGAAAATCGCTCTTCATTTAAAAAATTTTCTTGTAAGAGATGTAATAAAATATCGTCTTTAGCCTCTGGAATTAAATTATATTCTGATAATTTTTTCTCTACCTCTTTATGACATCTATCTTGATACACACAAAAACTCTCCAACTTTCTTTTTATTTCTTCAACCGAAATAACTTGTTTCTTCATAAAACAAAAATACTATCCTATTTCCAGTTATTTAAAAAAGACACTACCTTTTCTTTATAACTTGCTCCTATTGGAATTTCTGTTGAATTCACTTCTATATCATTAACTGTAAAAGCAGAAATTTTATTAATATTTATAATATAAGAACGGTGAACTCTTAAAAAATTCTCTTCTTTTAATTCCTGTTCTATTTCACTAATCCTATATTTAGAAACTATTCTTTTATTATCTACTGTGTGTATTTTTATATAGTCTTTTAAACTTTCAATAAATAGAATATCGTTAATAACCACTTTATGATGTTTATTTCCCGATTTCACCAACATAAAATCATCAGTATCTTTTCCTTTATGTTGAATTGATTGTGATTGTTTTTTTTGATCTCCTAAATAACGATCTACAGCCTTAAAAAAACGTTCAAAAGTAATAGGTTTCAATAAATAATCTATAACACCTAAATCATAACTTTCTATTGCGTAATCTCTGTACGCTGTAGTAAATATGGTTTTTGGTGGATTCTTTAATGTTTTTAAAAAATCTATCCCCGTTAAGTTTGGCATTTTTATATCTAAAAACAACAAATCTACTTCTTGAGTATTTAATATTTCAAAAGCTTTTATAGCATTATTACATGTAGCTACTATTTCTAATGCATCAATTTTAGAAATATGCTTTTCTAGCAATTTTATTGCTAAGGGTTCATCATCTACTACCAAACACTTTACTTTCATATTTCTTATTCTTGATTAATTTTTAAAGTAACAGTAAATCTATTTTCACTAGATTTAATATCTAACTCATAATTGTTACCACATATTAAATCTAATTGTTTTCTAATATTAGACAAACCTATACTATCTTTTCCTTTAACCTCATAACCATCTACTACCGTATTAGTTATTACAAATTGAAACTTTGACCCTTTACTTGAAATATCAATATCAATTTCTGGAGAACCGCTATCTTCTCCCGCTCCGTGTTTAAAAGCGTTTTCTACCAAAGACAATAATATTAAAGGTGGAATTTCTATATCATTATCTATATTTTCTGTAAAACTAACTTTTAACCTTTCATCATAACGTAGCTTTTCTAATTCTATAAAGTTTTTTAATAAGTCTATTTCACTAGACAACAACACATATTTTCCATTACAACGATACAATACATGATCTAAAATTTCAGATAATTTACTTATTGATGTTGATGTTTTAGGTGAATTAACCACAGAAAGCGAATATATATTATTCAACGTATTGAATAAAAAGTGAGGATTCAGCTGTCCCTTTAAAGTCTTTAATTCTATTTCCGATTTCTCTTTAGCTAAAGCTAGCTTTTTTGATTTTTCTCTTTCATCCTCAAAATAGTATTTCACAGCAACAAACACTAATACATTTAACAAAATAGTGGGAATATATTTTGCCATTAACCATCTATAATCTGAAAATATTTCCTGAATAGACTCTTGTTCAAATGGAGGCGTTCTTACAAAAGGTTCTGCAACGTGTACCACTAAAATTCTACTTAAAACCCCAAATAAATAAAACGCCAATAAAAAAGTTAGTATTGATAACAAGTATTTTTTGGTTTTTATGAATTTAGGTATCCATAAATATGCTACAAAATAAGCTGCTAATATTTGAGTTAAAAAACTTATACAATTAAAAATTAAAGCTTCAATAATTGTATAATGTTGGTCTTTATCATTAATTATCACGTCTCTTAAAAGATCTAAACTAAAAAGTATTAGCCAAAATAAAACATGACGAGAATATTGATTCTTTCTTATGTGATCAGAAAATTTATGTAGTGTATCCATATAAAACAAAAATAAAATCTATTCTTTCAACTTCTAATACAAATAGACGAAACTTGTTTTTAAACACCTAAATAAGCTATTTCACCTCCTTAACCCTTCTACTTCTTTAAAACAGTTGTAAACGTCGATTTTTTAAACCCCTTTGTCGATTATAAAACTTTAGCTTCTTATTCCAGTTCATATTTGCATCGTAATACAAATAATAAACAAAATGAAAAAAATACTGTTCCTTCTCCTATTAATAAGCACTATTGGTGCTTTTGCTCAAATAAACCTTACCGGTAAGGTAGTTGAAAAAAACACGCAACACCCCTTAGAATTTGCCACTGTAATTTTAACTAACCCTGAAAACAATAACGTAATTGCTGGCGAATCAACTAACAGTAAAGGAGAGTTTTCTATTAAAGCTAAAAAAGGAATCTACAATGTTAAAATTGAATTTATCGGTTTTAAAAGTCATACCATAAATAATTTTTCACTAACTAAGAATCAATCAATTCAAACTATATTTTTACAAGAAGACTCTGAAGCGCTAGACGAAGTTGAAGTAGTTGCTGAAAAATCAACTACAGAATACAAATTAGACAAACGCGTTTTTAATGTTGGAAAAGATTTGATTTCAAAAGGAGGATCTGTAAACGACATCTTAAACAATGTTCCTTCTGTTAATGTTGATATTGAAGGAGCCGTGAGCTTACGTGGTAATTCTAATGTTCGTATTTTAATTAATGGTAGACCTTCTGTGTTAACAGCAAATAACGGATTAGAATCTATTCCTTCTGAAAACATTGAAAAAGTAGAAGTAATTACCAACCCATCTGCTAAATATGATGCTGAAGGAACAGCAGGAATTATCAATATTATTTTGAAAAAGAATAAAAAGGGACGCTTTGGAAGCTCGCTTCAACTAACTACTGGTATACCAGATAATCATAGCATTAATTATAATGTTAATTATAAAAAGGAAAAGTTTAATTTGTTTTCTAATATTGGGTATCGCTATTTATCATTCGATGGAAACGGTTACTTAAACAGAACCAATTTTACGAATAATGTACCTGTATCTTTTTCTAACAGAACCACTAATAGCACTAGAAGTCGTAGAACATTCAATCTTTATTTTGGAAGTGATTATTATATTAACGACAAAAACACACTAACATTAAGTTATTATTACCGAAATAACACAAGCAAAAATAATGTTGATTATACCTTTAACTTTTTAAACGCTCAAAAACAAGTTGACAATATTCTTACTTCAAACGAATCGTATAGAGAACCTCAAAAAGCCAATCAAATTGAACTTAACTATGTAAAAACCTTTGATAAAAAAGGACAAAAACTTACAGTGAATTTTCAATATGACTTTTGGAACGACGATGAAAACGAATCGGTAGAAGAGCAACAACAATTTCCAACTACCTCAGCAATCAACTTATTAAGAAGTAGAGATATAGAAAGTAGTAAAGATTTCTTATTCCAATCTGACTTTAAACTCCCTATTACAAAAAAATCACATGTTGAAATGGGTATAAAAGGTGAAATAAGAAACATTGATAGTGACTATAAAGTTTGGGATAACAATGTAGTAGTAGATACTTTAAATAATTTATTAAAATATAACGAACGTATTTATGGTGCTTATATCCAATATGGAAATAGAAAAAACAAATTACAGTATTTACTAGGTTTACGTGCCGAACATGCAAACACAGGAAGTACTGATAGAAGAGATGAATTTAGAACTTCTAAAAGTTATACCGATTTATTTCCAACCGTTCATTTAACTTATAACTTTAATCAAGCTACCAATGTACAAGTAAGTTATAGTAGAAGAATTAGACGCCCAAGCTTTTGGCACTTAAATCCTTTTGGAGGAATTTCAGACAGAAGAAACATTCGTGTTGGTAACCCAGATTTAAATCCTATGTACACAAACTCTTTTGAGTTAGGTTTATTAAAACGATGGAAAAAATTCACTTTAAATCCATCTATTTATTACCAAAGAACAACTAATGTTTTTGAAACTTTAATAACTCCTAATCCATTTGGAGCTTTGGTATCAAAACCAATTAATTCAGGTATTGAAAAAAGGTTTGGTGCTGAATTAGCTATTCGATACTCTCCTTTTAAATGGTGGCGATTATCTAGTGAATTTAATTACTTTTCTTTTGATCAAAGAGGTTTATATACTGTTGATGATAGCACATGGTCTACACGTTTAAATTCAAGAATGAAGTTTTCTAAACTAACTATTCAATCTAGTTTTAATTATCGTGGAGAAAGACAAAGTGGACAAATATTTACCGAAGCACAATACAGAGCAAACATTGGAATTAGTAAAGACTTTTGGGAAGACAAAGCTACTGTAACTTTAAATATGAATAATATTTTAGACTCTAGAGTAAGTAGACAATTAATTACTGGTGAAAATTATACTACCAATAATTACAATAGACCTATTGGTAGATTTACATCAATCACTTTTACATATCGATTTAATAGGACTAAAAAAGATAGAGATCGCTTACCTGACTAAAAACAATTAAACCACAACTTTAAAAGCAAGAATGGCTAAAAGTATTTTACTTTTAGCCATTCTTTATTGTTAACAAAAATTAATTATAAACTACGTAACCACATTTTAAACTTAGTAATTAAGTAGAATAAAATAGGGACTACAATTAAAGTTAAGAATGTTGCAATGAATAATCCGTAAATTACTGTCCATGCCAATGGCCCCCAGAAAATTACGTTATCACCTCCCATATAAATATGTGGATTAAACTCACTAAATAAAGTATAGAAGTTAATATTGAATCCAGTTGCTAACGGAATTAACCCTAAGATTGTTGTAATTGCTGTTAATAATACTGGACGTAAACGAGCTTTACCTCCTCTAATTACCGCTTCTCCTAAAGTTTCAACATCTACATAATCGCTTTCAGCAATTCCATTCTCTACTTTCTTTCTATCAATTAATAACTGCGTATAATCTAGTAATACCACTCCATTGTTCACTACAATACCTGCTAATGAGATAATCCCCATCATTGTCATCATAATTACGAATGGCTTCGCTGTAATTATCAATCCTCCAAATACACCAATTAGACTTAAGAAAATCGCTAACATGATAATCCCTGGTTTAGAAACTGAGTTGAATTGGAAAATTAATATTAAGAAGATTAATCCTAAACCTGCAAAGAATGCTCCCATTAAGAACGCCATTTGCTTGTTCTGCTCTTCAATTTGACCTGTATAATTAATCTTTACCGTAGCTGGTTTTTCGGTAAACGATTTCATTTCACTTTCAATCTTCGCTACAATCGCTGCTGCATCTGTATACCCTGGTGCTAAAGCTGAATATACGGTTACCACACGCTTTACATCTTTATGTTTAATCGCACTAAACCCAGAAGTATTTGTTTGTTTCGCTATTGCTGATACAGGAATTTCTTTGATTTGACCTGAAGCCATATCTCTAAACGTTATTTTCTGATTGAAAATAGCACTCTTATTATACCTGTTATCCTTATTAAAACGCACATAGATATCATAATCCTCTCCATCTTCTTTATAAATACCTGCTTTAGAACCGAAAATTGCATTACGTAACTGACCTCCAACTTGAGATGCACTTACTCCTAATTCACCGGCTTTTTTACGATCTACATTTACTAACATTGATGGTTTAGACTTGTTTACATCAATCTTTAACTCATCAATACCTGCAATACTTTTCGAATTGATAAAATCACGCATTTTTTCAGCAGTATTAATCAATTCTGAATAATCTTTCCCTTCTAACTCAATATTAATAGGATATCCAGCTGGTGGTCCTACCGCTTCTTTCTCTACTGAAATTGCTAAACCTGGATAGATTCCTTTTAATGCCTCTGTTACTTTCTTTTGTAATTCTTTACTATCTGCCCCTTCACGATATTTATACTCTCGCATTGAAGCAGTAATTTTTCCTCTATGTGGCATTTCTGCTGTTGAACCTCCATCTGTTTGTGGATTTCCAGATCCTGCCCCCACTTGCGATACAGCACTTTCTACTAAGAAATTATGATCTCCGTGCATATATTCTGGCGAATTCAACACATTGTATACACGCTCTTCCAAATCTTTCATGATCAGATTTGTTTTCTCAATATCCGTTCCTTGAGGATACTCTATATAAACAATAATCTGGTTAGGCGTATTGTCTGGGAAGAATTCTACTTTAGTTCTCTGGCTTGCTACTGATGCTCCAAAACCACCAAAAGCAAAGAATAATAAAAGAACTGTTGCTATAGTAATTGCATAAGGTCTCCATCCTTTTAATGCAGCTCTTAATACTCTTTCGTAAAAACGTTCCCAACGTGGCAATACTTTATTTTGAAAAGCATTTGCCCAAGGTCTTAATGCAATTCTATATACCCATAACATAACCGCTGTAAATACCATAATTGTACCTAAAGCTCTGTAAGCTCCTCCAAAAATTACAATTAACAACCCTATTACTGCCATGATAGATGATAAGGTAATAATTCTCTTTAATGGCATGTTCTTATCTTCTACACTCATAAACTGAGATACCATTACTGAGTTAAAGAAAATTGCAACAAATAAAGACGATCCTAATACTACCGATAATGTTACTGGGAAATAAATCATAAACTGCCCCATAACTCCTGGCCACATTCCTAATGGAATAAATGCTGCTACTGTAGTTGCTGTTGAAATGATAATAGGAAAAGCTATTTCTCCAATACCTTTTTTAGCCGCTTCAATTCTTGGCATTCCTTCATCCATTAAACGATATACGTTTTCTACAACTACAATACCGTTATCTACTAGCATTCCAAGCCCCATAATTAATCCGAAAAGAATCATGGTGTTCATCGTATAACCTAACCAACTTAAGATCATTAACGACATGAACATCGACATTGGAATTGCAAACCCTACGAATAATGCGTTTTTAAACCCAAGGAAAAACATTAGTACTAATACTACTAAGATTACCCCGAAAATAATATTGTTTACTAAATCATCTACTTGTCCTATGGTTTTCGATGATTGATCATTAGCAATGGTAACTTTTAAGTTACTTGGAAATACATTTTCTTTAGCATCTTTTACTATCTCTTGAATTTTTTCAGCTGCTTCTACCATGTTTTTACCAGAACGCTTCTTTACATCTAGCATTACCACAGCTTCACCAAACTCACGTGCATAGGTAGTTTTATCTTTATCTTTAAAAGATACTTTTGCAATATCTTTTAAATAAATAGAATTTCCTTTTTCAGATTTTACTACAAAGTTTTGTAATTCTTGAGGATCTTCTATTTCTCCTAAAATTCGAATAGTACGACGTTGACCACTTGCAATTAAGTTACCAGCTGACATTGTTAAATTCCCTCCATTTACCGAGTTGATAATATCTTGGAAACTTACCTGAGCAGCCATCATTTTATAAATATCTACTGCTATTTCAACCTCTTTCTCTTCTGCACCACGAATATCTACTTTTTTAATCTCACCTAAGTCCTCTATTTCATCTTCTAAATATTCACCAAACTCTTTTAATTTATCTACTGGATAATCACCAGAAATATTAATATTTAAAATTGGCATTTCTTCAGACATACTCAACTCAAACACATTAGGCTCTACTTTAGCCCCGTTAAAAGTTGGCCAGTCTTCACCAGAAGTTTCTTGATCTATCTCGTCCTTTACCTTCTGTTTTGCTTGATCTACTGTAATATTTTCATCAAACTCAACAACCACCATCGAATAATCTTCTTGCGAAGTTGACGTAATTTCTACTACATTACTTACCGTTTTTAACTTATCTTCTAACGGATCGGTAATTAGTTTTTCTATATCTTCAGCTGTATTTCCTGGATATAATGAACTAATATAAATTTTAGTTTCTCTAATTTCCGGAAAGTTCTCTCTTGGCATACTTAAGAAGGCAGAAATACCCATAATAAGTATCATCACCATCATTACATAAATGGTTGTCTTATTATTAATTGCCCAAGAGGATAAACCGAATTCTTTATCGACTTGTTTTTTTTGTTTCTCAGTCATGTTAACTTGTAATCTTTAGTTGATTATTTTGCTTTAGCAGCGGCTAAGATTTTTACTTCTTGTCCATCTTTTACACTACGAGCACCTTCTTCTACAATTTGAGCTCCGTTTTCTACTCCTGTTAAAACTTCAATTACATCTCCTTGAGTTTTCCCTGTAGTAATAATTGCTTGTTTAGCAGTTCCTTTTTGATCTTTAACATCTTTTACTAAATAGATATACTGCTCTCCCTTTGCATTTTCTGAAATAATACTTTGTGGTATTAAAATCGCTTTTGGATTTGTATAATCGTTGATTTTTAACTTCGCAGTTAAGTTTGGCTTGATGCTTCTATCTTTATTTGGAACACCAATTTCTACTTTAAATGTTCTATTTGCTGGATTGATAAAATTTCCTGCTTGACGAATTTTAGAGTGTAATGATTTTCCTAAAATTGGGAACTCAACCTCAACACTTTTCCCTTTTTTGATTGAAGTAATATAGCTTTCTGGAACATCAGTTTCAATATACATATCACCTAAGTTCACAATTCTAAATACTTCAGATCCCATTCCTGGTGCTACTACTGTTCCTTGCTCTTTAATTACATCGTCAATAACTCCTGTAAATGGTGCTTTGATTACAGATTTTCCTAATTGTCTCTTTAACTGAGTTACCGCATTCTTTTGTGCTTCATATGAAGTTTTAGCTTGTAAATACTGAATTTCAGAACCAATCTTTTGTTCCCATAATCTTTTTTGACGTTCGTAAGTTGTCTTAGCTAAAGCAGCTTGCGCTTCTACCTGTGCTACTTGATTTCCTAAACCTCCATCATCTATTTTTGCTAAAGCTTGTCCTTTAACTACTCTTTGACCTTCTTTTACATAAATGCTTACTAATTGTCCTGCCATTTCTGGATACACTAAAACATTTTGCTTTGTTTGAACATCTCCTTGTAATTCTAAGTAGTGAACAAAATCCTCTGTTTTAGCAGAAAACACTGTAATTAAAGGTATTTTTTTGTTCGTATCTAATTCAGAAATCTTATCATTTAACTGCTTTATCTCAGCAGCTAACTCTTGTTGTTTTGTATCTAACTCAGCCTTTTTCGTTCTTATTTGAGCTAAATCATTGGTAGCAATTACATCTTGAATAGACTGCCCTTTATTTCCTCCACAAGAAGCTAAAAGTGCGGTTAGTAATACTATTGAATATATTTTTCTCATTATAGTTGACTTTTTATTTTATTGGTGTGTTTAATGCGTTATCTAATTTAGCTTTGTTGCTAATAATATTTAATATTGACTGTAAGTAGTTGTTTTGTTGAGAGTACAACTGATTACGTGCCGATAATAAATCGATACTAGTTGTAACCCCTTCATCAAACTTTATTTTTTGCTTACGCTCAATACGTGTTGCTAATGCTAAGTTCTTCTTAGCAGTTTCATAATTTTCTATACTTAATTGATAATTGCTTTGAGCTTGCTCTGCTTGTAGATTTAATCTTTGCTTCGTTTCTGCTAAACGAATGTCAGCACTTTCTAATGCTATTTTTGCTTGAGCAGTTTTTGCACTTCTTCCTAAAGAACTAAAAATTGGAATATTTATACCTACTCCAAAAACTGAAGTTGAAATCCAATCTTGAGATGAATTAAAAAAGTTAAAACTATCTGCATTTGCTAATCTAGAATAGTTTACATAGGCTCTTACACTTGGTAAGGCCCTACTTTTTTCTAACCTCATTAGTAAACGCTTCGCCTCTCTATCGTTTTCAGCAATTCTAAAATCAATATGATTATCAAGATCGAATTTTTGCGCTAACAAGTTCAAATTTGTATTATTTACAACTAAATCATCCAAACTATCTGTTAGCTTCAATTTCGCATTAATAGGATTCCCTAACGATAAATTTAACATCTGATAAGCAATCTCTCTATTTCTATCAGCATTACGTTGTTGGCTAATAATATTTCCTTGCGTAATTTTGAATTGCTCAACAGTTTCTTCCTCTGTCAACCCTTGTTTAAATCCTTCAACCGCTCCTTTTAGTTGACGATCTACAGTTTTCTTATTTCCTTTCAAAATTTCAATACGTTCTTCAGCTACTAACACATTTCCATAAGCATTTATAACTGCTTCTCTAGTAGCTAATTCTGTTTTTTCCTTTGCTTGTTCTGAAATTTTTAAATAGGTTTTTGCCGATTGTAATCCTACTAAATAAGAACCATCAAATAATAACTGATCTAAAGTAATTGTACCCGTAACATTGTGCTTTGCTCCAAAATCTACAGTTCCATCTCCATTAAAATCGACTCCTGGAAATTGTTGTTTTAAATTGTTTTGGTAGTTTACAACTCCACTAATTTGTGGTAATCCAGTAGCTGTGGTCTCCCATTTTCTTTTTTTAGCCGCTTCAATATCGTTTAAAGCAACTTTGTTATTATAGCTATTCTTTATTGCAAATTGTATGGCTTCTCTCATAGACAAACTCATTTCTTTTTCTTGAGCATTTGAACTCAATGCAAAAAAGAATATGCAAACTGCATAAATTATTCTTCTCATGTATTCCTAATAGTTTTGTATTTGGTGTTTTAACTTTTAATCCCTTTTTAATAAGTACCCTTTTGTTTTACTATTCCTTTAGAAGGAATTAAAAAGAATACTTTGAAATATTAATCTTCTTTTCTTATGTATTTATATGGTGTTATTTTTTAATTCCCTTTCTAAAACTTCTAATCCTTTTTTAGTAGCTATAGCTCGTATATGATATTCTAATACTTCGTACTCAACTTTCATTAATTCATCCATTCTTTCTCCGTAATAATCGCTATCAAAAATTCCGAATATTAATGTGAAATAGAAGTTTGTTACTAATTCCTTTTTTATTTCTGGTCTGTATAAACCTTGCTCAATCCCTTTTTCTAAATTATCACTATTGCAATCTCTGAACATACACACTTCTCTTTCTATAAGATTTGTATACGATTCTGGATAATACTTTTTTAATTGAAACATTGGTGAGGTTTTCGCATTTTTAAACATTTCTTTAAAAACCTTCTTTACAGCAAATTCTTCTTCAATTGCATTATACTTTTGTTCTTTTATTAACATAATAGTATCGTCAATTGCTTTCTGAACTGCTTCTATAGAAGCATCTACCAAATCTGATTTGTTTGAAAAATACTTATATAGCGTCTTCTTTGATATTGCCAAATCACCAGCAATATCGTCCATCGTTACACTTTTGAACCCATAGTTCAAAAACATTTGCCCTGCCTTTTCTAATATTTTATCTCTCATAATTCTGGGCAAAGGTACGTCAGGAAACTTTAGAAACAAAAAAAGTTTCCAGAGTTTTAAAGATTTTTTAACATTCTCTTAAGTATAGAATTTAAGTTTACCTTATTTTTACAAAAAATTTTAGATTTGGACATATTACAATATCAATCAGACTTTTTAACTTATTTAGAATCTCAAAAAATTGTTAGAGAACCAAAGAATCTTTACGAACCAATAGACTATATACTTCAACTAGGCGGTAAAAGAATTCGTCCTATTCTTACTCTTATTGCCTCTGATATTTTTTCGGGAAACTTTTCACAAGCTATGCCCGCTGCATTAGCTGTTGAAGTCTTTCATAATTTTACTTTAGTTCATGACGATATTATGGACGATGCACCTCTAAGGAGAGGAAACGAAACTGTTCATGAAAAATGGGATATTAATACAGGAATTTTATCTGGAGATGCTATGCTAATTTTAGCATATCAGTATTTTGAGAACTATCCTCCTGCTATTTTCCAAAAATTAGCTCAACTTTTTAGTAAAACCGCTCTTGAAGTTTGTGACGGACAACAATTAGATGTTGATTTTGAAACTAGAAACGATGTTACTATTGAAGAATACATCAAAATGATTACTCTAAAAACCTCTGTTTTAGTTGCTGCTGCCTTAAAAATGGGAGCTATTGTTGCTGAAGCTGATGAAGAACAGGCACAACATTTATATAACTATGGTTTAAATTTAGGTATTGCCTTTCAATTACAAGACGATTATTTAGACACCTACGGTGATCCTAAAACTTTTGGTAAACAAGTTGGTGGAGATATCATTGAAAACAAGAAAACTTTTCTTTATTTGAAAGCTTTAGAAGTAGCAAATAACGATGATAAGCAGAAACTTTTTGCTCTTTATAACGAAAATCAAGAAAATATTTCAGAAAAAATAAAGACGGTTACTAGTATTTTTTCTGACAATGACATTCCTAAACACACTCACGAACTTATTGAGTATTACACTAATAAGTCTTTTGAATGTTTAACTCACTTAAACATTAGTGAGGATGCTAAAGAGGGCTTACGTATGTTTGGTGAAAATTTAATGAACAGAAAAGTGTAAAAAATTGCATTTTATTCAAAAAAGTTTTTATTTTTGCATCCCAATTTAACCGGTCCTATAGCTCAGTTGGTTAGAGCACCTGACTCATAATCAGGGGGTCCATGGTTCGAGCCCATGTGGGACCACCTTTAAAGCTTCACTTTTAGTGAAGCTTTTTTGTTTTTAAGTGTAAAACAAACAATAATTCACCTTACTTTTCCTTTTATAGAATAAGATTTATTTAACACTCTTTTATTTCTGTATTTATTAAATTGGTTGCCCTAAACACACAATTACCTTACACAAATTCTTTTATGAGAATATTTTTTTCATCTTTTTTAATTCTATGGACATTAAATCAAGCCATAGCACAAAATGCAACAAAAACACATAAAGACTCACTAAATACCATAATCCAGAAATACTATGATTTAAACCTAAAAGTATTTCAAGCCAATTCAAAAATTGAAGATGTCAATAAAATTTTTGAACTTTTCTCTGACGATTTCACCTATATACATCCAAAATACGGAGGTACCTATACCCGTGAAGATTTATACAATGGATATGTTAGAAACCAAAAAAATGGTGGCTATAGAGGAGAAGAAACTGCTGTGAAAATTGTAAATAAAATAATTGGTTTAAACGCTGCAGTTATTCAAAGAAGCTATGTTATTAACAAAAATGGTAAACTTAAAGATGAAGAACCTAAAATGACGCTTTTTGAATTTAAAAAAGGAAAAATTTTTAGAATATTTGAATATTGGTAATTACACCCCAAAAAACAAAACCACTATATATTTAACAATAAATTTTATGAAAAAACTACAAGAAAAATCTAGTCGTAGAGACTTTATTAAAAAATCATCTTTATTTACTCTCGGAGCAGGAAGTTTGTTAAGTTTTCCTCAAGATATCTCAGCAGCTCCCTTAATGGGAAGCACAAACGACATTAATGTTATTGGACCTAAAAAAGGCTTTACCCCTCAAATAGGAACGCTTGTTTCTATGATGGACTGGATGCGAATGGTAATCTTAATGCCTGTAAGAGAAATGAGTGTAAGCGATTTAGATTATTTAGTTGATGATAATGCAAACTCAATCGGAGCTATGCTATGGCATTTAGCTGCTACAGAAAGGTTTTATCAAATCCATACTTTTGAAGGAAGAGAATGGGGTGATTGGGATCAAGAGGATAAGGATAATTGGAGTATTGCTTCAGGACTTGGAGACAAAGCCCGTAAAAAAATTAAAGGAAACAATTTAGAATTCTATCTTGAAAAGCTAGAAAAAGTAAGAGAACACACCCTTAAAGAATTTGCAAAACGAGACGATGATTGGCTAATGAAAGTAGATAAAAATTGGCCATGGGGACCTACAAATAATTACTGCAAATGGTTCCACGTATGTGAACACGAATCAAACCACAACGGACAATTTAAGTTTATAAAAAAACGTCTTCCATCTAGTAAGAAAAACTAAAAATGAACAAAACACTACTCATACTATTATTCTCCTTAATCACTTTTTTTTCTTGTAAAACAGAAAAAACAACAGAGATTATTGTTATTGGTGCTTTACACAATCCTGAGCCTAATTTTAATTCAGAAATTCTATTCAATATATTAGAAGATGTAAAACCTGATTTTATATTGCGAGAATTAGATTCTGCTGCATTTACTCCTGATTTTAGACATAAAGTTGATTTAAAAAGCAATGAAGGAATGGCCTCGGAAATGTATGCTGAAAAATACCCAAACACTAAGTTAAGACCTTATGAATTTGAAGGAAGAAATCAATACCGAATTAATATCGGTTCGCGTCCAACAGATAAATTTACCACAAAACTTTTAGATAGTTTAAACAGGGCTGGTTTATTATCTGAATCGGAAGCTAAAATTCATAACAAATACAAAGCACTTATTTTACCTTTAATTGATTTAGCTGCAAAACCTCCTGAAAACTTCAACAATTCTAAAACGGATAGTATTTGTGCAGAAAGACAATATTATCAATATCAGATGCTGAAAAAAATCACAAATAATAGAGAAGAATTTGCTACACATTTTCACACTAAACCTAATGGAGAAAAAATTAGTTATAGAGATGGATATAAATTGGCTGGTGATTTTTGGGATTTAAGAAATCAAACGATGGCTAAAAATATTATGCGAATTTCTGAACAAAACCAAGGAAAGAGAATTGTTGTTCTATGTGGTTTTATGCATAGATATTATATTTTAAGTGAATTGAAAAGACTAACTCAGAACAAAAATATCGTCTTGAAAGAATACTACGATTTATAAAAATACTTTTTATTTTTTCAGTAGAGAGTTAACAACCAAACAAGCACAACACACACAAAGCTTTACTAGAAATAGTAAAGCTTTTTTGATATGTAGTTAAGACAAATAAGAAATCATCCCATACTTAAAAGCTCACACCTTCCATATACAACTCATAACCAATCACTTTAGTCAAAACTGTCACTAAAGTTTATAAACGTTAAAAACTTTAACACTTTTTTTTAGCTAAATATGTTTTTTCTGAACAGGATAAAGAATACATTTGCAATCTATTTTTATTTAATCTAAATAAATGAAGAGAGTATTTTCCCTTATATTAATGCTCATAGCAATTAATATTACCGCTCAGAAATTAGTAAAAGGTAAGGTAATAGATACCTTTAGTAAAGAACCTTTAATTGGAGTAACCATTGTTAATGAAAACAAAAAAACTGGTGCTTCTACAGATTTAAATGGTGAGTTTAAAATAATAGCTACATCAAAATTGTCATTTAGTTATATTGGCTATAAGACAAAAACCTTAAACATATCCGATAAAAAAAATCCTTTAGTTATACAATTAGAACCTCAAGCTGAAATGTTAAATGAGGTTGAAGTAATTGCAAAGAAAAACATTAATGATATTGATTTACGTAAGGCTACAGGAGCCATTTCCACAGTTAAATCGCAAAAAATAATAAATAGGCCCACTGTTAATGCACTACAACCTCTACAAGGTCAAGTAGCTGGTTTAACTATAAAAGCTAGTGGTGAGTTAGGTAAACCTTTAAAGATTAGGATTAGAGGAACTTCAACATTACCTATAAAAACACCAACCAATAGTCAATTAACTGATGAACAACGAGAATTATTAGACAATAAAGCCAACCAACCCTTGTTTGTACTGGATGGGCAAATAATTTCAGCTGATGCTTTTGCTACTTTAAATGTAAATGATATTGAAGAAATAAAAGTATTAAAAGATGCAGCCGCTAATGCATTATACGGAGTGAAAGCTTCTAATGGAGTTATAGAAATTACAAGTAAGCGTGGTATTAATGGTAAAACTCAATATGCATTTAATTTCCAACAAGGTGTTACTTTTAAAGGTAAACCTAATAGATCTATGATGGGAACTGAAGAGAAATTAGAGTTCGAACGTTTATCTAAAAATCAAGCTACTCCTGGTTACTACTTATCAGAAGAATATATTAGACAAACATTTAGTGGTGATCCAAATATTAATCAGTTAGTAGCTGAAGGGCAGCGAAAACTAGATTCTATAAAAAAAATTAACACAAATTGGTTTAATGAATTAACTCGTGTTAGCACTTATCAATCATACAATATCAGTACACGTGGCGGAAACGAATCTAGCAAGTTTTATGTTTCTGGTAATTTCTCTAAACACGGTGGAAAATTTGATGGAAACGAAATTGATCGATTTACTGGTAGATTAAATTATGAATACAATGTTTCAAAAAACATCTATTCAATGTTTAATGCTGGTTTTGGTATATCTGAAAGCACAACGCCACATGGATCTAACTTCTCTCCTACTAATTTGATTTATGTTTTAAATCCCTATGAACAAAAAAATGCTGGAAAGTTAATTTCTCATAGAGGATATACATTTCAAGAATTAATTAATCAATATACCAGAACATCTAAAGACAGACGTTTTAATTTTTCATCTAACATAACCGCCAAACTATCAAAAAACTTAAACATTGCAACCATTGTTGGTGTTGATTACGTATTAAGTGAAAACCTATCTATAATTCCTCCCGACAATTATTCACAAATAATAAAAGGAGTTCCTGTACATGAACGAGGTGAAGCAAACAAAACTAAAATAGTTAACACTAATTTAAACACTAATACACGTTTAAATTACGACTTAAACTTTGGCAAACATCATCTTTCTTTTAGTGCCAATATGGATTATTTTAAATCAACCAATGATTTTATAGGTATTAGTGGACATGGTTTACCGAGTAAATTACTTTCAGGCGCAGGTATAAACAATAATTTAACTGGAACAAATAGAGCCAGAACATCTTCTTCTAAAGTACAAGAAGCCACTTTAGGTTATGGTTTTTCAACTTTATATGAATGGAATAATAAAATAGACATTTATGGTAGTTATAAAAGAGACGCTTCTTCTCTTTTACCAAGCGACAAACGTTGGAATACATTTTGGGCAACAGGTATTGGTTATACTTTAAGTAATGAATCTTTTTTAAAAGGCAATTCTTGGCTAAATAGGTTAAAATTTAGAGCTAGTTATGGTAAAACTGCTAGTTTAGCTGGTATAACACCATCTTTAGCAATACCAACTTTTAGTTACGGAACAGATGCTTATTTAGGAATTCGTGATTTTTCATTGGTAAATTTATTTAATGAAGATTTACGACCAGAAGAAAACACCTCTATAAACTTTGGAGTTGATTTGCGATTATTTGACACTTTTAATTTAACAGCAGAAGTATATCACAGAAGAACAAGAGACATGTTACTTACTGTATCAATACCTCCTTCTAACGGTTTTACACATCAGTTAAAAAACGTTGGAGTTATGGATAACGAAGGGATAGAAATAACTTTAAATACTACTCCTATAAAAAACAGCACTTTTCACTGGAATACTTCTGCTACTTTTTCTTACAACAGAAACAAAGTAATTGATTTATATGACGGCCCTACTCTTAACGTAACCGATAAACAACATGGTTACTTATATCCAGATTATGAAGTAGGGAAATCAACTGATATTATTTATGGTTTAGTATACCTAGGAGTTAACCCAGCTGATGGACATCCTTTATTCCAAAGAAAAGATGGTAGTAGTTTTGATGGCAATACCGAAAGACCCAATAAGGAAGACTTTATTGTAATGGGTAGATCTACCCCTCCTTTTACAGGTGGTTGGTTTCATAACTTAAGTTATAAAAACTGGCAATTAGGAATAGATATTTACTACAATTTTGGCGGTAAAGCAATACATACTAATAGAAGTAAAGTATACAATCAAGAAGATGTACATAAAAACCTTAATGCTGGACAATTACAACATACATGGTTTAATGTTGGAGATGTAAATAAAATTTATCCAACATTAAATTTACACACCAATAAGTATAGCGAATTAATTGACTTAGCAAATACACAAAATATTAGTAGTACTGACTTTATTAGACTTAACAACATCATGCTACGCTACAACTTTGACAATCAGACTCTTCAAAAAATAAGTAAAGGACTTATTAAAAATTGGGGAATGTATACTCAAGTTAGCAATATATACACATGGACAAATTTCGGAGGAGGTGATCCTGAATCTGGGAACTTACAAGGTTCATCACAACCTATATTAACCTTCGGAACCAACATTACTTTTTAAGCTTAAATAAAATTAAAAATGAAAAAATCAATTTACTTATTACTATTTATAGTAAACATAGCATGTAGCTTGGATTTACCTGTTGAAGATCAAATAACCGGTTTAGACGCTATTGATAATGTGGCTACCGCAAACGAAAGTTTATCGGGTATTTATAAAGCCTTTCCTAATGAAAGAGTAAATTTTTCAAAACTATCGGACGATTTATATCCAAACCATACTATTGATGATAATTTATCAAGCTTCAATTTATACAAATGGAATTCGCAACAATTAGTTTTTTTATCAAATTCTTTATGGACTGCTTATTACAGTGTAAATGCTAAAGCAAACATATTACTTAGTAGAATCCCTTTAATACAGACTTCAAGTACTGATGATTCTAATTTATTAAAATACATTGAAGCACAAGCGCTATGTTTAAAAGCATATGCCTATTTTGAACTTATTCAATTATACTGTACAAACTACAACGCTAACAATTTAGGAATTGTTTTAAAAGACGATATAGCTTCTGCTGAACTTCCAAGAAGCACACAAGAAGACAGTTATTTAGCCGTTGAAAAATTATTATTGAAAGCCATTGATTTATTTCCAGAAGAAAATAGTTCGAATCTGCGTTTTTCAAAAAACAGCGCTAAAGGATTATTAGCCAAACTATATTTTAACTGGAAAAAATACCAAAAAGCCATTGATTTAAGTACAGAAATAATAGTAAACCTACCTTTGGAGAGTGATGATTTAAATACCGTTTGGTTAGCTCCAAACAATAACAATGAAGCTTTACTAACATTTGATGGAGAAAACTTTTATTATAGTTCTATTTATGACGATACAGAAAACAACGATGAATTTTACGCTAACTTCTCTGTAAACTTAGATACAAATGATACTCGTTTAGCTAATACTTTTATTAATGAAGATTTCAGATTAGTTAACAACACTATCATAAAAGTAAATTTTCTAAAAAAATACAGAAATAATGTAGTAGAAGAACTCAACACGTCAACAGTTGTACTTAGAACAGCTGAATTATACTATATAAAAGCTCAAAGTTTAGTAGCCTTAAACAAAGAAACTGAAGCAAGAGAAACTATAAATAATCTTTTAACAATTAGAAAAGCACCTCCTATTACAAGTTCTGGAATTGCTTTTTTAAATGATCTTTTAAAGGACAAACAAAAGGAATTTATAGGAGAAGGAAATCGTTATTTCGATTTAAAACAACAAGCAATAGAATTGCCAAGAGTAAACGAAACCAACAATAGCAATTTATTTACTATACAACCTGACGATTACAGATGGTTATTACCAATCCCCCGAAGTGAACTATCGAACAACAAAGCCATTCAAAATCAACAAAACCCGAATTGGTAATTAATAAATAAAGTAAAACTAAATAAACAATTATGAGAATTTTAAAATCACTATTTTTTGTACTTATAGCAAGTACCATACTAACATCATGTAGCGATGATGACATCCCTGTTTTTTCAGGTGACGTTAGTGTAACTTTAATTAACAAAGGATCTACAGAAGTAATAGAAGGAGAAGCTGCTACTTTTACATATGATGTAGTTTTAAGTAATGCTTTTAAACAAGATATTACTATTAACTTTGATTTAGATGAGTTAGTGAACTATCCTAATTTATTAAGTATTGAGCCGGTAACAATAATTAAAGATCAAACTAAAGGAGTTTTAACTGTTACTGCCACTAAAAAACCTGATGCAGAAAATGTATTATCAGATGATTTAAACTTAACCTTTAAGATAAAAGATTACCAAGGGATAACCAATAAGTTATATTTAACAACCGATTACGTAGTGAAAGTAAAAGCAGAAGAAGGAATTACGCCTTTAACTGCAGATCAGCAAGTTTTAATTAAACATTATAAAGACCAAGGAATTGATATTTCTATGTGGATTGGTAAAATTCCTGTAGAAGTTGAAGTTGTTACTGCTTCAGGAGGTTACTTACCTGCTTTTGAAAAAACACAAACATTAAAATACACAGGTCTTACTTACATTACTTTAAGTAAAAACGCCACTAAAGAAAAGCCTTTATTAGAAATGTCTAAGAATGCATTTGGCTTATCAGAGTATTTACAATTTGTATTTAGAAATGAAACTATTTTAAATACAGACTACTGGAACAACTCTGGTGTACCAGCTCCTACAGAAGTTTTAAAAGCTTTAGGCGATGAAAAAGTAAACAAGTGGAAAAATAAAGAATATGATTTTAATGTAAAGGTAGACGACTTAGAGTTTAAATCAGGCGGAAAAATAGATTATATTCGTGAAAATAATACTTATGATATTTATGCAAACTTCACAGACCCTAATAGAACCAAAGATTTGGCTGCTGTTGATTTCCAATACGAATTTCCTTTATGGGATGAGTTATTAGCATTAGCAAATGGAAATGCTACATTAACTGAACACATAACAACAGGTGGTTCTGTCTATCCAAATAGCTACATTGGTTACAGTACTATCTTGTCTGATGACTGGGGAGAAGGTAACTGGGTTGCTCCTACTAGTTCATACAACGCAACAGAAATGAACTTTAAATTTAATACAGATCATACGAACTCTGGATCTTATGATATTGTAACTGTTAAGTTCACACAACCTAACTAATAATACATTATAACAAACAATTATTTTCTTAGATGAGCACTTCGAGTCAATTAACCAAACTACTACTTTTATTCATAGAAGTGTTCATCTTCTTATACCTTACTAGTATAAAAACGCACGCTTTCCAACAACAGGAAAGCGTGCTACTTTCTAATAAATTAAAAAACGGAATGGAGTATACCATTCAAAAAAACAAAAGCACTAATGAAACGATATTCTATTTTTTAGTAAAAACAGGTTCTATAAATGAATCTGATAAACAATTAGGTTATGCTCATTTTTTAGAACATATGGCTTTCAATGGAGGAAAGCGTTTTAAAAACGATTCTTTCGTTCAGTATTTAAAATCACAAGGACTACAGATAGGTGTAAATTTTAATGCTACAACAAATTATAATTATACTTTATATGAAATTAATTTTCCTAAAACTATTTCAGAAACTACCCTTAAAAAAGTACTCTATTTTTTTGCTGACATCTTAAGTGATTTATCTTTAAATGAAAAAGATATTCAAACACAGCAAAAAATTGTTTTAGCAGAAAAAGAAGCTGCCGCTAAAGCTGACTCTTTATTTTTTTTTAAGCTTGGAAAATCTAGATATCTTGATAGATTAGCCATTGGAACTACAAAAAGCATACAAGGAATTACTTCAAAAAAACTACAGGAGTACTATAAAAAATGGTACCAACCTCACGCCACTAGACTACTTATTATTGGAGATATAGACCTATCAATTAATAAATCGAAAAAAATAATAGAAAACACATTTTCTTTTATTAAAAACACAAATAAAAGCTCTGTTTCTAAAAACTTTTTTAAAAACTTAAACAATACTGTAGCTATAAATCAATTAAAAAAAACTAAACAGCCTAAACTCATTCTAAACTTGGCTGAAAAACATACCCCTACTTCAAAAACAGAAAGAAAAATAAAAAGCATCTTAAGTAATGTTCTTTCTAAACGATTAGACACTATTCTTTCATCAAAATCAAATCCTATTGTTCGTAATAATTACTTTTTGGGAGATGTACGCTACACTTCGGTTGAGTCTAATTTAACATCAAATCCTTCAACCATATTAACTACAATCTTTACTGAATTGAAACGATTAGCCCTTTTTGGTATTTCTAACAATGAATTAAAAAATTATCTTAAAGAGAATAAACAAAAAAACAACTCTAAGAGTAATCTCTTCCATGCTAACCAATGGCTAGATTTTCAATTAGGCATTAAAAAGAAATCTACAAATTCAACTAAAAAAATTAGCACCTCTACTATAAAAAAAGCAGCTAAAAAGTTATGGAAAAACTCTATTAAAAGAGTTTATATTATAGATTCTTTACATTCTAAAAAGAATATTAGTACTAAAAACTTAGAAAGTATTATACGAAAAGTAAATCGAAAAAAACTAAACGACTATCATTATAAAACTCCTATTAAGAAAATTGAAAAAAAGGAAAAAACTCCTGTTTTAACAACTGAAAAATTAACCCCAAAGCATCCTATAATTAAAAAAGAACATGAAAACTTAGGTATTTTAGAAGTAGAGTATAAAAACGGTATAAAAGTATTCTTAAAACCTATAGATCCAACCGATGAAATTCGCATTCTTGGATACGCTAACGGAGGAACATCAAATATTCCAGATACTCTTTATTACCAATTAGAATCTACAGTTTCATATATAGAATTAGGTGGTATTGGAAATTTAAATTATGAAAATCTAGAAAAATTTTTAGAAAACAAAAACATGGGAACTTCTCAAATTGTTTCAGAAGACAGTCGTGCTATTTATGGTTTCTCATCGCAAAAAGATATTCCTGATTTTTTTAAATTTTTATATTTAAAAATGACAGCTGCTCGTGCTAACGAAAAAGAATTTAAATCGATAGTTTCTGATGAAATTAAAAGTTTATCCCCAATACATGAAAGCCCTTTTGCAATAAAATCTGACTTTAAAATAGCGGAACTCTCAGGCGCTTATCATCCTAATAGAAAAAGTGCCAATTCTGAAAAAGAATTTAAAAAATTAAACCTAAATCAAATGAAAGATTGGTATAACACATGCTTTTCTTTTGCTAATGATTGGCAATTTATTGTAACAGGAAACTTTAAAAATGAAGAAATACTACCTTTAGTTAATACTTATTTTGGTAATCTAAAAAACAACCCTAATCCTATAAAAAACAAACCTTTATTCAATCTTAAAATTATTGATAGTATTTACACTTACAACAAAAAGAGTACAACTATTAATACAGACAATACACAAGTTTATTACTTGCCTTATAAAGCCAATCTTAAAAATAGTTTACTTCTTTCTTTAAGCGAACGCATGCTTCGCGATAAGATTACGTTATTATTAAGAGAAAGCTTAGGTTTTGTATACACGCCACTTATAAGTATTGAAAAAGATATTTTAAACAAACAAGCCATCTTAAAAATAAACTGGCAGTGCAAACCTTCTGTCCTTAAACACTCTAAAAAGAAACTAAAAGAATTGTTATCTAATATTGCAAAAACTACGCTTTCTAAACAAGATTTTAACAGTTATAAACAACAATTATATTTACAGTATAATTTTATTATAAATAGTACCAGTACTCATACGTGGGGATTCAGTTTACATAAAAGCCTATCGAATAAGGTTTCAGTAAATGAACTGAACAACTACAAAAAAACTTTACAGAATATTACTATTAAAGACTTACAGAACTTTTTAAAATCTAACTTTAAAGAATCTAAAAAAAATACTGTCCAAGTTGTAAGCCAACAACCATAAAAAATTACTTTTCAAGATTCACTATATAAAAATAAGACCTTCTATTTTTTTGATGTTCTTCTTCCGTACATTTATTTTGATTTAAATCATCACAATTGTTTAATAATTGTTCTTCTCCATAACCAATGGCACTTTCTATTCTTTCCTCTGAAATACCCCTTGAAATAATATAGTTTTTTGTAGAAATCGCTCTTCTTTTTGATAATTGCTTGTTATACTTTTTTGTTCCTCTACTATCGGTATGAGATTCTATTTTGATAATCATTTCAGGATTATTTTTCATAACCGAAACAATATGTTCTAACTCATACTCTGCATCTTCTCGAATGTTATACAAATCAAAATCAAAGTATATGGGATTAATTACTATTTGATCTTCCACAATTAACGGTTCTAATTGTAAATTAGTTATAATTGATTTATTGTTAACATCAAATGTTTGTACTTCTTTTTGATCATTTCTATAATCTTCTTTTGAGGCTATAACAACAAACTTTTTCTCACAATCTATTTCATCAAAAATATAACTTCCATCTTCATTTGTTCTTTCTGATTTTAAAACATTTCCTTTCTCATCAATCAGTTTTACCGTAGCATTTTCAATAGGTTCATTTGTACCTACTGCTGTTACAACTCCTTTGATACTTTCTTTACAGTTATAAATCATATAACTATAAATATCATCATCTCCTTTTCCTCCTTTTCTATTTGACGAAAAGAAACCACTTGTTTTTTCATCATTTATTACAAATGCAAAATCATCCAAACTTCCATTTACCGGAGCTCCTAAATTAACTGGTTTTGAAAAAGAATTATCCTGACTCCTTGATTCAAAAACATCTAAAGCTCCCAATCCTAAATGACCGTCAGATGAAAAATATAATGTTCCATCCATTCCTACATATGGAAACATTTCTCTCCCTTCTGTATTTATTATATTACCTAAATTTTCTGGCTTACTATAACCGTCATTATCTAAAATATTTACTTTATAAATATCTGTTGCTCCAATTCCTCCGGGCATATCAGAAACAAAATATAACGTTTTCTTATCCGGACTTAAAGCTGGATGCCCACACGAAAATCCATCTGCATTAAATGGTAATTCTTTTACATTTTTCCATTCTCCTTTTATATTCTCAGCCTTGAATATTTTTAAATGTGTTATACTATTTTTATCTCCTTTTAATTTATCATCATTATAATTGTCTCTAGTAAAATACATTGTTTTCCCATCTCTAGTAATAATTACATTAGATTCATGATAACGAGTGTTAATCGATTTCAACTTCTTTACACCTGACACATCTATCAATTCACTTTCATCATTGAATGTTTCTTCTGCTTCGTAAATATTTAAAAAAGGTTGATTATTCCATTTGTATAAGTTTTTATCAAACTTAGTTCCTTGGGGTTTTGTAGATGCGAAGTATAATTTATTATTAAAAATAAATCCTCCAAAATCGGAATACGCTGTATTTGATGACAGGTTATTAATATTTACAAACGTTTTTTTCTTCTTCGAATAATTCACAAAGTAATCTTTATTATTCTCCAAAGCTATAGCCCTACTATCAGTACTCTTTACTTTTTTTAGTTTTCTCAACCAAGTATCAGACTCTTTAACTTTGCCATTACTTTTTAAAACCTGTGCATATCTAAAAATGTATTCTGGTAAAACAATCGTTTCATGTTTTTCCATCAATAAAGCATACCATTTTTCTGCTTCTATTGATTCTGTATTGAAATAATAAGCATCTCCCAATCTACTTATTATTGCCATTGAAGTATCTCCTTTTTGATATATTGACTCATACAATTCAGCAGCCTTTTTATATGCATACTCCTTAAAATATCTATTGGCTGCATATTTCCTTTGAGAATATCCTAAAACCGTGTTTAGTAAAATTACTATGAATATAATTTTTTTCATTTTTTAAGCTTTAAAAGAATCTTGGTGATTTCAATACGTTTGGTTTAAAAATCTCATAACGCAACATCAGTTCATAAGTACCAGAATTATAATTACTGTAATTAGTAGTTGTTAAATCGTAAGCAAACCCAATATGCAATCCTTTTGATGCTTGTAGTCCTAATAAAGCACTAATAGAATCGTCCCATCTCCATGCTAGTCCTACTCTGAACTTTTCATTAAACAAAACATTTGCAGATAAATCGATTGAAATCGGAGCTCCATTCACCACTTTAGCTAGAGCTGCAGGCTTAAATTTTATACGTTCACTTAAATCAAAAACATATCCTCCTATCAAAAAGAAATGCAATCGTTCTTCAGCTTCGTCTCCTCCATTAAAAGTATCATCGTAATGAGTGGTTCTTAAAATATTTGGAACTGCTAACCCCATATACCATTTAGGTTTGTGATAGTAGATTCCTGCTCCTATAGTAGGTAAAAATTTATTCACGTTACTTTCAAATAAAATATCAGGGTTTTCAGAAATTCCTTTTGACCAATCAATATTCAAATGTCTTCCACCTAA
Organism: Tenacibaculum aiptasiae; assembly: GCF_965221665.1. Taxonomy (NCBI): domain Bacteria; kingdom Pseudomonadati; phylum Bacteroidota; class Flavobacteriia; order Flavobacteriales; family Flavobacteriaceae; genus Tenacibaculum; species Tenacibaculum aiptasiae. The sequence goes on from NZ_CBDCSN010000002.1 coordinate 834,197, forward strand.
TTTTAATCCAAAAGCTAAATTTCCTTCATCACTAGTTCTTACTGTATAAGAAACATTAACATCCAAATAAATTTCACTAGATGGTCCTATATTATCATTAGTTAAATTCACCCCTAATCCTACCCCTGAATACCCCAATGGTGTATCATAACTCAACGTTTGTGTATCAGGAGCTCCTTCAACCCCCACCCATTGGGTTCTTCCTAAAGCAGTAATAGTAGTATGTCCTCTTGATCCAACATAAGCTGGATTTACACTCATTGTATTATACATATATTGTGTATACTGCGGATCTTGCTGAGAACACACTTCAAGAGTTAGTAATAAGAAAATTATAGTTATTATTTTAAAATGTGAATTATTCATATCTTTTTCTATTCAAATTATTTTTACCTGTTAATGTACAACCAGCCTACAATTGGCTTTTCATTATTCCCTAAGCTTAATACATAGTAATAAGTCCCTACTGGTAGTTTAACGTCTTTTTCTACAGTTGCTCTTCCATTTGAAGTACCATCCCAAGTATTATCATAACCTTTCTTTTTATAAACCAAATTCCCCCATCTATTAAAAATTTCTAGCGTGTTATTTGGATACTTTTCTATACAATCTATTTTAAACCTACTATTGACTGTATCATCATCATTAGGTGAAAACTCATTAAATACTGTTAAACAAATAGGAGTTACACTAGCTGATGAAGAATTATTTGAAGAATCACCATCAAACTGATCTAAATTAGATACATTGACTATATTCAAATAGTCTCCTGAAGATTTCACTTTTACAATTAAATATAATTTGATTATTTCATTTGAATTAAGCGTAGGTATTAGCCACAAACCGGCTATATCGTCATAAGTTCCTGAACTAGCTGTGTAAGAAACAAACTCATACCCATCTGGTAAAACTTCTTCTATCTCAACATTGGTTGCAACACCTGGACCATTATTTGTTAAAGTAATAGTAAACATAACATTAGTATTAGCCCTTGGCTCAAGATTATCCACTTCTTTTGTCAAAGCTAAATCTACACCTTGTAATAAGATTTCGACACTACTTTCATCGTCTTCACTCTGATCTCCATCATCATTATCCACCTCACTATCAATATCGTACTGATCACTTTTTATTACTTGCACTATATTTTTATATTCATCTACAGCTCCTGTTGGAGCTTTTATAGTAGCGTCATACGTTAATTGTAATCCAGAGCTAGTTACTGTCAGATTAGACCATGTAATTTTATTTCCAATTAAAACTCCTCCATTTGTAATCGAAGTTATATTCTCATAACCTGCAGGTAAAACATCTTCTACACTTACACCTGTTGCTGTATTAGCTCCTGAATTACTTAAATCAATTGTAAAAGTGACTACATCCCCAACATTTGGCGTTGGGTTACTAATAGTTTTTTGTAAACTTAAATCAACTACTTGAGGAATAATAACAATACTATCTTCATCATCTTCACTTTGATCCCCATCATCATTATTTACATTACTATCTATATCTCCACTATCACTTGCAGTAATCTGAGCTATGTTTTTATATTCATTTGCTACTCCTGTAGGAGCCTTAACAGTTGCTTTATATGTTAAGTTGATTCCTGAAGTGTTTATTGTTAAATCACTCCAAGTAATTTTACTTCCACTTAAAACACCTCCATTACTTATCTGAGTTATACTCTCATAACCAGAAGGTAATATATCTTCTACACTAACGTCATTTGCTACACTAGGTCCTTGATTATTTATCAATAAAGTAAACGTGACAACATCACCTACATTTGGAGTTAAGTTATCAACTATTTTAATCAAGCTCAAATCAGCACATTTTCCAACAATAACTGTTGATTTACTACTGATAACACTTGTACAACCTGTTCCTGCATTGCTAACTACCACTTGATAATATAAAGTTCCTTCGGTAGAAGTGACTGGGCTATAATTGGCTGTTGTACCTCCTGTTCCACTGGTTACATCACTATATGGGCCTGCTAAGCTTGTTGCTGATTGCCATTGATAGGTTAAACTTCCTACGCCACCACTCGCTGCTACATTTAGAGTCACTGCTCCATCTTTACAAACAGTCGTGCTTGCTGCTGGCTGAGTATCGATGGTTGGTAATGCATTTACTGTAACTGTTGATTTATTACTGGTAACACTAGTACAACCTGTTCCTGCATTGCTAACTACCACTTGATAATATAAAGTTCCTTCGGTAGAAGTGACTGGGCTATAATTGGCTGTTGTACCTCCTGTTCCACTGGTTACATCACTATATGGGCCTGCTAAGCTTGTTGCTGATTGCCATTGATAGGTTAAACTTCCTACGCCACCACTCGCTGCTACATTTAGAGTCACTGCTCCATCTTTACAAACAGTCGTGCTTGCTGCTGGCTGAGTATCGATGGTTGGTAATGCATTTACTGTAACTGTTGATTTATTACTGGTAACACTAGTACAACCTGTTCCTGCATTGCTAACTACCACTTGATAATATAAAGTTCCTTCGGTAGAAGTGACTGGGCTATAATTGGCTGTTGTACCTCCTGTTCCACTGGTTACATCACTATATGGGCCTGCTAAGCTTGTTGCTGATTGCCATTGATAGCTTAGACTTCCTATGCCACCACTGGCTGCTACATTTAAAGTCACTGCACCATCTTTACAAACTGTTGTGCTTGCGGCTGGCTGGGTATCAATGGTTGGTAATGCATTTACTGTAACAGTAGATTTACTACTGGTAACACTCGTACAGCCTGTTCCTGTATTGCTAACTACCACTTGATAATATAAAGTTCCTTCAGTAGAAGTTACTGGACTATAACTCGCAGTTGTACCTCCTGTTCCACTAGTTACATTACTATAAGGTCCTGCTAAACTTGTTGCTGATTGCCATTGATAGGTTAAACTTCCTACGCCACCACTCGCCGCGACATTTAAAGTCACTGCCCCGTCTTTACAAACAGTTGTACTGGCTGCTGGCTGAGTATCGATGGTAGGTAATGCATTTACTCTTACTGTTGATTTACTACTTATAACACTAGTACAACCTGTTCCTGTATTGCTAACTACCACTTGATAATATAAAGTTCCTTCAGTAGAAGTTACTGGACTATAACTCGCAGTTGTACCTCCTGTTCCACTAGTTACATTACTATAAGGTCCTGCTAAACTTGTTGCTGATTGCCATTGATAGGTTAAACTTCCTACGCCACCACTAGCTGCTACATTTAGAGTCACTGCTCCATCTTTACAAACAGTCGTGCTTGCGGCTGGCTCAGTATCGATGGTTGGTAATGCATTTACTGTTACTGTTGATTTACTACTGGTAACACTAGTACATCCTGTTCCTCCATTACTCACTACTACTTGATAATATAAAGTTCCTTCGGTTGAAGTTACTGGACTATAACTCGCCGTTGTACCACCTGTTCCACTAGCTACATCACTATAAGGCCCTGCTAAACTTGTTGCTGATTGCCATTGATAAGTTAAATTTCCTACTCCACCACTAGCTGCTACATTTAAAGTCACTGCTCCATCTTTACAAACAGTCGTGCTTGCGGCTGGCTCAGTATCAATTGTTGGTAATGCATTTACCGTCACTGTTGATTTACTACTTATAACACTAGTACATCCTGTTCCTGCATTGCTAACTACCACTTGATAATATAAAGTTCCTTCGGTAGAAGTGACTGGACTATAACTCGCTGTTGTACCTCCTGTTCCACTAGTTACATCACTATAAGGTCCTGCTAAACTTATTGCTGATTGCCATTGATAGCTTAAACTTCCTACGCCACCACTAGCTGCTACATTTAGAGTCACTGCTCCATCTTTACAAACAGTCGTACTTGCGGCTGGCTCAGTATCGATGGTTGGAACTTGGTTAACTATAACTGTTGATTTATTACTGGTAACACTGGTACATCCCGTACCTGCATTGCTAACTACCACTTGATAATATAAAGTTCCTTCGGTAGAAGTGACTGGACTATAACTCGCCGTTGTACCTCCTGTTCCACTGGTTACATTACTATAAGGCCCTGCTAAACTTGTTGCTGATTGCCATTGATAAGTTAAACTTCCTACGCCACTACTCGCTGCTACATTTAGAGTCACTGCTCCATCTTTACAAACAGTCGTGCTTGCTGCTGGCTGAGTATCGATGGTTGGTAATGCATTTACTGTAACTGTTGATTTACTACTTATAACACTAGTACATCCTGTTCCTGCATTGCTAACTACCACTTGATAATATAAAGTTCCTTCGGTAGAAGTGACTGGGCTATAATTGGCTGTTGTACCTCCTGTTCCACTGGTTACATCACTATATGGGCCTGCTAAGCTTGTTGCTGATTGCCATTGATAGGTTAAACTTCCTATGCCACCACTGGCTGCTACATTTAAAGTCACTGCACCATCTTTACAAACTGTTGTGCTTGCGGCTGGCTGGGTATCAATGGTTGGTAATGCATTTACTGTAACAGTAGATTTACTACTGGTAACACTCGTACAGCCTGTTCCTGTATTGCTAACTACCACTTGATAATATAAAGTTCCTTCAGTAGAAGTTACTGGACTATAACTCGCAGTTGTACCTCCTGTTCCACTAGTTACATTACTATAAGGACCTGCTAAACTTGTTGCTGATTGCCATTGATAGCTTAGACTTCCTACGCCACCACTCGCCGCGACATTTAAAGTCACTGCCCCGTCTTTACAAACAGTTGTACTGGCTGCTGGCTGAGTATCGATGGTAGGTAATGCATTTACTCTTACTGTTGATTTACTACTTATAACACTAGTACAACCTGTTCCTGCATTGCTAACTATCACTTGATAATATAAAGTTCCTTCCGTTGAAGTTACTGGACTATAACTCGCTGTTGTACCTCCTGTTCCACTGGTTACATCACTATAAGGTCCTGCTAAACTTGTTGCAGACTGCCATTGATAGCTTAGACTTCCTACGCCGCCACTCGCTACTATATTTAGAGTCACTGCTCCATCTTTACAAACAGTCGTACTTGCGGCTGGCTCAGTATCGATGGTTGGAACTTGGTTAACTATAACTGTTGATTTATTACTGGTAACACTGGTACATCCCGTACCTTCATTGCTAACTACCACTTGATAATATAAAGTTCCTTCGGTAGAAGTGACTGGACTATAACTCGTCGTTGTACCTCCTGTTCCACTGGTTACATTACTATAAGGCCCTGCTAAACTTGTTGCTGATTGCCATTGATAAGTTAAACTTCCTACGCCACCACTAGCTGCTACATTTAGAGTCACTGCTCCATCTTTACAAACAGTCGTGCTTGCTGCTGGCTGAGTATCGATGGTTGGTAATGCATTTACTGTAACAGTAGATTTACTACTGGTAACACTAGTACAACCTGTTCCTGCATTGCTAACTACCACTTGATAATATAAAGTTCCTTCGGTAGAAGTGACTGGGCTATAATTGGCTGTTGTACCTCCTGTTCCACTGGTTACATCACTATATGGGCCTGCTAAGCTTGTTGCTGATTGCCATTGATAGGTTAAACTTCCTACGCCACCACTCGCTGCTACATTTAGAGTCACTGCTCCATCTTTACAAACAGTCGTGCTTGCTGCTGGCTGAGTATCGATGGTTGGTAATGCATTTACTGTAACTGTTGATTTATTACTGGTAACACTAGTACAACCTGTTCCTGCATTGCTAACTACCACTTGATAATATAAAGTTCCTTCGGTAGAAGTGACTGGGCTATAATTCGCTGTTGTACCTCCTGTTCCACTGGTTACATACTATGGTCCTATAAACTTGTTGCAGACTGCCATTGATAGCTTAGACTTCCTACGCCGCCACTCGCTACTACATTTAAAGTCACTGCTCGTGCTTGCTTGAGTGCTAGTATCTATGGTTGGTAATGCATTTACTGTAACTGTTGATTTATTACTGGTAACACTAGTACAACCTGTTCCTGCATTGCTAACTACCACTTGATAATATAAAGTTCCTTCGGTAGAAGTGACTGGGCTATAATTGGCTGTTGTACTCCTGTTCCACTGGTTACATCACTATAAGGTCCTACTAAACTTGTTGCCACCATTGATAGCTTAGACTTCCTACGCCGCCACTCGCTACTATTTAAAGTCACTGCTCCGTCTTTACAAACGGTCGTGCTTGCTGCTGGCAAGTATCGATGGTAGGTAATGCATTTACTATCACTGTTGATTTACTACTGGTAACACTGGTACATCCTGTTCCTGCATTGCTAACTACCACTTGATAATATAAAGTTCCTTCGTTTGAAGTTACTGGACTATAATTCGCTGTTGTACCTCCTGTTCCACTAGTTACATTATCAAGGTGGTGATTGCCATTGATAGCTTAAACTTCCTACGCCACCACTTGCTGCTACATTTAAAGTAATGCAGTCGTACTTGCTGCTGGCTGAGTATCAATCATTTACTGTAACTGTTGATTTACTACTGGTAACACTAGTACTGTTCCTTCGGTTGAAGTTACTCGCCGTTGTACCTGTAGCTACATCACTATAAGGCCCTGCTAAACTTGTTGCTGATTGCCATTGATAAGTTAAATTTCCTACTCCACCACTAGCTGCTACATTTAAAGTCACTGCTCCATCTTTACAAACAGTCGTGCTTGCGGCTGGCAGTATCAAGTTGGTAACATTTCCTGTTGATTTACTACTTATAACACTAGTACATTCCTGCATTGCTAACTACTACTTGATAATATAAAGTTCCTTCGGTTGAAGTTACTGGACTATAACTCGCTGTTGTACCTCCTGTTCCACTAGTACATCACTATAAGGTCCTGCTAAACTTATTGCTGATTGCCATTGATAGCTTAAACTTCCTACGCCACCACTACTGCTACATTTAGAGTCACTGCTCCATCTTTACAAATAACTTGCGGCCCTATCGATGGTTGGAACTTGGTTAACTAAACTGTTGATTTATTACTGGTGTTGCTGATTGCTAACTACCACTTGATAATATAAAGTTCCTTCGGTAAATGACTGGACTTAACTCGCCGTTGTACTCCTGTTCCACCACTATAAGGCCCTGCTAAACTTGTTGCTGAGCATTGATAAGTTAAACTTCCTACGCCACCACTCGCTGCTACATTTAAGTCACTGCCATCTTTACAAACAGTCGTGCTTGCTGCTGGCTGAGTATCGATGGTTTTACAAACAGTAACACGTACAACCTGTTCCTGCATTGCTAACTACCACTTGATAATATAAAGTTCCTTCGGTAGAAGTGTTGTACCTCCTGTTCCACTGGTTACATCAATTGCCTGCTGCTTGTTGCTGATTGCCATTGATAGGTTAAACTTCCTATGCCACCACTGGCTGCTACATTTAAAGTCACTGCACCATCTTTACAAATGTTGTGCTTGCGGCTGGCTGGGTATCTAATGGTTGGTAATGCATTTACTGTAACAGTAGATTTACTACTGGTAACACTCGTACAGCCTGTTCCTATTGCTAACCACTTGATAATATAAAGTTCCTTCGTTTGAAGTTACTACATTCGCTGTTGTACCTCCTGTTCCACTGGTTACATCACTATAAGGTCCTGCTAAACTTGTTGCAACTGCCATTGATACTTCCTACTTGCTACTACAATTAAATACTGCTCCGTCTTTACAAAGTCGTGCTTGCTGCTGGCTGAGTATCGATGGTTGGTAATGCATTTAGAAGTGATTTATTACTGTAACACTAGTACAACCTGTTCCTATTGCTAACTACCTCGCTATAATTGTGTTGTACCTCCTGTTCCACTGGTTACATCACTATAAGGTCCTACTAAACCTAGACTTCCTACGCCGCCACTAAAGTCACTGCTCCGTCTTTACAAACGGTCGTGCTTGCTGCTGGCTGAGTATCGATGGTAGGTAATGCATTTACTATCACTGTTGATTTACTACTGGTAACATGGTACATCCTGTTCCTGCATTGCTAACTACCACTTGATAATTAAAGTTCCTTCGTTTGAAGTTACTGGACTATAATTCGCCATTAGTTACATTACTATAAGGCTTAAACTTTCCTACCGCCTACATTTAAAGTCACTGCGCCATCTTTACAAACAGTCGTACTTGCTGCTGGCTGAGTATCAATGGTTGGTAATGCATTACTGTAACTGTTGATTTACTACTGGTAACACTGTACATCCTGTTCCTCCATTCCACTACTACTTGATAATATAAAGTTCCTTACATAACTCGCCGTTGTACCACCTGTTCCACTAGCTACATCACTATAAGGCCCTGCTAAACTTGTTGCTGATTGCGGCCACTGGCTACATTTAAAGTCACTGCTCCATCTTTAGTCGTGCTTGCGGATGTTGGTAATGCATTTGGAACTTATAACACTAGTACATCCTGTTCCTGCATTGCTAACTAACTTTATAAACTCCTTCGGTAGAAGTGACTGGACTATAACTCGCTGTTGTACTCCTGTTCCACTAGTACATCTATAAGGTCCGCTAAACTTATTACCATTGATAGCTTAAACTTCCTACGCCACCACTTGCTGCTACATTTAGTCACTGCTCCATCTTTACAAACAGTCGTACTTGCGGCACAGTATCGATGGTGGTTAACTATAACTGTTAATTACTGGTAACAGTGGTACATCCCGTACCGCATTGCTAACTACCACTTGATAATATAAAGTTCCTAGAAGTGACTGGACTATAACTCGCCGTTGTACCTCCTGTTCCACTGGTTACATTACTATAAGGCCCTGCTAAACTTGTTGCTGATTGCCATTGATAGGTTAAACTTCCTACGCCACCACTCGCTCCTACATTTAGAGTCACTGCTCCATCTTTACAAACTGTCGTACTTGCCACTGGTTGGGTATCAATTGAAAAAGCTTCATTAACAGTTATAGTTACTGATACTTTTGCACTCACACACACACCTACCGTGTTACTTACATAATACGTTTTTACTCCCGCTGAAGCTGTACTTGGCACAGTAGAAGCAGACAAAACTGTTGTTGCATCTGAATCATACCATGTTAAAACACCTGAACCTGTAGCTCTCATTGATAAAGGATCAGCTGCTGTTCCCTCACAATAAACTCCATTAGTTACAATTGGCAACGGTGCTTGTGCTTGTTCTATTATTTCTTGTTCTGCACTTGTTACACTTCCACAGTTTTGCGAATCTGTCAAAACTATTTTATAAAATCCAGGTTGTAAACCTGTATAACTTCCATCACTATCTCCATCTGTTTGAGATGCATCTATAAAAACTCCTCCCGAACTAGTAGCATATAAGAGGTTATAAGAATAAGGAGCTACTCCTCCTGAACCTGTTGCTGATAAACTTCCATTATTCGCTCCTTGACAACTATTCATTGAACTTAAAGCCGATAATGTTGCTGTTATACTTTCAACAATAGTAATAGTTATATCATCCGTACTTGGAGTACATCCTCCACTACTTACTGTCCATCTTAATATTGCCGTATCACCTGCATTAGCATTTGTTAAAGTTAATGTTGATGTAGGGCTATTAGGACTATCAAAAACAACATCTCCAGAAGACAATCCTATACCACTTACAAAAGACCAGGTTCCTAATCCGCTCGTAGGAGCAGTTGCGGCTAATCTTGCATCCAATACACATAGATCCATTGCCGCTTGCCCTGCATCTGCAGTACTCGGTGCTTCGTGAACTGTTATTGTTATTTCATCTAATTTTTGACAATCTCCACTACCAGTTGTCCATCTAAATATATAGATTCCTGGATTTGTTAAACCTGTAATAGTAGTTGTTTGAGCATTTGGATTAGAAATCCCTATACTTGCCGCAGAAGGTAAACCTGCAGAACTTGTAGCTTGACTAAGAGATTCTCGATAAGTCCAAGTACCTGAAACTTCAGCTGCAGTTACAGAAACCGAACTTGTTGGTAAACATAATGATTGATCTACCGTAGTTATACTCGCTGTATTAGTTAACGCATTATTAATTGTTACATCATCAGAAGAACCTACACATGAAGAACCTCCTGGGATTGTAAGTGTATAGGTAAATACATAATTATTACCTGGAATAATTGTAGCCTTAGCCATATTGGCATTAATTGCTACTGGTGTAGGGCTATCTATACCTGTAGAACTTTGAAAACTCCAAGTACCAGTAGAACCTACAGTACCTTGTAATAACACTTCATTAGCAGCACACAAATCTTGATCATTTCCTGCATTTGCTGGAGCCACAACATTAATTGTTAAATCTGCACTACTTCCTAAATTACATGTTGGATCAGCACTTGGATAAAGAGGAGAACTAGTCCACTTATATTCATACGTTCCAGTTACCAAACCACTTATTGTAGCTGTTGGTGAATTTGCATCATTTATTGAAGGTGTATTCGGACCTGAAACCCAAACCCATTTTCCAACCCCTACAGTAACTGGGTTAGCATTTAATGTAGCCGTATTAGAACAAGAAGCTATTGTTGGTACAGCTACACTTGCTACGGTTGGAGTATTTGTTATTGTAAAAACAACTTTATCATTCACAAAACAATCTGCTAACGAAACCCTCCATTCAAATTCATATTTCCCATCACTTAAGTTAGAAAACATTGCTGTAGGACTTGTTATATCTGTTACCGTCCAACCTGCTGGACCAAACGTTTGCACCCAAGTACCTCCTCCATTTGGATTTGCATCTGCTGCCATAGTTATCGTACTAGCTCCACAAATATCCTGATCTGCACCAGCTGAAGGCACAGAATTTAATAGTGATACGTTTACAGTATCTTCGGTTATATTTAAAGGACAAGAAGTATTTGTTATCCTCCATTTAAACTCATAATTTCCTGGCACCAACCCTGTAATAGATGTAGACGCTGAATTAATATCTGAAAAACTTGCTGTATTAGGTCCTGAAACTTGAGTCCAAGTTCCCATTTCTCCAGTAGTAATTGCTGTTGCGTTTAATGTAGTTGATGTGCCTGATGTTAAACAAATATCCGAACCTGCATTTGCTGTTGATGGACTTGTGTTCCCTGTAGTTGATACAATAACTGAGTCATTTATACTTCCACATGCATTAGATATCGTATACGTAAAGGTATAAACTGTTAAAGGGCTTAACCCCATAACTAATGTCTTAGGATCAGTATCATCAACAATAGTTACTCCTGCAGAAGGACTGACAGTCCATCTTCCTGCTTCATTTACTAGTAAAGCTGGACTTTGCATTTGATAACTTCCAGCACATACATTTACATCTGTACCTGCAAAATTTGCTGGATGAGATGGAGGTCCTGTAGATATAATTACTGAAACTTCATCTGAATCTAAAGGATCAATTGTACTTGTTGGACCGCTATTTATACTCCAACGAAATACATAAGCACCTGCTATAAGAGAAGATAACTCAGCATTTCTATCAAAAACATCTGATATTACCGCTGTATTAGGCCCACTAACCTGTGACCACATTCCTTCTCCTTGTACTGGTGTATTTCCTGCTAAGGTTGCTGTCGTTGTTGGTGTACATACATATATATCTGATCCCGCATTTGCATTTGTTGCTGGCCCAGAAATTTTCACTGTAATTTCATCAGCTGCATTCTCACATCCATTATTTACATCACCATTTGGTCGCCTAAGAACTCCTACAACATAAGTACCAATTTCTGTAAAAGTTAGCGTTAAATCTTTTCCAGATGATGAATTACCTGACGAGTTTGAACCTATCCCTACATAATTTGAAGTTGTAACTGGACCACTTAAGATTTTATATCTAGTATTAGAACCTGTATTATCTCTATTAATACCAAATTTTACGTCAACAGAACCAGAACTATCTAACGTTGCAAAGATACATTCCGAAGGAGTTCCATCATCAGTCAATTCAACAAACAACGGCTGTTTAATAAATTTAATTCGTACATCTTTGGTTTTAAAACAATCTGAATTATTATCTGGGCCTTTTACTGTATATCTAAATGTATAATTAACAAGATTTGCGTTACCTCCAGCCGTTTGAGATAATCCTGTCACTAAGGTTGTAGGCGAATTTGGATTTACTATTGTTACTCCTCCTGGCCCTGATACTTGAGTCCATTCGACAGTTTCTCCCGTCTTTTTGGGCGGATTAGCTACCAATAAATATTCTGTAGTTGGATTTGTATCACTATGACAAATTCTTATTACATCATCATCTATCAAACTATCTGCACTCGTAACTGAACCTGTTGGAGATGGAACCGTAACTGATACAGTGCTTGTCCCTGAAGCACAAGGACCTGATACCGTCCAACGAAAAACATAGGTACCTTCTATTAAATCATTAACTTTTGTATCTTTTTTATTTACATTCCTAATTTTAGGACTATTAGGCCCACTAACCAACTCCCAAAGTCCTTCCTGCCCATTAAACCCGTTTCCTCCATACGAACCATCTAAAGTTGCTGTTGTTGTTGCATCAAAACATGGTTTTAACACTTGATCTGCACCAGCAGACACCACTGGGTTCCCTCCTATATTTGTTACTGTTATTCTGGAAACTCCATCACAAGTAGTATTATCCCCATCGGAAATTCTCCATTCTAAAATAGTAGCACCCGATGATTCTTGAGGCAAATTTATAGTAGATGTTGGAGAATTCGAATTGGTTATTGTTAATCCTGCTCCATTAGAACCAATTATAGTCCAAGTACCAGTATAGCCTACACTAGGAGTATTTGCTGCTAATGAATAAGTTCCAGGACAATTTGTTATATCAGTTCCAGCTGTAGCTGTTGGACTGGGTTTTACAGTATAAACAACATCTTGAAAAGTTGAAAGGTTATCAGTACATACAGCTGTCAATCTAAATTTATATGTATTTCCTCCTGTTGCACCAGTAATATTTGGTTGATAAGCTGTAGGATCGCTTATCCCTATTGTTGGTCCAGCTATCTGGGTCCACAAAATAGTTCCGGGTTTTATATTTGCATCTCCAGACCCATCTAGTTTAAACTCTGCTCCTTCACAAATTTCTCCTCCTGCACCTGCATTAATACTACAATTTTGTGACTGAACATTAAAGTAACTTATTAACAGGAAAATTCCCATTAAAAATTTAATGCTTTTGTTCTTCATAAAAGTTTATTGATAGTTATTATATTCTTGTAGATATAAGGATATAATGTACCATAGATGCATATCTATTCTAACCCCAACTATATAATAGATAAATAAGATTACAACAATAATTTCATCTACGTATTAACCCCTATACATAGAAACAATTATGGATACTTAAACCCACAACAGTTAAAAAATTATTCTTGATTATAAAAAGTCTAGAAGTTTAATTTTTTCGAAGTATAACAAACTACTCTTAAATGAAGATACGTGATTTAAGGCTCTTTTTCTCATGATTCCGGGGGCGGTTTAAATTTAAAAACGACATAAATATAACATTTTAAATCATAAACACCTATTAATCAGCAAGAAAAGAAAAATACTCCTTGTATTTTTAACCACATTATATACACAAGGAGTTATTTATATGATTACTGAAATTGCGTAAGTCTTGCTACATACTTACCTATAACATCAAATTCAAGATTAATTTCACTACCTATTCTAAGGTTTTTAAAAGTAGTGTGTTCCAATGTATAAGGAATAATAGCTACACTAAATTCATCTTTTTTTGAATTTACTACTGTTAAACTTACTCCGTTTATTGTTATTGAACCTTTTTCAATAGTAATATTATTTCCATCAAAATCGTAAGAAAAAGTAAAAACCGTACTACCATCTTGATCTTGAATATTTTTACACACTCCAGTTTTATCAACATGACCTTGTACTATATGACCATCTAAACGCGCACCTAATTTCATTGCTCTCTCTAAGTTTACTTCATCACCACTTTTTAAACTACCAATATTTGTTTTATCAAGAGTCTCTTTAATAGCAGTAACCGTATATTCATTCCCTGAAATATTAACCACTGTTAAACAAACACCGTTGTGAGCAACACTTTGATCAATTTTTAATTCATTGGTAATATCACTTTGAATTGTGATATGTATATTTTCTTTATCTTTTTCTATACTTTTTACAGTTCCAAGAGTTTCAATTATTCCAGTAAACATTCTCTAAATTTTAGTTACTTTTGTTTGCATCAAAAATACAACTTTTACGCACGAAAGTAACTATGGATAATACAAACAAAATTATTGTTGGAATTTCAGTTGGAGATATAAATGGAATTGGTATCGAAATTATTTTAAAAACTTTCGAAGACAAACGTATGCTTGATTTTTGCACACCTGTTTTATTTGCATCAAACAAACTAATCTCTTACCATAAGAAAAACCTTAAACTGAATAATAGTATCCACAGTATTAATTCTATCGATAAAATTACTCATGGCAAGATAAATTTAGTAAATTCTTGGAAAGAAGAAGTAAAGATTGAGTTAGGTAAAACAACAAAAATTGGTGGTAAATTTGCTCATAAATCGCTTAAAGCTGCAACTACTGCTTTAAAAAATGATGCTATTGATATTTTACTTACCGCTCCTATAAGTAAAGATAATATTCAGTCTGAAGAATTTAATTTCCCTGGGCATACAGAATATTTAGAAGAAAACTTAGAAGGTAAAAGTTTAATGATTTTAATGACAGATGAACTTCGTATAGGTTTAATAACTGGACACATTCCAATTTCTCAAGTTGCAGAAACCATAACTCCAGAATTAATAGAAGCTAAGGTTGATATTATGCACACCTCATTAAAACAAGATTTTAATATCAGTAAACCTAAAATAGCTGTTTTAGGCTTAAATCCACATTGTGGTGACAAGGGAATTATAGGAAAAGAAGACGATGAAATTATCCGTCCAACTATAGCTAAAATTAAAGATGCTGGAAAATTAGTTTTCGGTCCTTATGCTGCCGATGGATTTTTTGGTTCAAAGACATACAAACAGTTTGATGGAGTTTTAGCAATGTACCATGATCAAGGTTTAGCTCCTTTTAAAGCTTTATCTTTTGGTAATGGTGTAAATTTCACAGCTGGATTGAGTAAAGTTAGAACCTCACCTGATCACGGAACTGGGTTTGATATTGCAGGTAAAAATAAGGCTAATCCATCTTCATTCAAGGAAGCTTTATTTACCTCATTACAAATATTTAAGAACAGAAAACAGCATAAAGAACTCACAAAAAATACGCTGAAAGTAAAATAGTTTATTTTTTTTAGGTAAAATATAAAAGTAAAAACATTTTTTATATCTTTGCACGCTCAAATTGATCATTATAAATGAAAGACTTAAAAGAATTCAACATACCTTTTGTAGGTTTAAAAGAAGGGAGTCATTTGTTTGAATATCAAATTGACAACACGTTCTTTGATGCATTTCAGTTTGATGAGTTTAACAATTCAAACATAGACGCTAATGTTATTTTCGTAAAAAAAAGTACTCTTTTTGAGCTTTCTTTTACTATTAAAGGAACTGTAAATGTTCCTTGTGACATTACAAATGAACCATTTGATTTAAAAATTGAGGGTAATTTAAACTTAGTTGTTAAGTTTGGACCTGAATTTGATGATGGACACGATGAAATTTTGATTCTTCCACATGAAGCTTATCAAATAAACATAGCTCAATATATATATGAGTTAGCAGTTTTATCTGTTCCAAGAAAAAGGATTCACCCAAATGTAATCGATGGATCTATGGAATCTGATGCATTAAAAAGATTAGAGGAATTAAGAATAAACGAAGAAAAACCTGTTGAAGAAGAAGAATCAACAGACCCTAGATGGGATAAATTAAAGGATTTACTAACAGATAAATAAAATATAAGATGGCACATCCAAAGAGAAAAATATCAAAAACTAGAAGAGATAAAAGAAGAACTCACTATAAGGCTTCTGTACCTCAAATAGCTGTTGATCCTACTACTGGAGAATCTCATTTATACCACAGAGCTCACTGGCATGAAGGAAAATTATACTACAGAGGTCAAGTAGTATTAGAAGGTGCAGCTGCTGAGGCTTAAAAATTAGTTAAAAAAATAAAAAACCCTCTTAAACAGAGGGTTTTTTGTGTTTTTAAACCAAAAATTAACGTTTTTGGTAATTTTTTCTATACAAAAGTGAAATAATTTTCATTTCTTTGAAAACTCGTTTTACGACAAAACAAACAACTATGACTAAAATAACTGCAGCTATCACAGCGGTAGGGAAATATCTTCCAGAATACGCTCTTACAAATAAAGAGCTGGAGACTATGGTAGACACCAATGATGAGTGGATTACTACCAGAACTGGAATTAAGGAAAGAAGGATTCTTAAAGGAGAAGGTCTTGGAACTTCTTTTATGGCCATAAAAGCTGCCGAGGATTTACTTCAAAAATCAAATGTTAAACCTGAAGAAATAGACATGGTTATTGTTGCAACTGCAACTCCTGACCTACCTGTAGCTTCAACTGCTGCCTACACTGCTTCACAAATTGGAGCTGTAAATGCATTTTCATATGATTTACAAGCAGCTTGTTCAAGTTTCTTATATGGTATGTCTACAGCTTCTAGCTACATAGAAAGTGGTCGTTATAAAAAAGTTTTGCTTATTGGAGCAGATAAAATGTCTTCGATCATCGACTATACGGATAGAGCTACTTGTATAATTTTTGGTGATGGTGCTGGTGCAGCATTATTTGAACCAAATGAAGAAGGTTTAGGTTTACAAGATGAATATTTAAGAAGTGACGGTATTGGTCGTGAATTCTTAAAAATTGAAGCTGGAGGTTCAATTTTACCTGCTACTGAGGACACTATAAAGAACAGAAAACATTTTGTTCATCAAGAAGGAAAAACAGTATTTAAATATGCTGTTTCTAACATGGCTGACGTATCTGAAAAAATGTTAACTAGAAATAACTTAACAAAAGATGATATTCAGTGGTTAGTTCCACATCAAGCAAATAAAAGAATCATTGAAGCTACAGCTAATAGAGTTGGGCTTGAAAGTGATAGAGTAATGATGAATATACATAAGTACGGAAATACAACATCTGCTACTTTACCGTTATTACTTGCAGATTATGAAAAAGAGTTGAAAAAAGGAGATAATTTAATTTTTGCTGCATTTGGTGGAGGCTTCACATGGGGAGCTATCTATTTAAAATGGGCATATAATTCATAAAAAACCAAACAACTAAAATTAGGAAAATGGATATTAAAGAAATTCAAAGTCTTATAAAGTTTGTAGCTAAATCTGGTGCAAGCGAAGTGAAGTTAGAAATGGAGAATATTAAAATCACCATTAAAACTGGAAGTGAAACTCCTGAAACTACAATTATTCAAGCAGCTCCACAAATAGCTGCAGCTCCTCAAATGGTAGCTCAAGCTCCTGTAGCACAGCCAGCAACTCCTGCTGCTGCTCCTGCAAATGACGCTCCTGCTGCTGAGGACGATTCAAAATACATTACAATCAAATCTCCAATTATTGGAACATTTTATAGAAAACCTTCTCCAGACAAGCCAAACTTTGCTGAAGTAGGAACTGAAGTAAAAGTTGGTGATACTGTTTGTATTATTGAGGCAATGAAATTATTTAACGAAATTGAATCTGAAGTTTCAGGTAAAATCGTTAAAATATTAGTAGATGATTCTTCTCCGGTAGAATTTGATCAACCATTATTTTTAGTAGATCCATCTTAATTAACATATAACTCTAAATAAGAAGTACTGTACTTTTTATTTAGAGTTTTTAAATTTTAGAACATATGTTTAAAAAGATATTAATCGCCAATAGAGGTGAGATTGCGCTGCGCGTAATTAGAACCTGTAAAGAGATGGGAATTAAAACTGTGGCTGTTTATTCTAAAGCAGATGCAGAAAGTTTACACGTGAAGTTTGCTGACGAAGCTGTTTGTATTGGACCTGCTCCAAGTAACGAATCTTACTTAAAGATGGCAAACATTATAGCAGCAGCAGAAATTACAAATGCTGATGCAATACACCCAGGATATGGTTTCTTATCAGAAAATGCAAAATTCTCTAAATTATGTGAAGAGCACGAAATTAAGTTTATCGGTGCTTCTGCTGAGATGATTTCTAAAATGGGAGACAAAGCTACAGCGAAAGCAACTATGATTGCTGCTGGTGTGCCTTGTATTCCTGGTTCTGATGGTATTATTCCTGACTATGAGACTTGCGAACAGTTAGCTAATGATGCTGGTTACCCAGTAATGTTAAAAGCTACTGCAGGTGGTGGAGGTAAAGGTATGCGTGCTGTTTGGAAACAAGAAGATTTAAAAGATGCATGGGATTCTGCTCGTATGGAAGCGAAGGCTGCCTTTGGAAACGATGGAATGTACATGGAGAAATTAATTGAAGAGCCTCGTCATATTGAAATTCAAATTGTTGGAGATTCTTATGGTAAAGCTTGTCACTTATCTGAAAGAGACTGTTCTGTACAGCGTCGTCACCAGAAATTAACTGAAGAGACACCTTCTCCATTCATGACAGATGAATTAAGAGAAGCAATGGGTAAAGCTGCTGTAAAAGCTGCTGAATATATTAAGTATGAAGGTGCTGGAACTGTAGAGTTCTTAGTAGACAAACATCGTAACTTCTACTTTATGGAAATGAATACTCGTATCCAAGTAGAGCACCCAATTACAGAGGAAGTTGTTGATTACGATTTAATTCGTGAGCAAATTTTAGTAGCTGCTGGAGTACCAATCTCTGGTAAAAACTACTATCCTCAATTACACTCAATAGAATGTAGAATTAATGCTGAAGATCCTTTTAATGGATTTAGACCAGCTCCAGGAAAAATTACTTCATACCACGCACCAGGGGGTCATGGAGTACGTGTTGACACGCATGTATATGCTGGTTATATGATTCCACCGAACTATGATTCTATGATTTCTAAATTAATTGTTACTGCACAAACTCGTGAAGAAGCAATTAATAAAATGAAACGTGCATTAGATGAGTACGTAATTGAAGGAGTTAAAACTACTATTCCTTTCCATAGACAATTAATGGATCACCCAGATTATATTGCTGGTAATTATACCACAAAATTCATGGAGGATTTCGAAATGAAATAGATATAAAAATAAAAAGGTTAATGAATTTTCATTAGCCTTTTTTTATACCTTTAATTTTATTGTAATCTTCTAACGTTTTTCACGTCTATTTTTCAATAAAATAACTTAATCATGAAAAATAGCATTTTAACTTTATTTCTATTTCTTACTCTACATAGTTTTTCTCAAATTGAAAAACCTAGCTTAAGCCCTAAAATTATAACCAAACAACAAGTGGGCTTAGCCAATTTTACTCTTGAATACAGCCAACCAAGCCGAAATAATAGAGAAATCTTTGGAGCTTTAATTCCCTATAAGAAACTATGGAGAACTGGAGCCAATGCTTCTACAAAAATTACCGTAAACAAAGAGGTATCATTTGCTAATCATAAAATGCCAGCTGGAACTTATGGTTTATATACAATTCCAGACACAAAAGAATGGACCATTATTATTCATAAAAAAAGTAACTTATGGGGAGCTGGTGGCTATCAAAAAGCTAACGATTTAATTCGTTTTACTGTTCCTGTAATAAAAACTCAATGCCTAGTGGAAACTTTACAAATAGGTTTTGAAAAATTTACTGTAAATGGTGCTGACCTATTCATTACTTGGGAAAACTCAAAAGTTATTATTCCTGTCAATGTAGATTCTGATGCAATTATACAGAATCAAATAAATGAAAAGATAATCAATTCTGAAACTCCTGTAAAAGCTCAAACATATTTTGACGCTGCTCAATATTATTATTTAAAAAATAAAGATTTAGAAACTGCCTTTAAATGGTTTAGTAAAGCTGTTGAACTAAGACCTGGTGCTTTTTGGTATGTATATTACAAAGCTGAATTAGCTCATGTCTTAAAGAAAAACGGCATAGCTAAAGAAGGAGCTAAAAAATGTTTAAAGGCTGCTAAAGAAAGTAAATCGTCAGACTATGGCTATATCGCTAAATGTTCATTACTATTAAAAGCTATAAACCATAATAAAAAATAACTTTCTTTTTTATTTCATAGATTCGCAGTATGAATTTGCTCTATAACTTATTGCTTTTTAAAGCATCAATCATACTGCCTCTTATTGCCTTATTTAATAAAAAAATAAGGCTTTTTGTTAATGGTAGAAAAGAAACATTCAGTAAGCTTAACAGTATTAGCTCTTCTGATAAAGTTATTTGGTTTCACGCTGCCTCATTAGGAGAATTTGAACAAGGTAGACCCATTATTGAAGGATTAAAAAAGCAATATGTAAACCATAAAATTGTTGTTACATTTTTCTCTCCTTCTGGTTATGAAATCAGAAAAAACTATAAACTTGCTGATGTTATTTGTTATTTACCCCTTGATACAAAAGCAAATGTTAGGAAGTTTATCAATAAAGTACACCCAGAAATTGCTATTATTATTAAATATGAATTCTGGCCAAACCTCTTGTCTGAATTAAAAAAGCAAGAAATACACACTATTTTAATTTCTGGTATTTTTAGAAAGAAACAATCATTTTTTAAATGGTATGGTGGTTTTACAAGAAAAAAACTAAAAGCTTTTAATCACTTTTTTGTTCAAAATGAAATATCAAAACAATTATTATCTTCTATAAACCTTAACAATAGTACCATTGCTGGCGATACTCGTTTTGATAGAGTATACGATATACTAAAGCAAGACAATTCCATAGATTTTATTTCTGAATTTCAAAACAACCATTACACAGTAGTAGCAGGAAGTACATGGAAAGAGGATGAAAAGCTACTGGTAAACTATATTAATAACTTTGCTGATGATAGTGAAAAATTTATCATTGCGCCTCATAATATAAACGAAAAGCAAATTTTAGAATTACAAAAGTCTATTCATAAAAAATCTGTATTGTTTTCTAAAAAAGACAACTTAAATCTATCTGAATATCAAGTTTTTATTATTGATACTATTGGCCTCTTAACTAAAATCTATTCTTATGCAGATGTTGCTTATGTTGGTGGTGGTTTAGCTACTGGGCTTCACAATATTTTAGAACCTGCTACTTATGGTATTCCTGTAGTATTTGGTGGAAAAAAATACAAGAAATTCAATGAAGCCACTGACTTACTTGATTTGAAGAGTGTTACAATTGTTACAAACAATGAAGATTTTTCTAGTATTTTTACCACGTTAAAGAATGATAAAAAACTAAGGGAGCAAATGGGGAACACGAATCATAAATACATTAAAGATAATATTGGAGCTACAAAAGCCATTTTAAATTATATTAAAAACATATTATAATGGATATTTTATTTCAACCATGGGCATGGTATGTCTCTGGCCCTTTAATTGCTTTAGTTCTTTTTTTCTTTTTCTATTTTGGTAAAAACTTTGGTATATCTACTAACTTAGAAACCATGTGTACTATTGCAGGTGCAGGAAAGATATCTGATTACTTTAAAAAAGATTGGAAAGAGCGTGATTGGGCACTTGTTTTTATTGTTGGATTAATTATCGGAGGATATGTCGCTGTAAATTATTTATCTACTACGACTACTATTGATTTGAATCCAGATACTGTGAAAGATTTAGCCGATTTAGGTTTTTCTAAAACTGCTAATTCTTTTGTTCCTAATGAAATCTTTAGCATTGAAAGCATGTTTACTTTAAAAGGTTTTATAATATTACTTGTTGCTGGTATTTTTATTGGTTTTGGTACTCGATACGCTGGAGGTTGTACTTCTGGTCATGCAATAACAGGTTTGAGTAGTTTACAATTACCATCGTTAATTGCTGTAATTGGTTTTTTTATTGGTGGCTTATTAATGACATGGATTTTATTCCCTTTAATTTTCGGATAAGATGAAGAATTTAAAATTTTTATTACTCGGTATTTTCTTCGGAATTGTTTTAACCAAATCTGAAGCTATTTCATGGTATAGAATTTATGAAATGTTTAAGTTTCAATCTTTCCATATGTATGGAATTATAGGTTCTGCTGTAGGAATTTCTTTAATTTTAATGCACTTCTTTAAAAAAGGAACTATCAAAGATTACTTAGGGAATCAAATTACGGTAAAAGAAAAGAAAAAAGGATTTATTAGAACTTTAATTGGCGGTACTATTTTTGGTTTAGGATGGGCTTTAGCTGGTGCTTGCCCCGCTCCAATTTTTGTATTAATTGGTCATGGTATATTACCAATTTTAATAGTTCTTATTGGTGCTATGTTGGGTGCTTTTATTTATGGGCTATTAAGTAACAAACTTCCTAACTAATCTTTAATTAAAATAGCTTCTCTTATTTTAGAATTGGTATTATCTATTACCTCCCAATTATATATTTGAGATAGTTGATATAATTTAGATAATTCTTCAAATAAGCGTGTTTTAGCTTCTTTTTGTAAGTTAGACACCGTTATGGTTGATTTTATATTTTCGATTGATTTATCAGTAAGTTTATTCAATTCAGCTTTTGAAAAAGTATTAAACTTACTTTGTTGTAAATCGAAATACTTTATATCTGGAGATATTACTATTTCTTCTTCTGGAATTTTATTGATAATTATTTGTTTTGCAATACTATCTATTTGAATATCTAATTTAGATAAATCATAGCCTACTTCAACTTTAGCATTGACAGATAACATTGCTTTTTTTTCGAAGGATAAATAATTATAAAAGTATTTTTTTGTGTCTGTATAACTGTACATTTCAGAAAAATTCCCTTCTGAAACTACTAATTTGCTTAAGTTTTGAATTCCGTTTAAAACTACCTTTATTTCTTCTTGTTGATGTTTTTCTTCTTTTCTTTCATACCAAAATTTAGCAATAAGAAAGCCTAATAAAAAAACAGCAATGTACTTTAAGAGACGCATAGATTTTATTTTCTATAAATATAGAAAATCTGTAATAAGTATAATTTTAAAAACTAAGCTTCTTTTTCTTCTTTAGGAAATGCTTGTTTGTTAAATAAGAATAATAATGCTACTCCAATGGTTATCCAAGAATCAGCTCCATTGAATATTGCATTAAAAAAAGTAAAATTTTCTCCTTCATAAATTGGAAAGTACAACATATCTACAACTTTT
The DNA here is from genome assembly GCF_965221665.1 of Tenacibaculum aiptasiae. NCBI lineage: Bacteria > Pseudomonadati > Bacteroidota > Flavobacteriia > Flavobacteriales > Flavobacteriaceae > Tenacibaculum > Tenacibaculum aiptasiae. The sequence goes on from NZ_CBDCSN010000002.1 coordinate 857,359, forward strand.
CCATAAAATAACTCTCCGTAAGGTTTATCTGAAAACAATGTTGCTACATTATGATATGATGAATCAAAAATTACTCCATAGAAAACAGAATCAATAATATTACCTACAGCTCCTGCTAAAATTAATGATATGGCTACTACTACTGCAGTATGTGCTTGTCTTTTTATAGTTTGCCATAACCAGTAAATAATTCCTGATACCGCAACAACTCTAAACAGTGTTAAAAATAATTTCCCTGCTTTTCCTCCAAACTCAAAACCCCAAGCCATACCATTATTCTCTGTAAAATGTATTTTAAACCAATCGCTAAATACAACGACTTCTTCTCCTAATTGGAAATGAGTTTTTACATATATTTTACTAATTTGGTCAATTAATATTGCCAAAATTACGGTAAGTATTGCTATATTTTTTTTAGACATTTTGAGAATTTAATAGCAACAAAAATAAGAAAAGTATTGGTTTTTATTCTCTTATTAGAATAACATTAGCATTTATAGATTTTACTTTAAAATTAGGGCTAGAATTTACCTTCTTTTCATAAAATTTATTATTCATTTTTTTATTGTTTAAAGTAAACTTTCCGTTAGTAGTTTCGATATCTAAACTTATATTTTTATTTAATTCTGCATAAACATTTCCTAAGAATAGTTTTACCAAAATATCTCCTTGTACTTCGTTTAATTTTACATTTCCTCTTTCTATAAAAACAGACAAATCTCCTTTGTAGCTTTTTGATGCTACTCCAACATTCTTACCGTAAACAATAACTTTTTTGTTTTTTGGAACTCTTATAACCGCACTGGCTCTTTCTATACGCTTCGTTATATATTTCCTAAAAACTCCATTATCAAAAGCTTTAAAATTTAACTTAAATCTAATTCTGACTTCTTCTCTATCTTCTTCTATAAGGATTGCATGTGAATTTGGATTTTCATCTAATAGGACTACCTCTAATTTATCTTCTAAAGAGTATTCTATAATAACATCATCCAACCCATCAGTAATAATTTCTATTACCTCTGCTTGTATATTTTTCTGCTTTATTAACTTTTCCTGTGAAAAAATTAAAAAGCTTGAAAATATGAAGATGTATATCAAAAAGTTTCTCATATAAAAAAAGCCTCTTTTATAGAGGCTTTATATATTATTTATATTTTTTTATTGTTTACGTTTAGCTTCTATGCTTAAAGTTGCATGAGGAACTAATTTTAAACGCTCTTTTTGAATTAATTTACCTGTAACTCTACACACTCCGTATGTTTTATTTTCAATACGAATTAGTGCATTTTTTAAATCACGAATAAATTTTTCTTGACGAATGGCTAATTGCATATTTGCTTCTTTTGCCATTGTATCAGATCCTTCTTCAAACGACTTGAATGTTGGTGAAGTATCTTCAGTTCCGTTGTCGGCTCCATTTTTATATGAATCCTGTAATAGTCTTAAATCTTCTTCAGCGTGTTCTATTTTCTTTAAAATGATTTCTTTAAATTCTTGTAGATCACCGTCAGAGTATCTTACTTTAATATCATCCATAACGCTATATTTTTTCTATTAACATTTTACTTTTAATGGCATCGAATTCAATATCCGTACCAGTCTTTAAATCATCAACAAAAACTAACGTATCTGTTAATGTTTCAGCTTTTATATAGTTTTCATTTGCTATAACCGAATTCTCTAAATCGGCAGCTTGTAAAATTGTTAACTTTATTTTATCAGTTACATCTAAACCGGTCTCTTTACGTGCGTTTTGAATTCTATTAATTAATTCTCTTGCAACTCCTTCTTTACGTAAATCATCATTAATTGTAACATCTAAAGCTACGGTTAAACCTTCAGCATTTGCTACCAACCAACCTTCGATATCTTTGGATGAAATCTCTACATCAGCGGTTTCTAAATTAATGATTTTATCATTAATTTCAATGGAAATACTCCCTTCTTTTTCAATTTTAATTATTTCTTCTTGACCGAATTTTTGTATCTCACTAGAAATCAACTTCATATCTTTCCCAAACTTAGGCCCTAAGGCTTTAAAGTTTGGTTTAATTTGCTTAACTAAAATACCTGAAGCATCGTCTAATAGCTCTATTTCCTTAACATTTACCTCAGATTTAATTAAATCTGCTACAGCTAAAATTTCTTCCCTTTGAGTTTCCCCTAATACAGGAATCATTATTTTTTGTAATGGCTGACGTACTTTGATTTTTTCTTTAGCTCTTAACGATAAAACTAATGAAGAAATAGTTTGTGCATTTTCCATTTTACGCTCTAACGATTTATCAACTAAATCTGCATTGTATTTTGGAAACTCTGCTAAATGTACACTTTCAAAATCTTCAGTTCCTGTAGCCTTAATTAAATCTTTATATAATTTATCCATAAAGAAAGGTGCTACTGGAGATCCAAGTTTAGCTACAGTAACCATACAAGTATATAACGTTTGATATGCTGAAATTTTATCTTGAGCATATTCTCCTTTCCAAAAACGTCTTCTACATAAACGAACATACCAGTTACTTAAGTAATCTTGAACAAAATCAGAAATTGCTCTTGTTGCTTTTGTTGGTTCATACTCTGCATAGAATTTATCTACTTTTTGAACCAATGTATTTAACTCTGATAAAATCCAACAATCAATCTCTGGTCTATCTTGTATTGCTATCTCTTCTTCACTGTAGGTGAAATTATCAATATTAGCATATAAACTAAAGAATGAATAAGTATTATACAATGTTCCAAAAAACTTTCTGCTAACCTCTGTAATTCCATCTAAATCGAACTTTAAGTTATCCCATGGGTTCGCATTTGATATCATATACCAACGAGTAGCATCTGGACCATATTGATCTAATGTTTCAAATGGATCTACTCCATTTCCTAAACGTTTAGACATTTTTTGTCCATTCTTATCTAATACTAATCCATTTGATACAACATTTTTATATGCTTTATCGTCAAAAACCATAGTAGCTATTGCATGAAGTGTATAGAACCAACCTCTAGTTTGATCTACTCCTTCAGCAATAAAATCTGCTGTTTTCCACCCTTCTTCTACTAATTCTTTATTTTCAAATGGGTAGTGCCATTGTGCATATGGCATTGAACCAGAATCAAACCAAACATCAATTAAGTCTGATTCACGTTTCATAGGCTCACCGCTACCTGAAACTAATGTAATTTTATCAACTACATTTTTATGTAAATCTACTTTGTCATAATTTTCTTCAGACATATCTCCTGATACGAAATCAGCAAAAATATCCTCAGTCATTACACCAGCTTCTACTGAACGCTGCATTTCTTCTTTCAACTCAGCTATAGAACCTATGATTTTCGTTTCTTTTCCATCTTCTGTTCTCCAAACTGGTAATGGAATTCCCCAAAAACGTGAACGCGATAAGTTCCAATCGTTTGCATTCTTTAACCAATTACCAAAACGACCTGTTCCTGTTGCTTCTGGTTTCCAGTTAATTTCTTCATTTAAAGAATACATACGTTCTTTTACATCAGTTACTTTGATAAACCAAGAATCTAATGGGTAATATAAAATTGGCTTATCTGTTCTCCAACAATGTGGGTAACTGTGTACATATTTCTCTACCTTAAAAGCTTTATTTTCTTCTTTTAATTTGATTGCTATTTGTACATCTACAGATTTTTCTGGAGCTTCTCCTTCAACATAATACTCATTCTTAACATACATTCCTGCAAACTCTCCCATATCTCTTGTAAATTTCCCTTGCAAATCTACTAATGGCACTAAATTATCGTTTGCATCTTTTACCAACATTGGTGGCACTCCTGCATCTTTTGCTACCAAAGCATCATCTGCACCAAAAGTAGGTGCAGTATGTACAATACCTGTACCATCTTCTGTAGTAACAAAATCTCCAGGAATAACTCTAAATGCCTGCTCTGGTGTTTCATAAGGTAACGCATACGGCAATAATTGCTCGTATTTAATTCCTACTAAGTCTGCTCCTTTACATTCCGCTACAACGCAATAAGGTATTTGTTTATCTCCTGCATTATAAGAAGCCAAATCTGCTTCATTTTCAACCGCTTTAAACTTTTTACCTGCAAATTGTTTTCCAACTAATGGCTTTCCTAGTATTACTTGAATTGGCTCGAATGTATATTGATTAAATGTTTTAACTAATACATAATCTATTTTTGGCCCAACTGTTAAAGCTGTATTACTTGGTAAAGTCCATGGAGTTGTAGTCCATGCAAGGATATGGATATCTCCTCTGTTTTCTAGAAAACTTGGTAAAGTTTCATTAACTGCTTTAAACTGTGCTACAACTGTAGTATCTGTAACATCTTGGTAAGCTCCTGGTTGGTTTACCTCATGTGAACTTAATCCAGTTCCTGCTTTTGGTGAATATGGTTGAATTGTGTACCCTTTGTACATCAAGTCTTTGTTGTATATCTGCTTTAACAACCACCATACCGTTTCCATATATTTAGGCTTATAGGTTACATATGGATCTTCCATATCTACCCAATACCCCATTTTTTCTGTTAAGTTATTCCAAATATCTGTATACTTCATTACAGCTTTTTTACAAGCAACGTTGTATTCTTCTACTGTAATTTTAGTACCAATATCTTCTTTAGTAATTCCAAGTTCTTTTTCTACTCCTAACTCAACTGGTAATCCATGAGTATCCCATCCAGCTTTACGTTTAACTTGAAATCCTTTTAATGTTTTATAACGGCAAAAAATATCTTTAATGGTACGTCCCATTGCATGGTGAATCCCTGGTAAACCATTTGCAGAAGGTGGTCCTTCAAAAAATATGAATGGTTTGTTGTCATCACGTGTAGTTATACTTTTTTCAAAAATGTTGTTTTCCTTCCAATAATTAAGGATTTCTTCAGCAACATTTGGCAAATTAAGCCCTTTGTATTCAGTAAACTTCGTACTCATTTTTTTATAATATTAATTGAATGTGCGAAATTACGTATTTTCTTGTAATTGTTGGGGTTGCCTTATAAAAAATGTATACTAATTTTAAGCTTTTTAGCGTTATTATTTATTTTCAAACATCTCACACTTTTTAAGCTTATATTGTATTTATTGCTGCTATTTATATTGATTACTTATTTTTGGTTTTTAAATACTTATTTATGAAGTATATTTTTACTATTTGTTTACTATCTTTTATCGTCTTTGGAAGCAATGCTCAATCAAAGGAAACAACTCCTTTATACAATAGATTGAGAGCTTTTAGCCCTGATATTGACAAAGATGAAATTGACAAACAATTAAAAAACTTACATACACTCCCTAAAGATAAACTTGCTGATTTTTATGTTGCTCTTGCAAATTATCAATATGCAATTTATAGAGATCATGAAAATGCTAATAAACATTTTTATTTTGCGTTAGAACAACCTATTATTTCTGACTATACCAAAGCTGATGCTTTAAATGGAATAGGTACCATATATAGCGGTTTTTTTCATCATGACTTAGCCATAAAAAACTTTAAAAAATCTTTAGAAATTGTTTTAAACAAATATCCAGATTCTATAGATGATATTAATAGTTTGTATAACAATATTGGTCATTCTTATTCAAACGAAAACCATAAAGACAGTGCTCAATATTACTTTAAAAAAGGAATACAACTTGGATTAGAAAAAAACTCTCCAGCTATGGGCTGTTATTTTAATATGGGGTTTGCACATTCCAATCCTGATTCTGCTTATTATTACACTAAAAAAGCTCTTGATGCTAGTATCCAATTAAAAAAAGATTACCTACTTACCTTTTGCTATATAAATCTAGGAGCCAATGAAATTAGTAGAGGTAATTTAATAAAAGCTGATAGTTTACTTAATTTATCTGAAAAAAACGCTCTGAAGTTTAAACAAACAAAATTTATTAATGAAATTAAAGTACAACGTGCTCGTATTTTAATAAGTCAAGATTTTAATAACGAAGGAATTAATTTATTAAAAAAAGCAATTCCTTATTTTGAAAATTTAAACGATTTTCTTCAACTTGAAACAATTTATATATGGCTAGAAAAAGCGTATATAAACAACAAACAGTTTGAAAAAGCACATTGGGCTTTAAGAAAATACAATAAGAACATAGCCGATAAAGAGAATAGTAAAAAACTTAAAAAAGATCAGGGAATTGCTATTTATAAAAACCTAGAAAAAAAATTGCAATCGGAAAGTATAAGAAGCTCTGCTCAGAAAAGATTTTACTTAGTTATTATTTTATTGCTTTTAGTCTTTTTTAGCTTCGCTATTTATCTATTCTTGAAATATAAAAAGAGACAACATTTAAAAAACAGCAAACTATATTCAAAAGTAGGTTCTTTAAGAGATGAAAACATTCAAAATCATCAGCAACTATTATTTAAAAATTTATTAGTTGATGAAAAACAAACTTTTTTAAAACAGCTTGCTTCTGATGTAAAAACTCATGCGAATAATGCAGCAAAAGACAAAAATGCTTTTTTAGATATTTATAAAAAAATTCAACAAAATATTAAAGATTCTATTGGTAATGAATTTGAATATCACTTCGAAAAAGTACATCCTAATTTTTATAAATCTTTGAGTAAAGAAGGGTACAAATTAACCAAAAATGAAATGAGATTGGCTGCTTTAATTAAACTAAATTTTAGTACAAAAGAGATTTCAGAGATTACAAAACAATCTGTAAATACCATAAATGTTGCTAAAAGTAGATTGAAAACAAAATTATCTTTAGACAAAAACACTTCTCTATACAGTTTCATTCAAAAACACTAATAAACAATAATATACATTAAAATGTAATGCTTTTGTAACATACAAGATTACAGGAATAAACTCTTTGTAAGCCCTTACAACAACTATTTTTTTTAAGTCTACTCTAATTTTGCTTCCTGAATTTAAAAGCAATGTTTTTATGAAGCTAAACATAGTTGTTTCTCTTTTTTTAATAGGTAGTTTCTTTTCTTGTTCTACTCCTAATATTGTTGTTTCTTCTAGTTTAAAAAACAACACATCAATTTATGAAGTTACTGGTAGACAAGGGTGGCAATTCAATCAAATAATAAGCTTTGGTAACTTCAAAACATCTAAAATAAAGAGAGGTTGGAACCTAGGTTATAACATTCCATTTAAAATTCATTTCAAAGGAGCTAAAGAAAAACTAAGTTTTATTCAAAACACCACTAACGAAAAAGCTCAAGTTAATTGTATTGGTAAATTTAAAAGTACTGAATACAATTTAATTGAAGATTTTTTTGCTATTGAATTATCCTATAAAAACTATTTTGCAGGTTCTATTAGTATAGATTCTTCTAAAAACAACTGGAATTTCATTTTACATGAACCTAATGGAAATTCTTTGAAAAATAGCACTTTTGGTTTTATTAAAAATTCAAAAAACAAACAGCAAATTATAATTAAACCTGTAAAAAAAATAGAGGGACAAGCTAACTGGATTCAAATAGATAATCATGGCTTCGAATTCTTATACAACGGTACATCAATAGCTGCTGTTTCTTTACTTAATAATGGACGTGTTTGGATTAAAAACGATCTAAACAACGAGCTACAAACTGTAATTTCTAGTGTTGCTTCTGCCTTATTGGTTAGACATAACTTAGAAGAAAGCTTAAACTAAAAACATAAATACATTATCATATGAATAATAAAATAATATTTCCCTTATTATTGTGTGTTAGCCTTTTAATAGGATGCTCAGAAGACACTATTGTTAAAAACAATACCTCAACATTGGTTAACACCCCTCATGAAAATCTTAATCTTAGTAGTACTTTAATCAGTTCTACCTTGCCTGCTAGAAATGGTGCTGAAATAATAACTTTTAAAGGAGAATATTGGTTCATGGGAGGAGAAGAACCATTTCTACGTTCAAACAACACTTACTTTAATGATATATGGAAAAGTAATGATGGGGTTAATTGGACTAAAGTTGTTGATAACGCTCCATGGCAAGGTCGTTCTGATTTTAATCTTTTAAATTTCGATAATAAATTATGGATTATTGGCGGGAAAAATGACAATAATGACATTACAGAATGGTTAAATGATATTTGGCAAAGTGATGATGGTATTAATTGGACACAGGTTACTAAACATGGTCCATGGGAAACCAGAGAAAGCATGTCTGTTTCTGTTCACAATAACAAAATGTACTTAATTGGTGGACATTCTTTAACCAACTGGCATTTATATCAAGACATATGGGAGTCTAGTAATGGAAAAAATTGGACTAAAGTGGGTAGCATTAGTGATACTTTATTGGGTACTGAATCTTCAAGACAAGGAATTCAAGAACATACCATCATTAAATTAAACAATGAATATTACTTAATTGCTGGGCAATTAGCTTCTATATTCACTGCTCATACACGCGTTTTAAAAAGTAAAGATATGATTAACTGGTCTGTAGCTACTATAAATACGCCTTGGAAAAATTATAAATACAATAATTTGGGAGACCTTCGTCCTTTTGTTTACAAAGGAAATTTAGTCGTTGTTGTAAACACAGGTTTAATTAAAATAGCTAATACTGGAGATGTTAAAAAAGACTATTTACCTGCTAAACAATTAATTTACTCTTCTAAAGACGGTATTAACTGGGAAGAAAAAGCAGAGCTTAATAAATTACCAAGTGTAAATGGACAACTTTCATTACACATGCTTAAACCTAGAGTTTTACATGTTAACAATGAAATTTATCTATATGGTTCTTATCGTGCTTCTATAGTAAACAAAAAATTAGATACAGAAACTCATATCTATAAAATAACTAATAATTAATTTACCAAAGCCCCCTTAAGTAAATTAAGTAATTCTATTTTTTTTATTCAATCGATGTTTACTTAGTATTGATTTTCAAAATAATTGCTTGATTAGTAAAAAAGCGTTGCAAGAAATTTTCTTACAACGCTTTTATTATGATATGATAACACCTCTCTTAAAAGTTACAATATGCTAATTATTTTTTAGCTCTTTCATCTATTTTTAAAGCTTCTTTTATACTTATTCTTTTTCCTTCTAAAAAAGGAACAATAAATGCATCTTTATAACCTGATTTTTTCAATTGATTTAATCTTTCTTCTATTTTTTCTAAAGAAGTATTTTTACAACAATAAAACTTATATGAGGTCCCAGCACGCATTACCTCAGCTTCTTCCAAATTAGCAAATGGTTCTTTTTCATATTCTTGCTTTTTAGTTGAGGCTAATTGTATTTTGTATATTAATCCTTGTTTTATTTTTACTTCTGATGTTTTATTATCATTTAATATATAAAAATATGAACGACGATTTATTTGATGTGCTTCCTCTGCACATTTAGTTCCATTTTTTTCATCACAATCATTTAATAATTGCTCTTCTCCTAAACCTTTTGCACTTTGTATTCTATCTGACGAAATACCTCTTGAAACAATATACTCTTTGGTTGACTCTGCTCTTTTAGCAGATAGCCATTTATTATATTTAGCTTCTCCTCTACTATCTGTATGTGATTCAATCTTAATCACCATTTCTGAATGATTATTCATTACGGATACCACGTGTTCTAACTCATACGTTGCGTCTTCTCTAATATCATATTTATCAAAATCAAAATAAATAGGATTTATGACTATTTGATCTTCAACGATCAAAGATTCCAACTGTAAATTAGTAGTTATTGATTCCTTATTTACATCAAGTGTTTTTGCTATTTTTTCTTCACTCTTATAATCATCTTTTGATGCTACTACCGTAAACTTCTTTTCACATTCTAGCGCATTAAAAGTATAGGTACCATCTTCTTTTGTTTTTGTTTCTGTTACTACTTTACCTGTAGAATCAATTAACTTTACTACTGCGTTTTGAATTGGCTTCTCTGTTTTTGTTTCTGTTATTAAACCAGAAATAGCTTCTTTACAATTATATACTAAGAAACTATAAATATCATCATCTCCTTTTCCTCCCTCTCTATTTGAAGAGAAAAAACCATTATTTCTTTTCTTATTAATTACAAAACCAAAATCATCATAAGGTCCATTGATTGGTGCTCCTAAATTTAGAGATTTCATATAATTACCCTCTACAAATTTAGATTCAAAAACATCCAAGGCTCCTAAACCTAAGTGCCCATCTGAAGCAAAATACAAGGTATTATCGTCTCCTATAAAAGGAAACATTTCTCTTCCTTCTGTATTTATACCTCTTCCTAAATTTTTTGGCTCACTATATTTTCCTCCTCCTAATAACTCTACCTTATAAATATCTGTTAAACCATAACCGTTGGGCATATTAGAGATAAAATACAGTGTTTTTTCATCTAAACTTAAAGCAGGATGTCCAATTGAGTAGTTATCATTATTAAAAGGAAGTTCTGTTATATTTCCCCAAACATCTCCTATTTTTTCTGCCTTATAAATTTTAAGATTTGCTTCTTTATTTTCTCCTCCTTTTAATTTTTCCTCTTCAGAACTTGTTCTAGTAAAGTACATTGTCTTTCCATCTGCTGTAATTACAGCATTAGACTCATGATATTTAGAATCTACAGATTCAACTTTCTTAGAAGCAAATACATCTAGAATTTTTGCTTCTTCGTTAAAAGATTCTGTTCCTTTATAGATACTAAGGTGTGGTTGGTTATTCCAACTATATAACTTTTTATCATTGGTTCCATTAGGCTTTGTTGAAGCGAAATAAAACTCATTACCATATATAAAACCTCCAAAATCAGAATATTTTGTATTTATTGAAAGGTTATTAAGATTTACATATAATTTTTCTCTGTTAGTATACTCAATAAAATAGTTTGCGTTTTGTTTTAAAGCTTCTCCCCTACTGTCTTCTTTTCTTAAGTTATTTAATTTCAAAAGCCACTTATCTGATTCTTTAATTTTCCCATTACTTTTTAATACTTGTGCGTATTTAAAAACATATTCTGGTGAAATAATTTTCTCATACCTTTTTATTAATTCTTTGTACCATTTCTCGGCTTGTACAAAATTTGAATTATTGTAATAAGAATCGCCTAGACGACTTAAAACAGAATAGGAAGTATCTCCTTTCTTAAATAAACTTTCATATAATTTGGCTGATTTCTTATAAGCGTACTCATTAAAATATTTATCTGCTATAGATTTTCTTTGCCCCCAACAAGTTACACTTATAAAAACAAATAAGTATAGTATCTTTTTACCCATATTTAAAATGCGTTTTTACGTATCTAAGCCACCCCTCATAAAGATAACTTTTTTTTATTACACTAAAAAATTAGCTAAGTCCCCTCTCTTTTTTTATTTGGTCGTAAGCCGCTTGAATTTGTTGGAATTTTTCTTTTGCCCCCTTTTTATGCTCTTCTCCCAAACCTTGTAATTTATCTGGATGGTATTTTTTTGCCATCTTTCTATATGCTTTTTTTATTTCATTATCAGTAGCATTTTTAGAAATCTCTAAAATTTTATAAGCACTACCTGAAGCATCATAAAACATTGCTTTTATTGAAGAATAATCTCGTTGATTTATATATAAATAACTTGCTATTTTTCTTATTTCTTGTTCTTCTGGATCTGTAACTTGCCCATCAGCTTTGGCTATTCCAAATAAAAAGTGAAGTAATTGTAATCGAGTAGAATGCGTCATGTGTTGACGAATTTGCAAGCATACCTGACGCGTTGAAATTTGTTTCTTTATAATTCCATTGAATAATTTAAATGCATGATTTGCCCTTTCTTTCCCATACATTCTTACAAAGTACGATCGTACATAGTCTAATTCTCTTCTATCAACTCTTCCATCAGACTTTATAACAACTGAAGCTAGTATTAATAAACTTATTTCAAAATCTCCTGAAGTAGCTCTTCCCCTATATTGTTGCTGTTGCGCTTGTTCTTGATATTTTCTTTGCTCTTCTGTAAAGTCTTCTATAGAAACCCCATCAATAAAACTACCTACTGCAAATCCTATAATTGCTCCTATTGGACCTCCCAATGTAAATCCTGCTCCTGCTCCGAGCCATTTTCCAAATTTCCCCATTCTATTTTTTTAAAGCTGTAAAGATACTATTATGTCTTAATATAAAAGCATCAGTTTTTTAGGTTTGATTCTTGCTTGTAAATGAAGTATCTTTGCATCAAATTTTAATTTAAAAATATGTATCCAGAAGAATTGGTAAAACCGATGCGCGATCAGTTAATTGACGCTGGTTTTGATGCTTTATATACTGCTGAAGATGTTGATAATGCTTTAGCTAAAGAAGGAACAACGTTAGTAATGGTAAACTCTGTTTGTGGTTGTGCTGCTGGTACAGCTAGACCTGGTGCTATTGCTTCTTTAGGAGCTGATAAAACTCCTACAAATTTAACTACTGTTTTTGCAGGTGTAGAAAAAGAATCTACAGCTAAAGCGAGAGAATATATGATTCCTTTCCCTCCTTCATCTCCTGCAATTGCTTTATTTAAAGATGGTAATTTAGTACACATGTTAGAGCGTCATCATATTGAAGGTCGTTCTGCTCAAGCTATTGCTCAGAATTTAGCAGCTGCTTACGATGAGTTTTGCTAATTATTAGATAAAAGACTTATAAAAAAAACCAGCAATATTGCTGGTTTTTTTTATACTTTCTTAATAACATTTGTTACAATTCCCCAAATAATAAAATTATTTTCTTCTGTTATTTTTATAATAGGATAATCTGGGTTTTCTGGTTGCAACCATACTTCATCACCTTCAACACGTAAACGTTTAACTGTAAACTCTCCGTCTAAAAAACAAACTGCTATCTTATTGTTTGTTGGCGCAATACTTCTGTCTATTACTAACAAATCATTATCATCCAATCCTGCACCAATCATAGACTGACCACTAACCTTTGCAAAAAAAGTTGCTTCTTTATTTTTTATTAATTCCTCATCTAAAGAAATACGTGTTTCTCTAAAATCGTCCGCTGGCGAAGGGAATCCTGCCGAAATACCAATATCCATAAAAATAGCTCCTTCATTTTCATTCTTCTCTTTTGGTAAAAAAAGAGTTAATTTTCCTAATGCTCCCATAATTTATTTCACCTTAATAATCTCGTTAATATTTGTAGTGTACTTTGGTGACAAACGTTCTTGACGCATTTTCCAAGTACGCTTTAAATCTTGATTTGCTAATTTTACTTTGTCAGATTTAAATGTTTTATTCAACTTATCAATTGCCTTCATCAAAGGTTTATGTTTTGGGTTTTCCCCTTCAAACATATTCAATTGATAATTATCTGAAGGTACTAATCCTGTTACAATAACTCCGGCTCGCTTATACTTAATTCCTTCTTTAAATATAGTTGTTACAGCTTTCACTGCACTTTTACTAATAGTTAATGTTGAATCTGTTGGATATGGAAAAACTACAGTTTTACTTACCCTATGCTGTTCACTATCTTTTTTATGGCGATCGCTGCGCAACATTACAACCACCATATGACAACTAGAATTTTGTTTTCTTAGTTTTTCTGCACAACTGGTGGCAAATGTAGAAATTCGTTCCTTAATATTATCTACATCTGAAAATGTATACTCAAAACTTCTTGTTGTTGCTATTGCTTTTTTTGTTACGGGTTCGTCCAATATTATTTTAGAATCTCCTTCTAAATCTTTCTTCAACTTCCAAACTGTAATTGATAAATTTTTTCGCACCCAATCATCATCTAATTGTGTAAAATCGTAAGCTTTAATACAACCTTTTGCTTTCAATTTTTTGACCAACCCTCTACCAATTCCCCAAACACTTTCAATAGGTATCCATTGTAGTGCTTTTATTCTCTTTTCTTCAGAATCTATTACATAAACCCCTCCAGTTTTTTTAGGGAACTTTCGGGCAATTTTGTTAGCAATCTTACTCAAAGCTTTTGTAGGTGCTAGTCCTACACAGGTTGGTATTCCTGTCCATTGTAAAATTGTACTTCTTATTTTTTTTCCGTAAGAATCAAAATCGTAATTATCAAATCCTTTAAACTGTAAAAAAGCTTCGTCTATTGAATACACTTCTACATCGGGAGAAAATTGTTCCAATATTTTCATCACTCGAGCACTCATATCTCCATATAAGGGATAGTTTGATGATAACACTGAAATATTATTATCCTTACAAAACTGTTCCCATTTAAAAATAGGTGCTCCAAATGGAAGGTTTATTTTTTTTGCTTCATCACTCATAGAAATTACACAACCATCATTATTGCTTAAAATAGCAACTGGCTTGCCTTCTAAATTCGGATTAAAAACCCGTTCACAAGAAGTATAAAAGTTATTACAATCTACGAGTGCGTACATAAATGTAAAGATAAAAATCTTCTTCCATTACGTTTCTACATATTCTAAAATATCTGCTGGTTGACAATCTAAAGCTTTACAAATAGCTTCTAAGGTAGAAAATCGAATTGCCTTTGCCTTTCCTGATTTTAAGATTGATAAATTTGCTGTAGTAATACCTACAATTTCTGCCAATTCTTTGCTTTTCATTTTTCGTTTAGCAAGCATTACATCTAAGTTTACAATTATTGGCATAATTTAAATTGTTAAATCATTTTCTTCTTTAAGTAATTGTGCTTTTCCAAATACTTCACTTAAAAACAAAAAGAAAAGTCCCATTATTAAAAACAAAAATACTGATGAATTTAACTCCATTCCTATTTTTTGTTCTAACAAAACCTGTAATACTATTTTCCCTAAAAATTCAACAGCACTACTAATTAAAAAAAGCTTACCAATTTTATTAAAATTACGAACAACTAATGTAGAAAAATAATTTCCTGTTGATAAATCATCTAAACTATTTTTCAACAAAGAAATTGCTTTTATGTATATAGAATACAACAGTATAATAATACATAAAGTAATTATAATTTTAGGTGAACTTAGGTTTCTAAAATCTACATATATCCCTAAAATTTTAGGATTCATTTTACTATTTCTAGTAAGAAAAAAAGTGGCTATTCCAAATACTGAAGCTGCTACACTTATTAGCATTAAATAATAGTATACATTTATAAACTTCTTTAAAATTGAAATCGTTTTCATACTTATATTTTTTTTTAAATTGTTAAATTATTTTCTTCCTGTAATACATTCCCTTTTACTACTAAAAAAGATATAAACTGTACAAATAATGCTACTACGAATATTGGTAACACATTACTTATAGATATACCTAAAGCTCTACCTATTTTGTAACCTACCTTATACCCCTGACCTACAGCCGGATCTGAGATTGAACTTAAATCTGGATCATTACTTAATATAAAACCTAAAATAAATGTGAAACACAAAATAACGGTTCCATATATAATCAACCCCTTTCCTACTGTTCTTAATCGATTACAATTCTCTTTGGTAAATACATGCTCTTTTGAAAAGTTAAAAATCACTTTTCTAAATACTAGTAATAAATACATAAGGTATCCCATTAAGCCTAAGATTATAAATGACAAGAAATAATAATATCCATCATTCCAATTATCTGGCAAACTCATTTTAAAAACTTTCGATTTCACCCCTCCAAATATTGCGTAGTGAATTACCTTATATGTTTTCTCAAAAAAGTTAATCCCAACACTAATCACCAATAGCGTACAAAACAATTTTAAAACACTTAATACTTTTTTCATTTCTTTTTATGCTTGATTAATTCTGATACAAATATATAAAAATTATCGAAAAACAATAATTTTTTGTTTTTTATTGATAATTAAAGTTTCCTTATTTTTGCTGTATGCTTAAGAAATTAAAAATTGACGGTATTGATAAAATTATTATCAAGCGACTAGTAAAGGATGCTCGAACACCTATTTTAAGTATTGCTAGAGAGGTAGGAATATCGGGTGCTGCAATACATCAACGATTACGAAAATTAGACAGTTCTGATTTAATTGATGGTTATAAAATGGTTTTAAATCCAAAGGCTTTAGGATATACCACAACTGCTTTTGTGGGGGTATTTTTGGAGGCTTCTAGTCAATATTCTTCAGCTATTAAACGATTGAAAGATATTCCTGAAGTTGTAGAGAGTCATTATACAACGGGTAACTATGCTATTTTCATCAAAATACTATGTAAAAATAATGAAGATTTAATGCATTTGTTAAATAAAGATATTCAAACTATAAAAGGGGTTTCCAGAACAGAAACTTTTATATCTTTAGACCAACAAATAGACCGACAAATAAAAATTTAAAAACCCCGAATGAACGATTTTATTTTTTACTTTAAAATGGGCTTGTTTCATGTATTAGACATCAAAGCCTATGATCATATTTTATTTCTAATAGTACTTGCTGTTGTATATCAGTTTAAGCAGTGGAAAAAAGTTTTATGGCTTATTACATTGTTTACTATTGGGCACTCAATCACTTTAGCACTATCTGCTTATGGAATACTAAATGTTAGAGCCGATTTAATTGAGTTTTTAATCCCTTTAACCATATTCATTACTGGATTAATGAATGTACTTACAGCTAAAAAAGCATCTGTTGGAAAAGAAAATCAAAACTTATTTTTCGCTCTATTCTTTGGTTTAATTCACGGATTAGGTTTTTCTAACTATTTTAAAATGATGATTGGAAAAACTTCTGACAAATTAGTTCCTTTATTAGAATTTGCATTAGGTGTAGAAGCAGCTCAAATTATTATTGTATTGCTTATTTTATTAGTAGGATCTTTAGTGCAATCTGTATTTGGAGTAAACCGTCGCGACTGGATTTTAGTTGTATCATCTATTGTAATTGGTTTTGCTTTTCAAATGATGATTAATCGTGTTTTTTGGTAAAAAATTAACGTCTAAACATCTTAATTCTAATTATATTAGCATTTAACATAACTACCTAAACTACTCTTGAATAAAAAACAATTAAAATACGATAAGGCTTATTTAAAAATGGCTAGAGAATGGGGTAAATTATCTCATTGTAAACGAAAACAAGTTGGCGCCCTTATTGTAAAAGACCGTATGATTATTTCCGATGGATACAACGGAACTCCTTCAGGTTTTGAAAATTATTGTGAAGATGAGGAAGGATATACTAAATGGTATGTATTACATGCAGAAGCAAATGCTATTTTAAAAGTAGCGGCATCTACACAATCGTGTAAAGACGCTACACTATACATTACGCTTTCTCCATGTCAACAATGTAGTAAATTAATTCATCAAGCAGGAATTAAACGGGTAGTGTACGCAGAAGCATATAAAGATTGTTCTGGTATAGATTTTTTAGAAAAAGCTGGTGTTGAATTGACTTATTTACCTTATGAATAAAAATAATTTACCTATATATTTATCAATAGCTGTTGTTTTCGGTATTCTTATCGGAACTTTTTTTAACCAAGGAAACTCTAGTGGTTTAATTGGAAAAAACACTGCTAATGAAAGAAAAATTAAACGTCTTATTGATTATATAGATAATGATTATGTAGATAATGTAAACACTGACGAATTATTAGATGGTGCAATTACTGAAATGCTTGGTAAGTTAGATCCGCATTCTGTTTATATCCCAAAAGAAAATCTTCAATTAGTTACCGAAAACATGCAAGGTAACTTTGTTGGAATTGGTGTTCAGTTTAGAATGATTGGTGATACCATTACCGTTATTTCTCCTATAAAAGGTGGACCTAGTATTAAAAAAGGAATTAAAGCTGGTGATAGAATTTTGTTAGCAAATAAAGATACTCTTTATGGAAAAAAACTTCAAACTTCTCAAATAATGAAGGCTTTAAAAGGTAAGCCTAATACTAAAGTAGACATACAAGTTTACAGAAAAACAAACGATAGTATTTTTGACGTAACTATTAATAGAGGAAAAGTAAATATTAAAAGTGTTGATGTAGCTTACATGCTAAACGATAGTATTGGTTATATAAAATTAGATCGTTTTGCTCGTAATACCTATAAAGAATTCAAAACCTCTTTAGACAATCTTCTGGAAGAAGGAATGACCGACTTAGTTCTTGATCTTCGTGGAAACGGTGGTGGCTTTATTGATATTGCTAATAGTATTGTTGATGAATTTTTAGAGGACCAAAAATTAATTGTTTTTACCAAAAATAATAAAGGAGATGTTGTTGAGTCTTTTGCTACCGAAAAAGGAGATTTTGAAAAAGGTGGTTTATATGTTTTAATTGACGAAAACTCTGCCTCTGCTTCTGAAATTGTAGCTGGTGCTTTACAAGATAATGACAAAGGTATTATTATTGGACGCCGTTCTTTTGGAAAAGGATTGGTACAACAGGAAATGGATTTAGGTGATGGGTCAGCTGTTAGACTAACTACCGCTAGGTATTATACTCCTACCGGACGCTCAATTCAGAAACCCTATAAAAAAGAAAATACAACCTCTTCTTACGATAGCGATATTAGAAACCGCTACTCAAACGGAGAACTTTTTAATAGAGACAGTATCAAAACAATAGACAGTTTAAAATTTACAACTCCTAAAGGAAAAACAGTTTATGGTGGTGGTGGAATTATACCAGATCATTTTGTTGCCGTAGATACAACATCTTATATACCAACTATATTTTTTAGATCATTAAACAACTACGCATTTAACTATGTAGACAACAATCGTAAAAAACTTGCTGAAATTACAGTTGAAGATTTTATAAAGAATTTTGATAAGGACAATACTATTTCTGATCAGTTTTTATCTAAATTCAAAGACTATCGATTATCACAAAGAACAAAAAAACAACTAAGAGACAATCTTAAAACATTAATAGCTCGAGAACTCTTTAGCGACGAAGGTTTATATAAAGTAAACCAACCAAATGACAAAATGCTTCAAAAAGTTTTTGAACTAGAATCTCAATAAAAACAAGGCCTCGTAAATTTACGAGGCTTTTTTTTTATAAAAAATTTAATATCACATGTAACCTTTCTGTAAATTGATGGTTTTTAATATAGAAACTAATCAAAACTAACACATTGAAACATCTAACTGATGAAGATTTAATGCTAGCAGTAGCTAAAGGAGATTTAGATACTATGTCGATTTTATTCGACAGATATCATGTGCGCATCTATAATTTCTTTAATAAGATGATTCAGAATAAAATGGTTAGTGAAGATTTAACTCAAGATGTTTTTATCAAAGTTTTAAAATATAGAACATCTTATAAAAATGGAAATTTTGCTTCTTGGATATATACCATAGCTAGAAACATTTTTTCAACATATTATCAAAAACAGAAAAAAGAGAGAACTAATATTATTGAAGATGACAAACTTAACTCAGAATTAATTGAATCATCAACAAATAATAAAGAAGAAATAGAACATTTAAAAGTAGCCTTATTGCAACTAAATAATTCAGATAGAGAATTAATTGTAATGCATCGCTACCAAGGAATAAAATACGAGCAAATTGCTGAAATAATAGGAAGTTCAGAAAATGCCGTAAAGGTGAAAGTGCATAGAGCATTAAAAAAACTAAAAAACATTTATTTTCAAACAGTAGGTAATGAAGTGTAACGATATAGAAAATAAACTAATAGATTATATTGAGAAGAATCTTACCAAAGAAGAATCTTTAATAGTCGAAAAACATATTGAAAGTTGTATTACTTGTCAAAAAGAAGTGAAAGAAATGAAGCTTTTTTTAGATGTAATTGATAATGATATAGAAGAAACTCCTTCAAACAACTTAAAATTAAATTTTGAAACGTTTTTAAACAAGGAAAAAGAGCAAACTAAAGTTATACCAATGCAACCAAAAATAAATTGGAAATCGTATATCCGTGTTGCTGCTAGCATCCTTATAGTTATTAGTGCTTTTTTAATAGGTAAATATCAATCGTCTATTAATCCAAATAAATTAACCTTTGCTGATAAACAAAAAATAGAAAAAGAAAATCAGGTATTGGCTTTATTAGAAAACCAATCAGCAAGTAAACGAATTTTAGCAGTAACGAATGCTGAAAAATTTTCAAAAAACGACACAAAAATAATTGATGCCCTTATAAATAAACTATTTAATGATGAGAACGTAAATGTACGTTTGGCTGCAGCAGAAGTACTCTCTAAATTTTCATCACTAGAAAAAGTAAAAGCTGCATTAATCAAATCGCTAGAAACAGAAAAAGTACCTTCAATGCAAATTGAATTAATTCAAATCTTAGGAAATATACAAGAAAAAAGAGCGCTCGAACCTATGAAAGAATTATTAGAAAAAGAAGAAACACCAAATTACGTAAAACAAGAAATTCAGTACAACATACCTAATTTACTGTAAAAACATACAAGAATCATGAAAAAAATCATTTTAATATTATTATTAGTTAGCGGTATTATAACTGCTCAAAATAAAGAATACAAACACTCTTTATCAGGGATTAAAAAAGTACGAATAGAAACAAATACTACAACAAAAATTACAGTAGGTACATCCAACTCTTTAGTACTTAAAAACTATAAACATTCTCATAACGATTGTGACAATTGCGATCATGATGATGATCATGACTATGATAACAGATTTCCTCATAATAATCATGATAAAACTAAAAAAGACAAACGAAAAGGTTTAACAGCAATTTATCCTGGAGGTAAAGACAATACAAATGGCTATGGGTTTTCTCTAGAAAAAGAAGGAGATATACTTTATGTTAAAGATTTAAAATCTCATTTTCAACGTAGTGGTATTCAATTAGAACTACCAAAAAACATCAACATTTCTGTAGACACGGGTAATTTAGGAAGTTTAGAAATAGAAGGTTTTACTTCTGAAGTTGAAGCTAACACCAATGTAGGGAGAATTACTATGATGGATGTTACTGGACCTATAACCGCACATTCTAGTGTTGGGCCAATAAATATCGAGTTTTCAAAAGTTAGTCAATTATCACCTATTACTGTAAGTTCATCTGTTAGCGAAATAGATGTTGCTATTCCTTCTAACACAAAAGCAAATCTTGAGCTAAAAACAAATGGAACTGTATATACCAATTTCGATATTGAAATTCCAACTAAAAAAGGAATGAAAAACGTAAGTGGAGCAAAAAGTATTGTCAGTACTATTAATAATGGAGGCGTAAAAATTAAGCTAAAGTCGTCTATGGGAAACATTTACTTACGTAAAAAATAACCTAACATACAACAACATAAAACTTTAATAATGAAAAGACTACTCTTATTCATAGGATTACTATTGACTTTTGGTAACCTAGCAGCTCAAAAAAAAGTAACTAAAAATAAAAATGCATCAGGAATTAACGAAGTATATATTCATGCAAAATTTGCTAAAGATATAAAAATCGAAAACTGGTCTAAAAATGAAATTTCTGTACAAGCCACAGTAAATATAAATGACAATAAGGACAATGATTTTTTTAGCTTAAAAGAAGATAAAATAGGAACTACCTATACCATAAAATCTAACTATGGTGATTTATTCAACAAACAAAAAAAGCATACAGTTATATATAATGCTGAAGATTGTAAAAATTGTAATCATTGCTCATATCATAGTGACATGAAAATAAATTATGTTATTTATGTTCCTAAGAATATACAATTAAAAATAAAGAGTATTTCTGGTGATGTTAATGCTCTAGCTTATAATGGCAAATTAACATTAGACTTAGTTAGTGGAAACATTACCATAAAAAAACATTCTAAGTCTATGAATTTAAAAACTGTTAGCGGAGACATAGACATTGCTATTTCTGATGCTAAATTTAAAGCACAAACTTTAACAGGTACTGTTTACTCTAACCTAGATATCGATTTTGATAAAAACAGAAAGAGATCATATGGAAACCAAAAGATATACGGAACTGTAAAAAACGGGAAGGCTTCATTAAAGTTAAAAACTGTGAGTGGTGATATATTTTTACGTAAAATATAACTCATCTTACAAAAACAAAATATTTACTCAATACTTCTTTTAAAGACATTTTTCTTGAAAGAAGTATTTTTTTACATAAAAGACAACCTTTGTATAAAAAAGAATGTCTTATTTATATATTTACAAATAATAAAAATAGCTAACTAAAAACTCTATTCACTATGAAAAAAAATCTTTTATTACTTCTTTCTATCTGCTTTATTATTATTTCTTGTCAACAAGAAAAACAACATAACGGGCATCCTGTAATTAACGCAAATTCTACAGGTACAAAATATAAAATTGCAGAAAATTGGTATAACGGATGGTGGTCTATAGCACCACAAGTAAAACACGACACATTAAAAGTCTTGTGTTACTCAAACCCAGAAAAATTTATTTTTAAAACAGATATTGATAGTATATCCTTTGATGTATCAGTTGGTAAATCTTATGACTTTTATGTAAACCTTAAAGATTCTACCTATGCACATACTATTATTACTGGAATTGATTTCCCTAAAGATAAAATAAAGTACGCCACAACACCTCAGGACACAACCTTTAACATCTTATATGAAGAAAACAAAGGAAACTCATACTTGTCTAAATTAGCGGCTAAATATCCTGTTCAAGGATTTAAAAAAGATATTACTGATACTGAAAAATTACTACAAATATTAGACTGGACAAATTCTAGATGGAAACATAATGGAAATAATTCTCCAAGTAAATCTGATCCTATTACAATTTTAGATGAAGCAAAAGCTGGTGGGAATTTTCCTTGTTTTGCTTATGCTATAGTTCTAAAAGCACAATTAGAAAATGCTGGATTTAAATCTAGAACCATTTATTTAAAAACAAAAGATGCTGAAACAAGAAAATCATCTCCTGGTCATGTTGCTACTGAAGTATATGTTAACAGTTTAAACAAATGGGTATTTCTAGATGGGCAATTTAATATTATGCCTTCTCTTAACAAAGTTCCTTTAAATGCCGTTGAGTTTCAAGATGCTCTAACAAATAACTACAAAGACTTAAAACTAAAAAGTTTAAAAAAGGTTTCTAAAAGACAATATGCTGAATTTGTATACGACTATCTGTATTATTTAGATACTAGTTTAGATCATAGAACTAGAATAGGTTCTAATATTGAAGCACATAAAATTAAAGATAAAACAAGTATAATGCTTGCTCCAGTTGGCGCACCAAATCTTACAAAAGTTAACTTTTGGGACTTGACAATAGATTATTGTTTATATACTAACTCACTAAATGATTTTTACGCTAAACCACAATAAATCAATTACTTTAATAATTTTCAATTAAATTAGTAACTCTAAGTTATAAAAAAATTAAAGAAGTGTCCTCTTTACATTTCTGACATACGTCTTAATAGTAAATAATTTAAAACTTTAATTTATGAAAAATTTTATGATGATTTTTATCGGTAAAGAATATATCGATTTAGGACTTTCAGAAGAAGATGTACAAGCAAGAATGGAAAAATGGTTTGCTTGGAGTAACAAAATGGAACAAGCTGGAATTTTACGTGGAGGAGAGGCTTTGACTCCACAAATAAGACGTGTTACTGGGAAAAACAGAACAATTACTGACTTAACTTCAGCAGATGTAAAAGAAGTTGTTGGTGGATATTTTTTAGTTGAAGCTAAAGATTTTAACGAAGTGCAAGAAATTGCACAAGATTTCCCTGATTATGACTTAGGAAATACTGTAGAAATTCGTGAAATCATGGTATTTGACAAATAATGAAAAACTCTCACATAGATCATCTTTTCCGCCATCATAGCGGAAAGATGATTTCTGTTTTAACTCGAATTTTTGGGCTCTCTAATTTAGAAATCATAGAAGATGCTATTCAAGATACTTTTTTAAAAGCAAGTAGTAGTTGGCAAAATAAACAACCTGAAAATCCAGAGGCTTGGTTAACTCAGGCTGCTAAAAATAGAGTACTTGATATTTTCAGAAAACTTAAAACTGAACAAAAACACCTCCCTGAAATTAAAAGTGGTATTGAAGTTATAAGTATTAACGAATTGTTCTTAGATACTGAAATTGAAGATGCACAGTTACGAATGATTTTTACTGCCTGTCATCCAAACTTAGCTCCAAAAGACAGAATTACCTTTGCTTTAAAAACCATTTCTGGGTTTAGTATAAAAGAAATAGCTTCTGCTTTACTCACTAAAGAAGAAACGATTAAAAAGCGTTTATTAAGAGCGAGAAAGACAATTAAAAAAACAAAACTTGAATTTAAAATCCCTCAAGGCAATGAACTTCCTCATCGCATAGAAAGTGTCTTAGAAGTTCTATATCTAATTTTTAACGAAGGTTTTCATTCAAATAAAAAAGAAATTTTAATACAAAAAGAGTTATGTGGAGAAGCAATGCGTTTGTGCAAAAGCTTATTAAAAAATAAACACACAAATATTTCTGCAAGTTATGCCTTATTTGGTTTAATGTGTTTTCATGCTGCTCGTTTAGATGCTAAAATAAACACAGAAAATGAATTATTAGATTTAAGAGAACAAGATAGAAACAAATGGTCTTTTCCTTTAATTCAATTAGGCAATGCTATGATGAACAAAGCTGTGGAAGGTAAAGTATTCTCTTCTTATCATTACGAAGCTGCTATAGCTGCAGAACATATCAAAGCTCCAAGTTTTAAACAAACTAATTGGAATAAAATATTACAATGGTATCAATATTTACATAAGTTACAACCCAATCCATCACATTTGCTCACTATGGCTGTTGTTTGTTTACAAAACAAAAACTACATTAAAGCTAATTATTATTTTGATCAATTACAACCTGACATTCTAGAACAGCGTTCTTATTTATTTTACGGCGCTAAAGCAGATTATTTTTTTGCAATAAATAACAAAGAAGAAGCTATAAAAAACATTGATTTAGCTATTGAAAAGGTTACTAATAAATTCGAAAAAGAATACTTAAAAAAGAAGAAAGCTACTTTTAAAAACTAATTTTAACTTAAGTTGTTTTTGCTTTTCTTAAAAAGATAAATTAGTTTTCAGTTCTAAAAATTAAACAATGAACAACAATCACATAAATTACATTGAATTTAAAGCTAAAAACATTGAAAAAATAAAACAATTTTATTCAAAAGCTTTTGATTGGACTTTTACTGATTACGGCCCAACCTACACTGCTTTTTCTAGTAGTGGATTAGAAGGTGGATTTGAAAAAACTGATCAAGAAATAAACAATGGAGCTTTAGTGGTTTTATATAACGAAAACTTAGAAGAAATTAAAAAGCATATTATCGAATTAAACGGAACCATTTCTAAAGAAATATTTTCTTTTCCTGGAGGAAAAAGGTTTCATTTTATAGATCCTTCTGGAAACGAATTAGCTATTTGGTCTGATAAATAAAATCTAATTACATTCCTTTTGTAACTCTTTTTTATTGATATACCTCAGCAATAGTTGGGTTTTCGGGACATGATTTTATTTGTTTAAATTCATCTCCCGATTTTACCTTACCGATTTCTAATGTTTAAAGTAAATTCCTGGAAAATCCTGTTTCCAGAACTGTTTTACGATTTTCATTTTGTTATCCCATCCTTAATTGCTTTGAATAATTACTGCCAAACTATTTTAATATGATTTATCTAGAAAGCAACTTTTAAATTCTAAAAAATGAATTAGTATTTTCGCGGCTTGTTAAGACTCATTTTTATAAATTAAAATATTAATTATGAAAAAAATATTATTTATTCTCATTACAATTATAATATCCAATTCAGGATATACACAAAATATAAAATACAAAACACCCAAAGCTATTACTACAGACTTAGTAAATCTTACCTTTAAGAAAGTAAAATCTACTAAGTCAAGTTATTTTATAAATTATGATATAAAAAACTTAGGTAATGGAATTCTTTTTCTTAACCGTAAAAACACTAGTATTTTTGAAAACTCTGGAGAGGTTCGTGCCAGCAAAGGAGATTATAAAATTCTTCCTGGAAAAACCAAAACCATATATAATCAATTTAGAGTAAAATCGCCATTAAGAGCTAATGCTGATTTCTTTGACCTAAAAATAAATGGAATAAAATATGCTAAAAGCTCTAATAAAACTATTAAAGGAGGTCTAATAAAAGTAGAAGAAAAAATTGAAAAAGTTTTTGGGGATTTTACTTTCAAAATTATTGAATATAACGTTTACACAGATAGACATTATATACAAATTAAATGCACATATAACGGAAAACAAACAACAATTGGTAAGCTTGATTTAACAAAAATTAAAGTAAATGGAGGAAATGCTAAAATTATAAAAAAAGGAGATGTTATTTTCCCTGGAAAATCTTATACTTTTTCAATAAATGTTACTCCTAAAGAAGCTAAATTAAATGTTGATTGTACAGATGCAATTAAAATTTTAGAGCTAAAAAAAATAGAACTAAATACTATTAAAATTGTAAATACTAACTATAAAGAAACCTCTAAAAAAGAAAACAAAAAAAACGATTCTGTTGTTAAAAATCAAAAGCCTTGCGAACTAAGTTATAGTAAATTTACTACTTTAAAAAACACTATAAAAAAACAAATGGATATTGGAAATAAAGCTGTTGAAACAGCTCAAAGTTTCTTAAAAAAAAATAAATGTATCACTACACTACAAGTAATTGAATTAATGGGGATTTTTAATTTAGATGGCTCCAAACTAGAGTTTGCAAAAATGGCATATAAATATACTTCTGATAAAGGTAAATATCATAAAGCAGTTGGAAAATTATCTTATGTTAAAAACAAAGAAGCTTTAGAAGAGTTTTTAAACCAATAATCATTATATAAATCTAGAAGAGTTACATTCCTTTTGTAACTCTTTTTTGTTGATATACCTCAGCAATAGTTGGGTTTTCGGGACATGATTTTATTTGTTCAAATTCATCTCCCGATTTTACCTTACCAGTTTCTAATATCTTAAAGTAAATCCCTGGAAAATCCTGTTTCCAGAACTGTTTTACGATTTTCATATTATTAAATCGTACTCCCAATTTCATGCAAGGTTGACGAGGTTTTGTTACTTCTACACTCACCTCACCTACTCTATAAGTATCTCCAACATGAATTTTAGTTTCATCCAAGTCATCAATAGTTAAGTTCTCTCCAAACATTCCATACTGCCAATCTAAATCTGGGTAAAATTCTTTCCAATAGGCATAGTGCTTTTCTGAATAGGCATAAACTGCCTGATCTATTCCTCCATGATGTACTCTATCGCAAACTGCATCTCCTCTAACATCTTCAACATCTAAAAAAATAGGAGTATTTGTAGAATATTTAAAAATACCTGTTGTTATCAACTTACCTTTCCAATCGATTTCTTTTCGTTCCCCTATGTTAGTAGATACTATCTTCATTTTTTTTATTCTTTTAAAAAGCCTTGTAATACGTCAGCAATCTTTCTATTATCTGATAATTGTGGAATCTTATTTTGACCTCCAAACTTTCCTATAGATTTCATATATTCATGAAATCCTCCTTTTTTTACTTTACTAATTATTAAAGGTCGTAGCACTTTTCCTTCTATTAAATCAAAGTAATATACATTTTGGGATTGCATTGATGCATCTATTTTAGAAGCTAGTTCTTCTAAATTATCAGGTTCATTTTCAAACTCAATAAACCATTCATGATATGGTAATCCACTTTCAGGATTTACTTGAGGTGCTACTGTAAATTCGCTAACATTTACATCTGTTCCTACAATAGCATCATTTAAAGCTTTTTCCACTTCCTTACCTATAACGTGTTCTCCAAAAGCAGAAATAAAATGCTTAATACGTCCAGTTACTTTTATTCTATAAGGTTTTAATGAAGTAAACTCTACTGTATCTCCAATATTATAGCCCCAAAGTCCTGCTGTAGTATTTAAAATAATTACGTAATTTACTCCTAACTGTACATCTTTTAAAGAAATTCTAGTTGGATTTTCATCAAAAAATTCTGTTGCTGGTATAAACTCATAAAAAATACCTGAGTTTAACTGCAATAACATTCCTTTTTCTGTTTGAGTATCTTGATAAGCTATGAATCCTTCTGAAGCAGGATACAATTCAACATAATCAATCTTTTTTCCTATTAATGTTTCAAACTTATTCTTGTAAGGTTCAAAATTTACACCTCCATAAATAAAGAAGTTAAAATTTGGAAAGATTTCAGAAATTGTTTTTCCTGTTTTGTCTATTAACTTCTCAAAATACATTTGTACCCAAGAAGGTATACCACTTATTACCGTCATGTTTTCCGGTAAGGTCTCTTCTACTATTTTATTTACTTTAGTATCCCAATCTTCTATACAATTGGTTTCCCAACTTGGCAAACGGTTTTTTAATAAATAGTTAGGTACATAATGCGCAGCAATTCCACTTAAACGCCCTAACTTTACTCCATTCATATCTTCTAGAACAGGACTACCTTGTAAAAAAATCATTTTTCCATCAACAAAACTTGCATCATTTGTTTCAGCAATATAAAACAACAAGGCATTTCGCGCTGCTTTAATATGCGTTGGCATTGATTCTTTTGTTATAGGAATATATTTAGCTCCAGATGTTGTTCCAGATGTTTTTGCATAATACAATGGTTTTCCTTTCCATAACACATTCTCTTCTCCTTCCACCATTCTATCAACATAACTTCTTAATCCTTCATAATCATTTACAGGAACTCGCTTTTTAAAATCTTCGTAATTATTGATAGAAATAAAATCATGATCCTGTCCAAAAGCAGTTTTACAACCTTCAGCTACTAAATATTTAAAGACTTTTTCTTGTGTTTCATGAGGTTTATTAGCCCACTTATACACTCTTTTTCGAATCTGCTTTGCAAATGGAATTGCTATTCTTGATTTAATACTCATTTACTGAAAATCTATATAATTTGTTGGATCTACCGGAAACCCATTACTCCATAACTCGAAATGTAAGTGTGGCCCTGTAGTTAATTCACCTGTTGAACCTACACTTGCTATTACCTCTCCTGATTTTACAATATCTCCTTGTTCTTTCAATAAAGCTCCGTTATGCTTATAAACCGATATAAATTCATTAGGGTGCTGAATTGTTATTACATAACCTGTTTCTGCAGTCCACTCCGACAAAATAACTGTCCCATCTGCAATTGCTTTTACCGGTGTTCCTGTTTGCGCTACAATATCAATGGCATAATGTTTATCGTCTCTATTAAATTTTTGAGACACATTTCCTGTTAAGGGAGAGAAAAATACAATTTTTGCTCTACCTTCAGCTCCTTCTGAAAGAGGAAATCGATCTTTCCCTTCAACCTTATCTCTAAATTGTAAATCTTGCTCTGTAGGTCCTAATTTACTTTCATCAACGACAATGTTTTGAGTCACATCTTTAATTGAATCGACCTTTTCTGGTTCTATTTCCCCAGTAAAAACAGGCTTTAAAGCTTTAGTGTAACGTTCTAATATAGCTAACTTCTTTTGCAAAGAATCTGACTTATAAGTCGCTCTTGCAGCTTCTTTCTTTAAACTTGTAGATGAATATCCTGGTATATACTCTCTTAAACCAGTAAAGGCTATTAATATAGAAGTTAATACAATTAAAACTATTGAAAATACTCCTCCAAAAACAAATACATTAAGACGTGATAATTTTAATGAAAATTTTTCTTGAAATGTATCTTCATTTAAAATTACCAATCGATATTTATCAATTAGTTTTTGTTTAAGCTTTCGCTTTTTTTGAATTTTTGTCACTTTTAATACTAGTTTGAAATTCAAATATACAACGAAAAAATGGCGTAACTATTTTTTACCTTAATTACAACCTATGTTAAAAAAAGAAGTGTTATAAATCAAACAAATACGAGATAGAGAAATTAAAAAAACTAGTTGTATTCAAATTCGTTTCTCCTTCTAAGGCTGTGGGAAAGTTAAACGTATAACCTAACTCAAAATCAACATTACCAGTACTATATTGTATAGGTATTTGCAGTTGTGTATTAATTAATCCAAAATCATTATTTTGAACATATCTAGTAAATTGCATGCCTCTAATAGTAAAGGTTTGTGACAACTGAATTGTTTGTTGAGCTAATACTATGTTAAGTTGCGGTTGTAATTTTAATTTATGACGTTTCTTTTTCACTAAGCTAAGAGCCCCATATGTTGAAGATACTATTTGAAGAGAATTATCGCTTCCAAACAAATAAGTTGTTGATACTTCTGTTCCAAAGGTTTTCTTTTTATTATCTATTTCTACTCCTAATGACAATGCATTTTTAAATGGATTGTTTTCTGAGGTATCTGAATAAAAATATCTATCATATGAAACCGACCATCGATATTGTTTATTTTTTCCAAAACTTTTACCATAACCTATAGTTGCTGATGTATAATCCCATTCTGGCGTAAACTGGTCATAATAAACTCCTGCTAAACCAATAAACAAACCATTTGAATGAATATAGGTTATTTGTGGACTTATATTAAACTGATCTGTTCCAATATCTCTTCCCGAAAAATATGTTTTATTATTATACTCTACCGATAAATGAAGAAATTGAAGCTCTGTTACCGATTTTAAAAACTCTTCCTCGCTTTCTTCCTCTAAAATACTATCTATAATTTCATTTTCTTCTGAAAGCTGAACATCTTCTGATTCTTCAGAAGAGTTTTGACCATAAGTACTAATGATACTTAAAATTAAAGAAAAAAGTAAAAATGTTTTTTTCATATATGCTCTAAAAATACAAAAAAGTGGTTGATAAGATCAACCACTATAATCAAATACACTACAAAAATTTCTATCTTCTCCTTCTATTTTGCATTCTGTTTCTAATATTTTTTCTAACTCGTTTTTTAGAATCTTTATTTTTAAACCGTGTTTTTAGCTGCGCTTTTTGCGATTTAGTAAGTGTGTTTCTAAACTTAGCTTTTACTTGTTTTACACTCTTAGTATTTTGTGCTACTAATTTTTTTTGAGATGATGTCAATGACCTCTTTAAAGCTTGTTGTCTTTCTTGCTTAGTTAATGCCTGATTTTTTAATATAGCCTTTTGACTAGGAGTAAGTGTAGTTTTAAATGCTTCTCTATTTTTTTTTATTAGTTCTTTTTGGGTTTTTAATAATTGCTTTTGCTCTTTAGAAAGATTTAACTTTTCTAATGAGCTCTGACCTACCACATTTGAAACACCTAATAAAAGCGAAAATATAATTGCTAATATGATTTGTATCGGTTTCATCTTTATTCTTATTAATACTATTCTTTAGACCTTTTATTTCTTAAAAAGTTTTAATCTTACTCAGAAAAAATTTCATCTGTTAGTAATTCGTCATTTACATAATCTTCTAGTAGCTTATCAACATCTGCTTCTTCTGTTACTAATGACGCTATTAAAATATCATTTTCTTCATCACTACTTGTTCCAATAGGATTATACACAGCTAAAGTAAACAACAATGCTACAACTGCTACAGCTGACCAAATAGATATTTTTTTATACAAAGAAACTACTTTTCCTTTTTTCTCTAAAACCGTTTGCTCTAAAATAGACTGTTTAGATTTTGAAAAATAGTCCGATGGTATGTCCAAACCTAAATCGGATTTATGTTTTCTTTGTGTATTCATATCAAAAGTATTTCGAATGTTAAAGTTATCATTTTGTGTGCTCATAACAAACTATGCTTTAATTTTTTCTATATACGACATTTTAGTTATGTTGCTTTCTATATACTTTACAGCTCCATAATAATGTGTTTTAACTGTTCCTTCTTTGATATTTAAAATATTTGAAATTTCTCTAAACTTTAAATTATCGTAATATTTCATATAAAATACCTTCTTTTGATTTTCTGGCAATTGACTTAATACTGTTTGTAATTTTAATTGTGCTTCATCTCCATCAAAAAAGATATCGTCTTTTAAATCTCCCAAAAACTTATCACTCACATCCTGAAGCGAAGAAAAAGTTTTCTTCTTTTCTTTCTCTATAAAACGCATAGACTCGTTATATGCTATTTTATACATCCAAGTATGAAGTGAACTTTGTTGCTTAAAATTTGCTAAACTTTTATACACCCTTACAAATGTATTTTGCAATACATCATCAGCGTTTTCGTGAGTTCCTACTAATTTTCGAATATGCCAATACAAACGCTCTTGATATAAATCTAATAATTTAGAAAACGCTCGCTCCTTATATTTCTTACTAGTTAATTGATTTATAAAATCGGCTTCGTTCATTGATTTTTAATAGTCTTATTTCTTAGTTAGACCTCTAAAGTTTTAAAAAGTTTAGATTTTTCTTATTTTTTTAAATTACTAAAAATGAACGGCATAAAAAAACCAGCTCTATGAGCTGGTTCTTCCCTTAATTAATAAAAACTTACTTCTTTTTCTTATTCAATTTCAAAGTAATCTCTTTAGTATCTCCATTTGCATCTGTTAGTGTTGCTAAATTATCGCAAGAACCATCTCCAAAATCTAACGTAGCAGTTGCTCCATCTCTAGAAAGTTCAATAACCCCACTTACAATATATTTACAAGCCCATTCTCTTCTTAAATTGGTAGTAATTGTTGCTGTTTTTACAACGCCATTTTTATTTATAGATTCCCAGCTTCCTGATATTGAATACACATCATCTCCTCTATCATCAGTATCTGCTCCTTCTATTTTCTCTTTTACCTTTGTGCCTTTTTTGATAATTTCAACTCCTGACTCTAAAGTAATTTTAATGTCAATAGTAAAAGTTGCTTCTGGATTTCCATTTGAATTTTCTTTTACTTTCACTATAGATTTCCCTCCTTCAACACTATTTCCTTCTACTGAAAAGTTTTCGAAAGTTACTGTCTTTGAAAAACTACTACTAGTTTTAACATACTCTATAATTATTTTACCAGCAAATTCTCTTCCTCTCTTACCTTCACACCCATCTCCAAAATCTAAGGTTACAATTTTCCCTGTTGCTGTTTCTTCTGAAGTTCTTACAACACAACTTGGGTGATTAGAAGGAGGTGTTGCACTTTTACTTTCAAATCCGCTTTCTATTCCATCATCTTCAATTACCTCATCAATCTCTGTAGAAATATCATCTGCTAAAACTACATTTAAAACCTCTTCTGTTGTTACTCCATCTGCCTCTATATCTATACCATCATTAGATTCACAAGATGCAAACAACAATAATCCAGCAATAAAAAGTCCGCTTAATTTTCTTTGTACATTACTTAAAGTCATAATTACTAATTTTAAAAGTTAATCAGTTCTTTGACCTAAGTATTTTAAAAAAGTTTTAAAAAAAATTATTTTTTATAAAAATTCATCTCATCAACATAAGTCCAAACTTCAGTAGAAAGAAGTGGTTTCATGTTCTTTTTAGCTTTGATTCCATTTCGAATCATTGTTGATGATATTTGTACGATAGGCGCATCAACTCTATGAATTTTTGAGTTTTCTAAAAATTCATTTTCAACGATACCTTCTGATATTCTTGGATACACATAAATATTATAATCATCTAAAATTACTTCATAATTTTTCCATTTATGAAAACTCTTTAAATTATCCTCTCCCATAATTAAGTTAAAATTATAGTCTGGATACTTCTCTGTTATATGTGCTAAAGTATTTATAGTATAATTGGGTTGCGGTAAATTAAACTCTATGTCAGACGGTTTTATTTTATCATACTCTTTGGTTGCTAAATACACCATTTCTAACCTATGATGATTATCTAACAAAGAGCTTTTCTTTTTAAATGGATTGTGTGGAGTAACCACCATCCAAATTTCATCCAAATCAGAGTTTTCAACCATATGATTTGCTATAATCAAATGACCAATATGAATAGGATTGAATGTCCCAAAATATAATCCGATATTTTTCATACCTAAAACCTACTCTTTTTGACTAGCTTTATCTATATCTAAAAATTCATCAACTAAATCTTCAGCTTCCTGCAAGGCTACTTTTAAATCGTAGTTTTTAATAATTTTATCAAACATTGGTGCTGTTGCCAGCTCTATAGGAGCTTTGGCTATTCTTGAAGCTATTTTTTCTTCGCTTTCTTCACCTCTACTTTTTAAACGTCTTAATAACTCATTAATATCTGGTGGCTTTACAAATACTGCTAATGTTTCTTCTGGAAATTTTTCTTTAATTCGTAACCCCCCTCTTACATCAATATCGAAAATCACATGCTTTCCTAAAGCCCAAATACGCTCTATTTCTGTTTTTAAAGTACCATAGAAGTTGTTCATATAAACTTCTTCCCATTCTAAAAACTCTTCGTTCTTTATTTTTTGCTTAAAGTCTTTTGCTGAAATAAAATAATAATCTTCTCCATCAACTTCATTACTTCTTGGATCTCTTGACGTTGCTGAAATAGAGAATTCCAATCCAAATCTTTCTTGCTTTAATAAATGACGTACAATTGTTGTTTTTCCTGATCCTGATGGCGCTGAAAACACAAATAATTTTCCTTTAAATTCTTTAGTCATTTCTATAAAACGTTTAATATTTGTTCTTTAATTTTTTCTAACTCGTCCTTCATTTGAATTACCAATTTTTGCATTGGAGCAAAATTTGCTTTAGACCCTGTAGTATTTATCTCTCTTCCTATTTCCTGAATAATAAATCCTAATTTTTTACCATTAGAATCTGGTGTTGCTAATTGTTCCAAGAAATATTCTAAATGATTTGCTAGACGAACTTTCTCTTCGTTTATATCTAATTTTTCTAAATAATAAATTAATTCTTGTTCAAATCGATTTTCATCAATTTCAACTTTTAACTCTGTTAATGCTTTTTGTAAACGCTCTTTAACGTGTTCTATTCGATCTCCATCTAGCTTTTTTATTTCTTCTAAAGCTAACTGAATATTAGCTATTCTTACTTTAAAATCTTCTTCTAAAGATTTAGCTTCATCTTTACGATATTGAATAATTTCTTTTAATGCTTTATCAATATGAATATCTATCTGATTCCACTCTTCTTCATCTAACTCTTCTCTCTCTGTTTTTAAAGCATCTGGCATTCTTACTGCCATCTTTAAAAGTTCAATATCATCAGAAGAACCTGCTTGAGTTACATTTCTTAATTGTTGTATATACTCTCTTACAACAGCATTATTTACTGTTGTTGAAGTTTCATCTGCAGTCATTTCTACATAAATAGAGAAATCTACTTTACCTCTTACTAAATTGCTCGCTAATTTTTTTCGAACAGATAATTCTTTTTCCTTGTAATAAGATGGAATTCTAGTATTTAAATCTAAATTCTTACTATTTAGAGATTTAATCTCAATGGTTACTTTCTTAGATGGTAAATGTAGTACGGATTTTCCATAACCCGTCATAGACTGTATCATATCTCCAATTTAATAAACCGCAAATATACATTTATTTATTTTTTGCAACCACTTGTTTAGCAACCAAAAAAGGCTTTTTAAACATTAAACCTTCATATAATTTTATTACTATACAATATGAAAATGAAGTTAATACTAACTTTAAAAAACAAATGGAAATAAAAAAGTACTGCAAATGCAGTACTCTTTCTTTGGTTGATTAACTCTTGATTAGTCCACTAAAGGTGGTATTCTTAATACTTGCCCTGGATAAATTTTATCTGGGTGTGTTAACATTGGTTTGTTTGCTTCAAAAATAACTGGATACTTCATTGCATTACCATAAAATTCTTTTGCAATTTTACTTAACGAATCTCCGCTTACTACTGTATGAAATTGCGCCATTGCTGCTGCTTCTACCTCTTCAACCTCTGCTACAGTCATATTATCTTCTACAGATGCAATTCCATTCGTGTTTCCTACTACTAAGACCACTTTTTCTTTAGTTGCTAAATCTGATGCCTCTCCCGATACCGTTGCCTTGTCTTCATCAACAGTAATTGATAAGTTTTCAACAGATAACTCTAAGGTATTTACAGCATCTACTAATTTTGCAGCTTTTTCAGAAGCTTCTTCTTCTGTTGTTTTTCCAATACCAAATACTTTGGCACCGGCATTTTTAATAAATGAAAAAATTCCCATTCTTTTTGATTTTTTGTTAATTATTAATTTTTTGCTTGACCAATATACAATTTTTACGTCATTTTTTTATGCTTTTTCAATTCAAGCAGAAACGAATTTCTTAAAAATTATTTTTCAAAAAAAAAGCCATACAACTAAGTATGACTTTTTATATTTTGATTTAACTTTTTTACTCATCAAAAGAATTCCATCCTTGAGCTTTCAATTCCATTTCTTGATTTGCCCTTGTAACTAACTTCATTCCTTGATTTTCCTCTGTCATATGTCCTATAACAGAAAAGTTAGGATTACCTTTTATTTTGTCAAATTCTGAGATTGGAACTGTAAATAACAATTCATAATCTTCTCCTCCACTTAAAGCAATCATAGTACTATCCATGTTAAATTCTTCTGAAGTAGATATCACCTGAGGATCTAATGGTAATTTATCTTCATAAATCTTACATCCTAATTTACTTTGTTTACAAATATGCATAATCTCCGAAGAAAGTCCATCAGAGATATCAATCATAGCTGTTGGTTTTACCTCAAGCTCTTTTAACAACTCAGGTACATCTTTACGAGCTTCTGGCTTTAACTGACGTTCTATTAAATAAGTATAATTATCTAAATCAGGTTGATTTTGAGGGTTTACCTGAAACACTTGCTTTTCTCTTTCTAAAATCTGTAAACCAAGATATGCTCCACCTAAATCACCTGAAACTACTATTAAATCAGTTTCTTTAGCTCCACTTCTGTATACTACATCTTCTTTTTTTGCTGATCCTATTGCTGTAACAGAAATTAGCATTCCTTTAGTTGATGATGTTGTATCTCCTCCTATCAAATCTACTTTATAAGTATCGCATGCTAATTTTATACCTGCATATAATTCTTCTACAGCTTCTAATGGAAACCTATTAGAAATAGCTATTGACACAGTTATTTGCTCAGCCACTCCATTCATTGCGTACACATCAGATAAATTAACCATTACAGCTTTGTATCCTAAATGTTTTAAAGGCATATAACTCAAATCAAAATGCACACCTTCTATAAGTAAATCAGTTGTTATTAACGTTTCTTTCCCTGTTTGACTTATAACTGCAGCGTCATCTCCAACACCTTTTTGGGTTGAAGAATTATATAATTTAAAATGCTCTGTTAAATGGTTAATTAATCCAAACTCTCCTAGTTTAGACAATGAAGTTCTCTCTTGATTTTTATCTTCTAACATGCTGCAAAGATAACAACTAGTATCTAAAAAAAATATTATAAATAAATACCTTAATTTAAAATATTCATAGGGTTTAAGTGTTTATAAGTGTTCTATAATTAGTTAATTCTTTAATTTAGTATTTTTAAAAAGCTCCCAACCATGACAAAATATAAAATTTTATTTACCGCCTTTTTTTTATCTCTTTTAGTTTCTTGTTCTTCTAAAGATACTCCAGCACCAATTAACGACAAGGATGGAGATGGAATTGTAGACTCAAAAGATAACTGTCCAACAACTAGTAATCCAGACCAAAAAGATACTGATGGAGATGGAATAGGTGATGTTTGTGACACTCCTACCGCAACAAACAAAGTGGAATGTACTGCGGGTAAAGCTGGAATATACCCTTGTAGTGGTTATGATTTACTTTTAACCCTTCCTTTAGATACTTTTGGAGCAACGGAAGGAAATGATTCTTGGGGATGGACTGATACAACTACCAATAAAGAATACGCTATTATATGTTTAAATAACGGAACTGCATTTGTAGACATTTCAGATACTGATAATCCTATTTACCTAGGTAAATTACCAACAGCTACAGTTAATAGCTCGTGGAGAGATGTTAAAGTATATAAAGATCATGCATTTATTGTTAGTGAAGCATCTAACCATGGAATGCAAGTTTTTGATTTAACACGATTACGAAATGTAACTAATGCGCCAGCTACTTTCACAGCAGATACTCATTTTACAGGATTTGGAAGTGCTCATAACATGGTAATTAATGAAGATTCTGGTTATGCTTATCCTGTTGGAACTAGTAAAACTGGTACTTATAAAGGAGGTCCTTTATTTATAAACATAAAAGACCCTAAAAATCCTACAAGCGAAGGTGGGTGGGGAATGGACAACTACAGTCATGATGCACAAGTTGTTAATTATAATGGTCCTGACACTGATTATACTGGAAAAGAAATTTTGATTGGTAGCAATGAAAATGAAGTGGTGATTGTAGATATAAGTGATAAGGCAAACCCAAAAAACATTTCAAAAATCTCTTATCCTAATGTAGGTTATACACATCAAGGATGGTTTACAGAAAATCAAAAGCACTTTATTCTAGGAGATGAATTAGATGAACAAAACTTTGGAAATAAAACAAGGACTATTATTTTTGATTTTACTGATTTAGATAACCCAAAACTAGACTTTATATATACTGGATCTACCAATGCTATAGACCATAATGGTTATGTAAAAAATAACACATTTTATTTAGCAAATTATACTGCTGGTGTACGTTTTATAGACATTTCAAACATTAATGGTAAAACGATAACAGAAACAGCTTACTTTGATACTTACCCAGATAATGATGGGGCTAGTTTTAATGGTGTATGGAATGTATATCCTTATTTTAAAAGTGGAAAAATTTTGGTAAGTGATATTAATAGAGGTTTATTCATCATCAAAAAACAATAAATGCTAAAAAGACTTTCAATATTTTTATTTATTACTCTTGCAATTGTAGGTTGTAGCAATGATGATGGCATTAGCTTATCTAACCCAATAAAAGCCTTACAAGTAGATTTTATAAAAACTTATGGAGGAACCAGAAATGAAAGCGGAAGAAGTGTTGTACAAACTTCAGACAACGGCTATGCTGTTTTAGGTTACACTCAAAGTATTGATGGAGATATTTCTACTACAAAAACTACCGTTCAATATGATTATTGGGTTTTAAAGTTTGATAAAGATGATAAATTACAATGGCAAAAAACCTATGGTGGTTCTAAGGATGATAGAGCATACCAAATTATTGAAACAAGTGATAAAGGATTTGCAGTTATAGGATTTAACAAAAGTAATGACGGAGATTTAACTACCAATCAAGGGTTTGAAGATGTTTGGATATTAAAACTAGATGCTACAGGAAATATCACATGGAAAACTACTACTGGTTTTTCTGGAACAGATCAAGGATTTAGCATTATACAAACTAGTGATGGCGGTTATTTTGTTGGAAGTATTTTAGATGTAACTGCTTCAGGAGGTCAAGGAAATTCTAGAGCAGCTGCAAGACATGCTGGAGGTGATTACTGGGGTATAAAATTAAATTCATCTGGTAATATTGAATGGCGAAAATATTTTGGTGGTCAAAACACAGATACTTGTTATGGTGTAGTAGAAACATCAGACGGTTATATAATGGTAGGATCATCTGATAGTATAGATGTAGATGTTAAAAACAATAAAGGTTCATATGACTTTTGGATTGTTAAAATTGATAAAACTGGTAAACTCGTTTGGGAAAAGTCTCTAGGAGGTGATCAAATTGATGAAGCAAGAGGTATTACTACAACAAAGGATGGTAATTTTATTATTATTGGAGATACTCGAAGTAATAATAAAGATGTAACTCAAAATAATGGAGGTGCTGATGTTTGGGCAACTAAAATTGACACCAAAGGAAACATTATTTGGCAAAAAAATTATGGAGGTTCTAGTTTTGATGTTGGACGTTCGATTCGAAAAACATTAGACGGAGGATTTATTATCTCTGGAAGCTCAAGAAGCTCCGATAATGGGATTACAAACAAAGGACAAAACGACGCATGGGTCCTTAAAATAGATCAAAATGGAAACCAACAATGGCAAAAAACAATTGGAGGTTCTGAAATAGATTTTTGTTACGATGCCGTCGAACTCTCTAATGGAAACATTATTGCAGTTGGTGAAAGTAGTAGCAACAACCAAGATATACAAACAAACAAAGGTTTTTCAGACCTATTAATCATAAAATTAAAATAAAAATGAAAAAATACTTAACTCTCTTTTTAAGCTTATTACTTTTATCTTGTAGTTCAGATAGTGATGAACCTATAAAAGAAGTCTCTATTAAACTAAACTTTACTCAAAATTGGGATG
The DNA here is from genome assembly GCF_965221665.1 of Tenacibaculum aiptasiae. Taxonomy (NCBI): domain Bacteria; kingdom Pseudomonadati; phylum Bacteroidota; class Flavobacteriia; order Flavobacteriales; family Flavobacteriaceae; genus Tenacibaculum; species Tenacibaculum aiptasiae. Next base: position 897,426 of record NZ_CBDCSN010000002.1, read on the forward strand.
GAACTGCTATTGAAAAATCTGATATAAGTACAACTGAGTACACTATTAAATCAGGTACAAAATTAACTATAGACAGATTAAGATATTTAATTTCAAGAATAACTTTAACTGACGGAAATCAAAACGCAACGGTTTTTGATGGTTATAAATTAATAGACATTAGTAACACTGATGATTTAACACATACATTACCTCAAAAAATATCTGAAGGATCTTATAAATTAGCAGTTACATTTGGTTTTAATAATGATGATAATAAAGATGGAGTTTATCAAGATTTAAATTCGGCATCTTGGGGTGTACCAACAATGCTAGGAGGAGGTTATCATTTTATGCAGCTAGATGGGAAATATCTTGATAAAAAAAATGTAAAATCAAACTTTAATTATCATGCCATTAAAGCTGTAGACAATACTGACCCAGCAAATTTAAAATTTGAAGACACTTTTTTTACTATTGAATTAGGTACAATTTTAATTACAAATAATGCTACTATAGAAATTAGAATGAACGTAGCTGAATGGTTTAAAAATCCAAATGAATGGGATTTAAACATCTTAAACACAATGTTAATGCCTAATTTTGATGCTCAAAAGCAAATGGCTGCTAATGGAAAAAGTGGTGTGTTTAGCCTAGGTAATATTTCACAATAAATTATTAATGATAAATAAAAGTATATATATCGTGTTTTTTCTTCTTTTGATGAATTGTTCATCAAAAGAAGAAGATGTATATACTCCAGTACCAACTACTTTAAAAATACCTGAGCTTTTCCAACAAAAAATAATTGCTCCTGTTATACCGTCAAATAATCCATTAACAAAAGAAGGTATTGCGCTAGGTAAAAAACTATTTTTTGATAAAATTTTATCTAAAGACAACACACAATCATGTGCAACATGTCATGACCCAAAGAGAGCTTTTACTGATGAAACTCGATTTAGTGATGGTGTGAACGGTAATTTTGGGTCTCGAAACTCTATGCCTATTTTCAATTTGGCTTGGAATTTTGATGAACGTTTTGCCTGGGACGGAAAAGAATTAAGCTTAGAAAGACAAGCCTTAGAACCAGTTCGTAATCCTATAGAAATGCATAGTAAATGGACTGATGTAGCGCAAAGGATTCAAAACCATGCCGAGTACCCTACATTATTTAAGCAAGCTTTTGGAAATGTTAAAATCGATTCCACACTAATAACCAAAGCTCTTGCTCAATTTGAAAGAACTTTAATTTCTGGAGATTCTAAATTTGACCAATTCCTATTAGGTAAAGTACAATTAACACCTGAAGAAAAAAATGGCTTTGATGTGTTTATGGATGAAACTCGCGGAGATTGTTTTCATTGTCATGGGAGCAATAACAATCCTTTATGGACCGACAATAAATTTCACAATAATGGCTTGGACGCTACTTTTACAGATTTAGGTCTTGGTAAAGTTACTGGAGATCCAAATGATAATGGGAAATTTAGAACCCCATCCATTAGAAACTTAAAATTCACCGCTCCTTATATGCATGATGGTAGGTTTGCTACAATAGAAGAAGTTATTGAACACTATTCAACAGGGTTAAAAGCTTCTCCTACGATAGACCCTTTGATGAAAAAAGTAAATCAAGGAGGTGTAAATATTTCTAATAAAGACAAAGCTGATTTAAAAGCTTTTTTACTTACTCTTACAGACAATAACTTTGTCAATAATCCCGATTTTCAAGAATAATCGAGAAAATTAATAACTCTATTTAAAAACACAATGAAAGGTTGTGCAAATAAGTGAGACTTAAATTGTATATTTGCAAACTATTTAGAGTTAATCCACTTATACAATGATAAAAGTTTCAGACACAGCTAAAAAGAAAGTCATTGAACTAATGACAGACGACGGATTTAACGCTACAACCGATTTTGTTCGTGTTGGGGTAAAAAGTGGTGGTTGTTCAGGGTTATCGTACGATTTAACCTTTGATAAAAACACACAAGAAAATGATAAAATCTTTGAAGAAAACGATGTAAGAATTGTTGTTGACAAAAAAAGTTTTTTATACCTAGTCGGAACTACTTTAGAGTATTCTGGAGGATTAAATGGAAAAGGATTTGTTTTTAACAATCCAAATGCAAACCGTACATGTGGTTGCGGTGAAAGTTTTTCTTTATAACATTACAACTCAATCATGAGCAAGTATACCGAAGACGATTTAAGAGAAGAGTTAAAAACCAAAGAATATGAATATGGTTTTTATACAGATATAGAAAGTGAAACCTTTGCTAAAGGGTTAAACGAAGATGTGGTTCGTGCTATTTCAAAAAAGAAAAACGAACCTGAATGGATGACTGAATGGCGTTTAGAAGCCTTTAGAGTTTGGCAACAAATGGAAGAGCCAGAATGGGCTAATGTAAAGTATGAAAAACCAAACTTTCAAGAAATCGCTTATTATTCAGCACCAAAACAAAAACCTAAATTAAATTCTTTAGACGAAGTTGACCCTGAAATGTTGGCAACTTTTGAGAAATTAGGAATTTCTTTAGATGAACAAAAACGTTTAGCTAACGTTGCTGTTGATATTGTAATGGACTCTGTTTCTGTTGCAACAACTTTTAAAGAAACATTAGCTGAGAAAGGAATTATTTTTATGCCAATCTCAGAAGCAATTCAAGAGCATCCTGAATTAGTTAAAAAATATATAGGTTCTGTAGTCCCAACAACAGATAACTTTTATGCTGCATTAAATTCAGCAGTTTTTTCTGATGGATCATTCTGTTATATTCCAAAAGGAGTTCGTTGTCCAATGGAATTATCAACTTATTTTAGAATTAACGAAGGTGGTACAGGACAATTTGAAAGAACTTTAGTAGTTGCTGACAAAGGAAGTTATGTTTCTTACTTAGAAGGATGTACTGCACCTCAACGTGATGAAAATCAATTACACGCAGCTGTTGTTGAATTAATCGCAATGGATGATGCTGAAATTAAATATTCTACAGTACAAAACTGGTTCCCAGGAGATGCTGAAGGTAAAGGAGGTGTTTTCAACTTTGTAACAAAAAGAGGTTTATGCGAAACCAATGCTAAAATTTCTTGGACACAAGTAGAAACTGGATCTGCAGTAACATGGAAATATCCAAGTTGTGTATTAAAAGGAAATAATTCTGTAGGTGAATTTTACTCAATTGCTGTAACTAATAATCACCAACAAGCAGATACTGGAACGAAAATGATTCACTTAGGAAAAAACACTAAGTCAACCATTATTTCAAAAGGTATATCTGCTGGAAAATCACAAAACAGTTACCGTGGATTAGTTCAAATTAACTCAAGAGCTGAAAACGCACGTAACTTCTCTCAATGTGATTCTTTATTAATGGGTAATGAGTGTGGAGCGCATACATTTCCTTATATAGAAGCGAAAAATAAATCGGCACAAATAGAACACGAGGCAACTACAAGTAAAATTGGTGAAGATCAATTATTTTATTGTAACCAACGTGGAATTGATACCGAAAAAGCAATAGCATTAATTGTAAACGGATTTAGTAAAGAAGTATTAAATAAGTTACCAATGGAATTTGCTGTTGAAGCACAAAAATTATTAGAAATTAGTTTAGAAGGAAGTGTAGGTTAAAATTTAATTGATTTTAACCACTAAGTTAAGTTGTTATTTAACACAACTTTACCCAAAACAAAATAAAAAAACACGTAGCAATAGCTAACATAACATAAGAACAATGTTAAAAATAGAAAACTTACACGCACAGGTAGAAGACAAAGACATTCTAAAAGGAATTAATTTAGAAGTTAAAGCTGGAGAGGTACATGCTATCATGGGACCAAATGGTGCAGGAAAAAGTACTTTATCATCTGTAATTGCAGGTAATGAAAATTATGAAGTTACTTCTGGAAACATCGAGTTAGAAGGTGAAGATATTAGCGAATTAGCTCCTGAAGAAAGAGCGCATGCAGGAGTATTTTTATCATTCCAATATCCAGTAGAAATTCCTGGTGTTACTGTAACTAACTTTATTAAAACAGCTATTAACGAATCTCGTAAAGCACAAGGTTTAGAAGAAATGCCTGCGAAAGACATGCTAAAAAAGATTCGTGAAAAATCTGAATTATTAGAAATTGATAGAAAATTCTTATCTCGTTCTTTAAACGAAGGTTTTTCTGGAGGAGAAAAGAAACGTAATGAAATTTTCCAAATGGCTATGTTAGAGCCTAAATTAGCAATCTTAGATGAAACAGATTCTGGTTTAGATATCGATGCATTACGTATTGTTGCTAATGGTGTAAACAAATTAAAATCTGAAAACAACGCAGTTGTAGTTATTACACACTACCAACGTTTATTAGATTATATAGTTCCTGATTATGTACACGTTTTACATGATGGTAAAATTGTAAAAACAGGAGACGCTTCTTTAGCTTTAAAGCTTGAAGAAAAAGGATACGATTGGATTAAAGAAGAGGTAAACTCATAATTAGTTGGATTCAACTAAACATTGAAAGAATGGAGTTAAAAGAGAAATTATTATCATCATATGTAGCCTTTGAAAATGGATTGAATGTTAATTCTGACATTCATGATATTCGTACAAAAGGGTTACAAGAGTTTGAAAAATTAGGATTTCCTACAAAGAAATTAGAAGCTTGGAAATACACTTCTTTAAATTCAGTTTTAAAAGAAGATTATAGCTTATTTCCAGATCATGATATTGCCATAGAATTAGCTGATGTAAAGAAATATTTTATTCACGATATAGATAGTTATAAGATTATTTTTATCGATGGTAAATACAGCTCTTTCTTATCAGAAACAACACACGATGGTATGGATGTATGCTTACTTTCAGCAGCATTATCTAAACCTAAGTACAAACCTGTAATTGAAAACTATTTCAATAAAATAGCTAAGCAAGATAATTTAACATCTTTAAATACTGCTTTTGCTACTGAAGGTGCATTTATTCATATTCCTAGAAACGTAGAAGTTGAAAAACCAATACAAATTATCAACTTTACAACTGGAAAGGAAGATGCTACTATGGTTCAACCAAGAAACTTAGTAGTAGCTGAACGCAATGCACATGTTCAAATTATAGAGCGTCATCAGAGTTTAACAGATAACCCTGTTCTTACTAATGTAGTAACTGAAATTTTTACTGATACACATTCAACTGTTGATTATTATAAAATTCAGAACGATAATGATAACGCTTCTCTAGTAGATAACACTTACATTGAGCAACAATCGGAAAGTGTTTGTTCTGTACACACTTTCTCTTTTGGAGGAAATATTACACGTAATAACTTAAATTTCTACCAAAAAGGAGAGCGTATTGATTCTATCTTAAAAGGAATTACAATTATTGAAGGAAAACAACATGTTGATCACCATACTTTAGTTCACCATATAGAACCAAACTGTGAGAGTCACCAAGACTATAAAGGTATTTATGGAGGTCGTTCTACTGGTGTTTTCAATGGTAAAGTTATTGTTGAGAAAGAAGCTCAAAAAACGAACGCTTACCAACAAAACAACAATGTTTTAATCAGTGATAAAGCAACGATAAATGCAAAACCTCAATTAGAGATTTTTGCCGATGATGTAAAATGTTCTCATGGTTGTACTATTGGGCAATTAGATGAACAAGCATTGTTCTATATGCAACAACGTGGTATTCCTAAAAAAGAAGCTCGTGCATTATTAATGTATGCTTTTGCAAATACTGTATTAGAAAGTGTAAAAATACCTGAAGTTAAAAAGAGAATTAATAAATTAATAGCTAACAAGTTAGGTGTTAATATTGGTTTCGACTTATAATATCAGATCACAAAAAATAAAACAGCCCTCTTATAAATTAAGAGGGCTGTTTCTTTTATGAATTATTCTCTATTCTATCACAAATCGTTTACTAGTTTTAGTAAACTTATTTTCTAACCTTAAAATATAGATTCCTGAATTCAGTTTATCGATATTGATTGTTTTTTCTTCAGATAAATTTCCTTCTTTCAATACTTGTCCTAATACATTTACTACTTTGTAAGATGCATTTGAAAAATTTCTTTCTGGTCCAACTAATTGTAATAATTTACCTTTTTTAATAGGGTTTGGAGCAATATTTACTGATGTAAAGATTCCTTCATCTTCATCTCCTAAAATATCTACTCTAGTATCAAATAACTCTGTGACTATTACATTTGAACTTTCACATGATCCTTCATAAATTTTCACATTACTAAACGTAGAGTTATTTCCAGAACCACCATCGTTATCGTTTATAAACACTAATCTATCCATAGCACCAGTATAAGAACTACCTACCGGAATTACATATTTCTTGGTTCCGCTAGCATAATTATCAAAATTGGTGATTCCATAATTTTGTGTACCATGAACTTTAAAATATCTACTAGATGTTAAAGTATTATCGTTTTCAAAACCTATACCATGGATTTCTCCTTGAGAAGTACTACTAAATTCAAACTCAATTACAGTATTTGCTGTAACTGTATAATTTAAAGAAATATACTTCCAAGTATTATTTGTTAAGGTTAATGAAGCTCCTCCAGAACCTACAGAATAATTCCCTGAGCTGTCTTGATTTGAAAAAGAAGTAATAGTATAATCATTAAAATTTAATGATGAACATCCAGAACTTCCTCCTCCAGAGGTTAAGGCTAAATTATCAATAGCTATATCACTAGACCAACCAGATCCAGTTGTACCAACAAATCTTAATCTTACTTCATTTTGACCTACATATGAGCTCAAATTTACTGATTGATTATTCCATTGGTTTCCTTTATTTCCAGAATCACTCCATAAACTAGTCCAATTGGTACCATTTGTAGAAGCTTCTAATCTTAAAGAACCTACGTTAGTACCATACATATGATTACTAAAAGTAAATGTTGCAGAGCTTACTCCTGATAAATTAAAACAAGGACTTTCTAAAATAGCTGTAGCATTTGCTCCTATTTGACCTGGACTACTATTATTAGAAGCCTCTAAAAACATATAATAATTACCATCTGCGCCGGAACTAGGTCCAGTTCCTGTTGAAGGTGTACCAGAGGCATCTCTTACCCAATTACCATCATCTCCAGTGGCTTGTGTCCATCCATCTCCTGTTTCAAAACTTTGAGCGTAAGGAAAAGAATTTACAGTACTAGAACATCCGGTTGGATTACCTCCACCACCACTACCGACTCCATTTGCAGGCATAGAACTACCAATAGCACTAATTAAATCGTCGCTTCTTCCATAAGATCCATTAGGACAAAATCCTGTATTATGAATAGCTACAACAAAATTTGTATTGTAATCAATTACTGGCGAACCTGAACTTCCGCCCTCTGTATCTGCATAATAATTCATTCTTTTTCCTGCTCCTCCAGCATTTCCGCAACTTCCCACACAAGAAACTTCTGAAAAACCAGTATCAGTATTCACAGAGATTTCTTTTCTTCTTCCTCCTGGGTGCTGTGGAATATAAATTCGATCACCTACAGATGATACTGTTGGACTAATACTTAAATAACCGTATGTACTAGTCGGATTAGTAGGTAGCTTTACCAAAGTATAATCTAAACTAGAACTCGTTTTTACAAAAGTAGCTGAAGATGCTACTACATTTTGAGTAGCATTTGCAGAACCTGTACAGCTTTGATGCTGATAATTAAAAATAAAATCTGTGTTTTGAGCATCAGATGAAGAACCAATACAGTGATTATTGGTCATTAAATGACCTTCACTTCCTAATAGCCAACCTGTACAACTAGAACTACCATTAATTATTAATCTACATACAGCTTTCGCTTTTTCATACATATCTGTTCCATTATAACAAGCTATTCGTTCTTTATTATCGCTAGAACAAATAGTTTTTCCTTGATGCTTTTCTACTGCTTTTATTAGCTTACTTGGGGTAAATCCATAAGCAACTTTAGCTATTTCAAATCCATTGTATTTACCTACATTTCCAGATGAATATAAGCGAATTTCAACTTTATCATCAAATAATACTTTTGACCAGAAATTACTAATTGTTGTCATACTATTGTCAACAATTTTTCCTTTTCCACCATATATCATTGATTCTTTACTTTTTGCTCCAATTATTTCTAGATAATCACCTGGAGCTAAATCAAAATTTTTAAAGTATAACTTAATGTAAGATGAGTTTTTAGAGTAAAACTCTTTGCTATACACTAATTCCTTTTTTTGTTGATCTGAACTTTTCTTTTTAAACTTTTGATAGGTTTTTGTAATCTTGATGTCTGAGTCAAATTCATCACCTATTTTAAAAGCTTTTTGGGCATTTACGACTAATGCGCTTAGAAAGATTAGGGCACAAAGTACCTCTTTGAAAAGATAATTTTTCATTTTTGAAGGGTTTTGGTTAATTTAAATCTAAATTACTAATAATCAACACAATAAACAAAATGAAAAATTAATTTTTAACTTAAAAAAACTCAAAATCTACTATTTACAAGAGTTTTCAACCTCTCTTAAAATTTTATCTATCTTACTTTTTGACAAGAAGTTTCCTTTAACAAATACACCAGCTATTTTCCTTGTATTTGTAATATTTTCTAAAGGGTTATCTTCCAATAAAACCAAATTTGCATTTTTACCTTCACTAACACTTCCTTCTTCTGAAATAGCATTAAAATATCTTGCAGGAATTATAGTTGCAGTTTTTAAAGTTTCATAAGTTGTTAAACCTGATTTATTAATAAACTCAAGTTCTGTATGCAATGAAAAACCTGGTAAGAATAAACCATAAGTATCGCTACTTGTTAATAAAGGAACTCCTTCGTTATGTAATAACTTAGTAAACATTTGTTGCCATTGTAACTCTTTTGCTAAACGTTTTAAAGATTTTTTTGAAGTAAACCATTCATACTTACGATAATGAACACTATCTGAAACCCAATAATCTTTATAGTAGTTTGGCAAATATTTCAACTCTTCTTTTTTAAGTAGTTTATCATGCCTATCATTATCAGCATAATTACTAATCATATCGAATATTCCTAATGTTGGTGACACATACACTCCACTCGTTTTAATTTGTTTAGCAGCTTTTTTCAAAAAAACTGAACTTTCTCTTTCTTTTTCAGAAAAGATATTCATAAACTCTTCTATATGTGCTATCGATTTCATTCGTAAGGAATATTCTAAAGGCATTTTTCTTTGTCCATGACCAATTACTTCTAATTGATTTTTTTGCGCCTCTCTTAACAACTTTAAATAAATATTCTTAGGTAAGTTGTCAGCTAACTTTATATAATCATATCCTCTTTTTTTATGATATGAAACTACGGACACTACTTCTTCTTCCGTTTTCAAATCTTTTCTTTGTAAATAGGGTCCTGTGGTATAATATTTAGGAGCAATGGTTAATTTTTCTGATAGCTTTTTGTTTTTGATTTGATCTTGCTTTTTATCCTCAGCCATATTTCTTGCTGAAGTAATACCATTAGCTACTAATAACTTGAATTCATTTTTAATATCAGTTTGATTATGGAAATGCATTTCTGCAAATCCTGGCAGCAAATATTTATTAGTTCCTTTAATTAATGTATCATACTTCCATTTTAACAAAGATGAATTTGGTGCTATTTTTTCTATTCTGTTTTTATGAATAAGTACATTATAATTTTTCAGAATGACATCTACATCCATTGGAATTATATGCACGTTTTCTATAAGTATTTTTTTGCTTTGAGCTTGACTATTTGTAATTACTATGAAGAAAAAAAGTAATATTTTAAAATTGAATTTTATCATAATGGTTTGCTTTAATTTTTCAGCAAACCTAATTACATCAAGGGTTTAAGGAGTTTAAAAATGTTAGATTCTAAGAAAACAATACTTATTTATGTTGTTTTTGATACTCGCTCGGGGTGATTCCTGTATATTTTTTAAAAGCATTGAAAAACGTTGCCTTCGAATTAAAACCAACTTCTAAACCTATTGCTAATAAACTATAATTTGAAAAATCAGGGTCTATCAACATTTCTTTTACATCCTCTATTCTATATTTATTAACTATATCTGAAAAGCTCTTGTACGGACTTTCTTTTATTAGTTGAGATAAATAGCCAGGGCTTATTCCTAGTTTTTCTGCTACAAAGTCTCTATTTAATTGTGAACTTCTATGAATATGTTCATCTGACAATAAACGAATGAACTCTTTTATTATAGGATTTTCTATTACTTCATTAGTTGCATTGACTTTTTTTGTTTTTAAATACTCTCTTATTTCATATTGATCGTTAGACAATTTAAATCGATAAATACCTATATAAATTATCCAATACATCAATAAAGAAACTCCTATCCATAAATAATTTAATGACTTGCGTTCTAAGTATAAAAACCTATGAAATTCCAATAGAAAACCATAAATTTCTATTAGTGCAAAAATTACCCAAAATACTCGCAACCATTTTATAGTAGATTTTTGTGTTTTAACAAATAGTAACCAAAAGGAGGGGAGTAAAACAATAAAGGGAAAAATAATAGAACATAAACTTATTGCTTTATAAAAAAATGAAACTGAATCCTTTGTTATAAACGGCAATTTATATAAGCCATAAATATTTTCTAAACTAACTATAATATTACATATCGTTAATACTACAAATGGTAAAAAAAGTAAGGCTTTAGTTCTTTTGTATATAGAACTTTTTGTAGCCTTATAAAAAAACAACAATAATGTTACCGGGTATAAAAATTGCCATAAAAAAAAGTCTAAAAATTGAATTATAACTGGGTTCTTATTCAAATCCCAAAACCAATTATTTATACCGATAATAGATATAATTATAAGTGTAATTCCTAAATATCTATTAGTTGAACTTTTTAAAAACTTAGAAAACAAAATTACTAAGCTTAACACAAAGCAATGTACTATAGCTATTAAAGTAAAAACTTCAAGATAGGATACAACCATTTTTAATTTCTAAAATTAGACCTCATCCATGCTACAATCATTCGCAATTCTCCCCAAGTATACTCATCTTCTACAATCTCCTTTACTTTAGATAAATTATCTAAACCTGTAGCATTGATAATTCTTTTAGCCTTTTCAAGCTTTTTATTGCTGAACAATTCTGTTATTTCAATATCTCCTTGAATAACAAAATGTGATAAATGTCCTTCAATAGTACCTATAACCAAACCACGTTTTGCTGCAATTTCTTCTGTATTCAAACCTTTCTTGTATAAATCAAATGTAATATCTTTAGTATTACGTTTGTCTTTCTCTATTTCTACAATTTCAATTTGTGATTTGAGATTATTAGCTTTTGCATAATCATTAATAATTTCTAATATTTCATCACCATATTTATTAACTCTAATTTTCCCCATTCCATTTACTTTTATAAGTTGAGATTTATCCATTGGCAATAATTCGCATAGCTCAAATAATGTTTTTTGTGTAAAAACTTGAAATGGTGGAATATCTTCTGAATTAGAGACACTAGTTCTAAATAACTGCAATTCTTCAAATAATTTTTGATGTGCTGTTGAAGTTACAACAGTTCTCTTTTTCTTCTTTTTTTCTGGTTTATCAAGAATAGCTTTTGCTCTTACTTTTAAAAATTCTTCTATTGAAAATTCAGAAGATAATGAGTTAAATAATATTTTTTTTATTCTTAGAAAATCTTCAAAAGCTGATACTTGTTTTTCTATATCTTTTTCTACTGCAGAATTATCTGTGCTGTATGAAAAAGTTTCAAATACATCTATAATTTTTTCTGTAGTTTCTTTTTTAAAGTATGCTAAGGCTTTAATATATCTCTCTTGAATAAGATTATCATTTATCTCATCTTCTTTGAGAGCTAAATTTTCTAATTGTATTTTAAATGAATTTGCAACTTTAAGTAAAGGAACAATTCCTTCATCTTTTATCTTTTTCAAGGGCTCTATGACATTTCCTTGTAAAGATGTTTGATTATTATAATATATATCCATTAAACGCGCTACAGGTTGTAAAAACTCATGATAGCTAAATAGGTCATTAATTAAATTTATTTGAAACTTCTTTTTCGATTTTTCTAAATCGTCATTAGTAGGCACATTTTCTTCTACTTGCTTATTAAAACTTTTTACTGAATTATCGTTGATGATACTTGAGGATTTAATAGGTGTTTTTAGCACAATTCCTTCAAGAGTTTTACATCTACTTAACGCAACATATGTTTGTCCGTGTGCAAATGATGATTCAGCATCAATAATAGCTTTATCAAAAGTTAATCCTTGACTTTTATGTATGGTTATTGCCCATGCTAATCTTAGAGGTATTTGCGTATAAGAGCCTTCCAATTTCTCTGAAATTTCTTTACTATCCGAATCCAGACTATAAGATATATTTTCCCAAGTTTCAACTGTTGTTTCAATAATATCATTTTCAGAACACTTAACAGTAACTGTATCTTCTTCCAACAAAAGAACTGTTCCTATTTTTCCATTATAATATCTTTTTTCTGGTGAACTATCGTTTTTGATAAACATTACCTGTGCTCCAACTTTTAAAGATAAATGCTCATCATTAGGATAATTTTTCTCATTGAAATCTTTATAAACTTCCGCCGTATATGTTGTTGCTTTTGTTGTAATTTTATCTAATTCCTCTTGGTTTATAGTATCTGCTTTTTTGTTATGTGTTGTTAGCGTTATATAACCATCTTCTTTTTGAGGTTCGAATTCTGGCTCATATTGATTATTCAACAGTTTTGCTGACGCTTCTGATAGTGTATTGGTACGTACTTCATTTAAAAGCTTGATAAAGCCTTCATCTTGTTGTCGGTAAATATGTTTTAATTCAATACTAATTGCATTGGCTTCTTGAAAAGCTATACTACTAAAAAAATAAGCTGTTTTATAATAAGAACTTAAAATAGACCAATCGTTAGGTCGAATTACAGGGGAAAGTTGTTGCAAATCTCCAATCATTAATACTTGTGCTCCTCCAAATACTTTATTTCTATTTTTATAACGACGTAAAACTTCATCAATACCATCTAAAACATCAGCCCTTACCATACTAATTTCATCAATAATTACAAGGTCTAACGATTTAATTATATCAATTTTAATTTTGCTAAATTTTCGTTGTATCCTATCTGTATAATGGCTTTGAGAATTAGGAATAATAGGCCCAAAAGGCAATTGAAAAAACGAATGAATAGTAACTCCTTTAGCATTAATAGCAGCAACACCTGTTGGGGCAACAACTACCATTCTTTTTAAACTTTCATTTTTTATTTTACGTAAAAAAGTAGTTTTTCCTGTTCCTGCTTTACCAGTTAAAAATAAATTTCTATCTGTTTTTTCTATAAAATTGAAAGCTAATTCTAACTCCTTATTCTCTATCATACAGCTTTTAAATAGTATTTATTATAAGTATAAACTTAGTTCATTTTATTAGATTTTTTAACCTAATTTAAAATATTTTGTAATGTATTGAAAAAAAACGCGTCAAAAGTAATCAAATGTCTCACACTATTTAAAATTTAAAAAATGCGAAAAACTATTATCCTTTTCTGTCTATTATTCGTTAGTATTCAGTCGCAATCACAAACAGATGTATTTAATGCCCTTCTTAAAACTTATGTTAATTCACAAGGAGATGTAGATTATAAAGGGCTTAGAAAAAACCGTGCATTATTAGATCTTTATTTAAAGCATTTGAAAAAAACTGTACCAGGGAAAAATTGGTCTACAGCAAGAGCAAAAGCTTTTTGGATTAACGCTTATAACGCCTATACTATTAAATTAATCTTGGATAGTTATCCATTAAAAAAGATTACTGATATTAAAAGAAAAGGTAGAAACGCTTGGAAAATACCTTTTGCTGTAATTGGTAATAAAACCTATTCTCTTGATTATATTGAGCATAAAATATTACGTAGATGGCATGATGATCCAAGAATACACGTTGCCATAAATGCTGCTTCTAAATCTGGACCTAGATTTGCAAACTATGCTTTTACAGCTAAAAATATTGAATCAAAATTGGAAGAATTAATGAAAGGCTTTATTAATGATCCTACTAAAAATAAAATTACTATAAATAAAGTTGAAGTTTCTAAGATGTTTGAATGGTATCAAGAAGATTTTACTATAAAACATTCCTTAGTTGATTATATAAATAAATACTCTGATATTCAGGTTAACGATAATGCTGAAGTTGTTTATTTAGATTATGATTGGAACTTAAACGGAAAATAGCATATCCCCTCCCTTAAATTATCACTCAAAACGGAAAAGCAATATTGTTTTTCCGTTTTTTTTACATTATACTTTTAGGATATTTTTCTAACAAACTTCGCTGGATTACCAACCCATAATTCTCCTTTTGGGACATCTTTTGTAACTACACTTCCTGCTCCAATCATTGCTTTTTCTCCTATTGTAACTCCTCCTAAAACTGTTGCATTTGCTCCTATAGACGCTCCTTTCTTTATTAAAACCGATTGATATTCTGAATAATACACCTTAGACCTAGGATATTTATCATTTGTAAATGTAACATTCGGTCCTATAAAAACATCATCTTCTATTCTCATTCTATTCCATAAATAAACTCCTGACTTCACAGTAACATTATTCCCTAAAACAACATCGTTTTCTATAAAATTATGGCTGCATATATTACAATTAGTACCTATGACCGCCCCTTTTAAAATTACACTAAATTGCCAAACCCTTGTTTTAACCCCAATAGCTGTGCTAGTTACGTCTGCTAATGGATGAATAAACACTTCTTCTTTCTCAAATTCTTTCATATCATATATATTTAATGATACTAACTAATTTACAAGGAATTAGAATAAAAATCAAAAAAACCTATACATCTGTATAGGCTTTCATTTATTACAATAATTAAGAGTAGTTAAAACTTACCATTTTTATGTGCCATTTCTGACGGTATTTCTTGAATTACATCCCAGTGTTCTACAATCTTACCATCCTGCAATCTAAATAAATCGTAAAATGCTTGAGATTTACCATTCCATTCACCCTCACTCATTGTTAGTATAAAATTTCCTTCTCCTAATACTTTGTGAAGCTTTTGGTATTTGAACATGTTATTCTGTGATGTCAAATACTCTATAGCTTCATTTAATCCAGCTAAACCATCTTTCACCATTGGATTATGCTGTAAATATTCTTCACTACTTATATATTCAGTTATTTTTTGTGGAGCTTTACCAAACAAAACATCGTTTACAAAATTGGTTACTATTTCTTTATTCGCTTTAGTTTTATCTATATCTGTTATTGCCGTTTCTCCATCTACTTGCGATCGTCCACTTGCCGTATTGTCTACTTTAACAGTAATATTATCCCAGTGTTCTGCAACCTTACCATTTTCCATTCTCCAAACATCAAACGCAACTACTTCCTTTCCTCCAAATGGTTCTGCATTATGATATGAGTTATGAAACACTATAAAATCGCCGTCTTGTAAAATTCTGTGAGTTGTATAAGTTGTTTTTCCTTCTTTTAATATCGGTAAAAAACCTAACACAGGTTCAATTCCTGTTGGTACATGTGGGTTGTGTTGTATATAATTTTTTGCAAAATATTTTTTGACTCCATCAACACTGTAATCTTTGAAAAAAGCTTCTTGTGCTTTCTGTGCAATCCCTTTTAAATTCTCCATTTTTATTTCTTTTTTAGTTATCGGTTTCGTTGTTATCTTTTTACGAGGTGTATCACAGCTTACTAAAACTATTGCACTTAGTAATACTATACATATTTGTTTCATCCTGTTTTAAATTTTAAATGATAGGACAAAACTAATTTGAAATGGTAGTTTGGTATAGGTAAACCTAGAGAATAAAAGGGTTAATATCGAACCTTTTTAATTACAAATTGTTTCTTTTAAATACATTAGGGGTTAATCCCGTATGTTTTTTGAAGTATTTTACAAAATTAGTGGATTCTTCAAACCCCATTTGATAGGCTAATTCTGTACTTTTAATAGTAGAGTTTACTAAGTTTCTTTTAGCTTCTAAAATTATAAAATCATCTATATACTCTTTTGCAGTTTTTGAAATAATCTCTTTACAAACTACATTCAAATGCTTGTAGGTTATATTCAGTTTTTCAGCATAGTATACTGCATTTCTACTATGTGTAAAATCCTTTTTTAATATTGTTTGAAAAGATAAAAAGAGGGTTAACTTATCCGACTCTTTAATATAATTTGTATGATTTCTTTTTACTTCTTCTACTTTTGAAAAAATAATATTGAATAGAGAATTTATGATATGTTTTCTATTAAATACTTCTGAAGTTTTATAAAACTCATTAAAAAGTAACTCAATGTATTTTGGAATATTTGAACTTTCTGGAATTTGGATTTGAGAAGAAAAAAGTTGTGGAGTTAGTAATCTAATTGCTGTATCTTGAGGAATATTACTTAACTGATTTTTAAAATATTCTTCTGTAAAAAGAATTAAAAACCCTTTTACATTTCCTTTAAATTTAAAAGCATTTACTTGTCCTTTTGACACATATATTATTGAGTTTTTTCGTACTTCATGCCAAACAAAATCTACCAAATGTTCTGTATCTGCCTCTGTATAAAATGCCAACTGATAAAACTCAAGTTGGTGAGGTTTTTCAGGTAAATGATCTAAGCTATTTTTTTGTTTTTCTATACTTTCTAATGTGATTATCTCTACACCCTCTATTTCTGGCGACTTTGACTGAAACGATAAATTAGGTAGTTCTTTAATCATTTTTATATATAGAAATAAATATGATGATAAAGGTAATTAATCTCTTAAAAACAAAAAATCCCGCAAAAGCGGGATTTTTATATAATTGACTAAGAAAATTACATTTCTAATGCTTTCTTAGGGTTGTTATCCATTAATAACTCTACTGGGTTTTCTAATGCTTCTTTAACAGCTACTAAGAAACCTACAGACTCACGACCATCAATAATTCTGTGATCATAAGATAACGCAACATACATAATTGGTTGAATTACAACTTCACCGTTAACAGCCATTGGACGGTTAACAATGTTGTGCATTCCTAAAATTCCACTTTGTGGAGGGTTGATAATTGGTGTTGACAACATAGAACCAAATACACCACCATTAGTAATTGTAAAAGTTCCTCCTGTCATTTCATCAACAGTAATTTGACCATCACGAGCACGTAAAGCTAAACGCTTAACTTCACTTTCTACTCCTCTAAATGATAAATTCTCTGCATTTCTAATTACCGGTACCATTAATCCTTTTGGACCAGAAACAGCAATTGAAATATCTTGGAAATCGTGACTTATTTT
The DNA here is from genome assembly GCF_965221665.1 of Tenacibaculum aiptasiae. Lineage (NCBI taxonomy): Bacteria > Pseudomonadati > Bacteroidota > Flavobacteriia > Flavobacteriales > Flavobacteriaceae > Tenacibaculum > Tenacibaculum aiptasiae. The sequence goes on from NZ_CBDCSN010000002.1 coordinate 914,753, forward strand.
GTAATCTCCATCAATCATAGAGTTTACATCTGGGTACATTTTTAATGCTCTAACAACAGCTAAAGTAAAGAAAGACATAAATCCTAAACCAACTCCATGCTTAGCTTTAAAATCTTCTTTGTACTCATTACGTAAATCGAAAATTGGCTGCATGTTTACCTCGTTGAATGTAGTTAACATTGCAGTTTCATTTTTAACAGAAACTAAACGTTGTGCCACTTTACGACGTAACATTGATAATTTTTTACGCTCTGAACTTCTAGAACCGTTAGCTGGCTGAGTTCCCATTGAAGGAACAGCTTTTACTGCATCTTCTTTAGTTACACGACCGTCTTTACCAGTTCCTTTTACTGCTGAAGCAGAAATTCCTTTTTCAGCTAAAATTTTCTTAGCTGCTGGAGATGCTGCTCCTGTTGCATAAGTTTCTTTAGCTGGTTCTGCTTTTGGAGCTTCATTTTTCTCCTCAGCTTTTGGAGCTTCTTTCTTTTCAGCTCCTCCTTCTGGTTTTGCAGCACTCATATCAATATGACATACTACAGCACCCACCTCAACAGCATCACCTTCTTCAGCTTTTAAAGTAATAATTCCACTCTCTTCAGCTGGTAACTCTAACGTTGCTTTGTCAGAATCAACTTCAGCAATAGGTTGATCTTTTTCTACATAATCTCCATCTTCAACTAACCAAGTTGCGATTTCTACTTCTGTAATTGATTCCCCCGGAGAAGGAACTTTCATTTCTAAAACACTCATGTTTTTTATTTTTATTCTGAAATACTTTCTTTATTTAATCAAAAACTTTATCCAATACTCTATTGTGGCGACGAGTATAACGTGCACTTGAACCTGCAGCTGGTGCCGAATGATAATCTCTCGAAGCACACTCTAATTTAGCTAATTCAAAACGCTCTAACATATAACCCCAAGAACCCATATTTTTTGGTTCCTCTTGTGCCCAAACATAACGCTCTACATTTGGATATCTATCCATTACTTCCTTTATCTTATCGTTATGTAAAGGGAATAATTGCTCTATTCTAATTAATGCTACATCCTCTCTTCCTAATTTTTCACGTTTCTCTAGCATATCATAATAGAACTTCCCTGTACAGAATACCATTTTTTTCACTTTAGCAGTATCAACTGTATCATCAATTACCTCTTGGAAAGTTCCATTTGCTAAATCTTCTATAGGATTCACTGCTTTTGGCAAACGTAATAAACTCTTAGGTGTAAAAACTACTAAAGGTTTTCTAAAATCACGTTTCATCTGACGACGTAATATGTGATACATATTTGCTGGGGTAGAACAATTCGCTACAGTCCAGTTATCTATTGCCGACGATTGTAAGAAACGCTCAATTCTTGCCGATGAGTGCTCTGGTCCTTGACCTTCATACCCATGAGGCAATAGCATTACTAATCCGTTTTGTAATTTCCACTTATCTTCTGCCGATGAAATATATTGATCAAATACAATTTGAGCTCCATTGGCAAAATCACCAAACTGAGCTTCCCAAATAGTTAGCGTATTTGGAGCTGCCATGGCATACCCATAGTCAAAACCTAATACACCATATTCTGATAAATGAGAGTTGAAAATAGTCATCTCTCCTTTATTTTTAGGGTTTGTATTTAATAAATTAACACGCTCTAATGTTTCTTCATCGCGCATAATTGCATGACGATGTGAGAATGTTCCTCTTTCTACATCTTCTCCTGAGATACGAATATTATAACCTTCTTCTAATAAAGTTCCATAAGCTAAGTTTTCAGCTGTTCCCCAATCCAATTCATTATCAATAAAAACGGCTTTATCACGACCTTTTAAAATACGTTCTGCCTTTCTTACAAACTTATGTCCTTCTGGAGTTGTTGATATTACCTTTGCAATATCTTTTAATGCTTCAACCGAATAAGTAGTGTCTACTGGTTGTAACATATCTTGCAATTGCTTACGAACAAATCCATCCCATACTTCTGGCATGAACTCCTGAATCTTAGAAGTTGTTTTCTTTTTAGACTCTGTGAATTCTGCTTCTAAATGTGCTTTGAATTCATTTGTAATTTCTTTTACATAATCAGTTGAAATACTCCCTTCTTCAACTAATTTTGCTGCATATATTTCTTTTGCATTTTTATGCTTAGAAATTGCTTTATATAATTTTGGCTGTGTAAAACGAGGTTCATCACCTTCGTTATGTCCATATTTACGATAACCTAAAAGATCTATATAAATATCTTTTTTGAACTTAGTTCTATATTCTACAGCCATTTCCATTGCATGACAAACCGCTTCTGCGTCATCTGCATTTACATGTAATACTGGCGATAATGTTACTTTAGCCACATCTGTACAATAGGTACTAGAACGCGCATCTAAATAGTTGGTTGTAAAACCTACTTGGTTATTCACTACCACATGAATAGTACCTCCAGTTTTATAACCATTTAAAGTCATCATTTGCCCTACTTCATAAACAATTCCTTGTCCAGCAATAGCGGCATCCCCATGAACTAAGATTGGTAAAATCTTACCATTATCTCCTTTATAATCTAAATCTATTTTTGCACGAACAATTCCTTCAGCTACAGCATCAACTGTTTCTAAGTGAGATGGATTTGGAACCAAATTCATCTTCATTGTTTGTCCGCCTTTGTATTCTTTACTTAAAGTTAAACCTAAATGGTATTTTACATCTCCATCTATGTCTTGATCTTCAAAATCTTTTCCTTCAAACTCGCTAAATAAATCACGAACTGGTTTCTTAAAAATATTTACCAGTGTATTTAAACGACCACGGTGTGCCATACCTAACACACATTCTTCTACTCCATATTTCTCGGCAGCATCACGAAGTGCAACACTTATACCAGGAATTAATGTTTCTCCTCCTTCTACAGAAAAACGCTTTTGACCTACATACTTTGTTTGTAAAAAACTCTCAAAAGTAGAAGCTTGATTCAGTTTAGTAAGTATGTATTTTTTTGCCTCTAAGTTGTAACTAGGATGGTTATCATTTTTATTTAAACGATTTTGCCACCATTTTAACTCCTCTGGATTTCTTAGATACATATATTCCACCCCAATACTATCGCAATAAATTGCTTTTAGGTGTGAAATGATTTCTGATAAAGAGCTTGGCCCCATACCTAAAATTTCTCCTGCATTAAAAACCGTATTTAAATCAGCCTTTGTCAGTCCAAAATTTTCAATATCTAAAGTAGGTGTATATTTTCTTCTATCACGAACTGGATTTGTTTTTGTAAACAAATGTCCACGAGTACGATAACCATTAATTAAATCGATTACCAAAAATTCTTTGCGTACTTCTTCAGGAACTTCGATTGCAACCTCATCATCCGTTAACGAATAATTTTCGTTTGCTAAATCATATCCTTGAAAAAAACTTCTCCAACTTGGTTCTACCGCATCAGGATTTTTCTGATATTGTTCGTACAAATCACCTATAAAACCTGAATGTGCTGCGTTTAAGAACGAAAACTTGTCCATATATATTTTTATGCTTTTCTATCAATAAGAATAATGCTGACAAAAATACAACTTTTAGTAAAAACAAGACTTTTTTTCTTGCTTATTTTAACTAGCATAATCTCCCTCTTCGAAGCTTTGTACTAAAAAATAACGAAAAATAAACTTCTGAAAACCAGAATCAAATAAAATTAATTGTATTTTTTATTAAAAATAATTTGCAGATATAAAAAAAGCCCTTAAATTTGCACTCGCATTTTAAAACAAGTTCGTTTTAAATTCCTCCTTAGCTCAGTTGGTTAGAGCATCTGACTGTTAATCAGAGGGTCCTTGGTTCGAGTCCAAGAGGGGGAGCTAAAATGCTAAAGGCAACGTAGGAGCCGATAATTTCTACAACATACATATTTTGTTCTATAAGAACATTCCTCCTTAGCTCAGTTGGTTAGAGCATCTGACTGTTAATCAGAGGGTCCTTGGTTCGAGTCCAAGAGGGGGAGCAAAAAGACTTACAAATTTGTAAGTCTTTTTTTATTTTTGCATTATGTCATTTCCTAAGAAACTTACTGCTAAATTACTCCAACGTAAAGAAAACAATTCTCTAAGATCACTTGGAGAAGAAGTTAACTTAGTTGATTTTTCTTCTAATGATTATTTAGGTTTAGCCAAATCAGAAATTGTTTTTAATAATGTCCATCAATTTTTAGTAGCGCAAAATATCAAACAAAATGGAGCTACTGGTTCTAGACTTTTATCTGGAAACCATAAATTATACCCACTGGTTGAAAAACAATTAGCTGAATTTCACAATTCAGAATCTGCCCTAATTTTTAATTCTGGATATGATGCAAACATCGGATTTTTCTCTTCCGTCCCACAACGCGGAGATATTATTTTATATGATGAATTTATACATGCTTCTATTCGAGATGGCATACAACTTTCAAACGCTAAAGCTTATAAGTTTAAACATAATGACCTTTTAGATTTAGAAGAAAAAATTATTCGTCTGAACGACTCAAATAATAATAACGAAATTTATGTGATAACAGAATCTGTTTTTTCTATGGATGGAGACAGTCCAAATCTTAAAGAAATTGTTCAGATTTGTAAAACCAACAAAGCCTATTTAATAATTGATGAAGCTCATGCCATTGGTGTTTTCAATAAAGGTTTAGTTGAAACTACAGAAATACACAATGATATTTTTGCTAGGATTGTCACTTTTGGAAAAGCATTAGGATGCCATGGTGCTGCAATTATATCTTCTAAAGAATTAAAAAATTATCTCATTAATTTCTCAAGAAGTTTTATTTATACCACAGGCCTATCTCCTCATGCTGTAGCCACCATTAGTTTTGCCTATAAAGAGCTCCCTAAACTTAAAGAGCAATTACAAAAGAACATCCTCTTTTTTATCAAAGAAACACAACGTTTAAATCTTAATTTTATTAAGAGTGAATCCGCAATCCATTGTTGTATTATTCCAGGAAACGAAAAAGTAAAACTGATAGCTCAAAAACTTCAAGAAAAAGGATTTGATATAAAACCGATTTTATCTCCTACTGTTAACAAAGGAGAAGAAAGACTTCGCTTTTGCTTACATAGTTATAATTCTTTTGAAGAAATTACCAGTGTTTTAGAGAACCTTGCTACTTTTGCTTTATAAAATTAGCATAAATGAACGATAATCATGTAATTCTAACTGTATTTGAGTACTCAACCGAAGCTCAAGTAATTAAATCTAAATTGGATTCTGAAAACATTAGAACCATGTTAATGGATGAAAAAACTATTGATTCTGACCCTTTATTAAGTCAGGCAATAGGAGGAGTGAAATTATTAGTTCATAAAGATGATTTAGAAAAAGCACTAGTCATATACAACGAAATTAGAGAATACGAAAAAGACGAGAACGGAGTATCTTATCAATGTGGCAAATGCAAATCATCAAGAATTCTTGTTGCACCACCTCAACGCAAAAGTTTCTTTTTTATGCTTTTCCCTTTTTTTGAAAGTAGAAAATTAATTTGTAACGATTGTAAAACAATCTTTTAATGAAAAAATATTTTATCACTGGTATTTCCACAGAAGTAGGAAAAACAGTAGCTTCTGCTATTGTTACCGAAGCTCTAGAAGCAGATTATTGGAAACCTGTACAAGCTGGCGAATTAGATAATTCTGATGCTCATAAAGTTGAACAACTAATTTCTAATTCTACAACAACCATTCATACTAACGCATACGCATTAAAAACTCCTATGAGCCCACATGCTGCTGCTGAAATAGACAATATAAGCATTGAACTTTCTAACATAACTGAACCAAAAACATCAAACAATTTAGTTATTGAAGGTGCTGGTGGATTATTAGTGCCTTTAAATGATACAGACACTATTTTAGACATTATTAAACCTGACTACAAAGTAATAGTGGTTTCTCGCCATTATTTAGGAAGTATTAACCATACCTTATTAACCATAAACCTTTTAAAAGAAAAAGGTTTTGATGTTTCTTTGATTTTTTCAGGTGATGAGCATCCTACTACTGAATCAATTATTAAAAAAATGACAGGCGTTTCTGTTATTGGACGAATTGACGAAGAACCATATTTCGATCAAAATGTTATTCGTGAGTATGCTGACCTTTTTAAAGATAAATTATGACACTACAAGAAAGAGACAAACAACACTTATGGCATCCATTAAAACAGCACCAAACACATCCAGATAGTTTAGGTATTGTAAAAGCCAAAGGCTGTATTTTAACCGATGAGAACGGTAACGAATATATTGATGCTATTTCTTCTTGGTATACTTGTATGTTTGGTCACTGTAATGACTTTATTACCAATAAGGTTTATAAACAAATGCAAACATTAGATCAAATAATGTTTAGTGACTTTACACATGAACCTGCTGTTGCTTTATCGGAAGAGTTAATTAAGATATTACCAAAAAACCAGAATAGAATATTCTTTAACGACAATGGTTCAACTGCTGTTGAAGCTGGAATTAAAATGGCTTTGCAGTACTATTTTAACAAAGGTGAAAAAAGGAATACTTTCGTTGCTTTTGAAAACGGTTTTCATGGAGATACTTTTGGTGCTATGTCTGTATCTGGACTTTCTGTTTACAATGGTCCTTTTGAAGATTTTTTAATGGACATTAAACGTATTCCAGTTCCTAACGGAAACAATAATCAAGAAATTTTAACACTACTAAAACAAATTGTTAGCGAGAATAGTATTGCTGGTTTTATATACGAACCTTTAGTTCAAGGTGCTGCTGGTATGAAAATTCATAAAGCAGAAGATTTAGATTCTATTTTACAATTTTTTAAAAACAATGATATTTTAACTATTGCTGATGAAGTAATGACTGGATTTGGTAAAACCGGAAATAATTTTGCATCTGATGAAATTGCCACAAAACCAGATATTATTTGTTTAAGTAAGGCCTTAACAGCTGGTTTGGTTCCTATGGCTATTACTTCTTGTACCGAAGATATTTACAATGAGTTTTTAAGTAATGATATTGCCAAAGGTTTTTTCCATTGTCATACGTATTCTGCAAATCCAATAGCATGTAGTGCTGCTTTGGCGAGTATTGAATTATTACAGAGTGATGAAATTCAAAAAAATATTCAAAGAATTTCAAAAGCTCATCAAGATTTTTTAAATCAAATAACGAATCATGCTAAAGTTACTGAGGTACGTTCAAAAGGAGTCATCTTAGCTATTGATTTAAAAACCAATGCTGGAAGATATGGTACATTAAGAGATCAACTATTAAAATCTTTTATGGACAAAGGTGTATTTTTACGACCTCTTGGAAATACTATTTATATACAACCACCTTACGTAATTACTGAACAACAATTGCAAAAGGTATATACAACAACTAAAGAGGTTCTAGATACTTTCTAGAACCTTTTCATTTTCCAATAAATTTATTTCTTCTTGAGTTTCTTTTATACGCACATATAAATCTTCATAAACCCATTCTCCATCAGTTTTAATTCCTTTTACTACTAAAGTTCCTTCTCCTTTACTACCACGAATTGGAATAGAAAAATCAACATCACCATCATTATTTCTTAATGAAATATTCCCTGAAGGAATACCATACTTTTCAATATCATCACCAAGTAAAGAAACTACTTCCTCATTATTTCTTACTTTTTCTATAGCATATTCTATGGGTGTTGCATTATCTATCATTTTAGAAACACCAAAAATTGCAGCGCCAATTCCAAATACAAAAAACAAAACAATCAAGAGGCAACCACATCCACAGCCTCCAACAGGAACTGCCCACATCCAATTTCTACCAAACCAACTTTTTTCGTGCTTTTCATCCATAGATTTAATATTTAGTGACAAGATAACTATTAAATTTCTTCATGTTACCTGATTTTAACTTTATTTTTGTCAAAATTTTAAATGTGTTGAAAGAACGTATTTCTATAACAGCAATGGCATCTGTTTCTTCGGTAGGAAGTTCCCAAAATGAAATTTGGAATAACTACCTTAATACGAAACATTATCTAAGTAGTAAGAGTTTTGATAATTTTAAAGCTCATGTAGCTCAATTATCTGATGACATTAAAAATGAAATAAATCAATTAAAGCATTCCGATAATAAGTACAAAAACTTAGACGAAACAGTTTTATATACTTTATACGTAGCACGAAAAGCTATTAAAGATGCAAACTGGAATTCTCAAGATAATTTTGGAATTAATATAGGTTCTTCACGTGGAGCAACTTCTTTATTTGAAAAATACCACAAAGAATTTTTAGAATCAGGAAAATCATCAACGTTAAGTTCTCCTACAACAACTTTAGGAAATATTTCGTCATGGATTGCACATGACTTACAAAGTAATGGTCCTGAAATTTCACATTCCATTACTTGTTCTACTGGTTTACACTCATTATTAAATGGAGTTGCATGGTTACAATCTGGGATGACTAATAAATTTATGATTGGTGCTAGTGAAGCTTCTCTAACCGATTTTACTATTGCACAAATGCAAGCTTTGAAAGTCTATTCAAAAGAAACAGATGAATATCCTTGTAAAGCTTTTGATATGACAAAAACAAAAAACACCATGGTTTTAGGAGAAGGAGCTGCTGTTTTTTGTCTAGAATCGGGCATCTCTAAAAATGCAATTGCTTTTATTGATAATGTAGGATATGCTACTGAAGTATTAAAACACAATACATCAGTTACTACAGATGCTGAATGCTTTCAGAAATCCATGAAGATGGCTTTGAAAAATATTTCTCCTGAGGAAGTAGATGCTATTGTTATGCATGCCCCAGGAACTATAAAAGGAGATCAATCAGAAATAAATGCTATCAAGGCTATTTTTGGAGATAATCAACCTTTTTTAACAACCAATAAATGGAAAGTTGGACATACTTTTGCTACTTCTGGATTATTAAGTTTGGAATTAGCTATTTTAATGTTACAACATCAAAAAACAATAGAAGTACCATTTGCTGAAAAGCAAAAACAACCAGAAAAACTAACAAAAATCCTAGTAAACGCTGTAGGTTTTGGAGGAAATGCAGTTTCTGTGTTACTATCTAAATAATATCCTTATTTTTACCCCAACAAACAACTTGAATTCATGAGCGAAGTAAGACATAACTGGACGAAAGAAGAGATTCTAGAAATATATAACAAACCTATGATGGAGCTTTTATACGAAGCTGCTACAATTCATAGAAAAAGTCACGACCCAAACGTAGTACAAGTTTCTACATTACTATCTATAAAAACTGGTGGATGTTCTGAAGACTGTGGATATTGTCCACAAGCTGCACGTTACCATACTGATATTAACGGAAACGATTTAATGTCTGTACAGCAAGTAAAAGCACAAGCTTTAAGAGCTAAAGCAGGTGGTAGTTCTCGTGTATGTATGGGAGCTGCTTGGAGAAATGTAAAAGACGGACCTGAGTTTGATCAAGTTTTAGAAATGGTAAGAACTATTAATAAACTTGATATGGAGGTATGCTGTACTTTAGGTATGGTTACTGAAAATCAAGCACAACGTTTAGCTGAGGCTGGACTATATGCTTATAATCACAATTTAGATTCTTCTGAAGAATACTATAAAGAAGTAATTTCTACACGTGGATACCAAGATAGATTAGATACTATTGATAATGTTCGTAAAACTAACGTAACTGTTTGTTCTGGTGGTATTATCGGTATGGGAGAATCTGCTGAAGATAGAGCTGGAATGTTAGTTGCTTTATCAACTTTAGATCCACAACCTGAATCTACCCCAATCAACGCTTTAGTTGCAGTTGAAGGAACTCCTTTAGAAGATGAAAAACCTGTAGAAATTTGGGATATGGTTCGTATGGTAGCTACTACAAGAATTGTATTACCAGAAACACAAGTACGTTTATCTGCCGGTAGAACTCAAATGAGTAGAGAAGGTCAAGCAATGTGTTTCTTTGCTGGTGCAAATTCTATTTTTGCTGGAGATAAATTACTAACAACTCCAAATCCTGATGTAGATGAAGACATGAAAATGTTTAAGTTATTAGGATTAAACCCTCAAAAGCCGTTTACTAAAAAGGTACAACCAAGAACAGTTGAAGCTGAAGATTCTAATTTTGAAACTTTAGGTGAAAAACCAAAATGGTCTCGTCCTGATCATAAAATTGAGCGTAACGAAAAAAAGAAACAAGAGGCTAAAGAGATAAAAAAACAAACTCTTAAAATTAAGAGAATGTTAACTGATGAACCTCAAAAAGAAACTATAAAATAACTTAAAAAAGAACTACTATTTAGTAGTTCTTTTTTTATACATATAAGTTTGTACCATAATCGCTTATTGTTTAAATAGATTCTTTAAATCGACTTTGATTTTAATACATTTTTTAACAAGAATCTTTCTAAATAATTTGGAAACGTTTTCTTAACTTTGCTTCTCTAAAAATTGGGCCCATGGGATTACAGTTACAACAAGTAGACAGAGTTGAAACGATAACAAAAGAAGATTTTATTAAAAACTACTTCAAACCTCAAAAGCCAGTAGTTATTGAGCGTTTTATTGAAGATTGGCCAGCATTTAACAAATGGTCATTAGAATACATGAAGGAAGTTGCTGGAGACAAAACTGTTCCTTTATACGACGACAGACCAGTAGATTACAAAGATGGATTTAATGAACCGCATGCTACCATGAAAATGAGTGAGTATGTTGATTTATTAAAAAGAGAGCCTACGAAATTCCGTATTTTCTTATGGAATATTTTAAAAGAAGTCCCTGTACTTCAAAAGGATTTTAAATTTCCTGACTTTGGTTTACGTTTAATGAAAGGTTTACCAATGTTATTTTTTGGAGGTAGAGACTCGTACACTTTCATGCATTATGATATTGATTTAGCAAATATTTTTCATTTTCATTTTGAAGGTAAAAAGAAGTGTATACTATTTGACCAGAAACAAAATAAATACTTATACAAAATACCTCATTCATTAATTACAAGAGAAGATATTGACTTTAATGATCCTGATTTTGACAAATGGCCTGCTTTAAAAAAGGCAAAAGGTCATATTGCTGAATTAGAACATGGAAACGTTTTATATATGCCTGAAGGTTATTGGCACTATATGCGTTATGTAACTCCAGGTTTTTCTATGAGTTTACGTGCTATTGCTCGTAATCCAAAAAACTTAGGAAAAGCTATATATAATGTATTTATTATGCGTACTGTCGATAATGTAATGAGACGTATAAAAGGTCAAAAATGGATTGATTGGAAAAACGAACAAGCCATTATAAAAACAAATAAAGCAAATAAGATTGCATAAAAAAAGCGCCAAAATTGGCGCTTTTTTTATTTTATGCTGCTTATTTTATTTCCCAAATAAGCGTTGAAAGAAATTTTTTGTCTTAGTTGTGGCTTCTTTAAGTTCTTCTTGTGCATCTTCAGCAAAATCCGATGCTTTTTCTGTTACATTTTCCATGACCTCTCTTGCATCATCTATAAATTCGCTAGTAGACTCTTTTATTTTTTGCACAGACTCTTCTGATACTAAATCACTAACTTTATCTTTTATATCTTCTACAGCATCAACAACATGTTCTCCTGTTTCTCCTGCAAGTTCTGAAGCTTTTTCCGTTACTTTATCCATAACGTCTTTTGCTTTATCTAAACCTTCATTTAAACTATCTTTAAACTTATTATTTTCTGCTTCCATTTCTTTCAAATTTTAAGTTAATTTAAAACCAACCTCTACTATTTGTTTGGTAAGTATACACAAACTCTTCATCTGATTTTGTTAAATAAATTATTCCTTCTACTAAACCTATAACAGAAACAACCCAAGCAGCTACACCACAAGTTATAATTCCTAATACAAATGTTGATATTAACATTATAATTCCTTCTTTGGTATAACCTAATATAAATTTATGGATTCCCAAACCTCCTAAAATAATAGCTAAAATTCCTGCTAAAACCCTTTTACTCTCTTGGTTTGGAACAGCATTTCCATTTTCATCAATTACATTCATGTTTTTCTTTTTAATTATTAACTGCTATAAATTTATAAAAAAGCTTCATCTTTTGGTTCCCATAATTCAATTTTATTTCCGTCTAAATCTATAATCCACCCAAACTTACCATAATCGTACTCTTCAATTTTATCAATTACCGTAACTCCTTTTTCTTTAAGCTCTTCTAATAGCTCCATTAAATTTTCAACACGATAGTTAAACATAAAGTCTTTCTCGGATGGCTTAAAATAGTTTGTACCTTTTGGAAATGGACTCCATTGAGTTGATGCTTTTTTCCCTTCATTATCTTTCCACCAAAATGTACATCCCCAATCATCAGTATTAAACCCTAAATTATTTTTATACCAATCTTTTGTTTTATTTGGATCTTCTGTTTTAAAAAACAAACCACCTATACCTATTACTTTACCTTTCTTCTTCATTTATTTCCTTTTTACATTTGTTTCATAAATATCTATCCATTCTTCTACCGTCATTTTTGTAGTTAATTCTGCTATTAAATCAAATGGAATTTCTTCTATTTTTTTAAATCGTATACAGCTTTTACCCATATCTAATTTTCTTTTACAATGTTTAGGATATTCAGCCACAAACCAATCTAATAGTTCTTTCTTAGCATAAATTCCGCTGTGATATAAATTAATTGAATTCTTCTGAGAAGCAATATTCATAAATGGTAAAGGTAAACTGGTATCGCAATGATATCCATCTGGATAAATTGAATGTGGCACGTAATAACCAATCATATTATAATTAATTCCTTCTTCAAAACCTTTTGGAAGATTCTCTTTAATTGTTTTACGTAATCTTTCCATAATTGCTTGTCTTTCCTCAGGAATTTGAGCAATATACTCTTCTGGTGTATCGGCTTTATACTGCATAATGATTTATTTACGTTGTAAAAATAAGGCTGACAATAAAGATATAATAAATCCTATTATACTAACCAAAACTATCATAAATAGAGCTGCAGTAGTACTTGTCATTTCAATTATTTCTGCTTCTCTACCTTGTTTTATTAGCATATCTTCATAACTTTTAAAAAAGTCGGGGTTTATAAATTCTGTATATATAAAATCTGCCATGCCAATTCCTATTCCTACCATTAAAGAAATAAGTGTTCCAATAGCTATAGCTTTTCCTAATGAAATAATTCCATTATTAACATTATCTCGATAATGTTTTATCCCAAAATAAATAAACGATAATGATATAAATATTGAGACGTATCCTAATATTTCATTTGTACCGTAATCTAAGTTTTCAATCCCTAAAACAAGGTGAAGAGTAAAAATTATAAGGCCTGTTAAAAAACCATAAACTCCATACTTTAGTATTGTGCTTTTCATTTAAGTATTTTTTTAAATTTATGATAAAACTAAAGAATACCTTCAAAAACAAGCTCATACTAAAGTACCAAAAACATATTTTTATAAAATTTGAAGAGATTTTGCTACTTGAACTGCTTGAGTTCTTCGTTTAGAATTTAATTTTACAAGAATATTTGACACATGAGTTTTTATAGTGCTTTCTGATAAAAATAAAGACTCTGCTATTTCTTTATTTGACAATCCTTCTGCTATTTTTTGAAGTACCTCATACTCTCTTTTAGTTATATTCAGTTCTGCTATTTTTTTATGATTTATTTCTGTAGATATAACTTTTGATTTATTCAAACTCTTTTTATTGATATAAATTCCAATAAAAAAGAAAATCACAGCTATAAATCCAATTATTATTTCAGTTCTTAAACTTCCAGAAACAACAGCATATTTACTAATTTCAAAAAGAAAAAATAAAGCTAAAATAAGCGCACTAAAAATAAACACCGTTTTTCTCATTTCTTCAAGTTAACAAAACTTTGTTTTAATTTTATCAACTATTGTTTGCGCTAACTTTTCTTTACTTTCGATAGTCCAGCCTGCCACATGCGGAGAAAGAATTACGTTTTCTGCATTAATTAAATACTGAAATGCCTCTGCCATTTCTACTTTTCCTGATATGTCTTTTTTCTGAAATAAATTTTCAAATGACTTTTTCTCATATTCCAAAACATCTAAACCAGCTCCTAAAACTTTTTTATTTTTTAGAGCTTCTACTAAATCTTCCGTTACTATTGATTTACCTCTGGCTGTATTAAGTACCCAAAAAGGTTTAGAAAATTGATTAATAAATGTAGAATTCACCATGTTTATAGTTAATTCTGTCTGAGGAGTATGAAGACTTAAAATATCTGCTTTTTCTTGTAATTCTTCTAAAGACACTTGCTTACAATTCTCATCTCCTACATTTGGTTTTATATCATAACAAATTACTTCTACATCAAAACCTCTTAACTTTTTAGCAAAAGCTTTCCCCATGTTTCCATAACCTATTAAACCTACTATTTTTCCATCTAACTCAATTCCTCTATTATTTTCTCGTAGCCATTTTCCTTTTCTTACCTCGGCATCTGCTTTATTCAGTTTATTAAAAAGAGAAAGCAACATACCCAATGTATGTTCTCCAACAGCATTTCTATTTCCTTCTGGTGCTGAAATTAAATAAACTCCTTTTTCTTCAGCATAATTACAATCTATATTCTCCAAACCTGCTCCAACTCTACCTATAAATTTTAGATTTGTTGCTTTATCTAAAAATTGTTGATCAATTGTAAATCTACTTCGAATAATAACCCCACCGTATTGATGAATTTTTGCTTCTATTTCTGACTTTGTTGAAATATAATCTTCCTCATTTATAAAACCTAAATCGTTTAATTGATTTAATAATAATGAATGATTTGAATCTAAGTGAAGTATTTTCATTTTAAGTATAAAAAAACCTTCTTAATCAGAAGGCTTATAATAGTTAATATTGCTCTTTTTCATTAGGGAAATCTTGCGACTTCACATCTTCTATATAACTTTGAAAAGCATTTGTCATTTCTCCATACAAGTCTAAATATCTACGTAAAAAACGAGGATTAAACTCATGTGTCATTCCAAGCATATCGTGTGTTACTAGTACTTGTCCATCTACTCCACCACCTGCTCCAATTCCAATAACAGGAATCGTCAAACTCTTAGCTACTTTTTCTGCTAAAACTGCAGGGACTTTTTCTAAAACCAAAGCAAAACATCCTAACTCTTCTAATAATTTCGCGTCTTCTAATAACTTATTAGCTTCCTCTTCTTCTTTTGCTCTTACTGTATACGTACCAAATTTATAAATAGATTGAGGTGTTAATCCTAAATGCCCCATAACAGGAATTCCTGCTGTTAAAATTCTAGAAATTGATTCAGCAATCTCACTTCCTCCTTCTAACTTTACTGCATGTCCTCCAGACTCTTTCATTACTTTAATGGCAGATTCTAAGGCACTTTTAGAATTTCCTTGATACGTTCCAAAAGGTAAATCAACAACTACCAAACTACGTTCTGCTGCTCTAATTACAGAACTTGCATGATAAATCATTTGATCTAATGTAATTGGCAAAGTTGTTTCATGACCAGCCATTACATTCGAAGCTGAATCTCCAACTAAAATCACATCAACTCCAGCTCCATCAACAATTTTTGCCATTGTATAATCATAGGCAGTAAGCATGGATATTTTTTCTCCATTAGCTTTCATCTCAACTAATGATTTTGTGGTAATTCTTTTGTATTGTTTTTTAGCTACTGACATTGTTTTTAATTTTCTAGTCTGTAAAAATACACATTTATTCTATTGAACAATTTACTTTAAGGAACTTCTATCATTATTATTCAATTCATAGAAAACTAGTTAATCTTCTGTTAATTATATTTTCTCTCTTTTCTTTTTTAATAGCTTTACTATCTAAATTCTAACAAATATGCATAAAATTACTACTGTCCTAATAGTCCTTATTCTTACAAGTGTTGCTAATGCTCAAAGCAAAAATGAACACGATATGATTAAAAAAACTATCGATACTTTTTTTGAAGGACTTCACAAAGGTGATAGTGCTATTGTTGGCAACACACTTCATTCTTCTGTTAAAATACAAACGACTTTTACCAACAAAAAGGGTGAAAAAAAGTTGGCTACTGAAAGCAGAGAAAATCTTCTAGCAAAAATTGCAGGTAAAAAACCTGAACACAAATATTTTGAAAAACTTTTGTCATACGATATTAAAGTGGACGGTAATTTAGCCTCGGTTTGGACTCCTTACGAATTCTATTTTAATGATAAGTTTAGTCATTGTGGAGCCAATTCTTTTCAATTATTTAATAATAATGGAAAATGGGAAATTATTTATTTAGTAGACATGAGACGAAGAAGCAGTTGTAAACCAGTAAAAGAATAGTTTAATGAAGAAATACTTACTCTTTTGTTTTTTAATATCAAGCATAGGGTTTTCTCAAAACCCTAAAATGTTTTTACCAAAGTTATTCAAAGATTTACCTAACGTGAGAGACTTTTCTATGAGTAAAAATGGAAATGAATTTTATTTTACAGTAGAAAGTTATGCTAAAGAATATTCATTTATTGCTTTTTCTAAAAAAATAAATGGCAAATGGACTAAACCTGAAACTGTAGCTTTTTCTGGACAACATAAAGATTTAGAACCTTTTTTATCTCCTGATGGTTTAAAACTATTTTTTGCTTCAAATAGGGTTAATAATAACACGTCTGAAATAAAAAAAGATATGGACCTATGGTACGTGAGTAGAAAAAATATTTCAGGTGATTGGTCTGAACCTAAAAAAATTAGTTCAGTAGTAAACACTTCTAAAGACGAGTTTTATCCTTCTGTTACGAATAAGGGAGATCTTTTCTTTACAGCTCAATATGAAAATTCAAAAGGAAAAGAAGATATTTATGTTAGTAGATTTGTAGATGGTGAGTATACTAAACCTACCTCCTTAAATAATAAAATAAATTCAGAAAAATATGAATTTAATGCTTTTGTAGCACCGGATGAAAGTTTTATAATATTTACTTCTTATGGAAGAAAAGATGATTTAGGACGTGGGGATTTGTACATAAGTAGAAAAGATAAAAATAATAATTGGTTACCTGCTGAACATTTACAAAAAGGTATTAATTCAAGAAAATTAGATTATTGTCCGTTTGTGGATATGAAGAATAATGTTCTTTATTATACTACTAATAAAAGTTCAATTCCTAAAAGCTTTAAAAAGAGAAAAAAATTAACGGAAATTATTAATTACATAAATATTAATCCTAATGGATTAAGTAGAATTTATCAGACTACATTTAAATAAAAAATAGCTTATATTTGACGCAATGAACCGAACTGATAAATCCAACACTTTATCTCCAAATAAATGGGTAGATAACTATGCTGATTATTTATTTAATTATGCTATAGTTCGTGTTAATGATTCCAATATAGCTAAAGATTTAGTCCAAGAAACATTTTTTGCTGGACTTAAATCTGCGAAAAACTTTGAAGGTAAATCAACCGAGAGAACTTGGTTAGTTTCAATTTTAAAGAGAAAAATAATTGACTATTATCGAAAAATTAATTCTAAAAAAGGTCAAGCTGAAGTTAGAATGAATTTTTATGATAATGGTGAAAATGAAGGTAACTGGATTGAGGAACGTGTACCTCAGTCTTGGAATAATGAAGCTGAAAAGAGTATTGAAAATAACGAATTGAAGTCTCAAATAGATGAATGTATAGGACATCTTCCTGAAAAATATGCTATGGTTTTTAGGATGAAAACTATTCAAGAATTTGAAACTGAAGAAATTTGTAAGGAATTAGATATCACTCCGTCGAACCTATGGGTTATTATTCATAGAGCGAGAACTCAGCTAAGAAACTGTATGGAAAAGAACTGGTTTAATAAGTAAAAAACAATGTTTAAAAATTTTAAAATAACATGCGATGAAGCTACTACTATTTGTGATAAAGCACAATATGGTGAAGCTTCATTTTACGAGAAATTACAACTTAATTGGCATATTTTAGTTTGCAAAGTTTGTGCTTTATATTCTAAACAGAATAAAAAGATGACACACATTTTTAAAATGAAAGCTAATGATTGTAAAAACGAAACACAGTGTTTATCTAATAAAGATAAAGAAGCTTTAAAGGAACAATTAAGTCAATTTAATTAACGACTTTGATCTGAATAAGATCAATTTTTGATTTTTTGTTAGATTGAAACGGAATTTATGCTACAATAGATTCCGTTTTTTTATACCTTTGATTTAAAAATATATTCATGCATTTTCTTCCTGAAAAAATTGATAATTACGTTGTTAATCACTCTCAACAAGAACCTGAAATCCTTCAAGAATTAACAAGAGAAACTTGGCAAAAAATATTAAATCCGAGAATGTTAAGTGGTGCTTTTCAAGGCAGAGTGTTATCTATGATATCTAAATTAATTCAACCTAAATCAATTTTAGAAATTGGAACGTATACTGGATATTCTGCTTTATGTTTAGCGGAAGGTTTACAAAAAGATGGGATTCTCTATACTATTGATAAGAATGAAGAACTGGAAGAGCTTCAATATAAATACTTTCAAAAATCTGAATATAGAAGACAAATCAAGCAAATTATAGGAAATGCTATAGATATTATTCCTTCTATAGATGACACCTTTGATTTAGTATTTATTGATGCTGATAAATCTAATTACTTAAATTATTTTGATTTAATTATCGATAAAATGAATACTGGTGGAATTATTTTATCTGACAATGTACTTTGGAGTGGTAAAGTAGTAGAAGCTTTAAATCCTAAGGATATTGATACAAAAATTCTTTTAGAATATAATAGAAAGCTAAATGAAGATGATCGCTTAGAAACCGTATTATTACCAATTAGAGACGGTTTAACTATTAGTCGAGTAAAATAAAAGTTTTTATCTTCTTTTAATTGGCCCAGTGAAGTCATCTATATTTTCTTTAACTTCATTTACTTCTTTATTTATATCTCTTACAAAATCGGTATCAATGCCTTGATTTTTGGCACTATCATTTATTTCTTTTTTAATATCGTTAGTTGCATCTTTAATTTGTCGCATACCTTTTCCCAATCCTCTAGCTATTTCAGGAATTTTATCTGCTCCAAATAACATCACCACTATTAATAAGATTACAAAAATCTCAGGCCCTCCAATAAATAAAAATATTCCGTTCATAAGTACAAAGATAATTAATTTAGATATTTTAATTATTTATAAAACAAAAAAAGCCAAACTTAATGTTTGGCTTTTTTATTATTTAAAATCAATTAGTCTGCTAGAATAATTGCTTTATTTTCTTTCATTTCTAAAGTTCCAGACTTTATGCTTAAAGTTAAAACTTTATCATCTTCTGGTAAACTTACAATACTACCGTGCAAGTCATCAAAAACTTTATGATCTTGAGTATGAACATGTACTTTTACTGTTCCTTCGTTTAAAATAGATACAACTGGTGCGTGATTATTTAAAATCTGAAATTCACCATTTATACCTGGTACAGTAACAGAATCTACCTCTGATGAAAACAAAATAGCTTCTGGTGTTACAATTTCTAAAAACATAATTTCAATAGAATTAATTATTGTTAATTGTTAATTGAATTATGCTTCAGCTAACATTTTCTCACCAGCATCAATTGCTTCTTGTATA
Source organism: Tenacibaculum aiptasiae (assembly GCF_965221665.1). NCBI lineage: Bacteria > Pseudomonadati > Bacteroidota > Flavobacteriia > Flavobacteriales > Flavobacteriaceae > Tenacibaculum > Tenacibaculum aiptasiae. Next base: position 934,397 of record NZ_CBDCSN010000002.1, read on the forward strand.
GAACCTCTTAAGTTAAACGCTGCTTCTGGGTACTTATCTAACTCTCCATCCATAATCATATTAAATCCTTTGATTGTGTCTTTAATATCAACTAAACATCCTGGAATACCAGTAAACTGTTCAGCTACGTGGAATGGTTGAGATAAGAAACGTTGTACACGACGTGCTCTGTGAACTACTAATTTATCTTCCTCAGATAATTCTTCCATACCTAAAATTGCGATAATATCTTGTAATTCTTTATATCTCTGTAAAATTTCTTTTACTCTTTGAGCAGTGTTATAATGCTCATCACCTAAAATTTCTGGTGATAAAATTCTAGAAGTAGAATCTAATGGATCTACCGCTGGATAAATACCTAACTCAGCAATTTTACGAGATAATACTGTTGTTGCATCTAAGTGAGCAAACGTTGTAGCTGGTGCTGGATCCGTTAAATCATCTGCAGGTACATAAACTGCCTGTACAGAAGTAATAGATCCTTTCTTAGTAGAAGTAATACGCTCTTGCATTGCCCCCATCTCTGTTGCTAATGTTGGTTGGTAACCTACCGCTGATGGCATACGACCTAATAATGCCGATACCTCAGAACCCGCTTGAGTAAAACGGAAGATATTATCAACGAAGAATAATACATCTTTCCCTTGAGCTTCTCCTGCACCATCACGGAAATATTCAGCAATAGTTAATCCAGATAAAGCTACACGTGCACGTGCTCCAGGTGGCTCATTCATTTGACCGAACACGAATGTTGCTTTAGAGTCTCTCATTCCTGGTTTATCAACTTTAGATAAATCCCATCCTCCTTCTTCCATAGAGTGCATGAAATCATCACCATATTTTATAATTCCAGATTCTAACATCTCTCTTAATAAGTCATTTCCTTCACGAGTTCTCTCTCCAACTCCTGCAAATACAGATAAACCTCCGTGTCCTTTTGCAATGTTGTTAATTAACTCCTGAATTAATACTGTTTTACCTACTCCAGCTCCTCCAAATAATCCAATCTTACCTCCTTTTGCATAAGGTTCAATTAAATCAATTACTTTAATTCCAGTAAATAATACTTCAGTAGAAGTTGATAATTCGTCAAATTTTGGTGCTTGACGGTGGATAGATAATCCTGAGTCACCAGATTTTGGTAAGTCTCCTAATCCATCAATAGCATCACCAGTTACGTTGAATAAACGACCATAAATATCGTTTCCTATTGGCATCTGAATTGGATTTCCTGTAGCTACTACTTCTGTACCTCTACTTAATCCATCAGTTGCATCCATAGAGATTGTACGAACTGTATCTTCTCCAACATGCTGTTGTACTTCTAAAACTAAAGTTGAACCATCAGCTTTTTTAATTTCTAATGAATCGTAAATTTTTGGTAATTCAGCATTTTCTGTATTAAACTCAACATCGATAACTGGACCAATAATTTGAGAAACTTTACCTGTTATTGTAGACATTACTATATGTAATTAAAGTTATTTAATTTGCTATGTGAGCTTTAGCTCCTTTTTTCAAGGTGCAAAGGTAATTTTTTTAAAGGAATTTAAAAAACCTTTTAAACTATTTTTCATAAAAAAAAGTATATAAAAAAAGCCTCGCAAATGCGAGGCTTTAATTATGTATGTTTTTGGTTAAATTATTTTACTAATTTAATCTCTACACGTCTGTTTTGTGCTCTACCAGCTCTAGTTTTGTTATCAGCGATTGGGTAATCTTCACCAAATCCTTGAGATGATAATCTGTTAGCAGCAACTCCAGCTTTACCTACTAAGTAATCTAATACAGCTTTAGCTCTTCTTTGAGATAACTTCATGTTAGTTGAAGCTCTACCTTGGCTATCTGTATGTCCTTGAATACTAAAGTTAGCTTTTGGATATTCTTTCATAATACCAGCAATTAAATCTAATTTACCAGTAACTCCTGTTCTAAAAGTAGTTCTTCCTGAGTTAAAGTAGATAGCTCTTGCGAAATCATTTAATTTCTTAACAGCTTCTTCTTTAATTACTACTTCTGGACATCCATTGTTAGATGCAACTCCAGCAACTTTAGGACATTTATCATCTTTGTCTAAAACTCCGTCACCGTCAGTATCTGGCCAAGGGCATCCACCGTTCTCAGCTGGTCCTGCAGTGTTAGGGCATTTATCTTTACTATCGATTACACCGTCTCCGTCAGCATCAGGACATCCGTTGTTAGCTTTAGTTCCTTTTTCAGTTGGACAAGCATCGTCTTTATCAGCAATACCGTCACCATCTGTATCAGGACATCCGTTTAAAGCAGCTAAACCAGCTACTTCTGGACAAGCATCATCAGAATCTTTGATTCCATCACCGTCAGTATCAGGACATCCGTTGAATTCTTTTAACCCAGCTACTTCTGGACAAGCATCATCTTTATCATATACTCCATCTCCGTCTGTATCTTTACCTCCGAATTTGAATACAATACCAACTGAGTGTTGGAAGTGATCTTGTACTTTATCAGCAAATTCCTTCTTAACTCCAGATTGGAAGTTTACACCTAAGTTCTCGTTGAACCAAGTGTTAAATCCTAAACCTGTATTTAACATTCCTTCGCTATTATCTCCAAAAGTAGTATATCCACCACCTAAATACACATAAGGATCAAACCAAGAAGTATCTCCAAATAAGTTATTTAAGTCATACTTTACATTTGCATCGATAGCCCAATAAAGCTCATCCATATCATCTTTAGCAGCAAAATGCTTAATCTTATTAATAGATCCTGCTAACTGTAAAGTAAACCCATCGTTTAAATATCTGTCAACAGTAACTCTAGAAATTGAAGGTAAAACATTCCAGTCACTAGTACCGATATAATCTTTTGCATAATCTCCAAATTTACTTGGGATTCTAAAGTCAACAGCGTTGACACCAAATCCAACCGCCCATGGGTTGTCCGAATCCTGTGCGTTTACCGTTCCTACAGTAGCGAACGTAAACAAAGCTATCACAGCTAATTTGATTTGTTTCATTATTAAAAATTTAAATTAAAAGTTCGTTTATATATAGCGCAAATGTAAGTTGTTAAAACTTATTTACAAAAGCAAATCTACAAAAACTTATAACAATTACAAGTTTTTGTCTTAATATCTTTATATCACATTTAACTCTTTTCCTACTCTTACAAAAGCATTTACAGCTTTATCTATGTGTTCTTTTTCGTGTGCTGCAGACAATTGAACTCTAATTCTAGCTTGTTCTTTTGGTACTACTGGATAGAAAAATCCAATTACATAAATTCCTTCTTCTAATAGTTTATTAGCCATTACTTGTGATAACTTAGCATCATACAACATTACTGGTACAATAGCCGCATCTGCACCTACTAAATCAAAACCAGCTTTTTCCATTTCAGTTCTGAAATAATTTGTATTCCATTCTAATTTATCTCTTAAAGTAGTATCATTTGATAACAAATCAAATACTTTTAAAGAAGCTCCTACTATTGCCGGCGCTAATGAATTTGAAAATAAATATGGACGTGAGCGTTGACGTAAGATTTCAATAATTTCTTTTTTACCTGTAGTATAACCTCCCATTGCTCCTCCAAGAGCTTTTCCTAATGTTCCTGTAACTATATCTACACGATCCATTACATTTTTCAGTTCTACTGTACCTCTTCCTGTCTTTCCAATAAATCCAGCTGCATGGCATTCATCAACCATTACTAACGCATCGTATTTATCTGCTAAATCACAAATCTTATCTAATTTAGCTACAATTCCATCCATAGAAAAAACTCCATCAGTTACTATGATTTTAAATCTGTGGTTATGTTTATTGGCTTCTATTAATTGTTCTTCTAACGAAGCCATATCATTATTTGCATAACGATATCTTGCTGCTTTACATAAACGAACTCCATCAATAATTGAAGCGTGATTTAAACTATCAGATATAATAGCATCTTCTTTTGTTAATAAAGGCTCAAAAACCCCTCCGTTTGCATCAAAAGCTGCTGCATATAAAATAGTATCTTCTGTTGTATAAAAAGTTGCTATCTTTTTTTCTAAATCTTTATGAATATCTTGAGTTCCGCAAATAAATCGTACTGAAGACATTCCAAATCCATGAGTATCCATTGTATCTTTTGCTGCCTGAATTACTTCTGGGTGATTTGACAACCCTAAATAATTATTTGCACAAAAGTTAATTACCTCTTCTCCTGTTGAAACTTTAATTACTGCATCTTGTGATGATGTAATAATTCGTTCAGATTTATACAATCCAGCATCTTTAATATCTTGAATTTCTTGCTGTAATTGTTCTTTTATTTTTCCGTACATAATTTATGTTTGAAAGTTGTTTGCTTTTTAAATGGTCAAAGTTAATTCTTAAACTTCTTCAATCAAATTTTTTTCATTAATATATATGAGTAGCTTTTTCTTTACTACATAGCCCATAGATTTGAATACTCGTTCATACCTCAACAATTGTTGATGATAACTTTTAGATGGCTTACCTGTTTTATAATCTATAATTATAATTTCTCCGTTTTTATCAAAAACAAGTCGATCAGGAATCATAATTTGATTATCTACATCAACAATTTCTCTTTCATTATAAACTGTTATATCCTCGGAGAAATACGCTTCTAATAATGGGTGATTTACAATTCTATTTATATCTTCTTTTATAAAACCTGAATCTTTATTATCAATAATTCCCTGCTGAACATATTGATTTATCACTTTACCAACATCTTCTTTTATTATTATTTTTGACATGACCTCATGAATAAGATTACCAAATTTGATAGCTTCTTCTTGTTCTGTATTCCATAATTTTGAAGCACTTGCCAACATCTGAATGTTATGTTCTTTCCAAGATGTTGAAATAAATGCTTCTTGAATATTTGTTGAAGACAACTCTTTTTCTTTTTTCATAAGCCTTTCTCTATCTCCAAAAGAATACTCTAATTCATCTTCCTTCCATTCTTCTATTTTCTTCAAATAATTAATAAAAATTCCAGAATAGTAATTTGTATTCTCTCCTGTTTTTGAAATTCTTTTTTCTGTTATGATATGTAGCTGTTCAACTGGTCTTGTTAAGGCTACATACAACAAATTAAAGTTATCTAATTCTAATTCCTCTCGCTGATTATTATAAATTTCTGCTCCAGTAGTATTTAAATAACTCAAATCTTTACTAAATGGAACTAACAACTCGTTAAAACCATTAAAATTTTCCGGCAATTCATTTAACCAAATCTTTGGATTTATTTGACGATAAATATCCAAATCATAAGGAAAAATAACTACTGGAAACTCCAGCCCTTTAGATTTATGAATTGTCATTACTTGTACTGCATTACCACTTTCTGGCACTACTATACTAAGATTCTGTTTTTTCTCTTCCCAAAACTCTAAAAACTCTTGAATGCTAGTTCCTTTTCTTTGTTGCTCCAATATAACATCTAAAAAAAACTGAACATAAGCATCCGATGAATTAGTTAATTTAAAACTTCGAATTATTTCTTCTACTTTTTCATAAAAAGGTAATTGATGAAAAGTTGATAACTCAAATAAAATTCCATAGTCTTTTAAATTCTGAAATATTGTTTCATTTGACTGATGAATAAACTCCGAAATAAATGAATGTTTGTCTTTTTCAAACTTTAAATGATTATGTAAAAAATACAAGACTTCTAATAAAGTTTCTTTATCATTTGAATATTGAAGTACACGCAATATATTAACTATAAAATTAACTTTAGTACTATTTTGCAACAACAATGTTTCTGAAGAAATAATGTTAATCCCATTTTCCGATAAATAATTGGCTACCGCTATTCCATCCTTCTTTTTCCTCACCAACACACAAATCTCATTCAACAAGAAATCATCTTCTAAACTTCGAATGATTTCCAAAACTTTCTTTGGGTATTTTGTCTGTTCATTTTCTTTTTCTTCTTCCTTTTCTAAAAAAGATATTGAAACAAAACCACCTTTTTTTGAGTTCTCTTCTTGTTTATTTCCTTCAATAAACAATTGTTTATAATATTCATTTTGAAGAAAGTTTGCCGTATGTTGAAAAAATGAATTATTAAAATTTACTACCTCTGAAAAACTCCTATAGTTTCTTTCTAGTGTTTTTACTTCTTTTGGTATATAAAATGGATTTCCTTTTTCTGACCCTAAGTTTATAAACTGCTCTGCTTTACCTCCACGCCAACGATAAATAGCTTGTTTTCCATCTCCTACCAATAATAAACTTGCATTTTCTTGAGACAGTGCATTATTTATTAAGGGAATTAAGTTTTGCCACTGCAATACAGATGTATCTTGCATTTCATCAATAAAATAGTGCATAAATCGCTGACCAATTCGCTCATAAATAAACGGTACTGGTTGGTCTTTTATATTATCGGATATTAATTGATTAAACTCTGCATTTAATCGAAGATTGTTTTCTTCTTTTATTTCTGTTAATTCTAAGTTTATATAATTTAAAACGGCTAACGGAATGATACTTTTTAACACCAGCTTATTCAACAAATGTTGTTGATACAACTTCTCTGATTGCATATACAAATTTAGTAATTCTGGTAAAATTCCTTCTATAGTCGTTTTAATATCATCTGATTTAGATTTTGAATAAAAATTATTCTCTTCTATTCTTTCTCTAAGTTTTGAATCTTCAAAAAACTTTGCTTTATCAAGACTTTCAGACAATGCTACAAAATGATTAGGCAACATTGACCTATAAAAATCTTTATGACTTAATTGAGCTTCTTCTATAATTTGCAAACCTTTATTTCCAATTTCTTGCAAATTTTCTTTTATCTCTTTTTCATGTTTCGACAACTTATATTTTAGCCCTGTAAAGTCTTCTAATTTTTTATCTGCTAGTTGTCTAAAATGTTTTGTGTCATCTTCGTTTAATAAAATTCTTGAAAACTCACTTAACTCTCTTGAAATATCCCATGATTTATCATCATCCGCTTTATCTAAAGAAAAATCAATTAATAACTTCGTTAAATCTTCATCTGTTCCAATTTTAGAAATTAAAATATCAACTGCTTCATTCAACAGTGAAATCGCATCCATTTCAACTTCAAAATTTAAAGACAGTCCTAAGTCATATGCAAAGCTTTTTATTATTTTATGAGTAAAACTATCAATTGTAGTTATTGAAAAAGCTGAATAATTCTGTAGAATTGCTTCTATAATCTTTTTACTCCTTTCTTGGATAATTGATTTCTCAACTGTTATTTCATTAATTATTAGTTGGAACAAATCATTTTCTATTCCCTCTGAAAAATCGTGTAAATTTTCCAATACACGTTCTTTCATCTCTCCAGCAGCTTTATTTGTAAAAGTTATGGCTAGTACTTTTTGAAAACCAAAAATATCATTAGAATTTAACAATACTTTTAAGTATTCTTTTACTAATGTAAAAGTCTTTCCGCTTCCTGCTGATGCGTTATATACCTGAAATGTTGATACTTCTTGCACAATTATTTTTTAGATGCTAATTGCACGAATTTACATAAAGTTCCTTTGTTTTTATCCTCTAAACAAAAAGAAATCTTTTTTCATTGATTCTATTTCAGAATCATCATTTGTTATGATATAATCTATTGCTTTCTCTGTAAAGACCTTTCCCTTTTCTGTCAGCGATATAATTTTATTTTCTATCAAAATCATATTGTTTTTCTCTGCTAATTCCACAATAGATTTAGCTTTAACTTTATGCCAATTGATATGTTCATTTAAATGATTTATATGTCTTTCTCTTTCTTCACTATGATTATTTAAGTGTAGTAAAAAAGTAAGCAACTGTACTTCTTTTTGTTGTTGCTTATTCCTATACAAAACAGAAATTAAACCTTTATTAGGTGCAAACAAATACACCATTAGAAAAACAACTCCTAAGATAGTTGTCATCGATCCAGATATGGAAGCGTCTAACCAATGCGCAACCCAATAACCAATAATTGCCGACAATACTCCAAAGACAACAGATAACACTAACATCTTTTTTAAATCGTTAGTTAATAAATAAGCAGTAGCAGCCGGTGCAATCATTAAAGCAACTACCAAAATTGCTCCCACCGCATCAAATGCTCCAACTGTTGTTATAGATGCTACACTCATCAATCCATAATGAAGTATTGCTGGTGAAAAACCTAATGCTGTTGCCAATCCTTTATCGAAAGTACTTACTTTTAGCTCTTTAAAAAAAGCTAATAAAAGACCTAATGTAATTAATAAAATAGCCCCAATTATCCATAACGATTTTGGACCCAAATCCACATCATTGACTATTAGTCTATCAAAAGGTGCAAAAGCTAATTCACCTAACAAAACTGCATCAACATCTAAATGAACATCGTTTGCATTTTTAGCTATTAAAAGTACACCTATACTAAATAATGCAGGAAACACTAACCCTATTGCCGTATCTTCTTTAACTAGTTTTGTTTTTTGGATATATTCTACCAAGACAACCGTTATTATTCCTGACAAAGCTCCCATTAAAATAAGTAATGGAGAATTTAAATCGTGTGTAATAAAAAAACCAATTACCAACCCTGGCAAAATAGAATGACTTATAGCATCACTAATCAATGCCATTTTTCTTAGTACTAAAAACACTCCAGGTATTGCACAGGCAATTGCCACTAAGCTTGCTATTAATTGTATTTCTATCTGAGCACTACTCATTTTCTATATTTTGATTATATAAGTTTCCAGCAAATTGATAACCTTCTTCTGTCATTGACCACATTTTACCTTCAACTTTGATATACTTTTTCTCTTCTAACTTTTTTAAAGTTCCTCTTGTATATCCTTGAAAATTATTTAGAATTTTTACGGCATGGGGATGTGATTTATCTTCATGAGTTTTTACTAAATCAAACATAAAAGATAGTGTTTTGTGCAATTTCAAATCTCGTCGGTTTTTTAAAAAACGTATTTGACGAAATAACAAACCTCTTGTTGGTGAAAAAATAAATGAAATAACTACAAATATTGCTGCTACTAATACTATTACTGGGCCTGTTGATAAATTGGACTGACTTGCACTAATCCCAGTCCCAACAACACCTGCTAGTAAACCGAAAACCGCTGCTAGTATTACCATAGTACTTAAACTATTTGTCCATTGCCTTGCAGCAGCAGCTGGTGCCAATAACATAGCACTCATTAAAACTACTCCTACTGTTTGCAATCCTAAAACAATAGCTAAAACAATAAAACCAGTAATTAAAGCATCTATAAATTTTATATTGAAACCTAAGGTTTTCGCATAATCTGCATCAAATAATAGTAATTTAAACTCTTTCCAAAAAAGTAACAACACTAGTAAACAAACCCCAGTAACAATTACCATAAACCAAACATCCTTAACTAATAATGTTGCTGCTTGTCCAAATAAAAACTTATCTAAACCAGATTGATTTGCATTGGGTTGCTTCTGAATAAATGTTAATAACAACATTCCAAACCCAAAAAACACTGAAAGAATTAATCCTAAAGCTGTATCTGTTTTTAAATGTGTATTTCTAACGATTCCGCGAATCCAAAAAGCACCAATAAGACCACTAATCAATGCTCCTAACAATAACACATTTGTATCTTTTGTTCCTGTAATTAAAAACGCTATTGCAATTCCTGGTAAAGATGCGTGAGAAATTGCATCACCCAATAAACTTTGTTTTCTTAATACAGCAAAACTTCCTAACATTCCACAGATAGCTCCCAAAATTGCTGTACCAATTGTTATAGTACGAAGTGTATAATCGGAAAAAACGAGTTTAAAATATTCTTGTAAATCCATTATTGCTGCACACTTACTTTATAATTAATTCCGTAAGTCTTGGTTAAGTTATCATCATTGAATATTTCTTTAACAGGACCAGTAGCAATTTTCTTAACATTCAAAAAGGTTACCCAATCAAAATATTCAGGAACTGTCTGCAAATCATGATGTACTACAACTACGGTTTTTCCAGCTTTTCGTAACTCTTTCAGTATATTAATTATTGCTATTTCTGTAGTTGCATCTACACCCTGAAATGGTTCATCCATAAAATAGATTGAAGCATTTTGTACTAAAGCTCTTGCTAAAAAAACACGTTGTTGTTGCCCTCCTGAAAGTTGAGATATTTGCCTATTTTTAAATGGCAGCATTCCTACTTTTTCAAGCGCTTCTAATGCTGCTTTCTTTTGAGCTCCTCCCGGTCTTTTAATCCATCCTAAACTTCCATAAGTTCCCATCATTACAACATCTAATGCTGTTGTCGGGAAATCCCAATCTACACTTCCTTTTTGTGGAACATATGCTACCAACTTTCGCTGCTTCTCGTATGATTTCCCATATACAGAAACACTTCCAGCAATTGGATTTATAATCCCTAAGATTGATTTTATTAAAGTAGATTTCCCAGCTCCATTTGGCCCAACAATTGCCATTAAAACTCCTTCTGGTATAGCTAAGTCAATATCCCAAAGTACAGGTTTATAATTATAAGCTACTGTTAAATCGTCTACTGTTACTGCATATTTTGTTTCCATACTATTTCAATGCATCTATTATGGTATTTACATTGATTTTATACATACCGATGTAAGTCCCTTCTTTTGTTCCTGCATTTCCTAATGCATCAGAATATAATGTTCCTCCTATTGCAACTTCTTTTCCTTTTGACTTTACTGCTTCTTGCAAAGCTTCTATAGTTCTTTTAGGAACTGAACTTTCTACAAAAATGGCTTTAACATCATTGTCTATAATAAACTTTGCTAATTTTTGCACATCTTGAACTCCAGCCTCAGTTGCTGTTGATAAACCTTGTAATCCTACCACATTAAAATTATGCTGCCTTCCAAAATAATTAAATGCATCATGAGCTGTAACTAATATTCTTTTATCTATTGGTAACTCATTTATTTTTGCACTAATATCTTGATTCAACTCCTTTAATTTATTTAAATATTCTTCTCCATTACTTTTATAAAACACTGCATTTTTAGAATCTAGAGCTGATAGTTTATCAACCACATATAATGTAATCTTTATCCAATTATTAATATCAAACCATATGTGTGGATCATAATTTGATGCAAAAGCTTCAGATCCTATCAAAGTACTTTTATCTATAATATCAGAAACAGTAATTGTTTTTTTATTTTGATGCTTCATCTTTTCGAAAACTTCCTCTAGCTTTCCTTCTAAATGCAATCCATTATAAATAACCACATCTGCATTGAACAGCTTGGACACATCTCCTTCACTTGCTTTATATAAATGAGGATCAACACCTGCTCCCATTAAACCATTCACTTCAATTTTATCTCCTCCTATGTTTTTTACCAAATCGGTAATCATAGTAGTAGTGGTAACAACATTTAATTTATCGTTTTTCTGTTTTACCTTGTTATTACAACTTACCAGTATTAAAACTGCAATTAAGCCAACTATTCTTTTCATTTTAATTTTTTTGTATATAAATATTATTTGCCACTTTGTTTGAAATCGTCATTTCCTTTCCGTTTATTTTCACTAGGAACGAATCATCAAAAGGCTCTTTATCTAAAACTTCTATGTTTTTTCCTAAACCTATTTCTTGTTTATCTAAAAAACGTAAAAACTCAGAAGAAGTATCATTTACCCCTACACAAACTCCTTTCTCACTTTTCTCTAGTGTAGACAACAAGCTCTTTTGTATTTGTGGTAAATTCCCATCTTTATCAGGAATAGGGTCCCCATGTGGATCTCTCTTAGGATAGCCTAAAAATGAATCCAATTCATCAATTAATTTTGGCGATTTTATATGTTCTAATTGTTCGGCTACCTCGTGAACTTCATCCCAAGTAAAATTAAGCTTCTGTACTAAGAAAACTTCCCACAACCTATGTTTACGTATAATATTAGCCGCTGTTCTCTTCCCAAAATCTGTTAAAGTAACTCCTTGATACTTTTTATAAACCAACACTTCCTTATCAGATAACTTTTTAATCATATCTGTTACCGAAGAAGCTTTTGTTGCTAACTTCTTCGCTATAGCATTTGTACTAATTCCTTTATCAGATATTGCTGCTAAATGATAAATTGTTTTTATATAATTTTCTTCTGACTGACTAAACATTCTATTTTTTTGGTTCAACAAAAATACAAATTCTGTTTTAGATAAAATAATTTTTAGTCTTGTCTAAAAATTATTTTATATTTGCATAAAAATATATTACATGTGGTGCAAATAATTTTTAATTGCAACTTAGTTGCATTAATAATATATTTGCAAAAACATCACTTTACAATGAGAAAACAATTAGCTCTTTTAGCAATACTTTTTTTACAAATAACTTACTCTGCTTTTAGCCAGACTGTATCAGGAAAAATAACCTCAAATAACGAACCTGTACCATTTGCCTCTGTTTATATAAAAGATGGTACTATTGGAACAACTGCCAACGCAGATGGCTACTATGAATTGAATATCCCTGTTGGTAGAACTATTATTGAGGTAAGCTCTCAAGGGTTTAGAAAAACATCTAAACAAATAACAACTAAGCCAAATGAAAAAATTAATTTAAATTTTGAATTGTTTGAAGATGTATTAGGTTTAGACGAAGTGGTTATTAGTGCAACTAGAAACAGAGTAGAACGCAAAGAAACTCCTGTTGTTGTTTCAACTATAAAACCACGTTTATTAACAGCTACTCAATCTGCTTCTATGGCAGATGGTTTGAATTATGCACCAGGTGTCCGTGTAGAAACTAACTGTCAAAACTGTGGATTTACACAAGTCCGTTTAAATGGGTTAGACGGTGGTTATACCCAAGTATTATTAAATAGCAGACCTGTTTTTACATCGTTAATTGGTGTATACGGTTTAGAGCAAATCCCTACAAATATTATTGAACGAATTGAAGTTGTTAGAAGTGGAGGCTCTGCTTTATATGGTTCAAGCGCTATTGCAGGTACAGTAAATGTTATTACTAAAGATCCAGTTTTAAATACTTGGGAAATTGGCTCTAACTTCGCTTTTATTGATGGTAAATCAATCGATAGAACATTAACATTTAATACCTCTGTTGTTGCTGATGATTTAAATAGTGGCGTTTCATTATTCGGAATGAATAGAAATCGTGAAAGCCTTGATATAAATGGTGATGGTTTTACAGAACTAGTTAAATTAAAAAACACAACTGTTGGTGCTAAAGCTTTTGTAAAACCTACTGAAAAAAGTAGAATATCAGTCAATTTAAATTCTATAAAAGAATATAGACGAGGTGGTGACAAACTAAATCTTGCTCCTCAATTTACTGATATTACAGAAGAATTAGATCATGATACTTTCATTGGTGGAGCAGATTATGAAGTTTACAGCAAGGATGACTCTGGTAAATTTCAAATTTATACCTCTGCTTCTTATACAGATCGTGGTAGTTACTATGGTGGACTTGGCGGTGGAAGAACTAAACAAGATAGTATTTTAGCTAACAATGCTTTTGGAACTACTAAAGATTTAGCTTGGGTAAATGGTTTACAATACACAAAATCATTTAAAAATAAAGATATTTTAACAGTTGGAACGGAATATAACTTTACATCTACTGAAGATAAAATAGAAGGTTATAATCGTTTAGTTGATCAATCAGTGAAATCGTTAGGAGTTTACGGACAATACGAATGGAAACCTTCAGATAAGTTTACAGCTTTAATTGGTGCTCGTTTAGATAATGTTAATGTTGACGGAACTTATACTATAGGTACAATTTCCAGAAATGTTGATGTGAGTCAAACAACTTTATCTCCAAGATTAACCGTTTCTTATCAATTTACAAATGCCTTAAAATTTAGAGGTGGTTATGCAAGAGGTTTTAGAGCTCCACAAGCATTCAATGAAGATGTGCATATTTCTAGTGTTGGTGGAGAGCCACAATTTGTGATTCTTTCAGACAACTTAAAAACTGAGTTTTCAAACGCTTTTACTGGGTCATTAAACTATTCAAAAAGTATTAATTTATTACAATTAGATTTCTTGCTAGAAGGTTTTTATACAACATTAGAAAACCCTTTTACATTAGTAAGCACAGGTTCTACATTATCTAACGGTTCTATAGTAGAGGAAGTGAGGAATGGTTCTGGTGCAAAAGTATACGGAACTAATTTTGAATTTGGAATATCACCAAATCCAAAGTGGCAATTTCAGTTAGGAGGAACTATACAAGCATCTAAATATAATGAACCACAAATTTTATTTGAAACAGACGGAACTACTCCAGGAGAATCAAATATTGTGGTTAATGAATTTGTAAGAAACCCAAACTTTTATGGATATATAAATACTTCTTGGATTCCTAATAAAAAAATAAATATTGATCTTACAGGAACTTATACAGGTGGTATGACTGTTCCTAGAGTAATTAGTGATACAGGATTTTTACGACTAAATGAAGTGGAAGATTTCTTTGACTTGAATTTAAAATTAGAATCTCATATTGATTTCAATGATAATTTTATGACTACAATCTCAGCTGGTGTAAAAAACATGTTTAATGCTTATCAAAATGATTTTGATACAGGAGCTACTAGAGATTCAGATTATATTTATGGACCAAGTACTCCAAGAACATTCTTCGTTGGTATAAAATTTGGTAAATTCCATTAACCAATATTATAAAAAACATATAACAAGAACTTTTGAAAACATTAAAAAACAACATATTATTTCTTTTTTTCTTTGGATGCTTTGTCGTTAGTACCATCGCACAGAAACAAAAAGTGAATTGGATTTCTTTTGAGCAATTAGATGATTCTTTGGCTGTAAAACCTAAAAAAGTATTTATTTCATTTTATGCGGATTGGTGTGTTTATTGTAAAAAAATGAATAAAGTTGCTTTTAAAGACCCTAAAGTAATCTCTGTTCTAAACTCAGAATATTATGCTGTTAAAATGGATGCTGAAACAGAGAAGACTATAGAATTTGAAGGAAAAGAATATATTAATAATGAAATTGGAAAGAATAGAAAACCAATACATCAAATTCCATTATTATTAGCTTCAAGAAAAAATAGATCTTTTTCATTACCTGCTACAATAATTTTAAACAAAACATTTAAAGTTACCCAGCGTCATTTCGAATATTTATCTACTAAGAAAATGTTGAAAGTTTTAAAAACTAAAACAACTCTTTAATCAAGTACAGAATTGATGTCAAAAAACACATAATTCACATATAAAATACGAAAATTGTAAAAAAAGGAAAGCTCATTTTTAAGCTTTCCTTTTTTAGTAATATAAAATTAATGTCTTCATAACATTACAGTATTCTGTTAACATTTAAGAAACATTCTAATAAAACAAGCATAATTTACATGTAACATTAGCTTTACAATCTAGTTTCACATTTGCAGGGTATTTAAAGAACTCAAGTAATTATAATGAAAAAATTAATATTTATTACTCTTTTAAGCCTTTGCAATTTTGCATTTTCACAAAGCAAAGGAACTGTATCTGGTACCCTTACAGATAAAGAGATGAATGGAGAAGCATTACCTTTCGCTAATGTTTTTATAAAAGGAACCACTATTGGTGGAACTACCGATATGGACGGTAAATATACCTTAAATGTTCCTGCTGGAAATCAAACTATCGTATTTAGTTTTATTGGTTATCAAACAATAGAAAAAGCTATTGTTGTTAAAGCCGGAGAAACTTTAATTATAAACCAAGAACTAGGAGCTAACGAAGGAGTTACTTTAGACGAAGTAGAAATTAAAGCTACTACAAGTAAAGATAAAGCAAGTGCTTTATTACTTGAGCAAAAGAAAGCCGTAGTTATAAAAGAAAGTATTGGTGCAGAAGAATTATCTTCAAAAGGAATTTCAGATGCAGCTGGGGCTGTATCAAAAATATCTGGTGTTTCAAAACAAGAAGGTTCAAGCAATGTTTATGTACGTGGTTTAGGTGATCGTTATTTAAACACTACTATGAATGGTCTTTCATTACCATCAAATAATATTGCTAAGAAAAACATTGATTTGAATTTATTTCCATCTGACATTATTCAAAATGTATCTATTAGTAAAGCATATTCTTCTAGCTTTTATGGAGACTTTGCTGCTGGTAATATAGATGTTTCTTCAAAAGAATATAAAGGAAATGGTTTTGTAGAAATTAATCTTGGTTCGGGAGTTAACTCTAGAGCAATGGGAGAAGATTTCAAAAAAAGTGAAGGAACTGGGCATTTTGGTTATTACAATAGGTTTAAACACAATCCTTATGCCATAGTACTTTCTCATGGTGTTGACCCAGTAGATGCTGGTAGTCCAATTAATAATTCGATAGGTATTAACGCTGGTAAGTCTTTCGATTTTGAAGATGGTTCTAGATTAAGTCTTTTTGGTACTGCTTCTTTTAGTAGAGGTTTTGAGTATAGAGAAGGACCTGTTGTTGATTATTCCAATGTATTTAAAAAGCGTTTTCCTAACGCTAAAGAATATGCTTACAGTACTTCTACAACAGCTATGTTAAGTGCTTTATATAGAATTAATAGTGATCATAAATTAAAATACACTTCTCTTTTCTTAAACAATTCAGGAGATGAAGTTGGTTATTATGGTTTCAAAGGATTAGGGCAAAATAGAGATGCTTTAAGAGATACTGATAAAGGTTTCTATCAAATGAACGTTCAGTATAACCAAGATTTAGTTTTTGTAAATCAAATAACTGGTGATCATAGATTTGAAGATAATAAACTAAAACTAACATGGGGTATTGGTTATAACAATGTTTTTGCTCACGAACCAGATAGAAAAAGAATAAGTTTAGAAAACTTTCATTATTCATTAGATAATGATCCAAGTACAAACCCTATATTCTTTACAAATAACTCATTTGACAATCAACGTTACTTCCAAAAAATTATTGATGAAGAGTTAAACAGTAGAATAAATTTGACATATCAAGCTTCTGAAAAAGTTGCTTTAAACTTCGGTTATAATGGAAGAATTAAAGAAAGAGATTTCGAGAATATTAGATATGGTTATGATATTTTAAATAAGCAATTTGAAATAACTGATGTTAATAACTTCAATGCTATATTTAACATAAACAATGCTCAAATTTTCAAAAATCAAACTGGTAAAATATTCAGATTAGACGTTTTCAGAAAAATACCTGGCTATGAAAATAGTAATATTGCTAGTTTACCAGGTGTAAACGAAAACACTTATAATGGTGAATTAAGAGTACATGCAGGTTATGCCTCAGCTGAAATAAAAGCAGGTGAAAAGTGGGTAATTGTACCAGGAATTAGAGTTGAATCTTTTGCACAAGATATAAAATATAATGTAATAAACATCAACCCAAGTGATCCTGGTTTTAGAAATGCTTCAGAAACATTTTTCTTACCAAGTTTAAACCTTAAATATTCATTAAACGAAGATCAAAATTTACGTTTTAACTTTAGCCAAACTGTATCTGTTCCAGAATTTAAGGAAGTAGCTCCATTTATTTATGAAGGTATTGGACAGAGAATTGGAGGTAACCCAGATTTATTAGATGATCCTTCTTTCTCAAAGATATTTAATCTTGATTTAAAATATGAATGGTTTATTTCAAAAGATGAATTATTATCTATCGCTGCTTTTGGAAAACAAATTAACGATCCAGTAAACTTAGTAATAGCAAATAGTGCTGCAGGTAACCAACGTTATTTTAGAACTGGTGATAAAGCAACTGTTTTAGGAGTAGAGTTAGAAGCTCGTAAAAACTTAATTAAAAACGAAGACGAAGAAACATTAATCTCTGCTGGTTTTAACTTTACTTATATGCATACTAAGCAAGATTTAAAACAAAATATTACAGGAGTTTCTCGTTATAGCACAACGTTTAATAGAGATAGCGATGAACTTCAAGGAGCTTCACCAATATTAATCAATGCTAACATTAACTATAGTCCGGTAAACTTTAAAAACTATAAACCTATTACTTCTTTAGTTTTTTCTTATTTCTCTGACAGAATTGACGCTTTAGGGGCTGGTGCTTTAGGAAATATTATAGAAAAAGGAATACCAACTTTAGATTTCATTTGGAAAAATAAAATTGGTGAACAATGGGAAGTAAACTTAAATGCAAAGAATTTACTAGATCCATCAATTAAAAGAATTAGAGAAAACACCTCAATAGGTAATGTAGTTCTTTCAGAATACAAAAGAGGAACGAATATTAGCTTAGGTCTTAAATACAAATTTTAACAAAACACAACATATCTTAAACTTTAAAACAATGAAAAATAATTTTTTATTAGGATTAGCTTTAGCTGCTACTTTATTTACTTCATGTGGAGATGATGGTACAGCTGATATCATTATAAATGATAATAGCACAACTAACAACAATGGAGGAGGAACTCCTACAACTGGTCAAACAGTTGAATTAAAAGGAAACTATTCTTCTGATTTAACTTTAGATTCTTCAAAATCTTACCTTATAACTGGACCAACAATTTTTGAAAACGGTACTACTTTAACAATACCTGCTGGTACTGTTGTAAAGGCTGCTGCTACTGGTGCTGATGTATACTTAGCAATTGCTCAAGGCGCTAAGATTATGGCAGAAGGAACTTCTAGTCAACCAATTATTTTTACATCTAATGCAAATACACCAAACGCTGGTGATTGGGGTGGATTAATTTTATTAGGAAAAGCACCTATCAATTCAGTAGCTGGAGGAACTGCAACTTCTACTTCTGAGATTGCAAGCTTACCATATGGAGGAAACATTGCTGATGACAATTCAGGTATTTTAAGTTACGTAAGAGTTGAGTACTCTGGAGGTAAAGCTGATGGTCAGTCTGAAAATAATGGATTTTCTTTCTACGGTGTAGGTAACAAAACAAAAATAGAATACATCCAAATGTTTGAAGGAAAAGATGATGGAGTAGAATTCTTTGGTGGAACTGTAAACGTAGATTATGTTTCTGTTGTAAATGCTCAAGATGATTCTATCGATTGGACTGAAGGATATACTGGAACTATTACTAATGCTTATGTAAAGCACGGTGTTGATCACGATAAAGGAATTGAAGCTGATGGTTACAATACTGATATAGGAAACTTATCTAGTCCAAAATACTTTTCTAAGCCTACAGTTAACAACTTAACTATTGAAGGATTAGGTTCTGGTACTGGTAATGAAGCTATCCGCTTAAGAGCTGGTACACAAGCTATCTTTACAAATGTTTTATTAGTTGGTTTTGCTGAAGGATTTGACTTAGATGGTGATGCTACTGACAACCCAACTGGGGCAGGTGTAACTTCTGGAGATTTAAAAGCAAATGACGTTAAATTTGATGACGTTACTACTAAAATGAAAAACGATACAGGAGTTAGTTTTACAATGGCTGATTTCTTAACTGAAAACGCTGCTTCTGCTGGAACTGATTACGCTAGCTGGGGTGCAAGCTGGACAAGAAAATAATATTTTCTTTATTCTTTAAATAACAAAAAACCGAGCATAAGCTCGGTTTTTTATTCTCTTAATTTAACTAACTCTGTTAATACATCTTCCAATTTTTTTAATTCTTTTGGTGGGTTTCCTGCATCAAATGTTGAAGAACTGTATTCTTTTTTTCCTACTTCTATAATAAAATTTGCTATCAATGCTCCATCACTATATCTTCTATTAGTTGGTGATTTTAGCACTTCTATATCATTTAAATTAATTTTCTTTATCAACTCTTCTAATCTCCCTATTTCTTCTTCAGAAAGCTTAAATTCTAGTTCTTTTCCATTCTTTTGATACTTAATTGTATTTTCTTCAACTCTTATTTCAATAGCAGTTCCTCTAGTATGCGCTTTATAAATTATTTTATTAAATTTTTGAGCAAAACAATTAGTAATTACCATAACAAAAAACAATGTTATTATTTTCAGATATTTCATTTATCAAGTTTAAAATTTAATAAATATAAAAAGGCATCTCATGTGAGATGCCTTTTTTATATTGAATTCATTAAATAAGTCAATCTTATTTAAGCTTTTTTCTTACTGCTATTTCAGTATAAGCTTCTATAGTATCGCCTTCTTTAATATCATTGTATCCTTTAATTTGAAGACCACAATCGTATCCTTTCTTAACTTCTTTTACGTCATCTTTAAAACGTTTTAATGAAGTTAACACACCATCATGAACTACAATTCCTTCTCTAATAATACGAACCTTAGAATCTCTTGTTATCTTACCATTCATTACCATACATCCAGCAATGTTACCAACTTTAGAAATCTTATAAACTTCTCTAATCTCAACATTACCAAGAACTTCTTCTTTCATTTCTGGCGACAACATTCCTTCCATTGCGTCTTTCAGGTCGTTGATTGCATCATAGATAATTGAGTAAGTTCTAATATCAACTTCTTCTCTATCTGCTACTAAACGTGCATTACCTTGTGGACGAACGTTAAATCCTACAATAATTGCATCAGATGCTGTTGCTAATAATACGTCAGATTCTGTAATTGCACCAACTCCTTTATGTAAGATATTAACTTGAATTTCTTCCGTAGATAATTTTTGGAATGAATCTGTTAAGGCTTCTACCGATCCATCTACATCTCCTTTTAAGATAATATTTAATTCTTTAAAGTCTCCTAATGCTATACGACGACCAATTTCTGCTAACGTTAAAGTTTTCTGAGTTCTTACAGATTGCTCTCTTTGTAATTGAGAACGTTTTGCTGCTATTTGTTTAGCTTCACGCTCATCTTCAAATACCTTGAACTTATCACCTGCTTGTGGTGCTCCATCTAATCCTAAGATTGATACTGGTGTAGATGGACCTGCCTCTTTAACTTTATTTCCTTTATCATCAAACATAGCTCTTACTTTACCACTATGTTTACCTGCTAAGATATAATCACCAATTTTTAAGGTACCTGCTTGTACTAATATTGTTGATACATATCCTCTTCCTTTATCTAATAATGCTTCTACTACAGCTCCAGATGCATTCTTGTTAGGATTAGCTTTTAATTCTAACACCTCTGCTTCTAATAATACTTTTTCTAGTAATTCATCAACTCCTTGACCTGTTTTAGCAGATATTTCTTGAGATTGAATATTACCTCCCCAATCTTCTACTAATAAGTTCATAGAAGAAAGTTGTGTTTTAATATTATCAGGATTTGCATTTGGCTTATCAATCTTATTGATTGCAAAAATGATTGGAACCCCTGCAGCTTGTGCGTGAGATATTGCCTCTTTTGTTTGTGGCATTACATCATCATCGGCAGCTACTACAATAATTACTAAATCGGTTACTTGAGCTCCACGAGCACGCATTGCTGTAAAGGCCTCGTGACCTGGTGTATCTAAAAATGCTATTTTTTGATCTCCTACATTTACTGCGTAAGCACCAATATGTTGTGTAATTCCTCCAGATTCTCCTTCAATTACATTTGCTTTACGAATGTAATCTAATAACGAAGTTTTACCGTGATCTACGTGTCCCATTACCGTAATAATTGGTGCACGAGTTTCTAAATCTTCTGGTTTGTCTTCTACTTCTTCAATAGATTCCTCTACCTCAGCTCCAACAAACTCTACTGTATAATTAAACTCCTCTGCAACTATTGATAATGTTTCAGCATCTAAACGCTGATTCATTGTTACCATCATTCCTAACATCATACATGAAGAAATAATGTTAGTAACTGGAACATCCATCATTGTAGCAACCTCACTAACAGTAACAAATTCTGTTACTTTTAAGATTTTGCTTTCTGCTTGTGCTGCTTGTAAATCTGCTTCCGATTGTTCACGGTGAGCATCTCTTTTATTTCTACGATATTTAGCAGCCTTACCTTTTTTAGATTTACCTTGAAGTCTTTCTAAAGTTTCACGTACTTGTTTTTGTACTTCTGCTTCTGTAGGCTCTTCTTTTTTAACAACAGGTCTTTGTCCACCTCTACCTCTAAATCCTTGACGGTTTCCACCTCGATTTCCACCTCGGTTTTGACCACCTTTATTTTGTCCTGGCTTAGCTGAATTTCCAGCTCCTGGTGCACCTGGCTTGCTAATTCTTTTACGTTTCTTTTTATCTCCGTCAGTTTTCGCTTCTGGCTTCTTTTTCTTAGGTCTTTCAAATTGTTTTAAATCAATTTTTTGACCAGTAATTTTAGGACCATCAAGCTTTTTATACTGAGTTTTAATTTTCTCAGCATTTTCAGGAGTAATTTCAACAGGTTTTTCTGCTTTTACTTCCTCTTTTTTTGTTTCCACAACCTTTTTAGGAGTCTCTTTAATTTCGACTTTTTTAGGTGCTTCAGTTTTTACTACTTCAGGTTTCACTATCTTAGGTTTTTCAACCTTTATAGGTTCCTCTTTCTTTTCCTCAACCTTTACAGCTGGCTTTTCAACTTTTTGGGCTTCTTGAATAGGAGTTTCCTTTTTAGGTTCTTTTTTTACCTCTTTTACCTCTTTAGGTTCTTCAACCTTCTTAGGTTCTTCTTTTTTAGCTTCAACCGCTTTACCAGTCTTTACATCAATCTTACCTACAGTCTTAAGCTCTAATTTTTCAGCTTTGGCTTTTAAAACTTCTTGTTTTTTAGCTTCGTCTTCTAATCTTTTCTTCTCTTGCTCTACTTCTAACTGCTGACGAATAGCTTCTTTTTCTTTACGCTTTTCTTCGCTCACTTCTTTAGAGGCTACTTTCTTTGATTTATCTGTTTTGAATCCATCAAATAATATTTGATACTCCTTATCAGAAATTTTAGTAGTAGGACGTGCTTCTATTTCATGACCATTTTTAGCCAAGTGTTCTACAGCTCTATCTAAAGAAATATTTAATTCTCTTAATACTTTATTAAGTCTTAATTTGTTGCCTTCAGCCATAAATTATTTTATACTTTATATTCAAAAAACACACTTTATACATGGTATAGTTATGTTCTTTTTCTCTGTTTGTCAGATTTTATATTGATTTCTATCAATTTCGTTGGAGACTGACTTCCATTATTAATTTAGTCTTCGAATTCTTCTTTTAAAATTCGTTGTACTTCTATAATTGTTTCTTCTTCTAAATCGGTTCTTTGTACTAACATAGATACGTCTTTTTCAAGTACACTCTTTGCTGTTTCTAAACCAATTTTCTTAAACTCAGCTATTACCCAAGCTTCTATTTCATCTGAAAATTCTGTTAACTCAACATCTTCTTCTTCTATTCCTTCACGTTGAACATCAATTTCATAACCTGTTAATTCACTTGCTAAACGAATATTAACTCCTGAACGTCCAATTGCTTTTGAAACTTCTTCTGGTTTTAATAAAACATTTACACGTCCTTTCTTACCATTCTTCTCCTCTTCAAAAGGTTTGATATCAACAGATGTTACTTTTGCTGGACTTAATGCTCTAGCTACAAATAACTGCTCGTTTTTTGTGTAGTTTATTACATCAATATTCTCATTTCCTAATTCACGAACAATACCGTGAATACGAGATCCTTTAACTCCAACACAAGCTCCAACTGGATCAATTCTATCATCATAAGAATCTACTGCAATTTTTGCTTTATCTCCAGGAATTCTTGCTACTCCTTCAATAGTGATTAATCCATCAAACACCTCTGGAATTTCTTGCTCAAATAATTTTACTAAGAAAGCTGGAGAAGTTCTTGATAATATGATTGCTGGCTTATTACCTCTTAATTCAACCGATTTTATTACTCCACGAACTGCATCTCCTTTTCTAAAGAAATCTGAACGAATTTGCTCGCTTTTTGGTAAAACGATTTCATTTCCTTCATCATCTAATAAGATTACTGCGTTATGACGAATATGGTGTACTTCTGCACTATAAATTTCTCCTTCTAGCTCCTTGAACTGTTTAAAAATATTAGTACTATCATGTTCGTGAATTTTAGAAATTAAGTTTTGACGTAACGCTAAAATTGCTCGTCTACCTAAATCTATTAACTTCACTTCCTCTGACACATCTTCACCTATTTCAAAATCAGGTTCTATTTTTCTTGCTTCACTAAGTTCAATTTCTTCATTATCATCTTCAGAAAATCCATCTGCTACAACCACACGGTTTCTCCAAATCTCTAAATCTCCTTTATCTGGATTGATAATAATATCAAAGTTTTCATCTGAACCAAACCTACGTTTTAATGCAGCACGAAATACTTCTTCTAAGATAGACATAAGTGTTACCCTGTCTATACTCTTATTGTCTTTAAACTCTGAAAATGACTCTATTAGTGCAATATTTTCCATTTCATCCTCTTATTAAAATATGATCTTCACTTTTGCTTCTTTAATATCTTCATACTGTAAAGTTACTGTTTTCTCTACCGTATGCTTTCCTTTACCTATTGGTTTAGGCTCTCTTGCTTTCCAATGTAACGTAATATTTTCATCCGTTACTTCGGTTAATGTTCCTTCAAACTCTTCGGTTGCTGTTTTAACCTTAAGAATTCTATTAACATTCTTTCTATACTGGCGTTTTACCATAAGTGGATGAGAAATGTCTGGAGTAGTTACTTCCAAAGAAAAATCCTCTTCTTCTCTATCTAAATTATGTTCTATTTTTCTACTAATACGAACACATTCACTTAATTGAACTCCTGAATCTCCATCTACTATCACTTTAATCTTACTATTAGCTAAAAACTGTAAGTCTATCAAGTACAATGACTCGTTTTCCTGTAAAGCTTCATCTAATAACTCTCTTACTTTTTCTTGATTCATCCTAAGGTATAAAAAGAGGGGACTTTCGTCCCCTTCATCCATCTAATTAATAAATTCGCTGCAAAGATAGTAAGTTATTCATTAACACACAAGTGTCTTTCACTTTCTAATTTAAAATGTTTTTCGTAAATTGAAAACATCCACCTTAAATTTTTTATTATGAAAAAAATATTAGTACCCACTGATTTTTCCATACCCTCAGAACATGCTTTAAAGCTAGCTTCCAGTTTGGCAAAAAAGTCTAAAAGCGAGGTCCATTTACTTCACATGGTTGAATTACCTACTGGTATAATAGACATGGGGAGTGGTAGCAACTTTAGCATACCTGAAAGCATGCTATACATACGAAAAGTACGCGACAAACTGATTAAGTATAAAAATCAATTTTTTCCAAAAATTCAAAATATTAAACATGCTATTCGTTTTCAAAACCCATACGAAGGTATACGCGATTATTCTAAAAAAATAAATGCCGATTTGATTACCATGGGAACCAAAGGACATACTGAATTAGAAGAGATGTTAATTGGATCTAATACTGAAAAAGTTGTAAGAAATTCTGAAATACCAGTTTTAGTTACTAAAACAAACGAAGAGGAATTTAAACCTAAAAACTTGATTTTTGCTTCTAGCTTTAAACCTCAGAAAAATAATGCTTTTGAGAAATTTTTAGATTTCGCAAGTAATTTTAAGAGTAAAATTCATTTATTAAAAATCAACACACCACATAAGTTTGAAAACTCCCAGCTTTCAAGACAAAAAATAAAAGAATTTGCCGATAGGCACAATTTTTCAGATTACTCTATAAACATATATAACGACTCATCTGTTGAGAACGGAATTTTAAATTTCTCAAACGAAAAAAATGCTGATATCATAGCACTAGCTACTCATGGAAGAAGTGGATTATCACATATTTTCAATGGCAGTATTACTAAAAATTTATCTAAGAGTTCCATTAAACCAATGCTAACTTTTAAAGTTTAGCTAAAAGCACATCCCCTATTGTGCTTTTACCTATACAGTTGGTTATATACTGCTAGTAATTCGTTTGCTTCTTTTTTAGCACTCCAGTTCTTTTCAATTTCCTTCCTTGCCTGCTCACCCACGTATGCTAATTCATTTTGAATTAAACCTTTTAGCACAACTCTTAACTCTTCTACATTTCCAGACTCAAATAAATATCCTGATTTCCCATGCTCTATTAATTCGGAATGCACACCTACATTTTTAGTAGCAATTGTTGTGTTGGCACAAGACATAGCCTCTGCACACACTAATGAAAAACCTTCAGTAAACGAAGGAACTACTGCTATTTTAGAAGCTTGATAATATGTTATTATCTCTTTCGTTTCGTTTACAAAATAAATTTGCTCCTCTACATTTGCAACTACTTCTTTCAACTCCTCTAAGAACTCAGGCCTATCTACCTTACCAACAATAACTACTGCCCAATCTTTGTGAGTTTTCAACTCTTGAGCTATGGCTTCTAATAAAACTTTTTGTCCTTTAGCTTTTCTAACTCTTCCTGCACAAAGAATTATATTTTTTTGCGAAACATCTTTTAATCTTTTCTCTTCGTTTGGAACAAAACTATCTGTATCAACTCCATGAGATACTTTAGTGTTTTTTATTCCTAATTTACCATGCATAGAAGTTGTCAATGTAACAACACTGTCTGATTTTTTAAGCAAAAACCTTGTTAAACCTGAAGGATTAGTTTCAGCATGTCGAGTTAAAACTAATTTAAATTTTGCTCCTAAGAATCGATACCATAGCATTTTTAACACTTCATTATTTCTATGGCAATGAACAACTGTTTTCTTTTCAGAAAACAATATTTTTTTTAACTCTTTTGTGTTTATTTTATTTCCCTCAATACCATAACCATAAAGATATGTTTGGCACATTTTCTTTAAGTAGGGCATTACATTTTCTATACTTCTTGTTACTCCAGTTCTCCTTTTATGGAAGTGCGTATGTACAACTATTAAATCAGAATTCATCTAAGCAAATCTTCTTTCTATAATCTCTAACAATCTTGTTTCGTATTCTTCTTTATCAGACCAATCATAATCTGGTTTTACCATTTTAACAACAAACTTTTTGGCCTCTTTTTCCGTTTTCATTGTATTCAACTGAGAAACCACTCTATTAAAATCTGCTTGATCTCCATTAAACAAGTGTTTTACAAAAGCTATTCTATCATTAAGTCCTATTTGAATTGAACTTTGCAAACGATCGTTGAGTGTTTTCTTTACATCTACTTTTTCAAATAAGTTTGCCATTACGTCAACTGGAAGCGTATCTTCTAGCTCTTCCTCTAAAGTAGTTGTCTTTTTCTCACCAACATCTTTTACATCATTCTTTGTGTCTTCATTACCATTAAAAAGCAATTCTTCCAATTCATCAAAAGGTTGTTCCATGATTTCTTCTACAACCTCTAGATTCATTTTCTCATCAGCTATCTCTTCAATTACTTTATCTGCAATTTCCTCAGCTTCTTTTTCTACTTCTTCTTCAATATCTTCTTCTAGTTGATGCACAATTCTATCTTCTTCAACCAAAGGCTCTTCTATTTTATTGTGTTTTTCAACTTTTCTTATTTCTGCTTGCACAACATCATCCAACAACTCTTCTTTTGTCTTAGTAGGATTTGGAGTATTATTTATATACTCTTCTACATAAGCTAAAACAGAAAGTTTTTCATAAACTTCATGTGCTTTTTCCTTCAAAGCAAACACATCTTCTTTATTTTTCATTTTTAAAATGCTGTGTGCTAAACTAGTTAAATCGGATGCAAGTTTTTTGTGCATAAGTTGTTGTTTGAAATTAATATTTACTCTTAAATTTTAATAAATTTGTTCCCTATTTCGAAAGAAATGCAAATATCAATAATTAGAGCTTAAAATTACAAAATGTTTCTTGAAAATACAGTAAATCATACAGAACAATTTGGGTGGATTGAGGTAATTTGTGGCTCAATGTTTTCAGGCAAAACCGAAGAATTAATTCGTCGTTTAAAACGTGCACAGTTTGCAAAACAACGTGTAGAGATATTTAAACCAGCAGTTGACACTCGCTATGACGACGAAGAAGTGGTTTCTCATAACTATAATAGAATACGTTCTACTCCAGTTCCTGCTTCTTCTAACATTCGTTTATTAGCAAATGATGTAGATGTTGTTGGGATTGATGAAGCTCAGTTTTTTGACGATGAAATTGTTACAGTTTGTAACGATTTAGCAAATAGGGGGATTAGAGTTATTGTAGCTGGATTAGATATGGATTTTAAAGGACAACCTTTTGGACCTATGCCAGCCCTTATGGCTACTGCAGAATATGTAACCAAAGTACATGCTGTTTGTACTCATACAGGAAACTTAGCTCATTATAGCTACAGAAAAGCTATGAGCGAAGACCTTGTTCTCTTAGGAGAGACTCAAGAATATGAACCTCTTAGCAGAGCTGCTTACTACAAAGCAATAAGAGAGCAAAATAATAAGAAAGAAAATTTATCTGATGAATAATCATGTTACCGTTTTAGAAATAGACGCTGTATCTCTACAACATAACCTCGCTTATTTTAAACAAAAACTAAATCCTAACACAAAGGTTTTAGCCGTTGTTAAAGCTTTTGGTTACGGAAGTGAATCTACAGAAATAGCTAAATTACTTCAAGATAAGGTAGATTATTTTGCTGTTGCTTATTCTAATGAAGGTATCATTTTACGTGAAGCTGGTATTAAAACTCCTATTTTAGTTTTACATCCACAAATTCAAAACTTAGAAGAAATTGTTAAACATAGACTAGAACCTAATTTATATAATTTCAAAATACTTGATGCTTTTCTTAAATTAGCCGATGAAGCTCCTTTAATGAACTATCCTGTTCATATTAAATTTAATACTGGTTTAAATAGGTTAGGTTTTTGGCATACAGATGTTCCAACAATCATTACACAGTTAAAAAGCTCAAACAATATAAAGGTTCAATCTATCTTTTCTCATCTTGCTGCCAGTGAAGATCCTAATGAACAAAATTTCACTATTGGACAAATTAACAACTTTGCCTACATCGTAAAACAATTTTATGATCATTTAGAATACGAACCTATGATTCATATTCTAAACACATCTGGTGTTATCAATTATCCTCAAGCACAATTTGACATGGTTCGTGTTGGAATTGGTTTATATGGCTTTGGAAACAACGAGCAAGAAACAAGTCAATTAAGAAACACACATACCTTAAAATCAATTATCTCTCAAATACACTTAATCCAACCAGGAGAAACTGTAGGATATAATAGAGCTTTTGTTGCTAGTAGACCTACTCAAAGTGCAACTATTCCTGTTGGTCATGCCGATGGTATATCTAGGAAGTTAGGTAATAAAAAAGGTTATGTTTTTATTAATGGTCAACCTGTTCCAATTATAGGTAATGTTTGCATGGATATGATTATGGTTGATGTTACTGACGTAGATTGTAAAGAAGGTGATGAAGTTATTCTTTTCAATCACCAAAAGCACATAGAATATATTGCACACAACTGTGAAACAATCCCTTATGAAATTCTAACCGCTATTTCTCAGCGTGTAAAAAGATTGGTTAAAAGTTAATTTTTTTTTAATTTACAACTCAATTAACTATAAAAACCAAAAATATGGGAATGCTCAAAGAGTTTAAAGACTTTGCAATGAAAGGGAACCTAGTCGACATTGCAGTAGGTTTTGTAATGGGTGCTGCTTTTAATAAAGTAGTAGCTTCTTTTACTGGAGGAATCGTTTCTCCTCTTATTGGACTATTATTTAATGCCGACTTTAAAGACTTAAAGTACATTATAAAAGATGGTGTTGCTGACGAATCTGGAAAAGTAACAGGTGAAGTAGCTGTACTTTATGGTGAATTTCTAACTAATTTAATTGACTTTATCATTGTTGCCTTTGTAATGTTTATGATTGTTAAAGCCGTTAATAAGTTAAAGAAAAAAGAAGAACCGACTCCAGCTGCTCCTAAAGGCCCAACTCAAGAAGAATTATTAGCACAAATTAGAGACTTATTAAAAGATAAATAAGCTACTAAAAGTGAACAAATACTAAAAAAGCACTTGTAATAAATTACAAGTGCTTTTTTTATATAAATGACATAATAGCCTTTGAATTTATTTGATGTTTTAGCTGCTCTATCTTCTCATACATTAATGTAAAAAACATCCTTCTCTCTACCTCTGCACTACCTGATATATTTTGAGAAAACTGTAATTGCTTTTGAAAATACTCATCTACTTCGTTACAAATTATTTTATCCTCAATTCTCATATAAGAAAGAGATGTATAAGGCACTAACAAGCCTTTTTTAGTCTCAGACTTTAAAAATAAAACATGATTAATATTTACCAATTTATTATAGTACAACTCATATTTTAAACCTTTTTTAGAATTCCAAGTTTTGTTCTTAGCTTTATCTTCAATCCTTTCTATAAGCAATAATATCTCATCACACAATTGTAAAGCCTCAGTTCTAGTTATCAACTTAGTTTTATAAAAGTAATATATTGTATGTAAGCAACTATTAATTGTAGTATCACTCCAAACATCAGTTATAGAAACTTCTTTAAATTTTTCCCTGAAACGTTTGGATTCATTTGTAAAAAATTGCTTTTCAATAAATTTACTAAAAGGCTCTATTTTACTTTCTTCTTTTTTTGATAAAAAATTCAGATACACATAAACCCTAAATTTACTGTACAATGTATTTACTGGAATATGATAAATTGGAATATTTTTAGCTGTATAATATACTTTTGAATTCTTATCAGATGCATAAGTAGCTACATAAAAAGCTATATCTTTATAAAAATCATTTACACCTTCATAAGTGTTTACATAATCATTTTTAATAATACTTTTAGACAAAGTACTACTTATATTATACAGTTTATTTAATGAAATTTTATAATATCTTGCTAACTCTAACGCCTCCTTAAACGATAATGATGTTTTCCCATTTATTCGTCTATAAGCAGCATCATAACTTATATCAAGTACATCAGCTATCTCTTCAGTAAACAAAACATTGTTTGGCAACTTTTCTTTTATAAGATTGAAAAGCTTATCTTTTTCTACACTCATACTTTTTACTCAATAGATTTTTCTTAAAAACCGCAAAAAGAAATTTTTTCTTTTGCATTATTCACAACCACGCTTAACATAAAAACTTATTAATTTGTTTAACAAGCTTATGCTAGGTGATCAGGGGGGAACATCTATTTAAGTAAAAAGAAAGTCTTCTCTTTCCAGAGAGAAGACTTTTGTTTTGCTCTAAAGTACGTAATTTTTAAAATTAAGTCAAGTATCGGTTAAATATGTTTTCCTTTTTCCCAACCATGCTTTCCTAAATATTGTTCTCCACTCTCTACAGCTCCATCTTCAATAGAAGTCCCCATAGAGTCATTCCAACGATTTAGGTATCCAAATAAAGAAATTACACCTAACATTTCTACTATTTCTCCTTCATCCCAATGTTTGTATAATTCTGTCTTTATTTTTTCATCAACCATGTTAGGTACCATAGATGCTGCTAAAGAAAAATCTAACGCCGCTCTTTCAGCATCAGAAAATGCAGGATGAGTTTTATATTCCCAAATATTATCTAATTGCTCTTGTTCAGCTCCATAACGTTCAGCCGCTCTAATAGCATGAGCCTGACAATATCTACAACCTGTAGCATTACTTGAAACCCAAGCAATCATTCTTTTTAAAGCAGATGTTACTCTACCCTCATTAGCCATAACAGCTTTATTCAAATTAATAAAAGCTTTAGAAATGGCTGGCCTACGCTGCATTGTTAAAACTGAGTTTGGACAAAACCCTAATGTTTCATTAAAAAACTCAGCTAATTCTTTTGTTTCTAAGTCATGATCTGCTGATAACGGTGTTACTAGTGGCATATATTTTTATTTTTGTTTTTATTAATAACTTTTTGCACTACGTTTGTGTAATAATTCGGCTTTCTAAGTCGACAGACACACAAAACAACTTACGCAAGAAACAAAAAAATAATCAAATTATGGCATCACACACAGTCACAACAGTTTGGAAAGAAAACATGCAATTTGAAACCGACAATCCAAGCGGACATAAAGTTTTAATTGATACTTCAGAAGAAAATGGAGGAAACAATTCTGGTTTAGGCCCAAAAGCTATGATGTTATCATCGCTAGCAGGATGCTCTGGTTTAGATGTTGTATCTTTATTAAAAAAAATGAGAACTTCTGTAAACGATTTTAAAATGGAAGTTACTGGAGAATTAACCGAAGAACACCCTAAATACTACGATAAAGTTACCGTCGATTATCATTTTTATGGAGATAATTTAGATGAAGATAAAATAAATAAAGCTGTTAAGTTATCTATAGATAAGTATTGTGGTGTAATGGAAATGTTTAGAAAATTTGCTGAAGTAAAAACTGCCATTCACTTTCACAATAATTAAATTATTAAAAAAATTGCTATGCGTTGGAAACCAAAACCAGAGCCAAACTCTAGTAACGTAAATCAATTAGCTAAAGAACTTGGTGTTAGTAAAGTTCTTGCTAAAATTTTGGTTCAAAGAAACATTGACACTTTTGATAAAGCTAAATTATTTTTTCGTCCTAATTTAAACGATTTACACGATCCTTTTTTAATGAAGGACATGAATATAGCTGTCCAACGAATAGAAGAAGCTATTAAAAAAGGTGAAAACATTTTAGTATACGGCGATTATGATGTTGATGGGACTACGGCTGTTTCTTTAATGTCTTCTTATCTAAAAACTATTCACCCTAACATTTCTACTTATATCCCGGACAGATATAAAGAAGGATATGGTGTATCATATGACGGAATTGATTTTGCTGACGACAATGACTTTTCTCTTATTATAGCTTTAGACTGTGGTATCAAAGCAATAGATAAAGTAGCATATGCTAGTAGTAAAAATATTGATTTTATTATTTGTGATCATCACAAGCCTGGGAACGAAGTCCCAAAAGCTGTTGCTGTTTTAAACCCTAAACAAGTAGATTGTAATTATCCTTATGATGAATTATGTGGTTGCGGAGTTGGTTTTAAACTAATACAAGCATTAGCTTCTAGAAGAGGAGAAACTATTAATGATCTAATTCCTTATTTAGATTTAGTTGCTACCGCTATTGCTGCCGATATTGTTCCTATGACTGGAGAAAACAGAACTTTAACTTATTTCGGTTTACAAGTTATTAACTCCCAACCAAGAAATGGTATTAAAGCAATTATACAACAAACTCAAAATAAAGAACTTACCATTACTGATGTTGTATTTATTATTGCTCCAAGAATTAATGCTGCTGGTAGAATGAAACACGGTAATTATGCTGTCGAATTACTTACAGAAATGAACCTTGATGCGGCAGTAGAATTTGCAGGCGCAATTGAAAAATTTAATTCAGACCGAAAAGATTTAGACAAAAAAATTACCCAAGAAGCTTTAATACAAATTGAAGAGAATAAAGAAGAAGAGAATTTCACTTCTGTTGTTTTTGATGAATCTTGGCATAAAGGAGTAATAGGTATTGTAGCTTCTCGATTAATTGAAACCTACTATCGTCCTACTTTAGTATTTACCAAAAGCGGAGAAAAACTAGCTGCTTCGGCACGCTCTGTAAAAGGTTTTGATGTATATAATGCTTTAGAACAATGTTCTGAGTTTATAGAACAATTTGGAGGGCATAAATATGCAGCAGGTTTAACACTTCTTCCTGAACAATATGAAAACTTCAAAGCTAAATTTGAAGAGGTAGTTTCTAAAACAATAGACAAGGACTTATTGACACCTGAAGTTAGTATTGATGCTGAAATTGATTTATCTGAAATTACCCCTAAGTTTTATCGAATTATCCAACAAATGGCTCCTTTTGGGCCTCTAAATATGAAACCTGTTTTTTCTACATCGTCAGTTAGAGATAATGGATACGGAAAACAAGTTGGAGCAGACAAAACCCATTTAAAACTGAACATTATTTACGGTTCAGATAACAAAACTTATAACGCTATTGGTTTTAACCTTGGTAAAAAAATTAGTTTCATCCAAAATGATTTTGATATTGTTTATACATTAGATCAAAACACTTGGAACAACTATACTTCACTACAATTAGTTTTAAAAGATTTAAGATGATTTTATTTAGACCAAATCTAAATAAAATGTATATTTGTTTCCATAATAATTTTGAATATGGAAAATGTTATAAAAATATACGATAATAATATTGGAATCTCTTTTCGTTGGAAAGGCATGGATTCTAGTCTAACACAAATAATATTTAACGATACTGGTTTTCATTTAACTGAAAATGAAATAGAAGAGTTTTTAGAAAAAGTAGTAGATTCAAAGCTACAAAGGAATTGTTCTACTTGTATTAAAGGCGAAAATTGTAAATCTATTTTATTACAAACACCTTCAGAAAAAGTAAGCATGGCTGTTTCACAAGTTGAACTTGGTCAAATTGACGACTTATTAAAAGGAACACTTTTTCAACTTCGTTTAAATAGTTATTTAGCTGATATATGTAAAAATTAAAAGAGCTTGCAATTGCAAGCTCTTTTAATTTTATTTTTCTTTAATTAAGTACATGTATACTGGGTAGTGATCACTATATCCTCCTGTATATCTACCAAAAGAGAAACTTCTAAATGGATATCCTTTATAACGTCCTTTCTTTTGAGTTAAGAATCTTTTATTAAAAATTCCTGATTTAAACATTTTAAATGACGAAAAATCTTTTTCTCCTTTATCTAATAATGGAGAAGAAATAAGAACTTGATCAAAAAGATTGATGTTATCTCTATACCCTAATGTATTAAATCCACGACGGAACATATTTTCATAAGGATTATAAATATCACCTTCATTTACGTTCTTCTTTTTCGCTTTCGTTTTTAAAACTGTTTTAAAGCTAGAATTAATAGGGTCGTCATTAAAATCACCCATAATAATTACTTTTGGATTTGGATCAGTTTTTTTGATATTTTCAATTATTTGAGTCACTTTATAAGCAGCTTTTTCACGTAAAGGCCTACTTCTTGCTTCTCCTCCTCTACGAGATGGCCAGTGATTTACAATTACATGTACTAACTCATCATCTAAATATCCAGACACTAAAAGAATATCTCTCGTATATACTTTTCTGTTATTTGAATAAATGTTAGGGTTAAAAGCTTCAAAGTGAATTGGCTTAAAATAACGTTTTTGATATAACAAAGCTACATCAATACCACGTTTATCTGGTGAATCAAAATGTATAATTCCGTAACGTTTTTTCTTTAATTTCTCAGTATTAACTAAATCTTCTAAAACTTTTTTATTTTCAACTTCTACAACTCCTAAAAGAGCAGGACTAGTTTTAGCTTTTTCAGCTCCTAATTGAATAATTACATCAGAAAGTTTTTCTAGTTTATCTTTATATACTTCTTCTCGGTCTCCTTCCATTTCCATCATAGGACTTGCCTCATCATTCTTGTCAGGATCATTAACTGTATCAAAAAGATTCTCCAAGTTATAAAAACCTACCGTTCTTATTTTAAACTTTTTAGGGGCCTTTTGAGCAAAAGAAGATGAAACTACTAATGCAACAATAAAAAGGGATATTATTTTCTTCATTTTATAAAATTTACTGGGCAAAAATAAAACAAATTTTAAGCCAAATAATTTTTTAACATATAAAACCGCTTATTCATAATGTTAACTTAACATTAACCTAATTATAATTTTACTAATTTTGCATCCCTTTTGTCATATTTTTGGCAAGTTGGAATTAACATATTTAAATATTTTATAAACAAACATTTATGAGAAATTTTACGCTAACAATGTTGTTGGTATTCTCTGGCCTATTTGCCATGAATGCGCAGAACGTTGTAAAAGGAGTCGTAATAAACAGCGATTCTGAAAAACCTCTACAAGGTGTTTCTATAAGTGTAAGAGAAACCAATATCAGTAGTACTACTGGTGTTGATGGTGCTTTTACATTAAATGGTTTACCCGATGGAAGACAAATTGTAGTTGTATCCCTTAGCGGGTTTGAAACCCAAAACTTCCCTGTTCAATTAGCTGGTAAGACAATCGATTTAGGTACTATAATGATGTATGAAGATATATCAGAAGATCAAGATTTAAGTACCATCACTATTACTGATGATGAGTTAAACGATGATACTAGTGCTGCCGACAACATTTCTGGATTATTACAATCTTCTAGAGATGTGTATTTACGTACTGCTGCTTTTGAGTGGAGTTCTTCTTTTTACAGAATTCGTGGTTTAGATTCTGAAAATGGTAAAGTTCTTATCAATGGTATTGAAATGAACAAATTGTATAACGGTCGTCCACAATGGAGTAACTGGGGTGGTTTAAACGATGTTTTACGTAATCAAGAATTTAGTACAGGTTTAACACCTTCTAATTATACATTTGGTGGAGTTTTAGGTTCTACTAATATTAATACAAGAGCTTCTGAATACAGAAAAGGAGGTAGAGTTTCATATGCTTCTTCTAATAGAAGTTATACGCACCGTTTAATGGCTACATACGCTTCAGGTTTATTAGAAAACGGATGGGCTATCGCTGCTTCTGGTAGCAAAAGATACGCTGAAGAAGGTTTTGTTGATGGAAGCTTATACAATGCACATTCTATTTTTGTTTCTCTTGAAAAGCAAATCAATAACGATCATAGTTTAAACTTAACTATAATTCAAGCTGAAAATAGAAGAGGTAAAGCAGCTCCTCATACTCAAGAAGTATACGATATAAGAGGTATTAAATATAACTCATATTGGGGATATCAAGCTGGTGAAATTCGCAACTCACGTATTAGAAGAGTAGATGAGCCAATTATTATGTTAAATCACTATTGGAACATAGGTGAATCTACAACTTTAAATACTGGTGTAGCTTATCAATTTGGAGAAATAGGTAACAGCCGTTTAGATTTTAACGGAGGAAATAACCCAGATCCTACATACTATAGAAAATTACCAAGCTTCTACTTATCTAATCCTAATGGACCTGATTTCGAAGGAGCTTATAAAGCTTTAGTAAACTTCCAAAATAATGGTCAAATCAATTGGGATGATTTATATTTTGGTAATGAAGGAGATAAAGATGATGCTCGTTTTGTTTTATATGAAGACAGAAATGACGATAAGCAATTTACTGCTAATACTATTCTTAATACAGAGTTAACTGATAACATTACTTTAAACGCAAGTTTAGAGTACCGTAGATTAAAGTCTGAAAACTTTGCTACAATTATAGATATGTTAGGTGCTAACTTTTATAAAGATGTAAATAATTTTGGTGCTAACTTTGACCAACAACAAAGTAATATTTTAACTCCAGAAAGATTTGTTACTAAAGGAGATCGTTTTAAGTATAACTATAACTTAGAGTCTCAAGTTTATGGTGGTTTTGCTCAGTTACAGTTTAAGTACAACAAAGTAGATTTTTATGTTGCGGGTTCTGCTCATAACACATCTCACCAAAGAGAAGGTTTATACCAAAATGGGTACTTCCCAACAAACTCTTTAGGTAAATCTGAAAAATTAAACTTCTTTAACTATGGAGCTAAAGCAGGAGTAACTTATAAGATTTCTGGACGTCACTTATTAGATTTTAATGGAGGATATCTTACAAAGGCTCCAACAATCAGAAATTCATTTGCTAATTCAAGAATTAATAATTTAACTGTAGCTGATGTTAGCTCTTTAGATAGTGAGAAAATAATGTCTTTCGATGCTTCTTATATTTTAAGAACACCATTCATTACTTCTAAGTTAACTGGTTACTATACTGATATTAAAGATGCAACTGAGATTTCTTTCTTCTTTGCTGATGGTTTAAACGGTAACTCTTCTGCTTTTATTCAAGAAATTTTAACTGGAATAGATAAGCGTCATATGGGGGTTGAATTCGGTATTGAAGCTCAAGTAACTCCAACTATTAAGTTAAGAGGTGCTGCTAACTATGGTCAGTATACATACAACAACAACCCAGATATCGTAGCTAAATCTGATGACCCAAGTTTCTCTTTTGATAGAAGAAAAGCTTTATTAAAAGATTATAGAGTTGCTGCAGGACCACAAACTGCTTACTCTTTTGGATTCGATTATAGAGACCCTGATTATTGGTTCGTAGGTGTTACAGCTAACTACTTTGATAATGCATACGTTGATGTATCTCCAATTAGAAGAACTGATAACTTCTCAAATGATATTGACGGGCAAGTATTTGCTGATTACGATCCTGTATTAGCTAGACAATTATTAGCTCAAGAAAAATTCGATGACTACTTCACTTTAAATGCTATTGGAGGTAAATCATGGAAAGTAGGAAACAATAAATTCATTAGTGTTTTTGCTAGCATAAGCAATATATTAGGTGAAGAATATAAAACTGGTGGTTTCGAACAAGGAAGAAATGCTAATTATCGTGAATTAAGAGACGATAATGCTAACGGTGCTCCTTCTTTTGGAAACAAGTACTGGTTTGGTAGAGGTACTACTTACTTCTTAAATGTAAACTATAGATTTTAATAAAAACAACATAACAAAATGAAAAATTTAACCTTATATAGAATATTTGCAATTTTATTTGTTGCAATTTCTTTTTCATCATGTGTTAAAGATGGTGATTTCGTTATCCCTAGTGCAGGTGAAGATAAACAATACACAAACTTAAAGTCGTTAAAAGAAATTACTGATTTATATACTGGAGGAGTATTAGATTTTAATGAATACATCAAAACTTCTGGTGATACAGAAATTAATACTTACGGGTATGTTATTTCTAACGATAGAGCTGGTAACTTTTACAAAACTTTAATTATTCAAGATAAAATTGAAAATCCTACTATTGGATTAGAAGTTAGAATTGATGCTACTAACTTAAACGCTATGTATAATGTAGGTAGAAAAGTTTACATTAAACTTAATGGTTTAGCATTAAGTAAATACTTTACTACTTTCCAAATTGGTGTTAAAAATGCAGCAGGAAATGGAACTGATAGAATTAAAGATACTGACTTTGTTGACTATATAGATAGATCTTCTGAGATTGCTGAATTAGTACCTACTAATTTAAAAATTGGAGAAATTACTGATAATCACATTAACACTCTTGTTAAAATTGATGATTTACAGTCTGAGCAAAAAGGATTAACTTATGCTGACCCTAACAGTACTTTTTCTGTAAACAGAACTTTTAAAAGCTGTGCTACTTTTGAATCAATCATTATGAGAACAAGTGGTTTCTCTGATTTCAAATCTTTACCTATTCCAGATAAGAAAGGTAGTGTAACTGCTGTTTTAAATAAATTTAGTAGTGATTACCAATTATTTATTAGAGATACTAAAGATGTTGATTTTACTCAAGAGTACGGATGTTTTAACAATCCAACTTTAAAATCTTTAGCTGACGTTAAAGCATTTTTTACAGGAAGTGAAACTACCATTACTGAAAACTATAAAATAAAAGTAGTTATTACATCTGACCTTGCTAAAGGTAATATTTCAAACAGAAATGCTTTTGCTCAAGATGCATCAGCTGCAATCGCTTTACGTTTTAGTGAAGCTTATAACTTAAACATTGGAGACGAAGTAGAAATCGCTGTTGGTGGTTTAAAATTAAGTGAGTACAATGGTTTATTACAATTAAACTTATCTAACTCAAACATTCTTAGTAAAGCAACTGGAACTGTACCAGCTCCAGAAGTAATTACTTTTGCTCAAGCTTTATCTGGAAACTATGAAAGTAAATTAGTTACAATCGAAGGAGTTCAATTTAAAGATATTGCTAAAACATACTCTGGTTCAAACCTTTTAACTTCTGACTGTACTAACGAATTAACTACTTATGTTAGAACTGATGCTGCATTTGCTACAACTAATGTAAGTGATAAAAAAGGTTCTGTAACTGGTATCATGTCTGATTTTAACGGACCACAAATTTATTTAAGAGATGCTGCTACTGATGTAAACTTTACAGAAGCTTATGCTTGTGGAAGCACTGGTGGTGGAGGTTCTTCAAGTACTCTTTTCTTTTCAGAGTTAGCTGATCCAAATAATGAGTTTGGAGCAAGATTCATCGAGATTTACAACCCTACTTCTGCTAGTATTGATTTAAACGGATGGACACTTAGAAGATATACTAATGGTAGTACTACACCTTCTAGTAGTTCTGTAGATTTATCAGGTAATACAATTACTGCTGGTCAAGCATTTGTTATTGCTGCAGATGCAACTACTTTCCAAGCAACTTTCGGTTTTGCGCCTGATTTAGCTGAGGGTGCTGCTAACACTAATGGAGATGATAACTTTGAATTAGTTGATCCTTCTGGTAAAGTTGTTGATGTTTTCGGTGTACCTGGTGAAGATGGAACTGGAACTAACCATGAATTTGAAGATGGTAGAGCTTACCGTAAAGCTTCAGTAACTACAGGAAATGCTACATATACATTTGCTGAATGGGATATTTGGAATGATTCAGGAGATGCTGGAACAACAAATGCTCCTCAAGATGCACCTGGAAACTTTACTCCTAAAGTTAGATAATATTAAATTATTATAAATTTAAAAACCCAAGTTTAAAACTTGGGTTTTTTATTTTTAAATAAGGTAGTTTTTATTTTTTCACAAACTGTTGTGTATACTTTTTCCCTGTTTTATTTAACGTTATAAAATAAACTCCGGTGGCAAAATCTGAAATATTAATCATCTCTTCATCTACATTCATTGAAACTTCTTTAAGTAATCTTCCATTTGAATCATAAAGTTTCACAGCTCTAAATTTCCATAGTTCATTATAAACTTTTATTTTAAAAGAATTCCCTCGTACAGGATTAGGAGAAAACAAAATAACATCTTTATCATTTACCAAAAACTCCTGCTCCGTTTTAGTTTCTCTCTTATTACTATTACAATTTCCTATATTTTTCCACCCAGTAGCTGTTCTTTCATATAATGTATTAGAATAAACAACCTTGTCACCAGTTTGATAATTTACCGATGCATCGTAATTAGCAATACCATCACAAATATTAACTGTTGTAGCTTCTGATATTACTACTGAATAATCTTCTACTTCTCCATAATTAAAAGAACCGCATGGATTAGGAATTACATTGTAACGCATAGCAATCCTCATTCTTGTTTTCCCTAATTTAGCATTAGCTGGAATTGTAAAAGAACCAGTAACTGGAGTATCTTTTGATACATTTTTAGACCAAACTTGTTCTCCCGGATCTTCAAAATCTGCATCTTGGTTGTAATCTATCCAAATTGCATACCCTTCATTATACACAGTACCAGTCCATTTAGGCGTAATTGTAATTGTATATTGATTATTCTTATTTAGTTCTGTAGATAAACTTGTAAAATCCTGATATCCATTTCCTCCGTCAGAATTATTATTAATATTTCCTAAAGTAACATTTTGTATATACTCATCATTTACATTATCTCCTTTTAAATTACAATAAGTTGGTACCACCACACTCCCTTCACTTTTAGCAACTTCAATTAAATATTCCAATCCAAGCTTAGCAAATTTTGCTGCATGTGTTGCATTTGGAGTAATTGATCTATTAAAGGTATCATTTACAGTATGGATATATGGGTTAGAACCATTAAAAGATGCTTCAAAAGGAAATGCCGCATCATAACCTTGCTGTGCCCAACTATAATGATCTGAGCAACCATAATTACAACGTGTATAATCATAAGTAAACTGATGATTACCTGAAGAGTTATACGTATCCATTAATTGAGCTAAAAAAGAATTTAAAGCACTACTATTATAACTATCGTCTGAAATGTAAACGTCTTTTGGTGACCCTTTATAGTTTGTCATATCAAACTGAACGTATGAAATTACATTGACGTTTCTACTTTTATAATCTTGTGCAATTTCTTTAGAACCTCTCAAACCAACTTCTTCTGCAGCATATGCCATAAACTCAATAGTCCTTTGAGGTTTAAAATTCATTTCTAAAAGTACTCTTGCCACTTCTGTAATTGTTGCTATTCCTGAAGCATTATCATCAGCCCCTGGAGCATTGGTTTCTCTCTCAGGGCTTACAGAATCAATATGTCCACCTAAAATAACAAACTCATTAGGAATATCTTTTCCTTCTATTGTCATAATAAGGGAAGGCATTGTAGTACTGTTATGGTTCACTAATTTGACTGAAACATCCGCTCTACCATTTGCCATTGTTTCCCATTTTTGTTTTAAATCTAAAACAGATTGATTAGCTTTCTGAGTTGTATGATATCTAGTACCATAGTTTTCTAACTCAACAATTTGATTTGCTATGTTAGTATTATTTACTAATCCAATTGCTTGGTTTACTTTTTGACTTTCTGAAATACTATAACTAGCTTTCTTTAAATTCTTACTTCTTTGAGCTAATTTCTTAATAGTTTTAATTGCATTACTTTCGGAAGATTCATAAATAAATCCTGGGCCATGAGTTAAAATCATATGATGCAATTTTTCTGCAGCATCGTTTCCTAACTTCACAGCACTAAACCCATTTAAAGAGGAGATAATTTTAATGTCTTTTGGAGCAACTTTTTGTAGTTTTAAAGCATATGATGTTTCAATAGTTCCATAAAACATTTTTTCTTGACTATAAATGTTAGAAACTCGGACAATCAACAATAATAACGGAATTAATAAGTACGTTTTTTTCATTTTTACGGGGGATTAAATTAATACTACTTAATAATAAGTTTATACTTACATTAATATCTAAGTTACTTAAAATCAGCATTAAAAAATATTTTAAAATAAAAAATATTATTCCAGAACACTAATATTCAATTATTTAAAAACATCGAATCAATTAATATTCCATAAAACATTTATTTTAGCATATTCATATTTTATAATATTTATAAGTAAGTAATGTCTTCTAATAGCAGAATAACAAGAGCTTTTAAAAATGCCAAGAAATTAGAATTAACTGAGCAATCGAAATATGTATTATTTTCAGATTGTCATAGAGGTGATAATAGTTTTGCAGACGACTTTTCGCACAATAGAAAAATATTTCATTATGCTTTGTCACAGTATTTACAAAAAGACTTTACGTATATTGAGTTAGGTGATGGAGATGAACTTTGGGAAAATAAATTTGCTAACATTTTTAATGCTAATAAAGATGTATACTTACTTTTAAGAGAGTTTCACAAAAAAAATCACTTGCATTTTATTTGGGGAAATCACGATATGGATTATAGAAATCCAAAAAAAGTTGCTAAGAATTTAGACTATTACTACGATACCGTTGATGGAAAAAATAAAGAACTTCTAAAAAACGCTTCTTTTTCTGAAGCAATAAGACTAGAACAAGAAAATGGTAAGTCTATTT
Source organism: Tenacibaculum aiptasiae (assembly GCF_965221665.1). NCBI lineage: Bacteria > Pseudomonadati > Bacteroidota > Flavobacteriia > Flavobacteriales > Flavobacteriaceae > Tenacibaculum > Tenacibaculum aiptasiae. The sequence continues at coordinate 977,588 of NZ_CBDCSN010000002.1, forward strand.
TCTTATTACATGGACATCAGGCAGATTGGTTTAATTATAACTTTTGGAAACTTAGTCGTTTCTTAGTTAAAATACTCTGGCGTCCATTACAGTTAATAGGAATAGATGATCCTACAAGTCCTGCAAAAAACTTCAAAGAACTTATAAAAGTTGAAAGTCGCCTTGAAGAATGGATTCAAAAGAATAACAATCAAATGATTGTAACTGGTCATACGCATCGCCCTAGATTTCCTTCACCAAATGAATTGCCTCATTTTAATGATGGAAGTTGTGTGCACCCAAGATGTATTACTGGACTTGAAATAGAAAACCAGCAAATTACTCTTATTAAATGGCATGTAGTTACCAATGAAGATGGTACTATGCAAATTTCAAGGACTATTTTGGAAGGCCCTGAAAACTTGTCTCATTATATTTAAAATTTTAATATATCCTATATTTATATTAGTATTGCCAGCTTTTTACGATCAATGGAGTCGAATTATACTAAATTAATGAAATTAGAGAAACTATTTATCATCATTGGTATGCTTATAACATTAAGTATACACTCTCAAAAATCAAATGCTCCAAAATTTGGAAATGGTTTATTTAACCTAATTGGAAAAGACAGTACTTGGTCTATGAATGCTTCAGCCAGAATGCAATTTTTAACCACTGCTAAATGGGATTCAAACTCTGATGGTCTTTCTAATAATTCATCTGCTTTTCAGATAAGAAGAGCTCGTTTAAATTTAAAAGGATTTGCTTTTTCTCCAAAGTTAAAATACAAATTAGAATTAGGCTTTTCTAATTCAGATATTGGTGGAGCCTCAGAGTTTACAAACAACGCTCCTAGATATATTTTAGATGCTGTTGTTAAATGGAACTTTTATCAAAATTTCGAATTATGGGTTGGTCAAGCAAAATTACCAGGAAATAGGGAACGTATAATTTCCTCTGGTAATATGCAATTTGTTGATCGTTCTTTGTTAAATGCTATATTTAATATTGACCGTGATTTAGGGTTTCAATTAAAACATCAATTTCATATTTCTGAAAAATTTATTATTAAAGAAACCTTTGCTTTTTCACAAGGAGAAGGACGTAATGTTACAACCGGTAACATTGGTGGTTACCAATATACAGCTCATTTAGAATTGTTTCCTTTTGGAAAGTTCACTAATAATGGTCATTTCATAGGTGGTAGTCTTTTTAGAGAAAACAAACCTAAACTTGCTATAGGAATGAGCTATGATTTTAATGACAATGCTGTAAAAGATAGAAGTAATTTAGGAACGTATATGAAAAATGATACTGGCTTTTACGAAACAGATATTACTACCTACTTTTTAGATGCAATATTTAAGTATAAAAACTTCTCTTTTATGGGGGAATTTGCTCATAGAAATGCCAAAGATCCTATTGCAAAAAACTCAGATGGCTCTTTAACTGGTGATATTGTACAAGTTGGAAACTCCTTAAATTTACAAACCGGTTATCTATTTCCTAAAAACTGGGAGTTATCTGGTCGTTATACCAATGTTTCTTTCGATAAAGAGATAACGAGAAAAAACACTCAAAATCAATACACTATAGGACTTTCAAAATATATTTCAGGCCATAAATTAAAAGTACAAACTGATGTAAGTTACTTAGATATAACAACTAGCACGAATCAGTTAATGTACCGATTACAAATAGATGTTCATTTTTAAAAAAAAATAACGTAAACCTAACACAAACACTGCTCAGTGTTTGTAGATTTGCAAATCTTAATTAAAAACTAAAAAATGGGAGATCCATATATTTTAATGCTTATCGCTTTAGCTGCTTTAGCCATTGTCGATTTAGTTGTTGGAGTAAGTAACGATGCTGTTAATTTCTTAAATTCTGCTATTGGTTCTAAAGCCATTAAGGTTAGAAATATAATGATAATAGCTAGTATCGGTGTATTCATGGGAGCTGTTACCTCAAGTGGAATGATGGAAGTTGCACGTAAAGGTATTTTCAACCCAAATATGTTCATGTTTCAAGACATCATGTTCATATTTATGGCTGTTATGATTACCGATATTTTATTACTAGATATCTTTAATTCTCTAGGAATGCCTACTTCAACTACCGTATCTATTGTATTTGAATTATTAGGAGCTGCAGTATGTATTTCTTTAATCAAAATTTCTACAAATGATGCTCAATCTATTACTGATATTTGGAACTACATTAATCATAAAAAAGCAGTAGAAATTATAAACGGAATACTACTCTCTGTTGTGGTAGCCTTTTCTGTAGGTGCTATTGTACAGTTTATTTCTCGTTTAATTTACTCTTTCAATTTTGAGAAAAAACCTAGTTATGTAAACGCCATTTTTGGAGGTTTTGCTATTACTGCTATTACCTATTTTATAATAATAAAAGGATTAAAAGGAACTCCATTTTACAAAGACGTAAAACACTTAATTGAAGGAAATACTTTAGAAATAATTATTGGAAGTTTTGTTGTTTGGAGTTTAATATCTCAAGCTTTAATTAGTGTATTTAAGCTTAATGTTTTAAAACTTATTATTGGAGTTGGAACGTTTTCATTAGCTATGGCTTTCTCTGGAAACGACTTGGTAAACTTTGTTGGAGTACCAGTTGCAGCATGGAACTCATATCAGGCATTAAATGATCCATTAATTAATATTGCTAATTTAGGCCCTGAAGCTTTCAAAATGGGAATCTTAGCAAAAAAAGTACCTTCTAATGTATGGTTATTATTATTTGCAGGAGCTATTATGGTAGTTACTTTATGGACTTCAAGTAAAGCTAAAAAAGTAATTGAAACAGGTATTAACTTATCACGTCAAGGAGATGGACATGAAAAATTCCAACCAAATCCTTTATCTAGAATAGTTGTTAGAATTGCAATGGGATTAAATACAGTTATAACTTCTGTTGTACCTAAAAAAACATTAGCTTTTGTTGATTCTAAATTTCAGAAACCAGTTATAGAATTACCTAAAGATAAAACATACGAAATGCCTGCTTTTGATTTAGTAAGAGCATCTGTAAACTTAATCGTAGCTGGTATTTTAATTTCTATAGCTACTTCTATGAAGTTACCTTTATCTACTACTTATGTAACTTTTATGGTTGCCATGGGTACTTCTTTAGCTGATAGAGCTTGGGGGCGTGAAAGTGCTGTATATAGAGTTGCTGGTGTAATTAACGTTGTTGGAGGTTGGTTTCTAACCGCTTTAACTGCCTTTGTTGCCGCAGCTTTAGTTGCTTACTTAATTAGCTGGGATATGGTAATGATTCCTGTTTTATTATTAGTAGTTGCACTATTAATAGGAAGAAATACTTTAATTCACAGAAAGAAATCTAAAGAAGAAAAAAAGCAAATGCATATTGAAAGAGCTGAATTAATTACCATTAATGGAGTAATTGAAGAAAGCGCTGATCATATTGCTGAAGTTGCAACACGTGTTAATAAATTATATACAAATGTAGTTAACGATTTAGCTAATCACGATTTAAATAAGCTACGTAAAACTGATAAACACGTAGGAAAATTAAATGATGAAATTGATGGTTTAAAAGATGGAGTATTCTACTTTATTAAGTCGTTAGATGATTCTTCTGTACAAGCAAGTAGATTTTATATTTTAGTTTTAGGTTATTTACAAGACGTTGCTCAGTCTATTAGTTATATTTCTAGAGCAAGTTTTAAACACGTTAATAACAACCACAAAAACTTAAAGAAAGGACAATTAAAAGACCTTAAACATATAGACAATATACTATCTAAATTATTAGAAGAAATTAGCTCTACTTTCGAAAAAAGAAGCTTTGATAATTTAGAACAAATTATAAATGAAAAGAAAGAATTATTGGTAGATGTTGCTGCTTCTATTGAAAAGCAAGTTGCACGTATTAGAACTGATGAAACAAGTCCTAAAAACACTACATTATACTTTAGTATTTTGATAGAAACTCAAGATTTAGTTTCTGGTTTAATGAGCTTATTAGAAACTTACGAAGAGTTTCATATAAGTACTAAAAACATCTAGTTGATACTTTATAAAACAAAAAAATCCCGAGTAAATTTACTCGGGATTTTTTTTATACTTCTTTTTATTTCTTCTTCATTGGTCTCATTAGGCCTTCTTGAGCCACTGAAGCGATTAACTCACCTTTTCTGGTGTAGATATTACCACAAGCAAAACCACGAGCTCCAAAGCTATTAGGACTCTCTATAGAAAATAGCATCCAATCATCAAAAGTAAAGTCTCTATGAAACCACATCGAATGATCTAAACTTGCCATTTGTGTATTTCCAAAATTAGCTACACTTGCATTTGGATTTAAACAAGCTGTTAAAATATTATAATCGGATATATAAGTTAAAATTTGTTGTTTTAAAGCCAAAGATAAATCTACTTGATCTCCTTTCAACTTAAACCAAACATCCACAACCGGAGGCAAATCTTGCATATCTAAAGGATTCGCAATTTGTACAGGTTTAAAATCTATTGGTCTTTCTATACTTAAAAATGCTTTTAGCTTTTTAGGTAAGAAATCTCCAAACTGATCTAACATATCTGTCCAGCTATATAACTCTTCTGGTTGTTTTATATCTTTCTTTATTGGCATTTGATGTTCATATCCTTCCTCTTTTTTATGGAAGGAACAAGCCAATATAAAAATCGTTTTATCTTCTTGATGTGCTGTTACCCTTCGAGTTGAAAAACTTCCTCCATCTCGTATTACTTGTACATTATAGGTAATAGGTTTTTCTAAATTACCTGCTTCTAAAAAATATGAATGTAACGAATGTAATATACGTTCTTCTGAAACGGTTCTGTAAGCAGCGTTTAATGACTGTGCCAATACTTGTCCTCCAAATACATTTGGGCTTCCAATATCTTTACTTATTCCATTAAAATTATTCTCTCCAATATCTTTTAAAGTAAGTATATCTAGTAACTCTTGTGTGTCTTTCATTTTTACAAATTAACTTGCTCTCTTAATTCTTTCTTTTTGAATGGATGTTTTTGTTTAAACTCCGATGGTTGAATTCTTTTTAAAAACAAACTTAAAATACGATTTGGTATCGTATTCTTATGTCGCAGATAGATTGTTAAATCTTGAGGTTTAGCTCCAACAGAACTTTTTATCTCACTAGCTGTTCTTCCAAAATTAATTGTCTTTACTTTTTTATCTATTCCTAAACTTATATAATCATACAACATTCTTTGATATACAGCATATTCTTTATTATAATCGTAATCAATTCCAACAAAATGTGCATCCAATGATTTCTTATTAAAAATCCCTGATAAGAAACCTACCAGTTTATCTTCTAACCAATAGGCTTTTAAAAAATAGTTATCTCCTAAATTTTCTTTTAAAGTTCTATAGGTCTCTATATTAAAATCTCCTAAATTGAAACTTGACTTTGTAGACACTGTTTTATACAACACTGTCATTTCTGGCTTCAAGTCTTTTAATCTGTCTTCAGTTACATCTTCAACTTTTAAAAGACTACTCAACTTTAATGCTCTTTTTGCTTTTACTCTAAATTTTGTTTTTAAAGCAGCTAAATAATCTTCAATAGAACTCCAATCATTATCTAATTCTAGAACCATATTCGGATCTACTTTAAACGAATTATATCCTTCTTCATGTAGCTCATGCGTTATATAAAGTGATTCTTTTTCAAAATCTTTTAGCATAAAAGCATCCGCTGTATTCTTAGCGCTAATATTGGAATAATTTACTACCGCTTTAGCAATTTGCTTAAGTACTTCTTTTTTATTTTGATTATTCTTAATAAAAACTCCATGCTCTCCACTTACAAATGTATTACCGCAAGTAAGTACTTTAAATGGTTTTTCTGGAGATATAATTCTTAATTTTCTCCCCATACACTTTACCCATTCAACAATAGATTGCATGTCGTTTTGAACACTATCTAAATAAAAGTCGACTATTTGAATATTAGCTAAAGCAATTGCTTTGTTATTAATATCAAACAGTATAATATATGCAAAATGTATTGTCTTATTGTTTTGCTCTAACGCCTCTAGGTATTTAGGGGTGAAATAGATATTATCTGTGCATCCTAATTCTTCCCATACTTCATAAGGCACTTCTTTAATTGAAGAAAAGTATTTAGTATTCGAATTTTGATTTTTACTACAAGATAAAATATTCACGTACGCCCCTTTAATTTTAGTGTAAAATACTAAAACTTTATTTAATAAATTCTATTGCACATTCATATTCCAAACTGGAACATTAAAAATTTTGCTTATTTTAACTGTATCACTTAAAAGATACTGCTTATCTCCATGGTTTAATAAATTAAATCGTTGACCGTCGTTAGTTACCAAGTTTGCTTCGTAACAGAAGTATCCTCCCGATGATTTTCCTGGTATGAACTTTTCTAATACTTGGAGTGCATATGCATTTTGAAAAGGAATAATCTCACTTCCAACAACCATTTTTCTTTTTCTAGTATGAAAATAAGCCTTTGCACCTGTACTGATTAATAGAAAAACACCTACTAATAAAAATACTCCTCCTGTTGTAAAAAATATTTTACCTGCTTGCATAAAACCCATTGCTTCTTTTGAAAATTCAAAAAACTCAACAAAAGACCATAAAGTAAAGTTTGCTCCAACTAAAAAGAATCCCCAAGCCACAAACTTCATGTACGAACTTGAACTAATTTTATAACCTTTATTCGTTTTCTTTAAGTGTTCACTTAAGAAATTACTTCCTGAACCTTCTGTTGCTTCCCATGATATTTGTTTTCCTATTGCATCTTGAGTAAAATCACCAAAATTGAAAATTATTTCTTTATTATTAGGTGACCTCTTTTTTCTTCTAACTAAAAAACTTGAGAAAAACATTCCGCCAAACATGAAGACAAAAACAACAAGCATTCCACCAAGTTTATAATATAAGTATCGTTGTTTACCATAGGTTAACTTTTTAATACGAACTGTGGTTTCTAAACGGCTTATTGTATTTAAATCTCTTCTTGTTGGATTCTCTAATTGTTTTAAAGAGTCTAATTGTACTATTTCTTGTTGTAATTCTGTTTGCTGTTTATTATATGCTTGGTACTTTTTTTGTATTTCTGGCATTACGACAAAAAACACAATTCCTATTGGAATTAATACAAAAAGCCAAGAGCTATTGAAAGTAAACTTTTTCATAGTATTATTTTTTTAGAATAAAAAAGTCATTACAATATTGTAATGACTTTAAATAAAGTGAGTTATTTTTTATTGACAAAATGGAACCGTGAATACTCCTTCTACAGTATTATCTGCATCAGCCACAGCCTTAATTCTTACAGTAGCTTGAGTTGTTGTTAAAGACTCTACAAGAACTGTACTATTTAATTTATTCAAAGGAGTTTCTCCTTTTTTGTTAAACACAACATTAACCTTACTAGGTACTCCTGCTTGATTTTCTACATCAATTGAAATGTATAATAAATAATCTAAAACATTTGAGTTACAATCTGCTGCAACATTTGTTATGTTAACACTTAAGTTATTTCCATTAAGAAAAGCTTTACCTCCTGTTGCTTTAAAGGACTCTCCAAATACTTTTCCTTGTAAAGGCAAATTATTTAAATCAACGAATCCGCTATTAGAACATGCAGTTAAAACAAACATTGCTATAACTGCAAAAAATTTAAATATATTTTTCATTGTTAATTTTTTACTAGTTTTAATCCTGCCGTGAAATTAATTAAAAAATAAAAAACCACAAACAAAATGCTTGTGGTTTTCTTATGCTTGCTTCGGTTTTATTAACCTACTATGTTTATAATTTTACCTGGCACTACAATTACTTTTTTAGGTGTTCTTCCTTGTAATTGTGCTTGTGTTTTTTCATGTGCCATGACTGTTTTCTCTATTTCATCTTTACTCATATCTAACGGTAGCTCTAATGTAAAACGCATTTTACCATTAAATGAAATTGGGTAATTCTTAGCACTCTCTACTAAATGAGAAGCTTCAAACTTTGGAAATGTTACTGTAGAAATAGATTCTGTATGTCCTAATTGACTCCATAATTCTTCTGAAATATGTGGTGCATACGGAGAAACTAATACTAATAACGGTTCTAAAATAGCACGCTTATTACATTTTTGCGCTGTTAATTCATTTACCGCAATCATAAACGTAGATACTGATGTATTGAAAGAGAAATTCTCAATATCTTCCTCTACCTTCTTAATTGTTTTGTGTAAAGTTTTTAATTCATCCTTTGTTGGTTCTGCATCAGAAACATTAATACCATTTTCACCTACATATAATTTCCATAATTTCTTTAAGAAAGAATACACACCTGAAATTCCAGATGTTTTCCAAGGTTTAGTTTGTTCTAATGGTCCTAAAAACATTTCGAATAAACGCAATGCATCTGCACCATATTCTTCACAAATATCATCAGGGTTTACAACATTAAACCAACGCTTTGACATTTTTTCTACCTCACGACCTACAATGTATTTTCCTTCTTCTAAAACAAACTCTGCATTTTCAAATTGAGGTTGCCATTTTTTTAGAGCTTCAATATCTAATTCGTCAGAAGTATTAATCAACTTAACATCTACTCTAATTTCATCTGTTTCATATTCTCCTTTAAGATTTTTAGAAACATATTTATCTGTTCCAGTAATTCTATAAACAATTGCTGATGTTCCTAAAATCATTCCTTGGTTGATTAGTTTTTTAGCAAACTCATCAACTGGTAACAATCCTCTATCGAATAAGAATTTTTGCCAAAAACGTGCATATAATAAGTGCCCTGTTGCATGCTCAGACCCACCAATATATAAATCCACTTCTTTCCAATAGTCAACCGCTTCTTTACTTACAAACTCTCCTTCGTTTGTTGAATCCATATAACGGTTAAAATACCATGAACTTCCAGCCCATCCTGGCATTGTATTTAGTTCTAGCGGGAAAATAGTTTCATTATCTATTAAATCATTACTAACTACCTCAGCAGTTTCTGTATTCCAAGCCCAAACCTCAGCATTTCCTAATGGTGGTTTTCCATCTTCTGTTGGTAAATATTTTTCTACCTCCGGTAATGCTATTGGTAAATGTTTTGCTTCAATCATTTGAGGCACTCCATTCTTATAATATACTGGAAATGGCTCTCCCCAATAACGCTGACGGCTAAATACCGCATCACGCAAACGATAGTTTATTTTTCCGTAACCAAAACCGCGTTTTTCTAATTCATAGATTACGGTTTTCATTCCTTTCTTATAATTTAAACCATCTAAGAAATCTGAATTTGCTAATTTAATTCCATCTTTAGCATCATTGGCTTTTTCAGAAATATCTACATCTGCAAAAATATTTGGTATGTCTAATCCAAAATGTTTTGCAAAATCATAATCACGTTGATCTCCACAAGGAACTGCCATAACCGCACCTGTACCGTAACTTGCTAATACATAATCACCGATCCAAATTGGCACTTGTTTTCCTGTAAATGGATGTAAAGCATAAGCTCCTGTAAATACTCCTGAAATAGTTTTTACATCTGCCATACGATCTCTTTCCGAACGCTTTGACGTTGCTTCTACATAAGCTTCAACAGCTTCACGTTGTTCGTCTGTAGTTATTTTAGCTACCAATTCATGCTCTGGAGCTAATGTCATAAAACTTACTCCAAAAATTGTATCAGGACGTGTTGTAAACACATCTATTTTAGCATCGTAATTTTCAACATCAAAAGAAACCATGGCTCCTTGGCTTCTTCCTATCCAATTTGTTTGAGAATCTTTTAATGGTTGTGGCCAATCTATATTTTGTAATCCGTCTAACAAACGTTGTGCATAAGCAGAAATACGCATAGACCATTGGGTCATTTTTTTACGCACTACTGGATGTCCTCCTCTTTCTGAAACTCCGTTTACTATTTCATCATTTGCAAGTACTGTTCCTAAAGCTGGACACCAGTTTACTTCTGTATCTGATAAAAATGTTAAACGATATTGTAATAATATTTCTTGTTGTTTTTCTACTGAAAAACCTTTCCATTCTTCTGCTGAAAAAACAGTAATATCTTCATCTGAAACTGCATTGATGTTTGCATTTCCTTCTTTTTCAAATTTTGAAACTAAAGTTGAAACATCTTCTGCTTTGTCTGTATCTTTATTATACCAAGAGTTGAACAACTGGATAAAAATCCATTGTGTCCACTTGTAATATTCTGGATTAGAAGTACGAACCTCACGTGACCAATCGAAAGAAAAACCAATATTGTCTAACTGACGACGATACGTTTTAATATTCGTTTCGGTTGTTATTGCTGGATGCTGTCCTGTTTGAATAGCATATTGCTCAGCTGGTAATCCAAAAGAATCATATCCTTGTGGATGCAATACATTAAACCCTTTATGACGTTTATAACGTGCATATATATCACTAGCAATATATCCTAATGGATGTCCTACATGCAATCCTGCTCCTGATGGATAAGGAAACATGTCTAAAACATAATATTTAGGTTTATCTGATGTATTACTGGCTTTAAATGTTTGGTTGTCTGCCCAAAATTGTTGCCACTTCTTTTCTATTTCTTGGTGATTATATTGCATTGTCTCTCTTTTAAGAAGCTGCAAATTTACGGTTATTGTTTGGAAGTTTAAAGTAAAAAAATGGCTTAAACTGTTATTATCATGTTATATAAAATGAACAAAAACTTCACAGTTGTTAATCTTTGTTGGGAAATAGTTTATTTTAAAAAAATGAATGTTCTTTGTAATAGATTAAATTCATTATTTTGAAGAACAATATTTTAAAAGCTCACCTTGCTTTACTCAGTGCCAATGTTATTTATGGTGCTAATTATTTAATTGCAAAAGGAGTAATGCCTAATAAAATAGGGCCTTCTGCTTTTGTTTTTTTAAGAATTTTAGGTGCTGGAATTCTTTTCTGGATTATTAAATCGTTTATAAAAGAAAAAATTGAGAAAAAAGATTTCCCTAAACTAATACTTTGTGGGTTATTAGGAGTTGCTGCCAATCAATTACTTTTTTTTCATGGGTTAAATTTAACATCTCCTATTGATGCTTCTATAATTATTACAGCAGTTCCTATTGTTGCGGTTGTTTTTAGCGCTATTCTTTTAAAAGAAAAAATAACGCTCTATAAACTTTTAGGAATAACCATAGGTGGTATTGGTGCAATATTATTAATTTGGTATGGAAATCAGTCGAAAGGAACTAGTTCTTTACTTGGTAATCTTTTTATTTTTATTAATGCTATTTCTTATGGCCTGTATTTAGTACTTGTTAAACCCTTAATGAAAAAATACAACTCTATTACTATTATTAGCTGGGTATTCTTATTTGGTTTTATGTTTATGTTTCCTTTTGGTATAACAGATATTGTTACTGTTGATTTTTCTGCATTTACCACTCATACATACTTAGCTATTTCTTTTGTTATTATTGGAACTACTTTTTTAGCTTATCTATTCAACATTTATGCTTTAAACTATGTTTCTCCTTCTGTTAACGGCAGTTATATATATTTACAGCCAGCTGTTAGTTTTATTATGGTGAGTATTTATGCTTATGTATTAGGTTATACACAATATGCCCAAGATATTAATCCTGTTAAAATCATAAGCTGTTTTTTTGTAGTTATAGGAGTATACCTAATTAGTAAGGTTCCAAAAAATAAAACATAAAAAAATCCCTGATAAAATTATCAGGGATTTTGTTTTAAACTTTTTATTAGTTTATTATCCTTTTACTGGTACTGATATTATTGTATCACCCCAACCTAAATGCATTTTAGCATCGTTATTTTCTCCATCAAAAACGATTGAAAAAACTTCTATTGATCTAGGTGATTTAGATGTTGGTACTTTTACTCTAACTACATCTTCTTTTTCATTATAAAAATAAGATCCCCATACGTTCTTTGCTGTACTTAAAATAACTGTCCATTCCTTCTTTCCTGGAATTGTAAATAAAGTATAAGTTCCTGCTTTTACTTCTTTACCTCCAAAAGTAGCATCTTTATAAAATGTAATTTCAGCAGCTTCGTTTGCTCCAGTACGCCATACTTTTCCTTGAGGCGCTAATTTGTCTAAACTACGTCCTTTTAATTGTGGACGACTATAAATTACTTTTACTAATTTATCTGAAATTCTATAACTACTTGGATATGCAGCAGCATCCATAGGACTCTTATCTAGCTTTGGAAACTCTTGTGCGTTTATTTCATTAGAAGCAACTAAAGCTACTACAAATACTAGAATTGTTAAAATTGATTTTTTCATTGTTTAATTATTTAAGGTGAATTATTTAGTCATTGGTCATTAAAATTACATAACCTTACGTTAAAATTATGTGAAATTTATTACTGAAGCTCCCTTGTTTTTTTGAATCAGTTCAAAGGCTATAATTATAAGCAAACTCACTCCAAAAAGAGGCAACAATAACCCCAATAATAATAGCAAAGTTATAATAATTGGACTTATCTTAAAACTATTTGACACTTTTGGAACTCCTAAATTCTTTTCTGGTTTTCTTAAAATGTATGAAACTATTGCCCCAATACTCATAATAGTTAGTAAAATTGCAACTCCGAACATTATCCACCAATTCCAAACTCCAAACTGACCTTGATGGAATGCCATTACCCACATTCTTCCTCTCATTAAAAAACCAACATCACTCCAATTATGTTTTTTTATCAACTTACCTGAATATTGATCAAAATGTAACATTTTTTGAGCTCCTAAATCAAATGTTTTATTAGAAACACTAAACGTACTTTGAGCATTTTTAGGAAGCCCTATACTTACAACACCTTTCAAGTTTTGTTGTGTTGCAATTGCAACCATTTCATCTAAAGTTAAAGCTTTTTCTGAAACAACTGATGTTAATCCTCTTCCACTCCATGTTTTCGGATAACCTGTATTTGTAAGCTTCTGTATTTTCTTAAAATTAGCACCAAAAACATCTGTCCATGGTAAGCCTCCCGCTAAAGTAATAAGCAATAATCCCGAAATCCAGAATCCAATTACTGCATGTAAATCTCTAAACAAAATTCTTCTTCCTTCTTTGAGTCTAATTGTAAAAACTCCTTTTATACCTCTTTGAAATGGCCACCAAACATACAATCCGGTTATAATTAATACTATCATCCAACTAGCTATCAACTCAACTAGTTTTGTTCCTATTTTACCTCCTAATAATTCTCCATGCAACTTTCTAATTGAATACATCCAAGTATCTTTGGGAGAGAATTTCCCAGAAACCTCAGCTGTATAAGGATTAACAAACAATGATTTTTTATGACTAAATCTACCCGAAACAAACTCAGTAGCTTTTTCTGAATTTAAAGACAACACCATACTATTGGGTTTCTTCTTCATTTGATTCTTTGCTATTTCCCATTGTTGTTGAAAAGAAATAGGTTTTTGAGATGTAACTTCTACATTTTCAAACTTCTCTTTTGCTACTTTTTCTATTTTAGGATTAAACAAATAAACCGCTCCTGTTATTGACAAAATCAACACAAAAGGAAGTGATATAATTCCAGCAATAAAATGCCATTTCCACAACCATTGATTTAATTTTCTATTTTTCATCTTGAATATTTTTTAACCTCATAGCTTTACTACCATGAGGTTAATTTTTAGCTATTACTTAGTATTAAAAGTTATATTTCACTCCAAAATGAAATGCTCTTGGATTACCAATACTATACGTATTTTGCTTACTCCATCTACTATATGAAACTCTTACAGCATAAAGCTTATCAAAAATATTCAATGCTTGTCCCCAAATTTCAAACTGCTTGTAAGTATAATTTGCTCTAAAGTTAAAAATGTTATGTCCTCCATATGTAGAAGTTCCTAAAATGTCTCCTCCAGAAGTATCTTTTCCTATTACGGCTTGCCCTTCAAAACTTGTATTATATTCTCCAATTTGCTCATGCTCTAATGTTAAAAGCAAATCAGATATTGGCTTATAATTTAAAGAAGCTGTACTTATATAATTAGGAGCCGTTTGCATATTTGTATTAGAATAATCTACATTGTTTTCAAAAAAAGACAAGTATTCATGTGTAGCATAACTTCCACTATAATTAACAAATAAATTAGACAGCACATTATATCGTAGCCCTAATTCAACTCCCATAGAACGTGTTTTTCCTGCGTTTTTTTGAATAAAATTTCCTGAAGTATCTCTAATAGAAACTAATCTATTGATACCATCTAATTGGTATATCGCTATATCTACCTTTAATTTCGATGGTATTGAATAATATGCTCCTAGTTCGTAATTATGAAATTCTGCTGGTTTTAAAGTAAATGCATTTCCTGTAGTATTCTTCCCATTTCTGAATAAAGTTCCCACTTGCGGTGGTGTAAATCCTTTTGAGTAATTAGAATAAATCCCCGCCCTCTTTGTTAAGTTTAGATTTACTCCTAGCTTAGGTGAAAAGTTTGTATAGGTTACTTTAGTATCTTGAACTCCTGAATTAGCTTCATCTAAATTATCATAATCATAAGTAAAACCATCGTAACGTAAAGCACCTGTTAGCTTTACTTTTTTTATGGGTGAAATTTCAAATTGTGCATATCCTGCGTAATTAAATATATCTGCCTGATATTTTAAGATATAATCTCCATTTTTAACCGAGTAATCAATATTTTGAGCAGTCGCTACATCTACAACAACATCGATATTTTCTGCCTGATAAGTTTGAGGTGAAAAATCGGTAGTTGCTCCAACTATTAAACTAGAATTTGCAAAATTAAAATCGATTTTATGCTGAATTAAACCTACATAACTTTTAAACTTATTAGAATTGATTTCTCCTCTTCCAGTTCCATCTAACACACCACTAACTCTATTTTGTCTAATTCTGTATGATGGTATTTGGTTCATTTCATTATTTCTGTAAATGAAATTGAACGATGTTTTATTAGATTCATTCCAATACTTATCTAATGTAGAACGAAATCTAAATGCTTTAGCTTCTCTTTCTGTAAATGTTTGATTACTTTCATAATTTCCATCTGTATAATTTTTCTCTGAAATAGAACCAGACATATCAGATCTATAATCGATATAAGTTAAGCTATTAGTCCATTTCAAACTTTCTGAAAAATCATTTACATTTTTAAATGAAATAGCTGTTTTTTCATAATCTGAATGTCCAACCACTCCATTATCTCTACGTATATGATGTCCTCCCACATAAAAACCATACTTTTCATTTACTGTTGTAGAGGCTTCTAGTTCGTATTTTGTTAGTCCCAAATCATTTATTTGAAATCCAACAGAACCTCCAAAGTCTTTTCTAGGATTTTTAGTAATAAAATTGAAGCTTCCCCCAATAGCTTCACTTCCATAAATACTCGACGCTGGTCCTTTTAATACTTCAACTCTACCAAAAGTTGTATTATTCATTTCCAATAATGCATTGTGATTAAACACTGCTACTGGACGTATTGGTAAACCATCTTCTACATATAAAAACAACGATTTTGTTGATATTGGCGAACGTGTTGCCATAAAATGTTGTTCGTTACTAGAAGCTTTTGAAGTGCTCATAAACACCCCTGGCACTTGATTTACTAATTGTTCTATTCCGAAAGCTTTGGTTTCTTGAATTTGTTTTTCAGTTAGTAAACCTATAGATGCCGAAACTTCTTGTCTCTTTTGTGTTTCTCTACTTGCAGAAACGATAACCTCTTCTAAACTTTCTATTACTTGCTTTAAAACAATAAGGTTATTATTGCTTAACTGCATCTTTTTTGTTTCATAACCTATACTTGATATTTGAACAGTTCCTTCTTCTAATTTTATAGAGAAGTTTCCTTCAATATCTGTTATGGTTCCTTTGTTTTTGTTTGTTAATGATACAACTGTAGCTCCTACAATTGGATTATTTTGATTGTTTACTATTTTACCTTTGAATATTGTTTGTGAAAAACCGTTAAGTATAGGCAATAGTAACCCTAGGCATATAAATAATGCTTGCTTTTTCATAATGAAAAATAACTTGATATGTTTAATTAAAATCTATAAAGAATACTGTAGTCCTGCTGTAATTGTTTCTTTATTTTTTAACTGAATTCCGTTTAAGTTTTGATATAATGGTGTACTAAATTCAAATCCAAATCGAAGATTTTTTAATGAACCTTTAAAAGCATATACATTAAAACCTAAACCTCCATTGATAAATTTTCCTCCAGAATTCATCGTATCTGCAGTAGTAACCATCATAGGATTTAAATTAGGGTTTCTTCCATTAATTGAACTTACAATTAACCCTTCTAAACGAGCTGAAAAGCTTAACCATTGGTGAGTTTTAACTGCAAACCAAGAGTTTAAACTGTAACGATTTCCTAAAGAATAATCATACTCATTTTTCCCAAAACGATATGTTGCTTTTAACTGACTTCCCCAAGAAACAGTTTCTGCTTGCCCTAAATATGTTAATCCTAAATCTGCATCATAAGTTCCACTTCCTATTTGCATTGGATATGGCAATTGAATTTTATTTGGATTTGACATAGGTGTTACATCTTTTGCATTTAATTCTCCTGTAGGAATAGAAATACCAACATTAGCGTGTAACGAACCTCTATTTTCATTGATAAACTTATATAACATCCCTAGTTTTATATCTCCTAAACCAGACGAAGAAGTTGAAAAAGGCATGATCATTCCAGTCATCATGTTACGCATTTGTAAATCCATATCGTTTTCAATATAATTTACCATTGCCATTAAAGTAACTTTATCAGATGGCGCATACATAGCTCCTAGCATATGCATTTTCATTGGCATTGAAAGTGGTGTAACCATATAGCCAGCATTATGTGCTTCTGTATTTGAAATAGCGTCACTTCCTTTTTGTAATCCCTCCATATTCATATACATAAATCTATACGAAAACATTACCTCTCCTTTATGGTGGTAATGATCTCCCATTACACTTATTGGTGCATGACCATCTGGCCTATTAGATTTCCATTCGTTTTTATGTTCAGTTGCTTCTTGTGCGTTTATTATTTGTGATAAGGATATAAGAATCCCTGTAAAGATGATTTTTGATAATTTCATCAGTTATGTTTTTAAATTTTACAATAGTATTTTAGTCTATTTATCTATTAAGACAAATAGCTTTTTATTAAAGGCGTTTATGTAAAATTTATACAGTAGGTGGATGGAAGATTGTATTTGAAAATAAATAAGAATACTTATTATTGTAAGAAAATAATTGTTTTGCATTATTAAAAAGAACTTTTTCTTCTTTTACTGAAAGTAATTCAACAAAACCTATTGGGTATTCTTCTATATTTATTCGTAACGATTTAAAATCATCATCTTGTTGCTTTTCTAGCTTTTTCATTAATTGACATTTACCATTACACCCTAGGTCTGGTTTGTCTTTATTAATACACAAAACCTTCGATATATAATCGTAGTTTATTGCGTACTCAACAAACGGTGTTATTGGTCGTAACATCGCAATTGTGTACAACAAAACAAATAAATATATGCTTAGTTTTTGTAACAAAATGATTTTGAAATCTTAGAAATGCAAAGATACTTCAAGTTGTTTTTTTTCTCAATAAAAAGAGCTATAAATATTATTTTAATTTGTTCTAAATAAATTGCTATATTTGCACCAGATTTTAGAAATATGATTGTCTTTTATACTGAAAATAAAAAGGTTACACCGATTGTTCCTATTCAAAAAGAAACAGCATGCTCTACGGCTTGTGCGTCTAACTGTATAAAACCTAAAAGTAAGTGTTGCAATAAGTACCAAAAAAAAGGCATCAACTGTAAGCGATGCCCTTTAACTTTTAATGTAAAAATAGCTTCTTAATTAAGCTACTTTTAATAAGAAATAACTCTTTTTTCCACGTTGTAATAATACATACTTATCAGCAATTAAATCATTTGCTGTAATTACGTAATCGTCTTTTACTTTTTCTTTATTAACAGAAACTGCATTTTCTTTTAAAGCTCTACGTGCATCTCCATTAGATTTTAAAAAGCTTGTTTTTCCCGCTAAAGCATCAATCATAGATAATCCTTCTGAAATATCTGACTTAGGTACTTCTGCTTGTGGTACTCCATCAAAAACATCTAAGAATGTTTGCTCATCTAATGATTTTAAGTCTTCTGAAGTAGACTTTCCAAATAAAATATTAGAAGCTGCTATTGCCTTATCATATTCTTCTCGTCCATGAACTAATACAGTAACTTCTTCTCCTAATCGTTTTTGTAAAATACGTACGTGTGGCGCTTCTTTATGTTCTTCAACTAAAGCATCTATTGTTTCTTTATCTAAGAATGTAAATATCTTAATATACTTTTCAGCATCTTCATCTGATGTATTTAACCAGTATTGGTAGAATTTGTACGCTGAAGTTCTTTTAGCATCTAACCATACATTTCCTCCTTCAGATTTTCCAAATTTAGAACCATCAGACTTTGTAATTAATGGACATGTAATTGCATATCCTTTTCCTCCACCTATTCTTCTAATTAATTCTGTTCCTGTAGTAATATTACCCCACTGATCAGAACCTCCCATTTGTAAAGTTGCTGAATTTTCTCTGTAAAGGTGTAAGAAATCATATCCTTGTACCATTTGGTAAGTAAACTCTGTAAAAGACATTCCTTCTTTAGATTCTGAACCAATTCGGTTTTTTACAGAATCCTTAGCCATCATATAATTTACTGTAATGTGCTTACCAACATCACGAATAAACTCTAAGAATGAAATCTCTTTCATCCAATCATAATTGTTTACTAAAATAGCAGCATTATCGGCATCAGATTCGAAATCTAAGAAATGTTGTAATTGTGCTTTTACACATTCCTGATTATGACGTAATGTTTTTTCATCTAATAAATTACGCTCTGATGATTTTCCTGAAGGATCACCAATCATACCTGTTGCTCCACCAACTAAAGCAATTGGTCTATGCCCACACCTCTGATAATGTGCCAATAACATTATAGGAACTAAGTTACCTATGTGAAGTGAATCTGCTGTTGGGTCAAAACCAACATAAGCACTACGCATTTCCTCTAGTAAATGCTCTTCTGTTCCAGGCATGCTATCGTGTAACATTCCTCTCCATTTTAACTCTTCAATAAAATTTTTCATCGTCATAAATTTATCAGTCAGCAAAGATAACTTTATCAACCAAAAAAAGCTAAATTCGCTTTATGATTTTAGTTACTGGGGGAACTGGGCTTGTTGGCTCACATTTATTATTCAATTTAGTTCAAAAAGAAAAAGCTGTAAGGGCTATATACAGGACTGATGAGAAAAGAGAATACGTAAAAAAAATATTTTCTTATTATACCGATGATGTCGATCAATTCTTTTCTAAAATAGAATGGATAATTTCAGATATTACTGATGTTTTTTCACTTGATTTCGTTTTCAAAGGTATAACTGAAGTATATCATTGTGCTGCATTGGTTTCTTTTGACCCAAAAGATTATAGAAAAATGCGTCAAGTTAATATTGATGGCACTGCCAATATGATTAATTTTTCTATTGAGAATAATATTGAGAAGTTCTGTTTTGTAAGTTCTATTGCTGCTGTAGGGGATTCTATAAATGGTAAACCTATTAATGAGGAAAATGAGTGGTCGGATAATAGTGACAATAATGATTACTCTATTACAAAATATGGTGCTGAAATGGAGGTTTGGAGAGGTAGTCAAGAAGGATTAGATGTGGTAATTGTAAACCCTGGTGTTATTTTAGGAAGTGGATTTTGGAGTGAAGGTTCTAGCAAATTATTCTCACAAGTTTATAACGGCTTTATATTTTACTCTGAAGGAGTTACCGGTTTCGTACACGTAGAAGACGTTGTAAAAACTATGATACTATTAATGGAATCTAATATTAAAAACGAGCGTTTTATTTTAGTTTCAGAAAACAAATCGTTTAAAGATATTTTATTTTCTATTGCTGATGGATTTAATAAAAAAAGGCCTTCAATTAAAAGTAGCAAGCTATTAATGTCTATTATTTGGAGATTAGACTGGTTACTAACTCAAGTAACTGGAAAAAAACCTTTATTAACTAAGAATTCAGCTAAATCATCGCTTAATAAATCTTATTATACTGCTGAAAAAATAGAAAAATCATTAAACTTCAAATTTGCTAAAATTGATTCAGCTATTCTAAAAATCTGTAAAGATTTTATCTATTGATTATTTAGCAATCTTTCATTTTTCTTAATTAATTCTAATGACAATTCTTCTTTAGTAGGTTTTTTATGAGGCTTCTTATTATTGATAGAGTCTTTAATTTTATGTTTTTCAGTGTATATATTCTGAAGAGAATCTAAATTAGACTTAACTCTATTAAGTATATCAGTATAATCCTCAATTTTAGATGTGTAATAATCGTTACTAGCATCAAAACGAACACTATCTATTTTATACTTTTCATACACTAAAACAACATAATTCTTTTCCTTTTTTAAAAATTTATTCTTTCTATTCTTTGCAGACGAAGCTATATACATATCTGTTAATAAAGCAACCATCGAATCTTTAGGAATTAAATCTTTAGGCTTCTTGTAAATTGTATTACTAGTACAAGAAGCTAAAAACAAAAGAACTATTATGTATAAAAAGTTTTTCATTTATCTATTAAATTCTAATCGAGCTCCTTTTATTTGCTCATTAAAAATACCATTATTATACATTAGGTTTCCATTTACAAAAGTATGAGTTATTTTATTAGAAAACTCTGTTCCTTCAAATGGAGACCATCCGCATTTATATAAAACATTTTCTTTAGAAACCGTCCATTTCTCGTTATCTACCAATACTAAATCAGCATAGAAACCTTCTTTTATAAATCCTCTTTTATGAACTTTAAAAAGTTTAGCTGGATTATGACACATTTTCTCTACAGCTTTTTCTATTGGTAAAACTCCTTCTTTTACCTTTTCTAATATAGCTAAAACTGCATGTTGAACTAAAGGTCCTCCACTTGGTGCTTTGGTATATACATTATCTTTTTCTTCTAAAGTATGTGGAGCATGATCTGTAGCAATTACATCAATTCTATCATCTAATAAAGCTTTCCATAATCCATCTTTATCTTTTTGAGTTTTTACAGCTGGATTCCACTTTATATGCGTTCCTTTTTTATCATAATCAGCATCTGTAAACCATAAATGATGCACACAAACTTCTGCTGTAATTTGTTTTTCTTCTAAAGGAATATCATTTCTAAACAAATGAGTTTCTTTTTCAGTTGACAAATGAAAGATATGCAAACGTGCTCCAGTTCTTTTTGCTAATTCTATTGCTTTTGAAGAAGAAAGGTAACAAGCCTCTTCACTTCTAATTATTGGGTGATACTTTACAGGAATATCATCACCATATTTTTCTTTATACTCTTCAGTGTTTTTTCTAATCGTAGCTTCATCTTCACAGTGTACAGATATTAGCATATTAGTTGAAGAAAAAATCTTTTCTAAGACTTCTTCATTATCTACTAACATATTTCCTGTTGATGAACCCAAGAACAATTTAATTCCTGCTACATTTTGAGAATCGGTTTTTAATAACTCCTCTAAATTATCGTTTGTTCCTCCAAACATAAAAGAGTAATTAGCATATGAAGTTTTTGAAGCTATCTGAAACTTTTCTTCTAATAATTCTTGAGTAGTTGCTTGTGGTACTGTATTAGGCATTTCTATAAAAGAAGTGATTCCTCCTGCAATTGCAGCCTTACTTTCTGTTCCAATATTTGCTTTATGCGTTAAACCAGGCTCGCGAAAATGCACCTGATCATCTATCATACCTGGAATTAAATATTTTCCTTCAGCATTGATTACCTCAACATTAGATGTATTCGTTATCTCTTCAGAAATTTGTTTTATATAATTTCCTTCTATTAAAACATCTCCTTTGAAAACCTTGTTTTCGTTAACTATGTTTGCGTTTTTAATTAGATATGATTGCATAATTATTTTGGTAATCCTTTTAACCTCATTTTTATAACACCAAATAGAGCTTCTGATATAATCCCTCCACTCATTTTTGATTCTCCTAAAGTTCTATCAGTAAAGATAACTGATACTTCTTTTATTTTAAATTTATGTTTCCATGCTTTAAACTTCATTTCTATTTGAAAAGCATATCCAATAAATTTGATTTTATCTAGTTTTATTGTTTCAAGTACTTTTCTTTTCCAACATACAAAACCTGCAGTTGTATCATGTACTGGAATTCTGGTAATAAAACGCACATATTTAGATGCAAAATACGATAATAATACTCTACTCATTGGCCAGTTTACAACATTTACCCCTATTGAATAACGTGAGCCAATAGAAACATCAGCTCCATCAATAGCACAAGCCTTATATAACCTATTTAAATCTTTTGGGTTATGAGAAAAATCGGCGTCCATTTCTATAATATAATCGTAGCCTTTTTTTATAGCCCATTTAAATCCATGAATATAAGCAGTACCTAAACCATTTTTACCCATTCTTTTTTCAATATAAAGTCTCTCTGCAAACTCTTCTTGCAAACCCTCAACTATATTTGATGTTCCATCGGGTGAGTTATCGTCAACAATTAAAATATCGAATTCTTTCTCTTGACTAAAAGTTTCTCGAATTATTGCTTCTATGTTTTCTTTTTCGTTGTATGTAGGAATTATAACTAAAGCGTCTGACTTCATGTAATTTTCATCTAAATCTGGGCAAATATACACTAAATAATCACTAATTTTGTGTTAATTAAATACGATAAAAACAAATACTATTGCAAGCTATTGAACGTACAATAACCAATGATAACTGGATTACTCTAGTAATTCTTTTTGTTATTATCTTATTAGCTATAATGAAATTAATTAAGCCTAATAAGCTATTAGGGTATGCTTTGGCTTTTTTTACTCCTGGTTTTTTTCAAAAAAAAGTTCAGAATAACGTTTCTATTTATTCACCATTCCATTTATTATTATTTTCTTTTTCTTCTATTGTAATATCATTGTTTCTTTTTTTTGTATTTACTCCAAAAATTTATGATCAAAGCTTTTTAAATTACCTAATATTACTCGCTATTATTAGCCTTTATTTTTTTATTAGAAGAGTATTAGACTTTGCTTTTTCTAACATTTTAGGCTTATCTTTAGTCACTAAATATTTCTTATATACGAAATCTGGTTACCTTTATACACTAAGTTTATGGCTATTTCCTGCTATAATTCTCTATCAATACACCTTTAAAGAAAACTTATATTTACTTAGTTTTTTCCTTATTTTATTTGCTTTCAGAGGCTTTTTAATTTTACTTAATAACAAAAGATTAGTTATAAGTAAGTTGTTCTATTTTATTTTGTATTTTTGCGTCCTTGAAATAGCACCGCTATTAATTCTTTATAAAACAACAACAACTACGTAAAGAGAAAGTTATATGAAAGTTAAAACTATTTTAGTGTCTCAACCTGCTCCTAAGACAGAAACCTCTCCTTATTTTGACTTAGCTGAAAAACAAAAAGTAAAAATTGATTTCCGCTCGTTTATTCATGTAGAAGGAATTTCTGTAAAAGAAGTAAGAGCTCAAAAAATTGATTTAAACAATTATACAGCAATTATTTTAACAAGTAGAAATGCAGTAGATCATTACTTTAGAATAGCTGAAGAAATGCGTTTTACTGTTCCTGATGATATGAAATATTTCTGTCAATCAGAAGCTGTTGCATATTATTTACAGAAATATGTAGTATACAGAAAGCGTAAAATTTATGTAGGTAATAGAACATTTCCTGAATTAACTAAGTTAATTAAGAAACATAAAGATGAGAAGTTTTTATTACCTTCTTCTGATAAATTAAAGCCGTTAATTCCTACCGAATTAGACAAATTAGGTGTTGATTGGAAACGTGCTGATTTGTATAAAACTGTTGTAAGTGACTTATCTGATTTAGAAAATGTTTTTTATGACATCTTAGTATTCTTTAGTCCTTCTGGTATTGACAGTTTATTTAAAAACTTCCCTAACTTCAAACAGAATGATACAAGAATAGCTGTTTTTGGTAATACAACTATTAAAGCTGTTAAGGATAGAGGATTGCGTGTAGATATTGCTGCACCAACTCCAGAAACTCCTTCTATGACTATGGCTTTAGATAAATATATTAAAGAAGTTAACAAAAAGTAAAACTACTTTGACAAGCATAAAAAAACCATCAAAAAAATTTGATGGTTTTTTTTTATGAATTACTGTAAAGAACCTACCTTTTACTCGACTATTAAAGCCTTGTAAAAACAGAGTTTCTTTAAATGATTCATTATCAAAAACAAACTGCAATTTTATTATTTGCTTATTCTCCCGAGAAAGAAGCGAATCATAAGGTTTTTGAAAAAAGTAAGAAGCTCTTTCAACAATTAAATCAAAAAACATTTGAAAAAGCACAAAAAACTGGAACTGATGTTTTAGTAATTACCGAAAAGCAACAAATAGGCTCAAGTTTCGGTGAACGATTTGCAAATGCTATTCAAACTGTTTTTAATAAAGGTTACTCACAAATAATTACTATAGGTAATGATAGTCCAAATTTAGAGACTTCACACCTTTTAAAAGCTTTACACAATTTAGAAAACGGAAATGCGACTTTAGGCCCTTCTTATGACGGAGGTACTTATTTAATTGCCTTAAACAAAGAACAGTTTTCTTTAGAAGCATTCAAAAAAATAACTTGGAATACCCATAAAGTATTTTCTGAGTTAAAAAATTATTTTGTTAAGCGAAACACCAACATTACACAACTTGCTTACTTAGCAGATATTGACTCAAAAAAAGACATTTACTTTTTTATAGATCAATTTAAAAACTCTTTTTCTATTCTAAGAGAACTTATTGAGTTAAACGCTAACAAAGTCATCTCATTTCTTGAGAATCTTTATACATCTAAAAGTTATTCTTATTCTTTTTTTAATAAAGGTTCACCAATTACTCTTTAATTATCGCACTTACATTGAAGTTTTTCTTAATAGAAATTCTTCTCTACATCAATTCAATAATTAAAGTCAATACTTAATTCACGTGAAAACTAAAATTAATGTAATTATACTGTTGCTTTTAACAGTAAGCATTTATGCACAAGAAACAACTGGTAATTTAGAAGGAAAAATAGTTGACATTGCCAATGAAGCAATTCCTTTTGCCACAGTAATAATAAAAGATACTGAAACCAATTTTATATACGGAACTACCTCTCAAGAAACAGGTCATTATGTAATTGCTAACATCCCTCCAGGAAATCAATATATTGTGGAGGTTAGCTTTGTTGGATTTCACACTTACAAATTAAACGATGTAACTATTAACTTAGGAAAAACCACTCTATTAGACATTGAACTAAAAGAAGAAAGTACTGCATTAGAAGAAGTAGTAATTACTGGTACTTCTTCAAGAAAAAATGGTACTGTTATAAATGCTCAAAAATTACTAAAAACACCAACTATTAGTAGAAGTGTACAAGATTTAACTAGAAACTTACCAGAAGCAAACTTAAACTCTTTTGGAGGGGCTAGTAATCGTTTCAATAACTTTAATATTGATGGTATTGCAAGTAATGATGTAGTTGGATTTCAAGAACCTGCTAGTGGTGCTGCTGGCTCTTCTGCAAATGGAACTCCCGGAAGTTTATCTCGCAGCCAACCTATTAGCTTTGGGGCTATTAAAGAGTTGTCTGTAAAAACTTCTCCTTTTGATGTTAGTGTTGGAAATTTTACAGGAGCCAATATTAATGTTGTTACCAAAAACGGTACAAACACTACTAAAACAGAAGTTTATGGTTATGGGAACAATCAACTTTTGGTAGGATCTTATGCTGACGGAATAAAACAAGATGTAAATAGTTTTTACGATATTCAATTAGGTGCTGGTATTGGAGGTGCTTTAAAAAAAGACAAACTATTTTATTATGTAAATGTAGAACAAGCATTAAGTAAAACTCCTTTAATTGGCGCTCCAGGAACTAATGGCTCTAATATTAGTAAACAAACTGTAATTGATATTGCTAACAAACTTCAAAATGATTACAACTACAATCCTGGTGCTTTTGAAAGCAGCGATATAAAAACTGCTTCTACTAAAATTTTTGCTCGTTTAGATTATAATATTTCTAAGAAACATAAACTTACTTTTAGAAACAATTTTGTAAATAGTTTTGCTGATAATTTAGAATGGAATCAAGCTGTTTTCAACTTTGGTAATCAAGGATATCGACACAATAGTATTTTAAACAGTACTACTTTTGAATTAAATTCAACTTTATCTGAAAATACTTCTAACATACTAACCATTGGTTATACCAAAGTAAAAGAAGACAGAAGTTATGATGGAAGAGTGTTTCCTCATATAGAAATTACGGATACTTCTAACAGAATTTTTGCTGGAACCTATAGAGAAGCATCTATTTACAATACAAACTTGAATACCTTTCAGCTAACAGATAAGTTTACTTATTATAAAAACAATCACACTATTACTGGTGGATTGTTATTACAATACAATGATATCGATTACGGTTTCTTAACCGCTTGGAATGGACGTTGGGCTTATAAATCTGTTGATGATTTTTTAAATGATAAACCTTCAAGAATTCGTGGTGTATACCATGTAACAAATAATTCTTTCGATTTTGTAAACAATCGTCCTTCAGCAACAATTGATGTATTAACCTCAGCTATTTACGTACAAGACAAAATTCGTTTAAACGATAAATTAACTGTTAACTTTGGTTTACGTTTAGACAATCAATTATTATTAGACGAACTTCCCTTAAGTCCTTTAGTAAAAAACACTCCTGAGTTTAGTCAGTTTACCAATAAAATTAGTGCTAAACCACATGTAAATCCTAGATTTAATTTTAAATATGTTTTAGATAAAGATAGAAAATACACTATAGAAGGGGGAAGTGGATTATTTACAGGACGTATTCCATATTTATGGTTTGCATATGCTGAATACATTTCTGGAACCGATTATTTTAATGTGGATATTAGACCTGGTGGAAACACAGTTCAATTAGTAGAAAATTTAGGTTCATTAGCTGCTCAACAACCTGGATTAACAGAAATTAATTTAATTGATAATGATTTCGAATTACCTAGAGAGTGGAAAACACGTTTAAGTTTTGAAGCTAAACTTCCTAAAAATTTCCGATTTACAACGCAAGCAACTTATACAGAAGTTTTAAAAGGTATTTACTTTCAATCTATCAATCGTCGTTTAGATTTTAGTAATTATTCTGGAGCAGATACACGTCAGTTTTATAACGGAACTAGAGTAAACAATAACTTCACTAATGTTTTTTTACTTAGTAATACCAACCGAGGTTATCGATATAACCTAACATTTGGATTACACAAAGAAGACAAAAACTACAATGGTTTTGTTGGGTATACTTATGGGAAAAGTAAAGATATTTCTAGTACTGTAAGAAATTCCTCTGCAGCGAATTTTGAATGGAATCAAGCTATTAATTCTCATAATCCTAATTTATCATTTTCTAACTTCGACTTACGTCATAAATTAGTATCCTCTCAAGGTTATAATTTCAATTTTAAAAACAAACACCAACTACAAGCTTCTTTATTATATACAGGAACTTCTGGCAGCCCATATTCGATCGTATATCAAGGAGATGTAAATAGAGATGGTTCGTCTCGAAACGACTTAGTATATATCCCTGCAAACCAAAGTGAAATCAATTTACAAGATATTACTGATGGAACAGGAAATGTAATTGTTTCTTCTCAAGAGCAATGGAATCGATTAAATAACTTTATAAACAACAACGAATATTTACGAAATAATCGCGGTTCTTATGCGGAACGAAATGGAGCAAGAACACCATGGAATCATCAATTAGATGCAAAATTTTTATACAACATACCATTTAAAAACAACAACAACTTACAAGTGAGTTTAGATATTTTTAATGTATTAAACTTACTAAATAAAGATTGGGGTCGATTGGTTTATGTACCAAACGTAGTAAACTCTAGTTTTAACTTATTAGAGTTTAAAGGTGTACAAAACAATCAACCAGTATATCAATTTACTATTGACGAAAATGCAAAACCTTGGGTTACCGATGCTATTAACTCACGTTGGAAAGCCCAATTAGGATTGAAATATCAATTCTAGTATTTGTAACTCTTGTAACAATTTAAAAACGTTTATTTCAGTAACTTTGAAATAAACGTTTCTTTTAAAACAGAATATGGACAAATATTTAGACATCATAAAAAACTCTTATTCCAATTACTGGAACTATATTAAACAATCTGTTTTAATGGAACTAAATTGGGAGAATTATTTCTATGGCTTAATTCTAATTTCATTAATTGTTTGGGCTTTAGAAATTATCTTTCCTTGGCGTAAAAACCAACCTCTTTTTAGAAAAGATTTTTGGCTAGATACATTTTACATGTTTTTTAATTTCTTTTTATTAAATCTTATTGTTTTAATTGCCCTGTCTAATACTGCTGCTGAATTATTTAATGACATTCTTGGCTTGGTAGGACTTTCTATTAACAACTTCCAATTATTCGATATCAATACATTTCCTTATTGGGCTAGATTATTTGTTTTTTTTATAGTAATTGATTTTGTACAATGGTTTACTCATACACTCTTACACAAGTACGAATTTTTATGGAACTTTCATAAAGTGCATCATTCTGTAAAACAAATGGGATTTGCGGCTCATTTACGTTATCATTGGATGGAACCTGTTGTATACAATTCTATGAAATATATCCCACTAGCTATTATGGGTGGATTTACAGCTCAAGATGTAGCCATAATTCATTTCTTTAATATTATGATTGGACATTTAAATCATGCGAATATTAATTGGGATTATGGTTGGTTGAAATATATTTTAAATAACCCAAGAATGCATATTTGGCACCATGCGAAAGAACTACCAGAAAACAGAAGAACAGGAGTAAACTTTGGGATTACCTTAAGTATTTGGGATTATATTTTCAAAACCAATTATATACCTCATGATGGACGTGATATTGAAATAGGTTTTGAAGGTGAAGAAGACTTCCCTAAAGATTTTATTGGTCAAGAAATATACCCTCTTAACAAAAAATAATTTACGTCTTTGTATCTTTATCGAATTAAAATTAACATTCGATGAAATATATAAAAATTCTATTCCTTTTTATTGTTGTTCAGGTTTCTGCTCAACAAGGTGGAATGTGGATTCCTTCTCTCTTAAAGGGAATGAACGAACAAGAAATGAAATCTTTAGGAGGTAAATTATCTGCCAAAGACATTTATAACGTAAACAAATCTAGCTTAAAAGATGCTATAGGACACTTTAACGGTGGCTGTACTAGTGAAGTAATTTCTCCTAAAGGGTTAATTCTTACAAACCATCACTGTGGTTTTGGACAAATTCAATCACATTCATCATTAGAAAACGATTATTTAAAAGATGGTTTTTGGGCAATGAATGAAAAAGAAGAATTGCCTAACGAAGGTTTATATGTTGAATTTATTGTACGTATCGATGATGTAACTAAAAAAGCTTTGGCTGGAGTTACAGATGCAATGACTGAGCGTGAAAAACAATCTACTATTGATAAAAACATCAATAACCTTAAGAAAACTGTAAAAAAGAAAGATTGGCAAAATGTAAAAGTTCGTCCTTTTTATAAAGGAAATCAATACTTCTTATTTGTTACTGAAAAATTTGAAGATGTTCGTTTAGTTGGGGCTCCACCAAGTAGTATTGGTAAATTTGGAAGCGACACTGACAACTGGGTTTTCCCACGTCATACTGGAGACTTTTCTTTATTCAGAATTTATGCTGATAAAAATAACCGTCCTGCTAAATACAGTAAAGACAACGTTCCTTACAAACCAAAACACTATTTACCAGTTTCTTTAGACGGTGTTGAAGAAGGTGATTTTACAATGGTATTTGGTTTTCCTGGTCGTACTAATGAATATTTACCAGCTGTAGCAATTCAACATATTACACAAGAATTTAACCCTAGTAACATTGCTATTAGAGAAGCGGCTTTAAAAGAAATAGATGCACAAATGAAAGCCAGTGATGCTGTTAGAATTAAATATGCATCTAAACAAGCACGTATTGCAAATGCTTGGAAAAAATGGATTGGTGAAAACTTAGGTATCAAAAAAAGTAATGCTATTGCACAACGTAAAACTTTTGAAGAAACCTTTAAAAAGGCTTTAAAAGAAAAAGGACTAGAAGATAAGTATGGTAAAATTTTACCTGAATTTGAAAAATTATACAAGGATTTTGCTGCTATTAATATTAAAAGAAGAAATTTTATTGAAGTATTTTTAGTTACCAATGAACTAATGCAAATGGCTTTTAGAGCTTATCAATTAGAGCAAATTGCTTTAAATAAACCTGAAAATTTTGAAAAAGCTAAAAAAGGATATATTGCTCGTTTGAAAAGAATTCATAAAAACTACGATGTAAACGTAGATAAAGGTGTTTTTAAAAATGTAATGCCATTATATTCTAAAAACGTTGATGCTACGATATACAATAAAACTAGTTTTACCGATTTAGACAAAGCCTTAAAATTATTGGAAGGTGATACTAAACAAGTAGTTGAGAATTTAAATAAAGATGCAGCATATATATATGCTAAACCAATGGTTCAGGAATTTTACACTAAAATAAACCCTGAGTACCAGCATAAAAACCAACCAATTACTGCTTTACAAAAACAATATATGAAAGCCTTAATGGAAGCTTTACCTAATGCACGTTATTTTCCAGATGCTAATAGCACTTTGAGAGTAACTTACGGACAAGTAAGAGGATATTCGCCAAGAGATGCTGTGTATTATAACCCAGTAAGCTATTTAGATGGTGTAATAGAGAAATATGTTCCTGGTGATTATGAATTTGATGTTCCTAAAAAGCTACGTGACTTATATGATGCTAAAGACTATGGACAATATGCCGATAAAAACGGAAAAGTTCCTGTATGTTTCTTAGGAACCAACCATACAACTGGAGGGAATTCTGGAAGTCCAGCAATTGATGCTGAAGGAAACCTAGTTGGTTTAAATTTTGATCGTGTATGGGAAGGAACTATGAGTGACATTAATTACGACCCTGAAATCTGTAGAAATATCATGGTTGACCTTCGTTATGTATTATTTATAGTTGATAAATATGCAGGAGCGAAACATCTAATTGACGAAATGAAATTAGTTCATCCTAAGAAATAATTTAATACAAACAAATATATAAAAGTGAAGTTCTTAATTGAATTTCACTTTTTTTGTTTGTTAGAAATATTGTCCTATCCCAAAAACAAAACCTTTAGAAGCATTTTTGGTAAGTCCAACACCATAATCTATTCTAAACACAGCATTAAATACTTTTTTATTTATAAACCTCAGTCCAACGCCAGAGTAAACTCTAACATTTTCCGATTTTAAAAAGTCATTTAAACTACCTCCTGGTGTTCTCCAAGTACCAAAATCATTAAAAACATTACCTTGTAACACAAGCCAATTATTTTCATATAAGGTATGTCTATACTCTGTATTCCATACAATGCTTCCCGTTCCTCTATCAACTAAAATTCCCACTCCACGTAAATTCACATTATTATCTAAGGCAAATGGAGCAAACGGGCTTTTTACATTTGACGATAATCCTATACGTAATCTATTTGCCCAATTTCCTTTTTTTCCAATTCTCCTGTAGTAGAATAAGTCGTTCCAAAAAATTAAAAAATCTTCTTGATACTCATTTTCAGAAATTACATACTGACCGTATAATTGATTTTTAAAACCACTTATGTATTGATAATAATAATCTAAAACATCATATGTATAGATTGTTTTAAACAACCATTTATTCACATTCAATTGCAAAGGAACATTTGGCGCTGTATCACCAGATAAATAATCATATTTCTCTTTAAAATAGTTTACACCTAATTGTAAATTATTTTTGAAATCCATCTGGTATAAACCTAAAACTTCATAAGACGTATTTTGATACTTATAATTAGCTGTTTTATCATCAAAATACAAAGGCTCTTCACTTATCCAGTTTTGATGGTTTAGAGCAAGTCCCCATTTATTAGAGAATAATGTAGGCGCTCGAAAGTTAATTCCATAAGAATTAAATCCATTATTCTGATAAAAACCTCCAAAAGCTATATTTCTACCTAAAAAATTATACTCATACAATCCTATTTTATAGGCAGTTTTTCTATTGGTTGTTGTCCAAAGATTAAACTCTGGTATTATTGTAAAATTCTCTTCTACATTAATAAAAACATTGTATTTATTATCGTGAGAATAAAAGACTTGAAAATAAGCATGTGATATTGCAGGTAATCTTTTTAATCGAATCATATCATTAACTAATAAAACCGAATCGACCTTAGTATTTACCTTTGTTTCTATTATTTTTTTAATCTCTGATATTTTGGTTTTTTTGGCTCCTTTAACTTTTATATCCACAATAATTTTTTCTTGTGAAAAAGTGACAAGACTATAAAATATTACGATTAAAAAAAATAGTTTCTTTTTCATTACTCCGCTTTAATTTTTTTTTGAATAACTAAATTCACCCAATTATCTTCACTAACTCCCATCATTGTAAATCCATAATCTTTTCCTTTAATTAAACTAGGTGGTGTATTTCTTGTTACATTTAAAACTACATTAGATAGGTTATAATATTGAAAACATTTTTCATACGTATAAGTACCTGACAATAGATTATTTTCAGCATCAGTGATTACTTGAAAGTAAATAGCATTTTCTTTTACCATTCCATCCACCCATGAAAACTTAGGCATTAAATTTTGTGTAGTATTCAAAGTAACCATGTCAGTCCATTCAGTAGGTTTTGTTGTGTTTTTTAATCGGATTGGGTTGGACTTATGAAATTTTCCTTCAGTTTTGTAAGTTACTATACACCATGTTTCAGTTGATGGAGTTTTCAAAAACCTACCTAAATACCCATTAAAAACATCTTCCTTAGGCAACTCTTTTTCTTTATAAAGTGAAAAATTATTTTTATCATCTTCAACATTAGTTGTTTCAAAATATTTAATCTCTGTAGCTCCTACTTCTGGATAATAAAATATATATGATGTATTATTTTCTGATTCTTTACTAGCTGCACAAGCAATTACTTCATTCACTAATAAACTAGAATTTAGATTAAGATAATCTTGTAGCGTTACAGGCATAACTTCCTCATTATTCTCTGAGCAAGAGAAAAAAACAAGTGAGGAAAATAGTAAGAATAAAAACTTATTGTGCATATAATTTTCTAATTAATTCTTCTGTAGGTTTATTCTGAGGCGTAAATCGGTTATCATTTTTACCTCCAACTTCTTTATGCTTATGAAACCATTTCCAAATAAAACCTCCTGCAAACCAATCTTCTTTCCAAAATTGATTGTACAATGCTTGTGTTGCATTCTTTTGGTTTTCTAAATTTATTTCACCTTCAACCCTATGAGCTTCCCATGGTTTCTTTCCTGCATAATTTATACTTCTATAACCATACTCTGTAAATAAAACAGGTTTATTTACCTTCTCCCTAACTCTCAAGATATCCTTCTTATGTGGCTCCCATCCTTTTTCAAATTCTTCTAAAGTAGGTGATTTTTTTTCACTTAAAGGAAAATATGCATCAATACCAATATAATCTATATCTTTCCAAAATGGCACTCTTTTAAACTCATCCCAATTCGCAGCATAGGTTAATTTTCCCTTATATACTTTTCTTACTTCTTTAATTAACTTATTCCAGAATTCTGGTCTATTAATTACAAAATTTTCCAATTCTGTACCAATACAAAAAACATCAGCTTTTAATCGTTGCGCTGTTTTTGCATAGGTTAAAATAAACTCTAAATATGAAGCTTCCAAAGTTTTCCAATTTTCTTCAGAATTCATTTTTATATAACCTG
The DNA here is from genome assembly GCF_965221665.1 of Tenacibaculum aiptasiae. Lineage (NCBI taxonomy): Bacteria > Pseudomonadati > Bacteroidota > Flavobacteriia > Flavobacteriales > Flavobacteriaceae > Tenacibaculum > Tenacibaculum aiptasiae. The sequence continues at coordinate 1,011,620 of NZ_CBDCSN010000002.1, forward strand.
TAAACTCACCTCTCCAAACCCAAATTTGAGGCTTTATCATTAAACTGATTCCTTTTTTCTGAAACTCTTTTGCATATTGAATTATACCTTCTTCTGTTTCACCAAACCACTGTCTTTTAGTATTATGAATTACTTCAGGAGAAGACAAATCTTTTATAAAACCAAAAGGCATCAGCGCTACATAATTCGCTGATGCCTTTATCAAAGGGGATACATGTTCGTGACTAATTTTTTCTGGGGATGCCACAAAACTAATTCCGTTTATTTTCTTTGTTTGACTCTTACAAGACAAACATATAAAGCATATTAAAAGGAGCTTATAAATTTTCATAACTCCTAAATTACTATTTTTTAAAATAATGCACGTAAACCTAAATTAAAACTTTGCCCTAAACCATTATTATTTCCTCTAACGAAGTTACTATACAACACTTCTAAGTTTAACACTTTAGATAACTGATATTTCCCTCCAAAACCTAAGGCTGTATAATCTTGAGTAAAATCACCAAAACGCTCAGCATGCTGAACAAATCCTAAAACTGTTGACTTACCACTTGGGAAATAACTTAAAAATACTCCAGGAACTAATAAAAATGTATTATTCGCAAAACTTTGATCATCTCCAAAATTATACTCAGTATTTAACTCAGTAAATAACTGCCAGTTTCCACTAGCAAAAGTATAATCATAAAAAAACCTGTTTTGAAAAGACCATGCTGTTTGATCTAAAAAGACACCGTTCTCAGTTTCATTACTAACTAATGGAATATGAATAGCCGATTGAATAGAAAAATTTGCAACATTTTTTAAAGGCTGAAATTTAACAGATGGTGCTATTGAAGTAATTCCTTTTCTATCAGTATTCGTATCATCTAAACTAAAAACAGATAAAGCTTGTCTTCCTCCAATGGTATTAGAACGGAACTCAACAATTGCCCCAATATTAACTCTATTATTATCTGAAATACCTGTAAAAGCTTCGATTGTTGAAGTGAAAAAATTATCTCTTGCTTTATTTACACTATTTCCATTAGCATCAGCAAACTTAGTTTCAGTATAAAGATTATTAAACCACTTAATATCCCATTGACCTTTATTCAATAACTTTGAAGGAGTATAAGTTTGAATATTTGATTTATCATTTTCTTTTTCTTCTTCTTGGGCATAAGAACTAAACCCTATAAATAAAAATACTAGAAGAATACTTTTAATATTATTTTTCATGGTGATTATTTTTCAATTATCAGCTATGTCGATAAAAAGTAAAATGTCTTACATATCTTCTTTATTTAAATTCATTCTAAATTTATTTCGTTCATTAAGTTATTAACTTTAACAACGACATAACTCGCAAATCAACTTTTTATGGAACACGTTGTTATTATTGGTAATGGAATATCTGGTGTAACTGCCGCTAGGCACATTCGAAAACTATCTGATAAAAAAATTACTATTGTATCTGCAGAGACCGATTATTTTTTTTCTCGTACAGCCCTAATGTACATATATATGGGACACATGAAGTTTGAACATACTCAACCTTATGAGCCATGGTTTTGGAAAAAGAATAGAATTAACTTGAAAAAAGGTTATGTCTCTGAAATCAATACTGATAAAAAAGAGCTTTTTTTTGCTGAAGGCGATACACTTGCATACGATAAACTAATTATAGCTACTGGCTCTAAACCAAATAAGTTTGGTTGGCCAGGACAAGATTTAGATGGTGTTATGGGAATGTACCATAAACAAGATTTAGAAAATCTGGAAAAATATGCACCTGATAATAAAACATGTAAAAGAGCAGTAATTGTTGGTGGAGGATTAATAGGTATTGAATTAGCTGAAATGCTACATAGTAGAAATATTCCTGTTACGTTTTTAGTCCGTGAAGAAAGTTTTTGGAACGGAGTTTTACCTGCACAAGAATCGGCAATGATTAACCAAGAAATTTTAGATAATCATATTGATCTTCGTTTAGGTGTAAATCTAAAAGAAATTAAATCTGATGAAAACGGAAAAGTAAAATCGGTTATAATAGCTGAAACTGGGGAAGAAATAACTTGTAATGTAGTTGGTTTAACAGCTGGAGTTTCTCCTAATATCGATTTTATTAAAGATTCTGATATTGAAACTGGTAGAGGTGTAAAAGTAAATCGTTATTTAGAAACCAACATTAAAGATATTTACGCTATTGGTGATTGTGCTGAACAAAACGAAGCTATAGGACAAAGACGTCCAATTGAAGCTGTTTGGTATACAGGAAGAATGATGGGGGAAACAGTAGCGCAAACGATATGCGATAACAGAATTCAATATAAACCTGGACATTGGTTCAACTCAGCAAAATTTATTGATATTGAATATCAAACTTATGGATGGGTTTGGGCACAACCTAGAGAAAATGAAGCTCGTTTTTATTGGGAACATAAAGATGGAAAAAAATGTATCCATATCAACTATGATAAAAACACTCATGAATTTATAGGAATAAATAATTTTGGTATTAGAATGCGTCATGAGTTTTTCGATAAAGTTCTAACAGAAAAACGTTCAATAGAATACGTATTAGAACATTTAGCAGATGCCAATTTCGATCCAGAATTCTACAAACTTCACGAACCAGAAATTGTAGCAAAATTTAACAAAGAAAACAATACAAACATCCAACTAAAAAAGAAAAGCTGGAAACGAATTTTTAGCGCGTAATAAAATATGAAAGCAATAAAATATATTGGATTAGTCCTTTTTTTAATTGGGTTATCTATTTTCACAGGAACTATCTTTACTGGAGGATTCAATTTAACTTCTAACGAGTTAGATAGTTTTATTAAGAGCCAAAATTATAAAAGTGAAGTAATTAAAGAAGAACTTAGCAAAGCAGTTGTGACTTCTGAAGAATTAAATATTTTTGATTTTTCTAGTCGTGTTCGTAATGCTTATAAAGCTTCTAACGATCATTATGATGCATTGATTGCTAAATATGATGCTGAAAAAAATTGGGCCAAAAAAGGAGAACAATATCAATATAGAATCTCTGGAAAACCACATACTTTAAGTTATAACTTAGCTAAAATTGCAGGAAAAGGTTACATTAAAGAAAATGCTGGCTTAATTTGGTGGCTTACTTTTGGGTTAGGAATTATTGGTGCTTTATTATTTATTTTACCAAATTATATTTTACTAGGAAGACCTGGAATTAAAAATAACGGTATTTACTTAGAATCAAGTACTAACAGAGGTGCAATTGCATGGTTGGTACTGGTATATCTAGTTGCTTTTTATTTACTGTTATACTTTATGCCTGACTATGTTGTAAATTGGACATATATTTTAGATCCTATTAGTAAGACTTTAAATGGCGGTGCTGCTTCACAGTGGTTTGTTTATGGTTTCCTATACTGTGTTATTATGATAGTTATGGCTGCTAGAATGTATATTAAATACAGACATAATAAATATCAAATAATAAGAACTACTTCAGTTTTATTCTTTCAAATTGTTTTTGCTTTCCTAATTCCTGAGATTATGACGAGCTTAAACATGCCTGGATATGATTTTAAAAATGCTTTTCCTTTAGACTATGATTTCTTTTTTGATTGGAATTTAAATAGTTTAAAAAACAGTGGTGCAATAGGTTTATTTATCTTAGTTTGGGGAATTGTTTTAACATTAATTATTGTGCCTGTAATGGTATATTTCTTTGGAAAAAGATGGTACTGTTCATGGGTTTGTGGTTGTGGTGGTTTAGCTGAAACTTTAGGTGACCCTTATAGACAACACTCTGACAAAAGTTTAAACGCATGGAAGTTAGAACGCTGGTTAATTCATTCAGTTTTAGTTTTCTCTTTAGTTATGACTATTGTTACGTTATATTGTTATTTTTCTGGAACACAATCTTTTTTAGGTATCAAATCAGAATGGATAAAAGACACCTATAGCTTCTTAATTGGATCTTGGTTTGCAGGTGTAATTGGTACTGGTTTCTATCCTATATTTGGAAACAGAGTATGGTGTCGTTTTGGTTGTCCTTTAGCTGCATATTTAGGTTTAGTTCAACGTTTTAAATCACGTTTTAGAATTACTACCAATGGAGGGCAATGTATTTCTTGTGGAAACTGTTCTACATATTGTGAACAAGGAATTGATGTAAGAGCATACGCACAAAAAGGAGAAAATATAGTTAGATCTAGTTGTGTTGGATGTGGTGTTTGTTCAGCTGTTTGTCCTCGTGGAGTATTAAAATTAGAAAATGGTCCGGAAAAAGGAAGAATAAACCCTACTCAAGTATTATTAGGTAATGACGTTGATTTAATGAAATTAGTGAATGAAAAGTAAAGTACTTTTATTTTTCTTACTTTGCTATGCAACCATGTTTTCGCAAAGCAAGTATCATAAAGCGTATTACGATAATGGTACTTTGAAAGAAGAAGGTTGGATAGAGAACGATCAGAAAACAAAGTATTGGAAATTTTATTATAAAAATGGCGTGCTTAAAAAAGAAGGGCGTTTCAAGAATAATATAAAAGTAAAATATTGGTACTTTTACCGAAAAAATTCTTCTAAAGAAAAGGAAGGTCATTTTGTTAAAGGAAAACGCAATAAATGGTGGTTGTTTTATGATAAAAATGGGCAGGTTAATCATAAATGTCAATTAAAAAACAATCAAAAAAACGGATATTGTTTGCTCTATAAAAAACAAAAATTAGTAAAAGCTGTTAAATTTAAAAACGGTAAAAAAATTAAAGAATGGTCTGACTTTTCTTCCTTTAAAGAAGAAAATAGTTTAAATGATTTAAAATAATCAATGAATCAAAATATTAAGGTTATTATTCCTGCTTACAATGAGCAAGATTCTATTGCAAATGTAATTAACGATATCCCCCCTTTTGTAAATGAAATAATAGTTGTTAGTAATAATTCTACTGATGACACTGAAATAAACGCAAAAAATTCTGGAGCTACTGTATTAAAAGAAAGTAGAAGAGGCTATGGCTATGCTTGTTTAAAAGGTATGGATTATGTTGCCAATCAAGATATAAAACCAGATATAATTGTTTTTTTAGATGGTGATTATTCCGATTACCCTCAACAATTAACAGAACTAATTAGCCCTATAATAAATGATAACATAGATTTTGTAATTGGTGCACGTGTAAAACGACTACGAGAACAAGGTTCTATGACTCCTCAACAAGTTTTTGGCAATTGGCTAGCTACCTTTTTAATGAAACTATTTTTTAACGCTAAGTTTACAGACCTAGGCCCATTTAGAGCCATAAAATATAATAAATTACTAGCTCTAAATATGGAAGACAAAACATATGGGTGGACTGTTGAAATGCAATTAAAAGCATTAAAACAAAAAATGACTTATGTTGAAGTCCCTATGAAATATAGAAATAGAATCGGCGTTTCAAAAGTTTCAGGAACCGTAAAAGGTAGTATCTTAGCCGGCATAAAAATTTTAGGTTGGATATTTAAATATAGCTTTAAATAATGATTTTAGAATACGTTATAATTGCAATATATACTATTTCATTAGTACTAATATTACTATACGCTTTAGCTCAATTAAATTTACTTTTTAATTATTTAAAAGCTCAAAGAAGAGAAGATAATTCTCCTAAATTTGACTTTTCTAATGAGGAAGAAATCCCTTATGTAACAATACAACTCCCTGTATACAATGAACTGTATGTTATGGAACGTTTGTTAGATAACATAGCTAAACTAAAATATCCTAGTGATAAATTAGAAATCCAAGTTTTAGATGATTCTACTGATGAATCTGTTATTAGTACAGGAAAACACATTGAAGAATTACAAAAAAAAGGTTTAGACATTCAGCATATTAGAAGAGAAAACCGTCAAGGTTTTAAGGCTGGTGCTTTAAAAGAAGGTTTAAAAATAGCTAAAGGAGAATTCATCGCTATTTTTGATGCTGACTTTTTACCTCAAGAAAATTGGTTATTACAAACTGTCCCTTATTTTAAAAACCCAGAAATTGGTGTTGTACAAACAAGATGGGGACATATTAATAGAAATTACTCTACGCTTACTAAAATTCAAGCTTTTGCTTTAGATGCTCATTTTACTTTAGAGCAAGTAGGTAGAAATAGTCAAGGACATTTTATTAATTTTAATGGTACTGCTGGTGTTTGGCGTAAAGAGTGTATTTACGATGCTGGTAATTGGGAAGGTGATACTTTAACTGAAGACTTAGACTTAAGTTATAGAGCTCAATTAAAAAAATGGAAATTTAAATACCTAGAAAATGTTGAAACTCCTGCAGAATTACCTGTTATAATTAGTGCAGCTAGATCTCAACAATTTAGATGGAATAAGGGTGGTGCTGAAAACTTCCAGAAAATGCTAAGGAGAATTATTACCAATAAAAATATTTCTCTTAAAACAAAAGTTCATGGAATGCTACACTTATTAAATAGTTCTATGTTTACTTGTATTTTCTTAGTAGCTATTTTAAGTATTCCTATGTTATATATAAAAAATGAATATGCGCATTTAAAGGTTTACTTTATTGTAATGAGTTTCTTTATTGTAAGCACCTTAATTTTCTTTGTTTGCTATTGGTTTATGTATAAGCGAACCTATGGTGGTGGATTTTTAAATTTTATCAAATATATTGGAGCTTTCTTTTCTTTTTTCTCTATTGCTATGGGATTCTCATTGCACAATACAATTGCTGTTTTAGAAGGACATATAGGTAAGAAAAGTGAATTTATTAGAACTCCAAAATTTAATATAAAATCGTTAAAAGATAGTTGGAAAAACAACAAGTACATCCGTAAAAGACCTTCAATGAATGTTGTTATAGAAGGATTACTAGCTATTTATTTTGCATTTGGAATGTACAGTGCCTTTATTGTTGGTGATCAAGGAGGAGATTTTGGTTTATTTCCATTTCACTTTATGCTATTTTTTGGTTTTGGTTATGTATTTTTTAAATCTATTTTTTCAAAAGCCTAATGCTTCTTGAAAGAAAATATAGTGCTATAAGTCTAACTTTTGTTAGTCTTTTACTTTATTTTTTCTTTGCATACTTTTTAGAAAGAACTGAATTTTCTAAACTACTTTTTTTGTGGTTTTCTTTATTTACTACTTCATATTTTTTATGGAAAAACAGTAAAAACAATTTTCTTTTCTTAGCGGGAGTATCCATTCTATTTAGATTGGTCTTTCTTTTTGCTATTCCTAATTTATCTCAAGATTTTTATCGTTTTATTTGGGATGGAAGAATGATTTTAGAAGGTTTTAATCCATATTTGTCATTACCTGAAACCTTTATCGAACAGCATAAATATCCAATTAATCAAGCGTTAGATTTATACCAAGGAATGGGAAGTATGAATGGAAGTCATTATACAAACTACCCTCCAATAAATCAATTATGCTTCTTAATTGCTGCAATTTTAGCCAATAAAAGCATTATAGGTAGTGCAGCTGTAATGCGAGTAATTATCATTTTAGCTGATATTGGTATCATTTACTTTGGAAAAAAATTATTGGAAAATTTAAAAACTCCAGTTCAAAACATCTTTTTATACGCATTAAACCCATTTATCATAATTGAAATGACAGGTAATTTACATTTCGAACCTGTTATGCTATTTTTTATGATTTGGAGCTTATATTTATTACATCAAAAAAAGTGGGGTTGGGCTGCAATTTTATTAGCATGTTCTGTTTCGGTAAAATTGATTCCTTTGTTATTCTTACCTTTATTCTATCAAACATTTGTTACAAAAGATTTAAAAATTAAAGGTTTCTTAAGATTACTTGCTTTTTATACAATTGTTATTACAACTATTTTATTACTCTTTCTACCTTTTTATTCATCAGAATTAATTTCAAATTATTCTAACTCTGTAGGACTTTGGTTTCGTAATTTTGAATTTAACGCTAGTTTATATTATATAGCCAGAGAAATTGGGTATTTGTTTAGAGGCTATAATGAAATAGCTGTAATTGGTAAAATAATGCCTATTCTGACTATTTTATTTTTAATTGGAGTTACTTTCTTCAGGAAAAATAAATCTATCTTAGAACTTATAACAGCAATGCTATTCGGCTTATCTTTCTATTATTTTACAACCACAACATTTCACCCCTGGTATTTAGCTACTTTATTAATACTAGCTGTTTTCACTAAATATCGTTTTCCTATTATTTGGAGTCTTGTAATTATCTTAAGTTATCAAGCTTACGCAAATGATCCTTGGAAAGAGAACTTATGGTTTGTAGGTTTAGAATATATAATTGTATATAGTTATTTATTATGGGAATTATTCATAAAAAAACCCACTCATAAAATTGAGTGGGAAAAATTGCTATGAAAAAGAAAAAGAAAGTGGTTTAATAACCACTGCTCAAATATAGATAACATTTTCTTTACCACAAAAACTTTTTAAAAAAATTTGACCTATATCAAATTTTAAAAACTTTATTATTTTCTAGCTTGTATTTTTGTTTGCTTTCTATACAAATAGCTTCACTATTCTCATCAAATTCTAATCGATGTCCATATTCACTTATCCATCCAATTTGTTTTGATGGATTTCCTACAACCAATGCATATGGTAATACTTCTTTAGTTACTACAGCTCCAGCCCCTATAAAAGCATACTCTCCTATGTTATTTCCGCAAACAATTGTTGCATTTGCACCTATACTAGCACCTCTTTTAACAATTGTTTCCAAATATTGATTTTGCCTTTTTATTGCGCTTCTTGGATTTATTACATTCGTAAAGACCATTGATGGCCCTAAAAAAACATCGTCTTCACAAGTAACTCCTGTATAAATAGAAACATTGTTTTGAACCTTAACATTATTTCCTAATTTAACTTTTGGTGAAACCACAACATTTTGCCCAATATTACAATTCTCGCCAATTATACAATTAGGCATTACATGGCTAAAATGCCAAATATTAGTTCCTGTACCAATAGTGCACCCAGCATCTATTACTGCTGTTTCATGTGCAAAAAATGAGTTTGTTGTATCCATATTAACAAAAATAAAAAACTCAACCTAAATGGTTGAGTTTTTATTTCTATTCTACCTTAAATGTAATCGGTAGAGTATATTTTACTTTTACAGGTTTATTGTTTTGTTTACCTGGCGTAAATTTTGGTATTTTATTTACTACTTTATTTGTTTCTTTTTCTAATCTTTTATGAGGAGCTCTAATTTTAATATCAGATATTTCTCCAGATTTATCAATTACAAATTGCGTATAAATTTTATATTTTCCTGATCTTAGCCCTACGTCTTGTGCTATTTCTGAATTAAAATGCCTTTGTATATGCTTTTGAATTTTTCTTTCAAAACACTTTCTGTTTTCTTCTTCTGATAAACCTTCACAACCTCTAAAAACTGGTGTATTTTGAACATTATTTATTGACATTGTTTTTTCTAATGACTCATCTACTTTTGTAACAGTATTAGTAGGGTTAGAAACTATAACAGGAGCATCATCTATTGGTAAATCCACAACTGTTTCTGGAGTATCTGTTACATTTTCTACAACTATTGGCTTACTAATAACTTTTTTTACAATTTGCTTTTTTTGAGGTTTAACAGTAGCCTTCTTTGATTTTTTCACAATTACTTCTGGCTGAAAAGTGAAAACTGGCTCTACTAATTCTGTAAATGGCTCATAAACCATTGATAGCTCTTTTTCTGTTTCATATTCTAGAGATATAAAAACCACAAATAAAGTTAGCACTAATCCTAACTGTGTAAATATTGTTGAAAATTTCTCTAATTGCTTTCTCGGATTTTTCTTTGGTGTTTTCATAGTAATAAAATTTTAAATTATTACTAGATATGAAACAAGAAATATGCCAATAAAAAAAGCAATCCAAATTGAATTGCCTTTTTTATATTTTGTGAATACTTTAAACTATTCTACATTAAAAGTAATAGGTAAAGTATAACCAACTCTTACTGGTCTACCTCTTTGTCTACCAGGCTTCATCTTTGGAATCTTTTTTGCTATACGAATAGCTTCCTTTTTTAACCTTGGGTGAGGTGCTCTAGCGTTTATGCTAGTAATAGAACCATCTTTATCAATTTTAAATTGAACATAGATTCTTTTCTTACCTGGTGCTAAACCTAACTCATTTGCTAATTCAGCATCGAAATGACGTTGAACGTGTTTCGTTAGTTTTTTATTTAAACATGCTTTCTTTTGAGCTTTTGTTCCTTTACATCCAGGAAAAACAGGTACTTCTTCAATAATAGAAAATGGTACATCTTCTACCACTTCTTCTTCCTCTTCAACCTCAACGATTTCTTCTACTTCTACAGCTTCAGACTCGTCAGTTTCAGTAGACTCAATAATAGTTTCTTCAACTTCTTTTTCGTCTTCTACAACTTCAATTTTTTCTGGAGCTGGTGGTGGTGGTGTATTTGGTTTTGGTTTTGGTGGTTCAATTTGAAGTTCTATAGTTTCTTCTTCAATATCAGAAGCCATATTCGCAGAACCTAAATCTCCATATGTTTTATCATATGTTTTATTTTCAATCGCAACATATGTTACAAATAAAGCTAAAACCAAACCTAACTGCATAAACAGCTTGCTATAATTCTCTAAGTTTGATTTTGGATTTTTCTTAATTTCCATCCTAAATGTTTTTAACAGTTCGCTAATTTAATTAATTTATTTCAACTTTTACAAGCTAAATCTTTAAATAGCCTCATTTTTCTTAAAAAAAAGAAAGTAAATAATGTAAGCTATTAAAATACCCGTCGTATTTGCTATAATATCTAAAACATCCCCTGAACGGTAAGATGTCATTGTAACTTGAAGAGCCTCAATAATTATGCCGTAAAACACACATGCAAAAACAATAATTAAATCATTAATTTTTGTCTTTCTCAATGCTAACAACCAAAAAAAACTTAAAACAAAATAAGCTATAAGATGCTCGTATTTATCTAAATTATTTATTTTGATTGGCTGAGGGCCTACCTTTATTAAACTAAGAATAGCAATACTTGCAGTTACAAATATTGCTATTGTTATAAAATTATCCTTTAATAAGTTCTTGATAATCTTCAGCACTTAATAAATTCGCTATTTGAGAATCGTCTGATAATTTAACTTTTATCATCCAACCATTACCGTAAGGATCAGAATTTACCATTTCAGGCTCATCTTCTAATGCTTCATTAAACTCAATTACTTCACCAGATAACGGCATAAAAAGATCAGATACTGTTTTTACAGCTTCTACTGATCCGAAAACTTCTTCTACTTCTAATGTATCGTCTAAAGTATCAACGTCAACGTATACTATATCACCTAATTCACCTTGAGCAAAGTCAGTAATCCCAATTGTAGCTACACCATCTTCTATTTTTACCCACTCGTGGTCTTTTGTGTATTTTAATTCTGTTGGAATGTTCATTATTTTATTTTTATTGTGTTTGTTTTACTTTCCTAAATTATAAATGATATTAATTCCAGCATTGATTGATTGTCTTGGAAAAGTAGTTGAAACAGCATATTGGAATGTTTGATGGTTATAATAAAATGAAGCTGTTAAATTGCTACTTAAATTATAGTCTGCCATAAACTTTAATCCGAATAATTTTTCTCCTCCTGTTATCTGACTATTTTCTTCATCAACACTTCGTATTAATGTTAAATTATCTCTTAACGAAATGTCTGCTCTTAAATTAATATCTCCTTTTAATGTTTCTTTTTTTCCTGTAAATCGAGTTACAAATTTAACATCTCTAATCTTATATCCAAATCCAACAACATATTCTGTTCCTTTTATATCAGTTAATGTGTTATTATTGAAATTTAATGTTAAACTTCTATCTTTTCTTACTTCTCCTTTAAATGAGAATGAATTCTTCATTCTAAAATCAACTTTTACAAGTGGAGAGAATTCATCAATTAAAGTTGCCGACGAAAGTAATAGTTCTGATTGATAATTACCAGAAGTATTTGTATTTGTTGGTGAAGAAGCATCATATTGTAAGTTATTTGTGTAATTCCCTATGGTATAAGATGATTTATATCCATGTGATAATGTAAATGAAGAGAATGTTTTTTTAAACCATTTATACTTCATAAACCCATTATAACGCAATCTCCAATTAGGTATCGGTATGTTCTTAAATATTCCTGTACTTACTGAATTTGGACTAGTACCTGAATATGCTGCAAGAAAGGCTGGCAACATTGCTTGCTGCCCATTAACTTTATATCCTGCCCCTGGTGTATTTGGCAATCCACTTTCATTAGACAACCTATTGGCTATTGTATTTCTATAATCTAAGAAATTTTGATATAAAGTTTCATTATCTGTAAATACAGTTCCTAACATAAAGTGACTAATACTATAATCTCCTGTTTCAAAAGCTTTTATATTAGGGTCTTGATGAAAACCTCCACTTCCATCAGAAATTATATCTAATTGCTGATTTAATCTAGTTGTTTGAATTCTTCTACCTGTTAAATCTATAGTTAAGTTTTTAACTGGTTTTATTGAAATATTATAATCTAACTTTTTATAACTGTTTTTACCATAATTCTTATTATAGTAAGGTTGATTAGGGTCGTTCTGACTTGTTCTCGTTACTAACCAACCGTTTTCTATAGCTGTATTTAAAATATCTGTCTGACTTCCAAATACAAAACCTAATGTTGGTGCTAAACCTCCACCATATGAATTTCTTCCTAAGAAACCTACAGATGGTTTATATCCTTGTAATAAAGTTCCGTTGTTTTGTGAATAACTAATCTTAGCTCTTTTCACCGAAGTTAGAACATCATATAATCCTTTCATTACCTTGTGACCAAAAGAAGCATTCTTTTTCAACTTAGCCTTTGGAGTTGTTGTTTTAGCTCCTAGAGCAACTGTTCCTTTTTTAGTTGGTCTTTTCTTTGTTCCTTTTAACAACAGTTTATCTAACTTCAAAGTTTTGTAGAAACGTCCAAAGTCTATATTCGTATTTAAATTATGTGTATTAGCATTTTGAATCATATTACCTACTACATCTACATAACTTACGCTTTGACCATTTGGTAAATCTAAATTACTTTGAGCACTTGCTTTCCAATCGAAATCAGCAGTATATCCATAATCAGCAGTAACAAAACCTAAATATGGTAATTTATTAATTGGTAATTTATAAGTTGCGTTTAATTTTTGGTGATAATTATCTGGTCTACCTACATTAAAGAACTTATCATAAATTTCTAAATTCTCATCTTCTCCAAAACTATCATAAATATAGTTATTAGCCGCATTAAAGTTTAATTGTAACGATTTTGTCAAATCAAACCCTATTGTATAATCCCAATTAAATAAAAATCTACGTTGTATTAATTCTGGTTGAGCGGATAAACCTATATTTTGTACTAGATTTCTAGATTGCTGAGAATTATAATTTCTATTAATTCTTGAATTAACAGCTATATTTTTTGGAACAGGATTAATATTTAAATCTTTTATAAATCGTAAATATCTACTCTTAAATAATTTCGAACTCTTGAAAGGTTCTATTACAAAAGGCTTGAAAGTAAAATTATAACTTGCTCCAGCCATAACATTTCTGTTAATATACTTTTCAATGTTATAATCTTTGTGAAACTCTTCACTGTGCGAATATGAAACAGAAAAGTTTTCTACATCATAAAATTTTGGTTTCTTTTTACTTTCTGGGTTCTTATTCTTTTTTACATTTATAAAACTAATACTTTGTCTACGTGTATAGTCTTGAGCATTCTTACTATTAGGATTTTTATCTAATGCATCTTTTAATTCTACATCTTGAAATTGCGGATCGTATTTTGGATCTCTAAACTCTTCCCCATAACTATAACTCATAGGTATTTGCATATTCCATTTTTTAGGCATCATTTTACCTAATTGAATATTTGTTGCTACACTATATTGTTTTGTTTCTTCAATACTTCTTTGTTGTACTCGGTCCTCAACATTACCAAAACCAATAGTAGACATTCTTCCTGCTAATGATACATTCATTACATCAGCAAGATTAGCATCTGCATTTAATACAGCAGCCCATCCTCCTTTGTTATCAAAACCTACAGCTCGTAATTCGTTAAACCATACTTCTATAGATTTATTATCAGTAACTTCCGTATTCTTAACTCCTAACATTACTGTTCTTATCTGAGCTAATGTAGGATTACCTCTTACAAAAATTTTCAAACCATTTGAACTAGTTGAAGAAAACACATCTGTTATACTTTGTCCTAAAGGTCTTTGTATTTTTAAATTCGCTAACTCTTGTAATGGTATTTCTAAATCATTTTCTGTTGGCCAAACTTTATCAGGTTCTGGAGTTGACCCTGGCGTTAATTTACTATACACTAAAGGCTTGTGAACTTCATAATAATTATCATTTAAGTCGGTACCTAAACGAATAATGGCTTCGGCATTTGCTGCTTCATCTTGAGTAGCTACTCCATCTGGATCTTCAGCGTGTAAAAACATACGTAACTTCTTATATCTACGCATATCTATACTAATGTTTTTATAAATAGTTCTTATTTGGTCAGCTGGCAAATCGGTAACTTTTAAAGTTACTGACTGTTCATTTTGACGTTGAATTCTATTTGTTCCTTGCAACTGTTCTCTAAGAATACCTGGAGGAAGTGCATATTTTTCTTGGTTTTGCTCTATACTCACTACTCCAACTTCAAACTTATTTAGCTCAGCTGGAGCTAATTCAACTGGAGTTGTTATACTAGGTAACACTTTTGTATATCTACGCCAATCTCCTCTTACCAATTCTAATTCTCCAAAACGTAAAACTATTGGCATTTTAAATTGAGTAAGGAACATTCTAATAAAACGAATACTATTAAAATCGGTAATACCGTTTATTTTCTGAGCATCAGTTACATTTCTAATTGGAATTCTAAATTGATACCAAGTTGTTGTTCTTGTAGATCCGTTTGCTAATGTTACTGGCTCACTCTTTGAATCGATAATATGATTTTTTCCTACTTGTAAATCACTTTTATTAAATGATACTTCATATTCAAAATAGCTATTTACAGGATTCATTGTTTGATCCTTGTTAATATCTTCTACATCTGGATATGTTGTAGATGATGTAGGAAATGCTTCAGTAGATTGACTTGCTGTTGGTGAATTTCCTTGTGTTCCGTTATAGTTTTTATAACGTGATAAAACTGAAGGATTTGTTGCTTCAATATCCCCACCTCTAAAAAACTGGAAATTATCACCTGCTGGATCATCTAAAGAAGCAAATGCAGGATATAATGCTTTTTCTTCTGCATCTGTTAATCCATCTAATCCAATATCTTGATTTACCCTTGCTTCATTACTAGAATCAAAAGCATATAATATTGATGGATTTATTGGTGTATTTCCCCAAACTGTTGCATTTACATTATTTCCAGGAATTTTATTTCCATCTACTGGTAATCCGTTTTCATACTGCTTTCTACCATCTTTTAAGATATCTTCCGATACACTTCCTAAGTTGATAAATAACTTTCCTACCTGATTAATTGGGTCTTGTGGATTTATTCCTGCTGGTAACCCTTCTTCTTGATTAATTGAGTAATTCTCATATGGATCCATTACCCAAAACTGAATATACTCAACATTTGCTTGTTCAAAATTATTGGTGGTTAAAGCTCTCATAATTCCTCCCCAACGCTCTTCTGGAGTTACAGAATTTGCATTTTGATTATAGTTATAAGGACCTCTTTCTGAAGGATAATAAGCTAAATCTAAAGTACGAACTAAATTTTGCTGTGTTATATCTAAATCTGTATTGGGAAATAATTCATTGTATCGTATTTGACGTACCTCATTTCTTGACAATTCATTCTCATCAATATTGCCTGGTCTATTTCCACTTCCATAAAAAAGCTGGTCAATGTTATACCACGCTAATTTACCTCTTTTGTAGTTATAAGATATATCATTTACACCCCCATCAAAACCTTGCGACTCTGGTGTACTTGCTAAAAACCACTGTTGTGGAGAACTTAAATTAATTGGTATCTGCGATGCTTCAAAATCATCTAAATAAGACGTGGCTGTTCCATCTACATTAATTCCACTAGGTGATCCTGGTAATAAGTAAGCCATATCTGCTCTTACCGATACATTAGATGGCGCATCAGTTTCTACAAATGGTAATTTGTTTGCTAATTTTGTTAAATAAGGAACCTCTGCTGAATAATCTAAGTTTAAACCTAACATTACATTATCTATAGGCTCTCCTCCAAAGTTTACTTTTGGAGTAATTGGTCTTTCACTTACATTTAAGAAAGTACCTCCTAATATAAATTTTTCTGAAAAACGGTGCTCTACGTCAATTCCTATAAATGTTTTTCTTTGCTGATTAAAGAAAGTATTATTTTCTACTGTAGCATTAATTGGTGTTCCAGAAGCTTCCAATCCTGGATCTAAAATCTGAACACGCCCTAACTGATAATCTACTACGTAATCAATTCCTTCAACTAGTTGTCGTCCTCCTGCTGTAACACGTACTGAACCTCTAGGAACATTAAAGGCTCCTAATGAAATCCCTCTACTTGTTTCTGATTTAAAATATCCTTTTAAAAAGAATTTATCTTTATTTTGATATTCGTTTTTTGCCTGAATCTTTGTTGTTAAATATAACTCTTCAAACAAATATTTGTCTTGATCTGTTGTATTCGTTAACTCATCCCTCAAATCAATACCAAACGGTTCTGGTTCTGGGAATAACACATATCCTCTTTCTGAGTTTACAGTAATTCCTTCCACATAATCGAAGAAACCATCTCCATTAGGAACTGCATATTGACTTTGATCTAGTTTATCTAAATTTAAGATTCGCAGTAGAGGTTTATCTGTAATACCTGGTGTCTGAGCATTTTGCAGTGTATTTTGTA
Organism: Tenacibaculum aiptasiae; assembly: GCF_965221665.1. Lineage (NCBI taxonomy): Bacteria > Pseudomonadati > Bacteroidota > Flavobacteriia > Flavobacteriales > Flavobacteriaceae > Tenacibaculum > Tenacibaculum aiptasiae. The sequence continues at coordinate 1,028,550 of NZ_CBDCSN010000002.1, forward strand.
AGGTGCCTGTTTCATCATCTCGATATAACAATTCAAAACGAAAACCATCTCTTTGTAATGGGAATGCTCCTAAAGCATACACGTTCTTCATCATTAAACGCCAAGTTGGAAATGCCTCAGCTGGTACTCCAGAAGTTCCACCAGTACCTGGTCGAACAGTATTTAAGATTTCACTACGTAATAACTTTACTACTAAATTTGAAGGTGCTACAACTCCATCGTTTGAGAATTCTCCTACTTTAAAAACGGTTTCACCATTAGACGCTCCTACAACAGTATACTCATATGCTACTGCTAATACCTCTCCATCATTTAACCTTCTATTTAAAGAAATAAATCCTAATTGAGGATGCAATCTAAATTCGTTAGCCTGAAGTTTACGTGCATTTTGTAAATATGAATAGTTAAACCCTTGTTGTGGAGTAATTCCTATACCTGTAATTGCATTATCTACTGTTGCTACATCTCTAATTCCTCCTACAGTAGTTGCTAATAATGGATTTAAATTATTAACACCATTATATGGTAATATTTTAGAATTAACCGATACCGCTCCAGGAATTGCATTAATTTCTGTTGGGTTTACCTCATTTGCATCACTAGATTCTCCTAAATCGGCAAGAGCAACTATACTACGGTAATCATTTACATTTTGAGTTCTATTAGTTATCCAAACTTCAACTCTTGTAATATTTATAGGACTACTTACTAATGGATAATTATTTAATGCTTCCTTATAATTTTCTCTAAAATATTGAGATAAGAAAAAGTGACGATCATTATCATAATCTGAAGCTCTCAACTCAAAAGGTTCAATCGTTGCTCCTCCTTCTGCTATTACAGTTTTAGATTGTGAATTTTGTTGCGAAAATGCTGCTGTTATATATGTCTTTCCAAATTGCAACTCGGTTTTCACCCCAAATAAAGACTGTGCACCATTTATTAATGAGTTTTTAATTGGCATACTAATATTACCTGCTTCAATATTTCTTACAATATCATCTTCAGTGGGAGTATACTCTAATTTGATAATATTTTGAAAATCGAAAGTAGATTGAGTATCATAGTTTGCTGTAACTTTTAAGCGCTTTCCAACCTTTGCTTGTAAGCTTGCACTAATTTGCTGATCAAAATCAAAAGTAAAACTACTTTGATTTTCTATAGATATTTGTGGATTTTCATTTTTCTGATAAACTCCTCCTAGTTTTATATTCACCTGTCCCGAAGGAATAACCTCAACTGTATTTCCACCAAAAACAGATTCAAAAAATTTAGAATTTACATAGTATTTAGGTAATAAATTCTTTCTTGCGTTTTTATTTCCTTTTTTCTTTGGGTTGGTAGCATCAACTTTTTCTTTAAAATAGTTTTTTATATCGTTTTTTAAAAGGTATTTATCATACTCTTCAGGAGTCATAAAAATAGGAGTTCCAACGTAGTAGTCTCCTATTTTTTCTACTAAAACAAATTTATTTATTGCTTTATCGTAAGTTACAATTTTCTCTACTGGATTGTTTAAATACAACGCTCCGTTTTTGGTATAACCAAAATTATACTTTAAAGGTATAACTGTATCTTTTTTTACTGTATTTGTACTATTTCCTGAAGTGTTCTGCGAAAACGAAACAACACTTACCAAAAGAGTAAGTGTTGCCAGTAATCTATTCATAACCTTTTTTTCCAACCTTGTTTATAAGTTTTTCAACGCCTGCTTTATTAGCTTTTCAACACTAGCATCAGGTGTTTCTTTTAATATATTTCCAACTACTTTATCAGCTTGTTTACGGGCAAAGCCAAGAACCTCTAATGCAGATAACGCTTCTTCTTTATTTGTATTGTTTTGTACAACAGAAACTTCATCTAAATCGAACGTTTTTAATATTTTGTCTTTCAAATCTACTATAACACGCTGAGCAGTTTTTGCACCAATACCTTTTACTGATTGAATCAGTTTTACGTTTTCTGATGCTATAGCTTGCTGTATTTCTTCAGATGTCATTGAAGATAACATTGTTCTGGCTGTACTAGGTCCAACTCCAGAAACAGATGTTAACAAACGAAAGACTTCTCGTTCAATTTTATTAGAGAACCCATATAAAGTATGAGCATCTTCTCTTACCGATAAATGAGTATACAACAATACGTTTTCATCATCTGGTAAAGATGAGTATGTATTTAAAGAAATATGCATTAGGTATCCAACTCCATTACAGTCTACTACTGCATATGTTGGATTTTTTTCAACAAGTTTCCCCTTAATTTGTGTAATCATTTAGCTGATTTTCTAGTTGTCTAAAATAAATAAAAATATTTCTTTTTAAAAACCTTATTTATCAAGACTTTAAACTTTTATTACTTATTTGTTTTGCTTTCTCGCTTTGTTTTGAGCGTCAACAACAGCTACTGCAGCCATATTAACCATCTCATCTACACTAGCTCCTAATTGTAAAATATGAACTGGTTTACTCATCCCCAATAAAATAGGTCCTATTGACTCTACTCCATCAACTTGTTTCATTAACTTATAAGTAATGTTTGCTGATTCTAAATTAGGGAAAATTAAAATATTTGCTCTTTTACCATTTAGTTTTGAAAACGGAAATTCTTTTGCTAATAACTCTGGGTTTAAAGCAAAATCTGCTTGTAATTCTCCATCTACAATTACATTTGGATTATGACGGTGGATATACGAAACAGCCTCTCTAATTTTTACAGAAGTTTCAGATATTGATGAACCAAAATTAGAAAAGCCTAGCATTGCTATGTGTGGTTTCATACCAAACATTTTTGCTAACACTGATGTTAACTGACTAATTTTTGATAAATCTTTTGCTGTCGGATTAATATTTATCGTTGTATCTGCTAAGAACATTGGCCCTTGCTTTGTTAGCATCATATTAGTTGCTGCTACACGAGTAACACCTTTGTCTTTTTCTATTAAAGTCAACATTGGTTTTACTACCGAAGAATATGATCTTGAGTATCCAGTAATTAAAGCATCTGCTTCTCCAGTATTCACCATCATTGCTGCAAAATAATTACGCTCACGCATCCATTTTTTTGCTTCTAACAATGTAACCCCTTTACGTTGTCTTGTTTTCCAGAAAGCTTCAGCATAACGATCTCTTCTTTCTTTTTCCACATCTGTTTTAGGATCGATGATAAGAACGTCGGCATCAAATCCTAATTCTTTTTTCAATTCTAAAATAACTTCTTTTCTTCCTAATAAAATAGGGATACCTATTTTTTCATCATGAACTCTTTGTGCTGCTTTTAATACATCTAAATGATCTGCCTCAGCAAAAACAACTTTCTTAGGATCTTTCTTAGCTCTATTATGTAATAAACGGATTTCTTTACTTCCTGTTCCTGAACGATCCATTAACTCATCACGATATTTATCCCAATCTGTTATTGGCTCTTGAGCTACTCCAGATTCTATTGCTGCTTTGGCAATTGCTGGTGGAATTTCATAGATTAATCTTGGATCAAATGGTTTTGGAATAATATAATCTCTACCAAACGATAAACTTACTTCATCGTATACAATATTAACTTGTTCTGGCACTGACTTTTTAGCTAAATCTGCTAAAGCATGTACAGCAGCCATCTTCATTTCTTCGTTAATTTTAGTTGCTCTAACATCTAAAGCTCCCCTAAAAATAAACGGAAATCCAAGTACATTATTAACTTGATTAGGATGATCAGACCTACCAGTAGCCATTATTATATCGTCTCTTGTTTCAACTGCTAAGTCATAAGCTATTTCTGGTTCCGGATTGGCCATTGCAAATACAATAGGATCTTTTGCCATTGATAATAACATCTCTGGAGATACTACATTTCCTTTTGACAGTCCTATAAAAACATCAGCATTATGCATTGCTTCCTCTAAAGTATTTACATCTTTATCAGTTGCAAACTCTTCTTTTTGCGGAGTTAAATTACCTCTATCTTTTCTAATAACTCCTTTACTATCGCACATTACAACGTTTTCTCTTTTAGCTCCTAATGCTAAATATAAACGTGTACATGAAATTGCAGCTGCTCCAGCTCCATTTACAACTATCTGAATATCTGAAATATCTTTCTTGATAATTTCTAAAGCGTTTTTCAATGCTGCTGCAGATATAATAGCTGTCCCATGCTGATCATCGTGCATTACAGGAATATCTAATTCCTCTTTTAATCTTCTTTCTATTTCAAAAGCTTCAGGAGCTTTGATATCTTCTAAGTTAATTCCTCCAAAAGTTGGAGCAATAGCTTTAACTGTTTCTACAAATTTATCTACGTCTGTTGCATCAACTTCAATATCAAAAACATCGATATCGGCAAAAATCTTAAATAGTAAACCTTTTCCCTCCATTACAGGTTTAGACGCCTCTGGTCCTATATCTCCTAAACCTAAAACCGCTGTTCCATTAGAAATAACAGCTACAAGGTTACTTTTTGCTGTGTATTTGTAAACGTTATTTTTATCTTTTGCTATTTCTAAACAAGGTTCTGCTACTCCTGGCGAATAAGCTAAAGATAAATCGTGCTGTGTAGCATACTTTTTAGTAGGTACAACTGCTATTTTCCCCGGTTTTGGTTTTGCATGATATAGTAAAGCTTCGCGCCTTTTTCTAGAATCACTCATAGGTTTGATATTGTTTGTTTGAACCTACAAATATACGTTTTTGTTATTTAGTAAAAATAATTTCTAACATGATAAAAATCATGTTTGTCGTTTAATTTTCAATTTAATTTTGCAGTATTATTCAATCTAAATTTTCAAAACTATGAATACTCCCCCACGACAAATAATCGACGAAGAAGTAAAATGGGACAAAACCAAAACCATTGTAAGTAAAACCGATACATATGGTACCATTTTATATGCTAACGATGTTTTTGCTAACACATGTGAATACAGCCCTATTGAATTAATTGGCGAACCACACAATATTATTAGACACCCCGATATGCCTAAAGTTGCATTTAAAGCATTATGGGATGCCTTAAAAAGAGAAGAAAACTACCACGCCATTGTAAAAAATTTAACCAGAACAGGAAGATACTATTGGGTTATTACCGATTTTGTTATTGACAAAAATGATGATGGAGAAGTTACTGGATACACCGCAAGAAGAAAAGCTGTTCCGGATAGTGTTGTAAAGAAAATTGAACCTTTATACAAAACACTATTAGATATAGAAAATATGAAAGGTGAAAAAGCAAGTGAATTATATTTTGAAGCTTACTTAAAAGAAGAGGTTGGTAAAAGCTATGATGAGTTTGTTGTAGATTTATTTGAACAAGAGAAATCTAAAGAACAAAAAGCAATCACAGATAGTCAAAAAGTAGAAGAGGAAGAAGAAACAAGCAAACTAAAAAAAGGATTAAATTGGTTTTTCTTCGGTGATTTCCTTTAATCTTTAAACTTTTCACAATAGTAAAAAACAGTAACTTTTTATCTAAAATTTAAGGTTACTGTTCTGTTAGTTTTATTATTTTTGTTTAGACTAAATTAGTGTTAAATGACAAAAATATCCCTCAGGCCAACAACCATTATTGATGAAGAAGTCAAATGGAACAAAAACGAAATTATTATTAGTAAAACCGACCTTCACGGAACAATTTTATACATGAACGATACTTTTGAAGAAGTTTCTGAATACAATAAAATTGAACTAATAGGTGAACCACACAATATCATTAGACATCCCGACATGCCTAAAGTTGCATTCAAAGTTTTATGGGATTCTTTAAAGAAAGGTGAAAACTTTCATGCTATTGTAAAAAACCTAACTAGAACTGGAAGGTATTACTGGGTAATTACCGACTTTACTATTGACAAAGATGATAATGGCAAAATGACTGGTTACACAGGCCGTAGAAAAGCCGTACCAGAAAGTGTTATTAAAAAGATTGAACCTCTTTACAAAACTCTTTTAGATATTGAAAAAATAAAAGGTGAAAAAGCAAGTGAATTATATTTTGATGCTTATTTGAAAGAAGAAGGTAAAACCTATGATGAATTTGTTGTAGACTTATTTGAGCAAGAGTCTTTAAAAGAAAAGAAAAACAATCAAGTACGAACACAAAACGAAACAGAAGAGCAACCAAGTAAAATTAAAAAAAGTTTAAACTGGTTTTTCTTTGGTGATTTTCTCTAAGAGAAATGAGAGCTATCTGAATTTCATATTCAGGTAGCTTTTATTTATTCACTCAAGAAAGAGATATTTCTTGTTAAACCAGAAAATTTAGTCCTTTTAACCGCAGACTTTTTAAACACTTTACTAAATGTTTCTTGTGTTAATTCTTTCCAATCTCGTTGCGTCATTTCTAACAAGTCCCCCTGTGGTGCAAATAAAGGCTCTGAATGTGGCTTTGAAAAACGATTCCACGGACACACATCCTGACAAACATCACAACCAAACATCCAATCTTCATTCATTCCTTTAAACTCAGTAGGAATAGCATCTTTTAATTCAATTGTAAAATAGGAAATACATTTACTTCCATCCACTGTGTTATTTGGCAAAATTGCTTGAGTTGGACAAGCATCTATACAACGAGTACACTTTCCACAATGATCTGTTTGAAAAGCATGATCATATTCAAGTTCTAAATCAATTATTAATTCTGCCAAGAAGAAAAATGAGCCTTGTTGTTTTTGAATTAACAACGTATGCTTTCCATTCCAACCCAAACCAGCTTTTTCTGCCCAAGCTCTTTCTAAAACTGGAGCTGAATCAACAAAACAACGACCAGAAACCTCTCCTATTTCATCATTAATTAACGTTAACAACTCTCTAAGTTTTTCTTTTATTACATGATGATAATCTTGACCATAAGCATATTTAGAAATCTTGTAACTATCATCATTCTGAACCTTTTCTGGGAAATAATTGTATGACAATGATATAACAGATTTAGCTCCTTCAACTAACAACCTAGGATCTAAACGTTTATCAAAGTGGTTTTCCATATAGCGCATTTCACCATGGTTATTATTATTTAACCATTCTTCTAAGCGTGGAGCTTCCTCTTCTAAAAAATCGGCTTTAGCAATACCACATGCCAAAAAACCCAATCGTTTTGCCTGTTCTTTTATAAATTTGGAATATTGCTCTTTATGGTTCAAAACACTTATTTTATGGCGCAAAATTAACAAAAGTTTTATTTTATTATTTTATTCACTTTTGTTTAACAAATAAATGCAGACCTTTGTTCGTTAGTATATAAAATCAACCTTTTTAATCATGAAAAAGATTTATAAAATAGTTTTAGGAGTTGTAATAGCAATCTTTGTTATTCTTGTAAGTATTCCTTTATTGTTCCAAGACAAGATAATTGGTTTGGTTAAACAGACTGTAAACAATAATGTTAATGCTAAAGTTGATTTTAGTGATGCTAACCTAAGTTTAATTAGAAATTTCCCTAATATTTCGGTTCAACTTTCAAATACAACCGTTATAAATAACAAACCTTTTGAGGGTGATACCTTATTATATGCAAACGATATTCGTTTAAACTTAAGATTAACTGAGCTTTTTAAAAGTAGCACTGATCAACTGAATATAAAATCTTTTTCTATTGATAATGCAAAAGTGAATGTTTTGGTTGATAAAAATGGGAATGCAAATTATGACATCTCTAAACCTAAAGAAGTAACACAAGAAACAACTACAGAAAACACTAGTTCTTCTAATTTTGGACTTTCTATTGATTCTTATAATATTTCAAATGCAACCATTAAGTATACTGATAAAAAAGGAAAAATGCATCTTAGTTTAAATGATTTTAATCATTCTGGAAGTGGTGATTTTTCTCAGTCTAATATGGAATTAGATACCAAAACATCTACTCTAATTTCTTTTGGTATGGATGGTACTTCATATGCTAAAAATCAGAAAATACAATTAGATGCTATTTTGGGAATGGATTTGGTAAATCAGAAATTTTCATTCTTAAAGAATGAAGCAAAACTGAATAACTTACCTTTAATTTTTGATGGATATGTTCAAATAAATAAGAACAATCAAGAAGTTGACATTAACTTTAAAACTCCTTCATCTGATTTTAAAAACTTTTTAGGTCTAATTCCTGAAGTATATACTAAAAATATTGCCAATGTTACCACTTCTGGTAATTTTAGCGTTAACGGAAAAGTTAATGGTGTTATTGATAACTCGAATATTCCTAAATTAGACATTACTCTTTCATCAAAAAATGCATCATTTAAGTATCCAGATTTACCTAAAACTGTAAGAAACATCAATATTGACGCACAAATAAAAAACACTACAGGTAAAACGCAAAATACGTATGTAAACATCGCAGGGTTATCATTTAAAATTGATGAAGACACTTTTTCAGGAAAAGGTAGTGTACATAATTTAACTACAAATCCACTTATAAATGCAACACTAAACGGAACATTAAACTTAGCTAACATAAACAAGGCTTACCCTGTTGATTTAAAAAATGAGCTAAGAGGTATTTTAAAAGCAAACTTACATACCAAATTCGATTTAGATGCAATTCAAAAAAGTAACTTGAACAGAATTAAAAATAATGGACATATTGAAGTAAGTGACTTTGTTTTTTCTTCTAAAGACATTGTTAACCCTATTAATATAAAAAACACCAAAGTCGATTTTACTCCAACGACAATTTCTTTAACGAAGTTTGAAGCAAATACGGGTAAAAGTGATATTAATGCAACTGGTAAAATTCAAAATCTATTAGGCTTTTTACTTTCAAATAAAAAATTACAAGGTGATTTTAACGTGAATTCAAACTCTTTTTACGTTAGTGACTTTATGCAAGAAAACACTACTCCTACAGAAAAGAAAGAAGACACTCCAAAAGAAGAAAAACCAACAGAATCTTTAAAAATCCCTGCTTTTTTAGATTGCAAAATATTTGCTGATGCTAAAACAGTATATTACGATAATTTAAAACTACGAAATGTAAAAGGTACTTTATTATTGAAAGATGAAAAAGCTACTTTACAAAATGTAAATGCAGGCATTTTTAACGGTAAAATAGCCTTAAATGGTGAAGTGAATACACAGAAAAAACAACCAACTTTTGATGTAAAACTAGGAATCAAATCATTTGATATTGCTCAATCATTTAATAGTTTAGATTTACTACAATCGCTAAGTCCAATTGCTGGTGCTATGAATGGTAAATTAAATTCAGACATTAATTTATCTGGAGATTTAAATACTGATTTTACTCCGAATTTAACTTCAATTTCTGGTAAAGCCTTGGCTGAATTGTTAACTACTAAGATTAATCCGGAAAAAACAAAAGCCTTAAGTTTATTAAACGACAAATTATCTTTTATAGATTTAACTAAATTAGACTTAACTGATATTAAAACTCATTTATCATTTAAAAAAGGGCAGGTAGAAGTATCTCCTTTTAAGTTAAAATACAAAGATATTGGTATTAATGTTGGTGGTACTCATAGTTTTGATCAAACGATGAATTATAATGTAACGTTTGATGTTCCTGCAAAATATTTAGGAAGTGATGTTCAAGGCTTATTATCAAAACTTAGTACAAAAGATCAAAATATTACAGTTCCAGTTACAGCAAACCTAACAGGTAGTATGACTAGCCCTACTATAAAAACAGATTTATCTTCTTCTGTTACTAAATTAACTCAGAAATTAGTACAACAACAAAAGGATAATCTTGTTAAGAATACTTTAGGTAATTTATTAGGTAATAAAAAGAAAGATTCAACTAGTAAAACTGACAAAACCGTTAAGAAAGTAACTGATGTTTTAGGTGGCTTATTTGGGAAGAAAAAAAAGAAAAAAGGGGGTAATTAAAAACTCAGGCAACTGTTTTAAAAATATTGGCGTCTATAACTTTAATAATTCTTTGTCAATTATTTAACAGCTTATAAACATAATTAAGAATTTGCAACATATATGTTTGTTTCAAATTCAATTAAACCCAACTATGAAAAAAACAATTACGCTACTGTTTTTAACACTTACTAGTATTACTTTTTCTCAAATTAGAGGAAAAGTAACCAGTAATACTAACAAACCTCTATCTTTTGTTAGTGTCTATCTAGAAAATTCTATTACCGGAACAACTACAAATGATAATGGTGATTATGAATTAGCCATTAGTAAAAAAGGAGAACATACTATTGTTTATCAAATCTTAGGATACAAAACAATTAAAAAGAAAGTTAACATTAGCTCTTTTCCTTATAGTTTAGATGTTCAACTTTCAGAAGAAGAAGTTGCTTTAGATGAAGTATTGGTTTCGTCTAAAGAAAATCCTGCTAATAGAATTATTAGAAACGCCATTGCTAGCAAAAGCAAGAACACAGATAAATTTGGGCAATACAAAGCCGATTTTTATTCTCGTGGGTTATTTAAAGTAAAAAACCTCCCTAAAAAATTCTTAGGTCAAGAAATTGGCGATATGGGTGGTGGCTTAGATTCTACCAGAAGTGGTATAGTTTATTTGTCTGAAACCATTTCTAAAATTTCATTTCAAAAAAAACCTAAAAACTTCAAAGAGCATATTATAGCCTCTAAAGTTTCTGGTAGTGATAATGGAATTAGCTTTAATCAAGCAGAGGAAGTTGATTTTAACTTTTATGAAAACTCATTTAACCTAGCTGATGCTCAAATGGTTTCTCCAATTGCTAATGGTGCTTTTGGTTATTACAACTACAAATTAGCTGGAACTTTTTATGATAAAAATGGTAATTTGATTAGTAAAATTCAATTATTACCCAAAAGAAAAAACGATCGAGTTTTTAGTGGTCATATTTATATTGTTGAGGATGATTGGGCTATTTATGGAGCCGATGTTGTTGTTACTGGTGCACAAGTAAGCATACCAATGATTGATACTTTAAAAATTAAACAAAACTATAATTACTCTAATAAAAATAAAGCTTGGGTTCCAGTAACTCAAACTATAGATTTTAAAGCAGGAATGTTTGGTTTTAATTTTAATGGGCGTTTTTCTGCTGCGTATTCTAATTATAATTTTGAACCTGATTTTTCTAACAAGTATTTTGGAAGTGAAATTTTATCTTTTGCTGAAAATGCTACAGAAAAAGACAGTCTTTACTGGAATAAAATACGTCCTGTAGCCTTAACTAGTGAAGAAACAGCCGACTACAAATTAAAAGATAGTATTAAAACCAAACGAAAATCTAAAAAATATTTAGATTCAGTAGATACTAAACAGAATAAATTTAAAATTTTAAATGTTCTTTCTGGTTATTCATACAATAACACTTATGAAAAATGGGGGCTTAGCTTTTCTTCTCCTATAGAAAATATAAGTTTTAATACTGTTCAAGGATGGAATTCGTCTATCGGTATTAACTATTATAAAACGCTAAATAAAAAAGGTAAAAACTTTGGTGCTGGTGCAAACATCAATTATGGTATCTCTGATAAAAAAATAAGACCTACTGGTTATTTTTATTACAAATGGAACAATACTACTCGACCAATATTAAATATTTCTGGAGGTAGAACAACAGCCCAGTTTAATGCAAAAAGACCTATTTCTAGATTTTGGAACACTATTAGTTCAGTACTTTTTGAAAGAAATTACATGAAAATTTATGAAAAAGATTTTGCTAGGGTTTCTTTTTCACAAGAAGTTGTTAATGGTTTACGCATGTCTACTTCATTAGAATATGCAAACAGAAAGCCATTATTTAACACTACAGATTATGTAATGTTTCCAAAAAGTAATGTAGAATACACGTCTAACAATCCACAAGACCCAACTAATTTTACGTCTTCATTTACGCCACATAAAATATGGTCGTTTACTCTTGGTGCAAATATTCAATTTGGTCAAAAATACTTATCGTATCCTAATGGAAAGTATAATGTAAGTAGTAGAAAATACCCCTCACTATTTATTGGTTACAAAAAGAATTTTGGAGCAGATAATTCTGAATGGAATTCAGATGTTATTTATTCACAATTAAACCAAAGAATTTCTCTAGGAAACTGGGGAGAATTTAAATATAAAGCCAAAGGAGGTATCTTTTTAGAGAAGAAAGACATTCCTTTTATAGATTATGCTCACTTTAACGGAAATCGTTTGTTAGTAGCTCCAAATAGCAATTATTTAAACAATTTCTACATGTTACCATACTATCAATTAAGCACAAACGATAAATATGGTGAATTGCATGGAGAATACAATTTTAAAGGTGCTTTATTAAGTAAAGTTCCTCTTCTTAACAAACTTAATTTTCATTTAGTTACTGGAGCCAAAGGACTGTTTACTGGAGGCAACAAACCATATTCTGAATATTCAGTAGGTTTAGATAATATTGGATTTGGAAAATGGCGTTTTTTACGTGTAGACTTTGCTAGATCTAACTTTAATGGACGTAATGAAAATAGAGTAGTATTCGGAATTAAATTGTAATTTCGTAATATGAATATTAATGTACTACTTTTTGGTATTGCAACTGACTTAATAGGAAGTTCTTCTTTACAGATAGAACTTCCTATTAACTGTTCAGTCTCCACTTTTAAAGAGATTCTTATTAGCAAAAATGAATCATTAAAAGAAATGAGCACTTATGCTGTAGCTATTAATGAAAGCTATGCTTCTAACGAAACAATTATAAAAGAATCTGATATAGTTGCTATTATCCCACCTGTAAGTGGAGGATAGTTTTTAAGAGCTACTCTTTTTTAAGATATTTTCCTACGAAGAAAGTTCCAAAAGGTAAAATTGATAGTAAGCATACTATTCCGAAAGTTTTACCTTTCCAATCTAACTCATATTTTAGCATTATTGCCATGATTATGTATGCTACAAATAGTAGCCCATGAGGCATTCCTAACATTTTTACATATGCAGGATTATCTTGTAAATATTTAATTGGAGTAGCAATAAAAAGTAATAAAATATAAGATACTCCTTCTAATAAACTTACAATTTTAAATATGTTTATCATATTTATTTTTTTAAAAACTTGTTGTTAATGATAAAGAAAAATTACGGCCTGGTGCAGAAACACCAGAAGCAAATTCTTTATAATGAACATCAAATAGATTAGTGATTTGTGTTTGTATTGAAATATTAGTATTCAATTGATATTTTCCAAAAATCCCAACGGTCATCCAAGCTGGAGTTCCATAATATTTATCTGTAGCTAAAGAAGCATTTTCATCAACAATTGGTGTTTGTACATGATTATCGATACCTTCCTCTATATTATAAGTATCAATACCTTTTTTAGCATTGAAAACAAGATTTGCTCCTCCTTCAAAATTAGCTTTTGAATAATTTATCTCAAACCTACCAAACAACGGTGGAATAGATGACAAAGGCATGTTTGTATCATATGTTTCTCCTTTCGTATAGGTTAATGAACCAGAAGTATTCCAATTTTTAAATAATTTACCTTGATAACTTAGTGTAGCTCCAGTAACATAAGCTTGTCCTTTATTTACATTAGCTACAATATTACCATCTTCACCGTCATAAGCTATTGTTTGATTCCCTGGAATTAATTCGAAAGCTTCTCTATATATATAATTATTCAATAAGGTATAATATACATTAGCTCCTATTCTAAACTTTTTATTATTAAAATATTTTTGTGCTCCAATTTCTGCATTGTAAGCATGTTCAGGTCTTAAGTTCACATTAGGCACAGTTACATTTCCATTTTTCTCTCCTACCTTACCTACATCATCAATATTTGGTGATCTAAAACCTGATGATAGTACAGTATTTAATTGCCATGTATTAGTTGGTTTATAAACATATCCTATGGTAGCTGTTAAAGCTGTATTGTTAAGACCAATATCATTATTTGGTAATACTATAAACTCTTCACTATTCCATTTAGCTTGTAACCTTGTATTTGTTAATCGGATCCCTGTATTTAATGTAGAATTCCTTGTTATATCTTGCCTATAATCTACATATACAGCAGAACTAAAATAACTACTTCCTCCATCTGGGTATCTAGACTGTACTGGAAAATTTCCATTAAGGCCTATAACCTTATCGTTATTAACTCTTAAAATTCGTCCATAAGAATTAGATTGTACATCGTTATATGCTACTTCAAATCCATAACCTAAATTTCTTTTTTTAGCTAATGAAACTGAAAAATCTCCATTTAAACTTAGAACATCAACATTTTCTTCTCTGTATGTTCTTTCTAATGTTCCAAACTTTCTTTGAATACGACTTTCTTGAATATTTTGATACGCTAAAGTAATAACACCATTCTCAATCCATTTTTTCTTCGGATTAATTTCTAATTGTGAAGACGCTAAAAACCTATTTTGTGGTCCATAATTCCACTCAGCAAACTTAAGCGTTCCATTTTTTAATTCGGTTAATCTATCAAAACGAGGAACATCTGTAGATGTTGAATATTGAATATTAAATTTTAAATCGGTATTTCTAGATAATGGTACGTAAAACTTTTGTAATACATCTGTTTGACTAAACCCTGTATTTCTTTGAATATTTGGATTTGGGTTAGCAGTTGGATTCTCATTATAATTCCCATTCATATTATCTGAATAGAAAAATACTTTTCCCCAGTCATCAAATCCATGAGAACGATTTTTCCCCATTCTTAAGTCGCCAAATGTACTATGTGTTACACTTGTTAAAGAAGCCCATTTTTTAAATTGTAATTCTACAGAAACGGCATTAGTTACCTCATTATTTACTGAACTATATCTTAAAAAAGCATCTCCTTTAATTTGGCTTTTATCAGAAATTCTTGGTGTTTTGGTATAATAATGAATTACTCCTCCTAAAGCATCAGATCCATATATTACAGATGATGGGCCAAACACTACTTCTGTTTTATCTAACAAATTAGGACTTACTGTAATAGAGTTTTGTAGGTGACCTTTACGATAAATAGCATTATTCATTCGAACCCCATCCACTACAAGTAATACACGATTACTTTCCATTCCCCTTAAAACAGGACTTCCTCCTCCAAATTGTGACTTTTGAACTTTAATTCCCGGCACATTTGCTAATAAATCTGCTGAAGTTTGGGGAGACACTTTTTTAATTTCTTTGGAAGATATTAAAGCTATCTGTTCTGCTATTCTATTAGCCTTTTCTTGTTTTTTAAAAACTGAAACAACTACCTCATCTAATTGTTCAGATTGTTTTGATAAAAAGACTTGATATCCATTTTTTTCTAAATTAGACTTTTTCTCTTTAAACTTAGCATAAACTACATGCGATAAAATCAATATTTCATTTTTCTGAAACTCTGAAATATTTACTTTTCCTTCTACATTAGTTATTCCTGACTTTATTTTATCTTTATTAAATACAGCTACTCCCTCAATTGGTTTACCTGTTTCAGCATCAATTACAGTAAGGTTTTGCGAAAAAACTGATCCTATTATCAGTAAAAAAAATACAGTTATAATTTGCTTCATATATCAACTAAACACCGTTTCTAAAACGTCTAAAGATTTAGGTTTTTTAAAACCTTCCAAATGTAATTCAAAATATTGAATTATTATTCTCAGTATTATTTGTCTTTCGTTTTTATTGTACGAAATTGAATCTATTGCATCAAAATTTATGCCTAAAAGGCTTTTAAAAAGAATTAATTCTTTACCTGTTATTACTAGTTTTTCATAAGTCGTATCTGTAAACCTTCCTTCTAGTAAACTAAAACCTAATTTTTCGATATCAGCTAAGTCTGGATAAAACCCAAGAAACCTTGATAAATTCAGTATAAAAAGCAAATGAAAATTCGCAATATTATCATGAGTATCTAACCAAATAAGCCCCGTTTCTATATACTTATACAAGACCTCATTCTTTTCTTCTTCTTGAATAATGCTAGATAATACCTCTGATAAGAACATTACAATAGTTTGTTTAACAACAGATATATAAATATTTTCATAAGAATAAATAACTCGAGCTTCTCTTATAGAGTTCAATGAACTTTTATTGTTATGATTTGCTGTCAGCTCTAATTGTGTTAATGGTTGAAAATAAGCTGGTTTTAATTTTCCTCTTTTAGAACTTAAAACTCCTCTTATAATGTAAGAGCTTACTCCTTCTTCTAGAGTAAAGCATTTTACAATTAAGCTTGTATCACCATATTTAAGAGCACTTAAAACAATGGCTTTTGTAGTAATCATTGCCATTAATTAACAATTTTTATAATTGATTTTTTAAACCGTCATCAAAGGTATTTAATATTAATTACAAAAATGATACTTTCGTATAAATTTGATTCAACTTCTTATGACTTTTGAAATAGAAAGAAAATTCCTCATAAACTCTGATATTTATAAACAATTAGCGTATAAAAAAAGCTATATAAAACAAGGTTTCCTAAATTCGAAAAAAGAGCGTGTTGTAAGAGTTCGAATTAAAAACGACTCTGGTTTTTTGACTATTAAAGGACCTTCTAATAAAAATGGAACTACTCGATTTGAATGGGAAAAAGAAATTACCAGAACAGAAGCTGAAAACTTATTAGAATTATGTGAAGAAGGTATTATTGAAAAATACCGATACTTAGTAAAGGTAAACCACCATATTTTTGAAGTTGATGAGTTTTTAGGAACTAATGAAGGTTTATTAGTTGCTGAAGTTGAACTTAGTAATGAAAACGAAAGCTTTACCAAACCTGAATGGCTAGGTGAGGAAGTTACAGGAATAGCTAAATACTATAATTCTAATCTCAGTAAAGACCCATTTTGCAACTGGAAATAAATCAATTATTCTAGCCTTTAATTTTTACACGTAAAAAAAAATGGTCAAAAAATGACTAAAGCTTCCTAAAAGCACAAATACATGAAAAATTGCGTGGTTATATTTTATTTTCCCTATCGAATAAAATAGTGCTCCTACTGTGTAAAAGACACCTCCTGCCATTAAATAAAACAATCCTTCTGAGGATAAATTTTCCATTAAAGGTTTAATTAAGAAAACAACTTGCCATCCCATTATTAAATATAACGCTGTAGATAGCTTATCAAACTTACCTGTAAAAAATAACTTTAAAACAACTCCTGTTAAGGCAAACAACCAAACAAAAACAAATAAATACCATCCAGTTTCTTCAGGCAAAACAATCAAACAAAAAGGAGTGTAACTACCTGCTATTAAAACATAAATAGCAGCATGGTCAAAAATATTTAATCTTCTTCTTAGCCTAGGTTCTTTTGTAGCATGATAAAAAGTAGAAGCCGCATATAAAATTATTAAACTTATACCATAAATAATAAAGCTTGACACTTCCCAAAAATTAGTGTATGTAATAGACTTTGAAATTAAAAACGGAAAAACTAGAAAACTTAATAGTAACCCAAATCCATGAGTTAATACATTTAGTTTCTCTTCTTTTTCGCTATAACGGTGATTTAAATTCTCGCTCATTATTTGGTCTATTTGTGTCTTTCATATACAACTCATCATTAATCAGTTCATTGTACATAATATCAAAAGTACTCTTTTTAAGAGTATCCTTATCATCCATTGTAAGTCCTTTTGTATTTATAAACTCACATTGTTTAATTCTAAAAGTCCCAGGAGCTCCTTTGAAAAAATCCCATGAAAATAATCGCTTACAATCTAAATACAATTGAGGTACTATAGGTATTTGATGCTCGATAGCTAAACTAAATGCTCCATTTTTAAATGGTGCTAAAATTATATTCTCAGTAGGCACCATTCCTTCTGGAAAAATTGCAATACTTGTTCCGTTTTTAAGTCTTCTTTTTGCTTGTTCATATACTCGCTTTCTACTCTCTGCATCACTTCTATCAACCATAATTACCACTTTTTTGTAGAAAAACCCAAAGATTGGAATTTTTACTAATTCTTTCTTTCCTACAAATACAATTGGATTTTTACTCATTGCACACATTACCCATCCATCTAATAAAGACGCATGATTTGCGCAAAACATATAGCTTTGATCTCTTTTTATTTCTTCTTTTCTATCAATTTTTAATCGGAAACCCATTCCATAAATCAGAAGAAAAGACCAAGCTCTAATTAGTTTCCAAAATACTGGGTAATATTTTTCACTAGAAGTTAATATGAGTAAAAAAGGCGACATTACTACTACTGAAACTAAAATCAACACATAAAACCATAAGCGCCAAATCAATCGAAAAGGAAATAGTAAATATTTAATCATAACTGCGAATGTAGTAATTTCTTTTGTTTGATGATTTTTAACCTTATTTTTGCTAGCATTATTTAATAATTACACAAAACATTTCAAGAAGAAATATGTCAAGAGTTTTAACTGGAGTACAAAGTACAGGAACCCCACATTTAGGGAATTTATTAGGAGCTATTTTACCTGCCATTGAAATGGCTAACGATCCTAAAAATGAATCGTTTTTATTTATTGCCGATATGCATTCTTTAACACAAATTAAAGATGGTGAGCAATTACGTGAAAACACCTATAGTACTGCTGCTACTTGGCTTGCTTGTGGAATTGATATTTCTAAAACTGTTTTTTATCGTCAAAGTGATATTCCTGAGGTTACCGAATTAACTTGGTATTTAAGTTGTTATTTTCCATATCAACGTTTAACCTTAGCACACAGTTTTAAAGATAAAGCTGACAGATTATCGGATGTAAACGCTGGATTATTTACTTACCCAATGTTAATGGCTGCCGACATTTTATTATACGATGCTGAAGTTGTTCCTGTTGGTAAAGATCAATTACAGCATTTAGAAATGACACGTGATGTAGCTAGTAGACTAAATAATATTATTGGTGATACTTTGGTTTTACCTCAAGCTAAAATTAATGAGAACACTAAACTAGTTCCTGGTACCGATGGTGAAAAAATGAGTAAATCTAGAGATAACTTTATCGATATCTTTTTACCTGAAAAGAAGTTACGTAAACAAATTATGGGTATTAAAACTGATAGTTTAGCTCTTGAAGACCCTAAAGATCCTGATACTGATAATGTTTTTGCCTTATATAAATTATTAGCTTCAGATGAGCAAATTGCTGAAATGCGTGCTAACTACGAAGGAGGAAACTACGGATATGGTCATGCAAAACAGGCTTTGTATGAGTTAATTCTTGAAAAGTTCTCAGATGTTCGTGCGAAGTATTACCACTACATGGAAAATCGTAACGAAATTGATGAAGCTTTAGCCATTGGTACTGAAAAAGCTCGTGCAATTGCAAAAGATGTTTTAAAGAGAGTACGTGATAAAGTAGGTTACTAAAAAACTAACTATGAAATCTCTTTTTACTTTTAGTAGTATACTTTTATTACTTTCATGCGCGCAACCAAAGGAAAAAACTTTTGTTACAGAAGCTTCTTGCGGACAATGTCAGTTTGAGCTAAAAACCCAACGTGGATGTGATTTAGCCATAAAAATTGATGATAAAGCTTATTTTGTTGAAGGGGCTCATATTGATGATTATGGCGATGCACATGACGAAAATATTGGTTTTTGTAATGCAATTAGAAAAGTAGAAGTTACTGGTAAATTAGAAAACGAAAAATTTAAAGTTAGTACTTTTAAAGTAGTAGAATAACTTTATATAATATCATAAAAACAAAAACCGAAGTTAATTACTTCGGTTTTTTACTTTCTATATATTTCAAGGCTTCATTAACATTTTCCTGAGACAATTGAGGAAAACTAGGACTATGCTGATTTGATTTCAAATATTTAAATAAACTAATTGAATCAATTTCAACTTTCTTAAGTGAAGGTCCAGAAACAAGTTTATCTAACTTATGGCAACTAGCACATAACATTTTAAAAAGTTTCTTTCCTTCTTTAAACTCCTCATCAACATTTACAGTACCACAAAAAAACTGGTTTCTTTTTTCTTCTGAATTACTTTCAAAAAAATCAAAAGAAAGTAATATTATTAAAATAATAGCAAGAAATACTACAGTGTAAGAAGCCAGTATTTTATTTTTAATATTCATTAAGGTGCTGGATTCGGAATAACCGCGTGTACCGCTTCAATTTCTCCTAAAATTTCTTTGCTTAAATCAATATTAATAGAATTAATGTTTTCTTTTAATTGGCTCATTTTTGTTGCACCAATAATATTACTTGTTACAAATGGTAACTGATTGATATATGCCAATGATAATTCAGAAAGTGTTAATCCATGTTTTACAGCTATTTTCTGATATTCTTCCACTGCTTTTAAAGAACCTTCAGACATATATCTTGCTATAAATCTTGGAAACAAAGTTCCTCTTGCTCCTTCTGGTGTTTGTCCGTTTAAATATTTACCAGATAACACTCCTTGTGCTAATGGTGAATACGCTAACAATCCTATATTTTCTCTCATAGATACTTCAGACATTCCATACTCATAACCTCTGTGGATTAATGAATATGAATTTTGAATTGTAACCATTCTTGGCAATCCTTTTTCTTCTGCAGTTTGCAAATACTTCATGGTTCCCCAAGGCGTCTCATTTGACAACCCAACTTGCTTAATTTTACCTTCTTTTACTAGGTCATTTAAGGTTTCTAAAATCTCTAAGTGATTTTCTGCTTCTTTGGTTGAAGTTTCATAAGGATAATCGCGAACACCAAAACAATTTACACCTCTATCTGGCCAGTGTAATTGGTATAAGTCTATATAATCCGTTTGTAGCCTTTTTAAGCTCCCTTCTACAGCTTCTTTTATATTCTCTCTTCCAAATCTTCCTTCACGAATATGAGCCGTATAAGCACCGCTTCCTGCTATTTTTGAAGCCAATACTACTTTGTCTCTGTTTCCTGTTTTTTTAAACCAAGACCCAATAATTTTTTCAGTAGCTCCATAAGTTTCAGGAGTAGCTGGAACTGAATATAATTCAGCAGTATCAAAAAAGTTTACTCCTTGTTCTAAGGCATAATCCATTTGTTCGTGTCCATCAGCCTCTGTATTCTGATTTCCCCAAGTCATTGTTCCTAAACATATTTTAGAAACTTTTATATCTGTATTTGGTAATGTAGTATACTTCATAAGTTAATTCTCAAATATTATCCTTGTAAAAATACAAGGTTTTTATAATCTTTTCTTCTTAAAATTAACACAAAAAAATCCCGCTAATTGCGGGATTCTTATTTAATTATCTGACTAAATATTCAGTTAATGTTCTTTTTTTAAGTTTTTTAATCAATGCAAACACTGCTATTGAAAGAATTATTAAATACCCTAAAATTACTTTAACAGTACCAAATTGAGCTAACCCTAAAATAAGACCTCCCAAACCTTGTCTTCCTCTTACTTCATATTCGTAGCCTTTTTCTATTTCTCCTGCTAAAAAAAATATCCATAAAAATATCGCTGTTGAAAACAATATGGCAAAAGCTTGTGGTTTTATAAATTTCATAAAAGAAGGTTTTTCTTTGAAATAATTAAACCTAAACAAACTCTCTTTCAAATAAAGAAAAATTTCTCTTTTTATTTTTTCATCATTTATAATTATTTCTTCTTCAGAACTACCTCCATAAAAAACTTTCATTTTGTTGTCTTCTTCTGGGTTTTCAATACTTTTTATATATGAAAAAGGGATATTAAAAATATCTTCTGGTATTATCGATTTTTCAAAACCTGTAACTAACTCAGATTTTATATATTTATTTGTTTTACCTATATAAATAGATTCATTTGTAACAACTATAAAATTGTTATCATTACCAAACCAATATTTCATCTAATTTTCTTTTTCTTTAGCTATTTATTATTTCAAAACAGCTTCGATTCCTGGCAAAGTTTGTCCTTCTAACATTTCTAACATAGCTCCTCCTCCTGTAGACACATAACTTACCTTATCTCCAAAACCGAACTGCTTAACTGCTGCTACCGAGTCTCCTCCTCCTACTAAAGAGAATGCACCTTTTGCTGTTGCTTCTGCAATTGCATTTCCAAGTGCTACTGTACCTGTAGCAAATTTTTCCATTTCAAAAACTCCTAATGGTCCGTTCCATAAAATAGTTTTTGATTTTGCTATTACTTCTGCAAATTTTTCTGATGTTTTTGGTCCACAATCTAATCCCATCCATCCTTCAGGAATTTTAGTTGTATCTACTTCTTGAGTATTGGTATCATTTGAGAATGCATCTGCAATTACTGCATCTACTGGTAAATGTATTTCTGTATTATTAGCTTTCGCTTTTTCTAATATTTCTAAAGCTAAATCTAACTTATCGTCTTCTACTAACGAGTTTCCGATAGTTCCTCCTAAAGCTTTAATAAAAGTGAATGTCATTCCTCCACCTACAATAATGTGGTCTACCTTTTCAATAATATTTTCAATCACACCTATTTTAGACGATACTTTAGCTCCCCCTAAAATTGCTGTTACTGGTTTTTCTGAATTGTTTAAAACCTTATCAATACTTTCAATTTCTGTAGCTAATAAATTTCCAAAACATTTATTCTCTGGAAAAAACTGTGCTATTACTGCTGTAGATGCATGTGCTCTGTGTGCAGTTCCAAAAGCATCGTTTACATATACATCTCCTAATTTAGATAATTGCTTAGCAAAAGCAACATCTCCTGCTTTTTCCTCTGAATAAAAACGTAAATTTTCTAATAATAAAATCTCCCCGTTTTTTAAATCAGTAACAGCAACCGATACTTTATCACCAACACAATCGTCAACAAACTTAACTTGTACTCCTATTACTTCGGTTACTTTGTCTACAATATGACGTAATGAAAATTTATCTTCCTTTCCTTTTGGTCTTCCTAAATGTGACATTAACACACAGCTTCCTCCATCTTCTAAAATCTTTATAATCGTTTTCTTAGCTGCTTGTATTCTGGTATCATCAGTTACTTCAAAATTATCATTTAAAGGAACATTAAAATCTACACGTATTAATGCTTTTTTATTTTCGAAATTAAAATCGTTAAGTGTTTTCATTACTTAAATTTAGTTGATTGTTATTTTTAAAAATTGTCTTTTCTTTCTTCTTTCACCGTATAAAATTAACTCATTATTTGAAACTTGTTCTATATATCGGCAATTAAAAGGAGCTACTTCTTCTTTATTAGCTAATAAAGTTTTATAAATAAAGTTTCCATCGGTGTCAAATTTAACAATATATAAATTGGTATTATTCCTTGTTGCCTTCCATAAAAAGCTTTCTCTAAATTTTATTCTACCTCCTGATAACTCTCCCATTTTCTTATGAGCGTTTAAAATAAGATACTCATTATTATTATATTGTGCTGTACCAAAAGACATTAATGGGTTTGAAAAATATCCTGATGTTTGTGCTTTATTGATATTTCTTGCCCATAACAGGTTTCCTTCATCACTTAATTTCAATGTAATTATATCGTCAAAATTATATGATATCCTTGTATACCCTCCAAACTGATTATGAACATACGTTGTTGTTATAAAAAATTCTTCTGCAGTAATAATCATTCCTCCTCCATCTGGATAAGAAACGCTTTTAAACCTAATATTACTCAACTCTTTATCTTTCGACTTCCCATATTTATCCATTAAAAACTGCTCAGTAAATGGAGAAAATTTAGAGTTTTCTATATTCAGGTTTTCTGGATTGATAATAAAAGAACATACTCCCTTAAACCTAAACTCATTTCTATCTGAATAAAAACCTATACAACTTAGTTTATTTTCTGGTGTAAAATCTAATTCCAAAGTTGCCACAAAATGATCTTCTACAGACAATTTTGTTGAAATTACATTGTTTTCTGTGATTTTAAATAACTCATAATGATAATTCCCCCCCTTTTTCTTTTTCTTCTTTTTAGGATACACTTTCCCTAAAACAGATACTTCTCCTTCATCCGATACTTTTACATCTTGAAGTTTAAATTGCTTGTCTTTGTATGGTAACTCAAACTCCTTCTCCCAAAGTTGATTAAAATCTTCATCAAAAACTAAGATACTATGATGTTCATTTTTTTTATCTGAAGAATCTATATTAAACACATTATATTTCCCTGATTTTGAAAAAGATAAATTACCTTCAAAATCCCTATCTATTTTAGATCCTGAAAAAATAGATGCAAAAAATGATGGATACCTATCTGTAGTAACTTCGAAAATTTTTCTTTTGGTAAAATTAAGTTCTTCTTTTACTGAGGTATATAAAAAAGCTTCTATCTTTTTTTCTTTCTTATTTCTATAATACTCAATAAAGCCTAGAATATCTCCATTTAAAAAACTTGCTGATACTCCTCGTCTTTTTTCTATTTTATGTTCAAATGATTTTATCTTTTTAAAATCATTATCAAAAACATCTATATAAAAGTACTTTTCATTTTCTGAAGTTTTAAGTACATATAACTTATTAGACTCGTCTTTAAAAATAGTTCTTAAAACATTTGATTGTTTTTCTTTTTGAACGTCACTTTTAAACAAAGTAACATCTATTGGGGTTTCTTGTGCCTTTATTTTTAAGGCAATAAGAATAAATAATACTAAAAAAAGTGTTTTTTTCATTGCAATTATGTTTTGATAAATTTAGTTGTCGAAAATACTATATTTTAGCAATACATTTAACCTTATTTTAATCAATATGGAAAACACTTCTGTACTAATAAAATCAGAAAAATTAAATCTACAAGAATGTTACAATTTTGTTACTGATCCTTCTTGTGGTGGTATTGCTGTTTTTGTTGGAACCGTAAGAAATGCCACTCAAAACAAAAGTGTTACTCAGCTAGATTTTTCAACATATAAACCCATGGCTATTAAAGAAATGCAAAAAATTGCTAACATAGCTTTGGATAAATTTCCTATTAAGAAAATTGCCATTCATCATGCCGAAGGTTTATTACAAATAGAAGATATTCCTGTTATTATTACCGTTTCTTCTCCTCATAGAAAAGCTGCTTTTGATGCTTGCCAGTATGCTATCGATACTTTAAAAGAAACTGTACCTATATGGAAAAAAGAATACTTTGAAGATGGTGAAGTTTGGGTAAATGCTCATCCATAATTCTTTTTTATGATACAGTACAAAACAACATCAAGTATTGAAGAACTAAAGCAAATTATAGCTTTACAGCTTAGTAACTTACCTCAAAACTTAACTGACATTGAGAAAAAGGAGCAAGGCTTTGTAACTGTACAACATTCTATTGAGGTTTTAACAAAAATGCATCAAATACATCCTCATATTATTGCTAAACATGGAGAACAAGTTATTGGCTATGCTTTATCCATGTCTAAAATATTTAGGAATGAAATTCCTGTTTTAGTTCCTATGTTTAATGAAATTGATAAATCTTCTAAAAAAGAAGACAACTATATTTTGATGGGACAAGTTTGTATTGATAAAAATTACAGAGGCAAAGGAGTTTTTAGAAGCTTATATGAAGAAATGAAAAATGCATTTTCTAACACTTATGATGCTATTATTACTGAAATTGATGCTAACAATACTCGGTCTTTAAATGCACATAAAGCAATTGGTTTTAAGGAATTAGTTATTTATAAATCTAATAACCAAAATTGGATTATTGTTTATATGGATATTTAATACGGTAAATCTGCTGGCTCCATAAAACTAACTTCTGGGTTATACATTTCTTTTAAAACCTCTTTTATCTCTCCCATAAACTCCCCCAATTTTTCTTCTGTTACTAAATTATCAGGCTTTCTATAATTTGATGAAAAATTCATTTTCAAAAACCCACTTTTTAAATTCTTGAAAGAAATTATTCCTGCTTCTATTTCTTTAGAAAAATCAAATTTAGTATTTTGAGTATATAAAAAAGCATATAACATAACTTGTATTGCTTTATGATACTTTAACTCTCGAATGCTATCAAAATCTATAACTTTTAAATTGGTTGAACTAACCATACCTGTTTTATAATCAATAATTCGGGTGACTCCGTTTAGTTCATCAATTCTATCAACCTGTCCATGTATTTTTATTGGAAACTCTATTCCTTCAACAGCTATTTCAGCAGCTAAGTTTTGCTCTGTTGCTATAATTTTTAATTGGTTGTTTTTATCTTTTAGTAATTGTTCCTCTTTTGTTAAAAAATTTTTCACAAAACGATTTGCAACTTCAAAAACCAATCTATTTTTACCCGTTTTTATATCTCCGTTTCTAAAATGTTTTGAAAAGAAAAAGACAACAAGTTCTTCTCTTTTCTTATGCATTTGTTGTAGGTCTTCTAACTGTAAAAACTTATTTAAATACGGCTTATATAATTCTTCCAGAGTATCATGAACTACTGTTCCCATTGTATTCGCTGCCACAGTTTCTTCTACATTTTCAAACTCATTTATTTTTAAAACTTTTTGTTTATAAAAAGCTATCGGATTGTATAAGTAATTTGTTAATGCCGACGGTGAAATTC
Source organism: Tenacibaculum aiptasiae (assembly GCF_965221665.1). NCBI lineage: Bacteria > Pseudomonadati > Bacteroidota > Flavobacteriia > Flavobacteriales > Flavobacteriaceae > Tenacibaculum > Tenacibaculum aiptasiae. The sequence goes on from NZ_CBDCSN010000002.1 coordinate 1,054,894, forward strand.
CTTTCCTTGCCAGTTCTTGCAATCGTTCTAAAGCTTTTTCATCTTTTTGTATTTCTTTCAATTTTACTGGTGATGTTACTACTTTTGGACTTATTGTTTCCTCTGTAATATCATCTCTCATCATTTCTAACTGTGTTACAAAACGGCTTTTTTCTCCACTTCCAAATACATCATGTTCTGTATTATACAGTATATAAATGTTCTTTGCTCTTTGTAATAATCTAAAAAAGTGATAAGAAAAAAGAGCATCTTTTTCTTTATATGTTGGAAGTCCAAATGCTATTTTCACATCAAAAGGAATGAATGTATTTTGTTGACTACTAGCTGGCAACACTCCCTCATTTACTGAAGTGATTATTACGTTTTCAAAATCTAACATACGTGTTTCTAGCACTCCCATAAGTTGCAAACCTTGTAAAGGTTCTCCCTGAAAAGACAAACTTTCTGATTGAATTAACTGTTTAAAAAACTGATGTAATGTTTTTAAATCTTGTACATAATTAAACTCGTTATGTAAGTTTTGTAATTGCGTAAATGCTGTATAAAACCTAAACAAGTATTCTTTCTCTAAATCGTTTGCTGTATCTTTTAAAACATTGATGAGCTCTAATATTCTTGATAAAAAATCGCTTATTGATGTAAATGGTTTAAAAACATTATTGATTACCTCCTTTATTTTATCTTCTAAAGGAAGAAGAAATTCATTAATTTTTTCTTTATCTACAAACGTGTTGTTCTCTTTTACGATAGCTTCTGAAATTACATCTGCAATATTTTTTTTCTCTTCTATTTGTAAAAGTCTATATATGGTTGCGTCTTTTACCAACCGAACAACATCTTTATGATAGAATAACCCTTCTTCTTGTTTTTGTAGTTTTTCTTGATTGATAAATAATTGAAAAACAGCAAAAATTAAACTTGTTGTTGGAATATCTTTTAACGGATATCCCATTGTTATATTTATTGCATCTACATTTTTTGGTAAGGAATTTAGAGTAATTGGTAATAAAGTTTCATCAGCCAACACTAATGCTGTATTATTATAACTCGGTAATTTTGATAAAATCTCACCTGTATATTTTATTTGAGTAATGTTTTTTGACGCTCCAATTACTTGGATGTTTTTTGGTTCAGAAAAATAATCTTTAATCGTTTGAATTGGATTATTTTGATAATGTTTCCAAGTAGTTTTATATTTTCTTAGAAAGCTTCCTGCTTGATGAGTTCCTTCATAAAACGTTTTTTCAATATCCCAGTAAACTTCTGTAGTTTCACTAGTTAAAAACTCTTGAAATATATATTCTTCAGCACTATTCAATGCATTGAACCCTATAAAAACATACTTCTTATCTTTATTTCTTTGCACATAATCCGCTACTTTTTTAGTTGCCTCTCTGTACAGTACTCCTTGATAACCTATTTTATTGTCTGTTAAAAACTGATATAAAGATTCGTATAGTCTTTCCAACTCTTCCATAAAAGAAAAATGATCTTTCATTAGTTCAGTTTCCTTAAACTCTCCTTTTACTGACCATTTTTTTAAACGGTGTATATCTCTCAAATACACAAAAATGTCACGAGGATTAATTAAATGTTGATCTATCTCATTAAAATCTTGTAATACTGTAAATGCCCAAGAAGAGAATTTGTCAAATGGATCTGGATCTTTTACTATTTCTTTATAAATTGTATAAAAGTGAAATAATAACTGAACACTATCTGCTTTTTTTATTTCAGAAATTTCTTCAACAAAATCGCCAATGTTAACTATACGAGGTAAAAAACCTGCTAAAATTTTATTCTTAAAATCTTGTTTAACAAATACACCTGCCCTTTGAGATGGTAATATAAACACAACATTTTCAAACGTTTTTGTTGTTTGCGAAATAGCATCTAAAGTTTCTGAAATAAACGATTGCATAAGCTAATTTTAGTATAAGCAAAGTACAATTTTTATCTTATTTTTGAGATGATAATACTTTCAATTTTTAGCAATGAATTCATCCAATAAACTTAAAATTGCTCTTATACAAGCTGATCTTGTATGGGAAAATCCAACTGAAAACAGAAATCGCTTTCAAGAGAAAATTATGGCTATTTCTGATACTATCGATTTAATTATTCTTCCTGAAATGTTTACTACTGGTTTTTCTATGACGCCAGAAAATATTGCTGAAACTATGGAAGGAAATACAGTGAATTGGATGCTTAAATTAGCTAAAGAGAAAAACTGTGCTATTACTGGAAGTATTATTATTACTGAAAACAATAATTATTATAATAGATTACTTTTTGTTCATCCTTCGGGAAAAATAGAGTCTTACGATAAAAAGCATACGTTTACATTAGCTGGTGAACATGAAGTATATACTGCTGGAAAAACTAAAAATATTATTGATTATAAAGGATGGAAAATATGTCCTTTAATTTGTTATGATTTACGCTTTCCTGTATGGGCTAGGAACACTCAAAACTATGATTTATTATTATATGTAGCCAGCTGGCCTAAACCTCGTATTGAGGCATGGGATTCTTTACTAAAAGCTCGTGCTATTGAAAATATGAGTTATACTATTGGTGTAAATAGAGTAGGGGTTGATGCTAACAACTATGAATATAATGGTAACTCTGTTGCTTATGATATGCTAGGAAACTGTATGGATAAAAAGAATAATAACGAAGAAATTTCTATAATAATTGAACTAGATAAAGAATCTCAACTTAAAGTTAGAAATAGATTTCGCTTTTTAGAAGATCAAGACAATTTTATATTTCAATAAAAAAAGCAACCTTTAAAAGGTTGCTTTTTTGTTTTAAGCTGGTATCATCCACTTAAAATTAAATTTGGTATCTGGAACTACTATACGTTCTGTAATTCGATACATTCTATCTGGCAACTTCATTAAGTAGTCTCTTGCTTTTTCAGCCTCTGGAGTTAAACCAGTGATTTTATCAATCTCCCAAGCTTTGTTTAACTTCCTTAAAATGTCAACATAATCAAAACCTGTGTATACACCTATTCTTTGAGCTACTGTAGAGAAATCATCAAATAAACTTCCTTTTTCTCCAAAAGACTCTCTTAAATGCATTGCAGGCATTACTATTTTGTGTTTCATCATGTGTTGAAAAGCTAACATCATTTCACTCGGATCTATTTTAAATATTTCCTTCACAAAATCCGTATAAGCAATGTGATGACGCATTTCATCTCCTGCTATAATTTTAGACATTTTCGCTAAAGCTTTATGTCCTTTTTTCTTAGCTATCTTAGCCACATTATTATGCGAAATATATGTTGCTAATTCTTGGAAACTTGTATACACAAAGTTTTTATATGGATCAGTAGCAGTTCCAATATCAAAACCATCTGCAATTAAATGCTGTGTAGAAATCTCTACTTCACGCATATTTACTCTCCCAGAAAGATATAAATACTTGTTTAATACATCTCCATGACGATTTTCTTCTGCTGTCCAAGCACGAACCCATTTTGCCCAACCATTATCTGGTTGCTGTGTTACTCCATCTAAATCTAATAACCAAGATTCATATGTTGGCAAAGCTTCTTCTGTGATTGTGTCTCCAACCAAAACTACCCAAAAATCATCATCAAGCTCTTTTGAAAGCTCTTGAATTTCTTTTACTTCTTCAATAAAAGAATCTTTTTGAGAATTTGGTAAAAAATCTGTTGGTTGCCAGATTTTTTCAATTGGGATTAAGAATTTGTCTACAAAACTGTCAATATTTTTTTCCAGCGTTTGCATTACTTCCTTTCGAATGTTTTGTAATGACATAATTATATTTAATTTTAATTTTTATAAGGGGATTATTCAATTGACTCTTTGATGGTGGTTTCTACATTTGTTATCAACTCATCAAACGGTAAACTATCAATTTTTATTGGTTGGTGTGTTTTAATTTTTATGGGACTTCCTAATCCTAATGGAAATTTACCATACTTAAACACTTTCCATGAATTGTTAATTGTTAGTGGTACAATATACGCTTCAGGATTATATTTTGTAATCATTTTAAGTCCATTAACTGAAAATGATTTAGGTTTTCCTGTTCTACTTCTTGTTCCTTCTGGAAATATAGCTGCAGACCATTTATTTTTATTAATTCTTTTTGAAAACCCTGCTAATTCTGTTAAAGCTTGTCTAGAATCTTTTCGATCAATTAAAGCTGCTCCTCCATGTTTTAAATTGAAAGAGATACTTGGAATTCCTTTTCCTAGTTCTTTTTTGGATACGAATTTTGGATAGTGTTTTCTAAAATACCAAATAATTGGCGGAATATCAAATGTACTTTGATGATTTGCAACAAAAATTAGTGTTGTGTTCTCTGGCAAATCATGTTTGTTTTCAACTTTCACTCTAATTCCTAAGATTAGAAGTGATTTAATTAAAAACCAATTCATTATATCTACTACATTTTGATGTCCCTTTTGACCAAACAATTTTAACCCAATCCACTGTAAAGGGTGGAATATTAATAGTAAAGAAAAAAACACCAATGCAAATATTGATGATAATATATAGCTTAAGAATTTCATTATTTTATTTTTAATAATCTGCAAAAATAAAAAATCCCGCGAAAGCGGGACTATATATCTGTGTTAAAACCAATTATTCCATGGAATTCTTGATAGTATTATTACCAATGCTAATCCATAAAAAGTTGCAAAAGTTTTAAACTTTGCCTCACTCTTAACTTGCTTTTTATGTTTTGACCAACCAATTGTTATTAAAACAATAGCTATAATCATCATTATTGGGTGCTCTATAGCTAACAAACGTGCCCCAGAATCTTTCATAACCTCTCCTCCATTACTTTTTAAGGCTTTATACCAAGGAGACATAAAATACCATCCCAAACCTATTAATAATTGAATGTGCGCCGTTATTAAAGTAAATAAACCTAAACGGAATTCTTTATGAGTAAATTCTTTTTTTTGTACTAAGCCAATAATTGCATTAATAACTGTATAAATTAATACGGCTAATACTATATATGCCCAATAAGAATGTATTGTTTTCATCATATCTTCTCGTTATTTTTCTAAAGTGATACAACTAATAATTGCATCAAAATTTGTTAGTTTTTGTTACTTGCAAAGTTACTGTTTTTTATGCATAAAAAAACCACCTCAATTGAGGTGGTTTTAAATTTTATTCTCGGTTAAGAATTAGAAGTTATATCTAACAGACATGTTCCATGTAGTTCCAAAACCAAAGAATACTTTATTTCTTACATCTACACCGTTATAAGTAACAGAGTTAGCATCAGCGTGTGTATTTGTTAACGATTCTGAAATATATTCTTGATCGAATAAGTTGTTAATGTTAAATCTGAAGTTTAAAGATTGTTTAGACTCAGAGTTAAAGTTCCACTTATAAGATAAACCTAAATCAGCAACAGAGTATCCTGGTAACTGTAAAGATCCTCTAGCTCCTTGAGCAGCAGTTCTAAAGTCCTCAGCATTAATTCTAGCGAATAATCTGTCAACAAATCTTTGGCTATAATCGATACTAAAGTTTTCAGTTACATCAACATCAATTCCCATACGTGCAGTAAATTGAGCAGCATCACCAACTTTAATACCGTCTAAGTATAAATCAATAGTACCGATTGCATTTTGGTTGCTGTCAAATGCTGGATTGTTTAATAAGTTTCCTTTGTATTCCCAATCTCCAATAGAAGTCATACCGATGAAACGTACATCATCTGTAATGTCATAAGTAAAGTCTAACTCAAATCCCATGTGTATTTGCTCAACACCTGAAACATTAGCAGTACCTTGCTCATCATCAAAACGGTTATTTGGAGTATTGTTTATATCGAAATTAGCTGAAGGAGAAATGAATCTATCTTTCCACTGAGTTCTATATAAGTTTACGTTTGCTTTAAATCTTTCAGTTCTATATCCGTATCCTAATTCAAAAGCAATTACTTTTTCGTTTCTAGGATCAGCATTTAAATCATTTCTGAAGTTTAAGAAAACTGCATCAAAGTTTGGTTGCTTAGAGTAGAATCCTCCATTAACAAAAACATTGTGTTTTTCGTTAATATTCCAGTTAAGACCTCCTTTAATATTTCCTCCTAAGATATTTTTCCAAGCAGTTTCTCTAGCTGGGTCAGTATCTAAATAGTTGAAGTAATCAATTCTTTTAAATCCTTGGTGAGAAACAGATCCTTGTATGAATGCAGAAATATCATCATTCTTATACTCTAACTGTCCAAAGATTCCAGCCCAACGTACTTGACCATCATTGTGGTAATCGATTTTTTGCTCTTTATCAGTATCTTTTAATACATTGATTAAGCTTCCTAAATCTGAACTATACTCAGTTGTTAAAATGTTAAATCTGTTGTTAACATCATCATTATCACGGTAACCATCAGCTCCTAATAAGTGATCTACTCTTCTATAGTGTATACCTGTATAAGATCTTAAATCAACTCCTAAATCTAATGTTAAGTTTTCGTTTAATTGAGTATTGAAGTTAGATAAAACTCCATACCAGTTGTGAGAGTTTATAGAAGCTCTACGGATAATACCGTTTCTTCTGTTAACTCCGTCTAATCTATCAGCTGGATCTCTGAATGAACTAAATCCACTATATAAATCAGGATCGTTTACTATGAATGTACCAGTTTGAAAATCTGGAGTATTAGTTGAAGTAAATCCTTCACTAAATGTTCCTCCTTGACCTGAGTTAGACTTAACTATCTCATCCCATAAAACTTCTCCAGTATCTGGATTTCTTAAAGCTGTATCACTAGCAAATCTTCCTCCACCGATACGACCGATGTCTCCAGTTCCACCACCACGTCCAAAAGAAACGTAAGCAGAAGTAGATAAAGAAGAATTATCATTAATATCCCAGTTCCAATTTACAGACATTACTGGTTTATGATAAAAGTTTTTTCTCCAGTTAAACTCTTTACCATTTAAATAACCATGGTTGAAGTTATATTTAGTTCCATATTTTACGTAGTCAGCTAAAGTAGCTGCTGCGAAGAAACTTCCAGATCTTTGGTTGTGTGTTTGAGGTGCACCAGTTAACATAAATTGTAAATCGTGCTTTTCATTAAGTTCCCAACCTAGACCTATAAAGTAGTTATATCCTTCGAATTCTGTTCCGTTAGCATAACCATCTCCTGATGTTCTACTTAATAAGAAAGAAGAAGCAAAACCTTTTTCGTTTTTACCTGTAGAATAAGTAGCTAAAGTTTTAAAGTAGTTATCATTACCGTAAGAAGCTAATACAGAACCACCTTCTTTTTTATCAGTAGTTTTAGTAATAATGTTAATTGTACCTCCAACAGAAGAAATCGCTAATTTAGAAGATCCTAAACCACGTTGTACTTGCATTGCTGTAGTTACATCAGAAATTCCTGCCCAGTTAGACCAGAAAACTCTACCGTTCTCCATATCATTTACAGGAACTCCATTTACTAATACTGCAATATTTTCTTGTGAAAATCCACGAATGTTTATTCTTGAATCTCCGTAACCTCCACCAGCTTTAGTAGCATAAACAGAAGGAGTAGTATTTAAAATCTCTGGAAATTCTTGAGAACCTAATCTCTCTTGAATTTCAGAAGCTTTAATTGTAGACACTGCCACTGGAGTTTGTCTATCTTTAGCAACATCGATTAATCCAGTAACAACTATTTCTCCTAAAATATTAGCTGGCTCTAATTCGATTGTTCCTAAATTAGTGCTCGCAGAAGAATAAGCTACTTCTTTGCTATTGTATCCAACAAAAGATACAACTACTGCTCCAGAATTTGATTTAGCGTTTAACATAAACTGTCCCTCGAAATCTGTCGCCGTTCCATTTGTAGTCCCTTTAACTACGACACTAGCTCCTGGTAACGGCTCACCCATTTCGTCAACCACTATACCAGTAAGTTTAGTTTGTCCTAAAACTGTAGCTGTTACAAAGAACAAAGCTACAAGTAAAACATTTTTAAATTTTCTCATTGTTTAATCTAATTGTTATTAAATGCGGAGGCAAAGGTCTTGCTTTTATACCTTGCCAACATTAACTTAATGTTAAGTTTTTTAACATTGACTTAACAACACCTCATAAACAACGAGTTAAATTTTAGGAGTTTTTTTAGTTTTTTAGCATTTTTTTAGCAAGTTCCTTACCTAATTCAACACCAAACTGATCAAAAGAGTAAATATTCCACACAATTCCTTGTGTAAATATTTTGTGTTCATAAGTTGAAATTAACATTCCTAAAGTCTTTGGAGTCAATTTTTTGAACAAAAGTGAGTTACTTGGCCTATTTCCTTTAAACACTTTATAAGGAAGTAATTTATTTATTTGATCTAGTTTATTTTCTGTTTTTAACTCTAGATGCACCTCTTCTTTTGTTTTTCCGTACGCTAATGCATCCATTTGTGCATAATAATTAGCCATTAACTTTTTATGGTGATCTGTTAAACCATATAATGATTCTTCATATCCAATAAAATCAGTTGGAATTAATTTTGTTCCTTGATGAACTAATTGCATAAATGCATGTTGCATATTTGTTCCTGTACTTCCCCAAACGATTGTTCCTGTCTGATAATTTATTTCTTCTCCATTTCTATCTACTCCTTTACCATTACTTTCCATAATAGCTTGTTGTAAATATGCTGGAAGTTTAGATAAGTATTGACTATACGGAAGTACTGCTTCTGTTTCACTTCCATAAAAATTATTATACCAAATACTTAATAATGCTAAAATTACAGGAATGTTTTTATCGAAATCAGCTGTTTTAAAATGAACATCCATTTCTTCAGCTCCATCTAATAATTCTTTAAAATTATCATAACCTACCGATAAACTTATTGATAGACCAACGGCTGACCATAAAGAAAATCTTCCGCCAACCCAATCCCACATTGGAAAAACATTTTTCTTATCTATACCAAAACTGTTTACTGCTTCTAAATTTGTAGATACCGCAACGAAATGTTTTGTGATATCAAAAACTGTGGCTGATTTTAAAAACCAATCTCTAATAGTATTTGCATTGGTTAATGTTTCTTGAGTTGTAAACGTTTTTGATACTATTACAAATAATGTAGTCTCAGGGTCTAATTTTTTTAATACTTCTGAAACGTGATCACCATCTATATTAGAAACAAAATGTGTATTTAGTTTGTTCTTATAATATTGTAATGCTTCCACTACCATATCTGGACCAAGATCTGAACCTCCAATACCTATATTAACTACATCTGTAATAGACTTTCCTGTATATCCTTTCCACTTTCCTGAGATAACTTTATTACTAAAGCTTTTTATTTTTCTTAAAGCCGTTTGTACTTTAGGCTTTATATCTTTACCATCTACAAGAACTGGTTCTTCAGAATTACTTCTTAAAGCCGTGTGTAATACAGCTCTATTTTCTGTTTCATTTATTTTTTCTCCTGAAAAACATTTTTCTATTGCTTCTTCTAAGCCTACTTCTTTTGCTAGAGAAACCAATAAACTAATTGTTTCTTCTGTTATATGGTTTTTTGAAAAATCTACTTCAAAATCATTATAACAAATAGAAAAATTTTTCTTTCTATTCTTATCCTTTAAAAATAACTCTTTTAAACTATTATTTTTTGCTTCGTTAAAATGTTCTGTCAACTTTTTCCATGACTCTGTTTGAGTTGGATTTATGTTTGGTAAAGGCATAATTGATTTAGTGTTTTTCTATTACTTCTAATTTCTTAGCTAAAAGTGTATCTTTTTTTTCTTCAGCTATTTTAGGTTTCTTTTCTGGAAAAGGTATAGTATCCAACTGTTTTTTTAATGGTTCTATAAACTTAAAAAAAGTTGGTTTTATTTTTGGATCTAATGGTTCTGCAGATGGTAGTTTTTGTCTAAAAGGATCGACTTGTCTTCCATATTTCCAAAAACGATAACATACATGTGGTCCACTTGTATTTCCTGTCATTCCTACCCAACCTATAATATCTCCTTGTTTTACATAATCACCTACTCTTACATTTCTTCGTTTCATATGTAAGTATTGTGTTGAGTAAGTACTATTATGTTTTACTTTTACGTAGTTACCGTTTCCTCCTCTTCTGGCAGATTCAACAACCGTTCCACTAGCCGTGGTCATAATAGGTGTTCCATATTTAGCTGCAAAATCGGTTCCCCTATGCGCTCTAATTCTATTACCATATAACTTAATACGTCTTCTTAAATTATATCTAGAAGAGATTCTATATTGAAATTTTATTGGCGATTTTAAAAAGGCACGTCTTAGCATATTTCCTTTTTCATCATAATATTCAGCAATATTCTTAATAGAATCTGCCACAAACTTATAAGCATGTAAATCTTCTCCTTTATGATTGAAAACAGCTGCTTTTATTTCTCCATACCCAACAAAGGTAGTATCATTAATAAAACGTTCCTCATAAATTAATTTAAACTTGTCTCCTTTTTGTAATCTGTAAAAATCAAGAGTCCATGCATAAATATCGGCAACAGTATTTGTTAAAGTAGGTCTTAATCCTAAGCTATCCATAGTTACTGATAAACTTGAATATATTTCTCCTGCTATTTCCTTTTCAACCGTTTTTACTTTTTTCTTAAATCTATATGCAGATATAATAGAGTCTTTAAAATCTACTATCATTGCATTTACTTTATCTTGTTTATAAATAAAAACCTGTGCTTTTGCTAATGAATCTTTAGATGTTAAAATGGTATATGCTTTTCCTGAACGTATCCTCCTTACATCAAAAGTATCTTTTATTTTTGTCGCAATTTGATTAATTTTTGGATACATCACATGATGCCTATCTAATATAATACCAAAACTCTCTCCATTTTTTATGGTATCATTGACAATATCATAGTCGTCTAAATTATACCCAAATACATAAACAGGCTTAGGTTTTTCAATTTTAACAACTGGTTCTACAGGAGCTTTCTTTTCCTCTTTACACGAGATAAAAAATAAAAATACGAGACTAAGAAAAGGGAAGATGAGTTTTTTCAAAAAAGTTGTTTTAAAATTGAGTTTGTGCGCAAAAGTACAAATAAAAACTTTTGCTTTTAACACTTTAACAATATCTAAACATCTTATAACTCCTTATTAATCAACTATAATTTCAAATGGATTTGCTAAACCTTTATATGCTTCTAATTCAGCACGAAGTGAACCTACAGACAATGAGGCTTTCATTTTTATTGGAATCTTATTGTCATCGGCAGTAATCCAAACAGTTACACTTTCTTGAGCTTTAAAAACTCTTCCTGCTTGCACCAAAGGTCTAAACTTTTGAGTTTTTACCTTACCAAATTTTGTCTTTAAAGTTTCAAACCCTAAAAAACGTAATTTAAAAGGATAGGATTTATCGTCCATAAACATATCTACTTTTATCTCTTCACCTTTTTTCATTTTTTGGGTATCGTGACTTCTTAAGAAATAGAAAGTAGAAATCATATCCTGTGGACCTTTTATAGAAATAATACTGTCTTTTTGTTTTAGAAAATCCTGTACATATGCTGTATTATTTTTATGATTAAATGTTATTTGACGATGTTTTTTATAACCACCTTCATCTATTTTTCTTTTAAATAAATATGGTTTCCCAGTATTCTTATCAAAATATGATTGATAATTATCATCTACTTTAAAAAACCATTTAATCATCCCTGTAGTCCATCCTTTTCCTGTAGCATGTAGCACCTTTTTACCATTCAAGTTTTCTTCCTTTAATGATAATGTAGCATTACCAGCTTTTAAAAAGCCGCTATAACTCATTCTAAACTTTAACCATTCACCGCCTTTAAATGCTGTTATTTTTTCTTGACTAAAACTTTGTATAGCAAAAAACAATATGGAAATAAAAAGTATCTTTTTCTTCATGACATTCAAACTTATGAAAAATGATAGACAATTACCATTCCAAAATAAAAAAAGAGGTTAAAACAAACCTCTTTTTAAACTTATTATATTGTTAAAATTAAAATGTCCCCCAATTTTTCAGCTCTTCTTCACTCCATAAATATGGGAAGAAAATTCTTCGTTGATATTTTGGGTGTAAATATTTTCTCCAATTACTTCCACCTGTTGCTTCAAGTGCTGTATCATCTCCACCTAAGTATTTCCCAGCAGCATTATAATGTGCCATTACCCATTTTACATTAACTGTATAATCATAATGACGCATCGCTTCTACTAACTCTTTATTCTTTTGAACTTCATCAGGCAATTGCTTAAACTTTTTTGAAAGGTTACAATCGTTATAATCTTCCATAAAATCAATAAATTCACCCATATATTTCTTTTCAAATAACTTTAATAAGGTAGTTTTTTGTCCTGTTGAATAATTTTTACCTGCTGCTTGCCAATACAAATGATCGTAGGCATTCTTAAATGAAGAATCTCTATCAATAGTATCTCTAAAACGGGCATCAATTAAATTAATTAACTCTGTTGATGCAAATTCTATTTTTCTGTATTGTGCACTTTGGAAACCACTTGCTGGAGTTAAAGTATTTCTAAATTTCAAATATTGCTCCACATCCATTCCTTCTCCCATTACTGAAAAAGAACTACTTAAAACATCAAAATATCTACTAATTCTCATTAGGTGTTTGGTGAATTTTTCTGCAGATATATCGTTTGACTTTGCAACTTGATCTATTTCCCAAAGAATCATTTTGAACAACAACTCATTTACTTGATGATACATGATAAACACCATTTCATCTGGTTGTGTTGTTCTAGGAATTTGCAATCCTAAAAGTGCATCGGTTTGTATATAATCCCAATAGGTTATAGGTTTACTCCACAGTAAGCCTTCTAACATTGCTTCTACTGGCACTCCTAATTCTTCGTATTTATTTTCTATTGACTTTAATATTTCTTCTTTACTCATTGTTTTGTTTATTAAAAATAGGTATAAAATTCACTTTCGTTTATGTTAGTGAACTTTACGAGAAGGGAGATTTTATATTTAAATATCGATCCATTTTTTCAACTAAAAACCAAGAAACATAACATGTAAGTTTTGATTCTTGGTTTTTGTTTTTAGTTAGACTTTTGTCTTTATAGTGTACCTCTTAATTGTTGTTCTCTTTCAATAGATTCAAACAATGCCTTGAAGTTTCCTGCTCCAAAACCACGAGCTCCCATTCGTTGAATTATTTCAAAGAATAAAGTTGGTCTATCTTCTACTGGTTTTGTGAAAATTTGTAATAAATATCCTTCTTCATCAGCATCTACCAATATTGATAGCTTTTGTAATTCAGAAATATCTTCTTTCATAATTTCCATATGCTCTCCTAAACGCTCAGGAATCATGTCGTAATATGATTGTGGTGGCGGTGGTAAAAATTCAACTCCGTTAGCTTTTAACTGAGATACTGTTTTAATTATATCATCAGTAGCTACAGCGATATGCTGAACTCCTTCACCTTCGTAGAAATCTAAATACTCTTCAATTTGAGAACGCTTTGCTGCTTTTGCTGGCTCGTTGATTGGAAACTTAATTCTTCCGTTTCCGTTAGACATCACCTTACTCATTAAAGCTGAATACTCTGTATGTATTTGCTTATCATCAAACGATAAAAAGTTTACAAATCCCATTACATCTTCATACCATTTTACCCACTTATCCATTTGATTCCATCCTACATTTCCAACCATGTGATCAATATATTTCAACCCTGCACTTGGTGGATTGTAATCTGTTTTCCACTCTTGGAATCCTGGTAAAAACACTCCATTGTAGTTTTTACGCTCTACAAACATGTGAACTGTTTCCCCATAAGTGTAAATACCTGCACGAACTACCTCTCCTTGTTCATCAGTTTCAACAGTAGGCTCCATGTATGATTTTGCTCCTCTTGAAGTTGTTTCTTCCCAAGCTTTACGAGCATCTTCTACCCATAGCGCTACAACTTTTACACCGTCACCATGCTTTACGATATGATCGTTAATTGGTGATTTACTATTTAATGGTGTTGTTAAAACTAATTTAATTTTGTCTTGTGTTAACACGTAGCTTACAGAATCTGTAGATCCTGTTTCTAATCCTTTGTATGCATATGATTGAAAACCAAATGCTGTTTTATAAAAGTGAGCAGATTGTTTTGCATTACCTACATAAAACTCTACATAATCTGTTCCTAAAAGTGGTAAGAAGTCTTGTGCTCCTTCAAATATTTTTTCTAAACCGTAGTTTACTGATTTTATCTCTTTACTCATGATGTTGTTTTGTTAGTTATTGTTATTCCAACCAAGACTTATAATAATCTTCGTCTGCAATCTTCATCGCCTCTTCTGTTACTTGTAATGGTTTAAAAGTATCTACCATTACAGCCAATTCTTCTGTTACTGTTTCTCCAATACTTCTTTCCGTAGCTCCTGGGTGTGGTCCATGAGGGATTCCTGCTGGGTGTAATGAAATATGCCCTGCATCGATATCGTTTCTACTCATAAAATCACCATCTACATAATATAATACCTCATCAGAATCTATATTACTATGATTGTATGGAGCTGGAATTGCATTCGGATGATAATCGTATAATCTTGGTACAAAACTGCAAATTACAAATGCGTTTGTTTCAAATGTTTGATGCACTGGTGGCGGTTGGTGAATACGACCAGTAATTGGTTCAAAATCGTGAATTGAAAACGCATACGGAAAATTATATCCATCATAACCTACTACATCAAAAGGATGTGAAGCGTATACCATTTCTATAATTTCCCCTTGTTTTTTTACTTTAATTAAGAAATCTCCTAATTCATTATAAGTCTCTAATTCTTCAGGCCTTCTTAAATCACGTTCACAAAATGGTGAATGCTCTAATAATTGACCAAACCAGTTTCTATAACGTTTAGGTGTATATACTGGGGAGTAAGACTCTACTATAAAAAGTCTATTATTCTCATCATCAAAATCTAATTTATAGATTATTCCCCTAGGAATTACTAGATAATCTCCGTATTTAAAATCGATATTACCTAACATTGTACGTAATTTTCCAGATCCTTTATGAATGAAAATTACCTCATCTGCATCGGTGTTTTTATAAAAATAGTCTTTTGTTGAATGCTTTGGTGCTGATAATATGATATTACAATCTGAGTTTGTTAAAACTACTTTTCTACTCTCTAAATAATCGTTTTCAGGTGGTACTTGAAATCCTCTAAAACGGTATGATTGTATATTATTAGCTTTCGCTATTTTTGGCGCAACAGAATATTGTTTACGAATTTCTTTAACCATAGTAGGTCTGTGCTCATGATAACTATTGGTTGACATACCGTCGAAACCAATGGTACCAAAAAGCTGTTCGTAATACAAGCTCCCATCTTCTTTACGAAATTGTGTGTGTCGTTTTGGTGGGATTTTCCCTAATTTATGATAAAATGGCATAACCTTATATTTTTAATGATTTTATATAATGCTCTTAATAAGAAACACTACTCTTTTTTACTAATCGTTAATATTTATAAGGCAATTATTCTGGATTACGTTTTATCATATATTTTAAATGCGCTAAAAGACCTTCCCAATGCATTTTCATTAGTTTTTGTTGTGTGTTTACAAATATACCAAATTTAAAAACACATTATATCTTCTTAGAATTCAAAAAAGTATTGAAATTTATTTAAAATTAATCTAAATAAAGTTTGTTGTTAATTTTTTCATAAATATATTTGTGCTGTTTTTCTAATTATATTAAATAAATCTAAATAAAAACAATGAAAACAATTATAACAACCATGCTATTTTTAATAGCTGTGGTAAGTTCGTTTGCTCAAAACAGTGTTATTAGCGGTAGGGTCGTTGATAACAATAATGAGCCTATAGTTGGCGTAAACCTTACTATAAAAAACTCAACAATCGGTACCCAAACTGATATTGATGGAAACTTTACTCTTAATGGAGTTAATCAAGGAGAGCAAGTATTAGTTGCTTCTTTTATAGGTTTTAAAACCAAAAATATTACTATTTCCGCTCCTTCTAACAACCTTAACATTACTTTGTTTGAAGGAAATGAAATATTACAAGAAGTAATTATAGATACTGATAGAAAAAATAAATTTTCTCGTAAAAAATCTGCCTATGTAGCAAAATTACCTTTAAAGAATATTGAAAACTCTCAAGTTTATAGTACTGTTACTAATCAATTATTAATCTCTCAATCTGTTACTAGTTTTGAAGATGCATTAAAAAACACTACTGGTGTTGAGAAATTATGGTCATCTACAGGTAGAAGTGGAGACGGTGCAGGATATTACTCAATACGTGGTTTTTCTGTTCAACCTAAATTAGTAAATGGTGTTCCTGGTATTACTAACGGTTTTATTAATCCTGATAATGTAGAAAGAATTGAAGTTATAAAAGGACCTTCAGCTACTTTATTTGGTAGTACTGTTACTTCTTATGGTGGATTAATTAATGTAGTTACTAAAAAACCTTATAAAGGTACTGGTGGAAACATTACTGTTGGTGCAGGTTCTTTTGGCTTTAAAAAGTTAACTCTTGATGTAAATACTAATGTAGAAGACAACGAAGACATTTCATTAAGGTTAAATGCTGGTTATCAAACTGAAGATAGTTTTCAAGATGCTGGATTTAGAAAAGCTTTATTCTTAGCTCCTGCTATTTCTTATAAAGTTAACAACAGATTAACTTTAAACTTTAACTACGAATTATCTTCAACAAATCAGACTAACCAAACTTTCTTATTTTTAAACAGAGGAGCCCCTCTAACATTTAAAAATTTAGCAGAGTTAAATTATGATAGAAATAAATCATTGACTAGTGATGATGTTTCTATAAAAAACCCAACTCAGAATTATAGAGGTGAAATTGCCTATAAAATTTCTGATAATTGGTCTTCTCAAACAATAGTTGCTGGAGGTAATGCAAAGTCACAAGGATATTACACGTATTTATACAATCTGCAAGCTAATTTATTTGGACTATATGCTCAAAATACTGATGCTGAAACTAACACATTAGCTTTACAACAAAACTTTACAGGTGATATTAAAATAGGAAATGTAAGAAATAGAATTTTAGTAGGTGTTGATTATTTAGAATCACAAACTATTGATCAAAGCTCTGGTTTTAGAGGTATACATGTAGTTACTCCTCAAGGTCAAGTTACTCCAGTTCCACCTGCTTTTGGTTTTGCAAACTTACCAATAAACAAAGGTAATATTGATGCAGTCTTAGCTAATGTACCTAGATCTAACTCTGATCTTAATCAAAATGTTTTAAGTGGATATATTTCAGACGTTGCTAATATATTACCAGAGTTATCTATAATGGCTGGAGTTCGTTATGACAGATTTGAATATAAAGGTGATGCCAACGATGCTAGCGACGATGACAAAACATACACTAAATCAACTTTCTCACCAAAGTTTGGAGTAGTATACCAACCTATCTTAAACAAATTATCTGTTTTTGCTAATTATCAAAATGGATTTAGTTATGTAAATCCAGAAAGAGTTCCTATCGATTTAACTAATCCAGCTGCAGGGACTAGAATTCAATCATACGATTTAGAACAAGCTAATCAATTAGAGTTTGGTGTGAAATCAAACTTATTCAACAACAAGCTTGAAGCTACTCTTAGTTACTATGACATTACTGTAAAAGATAAGGTTATGGGATTTGGAGCAAACAAGCAGCAAGATGGTACTATCAATAGTAAAGGTTTTGAGTTAGAATTAAATGCAAATCCAATTGAAGGATTAAACTTAAGAGGAGGATTTAGTTATAACGATGCAAAAGTTACTAAATCTGCATCGAGACCTGATTTAATTGGAAGACGTTTAGCTGAAGCTGGTCCTGAAACTTCTTACAACTTTTGGGCTGATTATAAATTCTTAGATGGTGTAGCCAAAAACTTTGGTTTAGGTCTAGGTTTCAATGGAGCTAGTGATTATAACACAATGGTTGGTTATCCAACTGCTGGTGATTTTATACTTCCTTCTTATACTATTTTCAATGCATCTATTTACTATGAGAATGATACCTTTAGAGCAAGTATAAAAGCTAATAACATAACAGATAAAGAATATTATAAAGGGTGGAGTACTGTAACTCCGCAAGCACCAAGAGCTTTCTTAGGTACTTTTACTTATAAATTTTAAGTTTGTTTATCTATCTCACAGAGATTATTCAATTTTAATTAATGAAAAACCTGGTTTTAAATCAGGTTTTTTGCTTTTAACAACATTCGATAACAAATCATATATTCTTAAAAGTCAAAAAAATAGAGTTTTTAATTTAAAATTAATCTAAATAAAGTTTGTTGTTAAATTTTTGTGAAATATCTTTGCGTCTGTTTTTCTAAATTAATTAAATCTAAATAAAAACTATGAAAACAATAATGACAACCGTGCTATTATTTTTAGCTACGGTAGTTTCAGTAGCTCAGAATTCTATTTCTGGTACTATAGTTGACAATAACAACGAATCTATAGTAGGCGTTAACGTCATAATTCAGGGGACAGACAAAGGGGTACAAACTGACATGGATGGAAAGTTTGAAATTAAAAATGTTCCTTCTGGTAATTTTAAATTAGTAATTTCTTTTATTGGTTTTAAGACTAAAGTAATTGATGCAACTGCTTCAAATAATTTAACAGTAACTTTATATGAAGGAAATGAATTATTACAAGAAGTAGAGGTAACTTCAAGAAACAATAAGTTTTCTCGTAAGAAAACAGCCTATGTTTCTAAATTACCTTTAAAAGACTTAGAAAACTCTCAAGTTTACTCTACTATTACTTCTGAATTATTAGAATCGCAAATTATAACTAATGTTGAAGATGCCTTAGTAAATTCAACAGGTATTAGTAAATTATGGGAAGCAACAGGAAGAGCTCCTGGTGAGGGAACTGGTTATTTTGCTGTACGTGGTTTTGCTACGCAATCACAGTTAGTTGATGGTATGCCTGGTTTTACTTTAAGTGCACTTGACCCTTCTTATATTGAGAGAATTGAAGTTGTAAAAGGACCTTCGGCAACTTTATTTGGTAGTACAGCTACTTCTCTAGGTGGATTAATTAATATTGTTACTAAAAAGCCTTACAAAGGATTAGGTGGTAGCGTATCTTTTACTGCTGGTTCTTTTGGACTTAATAGACTTTCCTTAGACTACAATACTCCTTTATCTACAGATGAAAGAACATACTTCAGATTAAACGCAACAAACTTATCTCAAGATAGTTTTCAGGCTGCTGGATTTAAAGATTCTTTCTTTGTAGCTCCATCTATTATTCATAAAGTAAACAATCGTTTAAACATATCTTTTGGTCTTGAATTTGCAAAAACTTCGCAAACAAACCCTTCAATGTTATTTGTTAATAGATTAGGCCAAGGAAGATTAACAGCTATGTTAGCTCCATTTGGAATTACTCCAACTGTACCAACTAATGTTGCTGAATTAAATGTAAATCCTAAAAAATCTTTTACATCAAACGATGTTGCTTTAAACAGTTTGAACTTTAATACAAGAGCTATTGTAGATTATAAAATTTCTAACGAGTGGAGTTCTCAAACAATTTTTGCAAGTAGTTATGCAAGAACTAAAGGGTTTTATCAATACAATATTGATGGTGGTGGTGCAGCAATTTTACAATTAGCTCCTCTATTATCAGATCCAAGATTGGCTCCTGTGAATCCAATTATATCGCCAATAATTACTCCTATGCTTATTGAATCTGGTACTTTATTAGCTTCACCTTCTTTTACAAGAATTTTTGATAAACGTAATGCTAATGCAACTAATTACAATATTCAACAAAACTTTATTGGTGATTTTAAAATTGGTGATTTAAGAAATCGATTTGTTGGTGGTTTAGATTTTGTAAGTAGATCTCAACATTCTAGAAATCAGAATGGAAACCCAACACTAACTTCTACTCCAGGTTTTGCACAATTATTAGGATTCTTTAATAATCCACAAGCGTTTGTACCGTTTCCTTTAGATCCAGCTGTGGTTGCTGCATTACAAGCAACTGGACAACAAGTTGGAGGAGGCTTTAACGCATTACCATATTTCGATGCCTTTTTAGATGCACAAGGAAATGTAAAAACATCAACATTTACACCTAATGCTGTATACTCACCTACAAAAGCTAGCTTAGAAAACATTTTTAGAAACGTTCCTATTAATGACTTTAGAACAAATTCTAAGACCTATGCTGCTTATATTTCAAATGTATTAAATGTTACTCCTGAATTAACTGTAAATTTAGGATTACGTGTAGATCACTTTGATCAAGATGGTAATACAGCTACTACCGCTGATGATTATACTAAAACTACTTTTTCTCCAAAGGCTGGGGTAGTATATCAAGTAATTCCTAATGAGCTATCTATTTTTGGTAACTACCAAACTGGTTTTGTAAACAAAGATCCTGTTATTACTCAAACTGGTATACAAAACTTTAAACCTATAAAAGCGAATCAATTTGAAGGAGGGGTAAAAACTAATTTATTCAATAATAAGTTAAACTTAGGTGCTTCTTATTACCATATCATAGCTAATAATGTTACTACAACAGATCCAACTGCTTTCTTAACAACAAATCAAATAGATCTTAAAGAGGTTGTAAGTAAAGGAATCGAATTGGAAGCAAACTCAAGCCCTATTACTGGATTAAACTTAAGAGCTTCTTATGCTTATAACGACAGCAAAGTTACAGATGCTAATAGTGTATTTGCTAATAGAAATGTAGCTGAACTTTTAAACAGAAGACCCGAAGAAGCTGGTCCAAAAACTACTTATAACTTTTGGGCAGATTATAAATTCCAACAAGGTAAATTCTTAAAAAATATTGGTTTAGGAGCTGGATTTAATGGAGCCTCAGAGCATTTAACAATTAACAATGCTATTTCTGGAACTTTTACATTACCAAGCTATACTGTATTTAATGCTGGTGCATATTACGACACTGATAAATTTAGAGTTGCGTTAAAGGTAAATAACTTAACAAACGAAACTTACTACAAAGGATGGAGTACTGTTAATGCACAAGCTCCAAGAGCTTTCTTAGGTACTGTAACCTATAAATTTTAAAACTAAACACTTTGTGTAGTATAAATTAATCTATTTAAATAAATGCTTCAAAACTCTTGGTCATTTTATGGCTGAGGGTTTTGTAATTAAAAAATAAATAATGATAAGTATTTTAATAGCCATACTATTTTTAGGCTGCTACCTATTTTACAATACTTCACAAAAAACAACTATTGTTTCAAATAGTTATTTAGAAAAAAGGATACGTAGCAACGAGCAATTATCAAAAATTGTAGGTGGAAGTTTTTTCTTAATTACATTGATAATAGCAGCTGTTCATTTTGGACTATTTTCTGGCATTCTTTTTTGGCTAGTAGCTTTAACAATGATAATGAGTTTATTAATTGTTATAGCTCCACTAAAGCTTGTAAACTATAAAACTTTAGTTGCTCTTCTTTTTGTTCTCTTATTAATCGAATTCATTTTTTAATATGCCTGCAAATCCAAAACATCTAACATCTTCTCCTTGGCAACAATTTGCAAAAATATCTTCTGGTATTCTTGGAGGGTATACTGTTACTGCTTTATTTCATATGTGTTTGGCTCTATGGCTACCGAACTCAAGAGAAGTTTTAATAACCTCTATTTATACACATTTTATAATTTGGTGTGTATTACTCATTGTTCCTTTCCTATTTAAAAATGGATGGAAAGCATGGGGACTATATCTTCTTTTATCGATAGTTCTTTATGTGATTTATTATTATGGTAATCAACAAAACCCTTTTGTATAATGAGTAAAAGAAACTACAATGTATTTTTTAATACACATACAGTAAGTGGTATTGTTATTAGCGTAGCTTTATACGTTATCTTTTTTGCTGGAGCTTTTGCTTTATTTAAAGATGAAATCGAAATATGGGAAAACGGAAAGCATTCTAAAAATATTGCTAGAGAAAAAATAGATTACGATTTTTTATTAAATAAACTTTCTGAAAATCATCATTTAACTAGTAGAGATATTCGTTTTTATTTAGGTCATAAAGACGATAATATTTATGTGTTAACTACTCCTGCTAAGGATACTGTAAACATTCCTGAAGAAGCAAAATATCAAAGCTATGAATCAATAAATATCCACACTGGTGAAACTGCTACTTACACCGAAAAATATGGATTAGGTGAGTTTTTATATCGCTTGCACTTCTTAACACAAATACCCGTAATAGGTGTTTATTTGGCCGGTTTTATTTCATTATTCTTTTTGTTTGCTATTGTAACCGGAGTTATAGTTCATTGGAAAAAAGTTGTTTCAAACTTTTATCAGTTCAACCCAAAAAATGCTTTAAAACGAGTTTGGACAGATGCACATACAGCATTAGGTGTAATTGGTTTGCCTTTTCAATTTATGTATGCCGTTACTGGAGCTTATTTCTGTTTAAGTATTTTGGTTTTAATTCCTGCTAACTTTTTATACAATGGAAATCAAGATAAATTGATGGAAGATTTACGTCCTGATCGAAAAGTATATGAATGGGTTCAAAAAACCGATAAGCAGCTTCCTAGTGTTAATGATTTTGTTGAAAAGAATACTAATCGCTGGGATAATTTTAACCCTGAATATGTGCTTATAAAAAATTATGGAGGCACAAATATGAAATATGTTCTTTTAGGAGCCTTAGATTCTAAAGAACGTCTTCTAAGTTCTGGAAATGTTATTTATGATTTTGAGACTGGAAAAACTACTGTTGATAGAGACCCTAATGAAGCTAGATATACTGACGACATTCAATTGTCAATGGGACGCTTGCATTTTGGTAATTTTGGTGGTGTTACTGTTAAGATCATCTATTTCATATTAGCATTAATTACTTGTTTTGTAATTATAACTGGAGTATTAATCTGGATTGAAGCTCGTAATAAAAAGAGTATGACTTTACGTCAACGATTATATACAGCAAAAGTTGGGCATATTTATATGGCTATTTGCCTTTCTTTATTTCCAGTAATTGCTTTATTCTTTTTAATAGTTAAAATACTTCCTCAAGAATATTTAACTCAAAAGATGTCAATCTTAAACAACTGGTTTTTTATTGTTTGGCTTATATGTATTCTATTCTTCAGATTTAAACGTAATAACTATTTCACTAATAAAGTAACCTTACTAACTGGTGCTATTTTAGGTTTTTTAGTTCCAATTGCCAGTGGAATTAAATCAAACAATTGGATTTGGAATACTTATACAAATAACCAATATGACATTTTAACCATTGATTTATTATGGGTAATTCTATCTGCTACAGCACTATTTATATACTTTAAAATAAAGCCATCTGTACAAGAGCAAAGTGCTTTTAACAAACATAAAATTGACTACAAAAACATTAAGACTTTAAAATTAGAAGAGAAAAATAAATTACAACAAACAAAACCAAAAATTATGGAAAACACGACTATACAACAAGGTTCTTTATCTCTAAGAACAAAAATTATTATTCTATGGATCTTTTTAGCTATTGGCTGGATTGTTCATCATATGTATGGGTTATTTAATATTTACTACAATGAAACTTTAGTAATGAAAGATGCTACTGGTGAAGCTCCTCTGATTCATCATATATACCGAATTTTATTTGAAGGTATGTGTTTATTATTTGCTTTATTGTCTATAGAAATTTCTAAAAAATGGTTCAAAATTACCTCTATTGTTTGGGCTAGCATTGCTGCTATCTATAACATTTATCACTTTTTTGAAGCTATTATGCATGAATCAAGTAATGTTTCAGAAATCTTTATGCTTACGCTAGTTGCAATAGCAAGTACTCTTTTAGTTATTAATGTTAATAAATGGATTAAAAGTTAGATAAAGGCTTATTAATTATTTATAGGCCTATTATCTATTTCCTTTTGTCCCCCGTTTATGGAAATTCTAATAGCCAACAACCAAACATCGCAGTTAAAAAAAATACTGCAACTTCAATCTAAAAATATAGACTGTGGTATTAAAACTTCAGTCTATACTATTAATCCTGTATATGGCGAAGGTTTTATTATAAGCTACTTTTTTGACGGCTTATTAATCAATATTATCAGTGCTAAATTTAAAGAGGACTTTTTATTTATATCTAAACACAACTTAAGTGCTTTAGAACTCTCTGTTTTAATGGAAGGTGAAAAAATTATTCGCTCTTCAAACTTTAAAAGTGATTTGATTCTTGAAAAAAATGAAAGCTATCTTTTATACGACGATTGTGAAAGTAAAAAGATTATTTTTTACAAAGACAAACCTCTCAAAGAAGTAAAAATTAGGATGTATGATGACTTCATTAAAAAGCATCAAATGCAAGTTCTTTTATCAAACGATAAAACACTTAGTTTAAAAAAATCTAATCGAAATTTTGCACATCAGCTAACTTCAAAAATGGAAGAAGTTGTTTCTGAAATACTTTCAAATTCTCAAAAAGGATTACTAAAAAGGATTTTTTTAGAATCTAAAACGTTAGAATTGTTACATCTTCAATTAAACTTTCAAACGAAGAAAACCTATAATTCAGATAATATTTTAAAGAAAATATACAGAGTAGAAACCATACTTCAAACCAATCTACACAAACAAATATCTATTGAGCAACTAGCTCGTATGGTGTTATTAAATCAGAATGTTTTAAAAAATGAATTTAAGAAATTGTTTGGCGAAACTATTTTTAACTACACTAAAAAGTTAAGAATGAGTAAGGCTAAAAACTTTCTAATCCATACTCAAAAACCTATTTATGAAATAGCAGACATGGTAGGATATAAAAATCCTACCCATTTTACTGCTGCTTTTAAAAAGTTTGAGAAAATAACTCCCAAAGAATTTCGTAAAAACCATGTTTATATTCCTTAAACTAGGATTTACATTCATGCTTTAATTTTCTTAACTGAGCGTTAATCATAAGTTCCATTCTACGTAAGCTTTCACTTTCTAAACTCATACAAGCATCTACCCACATATTTGTAATATCTCCTAGTTCATTTTTTTGCAGAGGAAAAACTCTTTTAATGCATTTATAATGGTTGTATTTAAAACTAAAACTCGATTTATTTAAATAATTAACTACAGCTTCTATTCCTGATTCATTTGTAAAAATATTGTCCACCAGCCCCATTTCTTCAACTTCTTTTGCTTTGTATACATTTCCTGTATTTAAAACTTCTAGAGCCGTTTTTATATTTAATTTTCTACATAAAAAACTATAGGCTCCCATCCCTGGAAAAAGGTGAAATTTATTTTCTGGTAGGCAAAACTTTGCTGACTCATGAGATAATATAATATCATGCGCCATTGCACATTCAAATCCACCACCATAAGCATTTCCTTCAACCAAAGCAATGCTTAAAACAGGTAAATCAAACGTATTATAAATGTTATAAATAGCATCTATACACAAATTAGCATACTCCTCTAAGGCCGTTTTATTATGAGATTTTATATTTTTTAAAAAGTAAGGTAAATCGCCTCCCATATTATATACCTCATCATGAGTTGATGCAGACACAATGTATTTTAATGGATATCCATTGTCTGAAAACATCATTTTTAAGTCTTTTTTCAACTCATTAAACTCTCTCAATATACCGATTGAAAAATTAGGAACTCCTCCTGACTTGATACTCCAAAGCACAAGCTCATGCTCTGGATAATAGTTTACTTTAAAATTTTCATATTGTTTTATCATTGTCCTATTTTTTTAAGATGTATTCTAAGACACATCTGTTTTACATCTATTTAACCAAGCCTCATCTCTATAAGCTTTGGCTTTTTTCCCACCATCAATATGATTCCAACCTGGTGGCATAAAAATGTATTTTACTTTATCTGAAAAAGTTGGTGCTTTTTTAACGTCATTCCATAACTCTTTCCACATTAAAAATTGCACATCTGAAAAACTCTCACTATTCAAAGTATCGTGCATAATTCCATAAGAAATTTTCTCATTATCTAACTCTTTCTGAAATGTTTTGAAAATGCGATCCCAAATACTAAATGTTTCTCCATAATTTCTATCTAAATAAATATGGTTTTTAGCATGGTGAACCCTATGAACTGAAGGTGTTATTAATATCTTATCTAACCATTTTTGTTTCCCTATTACTTTTTCATTTACATGCGTTAAAGTTGCATACAAACGTGCAATAGGCTCAATGATGAATATCATTAATGGATGAAACCCTAAAATAGGTAACCATATAAAATTAAAAGGAGTAAAAAACACATCGAATATGGAACCTCTAGCAACCACAGTTAAATTCATATCTTCCGCTGTATGATGCACTCCGTGAATACACCATAAAACACGAACTTTGTGTCCTAAAAAATGAATAAAAAACACTGTGAAATCATATAACAAATAAGCTATAATCCATACATACCATTGAAAACCTAGATCAAACAACCTATGTTCGTATAACAAAAACATTGTACCAACAATGAATACTTTAGACAATAAAAAGTAAGGAATACTTTGTACTATATATGATAATATACTAACCACTCCTTCTTTTTTTCTTTCAACATAATTAGTTAAAATAAGGATTCCCCATTCTACTAACATAAGTGCAAGTACTATTACACTCATATGCTCTAACTGCCCTACTATTTTTTCTATAGATGATAAATCCATTTCTATAAATTATTATTTAAAAAAGTACATATTTGCATTACTGCTGCTTTCGAAGCTTCTGTTTCTCTCAAAGGGTTCAGTACAATAAAATCATGAATAGTTCCTCCATATCTTGTTGAAATTACTGGTACCTCAGCCATTCTTAATTTTTTAGCATATGCTTCTCCTTCATCTCTTAACACATCATACTCTGCTGTGATTAAAAGTGTTTTAGGTAAATTTTTAAGTTCTTCTAAACTTGCTCTTAAAGGTGCTACTGTTGGAAGTAAATGTGTTTCCTTTTTAGGTGCATACACTTTCCAAAACCATTTCATTGTATCTCTTGTTAAATAGTGTCCTTTAGAAAATTGTTCGTAAGACCCTGTGTTCAGATTCGTATCCGTTACTGGGTACAATAATATTTGTCCTTTAAGTTTAGGAACTCCTTTCTCTTTTGCCATCATAGCAACAGCTGTTGCCATATTTCCTCCAGCACTATCTCCTCCTACTATAATTCTAGTAGGGTCTAAACCATATTTTTTTCCATATTTTGAAACAAATAATGTTGCTAAATAACCTTCTTCATTGGCTACTGGATATTGCACTTCTGGTGCTCTTGAATAATCAACAAAAACAACTCCTACATTTGCTTTTAAAGCAATATCTCTCATTAATCTTTTGTGAGTTTCAAAACTATTGAATACCCATCCTCCTCCATGGAAATAAATTAAAGTAGGTAATAACTTCCTTCTTTTTTTAGGCTTTACAATAATCACTTTAACCGCTTTATTTCCTTCTTTAAAAATCGCCTTAGTAAAAGTTACTTTTGTATATGTTAATGTTGAATCTTGCTGCATATACTCCATAGCATTTCTACCAACATCCAATGGCAATTCTTGCAATGGTGCTCCATCATAGGAATGTACTGCTTCCAGAAATTTCTGAACTTTAGAATCTAAACCATAACTTCCAGCTAGTTTTGTTTGAGCTATGGATGTAAATTGTAATAAAACAATTATAATAACTAATAACTTTCTCATACTATGCTGCTTGTTGTAGTACTTTTCTTTTCTTACTTCTTTTAGAAATTACATAATTGTTAAATAGATACAATAGTGTAAATGTTCCTACATTAATACCTAGCATTATTAATAAAACGGCTGGCTCATTGTATGCTGAGAAATCTAGAAATACTAACAACCAATAAATTAAAATCCATTGTATCATATAAAAAGTAGTTACATTTTTACTACAGTAAAAAAACAATCTGCTTATGTAATTATTTACAGGCAATGCTTTTTCTATTAAATAATACACCCAAAAAAGCACTAAAATAATTCCCATTAATCCCATACTTCCTCCTGGGCCTAAATGATAATAATCTCCAAAATGGTATTCGTAATTATAATCGCAAAGTAATTTCCCTATCACTAGAAAAATTAAACCTAAATAGAGCATAGGTCTAAATAAAGATTTATCTGCATTTTCAGGATTTTCTTGATAACGCAACCCTATGTATAATCCCATTAGAATAAATGAAAGCCAAGGAAATAATGGAAAGTACACATCAAAGTTATTACCCCAAACTAAATTCAAAATATAATCTACACCAGGAACACCTAATTGTATACCACTCACAATTTTGGAAAGCCACATTATAACTAATGCTATAAAAATTAATACTCCCTTATTTTTTATTAAAAACTTAAAAGATAGTCCTATTAAGAACAATGATATTCCTACTAACTGAAACATATCTCCTTTTAAGAAATAGTTTAATAAACTACTAAGGTTACTTAATTCGAGTCCACTAGCTTTTACAAAACTCTCTGGGAATCCTCCAAAAAATAAAACTGGTATGATAAATCTTAAAAAATTTAAAATATATCCTAAAGCAATAATCATTAATGCTTTTTTTAAGATTCCATTTTTGTTTGCATTTCTTGAGAATGCAAATGAGATTCCCATTACAATAAGAAATACAGGAGATCCTCTTTCTAATAACTGCCCTATATTTCCTGTAACTGTATTTTCCCAAGTTTCCATACTTGAAAAAATCATTAAAACATGTACAGGAATCATCATAAGAACACTAAAACCTCTTACAAAGTCTACTGCTCTTACTCTATTTTTTGTTTTCATTTTTTATTTTTTACTATTTTTTATTCCAACTTAATTTCTTCGATAATGACTTTCTTTTTCTTCTAGGTTCTGGAATATTTTCTTTTTTGTATCCCATAAAAAAAATTCCTAAAAACTGCTCGTCCTTTTCTAGGTTTACATATTCCTTTCCATACTCTAAAGTTGCTGGAGAGGAATCCCAATAACTACCTAAACCTAAAGAAGTACAACTCAGCCACATGTTTTGCACAGCACAAGAAACAGCAGCTAATTCTTCCCATTCAGATAGCTTTGCTTTTTTATTTGGTGTAAATACAATTCCTATTAAAGTTGCATTTTTAGCATAGGTTTTAGTAGCTTCATAACGCTCGTTAGAAAATTGTTTTTCGGTATATAATTCTCTATAATAAGATGCCATAAACTCACTTAAATCCAATTGATGCTTACCTTCTAAAACTACAAAACGCCATGGTTGTGTTACTAAATGAGTTGGTGCCCATAATGCGTTTGTAACTATAGCTTCTATCGTTTCTTTTTCAATTTTTTTGTTTGCATAATCATACGCGTAAGTACTTTTACGCGTATGTATAACTTTTGTAAGCTCTTCGAAATTCATCTTAAAAAGTTTCTGCTACTTTATTTATTCCTGCTACTTCTTTTTTAAATTGAGCAATTGGATTTATTAAAGTTCCTTCTAACTTTAAGCTTTCTATTGGATCGGCTAGAGTTAACATTTGTTTTGTATTTCCTAGTTGTAATCTATTTAAACAACAACGGTCAAACTCATTTACGAATAAATCATATCGTTCGTATTTTTCTGAAAACTCTGGATGTTCTTCTTGATATTCATAGACACATTCTGCTACTAATTGCCAAAAATTATATTCAGAAAAATTCGCATGAGTATCTAATTGTTGTCCCATAAAACGGAAAATACAATCAAAAACATCTGTGAAAATTGATAGTATTTTCATTTTATCAGAAGTCTTCGTAAACAACCTATCTGCATGTTCAGGTAAATGCATTGTTTCGTTGAAAACAATTACTTCCTCTGTAATATCTTTCATTAATACATGTACTGGAGTATTTTCTTCTAATACCATTATTAGATTTTCTCCATGTGGCATAAACACAAACTCGTATTTATAAAAGCAATGTAACAATGGTGCTAAATATGCTTTTAAATATCGCTGTATCCAAGTAGCTGCTCCATATGGAGAGGCCTCTATCAACGAGCCTAATAACGAATTCCCTTGGTAATCTACATGCAGCAAAGCTGCCATTGTAAATACTCGTTGATTAGAGGCAATCTTTATAAACGGACTTTCTCTCCATAATGCAGACAACATTTTATTATGTGGATTTGTTTTCCCTAATACTTCATAATAATGATTATGATATCCTACAGTAGCAACTTCTCCTAACATTGTAAAGCCATTCTCATTCAAGTAGGTATCTTCTGCTAGTAGATTTGTTATCCATTTAGTAATATGCGGAGTACTTTGCATATAATATGGCGATAAACCTCTCATGAACCCCATATTTAGAATGGATAATGCTGTTTTTGTATATAACTTTTCTGGATGTGAAGCATTAAACAATGTTCTAATAGATTGTTGTGCCGAAAACTTATCGTCACTTTCTCCAACTAAAACAATATTTTTCTGTGCAATGTCTGCTCCAAAAACTGCCACTATTTTATTTTTCCATTGCCATGGATGCACTGGCATAAAAACATAATCTTCAGGCGCTAAATTATTTTGATGTAATACCTCATTAAAACCAGAAATTTTATCTTTTCCTAGTTCATTTAACAACAACTGTTCATACTCATATCCTTCAACAGCTGTATAAGTTGCGTATTTTTTATGTCCTGCTATCCATAAAATTTGGAAAGGTTGATTACCTTCTGGTGCATATGCATGATAATCGTCAATATTGAAACCTATTCGACCATTATTAGCTACAAAACAAGGATGTCCTTCGGTCATACCATGCTCTATCTCTTGGAAACTTTTCTCTGCTAATTCTTTTGCTGAAAATTTTTCATTTAGATATTTATAAGCTGCTCCTGAAAGTGTGCTTGTAATCTCTTCTAAATAGGTTGCTAAAAACTCATCAGGAATTCCTAATGTAGTTTTAAACTCAACAATGAAATGTAATGCATCTAAATACAATACATCTTTTGAATCTTCTTTTGTTTTTTTAATACTATCAGCATCTACCAACCAATGATCTAGCAAATATTTTTTTGCTTTAAATTGATAGTTAAACTCTTTAGCGTCTGATTGTATTTTATACAAATTCCATCCATCTTGCTCTTCAAGAAACTCCGGAACTAAAATAAGCTCATGAGAAAATTCACTTATCGCTTTTTTTATTAATTGACGATTTACAAATTCCCATACTTGAGGTTGTAAATGTGCTATATTATTTTTCATTGTTCTCTAATTGGTTTAAAGCTTCCTTGTACATTTCTTCAGTACAAAAAGCCAAAGCTGCTTTCTTATAAGACAAGTCTATTTCCTTTTGATAAACAAAACCTGCTTTCTTATTTAACTTGTGAATTTTTTCATTGTTTACATCGGGTTCTACAACAACTCTTGCTACTTGTGGTAAACTGAAAAAATAATCGATAATGGTTGAAAATACATGCCAAGTAAATTGAGGTATTCTTTTTTCTATTGGAGCAACTAATATGTGCATCCCATAATCACTCTCTTGCGCTTCGTAGTGTTTCGCTATGATATCTGTTGAAGCTTTATAACGTTCCATTAAAAACACAGGAATATTATTTAACATTCCTATGTAAGTATGATGATTTGGATTTTCTTCTATCTCCTGATATTCGGCACGTACTTCTTCTAAAGATTTATCTAACATTCCCCAATATTTAGCATAGGGTTGTGTAACCCAAGTATACAACATTGGTGAATCTGTATCTACATGAAATGGGCGAATACTTATAACTCCCAATCCAGCTATTTCTTTGCTAAATACTTCTTGATTCGTTTGTACCATGATTAAACTTCTTGCATTTTAAATGCTGCTATTGGGTTTTGCAGTTTCCCAGCAAATTGTAATAAGGCTACTGGGTCATCTAAATCAATCATTTGTTTATGATTATTTAACTGCAACCTATTTAAACATGATAATTTGAAATCTTCCGCAAACAAATCGTATTGTTCAAACTTTGCTACTAGTTGTGGGAATTTTGCTTGATATTCTTGAATGTTTTCTGCCACTAATTCCCAAAAACGATTTTCACTATAATCCGCGTGCTCTTCTAAAATAGGTGCTAAGAAACGGAAGAACCCATCAAACATATCAGTAAAAATTGATAGTAATTTTACGTCTTCTGGCACTGGAGCATACATTCTCTTTAAATGTTCTGGCAATTCAACCTCTGGATTTAAAATACAAGCTTCCTCTGTAATATCTTTTAATAATGCATACACAGGAATATTATCTTCTAACACCATAATTAAGTTTTCTCCATGTGGCATAAACACTAAATCGTAGTAATAGAAACAATGTAACATTGGACTTAAATATGCCTGTAAATATTTACGTAACCAATTATCAATTGAAATTCCTGAATCTTTGATGATTTCTGGTAATAATGCATTTCCATGATGATCAATATGAAGTAAAGCTGCCATAGTTAAAGGCTTCTGATTTTCTTTAACTACTGAATAAGGACTTTCTCTCCATAAAGAAGCTAACATTTTGTTATAATCGTTATGAGGCCCGAACTCATCAAAATAAGGATTCACATAACTTACTGAACCTATTTCGCTAAGCATTCTAAATCCATTTTCTTGGATATAGCTATCGTTGTATAATAAATTCTCTAACCAAACTGCCATTTTAGGAGCTGTACCTAAGTAATATAAAGGCAATCCTCTCATGAATCCCATATTTAAAATAGACAATGCCGATTTTGTATAGAATTTTTGCGGATTAGTCACATTGAATAATGTTCTAATAGATTGCTGCGCTAAATACTGATCTGGTCCGTAGCCTAAGCAAATTAAATCTCCTTTTGCTACTTCTGGAGAAAAGATATTTGCTAGCTTGTTAAACCATTGCCATGGATGAATTGGTAAGAATAAATAATCTTCTGCTTTGTATCCTTTTTCTTCTATGGTTTTATTAAATTGTGCAATGGTCTCTGCATCTAATTCTTGTTGTATTAATGTTTCGTATGGGAGCGACTCTATAGCAGAGAAAACTGCTTTCGATTTATGTCCTGCTAACCATAATAAAGAAAATGAATTTCCTGCTTCTGGTGCATACGAACGGTAATCGCTACTATCAAAACCTATTCTTCCATTATTAGCAACAAACCCTGGATGTCCTTCAGTCATAGATTGCTCTATAGTTTGAAAATCGGCCGTAGCTAATTCTTGGGCTGTTGGATTTCCTTTCGTTATTTTAAAAGCACTTCCGTATAATGTACTAATAATTTCTTCTAAGTATACTGGCATTTTCTCATCTGCGATACCTAATATTTTTCTAAACTCTTTTATAAAATAAATAGCATCTACTTCAGTAATAGCATCTTTTATATACTTTTTAATTGACTTTTCGTCTATCATAAAATGATTTAATGCCATTGGCTTTGCATTAAACTCGTATCGTATATCTAAAGAATCTGTATAAACTTTGTAGTGTTTATATCCATTACTTAATTCTTCTATTATTTCGGGTTTTATTAATAGTTCATGTGAAAATTCACACAATGCTTTTTTTACTAATAATAAGTTTGCTTGTTTCCAAACGTTTGGTTGTATATGTTGAGTTGATTGTTGTGGCGATACCACATTATCTAAGGTGTTCATGGCACTTCTTTTTGATGGTGAAAAAGATTGAATTTGGTTTTTATAGTTGATTTTGGTTAAAAATGCTAACTGAGCTGTTTTATTAGGTAACTCAATTACATTAGCCAATTGAAATCCTATTCTTTGGCATAAAGCAAACATTTTTTTGTTTCGAATATCTGGCTCAACAACTATTCTATTAATTGCTGAATTTGTAAAAACAAAATCCATAATTGATCGAAACATGAACCAAGTAAAATTTGGAGTTTTTGGCTCTTTTGGCGGAGCAACAATAATGTGTACTCCACAATCTGATTCTTTGGTTTGATAAAAATTATTGATAATGTCTAATTGAGGATTGTAACGCTCTAAAACAAATGCAGGTTCGTTATTAAACATTCCAACAAAAACATCATAATGTTCAGGAGCAGTTAATTCTGTATACTCTTTTTCTACATCTTCTAATGTAGCATTTGGCATTCCCCAAAAAACAGCATACTCTTTAGTTACCCATTTTTGCAAAAAGACACTATCTTCTTTTACTTGAAAAGGACGAATAGTAATCGTTCCAAAATCGTTATATTCTTTTGAAAAAACTGTGGTGGTTTGTGTTGTTGACATTTCTTAAGCTTTTGCTAGTTGTTTATGAACTTTTCTTACCGACTTAAACACAAAAAAGTATAATACTAAGGTTAATAAAAATCCTACTAAAGCAATGGCAAAGGGCATCTGTAAACCAAATTCATCTACTATAATTCCTACATTTAAAGAAGCCAATAAAACTCCTAAATTTTGAAAGAAATGTATTTTACTATAGTCTACAGAATATGATTCTGGAGTACTTAATTCAAATAATAAAATATCGAATTTTACTACCCCTTGAAAAATTGCCCATCCGTAAACAATTCTTCCTAAAATCACAATTCCGTCATAAGGTATTCCTTGCAATAAAAGACCAATTAACCCTATAAATAATGCATTTATAATTCCTTTATGCCCTTCTGATTTTCTTCTGTTATTAATCCATAAGGCTACTAAAGCAACAAAACCAGGAATTGCATAAATAGTTCCTGAAACTAACTTGCTTTTATAAGCTGAAAAACTTTCCCAATACGATGAAAAGAAAGGTCTAATTAAAAAGTCACTGAAATATAAAATCAACGTAATTAGTCCTAATTTTAAAATAAACCCTTTAGGTATAAACTTCTTCTCTGTATTCTCTAGCTCTTCTGAAATGATTAAATCTGTAGCGTACTTTTTACTTTTTAATAAATAAGCACTCATTGCCATTTGAATAAAATCACCTCCGGCCATAATTAAAAAGATACTACTTGGTGCTATATAGTCTACGGTTATTCCTCCCAATACCGCTCCTAATATTCCTCCTAAATGCACAACTACCGAAAGTAACCCAATAGTACTTGGGTGTTCTTCTTTGGTAATAATTTTAAGAATATAAGGGTATACCAATAAATAACTCCCTTTAAACAATACCATAATTAATGATACTATCCAGAAATTTAAATATGATGTTGTATAATAGCAATACAGAGCTAATACACCTGCCATTGCTTGGGTATATACTAAAATGTTAAGTTCAGAAACCTTTTTAGAAACATATGCCCAGAATGGAAATGCTATCATAACCATAAAACAAATAGCAGCGAAATAATACCCTACGTTTTTGGGATTGGTCATACCAAATCGAAGCTCAAAAAACTGTGGATAAAATGGATGCAGTAGATAATCACTTACTACTGCAACCAATGTCATTACTATTAAAAATGTTTTTAGCTTCATATTTCTATGCTAAAACATTTAATTGAATTTCTTCTTCCTTAGTAACATCAAACTGTTGGAACGCTATTTTTTGTTCAATAGGGTAGTGCTCAACTCCTGTCATTTCTTTAATTATGTAAGAGTTTCTATAAGCTACCATTCCTAAATCTGGAGTTACAAATCCATGTGTATGTAATTCTGCATTTTGCACAAAAATTTCACTACTATTTTTATCAATACTATAGTTTCTATTTACGTCAAAACGACTTTGTTCGTCCCATTGAATTCTATCTGAAATTTCACTTAAGAATTCTGGTAAATAATAGCTATATCCTGTTGCTAAAACCAAACCTTCTGTTTCGTGTTTGAAGTATTTATCTTGCTCAACTTGATGTAATTCTAAGCTAATAGAATTGTCATTTAATTCAGTTTCCTTTAGCTCAGTATTTGTTCTTAAAGAAACTTTTAGCGGTTCCTTAGCTACAACTCTCTTAGCATATAATGTATCGTGAATAGCTCCTATTAAATCTTGGTTTACACCTTTGTATAAATGCTTTTGATTCTTAATTAGATGGTCTCTCTTCTGAGGAGGTAAATTATAGAAGTAATCTACATATTCAGGAGATGTCATTTCTAATGTTAACTTAGAATATTCTAGTGGGAAGAAACGTGGAGAACGTGTTATCCAATTTAATTCATACCCTCTAGTATCTACTTCTTGTAATAAATCATAAAATATTTCGGCAGCACTTTGTCCACTTCCTAAAATGGTAATCTTCTCTTTTTCTTGTAAACTCTCTTTGTACTCTAAGTACTTAGATGAGTGCAATGCTTTTCCTTTTAATTTTTTACTACACTCAGGTATATATGGTTGAGTTCCTGTACCAAGAACTAACTTTTTAGCTTTATATATTTTAATCTCATCTGTTTTAGTACAAATGCTTGTTACAATATAAATTCCTTGAATTTCATCGTAATTAATATCTGTAACATTAGTATTAAAATAAACATTAGATAATTTACTAATTGCCCATTGACAGTATTGATTGTACTCATTTCGTAATAACAAAAAGTTTTCACGTATATAAAATGAGTAAATTCTTCCCTGTTCTTTTATGTAATTTAAAAAACTAAACGGATTTGTTGGATCGGCAAGTGTAACTAAATCTGCCATAAATGGAACCTGTAATGTTGTATCTTCTAATAACATTCCTGGGTGCCAATCGAACTTATCTTTTCTATCTAAAAAAATACCATTTAACCCTTCTATTGGTTCTGTTAAACATGCCAAACCTAAATTAAAAGGTCCTACTCCTATTGCTATAAAATCTGCTACTGTACTTTGCATTATAATAATTCTGTTTTTGGTTGAAACTTCTTTCCTGTGTCTTCTATCATTTCAATAATATTTAGAAGATTGTTTAGCGTATTCTTTGGATTTAGCAATGTGAATTTTAAATAAATACTACCATTCAATTTTGTACTCGCTATAGAAGCTTTACCTGATGCATACAACGTATTTTTAATATGTAAGTTTACCATATCATGTGTTGGCTCATGTGCGGCTTCTGAGTTTTTATATCTAAAAACAAGCGTACTTAACTCTGGTACATGTGCTAATTCGAAGTTTGGATTAGCATTCATTTTTTCATGTACACGCTTCGTTAAGTTATGTACTTCTTCTAAATAAGATGCAATTGTTTTAGTTCCTAAAGTTTTAAGGGTTAACCAAACTTTTAAAGCATCAAATCGGCGGGTGGTTTGTATTGATTTCTCTATTAAATTTGGACGTTCTTGATCCTTGTTTTCAAGTGGGTTTAAATAATCGGCGTAATACGAAATATACTGAAAGTGCTTTTTATTATTGGCTAAAAACGCACTACAACTAACAGGTTGGAATAATGTTTTGTGGAAATCTATGGTTATAGAATCTGCTATTTCTGATCCTTGAAAATGATGTTTATGCGTGTCTGTAAGTACATAACACCCTCCATAAGCTCCATCAATATGTAACCACATATTGTGTTCTTTGGCAACCTTTCCTATGGTTTGCAATGGATCAAAGCTACCATAATCTGTAGTTCCTAAAGTGGCAACAACTGCTACTGGAATATTTCCTTCCTGCTTAACTTTTTCAATTGCTAACACTAATTCATTAGCATCCATTCTCATTTTAGAATCAGCCTTAACAGGAATAACGGCATCATAACCCATTCCTAACAAAGCTGCATTTTTCTGAATACTAAAGTGTGCTTTTTCTGAACAGAAGAAACGAAATTTACTTATTTCATCCGACCAACCATTTTGCTTGATATTAATACCATAATTCTCAAAAGCATAATGATCTCTAGCCATTAATAAAGCCATAAAGTTCGATTGAGTTCCTCCACTTGTAAATACACCATCTGAATTTTCAGAAAAATTAAACTCGTTACAAATCCAACGAATAACTTCTTGTTCTATAAAAGTTGCTGATGTACTTTGATCCCATGTTTCTACAGCAGTATTAATAGTGGTGGCTATCATTTCTGCTACTATTGACGGTAATGTTATAGGACAATTTAAATGTGCTACATAATTTGGATTATGGAATGCAATTGCTTTTTGTATATACAATTCATTCAGCTCTTCTAAAACAGTATCTAATGATTGAATATCTTCAATATTATCTAACTTTGCATTAAGTTTGTCGTTTTGAATTTCTGCTAACTCATCTCCTTTGTAGAATTTTCTGTTTGATAAAAACTTTTGAATGTAGTTTAGCGTTTTTAGTGTATACTCTTCGTATAATTTCACTGACTCATCATTAAATAGGTGATTATTTAATGACAATTCTTTTAGTGAAGGGCTTTCTTTAAGAATCATTATTTTTATTTAGTCTTAATAGTTTTTATATTGCAAAAATATATCTCGCTTCATAAAAAAAATGACGCGATTAGAAATTAAAAAGACGCAAAACAAAAAAGGATTACAATTTTTAAAACCGCTAAAAATGAATAAAAATATTGGCTTAATTTATGGCTCAGATACTGGAATGACAGAAGAAATAACGCATACCATTGTAGATGAGTGGAATGAAAGTGAAATTGAAGTAATTGAAGTATCGCAAGTATCAAAATCTGATTTTGAAAGAATGGATATTCTGTTTTTAGGGTTATCTACTTGGTATGATGGTGATTTACAAAGTGATTGGGAATCGTACTTTGATGAGTTTAAAACCATTGATTTTTCCAACAAAACAATAGCTTTATTTGGTTTAGGTGATCAATATGGTTATGGTGAATATTTTATTGATGGTGTAGGAATGTTAGCTGAAGTAGTTTTAGAAAATGGTGGAAAAATTATAGGACAATGGCCTACGGATGGTTATGATTACACTGAATCTAAAGCAAAAATAGAAGGTAAGGAGTTGTTTTATGGTTTAGCTTTGGATGAAGACAATCAACCAGAATTAACACAAGAAAGATTATCTACTTGGTTATCGATATTGAAAGAAAAATTAATAGCTTAAGTTTGATTAAACTTAAGCTATTTAAATATTTTTAACTCTCTGGTGCTAGTTCTACTTCTAGTCCTTCTAATTCAGGTGTCATTTGTATTTGACAACCTAAACGGCTATTATCTTCTACATAAAAAGCTTCTGCAAGCATTGCGTCTTCATCATCTCCCATTTCTGGCAATTCATGATCCGATTTGATATAACATTGACATGAAGCACACATTGCCATACCACCACAAATTCCAATAGTTCCTTCTGGTGCTAACTCATAGGAACGAACTACTTCCATTAAATTCATTGCCATGTCTGTAGGTGCTTGTATTTCATGTGTCACACCTTCACGATCTGTAATTTTTATAGTAATATCTTGCTCCATAATTATAAATTCATTTTTTTTCTTAGAGTTTTCGCTCTTTTATCTTCTCCATCATGACTCCAACCTGGTGAGTTGAAAATATAGTTTAATTTATCACTCCATGAATCTGCACGCTTTACATCTTTCCATATAGCGGCATACTCATGAGTTGCTACTTTAACCGGATTGTATGTTTCTATGTTTACTGTTAACCCATATACAGGTTTATCTACTTCTTTTAATTCTTCAGAAAATGTTCCAAACATACGATCCCAAATAATTAAAATTCCAGCATGATTACAATCTAAATAGCGAATATTAGAAGCATGATGTACTCTGTGATGAGAAGGTGTATTAAAAATAAACTCTATTGGCTTTGGCAACTTATCAACTAGTTCTGTATGTACAAAGAATTGATAAATTAAACTAATCCCCATCATGGTGAACATCATTAATGGATCAAAACCTAATAAAGGTATCCACATCCAAAAGAAAAATTTGTGAATACGCTCTCCAACTCCTTGACGTAAAGCTGTCCCTAAATTCATGTGTACTGATGAATGGTGTGGTACATGACCTGCCCAGAATAATCGTACTTCATGGTTCAATCTATGAAACCAATAGTAAGCTAAATCATCTGCAAATAATAACACAATCCATGCCCACCATTGACGTCCTACAACACCTTTTAACGGGCTTATTTCATATAAGTAAAAGAAAGCTACAAAGGCTAAAATTTTAGGAATAAACTCAACAATAGCAGAAAATACCATCATCAATAAAGAAACACCTGTATCTTTACCATAATATTTTTCTTTTGCAAACTGATATTCGACCAGCATGGAAATAAAAAAAATTGGTAAAGCAAAGTATAATAATTTATCTTCTGAAAGTTGTTGTATGTAATCTGTTAATGTCAATTCTCTATTCTTTTTTGTAATATAATTTAAGAGTTTCTTTTACAAAATTAGTTTTTCCTAATACATAAGCACCTCTATCGTTTTTATGTTTAGATGCTAATTCTACTTTCAGTCTCTCGTATTCTTTTGCTCTTTTTGGATTATCAATTAAATAGTCTCTAAACTTTAACTGTTGAGTCATTTCATTGTCCTTAGGACACATATGAATATGGTAAATTTGTTCTTTTTTACCTTCTAAATTATACCCTTTACCAAAAGACATATACGCTTGTATATTTTCTCTTTCTGGCACTTCAAAATAAGTATAACCTAAATTTTCGAAGCTTTTAATTACTTCTTTATTGAATAAAAGCTCTTTTGGAATTTCAATAAATAAATCAATATAAGCCTTTGACTTTATATTTGGTATTGAAGTACTACCAAAATGCTCTATTCTGTTAAAATATGAATTATCGACATTCTTAATAATATTGGCTTTTTCTCTTTCAAAAATGTGCTTCCAATTTTTATTATGATTTGACAATTGAATAGGAAAAAGTGTATTCCAATCTTCTCTTGTCAAATCATATAATGTCTTAGTCATTTTTTAGTTAATCGCTTTTACAACAGCTTTAGGTGCTTCTTTTTTAGTTCCATCAAAACCTGTTACCCCTCCAACTGTAGTATATTTCATTACATACTTTTTGTCTGGATAAATACGTTGAAAAGCACTCTGGCACATTAAAGTTGCTTCGTGAAAACCACATAAAATTAACTTTAATTTTCCTGGATATGTATTCACATCACCAATAGCATAAATTCCAGGAATATTTGTTTGATAGTCTAATGCGTTATTTACTTTAATTGCATTTTTCTCAATCTCTAATCCCCAATTAGCTATAGGTCCTAATTTAGGAGCCAATCCGAATAATGGAATGAAATGATCACATGCTAAAGTAAATGGTTCTTTATCTTTTTGCTCTACCATAACACCTTCCACTTTGCCTTCTCCAACAATTCCTTTAACCTCAGCTGGTGTTATTAGATTAATCTTACCTTCGTTCTTTAATTCCTGAACTTTATCTACTGAATCTAAAGCTCCACGGAATTCATTTCTTCTATGAATTAATGTAACTGAAGAAGCTACGTCTGCCAAGAAAATAGACCAGTCTAATGCAGAATCTCCACCACCCGCAATAACTACATCTTTATCGCGATATAATTCAGGTTCACGGATCATATATTCTACTCCATTATCTTCAAAATCAGCAATATTTGGAATAGGTGGTTTACGAGGTTCAAAACTTCCTAATCCTCCTGCAATAGCTACCACAGGTGCTTGGTGTTTTGTTCCTTTATTTGTAGTTACAATAAAAGACCCATCGTCTTGTTTTTCGATAGTATCTGCACGCTCTCCTAAAGTAAAACCTGGTTCAAATTGCTTTATTTGTTCCATCAATTTATCGGTTAAATCACCTGCTAAAATTTCTGGATAAGCTGGAATATCGAATATTGGTTTTTTAGGATATATTTCTGAACATTGCCCTCCTGGTTGTGGCAATGCATCAATTAAGTGACATTTTAACTTTAATAATCCTGCTTCAAAAACGGTGAACAGTCCAGTGGGACCAGCACCGATAATTAGTATATCTGTCTTAATCATTTTCAAATAATAAAATCGAGTAAATTTATTAGTTGTAATTTTTTTAAATACTGATTTTTATCAGTTATTCAACATTAATTACTTCTTCAATTTCTGGTGCGTATTTTTTAATTGTTGCCTCAACTCCGTTTTTTAACGTCATTTGATTTACTGAACAACCACTACACGCTCCTTCTAATTGTACTTTTACTGTATTATTTTCAATAGATAATAACTTAATATTTCCACCATCGCTTACTAAAAACGGGCGGATTTCTTCTAACGCCTTCTCTACGTTATTTTTTGTTTCTGTTGCTGTCATAATCTTTGATTATTTTGTGCTACAACCACTCATTGTTGTAATACGAACTACTTCAGTTGGTGGTAAATTTGCATTTCTTTTTAATAATTGAGAAACCATTTCTTTTGTTACATCAGTAAATGCTTTTTCTAATGGTGAGTTTTCTTGTAAAGCTACTGGACGTCCTGCATCCCCTGCTTCACGAATACTTTGCACCAATGGAATTTCTCCTAAGAAACTAGTTTCAATATCTTCAGCTAAATTTTTTGCGCCTCCTTCTCCAAAAATGTAATATTTATTATCTGGCAATTCAGCTGGTGTAAAATACGCCATGTTTTCCACAATACCTAAAACTGGCACATTAATACTTTCTTGTTGAAACATTGCTACTCCTTTTTTAGCATCTGCTAAGGCAATGTTTTGCGGTGTACTTACTACTACTGCTCCATTAATTGGAACTGCTTGTACTATTGATAAATGTACATCTCCTGTTCCTGGAGGCAAATCAATTAATAGAAAATCTAGCTCTCCCCAATCTGCATCAAAAATTAATTGGTTTAATGCTTTTGAAGCCATTGGTCCACGCCAAATTACTGCTTGGTTTGGGTTTGTAAAAAAACCTAGAGATAATAATTTAACTCCATAGTTTTCTACTGGTTTCATTTTTGAACGTCCATTCACATTTACTGCTAATGGCTTTTCTAATTCTACATCAAACATTAAGTGTTGTGATGGCCCATAAACATCGGCATCTAAAACTCCAACTTTGAACCCCATCTTTGCTAAAGATACTGCCATGTTAGAAGTAATAGTAGATTTTCCTACTCCTCCTTTACCAGATGCTACTGCAATAATATTTTGAATATTAGGAATCTCTTTTCCTCTTATCTGGTTTGGATTTTCTTTTTGTTGAACTTCAACCTTCACATTCACTTTTACATCAATCTTTTCATCGACGTGTTGGTGAATTGCTTTCATTATCTCAACTTCAACTTTCTTTTTTGCTTGTAATGTCGGATTAGAAATTGTTACATCAACAATAACCTCATCGCCAAAAGCTACTACGTTTTTTATATTTTCGTTTTCAACCAAACTTTTACCTTCTCCAGGTGCAGTAATAGTTTCTAACGCCTTGTATATATCTTGTTTCTTAAAACTCATTAGAGTAATAAATTAAATTAATTCTAAATTACAAAGATACGCTTTAGCCCTCATAAAATAAAGCGTTTACATCGTGATTATTTATAGATTTATAAGCGATATTTATTTTTAGTATTTTCGTTAACCTATGGATCTAATAAATCAAATAAACTTACTGGCTTACCCTATAGCTATTCCTATATTTATTCTCTTAATTTTAGTAGAAATATATCTTGGTTGGAAAGACCGAAATCAGAATCATGAATTCAAGGACTCTGGTGTAAATATTCTTTCGGGATTAATCTTCTTTATAATTTCATTACTCACAAAATCATTAAAATTATTACTATTCTTTTTTGTGTATAATAATTTTAGATTGTTTACAATTGAATATAACTCTTGGCCATCATGGGTAGTTTTATTCTTTTTAGATGATTTTGTTTTTTATTGGGGGCATAGAATTTCTCATACCGTATCCTTTTATTGGGCTAGTCATGTAGTACATCACTCTTCTGAACGTTTCAATTTTTCAACTGCTTTACGAAAAACTTGGACCTATGATGTTACTGGACATTTTTTATTTTGGATTTGGTTGCCTTTAGTAGGTTTTCATCCTCTACAAATATTTGCTATTAAAACTTTAAATTTTATTTATCAATATTGGATTCACACAGAAAAAATTAAAAAGCTTCCTTCTTGGTTTGAATTTGTTTTCAACACACCTTCTCATCATAGAGTACATCATGGTTCTAACTTAAAATATTTAGACAAAAATCATGCTGGCGTTTTAATTATTTGGGATCGTATGTTTGGAACTTTTCAAAAAGAAGAAGAAACTCCTACTTACGGGTTAACTTCTAACATTAAAACTCATAACTTATTTAAAGTTGAGTTTCATGAATGGAAAAGCATGCTTACTAGAGCTTTTAACAGTGGAAGTTTACTTAATGGAATTAAATATTTATTAAT
Source organism: Tenacibaculum aiptasiae (assembly GCF_965221665.1). NCBI lineage: Bacteria > Pseudomonadati > Bacteroidota > Flavobacteriia > Flavobacteriales > Flavobacteriaceae > Tenacibaculum > Tenacibaculum aiptasiae. Next base: position 1,099,099 of record NZ_CBDCSN010000002.1, read on the forward strand.
GCCTCCGGGTTGGAGTCATGATAAGAGTACTTTAACTACAAAAGAACTGAGGAAAAGTCTTGGTGATAAAAAACTATAATTCTTCAGATGGGTTCCAAAAAACCTTATCAAAATCTTGAATTTGATTTTCTTTAACCTTTATACCTTCACTTTCTAAAAGTTGCTGCATAAGGTTTGTTCCATCAAAATGCTGTTTACCTGTTAGCAAGCCTATTCTATTTACAACTCTATGCGCAGGAACATTTTTAGCACTGGAATTATTCATCGCCCAGCCCACCATTCTTGCAGAACGTGCTGCTCCTAAATACGTTGCTATAGCTCCATAACTAGTAACTCTACCGTATGGTATTAAACGTGCTACTTCGTAGACTTTTTCAAAAAAATTATCAGATTTTCCCACTTATTAAAAATATAATTTGACAGCTGAATAAATTGCAATAAATCCCGTAATTCCCCCTATTAATATTGTAAAATATTTAGAATACTCTATAAGTTTATTCTCAAACTTTTGTGCTAAAAAAAGATAACTACTTAAAATAGCAAAAGTCCCAAGAACGGTACCCAACCCAAAAACTGAAGTACAAACAAGTCCTGACATTGCCCATCCGTGCATTACAAATGATGAATGTGCTACTGCAAAAAAAGGAATTGCAAACATATTAACAGAAGACAATGACAAGCCAAAGAAAAAACCATTTCGGATAGGTTTGTTTTCTTTTTGTTTAGACTTTGACAGCCCTTTATATATAAAAGTTGCAGAAATAATAGCAAAAACAAAGATTGCTATTTTTTTAACCCAAATTATTATTTGAGGATATTCTTTCAAAAAAGATGATAACAAAACTGCTAACAAAACCTGAATTAAAACAATTACCGAAGCTCCAAGAGCAAATTGATAGGCAATTTTTCTATTATTTTCAATACAAATTTTACTCGCTGTAATATTTAACATACTTGGTGGTGTATAACCTATATAGGAAGTTATAAATCCTAGTGCCAAGTGTGATAATATCATTTCTTATGAGTTTTGTTTTACTATTGTGTTGGACGGAAAGAATGAGCAATCCTTTCTCAAAAATAGCTTAAAAACTCTTTATAAATTGAATTTATCTAGTATTTTAATTTAAAACGGATATAAGTAATTGGTTTACCAATTTCTAAGTATTGTTTTTCGTAAAAAGTTTGTGTTGAAGTTACTTCCTCCGGAGCTCCTTCATTTTTATACACATTGTGGTTTGCATGTATTATTTCATGTCCTTCACCATGTAACAAACCTAATGTATATCCATGCATAAACTCGCTATCGGTTTTTAAATTCATAAAACCTCCTTCTTTTAAAATATGGTAATATCTTCTTAAGAAGGTAGCATTTGTCATACGATGCTTAGTACGTTGATACTTTATTTGTGGATCTGGAAAAGTAATCCATATTTCATCAACTTCATTTTCTGCAAAAATGTAATCGACTAATTCTATTTGTGTTCTAATAAAGGCAACATTATCCATGTTGTTTTCTAGAGCTGTTTTAGCTCCACGCCAAAAACGAGCACCCTTTATATCGATACCAATAAAATTTTTATCTGGATTTTTTTCAGCTAATGCAATAGTATATTCTCCTTTACCACAACCCAATTCTAAAACAATAGGGTTATCATTTTTAAAAAAAGTATTCCATTTTCCTTTTAAAGAAAAATTATTGATTACTTCTTCTCTCGATGGTTGGATAACATTAGCAAACGTTTCATTTTCTTTGAAACGTTTTAATTTGTTTTTACTTCCCAATGTGTGTAGAAATTAAGCTCTATCTTCAGTTCCTTCACGTAGGAAAGTAGCTGATTGGTTCATCCAATAAGCAAATAACACTACTAAAACTCCTAAGAAAATCCAATTAACAGTGTTAGAAGTCCACCATCCTGCATCTCCTTTAGCTACTTCTAATCGTAACCACTTAAAAGGGACGAATAATACTTCAAATAAATCTCCTATTAATCTAAAAATATTTAATCCTAACATAACTTGATTATCTTTACGTTTGCAAAAATATAAAAAGAAACGATGTTAGCCAATTTTTTCGGTAAATCTAAACCTGTAAATTTCGTAGTGCTTTTTGCACTCTTTTTAATTTATTTTTCTTTAAGCCTATTTTCTAAAGAGTTATCCTTTGGTCTTTTTAAAGAACTACTTTGGTTTATTGTGGTTTTTTCTGTTTATAATTTCATTATTGCAAAGAATCAACTCACTTTTGATAATTCTTATGCTTTTTTATTCTTTGTAATTCTTCTGGGGTTTTTCCCAGACACTTTAAATATTAACAATACTTTTTATGCTTGTTTAACTGTATTACTCTTTTTACGTAAAGTATATAGTTTGCAATCGTCAAAGAATGTTTTTCATAAAATATTTGATGGTGGTTTATGGCTTGGGTTTTCATTTTTAATTGAACCTTATACCGCCATATTTATTATTCTATTGTATCTTTCTATATTCTTACATCAGCGTTTTACGTATCAAACATTACTAATTCCTATTATTGGATTTAGCAGTCCTGTTTTTTTATATTTTACTTATTGTTTTTGGTATGATAAAACTGAAGACTTCCAGCTTCTTTTTAATTGGAACTTCTCTTACAAATTGGATTTCTATTTAAATACTAAGTATTTATTTCCAATTATCTTCATTTCCCTTTTTACATTGTCTTCTATACTGTTAAAAAGTCCAAAAGCATTAGCTGTTCTTAACACTTTTAGAAAAAACTGGATACTAACTTTAACTCATCTAACTATTTCTTTATCTATAATTTTCTTAATAAAAGATAAGATAGGTAGTGAATTATTATTCTCTTTCTTTCCTATTTCTGTAGTACTAGCTAATGGTTTGGAATTATTCCAAAAAAGATGGTTTGCAGATTTATTTGTTATAACTGCATTAGCATGTTCAATTATTCTGTATTTTATATAGAATTACATTTTTGTTCCAAATGCTAAATCTCCTGCATCTCCTAATCCTGGAATGATGTATCCTTTGTCGTTAAGCTTTTCGTCAATATCAGCAATCCATAATTCTGTATCGTCTGGAAAGAATTCTTTAATATAATCAACTCCTTCCGATGAACCTATCACTGAAACAATTTTAATTTCTTTAGGAGTGCCATATTTTTTTATGGCCTCATAAACTGCTACTAACGAACGTCCTGTTGCTAACATTGGATCTACCAATAATAATGTTTTTCCATCTATTGATGGTGAAGCAAAATATTCTACTACAATTTCAAATTCTTCATCATTATTTGGGTGATGGCGGTACGCAGAGATGAAAGCATTTTCTGCATCATCAAAATAGTTTAATAATCCATTATGCAAAGGCAGTCCTGCTCTTAGAATTGAACATAAAACTGTATTGTTAACTGGTAAGTTTGTTGGTTTTATTCCCAAAGGAGTTTGAACATCCTTATTTTTGAAAGATAATTTTTTACTTAACTCATAACCTAAAACCTCTCCAATTCTTTCTATATTTCTACGAAAACGCATTGAATCTTTTTGTACGTTAACGTCTCTAATTTCTGCTAAAAATTTATTAAGTATAGAGTTTTCTTGGGCTAGGTGATGAATGTGCATGTTTTAAATTATTTCCTGCGAAATTACAAAAAAGAAAAACTCCATCTTGAATGATGGAGTTTTAAATTATTAAAAAATAACATAAGAAAATTTAACCCCTACTGCTGGATAAATTGTTGAACTATCAATCCATTTTGGAGTATCAAAATCCTTAGCAAATCCTAATCCTACATGTGCATTAAACAACCAATTTCCCCCTAAAGATCTTTGAATACCCCAGTGAACTTCATTCATTAAAACATTATTCCCTGGTTTTTCTCCTATTGCTTCTGAAAATCTTTTTGTTATATATTTTGTTTGAAAAGCCCAATAATTCCCTGAATTATTCGAATTGTTTTTACCTTCTTTGAATCGTTTTTCTCTATTATAAATGTATTTAAATTCTGATTTCAAATATGCTGATGGTGATTTATTAATTATCCAACGAGCTTCTAATCCATTACTTACATTATATGATGCACCTATACCTGTACTTAAATCTACAGTCCATTTTTCTGCTAATGGTATTTCATAAGAAATTCCTAAACCAGATAAGTTAAAATCTGTTTTAAATAATGATTTCAATTTTTCATCTTCTTGTGAAAACATTGAAAAACACATTAACAAAGTTGTTGCAATTGATAGTAGTAATTTGTTGTTCTTCATAACTTAATATTTAGTTTCTTTTAAAATTTAAGCTATCAAAAACCAAGTTTTATGCCAGCAGTTATTTTACAAATGTCTTTAACATTTTTATAACTTCTTTCTTATTTTCAATATGACTCATATGTCCATTTGATAAAAACTGAATTGGTGTTTTTGTTCTTTTCGCTTCCTCTCTAATTGACTCCTCATTGATAATAGGGTCATTTTCTCCAGAAACAATTAAACGTTTTTCAATTTTCTTTAAAACATTTTCTTTATTCTTCCTTAGACGCATTCCTTGTGTTGCTGCTATATAACCTTGAAGCGGAGTTTTTAATGCTTCCTTTTTAACCTCATCAATTTCAAACAAAAATTCTTTTCTAGTTTCTTCTGCAAATAAATTTGCAATAGACATTTTTATCAAACTTGTATAGTTTGTTTGTGCTACTTCACAAGCTTTCAAACGTATTTCTTTTCGTTCTTCTGAATCTTCTTGCGATGTTGAGTTAAGCAAACACAATCCTTTAATATTTTCTAAATATTTTTCTGCAAAAGCTAAAGAAACATATCCTCCCATAGAGTGTCCAATTATAAAAAATCTTCTAACTCTCAAATGTTTTAAAACTGCTTTAACAGCTTCTGCCATATCTTCCATAGAATGCATATAACCTATACATTCAGAATTACCATGCCCTAATAAATCAACACAAATTACACGATTATTTTTTTTTAGTTCATTGGCTATTCCATTCCACATAGCAGCGTTTTCGAGAAACCCATGAAGTAAAACAATAGCTCCTCCTTTTCCTATATCTGAATATGCTATTTTACTGTTTTTGTAATTGATAAATTCTTGCATCCTGCAAAAATATGTATCTTTCACTAGTTAAAAATTCTATACTATAAAAAATGCTTCTTTCTCCCTTCAATAAATTAACTAAAACTCAAGAAAAAAGACTTACATACCTGCTTGTTTTTTCTACCATGATTCTAATTATCTGCATGCTTTATTTAGATAGTTTTCTTACCAATTCTGTATGTAAACATGGCATTGTTAGTTTTGAATTAGCTAAAGATTTAAAAGTCTCTGAAAGAATTATTAATTCATGGAATGAAACTTCAAAAATTAGTGCAGGTATTAGTTTAGGACTCGATTTTCTATTTTTAATTTCTTACTCTTCTCTAATTGCTATTTTAATTCATAAACTCAACTCTCATTTATGGAAGAATACTCGACTTTATAGTTTTGGAGTAATTCTAATACTTTCATTGTTTTTTGCTGCATTATTTGATGCTATCGAGAATATTGGACTTATTCAACTATTATTGGGAAACCTAAAACAAACTTGGAGTTCAATAGCCTATTATTTTGCTGTACCTAAGTTTGTAATAATTTTAATTGGTATCCTCTATATTCTTTTCAATTTTGTTTATTTGTTAATCAAAAAATATATTTAGATGAAACTCTCAAAAGAAGTATTGATTACCGGTTTTGCTTTATTTTCTATGTTCTTTGGGGCTGGAAACTTAATTCTTCCTCCTTTTTTAGGAAAAAATGCTGGAGATAATTGGTCTTGGGTTACTCTAGGTTTTTTTATAACGGCTGTTTTTATACCTATTCTAGGAATTTTGGCACATGCTAAATTACAAGGAACTATGTATGATTTCGGTAAAAAGGTTTCTCCTTTATTCAGTACTATTTATTGTTTTATTGTATACGCTATTTCGATTGCTTTACCTGCTCCCAGAACTGCTTCTGTTACTCATGAAATGGCTATTGCTCCATACTTTGATATCAATTCAATAATTACAAGTACAATATATTTTGGTCTGGTTTTTTTATTTGTAATGAATAGAACCAAGATTTTAAATTTATTAGGTAAGTTTTTAACTCCGTTAATCATATTAATACTACTTGCTATTATATTTATTGGAATGTTTACAGCTCCCGTAGCTACAAATCCTTCTACTTTTAATTCTCCTTTTGTCGATGGGCTTCTTGAAGGCTATCAAACTTTTGATGCCATTGGAGCTGTGGTAGTAGGTGGAATTCTAGTTATTTCAATGAACTTTAATAAAAACACTTCTTTTGAAGCAAAAAAAGAGTTAATTACAAAAGCTGGTATCATAGCTGGTATTGGTCTTTTAATTATATATGCTGGACTTATTTATAATGGCGCTATACACAATGGTATTTTTAGCAATGATGCTACTAGAACAGATGTTTTAAATACATTAAGTACACAAACATTAGGAAATATAGGAACTGTTTTCTTAGGTATTTTAGTAGCCTTGGCTTGTTTTACTACTGCTGTAGGTATTATAACTGGTACTGCAGACTATATTAAAGGAATTACAAATAATTCACAAAATGCTTACACGATTACTGCTGTTATTAGTTGTGTTTTAGGTGTTTTAGTTGGACAGTTTGATGTACATTATATTATAAACATTGCACTACCTGCATTAATGTTTATTTATCCTATAACCATAGTTTTAATCATCTTAAATGTACTTCCTAACAAGTACACGTCTGCTCGAGTTTTTAAAGTGGTTGTTATAATTACTTTTATTTTTAGTATTCCAGATTTTTTAGGTTTTATTGTTCCTAAAGAAAGTTTAGTTGATGTAAAAAACATAATTCCTTTAGCTAATAATCACTTGGGATGGGTATTACCAGCTATTTTAAGTTTTGTTGGTATTAACTTAACAAAAGAAACAATTATTTAAATCTAAAGAACTCACTAATAAGCACTTTAACAAGTTGTTAATATCTAAAAATCAGCAAATTGATTATTTTTAACAAAACCAAAAGTCATGAAAACTTTTTATTTGTTAATCATTTTATTTATTACAACTCAACTCACTGCTCAAGAGAAAGAGCAAGCAATTAAGGACGTAAAGCAAGCTGCCTATAATTACATTGATACTTTTTACAAAGCTGATACTACTTTAGCTTACAAAAGTGTTCATAAAGACCTCAGGAAAGTAGGCTGGTGGTTTGACAAGAAAAAAGGAAAATTTTCTAGTAAATCTGAAATGCCTTTTCATAAACTAATTGCATTGGCAAAAAAATGGAACGCTAAAGGCAATAGAGCCAATGAAAATTCAATTAGAAAAATAAACGTTTTAGAGGTTTCCGATAAAATTGCTGTAGTAAAGGTTACGGCAGTTTGGGGAATAGATTATTTGAATATGGTAAAAACTAAAGATGGCTGGAAGTCTATCAATATTATCTGGCAGTCAAAACCTAAATTTTCTTTAAAAGATTAATCCATAAAAAAACCGAACTAGTTTAAGTTCGGTTTTTTATTTTATTTATAAAGAGTTATTAAAATCTATACCCTAAATTAATACCTACTCTAGGCACAATAGATCTTGAGTCTGAAGAAAACATATTTCTACCTAAACCTCCATGAACATCAATAACAAAACCTCCTGAAGATACATACTTAGATCCAACAGCTATACCTAAAGCTCCATCTGTGTATTCTTTGTATTGATTTGTTCCAATTTTTCTTTCACCTGTGTTAATTCCTAAAAAAACTTCTCCAAAGTAATTCCAGTTTCTATTATTTGTAAAGTAATGACGGAAAAATGGCGTAATCATTCTTTTTTCATTGTATCTAAAATCTGCTGATCTCTTCTCAAAATTAAATAATGCAGAAACCCCAACAGAAGATTGTTCGCTTGTATAATATTCGTAAGATATGTCTAAGGTTTTAAGTGCTAAAGCATCAAATATGTCAACTTTTACCTCTTGTTGTGCTTGAGCAAATGCGCTGATAAATATCACAGCAACTAATATTATTTTTTTCATCTTTTACTTTTTATTGATTTAAATTATCTATCAATTATAGTACCACAAACATACATTAATTGTTTAATGCTTTAAAAACTTACAACAATATTTTATAACTATGAACAATTACAGTTTGTATCGCAATTATTTTTCTTTTTTGATTTTATAAAAAACTTTTTAATCAAAAAAACAACTGCCAGTAAAACAACTATATATGTTAAAACTTCTTGCATTAACTTAAAAATTGATAGGCTCCTAATGCCGATAAATATGCTAAAACACCCATTCCTACTAATTGTATTAACGGCCATTTCCAGCTTTTAGTTTCTCTTTTAACAATAGCCAATGTAGCCATACACTGCATTGCAAAAGCATAAAACAACAACAAAGATATCCCTGTAGCAAAGTTAAATCGACTTTTACCTGTTTCTGGATTCATCTCTGAAGCCATTTTTTCTTTAATTGTAGTTGTGTCTTCATCATTATTCTCTACACTATAAATAGTTGCTAAGGTTCCAACAAAAACTTCTCTTGCAGCAAAAGACGCTATTAAACCAATTCCTATTTTCCAATCGTAACCTAATGGTTTTACAATTGGTTCTATTGTTTTTCCTGCAATACCTATATAAGAATTCTCCAACTTAGCTGAAGCTATTTTTTGTTCTAGCTCTTGCTCTGATAACTGTTGGTTCATTGTTTTTTGAGCTATGTCTTTTTCAACATTATCAAATGACGAAGGCCCATGCGATGCCAAAAACCATAAAACTATAGAGATTGCTAATATTATTTTTCCCGCTCCAAATACAAATGCTTTTGTTTTTTCTAATACATCTAAAAAGACATTTTTTACTGAAGGCACTTTATAATCAGGCATCTCTATTACAAAAAACGAATTACTTTTAATTTTTAGTGTTTTATGTAAAATAAATGCTGCTATTATTGCCGCTCCAAAACCAAGAACATACAGAGCTAATAATGTAAGTCCTTGTAAACTTACAAAACCTAAAACTTTAGTGTTTGGAATAATTAAAGCAATTAAAATAGCATACACTGGTAAACGAGCTGAACATGTGGTAAATGGCGTAACTAAGATTGTAATTAAACGTTCTTTCCAACTAGAAATAGTACGTGTTGCCATTACTGCTGGTATTGCACATGCAGTTCCCGAAATTAAAGGAATTACACTTTTACCACTCATACCAAATCGTCTCATAATTTTATCCATTAAAAAGACAACTCTACTCATATAACCTGTTTCCTCTAGAAGAGCTATAAATAAAAATAAAATGGCTATTTGTGGAATAAAAATTACAACTCCTCCAATACCTGGAATAATTCCATCAGTTAGTAAATCAGTAAACATACCTTCTGGTAGTTTAGATTTAGTAAACTCTGCAATGTTAGCAAACAAGCCATCTATAAAATCCATTGGAGTTGATGCCCATTCAAAAATCGATTGAAAAATCAATAACAGCATTCCAAAGAAAATAACATATCCAAATATTTTATGAGTAAAAACACGATCTAATTTAGATCTTATATCTGTTCCTTTAGAGCTATCTACCTCATAAGTTTTCTTTAAAATTGAATTAATTTTTTGGTATCTATAAATTGTTTCTTTATGCTGATACTTCTTCTGTTTAGACACATCATGACCAAACTGCTCTAATTCCTCTTCTTCCTTACTTGAAAGCAACGATGTATATTGCTTGGTATACATTAACCATAATTCATAAATAGAAAATCTTTGACTTTTTTCTGATAATTCTTTAAAGTAATCAGCATCAATTCTAGATGAAATTTCTTCAAAGTTTGAATATGGTTTTATCTCTTTATAATTTGCAATTTCTTCTTTTAAATCATCAATCCCTTGATTGTTTCTTGCTGAAATTAAAACTACTTTAGTGTGTAGTTCTTTTTCTAAGCTATCAATATCAATTGAAATTCCTTTTCGTTGTAACTGATCGGCCATATTCAAGGCTAAAATTACTGGAATCTCTAAATCTTGAATTTGAGTAAACAATAGTAAGTTTCTTTTCAAATTCTCTACATCAGCAACTACTACAATTACTTCTGGCTTATCATCTTCATTAGAAGTTAATAAGTTTTTTAACACAATACTTTCATCAATCGAAGTTGGATTAATACTGTAAGTACCAGGTAAATCGGTAATTATAGCCGATTCTTTGTTTGATAATTTACATACACCTTGTTTTTTATCAACAGTAACTCCAGGATAGTTTCCAACTTTCTGATTTAAACCGGTTAACTGATTAAATAATGATGTTTTTCCTGTATTAGGATTTCCTATTAATGCTACTTTAATACGTTTACTCATCAGTTAAATTTTAGTAACTATTATTTGACTAGCTGTTTCTTTTCTTATTGCTAAATGACTACCATTTACACAAATGTAAATTGGGTCTTTTAAAGGGGCTATTTGTAATAGCTCCACTTCTGTGCCAGGTAAGCAGCCCATTTCTAATAATTTTAACGGTATAACATCTAAGCTTTCTTCAGATATAATTCCTCTTTCTCCGATTTGTAAAGTTGCAATTGAATTCAAACGACATGTATAAATTAACCCACAAATATATTAAAATAGAACGATTCTAAACAACAAGCTTTGTTAATTATAAGCTCAAGCTTCATTTATTAATTGTCCTATGTGTATGAAACCTTATATTTGTGCTATGACTTTCGACCAAATCATCGGACAAGAACATATTAAAAAGCATTTACAACAAACTGTTAAAAACAACAGAATACCTCATGCTCAACTTTTTGTTGGTAAAGAAGGTTCTGGTACTTTAGCTACTGCCATTGCATATGCTCAATATTTATTATGTAATTCCTCTGCAAATGCCGAGGCTTGTAATTTAAAATGTAGTAAACTACAGCACCCTGATTTACATTTTGCTTTTCCAGTAACTACAAACGATTCTGTAAAGAAACACCCAGTAAGTAATTTATTTTTAAACGATTGGAGAGACTTTATTGAAAAACAACCTTATGGAAGTTTATTTAATTGGTTGCAACATATTGGAGTTGAAAATAAGCAAGGACAAATTGGAGTAGATGAAGCTGAAGATATTGTAAAAAAATTACAACTAAAATCATACGAAGGAGGTTTTAAAGTAATGATAATTTGGATGGCTGAAAAAATGAATGTAGCTGCTTCCAATAAATTATTAAAACTTATTGAAGAACCACCTAGTCAAACTATCTTTTTGTTAGTTACTGAAGATGAAGGTCAAATTATCAATACTATCAAATCTAGATGTCAAGCATTGCATTTCCCTTCATTAAGTAGTGCTGATATAGCAAATACTTTAATTCAACAGGAAAACGTTTCTGAAAATGAAGCTACAAAAACAGCTTATCAGGCAGAAGGAAATTACAACAAAGCGCTTCAGTTATTAAACAATAATTCTAATGATTTAATTTTTGAAGAATGGTTTATAACTTGGATTCGAGCGGCTTTTAAAGCAAAAGGTAATGCAGCTGTAATTCAAGACTTAATAGGCTGGTCAGAAACCATTGCAAAATCGGGAAGAGAAACACAAAAACAATTCTTACAATATTGTTTACAATTCTTTAGACAAGCCTTATTATTAAATTATGGTACTCCTGATTTAGTTTTTTTAGAAACAAAAACGAATAACTTCAAATTAGAAAAATTTGCTCCTTTTATAAATAGTGCAAATATCTTAACTATAGAGAAAGAAGTTAGCGATGCTTTATATCATATTGAACGAAATGGAAATGCAAAAATTATTTTATTAGATTTATCAATCAAATTAACTCGTCTTTTGCATACCAAAGAAGAAAAAATTAATGCTTAAAACATGAGAACATCTTATATAATTACGGTTATTATTTTCGGAATACTTTTTGCTGCATGTAAACAGGAAAAAAAAGCTGCTTTAAACGATTATATGGTTGGAAGTTGGCAAACTGAATATATCAAAATTGAAATGCCAACTATTAATAAAACTGATAGCACCTCTGTTTTTGAAGATAATTTTAGTAAGCCTAATACTGGTAGAGCTCAATCTACTTATAAAAAAGATGGAACTTTTAAAGCTTGGTTTCAACAGCCTAATGGTGAAAAAACTGGAGAAACTAATGGTAAATGGAAAACAAAAAATGATAGTTTGTATGTAGATTACCCTTATTTAGGAAAACAGGTCCAAGCTTGGTATAAAATAACTAAAACAAAAGAAGGTTTTGAAGGTAAAGTAGTTTATGATTGGGATAATGATGGAGAATTTGACGATACTTTAATTATGAAAACTAAAAGAATAAAAGAATAAAATTGCTAAACGTTAACAACATATCCTTACGTATCCGAATATTTTTGTCAATGATACTTCTTGTATTATTGGCTTCTGTTTTAATTGTATTAGTAACTGTTTATCAGTATGGTGAACAAACCAAAGATTATAACATTCATCGTTTTGGAAGAAAGGAAACTACCATTAAACAAGCTATTGAAATTGAATTAAAACGTAGAACAACATATCCTGTTAACACAGAAAACTTATCTAAAATTTTTCAGGACAGAATTTATGAGATGGCTGCTGTTCATAAGCTTACAATTACAATGTATGGTATGGATGGTCGGTTTTTAAAATCGTCAAAACCTTATAATTTTGAAAAAGTAGAAGATAAACCTCTTTCTAGTGAAATAACTACTGAATTAGCTAATAATTCTGATCATAAAATTTTAAAAAGTAGAAGTAAAAACGGAATTACCTACCAATCTTCCTATACGTATATAAACGATTTACGCTTTAAACGTATTGGAATACTTGAAATACAAATAGCGCAAAATAACGAAGAACAAAAAAAGGAGTTACAAGAATTTATTTCACGCTTGTCACTTGTATACATCCTTATGTTCCTAGTAGCAATTGCTTTAGCCTACTTTTTATCAAGCTATATTACACGATCTATTCAAACAATTTCAGAAAAAATTAAAGAGACTCGTTTAAACAAACGAAACGAAAAAATCACTTTAAACTCTGCCAGTTCAGAAATCAATTCTTTGGTTGATTCTTACAATAACATGATTGACCAACTAGAAGAAAGTGCTGTAAAATTAGCTATGAGCGAGCGTGAACAAGCATGGAGAGAAATGGCAAAACAGGTTGCTCATGAAATTAAAAATCCATTGACTCCTATGCGACTTTCTGTTCAAAGTTTTGAAAGAAAGTTCAATCCGGACGACCCTAAAATTAAAGAAAAAATGTCTGAATATAGTGAGACACTTATTCAGCAAATAGATGTAATGAGTTCTATTGCCTCAGCGTTCTCTGATTTTGCTAAAATGCCTACACAACGACGTGAAAAATTAGATGTAGTAGATGTTGTAAAACACTCGTTAGACATATTTACAGAAGGGTACATACATTACATCCCACAAGAAACAGAATTATTTGCCAATCTAGATAAAACACAATTGATTAGAATTGTAACCAACCTAGTAAAAAATGCAACACAGGCAATAAAAGAAAACGAACAAAATCCTAGAGTTGAAGTAAAAGTCACTTCAGAAGGTAATAACGTTAAAATTTCTGTTTCTGATAATGGAAAAGGTATTACTGAAAAAAATAAAGAATTAATTTTTGAACCTAAGTTTACTACTAAAACTAGTGGAATGGGATTAGGTTTACCAATGATAAAAAATATAATTGAAGCATATGACGGTTCTATTACTTTTACCTCAACTGAGGGTATAGGAACTGTTTTTAATGTAATTTTACCCAAAACATAATCAAATGAATTTCGAAAACATCTTAGTTGATACTTCTAACGGATTAGCTACAATAACTATTAATCGTCCAAAAAAATTAAATGCTTTAAACAAAGCAACTATTGAGGAATTACATACAGCTTTTGATAGCTTAAATAATGATTCTTCAATAAAAGCAATCATTATTACAGGTAGTGGAGAAAAAGCTTTTGTTGCTGGTGCAGACATTTCTGAATTTGCTCATTTCTCAGTAGCAGAAGGTGCTGAATTAGCCAGAAAAGGACAAGAAACTTTATTTGATTTTGTAGAAAATTTATCTACTCCAGTAATCGCTGCTGTTAATGGATTTGCATTAGGTGGTGGGTTAGAATTGGCAATGTCGTGTCATTTCAGAGTTGCTTCTGACAATGCTAAAATGGGATTACCAGAAGTATCTTTAGGTGTAATACCAGGCTATGGAGGTACACAGCGTTTACCTCAGCTTGTAGGTAAAGGAAAAGCTATGGAAATGGTAATGACAGCTGGAATGATTTCTGCTGAGGAAGCTAAAGATTCTGGATTAGTAAATCACGTTACAACACAAGAAGAATTAATTCCATTAGCTGAGAAATTAGCTAGCAAAATAATGAGAAATTCATCTGTTGCAATTAGTGCTGCTATTAAAGCTGTAAACGATAATTTTAAAGACGGTATTAATGGTTTCGAAACAGAAATTACTGAATTTGGAAACTGTTTTGGTACAGAAGATTTTAAAGAAGGGACTACTGCTTTTCTAGAAAAAAGAAAACCTAATTTCCCTGGAGCATAACATATGACATTAAAGAAAACTCTTTTTCTAATTCTTTTTCTCTTTAGCTATAGTTTTTTTGCACAAAAAACTATTGATAGTCTATATGTAAAAAGTCTTAAAACGCTTTCTGATTCTTTAAGAGTAGAGGACGGGAGTAGAGAAAGAGTTCTTTTAATGAACAAAATGTTAGTTCTTGCCGAAGAACAAAAAGACACCTTTAGAACAATTCTTCTATTGCATAGAATTGCTAGGCAAAGTCAATTCATTAATGAGCATTACACATCTATTAAATCTTATAAAAGAGAATTAGATTTATACAACAGGTATCAATTTAGCAAGAAAGAAAAAAAAGCCATACTCTTAGCTAAAATAACTCCTATAGAAATACAAGTACAACTTGGAAATAGTTATGCTGCCATAGGAGAAACTAAAATAGGGTTGGATTATTATTCTATTGGTGAAGCCATCGCTGAAAAAGAAGACTTAGGTTTTTATAAAGCTGTAATACCTGTTTTAATTGGCGGAATGAATAATACTGCAGGGGAATATGAAGAAGCTATAAAACAGTATAAAAAAGGCTTACAACTTATAGAGTCTGCAAAAGATATAGATGAAATAAATAGGAAATTCAATAGTTCACTCACTATTGTAAGCATCAGTGACTCTTATCTTAAACTAAAAAAATTAGATTCAGCTAACTTTTATTTAAATAAAGGAATTGAGAAACACTTAGATACCATTAATGATGTTATTCGATTAAACTACTTGTCTCAAAAAAGTAAAATCTTAATTGCTGAAAATAAAAACGAAGAAGCTTTAATTGTATTAGAAAAGTTAAAAGATTTAAGTCATAAATACGATACAAATTCAGGAGAAACGTACTACTATAAAGAATTAGCTGAGGCCAATAGTAATCTAAAAAACTATGATAAGGCAATAGCTATAATGCTTAAAGGTATTGACAAAATAAAAAACAAAACCAAAGAATTCAATTTAGTAGAAGACTATAAAAAACTTGCTAAAATTTATAAAAAAGCTGGAAACATTGAAAAATCAAATGAGTATTTTGAAAAATATGTTTTAAATCAAACTGCATTAGAAAAAAACAGAAAACATATTGTAGACTCTTTTCATAAAAAGAAAATTTCTGATTTAGAAACAGCTAAACAAAAACAACAAAATAAAACTTCTCTTTTACTTATAGGAGGCTCTTTTGTCATTGCACTTTTGCTACTTTTCTTATTTATTACATCAAAAAGAAGAGCAAAAACCACCAAGAGGTTTAATGAATTATTGACTAAAATAGAATCTTTAGAAAAACAACAAACTCTTGTAGACACTAAAGACATTTCATTAGAAGAAAAGAATACTACTTCAGATATTAATCAAGAAACTTTTAATGAGATTTTAGCTGGCTTACAAAAAATAGAAGAACAGCATTATTATTTAAAACAAGAATGTAATTCATATAACGTAGCAAAGAAAATAAAAACAAATACTTCGTATTTATCGAAAGTAATCAATGCGCATTATCAGAAAAACTTTAATACATACATAAACGATTTAAGAATTAATTACATCATTTTAAAATTAAAAGAAAGCAGCAAATTTAGATCCTATTCTATTCAATCAATTTCAGAAGAAATAGGTTATAAAAGTCCAGATTCTTTTACCAAATACTTTAAAAAAAGAACTGGTTTATTACCTTCTGTTTATATCAAAAAATTGAATTCTATTTCTTAAATCAACATCAAAAAGACGCTACAAAAGCCCTAAATTTATAAATTTGGGGCTTTTTCATTTTTGAGACCTTTCTTTTTTAAAAAACACATCAAACAACTATAAAACAACAACTTAACAAGTAAAAATACAACCCTATTTTCCTAAAACTGGGTATACTTTACTTGGAATAGCTCTTTTAAAGTAGAATCTTTGTATCAGCAACTAAGCTCATATAAAATTTATTGAGAAATGAAAAAATCAACAAGAACTTTAATTGTTATCATCTCATTCTTATTACTTGGAGGACTATTTGGTTACACAGTAGCTTCCTCAATAAAAAGTTCTAATAAGTCTGATAAAATTTTCCAAACATTAAAAGAAAATTGCGATTGTAAAGAGGTTAACCAAATCATTTATGCAAAAGGAATTCAGTTTGGGGAAAATGGTCTTTCAACTGAAAAAGGAGAATACCAATTAGTTGACTGCAATTTTGAATCAGTAGAAGCTGAAGCTAAAAGAATTCAATCTTTATTAGAATCTGAAATAAAAGATTTTAAAGAAATAGACTTATTAGAGTTAGAATTTATTAACCAAAACGAAAGTAAAGTAGTCTTAATAAAAAAAGGAATCATTAAATAAAACCGAACATCATGATAATTATAATAACAACCATCATTTTAGAAATAGCACAATTACTATTAAATTTAGTCTTAGCGATATTTTAAATACAGGATTATTCGATACTATCTTAAAAGTTAATTAAACAGTTCCATCCCATTCATTATAGAACTGTTGTAAAAATTGCTCCATAAACTCATGTCTTTTTGCTGCAATACTTTTACCTGTAGCTGTATTCATTTTATCTTTTAACAACAATAGTTTTTCATAAAAGTGATTTATCGTTGGTGCTGTAGACTTTTTATATTCTTCTTTGGTCATGTTTAGATTTGGAAGAATACTCGGATTATATAACTCTCTATTTTTATAACCTCCGTAGTTAAAACAACGAGCTATTCCTATAGCACCTATTGCATCTAATCTATCTGCATCTTGAATAACTTCTAATTCTGGCGATGTGAACTTTTGTTCGAAATTACCTCCTTTAAAAGATATATTTTGAATAATCTTTTCAACATGAACAATTATTGCTTCACTTACATTTTGAGACTCTAAAAATACTCGTGCCTTTTTAGGACCAACAGTTTCATCCCCATTATAAAACTTACTATCGGCAATATCATGTAATAAAGCACCTAAAGCCACTATGAATTCATCTACTTTTTCCGTCTTTGCTATTAATAATGCATTTTTATATACTCGTTCTACATGAAAATAATCATGTCCTCCCTCTGCTCCTTTCAAAGTTTCTTTTACAAACTCAATAGTATCCTGTATAATTTGCGCTCTGTTCATAGGTTCAAAAATAAAAAACCTGCATTTAAATAAATACAGGTTTTGAAAAATTATGTTCGAATTACTTTTAAGCTGTAACTGCTTTCCCTATTAAGTTATTAGCTACTAAATATTCAGCTATTTGAATTGTATTTGTAGCTGCCCCTTTTCGTAAATTATCAGAAACAATCCACATATTTAAACTATTTGGTTGCGATAAATCTCTTCTAATTCTACCTACAAAAACTTCATCTTTTCCTTCAGAATAGAACGGCATAGGGTATACATTATTCTCAATATCATCTTGTACAACAACTCCATCTGTTTCAGATAAAATTTTGCGAATATCCTCTACTTCAAAATGATTTTCAAACTCAATATTTACAGCCTCACTATGGCCACCTACAACAGGTATTCTTACTGATGTAGCTGTAATACCAATACTAGGGTCATTTAAAATCTTATGAGTTTCTCTTACCAATTTTAATTCCTCTTTAGTATAACCTGCTTCTTCAAAAACATCACAATGAGGTAATGCATTTTTATGAATTTGATGAGGATATGCTGTTTCCCCCTCTATTCCTTTAGATTCATTTTCTAATTGTTGAACAGCTTTAACTCCTGTTCCTGTAATTGACTGATAGGTAGAAATTACCAAACGTTTGATACCATATTTTTTATGTAATGGTGCCAAAGCTAAAACCATTTGAATTGTAGAACAATTTGGATTTGCTATAATTTTATCATTCTCCGTTAATTCAGAAGCATTAATTTCTGGTACTACTAGTTTTTTAGTAGTATCCATTCTCCATGCCGAAGAATTATCAATTACAGTTGTTCCAGCCTCTGCAAATTTAGGAGCCCATTCTAATGATGTACTTCCTCCTGCAGAAAACAACGCTACATCTGGCTTCATAGAAACAGCGGTTTCTAATCCAACAATGGTATAATTTGTTCCTTTAAACTCAATTTGTTTTCCAACTGAACGTTCTGATGCTACAGGAATTAATTCTGTTACAGGAAAGTTACGTTCTGCTAACACTTGTAACATTACATTACCTACCATTCCGGTAGCTCCTACTACTGCTACTCTCATTTATTATTATTATTTACGGTAAGTTGCCAATAACCAACATCTACCCATTTATTAAACTTATATCCAACTTCTTTAAAATGTGCTACTTTGGTAAAACCAAACTTTTCATGCAAAGCAACACTTGCTTTATTAGGCAATGATATTCCACCTATTAACACATGAAAACCTTTTTCAATTAACACTCTAATTAAATTATTGTACAACTGAGAACCTATTCCTTTGCCTCCAACATTAACATCTAAGTAAATAGAAACTTCAGCTGTTTTACCATATGCACTTCTTGTATTCCAAAAATTTCCATGTGCATAACCTACAATTCTATTATTCTCTTCAAAAACAAACCAAGGAAAATCCTTTGTTATTTTTTCTATTTTATTTTTAAAGTAAGTTACAGAAACAGGTTCCTCTACAAACGTAGCAATGTGACTTACAACATAGTAATTGTAAATATTAGTTATTGCTTCAGCATCATTTATAGTTACACTTCGTATCATTTCTTTGAAATACTAGTACAAAGGTTCAAAAAAATGAGATTAGTTGTATCTGTTTTACCGCTAAATTTTCTCAAAAATTTGAATTCCTATCAATTTGATACTAAATGTATTATTTTAAACATAAAAAATAAAAATTATGTACTTTTGCAGCGATTTTTAAAAAAGATCATAACATATTTTGTTTAACTAAAAAAGTATAGCATGCAACTGTACAATAAGTTAAGCGCAAGTGAACGCGCTGCATTAATAGACGAAGCGGGAAAAGACCGTTTGACAATTTCATTCTATCAATATTTTAAGATAGAAAATCCAACCTTATTTAGAAACAAATTATTCCTAGAATGGAACGAATTAGATGTATTAGGTAGAACCTATGTGTCTTATGAAGGTATAAATGCTCAAATCTCTGTTCCAGCAGAAAATTTCTTAGCTTTAAAAGAACAATTAGATAACATTTCTTTCTTAAAAGATATTCGTTTAAATGTTGCCGTAGAGCAGGACAATAAGTCGTTTTTAAAATTAAAGGTAAAGGTTCGTAATAAAATTGTAGCTGACGGATTAAACGATGATACTTTCGATGTAACAAATAAAGGAGTTCACTTATCGGCTAAAGAGTTTAATGAAATGTTAGCAAATCCAAACACTGTATGTGTTGATATGCGTAACCATTATGAAAGTGAAATAGGCCATTTCGAAGGAGCTGTAACTCCAGATGTAGACACATTTAGAGACTCTTTAGATATTATTGAAGAAGATTTAAAAGATCATAAAGAAGATAAAAACCTATTAATGTATTGTACTGGTGGTATCCGTTGTGAAAAAGCATCAGCTTATTACAAGCATAAAGGTTTTAAAAATGTATTCCAATTAGAAGGAGGAATTATTGAATATACTCGTCAAGTAAAATCAGAAGGATTAGAAAACAAATTCAAAGGAAAGAATTTTGTTTTCGATCATAGACGTGCTGAACGTATTTCTGAAGATGTAATTTCTAATTGTCATCAATGTGGAAAACCATGCGACACACATACCAACTGTGCAAACGAAGGTTGTCACTTATTATTTATTCAATGTGACGAATGTGCTGAACAAATGGAAAACACTTGTTCTTATGAATGTCAAGAAATTATCCATTTACCTTATGAAGAGCAAAAAGCTTTACGTAAAGGTAAACATGCTAGCAATAAAATATTTAAAAAAGGACGTTCTGAAGCTTTAAAATACAAGAAATAATGCAAAAAATTGAACTAATGGCACCTGCTGGTAATTTTGAATCGTTACAAGCAGCGTTAGACAATGGATGTGATTCTGTGTATTTTGGTGTTGAACAATTAAATATGCGTGCTAGAGCATCTATTAATTTTACTCTTGACGATTTAGAAGAAATCTCACAAAGATGTAAAGAGAAAAATGTTCGTACTTATTTAACCTTAAACACTATTGTTTACGATCATGATTTATCAATTGTAAAAACATTGATAAAAAGAGCAAAAGAAGCAGATATTACTGCGGTAATTGCTATGGATCAAGCAGTAATTGCTATGGCAAGAGCTGAAGGAATGGAAGTTCATATTTCTACACAAATAAACATTACAAATATTGAAACTGTAAAGTTTTATGCAATGTTTGCCGATACGGTTGTATTGAGTAGAGAACTTAGTTTACGTCAAGTAAAAAAGATTACCGAACAAATAGAAAAAGAAGAAATTAAAGGTCCCTCAGGCCGTTTACTTGAAATAGAAATTTTTGGACATGGTGCATTATGCATGGCTGTTTCAGGTAAATGCTATATGAGTTTACACTCTCACAATTCTTCAGCAAACAGAGGTGCTTGCAAGCAAAATTGTCGTAAAAAATATACGGTAATTGATCAAGAATCAGGATTTGAAATGGAACTAGATAACGAGTATATCATGTCTCCAAAAGATTTATGCACAATTGATTTCTTAGATCAGGTTGCCGATGCTGGGATTAAAGTATTAAAAATTGAAGGTAGAGGAAGAGCTCCAGAATATGTTGCCAAAGTAATTAAATGTTATCGTGATGCTATTGATAGCTTATCCAATGGTACTTATGATAAAGAGAAAGTAATTAGCTGGATGCAAGAACTAGAAAAAGTATACAATCGTGGTTTTTGGAATGGATATTATTTAGGACAAAAACTAGGGGAATGGAGTAAAGAACCAGGTTCTCATGCCACTCAAAAGAAAGTATACTTAGGTAAAGGGGTTCATTATTTCCAAAAAGCTCAAGTTGGTGAATTTAAAATTGAAGCTTATGATGTAAATGTAGGTGATACAATTTTAATTACAGGTCCAACTACAGGAGCAAAAGAAATGGAGCTAAAACAAATGTTTGTAAATGATACTCCTGCTGAAAAAGCTACTAAAGGTGATGAAGTAACGATGAAATTAGATTTTAAAATTCGCTCTTCAGATAAGTTATATAAAATTGTAAAAACCGAATTTTCACAAGCCTAATGGTAGTAGTTACTTTACAAAGAAAAAAATGTATTGGTTGTAATTATTGTGTAGAGGTAGCTCCTGCACAATTTCAGATGTCGAAAAAAGATGGAAAATCAGTTCTTTTACATTCTTCTGAAAAAAAAGGTTTTTTCACAATAAAAACTCACGATGATTCTATTTACGAAGCATCATATGAAGCCAAAAAGGCTTGCCCAGTTAAAATTATAGAAGTAAAACAACTCTAAATACTTTTTACTATATATCAAAGCTCTCTTCTGAGAGCTTTTTTATTTTAAATAATGTAATTTTATACTAAATAATTTAAATGTCTGGAGAAAAGAATTTAACTACCTTAATTAAAGAAATGAAACCTTTTGTTAATAAAGGAGAATATGTTTTTACTTCTGTTTCAAACACTTCTAATATTGACAAAGAAGAAATTATTAGTTTTTTTAAAGAGCAAGAAGGTGTAACACTTATTCTAAAAAAGTCTGTTGCCGACAATTTAAATCTAACATATAGCTTTATAGCTTCTTGGATTACTTTAAAAATACATTCAGCTCTAGACGCTGTAGGGCTTACAGCTGCTTTTTCAACAGAGCTTGCAAAAAACAACATTAGCTGTAATGTTGTTGCCGGCTATTATCACGATCATATTTTTGTTGCAAAAAAAGATGAGGCTAAAACCATCGAAGTATTAACAAATCTTTCTAATAGTTTTTAGCTTTGTAAAATGGAATTACAACCACCATATCGTAAAATTATTCATGTAGATATGGATGCTTTTTATGCATCGGTAGAACAACTAGACAATCCTGATTTAAGGAATAAACCTGTTGCTGTTGGTGGAAGTGAGATTAGAGGAGTTGTCTCTGCTGCTAGTTACGAAGCTAGAAAATACGGTGTCCGTTCTGCCATGAGTGGAGTACTTGCTAAAAGAAAATGCCCACACATAATCTTTGTGCCTCCTAGGTTTGACAGATACAAAGAAATTTCTTCTAAGATTAGAAAAATATTTTATGATTATACCGATTTAGTAGAACCTCTTTCTCTTGACGAAGCTTACTTAGATGTTACTGAAAATAAAAAAGGAATTTTATCTGCCAGTTTAATTGCAGAAGAAATAAGAAAACGCATCTGGGATGAACTAGAATTAAGAGCTTCAGCTGGGATTTCTATTAACAAGTTTATAGCAAAAGTTGCTTCAGACATTAACAAACCAAATGGTCAAAAAACCATAAACCCTGAAGAAGTAATTAGTTTTTTAGAAGAATTGCCTATCAATAAATTTTACGGCGTTGGAAAAGTAACTGCTGCTAAAATGCATAATTTAGGAATTTTCACAGGTTTAGATTTAAAGAAAAAATCAATAAATGAGCTTTCTAAATTATTTGGAAAGTCTGGCTTACATTATTACAATATCGTTAGAGGGATTCACAACAGCCAAGTAAAACCTAATAGAATAAGAAAATCAATAGCAGCCGAACGTACTTTTAATGAAAATTTATCTTCCGAAGTGTTTATGTTAGAACGTTTAGATAAAATTGCTGATGAATTAGAGCGCAGAATGAAAAAGTCGAACACTAAAGGTAAAACCATTACTTTAAAAATAAAATACAGCGATTTTACTCAACAAACTCGAAGCAAAACCACCAACCATTATATTTATCAAAAAAGAGACTTTTACCCTATAATTAAGGAATTATTATTTCAGGAAGCTTTAAAAAACTCTGTTCGCTTATTAGGAATTTCTTTTAGTAATTTAAATACCGAAAAGAAAGAGCCAATTTGGGTACAACTAAAATTTAATTTTTAGATTATTGGAAGCCTTAAAGTAACTCTTGTTCCAATAGATTGACCTTTTTCATCAACCAAATCTATGTAAACTAAAGAAAAATCATTTTGATATTGATTAGCGAAGTTTTTCAACCTTTCCGTAGTTAATTCTATCCCTATAGAATCTCTATTCAGGGATTTATTTTTTTTAATTTTTAAAGCAGCATCTCTTCCTATTCCATTATCTGATATATCAATTTGAATAAACTCATCCGAAATTTTTTCTACTGATAACTCTACTTTTTTACTCCCTTTTTTTGAAGACAATCCATGCCAAATAGAATTTTCTAAAAACGGCTGTAATATTAATGGAGGTATTTTTATTCTCTCTAACTCTAAATCAGGACTAATATATTCCTCATATTCTATTTCATTTGAAAACCTAATATTTTCAATACTCATATACAAGTTCATCGTTTTTAACTCTTCTCCCAGTGTTACCTCTTTTACTCTAGAAGAATCTAAAATACTACGAATTAACTTTGAAAACTTATTTAAATAATAAACCGCATTCTTTTGTTCATTATTGATAATATAAAGCTTAATAGAATTCAGAGCATTGAACACAAAATGTGGGTTCATTTGAATTCTTAATGCTTCTTGCTCTAAAAGTAAAATTTGCTTATCATTTTTTAACAAACGTTGTCTATATATTGAATACAATAAAACACCAAATAAAGCTATAGAAACCAAAGCTATAATTAGAATATTACGATTTCTTGTTAATTTTAACTTACCTATTTCATTTTGCTTTGCAAGATCTTTGATTTTATTACTCTTAACTTCATTATCGTACTTGCTAATTAAGCTATTTACATAACGAATATTTTTAGCATTGAATGTCTTTTTTTCTAATTCAATTGCCATTTTGTAATACTCTAAAGATTTCTTGTATTTCTTTTGTTTTTGATAAAGTTCAGACAAATGATCATAAGACACCGTTAGACTAGAAGGAATATTATTCTTCAAAGAAATTCTTAGTGCTTTATTGATGTAAATTTTAGCCTCATTTAATCTATTCAATTTTAAAAGAGCGCAACCTAAAGTATTAT
This sequence comes from Tenacibaculum aiptasiae, assembly GCF_965221665.1. Classification (NCBI taxonomy): domain Bacteria; kingdom Pseudomonadati; phylum Bacteroidota; class Flavobacteriia; order Flavobacteriales; family Flavobacteriaceae; genus Tenacibaculum; species Tenacibaculum aiptasiae. The sequence goes on from NZ_CBDCSN010000002.1 coordinate 1,123,744, forward strand.
ATACTTCTGATAGGTAATATCTATTCCCAATAGATTCAGCTAACTCAACAACCTCTTTTATATACTTATGAGCTTCTTCATATTTAGATTGCTTTATTAAAATACCACTTATACTATTATGACAAATTACTTTTCCTAACCGATCTTTATTTAGGTTATTATATTTTAGTGATTTTCGATAATTGTCTAGAGCTTGATTTAGGTCTCCTATGTGTTTATAAGCATAACCAATATTTTGATGATTAATTGCTAAACCTCTTTTATCGTCTAAATCCTTTTGAATAGCAATAGACTTACTAAATTTTTCTAAAGCTTTTTCATATTGTTTTAAAGCTAAATAAATATTACCTAAGCTATTGATTGAAATACTGTGACTAATCTTGATATTCTTATTAGGCTTGTCAATTTTTGAAATAATTTCTAAGGCAGATTGATGATAGTTTAATGCCATTCTTATTTTATCTTGCCTTCTGTAAACAACACCTAACTGATTTAGTGTTACAATTTCCGCCTCTACACTTTTAATCTCTTTAGCTAAATCTAAAGCTTCTTTATATTTCTTTATTGCTTTATTATATTCTGTAACATTTCTATGAGATCGTCCTTGTACATTTTTGGCAAAAATCTGACCTAAAACATAATTCTTCTTTCTACTTTCGTTTAAAAGTAAATTTAATTCCTCACTAGTAAATCGAATTCTTCTAAAGTGTTTTTGAAGTTCAAAATAATTAGTTTCTTTTATTTCCAGCGCTTTAACTATTAAGCTATCTACATTTTTTTGAGAAAAACATTTAATGCTGAACAAAAAGAACAATACTAATGTGAAGATTTTTTTCATCTTAAAACTTTTCTAACAGGTCCGATTTTCGTTGTCTTGACACAGGGATTTTATGATTGTTTTCAATAATTACATAACCATCAGACTTTAAAAACTCTTTAATTTTATTTAAGTTAATGATGTAGGAATTATGAATTCTAAAAAAATGTTCTTCAGGTAACAATAAATTAATTTCTTTTAATTTTTTAGTAACTACTATTTTCTTATTATTTGTAGTATGAATTGAGCAATAATTACCGTCAGACTCAACAAATAATATTTCAAATTGTTCTAAAAAAATAAGTTTACCATCTGTATTTATTGTTATTTTTCTTCTATTGAATTTTTTATTGAAGCTTGAAAGTATTTTCTCAAACTTATCATCATAATTATTGTTTTTTGAATAATGCTTTTTTATCCTGTTCAACGTTTCTTCCAAGTCATCAGTATCTATAGGTTTTAACAAATAATCAATAGCTTGATTTTTTAATGCCTTAATAGCATATTCATTATAAGCAGTTGTTATAACAACAGCAAAATCTGATTTTTCTAACTTCTCTAGCAACTGAAACCCATCCATTGTAGGCATTTCAATATCTAAAAAAAGGCAATCAATAACATTTTCGTTAAGATATTTTATAGCCTTATCAGCTTCTGTAAATGTTTGTATGATTTCTAGATCATCATTAAAATTCGATAATTCCCACAAAAGACTTTTGATAGCTTTTGGTTCATCATCGACAATAACTGCTTTTAACATAAAGTGGGATTTGCAACCAAATGTAACTGTTATAATTGTAAAATTAAAATCAGCTTTTGCTATTTAAAGCTAAAAAAAGACTCTTTTTTCACCTAAAAAAACGAAAGACCAACCATTTACACACAATTTCCTACTATTTATACATATGTTATTTAAAAAAATATATTTTCGTCTGATATTTGCATCATAATACACAAGGGGAATCATTATGATAAATTAGGGGATTAATCAATAATGATATTAAACTAAAAAGCATCACTTTAATAAAGAGATGCTTTTTTATTTGAAATAAATTTATATGCAAAAAAAAGCTCAAACAATTTGTTTGAGCTTTTTCTTATTTAATCAAGTAGTTTCTTAAGCCTCGAAAGGAACTATAGAAACATAAGACTTGTTGTCTCTTTTCTTTCTAAATTCAACTACACCATCAACTTTAGCGTGTAAAGTATGATCTTTCCCCATGTAAACGTTTTCACCTGGATTGTGAGTTGTACCTCTTTGACGAACAATAATGTTACCTGCAATAGCAGCTTGTCCTCCAAAAATCTTTACTCCTAGTCGTTTCGATTCTGATTCTCTACCATTCTTCGAACTACCAACACCTTTTTTATGAGCCATTTCTGTAAGTTTTTAAAGTTAATTATTTACTTAATGCTTCAATTAATTCAGCTTTCTTTAAAGAAGTGTATCCAGAAATACCTTTTTCTTTAGCTAAAGCTTTTAATTCTGCAACAGTCATTGAACTAATATCTTTAGATTCAGCTTTAACTTCTGCTTTAGGAGCTTCTTTTTTAGCAGCCGCCTTTTTTACACCAGAAGCAGAAATACCTTCGATTTGAATCTCAGTTAAAGACTGTCTGTGTCCATTTTTCTTTTTGTAACCTTTTCTTCTTTTCTTTTTGAAAACGATTACTTTATCACCTTTTAAGTGACCTAATACCTTAGCAGTTACTCCTGCTCCTTCTATAGCTGGGGCGCCAATAGTTACGTTACCTTTATCTTCAATAAGCATTACGTTATCAAAAGTTACTTTTGATCCTTCTGCCTCTTGTAAACGGTGTACGTATACTTTTTGGTCTTTTGCTACTTTAAATTGCTGCCCTGCTATCTCTACGATTGCGTACATACTTTTTGTTTTGCGTTATATTATTCACACCTTCTTAATGAAAATGCGGGTGCAAATATACGTTTTTTAATACAGAAAACAACCTATAACACAGAAAATTAATCTTTTAATAATTAACAAGTTAAAAAATATTTTCCTTTCTATGTAACAAATTATCTAAACTCACGTCACATATGTCAAAATCAGTCAAGAACTAATATATAAATCAATGAAAAAAAGTGTTATAACTCTTGCTACTGCTTTATTAGTTGGCTTAACTGCTAAGGCACAAAAAGTAGAGTTTGAAGAGTATGATTTAAAAAATGGGATGCATGTAATTTTGCATCAAGATAATTCTGCTCCTGTAGTTACAGTTGGAGTAATGTACCATGTAGGTGCTAAAGATGAAGTTACTGGAAAAACTGGAATGGCTCACTTTTATGAGCATTTATTATTTACTGGAACAAAACATATTGGTCGTGGTGAATGGAATAAAATTGAAGCTGCAAACGGAGGTACAGGTAACGCTAATACAAACTGGGATAGAACATATTATTATGAAACTTTTCCTTCGAACAATTTAGAATTAGGGTTATGGATGGAATCTGAAAGATTATTACACCCTATCATAGATCAAAAAGCAGTTGACACTCAAAATGAAGTTGTTAAAGAAGAAAAACGTCAACGTATGGATAACGCTCCTTATGGTAAAATCATTTACGGTGATGTATATCGTCATATTTTTGACAAGCACAATTATGGTAGACCTATGATTGGTTATATTAAAGATTTAGACGCTTCTAAATTAGAAGAGTTTAAAGCCTTTTACAATAAATGGTATATGCCAAACAATGCTGTTTTAGTAGTAGCTGGTGATTTTGAAGTTAAAGCTACAAAAAAATTAATCAAAGATTACTTTGAACCTATTCCTGCTAGAACTTTACCTAAACGTGAAAAAATTGTTGAGCCAGAAAGAACTAAAGAAAAAAGAGTAAAAGAATACGATTCTAATATTCAATTACCAGCTATTGTTTTAGCCCACAAAACTCCTTCAATGAAAGAAAGAGATGCTAAAGTTTTGGATGTAATTTCTACTATTTTAAGTGATGGTAAAAGCTCTAGATTATATAAAAAATTAGTTGACAATAAAAAAATGGCTTTACAAGCATTTTCTTTTTCTAGACCATTAGAAGATTATAGCGTGTATAACATTGCTGCAATTCCTTTAGGAAAAACTTCTTTAGATGATTTAATTAAAGAAATGGATGAAGAAATTAAAAAACTTCAAACTGAATTAGTTTCTGATAACGACTTACAAAAAGTAAGAAATAAGTTTGAGAATAGATTTGTTTCTTCTAACTCTAGTGTTCAAGGTATTGCAAACTCTTTAGCAAGAAACTACATGTTAATGGGTGATACTAATAAGATCAATAAAGAATTAGAAGTTGTTAACTCTATTACAAAAGAAGAAATTAGAGATGTTGCTAAAAAATATTTAAATAAGAACCGTAGAGTTGTAATTGAATATTTACCTGAACCTAAAAAGAAATAATCATCTAATACTGAATATATAATGAAAACGAAGATATTATCAATCGTAACAATATTATTTCTATCATTTACTGTTTCAGCACAGATTGATAGAAGTAAACAACCAAAACCTGGACCAGCTCCTAAAATTAATTTAGGTACACCAGAAAAATTTACATTACCAAACGGACTACAAGTTTTAGTTGTAGAAAATCATAAATTACCAAGAGTTACCGCTACTTTATCTATAGACAATCCATTAATGTCTTATGGAAACAAAAAAGGAGTTGAAGGATTATTAAGCGGAATGTTAGGTACTGGATCTAAAAATACCCCTAAAGAAAAATTTGATGAAAAAGTTGACTTTTTAGGAGCTAATATTTCTTTTTGGGATGAAGGAGCTAGAGCTAGTTCATTATCAAAATATTTTCCTCAAGTTTTAACATTAATGGCTGATGCAGCTTTTAACCCTGTTTTTAATCAAGAGGAATTTGACAAACAAATGAAACAATCATTAGATGGAATTAAATCTAATGAAAATAGTGTAGCCGCTATCGCTAGTAGAGTAGAAGATGTACTTGCATATGGTAAGAATCATCCATATGGAGAATTCACTTCTGAAGAAACATTAAAAAACGTTACTCTTCAAGATGTTAAAGATTTATACAATAAAACTTACAAACCTAATAACGCTTACTTAGTAATTATTGGTGATGTTAATTTTAAAGAAATAAAACCTCAAATAAAAAAATTATTTGGTAATTGGAAGAAAGGAGATTTAGTTGCACAAAATTTACCTAAAGTTGAAAATCCTTCAACAACAGAAATCGATTTTATCAACATGCCTAATGCTGTTCAATCTGAATTAGCAATAGTTAACACTGTTGATTTAAAAATGGGTGATAAAGATTACTATGCTGCCTTATTAGCAAACCAAATACTTGGTGGTGGTGGTACTGGTAGATTGTATAAAAACTTACGTGAAGACAAAGGGTATACTTACGGTTCTTATTCAGGAATTGGAGCTAGCAGATATGCTTCTAAATTTAAAGTTTCTGCTTCGGTAAGAAACATGGTAACCGATAGTGCTATGGTTGAAGCTATGAAAGAAATTAACAAAATTCGATATAAAAAAGCTACACAAGAAGAATTAGATATTGCAAAAGCTAAATATATTGGAAACTTTGTTAGAAATGTTGAAAAGCCTCAAACAGTAGCTACATATGCTTTAAATATTCTAACAAATAAACTTTCTAAAGATTATTATAAAAACTATTTAAAAAACATTAATGCTGTTACATTAGATGATATTCAAAATGCAGCTATTAAATATTTTAGAGGAGATAAAGCACGTATTATAATTACTGGTAAAGGAATTGATGTTTTAAAGAATTTAGAAAAGAATTCTGATTATAAAATCAATTACTTCGATAAGAATGGTAACCCAACGACAAAGCCAGAAATGAACAAACCAATTCCTGCTGGTGTTACTAAAGCAACTGTTATTAATAAGTATTTAGACGCTATTGGAGGTGCCGATAAAATTAAAAACTTAAAAAGCACATTCTTAGTTTATACTACAGATATGCAAGGAGCTAAAATTGAAAGCACAGAAAAAAGAACAGCTTCACATTATGGAAATTCTACAGCAATGAATGGAAATGTAATGATGAAAGTTGTAGTAGATAAAGATGCTGTTAAAATGAACGGACAAGCATTACCTCCAGCTATGGCTAAAGACATGACCCACATTTTAGGGGTTTTACCTGAAATAGGATTATTAGAAAATCCTGATGCTAAATTAACTGCCATTGAAAATATAGATGGTAAAGATGTGTATGTTATATCTAAATCAGGAAAAGTAGTGTCAACAAATAGTTATTTTGATGCAAATACAGGTCTTAAAGTAAAAGAAACTCAAAGAATTCTTTTTGGAGGTCAAGCACAAAATAATGAAAGTATATTTAGTGATTATAAAGATTTTGGAGGAGTAAAATTTCCTACAAAAAAATCGGGAAGCTTAGGGCCACAAAAAGTACTATATATATTAAAAGATGCTAAAGTAAACGAAGGTGTTTCTGACGCTGATTTTAAATAAAAAATTACTTAAGTAAAATTAAAAAGAGCCAAAACAAATTGTTTTGGCTCTTTCATTATATATTTAAAACATAATCTATTTTGCTTTATTTACCAACCAAACTCCAAACAGAATAACTCCTCCTGCTAACAGTTGAATTAAGCTTAATTTTTCTCCGTCAATAATTCCCCACATTACTGCTACAATTGGTATTAGATAGGTTACCGATGAAGCAAAAATAGGTGACGATAAATGTACCATTTTATTAAACATTACTTTTGCTATTCCAGTACCTACTACCGATAAAACAGTAATATAACCTAAAGCACTTGTAGTTTCTTGGTTTATTTCAAAAGAAGAGAAAAAACCAGAAAACAGCAACACTAAAAAAGCTGGAATAATTAGCAACAAGAAGTTTCCTGTTGTAATAGCCAAAGCATCTAAATCATGTAAATACTTTTTTACAATATTTACATTAAAAGCATAACCTATAGAAGAAATTATAACTAATAAAGCATACCAATAATTCTGATTCGGGTTTAATTCAGCTCCTTTTAAAATTAAAATCAGCGTTCCAATAAGTCCAATTAAAATACCGATAAACTGTTTTCTTTTAAAAGAAAATCCAAAAACTAATGCTCCAAAAATAAAAGTATTAAATGGAGTTAAAGAGTTTAAAATTGCCGAAATTGAACTATCTATCCCTTGTATTGCAAAAGCAAATAAAAAGGCTGGAAAAAATGTTCCTAATAATGCTGTATACAAGATATAAATCCAATGCTTTTTTTGAATCTTTTTGATACTTTTAAAACCTATCAATAATAAAAACACTGCAGTAATTAACATTCGCAAAGCCCCTAACTGTATTGGAGTTAAACCAATTAATGCTTTCTTTATCAAAATAAAAGAGCTTCCCCAAACTAGCGAAAGCACTATTAAATACAACCATTTTTGTTGTTGACTACTCATTTTCAATTCATTTAACGACAAAAATCGACTATTTTCATTTAAAAAATTGATTTTATTAATAACTTTGTCAAATAAACCAATAAATAGAAATGATGAAAATTCAAAAAATACTTTTAGCCTTAACTTTAGTTAGCTTTTTAGCTGTAGGATGTAAAAACGAAGCAAAAAAAGAAGACACTAACAAAGCTCCTAAAACTGTAGTTGCAGCAGATGCTAAAGAACTTTCTTTAAACATTTCTGGAATGACTTGTGAAATAGGTTGTGCTAAAAAGATAGCTTCTGATTTATCTAAAAAAGAAGGTGTATTAGAAGCAAAAGTTATATTTAAAGATAGTATTGCTACTGTAAAATACGACGCGAATATTACTAACAAAGAAGACTTAATTTCTTTTGTAGAAGGAATTGGAAGTGGAGATATGTACAAAGCTTCTGAAGCGACAAAAAAAGAAACAAAAGAAGCTGATACAGATAAAAAAGAAAGCGACAAACAAGCTTGCGCTACAGATTGTAAAAAAGAATGCTGTGGCGAAACAGAAAAAGCATAGTTCTTCTTTAAATTAATAAAATCAAGCTTCTCAAATGAGAAGCTTTTTTTGTGTTTTACCTTATCTTTGCAAAAACATTTCTTGTAATGAAAAAACACTTTCCTCTCCTAGTAAAAATATCATTAATATCGGTATATCTTATTTTTTTAGCAGGTTCTGTTGTTCGTATGACAGGCTCAGGAATGGGATGTCCAGATTGGCCAAAGTGTTTTGGTTATTATATCCCTCCAACCTCTGAAGAACAAATTACTTGGCAACCTAACACCTCCTATGAAAAAGGCATGATTATTATAAAAAATGAAGCCTTATTTGTTGCTGAAAATGATTTAACAACTTCTAGTGAATTTAATAACAGTAATTGGTCAAAATACACTAAACACAGCTACGCTAAGTTTAATAAGTACCATACTTGGACTGAATATATTAACCGATTATCTTCAGCACTTGCAGGTATTCCTTTTCTATTCTTAATTTTTACTTCGGTTTCATTTTGGAAAGAGAAAAAACAAATTACACTATTAGCATTTGGCGCATTCTTCTTAATGCTTTTTGAGGCTTGGTTAGGAAAAACTGTTGTCGACACTCATTTAAAACCAACTATCATTACCATTCATATGGTAGCTGGTTTACTCATAATTGCGCTGTTACTTTGGTTATTACACATTATTTCCGATCGTAAAAAAACAACTTTAAAATACAATTCTTTATTTAACAAATTAGTAATTGCTTCAGCTGTGTTTTCGTTAATTCAAATTGCTATGGGAACACAAGTACGTCAATTTATAGATGAGCAAGTAAAATTGTATGGTTTTGAAAATAAACAGTATAGTTTATTAGAGCCTAATTTTAAATTTTATTTCCACCGATCATTCACCATTGCTATTGTGTTAGTGAACTTAGGAATGTTTTATCTAAATCAAATTAAAGACTTAGGTTTTAAACTTGTGAATTGGATTGTTTTCTTAATCTTTTTAGAAACTATTACAGGGATTTTAATGTATTATGCTGAATTTCCATTAGGAACGCAAGCAGTACACTTATTATCTGGAGCTATTTTATTTGGATTGCAGTTTTATTTATGGGTTCAAAGTAGAAAATTGAGAACTTAAAATTAAGCTTCTCCATTTGGCCTTACATAAGGAATTTTCTTTTTTGTTAAATTAATTACGAGTTGTAACATTGAATTACCTCCATCGCAAACTTCAAACCACTCATCTAAAGATCCTAAATCAGAACAATTTCTATTTGTCCAATATGCATGAACAAATACTAATTTATCTCCTTTATTATTCATACAAGGCGATAAAATGTAACCATATTGTTTAAAATTAGGTAACTTTTTCAACTTATACTTTCCTTTATTTTGGTTTCTATTATATTTTTTAAAACCTTCTTCTATAAGTTTTTCAACATTTTTAATGTTGTTAACAGATAATTTATATTCTTTTAAAGCTTGATAAAAACTATAGTTCAGCTCATTATTCAAATACAACTTCTTTAACTCATCGATAGACCTTTCTTCATAACATAATTTCTGACTACAATTATAAAAAAGGAACAAAAAAGCAATCAAAATCATTTTTTTCATTTCATAGCTTTTTTATATTAAATCATTTCTTCTCCCACTCTAATGTTTCCATCATATGAATCATATCATTCTTAATATATTCAACTGCTGGTAAGATAGAATCATAATTAGGTTTGGTATAAAAAAACAAAGACCCTTTTAAAAAATGTTTACTACTATCAGTAGCATGAAACTGTACTTGAGAAGCTGCATTTCCTAATATTTGATACACACTGCCATAAACTTTTTTATTAGGATTAGAATACTCTACTGGCGCGGTAATCTGATCGGCTTTGATAGCGTGTTCAAAAACTAGCTTTTCAGACTCCATTAACAACTCTCTTAAGTTGTTTTGTATTGGACGATATGTAATATCAACTGAAGCTTTTAACTTAGGATACTGAACTTTAATCCAATTTTGAGGTAAATTTTTAATTGTTGTGTTTTTAGCTACATCAAAACGATAAGGCCTACTATCATTTAATTTATTATATCCTAACTGTGGATACTCTAAACTTAAATATCCTTTTGGTTTTGGTAACGTTTCATTACCACAGCTTACTAATAACATTACTAAAATTAGTAATAAGAATTTATGCATTTCGTGTTGCTTTTACTTGTTTTATACGTTTTTTGTCAATTACCTCTATAGTAAACGTATACTTACTAAAATTTATTTTCTCTCCTTTCTTAGGAAACTTACCTGATATTTCAAGAATAAAACCAGCTATTGTTTCACTTTCCCCTTTTGCTTCTTCAAACTTATCTACATCATCATCTTCTAAAACTCTACAAAAATCTTTAATCGTTATTTTCCCTTCAAAAACATAATTATCTTCATCTAGTTTAGAATAGGTTAAATCATCATCATCAAACTCATCATTTATATCTCCAACTATTTCTTCAATAACATCTTCTAAAGTAACTATCCCACTTGTTCCGCCATATTCATCAACAACAATTGCTAAGTGTTTTTTCTGCTCTTGAAATTCGCTTAACAAATCATCAAGTTTTTTATTTTCTGGAACAAAAAATGGATCTCTAATTAATTTTTGCCATTTGAATGTTTTCTTATTCAAATGCTCTAATAAATCTTTTGCATATAAAACCCCTCTAATATTATCTATGTTTTCATTATACACAGGGTTTCTTGAGTAACCATTTTGTAAAATAGTTTTTAAAACTTCTTCGTATGATGCATCATCAGCAATAGCACAAACATCTGTTCTTGGCTTCATAATTTGCACAGTTTCTGTATTACCAAAACTTACAATTCCTTCTAGTATCTTTTGTTCATCTTTTGTTGTTGCTCCTTCAGAGGTTAACTCTAATGCTTGTGATAGGCGTTCTACAGATAAATTATTATTTTTATTACCTAACTTATTTTCAACAATACTAGTAAGCTTAATTAAAGGCGTACTTAAAGGTGTTAAAATAACACTTAAAAACTGCAATGGCCTCGCCATAAAACTAGCAAACTGTAGCGATTTTCTACTCGCATATACCTTAGGCAATACTTCTCCAAATAGTAAAATTAAAAACGTTACAAAAACCACTTCAACAAAAAACTTAACCCAGCCTGTAAGTCCCTTGAAAAACACTTCCCCTAAAGACGCAAAAATTAAAACAATAAGAATATTAATAAAGTTGTTCGTTATTAAAATAGTTCCTAATAATTTCTTAGGCTTATTTAATAGTTTTACAACAATATTTTCTCCTTTTGAACTAGATTTTAAGTCATCCAGTTCCGTTTGAGATATTGAAAAAAAAGCTATTTCTGTACCAGACACTAAAGCCGAACAAATTAACAATGAGAGTAACAGTAAACAGTTAAGAGTTGTTAATAAGTCGATACTTGATAATGCTAAAAATAAAGATTCGGGTTCTGGGTCCAATTTTTAAATTTTAATTAAACTAAAATGGTAAATCATCGTCTTCTTGTGGAGCTACATTAGGAGTTGGTTTACTACTTTCTTGAGTTGGTGTAGGATTCATATTTGAAGGCACACTATTAGGATCTTTTTTAGTTGATAAAAAAGTCATGTCTTGCACTTGAATTTCAGTAGTATATCTTTTTTGACCATCTACCTCATATTGACGTGTTTTAATTCGTCCTTCACAATATACACGGTCTCCTTTTGTTAAATATTTCTCACAAATTTCAGCTAATTTATTACGTACTACAATATTATGCCATTCTACATTTGTTATTCTTTCTCCTGTTTGTCTATTGGTATATGTTTCATTTGTAGCTAAAGGAAAACGCCCTACAGAATTACCTCCTTCGAAATAATGCATTTTTACCTCATCTCCTAAATGACCTATCAAAATCACCTTATTAATTGTTCCTGCCATAGCTAAAAAATTAGTGTAAAATCAAATATACAAAAATTACAATGCCTCACTTAAATATTCATTTAAAAACTTATCTATTAATATAGGTGTAGGATATTTTTTCACCTGATTCCAATCTACTGTTTCTCCTTCTACTTTCTTTGTTTTTACAATCCAAAACTTAGTAAACAAATGTTGATGCGACAGTTTATGCACTATATCCTCCTTATTAAATAAAGACATCGTCGTTTTATCAGAAAATAATTCTAAAAACTGTTTATGTTCTATTAGTTCTTCTTCTGAAATAGACATTTTAGCTTCTAAAAGAGGAAATTCATATAAACCTTGCCAAATACCTTTACCAATCCTTTCATTAAATAAGGTTTTATTATCATCAGTAACAACTACTAAATAATTAAAATAACGCTTTTTAACTTTAATTTTCTTCTCTTTAACAGGTAATTCTTTCACTAATTTTTTCCCAAATGCCACACAACTTTCAGACACTGGGCATTCATCACATAACGGGTTTTGTGGCTTACAATGCAAGGCACCAAAATCCATAATTGCCTGATTATATGTTCCTGGCTGATTGACGTCAATTAACGTCCCTGCTAATTCCTTAAACTCCTTTATTCCTTTAGTAGAATTAATGGGTGTACTTATCCCAAAAAAACGAGACAAAACTCTATACACATTACCATCAACTACTGCTACTGGTTCATCATAACAAATAGACGCAATAGCAGACGCTGTATAATCACCTACACCTTTTAATTTTAATAACTCCTTATAATTATTTGGAAAAACTCCTTTCAATTCATCACTTATATATTTGGAGGTAAAATGCAGGTTTCTTGCTCTAGAATAATACCCTAAACCTTGCCATAGTTTAAGCACTGTACTTTCATCTGATTTAGCTAAATCAAACACTGTTGGAAATGCTTCTGTAAATTTTAAAAAATACGGCAAACCTTGAGCAACTCGAGTTTGCTGAAGCATAATTTCACTCAACCAAACCTTATAAGGGTCCTTTGTTTTACGCCAAGGCAAGTCTCTTTTATTTTGTAAATACCAGTAAATTAGTTGTTTAGATAAAATCATTTATGTAAATTGGGTAAGCGAAAATAGTGCATTTTATTTAGATTTTTTTATTCTTATTTTTTTCGGAATAGATTAATTATCATATATTTGCACCCTCATTTTTAAAAATAAATTCAAAATATATATAGAATGACAAAAGCAGATATCGTATCTAAGATTTCAGATAAGAGTGGAATTGAAAAAGCAGATGTTTTAGCAACTGTTGAAGCATTTATGGACGAAGTAAAAGATGCACTTGAGAGTGGAGATAATGTATATTTAAGAGGTTTTGGTAGCTTTATCATCAAGACTAGAGCAGAAAAGACTGGTAGAAATATCTCTAAGAACACTACTATCAAGATACCTGCACATAACATTCCTGCTTTTAAACCTTCAAAAGTGTTTACAGAGGGTGTTAAGACTAAAGTATCTGTAAAATAATAAAACAATATTAACCAAAACCTTTGTTTAAAGGTTTTACAAAACATTTCAATTATGCCAAGTGGTAAAAAAAGAAAGAGAGCAAAGATCTCTACTCACAAAAGAAAGAAAAGAGCAAGAGCAAATCGTCATAAGAAAAAGTAAGCTAACGCTTACTTTTTCGTTGCTTTTATAGCTTACGTTCATTGACATTAAGGTTTTAACACCTTAAAATGGTATATAATTTATACCTGTTTACAAATTAACCCGTCTACGATTAATCGTTGGCACAAAACCAAATTCAGAATGAAAACAGAATTAATAATTCGTTCAAATTCTTCTGATATTGATTTCGCCTTATTAAGAGATGGTAGACTTACTGAATTAAATAAAGAAACAAGCGATAATAAATTTTCAGTCGGAGATATTTTTCTTGCTAAGATAGGAAAGGTAATGACTGGTCTTAACGCTTCCTTTGTAAATGTTGGGTATCCTAAAGATGGTTTTTTACACTACCATGACTTAGGTCCACAAGTACAATCTTTAAACAAATTCATTAAGAAAGTAAGCACAGGTAATTATAAAGAATTCACTTTAAAAAACTTCCGTTTTGAAGACGACATCAACAAAGATGGAAGCATTAATGATGTACTAAAATCAGGTCAAAATTTATTAGTACAAATTGTAAAAGAACCTATTTCTACCAAAGGTCCGAGAATTAGTTCGGAATTATCAATAGCAGGTAGATTTTTAGTTTTAGTTCCTTTTTCAAACAGAGTATCAGTATCGCAAAAAATAGCTGATCCAAAAGAAAAAGAACGTTTAAAAAAATTAGCAAAAAGTATCAAACCAAAAGGGTTTGGACTTATTTTACGTACTGTTGCCCAAGGAAAGAAGGTAGCAGAACTAGATAAAGATTTACAAAATTCACTTGATCGTTGGAAAACAATGTGCAATAGTATTGCAAATCAAAATACACCAACTAAAATACTGAGTGAATTAAACAGAGCATCTTCTATTTTAAGAGATGTTATGAACGATTCTTTTACAAGTATTATCACCAATGATGAAGCCCTAAAGGTTGAAATTAAAGAATATTTACAAGAAATATCACCTGACAAGGAAAACATTGTGAAACTACACAAATCTGACACACCAATTTTTGAAAAATATGGTATCGAACGTCAAATAAAAACATCATTTGGAAAAACAGTTTCCATGAGTAAGGGAGCTTATTTAGTTATAGAACATACTGAAGCACTACATGTTATTGATGTAAATAGCGGAAATCGTTCTAACAAAGCTTTAAGTCAAGAAGAAACTGCTTTAGAAGTCAATTTAATAGCCGCTAGCGAAATAGCTCGTCAGTTACAGTTACGAGATATGGGTGGAATTATAGTTGTTGACTTTATTGATATGAAAACTGCCGAAAACAGACAGAAATTATATCAACATTTAAAAGAAGCTATGTCTTTAGATCGTACAAAACATAAAATTTTACCTCCGAGTAAATTTGGTTTAGTGCAAATTACAAGACAACGTGTACGACCTGAATTACACATAAAAACACGTGAACCAAACCCTAACAAAAACGGTGAAGTTGAAGCTCCTATTGTTTTAGTAGATAAAATAGAAGCTGAATTAGAACGCATAATTAATAGCGGTAAAAAGTACAAGGAAATTACATTAAACGTACATCCTTTTATAGCTGCATATTTAACAAAAGGCGTTAATTCAATTCGTTTTAAGTGGTTTGTTCAACACAAAAAGTGGATTAAAATATTACCTAGAGATGCTTATCAATACCTACAGTATAAATTCTTTTTAAAGAAAAAAAAGAAGAGTAAGTAAGGCAATCTTATTATGAAATAAAACCTCATTTTATTAATAAAATGAGGTTTTTTTATGTCTTAAAACCAGAAACCTAAATTAAATAACCAGTACTTTTCCTTATGATCTGGCGACCATGTATACTTTAATTCTATTGGACCTATAAGTGTTTCTGCACTATAACCTAAAGCGTAACCTGATTTTGTATTATCAAATAAACTTGCCCCTTTAAAAACATTTTCTTCAACACGAGCATAGTTTGCAATAAACACCGCATAATGTTTATAATTATTAAAAATCTGATACCTTAGATTAAACTCTGACCTTAAAAATGACTGGTCATTTAATGCTCCTGTATCATAACCATATAAAGGTGTGAAATTATTAATATAGTTTTGATTATATCCTCCTAAACGGAAATCAAACATTTGAGAAGACTTTTTTCCTAATGTAAATCCAGCTTCTGAAATATATTGAAACGTAAATTTATCATAAAAAGTAGTTGCAAAACCTAAAGTTCCTTTTATCTGTGAAAACTGCCTAAAGGGATCACTTCCTTGTGCAAACCTAGAAAGCCTACTATTTCTATCTGACCATATAAACCACTTAAATCCTATATCGGCATAGAAACCTTCTGTAGGAAACATTTCTTTATTATACGTATCTAATTTTAAAAAAGAATACCCATTTATATAGTTACTAAAATCAAATATCGTTTCCTGTCCATTAGTTAAAACATTTTCAGAACTAACTTTAATATTCTTATGCTCTAAACCAACACCAATAGCAAACTTTTTATCCATTGTAGTTTGCAAATAAATTCGATTACTAAAATCTCTATATCTAATATTAATTAAATTGTTATTAAATAAAAAATCACTAGTAAAAGTATTATACCTAGACTGAAAACCATAACTAGGTATTAAGCCATTATCGACAAAATACTCAAAATCATATCTAATTTTATCACCAACACCAATATCTAGTGACAACTCATCATTTTGTAGGAATAACTTTTTATAGTTATAATTTAGTAATACTGCAGATTTATAAAGCAAGTCGTAATGTACTCCAAAACGTAAATAAGATTGTATTTTTTCTTCTTTTACCGTTAACACAAGTTTCTTTCCTCTAGCAGATTTTTCAAAATGGTAATCTATTCTTTTAAAGTTTTTTGAAGCTGTTAGTGTATTAATTTTCTTTGAAATATCTTTATAGGAAACACTATCTCCTTCTCTCAATTGCATCTTTCCTAAAATATGATTATTTGTATAATTTTTATTTCCTTCTATCACAACCTTATCTATTAAAAACTTCTCATTTGTAAATTTAAGCACAGGTCTTTTCTTTTTATATGTCTGTAACTTAGCAATACTATCAAAAACAACTTTATAAGATTTTGCTTTTTCAATTCCTTTCTCTATAATTTCTCCTTTTTGATCGAAAGAAATTACACTGTACTCTAAAATATCTGGACGTATATAAATATTCAACAATCGTGTTTGTTCATCAGACTTTTTATACATCTGAAAGTTCACAATCTGCATCAATAAAGATGCTATTGAAGATAATTCTTCTCTTTTCAACAATTGTCCCTGAACACTAACTCCAATAACTAGATCTAAACCTTTTCTCCTCATTACATCAACAGGAAAATTATTTACCACTCCTCCATCAACCAACAATTTTCCATCAATTTCTACTGGGTTCAGCAAAGAAGGAAAAGCTGCACTAGCTCTTAAAGCTAAAGGCAAAGAACCGCTCTCTAAAGCTTCTTCCTCACCTGTTTCTATATTTGTAGCAATACAATAAAATGGAATTGGCAACTTAGAAAAATCAACGACATCATCAACTGGCGCTAATAATTCTGTTAAGTAATTAAGTACATTTTGCCCTTTCGACAAACCCAATGGCAATCCAATACTACCTCCTTTAATTGGCAATGTAATCGCATACTTTTCGCCATGCTCTTTATTAAAAAGAGATTTTTCTCTTCTTGAAATTTTATCTTGAAGTAATGTTATAAAATCAGTATCTAAAACTATTTTTTCTATTTGACTTGCCGAGTAACCAGAGGCGTATAATCCGCCAACTATTGATCCCATACTAGTTCCTCCAATATAGTCTAAATGTACTCCTGATTTTTCTAGCTCTTTTAATATTCCAATATGAGCAAATCCTTTTGCACCACCACCACTTAGCACTAAACCAACTTTAGGCTGATTTTGTCCTAGCATAAGCATTGGAAAAAATAATAACAGTAATAATTTTCTCATCCTTTTTCTTTCTCTTTTTGATAGTATTGATAAATCTTTTGTGCTCTCGATAAACCAACCACTTCTTTTAAGTCATCTAAGGTAGCTTCTTTTACTCTTTTGGCTGATTTAAATTTACGTAAAAGATTCGTTATCGTTTGTTTACCTATATCTGGAATTTGTTCTAATTCCGACTGAATAGCACTTTTACTTCTTTTATTTCTATGAAAAGTAATTCCAAACCTGTGCGCTTCGTTACGCAAGTATTGAATTATTTTTAGACTCTCTGACTTTTTATCTAAATATAGCGGAACACTATCTCCTGGATAATAAATTTCCTCTAATCTTTTAGCAATTCCTATAATAGCTATTTTTCCTCTTAACCCTAATACATCTAAACTCTTTAATGCAGATGATAATTGCCCTTTTCCACCATCTATTACAATTAATTGAGGTAAAGGTTGATTTTCATCTAACAATCGTTTATATCTACGATAAACAACTTCCTCCATAGAAGCAAAATCGTCTGGCCCTTCAACTGTTTTAATATTGAAATGACGGTAATCTTTTTTGCTTGGCTTACCATCTTTAAAAACAACACAAGCTGCTACTGGATTAGTTCCTTGAATGTTTGAATTATCAAAACACTCAATATGTCTTGGCTCTACATGCAAACGTAAATCTTTTTGCATTTGAGCCATAATTCGTTTTACATGACGATCAGGATCTACAATCTTTATTTGTTTAAATTG
Organism: Tenacibaculum aiptasiae; assembly: GCF_965221665.1. NCBI lineage: Bacteria > Pseudomonadati > Bacteroidota > Flavobacteriia > Flavobacteriales > Flavobacteriaceae > Tenacibaculum > Tenacibaculum aiptasiae. The sequence goes on from NZ_CBDCSN010000002.1 coordinate 1,141,788, forward strand.
TTCTTGTCTATAATATTTTGCATTGCGTTCAGACAATTCAACAATTCGTTTTTTATCTCCTAACTTAGGTACCGTAACTTTTATTTTCTCACCTAAATCTACTTTAAAAGGCACAAATACTTCTCTTGATAAAGAATTGAATCGATTACGTGTTTCAACAATAAATAATTCTAACAACTCTTTATCAGTTTCATCTAATTTCTTTTTGATTTCGGTTGTATATGATTGAACTATAGAACCATTCATTACCTTAAAGAAATTTGCATACCCGTGAGTTTCATCAGAAATAATTGAGAACACATCTACATTATTTATTGATGGATTTACAATTGTTGACTTTGCTTGATAGTTTTGTAATGAGGCTAATTTATCTTTAATTTTTTGCGCCTCTTCAAATTTCATTTCAGAAGCAAAATCGAGCATGATATTTTGTAATCGCTCTAAACTTTCTTTAAAGTTTCCTTTAATAATGTTTCTAATACCTCTAATATCATCCATGTAAGCATCTTCATGTTGATATCCTTCACAAGCACCTTTACAATTACCTAAGTGATACTCTAAACAAACCTTGTACTTCCCAGAATCTATTTTCTCTTGATGTAAATCGTAATTACAAGTTCTTAGAGGGTATAATTCCTTAATTAAATCTAACAAAGCATGTACAGTTCTCATATTGGTATAGGGACCAAAATATTCAGAACCATCTTTAATAACTCTTCTAGTTGAAAACACTCTAGGAAAACGTTCTTTCTTAATACAAATCCATGGGTATGATTTATCGTCTTTTAGCAAAACGTTATATCTAGGTTTGTATTTTTTTATTAAGTTATTTTCAAGCAACAAAGCATCTGTCTCAGTATCAACAACAACATGCTCTATTCGTACAATTTTTTTAACTAAAACTCTCGTTTTACCATTTTCATGATTCTTTGTAAAATATGATGAAACACGCTTTTTTAAATTTTTTGCTTTACCCACATAAATAATTACATCATCCTTATCAAAATATTGATAAACTCCTGGAGATGTAGGCAGCGTTTTTACTTGAAGTTCTAATGAATTTGGCATACAACGAAAATACGATTTTATACAGATATTTACGCTGCTATACGTACTTTTACATCAATTTTCATTCACAAAACAATGCAACAACCTATTTCATTTTACAAAGAAGAAATAAATAGCTTAAATACAGCACTTGCCAAACTTAAAAAACAGTTGTTTTACACCCGTATTTTAAGACTTATAACTTTTTTAGCTATTGCTTTTTCTATCTATTTTGCATTAACAGGAGTAAAAATGCTTTTTATTGGTAGTTTTTTGGCTATAATTTGCTTTGTTTTTTTAATTCTTAAACACAATCAATTAAAAGAAAATATAAGACTTACTCAAGCTAAACTCAAAATTAACCAAGATGAAATCGATGCCTTAAAAGGTAATTACTATTATTTTGTAGAAGGGTATAATTTTGTTAATCCAGATCATTATTTTAGTAATGATATTGACTTATTTGGAAATGGTTCTTTTTTTCAATACCTCAATAGAACTGCAACACTAGAAGGAAGAAAATTACTAGCTACTACTTTAACAAGTAATGATATTTCTAATATTGAAGAGAAACAGCAAATAATAAAAGAACTATCATTAAAAGCAAAATGGCGTCAACATTTTACAGCCCTTGCTAGCTTAATTCAAACAAAAACCTCAACATCTGCAATTGTAAACTGGATACACAACTACGAACAAAAACTTCCATCTTTTTTAAAAGTTTCAGCGTACGTATTTTCATTTATATCACTTGTTTTAATTGGTTTATTAAGTTTTAGCTTCATTCCATTTTCTGTTCTTTTAATTTGGTTTTTTATTGGTTTATCAGTTACCGTTTCTTTTATTAAAAACACTCAACAATTATCAATAGAAACAGGAAAAGCAAAAGATACATTTAATCAATACTATCAACTTCTAGAACAAATAGAAAACGAACAATTTTCTAATATAACACTAAAGGAAAAACAAGAAAAAATTCGATTAAAAGACAAGAAAGCTTCAGCTATTTTTAAAGAGTTTTCTAAAAAACTAGATGCCTTTGACCAACGAAATAATATTATAATTGCTCTAATAGGTAACGGTTTATTTTTATGGGATATTCGTAATTCTATTCAAATAGAAAAATGGATTTCCACCTACAAAAACACTGTTGAAGAATGGTTTAGTGTAGTTTCTTTTTTTGATGCACAAAACTCATTAGCAAATTTTACTTTTAATAAATACGATTATGTATTCCCAAGTATTAAAAAAGAAAAAAACGTTATAAACGCTAAAAGCCTAGGACATCCTTTATTAGATTCTTCTAAAAGGGTTGATAATAACTTCACCATAGATAAAGAACAATTTTTTATTGTTACCGGAGCAAATATGGCTGGTAAAAGTACTTTTTTAAGAACTGTTTCTTTATCTATAGTTATGGCTAATTGCGGTCTCCCTGTTTGTGCTAGTGAATTTAATTATAATCCTATAAAACTAATTACTAGCATGCGAACTTCAGATTCATTAAGTGAAGATGAATCTTATTTTTATGCTGAATTGAAACGTTTAAAATTTATAGTAAACGAAATCAAAACCGAAAACTATTTTATCATTTTAGATGAAATTTTAAAAGGAACCAATAGTAAAGATAAAGCCATAGGATCTAAAAAATTTGTTGAAAAACTAAACAATTCAAATTCAACTGGAATTATAGCAACACATGATGTGAGTTTATGTGAATTAGCAAGTGAATATAAAACTATTGAAAACTATTATTTTGATGCTGAAATTTTAAATAACGAACTTCATTTTGATTATAAAATGAAAGATGGGGTTTGTAAAAATATGAATGCTTCTTTTTTACTCAACAAAATGGAAATCATATAACATGACTATATCATAAGTTAATTTTTATATAACTATGATAAATGACAGCAAATAATTGACTCATTAATCCATATCTTTACAGTATGAGTAAACTTATTGACAATTTTGGAAGACAAATTAGTTATGTTCGATTGGCTGTAACCGATCGTTGTAACCTTCGTTGTCAATATTGTATGCCTGCTCATGGAATAGATATTGTTCCTAGAAAAGAGCTTTTGAGCTACAAAGAAATGTACCGAATTATTCGTGTACTTACCGAATTAGGCGTTAATAAAGTAAGATTAACAGGAGGAGAACCATTTGCTCGCAAAGACTTCATGTCTTTCTTAGAAATGTTATCTTATAACGATTTGTTAGATGCTATTAACATTACTACAAACGGAGCTTTAGTTTCAAAACATATTCCTACCTTAGAAAAACTTGAAAAAATTAAGAATATCAATTTAAGTATTGATAGCTTACATTCTGATAAATTTGCTAAGATTACGCGTCGTGATGTATTTCCTGAAGTATATAAAACTTTTGAACTATTAGAAAAAAGTTCGTTGAATTTAAAACTAAATGTAGTAGTACAATCAGGATTTAATACTGATGAAATTAATGATTTTGTTGCTTTAACTAAAGACAAAAATATAGCTGTTCGTTTTATTGAAGAAATGCCTTTTAACGGGAAAGGGCAACGCGACACTCAAGAAAACTGGAATTACACTAAGATTTTAAACGAAATAAAGTCGGTATACGATGTAAAAGCAATTATTTCAGAAAAATCATCAACATCACGTAATTTTTCTATTGAAAATCACCAAGGGACTGTAGGAATTATCCCTGCTTTTACCAGAACAATTTGCAACGATTGCAACCGAATAAGAATTACTTCAACTGGAACTTTTAAAAATTGTTTGTTTGACGATGGTGTTTTTAATCTGCGCGACTTTATTAGAAATGGTGCTAGTAATGAAGATTTAAAAGAATTGTTTTTATCCTTAATTAAAGAAAAGCCAGAAAACGGTTTTGTTGCCGAAGCCAATCGTAAAAAAGGAAATGTAAGCGAAAGTATGAGTACTATTGGTGGTTAAAAATTATATAAAATGAATGCCAAAGATTTTGTTGAACTTTTTCATAATGAAAAACAAGATTTATTAGAAGAGTATTTTTCTAAAAACTCACAAACTGAGGTTAAGAAATTAATAACTTCATTAAACTTGAATGATGAACAATATAGAATATTATTTAAAGTTTTAGACACCTCTTTAACTGATGCTTTTTATACAATTCTCTTGGGTTTAGATGGAGCTGTCTCTATAGGAGGAAAACAATATCTATATGATATAAGAGATGAAAAAGGGAAACAGATAAGCAGTGGAGATATTGAAGCCTATGCTTATGAGTATTTTCATTCTAAATAGAATAACTTACAAATGATAACAACACAAGAAGCAAAACATATCATATTAGAAAACACTCAGAATTTTGGTATTGAAGAAATTCCTTTTATGCAATCTGCTGGTCGTGTTTTAAAAGAAAATATTGTTGCCGATAGAGACTTCCCTCCTTTCAATCGTGTTGCTATGGATGGAATTGCAATTAATTATTCCTTTTTTAAAAACGGACAAAGAAACTTTAAAGTTGAAGGAATACAGCCTGCTGGCAGTAAACAATTATCCATGCAACAAGATAATAACTGTATAGAAGTTATGACTGGAGCTGTTTTACCTAACAATTGTGATACTGTAATTCGCTATGAAGATGTTGATATAGCAAATGGAATTGCAACCATTAATGTGGATACAATAAACAGTCAGCAAAACATTCATCAAAAAGGAAAAGACAAAAAGCAAGGAGCAATTTTAGTTTCTGAAAATACTATTATTTCTCCTGCGGAAATTGGAGTAATTGCAACTGTGGGAAAAGCTAATGTAAAAGTTGCCAAACAACCCAAAGTACTTATTATTTCTACTGGTGACGAACTAGTTGATGTACATGAAACTCCTTTAGATTATCAAATAAGAAGATCAAACGTTTATACTTTAGTTTCTTTATTAAGCAAACTGAATATTCCTTCAGAAACCAAACACTTAACAGACAATAAACAGGTTTTAAAGGAAAAGGTTTATAACTACCTACAAGAATACGATGTACTATTATTTAGCGGAGCTGTAAGTAAAGGAAAGTTTGATTTTTTACCAGAAGTATTATCAGAGTTAAAAGTAGAAAAGCTATTTCATAAGGTGGCTCAACGACCAGGAAAACCATTTTGGTTTGGCTTTGCAGATGCTTTAGATATGGGAGAGAAAAATGTTTATCAAAACTCAGAAAACAAAAAAAACACAGTTGTCTTTGCCTTCCCAGGAAATCCAGTATCTACCTTTGTAAACTGTATGGTTTATTTTTATCCATGGTATAAAAAATCGGTAGCCATAGAAGATAACATACAAGAAGCAATACTATCTGAAGATATAACTTTTAAACCAAATCTGACATATTATTTACAAGTCAAATTAGAAAACAAAAACGGAACATTATTCGCTAAGCCAGTAAAAGGGAATGGTTCTGGTGATCTAGCTAGTTTGGTCGCTGCAGATGGTTTTATAGAACTTCCTAAAACCAAAGAGGTAATATTTAAGAAAGGGAGCGTTTTTCCGATAATTAATTATAAATTTTAATTTTACAAAGTGAACAACTTTACCCATATAAACGAACAAAATCAGCCTAAAATGGTCAACGTTTCTGATAAAAAAATCACGAAACGAACTGCTATTGCAAAAGCAACCATGTATTTAGGTACCGAAATAATTTCTCATTTTAATAATGAAGAATTAATTACTAAAAAAGGCCCAGTTTTTCAAACAGCTATTATTGCTGGTATACAAGCGGTAAAAAAAACATCAGATATCATTCCTATGTGTCATCCATTACTAATCAATGGGGTTGATATTAACATTAATATAATCGATACAGAACATATTGAAGTGCTTTGTAAAGTTACTATTGAAGGGAAAACAGGTGTAGAAATGGAAGCATTAACTGGAGCTTCTGCAACTTGTTTAACAATTTACGATATGTGTAAAGCCATTAATCAAGAAATGGTGATTAAAGAAGTGAAACTATTAGAAAAAACTGGGGGTAAATCTGATATTAAAAATGGATAAAAAACATCAAAAACACGCAAATATTACCAAAAAGTATAATGACACTTTTGCTACCAATGAAGTTGCAATTTTAGGAGCTAAATGTGGTATAATTGCCGATTTAGTATATAAAGTTTCTGAAAATTTAGCTACTTATAACTTAGCTTATTTTGATGCTTCACACGCTAAAGATGTATCATTAAACACTTTATCAGAATATACTTTTCATCATGAAGGAAATTTACAGTTGAATACTGTATCTAGCATTAATAAATTTGAACAACGATTACAGTTTATAAACCACGACTTTGTTTTCATAAATGGTAATCACTATCAAGGATCAAAACAAATATTAATTTTAGATAGAGAAAAAGAGGCTTCTATAAAAAAGCGAATGGATCAAATAACAAACATTCAATTTGTTATAAAATTGAATCCAGATACTCCATATTTCGATTGTTTAAAAGAAAAGTTTCCTCATATAGAAAACATTACAAGTTATTCAATTGATGAAGTAGATAAAATTACAAAACACATTCATAATTTAATTAAAGAGAATATTGCTCCTATTAAAGGATTGGTATTAACAGGTGGTAAAAGTACTCGTATGGGTACAGATAAATCTGAATTAAATTATTATGGCAAACCTCAAAAACAATTTGCTAAAGAATTATTAGAATCTAATCGTTTAGAAACCTATTTCTCAGTTAGAACAAATTCTGAACATACTGATGAAATCCATGATACCTTTTTAAATTTAGGGCCTTTTGGTGGTATTTGTTCAGCATTTCAAAAAGATCCAAATTCAGCTTGGTTGGTTTTAGCTACTGATCTTCCTTTTGTAAATAATGCATTAATTCAGTTATTGTTAGAAAAAAGAAACCCAAGCAAATTAGCAACAGCTATAAAAGGAAAGGATAAGGAATTTCCTGAGCCATTAATTACCATATACGAACCAAAAGCCTATAGCAAATTATTACAATATTTAGCTCAAGGTTATTCATGTCCTCGTAAAATGTTAATCAATTCTGAAGTAGAAATTATTGAAGTAGATGACAATCTAATTAGAAATATTAATACTCCAGAAGAATTTGAACTTGCTAAAAAAGAGATTAATGGATAAAGAATTACATGTATTTAGTTCTGAAGAAGCCTTAACCATTTTTAAAGAATCGTCTATTGATGGGGATACCTTATTTTTTAATGAAAAACTTACTGAAGGCCCTCTTACAAAAGATGTTTTTTCAGACGAATTCTGGTCTGAACGTTATTCATTTTTTGAAAACAGGTATGAAACTCCAAGAATAGCATATTTTGATGCTACTATAAAACCCATATTGCAATTAGAAGATGTAAGCGAATACTCAGAAGTTGTATTATGGTTAGATTACACTAAGGCTTCTCAAATTAACTTAATAGCTTTGGGAAGCTTCTTAGCTCAAAATTTTTCAAAAAACACGCAATATTTTTTAGTTTGCTCAGGAAAACACAAAGGAAAATCAGCCCTTCAAAAGCTAACTAATTATACCTCATCAGAATTTCCTATTCTATATAATTATAAAGTAAAAATTACTTTACCAAACTTAGAATACTTACAAAAATGCTGGGAAGCTTATGCTACAAAAAACAGTCTTTTCAAATATGATGAGTTTACTAACAAATTCAGATACTTAAAAGACGCTTTAACCAATTAAAAAATTACGCTACCATATCTTTTACATGATGCTTTCTAAACTCAGTAGGTGTAGTATTTGTTAACTTTTTAAATGCATGATAAAAAGTAGCTTTACTATTAAAACCAACATCAATTGCAATAGCAAAAATGGTGTCTGGTTTTTTAACTAGTAATCTTTTTTTTGCCTCATCAATTCGGAAACCGTTAATATAATCGGAGAAACTAATATTTTTATTCTCATTAATTGCTTGAGAAATATGTGGGACGGAGGTTTCTAATCTTTCTGATAATGTATTTATCTTTAATTCGGGAGACAAGAACATTTTTTCTTCGGTAACTAACATATCAACTTTTTGGAATAACTCTTCAGAATTACTTAATGAAGAATTCCTGTATTTCTCCTTAACGTTTTTAGGTAAATCATTATAATCACCAGTAAAAGCAAATACCGGAAAATACATCAGAGAATACACAAACACAAAGAAATAGACAGTATAAACAATAGGCTCTATCATAAAAATAATATCCAAGCTACCTATATCAAACAATACCAATATAGCTTGAATCATTAAAAACAAGATTACCGCAAAGTTGATAAAAAACAACAGATTAATCCATTTAAAATAAACCTCTCGTTTGGTATTTAATGATACAATAAGTGGAGTTGTTTTAAACAAAACAAATGCTCGATAAATAAAAAATATGTTTAATAAACAAGAAGCTATATAATCGTAAATAGCATAGATTATAATAGGTGTATAAGGTTTCTTTAATAACAAATCCATCGCTTCTCGATTACCAACCACTTTTACTATATAAAGAAAAAACCAAGTTTTAAAAATACCATAAACAAGTACTAATAATACAATAGGTTTAAATCTTATTTTTCTATCAATAACCGACGCACAGAAATAATAAAATGAGATTCCTACAAAAGTAAAAGAGATGAAAGAAATAAAACTTATATATAACGGAGCCTCATAATGATTTGTATCAATATAGTTTCCAATAGAAATCATAGTATAAAGAAATACAACTAAGGCTAAACTATATTTTGCTACATTATTTTTCCCAAAACTATTTTTAGTTTGTACTATAAAGAAAGTTAAAAAACACCCTAAAAGGGCACTTATAATGGGAAAGGCTTTTATTATACTCATAGACTCGTTAAATTCATTTACAAAAATACATTTCTAAATATAATTTTATCTATTATTATAAAATTACACACAAAAAACACATTAACCATTAATTATCAGAAACTTACATGCTTCTCGATTTTATCTAATATTATAAAGTTAAACTTCAAACTCGTTACAAAGCGCTAGTTTTGCCCCTAAGTTTTTTATTATTATATTTATAATTGAACACTTATAATATTTCTCCCCTTTTATCTCCCTGTTGAATTAAAAATCAAATTAAAAACAACTAAAAAATGAGAAAATTTTTTCTTTTTCTATTATTTTTAAGTGTAACGTTTTCCTACGCTCAAAAAAAGAAAAACTACAACATTGGTATCTTATTGGATAATGCAACCACCGAATTAGAACCTCTGTTACAAAAACTAAAAACCCAAATTAAAACAGTAGTAGGAGAAGATGCTACAATTGCATTCCCAACAAATAGCTTACTAATTAACGATTACAATTTAGAAAAAGCTAAACAAAACTACAATACGTTACTAAACAATACTACCGATATTATTTTAGCTTTTGGTGTTGTAAATAGTAAAATAATTGAAGCACAAACAGCATACAAAAAACCAACTATTTTATTTGGTGCTATTAATAAAGATTTTAATTCAATAGATGTTACAAAGGTTACTTCTGGAGTTAAGAACTTTACCTATTTAATAAACTCGCAGTCTTATTTAGACGATTTAAAAAAGTTAAAACAACTTACTAACTTTAAAAAGGTAGGTATTGTAGTAGAAGCTCCTTTTGCTAATCTTCTTCCTCTAAAAGAAACTTTTGATAGAGAACTAAAAGAAGTTGGAGCTACCTACAAACTAATTCCTTTTAAAACGGTAAATGATATCACTACTAACCTTGATGATATAGATGCAGTATATATTGCTGGTGGATTTTTTTTAACTGAAAACGAAACAAAACAAATAGCAAATGCATTAATCGATAAAAAACTACCATCATTTACCATAAATAGTATAAACGATGTTGAAAATGGGATTATGGCAACAAATCAATCAGAAGATAATTCTGATCAGTTTTTACGACGAGTATCTTTAACTGTAGAAAGCTATATAAATGGTACACCTTTAGCTGACATGCCTGTTTATATAGAGTTTAGCCCAAGATTAACGATTAATTTTAATACTGTAAGCGCTATTGGTATTCCTATAAAATACAGTTTATTAAACGATACTGATTTTGTTGGAGAGTTTAACGACATTAATGCTGAAAGAAACTACAACTTACTTTCTGTAATGAAACAAGTTTTAGGAGACAACTTAACATTACAAGCAACTAAAAAGAATATTGATTTAAGCGAACAAAAAGTAAAAACCGCTAAAAGCAATTATTTACCAAATCTAACGGCTACAGCAACTGGAACTTATATTGACCCTAAAATCGCTTCAAACGGAAACCCTGAGTTTTCAACTGGGGGAAATGTTACATTACAACAAACTATTTTTTCTCCAGCTGCAAGTGCAAACATCACTATACAAAAGAACCTTAAAAAAGCAGAAGAAGAAAATTATAATGCCGAACAGTTAAATACAATTTTCAATGCTTCGAATGCATATTTTAATGCTTTGATACTAAAAACAAATGTGCAAATAAGAATGCGTAATTTGGATTTAACAAAGAAAAACTTACAAATAGCTAAAGAAAACTTTGAGGCTGGACAATCTGATAAATCAGATGTATTGCGTTTCCGTAGTGAGTTAGCACAAAACACACAAGCGATGATACAAGCTATAAATCAATTGGAGCAAGGATTTATAGGTTTAAATCAGTTATTAAACAATCCTTTAGAAATGCGAATTGAAATAGATGACGCTGAATTAGATAAAGGATTATACAAAGATTATAAATACACACAACTTACAGAATTGTTAGATAACTCTACAACTCGTGAACCGTTTATTTCTTTCTTAGTAGAAGAAGCTAAGAAAAACGCTCCCGAATTAAAATCGTTAGACTATAACTTAAAAGCAACAGAACGCAACATCAAATTAAGCGGAAGTAATCGATTTTTACCAACTGTAGCTTTGCAAGGGCAATACAATCGTACATTTAACAGAAGTGGTGTTGGAAGCACACTTCCTGGTGGTGCTTCATTTATTAATGGAAATTACAATGCAGGAATTAATTTAACCATTCCTATTTTTAATCAAAACCAAAATAACATTAACAAACAAACAGCAATAATTCAAAAAGATCAAATAGAGGTCAATCGTCAAAACAGTGAATTAAATATTGCTGCCAATGTAAGAAATGGAGTGTTGAATTTAGTGAATCAAATTTCGAATATTGAATTATCTAAAGTATCAGAAGAAACTGCAAAAGAGTCTTTAGAATTAATACAATCTTCATATCAAGAAGGAGCGGTAACATTTGTACAACTAATAGATGCGCAAAACAATTATTTAAACGCACAATTAGCAAAAGCAAATGCTGTATATAATTTCTTAATTAATGCAGTACAGTTAGAGCGTAACATTGGTTACTATTTCTTATTACACACTAAAGCCGAAAACGAAGATTTTACACAACGTTTTCAAAATTACTTATTAAACAAACAATAACAACTCAACCATAAAAACATCATCAAAATGAAATATAATATCAAATTTTTAACGTTCATCTTTTCAGTTGTACTGTTTATATCTTGTGGTGAAGAAAAAAAGGAAACTATAAAATTATTACGTCCTGTAAAATATCAAACTGTTGGTTTTTTTGGAGGCGATAAAGTTCGTTCATTTAGTGGAACTTCGCGAACTGATAAAATTATAAAGTTAAGCTTCAGAAGCTCTGGAATTATAACAAAATTTAATATTAAAATAGGGCAAAAAGTACGTAAAGGACAACAATTAGCTACTTTAGACAATGTACAAGCTCGTTTAAACTACCAAAGTGCTTTATCATCATTAAATAGTGCAGAGTCTGCAATGAATACTGCAAAATTAAGCTTAGAAAGAACACGCAAACTTTTCGAAAAAGGTTCTACAGCATTGAGCAATTACGAATCAGCTAAAAACTCATATAACTCTGCTAAAAACTCGTACAATTCGGCAAAACAAAGTGTAGCATTACAACAAGAGCAAATCCGTTTTGGATATTTAGTGGTTCCTGAAAACGGAATTATTTCTTCAGTAGAAGCTGAAATTGATGAAAATGTAAACCCTGGACAAACAATTGCTACATTAAATGCTGGTACCGATATGGAAATTTTCCTAGGATTACCTGAAAGTGTTATTAATGATGTTACTCAAAATATGCTTGTAGATGTTTCATTTTCTTCTTTACAAGGAAAAGTTTTCAAAGGAAAAGTAACAGAAATATCACCAGCTTTAGATTCTAATACCGCTACCTATCCAATCCGTGTGGCATTAATAAATCCTTCAGAAGAAGTAAAAAGTGGTATGGCTGCTAATGTTATTTTTCATTTTGAAAGTGCTAAAAAAACTACAGCTAAAGAATTAGTAGTTCCTGCAAATGCAGTAGGAGAAGATAGTAATGGAAAGTTCGTGTTCTTAATTACTGAGGATGGTAAAAACGCTAAAGTCAATAAGCAATTGGTTACTATAGGCGATTTAACTCCTGATGGTTTTATTATCAAGTCTGGATTATCGGAAGGTCAAAAAATAGCTACTGCTGGTTTACAAACCTTACTTAACGGACAAGAAGTAAAACTTCAATAAGAAAATTCATATAAAATTAACCTTCCATTACAGGGAAAAGAAAAACTAATTAGACAATGAATTTAGCACAATTTTCTATAGATAAAAACCGAATTACTTTTATGGTATTAGCTACCATAATTTTAATGGGATTAGTAATGTATTCTGGGTTATCACGAGATAGTATGCCACCATATACTGTAAGAGTAGCTACAGTGGTATCTGTATTTCCAGGAGCAAGTCCAGAGCGTGTTGAGCAATTGGTAAGTGATAAAATTGAAAAAATCGCGCAAGAGTTACCAGAACTTAAAGAAGTTACTAGTACTTCTAGAACAGGATTATCGGTAGTCTCAGTAACCTTAAAAGATGAAGTTAGTAAAACAAAAATGCAAGCAGTTTGGGATCGTTTACGAAGAAAACTAACAGCTATGCAAGGACTTCCTCAAGGGGTAACTCCAAATTTAAACGACGATGGTATTGGTGATGTATATGGTATTGTTGTTGGTTTAACTTCAGATGGATATAGTTATGCTGAAATGAAAGACTATGCTGATGATATTAAAGACGATTTAATAAAGTTGCCAGATGCAGCAAAAGTAACTTTAGGAGGTATACAAGAAGAACGTGTTTTTATCGAATTTGATAATACTCGATTAAAAAGCTACGGCTTATCATCATCAAAATTACAACAGATAATTTCTTCAACAAATATCTTAAGTTCTGGTGGACAAATAAATGTAGGTGATGAACGTATCATTTTAGAACCTACAGGAAACTTTAACTCTGTTGAAGACATTAGAGAAATGTTAATTCCTGTTGGAACTAGTGGATCACAGTTAGTAAAATTAGGTGATATCACTACCATAAAGAAAGATTACATTGATCCACCAACACAAATTGTAAAAGTAGACGGAAAAAGTGCCGTTTCTCTTCATGTAAACCTTAAAAAAGGAGCAAATGTTATAAAATTAGGTAATGCCGTAAATACTATTGTAGCACAATGGAAAGCTAAACTACCAGTTGGATTAGAATTAACTCGAGTATCATCATTGGATAATTATATTGATGATAAAATCAACAATTTTATTTCAAACTTATTACAATCAATAGGAATTGTATTAGTAGTAATGCTTGTATTTCTTGGAATAAGAACAGGATTTGTAATTGCAAGTTTAATTCCTATCGTAACCATAATGACACTTATGATAATGGGAGTTATGGGAATGGGACTTAACCAAGTTACATTAGCCGCACTAATTATGGCATTGGGAATGCTGGTTGATAACGCTATTGTGGTTGCCGAAACTATCATGGTAAAAATGGAACAAGGGGTTGATAAAAAGAAAGCCGCTGTAGATGCCTTTTCTGAATTATGGATGCCTTTATTAATTTCAACATTAACAACTTCAGCAGCCTTTTTAGCCTTCTATATGTCTCCAACAACCATGGGAGATATCGTGGGGCCAATATTTGTGGTAATTACTATAGCATTAATGTCATCATGGATTATTGCTTTAACCGTTATAACTATGTTTTGTTTCCTTTTCTTAAAGGTTGAACCAAAAGGAGAGAAAAAACCAAGTTTTATAGATCGAATTATAAACAAACTAAAATTCTATTATAAAGATTTAATTTTAATCGCTTTAAGTAACAAATGGAAAGTAATCATTGGAATATTTGTTGCCTTTTTTATCTCTCTTTATGGATTTACTAAAGTAGATTTTGTTTTCTTCCCAGATAGTGATCGTAATATGATTACTGTTGATGTAAATCTACCTTTAGGAACTAAAATAGAGCGCACAAAAGAAGTAGTAGAGAAAATTGAACAGTATATGCTCGATTCTTTAAAAACTTCAAAAGATAGAACTTTAGGAATTACTGATTGGTCGTCATATATTGGACAAGGGCCAGAATCATATGATTTAGGATATTCACAAGATGAAGCAAATTCAAGTTATGCTCATATCTTAGTAAATACAAGCTCCTTCAACGAAAACAAATTAATGATCAAAAAATTAGATCGTTATACGTTTGAAAACTTTCCAAATGCTGATATCAAAGTAGGTGCTTTAGGTGCTGGAGGAGGAGGAACTCCAATTGAAATTAAAGTATCTGGACCTAACCCTGATGAGTTAGCTAAAATTTCAGAAACTATTAAAACAAAATTATCTAATACATCAGGAACAAAAAATGTAAAAGATGATTGGGGTCCAAAGAGTAAAAAGTTCTTAATAAAGATAGATCAAAATAGAGCGCAAACAGCTGGTGTTTCTAGTCAGGATATTGCTACTTCTTTACAAACAGTTTTAGACGGATTTAATACTGGTGAATATAGAGAAGATAATAAGTCGATTCCTATTTTAATGAGAAGTGGAGATAGCCAGCAACAAACATTAGCTTCTTTAGAAACTTTAAATATTTTTGCTCAAAATTCTGGAAAAACTGTACCATTGTTACAGGTGGCTAACATTATTCCGCAATGGCAATATTCAAAAGTAAAACGTTTAGACTTAAGAAAAACTATTAATATTTCTTCTAAACTTAGAGCAGATGGTAACGCTACTACTGTAATGGCAGAAGTAACCCCATGGTTAGATGAGCAAGTTAAAAATTGGCCTCAAGGATATACTTACGAATTAGGTGGAGATGCAAAACAATCGGCAGAAAGTATGGGTTCAGTTATTTCATACTTACCACTTTCAGGATTTATCATTGTTCTTTTATTAATTATTCAGTTCAATTCTTTTAGAAAAATGACAATGGTTGTTTTAACCATTCCTTTAGGGGTAATTGGAGTTGTTGTTGGATTATTAACTTTCCAAGAACCATTTGGTTTTATGCCTTTTTTAGGAGTAATATCTTTAGCGGGAATAGTAATCAACAATGCTATTGTACTCATAGACAGGATGGAAGTAGAACAAGGCTTAGGTAAAAACAATCAAGATGCCGTAATTGCAGCCTGTTTACAACGATTTAGACCAATTTTATTAGCTACATTTACCACTGTGCTAGGTTTAATCCCATTATACCTTTCAGGAGGAGAAATGTGGGAAGGTATGGCTGTAAGTATTATGATTGGATTATTATTCGGAACCGTTATTACCTTATTATTTATTCCATCGTTATATAGTGCATTATTCAAAGTAAATTACAAAAACTACGAGTTTAACGAAGCTTTATTAGAAGATTAAGAATAACATGAAAGATTTATATAAAACATTATACGAACATCGCTTTGAGACTTTCTTTTTTAGTCTGCTTGCTATATTATTTGGTTCATTATTGTTTCCTGTTCAATTTTTTCAAGAAAAACTAATGCCTATTCTTTTTCTTATAAATATTGCAGCTGGTATTATATTAATCTCTAAAAAGAAAAAGCTTTTTTGGTTTTTTGTTTCCCTTTTTACTCTGCTTCTTTTCGTTCTTGGATTGAGCATGATTCAGAATACAACAACAGATTCTTATATGTATGTTCGTTTAGGTTTCTACTTTTTGTTTTATACAACAGTAACCATAGCTATTATAAAACAAGTTTGGAATGCTAAAAACGTAAACAAAAACGTAATTATAGGTTTAATGAGTGGTTATATTTCTCTGGGGCTAATAGCGTTTCTTATGTTTCTTTCAGTAGAAATTAGCAATCCAGGATCGTTTGGAGGAATTTTGTTAGAGGTAGTTTCTATAGATGAAAAAATAGATTCACTATTATACTACGCATATATAACCCTCTTAACAATAGGATATGGAGAAATTATTCCATTAACACCTATTGCTCAAAAAGCATCAATCTTAACAGGCTTAATGGGTCAATTTTATATAGTGATTATTACTGCAGTCGTTGTTGAAAAATACATTCGACATTCGGTAAAAAATTAAGTCTCCCCTTGTGCATATTTATGCAATTAAAAAAAGCCTCAACATATTATGTTGAGGCTTTTGTACTCGAGGTGGGAATCGAACCCACACTCCCGAAAGAACTGGATTTTGAATCCAGCGCGTCTACCAATTCCGCCACTCGAGCGCTATCGTGCGCTGCAAATCTAAAAAATATTTTAATTAATTCGTTTAAAAATAACTTTTAAACTCTCAAAATAGTTTTACTTTTGCCCTAACAACAACATTAACTATAAATATACTTTTATAAATGGCTATAAATCAATTAAGCCCGAAGATTTTCGCATGCTCTCAAAGTATGGAATTGGCAGAAGAAATTGCTAAAGAATACGGAGCAGAATTAGGAAATGTAAAAACAACTCATTTTAGTGACGGTGAATTTCAACCTGCTTTTGAAGAATCTGTAAGAGGACGTAGAGTTTTTCTTATTGGTTCAACTTTTCCAAATGCAGACAATTTAATGGAAATGTTACTAATGTGCGATGCTGCTAAACGTGCTTCTGCAAGACACATTACAGCTGTTATGCCTTATTTTGGTTGGGCTCGTCAAGACAGAAAAGACAAACCACGTGTAGCCATTGGAGCAAAATTAGCTGCTAAATTATTAGAAGCTGCCGGTGCTACTCGAATTATGACAATGGATTTACATGCTGATCAAATCCAAGGTTTCTTCGAAAAACCAGTTGATCACTTATTTGCTTCTACTATTTTTCTTCCATACATTAAAAGCTTACAATTAGACAATCTTACAGTAGCTTCACCAGACATGGGAGGGTCAAAAAGAGCCTATGCTTATTCTAAATATTTAGAAAGTGATGTAGTAATTTGTTATAAACAACGTCAAAAAGCCAACGTAATTTCTCATATGGAATTAATTGGTAACGTAGAAGGCAAGAATGTAATTCTTGTTGATGATATGATTGATACAGGAGGAACACTTACAAAAGCAGCAGATTTAATGATGGAAAGAGGGGCAAAAAGTGTTCGTGCTATTTGTACACACCCAATACTTTCTGGTAATGCTTATGAAAAAATTCAAAATTCACAGCTAACCGAGTTAATTGTTTCAGATACAATTCCTTTAAAAAAGCGTGTATCTAAAATAAAAGTTGTAACTTGCGCCGCTTTGTTTGCTGATGTGATGCATAAAGTTCAAGATAATACATCTATTAGCGATCAATTCTTAATGTAAATAAATATAATAAATAGAAGTAATGAAATCAATTACAATCAACGGATCTCAAAGAGAAAGCGTAGGTAAAAAAGCAACAAAAGCCTTACGTAATGCTGGAAAGGTTCCTTGCGTATTATACGGAGGAGATAAGCCTGTACACTTTTCAGCTGATGCAAAAATGTTCACGCCATTAGTATATACTCCAGACGTATTTACTGCTGCGATTGAATTAGATGGAACAAAATACAGCGCTGTATTACAAGACATTCAGTTTCACCCAGTAACTGATAATATCTTACACGTAGATTTCTACCAGTTATTTGAAGATAAAGCTGTAACTATGGAAATTCCTGTACGTTTAGTAGGTAGTTCTAAAGGTGTTATGGTAGGGGGTGCTTTACGTCACAACTTACGTAAATTAAAAGTAAAAGCTTTACCAGCTAACTTACCTGATTTTATCGAAGCTGATATTACTGAATTAGAAATCGGTAACAAATTATACGTTACTGAATTAAAGAGCGACAAATTTGAAATACTACACCCAGATAACACAGTAGTAGCTCAAGTACGTATGTCTCGTAATGCTGCTAAAGCTGCTGCAGAAGCTGAATCATAATCAGTTTTTACACTATAATATAAAAGCGTTACCGTTGTGTAACGCTTTTTTTTATTTTTGACACATGTTTTTAAATTCTTGTTTTTCTAAATTAAAAAGCTTTTTTAGAACACAATCAACAAATACAGAAAAGAATACAATGAAGAAATTTTTAGTGGTAGGATTGGGTAATATTGGTGAGAAATACCACAATACACGTCATAATATAGGTTTTAAAATCGTAGATGCTTTTGTTAAAGAATACGAAGGTAGTTTTGAAACTGAAAAGCTTGGAGATATTGCCAAACTAAGAATTAAAGGAAAAACTGTAATTGTATTAAAACCTAGCACTTATATGAACTTAAGTGGTAAAGCAATTCAGTATTGGATGAAACAAGAGAACATTAAAGTAGAAAATCTATTGGTAATAACTGATGACTTAAATATCGATTTTGGTAAAATTCGTATTAAAGGAAAAGGTAGTTCAGGTGGACATAATGGATTAAAAGATATCCAAGATAAATTTAATACAGGTGCTTATCCACGTTTTCGTTTTGGTGTAGGAGCTAATTATGGTAGAGGGCGACAAGTTGATTTTGTATTGGGTGAATGGTCTGATGAAGAAGAGAGCGAAATGATTGAACGTATTCCTACTTCGGTAAAAGCAGTTACTTCTTTTATTACTGCAGGTTTAGCCAATACCATGAATGAATTTAATGGAAAATAAAAATAAAAAAAGCCAAGGAAAAACCTTGGCTTTTTTTATTTAATTCCTAGTAATTTATTAAATGTCCTTATTTCACATTTATAAAAATCACTCCATTTTTTTAATAATTCTTTCATATTGTTCTATTTATACTAATTAGTAATTAAATATGAACAAATGTTACATTCTAATTAATTATCTGAAGCAAACCACTCAGCAAAGCTAGTTTCTGTTTCTTGTAATTTTATTGCATGTAACTGAAGACCTTCTGGTAAACGTTTCTTAATTTTTTCAGCAAAATCAATTACCATCATTTCACTTGTAGGTTGATAATCAACTAAAATAACATGATGTCCTCTATCTTTTAACTCTTTAGCTAATTCAACATGAGGTGTATTTTTATTAAACACTGTTGCATGATCAAAAACATCAACAATTTCTTCTTTAACAATCTTTTTCAGATCTCCAAAGTCAATTACCATTCCGTACTTTACATTAGACGTATCGGTAATAGGTTGCCCTAAAACAGTTACTGAAAGTTTATAACTATGTCCGTGAACATTTTTACACTTTCCATCATAACCATATAAAGCATGCCCTGTTTCAAAAGTAAACTGCTTTGTTATTCTAATGTTGCTCACTATCTTTTAAATTTTTTATTACTTCTGTACTTGTTATAAAAGTATACTACTGCTACTCCAGCTGCTAAAATGGCAAATAAATAATCTCCACCCATAATTCTAAATTTTTTATTCGCCGAATGTACGAATTTGTTTGACAACTTTAGTTAATAACCATACGAAACCTAAAGAAATAACTATTCCTAGTAGAATAGCAAGCATTGGGTTATGATATACCCATTTACCAACTTCATATCCAAATTGATAACTTTTACTTTCTTTTACCTCTTGAAATAAAAACATAATTTACTTTTTAAACTTAGCTAATGCTTTTTTAGTAAAATCAGATAACACCAATTTTCCTGAAGTAACTGCTCTTTCTATCAGCAACTCTTCCCAGTGTTCTGTACCTTTCCACAAAGCTTTTTTCATTTCTTTTAAAGCTTCAGGATTATAAGACGCTAGTTTTTCAGAAAAAATCTCAAGCTCTTTATCTAAATCAGAAATAGATTCAAAAACACGCGCATATAAGCCTTTCTCTTTTGCCCAATAAGCATTTTTCCAATTAGTAGCATCTAAAGTTAATTCAGCTAATCCACTAACGCTTATTTTACGTTCTACAGCAGGCGCTATAACAAATGGACCAATACCTATTGTAAACTCAGAAAGTTTAATAGAGGCATGTTCTGTGGCAAATACATAGTCGCAAGCAGCTGCTAATCCAACTCCCCCACCAACAGTTTTTCCTTGTACACGACCTACAATTAATTTAGAGCAACAACGCATTGCATTAATCACATTTGCAAATCCAGAAAAGAAATTTTTTCCGTCATCTAAATTATCAATAGCAACTAATTCATCAAAAGAAGCTCCTGCACAAAAAGCACGCTCTCCTTCAGATTTTAATATAATAATTGCTACCTCATCATTTTCAGAGACTTTACCAAGTTCTTTAGCTAATCTTTCTAATAATTCACTTGGAAATGAGTTACTCGCTGGGTGACCAAATTCGATAGTAGCTATCTTATTTTCTATATGTGTATATAAACTTCCGTTTTCTCTTGTTGTCGTCATTTTTGTTCTTTGTTCAAAAATAATCTTAATTTTAGTTTTTAAAAAATTATGAAAGATCAAAACCTATTTTTTAAACAAATAGATGGTATTCCAGATAAAAAGGGTTTAGAAGAACTATTAACTTTATATACTTCTGTTTTTAATGATGCTATTACTGATTTTTTTCTAGAAAGAATTCAAACTAAAGAAAAGGTGTTTTCGATAATAGCTTATTATAATAACAATCCTGTTGGTTTTAAAATTGGATATCAATACAATTCAAATACTTTTTATAGTTGGGTTGGCGGAGTATTACCTCAATACAGAAAAAAAGGAATTGCTAGTAACTTGGCTAAATTACAGGAAAGTTGGGCTTTACAAAACGATTTTAAAAAGTTAAGAACAAAATCAATGAATAAATTTAAACCAATGCTAATTCTTAATTTAAAAAACGGATTTGATATTATTCAAGTTTACACCAATGAAAAAGGGCAAACCAAAATTGTTTTTGAAAAATCTATTTAAGCTTCTACAACTAGAGAAGAAAATTTATTTCTAAACTTTACAATCAACGGAATTCCTCTTGCTATTATCCATGCGTAAAAAGCTGTCCAAATTGCATATAACTTATAATCCATAGAATCAAAAAACAACAATACTGGAATAAAAACAAAAGCTGTTGACAACAACAATACATTTCGTAGGTATTTCATTTCTCCCATTCCTTTAAACATTCCATCGTAAATAAAAGCAATAGAACAAACCGGCTGCATTAATAGAATAATCCAAAAAGTATTATAAAACTGCTCTAAAACCTCTTTTTCTTGTGTAAAAATTCTTCCAATGAAATTGTAAAACACAAATCCTACTAACGCTAAAAAACCACCAAACACAAATCCGTAAATAATTAAATTCTTACCCAGCTTAACCAACGTTTTATATGCTTTTGCTCCTAATAATTTACCTGACAAGATGTTTCCTGCAGATGAATATCCATCAATCATAAAAGCTCCCATTAACCATAAATTCAATCCTATGGTATAAGCTGCAATATATTCCTTACCATAAGAAGCTGCGTAAGATGTGGCAAAATACAAAGCTACGTTTAAAGCAATAGTTCTAACAAACAAGTTTAAAATCATTACTACAAAACGAGGGATTTCTTTATTAAAAGGAAA
Source organism: Tenacibaculum aiptasiae (assembly GCF_965221665.1). Taxonomy (NCBI): domain Bacteria; kingdom Pseudomonadati; phylum Bacteroidota; class Flavobacteriia; order Flavobacteriales; family Flavobacteriaceae; genus Tenacibaculum; species Tenacibaculum aiptasiae. The sequence goes on from NZ_CBDCSN010000002.1 coordinate 1,163,588, forward strand.
TTTAAACTGTAGTGAAATTTCTGTTTTTGTAAGCAGTAAATATGTTGCTATTATTGCCATAATAATTTGCGCAAAAACACTAGCATAGGCTGCTCCTTGAATATTCATTGCTGGTAAATATCCTTCAATACCATAAACCAATACAATATCTAAAATAATATTAGCTACTGTTCCTATAATAGCAATAAGCATTGGATAATAGGTGTTTTGCAACCCTCTAAATGTTCCAAAAACAGCAATTACATAAAGCGTAAACGGAAAACCAAAAACCCGGATTTTATAGTACTCTATAGAATATTCTAAAATAGTTCCAGTGGCATTGTAAAATTCAAATATTTCTTTTGCAAAAGGATAGCTTATACCCAAGATGATTAAACTGGTAGTAATTACTAAAACTATTGCTTGAGCTGGTAAATCTTTTACTTCATTTAATTTATTAGCACCAACATATTGTGAAATTATAGAAGATATTCCACTGCGTGTTTGTCCAAACACCCAAATTAACATTGATAAAAAAGCACCTACAATACCAATTGCTGCAATACTTTCAGTGGCATTATATTTTATATTTCCTACAATAGCTAAATCGGTAGTAGATAATAAAGGCTCGGCAACTCCAGCAATTAAAGCTGGTATTGCTAATTGATTAATCCTTTTAAAACTTATATCGTGATTCATATTCTAATATTCACCACAAAAAAACGGCTATTCTGTTATATTAAGAAACAAAACACCTAAAATTAAGAGTTTTAAATATTAATTATCTTTGCACCCTTGTGTATCAAAAAACACGATTATTATTTAAAAAAAGATTTTTATGAAACATATATTAGTTCCTATTGGTTCTTCAGACAATTCAATAAACACATTACAATATGCAATAAATTTTGCTGAAGCTATGAATGCAAAAGTTTTGGTAATGCGTGCTTATAAGATTTTGTCAAAAGCAGGTGCTTTTGTAAATGCAGATGATACTATGCAAAGAGAAACCAATTTGTATTTACGAACTATGATTAATTCTGTTGATAGAAAGAATGTAGATATCAAAATGATTACTGCCAAAGGAAATGTTTTGGAAAGTATTACTTCTATAAACAGAGAATTAAATATCGATTTAATTATTATGGGACCTAAAAGTAACTCTATTAAAGAAGAGGTGTTTTTAGGAAATACGTCGGGAAGTGTTTTAAAACAAACTGATATTCCTATGTTAATTGTTCCTGAAAACTATGCTTTTGCTCCTATTAAAAAGGTATTAACAGCATTTAAATCGGGAATTATAAATAAAGAAGGTGTTTTAACTCCTTTACAAAAAGTGTTAACAGCTTTCTCAGCAACATCTAACTTATTATTAGTAAAAACTCCATCTTATACTGATAATGATTTGAAATTAGATTCTGGATTAGAAACTATAAAATCAGAACTAACTATTACTGAAAACGCAACTACGTTTCAAGGTGTTTTAGAGCATTTCCAATCACATAACCCAGATTTACTATGTGTTTTTAGAAGAAATAGAGGTTTCTTTCAAAAACTTTGGGAAAGTAATACAATTCTAAAAAAAGAATTTCATTGTAATGTTCCTGTACTTGTTTTAAGAGGGAAATTATAATTTACAAAAGTTTTTTTCTTCTTGATTAAGAGGAAATGACTTAAATATATTAAAAAAGGAAGCTTAATCGCTTCCTTTTTTATTTACTTTTTTACCAACATTCTCTTAATTTCATTTAACTTCATTAAAGCTTCAATTGGTGTAAGTGTATCAATATTGGTTGCTAAAATCTCTTCTCTAATATCTTCTAATAAAGGGTCATCTAATTGAAAAAAGCTCATCTGCATTTCTTCATGCTGTGTTTCTTTCAAGGTTTCTTTTACCTCTTTATGTGAATGGTTCTCTTCTAATTGTTTTAATATTTTTTGCGCTCTGTGAATTACCATATTTGGCATTCCTGCTAATTTTGCTACATGAATACCAAAACTATGATTACTACCTCCAGCAACAAGTTTACGTAAGAAAATTATACTATTATCTAACTCTTTTACAGAGACGTTAAAGTTTTTAATACGCTCAAATGTTGTAGTCATTTCATTTAACTCATGATAATGTGTAGCAAATAAAGTTTTTCCTTTTGCTGGATGTTCATGCAAATATTCGGCTATAGCCCAAGCTATTGAAATACCATCATAAGTAGATGTTCCACGACCAATTTCGTCTAATAAAACCAAACTACGTTCTGAAATATTATTCAAAATAGAAGCCGTTTCATTCATTTCAACCATAAAAGTTGATTCTCCCATAGAAATATTATCACTCGCTCCCACTCTTGTAAAGATTTTATCTACAATACCTATACGGGCATTTTGAGCTGGAATATAACTCCCCATTTGAGCTAATAAAACAATTAAGGCTGTTTGACGTAATATTGCCGACTTACCCGACATGTTTGGTCCTGTAATCATAATTATTTGCTGTTGATTACAGTTTAAAACTACATCATTAGCAATATATTCCTCGCCTATTGGCAATTGCTTTTCTATTACAGGATGGCGACCATTTTTAATTTCAAGATCTGTAGTATTATCCATTAAAGGACGCACATAATTATTATCCATTGCCAAGGTTGCAAATGATAACAACACATCTATTTTAGCTATGCTTTGTGCATTCTGTTGAACAGGTTGTACAAAATCGATAATATACTGAACAAGTTTTGCAAAAATCTCAACTTCTATTTGTTGAATTTTTTCTTCTGCTCCTAAGATTTTTGCTTCGTATTCTTTCAGTTCTTCCGTAATATAACGTTCGGCATTTACCAATGTTTGTTTACGAATCCATTCTTCTGGAACTTTATCTTTATGTGTATTTCGAACTTCAATATAATACCCGAAAACGTTATTAAACGCTATTTTTAAACTCGTAATTCCTGTTCTTTCTGTTTCACGAGCAAGCATATTATCTAAGTATTCTTTTCCTGAATTAGATATATTTCTTAATTCATCTAATTCGCTAGAAACACCACTTGCTATCGCATTTCCTTTATTAATATTTACAGGAGCTTCTTCTAAAACAGTTTCGATAATTTTATCTATTAAAGGCTTACAATTGTGTAATTGTTTTCCTAACTCTTTAACCGTTTTATTTTTACTTTTCTCAGCAGCTTCTTTTATAGGTAAAATCGCTTTTAACGAGTTTTTTAATAAAATCACCTCTCGTGGCGATACTTTACCTGTAGCTACTTTTGATATCAATCGCTCAATATCTGAAACCTGTTTTAACTGATAAGATACTGTTTCAAAGAAATCGTCATTATCAATTAAAAACTTGACCATTTCATGACGTTGCTGAATTTGCTCCAAATCTTTTAATGGCAAAGCCAACCAACGCTTTAACAATCTTCCTCCCATTGGAGAAATTGTTTTATCTATAACATCTAATAAAGAAACCGAGTTTACCGAATTACCTCCATACAATTCTAGGTTTTTAACCGTAAAACGGTCCATCCAAACATAGTTATCTTCAGCAATTCTACTAATTGATTGTATGTGTTCTATTTTGTTATGCTGGGTTTCTGACAAATAATACATGGCAGCACCTCCAGCTATAATCCCGTGTTCTAATTCATCAACACCAAAACCTTTTAAGTTTTTAACCTTGAAATGATTACTTAATAATTCATTTCCATATTCTTTTTGAAAAACCCAATCGTCTAAATAAAAAGTATGAAAACGATTTGTGAATAGATCTAAAAAACGTTGTTTGTGTTTTTTCTCTACTAAAACCTCACTTGGAGTAAAATTTTGTAAAAGCTTATCTACATATTCTTCATTTCCTTGTGCTATTAAAAATTCACCTGTAGAAACATCTAAAAAAGAAACTCCCAATAATTTTTTACCAAAATGTACCGCTGCTAAAAAATTGTTCGACTTCGATTGTAATACTTCATCATTTAAAGCCACTCCTGGAGTTACCAATTCGGTAACACCACGTTTCACAATCTTTTTAGTCATTTTAGGATCTTCTAACTGATCGCAAATAGCAACTCGTAATCCTGATTTAACCAGTTTTGGCAAATAAGTATTTAACGAATGATGCGGAAAACCAGCCAAAGCAGTTTCACTTTCACTACCTGCTCCTCTTTTCGTTAAAATTATCCCTAAAACTTCCGAAGCTTTTATGGCATCTTCACCAAAGGTTTCATAAAAATCACCTACTCTAAAAAGTAGCATAGCGTCCGGATATTTAGCTTTAATTCCGTTATACTGTTGCATTAGTGGAGTTACCTTTTTTGCCTTTGTTTTTGCCAAGTTTCTAGATTTTTTCAATTAGTTTTGCGAAGATAAATATTCGAATTTAAAGTTAACATTTTTTATGAGAAAACTAAAGAATAGTGAGTTAGGTAGAATTTCAGTTGATGAGTTTAAACAAACCAAAAAAACGCCTCTTATAGTTGTTTTAGACAACATTAGAAGTTTAAATAATATTGGTTCAGTTTTTAGAACATCGGATGCTTTTTTAATTGAAAAAATCTATTTGTGTGGTATTACTGCAACACCTCCTAACAAAGAAATTCATAAAACTGCTTTAGGTGCTACAGAATCTGTTGCTTGGGAGTATGTAGAAAACACTATTGATTTAGTTGAGTCCTTAAAAAAAGACAAGATAAAAGTTTTGGCTATTGAACAAGCAGAAAACAGCACCATGTTAAATGAATTTACTCCAGAATCCAATCAGAAATATGCTATTGTAATGGGGAATGAAGTAAAAGGAGTACAACAAGAAGTTGTTTCTGCTTCCGATGTTTGTATAGAAATACCTCAGTTAGGAACCAAACATTCTTTAAATATCTCTGTAAGCTGTGGAGTTGTTCTTTGGGATTTATTTAATAAAATTTCCTTGTAAGCCTTATTTTCTTTACAAAGAACAAAGGAAATTGGTGTTTTTAGAACTTTTTAACATAGGAGTGTTCTAATCTAACAATACTCGAACAATCTCTTAATTTTAAGTAACTAAACAATAGTTTTAAGTAGTTAATACCAGTAATAATAAGAGCAATCTCAACAAAGAATAAATAAAAACTAGTTTAATTGCTTGTCATTCTCCTTGAAACCTTTTAATTTAGGGTCTTCAATTATCCCCCCAGCAAATAAAGTAATCTAAACACTCTTAAATATGGAAAACAAAAACACTCTAAAAACAGCAATGAAAATGTACCGTGGTGGTGGGTCAACAGATGACGGAATACAAAATGGTGGTGGAAGTAGCACAGGTACTGGTGACACTGGTGGCGGTGATGGTGGTGGCCAAGGTGGTAATGGATAAGTTTTATCAAGAAAAACTCTTAATTTTCTTATAAATTAAGAGTTTTATATTTTCATATCAATACTTCACCATGAGATTCTTTTTCTTTTTCCTTTTTCTTATTAATCTCACTTATAGTCAACAATCTGATTCTTTACCAAAGAATAGTAAACTTAAAATAATAAATATTGGATTATCTGCCTATTTTAACAATGATACTACTACTTTAAAAAATTCTTATAAGAAGCTTCTAAACTTTCATAAAGAAGATACAGATTCTATACTATTAGCTAAACACTATCAGTATAAAGCTATGTTTTTTGAGTTAAGATATAAAAAAGACAGTGCTTACTATTATTATCATCAATCAAAAAACATTTCTAAAAAAACAGGTGATTCTTTAGAAGTTGGCAGACGCTTGCTTAGTATCGCTTTTTTACAAAGAAAAGTAAAAGATTATTTAGGTTCTGAAATTAGTTTTATAGAAGCTTTAAAATACTTAGAACCAATAAAATCTTATAAATATTTAGAACGAGTTAATAATGGTTTAGGTCTTATCACAGTTGAATTGAATCAAAAAGATGAAGCCCTAAAATATTATAACAAAGCATTAGAGTATAATAAATCAAATCATAATAGTATTGGGTATTTATATATAAATAACAATATTGGTTTACTGTATCAAAAGCAAAACCTACATAAAAAAGCAATTTCTTATTTTAAAAAAGGGCTAGATTTTGATAACATTAAAGAAAAATATCCTAGACAATATTCTCTACTTTTAGAAAACTTAGCCTATAGTAATTATCAGTTAAAAAAGAAAAAAAATGTTTTAAATCAATATGAAGAAGTTCTAAATATTAAAAAGAAAATAAACAATCTTAGCGGTGCTAGTACAACTCATATAAATATTTCAAATTATTATAAAGATCTTAAACAAAATACTAAAGCCAAACTTCATTCTAAAGCAGCTCTAAAATATGCAAAACAAACTCAAAATAATAATCGCTGGCTAGAAGCTTTAAAAAATTTATCAGAATTAACTACAGGTGAGCAATCTAAACAATATTTACAAGAATACATTACACTTAATGATAGCTTATTTCAAAAAGAACGATTATCTAAAAATCAATTTGCAAAAATTAGATATGAAACGGGTAAAAAAGAAAAGGAAAATGCTATTTTAAAAACCGAAAATGAAAAAAAACAAGCGCAAATAGCTTATCATCAACAACAAGAAACTATTGGTTGGTTAACTTCAGCTAGTATTTTATTATTACTTATTTTAAGTATTACTTTCTTTTTACACAGAAGAAAAAAGCTATTATACCAAGCTCAATTAGAAGCAGCTAAAGCTAGAGAAAATGAACGTCAACAAATTGCTAAATCATTACATGATGAAGTTGCTGGTGATTTACGTATGCTACATCAAAAATTAGAAAAATCTAATTTACTAACAGAAGCCAAAAAATTAAATAGTGTAAAAGAAAATGTTCGAAACTTATCGCATCAATTAAGTAGTGTAAGTTTTGATGAAGTTTCTTTTAAAGATCAAATAATTAATTTAGTAAGCGATTATTTTGAATTAGACTTTAAAATATCAGTGACTGGATTACAAGAATACGAATGGCAAGAAGTAAACAGTCCAATAAAAAGATTACTCTATTTAGGCATACGTGAAAGCATACAAAACTGTAAAAAATATGCTCAAGCAAGTAAAATAAATATTGATCTCACCATACAGAAAAATTACGTACTTTTGAGTATTAGTGATAATGGTATCGGATTTGATACTAAAATCAGTAAAAAAGGAATAGGTTTACGTAACCTACAGGAACGTGTTGAAGATTTAAATGGAACTTTAAACATTAGTAGTGAAATAGGTAACGGTACCAAAACTAATATTCAAATACCCTTAAATGCCTGAACCAATAAAAATACTCCTCGTTGATGACCATCAATTAATAATTGAGGGAATACTCTCCTATTTAAGAGATATTGACAATTTAGAAATAGAAACAGCTAATTCATGTGATGAGGCTTTTTCTAAAATCAAAACAAGTCTTAGTAAAGATCCTTTTCATATTGTTTTTACTGATTTGAGTTTTGATAACCAACAGGAGAACAATACTCTTGATGGAGGAGAATCTTTGATAAAAGCCCTTCAACAAGAAAAAATTGACATTAAAATTGGGGTAATTACAGGACATTCAGAAACTAATCGTGTATTTAATGTAATACATAATTTAAATCCATCTGCTTATATCCTAAAAGGAAATTGTAGCACAGATGAATTAACTTTTGCCATTAAAAAAATATTAAAAGGAGAAATATATTATACTCATGAAATTCATCAAAAGCTTTTAAAAAGAGCTTTGATTGAAATTCAAATGGATGAAGTTGCAATTCAAATCTTAAAAGAATTACCTAAACATGCAAAAATTGGTAATTTAGAAGGATTGATAAAAAAAAGAGATGGTTCGGCTATAAAAGTACGTTCTATAGAGAGTAAATTAGCAAAACTTCGTACAGACTTACAAGCCAATAACAATACTGATTTAGTATTAAAAGCTAAAGAATTAGGCATATTAGACTAATTTTGCGGAAATCCACATTTTTTGCTGCGGATATCCATTTTTATACTAAAAAGACTACTTATATCTTTGTATCAGAATTAAACTACTCTTGGGGAAAATTCTGAAAAAAGGAAAAAAGATAAAACAAACCTTTCAGACTAACATCTGAAAGGTTTGTTTATTTTATAGAATATATTTATATATAAATAACTGCGGAAATCCACACTTTTTATTACACAAATCCCCTTTTTATTAACTCAAACCTATTATACATTTGTATCATCGAATTTCATCTCATAGTGAAAAACGATATTTAAGGGGAAAAAACTAAACCTTCTAGATAATTAAATCTGGAAGGTTTTTTTATACATAAAATCCAATACAAAAAGAGTCTTTTATAAAAAATAAGCCTTTGCGGAAATCCACATTATTCTCTACATAAATCCCCTTTTTATTAACTCAAACCTATCATACATTTGTAATATCGAATTTCATCTCATAGTGAAAAACGATATTTAAGGGGAAAAAACTAAACCTTCTAGATAATTAAATCTGGAAGGTTTTTTATACATAAAATCCAATACAAAAAGAGTCTTTTATAAAAAATAAGCCTTTGCGGAAATCCACATTATTCTCTACATAAATCCCCTTTTTATTAACTCAAACCTATCATACATTTGTAACATCGAATTTCATCTCATAGTGAAAAACGATATTTAAGGGGAAAAAACTAAACCTTCTAGATAATTAAATCTGGAAGGTTTTTTTATACATAAAATCCAATACAAAAGAGTCTTTTATAAAAAATAAGCCTTTGCGGAAATCCACATTATTCTCTACATAAATCCCCTTTTTATTAACTCAAACCTATCATACATTTGTAACATCGAATTTCATCTCATAGTGAAAAACGATATTTAAGGGGAAAAAACTAAACCTTCTAGATAATTAAATCTGGAAGGTTTTTTTATACATAAAATCCAATACAAAAGAGTCTTTTATAAAAAATAAGCTTTTGCGGAAATCCACATTTTTTATTACATAAATCCCCTTTTTATAAATACAAATCTATTGTAATTTTGAATTGTCGAATTTCATTTCTTAGCGAAAATCGATATTTAAGGGGAAAAAACTAAACCTTCTAGACAATTAAATCTAGAAGGTTTTTTTATAGGTTAAATTTTACAAAAAATTATCATAAACTTGACTTAAATCTCTCTTTTATTATATCATTCTTTTTCAAATAAATAAAAATCTCTTGTATATTTGTTATATCGAATTTCAACTCGCTTTGAAAAACGATTTTTAAGGGGAAAACTAAACCTTCTAGATGTGTCTGGAAGGTTTTTTATTACAATAACATATATTTTAAAAGTTTTATCAATTGCGGAAATCCACATTTTTTAATTCGTTAATCCCCTTTTTATAACCCTAAAGCTGTTATACATTTGTAATATCAAATTTCGATTCATAACGGAAAATGATATTTAAAGGGGAAATTAAACCTTCTAGACACATCTGGAAGGTTTTTTTTATTTAAAAAACTCACTTACAGAAACTTAACTACGGAAATTCACAGCTTACTTTGCGGTTATCCCCTTTATAAAACAAAATACCTAGCTTACATTTGTAATGTTCTTTTGAACAAAACATTAAGGGGAATTATTAAAAACCAGTAAAAAATGGGGAAATTTTTACAAAAAGCTACTGAGATTTTAAATGCATTTTTATCATCTTTATCAGAACTTGGTAAAGGAGCTAGCTATGCTTTAAGACACTAGTAGTAACTAACTAAGGGATAAAAACCTTCCTGATAAAATTATCAGGGAGGTTTTTTATTTCCCAAACTTTAAATTGTAAATTGCTATTTTAAATTACTCATCAAAATTGTTAAATGGCAAAGTATATTCTAGCATTAGACCAAGGCACTACAAGTTCTCGTTCTGTTATCATTAATGAATCTGGAGAAATTATTGGAATAGATCAACAAGAATTTTCGCAAATATTTCCACAATCTGGATGGGTAGAACATAATGCAGAAGAAATTTTAACTACGCAGCTTTCTACTCTAAAAAATGTTATTCAAAAAGCAAACATACCCCCAAATGAAATTGCAGGAATTGGTATTACAAATCAGAGAGAAACAACTGTGGTATGGGACAAAAACACAGGAAAACCTATATATAATGCTATCGTTTGGCAAGATAAAAGAACTGCAAGTATTTGTGAGTCTTTAAAAGAAAAGGGCCTAGAAAATCATGTTCGTAAAACCACTGGATTGGTAATTGACAGTTATTTTTCTGCTACAAAAATTAACTGGATACTAAATAATATAAAAGGAGCAAAGATAGAAGCAGAAAAAGGAAACTTATTATTTGGAACTATTGATACATGGTTATTATGGAACTTAACAAAAGGAAAAGTTCATGCAACAGATTATAGTAATGCTTCTCGCACGATGCTTTATGATATTAAAAATTTATGCTGGGATGATAAATTATTACAAGAATTAAATATCCCAGCTTCTATACTCCCTGAAGTAAAACCTTCTTCATTTCACTTTGGAAATTATGAATTAGAAGGTCATCAAATTCCAATTGCTGGAATTGCTGGCGATCAACAAGCTGCTTTATTTGGACAAGCTTGTTTTCATAAAGGTGAAGCAAAAAACACCTATGGTACAGGCTGCTTTATGTTGATGAATACTGGAGAAAACTTAGAGTTTTCTAAAAACGGCTTATTAACTACAATTGCTTGGGGAATTGATAATAAAATAAACTATGCTCTTGAAGGAAGTGTTTTTGTAGCTGGATCAGCTATACAATGGTTACGTGATGGTTTACAAATTATAAATAACGCTGAAGAAAGTGAGTCTTTCGCAAAAAGTATAGAAGATGAAAACCCAGTATATGTTGTTCCTGCTTTTGCTGGCTTGGGAGCTCCTTATTGGGATATGTATGCTAGAGGTGCTGTTTTTGGTTTGACTAGAGATACTGGTAAAAATCATTTAATAAAAGCAACTCTTGATGCTCTAGCTTATCAAACAAAAGATATATTAGATGTTATGCAAAAAGATAGCGCTATTGAATTAACTTCTTTAAAGGTAGATGGTGGCGCATGTGCGAACAATTATCTAATGCAATTTCAATCGGATATTTTAAATACAAAAGTTGAACGACCAGAAATTATCGAAACTACCGTAATGGGCGCTGCTTATTTAGCAGGTATTTGTGTTGGTTTATGGAAACAAGAGGATATTTTAAACAGGAGAAAAATCAATAAAGTATTCTCTTCCAACTTCACTTTAGAAAAAAGAGAAAGACTATATAAAAAATGGCAAAAAGCAGTAGAACGTACTAAAGATTGGATTGATTGATTTAAATTAAAAACTTTGTTTACCGAGAAAATAATAGCGTTTATCTAAAATATTTTTCTTTAATCTACTTCTGCCCTTTATTTACTTTAAATAATTTTAAATTTGATACTTATGAAAATTAGAAAAGTAATTTTAGGCTTTTGTATTCTTTTATTAAGCTCTTGTGTTGTAAAATCATTACATCCATTTTATACTCAAGATACAATCTCTTTTGATAAAAACTTTATTGGTGAATGGGAAGATTCTAAAAAAGGAATTTGGAAGGTTGTTTCATTCAGGAATGAAATATCTAAAAACAACCCATATGAAAAGATGAAACCCAATGATAAAAAGCTTTATAACGAATATAAAGACAGTTATTATATTCAACGAAACTATAAAAATAAAGAGGTTATATTTATTGCAACTCCCTTTAAAATTAAAAATCAAAAGTTTTTAGATTTTATTCCTTTAGACCATCAAGATGATGTTGATAATCTATTAGAAAGTCATTCTATTTATACACATAGCTTGGTAAAATATGATATTAAAAAAAATGGGGGAATCGAAATACGTTGGTTAGATGAAGAAAAAATAGCTCAATTTTTTAAGGATAAAAAAATTAAAATAAAGCACGAAACTGTTGGTTTAGCAAAAGACAAGTATTTATTAACTGCGAGTTCTAAAGAACTTCAAAAGTTTATAAAAAAATATATGAGTTCTAATAATGCTAAAAAATGGGAAACATCAACAAAATTCACATTATCTAAACTAAATGGAAGAAAATAAATCTTTTTTAAAAGGAACAACATTAACTAACTTGGTTTTTAAAACCATTTTATGGTGTTGTTCCTTTTTCATTTTTTTATTTCTTTTTTCTAAGAGTTCTTCGCCTTCAAAAATTGATTATATATATACTTCTTTTTTTATTATCAATCTATTCTTTCCTGTTTGTTTGAATTTATATTGGTTAATCCCCACTTATTTAAAAAAAGAAAAACACCTTCTTTTTAGTCTTTTATTTATTTTAAATCTAATAATTTTTGCTGAATTAAACAGCTTCTTGTTTGACCTATTTGTCAATACTTTTTTTAATGACTATTTCTTTATTTCTTATCATAATACTCTAGAAGTATACTTTATATTTTTTGTGTTTTTTGTTTTAACAACACTTATGAAACTTGCTAAAAACTGGGTGTATTTAAATCAGTTAGAAAACAAAAAATTAAAGATTAAAAACCAACAAATAGAAAAACAATTACATTATTTAAAAGGTCAAATAAACCCACATTTTTTATTCAATTCACTGAATGTTTTATATGCTCTTTCTATTGAAAAAAAGCAAGAAGTTACAAATGCTATTTTACAATTATCGGAAATTTTAAGGTATGTTATTTATGATTTAGATTTAAAGAAAATTTCTATTCACAAAGAAGTCGAATTAATTAAAAACTACATTGAATTTGAGAAAAACAGACATGTTGCTAATTCAAATATTGAGTTTAATTATAGTATAAACGATAATCTTGAAATTTACCCTATGTTATTATTACCCTTACTAGAAAACAGCTTTAAACATGGTTTAAAAAGTGGAATTAGGAATCCTTATATTAATATCAAGTTAAAGGCAGCAAATAAAAAATTAGATTTTCAAATTTCTAATAACTTTAAAGAAAAAATAAACTCTGATTTTAAAGGAATTGGTTTAAAAAATATTCAAGAAAACTTAACTGTTGTTTATCCTGAAAAGCATCATTTATTAATTGAAAACAAGAGTACTGTTTTTACTGTAAATCTCACAATATATTTAGAAAAATGAATATCCGCTGTTTAATAATTGATGACGAGCCATCTTCTCAAAACGTATTAAAACTATTTATCAATAAAATAGAATATTTAGAATTAATACATATTTGTAATGATGCTTTAGAAGCTTTAGATTTTTTGAAAAGCAACGATATAGATTTACTTTTTTTAGATATAAATATGCCTCACCTTTCGGGAATTTCTTTTTACAAATCGTTAAAAAACCCTCCAAAAGTTATTTTTACTACAGCCTATTCGGAATATGCACTTGATGGTTTTGAAGTTGATGCAATAGATTACCTATTAAAACCTTTTTCCTTTGATCGTTTTTTAAAAGCTGTTTCTAAAATTAAAAACTTAAAAGATAATAGTATTGACTATATTATTATAAAATCTGAAAAAAAGCTACATCAAATAAAAGTAAACGACATTTATTATATTGAAGGCTTAGGAGACTATATTAAAGTACATTTAAAAGATACTTTTTTAATAACATATAAAACCTTGAAAAAAATAACTGATTTGTTACCAAAATCAAATTTTGTACAAGTGCATAAATCGTATATTATTAATAAAAATAGACTTGATTATATAGAAGGAAATTTAGCGGTTATTAACTCGAAAAACATACCTCTAGGTCAAAAATACAAATCAACTTTTTTAAATAAATTAAAAGAATAACATGGCAAAGTTTTATGACAAAATAAACTCTAGAATTCAGAAATTTATAGAAGCACAAAAAGTCTTTTTTATAGCTACAGCACCAAAAAATGGGCGCATTAATTTATCTCCAAAAGGAATGGACTCTTTCCGTGTACTAAACAAAAATAGAGTTGCTTGGTTAAGTGTAACAGGTAGTGGTAATGAAACCTCAGCACATTTATTAGAAGACAATAGAATTACTATTATGTTTTGTGCTTTTGAAGGAGCTCCTAATATTTTGCGTTTATATGGAAAAGCTAAAGAAATTTTACCAAATGATACTGAATGGAATTCATTAATATCGTTATTTCCAAAGCTCTCTGGAACGCGACAAATTTTTGATGTAACTATTGAAAGCGTTCAAACATCATGTGGGATGTCTATTCCTTTTTATGAATATAAAGAAGAAAGAAATCAGTTACTAGATTGGGCAGACGAAAAAGGTAAAAACGGTATTGAGCAATACTGGAAAGATCGTAACCAAGTAAGTATAGATGGTTTAAGCACGAAGTTTAAAGAGTAAGCATAACATAAATCGCACTTTTTCACAATTTACTTCAAACCCTGATAAAAATCATATTTTAAATAAATACATACAACTACTTTTGGGGTATTAAAGTAAATAAAATGATACAATTGATTAATACTCCTTTAGTTTCTTGGACAAACGGCACAATTATGATCGCAGTATTTGGAGTTGTTTGTGTAGGATTAATTACTACTCTCTTAATTCTCGTAAATGGTGGTGAGAAAAAAAAGAAGTAGTTACGGGTTGTATTTTTAGTTTTTAATAGTTGATTTAGAAGAAGTGCTCGTTTTTGATGTGTTGGTGGTTTAACTCAAGAGCACTTCTTCTTACTATTTAAAGGCATTTAATCCTGTAATATCTAAACCTGTAATTAGTAAATGAACATCGTGGGTTCCTTCATAAGTAATTACACTTTCTAAGTTCATTGAGTGTCTCATAATAGAGTACTCTCCAGAAATTCCCATAGCTCCCAAAACTTGTCTTGCTTCTCTAGCTATTTGTAAAGCCATTTCTACATTATTTCGTTTTGCCATTGATATTTGAGCAGAAGTAGCACGTTCTTCATTTTTTAAAACTCCTAATCGCCATGTTAGCAATTGTGCTTTGGTTATTTCGGTAATCATCTCAGCCAATTTCTTTTGTTGTAATTGAAACTGTCCAATTGGTTTACCAAATTGAGTACGCTCTTTAGCATAACGTAAAGCGGTATCATAACAATCCATTGCAGCACCTATGGCACCCCAAGCAATTCCGTAACGAGCAGAATCTAAACACAACAACGGTGCACCTAAACCAGATTTGTTTGGTAATAAATTTTCTTTAGGAACTTTAACATTATCAAAAATAAGCTCTCCAGTAATAGAAGCTCTTAGTGACCATTTATTATGAGTTTCAGGAGTTGAAAAACCTTCCATTCCTCTTTCAACAATCAAACCATGAATACGTCCTTCTTCATTTTTCGCCCAAACTACAGCTACATCACAAATAGGAGCATTAGAAATCCACATTTTAGCACCATTTAATAAATAATGGTCGCCCATGTCTTTAAATTTAGTTTCCATTCCTCCTGGATTTGATCCATGATTAGGCTCGGTTAATCCAAAACTTCCCATCCATTCACCAGATGCTAATTTTGGTAAATATTTTTGACGTTGTGCTTCTGTTCCATAATTAAAAATAGGTCCCATTACTAAAGAAGATTGAACCGAGGCTGTGGATCTAATACCACTATCACCACGTTCTAATTCTTGCATAATTAACCCATAAGAAATTTGGTCTAATCCTGCTCCTCCATATTCTTCAGGTATATAGGAACCAAAAGCTCCAACTTCAGCTAATCCACTAACTAATTGAGTTGGAAAAGTTGCGTTTTGTGCAGCATCTTCAATAATTGGAGATAAATTTTTCTTCACCCATTCGCGGGCAGTATCACGAACAAGTTTGTGTTCGTCAGTTAACAAATCATCAGCTTGATAATAATCAGGTGCTTGAAATAAATCTGGTTTCATAAGTTTTTTTTACGTTAAATACTGATTTTGTTTGTGTTGATGATTGATAAATTAATTATCCTAATTTTATTTAATAGTATAGTCTCAAAAATACTCAAAAAAATGGTTATTAGTACAGGTTTACGTATGTTTGTATTAGATGAGATTTACATTAGGACAGCAAGAACGATTAAAGAGTAAAAAGTTATTAGGAAAACTTTATGAAGAGGGAAAAGCGATAAAAGTATTTCCTCTTCGAATGGTATACATACAAACCGAACATACTTCAAAATTCCCTGCCCAAGTAGGTGTATCGGTTCCTAAAAGAAACTTTAAAAAAGCTGTAGACAGAAACCGAATAAAACGCTTGTTAAGAGAAATTTATAGAAAAGAAAAACATACTGTTTACAACGGAATAGATAAGCCTTATGTGTTTATGATTTCTTATATTGCAAGAGATGAATGGAAATATGCCGATATTGAGCATAAAATGAAGAAGTTATTAACGCTTTTTACAGAAGAAATTACCAAAGATGAAAAATAAAAAAATACTTTTTTTTGGTTCCCTAATTGTTATTTCATTTTTATTCTCGTTTCAGTCTCGCTTTTTTGAGATTGCTAAGCAAATAGAAATTTACAACAATTTGTTTAAGGAATTAAACATCAATTATATTGATGAAATTAACCCTGGTGATTTAACCGACAAGGCTATTAAAAACACCTTAAAAAACTTAGATCCTTATACTAATTTTTATAACGAACAAGATGTAGAAGACGCTCGTATTCGTAGAGAAGGAGAATATGGAGGCATTGGTGTTTCTACTTTTTACACAAAACAAGGAATCGTAATTGCTGAAATATATAAAGGTTTTTCGGCAGACAAAGCAGGTATGAAAGCTGGAGACATTATTACCGATGTCAACGGGCAAAAATTAGCTGATTTAGAAAAAAGTCAATACTCACAACTGTTAAAAGGAACACCAGACAAAGAACTTTCATTAATTGTTAATAGGAACAATAAGAATCTAATAGTTAATTTAAAACTAGATAAAGTTATTGTAAATCCAGTTCCTTTTTATGACATGATTGATGAGGAAACAGGCTACATTATTTTAACCAGATTTACAAGTCAAAAAGCTACACAAGGAGTTAAAGATGCTTTTAATGAGTTAAAAGATAGAGGAATGAAAAAATTAGTTTTTGACTTACGTAATAATCCTGGAGGTTCTTTATTTGATGCAGTAAACATTACAAATTTATTTATTCCAAAAGGTTTAAAAGTTGTAGATACTCGCGGAAAAATTAAGAAAAACAGTAGAACTTATAAAACTAGTAGAGAGCCTTTAGACGCACAAATTCCAATCATTGTTTTAATAAATGATCGTTCTGCGTCTGCTTCAGAAATTGTATCAGGAGCATTACAGGATTATGATCGTGCGGTAATTATGGGAGAACGTTCATTTGGTAAAGGTTTAGTACAACGTTATTTTAACTTGAACTATGGAACGCAAATGAAAGCAACTATTTCTAAATATTACACTCCTAGTGGTCGTTGTATACAAGAATTAGATTATGCTAATAGAGATTCAAAAACAGGAAAAGTTCCAAAATTTTCCGACGGTCCTGTAAATACATTTACTACAAAAAATGGCCGTAAAGTATACGATGGTGGTGGAGTAACTCCAGATATTCGCATCGATATATCTGAAAAATCTGAGGAAACAAAAAAACTTTTAAAATCGAAAGCTATATTTAATTTCGTGACAGATTTCACTCATAAAAATCCTAGTTTCTCTACAGAAAACTATACTTTTAAATCTGCCGATTTTAATAGCTTTAAAAACTATTTACTTACACAAGACACTGCTTTTGTAACAAAGAGTGAAAAACTTTTCAAAAAAGCTTATTCATCAGTAGAAAATGAGGAGAAACTTTCATCAGAATACAATGCTATTCTTAAAAAATTAAAAAAAGAGAAAGTTCAAAAAATCGCTGTAAACGAAGATCTTTTATCAAACAAAATTCAAAACGAAATAGTAAAAAGATACACCTATCAGGAAGGAATGTTTAAGCACCAACTAAACAATGATCCTACTATTAAAAACGCAGTTAATTTGTTAAAAAACCAGCAAAAATATAGCGGTATTTTAACAAAATAATATGCATTACATAATTTGTATCTTTGCCTTTTAAAAAAATATATGTCAAAACCTAATCATAAAGAACGTACCAGAGCTCAAGAATCTACAAATGCCATAGAAAAGTTATACATTTCAATGCGTCATTTATTTAGTCGTGGATTTTATAAGCCAATGGGAGTTTCTGGAGAAACGTTACGTAAATCCTTATTACAATTACGTCCTGAAATTTATGGATCAATCGCTGAAAACAAAACCGAATTAAATGGTTTGGTTTATATTATTGAGCGATTACCTGAAGGTATTGAAGAATGTCAATATATCTACTTAACTGCAGATGAAGGGTATAGAAACTCAAAATTCAAAGCAATAGTTCCTCCAAAGAGAAGAAGAAATTGTTATCGTATTGACAAGGATCAAATGAATATTGAAATTACTCGTGGTCGTTCTGAAATTTATGATATACTTACACACCTTACCTTTTTATTTATTGAATCTCATAAAATAAAAGACCGTGTAATTATTAATAACGGTGAAAGTTTTATTAGAGAGTGGCTTCAATTAGAAGACATTGTTTTAAATAACAAAACACTTACCGATGAAGAAAAAGATGTAATTGTTGTACATCTAGGAAACATCTTAGGTAGAACTTACGACGAGGTATATGATGTTTATAATACTTTTTCTACGGAAGAAAACCCTAATAGATTTTTCCATTTAATTTACTGGTTAGGAAAACTGGCTATCAATGAAGAATTATACGAACAAAAGCGTTCGGTAAAATTCAGTTCAGTATTAATTGAAGAAATAGGACATCATTTTTATGGAGAAATGTGGGCAAACAGCATTAAAAAAGTTTTAGTAGATAATGATTTATTAGAACGTCCTATTCATATTATTAGTGCAAACATGCACAGTGTTATGAATAGTATTTATGCTCAAAATGCCTTACCTGATGAAGTTAAAAAACATAAAGGTTTTGAGCTTTTTGAAGTATTGAGTAATGCTAACAGTCAACCACTACAAAAAGCAGTTAAAAACTATGCTTCAGAAAATGGGTTGATATATATTAAAGATACATCTGGAACAAACATTAATGTTCAAGTTATTGATACTGAAAAAATAAACTTTGACACTACTTCTTTTGAAAAGAAGAACTCTGTTGGAGAAAAACCAGTAATCATTGTAATGGATTATGCATTTGGAGAGCAAGCGTATGAAACAATGGACGAGTTATTAAAACCATATAAAATAGGAGATAAATCTGTTCATTTAGATGTAGTTTCTGTTTCTATAATGGGTAAAGCTGGTATTTTAGAAGGAGGTAAAGGAGACATTATGATTCCTTCTTCTCATATTTTTGAAGGTACTGCCGACAATTATCCTTTTAATAACGAATTAACCAAAGAAGATTTAGAAGGGTTTGGAGTACAAGTATTTGATGGAGCTATGGTAAGTGTACTAGGAACATCATTACAAAATAAAGACTTGTTAAAATTCTTCCACGATTCTACATGGAATGTAATTGGATTAGAAATGGAAGGAGCTCACTATCAAAAAGCAATTCAATCAGCCTCAAAAATTAGAGGAAACGTTAGAGAGGATATCAAAGTAAGATATGCATATTATGCTTCGGATAACCCATTAGAAACTGGTGCAACACTAGCTTCTGGTGGTTTAGGAATGAGCGGAGTAACACCAACATATGCAATTACACAAAAAATATTAGAACAAATATTTTAAACAATTAAAAGGCTATTTTTTCAAATAGCCTTTTTTCTTATTCTATATTTGCAACAACAACACAACAACACATAAAATGAACATTCTAATTTTAGGATCAGGTGGTAGAGAGCACGCCTTTGCAAAGAAGCTTTCTGAAAGTAATAAAATTCAAAACTTATTTGTAGCTCCTGGTAATGCTGGAACAGATTCAATAGCTACAAATATTAATATCAACCCAACCAATTTTCAGCAAGTAAAAGAAACAGTATTACAACACAATATTAATATGGTTGTGGTAGGTCCAGAAGCACCATTAGTAGCAGGTGTTCATGATTTCTTCTTAGCTGATGATGATTTGAAAAACATCCCTGTGATTGGTCCTAAAAAAGACGGTGCTTTATTAGAAGGAAGTAAAGACTTCTCCAAGCAATTCATGATTAAACACAATGTTCCAACTGCTAAATATGAATCGTTTACAAGTAGTACTTTGGCACAAGGAAAAAGCTTTTTAGAAACCTTAACTCCTCCATATGTATTGAAAGCCGATGGTTTAGCTGCTGGTAAAGGTGTTTTAATTTTAAACGATTTAGAAGAAGCAAAATCGGAACTTGAAGAAATGCTTTCAAATCAAAAATTTGGAGAAGCATCATCAACAGTGGTTATTGAAGAGTTTTTAAAAGGAATTGAACTTTCTGTATTTGTTTTAACAGATGGTAAAAGTTATAAAATATTACCTTCTGCAAAAGATTATAAAAGAATTGGAGAAGGAGATACAGGTTTAAATACAGGCGGAATGGGTGCTATTTCCCCAGTTCCTTTTGCTACTGATGATTTCCTTCAAAAAGTAGAAGAACTAGTCGTAAAACCAACAATAAATGGTTTACAGAAAGAAGGAATAGATTATCGAGGATTTATTTTTATTGGATTAATGAACGATAATGGAAATCCTTCAGTAGTTGAATACAATGTTCGTATGGGGGATCCAGAAACAGAAGTAGTTTTACCAAGAATAGAATCGGACTTAGTTGATTTATTTGAAGGAGTTGCTAATCAGACTTTAAACAAAAAATCATACGAAGTAACACCGCAAACTGCAACCACAGTAATGCTAGTTTCTGGTGGGTATCCTGAAGCTTACGAAAAAGGAAAAACTATTACAGGTTTTGATACTATCGATGATTCAATTGTTTTTCATGCAGGAACAACTGTAAAAGATGGAGAAGTGGTAACAAATGGAGGAAGAGTAATGGCAATTACCTCTTTTGGTGATTCTATTGAAGATGCCCTAAAAAAATCATATAAGAATATTGATAAAATAACTTTCGATAAAATTAATTATCGAAAAGATATTGGATTCGATTTAGTATAAATAAAAAAGAAGGAGTTGAAAAATCAACTCCTTCTTTTTTACATTGCTTTTTCTAAAGTAAAAGAAAATTCTGATCCTTTACCAAAATCACTTTTTAATAAAATTGTCTCATTATGAGCTTCAATAATATGCTTTACAATAGACAATCCTAAACCAGAACCACCTTGTTCTCTTGAACGACTTTGATCTACACGATAAAAACGCTCAAATAAACGAGAAACATGTTCTTGTTTTATACCTTCTCCATTATCGGAAATTTTAATAATAAACTTATTAGGATTGTATGTTTCTATACTAACTGTAGTTGCTCCTCCAACTTTTCCGTATTTTATAGAGTTTACAATTAAATTAATTAAAACCTGTTCTATACGTTCTACATCACCTTTTACAAAATGAGGGAATTCATAAATTCGATCAAACATTAAAGTTATGTTTCTCTTTTTGGCCTTCATTTCAAATAAATCAAAAACATTTTGAATTAGTTCAAGAATATTGAATGTTTCAATATTCATTTTCATTCCTTCTGTTTCTAATTTAGCAATCATATCTAAATCTTTGATAATAGATGTTAACCTTTCAACACCTTTATTTGCTCTGTTTAAATACTTTGTACGAATTTCTTCATCTTCAGCAGCTCCTTCAATTAAGGTTAAAATATATCCTTGAACAGTAAAAAGAGGTGTTTTTAACTCGTGAGCAACATTCCCTAGGAAATCTCTACGAAAAGAATCTCTTTGAGTTAACAACGCTATTTCTTCACTCTTACCTTCAACATATTTTTGAACACTTTTTGTAAGTGCTTCAACATCGGTAGTTACTTTTTTTCTTTCCAAATCATTTACATCTAAAATGGAAATGTCCTGATATAACTTTTTAACACGTTGGTAAATGAAATATTCTGCTCGGTATTGGATAATAAAAAATGATATAACAAACATTACAACACCAAAAACAAGCACAGTACCTATTCCTAATAAATTAATTAAGAATAAATAAGAAAGTAATGCTATAACTACTGAAATAATCGTAGAATACAATGACGACCAAAGTGCGTATTTGTATGTTTTTTTAATTTTTTTCATTATAAAAAAATAGATTGCCAATTAAGCAATCTATATAAATATTTTAAAGTTTAATTTATTTTTCTGCTCCTTCCAAAACAAATTTATAACCAACTCCTTTTACAGTTTTAAAGTAATCATCGCCGATTTTTTCTCTAAGTTTTCGAATATGTACATCAATTGTACGTCCTCCTACTACAACTTCATTACCCCAAACGCTATCTAAAATAACTTCTCTTTTAAATACCTTTCCTGGTTTAGATGTTAATAAAGAGAATAATTCAAATTCTTTTCTTGGTAAAGCTATTTTTTTATCTCCTTTAAACACAACATACTCATCTCTATTAATAATAATATCTCCAATCTTAGTTGTTGTATCAACAGATTCTTCTGTTTTTAAACGTCTTAACAACGATTTCACCTTACTTACCAAAACTTTTGGTTTTACTGGCTTGGTAATATAATCGTCAGCACCAGCATCAAAACCTGCTACTTGTGAGTAATCTTCACCTCTAGCTGTTAAAAAAGAAATGATAACATCTTCTAATGGTTTAATGTTTCTAATCTTTTCACACGCTTCAATACCATCCATTTCTGGCATCATTATATCTAATAATATTAAATGTGGATGTATCTTTTTAGCAGTCTTTACAGCTTCATTACCATTACTGGCTGTAAAAACTTGATAGCCTTCTGATTTTAAGTTATAACCTACTATTTCTAAAATATCAGGTTCGTCATCAACTAATAAAATTTTAATATCATTCGTATTCATAGATCATTTGTATTGTGTTATCCAAAAGTAACCATAAAATTATAAATCGTTCGCTCTCTTATTTAACTTAACATTCATTTAATCTTTAATAAACCTTCGCTTAAATAGTTAATAGAAAAATTAATCTGTAATTTTTTGTTTTTGTATCTTTATAAAAATTGTTTACTATGAAACTTATTCCTTTATTTGATGAAATATTTTCTAAAACTAAAGAAGCCTTTATTAATAAGTTTAGAAAAGAAATTCCTAACCTACTGACAAAACCCTTCTTTAATATTATTTAGTTTATAAAACCTCCACAAAAAAGAAGAAAACTCACCTTTAAAAATGAGAGTGTTTATATTTTAATAAAAAGAAAAAATGTTGAATAAAATTAATCTTCAAAATATCTTATTCTTAGATATTGAAACTGTTCCAGAAGTAGAATTGTTTTCTGATTTATCGGAAGAAAAACAAGAATTATACGCTTTAAAAACACAATATCAACGAAAAGATGAAATCAGTGCCGAAGATTTTTATCATCGTGCAGGTATATGGGCAGAGTTTGGAAAAATAATATGTATTTCTGTTGGATATTTTGTCGACAAAAAAGACGAAAATCAGTTTAGAGTAACTTCTTTTTATGGAGATGATGAAGTTAAAATATTAAACGATTTTAAAAACTTACTCAATCAACATTTTAATTTAAACAAACACCTTTTATGCGCTCATAATGGAAAAGAATTTGATTTTCCTTATATAGCTCGGAGGATGATAATCAAACGCATTGAATTACCTAAAAAACTAAACTTATTTGGTAAAAAACCATGGGAAGTTCCCCATTTAGATACTTTAGATTTATGGAAGTTTGGCGATTATAAACATTATACTTCTCTAAAATTATTAACTTCTATTTTAGATATTCCATCACCCAAACAGGATATTGATGGAAGCGAAGTAGCTAACGTATATTATAAAGAGAAAAACTTATCTCGTATTGTTGACTATTGTGAAAGAGATACTATAGCTGTAGCACAGCTTTTACTGCGTTTTTTAAACAAGCCTATTTTAGAAGCAAAAAACATAGTAACTATATAACATTAAAGTTTAAAACAAATTATAATCAAAACCGTTATCTATAAATCAAAACCGCTCAAAAAAAGAATAAATGAACAGTCATTTTAAATTTACAATCTTAACGCTTTTATTATTTCTAATAAGCTTCCAGAATACAATTTTAGCACAAAAAGGAAAAGAACTAGTTGTAAATACTTCCCTAAAAAAAGCTATTTCAGCAGGCGAAAATCATATTTATACTACACAATTAGGTAATGGGATGGCCATTATAGGAAAAGTAACTCAAAAAGGAATAGACCTTGTTGTAGATGTATATAAACCAAACGGAGAACTTTTAAAACAAATCGATAGTCCAAATGGCACAAATGGAGATGAACCAATTGATATTACAGCCAATCAATCAGGGAAATATAAATTTGTTGTTCGTTCATTAGATAAAAATGCAAAAAGAGGAAAATACTCATTGACAATTAAACAGATTTTAAGTCTTCCAGATAATACAAAACGAATTACAAAAAGGGAGTTACCTACAGAAACCTTATATAATCTATGGGAATCTTCACTTACCAACAACAAAGCAATTGATGCTTTCATCGCTAAACACCAACAAAAACATATTATAGAGCCTATTAAAGGAAGTACAACTCATATGTTAGTCACTTACTTTTGCGTACCTAATGAAAATACAGAATATGTAATGCTAAGTGGAGGGCCAGATTTCTTAGGTTTACGTTTTCAAAAACTACCAAGTACCAATTTATTTTTTGTTACGCAAAGAGTTCCTAAAGATGCTCGTTTTAATTATGGCTTTAACTATTTTAAGTTAGATAAGGCTGGACCTAACGGAGAAATTGAATATAGAACTGTAGAGCATGCTTATGATGGAACAGTCGAAATGCCGAATGCTCCAAAACAATCTTATATTACAGAAAGAGAAAATGTAAAAAAAGGAACTTTACTTCCTACTACTATAAAAAGTAAATATCTAAACGAAGAAAGAAAAATAACTATTCATACACCTGCAAATTACGATGCAAAAAAGCCTCACAATTTATTAATTGTTTTTGATGGAGAATCATATGGAGCAAGGTTAAATCGAAGATCAAGGATACCTACCTCAACTATTATGGACAACCTTATTGCTGACAAAAAAATTACACAAACAGTAACTGTTTTGGTATGGGCAATGGGAAAAAGAAGTAGAGATTTAATCAGTGAAAAGTTTGGAGATTTTATAGCGAAAGAACTTATTCCTTGGACACGTTCAAAATACAATATTCATTCTACACCAAATAACATAGTCTTAGCAGGTTCAAGTAGAGGAGCTTTTGCTGCTAGTTATATTGCTTTAAGATATCCAAACATTATTGGTAATGTACTTTCGCAATCGGGTTCATATTGGATTAAAGGAACAAAAAATGAAAACCATTGGATATATCCTGAAGACAATGGAAAACTAATAAATTTATACAAACAAAGTAAAAAATTACCTATTCGTTTTTATATGGATGTTGGACTTTATGATGCAGGAGCTTCAATGCTAGGAATGAATAGACAATTCCGAGATATTCTCGAAATAAAGGGATATCAAGTAGACTATCATGAATTTAAAGGAGGACATAATTATGTTAATTGGAGAGGTACACTTGCCAATGGATTGATTTCTTTGATGGGTACTAAATAATATCAATAAAAAACTATGAAAATGAATAAATTACGCTTAACAGTATATACAATATCTATTTTGATTGCGCTTGTAATCATAGCTGATTTTGCTTTACCAGGAAAAATTATAACTGACAAAATTGCTAACATTCAAAAGAGCTTAGAAGAATATTATAATGCAGGTGGAAACTATCATTATTCATATAAAATAAACACAGGTAAACACGAGTTTTCAGTTACAGAAGAATTTGCTGTATTGGTAAAAGAAAATGAAGAAATAGAATATTCAGTTTCTCAAATTTTTAAAAAGATAAACTGGTATAAACAACCTAATTCAGATGACAAATCGTTTTATTCTTTAAGAATAGCATCAGGGCTAGTACTTCCATTATTAGTTATTCTTTCAATATTTATAGCTTATCGATATAAAAAGAAAATGAATACACTGTTATTTGTACTTCAAATCTTATTAATAGCTGACCTGATATTTTTAATTATATAAACCAAAAATGTTATGAAAAATAAGCTTTCTTATTAGAAAAAAATTGAAAAGAAACAAACACAAAATAGATGTTCATAATAAATCTAACTTATAAAACAGAATTAGAAAAAGTAGATCAATTTCTTAGCGAACATATTGAATTTTTAAATAAACAATATGAGTTAGGTCACTTCTTAGCTTCAGGACGAAAAATACCAAGAACAGGAGGCATAATATTATCCAAAGTTACATCAAAAGAAATATTAGAAAAGATTATCGAAAAAGACCCTTTTAAGAAAAATGAGCTAGCTGACTATGAATTCACTGAATTTATACCAAGTAAAACTTGCGAGGAATTAAAATTCTTAATTGAATAAATATTTAACTTACTACATGTAAATACTGACAACATAAATTTCACTCAAAATTGACAGATTTAGAAAATTATATTAAATCCTACTTTGGAATAACAAACCAAAACTTAGACAAAATAACATCGCTTTTTAACGAGTCTGAGCTTAAAAAAGGAGAATACTATACTAAATCAGGACAATACTGCGAAAAACTAAGTTTTGTAAAAAGTGGATATGTTAGGCTTTTTGCTAAGACTAATGACAAAGAAATAACACAATGGATTGCTACCAAAGGACATTTCTTAACAGAATTATACAGTTTTAATTTTAAACAAAGAGCTAGATGGAATATACAAGCATTAACCGACTGTGAACTATACACCATAAATAAAGAAAATTATGCTCTTTTGAACAATATAGTTCCAAATTGGGCTGAAATAGAAAAGCAATTTATGGCAAGTTGTTTTATCCAATTAGAAGATAGAATTTTCAGTCATTTATCACTTAATGCAGAAGAACGCTACCATCATTTTTTTGAGAATAATAAGGAGCTTTTCAATCAAGTTCCTTTACAATATCTTGCTTCAATGTTAGGAATGTCTCCAGAAACGTTTAGTAGAATACGAAACAAGAAAAATTCTTGATTTTTGTCAAGAGCATCACTTCAATTTCAATCTAGCTTTGTTATATAACTCAAACAATATGGCAAAGCAAATCACAACATCAATTACAATTAACGCTAGCAAAGAGAAAGTTTGGAACGTTCTTATGGATTTTGAGAATTACTCGAAATGGAACTCCTTTATTAAAGTTATTTCTGGAGAAATTAAGGTTGGAAACAGAATTCATGTGGAACTTTCTGGGATGACTTTCAATCCTATAATTAAAACATTGGATAAAAATCTAGAATTAAAATGGCTTGGTAGTCTCTGGTTTAATGGGCTTTTTGATGGAGAGCATAAATTCAAACTCACAGACAACGGAAATGGAACTACTTATTTTGAACAAAGTGAAAGCTTCAGTGGAATTTTGGTTCCTTTATTTTCAAAAAGTTTAGATAAAAACACTAAAGCAGGTTTTGAACAAATGAATAACGAATTAAAATTACGAGCAGAAAATATCTAGTCCTTCGAAAAACTATCTTGAAAGTTAGAGATAAAATCGTGAATAAATTTCTTCGATGTATCTGCTGTACGAAAAACCAAATAATGCTTTCTTTTTAAGCCATTCTTCCCAATTCGTTTAAAAACCAAATCATCAGAAATTTTGAATGATTTAACCGCCCATTGAGGCATGCATAATATTCCCATATTTGCATTAACCATTTCCAAGGCAACTTCTGTTAACGGAATCGCTGAAATCTTTTTAGGAATTATTTTATTGGGTTTTAAAAAGCGTTCATACACAGAAACCGTTTCTAAAGGAAAAGAATGAATAATTAAGTGAAGATTAGTAAAATCATTTACATCTAAAAAATCCATTTTGCTAAAAGGGTTTTCTTTATGCATAATAGCAAAAACCTCATCTTCATAAACTTCAATACTCGATAAAGTATCATTCTCGGGTTTGGAGGTAACAATAGCAATATCAATTTCATTAGATAAAATTTTAGATATAGGTTGGTGTGTCGCTTCTAAAATTAAATCAATAGTAATTTCAGGATATAGAAGTCCCATTTTTTGTACAAAAACTGGAAGGCCTTGATAAAAACTATAACACTCAGTGCTCAATTTAATGGTACCAACAGACCCCATTCTTAACTGCTCAATATTTCGAAAACCATTTTCAATACTTTCAAGAATTTCGTTACCTAATTTGTATAACTCAGCACCCTCATCAGTCAATTTCCATCTATTTCGACTTCTAAGAAAAACCTTAAAACCTAAACGTTCTTCTAATTCTCTTAATTGATGACTCAAAGCCGATTGTGTTAAAAACAACTTATTGGCAGAATTGGCAATACTACCTTCTTCAACAATTGTTTTAATAAGTCTAAAATACTTGATTTCCATGTCACACAAAGTTAACGATTTAGAGGTTAAAGCTTAGTTGAAAAAAATTCAGTTAAGAAATAAAAACCTTCAATTTCTAAATTCAAAACACCACTACTTTCAAACTAATTTTACAAAA
Source organism: Tenacibaculum aiptasiae (assembly GCF_965221665.1). Classification (NCBI taxonomy): domain Bacteria; kingdom Pseudomonadati; phylum Bacteroidota; class Flavobacteriia; order Flavobacteriales; family Flavobacteriaceae; genus Tenacibaculum; species Tenacibaculum aiptasiae. Next base: position 1,192,095 of record NZ_CBDCSN010000002.1, read on the forward strand.
AGATTAAAATTATGTCGAAGCAAAAAAACAATACAACAAACAACTTACTAAAAGCAGTACAAACCTATTTCGATGCAATTCATTATTGCGACACTAAAAAATTAAATCAAATATTTCACAAAAGCTCCAGCCTTTTTGATGTAGATGAAGGAAAGCTTTTTGTAGAACCAATAGCAAGTTTTAGCAAAGATGTAGGGGGAAGAATATCGCCAGCAAGCAAAGGACAAAAATTAGCAGCTGAAATTTTAATGATTGATTGGTTATCGCCAGCATGTGCAACAGTCAAAATAAGAATTAGAGCACATAAAAACGTATTTGTAGATCACCTAGGATTTGTAAACGGAGAAGAAGGATGGCAAATAGTTTCTAAAATATGGCACCTCGAAAAAGTTATAGAGGAGTAAACATCAAAAACTATTTAAAAGAACTTTATTAAGAATGTTAATTTAAATATAAAAGACAGCTAACTAATAAAAACAGTAATGGTTAAAAGTGAGTTTTAACTATATTCGAGACTTGTTAACATTATAACCAAATAGAAAATGAAATTATTCAGATTAGTTTTCCTAGTATTCATAATATTAACTTGTTGCAAGAAAAAGGACAAAACCAATCACCAACAAATTGAAATTAATACGAAATTAAAAAATAAGCTTGAAAAAATTCTACTAAGAGATCAAGGAATTAGACAAATAGTAAATGGTAATTTAACTAAAGAACAAAAAACAAAATTATACGCTAAGTTAAATTTAAAAGAATTAGAATTCGAAGGAAATGACACTTTTGAGTTAATGCGTAAAATAGATAGTATTAATATAATTGAGGTAGAAAAAATTGTAGAAAAATATGGGTATCCAAATAAATCTATGGTTGGAGAACCAGCAAACAAAGCTGTTTTTTATGTAGTTCAGCATTCGGAAAAAATAGATAAATACTTACCAATTATAAGAGAAGCTTCCAAAAACGGAGATATTTCAAAAGCAGCTTTAGCAATGATGGAAGATAGAAATTTAATGAACCAAGGACGTGAACAAATTTACGGAACACAAATAAGAGGTCAAGAAAGCAAAAGTGGAAAATGGATTTACTTTCTATGGCCGTTAAAAAATGCTGATTCAGTAAACATCTGGAGAAAACAAGTAGGTTTTGAGCAAAACGTTGAGGAATATGTAAAGGATATGGATGTTGAATTTAAGCTATATACAATTAACGATTTAAAAGGTTTATAAATATACTACGACTTTATTTTTAACAACTATGAAAAACTTATTATACCTACTTATAAATGTATTACTTTTTAATGCTTGTAAACCCAATAAGCAAGAACCAAAAAACTATGAATCGGAAACATTAAAAATAAAACAAGTAGCTAACAATGTTTATCAACATATATCATACTTAGAGACAGAAAGCTGGGGGTCAGTTCCATGTAATGGAATGGTATATTTAAATGGAAACGAAGCAATTATATTTGATACTCCAACCAATAAAAAAGCAACAGAAGAACTAATAAACTGGATAGGAAAGAGAAAAGTTAAAGCAGTAATAGCAACGCATTTTCATATTGATTGTTTGGCAACTTTAGAACAATTTCATGAAAAAGGAATAAAGTCTTATGCTACCAAACAAACAATTGAGCTTGCCAGAGCAAACAACGAAAAAGTACTGCCACAAAATGGTTTTGAAAAAGAAAAAGAATTCCAAATAGGTAATAAAACAATACTAGCAAAATACTATGGAGAAGGACATACAAAAGATAATATCGTTGGTTATGTACCATCAGAAAAAGTATTGTTTGGAGGCTGCTTTATAAAACAAGTAAAAGCACCAAAAGGCAACTTAGAAGATGCCAATACCTCAGCATGGCCAACAAGTGTAAAAAAGCTAAAAAAAGAACTAACAGACATAAAAATAGTTATCCCAGGACATGGAAAAAGCGGCGGAACAGAGCTCTTAGATTACACCATAAAACTATTCGAAAAAGAGAAGAAAAAATATGTATTCTTCTTACATAATCGATTTTTAGAAGAATACGATTTAGAAGAATCACATCCAGAATATGGAAGAACAGAATATAAAGAAATAATAGCAGCCTTCGAAAAAAGAAAATTAACTGTAATAAGTGAACAAAGAAAAGGCAATGTAAATGCAAGAGAATATGCATCGAAGATTGTTAATCAAATAGACAGTTTAGTTACAAATGGAATTAAACCAGAGCATATAACAGTGGTAGGAACTTCAAAAGGAGGATATATAGCACAGTATGTATCAACCTTGGCAAACAATCCAAAATTGAATTTTGTATTTGTGGCAAGTTTTCAAAACAGTGATTTAGAAAATATTCCAGAAATAAACTTCTGTGGAAATATTTTAAACATTTATGAAAAAACAGATCCATTTGGACAATCAGCCATCAAGCGAAAACAAAATTCAACATGCGAAATAGCACATTTTAAAGAAATAGAGCTACATACGGGAATGAAACATGGTTTTTTATTCAAACCTCTAAAAGAATGGATAGAACCAGCAGCAAAATGGGCTAATGGAAATTATGAAATAGAGTAATGAAAAAAGATAATTTACAACCATATTTTTTCTTTTTAGCATCAGCTATATTTTCTTTTGGTTTTTTAATAGTATTGATAAATGGTTATTATCATTACACCTATCAAGAATTTATAAGTGCTAATCGAAAAGATTTAATAGTTCGACTAGGTTTTCTATCTTATGCAACAGGATTTATTTATTATCCTACAGTTATAATTCCTATAGCACTTATAACCTGAAAAGCAAAAAACAAACAAAACCTGAAAGGAAAAGCAATATGGTTTTCTTCTGCTATTGCTATAATTTTTATTGGAATTTTATTCTATACCAATACTATTAACAACCTAATATCTCTATCAAAAGGAAAGCTAATTTTAGGTCTTTTTATAATTGGATTATCAAAACCTATTTATTGGAATAAGGAATTATTGAAAAGGATCAAAAACGGTTAAATTACAAAAAGTGAAGTTGTTGAATATATTAAAATAAACAACGCTTTATAACTTCATACTAAAGAAGAAAGTTAAGATGAAAAACTAAAAACTTACACTTTAGTGTTTCACTCCTTCATTATAATTAGACATATAGTTCACTTTATTAAATTGCTTTTTATAGAAGCATACCTTTCAGAATAGTTTCACTATTATTAGTATAATATTTGATTAAAAACGTCATTAAGCCTTAATATAAAAAGGTTTAGTACGCTTTTTCTCTTTTATACCTCTACTTATTGCTTTCATACCCAAAAAACTAGTCTTCACAACATTCTTCTAAGGTTTAATGTATTATTTCATCAACTTTGAATAGACCACTATTACAACTAAACATCTATAAATCAAAAGAAATGAAAGATCAACTAACCCCAAAATTTAGAATTTATCCATCAATCGGAATAGCCCGAATGGGAAATGGACCAGCAAATAAAAACGAAGTAGTTTTCAGCCCAGAAGTACCTTGGAAAAACTTATTCGATGTAAACCTTCAACCACATACTCCATATGGAGCTTTAAAAAAACAAGCACAACGTTTTTACATTTATAAATGTGACAAAGAAGGAAATCCAATAGAAAAAATTCATCCAAAAGATTACAAAATTGAATGGTCTGTTGAAGTAGCCAACAAAAAACCATTTTGGTACGACTTTAATAACAGTTTAGACCTTTCAGTAAATTTAGATAAGGGTAATAAAGGGAAAGAAAATAATAAAAATTTAAGTAAAACTTTTTACGAAGATAGTATTGCTCCAGGTATAAGTGCAAGTTCAAGAAATCCAAATATTCTTCGGAATGACAAAGGAGAAAATATTCCAAATTCAAGAAAAGAACTTATAAACGGACCTAATTACGCATCTGTTTCACTTACCAATGAAAAAATGAAAATAGGTGGTTTATTCCCATTTCCTAGAGATGGAGAGAATAATAGCCAGATTGCTTCGAAAATGAGAACAGTATCAAAAGAAGTAAGTTTAGGTACAATAGAATACGACAAAGACGCTGAGAACCCAGAACATGAAGGGTCACTTATTTTTTACAGTGGAGATGGTATTTCGGCTTCTCTAAATCCATCAAACCTTAACACAGATTTTGCCGATAATTCTAATTGGTATGACGATATCTGTGATGGACGAGTAACAGCAAAAGTTACAAATATAAAAACTGGAGAAACATATAGTTTAAGTGATCCAGAAGCTGCAGCATGGATAGCAACTGCACCACCAGATTATGCTCCACAGATTAATCCTATTTCTTCATTGTACGACCTAGTAACTGGAGCTGATCCAGAAAAACTTAAAACAGACGAAGCATCTTGTTTAAGTATGGTACTACCACTATTTTTTAAGTTTTACCAAATGCAATGGGTAAATTTAGGAGACTTTCTTTCCCCATCATTTAAGGAAGAAATTGACCAATTAACAGCTGCTGGAAATTTTAGCTACCTATACACCCCTGGTAAAGAAAGTCAAGCTACTCGTGAGGCAATTTTCCAACTATTCAGAAATCCAAGGTACGATTATATTAACGAGCCAATAATTCCAAGCAAAGACATCACAGATTTTAATACTTTGGGTGTTGGTTCAACTCCTCTTCAACTACCGTATTATGTTGGTGATGGAATTAATTACCCAGGAAGTCCAGCACAATGGTTTGCCATCCCACCAATGCTTTATGATCAACTAAAACAATGGAGCGAAGGTAACTTTACAACACCAGAAAGCCTAAAAGACTATGTTGAAAAGAAAACTAATTTAAATCCAATGATAGCTTTAGGAGAATACTATCAAAGTCAGTTTATTAACGCGGCAGAATCTGTTAAAGATGGTTCTCCATTAAAAGCGCCACTTTTAATGACACGTGCTGTTTTGGAAACATTATATGGAGGAGGATTTCATCCAGGAGTGGAGTTAACTTGGCCAATGCGTCACAACCAAATGTATTGTGAAAACACATTAAAATTCGATGCTGTTAGTGATGGAAAAGAAGAGAAATATAATCTATTTGGGTTAAGAGAAATTCGTATTAACTCAGTATCCGGAAAAGAACAAGAGGAGGTATTCTTTAAAGATTTTGGTTTCCTTATGACACCAGATGATGTACAAAAATCAATGGATAAAAATAATCCAGAATATTATTGGTTATGGAAAATAACTCCAGGTGATCTTACAAAATGGATGGGAATACCATGGCAATCAGATGCAGGAAGTTGTCAAGCTGTTTGGACAGACAGTCAATATCCAGTACCAGCATGGTGGGCAGCAAACCTACCAATAGATGTGCTAAATCATGAAAGTTATGAGCAAATTAAAGATACCACAAATACAGCTCCTTTACCTGACACCAAACGTAATTTATATGCAAATCGTTTACCGTGGCTTCATACAACAGATACAGGATTTGTAGGCTACCATGCTGAAGGAGGCTATTTAAATGGTTTAATCAATATGGTTTACAAATGGGATCAAATAGGAATGGTTTCTGCTAGAGCATTAGATTTAGATGGTTATCCTAAAACAGTTTACGTATCAATGGATGCATCAGATGCAGTAACAGCAACAAAAAAACCTCTTTACGAGCTATTCAATGGTAAGGAACACTTATACACAGACTCTGCAAATGAAAGAGATAATGCAGAAGAGCTAGGTTATACTTCACAAGGAATTGCTTGTCGTGTTTATTTATCGCAAATAAAAGACAGTGTCCCTTTCTATCGTCTTTACAATGGAGCAGATCATTTTTATACAGCCAGTGTAGTTGAAAGAGATAATGCTGAAAAAAATGGGTATACTTTAGAAGGAGTTGCTGGTTTTGTTTATTTGAATTTAGAAGAAGATACCATCCCTTTTTATAGACTTTATAATGGTGTAGATCATTATTATACTACTTCGAAAACTGATAGAAATAAAAAGTTGGAGCAAGGATATAAAGATGAAGGTATTGCTTGTTATGTATTTCAAAAATAACCCATATACAAAAGCTAAATTAATTCTTAAGTAACATCAAACTAATGAACAAAACAACTATAAATACAGAAGTAGTTATTGTTGGCAGTGGAATTGCTGGATTAATACTTTCTAATCTTTTAAAAGAAAAGAAAATTAACCATGTAGTATTAGATCGAGTAGAAAAAAGAAAATTACTCGAAATACCAGAAACATTACCACCATCTGCATTAGTTTTATTAGAATCATTGAACTTACTGGAACTTTTCAAAAAGAGTTCCAGTAAGACCTTTGGTTATCATTCTATTTGGAACTCAGAAGCACTTACTACCAATAATTTCTTTAACCACAATCCATATAAATATGGTTTAAAATTGAATAAAAAAGAAATACTTAAAGACTTAAAAAAATTGGTAACAGATCAAATAATTCAATTCAATAATCTAATTAAAATAAATCGATCAGATGAAAACGTTAGGCTTAAAATTGAACATAAAGATTGCCAGTATACAATAAACAGTCAGATAATAGTAGATGCAACTGGTAGAAATAGAGCTGTTTTAAAACAAATTGGAATTACAAGTAAACAATTCGATAATCAAATAGCATTGAGTTGTCACCTTCCTTATTACAAGCATCCAAAATTAATGCATGAGGTATATGTAGAAACATTTGAACACGGGTGGGGTATTGTTTCTTCTTTAAATAAGGATATAAATGGTATAACTCTTTATACGAAAAAAGAAAGTCCATTACTTCCTCAACTAAAAAAATATCAAAACTGGAAAAAGCTACTCTCAAATACAAAACTATTAAAAGACTTTCTCTCAGATAACCCTAATTCAAAAATTATAGGAGGAGAGGCAAATTCGTCAAGAGCTTCTAAAATTGCTGGTACAAATTGGTTAGCTATAGGAGATGCAGCCATCGCCTTTGATCCACTTTCTTCACATGGAGTTTCTAATGCAATCTACTGTGCAAATATTGCATCAAGAGCAATTGAATCCTATACTACAAATCATTCAACTACATCTTTTCAAAATTATGAAAACACTCTTTCTTTACTGTTTAATGAATATTTAAAACAAAAAAACAAGTTATATAATAAAGAGAAAAATTTAATAAAAATATAAACCCCTACTTACAAAAAACAACACTAACAATAAGTTAATTGAATCAAAAGACAGGAAAACTAATCAAAAAGCCGAGTTCACTCATTAGCAGTACCAAAACAAGAAAACATAGTTTATATTTGAATAAACATCAACTAAAATAACTATGAAGAAAAACATTCTTGCTTTAACTATAATAATATTACAAGTTTTCAATTTGTTTAGTCAAAATATACAACAAAAGCGAATCAATAATAAACCAATTTATTCGGGCGATTCAGAAATAAGAGTAATAAACAATACAAAAAGTATCTACCAAAATCAAAGCCCTGTAGGAATCTTTGTAAATGGAAATTTTATAGGTAATCAATCATCCTTAGACTTTATAAATTCAGATAAAATAGAAACGCTAAAAGTAGAAAAGAAGAAGTTCGAAAAAAACGGAACAACCTACGATGGTAAGATTCTAGTAGAAATGAAATCAGGCTATAAACCAAACTTTATAACATTAAAAAGCCTTACAGAAAAACATTTGACACTAGATAAAAATCCAACACTCTATCAAATAAACGAAAAAGTGCTAGAAAGTAATAAAACCGAATTTCTAATAGATGAAAACTTTATTTTAAAAATCATTCCTGCCAAAATAAAAACATCAAACAATAAAATAGAAATCAATCTAATACAAATAATAACTAAAACAGCTGACAATATTAAAAAAGCAAACGAGATAAGGTTTAAAGGAAATAAAAAATAGAAATACTTCTTAAAATCAACGCGACAATTCTAAACTTGAAATACTAACCTGCATTAAGTATACAAACTTATTGGATTACTTATTTTTATAATATAACCTTTATTAAAAAAAATCTACTTTTAAAATCTGTATCAAAGTTAATAACTATATTCAAAAATTGCATAAAAAAATGAAACATCTATTATTACTTTTAATTCTAATTAGTACAAAATTAACTGCACAATCTGATTTAAAATTCAACAAACGTTTTGTTGAAAGTGAAGATAAGTGGGTTGTATTTCAAAAAAATAAAGACAATACATATCCTTATGGGTTTATTTATATTGATCCAGAAGCTGGTTTAACTTTGAACTATGAAGGAACATTCAGTATTTCTTCAAAAGGAGAATTCATTCCAACAAAACTTGACAGTGCTAATATGAAGGTCAGATTACAACCTAATAATGTTTTAATTGCTTTTATTCCTAAAAGGAAATTTTCTGAACTTAAAATAGATTCTATTCCTAATTGGTTAAAATACTATAAAACCAATGTAAATTCAATTGAAAGGCTTTATAAATGGGGCTTCATGTATAATGGTTGGAATGAATGTAAAAAAGCTTTAAGTTTTCTTAAAAAGGCTGAAAAAATAAATCCAAAATACAAAGGGCTTACTGTCGAACTTGCTTATTCTTATAATTGTTTAAAACAATATAGTTTAGCAGAAAACATTTTAAAAAAGCATATAAAAAAAGATTCTTCAAATGCTTATGTCAATAAAGAATATATCTATACTTTAACTAAAAACAATAAAATTGAAAAAGCAGTACAACAATATAATTCAGCAAAAAAAATAGTAAAAAACAAACAATACGATGCTGAAAATTGCTATAATATCTTACAGTATTTTTACTTTCAAAAAGACAAAAAAAAATTCAAAAAATGGTATAAAGAACTTTCAAAACTTGATATAAAAAACAATATGATTAGAGAATATGCTAACAGAATGAAAAAAGATATGAGTAAATAATATAATAACTAACACATTATAATTTACAAATAAAAAAACTGAAATGAAAAAAAGAATCTTGATACTAATAATAGTTTTTACTTTTCAATATTCAATTGCTCAAAATGGAGAATTTGAAATTCAAGAAAACGGATTAATTTATAGTGAATCAACAATAAACAAATTAAAAAAAGTAGTTGATTCATTAAATTTAAATTTTAAAACATGTAATGTTCAAAAAAAATTTAAATCTAAATATCAAATAGTAGGACATAAAATTAATATTGAAAAACACAATGTCAAAGAAGCAAAAAGAGATATTGAAAACAATATTGATATTGATTTATTTCAAAAAAAATATCCTAAAGCTAAAATTACTAGAAATGTATTAATAGTTAAATATAATTATAAGAATTACCAAAATAAAGATGTTGTTGAATTTACTATGATTAACTTAAATAATGGTTATAATTCTAAACTTAAATTTAATAAAAAAACAGACAAATATAAAGTAGAGAATCTTTCTAAATGGATTTTCAAATACCATAAAAAAGATTCATACTCAGAGGAAGAAATCTCAGCTTTTTATTTCCCAAATAAAATGGAGAGTAAAACATTACCAGTACAATATGCTAAAATGATTAGTTATGCTGATTGTTTAATTGATACAACTACTACAAAATTTAAAGATGATTTAAAATTTGGACGAGTTGATTTACCTAAAAACTGGAAAAAACAACACAAGAAAAAACAAGAAAAACTTTTAGATAAATTGAGAAGTACTCGCGTGGTTGGAAGTTGTAGTCAGGACAGCAGACCAAGAAAACACGCTATAAATATTGCAATGGTTTCAGCAGAAACACAAAATTGGAAAATCTTCTTAAGAGCACATTTAGATGTTATGAATGATCGCTTCGAAAGGGTTAGTGATGGAAGTTATGCTTTTGGAGAAAGAAAAACTTACATTAAAGAACTAGAAGAACTAAATATTAATGTCCTAGATTTAATCATTGGTACCTCTTTGAGGGTTGAAAACCCTTCTGAAAATCATTATAATGGAGACATTAGAAGAATTGGAAGAGCATTATCGGAAACGAAAAATAAAAGTAAAGTTGAAAATCAATTATTTGAAATTATTGAAAACAAAAAATTAGATTTATATAATAGAGTCTTATGTTTTTATATTATGAAAAACTATATATATAATCATATAGAACAAAATGAAAAAAACAGATTAAAAACTAAACTCAAACGATCAATCAAAAATTTTCCTGAAGAATTCTATAAGCAAATAAAGATATAATAGCTTACAAAAACTGAAAAAGAAATAATAGAAAACACAGTGACTAGAATTGAATTTATAAACTTTTTAAAAGAGTTTAGAAAAGATTTAAAAGAAAATAAATCTGATTGGGAGAATAAGACCTTAGAAGATTTCATAGAGGCAATGGAGGCATATACAGAAGATATTCAAGGCTATTATGATAATATGAAAATGAATATTAATGCAGACAAGCCTAGCTGGCAAAACTTCAAAACAATATTAGAAGGAGCAAAAATATACGAATGAAAGAAAGATTTTCAATAGGAGATTATAATTTCTCCATAGATCGTAACGAAAGTATTATTGAAATAAATGGAAATCAAATAATTGATTTAACCATAAAAGCAGATGAAAATGTCTTCGATCAATTATGTGATAAAGAAAATTTTGAATTCAGCTATGGATTATATCCACCAGAATTTTATGCACATCAGATAGATTTAGGTAAAAGCAAACAAATTGTTATCAACGAACAAAATCAAAATAACTATGAAGTAGCATTATATTTTATGGAACATAATGATGTTGATGTTAATATAAGTATTCTAAATAATTGGATTATAATTTTAGGAAAAACCTATATCAACGGAAAAAAATACCCTTTAGAAATAAAACTTTGTTTATAACAAATTGCTACTTCCTAGATGAAAAATAAAATATTACATTTCTTATTTATTACCATCATTCTTATATCGTGTAATAAATACTCACGAGATAAATACCCTCAATTAGTTTCAAAGTTAGAATCCTATAAAAACATTAACAGCTGTTATTCTGCTGAATTAAATACTTTAGACAAAATTCCAACTGACATACATAATAACATAAAAGCTTACTTCAAACAAAGGTTAGGAGATTCAATTTTTCAAAAACTGGAATTTAAAAACGTTAATGTATTTTCAAATAAGCCAATTAAAATTAAGAGAAATTCAGATGATATCGTATCTCTTTTAGGACAACAAAAAGAAAAAGAAGAATGTGATACAATCATAGCATTTCCTGTATATTCAGCAACATATCACTTAAAAAAACCAGAAATCGGAATCGAAAAAATTGGTTTGAATTTAATGCTAGATAAAAATGGAAAAATAATTAAAGACATTCAGTTCCCTACAACTGAAGTATTCAATAAAACAATACCAATAGACTCAGTACATTCAGAGTTAATTCGTAGAAAAATTCCATATAAAAAACTCAGTATAGAATTATGGTTCGATAAAAAAACTAAATCTTTTATTTGGGAGACAAATACATTAGTTAGAAATGGAAGTATTTTTGGGCCTAGTTGTTTTCCAGAAGTAAAACATCATTTTAAAATGAATGCTACAACAGGAGAAATAATAGAATATGATTCTGAAAAATTAGAAGAATACTTTACTTATAAGTATTAAAACAATCGTCTAAACCAAACAAAGGATGATATTAGAAATATTACCAAATAAAGGATTCAAAATAAATACTGATATATTCAACTGGAATGAAGACAGAAAATTAGTCAGACAAAAGTTAAAGGATAAGCACAAAGAAGAAGATGAAACTATAGAAGTATCACAATTCTTTGATGGAGATACAAGTCATAACATAGAACAAAGAAGAGATGTTTATCAAAACATTAAAGAAGAAGAAAACTATTTCTTTTTAAATTATAATAAAAACAATCAACTACAAGAATTAGAAATTCATTGGGGTGTTAAGGTTAAAATAAATAAAATAGAAATGGAGTTTGGAAAAGATATCACCAGCTATTTAAATCAACTAAGCTCTCAAGGATATGAGTTTAAAGAAATAGAACATGGAAATTATCTATTCAAAGAACTCAAAATAGTTATTGCAAATGCAGAAGCAATGGGAGCAGATGGAAATGGGTTTTCTTACATTTTTACTACCCAAGATATTGAACACTTAATAAAAGATTAAAAACAAAGCATTCCTATCATACATTTACAATACTAACATAGCAAAAATTATTCTTTATTTTTGGATTAAAAATAGCTTCTAATCCATGAGTTCTATACAACCAACCAAGAATACAATAAAAACAACATGGCATAAATTTATCAATAGTGCTACATGGTATTGGTTTCAGAAGGTAGTCATATTAATTTTTTTCTCTTTAGTCGTAAATCATTTAGCTAAACGAGAAAGTTTTCCAACTAGTGAATCTTATAGGTTTCCTATAGAAGGGTTTCTTTCAACAATTATTTTATCAATTCTTATTGGAATCATAGCAGACTTTAATTTCAAATATTATAAGAAAAAACATTTCTCAAAAAAGGTAGATATAAAAACTATAACCTGGTTTATAATTTCAACACTAGGGTACATAGCCATCATGTATATACCTGTAAATATCCTTTTAAATATAATTGCAGGAGGACAAATAGGAGTATTTTATTATTTATTAATAGGATTATTAATCACCTTATTAATATGCTTTATTTTCATCAGCTTATTCTACGCACAAGACATCTATAATTTATATAAGTTTTCTTTAAAAGATGCAGAAATAACTATAGAAAACGCTACAAAAATAACAAAACTTACTTATGAAGATATTAGATGTTTTTATATTGAAAATAAAATTGTTTTTGCAGTACAAAATGATGGAACAACAATTAATACCGATTTTACATTAAATGAACTAGAGGAAAAAATAAACGACCAGTTATTTTTTAGAGCCAATCGTAAAATTATCATTCATAAAAATGCAGTAGATCAAGTTGAAAAAATTGAAAACGGTAAGTTGCTAATTAAGTTAAAAACAACATTTGAAAATGATGCAATAGCCGAAATCAATATCAGTCGTTACAAACGAAAAGCATTTTTAAATTGGTATCAATAAAAGATATCGACTATTCAGTAAAAATTCACGACCATTCAGCAAAAACATCAGTATTTAAAAGGGATTTAAAAAAATTAGTTCATTATTTCGTTTCGAATTAAAAACTCCAAACAATGAACAAAATCACCTTAAAACAAACATTAATCCCTTTAATTACCATTATAATTATCTGTACTTTATGGTTTGGTCCCTTCAGTATAGGTTACATAGAAAACATAGTCATTGCAATATTAGTTATTATAGCAAACTATATAGAATATAAAAAAGAAGCATTATTAGAACTTGGTTTTCAACGCAAAAAATTTACCACCAAAAACATCTTTATACTAGCACCATTAGTTGCACTGGCACTCTTTATTTTCTATGTATTAATATTAGTTCCTGGAATTACAAAACTTACAGGAGCACCAATAGATTATTCAGCTTTTGATCAATTAAAAGGAAATCTTCCAGCCTGTTTAGTGGCTTTATTATTAGTGTGGGCAACTGCCGGGTTTGGAGAAGAAATTATCTTTCGTGGTTATTTCATGCGACAATTTGTAAAATTCTTTGGAGAAAGCAAAGTAAGCATTGCTCTTAATATTATTCTTTTAGCTTGTTTTTTTGGCTTTATGCACAGTTATCAAGGAATAACAGGGCAATTAGTTACAGGAATAGTAGGAGCACTCTTAGCACTCATATATTACTTACGTAAATACGATTTATGGTTTATTATAGCAGTACATGGTTTTTTTGATACCATAGCACTCATATGTATATACTTTGGTTTGGTATAATTATACCAAACAAACTCTAGTATTTATAACTCTTCTTTTGAATTACCATCAAAATAGCATTTCATAACATGAATTCTACAGTTGACTACATCTCTTTTTTTTAAAAAGCTTCACATAATTAATATTGAACTTTTAAATTAAAAAAGTAGTAAAATGAGATTATTAGCAGTATTCCTAATAGTGAGTATCAGTAACATATCATTCGGACAAAAGACAAAAAACAAAGTTTTAACAAGCACAGAAGAAAAGAATTATTGGGAAAAAGCATATAATAAATCCACAAAAAAGAGATTCATTCCTGTGGAATTATTTACAGGAGCTAAATGGGATGGAAAACATAAATTAACACTAAAAAAAGTTGCTACCACAGCTACTTCTTGTCATCCGTTAACAGGAAAACGATGCACTAACTATACTATTACAGGACCTTTCAAAACAGAAAAGAACAACACAAAAATTGAATGGGTAGGTAATAAAATTCCCTATTACCGAAGAATATATAACACCAAACGAGGAGGGAATGTAGAATCGTTTTTTACCATTAACAATTCAAAAGATGGATTGGTTAGAATTTATGATAAACGAAAACAATGGGGAGAAAGAGCATATGACGGATTAGGAAGTAAATTTCCACTAGGATATTGGAAACAAGGAGAAGTACGTACCTATCCATCACGCAGACCAACAAGAATAGAAATTATAGAACTAGACGGACCTAATCATTGCCTTACATTTCGATGGACAGTTGGAGAAGGAAAAAAAAGAAATCAAGATAATATCTATACATTTTGTCCAAACCGTGGTTTTACAAGTTTTCGCCACAACAACCAACATACAAACTCAAAAAAACCTTAAAAAAAAGTGTAATAAATATCTTGGTTGTTAATCTAAAGAGTAAATAATATTTACAATAGAACAATTAAGAAAAATGAAACAACTAGGTATTTTAATATTAGTCTTATTAATACAAAATATTACATTTTCACAAACTAAGAAAAACGAATATCCATTTAAGGTAGAAACAAAAGGAAAAGGAAAACCTATAATTCTTATTCCGGGTATGGCTAGCTCAGGAGATGTATGGAATCAAACAGTAGATTCGTTAAAAACGAAATATCAATGCCATATATTAACGTTAGCAGGTTTTGAAAAACAAAAACCAATTAATTTAGAAAAGGGATTCTTACCTAGAATAAAAGAAGAGATAGTAAAATATATAAAAACCGAACTAAACGAAAAACCAATTCTGATAGGTCACAGTTTAGGCGGTTTTTTAATTTTATCAATTTCAAGTACATACCCAAAACTGTTATCAAAAATTATAATCATCGATTCATATCCCTTTGGACCATTGGTATATAATCCTAATGCAACAAAACAGAATATAAAACCACAAGCCAAACAGATGAAGGAAATGCTACTTGTTGCTTCAAACAGTCAATTTGCAGCTCAACAAGAAACAGCATTAAAAATGATGATTACAGATTCAAATAATATTAAATTGGCTACAAAATGGTCATTAGAATCAGACCGAGCAACAATTGCTCAATCAACATTCGAATTAATGATTACAGACTTAAGACCTGAAATTAAAAAAGTAACCATCCCAATATTAGTTTTAGGTAGTTGGTATGGCTTAAAAAATTATGGCTTTACAGAAGAAATTGTAAAAGCAAATTATAAGAATCAATTTATAACAGCCAAAAACTGTAAAATAAAAATTGCCAAAAAAGCGAAGCACTTTATTATGCTAGATGACCCAAATTGGACTTTACAAGAAATAAAATCGTTTATGCTCGCTTATGAATAACAAAGACCAATATTTCACTAAAGTTTACGACCATTCCAAAGATAAAATCTATCGTATTAGTTTAGGTTTTATGGGAAATGAAGAAGATGCAAACGACTTATTTCAAGAAGTCTTAATTAAAATTTGGAACAATCTAGGCAACTTTAGAGAGGAAAGTAGTATAGATACTTGGATCTATAGAATCACCACAAATACAGCTCTCGCCTTCATAAATAAAACAAAGAAATTAAAAAACAAACATACTAATGTAATACCTGAAAATTTAAAAGCAGAGCCCATTAATACAAAATCGGTTTACGATCAGGAAAAAGTTAACAAATTATACCAAGCCATAGCTTCGTTAAATAAAATTGACAGAATAATTATTAGTTTAATATTAGAAGAAACTAGTTATAATGAGGTAGCAAACATAACAGGAATTAGTATATCGAATGTTGGAGTAAGAGTAAATCGAATCAAGAAAAAACTGGCTAAAAAAATTAAATAAGTATGGACGAACAAATTAAAAAGATGCAAAACATGTGGCTAGAAAAAAAGACCAATTCACACAATATAGAAGAACTAATTAAGCGATTAAGTAAAATCGAAAAAAAAGTAAAATTCCGTAGTACATTCTTAATGATTATTTTAGTATTTCTAATTATAGTTTCGGTAATACTTTATACAGAAATTGTCGCAGGTATATATTACACACTAGCCTATTTGTTTTTATTTGCAGCCATTATAATAAAATTGATTTCGCTCTACAAAATGAATAAAATCATTTCTCACGAGTCAGATTATACAAACCTTAGTTTCATAAAAAGAATAAAAAATCAACAAGCATTTAAAACAACACATATTTTAATATATCTATTTCTAGCAATCTTAGCTTTAAACTTTGCTTTACTAGGCTTATTTTATGAAAAGGAATCTATTTTCGGCTTTCCATTAACCAGTAAGAACAGAATTTTCTATCATCTTTCAACAATAGTCCTTTTTATTCTTGGATATTTAAAGCATAAAAAGTTTATGACAGCAATAAAAAAAGAAACATCAAATCTAATTACTGAATTAGAAAATGAAAATTAGAAAAGAATCAGTTTCAAACAATGTATAAAAGAATTAGCGGTTTTAGTGCAAACTAGAACCGCTTTGTATTTATAGAAGTAAATTCTCCACTTGCAATACCAACATACATTGAGTACATTACGCTCACAAAAATTGAAAAAGAAACATCAAAATACAACGCTATACCTACAGCAAAATCAATCTTATATAATGATAAAATCCCTAATCCGTAAACTATTTCTTTCCAATGAAAACCGAAATACGGTTATAAACGATTTAAAAAGCAATCCAAACTTCAAAACAAAAGAAGAAATGGAGAAAAAGGGAACTACCTCAACCCAAACAGAAACCAAATTAGAAAAAGGAAAAACCAAATCAATCTTCCTACCAAAAATGGGAAACCAAAAAGGATTCATTTTAACAAAATGGTATGTTAAACCAGGTGATATTGTAAAAAGTGGAAATGTAATTTGTGAAATAGAAAACAAGAAGATTACAATGGAATTTGAAACTTTTTATAGTGGAAAAATAGTAAACACCTGCAGACTCAATCAAAAACTAACAAACGGAACCGAAATTGTAAAAATAGAAGGAATATAACCTCCCTTTTACAACACCAACATACATTGAATACATTAAACACACAGAAAAATAAATTGCTAAAAGAAAAGCTAATTTCACTAATCATAGATTGTCCCGAAATAGTAGAAACATTAGAGGCTTGTACAAAGTATGGACTAAAAGATTATTATGTTGCAGGAGGAGCAATAACACAAATAATTTGGAATAATTTAAACGGAGAATCAACACTTAAAAATGTAAAAGATTTTGATATCGTATACTATTCAAAAAATGAAAAAAGGGAGCAATCAAAAGTCCATCAATTAGAAATAGAAAAATTAATAAGTCATAAATTCCCTCTCGACATAACCAATCAAGCATATGTCCACGAATGGTATCCAGAAAAGTTCGGAAATAAAATAAAACCATTTAATAATACAGAAAACGGAATACAAACTTGGCTTTCAGCATTTGCAATTGGAATTCGAAAAACAAAAGAGTACCAAATATATGCACCATATGGTTTGAAGGATGCTTTTAATATGCTTGTAAAACCAAATAAACTCACAATGAGTGAGGATAATTATATTAAAATGACCGATAGTTTTAAAAAGAGGTGGGAAAATATTCAAATAGAACCTTGGAAATAAAAAACAAAGTATCGTAACTCTTCTTCATAGAATATAACAGAAATAATTGGTTAAAAAACTTCAAACAATCAGTCAATAAGTCCTTTAAAAAGACAAATTGTCTTACGTTTTTACTTGGCTCAGTTATTGAAAATCGATTTTACACAAATCATAACAAAACTGTTATGAATTATATTAAATCAAAAAATAAATTCTAAAAAAATGAAAAAGAGAAAAATTTTCCTGAGTACTTTTACTATTTTAATAGTAGCAATTTCAACATTCCTATATATAAATTGGGACAGGTTTGTCTATGTAGGTTCAGTAGACGTTATTGAAGTAGACTGCAGTAAAAAACAACAAATCTTGAGCGAAGTATATGAAAGCGATCAAAGGATTAGAAAAGCAAATGACCTCATCAAGTACGGTAAAGAAGATCATAGAAATCAAGAATTAGTAATAAGTATTATTGAAAAATGTGGAATGCCAACATTAAAGGAGGTGTCTCAAAAACAAATGAATGCCATCTGGTTAGGGCTGCAACATAGTAATAAAAAAATTAGAAAAAAGTATTTTCCACAAATAGAAAAAGCGGTAGAAAATGGAGACTTATCCAAACAGCAATATGCTTTAATGAAAGATAGAATGTTAATGGATGAGGGCAAACCACAAATATATGGTTCACAAATAAAGAATGGTAAATTATATAAATTAGAAAATCCAGAAACAGTAAACGAAAGAAGAAAGGAAATGGGAATGAAACCAATAGAGGGTTATTTAAAGTATTTCGATATTCAACCCAATTCAAATTAAAAATATAGATTATCGATCGTATAATCAAATAATATAAAAAGCATTTAGAGTAGTGTCAATAGTAATAATATCAATATTGCTATTGGCACTATTAGTATCTAAATAAAAAAACAAAAACACCTCCACAATCAATCTCTTTCATAAACCCTCTACCCCACTTGCAATACTAATAAGCTTTTAGTACATTAGACACGCAAAAATTGAAAAAGAAACATTAAAAAATAGTGCTGCACTTCTTAAGATTTAAATAAGTTGACTATGAGTACCTAAAAATTCCTCATACAAACAAGTAACTACACATTAAAAAAAACTTTATGAAAAAAATGATACTTATTGCATTGTGCATAATTACAACTTCAATTAGTTATTCACAATCGGATACATTACAAACAAAATTAAACTCAATTTTAAAAGAAGCAGATTTACTTTATAATTATGAAAAAATTGCTTGGAATGCATCTGACTTATTAATGTCAAAAGCTAAGCTCAAAAGAAATTATGGTGGATATGTAATCTATCATTCAAATGATACAATTTATGCTTCATTTATTGATAAAACACAAAAAAATAGAATTGCTAAATATTCATTTGTTACGGCAAATTTGAATAAGCCATTTGATATAGATACTAAAAAAAGTGAATTATCAAATATCGAACAAAAATATTTAGATGTTAAAATTAAAATAATTAAACAATTGTCAGACCCAAAATATAAAATTGGTTTTCCAGAAGGTTTTAATCCAAATTTAGTTTTATTAAAAGAACCACAAGGGTATAAGTTGTATATTCTAATGGGTACGACAAAACCTGGTTTAATTCCTTTTGGAAATGACTATCTATTCCACTCTGATTTAAATGGAAAAATTATAGAATGGCAAAAATTTCATTCTCGAGTAATACCGGCACACAGTAAAATGCCTAATGGAACTGTCGTGATTTCAGCAGTTCATTCACATTTAAAAACAACTCCGTATATTACTGCAACTGATATTTGTACTTTTCGACTTTACGGAAATTTAGTCGGAATGAAAGAGTTTATGGTACTTTCAACCTCTTTAGGAAAATATTTTAAGTACAATATTGATACGAATACTATAGAAGTAACCGAACCTTAAACGAGTAATAACAACGTGTATAAAACATAGCTAATAAATACTAAAC
The DNA here is from genome assembly GCF_965221665.1 of Tenacibaculum aiptasiae. Taxonomy (NCBI): domain Bacteria; kingdom Pseudomonadati; phylum Bacteroidota; class Flavobacteriia; order Flavobacteriales; family Flavobacteriaceae; genus Tenacibaculum; species Tenacibaculum aiptasiae. The sequence goes on from NZ_CBDCSN010000002.1 coordinate 1,211,901, forward strand.
CGTTATGCTCACTTAAGATGAAGAGAATAATTTATATAATACTTTTAACTTTTTCCTTTACAGGAGTTTTTGCTCAAGAAGAAGAAAAATTATATACTTTTTGTAAAAACTTTAGGTATCAAGAAATAGAAGATGGATTAAATGACTTTCAAAAAAAGTCTACAAATAAAATCAAATATCAATGGCAAAATCTACTAGAAAGAGAATTAGTAAATGACTTTTTTGAACAGAATATAAAGTTTACAAAATCGGTTAAAATAGAAGGAACTACCTCAAATTACACTTTATACAATTACAATTTAAAACTAATTAAAAAGAAAGATGGAAAAATTGCTTTTTATAAACTAATTAGACTTAAAAATATAAAATCAAAAGAGAAATGGATACCGAAAGAAATAATTCTAAGTCAAAACTCAAATCAAATGATGAGAAAATTAGAATCAAAATTCGAAGAAGTATATTCATATCCATTAAATCATAATGAGTTATTTGAATCGGAAATTGTTTATGGACGGGTTTGTGGACATGTAAGAGGAACACCTGAATATAGAAGAAAACTAACCCGACTTATAAAATTGAAAGACACAAAAAGTTTGGTAAAATGGTTAAAATCAACTGTTGTCGAAATTCAACTCTACGCAATTGATGGAATTTTAACTTTAAAAAAAGATGGAGTTATTTTTGACAAAAGTGTTTTTAAACTAATTGATATAATTAGTAATAAAAAAGGAATTGCTAAAACTTGCAGAAGATGTATATATGGGGGTGAATTCATAAAGGTAATAGTTGAAAAAATAAAAAAAGAGCATAACAAAATGTAAAAACGCGTTTTACATTAATTTTCATAGTTAATTAAATGAAATTCAAACTTACTTACATTTTAATTTTATTCTCATTTTTCAGCTGTAAAAAAGATCCAATCTGCACTATTAATGAAAATAATGCTGGAAAAGAAACCTACGACTTGGATGAAGCAACCTGCTTCATTGCATTGAAACTAGAAAAGAAAAAGTCCGATTTGAATTTAATTCGCGATGCTTTGATTGCAGAAGAGAACTATATGTCTAAAATCAGATTACTATCCAAAAATCCGGATTCAAAAAATAAATCAAATGCCTATTTAGATATAAATGAACTTGTGAAATATGCTATGCATAAGGAAAAAATAAACTTAACAAAAGACCATTTACTCGAAATATATAATGTTGAAATTGAATATTTAAAGTTTATTGGAGTTTTAGATGAATAGAAAACTACACTAATCTATTCACTATTATTATATATTCGACTATGTATAAACCCCACTTGCAACACCAACATACATTGAGTACATTAGGCTCACAAAAATTGAAAAAGAAACATTAAAAATAATCCTATGTACTTAACACTTAATATATAAATAAGTAATGCGTAGTTATAACCAAAATGCTAAAAAAAATAATTCAGAAGATCATTGGAGAAGACTATAAAAAGCCTAAAGCTGTACAATGCTTATGGTATTCAGATTTTGATTACTTAGCATTAGAAATTGAGCTAGTTTATAAAACTAGTCTAGGGTATAAAAAAGAGAGTGTAACTACTCTTAACTATATAGACTTTGAAAGTCAACAAGAACTCAGTAAAGAAGCCAAAACAATTGGAAAAACTTTAGCTGAAAAACATAACGCTGAATTTTACTTCCCTTCACCTGATGAATGGTCAAGAGAGTGCCCTGATTGGTGGCTTTCGAAAACTGCTTTTAAATGTGAAGATTGTGGAATACCAATAATACAAACTGACAGTAAATACCTTCCTAAAGAGGTTTGTTATCCTTGCCATTTAACCAGAGAACAAAACAACCGAATAAAAAATGCTCTTCCACATGACGATGGAGTATCAATGTACTTTCATAAAAATGGTGAATATATAAAATTAGGCTATGCTTCAAAATTTGAAAGTTTTACAATTTCGCCATTTATAAAACATAAAATATCGAATGAAAAATTAAATAGTGCAATTAGTATTATATCACTAAATAAAAATGACATTAAAAATTTAATTCAAGAATTAGAAAACCTAATTGAAGACAAATTAAAAAACTATGAAAAGCCTATAGAAGATAAAAGACTTTCTAAATTTAATTCAATTAGAAGCATTAATTACAAATCAATTGAATATCAATTCAAAGGTTATGACAATGAAACTATGGATTTAATTTCTTCTTTTAACCAAGCTCAAGAAGCACTAGATGAAGGTTTTGAATATAGGATATTTTTTAAAAAAGGTTTCACTTATAGAGATGATTCTTTTCTTCGCTTTGTTAATTATGTTAATAAAGGAGAAACCAATATTTCGGAAGTAAATAAAAGATATAGAGAAATATTATCTCAGCAAGAAATAGAATCAACAATAACAAAATTGATTGAAATTGAATGTTTAACCAGAAATCAAGACAATATCTTTATAACGGAAAAAGGAAAAAGTATTGTTTAAAATAAAGAACGTACAACAATAACTATAAAGAATTGCTATCCTTATGTAACAAACTTATACACAATACCGTTACGTACAAATTAAATAGAATGAAAAAACTAACATCAATAATAATCTTTTGTTTTATATCAGCAATATCATTTTCACAAAACGCTAAGTATGAAAAAGGATTGAAATATTTTGACTCAATGAAGTTTATAAAATCCTTTAAAATCATGCAACCTTATGCAGATTCGGGCGACAAAATGGCTCAATTTATAGTTGGATATTGTTATTATAATAAAGAGTTAGAAATAAAGAATGACTCCTTAGCCGAACAATATTTAATTAAATCGGCAAACCAAAAGTTTGGTAGAGCAATGGGATTATTATCTGTTATATACTTTCAAAAGAGTATAACCACTCCAAAATATAAAGTAAATGCTTTAGTTTGGGCTGAAATTGCTGCAGCTTACGATCCAATTCAAAAAGGAACTACTACTAGACATTTAATTAAGGCTTATATGTCTTCTGAGGAATTACAATTAGCTAAGCAACTACTAGAAAAAAAGAAGCAAACATTTAACAAAATAAACCTTGAAGAATTTAAGGCTTCTATTCCTAGTAAGAGGAATAAAAAATCCAAAAGATCTAAGATTCCTAAGAATAAGTTAGGACTAATGGAAGATCCTTATAGAGATTGGGTATCAAGGTGGAAATATGAACAATTTGAGTGTTATACTCTATACTATACAAAGTCCATAGACGCATCAATAATCAATGCAACAATATCAGCTATTCAATCAACTAAAGAATTTGAATTATCGTCATTATACAGAGGAAAACAAACTAAAAATTTAAAGTTATCAGCTAAAGAAAAGAGTTTCATTACAAAAGAACTAAGCGCATTATTAAACCACGAATGGCAAGAATATTTATTTCCTTACTCTAGCCGCCTTGATAGTCCGCAAGAAATTCAAAATGCATTCAACCGAACTGAAAAACTAGGAACAGAAAAGGAAAAAAATATGTGCGCTATTGTTTATACTTTTTCAAAACCAATTATTCTAAGAAACGGTACACTAGCTCTTTTTCTAGACCAAAAAAGATATAGAACAAACTACACACAACTAAATTTTAGCTTTTACTCGCTCGAAAACAATCGATGGAAAGAATTAGCGGTCGTGTATAAGTATTATGAAAATTGAAAATAATACAGGGCACAAAACTCTCATATAAACAAGTTATAAAATATTATCGCTGAACATAAAATTAAATAAAACTATTATCAACAATAACTATAAAAAATTGCTAGCTTTATACAACAAATTCATACACAAACCCTTTGTTTGCAATTTGAAAAAAACTGAATTAAATATGTGGGAACCAATAACCGAAAAACAACTTTATTCTGAAATATGGGATGCAGAATATAAATTAGAAGGAAAACATCTTAATTTTTGGAATTTAATAAACATAGGTCCTGAAAAATGGAGTGAACCAAATTTTGGAAACGAGGGTGGTGGATTTTGGGTTGTTGCAATTTGCGGACGTAAAATAATTTGGTATAACGATATTGAGGAAGGGTTTAATATTTCCGATTATACTGAGTACGGAAAAATAAATGGATATTATTGCAATCAAGACTATTTGGATGAAGCTGTCCTAAGATTATTTGAATTGATAAACTTTGGCGGACAAATAACAGGACAAGCAGGACCTCCAATAAACATGTAATAAAACTGTATATAAATAATAGCTAAATCAGTACAAAAAACATAAGCTCCAAACTCACTTGCAAAACCAGCACACATTGAGTACATTAGGCTCGTAAAAATTGCAAAAGAAATACTAAACTTAGGAGAAAGAGCACCTAGTTATTCCAAAATAAAAATATGAAAAAGCTTTTTTTAGACGATATAAGAACCATCGAAATGATTTATGATAAATCAATGGAATCTGAATTCGATATCGTTAGAACTTATGATGAATTTGTTACTTACATAAACAAGAATGGATTGCCTAATTATATAAGTTTTGACAATGATCTTGGCCTTGACAAAAACGGAGTTGTAGCTTTGGATGGTTTAGCTTGCGCTAAATGGTTAGTTTATGAATCAGGACTTGATTTACAAAACTTAAAATTTAAAGTTCATTCAGCAAATCCAGTAGCATCTGAACAAATAAAAGGGCTTTTAAATAATTATATCAAACATTTAAAAAACAACAGCCAATAACTCCACTTGCAACACTAACACACTTTTAGTACATTAGACACACACAAATTGTGAAAGCAATAGTCCCCTATTCCTTTTATTTTTTTAATACGAAGTAATAACATTCTTAACGGATACCCGTAAAGGAATGCTATATGCTATACTTACATTTAGCACATAGTAATTAGTATATAAGCTGACTACAAAACCTATCAAATATGTATATTGAACAAATAGAGATAGATAATTTCAGAAACTTTTCACCTGCTAAAGAAGGATGTGGAACTGTAATTAAATTTTCAGAAGGGACGAATGTTATAATTGGTCATAATAATGCAGGTAAAACAAATTTACTTAAAGCACTTCAATTAGTTTTTGATTCAAAGAAGATGAGAGGAAAATTAACCATCGATGATTTTTGCAAAGAATACTCTGACTTTTCAAAACCTCCAGAAATTAATATTACAGTTACATTTAAAGAGCAGGAAGATGAGTTAGCGGATGATAAAGTCGTTGTCTATGATTGGATAACAAAACCTAATAAAACCTATGAGGCGCAATTGACATTTTCTTTTTTTTTACCTCAGGGAGACGATTACAAAGAATATTGTGAGGAGGTTGTTAAATTTCAAACTGATGGAAAATTTAATACCGAAAAAACATGGCGCTTTATTAAGAAGTACTTCTTTTCAAAATATGTTGCACGTGTATATGGTGGAATGCCGAATAATAAAGAGATTGCAGATTATGAAATGCTTGAAAAATTTGATTTTCAGTTCTTAGATGCAATAAGAGATGCTGAAAAACAGATGTTTTTTGGACACAATACAATTTTGAAAGAGGTCTTAAATTATTTTCTTGATTTTGAAATTACAGATGGAAAAAAAATAAAAGATCTCTCTGCAAAGGCAAAAAAAGAATTAAAAGAGAAAGAAGCTAAGTTTGAGACAACATCTGAGTCTTTATTCCAACAACTAAAAGATCGTATATCAAAAGAAAACATATTAAAATATTCTGAAGAAACTGGTGCGAATAAAGGTGGGCATCCTGATTTTGACGTACATGTAAGTGAAGAAGACTTATTATTTGCTCTAAGGTTAATAGTTAAATTAGGAGATATTAAAGTCCCTATTAGTAAAAATGGTTTGGGCTATAATAATTTACTTTATATCGCATTAGTCTTAGCAAAAATGCAAATTGAAAGTCAAAGGAGTTATTATGGTGAAAACGCAAAAGTTTTCCCAATATTGGCGATTGAAGAGCCTGAAGCTCATTTGCACCCTGCAATGCAATATAAATTTATCAAATTTCTCAAAGAAAACATTGATAAGGAAGGAAAAGTAAGACAACTGTTTGTAACAAGTCATTCTACACATGTTACATCCGCTGTAGAACTGGATAATATTATTTGCCTATACAAAGGAGAAAATAAAATTGAAATAGGATATCCCGGAAAATCTTTTGGGGATAAAATTGAATCTAAGAATTATGTGAAAAGATTTTTAGATGCTACGAAATCAAATATGCTTTTTTCTGATAAAGTAATATTTGTTGAAGGATTAGCCGAGCAATTATTACTACCTGTATTTGCTGCATATAAGCTTTATGATAAAAAAGAAAAGATTACAAATGAAGATGAATTAATAAATCAACATATTTCAATAATATCTGTTGATAGCCGAACTTTTAAACATTTTTTATACCTGTATTCGCATTCTAAAGAAAACCCTTATGCAATAAATAAAAAAGTAGTTTGTATTACTGATTCTGATCCTGAAATAAAAGGAAGTGATAATAAATGGAGAGCTTGCTTTCCATTTCAATTGAAGAAAACTGAGAGATTTAAAGCTATAGCATCCCATGTTTCAGAACTTAAAACAAATTTTAGTTCGAAATATACTAATATCTCTATTGCTCATCCAGTTGAAGGATTAGGTAAAACTTTAGAATATGAGTTAGCTAGATATAATCCTAATAATAAACTGCTAATCACTGATTCTTTCCCTACAATGAATAGTCCACATACAGCAGATAATTTCAAGAAAATACAGGATGAACATTTAAAAGACCCAAAAGACTATCTCAAAGTTTTAAATGTATATGAAAGTTTTATGAAAACAGAAAAGCAAAAACAATATTTTACTTTTCTAAAGACAGAGATTTTAGGAAGTAGTTTTTCTGATATGGAAAAATCTGCAACTCTAATAGCAACGATTTATTATACAATTGTGAAGAGTTTGAAGGGAGAACATGCACTTTATTTAGAGAGGAATTTACGAGAAGATATTAGCAATAGTACTCCTAAATTCATTGTACCTACCTATATTAAGGACGCTATTACAGAAATATTAAAATAAGGTATGGAGCAATTAGATGAATTACCAAAAATCCTTGAGAATATTGATAACCCTTTTAAAATTTCTGCTGGACCAGGAGCAGGAAAAACAACATGGTTAGTAAGTCATATTCAAAATATTCTAAGAAACTCAAATAATCTTGGTAAAACGCAAAAAATTGGTTGTATTACATATACAAGAATTGGAGCTGATACAGTAAATAAAAAAGTAAAGAAGATAACTAACACAAATCGTTTAGATATTGGAACAATTCATAGTTTTCTTTATAGAAATATCATTAAACCCTTCTCTTATTTAATTGAAAATGAAATAGACGGTACAGAGTTATTTAATATTAAAGAACTAAGTGGGCACATCGAAAATCGATTAATTTGGGATAGACTGAGAAGCTGGAAATCTGAGATTGAAAAAGATAATGGAAAAAACTACAATTATTTTAACTATGCCGATAATCGGAAAAGCTTGATTTCAAAATTAAGTTCTATTGATTATACTATAGATACAAAAACATCTAATATTCAGATAACGTTTAGAAAGAGTGCATCAAATTATAATGTAGCAATTCCAACATCAAATAATGAATTATTAAAATATAAGAAAGCATACTGGAGAAAAGGAATCATGCATCATGAAGATGTGTTATATTTTACCCATTTCATTTTTAGTAATTATCCAAGAATTAAAGATTTTATTAGCAATAAGTTTCCTTATCTTTTTTTAGACGAGTTTCAGGATACTAATCCTTTACAAACTTGGATTATTAATGAAATAGCAAAGAAAGGTACTATAGTTGGAGTAATTGGTGACCCTGCTCAGTCTATTTTTGAGTTTGCAGGAGCACAACGTAAAGATTTTCAAAACTTTACTTTACCTAATATTCAGAATTTTAAAAAATCAAAAAACTATCGTAGTTCAATAACAATAATTGATTTTTTAAAGGAACTAAGAGATGATATTGTCCAAATCCCCAAAAAAACAGCTTTAAAAGGAGAACCTATTAAGGTACTTGTTAGCACAAAAGAGTTTGCAATCAAACTTGTTAATGAGTTGGATTCTGATGATTTTGCTATTTTATGTCGTTGGAATAAAGAAGTAAATCAACTAAAAAACGGCTTGAAAAAGGTGGAAGGAACAAATTTGATTAGCCAATTATATGCTGAGGATAGTAATCATAAACGACCAACTTTTATTCACTCATTAATAAAAGCATATGATTTTAATGATTCTTTTGAATTTAAAGATGCTATTAAGGAAATAACGAAGCATTTGCATAGTTCAGATCTTATGAATTTAGAAAAAAGGAAATTTGTTATTGAAATAATCGATTATTTAAAAGACAACTTAAATTCAAGTATCGAGAATATTTATAAATATTTACAGCCTAAACTCAAGAAACACTCAGTTATGATTCCTGGTTTGAAGAAAGCTAAAAGTATTCATAAAAAATCATTTAAAGATTTCATCCCTTTTCTTTCAAAACAAACAAAAGTTAGCAGTAAAATAAGAACCATCCATCAAGCTAAAGGTGACGAATTTAAAAATGTCTTAATATGTCTTGATGATAAAACTAATAAGAATGGAAGCGTAAGTAAAAAACTCGAAACAATACTTAATGACTATATATTTAAAGCAAAAAATAATATTACTCTTGATACAGATATTGGAGAAGAAACACGTTTGATATATGTCGCCTGTAGTAGAGCAAAAGAACGCTTATTTATCAATATTCCCAGATTATCAAGGGAAGATGAAGTAAAAATGATTAAGTTAGGAATGTTAATTGAAAGAAAGTAAGCTTATAACAATAGCTACAATAAATCACTTTTAATCAAATATTTATATATATCCCTTTCGGACTTCCTATTTAGTTTGTATTTATTAAAATCGTTCTTTGTCTATACAAAAACACTATAACTAATTAAAGAAAAATCAAATTTAAAATCAATTACACGAAAGAGATATAATAGTAAAATAAATATTATAACTGATTTTGGTAAAAAATCTCATGTTGGATTAAAAAACAAAGAGTTTTGGATACCACAACTACTGAAATAATTAACAATTCACGTCTATAAAAATAAAAAACTAATAAAAAAACCTCCACTCAAACCACAAAAACAAAAAACACAACCGTTTATTACATAAAACCTACCGTTTGTTCATTAGCCTTAGTAAAAGGCAAAGAATACAGCTAAATTAAAAGCAGTATTAACACAAGTAAGTCAAAATACAACGTATAAAACTTACTTAAAAAACCATTAAAAATGAGCAAGCAATATGAAACAGGAAATGCCAAAAATGTAGCAAACTTACAAAAGCTAATAGAGCACATAAGTTTATACACCAATTACAATCCACCAGTAGAAAGCCTTACCGTAGAAAATTTAAATCTACTCTATGCAAATGCACTCAATGCTATAACGGAGGCAGAAGAAAAAAGAAATGCAAAGAAAAACGCCATTTCTGTCCGTCAAGAAAAATACAATACCCTAAAGAAAACCTCAACAAGAGTAATCAATCAATTAGAAATCTTAGGGCTTACAGAAGGAATATTAGCACAGGCAAAACATTTAAATAAACTCATACAAGGAAATACAAAGAAAAAGAAACAAATAGACGAAGCAACTGGAGAAGAAAAGAAAACAATATCAACATCAAGGCAATCCTATACCCAATTAGCTGACAATTTTGCTAAACTTATACAACTGTTAACAACCATACCAGCCTACAGTCCAAACTTAGAAGAATTAAAATTAGAAAGCTTAAATGATTACCATGCCTCATTGGTAGAAAGTACCAAAAAGGTAGATCAAACAGAAGCAGCATTCAGTTCTAAGCTAATAGAAAGAAATGCAATATTGTATAAAGGTGATGTAAGCTTATATACAACAGTACAAAATGTAAAAAAATATGTCAAAAGTATTTATGGAGCCAAGTCACCAGAATATCAAAACATAGCAAAAATTAAATTCATAGTAAACCTATAAAAAACAGGTCATCGATTTTATAAAACTACCAATCTAATTGAATATTCTTGTGTCCTAAAGTATAAAACAAGTGGTCGGTTTTATAAAACTGCCAATCCAATTGAATATTCTTGCGTCCTAAAGTATAAAACAAGCGGTCGGTTTTATAAAACTGCCAACCCAATTGAATATTCTTGTGCCCTAAAGTATAAAACAAGCGATCGGTTTTATAAAACTGCTAACCCAATTGAATATTCTTGTGTCCGAAAGTATAAAACAAGCAACCTAAAACAAAAACCAAAAGAAAAGGAAGAACTACTCCCCTTCCAATTTCATAGAAAGTTCAAACCAGCGTTCTTCCTTTTCTTCAATACTTTCAATAATATCTTGAAGCTCCTTAGATTTTTCATTAATCTCATCGGCAGAAAACTCAACATTCATAAATTTCTCTTCAAGAGCAGCTTTTTTCTTTTGCAATCTATCAATGTCTTTTTCAAGTAAACCCCATTCGCGTTTCTCATTATAGCTTAAAACACCTTTTTTAGGAGTTTTAACAGGTGCAACCACTTCTTGCTTCACTTCCTTCTCTTCTTTAGGCTTAGAGTCCTCATAAGCTCTAAAATCAGAATAATTACCAGGGAAGTTGTCAACAGCACCCTCACCTCTAAACACAAACAAATTATCAACAATCTTATCCATAAAGTAACGGTCGTGAGAAACCACAATCAAGTTACCAGGATAATCCAATAAAAAGTTTTCTAAAACATTCAACGTAACCACATCCAAATCGTTCGTAGGCTCATCCAAAATCAAAAAGTTCGGATTCTGAATCAACACCGCACATAAGTACAAACGCTTTTGCTCACCACCACTCAATTTCTCAACAAAGTCGTGCTGCTTTTTACGGTCAAACAAAAAGCGTTCAAGAAGTTGTCCAGCAGAAATCTTACGACCCTTACTCAACGGAATATATTCACCAAACTCCTTAATAACTTCAATAACCTTTTGCCCTTCTTTAATTACAATCCCCTTTTGAGTATAGTAACCAAACTTAACCGTTTCACCAACAACAACTTTACCACCATCTAATGGAATAGCACCTGTTAACATATTTAAAAAAGAAGACTTACCAGTACCATTTTTACCAATAACACCAATACGCTCACCACGTTTAAACACATAGTCAAAACCATCTAAGATAACTTTATCACCAAACGATTTTTTCATCTTATGAAGCTCTACAATTTTGCTACCTAAACGCTCCATATTAATCTCTAACTGAACTTCATGCTCAGTTCTACGCTTATGCGCTTTCTTCTTAATCTCAAAAAAGTCATCAATACGAGATTTAGACTTCGTAGTACGAGCTTTAGGCTGACGACGCATCCAATCCAGCTCCTTCTTAAATAAACTTTTAGCCTTACTCAAATTGGTAGCTTCTAAGGCCAAACGTTCTTCTTTGTTTTGTAAATAATACGAGTAATTCCCTTTGTATTTATACAATTGACCATTGTCAAGTTCAATAATTTCATTACACACACGCTCTAAAAAGTAACGGTCGTGCGTAACCATAAACAAAGTAATTTTCTCTTTAGCAAAAAAAGCTTCCAACCATTCAATCATTTCCAAATCTAAATGGTTAGTAGGCTCATCTAAAATAAGCAAGTCAGGTTTCTGAATCAAAACAAGAGCCAACGACAAACGTTTCTTCTGACCACCCGAAAGCAAACCAACCTTTTGCTGTAAATTATCTAGCTTTAACTTCGATAAAATTTGCTTGTACTGCGTTTCAAAATCCCACGCATTATGTTGCTCCATCAATTCAAAAGCTTCTTGATAAGCTTCCGTATTATCCGGATTCTCCAAAGCCTTTTCATACTGCTTAATAATGTCTAAAACTTTATTATCTGTAGAAGAAATGGTTTCTTCAATAGATAAAGAAGGATCTAATTTATCGTCTTGCGATAAATAAGCAATATCAATACCTTTTCTGCTCACTACCTGTCCAGTATCCGACTCATCAACACCAGCAACAATATTTAAAATAGAAGTTTTACCACTACCATTTTTCGCAACAAAAGCTATCTTTTGGTCTTTGTTAATTCCAAAAGAAATGTCTTGAAACAATATTTTTTCGCCATATGCTTTCGATATGTTTTCTACAGATAGGTAATTCATTTGCTAAAATTTATGCAAAGAAACAAAAACCCAAGCAAAAGCTTGGGTTTTCTATCAGATAATAAGTACAACTTATTATTTCTTCATCAATTTAGATTTAAATGATTTTTCACCATTAGAAACCTCAATAAAATACATACCAGTATTCAAACTAGAAATGTTAATACGAGAAGAATTCAAATCACCAAATAACACAACTTTCCCAATACTATTTATAATTCTATAATGCATCATTTTACCCGTATCAGGAAGTTTAACCTGAATTTCATTAGTTCCTGGATTAGGATATACCAACATTTTAGAAATAGCATCCTCCTGAGGAGTACCATCAAGTCCAACGATAAAGCCACCAGAACCAATCTTAACAGAATAGTCTTCAACTTCACCACTAGAAAAAGAACCACAAGGATTTGGCTCTCTATTATGGCGCATAGCAACACGCATTCTCGTTTTACCAGATTTAGCCGAATGTGGAATAGAGAAACTAGTAGAACGATTACCTTGCTGACTAGAAGCATTGGTCATAATACGCTCGTTGTTATCAAAAGAACCATTTTGGTTAAAGTCAATCCAAACAGCAAAAAACATCGTAGGTCTGTTATTACTACTAGCATAGCCAGCACTTACCGTAATTAAAGAACTACCGCCTTTACTAAGATTTCCAACCTTATTCGTAAAGTTAGCGTAACCACCATTAGAACCAGAAGATTTAGACATACCACCTACAGCAACATAATCAATCCAAGCAGTGCTCGTACTATTACCTTGAGCAGAACAATAGGTCGGACCGTTATCCACAGTTTTAAACGTAACAGTAGCAGTAGCAGAAATGTTACCCGCTGCATCTTTAGCTTTCACAGAATACGTATAAGAAGTACCTGCAGATAAACCAGACAAAGCAAAAGAAGTATTTGTGGTAGAACTTACTAAAGAAGCGCCTCTGAAAACATCATAACCAACAACACCAACATTATCAATAGAAGGATTCCAATTTAAGCTAGCTTTCGTTTTAGTAATACCAGAAGCTGTTAAGTTTCCAGGTTTAGAAGGAGCTTCCGTATCACCTAAAGTAGAAAAAGAAACATCAATCTTAGCAGAAACATTACCAACAGCATCTCTAGCACTTACAGAATAGGTATACGAAGAATCCAAAGTTAAACCACTAAGGTCAATAGAGGTATTCGTAACAGAGCTTACTAAATCAGTACCTAAATAAACATCATAACCAACAACACCAACATTATCCGTAGAAGCATCCCAACTTAAAGTAGCAGAAGACATGGTAATATTAGAAGCAACAACATTTAAAGGAACACTAGGAGCTTCCGTATCGTTTAAGGTCATAAACGTAAGTTCAACAGCAGTAGAAGAATTACCCGCAGCATCTTTAGCACTTACAGAATAGGTATAAGAAGAATTCATATTCAAACCACTAACAGCAATAGAAGTATTAGCCGTAGATTCAACCAAAGTAGCACCTTGGTAAACATCGTATCCTACAACACCAACATTATCAGTAGCGGCATCCCAACTTAAAGTAGCAGACGATAACGTAACGTCGCTAGCCATAAAATTCGTAGGAACCGTAGGCGCTTCCGTATCGGCAGACACAGCAGTAATTACTACTGTATAATCCTCAACTTCACCATACGAAAATAACTTTTCACAAGCAGTAGGCGTAGCATCATATTTCATAACAACACGCATACGAGTAGCCCCTAAAGAAGCATCCGTAGGAACCGTAAACGTACCACTAACAGGAGTTTCATTCGATTTATCTTTAGTCCAAACCGTTTCACCAGGATCAGAAAAATCACCATCTTGGTTGTAATCAATCCAAACACCATAACCTTCCTCATAAGCAGTAGCACGCCATACAGGAGTAACAGTAATCGTTTGAGAACTACCTCTAGCTAAATCGGTAGAAAGATCGGTATGATCCGTATAGCCACTACCCTTAGGAGTCGTATTATCAATACTACCAATTTGAACTCTACCAATGTATTCATCGTCAACATTATTACCTTCAGAAATACAGTAACGTAAAGGAGGAGTACCCGTAGTAGTAACAGAAAGCGTGGCAAGTTTACCACTACCACCGTCCGTACAATTCGCTTTAATAGTACAAACATAAACAGTACCAGGATCTAAATTAGGAACCGCTAAAGAAGTACCAGTAACAGTAAATTCACCAGGGTTCGTAACTCCATCAATAGTACCATTAATTTCAATAGTATAAGACATCGCGCTAGGAACAGCATCCCATGATAGAGAGAAAGCGGCATCATTAATACTAGAAGAAACAAAGTTATCAGGAGCATCTAAGAAACAAAGTTCTCCAACGCCTACGGCATACCAAGCATTAATTACCGAAAAAACCTCAGCACTATCTTCACCATACAAATCAGAAGCAGCAATAATTGCACCTTCTCTAGCATCTGCAAAAGTAGAATTCGCCGATAAGTAATTCGCTTCCAAACGGTACGAAATCTTAGCAGCCTTAGTCATACCAATACCAACAACATTAAAATTGTTACCAATATCGTTTGTACCAGAACCACCAACCGTTAGTAAGTAGAACCAGTAATTTAAAACACCAGAGTTGGTATGCACACCACAATAATCATTAAAAAAACTAGGAAAAGCACAGTTAGGATCTTTCCAATGCGTACCACCATAAGTATCAGGCTGACTTCTTTCATTAGGATTACTCATAGAACGCAAAGCAACAGCACCAGCTCTTCTATCAATTTCATCACCAATTAACCATACAGCAGGATCAGGAGCCATATCGTTACCATTACCTTTCGCAAAGTGCTCAACAGCAGCACCCCAAATATCAGAAAAACCTTCATTCAAGGCACCAGATTCACGCTGATAAGCTAAATCGGCAGTACTCGTACATACAGCATGTCCAATTTCATGAGCAGCGACATCAATAGAAGTTAATGCATCAAAACGACCATTACCTTCTGCACCATTAGAAGAACCATCACCGTACGACATAACCGAACCATTCCAAAAGGCATTGTCATAATTCGTACCAACATGCACATAACTACGAATAGCAGCGCCATTATCGTCAAAACTATTTCTATTATGCTCAGCTTGAAAATAATCATAGGTCATCATAGCACCCCAATGCGCATCTAAAGCAGCATTGTCTTTATTCGCACTATGCTCGGCCGTAGTCCAATTGTTATCATTATCTGTAAACTCCGTATAATTGTTAACATAAGGATAACCAGAAGCAGGTTGATTGTTAGCATTTCTAGTATACACTTTCCTAGATTCATCATTCAAGCTAAATACGCCACCATCATTTCTAGTTTCAATAGAACGAGTGCCGCTATAACGAGTCTGAGCAGAACCAGCAACCAACATAGATTCAAAACTTTCTTTAGCATGTTCATGAGAAACATGAGAAACCTCACCTACATGACCAAAATTGTCGGCATGCTTAATAATAGGATTAAAAAATAGGGCTTTACCCGTATGCGCATCAATATACAAGTAACCTCTGCTCAAAGGCTTGGTAGCAAAAATGTCAAACTTGTATGCTAATTTAGGGGCATCAGTACGTATAACTTCTCTAGGTAAAATTACCAATTCACCTTCAGGTTTTTGGTAATTATCCATCTCTTTGGCAGCTTTTGGAAACTCCCAAAGGTATTTTTCAGCGCCAGTATGATCCAACGCTTTTTGAAAGGCCTGTTTATTAGATAGCTTAGGAATAACATTCACTTTACCAACATCATAAAATTGACCATTCATAGTTTTCAATCTGCCATTTTTAGCATGTGCTGTATAGGTGGCAAATTCAACTTTAAGACCCTTAAATTTTTGTTGAAATTTCTTGTGAGTAAAACCGAGGTCATCACGTTTCTCCTTTACTTTTACCAAACCATCGTTGGAGGAGAGTTGAAGTTTTTTTCTAAGAATTTCGGGGGCTTTTTCTAAAGATGATTTAGAAGATTCAACCATCTTGATTCGCTTTAGACTTCTACTTTCTTGTGCTGTGGTTGTTAAGAAACCAGCGAGCATGAAAGATGCTAAAAACACATTTTTAATACAATTGTGTTTCATTGTTCCGGGGGGTTTTGATTAATAAAATATGTGAAAGCTAAAATTTTAACAAAAAACTCTTAAAACTTTAATCTTCACCTAATAAATGTATTAAAAAAATAAAATTTCAACAACGAAAAAGAACGAAAAAACAACGAAAAACAAAACAAAAAAACCTGAGCAATTAGCTCAGGTTTTAAACACTCAAATATGTCGAATTTGATTATTTTTTCATCAACTTGGTCTTCAATAATTTTTGACCATCGTTAACTTCTAAAATATACATTCCAGTATTTAAATCAGAAACATTAATGTTTGCAGAAGTTAATTTACCAGCTTGTACAACTTTACCTATAGTATTTACAATTCTATAGCTAACAGCATCAGCTTTAGAAGCTAATTTAATATGTACATTGTTAACAGCAGGGTTAGGATAAGCCATTAACTCAGATATATTGTTATTACGCATAGTCTCACCAGGCACATCAGCAAAAATAGTGTTGAAGCTAGAAGAAGAAGCAGTAATGTTTACAGTATAATCTTCAACCTCACCATCACCTAAGTTAGCCTCACAAGCAGTTGGTGCAGAGTTATATTTCATAGATACACGCATTCTAGTTTGACCTAATTTAGCACTAGCAGGTATCGTAATGTTAGCAGTTCTGTTTCCAGAGCTAGTAGAATTACCAGAAGTAACTTGCTCACCACTATCAGAGAAATCACCATCACCATTATAGTCAATCCAAATTACAAAGTATTCATTATAAGCACTTCCACTAAATCCAGCACTTACAACTAATTGGTTAGTACTACCTTGAGCAACGTTAGCCACTTTAGAAGTAAAATCACCATAACCACCATTAGCTCCAGTAGAATTAGTCATTCCACCAAACGATACGTAGTCAATCCACTCATAAGTAACACGAGTACCTTTAGAAGCACAGTAAGAAACAGCATTAGATAAAGTAGTTACATTTACTACATTACTAGAAGCAGACTCATTACCAGCAGCATCCTTAGCTTTTACAGAGAAAGTATAAGCAGTAGCAGCAGTTAATCCAGTTACATTATAAGAAGTAGCTGAAGTAGTTGATCCAATCTTAGTAGAACCTCTAAATACGTCATATCCAGTTACACCTACATTATCAGTAGAAGCAGACCAGTTTAAAGTTAATGTAGTTTGAGTTACACTAGCAGCAGCTAAACTACTTGGAGCACTTGGTGCAGTAGTATCAGCAGAACCAGCTTGAACATTTACAGTATAATCTTCAACCTCACCGTCGAAATTAGTCTGACAAGAAGTTGGGTTAGCATTGTAACGAGCAGAAACTCTCATACGAGTAGCACCAACAGCAGCGTTCGCAGGAACAGCTACAGCTTTAGTAGGTAAAGCACCGTTAGATACATTACTAATATTACCTAAGTCAATAGTCTCACCAGCATCAGAGAAGTCACCATCACGGTTCCAGTCAATCCATGCAATTGCATCAACTCTATAGTTACCATCAGTATTTACATTAACAGTAAGATTTACATTAGACGATTGAGATACCGTAGTACTCATACTCGTAAAGTCTTCATAACCTTTATCTTTAGCAGTACCATCAGCATTATCAATAGAACCAAAACGAACTCTAGTTACACCAGTAGCATACGAAGTATTACCACTAGAAGCACAATAGTTAATTTGAACAGCCGTAGTTGTAAAGTTTACAGAAGAACTGTAGTTAGAGTTACCAGAAGAACACTTAGAACGAACCTGTACTTCATATTGAGTAGAAGCCGATAAACCACTTAAAGTAGTAGAAGTACCAATAACAGCGTTAGTAGTCCAAGAAGAAGTACCAACCTGACGGTAACGAACATCGTAAGAAGCACCAGGAACAGCCGTCCAAGAAACAGAAGCACCAGTTGCGCTTACAGAACCAGTAGAAACACCAGTTGGTACAGTAGCATTACATACTACAGGAGTACCAGAAATTCCAGTTACAATTAAAGAATAGTTTTGACTACCACCAGTTAAAGAACCTTTATGAGATACAGTAATAGTATACGTACCAGAAGCATTAGCAACATCAACTCTTTCATAAGGGTCAACATTGTTATCTCTCTTAGCAGAAGTCGTAGGACCAGTTAACTCATAAGGTAAATGAGTAGTACCACCTTTAGAAACTCTAATATCTAAATCGTTTACTAATACAGGAGTAGTAGAATTTACAGTAGTATTAGCAGTACCAGGTCTATCAGTCCAAGAAATAGAAGCTAATAAAGGACTCGTACCATCAGAATCAACAGTAATTGTATAAGTCTGACCAGAAGTTAAAGTTAACTCCTCAATCTTAGTTTCGTTCCCTTTTTTAGTAATCGTTTCTGCAGCTTTCTTAGCATTTAATAATCCCCATCCAAAAACGGCATCAGGACCAGAAGCACCAGCGTCATCAGCAGTATGTAAAGCTAAACCTTTTAAAGTAGCAGCTTTCATTAAGCTTCCGCTGTTTAAGTTTTTATAGTGTTGTTGTAATAATAATAACGATCCAGTTACGTTAGGCGAAGCCATTGAAGTACCAGAAATCGATTGGTAAGCAGTATCACTGTTTTGGTAAGTAGAATAAACACCAGTACCATTACCAGTAATATCTGGTTTAATACGCATATCATCAGTAGGTCCCTCACTACTAGAACTGTTTATAGAAACAGAAACTAAGTTACCATTAGAACTAACATTCGCATCTTGAGCATTCGCAACAACTAAGTTATTCTTAGAAGTAGAATGACCCGTTAACTTATCCCATCCAGAACCACCGGTAGGATTGTTATTAGCAGTGTTATCATTACCGTCGTTACCAGCAGCCACAACCATTAAATAGTTAGGAGCATTAAACATAATTTCATCCCATGCACGAGACTCAGTAATGTATCCACCAAAATAGTGTTGAGGTAATTGAACTTGACCAAACTGGTTTCTTGTAGCAAAACCATAAGAGTGGTTAGAAATAATCATACCATTAGAAGCTTGAGTAGTAGCCTCAGATTTATCATTATCCCAATAAGCACCTCTTACTTTAGAGTGAGGAGCCATCCCTTTAGCATTGGCAACAACACCAGATGCCATAATAGTTCCAGTTACGTGAGCAGCATGGAAATTTAGAGTAGAGTGACCGTCGAAAACAGAATATCTGTTATTTCCACCAGCACCGTCATACTCTTGATGCGAAGCTCTCGCAATACCACCATCCCAAACATAAGCAGTCATTCCTTGTCCCATTAAGTTTAAACCTAATGAACCACCAGAATTTAAGTGATTAGTTCTTGTAGATTTGGCAGCATCAACGTTAAATGTAGTGTAATAAATTGGCTTACCATTTACTACGCGTTGTAAAGACATAAACCTACCATCAGCAGTTTCGATAGTGGTTTTCCAACCTTTTTGTTTTGCAATTCTAAAAGCTTCTTTTCTTTCAGAATCTTCTTTAGCCTTTAAGGTTTTTTGAATTGTTTGAAGTTTACCTAAGTCATACTGACTTCTGATTTTTTCAACATCCTTCTTGGTTTGAGCTTGAACTTGGAAACCTAATCCCAAAATAGCACCAGCCAAGACAATACTTTTAAAGTACTTCTGTTTCATTTGAAGGGTTATTTTGATTAGTTAATTAATAGTGAAATAAACATAATACATTCTTAATATTTTGTCATTTCGTCGACAAATATACTAAAAAAATGAATTATTCCTAATCAAACATCAAAAACACAAAATTATATTCAAAAAAACACAACAAAAAAACCCCATAAACCTAGTGTTTATGTAGGTTTATGAGGTTTTGAAAAAAAAGGACTTATATAAAAATATAAGTCCCTGAAAGTCAAATTATTTCTTCATTATTTTAGATTTTAATGATTTTTGACCATCATTAACCTCTAAAATATAAATACCAGTATTCAAATTAGACACATCTAAATTAGAAACGTCTAAATAACCAGATTGAACAACTTTTCCTGCCGTGTTTACTAATTTATAAGTCATGTTATTAGCTTTAGAAGCAATTTTAACACGAACAAAAGAAGTAGCAGGGTTAGGATACGTCATTAAATCAACCGTAGCAGTTTGATCTAAAGGATTCTCAGCAATAATTTCAGCGCTAGAAGAAGAAGTTTCAGTAATATTAACTGTGTAATCTTCAACTTCACCATCTCTAAAAGTTTCACATGGAGTAGAAGCAGCATTGTACTTCATAGAAACACGCATTCTAGTTTGACCAACTAACGCAGTAGAAGGAATACTAATATTTGCAGTTCTATTAGAAGCAGTATTAGAAGAACCTAAAAGAGTTCTTTCACTAGCTTCAAAAGTACCATCTCTATCATAATCGATCCATACAGTAAAATGCTCAGTATATGCACTACTAGCAAATCCAGCACTTACAACAATTTGATTCGTACTACCTTTAGCAACAGTAGCAACTTTAGAAGTAAAGTCACCATAACCACCATTAGCAGCAGTAGTATTTGTCATACCACCAAAAGCAACATAATCAATCCATTCATAACTAACTCTTTCACCTTTAGACTCACAATAAGTAACAGCATTTGCTAAAGTAGTTACATTTACAACATTACTAGAAGCAGATTCATTACCAGCAGCATCCTTAGCTTTAACAGAGAAAGTATAAGCAGTAGCAGCAGTTAATCCAGTTACATCATACGTAGTTGCAGAAGTAGTAGAACCTAATTTAGTAGAACCTCGGTATACATCATAACCAGTAACAGCAACATTATCAGTAGCAGCAGTCCAGTTTAAAGTTAAAGAAGTTTGAGCAACACTAGCAGCAGCTAAACTACTAGGAGCAGTAGGAGCTGTAGTATCAGCAACAGCAGCCTGAACATTAACCGTATAATCTTCAACTTCACCATCAAAGTTAGTTCCACAAGAAGTAGGGTTTGTATTATATCTAGCAGCAACTCTCATTCGAGTAGCACCAGCCTTAGCACTAGCAGGAACAGCAATAGCTTTAGTAGGTAAAGCACCATTCGGTACATTACTAATATTACCTAAATCAAAAGCTTCACCAGCATCAGCAAAATCACCATCTTGATTCCAGTCAATCCATGCAATAACATCAATTCTATAGTTACCATCAGTATTTACAGATACCGTAAGGTTTTCAGTAGAAGACTGAGAAACCGTAGTACTCATACTCGTAAAATCTTCATAACCTTTATCCTTAGCAGGACCATCAGCATTGTTAATAGAACCAAAAACAACTCTAGTAATACCAGTAGCATAAGAAGTATTACCGCTGGCGTTACAGTAAGAAACCGTTTTAGCAGGAGTAGTTACACTAACAACATTACTAGCTGAAGATTCATTTCCAGCTACGTCTTTAGCTTTTACAGAAAAAGTATAAGCAGTAGAAGCAGTTAAACCAGTTACATTATAAGTAGTATTAGTCGTAGTTCCTAACTTAGTAGAACCTTGATATACATCATAACCAGAAACAGCAACATTATCAGTAGAACCAGTCCAGTTTAAAGTTAAAGAAGTAGATACAACATTAGAAGCAGCTAAACTACTAGGAGCAGTAGGAGCTTGTGTGTCATTTACAGCATTAGCAGTAAAAGAACCAGTAAACACCCCTCTACCATAAGTAGCAGCAATAATTTTGTTTTGAGAATGATTACCATTCACATTCCAATAATCAAAAGAAGTAACGCTAACATCGCTCATACCGTTATAAGCTTGCGACCAAGTAGGATTAGCTTCATTAAAGTTAGAAGTAGACCATACCCCTAATTGAGTAGCTAAAATAGCCTCAGTTCTATCTAATGGGTTTTGTAAAATATCTCTTACAGGAATGTTCGGTAAATTACCTTCTTTACTTACCCAGTTAGCACCACCATCAGTAGTAGCCCAAACACTAGTTACACCATAGTTATGAATAGTAACAAAAATATCATCATCAGTAGCACCAAAACGAACAGAAGAAACCGATCCAACAAAAGGAGTAGCAACATTAGTCCAAGTAGCACTACTATTAGTAACGTTAGTTAACTTTAATAATTTACCATTAGATAAACCAACATACCAAGTATTATTAGCAAAAGGAGAAGCTCTAAAAGCAGTAGGGCTTGCATCTAAAAGAGCATTCGTAATATTCCCTTTAGTGTTAGAAGCAACATTAATACTTTTAATAGATTTAGAAGCAGCAGAAGCGTTCGATAATAAACGATTTGCTTGACTATCATACCCCATAGGATTTACGAAGTCACCAGTAGTACGCTCATTTAAAATTGTAGTAGCACCACCTTGAATTCTACTTAAACCATTCCAAGGTAAGTTAAAACGATAAATAACATTGTTCGTATACGTAGCAATCATATACTGACCATCTTTATCAATAAAAGTGTAAAAACCATCACCACCAGAAACTTCTGTAGAACTATTTACACCAGCAACCGCATTTCTAAAACCTTGAGTACCGTTATCCTGAGCACCAGCACTAAAAATACCATCAACATCACCAACACCATCAGGACCAATACCAGCTTTTACAAACTGAGTAACATTATAACCTCTATTTCTAACATTTAAAGTACCACCAGAGTTTCCAGAATAGTAAATACCACCATCAGTACCAAATAAGATTTTAGAAGAATCGTTGTTTCCAAAAGCAATAGCATGCTGATCCGCGTGAACAACAGAAACGTTTAAACCAGCTAAATTGTTATTGTTAGACCACTTAGATATTTGAGACCAAGAAGTACCACCATTTGTAGATTTAAATAAGTCAATACCACCAACATAAACAATGTTATCATTAGTAGCATCAGCTTCAATAACTAAGTTGTAAAAAGATTGACCTCTAGTAAAATCTTTAGCAGGAATACTTAAATCAGCATCATTAGGTAAAGAAGTAGCAGAAATCGTAGCAAAACCATTCGTAGTTTTATAAATATGAACAGGGTCAATTAACCTGTTTTGGGCATCTCTAGCCAAACCTTCAGTAAGCGCATAAATCTTATTAGCATCAGTAGCAGAAGGCTCTAACTCAACTCTATTTGAGTCAGTTAAAGGAGAAGCAGCAGCTTCAGTCCAAGTAGAACCATTAGTAGAACTAAATACTCTACCACCACTAGTAGCACTTAATACAGACTTAATAGTACCCATCCAAATAGTATTGTTGGCACTTACTTCTAAGTCGTTAGGAATATAATAATAATCATTACCACTAAAAGTATACTTCATATTATTAGATTCAATTCTATTCCAGTTAGCACCACCATCAGTAGAACGATATAAACCAGCAGATTGTAATCCTAACCAGTTAGCAGGACTTGATGAATCACCATAAACATGAGCACCAACAGCAACATATAACTCAGTAGAATTTCCGTTATCCCAAGCTAAAATATCGTTTACATAGTGAATACCAGAAAGAAAAACATTACTAGCATTATGATTAATAACAGCAGTACCAGCAGCAGGAATATTTACAGCAGCCCAAGTAGTTCCACCATCCGTAGTTCTATACACACCATTACCAACAACATCACCAGCAGTATACTGCTCACCAGTACCAACATACCAAGTATTAGAGTTTCTAGGATCAACAGTAATAGAAGTTACCGATAAATTTCCAGGAACATTCTGAACTCTTTGCCACTGAGAATTCGAATTACTAATATTATTATTTACCCATAAACCACCACTAACACCACCGGCATAAACACGATTATTAGTAGCATCATTAGGATCAAACATAATAACCCTAGTTCTACCACCAACATTATTAGGACCTCTTTCAACCCAAGCATTCGTATCAGTACCAGGATTCTTTTGAGCCTTTCTTTGAGCTATTAAACTGTTTCTCAACTCATTTAATTCACCATCTTGTAATTTACCAGTAGAAGGATTAATGGTAAGTCCCCACATCTGCTCGTAATATCGATTAGGAGGTAAACCATAATTTTTTCTCTTTTTTTTATCCCACTTCAAGGTTTCTTGATAAGGATTGTTCTTTAAGAACTCTGCGTGTGTTTGTCGCTGTTTTTCAACATCTAGCATCTCACTTCTATCAGAGAAATGCTTATAACCTATGGACGCGGCCAAGGCTATAGACAAACCACCAACTAACAACTTAAAATTGTTATTCATTTTGTAAAGGGTTTGATTGTTAATAAATTAAATTGATAAAAAAACCCGGGCAAAAAGCCCGGGTTTTATTTAGCTTTATTAGTTTCTAATAAGCTATTTCTTAATAATTTTAGTTTTTAATAATTTTTGTCCATCATTAACTTCTAAAATGTAAATTCCAGTGTTTAAGTTAGATACATTTAAACTACGAGAGTTATCTAAACGTCCAGCTTTTACTACTTTTCCAATTGTATTTACAACTCTATAAGCAATATCGTTAGACTTAGAAGCTAATTCAACCTGAACAAAATCAGATGAAGGGTTAGGGTAAGCCATTAAGCTTAAGCTAGAGTCGTTACCTAAGTTTTCAGCTCTTACTACATCAGAATCTCTAGTAGTACTAGCAGTAATATTTACAGTATAATCTTCAACTTCACCATAGTTATAAGTTCCACAAGAAGTAGTGTGCTGAGCAGTATCTTTCATTGCAACACGCATTCTAGTTTGACCTAATAATGCAGATGCAGGAATCGTAATATCAGCAGATACATTCGATGCAGTTGAAGCAGAACCAGCTACTACTCTTTCGCTAGATTCAAAAGTTCCATTTTTGTTAAAGTCAATCCAAACAGACCAGTACTCTTTATAAACAGTACTTGCATATCCAACACTTAATACAATTTTACTAGTACTTCCTTTAGCAACAGTAGCTATTTTAGAAGTAAAGTCACCATAACCACCATTAGCACCAGTAGAATTAGTCATTCCTCCGAATGATACATAATCAATCCACTCATAAGAAGTAGTTCCTTTATAAGAACAGTAAGATACAGAGTTAGATAAAGTTGAAACATTTACAGTATTACTACTAGAAGATACATTTCCAGCAGCATCTTTAGCTCTTACAGAGAAAGAATAAGCAGTACCAGCAGTTAATCCAGTAATGTTTACAGAAGTATTAGCAGTGCTTCCTAACTTTGTAGAACCACGGTATACGTCATATTCAGTTACTCCTACATTATCAGAAGAAGCAGACCAGTTTAAAGTTAAAGTAGTTTGAGCTACGTTAGAAGCAGTTAAACTTGATGGAGCAGTTGGTGCTTGAGTATCAGCACTAGAAGTTGCAGAAGTATAGTTTGCAGCCCATCCAGCAGAAGTTACAGATCCATCAGAAGTAAACTTAACAAACATTGCGTTACCAGTAGAAGTTACAGCATTAGGAGTAGAAGTTCCAGAGAACTTACCTAATTGAGTTGCACTAGCACTAGAACCATCATAAACAGTTACAAAATCATAACCACTTTCAGTATTGAAACTACTAAAGTTTAAAGTAACTTTTCCACCGTTAGCAGGCTTAATTAACCAAGTACAGTTCTTATTGTTACCATAGTTTTGGCTTCCACTTCCATCATTGAAAGAACCAGTATTACTAGTTAAAGTAGCACCACCATTACAAGGATCTTGAGAACCACCACCAGTATTTCCACTTCCAAACTTATCAGATAAAGCTAAAGAACGTCTAGAACCACCAGCTAATAAAACAGCACGCATTCTATTCTTTTGTCCACTAGTAAATAAGTTCATACAAGAATCATCAGAATAATCCATATAGTTTTGAACCATATCTTCAGAACCACAAGAAACGTGTCCAGTTTTACATCCATAGTTAGGAGCATCAGACTCAGGAGTATCAGATACGAAATCATCAACACCACATCCACCGTCACCCCAAATGTGACGTAAGTTTAAGAAGTGACCAACCTCATGAGTTGTAGTTCTACCTCCATCAAAAGGAGCTTTTGCAGTTCCAGTAGTACCAAAATATTGGTCAGACATTACAACACCATCAGTTGCAGCAGCTCCACCTGGGAACTGAGCATATCCTAAAATATTATCTCCATTTGGTCTTTGAATGTTATCAACTACCCACATGTTTAAATATTCAGCAGTATTCCATGCATTAACTCCACCTTGAGAAGCATATTTCATTTTATTTTGACCTGTAATCCAAGTAGAAGTAGCAACCTGAGTTCTTGTAATACCAGTAGTTGCATTACCATTAGGATCAACAGTAGCTAATCTAAACTCAATTTGAGTATCAGCAGCTTGAGACCACTTGTTAGTTCTATCAGAATTTGTTCTTCTAAAATCGTTGTTAAGTACAGTTAACTGAGACTGAATTTGAGCGTTACTAATGTTATTTGTTGAATTTGTATATAAAACGTGAACTACAACAGGAATAGTAATAATGCTACCATTTACCTTACCTTGGTAACTCTCCATTTCTTTTACTCTCTTCTGAGTAAAAGATTCAATTTCTTGCATTCTTTTTTCTAAAGTAGGATCCTGAGCCATCCTTTCTTTTAAGTCCTCGTCTGCGTGACAAGTCCTTTTTTGTTGAGCAAATGTCGCTCCAATAAAAAATAAGCACAAAAATGCCAGAGTAATTTTGTTTTTCATTTCTGAAGGGGTTTTTAATTAATTATATTTCATTTAAGAGCCTCATATTATCATATTCGTAATAAAAACTCTTAAATTTTTGTTAAACGGGCAACAAATATAGAAAAAAACATTAGTTCTTCTATTTTTTTTGGAAAAAACAAAAATTTTTAATATTTTTAAATCTTTTCAATTTTTTATAAACCCAGTACCACACTAGGTTTAATGCTTTTTTAAAAGTTTTAAAAAAAATACACCTGTCACTTACATTTCAATAAGATTAATTGTATTTTTATTAAAATTTCACTCGAATGCTTCAAATTAAAAACTTAGAAATAGCTTTTAAAAAATCACCACCAGTTGTTAAAAACATATCTTTTAATTTACAGCAGAATGAAATACTGGGAATAGTAGGAGAGAGTGGAAGTGGAAAATCTATAACCTCTCTTGCAATCTTAGGGCTTTTACCTGAGTTCGCAGATATTAAAGGAGAAATCCTTTTTAACCAACAAAATTTATTAGCATTTAATAAGAATTCTTTTGAAAAAATTAGAGGAAGTAAAATTGCCATGATTTTTCAAGAACCAATGAGTTCTTTAAACCCAACTTTAACTTGTGGTTATCAGGTTGCAGAAATATTACAACTACATACAAACCTATCAAATAGCGAGATAAAAGAAGAAGTAATTTCTCTTTTTAACAAAGTCAAATTACCTAGACCATATGATATTTATAACTCCTATCCACATCAAATAAGTGGAGGTCAAAAACAACGAGTTATGATTGCCATGGCAATAGCTTGTAAACCACAATTATTAATTGCCGATGAACCTACAACAGCACTAGATGTTACAGTTCAAAAAGAAATAATATTACTACTAAAAGAGCTACAAAAAGAGTTTAAAATGGGAATATTGTTTATTTCTCATGATTTAGCACTGGTTTCAGAGATTGCTGATAATGTAGTAGTAATGCATAAAGGAGTAATTATAGAACAAGGTACTTCAAAAGACATATTTCTAAATCCAAAAGAAAATTACACCAAAGCATTAATAAACTCAAAACCAAACACTAAGAATCGTTTAAAAGTACTACCAACAGTTAGCAATTTTATAAACAACTCAGTTGATACTACTTTATATACTCATAAAGAACGAGAAGAGTATCATAACAAAATATACGGTAAACCTTCATTGCTGGAAATCAAGAATTTACACAAGGATTTCATTTCTAATGCTTCTTGGTTTTCAAAACCAAACATAGTAAAAGCTGTAAATGATGTTTCTTTTAAAATTTATGAAGGAGAAACCTTAGGTTTAGTTGGTGAAAGTGGTTGTGGAAAAACTACATTAAGTAGAACAATTTTACAACTAGAAACAGCCAGTTCAGGAGAAATTATTTACAAAGGAAAAGACATTACAAATCTTTCAAAATCAGAATTTAAAAAACTAAGAAAGGACATTCAAATAATATTTCAAGATCCTTTCTCATCCTTAAATCCAAGAATTACAATTGGTAATGCAATTCTTGAACCTATGAAAGTTCATAACATTCTTAATTCTTCAAAAGAAAGAAAAGATTATGTATTTAATTTATTAGAAAAAGTGGGACTTGATAAAGAACATTTTTATAGATATCCACATGAATTTTCTGGAGGACAAAGACAACGTATAGGAATTGCTCGTACCATAGCTTTACAACCAAAATTAATTATTTGCGATGAATCAGTTTCAGCTTTAGATGTATCTGTTCAAGCACAAGTTTTGAACTTATTAAATCAATTAAAAGCTGAATTTAATTTTACTTATATATTCATTTCACACGATTTATCAGTAGTTAAATACATGGCTGATCAATTAGTTGTAATGAACAAAGGTAAAATAGAGGAAATTGCAGATGCAGACGAAATATATAATAACCCAAAAACAACGTATACCAAAACATTAGTAGAAGCCGTCCCAAAAGGGCTTTAACTTTTTTCAATACTATATTAGTAGTATATTGCGCTGTTAAAAAACAGAAAAGAGAAACATGAAAATAATAGTCCCAATGGCAGGAATAGGTTCTCGTTTGAGACCTCATACTTTAACTATTCCTAAACCTTTAACCGTTATAGCTGGTAAATCAATTGTACAACGCTTAGTTGAAGATATAACTTCAGTAGTAAACCAACCAATAGAAGAAATAGCTTTTATTATTGGTCCTGCTGCCAAAGGGTTCCCTGCAAACACTGCAGATAAACTTAAAAGCATTGCTGAAGACCTTGGAGCAAAAGGTTCTGTATATGTTCAAGAAGAAGCTTTAGGAACTGCTCATGCAATTTACTGTGCTCAAGAGTCTTTAGACGGACCTTGTGTAGTAGCTTTTGCTGATACTTTATTTAAAGCCGATTTTAAATTAGATTCAAATGCAGATGGTGCTATTTGGGTAAAAAGAGTAGAGGATCCAAGTGCTTTTGGAGTTGTAAAACTAAAAGATGGTTTTATTACAGATTTCGTTGAGAAACCAAAAGATTTTGTTTCTGATTTAGCTATTATTGGTATATATTACTTTAAAGATGGAGCTAAGGTTCGTAATGAAATAAAGTATTTGTTAGATAATGATATTAAAGAAAATGGTGAATATCAATTAACTAATGTTTTAGAATCTTTAAAGCAACAAGGAGCTAAGTTTATTCCTGGTACTGTTGACGCTTGGATGGATTGTGGTAAGAAAGATCCAACAGTGGATACAAACAAGCAAGTTTTAGGTTTTGAACAAAACAATGGCAACAATTTAGTAGCTAATGACGTTGTATTAGAAAACTCTGAAATTATTCAACCATGTTATGTTGGAAATAACGTAACATTAAAAAACACAAAAATAGGACCTTATGTTTCTATTGGTGAAAATAGTATAGTTGAAAACTCTACTATTGTAAATTCATTAATACAAACAAATGTTCAAATATCTAATGCAAAATTAGATAACGCCATGATTGGTAATCATGCAAAATACAATGCTAATTATACATCAGTAAGTATAGGTGATTATACAGAACTTACATAAAAAAAATAGAAGAAAAATTAAAGAGGCAAGAAGGAACTTCTTTTTGTCTCTATTTTTCTTTTTGTTTTATTTTCTCTCCTTAAAAGCACAAGACAGCATTCCTCCTTCAGAAGATGTTAGTGAAAGTGACAATATTGAATTCCAAGAAAACTTCTTTAAAGCACTGTCTAACAAAGCTATTTTCAATTATCAAAAAGCAATTGAAAACCTAGAAAAATGTAATGAGCTAGAACCAAATAATAAAGCTGTATTATTTGAACTTTCTAAAAATTATGTAAAACTAGGTAGAAATAACGAAGCTTTAGAATACATAAAATCTGCCATAGAAGTCGACAATGAAAACATTTGGCTTTTAGAACATCAAGTTCATATTTTAAGAAAAATCGCAGCTTTTGATGAAGCAATTGAAGTTCAAGAAAAAATTGCTCATAAATACCCAAAAAAGAAACGTCTTTTAGTTTTTTTACATTTACAAAACAGAGATATCCTTTCAGCAAAAGAAGTTTTGTCTGAATTAAAAAAGAGTAAGCTATTAAATGCTAGATTAAGGCTAATACAAGAAAAACTGGAGGAAACAAGATCTGCTAAGAAAACTATAAAGAAAGAAGAAAATACAATTGCTAGTACAGACTTAAAAGCTAATTTTGAAAAGGAAAAATCATTCAATAATTTAAAACTTTTATTAAATAAACTTTCATCAAACAATGATGATGATTTATTAAAATATAGTGAACAAGGTTTAGCATTATTCCCTGCACAACCTTTTGTTTATTTTATGAATGGAAAGGCGTTAAACAACAAAAATCAGTTTAAAAAGGCAATTCAAAGCTTACAAAATGGCATCGATTTTGTAATTGATAATAATGAAATTGAAGCTAAATTTTATTTAGAGATTGCTAGAGCTTATGAAGGATTAAACAATCCGGAAAAAGTAAAAACTTATAAAAAGAAAGCAGCAAAAGTTCTAAAATAATTTACTTCTCTATTACTAATTTATGAAATATTATACTCTCTTATTTATATTATTCATTGGTTTTGCTTCATGTAAATCGAGCAAAAAGGCAATCAATTCTACAGTAGTAAAAAAAATGTCTGCTCGTAAAGTGGCAAAAAAACATATGTCATCTAACTTAGATGAGAAGACCATTGACGCCCGCTTAAAAGTAAATTATAGAGATACTAAAGATAAAATAGGATTTTCCGTACGCATGAAAATCATAAAAGATGAAGTTATTTGGTTAAAAGGAACTAAAGTTATCAATATTTTTAAAGCAAAAATAACACCAACCAAAGTCCAATTTTACTCTTCTTATTACAAAAACTATTTTGATGGTGATTTTGCAATGCTAAGAAAAATATTAGGCACAGACATCAACTTTGAACAACTTCAAAATATGTTATTAGGGCAATCAATTTTGAATGTAAAATCTCAACGCCAAGAAGTAATTATAAAAGATCAATCTTATCAACTTTCACCTAAAAAACAAGCTGAATTGTTTGATATTTTCTTTCATGTAAATCCTAATCATTACAAGCTAGATAAACAATCAATTGTAAACCAAGCAAAAAATCAACGTTTAGATATTTCTTATCCAAAATATTCAAATAAAAAGAATGTTTTATTTCCACAAAAAATTATCATAAACGCCAAAACAAAAGATAAGTTTACTAATATCAACCTTACAACTCGTTCTGTAGAGTTTAATAAAAAATTAAACACTGATTTTAAAATTCCTAGCGGGTATAAAGAAATTAAACTATAATGAAGAAGCACACGCTATTTACCCTTTCTTTTCTATGCCTTTTTTTGGCTAGTTTCTCTTCATTTGGACAAAGCAGAAAAGCGCTTGAAAACAAACGTAAGAAGCTAAAAAATGAAATAAAACAAGTAAATACTTTACTAATTAAAACAGTAAAGAAAAAAAGTAATGCTTTAGATGATTTAAAAGATTTAAGTCAAAAAATAAACGCTAGAGAACGTTTAATTGAAACAATTGAATTAGAAGCTAAACTATTATCAAAAGAAATAGACAACAACGAAAAACAGCTTAAAGACTACAATAATCAGCTAAAAAACCTAAAGAAAGAATATGCTGATATGGTAGTTAAAACTCATAAAAGCAAATCGCAACAAAGTAAAACTATGTTTTTACTTTCTTCTGAAAGTTTCTATCAAGCCTATAAGCGTATAAAATATATGCAACAATATAGCGACTATAGAAAAAAACAAGGAGAGGAGATTATTGTTAAAACCAAAGACATACAAAAGCTAAATGATTCTTTAATTGAGCGAAAAAAATCTAAAGAGTTATTAATTACTGATGAAAAAGATCAGAAGGATAAAATAGAATCTGATAAAAAGAGTCAGGAAAAGTTAATTTCTAAAATTAAGAGACAAGAGAAGAAGTATAAGAGAGATTTACAAAAGAAATTAAAAGAGGAAAAACGTATTACTGCACGTATTGACAGGTTAATTAGAAATGCAATTGCTCGTGCCAATAAGAATAAAAAAAGTAATAAGAAAAAGTCATCATCTGCTAGTTTTGTTTTAAATGCTGCTGAAAAGAAATTATTAGCAAATTTTGAACAAAATAAAGGGCGTTTACCTTGGCCTGTACACGGAATTATAACAAGAAAATTCGGTGTACAACCACATCCAACTTTTCCTGGAATTAATGTTAGTAGTCCTGGTTTACATATTACAACCAAAGCAAACACAGATGCTCAAAGTATTTTTAATGGAAAAGTATTGGCTATTCAAACACAATTAGGAGGAAAAAAATCTGTCTTAGTACAGCATGGTAATTATATTTCTGCCTACAATAACCTAGAGAAAGTATATGTTAAGAAGGGTAACTCGATAAAAACGGGAGATAAATTAGGAAAAGTTTTTACCGATAAAATCTCTGGTAAAACAAAATTAGTGTTCATCTTATACAAAAATATTGTTCGTTTAAATCCAGCTCTTTGGATACGTAGTAAATAAAAATACATGAAAAACTCAGCTAACTTTATTATTATAACCATAGCATTAATTGCAACATTAGTAATTGGAAAAGGTATCCTAATTCCATTCATTTTTGCTTTAATCTTTTGGTTTTTAACTCGTGAAATACGAAAGACTATTTATAAGATACCTTTTGCTAAAAAGTTTATTCCTTTTTGGTTAAGTAACCTTATAGTTTTCACTTTAATAATTTTAAGCTTTGGATTTATTTCAGGTATTATAACAAACAGTATTTCTGACTTAACTACTTCCTATTCAAAATACGAACCCAATGTTGAGGCAATTATTAAAAAGTTAGATACTTATTTTCATATTGATATAATTAAATCAATTACTTCTGTTTTAGGAGATTTTAATTATGGTTCTGTACTAGGAAATATCGCCAATGGAATAAGTGGTTTACTAGGTGATACTTTTATGATTGTAATCTATGCGTTGTTTATTTTCTTAGAAGAAACTAGCTTTAAAAAGAAACTAGTAAAAATGTTTCAGGGTAAACAAACAAGTTATGATAGCATGCAATCTATGTTATCTAAAATTGAGTTTTCAATTTCAAATTATCTTCGTTTAAAAACGTATGTAAGCTTACTTACTGGAGTTCTAAGTTATATTGTTTTACTAGTAGTAGGGGTAGATAGCGCTCCTTTCTGGGCTTTTTTAATCTTCTTATTAAATTATATTCCAACTATTGGTTCTTTAATAGCTACAGTCTTCCCTGCAATTTTCAGTTTAATACAGTTTGGTGAATTTACTCCTTTTATAATCGTATTAATTGCTGTAGGTACTGTACAGGTAATCGTAGGAAATGTAATTGAGCCTAAGCTATTTGGGAAGTCGTTAAATTTAAGTCCGCTTGTAACAATATTATCGTTAGCTGTGTGGGGAAAAATTTGGGGAATTACAGGTATGATTTTAAGTGTACCAATTACTGTAATTATGATTATTATATTCTCACAGTTTGAGAAAACTAAAACAATCGCCATTTTCTTATCCGAAAACGGCGATTTAGAAGAGGTTTAAGCTCGTTTTATTCAGAAAACAATGCTTTTAACTCAGTTGCATCTTTAGGCGCTAATTTATTCGCTAAAACTAAGCTAAGCTGCTTTCTACGTAAAGCTCCGTCGTAACGTTGCTTTTCTAATTCAGTTTCTGGTTTAATTTGTGCAATAGGTACTGGTTTTCCAGTTTCGTCTACGGCAACAAACGTGTAAATTCCTTCATTTACCTTTGTTTTTTCACCCGATTGACGATCTTCTATCCAAACATCTACATAAACCTCCATTGATGATTTAAAAGCTCTTGAAACCTTCGCTTCTACTGTTACAACACTTCCCACTGGAACTGATTTAGTAAACGCGACATGATTTACGGATGCAGTAACCACAATTCTTCTTGAATGGCGACGAGCTGAGATACTACAAGCTCTATCCATACGTGCTAATAATTCACCTCCAAAAAGGTTATCTAAATAATTTGTTTCACCTGGTAAAACAAGATCGGTAAGTACAGTTAATGACTCTTTTGGCGTTTTAACTCTCATCAATTAAATTTTGATGCAAAGATATACATAAAGCCAAAAAAACGAGTAATTTTAAATGCTATTATTTAGCCAATAACCAAGCGTCTTCGCTTACCTTTTCTTTAATCAATTCTAATGCTTTTCTTGCATCTGATTTGTTACTATAACTAGCAAAAGCAACTTGAGTTAAACCATAGGCATTTTCACCAATGATACTTGCATCATAACCTAAGTCTTTTAACTCTTGTAGTTTATTTTCAGCATTTTCAACTTCTTGAAAAGCACCAGCAATAATATGAAAGTTATTATCTTCAGCTTTTGCTACATTTAAATTGATTGTTGGTAACGGATTATCAATTACAAAAGTTGCAGATTGTATTTTCTTTTGTAAAGATTTCTCTTGGTTTGCTAAAACTTCTTTTTGCTGTTGGTTTTGAACTCCATTCCAACCAACATAAGCAATACCTACAACAGCGGCAGCTACGGCAGCACGCTTTAATAAAATAGGCATTCTTCTTTCTTTTTCCTCAGCAGTAGCCGGTAATGTTTTAACTTCTTCTTTAAATCTTTTTATAGCAGGGCTTTCTACCTCAGCTAAACCAAAAGATTCTGCTAAAAAGTTACTAGAAGTATTAGGTTCAAAAACTACTTGCTTTGCTTCGTTTAAAGATAAAGCACCTACTGAAGCAACAGTAATAGTTTTAGATTCTAACTCCTTTTTCCACTTTGCTACTTCACTAGCTATAAAAGCATTTGCTTTCTCGAAAGAAATGTTTTTGTTAGAAGCTATGTAATTAGCCAATAAACCATCATTGTGTTGCAAATACGAGTTAAAAGTAATTTGTTTCTTAGGTGGTGAAAAGGTATGAGTAAAGTTATTCACTTTAGCACCTATTTTGTTGGTTACAAATCCACCAAAGTTAGGAACAATTACGCAATCGTATCTGTATAATAAATCGTTTATATAGTTGGCTAATGTCATAAAAACAAAGATAGCTTTTTTAGCGTTTCTTGTCAAGGTTCCATCTAAAATTTATCAACAGTTTTTTTGTATATTGATAATCAAAATATTGCTATATGAAAGAAGAAAAATTACTAGCCATTCTTAGGCTACAGGCTACAAAAAACATTGGTAGTGTTTTAGCAAAAAAGCTAATTAGTACTACTGGAGGTGTAGAAAATGTATTTAAAGAACATAAAAACTCACTTCATAAAATTAATGGAATTGGTCCAAATATTACAACACATTTATTGGATACAAAAAACCTAAAAAGAGCAGAGGAGGAGTTAAAATATATACAGCAAAAAAACATTCAATATTTATATTTTTTAGAAGAAGATTACCCTCTTAACTTAAAAAATTCTGTAGATCCCCCCATTCTTATTTTTAAAGATGGAGACATGAATTTGAACAATCAAAAAATTATTTCAATTGTAGGGACTAGAAAGTGTACTTCGTATGGTCGTGATTTTTGTAATCAATTGATTGAAGATTTAAAAACTTATAACCCTATAATAGTTAGTGGTTTTGCTTATGGTGTTGATATATATGCTCATAAAGCAGCCATAAAAAACAACTTACAAACCATAGCTGTTTTAGCACATGGTTTGGAAGATATTTATCCAAAAACTCATAAAAGATATATTTCTCAATTACATAAAAATGGTGGTTTTATTACCGAATTTTGGCATCAGGAAAAACCTCAACGTGAAAACTTTTTAAAGCGTAATCGTATTGTTGCTGGACTTTCTAAAGCCACAATTATTGTAGAATCTGCTGAAAAAGGAGGCTCATTAGTTACTGCTGATATTGCTAATTCTTATAACAGAGATGTTTTTGCTTTACCTGGAAAATACACAGACATTTATAGCAAAGGTTGTAATAACTTAATAAAAAACAATCAAGCACATTTATTAACCTCAGCTGAGGATATTGTAAAAATGCTGAATTGGGATGTTCAACAAACTAAAAAAGTACAGGCTATACAAAAACAATTATTTGTAAGTTTAAATGATACTGAAAAAAGGATTTATGATTACTTGCAGCAACACGGTAAACAGCTCATGGATACTATTGCTATCAACTGCGAAATTCCCATATATCAGCTATCTTCTATATTATTACAAATGGAATTAAAAGATATTATAAAACCTTTACCCGGTAAAATGTTTGAAGTAAGTTAAACTTGATTATTTTTGATTAAAACAGTTTAGAAATGTCATCAGAAGAAAAATTAATGTCTCAAAAAAAGCCTGCTTTTCCAGTAACTGAAGAGCTACATACTTATTTAACTGAGCATAGTAGAAACATTAAAATCCCTATTTTTTATGATGATTTGTTACGGTTTCAAGGATCAGTAGTTGTGTATGATAACAATGATGTTGATACGCTTTGGGTACGTACTTATTATTCTGAATTTGATCGTGAAGAAATTGATTTAAGTCTTAAAAAAGTATACACTATTTTACATTCAAATGGTAATGAAGAAACCATTCCTTTTTTAAATATTGATGCTATAGACTACTGTACCTTTGGTAATTCTAAACCTTTCCGTGTAAAAGTTCGTAATATTTTAAACGATAACTATACGTATTTTTATGTAAAAAAAACCGATGCCTCTCGTATTTATGGGCTTGAATTAGAACATAT
The DNA here is from genome assembly GCF_965221665.1 of Tenacibaculum aiptasiae. Taxonomy (NCBI): domain Bacteria; kingdom Pseudomonadati; phylum Bacteroidota; class Flavobacteriia; order Flavobacteriales; family Flavobacteriaceae; genus Tenacibaculum; species Tenacibaculum aiptasiae. Next base: position 1,248,925 of record NZ_CBDCSN010000002.1, read on the forward strand.
TTTATCACCTTACAATCTCAACTTTTTAGTGTATAAAGACACGCTAATTGAAGAACATATTGCTGGAATTCCTGGTGATGTTTTTATTAAAGATTTTTTACCAAAATGTACCGAGTCTGAAAAAGCTCAGATAGCTAAAGAGTTTGTCAAGTTTAACGAACGTTGTATGATTCGTTTATTGGGCGATATGCGTTCATATAACTACGTAATTGTGCCTACTCACGATTTTGATCATGTAGTGTATAAAATTCGTGCGATAGATTTTGATCAACAATGTTTTGAAGGAAAATTCAAAGTGTATTATCCTCAATTTTTTAAAGAAAACTTTTCAATGGTAACCTTAGTAGGGCAGAAGCTTCAAGAAACTTCTATTAACCAATACAAAATTGAAGAACGCTCTATTGTTGCTAAACGTATTTTAAGTTCTGAAAGTAGGGTAGACCAACTCGTTTATTGTATGAAAAACGATGTAATTTCAACCGAAAAAAACATTAGCTTGTTAAAACAGCAAATTTTTGATTTTACTAAAGATGTTCATTTTAAAAAGAGCAATAATATGGGAGAAATACTAGATACTGCACTAGAGTTTGTAAAGCGTAATTATGAAAATATGAGAGTAATCTAATCGATTATTTTTTACTTCTAATACTTTCTATAATTACAGTAGCTAAAATTAAACTTCCTCCCAAATAAGTGTTCCATGTGGGAATTTCATTTAAAAATAAAAAAGCTAAAATAATTCCAAAAATAGGTTGCACGCTACTAATGATACTAGCTGTAGACACTGAGAAAAACTGCAACGAATGTACCATTAAACTATGTCCAATAGCTGTAGTTAATAAAGCTAATAATAATAAAAATGGAAATTGACTTTCGAATCCTGATACGTCCATAAAAAACAGAACAGGTACCAAACAAACAGTAATTATTAAGGTTTGAAAAAACATGAGTAATACTCCATCATATTGAGTAACATATTGCTTTAATATTAAGATTCTAATAGAATAACATAGCGCAGATAAAAGCCCAAACAAAACTCCTTGTACATTAGAACTTTCTAAGTTAAAATCGGGCGCAAGAATATAAATTCCTAACAACACCATAATCCCTAAAACAATATATATAGGATTGAACTTAACCTTTAAAAATAAAGGCTCTAAAAAAGCAATCATAACTGGAAATGTGTATAATGATAACATTCCAATAGCAACACTCGATTTTTTTAAAGCATAGAAATAAGTAATCCAATGAATTGCCATAAAAATCCCGCTAATAATAAACGGTATTAAGTGCTTCCTTGATTTAATAGTAACTGTTATTTTCTTATAACGGCAAAACACGTATAAAAACACCATAGCAAAAGCTGATCGAAACCAAACAATTACTTCAGAAGGCATGGCAATATATTTACCTAAAACACCTGAAGTACTGATAAAAAATGTTGCTAATAATAAGCCTGTTAAGTTTTGAATATGATTGTTTTGCATGCTATTAAAATATGCCCGCAAATATAAAAGGATTCCTGATAATTAATTATTAGAAAAATTGTGTTTAAACTGCTCTTTTGGAGTTTATAACCCCTAAAAAATACAATTTAAGGTAAATGACTCAAGGTATAGGGTAATATCTGCATAACGAAGGCTAATTTCATACGCTATTTTTGTAGGTATGAAAACGTATCCCTTCATTTTAATTGGTATTATATTCACCGTTTCTAATTGTTTTTCACAAATTCCAGATAGTTTACGTCATATTTTAGATACTGCTTACACCTATAAAGCAAAAAAAGATATTCAAACTACGATTACTAATTATTACGATTCACATAGAAAAATAGAAGAGGGATTACTTTTTCTAGATTCTATTCAAAAAAACACGAAAAACCAATCACTTATTGCTTGGCAATACTTGTTAAAAGGAAATTTATGGAGTTCATTAAATAAAGTAGATAGTGCTAAAAGTCAATTAAAGAGAGGTATTAAAGTTGCCGAAAAAAATAATGATTTCAGCAATTTAGCTGGTTTAAAAATGAATTTGGCTAATCATTACAAAGAAAATAACCAAACTAAAAAAGCCTTAGAGTTATACAATCAAGCCTTAACTAATTATAGAAAATTAAATGATATTTCTGGAGAGTGTAGAGTGCATATTAACTTGGTAGGTCTTTACCTTGGTCAGAGTAATTTTTTTAAAGCAGAAAATCATATCGATCAATTATTAAAAGCTAATAAAATAGAGCAAAGCCCTTTTTATGCTGCAAGTGCTGCTATGTTCCAAGCAATGATTGATACTTCTGTTGGTAATTATGAGTTAGCTGATAAAAGATATCAAGAAGCTTTTGATCGTTATGGCGATTTGGATAACGTTTATTATCAATTTGTCAGTACTATAAATAGATCCATAAACTTAGGTCATATAGAAAAAAACAAGGAGGCTTTAGACGCTTATAAAAAAGGTTTAGAACTCTTTAAAAACTCAGGTTTTTATTCAGATTGGGAATGGAAACTTATACAGCCTGGATATATTAGGGTATTGTTAAAAAATAACAAGAAAAAGGAAGCCTTAAAAGTTTACAATGATTTTTTGGCCATTGAAAGCCCCGTTAAGAAAACTTACGATTATAATATTGCTAGTATTCACGCACACATGGCTAAAATTAAGGGTAAAACGAATAGTGCTATTAAACAGTTTGAAGCTCTTAAAAAAGAAAAGGGAATGGCCGATTTAAAAATTGCCAATTACAAAGCTTTAGAAAACTTATATGTAGCTAATAAAAACTGGGAACAAGCTTATAATTTGCAAAGCCTTCGCATTCATTTAAAAGACTCAGTAGCTAATGAAACTGTAAAACGTAAAACAGCTTATACTTCACAAAAAATAGGACTTGCTCAAAAGGAAAAAGAGAATTTAGAGCTAGAACTTCAAAAGGAAAAACAAGAAATTTTATTAGCAAATCAGAGCAAAAAAAATCGATTATTAATCTGGATAATCAGTACTATTTTAATTGTATTAACAATAATTTTTTGGTTGTTGATTAAAAGTAACCGTCAGCAAAAACTAATCATTGCTTTACAAAAAGAAATGCATCATCGCATTAAAAATAACTTAGGAATTATTGATGCATTTTTAGAGGTAGCTAAAGAAGAATTTGATGAGACTCATTTTGAATCTAAACTATCAGAAATTCAACAAAAAATAAATGGTATATATGAGGTACACAATCACTTATATCAAACAGAAAATGGATTAAAAATTCCAGCTCGTCGTTATGTAAATCAATTGATTGACAAGTTGCAAGATACTTTTCCAGATGAAACAGTAACTATTGAAAATGAAGTGAGTGAAAACTTACAGTTAAAAGCTGAAACCTCTTTTTGTTTAGGTTTAATTGTCAACGAATTTTTAACAAATGCAATTAAACACGCCTTTCCAAATCAACACAAAGGAGCCGTTTGGGTTCAACTTACACAAAACAAAAATGAAGGTATATTAGAATTAAAAGACAATGGAATTGGATTTAGTTCTGATTTTAATATAGATACTACAACTTCTTTTGGTTTACGAACCATTCAACTGTTAAGTCGTCAATTAAATGGTAACTTCCAAATTATGGAACATCAAGGTGTTCGTATGCAAATTAAATTCCCTTTATAATTTATGAAAGCAACTATTTTTATTGTAGAAGATGAAGCTATATTATACGAGCGTTTACGTAGATTATTATTAAAAGAAGGGTATGCAGTAAGTGATTATTTACCAAGTGTTGAAGATGCTAAAAAAGCACTTACTAAACAATTGCCTGACTTGGTTTTATTAGATATTGATTTGCAAGGAACAGAAACAGGCATAGATTTAGGAAAATACTTATCTGACCATTATTCAATTCCTTTTATTTATTTAACTAGTTTACAGGATAATCAAACTTTTTATCAAGGATTAGCAACGCATCATGATGCATTTATGCTAAAAACAAAGCCTCGATTAGATTCTAGAGAAATTATAAGAACTATTCAAACCGTACTTGCTAAAAAAAATACCAAGCAAACAATGCCTAAAAAAGGGGTTATGGGGTTAGTAGATTACTTAGAAGAATTGAAACAATACACCGATTCTCAAATTACCAAAGTTCCTGTTCCATATTCAGATATAGCTTTCTTTTCTAAAAAAGCTTTTTTAAATGAAAACGATGAACCTGAAGCTGTTCGTGAAAATTATATATGGTTTCAAACTCATCAAAAAGAATATTACTTTCTAAAAACCTCCTTACGTTCATTACAATCTCAATTACCCTCTAATTTTTGTAGAATTAATGAAGGAACTATAGTAAATCTATCACCTAATTTTTACAATGGAAACATTTTAGGTGATAAAATAGTAATAGGCAAAACTACTTTTGTTATTGGGGCTACTTATAAAAACAACTTAAGAAACCAGATCAATCGATTTTATTTAGTAGAATAATATAAAGACTGCTTTAAAGTCTATAATTTCTAACTAGTAGTTTTATAATACTTTAAGAGCAGTCTTCCCTTACTTATGTTTTAAGTATTTTACAAGTCTAAAAGTCTATATACACCTCCTATAGCTGCTGTATTAGCATACCAAGTAGTTTGATATTTACTTCCATTATATCGTTGTTTATATGTTTTGCGGAATTTATAAGGCAACCCATTTCTTTTACTTTTAAAAGCTACTGTAGCAACTACATAACGATATAGTATTACGCCTGTAAGACTGTTACGAGCTATTCCATAACTATCAGATTCTACCTTTACTCCAATAACCTTTGAACCATCTTTTTGTTCCACTTTTTTAATCCCAGCTTTAATACTAGCACTCTTATTTAGGCCTCCTGTTTTAACAGTTGTCCACTTATACCCAGACTTCATTGGACCAAGGATATTAATTGTAAATTCTCCCTCAAAAACTGGTGCTTCTGGCTTATAATCAATGTTCTTTTTTGAAGCTTCCCATAACTCTTCGTTTTTATAACGATTCTTTTCAAAATAAGCTTGAACTTGTAACTCTGGATCTTGGAAATTTATTGATGTATTTACCGTAGCTACAATTTTAATTTTGTGTTTACCTCTTGGTAATTTTCTCATTATTTCAATAAAATCCTCTGAAGTATAACCTCCGTCTCTTTTTTTAGTATGCCAAGAAGCGTAATACGATAAAGGTTCCACAAATTTTTCGTTCATTCCTTCAAAGTTTAAACGAAGCTCTGGAGTATAGTGTTTTTTTCCATCTATGTATATAGATATATTGTAATTATCGGCAGATAATAGTAAATCTTTATATAACTCTTTTTGAACATTTTTAGGTTTAAAGTACATGTTTCGAATAGCCTTTCCTAAATATGCTGCCATATAAATCTCATCATTAGAAGTAAAATAATTAGTTGTTTTGGTAGTACTTGGAGCATCCTTAACAATATTTGATTTTGAAAAAACTATTTTTCCAATATTCTTTTTATGAAAATCTGAAACTATTTTTTCCTCTTCTTTATAAGGTCTTTCCTTAGTTAACATCTTAAATTCATCGTAAGCCTTTTGTACATAGGCTAAAGAATCAGCAACTCCTTGTTCCTTTTTTGCTTGAAGTTCATCTTCATATTGTTTTTGTTTCAATGCTTCATTTTCGGCTGTTTTACCTTCTAATTCTTCTTTAATATTATTGATTGTTTTATGGTAAAATGGTAGCATAAACCATGCAGGAGCAGCTTCCTGTATGCCTTGTACTCCAGGTTCTAATCGAGATATACGAGCTTTTAAAAACCCTTGATATTTAGAAAAACCTTTGGCTTCCCATTTCGATTTATCTCTTAGATATAATGAGATTAGCTGATCTACTTTATTAATTCTACTTACAGCACCAGAATTACGTACTTGTTCTTTATAAGGTTTTGATTTTATTAGCTTAGGATAGGTACTAAAATCGGCATCAAAAAAAGACGCTAAGAGTTGTTTAGTGTCTGTTACTTTTTGAGTGTTTTTAGAAATAGCTTTAGACGTTTTTTTAAATCGTTTACTGAGCTTTCCAAACTGGGCATTTACATGGTTCGTTTGAAGTAAAAAAACGAATAATAATGTGGATAGATACTGAGTTGTTTTCATGATTTTATTTCATTGTTTTTCACGAAAGTAGCGTAGAAATTGCGTCAAAAAAATGACCTAGTGGAAATGTGGATTATACCGGTGAAAATCTAGTTGTTACTGATGAAAATCTAATCCTCTTTTTAGAGATTTTAAAATACTTTTAACTCAGAAATTTTAATTTATTAATCTTATGTTTTCAGGATTTTTTTTATTGGGTTTTGCAGCCTTATTTTGGTTTCAGATAGCAAAAGATACTTCAGAAAAATCAAGTACAAGATTTATATGGTTTTTTAAAAAAGTATTTGGTGTTAAAGGCTATGTGTATACAGCAAAAGCAATGGCCTTATTTATGCTTTATGCTTCTTTGGTTAATTTTTATAAGTACTTTTTTGGATAGAGGGGAAATTTAATTATGTATTAAGGGGAAGAAAATAAGAGTAGTGTTTTAATAAATACTACTCTTTTTATTATTTATAGATTTCTTAAGTTAGCTGTTCTTAAAAAAACTATGATAACGAACTATATTTCTTATTTTCATAAGTGCTATTTGGCCGATAATAAAGAAACAGGAATTTTGAATTTCTTTTCTAGTAAATATGAAAATCAATTTATTATTAAAACAGAAGAAGAACTTGTTAATAATAAATATCCTTTACAATTTATTCCAGCCAAACAAGCGGTTGAAAGTTTACAAACATTAGAACTTTTTAAAAACGATAAAGAGCTTTGGTATGCTAGTATTTTTTGCATAGGAAAACGCAATAATTTTAAAAAGAAAACTACTTCAATAGTAGCTCCTTTGTTTATTTATAAAACAACTATTGAAGAAAAAGACAATGATCATTTTATAAGAATTGACCATGAATCTAGGCAATTGAATATTGCTTTTTGTAAAAGCTTAGTATATAAGACTTCTTTTGATGACTTTTTTACAGAAATAGAAACGCTTTTAGAACAACAACCGTTTATTACTTTTGGATTTATTAGTCAATTACAAAGAGTTATTGAAAAGCATATTACAAACTTAATTTTTGATACTGATTTTTTATTATTTCCTAAATTAAAGAATCAAACTTATCTGAAAAAACAATTACAAAGTACAAAAGATATTGAGCAATATAAGGGTATAGCAAGTGCTGGACTTTTTATTTCAAGTCGTGCAAATAATGTTAATTCTGTTGTAAATGAACTTGAATCCTAAAAAGTAACCCTGATTATTCAAAAGGTTTACAAGCTTTTTTCTCTTCAGAAATAGAAGAAAATTTATTTACAGCAAACCAGCCTATTAAGATTCCATTACTTTTAAATTCGGCACAAGAGCGTATAGTCCAAAATGCTTCTAATTATGATAAATCGGTCATTTTTGGACCTCCAGGAACAGGGAAAACATATACTATCAATGCCATTGCTCAAGATTATGTAAGCAAAGGTAAAAGTGTATTGATTGTTACTAAAACTGCTCAAGCACTACAGGTAGTTTCTGACAAATTAATGAATTCTAAAATTGGTGATTTTTCAATAAAAGTAGGAGGAAACTACTACAAAAGAACCTTGTTAGCCAAACTTAGAAAAATTATAAATGGTACTTATTATAGTCACAATCATGAAAAACAAGCACATTTAGCAACGGTTAAGCAAGACTTTCATTACCAAGCTTTAAAAGATCTTGAAAATGATTTTATAGAAAAAACTAATAAAGAAATTGAACGTATGGAAAAATATCTTTCAGATAGTTTTATCCAACGTACCTTAACTAAAATTGATATCAATTTTATTCGTTCTTTTGAAACTGATGAATGGAAAATTATTGAGAAATATTTTAAAACATTATCTCTTTTTGAACAAAGATCAAATGAAGCTTTATTAAAAAACCTCATCTCTAAAATCATATGGTATTCTAATAAAGAAATGCAGAAGTTAATTGCGCTTTCTAATGTATTTCAAACCAATGAAAAATCGTTAATTAACAAACAATTACAAAGTTTAAATGCTAAACCTTTAACACATTTTTTACCTGTTTGGTTAGTTAAAATTGATGAAATTGCAACTAGTCTTCCATTGCAAAAAGAATTATTTGACATTGCTATTGTTGATGAAGCTACACAGTGCGATATTGCCTCTTGTTTACCAGTATTTCAACGCGCTAAAAAGGTAGTTGTAGCAGGGGATACGAATCAATTACGTCATATTAGTTTCTTATCCAAAACTCAAATGCATCGTTTTCAGCAACAAGAAAACATTACTGATACCATACGATATGATTACCGAAAAAAGAGTTTGTTAGATTTTACACTGGAACTAACCGCTAAAGGAAACCAAATTGTCTTACTTGATGAGCATTATCGTTCGTTACCCGATATTATTCATTTTAGTAACCATTCTTTTTATGGAGAAGCTTTACGTGTTATGACACAAACTCCTTCAAACAGAAATAAAAAAGCTGTTTTTGTACATAAAACATCAGGTACACAAGACAATAAAGGTGTTAACAATGAAGAAGTCATAAGAATAATAAAACACATTCAAAAAATAGTAAACAATGAGTCTGAAATCCATAAAAATCTAGCTACTAGTATCGGTGTATTATCTCCTTTCAGACATCAAACTGACTATTTAACCAAGCTTATTAAAGAAACTTTTGAATTAAGAACAATCAAAAAACATCAAATAAAACTTGGTACTCCGTATCATTTTCAAGGAGAAGAACGCGATGTTATGTTATTATCTATGACCGTTAGTAATCAATCTCATTTTGCTAGTTTAAATTATTTAAACAAAGAAGATGTATTTAATGTTGCGATTACACGAGCTCGAAATGAACAACATATTTTTTATTCGATAGATCCTAAAGAACTTCATGAAAAATCGCAATTAAGACATTATTTAAGCTCTTTTGAGAAACAAATTTCTGAACAGACTACCACTTTAAAAATTGAAGAAGATATCTTCAGTAAAGAAGTACAAGCCTTTTTAAAGTCATTTAACGCAACTATTCATGTTGGATATGTCATTGCAGGTTTAAGTATAGATTTATTGCTAGAAAAGGATAAAAAGTACCTTGGTATTGATTTAATAGGGTATCCTGGTAGTTTTATTCATGCTTTTGATATTGAAAGATACCGTATTTTACACAGGGTAGGGATACAAATAATCCCTATTTCTTATGTCTCATGGAAATATAGAAGAGATGAAGTACTAAGGTTTTTAATAAAAATTATTAAAGATAAATTACCTCAGCAAAAAAACTTGGTAAGTAACTAGAATTATTAAATCACTAATCTTAGAATAGCCAAATCGTCGGTTGGAATCTGGTTTTCTTTGGATAACTCTATCAATTTTCTATCTAAAAAATTGGTAGCAGACGCTTCTGGGATATCTTTTAATAGTGTTTGAATTATCTCTGATTCTTCCTTTTGATTTTCTTTGTTTTTAAGATTTTTAAAAGAATAAATTCCATCTGTACTGATAGATAAATCGTAGAACATTTCTATTGAAATTCGTTGTTTTTGTTGCTCAAACCAGAAATTAAAATCTTCATTCAAATGATAGCCCAGATAATCAGGTTTGTCTTCTTGTTCAAAATGATATTCTTTTCCATCAACACAAACCAATCCATCACCTACAACTATAATTTCTGCCTTAGCATTATTAGAATTCACTATTCCTAAAATTAAAGTAGATAACAACTCGTTAAATTCTAAATCTAACTTATTTCTAATGATTTTTAATTCATCAAAAAGCTCTTTTAAAACGTTTTCAAGTGTTAGTTTAGGTCCTGTAACTTCTTTCTCTACAAAAAACTTATATCCTGTCTTTTTAGCTATATTTCTTAAGATTTTGCCAAACAATATAGATGAAAAAACAGCTTCTTTCCCCGTGGAACATCCATCCATAACAGCTATTAATCTCTGATTATTGGATAGTTCTTCGTTTATTAAAAAATCTTCGCAGTAATGGGTGTGGAATTCTCCTCTCTGGAGCGTTGAGTATATCTTCATTCACCACAAAAGTAAACACTTTTTTATTAAAATTCTAAATACTTTAAAAACTAAAAAAACTCCTCTTTGAATAGAGGAGTTTTTAATTATTTGAGTAATTCATCTAAAACTTTTTCAGTTCTTTCATCTGAAGGTTTATGCATATTGGGATTCACAATTTTTCCTTCTGGTGATATTAATATAAATCTTGGAATTGAAGTTATACTATATGATTTTATAAATTTAGATTGAAAAGAATTATCTGCAAATAACTGTATCCCTTTCATTTTTTTAGATTCTAATGTTTCTTTCCATAAAGCATGTTTATCTTTCTTATCAACTGAAATCCCAATAAAAACTATGTTTTTGCCATGATATTTTTCTTCTAACTTTTTTATGTAAGGTATTTGCTGTAAACAAGGTAAGCACCAAGTAGCCCAAACGTCTATAAAAACATATTTACCTTTAAAATCGGTTAACTTAACTATTTTTCCATTTATATCATTAAATTCAAAATTAGGAGATGTTTTCCCTTCTTTTGTTTTTTTAACGTTTTCATATAACTTCTTGGCTTCTTTTAAAAACTCTTTGTGGGTAACATATGCTTTTATCAGCTTATAATATTCTTCTGATTTCTTTGGGGTTTTAGAAATACCATAATAAAAACTCAATAATACATCTAGCTTTAACGCTCCAGTTTTAATACTTCTAAAAAGCATATCCATTTCTTCTATATTTTCTGCTTTTTCTATAGCTTTTTTCCATTTTAAACCGGCTAAATTCTTATAGGCAGGTATTGTATTAAACAAATACTCATCATCATAATTTATATCTTTTAAAGGCTTTAAATAGCTTTCTGAAGGAGTAATTATTTTTCCAAAATAAAATTTTTGCAAATTTTCATAACTATATAAATCCAATAAGTAGTCATATTTTAAATCTTCTAATTCTTTCTCTACAAAAGAATCATCTAATTTTTTACTCATTAGCATATTTTTAACCTCTTCATTTAAGATTTTTATTTGCTCTGAATATTTATTCTCACCTACTTTATAAAACTTCTCAGTATCTTTTTTTCTCTCTATAAATAATTTTCTTTTATCTATTAAATACTGGTTTATTTTTGCTCCTTTCCCAGAAAAAGCAACTGTATTTATAAGGTCTTTTGCATCAAATGAAATAGTTAAATCGTCATTATTTTTTAGATACAAATAAATCATTTCATTATTCTTTCTTAGAATATAATATCCATCAGATAAATCAATTTTTCCTGTATTAAACGTACCTGTTGTATCTACTTCAATGTTTTTAACTACTCTTTCTCCAAGGTTTCGTAACGAAAAAAAAGTTCCTTTTTCATAATTCTCTATTTTTCCTTTTAATTCTTGACCTAATACTACTGCTGATGCAAACAGTATTAGTAGCATACTCATTTTTTTCATAGCTTATTTTAATTATTTAATTTACACTCTTTTTAAGGTTTCTAAGGCTTTATGAACCGAATCTATTTTTATAAATGTAATAAGTAAACGCAAGCCATTTTTGGTTTGTTTTTCCTTCATTACACAGCTTTTAGAATTACGTTGTACATATTGTAGCATCTTAGTAAATGCTTCTGTTTGGTAAAAAGCACTTTGCTGATCCGATACAAAATATCCAATCATTCGTTTTTGCTTTAAGATTATCTTTTCAATCCCTAATTCTTTTGCTAACCACTTGATACGAACACTGTCAAATAAATCTTGAACTTGTGTTGGATACTCTCCAAAACGATCGGTAATTTGACTCTCAAACTCAAGTAATTCTTCTTCTGTAGTTAGGGTAGATAACTTGTTATATAAACTTAAACGTTCTGTAACAGAATTCACATAATCGTCAGGGAAAAGAATCTCAAAATCGGTATCAATTTGCACTTCTTTTACGTATTCTTTTGGTGCATTTTCATCTACCGGATATAATTCTTTAAACTCGTTTTCTTTCAGCTCTTCTATAGCTTCTTGTAATATCTTCTGATAAGCATCAAAACCAATATCGTTAATAAATCCGCTTTGTTCACCTCCTAATAAGTCTCCAGCTCCACGAATTTCTAAATCTTTCATGGCTATATTCAGTCCACTACCTAATTCAGAAAACAGCTCTAAGGCTTGTATACGCTTACGAGCATCGTCTGTCATCATATGATATGGCGGTGTGATAAAGTAGCAAAAAGCTTTTTTGTTTGAACGTCCTACACGTCCACGCATTTGGTGAAGGTCAGACAGTCCAAAATTATTTGCATTGTTTATAAAAATCGTATTTGCATTAGGTACATCCAATCCACTTTCAATAATAGTAGTTGATACCAGTACATCAAACTCATTGTTCATAAAACCAAGCATCAATTCTTCTAGCTTTTTTCCTTCCATTTGACCGTGACCTATACCAATTTTAGCACTTGGTACCAATCGTTGTAACAAACCAGCTACTTCCTTTATATTTTCTATTCTATTGTGAATAAAAAACACCTGTCCTCCACGTGAAACCTCATAAGAAATTGCATCTCGAATGCTCTCTTCGCTAAAGCGAATTACATTGGTTTCTATTGGATGACGGTTAGGTGGTGGGGTTTTTATTACCGATAAATCACGTGCAGCCATTAAACTAAACTGTAATGTTCTTGGAATTGGTGTTGCAGTTAAGGTTAATGTATCTACGTTTTCTTTAATTGTTTTTAATTTGTCTTTTACAGCTACTCCAAACTTTTGTTCTTCATCAATAATTAACAGTCCTAAATCTTTAAATTTTATACTCTTGTTGGTTAATTGATGTGTTCCTATTACAATATCAACACTACCATCGGTAACTCCTTCTAAAACGCCTTTTCGCTGTTTTGCGGTTCTAAATCGGTTTAAATAGTCAATACTAACCGGAAAATCTTTTAATCGCTCAGAGAAGGTTTTAAAGTGCTGAAACGCTAAAACTGTTGTTGGTACTAAAACAGCTACTTGTTTTCCGTTATCTACTGCCTTAAATGCTGCACGTACGGCTACTTCTGTTTTTCCAAAACCAACATCTCCACAAACCAAACGATCCATAGGTTGTTCTTTTTCCATATCGGCCTTTACATCTTGTGTAGATGTGTACTGATCTGGTGTATCTTCATACAAGAAACTTGCTTCTAGCTCATGCTGCATGTGAGTATCTGGTCCAAAAGCAAATCCCTTTTGTAACTTTCTCTTTGCATATAACTGAATTAGGTTAAATGCTATATGTTTTACTCTTGCCTTGGTTTTCTGTTTTACCTTTTTCCAAGCTCCTGAACCTAGTTTATATACCTTAGGTGGCTTACCATCCTTTCCGTTAAACTTCGAGATTTTATGCAACGAATGGATACTTACATACAAAATATCGCGATCGCCATAAACTAGTTTAATAGCTTCTTGCTTTTTTCCTTCAACGTCTATTTTTTGTAATCCTCCAAACTTTCCTATTCCGTGGTCTATGTGAGTTACATAGTCGCCAATATCTAATTTTGTTAGTTCTTTTAGGGTTATTGACTGCTTTTTAGCATATCCATTCTTTAAACGGAACTTGTAATAACGCTCAAATATTTGATGATCTGTATAACAAACTATTTTGTTTTCTAAATCAACAAACCCCTGATACAAAGGGAATACAATTGTTTCATATGAAACATCTTGTTCACCATCTTCAAAAATATCGTGGAACCTTTGTGCTTGTTTTTCATTGGCACAAAAAATATAATTGGTAAATCCTTTAGCCGAAAACTCGTTAAAATTCTGAATTAATAAATCGAATTTTTTATTGAATGAAGGTTGTGGGTGAGTATCAAAACTAACTTTTGTTAGTTTTTCATCTACTGTTGTTCCAATTTTTACGGTTGTAAACTCTTGTAATTGATTTTTTATGAGTTCTCCATTACAAAATAACTCTTTAGGCTCCGAATGTTTTATTTCTGTAGATAATTCGGCAAATGATAGCTCTGCTTTTCTATAAAACTTATCTAAATTTCCTGTAAGAATATCAACATTCTTGACAAAAATGGCTGTTTTTGAAGAGATGTACTTTAAAAAACTCTCTCTTTTTTCTTGTAATGCCTTGTTTTCTACATTTGGCATTATACTTACTTTCTTCAGCTTTTCTTTTGAAAGTTGAGTTTCTACATCAAAGGTTCGAATACTATCTACTTCATCGCCAAAAAACTCTATACGATACGGTTCGTCATTGGAAAATGAAAACACATCAATAATTCCTCCACGTACCGAGAATTCTCCTGGTTCTGTAACAAAATCTACTCGATTGAAATTGTATTCAAACAGTACTTCGTTGACAAAATCTGGCGAAACATTTTCACTAACCGTAATTTTTAGTGTGTTTTTTTCTAGTTCTTTCTTAGTTACTACTTTTTCAAATAGAGCAGTTGGATAAGTAACTATAATGGCTGGTTTCTTTCGAGAATTAATTCGATTTAATACCTCTGAACGCAGTAATACATTCGCATTATCCGTTTCTTCTATCTGATAGGGTCTTCGATAAGAACCTGGGTAAAACAGTACGTTTTTATCGCCTAATAATTGCTCTAAATCGTTTAAATAATAAGCGGCTTCTTCCTTATCGTTTAGTACTAACAAGTAAGGTTTATCAGCTTTTTTAAATGATTCTGAAATAACAAAAGACAACGAAGAACCAACCAAATTCGTTATTTGAAAATGGTGTTGTTCTTGTTGAAGTGCACTAACAATCTGGTTTACATTATCCGATTGTTGGTAATAATTTACAATAGTTTGCTTACTCAACCTAAAAAATTTTGAGCTAAAATACGAGTATTATTTTTTTTCTAATTTTAAATTTTTCTAAAATTAGTTGCTTTTAACTATTGTTAGTTGTTTTAAATCTAATTTGCTTCTTTTTACTCTCTATTTGAACAATTTCATACTCTTTTTTTGTTATAAAATCTATGTCTTCATCACTTACTTCAAAACTTATATGTGTTAGCCATCTATTAGAAACATTGGAATAATCAGAGCTTATTTCTTTAGTATCAGAATCTATATACATTTCTACTTCCCCTCCCAAAAAAGATAACTCTACACCTTTAAATGTTTTTATTTCTGTTCTGCTAAGCATAGCTAATTCTAAGAACTTATAACCAGCCAATTCGTTGAATGTAATCCAAATACCTAATAGATTATTTCCTGCAATTTGATCACCTTTTATTTCATTTATCCTTCCTTCTGTATAAGTATCAACATGTGTTCTTTTCATAGCTCTAATGTTTCCAAAAGCAGCTAAAACTTTGTCTATTTTCTTTAGCATTTTATATAATTTAATTCGTTCTTTTTGTAGTTATCCAACCCATATAAATAGATGTTTGAAAAAAGCGTAAAGGTGCTTCAAATCCAGCTTCTATAAGCAATTCGCTTAATCGTTCTTCCGAAACTGCTTTTAACTTATTTTCTATACGATACAAGCGATTGTTTATCTCTTCTTCCGTAATTGTTTTTGGTAAAAGCTGTCTTAATATTTGTAAGTTTTCTTTGAGTTGTTTTTTAGTTCCTGTAATGTCTAATAATACCAATGGAGCGTTGTTTTCCAACCTCTCTGCTATGCTTTTTAGTAAGTTTAGCTTCGTACCATCATCTTCCATAAAATGCAGTACCAATAGTAGGGTAGCAGCTCCAAATTTTTGCGATTGATTTAAATCACTTACCAGTCCTTCGATTAAAGTTACATTTTTATATTCTTGTAGCTTTTTTCTAGCTTGTGCTATCATTTCTGGCGACGGATCTACTCCTAAAATTTCCCATTGCTTAGAATTCTCTATAAAATAGGCTATTTCGTTACCTGTTCCACAACCTGCTACTAGTAATTTTTTGTTGGTTATTTGACTTAAAATCTGTGGTAATTTGCTTAAAAAATAGTGGTAGTTTGGTATCCAAGCTTCAACAAATTCATTGTAATTAATAGCTCTTTTATCTTCAAATATTTCTACGTTTTCCATTGTTAAAAACCTTTTCTTTTCTGTCATTAAACTTAGTTATTTAATAGGAGAGGAGCAAAGTAGTTCTTCCAATTTTACATGTAGAAAAACGTTTAAAATATAGAAGTTTGTTTGTTTTTAAACTTACTACACGTGGAACTTTTCATTTTGTAAATACAATTTTTCTTCAGCCATATATTTTATAAACCTCTTAAAATTAACGTTTTACAAATATTTAATTAACTTATTTTCAGTAATTTAACAACTAAATTTTATAAAAAAGAAAAATGAATAATCCATTTCAAATCCAACCTGAACTTCGTTATGGTGCTCCAGTATGCGATGAAATTTTAGTAGGTCGTTATTTTACTATTGGTTACTCTTGGTATTTCAGACAAGCCAAATGGACACTAGAAATTATTAACAGAAATAAGTATTTGCTAACCAAAGCAGATCGTATGAATAATTTTCGTGCTGATACTAGAGTTCCTAAACGTTTTCGCGCTGGTTTAGGGGCTTATAAAAATAGTGGTTACGACCGTGGACACCTTGTGGCCAGTGCAAATAGTGATATTCTGGAAATTCAAAATAGTGAAACCTTTTTACTATCGAATATGTCTCCTCAAAAACCATATTTTAATCGTAGAATTTGGAGAAAATTAGAAGAAGCTATCAGAAAACTCAACGACAAACCAGAAATTTTAGAAACATATGTACTTACCGCTCCTGTTTTCTATTTTGATCAAAAAATTAAAACTATTGGCGATTCTTCTAACGAATATGGTATCGATGTTCCTATTCCACATGCTTTTG
Source organism: Tenacibaculum aiptasiae (assembly GCF_965221665.1). Lineage (NCBI taxonomy): Bacteria > Pseudomonadati > Bacteroidota > Flavobacteriia > Flavobacteriales > Flavobacteriaceae > Tenacibaculum > Tenacibaculum aiptasiae. The sequence continues at coordinate 1,265,793 of NZ_CBDCSN010000002.1, forward strand.
TTAAAAGTGTTTTAGCTGAAGACGATAAAGGTCGTTTGTCATTATGGACTTTTGAAATGGAGAATAGACAATTAAGTGGTGAATTAGAAGATTATTTAGTTGTTACCTATGACGCCGAACAAAAAGTTGGTGGAAGATTTTGGGATCGTATCGATGGAGGTGATCTTCATCAACAAAAAAAATTTCCAAATCCTATTTGGGATTATTAATTGAGATGTTTCACATGAAATTTTTTTCATGTGAAACATTGTTTAAGATTTATTTTTTTTAATAGAATTTCCTTATCTAATTTTTAATTTGATCATAAAATTTTATTTAAATTTTCAAAAAACACTCAAAAGTGAATTTTTGAGTCAAAAAAATGTAAAAACTTAATTTTAGGTGGTTTTTAGAGTGTTTTAAATAAATAACAACAATTCTATAAGGCCATTTTTAAAATACGCTTAAAAAAACCTTGAGGAAGCCGTTTTAATTACTAAAATTTATATTTAAAAACAACAACATAAAAAAAATCAATTCTTGTTTTTTTGACAAATTTCTTAAATTTAATAGAAAAGTTACTCGTGACTTTTTTTTAATCCCTGCTTCTAAATATTAAAAACTTATTAATCTTAAAAAATTTAGATATGGCTATTTCAGATTTATATTCAAGCGGAAAACACAAACAAGAAAAAGGTCATTTTGCCAGTGTTGTAAAAATTGCAAAGACTGATGGAATTATTTCAGAAGGAGAGCAGAAACTTTTAGATAGAGCTGTTAAAAAATTACACATTAATAAAAGTGAGTATGATGAAATTTTAAAGAATCCTGAAAAATTTCCTGTCAATCCTCCTGTGAGCTACGATGAGCGTATTGAACGTTTATATCGATTAACTAAAATGATTTTTGCCGATGAACACGTAGACAAAGATCAGGTGATTTTAATGCAAAAAATAGCTGTTGCTTTACATTTTCCAACAGATAATGTTGAAAAAGTATGCGATGAAGCTTTGCACTTAGTATTGAACGATAATGACTTGGATGATTTTACTAACGCAATAAAAAAAGTAAACGCTATTTAAACAGATTTATACTAAATTCGCGCTAACCAAGTTATTATAATAAATCTACTATTTAATGAAGAATAAAATTTTACTTATAGCCGTACTTTGTTGTTCTATTAATTTGTTTTCCCAAAATTTGAACGATACCTGGCAAATTGGTATTGGTATGGGAGTTACTAAATTTAGTTCAAGTGATGCTGCTTTTATTGGCGATGGACATCAATTTCAAGTACCTGTTATTAGCTTAACTATGCCTGTTGGTGAGCGATTCTCTTTAGACGGAGCTATGTCTGTAAACACTATTGATGATATTGGTTTAATTGAAAATTCTGCAAAGTATTTTTCGTTAGACTTGTCTTTACGTTATAATTTAAATCCGCTCTTTGAGAATTTTAGCCCTTATGTTTTTGCTGGAGGGAGTGTTGTTGATTCTGATAGAAAAATGACACCAACGTTTAATATTGGTGCGGGTGGTATTTACTGGTTAACCGATACTATAGGTATAAATCCTCAAGTATATTACAAGCATTCATTAGAGAGCTTTGAAAGTATGCGTTCTCATATTCAAGGGACATTAAGTGTTGTATTTAGGTTGAATTGGAATAATATGTCTGGTGGTAATTCACCTAATAAATCAAGTGCTTCATGCTACTATAATCAGTTTTAGATACAAAACTAAACACATAAAAAAATCCGGTTTAAAACCGGATTTTTTTATTTATGATAACTTCTCAATTGCATTTTTTATGCGTTGTAAGGTAGTTTCTTTTCCTATCATTGTCATAATTTCAAACAAATCTGGTCCTGCTAACTTACCAACTAAGCTCAAACGAAGTGGTTGCATTACTTTACCAAATCCTATTTCTTTTGAAGTAATCCATCCTTTAATTTCAGTTTGTGCATTTTCAATTGAAAAATCTTCAATATTAGAAATAACTTTTGTTAATTCAGTCATTAAAGCTCCTGTTGTTTCTTTCCATTGTTTTTTTGCTGCTTTTGCATCATATTCTGTAGGATTTTCAAAGAAGAAACTTGATAAATCCCAGAAATCAGCTACAAAAACGGCTCTTTCTTTTATTAAAGAAACAACTTTCTCTGTATAATCTACATCACTATTGATTCCTTTTTCTTCAAGAATTGGCAAGTATAAATCAGTCAACTCTTTATCTGTTTTAAGCTGTAAATACTGCTGATTAAACCATTTTGTTTTGTCTGGACTAAACTTAGCTCCTGATTTACTAACTCTTGCTAAATCGAATGTTTTTATTAATTCTTCTAAAGAGAAAATTTCTTGCTCTGTACCAGGATTCCATCCTAAGAAAGCAAGCATATTAATAAATGCATCGTTAAAATATCCATCTTCTTTATATCCTCTAGAAACATCTCCTGATTCTTCGTTGGTATATTCTAATGGGAATACTGGAAAACCTAATTTATCTCCATCACGTTTGCTTAATTTTCCTTTTCCTACTGGCTTTAAAATTAATGGTAAGTGTGCAAATTTTGGTGCATCCCAACCAAAAGCTTTATACAATAACATGTGAAGTGGGAGAGAAGGCAACCATTCTTCACCACGAATTACATGTGATATTTCCATTAAATGATCATCAACAATGTTTGCTAAATGATACGTTGGCATTCCATCTGACTTAAATAATACTTTATCGTCTAAGGTATTTGTGTCTATTTTAATAGTCCCACGTATTTCATCTTGCATAATTAATGTTTCGTCTTGTGGTGTTTTAAAACGAACTACATATTTATCACCAGCAGCTATTTTAGTAGCTACTTCTTCTTCAGAAAGCGCTAAAGAGTTTTGTAATTTTTCGCGATTATGCCAATTGTAGATAAATGTTTTACCATTTTCTTCATGGTTTTTACGATGCGCATCTAACTCTTCAGCAGTATCAAATGCATAATATGCCCATCCTTTTTCAATTAATAAATCGGCATATTGTTTATATAATTCTTTTCGTTCTGACTGACGGTATGGTCCGAATTTTTCATTTTTCCCTGGTCCTTCATCAAATGGTATGTTACACCATTCTAAAGAATCTATGATGTATTGTTCTGCATTTGCTACATAACGAGTTTGATCTGTATCTTCAATACGTAAAACAAAAGTTCCGTTATATTTTTTTGCAAATAAATAATTGAATAATGCGGTTCTAACACCACCCATGTGTAATGGTCCTGTTGGACTAGGAGCAAAGCGTACTCTTACGTTATCAGTCATTGTTTTTAATTTGAAAGCGCAAAGATAGTTTTAATATAATCATAAAAAAAGCGAGCCTAAGCTCGCTTTGTATTATTTGAATTGGCAGAAACCATTTAAACAAAAAGAATCCCAAGGTGGGCAATCTTTGTATGTAAAGCATCTAATATTTCTCCATCCTCCGTTCACTAATTTTTGTTCCTTTTTACTTAAAGCAACACCTAGTTTTGAAATGTTTTTTAACATAATTAAAGTTTAAGTTTGGTTAGTTGATAACGCAAACTACTTTATTTTTATGTTTCATAGTTTTTTTTTGCCATAAAAAAAGTAAGGGTTTTCCTTACTTTTTAAAATTTGTGATATAATCCGAAAGTTAACGCTGCCTTTTTAGGTACATTTCTTCCAGCAAATGCTCCTCCGAAACCAAAATTAACTCCTGTTTTATCGCTAACTTCTCCTATTAGTTTTAATCCAAATGCAGCAAAACTTTGATCATTTACGTATAATCCCGTAGCAACATTTTGAATTGGTAAAGCAACATCTCCGTTTTTAAGAGAAGCTACACCATCTAAAAATCCAGCAACCCATAACCAATCTATAGCTTTATAACCTATTTCTCCACCTAACTTATATGTACTACTATAATCGTTAGTTCTAATATCAAATCCTGTTGAAGCTTGAATATACCATCTATCAAATCCTCTACCTGCAATAAATAATGGTGTAACTGTCCAAGCATCGTAACCAGTTCTTAAACCAGAAGCAATTGAAAAACTACTTGTGTTAGCTTCAACTGTTAATTGACCAGTTAATAACCATTTTTTGTTGTAAAAGTTATGCTTAACTCCAATTTGAATATTTCCTAATGATGTTTTTGATTCCTCTGTAGTAAATGAAACTGGTTGTACTAAAGCACCAGATTTAACCATTTTTAAAGGTACAGAAGCTATTAAAGTTGTTTTATCTGAAAGACCATACTCTCCATATAATTGTAAAGTATTATCATTTATTTTACGATTAGTGCTGTAATCTGGGTTACCGTACAATGCATCATAATTAGAAATTGTAGTAAAAGATAATTGTACATATCCCTCGTTTTTCTTTTTCGTCCATGGACTTTGAGCTATAAGATTTACTGAAAATAATAAAAGTAAAATAGATAGTTTTTTCATGTTTAACGTATTTAATTTTTTAAAAAATAATTATTTCAAGGCTTTAGTAGCTATTAATGGTATTTTCTTACACATATCTTTAACAATAATTTACTTTTAAAAATAGTACTTTTATAGTTGATATGGAGAAATTTAATATAATAGAACAGAAGTTACTACAATTTAGTAAAAAATACTACACGAATGAATTAATAAGAGGAAGCATATTATTTGTTTCTTTAGGGTTAATATATCTTTTCTTTACCCTATTCATTGAATACTTTTTATGGCTTAAACCTAATGCAAGAACCATCTTATTTTGGTTATTTATTGCTGTAGAACTATTTCTATTTTTCCGTTTTATTTGCTTTCCTATTTTTAAAATTACTGGTTTACAAAAAGGAATTTCTTTTGAAGATGCTTCAAAAATTATCGGAAATCATTTTCCTGAAGTTAAAGACAAACTTTTAAACGTTCTTCAATTAAAAGAAAATAGCGATAATTCTGATTTATTATTAGCTAGTATAGAACAAAAATCAAGTGTATTACAACCTATTTCTTTTAATAAAGCAATAGACTTTAAAAAGAATAAAAAATATTTAAAATACGCTTTAATTCCTCTTTTAATTTGGGGCTTTACTTTTTTAACTGGAACAACAAGTAAACTTTCACAGAGTTTTAATCGTATGGTAAATCATTCTGTTGCTTATACACCTCCAGCTCCTTTTTATTTTAATTTAACTTCTAAAGATTTAAATGTAATTAAAGGGAAAGACATTACTGTATATATTCAAACAACAGGGGAGGTGATTCCTCAAGAAGCTAAAATCCATTTCAACAATCAACAATATTATTTAGAGAATGAAGGTAACGGTCTTTTTTCTTACACATTTGTAGAAGTTCAAGAGGCTATTAGTTTTTATACAAGCGCAAATGGTATTGAATCGAATACATTTAATTTATCTGTTATAAACACTCCATCTATTCAAAACATCTCTTTAAACTTAAAATATCCAGCTTATACTAAAAAGAAAAATGAGACGATTGAAAACACGGGAAACATAAATGTTCCACAAGGAACAATTGTTCAATGGAAGGTAAAAACAACTGAAACCGATACAGTTAGTTTACTACTAAATCAAAAACGTTTTAATTTTTCTAAAGAAAACTCTGATCTTTTTCAATTGAATAAACAATTGAAAGAATCAATCAATTACCAGATAACAACTACTAATAAAAATTTAAAAGATTACGAACAGTTACAGTTTTCTATTGATGTTACTAAAGATGAATTTCCAACTATAAATGTGAATTCAAACATAGATAGTATTAGTAGAGGTAATGCTCAATTTGTAGGACAGATTTCAGACGACTACGGCTTTAAAAAATTAGAGTTAGTGTATTATGATAAAAACAATATTAGCGAATCTAAAAACACTTTAATAAACATAAACAAGAATAATATTCAGACTTTCTTTTTTGAGTTTCCAAACAAATTAGACTTAAAAGAAGGAGTTAATTATGAAATGTATTTTCAGGTTTTTGACAATGATATTATTAACGGAAGTAAAAAAGCTATTAGTAGAAAGTTTTCATACAGACAGAAAACATCTAATGAAATTGAAAACGAATTATTACAAGAACAACGTAATTATATTCAGAATTTAGAGAACTCATTAAGCAAGCAAGAAAAGAGTAAAAAAGAATTAGAGAAGATTCAATTCGATCTGCAAAACAAAAAGAATATTAACTGGAATGATCAGAAAAAAATTAAAAATTTAATTAAGCGTCAAGACCAGTATAAAGAAATGATGCAACGTCAAGCTCAAAAATTACAAGAGAATTTCTCTGAGAAAAAAGAGAAAAACGAAACACTTCAAGAGAAAAAAGAAGACTTAAAAAAGAGAATAGAAGAGCTAAAGAAATTAGAAAAGCAACAAAAGCTATTAGATGAATTAAAGAAGCTTGCAGAGAAGCTTAACAAGGAAGAGCTAATTAAAAAAACAAAAGAATTAGCAGAACAAAATAAGCAACAAGAAAAAAGTTTAGAGCGTATTTTGGAAATGACCAAACGTTATTATGTAGAACAAAAGATGCAAAAAGTTGCTGACGATATAAACGATTTAGCAAAAAAACAAGAAGAGCTTAATAAAAAAGAAGCAACAAAAGAAGAACAAAACAAAATCAATAAGGAGTTTCAAAAGATTAAAAAAGATCTTGATGAATTAAAAAAAGATAACAACAAATTAAAAGCTCCTATGAAACTTCCATCTTTAGAAAAACCTTCTGAAGAAATCCAAAAAGAATTAAACAACGCAGACAAAAAGTTAGATAGCGGTAAACAACAAGAGGCAAAAGAAAACCAAAAAAAGGCAGCTAAAAAGATGAAGCAAATGAGTCAAAAAATGCAAGACTCAATGCAACAAATGAGCGCCGATATGGAACAAGAAAACATGGAAGGTTTACGTCAAGTATTAGAGAATTTAATTACATTTTCTTTTGACCAAGAAAGACTAATGAATATCTTTTCAAGTACAAATTCTTCTCATCCAAACTTTGGTAAAAACTTACAAAAACAACATCTGCTTAAAACTTATTTTGAACACATAGATGATAGTTTATTTGTATTATCAATGAAATCTCCAAAGATATCTTCTAAGGTTCAAGATCAACTTGCATTAGCTCATTATAACTTAGATCAATCATTAGAAAACTTTGCAGATAATAAATTTAGAAATGGTATATCAAATCAACGCTATGTAATGACTTCTGCAAACACATTAGCAGACATGTTAAGTAATGCTTTAGACGCTATGCAAAATCCATTACCTGGTAGTGGAAAAGGGAAAGGGAAAGGCAAATCTTTTAGCTTACCAGACATTATTCAAAAACAAAATGAATTAATGGAAAAGATGAAGAATGGTATGAAAAAGAAAAATCAAGGAAAACCTAAAGATGGAAAAGATGGAAAGAAGGGTGGAGACAAAGGCAAAAAAGAAGGTAAAAACGGAGAACAAGGCGAAGGCTTAGATGGTGAATTATATCAAATATATAAAGAACAATCTCAACTAAGACAACAATTAGAAAACGCTATTAAAGAAGGTAACGATTCAAATGGAAAAGCTAAGCAAGCTTTAAAAGAAATGGAGCAGTTAGAAAATGAAATTTTAGAAAAAGGTTTTACACAACAAAGCATTAATAGAATGCAACGATTAAACTATGAATTACTAAAATTAGACAAAGCTACCTTTGAACAGAATCGTGATAAGAAACGAAAATCAAACACCAACTTACAAGAATTTAATAATAGTTCTACCAAAGAATTAAAATTCAAAAAGCTGTTTTATAACCAAACAGAGATATTAAACAGACAATCACTACCTTTGCGCCAAAATTATAAAAAGAAGGTTCAAGAGTATTTTAGCCTTCCTAAAAACGAAAAGTAATAGAGTCAATTTAGTATTTAAAACAATACTTTTTATTTATTAAATTGATTTATTACTTAATTAATAAATTAATTATCCTGATAAATAAAGAATGATTGACTTTAATTACGAAACCAATTTTCAGTTAGAAAGCGAAGAAAAAACTTCTAAATGGATTCAGAGCTGCATAGAAGAAGAAGGCTTTGAATTAGGCGAAGTAAACTATATATTTTGTGACGATTCTTACTTACACAAAATAAACGTCGAGTTTTTACAACACGATACTTTTACTGATATAATTAGTTTCGACTACACACTTGGTAAATTAGTTGGTGGAGATATTTTTATCTCAATAGAACGCGTAAAAGAAAACGCTGACTTATTTAAAACTTCTTTCGAAAACGAATTACACCGAGTAATTATTCACGGTATTTTGCACTACATGAAATACAAGGATAAAACAGAAGAAGAGAAAGAAATTATGCGAAATAAAGAAAACGACTGTTTAAAGAAATTAGAAAATAATTAAAACCGTTCCACGTGGAACTGAATATAAAATGAGTTTATTTAATACAACATACGATGTAATTGTAGTAGGAGGAGGACATGCTGGAAGTGAAGCTGCAGCCGCAAGTGCAAACATGGGTGCACACACACTTCTAATTACAATGAACTTGCAAAACATAGCTCAAATGAGTTGTAACCCTGCTATGGGTGGAATTGCCAAAGGACAAATAGTTCGTGAAATTGATGCATTAGGAGGTTATAGCGCTATCGTAACCGATAAAACAGCTATCCAATTTAAAATGCTAAATAAATCGAAAGGACCTGCTATGTGGAGTCCAAGAGCTCAATCTGATAGAATGCAATTTGCAGAGTGTTGGAGAAATATGCTTGAGCAAACTGATAATTTAGATTTCTATCAAGATTCTGTAAACGGTTTAATCTTTGAAGGAGATAAAATTGTAGGAGTAAAAACCGTATTAGGATTACACATAAAAGCTAAAACAGTTATTGTAACAGCAGGAACTTTTTTAAATGGTTTAATTCATATAGGAGATAAAACATTTGGTGGAGGAAGAGCAGGAGAAGGTTCTTCTACAGGAATTACAGAAGATTTAGTTTCTAAAGGATTTGAATCTGGAAGAATGAAAACTGGAACACCTCCAAGAGTAGATGGACGATCTTTAGATTATACTAAAATGACGGAGCAACCAGGAGATGATAATCCTGAGAAATTCTCTTATTTACCAGTTACAAAAACATTAACTAAACAACGTTCTTGTTATTTAACTTACACGAATCCTAAAGTACACGATTTACTTAGAGAAGGTTTTGATCGATCTCCAATGTTTAATGGAAGAATTAAATCTACAGGACCTCGTTACTGTCCATCAGTAGAAGATAAGATTAATCGTTTTGCAGAAAAAGAACGTCACCAAATATTCGTTGAACCAGAAGGATGGAACACAGTTGAAATATATGTAAATGGTTTTTCAACTTCTTTACCTGAAGATGTTCAAGATAAAGCTATACGATCTATCGAAGGTTTTGAGAATGTAAAATTCTTACGTTACGGTTACGCTATAGAATACGATTACTTTCCTCCAACACAACTAAAACACAACTTAGAAACTAAGTTAATTGAGAACTTATTTTTTGCTGGGCAAATAAACGGAACTACTGGGTACGAAGAAGCAGCTGCTCAAGGATTAATGGCAGGAGTAAATGCTGCTCTTAAAATTCAAAAAAAAGAACCATTTATTTTAAAAAGAAGTGAAGCTTATATCGGAGTTTTGATTGACGATTTAATTACTAAAGGAACAGAAGAGCCTTATCGTATGTTTACTTCAAGAGCAGAATACAGAACTCTTTTAAGACAAGATAACGCTGATTTACGTTTGACAGAAAAATCATTTCAATTAGGTTTAGCTTCTCAAGAAAGAATGGATAGAGTAGAAGAGAAGAGAAGAAAAACTAAAGATGTTATTAATTTCTTAGAAAACTTAAGTGTAAAGAAAGAAGAAATCAATCCAATTTTAGAAAGCAAAGGTTTAACTTTAATCAACCAATCAATGAAACTTTTTAAAATTGCTGCTAGACCTCAATTAAGTATTAACGATTTTAAATCAATTGCAAAGCTTGAAAATTATTTTACAGAAAATAATATCGATTCTGAAATTATAGAGCAAGTAGAAATACATTTAAAATATTCTGGATATATAGAGAAAGAAAAAAATAATGCTGACAAATTAAACAGATTAGAAAATGTTCCAATACCTTCTAGTTTTGATTACAGCAAAGTAAAATCTTTATCATTTGAAGCAAGAGAAAAATTATCTAAAATACAACCTACATCAATTTCTCAAGCTAGTAGAATAAGTGGAGTATCTCCAAGCGACATATCAGTTCTATTAGTTTATATGGGTAGATAAAATATAACTAAAAATAAAACGTTCCATGTGGAACGTTTTTTCTTTTTACGTAATATTGCAAATAATTAAACTTACGTTCCACATGGAACAATATCAAAAAAATATAAAACTTGAATAACAAAAAAGAGTTGTATAAAGATTTAAAACCTTTTTTAAATTGTATTGATTACACAGTTTCAAAAGAAAGTTACGAGGTAATGCTTAATGAAGAATATGACATGTTAGTAACCTCTCCTGTTCCATCAAATTTAGAAACATACTATTTAAGCGAAGAGTACATTTCACATACCGATAGTAAAAAAGGATTTATAGATAAAATATATCAGTTAGTAAAAAACTACACACTTAAGAAAAAAATAAAATTAATTAATTCATTCAATACCGAATCAAAAACAATTTTAGATATAGGAGCAGGTACTGGAGATTTTTTAAAAGTATGTAAAGAAAATAATTGGGAGATAAAAGGAGTAGAACCTTCTGATAAGGCTCGTAAAATTGCAGAAGAAAAATTAATTAAATTGCATGAAGGAATTACAGAGATAAAAAATACTAGTTTTGATGTAATTACTTTGTGGCATGTTTTAGAACATATTCCAAATTTAGTAGAATACACGAATCAATTAAAAAAATTATTAAAACCAAATGGTGTATTAATAATAGCTGTTCCTAATTACAAAAGTTACGATGCTGATTATTATAAAGAATTTTGGGCAGCTTATGATGTTCCAAGACACCTATGGCATTTTTCTAAAAACTCTATTCAAAAAATATTTTCTAATATAAACATGAATGTTGAAAAAATACTTCCTATGAAGTTTGATTCTTTTTATGTTTCATTATTATCAGAAAAATACAAAAACAAAAAAAATAAAATTGTTAAAGCATTTTTTGTTGGTTTAAAGTCAAATTTGAAAGCAAAAAAGAATGGAGAGTACTCATCTTTGATGTATATCATAAAAAACAAGTAAAAAACTATTTTAAAGACTATTTAAGGACAGTAAACATAAATAACAATAAAACACCTTGATTAAAAATAAAAACCTCTTAAAACTTACGTTTTAAGAGGTTTTTTAATAAATTATTTTTATTATTAAAATATAATTATAAATTTTAACTATTTAAAATATAAACACCAAAAATTGCAATTATGAAGTAAACTGCTAAAGTCATCGCACCTGCATAATCTTTTGCTAAACGTTGGCCTATTAATAAAAATATTAAAGACAATGCTGCTAATTCAATTCCTAATAAAGCTAAATCTTTTGCACCAGTTGTTGCTAAATTAAAAATACCAACAAGCATAAAAGCACCTGCTAAAATTTCCATCACTAAAATTATAGCTAACAGAATAGGAACAGAATTTTTTAAAGGTGAATTTTTAAAATGGTTTTTGATAAAAGAAAGATTACCATTCCAATCGTTTACTTTATCTATTCCAGATTGTAAAAAAGTAACTGTTAAAAAAAGTAGTATTAAAATTTCGGTGACGTGTGTTTGTATTAGTTCCATATAATTGATTTTTAGCAAATATAATTCATCTCTCTATCTAGTTGTAACATTTTCTAAAAAATGCGTCTTATAACATATATAAGCTATATATTTAAAGAAAAATTACTAACTATTAAAAATTAAAATCATGCCTATTTTCATGTATCCGATTATATTCTTCGGAATAATAATCTTATTATCCTCATTCTTTATTATTAAACAGCAAACTGCTGGTATTATAGAAAGATTCGGTAAATTTCACAGTATCAGACACTCAGGTTTACATTTAAAGATTCCTTTAGTTGATAGAATTGCTGGAAAATTGAGTTTAAAAATTCAACAATTAGATGTTATTGTAGAAACAAAAACTTTAGATGATGTATTCGTAAAGTTAAAAGTATCTGTTCAATATAAAGTTATTAGAGATAAGGTGTATGAAGCATTCTATAAGCTAGATTATCCTCACGATCAAATTACTTCTTATGTTTTTGATGTGGTACGTGCAGAAGTTCCTAAAATGCGCTTAGATGACGTATTTGTAAAGAAAGATGATATTGCAATTGCTGTAAAAGCTGAATTAAATGATGCAATGATGGAATATGGTTACGATATTATCAAAACTTTAGTAACAGATATTGATCCAGATGCTCAAGTAAAAGAAGCTATGAACCGAATTAATGCTGCTGAACGTGAAAAGGTAGCTGCACAATACGAAGGAGATGCGCAACGCATTTTAATTGTGGAAAAAGCAAAAGCTGAAGCTGAAAGTAAGCGTTTACAAGGACAAGGTATTGCAGATCAGAGACGTGAAATTGCACGTGGTTTAGAAGAGTCTGTAGAAGTTTTAAATAAAGTTGGTATCAACAGTCAAGAAGCATCAGCTTTAATCGTTGTAACGCAACATTATGATACATTACAGTCTATTGGTGGGGAAACTAACAGTAACTTAATATTATTACCTAATTCACCACAAGCAGGAAGTCAAATGTTAAATGACATGGTAGCTAGTTTTACAGCTAGTAATCAAATTGGTGAAGCCATGAAAAAAAATAAAAAATCAGAATAAATTATGATTATATCAACAACACATACTATTGAAAATAAGCCAGCTAAAGAATATTTAGGGATTGTTACGGGTGAAACAATTATTGGAGCCAATATTTTAAAAGATTTCTTTGCAGGAATTAGAGATATAGTTGGTGGACGTTCTGGTTCGTATGAAAAAGTTTTACGTGAAGCAAAAGACACATCATTAAGAGAAATGCAAGAGCGTGCTAAAGCTCTTGGAGCTAATGCTATAGTTGGTGTAGATTTAGACTATGAAACTGTAGGACCCAATGGTGGAATGCTAATGGTAACCGCCTCTGGAACAGCCATAAAGGTATAAACAAAAAGCCGATACTTAATTGTATCGGCTTTTTTTATATATAGAAAATAATTATTTCTTTTCTTCTATTTTCTCTTCTCCTTCAGTTTTAGTAGCATCTTTAAACTCTTTAATACCAGTACCTAAACCTTTCATTAGTTCTGGAATCTTCTTACCTCCAAACATTAATAATACTAGTGCTACTACAATGGCAATTTGCCAAGGCCCGATCATTCCTAAAAATATAGTCTGTGAAATCATTTTATATTAAATTTTACAGTACAAAGATACAAAATTAACTTCTCTGTTCTATAACACCACCAATTACTTTTTTATCTTTAAATACTTCTGGTGTTCCTTTATAAAAAATTGATCCTCCAAAAGATACTTTAGCATCTAATGTTTCTCCTGATTGTACTTCTACTTTAGAACCAGAACCAGCTCTTACCATGGTCATATCAGTTACTTCTAATTTATATCCGTGATACATTCCACCTAAGTCAGCATCAACAGTTTGGTTTTTAGATGTGCCTGAAAGCCTTATAACAGCCCCTGAAGAGCTTTTTACCTTTAAATGCTTAACCTTAACCACCATGTTAATAAAAGCTCCTTCTTGAGCCTTTATTTCAACTTGTGATTGTTCTATACCATTACTAGTAATTATTGCTCCTTCATTTGCATCAATTGTTTTTAATGTTGTTGCATAATAAAGTGTAGCTTTTACTTTGCCATCTGCTGTAGTTTCAGGAAACCTTAATGATATTTTTAATGTATTTCCTGATGTTTTAATTTTTACTTTTTCAGCTTTTTCGCCAGTGATAACAATTTTTGATTCATCACTTTTAACAAGCTTAACATCAATACCATTATACACTTTTACGGTAGTGAAATCTCCTAATTTTTTATCAATCGTTGTTTGTGCTGATGCTAAAACGGTCATCAAAAACAAACTCAAAAATGCTAATTTTTTCATTTTAATCGTCATTAGTTAGTTAGTATAACCAAGAATTATACCATTACTATAAAGACAAATATTAAATTTTATTGTTACAAAGTATATAAAATTAATGTGAAATTAGATCAAAATCTAAGTGCTTGCGCTCTAAATCTGTCTTTTTAACTTTAACTACAACATTATCTCCAAGTTGAATCAAATTTTTAGTTGACTGACCTACAATAGCATACTGCTGTTCATCATAGATATAATAATCGTCTTTAATATCTCTAATACGAACCATTCCTTCACATTTGTTTGAAGAAATTTCTACATAAATTCCCCATTCAGTAACTCCAGAAACAACACCTTCAAATTCTTGGTCTTTATGATCCTGCATATACTTAACTTGCATATACTTAATAGAATCTCTCTCAGCTTTAGAAGCTAATTCTTCCATTTTTGAAGAATGTTTACATCTTTCTTCGTAAACTTCTGCTTTTGGTGATTTTCCACCATCTAAATAATGCTGTAATAAACGATGTGTCATTACGTCAGGATACCTACGTATTGGTGAAGTAAAGTGGCTATAGTAATCAAAAGCTAAACCATAATGTCCAATATTTTGAGTAGTATATTCAGCCTTACTCATTGATCTAATGGCTAAAGTTTCAACCATATTGGCTTCACCTTTTCCATGAACATCAGCTAGTAATTGGTTTAAAGACTGAGAAGTAGTTTCTTTACTTTCAGTATTGATCTTATATCCAAACTTACCAATAATGTTTTGTAATGAAGCTAATTTTTCAATATTGGGCTCATCATGCACACGATATACAAAAGTATTCTTAGTTGCTTTTCCTTTAGAAAATCCTATAAACTCAGCTACCTTTTTGTTTGCTAACAACATAAACTCTTCAATAAGTTTATTAGCATCTTTAGATTCTTTAAAGAAAACTCCAGTTGGATTTGCTTCTTCATCTAAATTGAATTTAACTTCAACTCTATCAAATGAAATTGCTCCAGATTTCATACGTTTTTTACGCATTTTCTTAGCAAGTTCATCTAATTTTAAAGTAGCTTCAACTATAGTTTCATCAACAATATATTCTTCTCCTGTAAGCGATACATCAGCTGGAACAATATTATTTTTATTTTCAATAATTGCCTGTGCTTCTTCATAAGCAAAACGTTTATCAGAATAAGTTACTGTTCTTCCAAACCATTTGTTAATAATTTGAGCTTTATCGTTCATTTCAAAAACTGCTGAAAATGTCAATTTTTCTTCGTTAGGCCTTAACGAACAAGCACCATTACTTAACATTTCAGGTAACATAGGAACCACTCTATCAACTAAATAAACGGATGTTGCTCTATCATAAGCTTCATCATCTAAAATGGTTTTTGGTTGTACATAATGTGAAACATCTGCAATATGAATTCCTATTTCATAATTACCATTTTCTAATTTTGTAAATGATAGTGCATCATCAAAATCCTTAGCATCTTTAGGATCAATAGTGAATGTAAGATCACTTCGCATATCGCGTCGTTTAGCAATCTCATCTTCTGTTATTTCTAAAGAAAGCTTTTTAGCATCTTCTTCAACTTCTTTTGGAAATTCATATGGTAAACCATATTCTAATAGAATTGAATGAATTTCAGTATTATGATCTCCTGGTTTACCTAAAACCTCAGTTATTTTACCAAATGGGTTTTTAGAATTTTCAGGCCAATCTGTTATTTTAGCAACAACTTTATCGCCATCTAGTGCATTGTTTAATTTGTTTTGCGATATAAAAATATCAGCATACATCTTAGTACTATCAGGTACTACAAAACCGAAATTTTTATTCATTTGTAAAACTCCAACAAACTCTGTTTTAGCTCTATCTATAATTTCAACAACATCAGCTTCTAACTTATTGCTTCTTCTTTTTTTATAAACATATACTCTTACAGTATCATCATGCAAAGCTTTTCCTAAGTTGACTGAAGGGACAAATATGTCGTTTTCAAAATCATCAGAAATAAAATAAGCATTACCGTTAGAAGTAACATCCAGTGTACCAATATGATACTTTCTATCTTCATTGATTTGATATTTACCTCTATCAATTTCTTTTATTTTTTGACTGGCTGTTAGTTCTGCTAATTTTTTTAAAATTTGAGTTTTTCCATCAGTATCAGAAATTCCCATTTTATTAGCAATTTGTTTATAATTATAAAATTTAGAGCTGTCTTCGTTAAGAATTCTAAAAATGTTTCGGGTAAGATCTTTTATAATTTTCCCTTTTTTCTTGTAGATTTTTTTCTTTCTAGTCATTAATCTTTCGTCTTAAATAAATTTTCCACCAAAGTACGAATAAAATTAGACCTTGTTAATTAAATAAGAGTTATCAATTCTATTTTGTACTTTGTCGCTCCTTAATTTATTCTTTTATGCAAAAATCTTGGTTTGTAATTGTTAATCCTATTGCAGGAAATGGTAATTTTAATGAACTATGGAATGAAATTCAAAAACAATTAAATTATTATCAAATCACTTATCAACATGCTAAAACAACACATTCTAAACATGAATTAGAATTAGTTGAAAACGCTATAAATCAAGGTTTTAAGAATATAATTTCAGTAGGTGGTGATGGTACCTTGCATCATGTTGTTAATGGTATAATGAAACAGAAAATTACTGATCCTAAAGAAATTACAGTAGCTGTAATACCTTTAGGTACTGGAAATGATTGGATTAAAACCTATGGAATTTCAAAAAATATAAAAGAAGCAATAGGTTTGATAAAAGCTGAGAATAAGATATATCAAGATATTGGTTGTATAGAGTTAAATAATGAGCTCTCATACTTTAACAACGTAGCAGGAATAGGCTATGACGGTTATGTTGTTAACAAGTTGAATAAATTAAAACGTTTTGGTGCTATAGCATATTTATTAAGCGGAATTGCTGGTTTATTATTTTATAAAAAGACAACTTTTGCTATAGAAGTTAACAATAAGCTTGTTGAAACGAAGTGTTTAATGACTTTATTTGGTATTTGTAAGTACTCAGCAGGAGGGATGCAACTGACTGATTATAAAGATTCTACAAACGGTTTATTTGACATAACTATAGCTAAAAACCTGAATTTAAGCGACTTAATATTAAACATTAAGAAATTATATAATGGTCTGATAGTCAAACATACTAAGGTAGAAACACATTTATCAAACACATTGTTAATAACTCCAAAATCAAAAAAGGACAAACCATTTATCCAAGCAGACGGAGAATTAATAGGTCATGGAGCCATAAAAGTAACACTCATTCATAAGGCTTTGCAATTCATTGTACCTAAATAAGTTAAATAAATCTTAAGAAAAATGTAACATTTCTTAAAATTTAACGTCTTTATAATAGAAAGTCGTTAATAATGAAAAAATTAAGAAAAATTATCGCTTTATTTTTATTCATCTTTATTACAGGAATTATCGTTACTGTAATAAGCATCAACTCTACGTTGAATAAAAAGACTCCTACTGAATTAGTCAAGGCTAAGGACAGTGTATACCTTATCAAAAAGTTACAGAAAACAGCTTAAGAGCTTTTTCTTATCCAATTATTCTCAATTATAAACAAAACCAGAGTTATAACTTAACGTATAACTCTTTTTTTATTCTCAAAAGAAACATAACTTCATCTAAAATTAGTTTCATCACAAATTTTCAAAAAGAGTTGTTATTAACATATACTATATATTAATAAAAGATATTTTAAAATTTAAAAAAAGAAATGATTGTTATTATAGTGTGTTAATATGTGGAATAAATTTCTGTTTTAATATTTGGAGTTATCACTTATTAAATAAAATAAACAGGTTATTAAGATTATAATTTCTTAGAAATCAATTATAATTTAGAGTTATTAACAAAACTTATAAACAGTAGTTCACTAAAAATTATGAATAGTTAATTTTAATTTCAGTGTAAATAAAGCGTTAATTTTATGTTGATAAATGTTAGTTAAAAACTCAAAAAAAAAGTTGCATAATTAAAGTTGGTTCTTGTATTGTAAAAAAAATGTAAATAATCAAATATTTTTTTGAAAATATACTACCAGTTCTTAACAATTACTTAATATGGTTTAACTCCTTGTTTTTAAAGAGGTTATTAAGAATACCAAAAAAAGCATTGTTAATTACTGTTGATAACCGTGAATAACTGTATTTTTGTAGTTCACAACTAAATTAAAATCAACAAATTATGACAATTGCCATAGGAAATGACCATGCAGGTACTGAATATAAGTTTGAAATCATTAAACTTTTAGAAGAATTAGGACACAAGGTTATTAATTTTGGAACGAATACAAATGATAGTATGGATTATCCTGATGCTATTCACCCCACAGCAGAAGCTGTAGAGGCAGAACAAGCAGAAATGGGAATTATACTTTGTGGAAGTGGAAACGGCGCTCAAATGACTGCAAATAAGCACCAAGGAGTAAGAGCAGCACTATGTTGGAATAATGAATTGGTTGAATTAACACGTCAGCATAACAATGCAAATATTTTAACAATTCCAGCTCGTTTTGTTTCTTTACAACAAGCTTTAGGTTTTGTTAAGATTTTTTTATCTACTGAGTTTGAAGGTGGACGTCATGCGAACAGAGTAAACAAAATACCTACTAATTGTTAATTAGTATAGCATAAGAAATATTTAAGTGAATTTTCAAGTTAAAAAATTTCAAGACTTAACAACTTCAGAACTGTATGCGATTCTTCAATTACGTTCTGAAGTTTTTGTTGTTGAGCAAAACTGTGTATATCAGGATATTGACGGAAAAGATCAAAAAGCATTACATGTTATTGGTATCAAAGAAGGTGCTATAGTAGCTTATGCTCGTTTGTTTAATAGTGGTGAATATTTTGATACACCAAGCTTTGGTAGAGTTATTATAAAGGAAACAGAACGAAAATATGGCTATGGTCACGATTTAATTAAAGCTTCTGTTCAAGCAATTGTTGATAACTATAACGAAACTAAAATTACTATTTCTGCACAAAGTTATCTTCAAAAATTTTATGAATCTCATGGCTTTGAAAAAGAGGGAGTTGAGTATTTAGAAGATGGTATTCCACATATAAAAATGATTAAATAAAACATTGTTACATGTTTATTGAATTTTGTCAAATAGAAATTAACAATAAGGATGTTGTTTTATCTTTATTCAAGGAAGCTGCTATAAAAATTGCCAAGATGAATGTAGATCATTGGCAATACTGGAAAAATCCACCTTTAGAAAAAATTAAATGGGTTGAAGAAGGTATTGAAAATAAAGAGTTTTATTTTATTAAAAATACTGATAATGAGACCATAGGAATGGTAAGGATTTTAGAGGAAGATCTATTGTATTGGGGAAAACAAGAAGATAAATCGTTGTATATCCATTCGTTAGTAGTAAGAGAGCAATTTAATAAAAAAGGAGTTGGAAAAATTATTTTAAATAAAGTAGAAAATTTAGCTCAACAAAAACAATATAAATATTTAAGACTGGATGCAGTTTCAACAAATACAAAACTTTGTAAATATTATGAGAAACAAGGTTTTAATAAGGTTGGAACAAAAGAATTAAAAGATACTGTTAATAACCTTTATCAAAGAGAGGTTTAATCAATTAGTTTTTCAACTTCAATAACTTCTCCAGATTCCATTTTACCTAATTCAATATCACCTACACGAACTCTAACTAAACGAAGTGTAGGAAAACCAACTGCAGAAGTCATTTTTCGAACTTGCCTAAACTTACCTTCTGTTAAAGTAACAGAAATCCAAGAAGTTGGTCCATGACGGTCGTCTCGTATTTTTTTCGAACGTTCAGGAAATTCAGGAGTATCTATCATACTAACTTTGCAAGGTTTAGTCATGTATTTTTTTCCGTCAAAACCAATTTGAACACCGTTTTCTAATTGCTCAATTTCGATAGTTGTTATTTGTCCGTTAACTTGTACATAATATTCCTTTTCAACTTTTCCTCTAGTAGTAATAAAATCACTTACTTTTCCATCAGTTGTTAACAATAATAAACCCTCCGATTTTACATCGAGTCTACCAACTGCCATGGTCTTTTCAGGGAAATCAAAAAGTTCCCCCAATAACTTATGTTTACCACCTTTCTTTTGATTTGTAATAAACTGAGATAGAAAACCATAAGGTTTATAAATAATAAAATGACGGTGTTTCATAAGTATTTTATAAAGCACTAATGGTTACAGAAAATAGATCTTTACCAGTGCTTATTCTCATATTTTTTTCTGAATATTTTTGAGTTGTTAACAATGGATAATGGCTTATAGGTTCAATACAAACCATATTGTTAACCTCGGTCCATAACATAAAATTGTTAAAGTTTTCAGTGGTAATTTTTACACTAGGAGTATTGTCTTTAACTAAAAAAATTTCGTTGGTATTTAAAACTTTGTAAGCCGCAGAACCAACATTTAAAATAGTTTTTAAACTAATTTCTTCTTCTTTAGTTTTTATAATTTCATTTCCAGAACCAGAAAGTTTAAAACTAGGATGATAGCCAATCATAAAAGGCATTCCTTTATCGCTTATAATTTCAAAATCAATATGTAAAGAAGAATTTGAAAGTGAAATTATTTTTCTAAACACAAAATCATAAGGCCAAAACAAATATTCTTGAGTAGATTTTTTAGGAAATTTTGAATTTTTTATTTGAGTGTTTTTCCCATATTTTTTTTCAAAAATAGCTTTAGTATCATCATTAGAAACTAATTCATATTCAAGTTCTCTTAATAGTCCGTGTTGGTCTTGTTTACCAAAACCTTGTATTGTTTCAATAGTATAATTGTTAAGTTTTGTGGGACCAATAACAGGAAACATTTCAATGTCAGAAGCATTCCATCCAGGAGCATCTTTAGAGTGAATAAGCTCTTCGTTATGAACAATAAAACTAACAAGTTCACCATTTGTAATGGTAGCAGAACTATGTACACTATTTAAAAAAATATTAGAACTCATTTTTTAAAATGATTAAGGAAAACAATATTACAAAATGTAGCATAAAAAAGATAGGAAAATAAGAGGAGTTTTTTATAACTTAGCGACTCTTATTTTATAATATAATTAGCACGATTTATGGCAGCAGATAAAGAAAAAGAAGCAAAATTAAAAGCGCTTCAACTTACTTTAGATAAGTTAGATAAGACTTACGGTAAGGGAACGGTAATGAAGTTAGGTGATAGCCAGGTAGAAGATGTAGATGCAATATCATCAGGATCTTTAGGGTTAGATTTAGCTTTAGGAGTAGGAGGATATCCTCGTGGTAGAATTATAGAAATTTACGGACCAGAATCATCTGGTAAAACGACTTTAACAATCCATGCAATTGCAGAAGCGCAAAAAGCTGGAGGTATTGCAGCATTTATTGATGCAGAGCATGCTTTTGATCGTTTTTATGCAGAAAGTTTAGGAGTAGATGTTGATAATTTAATTATTTCACAACCAGATCATGGTGAACAAGCATTAGAAATTGCCGATAACTTAATTCGTTCTGGAGCAATTGATATTGTTGTAGTTGACTCGGTTGCAGCTTTAACACCGAAATCGGAAATTGAAGGTGAAATGGGAGATTCTAAAATGGGATTACATGCCCGTTTAATGTCTCAAGCGTTACGTAAATTAACAGGTACAATTAGTAAAACAAAATGTACAGTTATATTCATTAACCAATTACGTGAAAAAATTGGAGTAATGTTTGGAAATCCAGAAACAACAACTGGAGGTAACGCTTTAAAGTTCTATGCTTCAGTTCGTTTAGATATTCGTCGTAGAACACAAATAAAAGATGGCGATAGAGTAATTGGTAACAGTACTAAAGTAAAAATTGTTAAAAATAAAGTAGCACCACCTTTCCAAATGACAGAGTTTGATATTATGTATGGAGAAGGAATATCAAAAGTAGGAGAAGTATTAGATATTGGTGTAGAATACGGTATTATAAAGAAAAGTGGTTCGTGGTTCAGTTATGGAGACACTAAGCTAGGTCAGGGTAGAGATGCAGTTAAAAATTTAATTAAAGACAACCCAGAATTAGCTGAAGAACTTGAAGGAAAAATTAAAGATGCTATTGAAAATCAAGAATAAGTTTTAAATTAAAAGTTCAAACTACTACTAAGAAGCTGTTGAAATATTTCAACAGCTTTTTTTTGTATATTTTAAGTTGTCAATTTAAGACAAAACTTAAACTAAACCTTCCTTTTACATTTGCAGTATGGAAACAAAAGAATTCTATAAAAACCGATTGCAACAGGTAGTTTCCTATGTAAGAACCCAATACAATGAAAAGATTTTAATAGAAGAATTGGAAGAGCTATCTAATTTCTCGTACAGAAATCTTCAACGTATTTTCAAAGCATATTATAATGAAACTATAGGAGCTTATGTAACAAGATTAAAAATAGAAAATGGTGCTAAAATGTTGTTATTTACAAAAGATGAAATCAAGAAAATAGCAGAAAATGTAGGCTATTCAGATGTACAATCTTTTAGTAAATCATTTAAAAAACATTTTGGAATTACACCAGCTATTTATAGAAATAGAAAAGAAGAAATTCTTAAAAAAAATAGTAATAAAACAAATACAATTATGCCTTTTTATGAAGACAGAATTACTGTTTTAGAAACCAAAAAAGTAGTGTATAAAACGTATAAAGGAGATTATTATAATACTAAGGTTGATGAAATTTGGGATCAGTTATTAGAAGAAGTTGAAAGCTATAAAGTTGAAATAGATGAGCTAGAATCTTTTGGAATAATTTGGGACGAACCTATTATTTCAGAAAGTATAAACTATAATTACGATGCTTGTTTAGTAATTGATGATACTTTAAAAATACCAGATAAAAAATTTAAAATAAAGAACATACCAAGTAAGAAATATGCTGTATTTACACATGTAGGAGATTATAAATCAATAAGTAAAACCTACGATAAAATATTTAGTAGTTGGTTATTTGCAACTGACAAAGAAATATCAGAAGATCCTTTTTTAGAATTTTATACAAAACACGAATCTCATACAGAGAATCCAAAAGAATACGAAACAGAAATTTATGTACCCTTAAAAGGTTGATTTTTAAAATCGACATTAAAATGAAGAAAATGAAATTATTAATTATATTTTTTAGCTTAATACTAACTTCAAATTCTTGTAGTAAAAAAGAAGATATAGCTGTAATAAAAGACAATTCTAGTACACAAAAAATGTATTATAACGGAAAAATATTTACAGTAAATGAAGCTCAACCATGGGCTGAAGCCTTAATTATTGAAAAAAATAAAATAGTTTTTATAGGTTCTAATTCAGAAGCAGAGCAAAAGATAGAAAAAGGAGCTGAAAAAATTAATTTAAAAGGAAAGTTAGTATTACCAGGTTTTCATGATGTTCATATGCATCCAATGGAAGTAGGATCGACAACTACTGTTTTTACATTAAATGAAAACGAAAGTGATGCAGAAAACTATATATCAACAATAAAAAAGGCAGCTCAAGATAATCCAAATGTAGAGTGGTTAATAGGTTTTGGACATTCAATAGGAGCATTATTTGACGCTCAAAGAAGTCCGTTAGAAATTATAGATGAAGCAGTTTCAGATAGGCCAGTAATTATTATGGAACAAACATCGCATTCTATGTGGATTAATTCAAAAGGGTTAGAAATGGCAGGAATTACGGCGGCGAGCAAAAATCCGCAAGGCGGAATTATAATGAAAGACAACGGCGCTTTAAATGGAATTCTAATAGACAATGCTGGAGACGTAGCTTATCAGCAAGCATTAACTGCTTTAAAAGATGCAAATGGAGAATATGATGGGATGGTTTCTTATGTTTTACCAGAGCTAGCAAAACATGGAATAACATCAGTTTCTGACGCGAGAACTTATTGGAAAAGAGATCAGCATAAAACATGGAAAAATTTAGCAGATAATGGTAAACTAACAGCTCGTTTTAACTTAGGTTTATGGGCATATCCTACAGCTGACGATGCAAGTCAAATAGTATCACTAAAAACATTATTTGAAAGCAATGAAAACAGTTTATTAAAAATTAATCAAATTAAATTGTATTCAGATGGTATAACACATAATACAACAGCTGCTTTACACAGTAACTATAAAGAAGACTATTTTAATCAACCTACCAATAATGGATTGAATTATTTTACTGAAAACAGAATAGCAAAGTATATTCAGGAACTAGAATCGGTTGGTTTTGATTTTCATATACATGCTATTGGCGATAGGGGAGTTACAGAAGCTTTAAACGCTATTCAAAAAAGTGGATCAGATAAGGGAAGGCATCGTTTAACACATGTTGAAATGGTTTCTCTATCAGATATGAACAGATTTAAACAATTAAACGTAACAGCAGATGCACAAGTAGCAGGAGATTTTACGCAACCACAAAATTGGCATCATAATAATCATTTGTTAGGAAGTACGTTGGCTGATAATCAAGTTCCAATAAAATCATTAAAAGAAGCAGGAGCTAGGCTAACTTTAAGTAGCGATTGGAATGTGAGTTCATTAAATCCATTCATTGGACTTCAAAATGCAGTTACAAGATCTCCACAAAATATAAGTTTAGAAGAAGCAATTAAAGCGTATACAATTAATGGAGCCTATGTAATGAGACAAGAAAATAAAGTAGGTTCATTGGAAGTAGGGAAGTTAGCAGACTTTGTAGTTTTAGATAGAGATATTTTTACAATTCCTACCTCTCAAATTAAACAAGCAAAAGTTATTTTGACTATTTTTAACGGGAAAGAAATTTATAAAAAATAGCCTTGATAAACATATCAGAAAATATACAATTAAAAGAGATTTCGATTACAGATTCGGAGTCTCTTTTTACATTAATGAAAGAAGTTTATCCAGCTGCTTATAAGCATTTTTGGAAAGATGATGGAAGTTGGTATTTAAACAGTCAGTATTCAAAAGAGAATATAAAAAAAGAACTTTTAGAAGAAAACGCTGTGTATTATTTAGTGCTATTTAAAAATGAAATAATAGGTAATTTTAGAATTCTTTGGGATAAGAAGTTAGCTGGTTTTGATGATCAAAGAAGTGTAAAGTTGCATAGAATATATTTACATTCAAAAGTACAAGGGAATGGTGTAGGAAAATCCTTGTTAACTTGGTTAGAAAAAGAAGCAATAAAAAAACAATATGAACTTATTTGGCTAGATGCTATGGATGAAAAACCACAAGCGTTTAAGTTTTATAAAAAACTAGGATACCAATATCATTCACATTGTTTTTTAGATTTTGACTTGTTATATGATAATGTTAGAAAAATGAGTCAACTTTACAAAAAGTTGAATTAAACTCCAGTACTACCAAAACCACCAGCACCACGTTCAGTTTCGTCTAAAACCGTAACTTCTTGCCAGTTTACACGTTCATGTTTAGCAATAACAAGTTGTGCAATACGCTCACCATCATTTACTATAAAATCTTCATTAGATAAGTTTACTAAAATTACTCCGATTTCACCTCTATAATCAGCATCAACAGTACCTGGAGCATTTAAAACAGTAATTCCTTTTTTGGCAGCGAGTCCGCTTCGCGGACGTACCTGTGCTTCATAACCCTGCGGCAAAGCTATAAATAAACCAGTTTTAATAATAGCTCGTTCTAAAGGCTTTAAAGTTATAGCAGCATCAATATTGGCACGTAAGTCCATACCAGCAGAACCTTCAGTTTCATAGGCAGGAGTTTGGTGCTTTGATTTGTTAATTATTTGTACGTTCATATTCTTCAAAAAATTTTCAACCTTCAAATATAATACCCTTAAGTTATAGATAGTAGTTTATAGTTTTATTAATTTTGTCTTAGAAATAAAATACTACTATGAGTACACATCAAAAGATAGCAGTTTTAGGTGGAGGAAGTTGGGCTACGGCTATTGTAAAAATGTTATCAGAAAACCTAGATACTATTGGTTGGTATATGCGAAGTGTATATGCTATTGAACATATAAAACGTAATAAACATAATCCTAGTTATTTAAGTTCGGCAGAACTACATCCAGAGCAATTAGATTTGTCTGATGATATGAATTACATTGTAGAAAATTATGATGTTTTAATTTTTGCAATTCCATCAGCATTTCTAAAAACTGAACTAGAAAAATTGTCTGTTTCACTTGAAAATAAAATTATTTTTTCGGCAATAAAAGGAATCGTTCCCGAGTCGGGATTAATAGTAGGTGAGCATTTCCATGATATTCATAATGTGCCTTTTGAAAACATAGGAGTTATTACTGGTCCTTGCCATGCAGAAGAAGTTGCTATGGAACGATTATCATACTTAACCTTAGCTTGTCAGGACGAACAAAAAGCAAAAGATTTAAGTAAGTTTATTGCTGGACGTTATATAAAAACTAAAATATCTGACGATATTATTGGTACAGAATATGCTGCCATGTTAAAAAATATTTATGCAATAGCAGCAGGTATAGCACATGGTTTAGGTTATGGAGATAATTTCCAATCGGTATTGATGAGTAATGCAATTCGTGAAATGAAACGATTTATTAAAAAGGTTCATAAAATGAAACGTAACATTAATAATTCGGCCTATTTAGGAGATTTATTAGTTACAGGATATTCGGTTTTTAGTAGAAACAGAATGTTTGGAAATATGATTGGTAAAGGTTACACTGTAAAATCGGCTATGTTTGAAATGAGTATGGTTGCCGAAGGATACTATGCTACAAAGAGTGCCTATAAAATTAATCAGAAAAACGGTGCTAAAACTCCTATTATCGACGCTGTCTATAATGTATTATACGACAAAAAAGAAGCGAAAGATGAGTTTTTAAAGTTAACAAATAGATTAGATTAGTTGTCTGCATTTGTACAAATAATCCTTCTTAATAAAAAGAAGTCTGCTCATCAATCGCTTCTAGATTGAGTTGTGTGTAGGTTTTGTAACGAATTACAATAACGACAAATTTAATTTAAAATTCTGATTGACAAACTTTTTTGTAAAAATATATTCTTATTTAAATTAGGAAATAATTTTACAGTTAGTTTAAAATTTTATAGATTCGTTTAAAATTAAACAATAATGAAAACGATACAAGAAGCTGTAGAAATTACAATTAGAAAGACACCGTTTATTGAAGAAGCTTTAAATGAGAAGCTTATCAATGTATCCTCTTTAGCTAGAGAAATTTTACCAGAAGTATCAAAGCTTTTAAAGAAAGAAGTAAAAGTTGGTGCAGTAATGATGGCTATTAACAGGCTATCACCTGCTAACGAATTAAGAGTACGTAAAAATATTAAACGTTTAGCTCTTGATTTAGGCGATGTAATAGTACGTTCTGACTTATGCGATTTTACGTTTAAAAATACAACTTCATTATTAAAAGAGATTGCTAAAATTTTAAGTAAATCGGCAGATAGTAACGATTATTTCTTAACAGTTTCTCAAGGAATATTTGAAACAAATATTGTTACGAGTAAAAATTTACAACCTTATGTTGAAGAAATTTTTAAACGTGAAACGTTAATTAATAATGTTAACGATTTAGCTTCAATCACAATAAAATTACCAAAGGATAACTTAGAGCAATCAGGAGTTTACTATTTTATATTAAAACAATTTGCTTGGGCAAACATAGCAGTACAAGAGGTAATATCTACAACTCATGAAATGACAATTGTTGTTAAAGAACAAGATGTTAATGAAACCTTTGCCATTTTAATGGATTTAAAACTGAATTAAAACAAAAGAATGGATAAAAAAGATCCCTATGCTTCACTAAGAATTAAAGAATTTAATATTTTTCTTTTAGTGCGTTTTTTATTGGTTTTTGCTTGGTCAATGCAGTTTGTTATTATTGAATGGGAAATATATGCTATAACAAATAGTAAATTAAGCCTTGGTATTATTGGAGCTTGCGAATTTGTTCCTGCTTTTTGTATGGCATTATTTGCTGGGCATATTGTTGATCAAAAGGAGAAAAGAAACCTTTTAGCTTTGTGTATAGCTTTATTTTCTCTAATAAGTTTTGGATTGTATTTTTTAACAACTCCTGAATTTATTGAAAATTGGAGTTCAAATACTGTTTTGTATTCCATTTATGCATTGGTGTTTTTTGGTGGATTTTTACGTTCGTTTTTCGGACCTACTATTTTTTCGTTAATAGCATTAATTGTACCTAAAAAGTTATATCCAAATGCAGCTACATGGAGTAGTTCTACATGGCAAGTAGCTACAGTTTTAGGGCCTGCTTTTGCAGGATTTACAATTGCTTTTTATGGAGTACCTTTTTCTTTAAATATTGTTTTTCTATTGGTGGTAATATCTTTATTATTTGTATTCTTTATAAAGAAAAAACCAATAATGAATCATAAAAAAGGTGAGCCAATAAAAAAGAGCTTGAAAGAAGGAATTTCCTTTGTGTTTAAAACAAAAGTAATTTTAGGAGCTATCACATTAGATATGATTTCGGTATTGTTTGGAGGTGCTATTGCATTATTACCTGTATTCGCTAAAGATATATTGGGTGTTGGAGCTTCAGGTTTTGGAGTTTTAAGAGCAGCGCCCGCAGTAGGAGCATTTTTAACGATGTTAATTACTGCATATATACCAATAAGTAAAAATGCTGGTATGAAACTCTTAGCAGCTATTTTTGGTTTTGGAGTTTGTATTATTGTATTTGGACTTTCTTCAATTTTTTGGGTATCATTATTAGCTCTATTTTTTAGTGGTGTTACCGACGGAATTTCAATGGTAATTCGTCAAACTATTTTACAATTAAAAACTCCAGATCATATGCGAGGTAGAGTTGCTTCAGTAAATTCTATGTTTGTAGGGTCATCAAACGAGCTAGGAGCGTTTGAGAGCGGTTTAACTGCAAAATTAATGGGAACGGTTACTGCAGTAGTTTTTGGTGGAACTATGACCTTAATTACAGTAGTTACAACAGGTGTTTTAAATCCAACGTTACGAAAATTAGATTTGACAAAGGATTTAGAAGCACATGAGAAAATAGAATAGTACTTTTATAATTTCACTATAAAAATAAACCCCGTAAGAGAATTCTTTTACGGGGTTTTTATATTATATAATTGGTCTGTTTTAAGACATATCCATGTAACTAATTTTAGTAATGGTATTAGCAGCTTGATCAAATTCTATATTAATAAAAGCATCACAGTCTTCACATTCTGTAAATAAAATACTTTTAGAACCATTTCTTCCTACACTAAATACAATTTTACCTAATTTACTAATGTTATCACCGATAGTAACTTTAGCTCCTTTTATAGTTACAGAAGAAGCATTACTATTTACTTCAAAAGATTCTACATAAGGATTACTTCTTCCCATAGTAGAAAAATCTACTTTCAAACCATTAAATGTAAAATAATAATAGGTTTGAGTTTCGTTTACACTATATGAAGCAGCAGCTCCTAACAATTTTTCAACTGAAGATTGCTTCCCTTTTGTTTTCTTTAAATCAGCTAAAGTTGTAGCATTTATTTTAATTCCTTCAAATTCCGAGGAAGTAATAATATTACTGGTTTGACTTTTAGCAATAAGACCACTTAATAAAAATATAAATACAAGTATTCTGTGTTTCATTTTACTTTAATTATTAATTGTACAACAATCTTTTTCAGAAATTTTTTAGCCTGCCAAAGATATAATAATTGTTCATCCTAACAATTAAATTATGTAAAGTGATTAGTTAAAGTTTACAGCGATCTCTATTTTCGATTCTAATTCTTTTAAATACTTCTGGTTTTCAGCATCTGACCAACTGTAGTAATTTGAAAATTCTTTTAAAATTTCATGTTTGTATGTATCAACACTAGGTTTGTCAAAGAATAATCTACCAGTTCTACGCATAAAAAAGTCAGTTGGAGTGCAAGTCATTTCATGTTGAATAGCAAACCAAACTTCAGCTTTTAACAAACGAAGCATAGAATCTTCATCATTTAACTCATTAAACTTATCAATAATTACGTCAGATTGCTTTCCATAGTTATGTACTAAATAAGCAGCATCAATTTTTGTAAAACCATGGTTTTTTAAATTTTTTGCTACTTGATCTATGTATAAATTTACCGATTTGTAATTCTGAAAAGGACCACCTGTTAAAATGATATCTTCAGTTTGAATTGGATCAAATTCAATTTCAAAACGACGAACCATTTTCTTAGCAACCAAATCAACAATTCGTTCAGCCATTTTTCTATATCCAGTTAATTTACCTCCAGCTATAGATATTAATTTAGTATCGGAAACGAAAATTTCATCTTTCCTAGATAGTTCAGAAGCAGATTTCCCTTCCTCATGAATTAAAGGACGTAAACCAGCCCACGAAGATTGAATATCATCAATAGTTAAGCTTACCTCAGGAAACATGTTATTTACAGCTTCAATTAAATACATAGCATCTACAATACTTGTTTCTACAGTATTTTTATCTTGCTGAAAGTTGGTATCAGTAGTACCAAAATAAGTTACTTTTCCTCGAGGAATAGCAAACATCATTCGTCCATCAGGAATATCAAAATAAACCGATTGTTTTACTGGTAATTTTTCATGAGCAACCACCAAATGTACTCCTTTTGTCAAATGTAGTCGTTTACCAATTTTAGAATTGTTTATTTGACGGAGTTCATCAACCCAAGGACCAGCAGCATTTACCACATATTTTGCCTTAATTTCATAAGTTTCATTAGTAAACTCATCAGTTACTTTAGCTCCAACAACTCGTTTATTTTTATAAATAAATTCATTTGCTTTGGTATAGTTAAGTATTTGAGCATTGTATTGACTGGCTGTTTTTAACACTTCAATGGTTAAACGAGCATCATCAGTACGATATTCAGCATAATAACCAGCGCCATTTAAAATATTTTCAGGTAATAAAGGTTCTTTTTGAAGTGCTTCTTTTTTATCGAGCATTTTACGTTTATCATCACCTTCAACAGAGGCTAAAACATCGTATACTTTTAAACCTATAGAAGTTAACCAAGAACCATAAGTTCCTCCATCAATTAATGGTAAAATCATTTTTTCAGGAATTACCAAATGTGGAGCTATTTTATGAACAATTGCTCGTTCTGTTCCCACTTCTTTTACCAACCAAAAATCAAATTGTTTTAAATATCGTAAACCACCATGAATTAGTTTTGTTGATTTACTTGAGGTACCCGAAGCAAAATCATTTTTTTCTACTAGCGCAACTTTCATTCCTCTTGAAGCTGCATCTAAAGCAATTCCTGCTCCTGTAATACCTCCTCCAATAATTAAAATATCAAATTCGGTTTCTTGTATTTCTTTTTGAGTATTTGTTCGGTTAAAAAATGAAAATTTGTTCATAGAATATTTTTTGTTCCTAACAAAAATAAGAATAAAAAGAAGTAGATATCAATAAAAAAAGAGTTGAAAATTAATTCAACTCTTTATAGTCGCCCCCGCAACACATAAACCATTTAATGATTTATTTTTTTCCAATTTTTATCTGCACTATTTTTTAACTCATCGGCTCCTTCTTTTTGCCAAAGTTCAAGTGTATTGGTTCCCCAAGAATTATAAAATAAGTATAGTTTACCGTCTCTTATTTCAAAAGTCTTTGGATTAATACTTACTTTTTCTCCAGTTTTACCAATAGCATATGCACAGTATCCACCGTATTGTGGTATATATTTTTTAGGATTTTGTTTAAATAAGTTTAAATTTTCTTGAGAGGAAAATCGAAAAGAAACACCATCATACTTTGTTGTAATTTTTTTATTTCCTTTTACTGCTTTATTAGAAAAATAAGCAACTACATCATAACCGCTGGCTACAGCTCCTTTTTTAGTATTGTACTCCTGAGCAACTAATGCAGTTGATAGAAATACGAATAAAATCCATATTTTTTTCATCGATTGTTATTTTTTATGCTTTAAAGTTTCCCAGTTTTTATCACCTCTCATTTGTCTCTTTTTTACATCACCTTCTTGCCAATCGCCAAGTTTACTACCTATCCAAGAGCTGTAAAAAAGATATAGTTTACCATCACGTATTTCATATACTTCAGGATCGATATACATTTTTTTATTTTTCTCAGCTATAGCATAAGCACAGTAACCACCGTATTGAGGAATATATTTTACTGGATTTTCTTTGAAAAGATTTAAATTTTTTTCTGAAGAGAATTTGAATTTAGTACCATCATATGTAGATTGAAATTTCTTTTTACCTTCTATAGGTTTTCCATCTTCAAAATATGATACTACATCAAAACCTTCGGCTACGTAACCTTTTTTTGTATTATAATCAGTCTTTTGAGCTATTAAAACAGTAGAAACTGTAAGTAATAGAAGTGTAAGAATTTGTTTCATCGTTTTTAAAATTTTTTAGATAGTCGATGAAAAAGATAGATAATTACAATTAATTATTTTTTAATAAGCACCAAGGGTTTAATATTTTCCCGTTTTTAATAGGAAGAATCTCACCAAATTGTAAAAAAACGAACTCACTTTGTTGAGGTTTTAAAAACACAAAATCATCAACATTTAAAGCTGTTTTTATGGGAGCGTTTATCATAGTTTGATTAGTTGATTTACCAAACAAGTTATTTTCTTTAATGTTTTCAGGGTAATAATAATCTGCTTTCCAATAACCACCGTAAATAAAGTAAGACTGTTTGTTTATTGAATTAAGGATATTTAAAAACCATTTGTATTTTTCGATGCCTGGTATAGTAGTGTTTTTGAACTTTTTTAAAACAGGAGTTGCAATAAATGCAGCAGCAGTAAAATCTTTTAATAAAGGAATATTAAAAGTAGAAGGTTTTACAAGGCAAGAACCAATAGCAATGTCATTAATTGGAGATTTATTTGTTTTATGTAAATTTAAAGTAGGACTTCCAGCGCCGTTAAATGTTAAATCTTCCTTCCACAAGGAAGAAAAGTTTTGTTCAACCAATTGCTTGCATTGTTCATAAAAAGAATTGGCTTTTTGTAAAGCTTTTTTTTCAGATAAAATTATTTTAGGAAGTTTTACTACATGAGGATCATATCCCATAAAACCAGAAAATTCAACATAATCTTGATGCTCTTTTATCTGTTCTAGCCCTTCTTTTAATGAGTCTATAGAGTTAAAACCACCTCGATGTAGCCCTACATCAATTTCGATATTTAAACGAATTTTTTGCTGAAGCTGTTTTGCTAGATTAATGTATTCTTGTATTCGTTTTTTTGTATCTACTAACCATTGAATTTGTGTAAAAGGATTAAATCCATGATGATGTTGAGGTAAGTTTTGATAGAAAAAATGAGCTGTTTTAATAGGCATTGGTTTACCTAATAATATATCTTTTTGATGGTCTAATTCAGATGATAAATGGGTTAAAAATGGTTGATGAAAAACCATTAATTTGTGAGTGTTTGTTTTTTGTAAAACATACTTAATTAAATCTAAAGAAGGTAAAGATTTTACAACAATTCTAAATTCAGCATCAGACCTTAAATTCGATTGTAAAGTAGTTATATTTTTATCTAAAATATCCAAGTCTACCAATAAGCAAGGAACTGCTCTTTGATAGTTTTTTAATTCTTTGTTCAGATTGTTGAAATAAGCATCCATTTATATACCGAATAAAGTTTTAATGTATGGGTTTACAAATATGTTTTCAGGATCATGTTCTTTTCTTTTTTGTAAAAAAACATCAAACTTTGGATACATATTTATAACATCTTGAGTAGTAAAAGTGTTCATTTTTCCCCAATGAGGCCTTCCATTGTATGCTTTAAAAATCTCTTCTAAAGCAGCAAAATAGGCTTTGTACTCTTTTTTATTATACACATGGCAAGCTATATATGCCGAATCTCTACCATATGCTGGACTCATATAAACATCGTCTCCTTTTACCCATCGATTTTCAATGGGAAAATGAATATTGAATTTTTTAGAATTAACTATTTTTTGAATGTCTTTAAAGGCGTCTTTATATGCTTCTGAAGGAATGTTATATTCCATTTCATGAAATTTAACCAACCTTTGAGTAGCATACACTTTATGACTATAATATGTTTTTTTAACATTACTGATGCTAGCTGCTGTAATGTTTGCTACAGTTTTATTTTGTGAAGGAAATAGTTTTGCAAATTCACAAAAAACTTTAAAAACATAGTTCTCTAAAACGTATTCTGTCCAGTAATTGAAAAAATTAATTTTATCAGGTTCAGAATCTTCTACAATGTTGGATGTTTTAGTCCAAGCTGTATTTGTATAAGGAATCCAATAGAATTCGAAATTTCTATTTTGTGAATTTCTTTGATCTAAGCTGATTAAAACATCTTCTAATTTTTCTTTTTTATTTTGAAGACTTAATTTATAAGCAGGAACACACTGTATAGTTATTTCAGTAAGAATACCTAAACAACCCAAAGAAACTTGAGCAGCTTTAAATAACTCAATATTTTTGGTTTCAGAGCATTCAATAATTTCTCCTTTTCCATTTACAAACTTCAAAGCAACGACTTGATTGCTTATTGATTTTAAACCTACACCCGTTCCATGTGTTCCTGTGCTTATAGCTCCTGCTATGGATTGGACATTAATATCGCCCAAATTTTCCATAGCGAGTCCTTCTTTAAATAACAATTCTCCCAGTAACGATAATTTTGTTCCAGCTTTAACTGTTGCTAGATTCTTTTCTTTATTTATAGCTACTTTTCCTTGATATTTATCTAAACTTATTAAAATCTCATTTGTACTACATAGGGGAGTAAATGAATGACCGGATCCAATAACACGTATTTTTTTATTATGCTGTATTGCTTTTAAAACCACATCTTGAATTTCTTCTTCTGAAGAAGGATATATTATTTCTGATGGATTCCATTCTACGTTTCTTGACCAGTTTTTCATACTAATTTTGGTTTGTTAATAGATTTATATAAGGTTGGATAACTTCATCGAATTTTTTCAATAAATATTCTTTACTGTTTTTTTCTAAAGTTGAATGATGGATTGCAAGACCTTCAATCATACTCATTAATTGTTGTGCTATTACAGAAGTAGAAAATGTAATTGTTATTTCTTTTTTACTTATAGAAGTATGAATAATAGCCTCAATTTCTTTATGATATGCATTTAAAGTTTCTATAATTTTTGTTCTTACAGTTTCATCTTCTTCACTTTCTAACTGAAATAAAAAATACCGACGAATAGGGAAGGAAAGACCTTGACCAGATTTTTCAACAAAATCAATTAAATTAACAAAAAACAGGTACCTATTTTTTATTCTATTAATCAAAGTTTCATGAAAATCTTCAATTAAAAGATCTTCATACAGCTTAAAAAAGTATTCGTCTAAAGCTGCTAAGTATATAGCATGTTTACTTTTAAAGTGATGATAAATGGCTCCTTTAGAAGAATTGGTAGCAACAATAATGTCGTTTAAACTGGTTTTTTTATAACCTTTATTTAAAAATAAAGTAAAAGCAGTTGTAACTATTTTTTCTCTTCCTTGTTTGGCCATTATAAACTGTAATTTCCTCAAATATAGAGAAAAAAACAAAAACAGACCAATTGGTTTGTTTTTATAAAACCATTAAATTACAACCACGTATATCAGAATTATCGAATCGGCCAATAATTTCAAAACTATGATCAGGATATACTTTTCCTAAATCTTGAGTAGCAATAAAAGAACAAGAATTATAGTTTGCTAAATCAATTACATTAATACCTCCTGAGGTTCCTTTTGGTAAAGTTGTAAGTGGATCTTCTGTATCTCTAGTTAAAATTTGCATCCATGGAGGGCAGTTGAATATACCGTTACCTTTTGAGTATCCTTGACTTAATAGCTCTGTCATTCCATACTCTGAATGAATTTCGTTTACACCAAAACCTTTTCCTAAAATTTGATGTAATTCATTTCTAATAAGCTCTTTTCTTCTACCTTTCATCCCACCAGTTTCCATTATGATGGTATTTTTAAGTTCAAAATCGTATTGCTCAATCAAATCTAATAAAGCAAAAGAAACTCCAATTAAGAGTGTTTTTTTACCTTTTTTATCTAGTTCTTTAAGTTTTTTAGCGAGTTCAGATAAATTGTTGAGATAAAAGCCACTTTCAGGTTGTTTTGATCGTTTAATTAAATCGTCAACCATATAAATTAAAGAAGAACCTTTTCGTTCTAAATAATTAGGTAATAATGCTAAAACAGTATAGTCTTCAATATTACCATAGAAATATTCAAAACCTTTTAAATAACTAGTTTCATACCATGATAAATCAGTAACCAAATGTTTACTAGTAATACTTCCTGTGGTACCAGAGCTAGAAAAAATTTCTTGAACTTCATCTGTAGATGAAACTACCTTTCTAGTTTTAAAAAACTGAATGGGTAAAAAAGGAATTTGTTCAATTGTTTGTACATCAGAAGGATGAATGTATAATAAATCGCAAAAAGAGCGATATACCTTGTTGTTTTTAAACTGGTGTTTAAAAACACTTAAAGCTACATTGTTAAATTCTTCTCTGGATTGTATGTTGAAAACTTGATCTTTCATAAAGTTTGACAAAAATAATAGTATTTAACGCAACCTTTTTAATTTTTCTTCATCTAGTAAGAAAAGAAGAACATATGAAGAGTATTTATTGGTTAAAAACTATTGTAATAACTTTATTATTAATGTCCTGTATATCTAATCAAGATAATGTTGAAAAAAGAATATTAGTTGCTTCTAAAAAATTGAACTGTACTGGAATTGGACCTCAAAAGTGTTTATTACTTAAAGAAGTTACAGCACAAAATTGGGAATATTTTTATGATGTTATAGAAGGATTTAATTATGAAGAAGGTTTTGAATATGTATTGGAAGTTTCTGAAAAAGAAGTTTCACCAGTAGCAGCTGATGCTTCAGCTATTAAAATTGTTTTAGTAAAAATTGTTTCTAAAATTAAAAAAGACTCTGAAAATTTACCAAATAACTAAAAAAGCTAAAAATTATGAAAAAACTTATTCTATTGACATTGTTTATAATGTTTTCTTCTTGTGAGAAGAATGATAAAGTGATTATTGACTCTGATAATTTATTATTAGGAAGTTGGACAAATGTAGTGAATAATCCAGATATAGAAACAACTACTTTTGAACGTGTTAACAAACTTCCAGAAGAAAAAGAAGGAGTTTCATTTCAGAAAGATGGAACATTTATTAAAAGAACATCGGGTTGGTGTGGTACACCTCCGTTAATATTTAACAATATTGAAGGGAATTTTATACTTAATAATGACATTATAAAAGTTACATTTCAAGAAGTCCAAGCGAATTTTAATTGGAAAATTATTTCATTAGATGAAAAGAAACTGGTTATAAAAAGGACATTAACAGACCAAGAGAAAGATCACCAAAAATTAATGTTATTGTTTTCTGAAATTAAGAACTTAGCTTCAAGTGTTTCTTGTACAAATAAAGATAAATGGAGTTTTACAGGTTATGGATCAAAAGCTTGTGGAGGTGTTCAAGGTTATATAGCATATTCAAAAGAAATAAACGTATCAGCTTTTTTACAAAAAGTAAAAGTATATAATCAACAAGAAGATGAGTATAATAAAAAATGGGGAATTATTTCAGATTGTAGTTTTCCTGCAGTACCAGTAGAGGTAGATTGTGTAAATGGAGCTCCTGTGTTCAAATATTAATTATTTTTAATAAAATATTACACGCATCAATCTAAAAGAACTTATACAAAAGTGTAGCCAAAATGATATAAAGGCACAAGCAAAAGTTTATCAACTTTTTGCAAAAAAATTGTTTGGTGTATGTTTAAAATATTCTAAAAATTATGAAGATGCGGAAGATACATTACAGGATAGTTTCTTAATTATTTTTAAAAAGATAAATAAGTATAAAAATAAAGGATCTTTTGAAGGATGGATGAAACGAATTGTTATTAATGAAGCAATACAGAAATATAGAAAAAATGGACCATTACGTATTGTTAAAGAAGAAGTTATTGAAGATTCAGATGAAGGCGTAATAGTTGATGAAAGTTCTTTAAATGTTGATTTTTTATTAAGTATAATTCAACAGCTCCCTGATAGATATAGGTTAGTTTTTAATTTATATGTTTTAGATAATTTTTCTCATAAAGAAATAGCAAAATTATTAGAAATATCAGAAGGAACATCAAAGTCAAACTTATCTAGAGCAAGGAAATTATTACAACAAAAGATAGAAAAACATTATCAAAAACAAAAAGAAGCATAGATGGATGATTATAAAAACATAGATCGATTGTTTCAAGAAAAGCTTGAAAATTTTGAGACTACTCCAAGTCCAGAAATTTGGGAAGCTATTGAATCAAAACTTCAAAAGAAGAAAAAAAGACGCGTAATACCTCTATGGTGGTATGGTGGTATTGCTGGAGTTTTGATAATTGGAATGCTATTTCTCTACAAAGAAGATAAACCTAAGCCAATTAAAATTTTTGATGATATTCCTGTTATTGTAGAAGAAAAAAAAGAAGAGCAAAAAGAAACAAATTTTAAAGATATACCTCAAACAGATAAAGACACAATTCATACAGAGTTGGTGTACAAGGAAAACAATGATCTAGAGATTTTAGAAAATAAGAAGATAAAAAGAAACAAAAAACAGATTAAACCTGTTAACGAAAATAGTGTTATAGTATTGGCTAAAGAAAAAGTAAGTAAGGATAGTAAGAAAGGGTTATTGTCTGATAAAAAAATTGCTTTGAAAAAGATTTTTTCAAAAAAAGAAAATGAAGAGTTAATAGCAAAAACAGATAGTGTTTTTATGAAGGAAAAGAAAAAAGATTTTTTAGCAGAGGTATCTAAATTAGATAGTATTAAAGAAGAAAAAGAAATCGAAAAAAAATGGGCAGTTATACCAACTGTAGCAATTATTAATTCAAATTCTTTTTCTAAAACATCTCCTTTAGATCAAAGTTTTGCCTCTAATACAAGTGGTGATAATTCTGTTGCTTATGGAGTTAGAGTGAATTATAAATTAAATAGCAAATGGTCTTTACAAACAGGTTTTTTTAAGAGAAATTTAGATTTTTCAACCAATAATCTGTCTATAGTATCTAATGTTTCTGGAAGTAATTTAAAAAACCTAAATTATAATTCAGGGATTTCATTTATACTAGTTAACAATGAAGCTTCAAGTGATTCGTCTGTATTAAATGGCGTAAATATAACCGATGAAAATGTTAATTTAAAACAAACATTCGGATACATAGAAATACCAATAGAAGTAAAATATACATTAATAGAAAAACAAAAATTTAATACTAAACTAGTATCTGGTTTTAGTACATTATTTTTAAATAATAATAATATTTTACTAGAAACAGGCAGTACAACCAAAAGTGTAGGAAGAGCAACCAATTTAAATTCTATTAATTTTAGTGGAAATTTAGGTGTTGATTTTAATTATTCGTTAAACAGTAAATTAAACTTTAATATTACACCAATGTTTAAAGTACAAATGAATACATTTTCTAATACAGCAAATGGTTTTCAACCATATACTATTGGAATATACAGTGGATTATCATATAAATTTTAAAAACGGAAACAATGAAAAAACTAACATTAATTATTTTAACTATAATGATAGCATCATGTAGTGCAAATGACCCAGACTATCAATTTAAATTACTTACAATTAAAGACGCTACAGTACCAGCAAGTTTTAAATTTGGTGATATTGATACAGTGAAAGTTGTTTATGATTTACCAAATGCATGTCATAGCTTCCATAGCTTATATTATCAATACAAAGATACAACAAGGATAGTAGCCATTAGATCAGTAGAAACATTACAGAGTAATTGTTCGCAAGCAACAATTGAAAGAGAATTAAAATTTCCTGTTCAAATAGCACAAAAAGAAGATTATGTATTTAAATTTTGGAAAGGAAAAGATAATAATGGAGAAGATATTTTTGAAGAAAAAGTAGTTCCAGTAGTAAATTAAAAAAGAGGTTTTTAAACCTCTTTTTTAATTATTATAAATTTTTATAATAAGTTTACCTTTATCATCCATTGAAGCTCTATACATTCCTGCAGTATTAAATTCAAAAGACATATTTCCATTTTTATCTAAGGCAACAACACCGCCAGTTCCACCAAGTTTAGTAAGTTTATTTTGAATTACATCTTTGGTAGCTTCTTTTAAAGATTTATTTTGATATTCCATTTGAGCAGAAATATCGTAAGCAACTTGAGCTCTAATAAAATATTCTCCCCAACCAGTAGATGAAACACCACAAGTTTTGTTATTAGCATAGGTACCAGAACCTATAATTGGAGAATCACCAATTCTATTCCAACGTTTATTAGTCATCCCACCTGTTGAAGTACCAGCAGTAATGTTTCCATTTTTATCAAGAGCAACACAGCCTACGGTTCCAAACTTACTATCTTTAATTTCTGGATCATAAAAAGCAGATTTGGTATCATGATCTAATGCTGTTTTTTCTTTTTCTTTTATTTTTTGAAGAGATTTAAATCTATTTTCAGTAAAAAAGTAACTAGGTTCTACAATTTCTAACCCTTGTTCTTTAGCAAAAATAGAAGCTCCTTTACCAGAAAGTAAAACATGATTTGAATTAGTCATTACTTTTCTAGCAGCAGAAATAGGGTTTTTTACATCATTAACACCAGCTACTGCACCAGCATTTAAGTTGTTTCCATTCATAATGGAAGCATCCATTTCATTTGTTTCATTATGTGTAAAAACGGCTCCTTTACCAGCATTAAAAAGAGGAGAGTTTTCCATAATATGAATTGTTTTTTCAACAGCATCTATACTTGTTCCACCACTTTTCAAAATGTTATGCCCCGTTGTAATGGCTTCCTTTAGTTTAGCTTTATAGGCAGCTTCTTTTTCAGGAGTCATATTCTTTTTTAAAATAGTACCAGCTCCACCATGAATAATAATTGCAAATTCATTTGTTTTTTGAGGCTTAGAAGACTCTTTTTGCTTGTTACAACTAAGAATTAAGATACTAAGAGTAAATAGAAAAAATGTTTTTTTCATTTGTTTTTTGTTTAATATTAAACAGAAACTAAAGGTTTTGTTTGATTTATATAAATGTAAAATTATTTGTAGTTTTGACAAATAAATTTAAAACAACTAAAATTACAATAAAAATGGCAGATTTTGGTATCAAGGAAGCTTTAGCTCAATTAGGCTTAAAAGATATAAATGATGGAACGTCAACAGGTTCAGTAAATTTCTCAAATGGAGAAATTATTGAAAGTTACTCACCAGTTGATGGAAAATTAATAGGAAAAGTAAAAGCTAGTACTAGAGAAGATTACGATAAAGTAATGGATGCTGCAACATCAGCTTTTAAAACTTTTAGAGCAATGCCAGCTCCACAAAGAGGAGAAATTGTTCGTCAATTTGGAAATAAATTAAGAGAGTTAAAAGAGCCATTAGGTAAATTAGTTTCTTATGAGATGGGTAAATCTTATCAAGAAGGTTTAGGAGAAGTACAAGAAATGATTGATATCTGTGATTTTGCTGTAGGATTATCACGTCAATTAAATGGACAAGTAATTCCATCAGAAAGACCAGGACACGTAATGAGAGAGCAATGGCACCCATTAGGAGTAGTTGGTATTATTTCTGCTTTTAACTTCCCAGTTGCTGTTTGGTCATGGAATACAGCTTTAGCGTGGATTTGTGGTAACGTATGTGTATGGAAAGGTTCTGAAAAAGCTCCTTTATGTTCAGTTGCATGTCAAAACATTATTGCTGGAGTATTAAAAGATAATAACTTACCAGAAGGAATTTCTTGTATTGTTAATGGAGATTACAAAGTAGGTGAATATATTACTGAAGATACTCGTATTCCTTTAGTATCTGCAACTGGTTCTACTAGAATGGGACGTATTGTTGGAGCTAAGGTTGCTGAGCGTTTTGGTAAATCATTATTAGAATTAGGAGGAAACAACGCAATTATCATTACTCCAACTGCCGATTTAAAAGTAGTTGTTCCAGGAGCAGTGTTTGGAGCAGTAGGTACTTGTGGTCAACGTTGTACATCTACTCGTAGATTAATTATCCACGAATCTGTATATGATAAAGTAAGAGATGCTATTGTTGGAGCTTATGGACAAATTAGAATTGGAAATCCATTAGATGAAAATAATCACGTTGGACCATTAATTGATAAAGATGCTGTAAATACTTATTTAGCTGCTATTGAAAAGGCAAAAGCTGAAGGAGGAAAAGTATTAGTAGAAGGAGGCGTTTTAGATGGAGAAGGATACGAAAGTGGATGTTATGTTAAGCCAGCAATTATTGAGGCAGAAAACCACTTTGAAATCGTTCAGCACGAAACATTTGCTCCAATCTTATATTTAATGAAGTATTCAGGAGATGTAGAAAATGCGATTGAATTACAAAATGGTGTAGCGCAAGGATTATCATCATCTATTATGACAAGTGAAATGAAAGAAGCTGAAAGATTCTTATCATTTGCTGGATCAGATTGTGGTATTGCAAATGTAAATATTGGTACTTCAGGAGCTGAAATTGGCGGTGCATTTGGTGGAGAGAAAGAAACTGGAGGTGGACGTGAGTCTGGTTCTGATTCTTGGAAAGTTTATATGAGAAGACAAACGAATACGGTTAACTATTCTGATGAGTTACCATTAGCACAAGGAATTAAGTTCGATTTATAATAGATATTTATCTAGAGATAAATTAAAAAAGTCACATCGTTAAGATGTGACTTTTTATTTTGAGATAGTTATTTTTTTCTTTCCTATTTGTCCATAGCTTCTTTAATTACTTTGTAAGCATCATGTGCTTTAGACATTTTAGCATATTGAAGTGCAGTAAATTCACCTCTTTCAGATTTTGTCTTTAGTTTAGCTCCTTTTTTAATTAATAATTTTACAATATTTACTTTATTGTATCTAGCTGCATACATTAATGGAGTTAATCCCATAGATTTTCTATTAATGTTAGTTCCATTTTCAATCATAGCTTTTACGGCGTCAAAGTTTCCTGCCATAATTAATCTACAAAAAGTGCTAACCTTTGGTTTATCAATATTATCAATAGATAATTCAGTAGAATTTTCAATTGTAGGTTTATGTAAATCAGAAGCAGTGATAGTTCCAAAAGATAGTACGATAGCGAATGCAGTAAAGATTAATTTTTTCATGATGTTGAGTTTTTTAGATTAGGATTACGACTAATAGACGCCCTAAAAAAAAAAACGTTTCAGTAAAAATTAATAGTTAACATATTTTTAATACTTGTTCTTAAAATGCTCTTAAAATTAAGAATCGTTTAAAGTTTAACTTATTGTAAATTATGTAGTTG
Source organism: Tenacibaculum aiptasiae (assembly GCF_965221665.1). NCBI lineage: Bacteria > Pseudomonadati > Bacteroidota > Flavobacteriia > Flavobacteriales > Flavobacteriaceae > Tenacibaculum > Tenacibaculum aiptasiae. The sequence goes on from NZ_CBDCSN010000002.1 coordinate 1,309,274, forward strand.
TGTTTTTAAGGTTTTAACAGAGGATTTATTCTTCACAATAAAATGAAAATTGATTTTTGAAAAATTAAGTTTTAAACCTTTTATTTAAAACAAGGTCAAAATAATATGGAAGCAAGGCATATACAACATTTACATAATAGAATTGGTTTTGGAATTACTTCTGTAGAATTAGAAGAATATAAGAACAAATCCAAAAAAGAAATTATAAAAACTTTATTTGAAAAGTCTGAAAAAATTAGCCCTTTAGAAATAGATACTTCTTTTATTTCTAACCTTACGAGAGAAGATTTTAAAAATAAAAAGAAACGAAGGGAACTCATGAAAATGAGTAGAAAAAAGATTATCGAATTAAATAAAGCTTGGTTAGATAGATTGTATAATCCAAAAGAATTGTTACGAGAAAAAATGACGCTTTTTTGGAGCAATCATTTTGTATGTGAAGATAAAAACGTGCTGTTTGCTAAGCAATATAACAATGCATTGCGAACCCATGCATTAGGCAATTTTAGAACTTTTGTTAAAGTAATTTCAAAAGAGCCAGCTATGTTAAAATACTTAAACAATAAACAGAACAAAAGGAAAAGTCCAAATGAAAACTTTGCAAGAGAACTGATGGAGCTTTTTACTTTAGGACAAGGAAAGTATACTGAAAAAGATATACAAGAAAGTGCAAGAGCATTTACTGGTTATAATCATAATTTTTTTGGTGAGTTTAAAATACGTAGACGCCAACATGATGAAGGAGAAAAAACATTTTTAGGACATACAGGAAATTTTGATGGAGACGATATCATAGATATTATTCTAAAACAGAAGGAGTGCTCGCAATTTATTTGCGAAAAAATCTATCGCTATTTTGTTAATGATAATCTTAATTCTGAACATGTTAATAAAATGGTTTCGGTATTTTATCCAAATTATAATATTGAAGAGTTAATGTTTTTTGTATTGACTTCCGAATGGTTTTATGAAGAAGAAAATATAGGAACCAAGATAAAGTCACCCATTGAATTTTTAGTAGGATTACATACAGTAGTTCCATTTACTATTGAAAAAAACAAACACAGTTTGTTAATTCAGAAGTTATTAGGGCAAATTTTATTGAGACCGCCTAATGTAGCAGGGTGGAAGGGAGGAAAAACATGGATAGATAGTAATACCATAGTTACTCGATTAAGATTACCATCCGTATTGTTAAATAATGCAGAAATAACGTATTCAGATAAAGGGGATTTAGAAGATGAGGTGAGAAGTTTTAGTGAGAAAAGATTAAGAAGAAGAACTTTTATAAAAGCAATACCAAATTGGACCTCTTTTGAAAATAGTTTTCCAACACAATCAAATAAAGAATTAATTAAACAAATTCTTATAAGTCCAATAAATAAAGGAACATTAGAAGTTTTAGAAAATAGTGAGTTAGTATCTAAGCAAGATTTTTGCGTACAGTTAATGTCGTTACCAGAATATCAATTATGTTAAAAAAGAGAAGAGATGGATAGAAGAAATTTTATAAAAAGAACTTCATTAGCAAGTGGTGGATTATTTTTTGTACCTCAGTTTGTAAAAGCATTTGAGCAACAAGCACAACAGCTGTTTAGTAATAAAAAAATAGTAATCGTTCAATTAAAAGGAGGAAATGATGGATTAAATACCGTTGTGCCTTTTAGAAATGATATTTATTATCAAAAAAGAAACGGAATTTCCATACCTAAAAACAATTTATTAAGGTTGAATGATGAGGTTGGTTTACATAAAAGCTTAGCACCACTTCAAAAATTATACGATAAAGGTTATTTGAGCATTATAAACAATGTAGGATATCCAAATCCAAACCGTTCACACTTTAGATCTACTGATATTTGGCAAACAGCAAGCGATAGTAATGAATATTTACAAAGTGGTTGGATAGGACGCTTTTTAGATACAACCAATTCAAAACCATATAAGGCCATTGAAGTAGACGAAAGTCTCTCTTTAATGCTAAAAGGAGATTTGCAAAATGGTTTGGCAGTAACTAACCCCAAACTTTTATATCAGTCGCTTAAACAGCCTTTTTTTACCGAAATTTTAAATAATTATAATGATACACATTTAAGTGAGCATAACTTGGGGTATTTATATAACACAATGATAGATGCTAAATCTTCGGTAAAATATATTCATGAAAAAAGTAAGACTACAATATCTAAAGCAAGTTATCCAAAAAATGTTTTTGGAAAACAATTAAAAACAATTGCAGAGTTTATTAATTCAGGACTAGAAACACAAATATATTATGCAGCCTTAAGTGGTTTTGATACACATGCAAATCAGGTAAATAGACAAGCTCGTTTATTAGATTTATATGCTAATAGTATGGAGGTTTTTGTAAATGATTTAGAGAAAAATAATAAGTTGGACGATGTGTTGATAATTACGTTTTCAGAATTTGGTAGGAGAGTGCAACAAAATGCAGCAAATGGAACAGATCATGGAACAGCTAATAATGTTTTTATAATAGGAAAACATTTAAAAAAGCAAGGCTTATATAATGGACTGCCTGATTTACAAAATTTAGATACTAATGGTGATTTAAAATATGAAATAGACTTTAGAGAAATTTATGCTACACTTTTAGATAAATGGTTGCAAGTGGATGATACACAAATTTTAAATACACAATTTTCTAAATTAAGTTTTGTATAAGAGTCATTAATCTAAAGAATTTAAAATTTTTCTAGCTTTCTTATAGTTATAATTTGTTGGGTTTTTAATAATGGTTTCTAAAGCTTTTTTTAGAGCGGGTTTATTATTTAATTTCATGTAGGTTATGGCTTCATACCAGTTTCCTTTACTGGCATCAATAGCATCGCTTTGTTTTAATTTATTGAAAGTGATTAAAGCTTCTTTTTCATTATGCAATTTTAATAAAGAAATTCCTTTATAAATTAGAACGTTAGGATTGGGCTTAAAAGAAGTGTTTAATTGAAGATTACATAAGGTTAAACTTTTTTGATAGTTCTCGTTTTTAAAAGCAACTTCAATTTCTTCAAGAGCTTGTTGTTGATTATTCCCTTGAACGATAAAAGAAGGCATCTCTACTTTATTAGAATGAATAGCATATAATTTATCTAAACCGACTGGAATAGATTGATAATAAAAGAAAACACCAACCAATGCTATTATTGTAGCAGCTATAGATCCATAAATGTAATTGTATCTTTTTCTAGTAGTTTGTAAATAACTCTTTTCAGCCGAGAGTAAATTATTTTTAAAATTAGTATACTCATGTTTTTCAACTAATTTTTTACTCAGGAAAACATGTTCTTTTAAGTCATCATTATCAGCTATTATTTTTTCGAAAGCTAATTTTTCTTCAAAAGACATTTCTCCGGCCAAGTAACGTTCGGTTTGTATTTCAATAGTGTTCTCCATAATTAAATATCTTTCAAATCATTATACCTTTTGTCGCTTTGAATCATTTTAAACAGCTTTTTTTTACACTTAAAAACCTTTTGTCTAGCAGCATTTTCGTTAGGCAAATTAAGTTTTTTTAAAATTGATTCGTAAGGAGTTTTTTGTAGCATTAATTTTAATATGGTAATGCAATCATCTTTTAAGAGGTTAAATTTTTCTTCAAATAATTCCCATTGACGCTCTTTTAATTCGAACGTATTGTCTTCAATATCATTACTTATAAGAGTAGTTAGGTCGGTTTCTGTTACCTTATTTTTAGTTATTTTTTTAATCCATAGGTTTTTACAAGTAAAAAATAAATAACTATCAAAAGCTATAATTTTTAAATCTCCATTTTTAAGTCCAGAATATAAAATCAGTAAAGCTTCTTGAAAAACATCCAAAGCATCGGCTTTTGTACCATTATTTTTCAGAATATATTTTTTTACTCCAGTAAAATTTTTGGCATAAATTTTCTCTAAAACCTCTTGTTTACCCTCTATAAATAGCTTTATAAAATTCTGATTTTCATCTGTCATAGATTTTTTTTCAAAAAAGTAGTAACAAAGATGCTAAAATTACTCTTAATAAAAAACAGCGTTTAAATCTAGTACGCAAAAAGAAAATCTAGATATATAATTAAACTAACCGAACAATGAAAAAATTTTTATTTTTTATAGCTATAGTAATTTTTGCTAGCTGTAATTCAAACGATGAAGCCCTTAAAGTAAATGAGCAACCTAGAGAAGAATTTTTAACTAGGAGTGCCAATGAAGATTATAGAGATGATCAAATAGGATACTTTAAAAGCATTAATGCAAAATCAGTTATGGAAGGAAATAAAGAAGGAGAAGGTACTGTAACTGTATGGATAACTTATGGAGAATATAAAGAGATGAGAAGTAATCCAGATTATTTATTTAATGCTCGTAAAGTTAAAGGTAGTACTGAAGAAAATCCAATTATTGTCTCAGCAAAATATAAACCAGGAGGACATAATCCACCTACACCTATAGACGATGATATTGATGAAGACCCAATAGATAATGGAGGGGGAAATTCTCCATGCGCTTCAGCAATTAAATTAGATAATTTCAATAGTTTTTACAATTCAACGATGGGGTGTAAATGGTCTTTTGATAATTGGAAACAGTATCTTCAAGGTGTAGCTAATGCAACATGTTCAAGCTTTAGTACTTGGACGTATGTATGCTGTAAAGGTGTAAATTATGGATATATTGAAGTTTTTCCTTCAAACCCATGTTATCCAGATCCTAATTATGAATCAGGAAAAGTAGTAACAGGAAAATGGATAGCATATAAACCAGAAGAAGCACATAATTAAATTTAAGTTTATTAACTGTATGTCTTATATTTATATAAAACATGCAGTTAATTTTTTTATATTTTTAATACTGCGCTTAATTAGAGTTAATAACTAACAAACACGAAAAATACTAACTGAAAATGATAAAATATTTTCAACGCATACTATTTATATTTATACTAATAGGTTGTCAAAATAATGAACTTGAAGAAGTTAATTTTAATAATGAAAATGTACTTTCTAAAAGTAGATCAGCTGATAAACAAGAAGAAGAAAATACAGTTGTAATTCGTTTTAAAAAAGGATTGAGCGATACAGAAAAATCAATTGTTAGAGCAAAGTATAATGTTTTAAACTTTGAAGTTTGTTCATGCGGTGATCAGGAATTAGAAAATTGGTTTTTTTCGGGTAATCTAACTTTTGCCGATTTGGAAGAAAAAGTTTTGTCAATGGAATCAGATACTGATATGGAAGGAGCTGATCTTAATTTTAAGATCACCATTGATACAAACGGAATAAGTAAACCTAATGTGAATGTGCAGCGAGAAGTATCTGTAGGTAATTTTAAACGAAATACATCAGATAAAATAGATGCTGTTGTAGGAGTATTGGATTCTGGAATTAATCCATCGTATTTTAAATTTACGAAACCATTTTTATTCGATAGTACAGGAATGACTGATACCTGTGGAAACGAAATTTTTGGATGGAATTTTGTTAACAACAATAACTCACCAATTGACAATAGTGGTCATGGAACTCGAGTAAGCTACTTAATTTATGAACAATTAATCAATTCTCCTAAAAATTTTCAAATACTTCCTGCTAAAGTTTTTGATGTTAATGGAAGTAGTTCTCTTTTTACAATTAACTGTGGTTTTAGCTATTTAATAAAAAGAAAAGTTAATGTAATTAATATGAGTTTTGGTTGGAAAAATAATCCATCAAGTGTAATGAAATCATATATTAATGAAATTGAAAAGTATATTTTAATTAATGCTTCTGCAGGAAACCTTGGTGAAAATAATGATGCTATACCACATTATCCATCTTCTTACAAAAACAACAATATACTAGCAGTTACTGCAATTGATAATACAATACCTCCAAATTTAGTTTTAGGAAGTATTTCATTATCTAATTATGGTGAAAACTCAGTAGATATTGGGGTGAAAGGACTAGGAATTCCTTTTTATACCTCTTCAAATAATGGACCTATTTTTATTAGTGGAACATCATATTCTAGTGCAAAGGCTTCGGGTTTTAATGCATCATTGTATAAAGCAGGTATGTCAATAAATGAATGGTACCATGAAATACTTCAGCATAGTATTCCTTCATCAAACCTTAACTTGATAAAACACAGTGCTTATTTAGAATTATAGCAGTATATTAGGAATGAATAAATACAATTCCTATGCATGCAACCAAAAAACATAAACAATTATTAAAATTATGTTTTTTGTGTATTTATGTATGTGCTTTTAGTTTTCAGGTTTATTCTCAGCAATTTAATAAAGAAGAGTTTGATAGTATTGTAGGTTTAAAAAGTATTAGTACTGCTGAAAAAGTAGCGGTGTTTAAAGAGAAATTAAAGAATGAAAAGAATCAACAAATAGCTGCTGAGTTATGTTATAAAACAGTTGTTTTTTTCTGGAGAGAACGAAAAAAATCACCATGGATATTAAAAGAAGGAATTTATTTCTTAAAAAAAGAGCAATCGATTAGAAATACTTTAGATTCAACAAAAACTACTTTAATAAAAAGAAACCTATTTAATCTAGGTTTATTTTATAAAGAAATAAAAGATTATACAAATGCTATAAAGTATTTAGATGAGGTTATTTCTCATACTGAAAAACCTAATAAACAGCTTGCTAAAAGTTATAAATTAAAAGGAAATATTTATACGAATTTAGGTGATTTTGAGCGAGCTGGTAACTATTTGAATAGAGCAAGAAAAATATTTAAGAAACTAGGATTAGAAGATAGATTATTCAGAGTAAATAATGATTTATTGAAATTGTTGATTGATAAGAAAGACCAAAAATCTTTTTCATTTTATAAAAAACTATCTGAAGAAAATAAAGTTATAAAAGATAGTTTTAATGCTACTTTTAAAGATACGTTTGATTTTTTTTATAACTCTGCTAGTATTTTATATCGTAATAAACATTACAAGCAATCAATTATAACATATAAAGAAGTACAAAAAATGTTATTAAAAGTGGATGATTCAACACGTTTATCCTCTTTTTATAGTAACTTTTCCCTTCCTTTTTTGAAAGAATCAAAACCTGATTCAGCAAAATATTACTGTAATGAAGGACTTAAGTATACAAATTCAAAAAACCTATTAGGAAAAAGTGCTTTGTATAATAATTTAGGGGATGTATATCTTTCAGAATCTAAATTTAAGAAAGCCTTTTATTATTATGATAAAGCTATTCAAACAATATCTCCAAATAGTTCTGATGAATTTCCTACAACAATTTATTTTAAAGAACTATTGGGGTATCATTTAGATAAGTTGAATGCACTAATTACTTTTTATGAAGAAAAACAAAATACTCATATTTTGCAGGAAGCCTATGAATTGTTAACTAAAATAGATTCTCAATTTGACACGATTAATTATACGAGTAAAGAACGAATATCTAAACTTTTTTGGAGAGAAGAAGGACGAGACTTTTATCTCAATGCTGTTAAAATTTGTTATCGTTTAAAGAAACTGAAGGAGGTTTTTTACTATATAGAAAAAAGTAAAGGAATACTACTTTTAGAGAATACGAATAATCAATTTGCTAAAAAATTAGCCAATCTTTCAGATTTTTTAATTGAAAAAGAAGACAGTTTAAAAAAGCGAATATTACATTTTAACGAACAAATAAACCGCACTCAAAAAGCCGCATTTAAGGATAGTTTATTTTTAACTAAAGAAAAGTATTTTACTTTTTTAAATACTCTGGAAAGAAATAATATAAACTACTATAGGTATAAAACAAGCATTCCTATAACTACTATAAAAGCTGCAAAGAAGAATTTAAGAAATGATGAGTTAGCTATTTCTTATATTTTAGGAAAAGATAGTGGGTTTATATTGGTATTATCTAAAAACAAGTATAAGGTTTTACCTCTAAAAAATTACAGTGAATTAGTTTCTTTAGCAAAGAGATATAAAAAATTATGTTTATCACCTATCCAATACAAAGAAGAATTAAGCACGTTTAAGAATATATCTAATAAATTATATCAAATACTATTTCCAAAAGAAATAGCGTCTTATTTTAAGCATTATAATAAATATTCAATAGTAACTGATGGTGTTTTAAATAATATTTCATTCGACGCCTTAATTCCTTTTATAAATAAAGATGGTGGTTTTAAGTATTTGATAGAAGAAAAAGAGTTAGTATACCATAACTCATTATCGTTAACATTATTAAATAATTCTTTACAAACACCTTTTTTTAAACGTCAATACAATTTTATAGTTAATAAGTTTAAAAACAACAGTTTTACTTCTTTAACAGTAAAAAAAGAACCTTTTTTCAACGATAAAATGTTTGTTAATGAAGAAGTATCAAAAGAGAATTTTATAAAAGAGTTTAAAAAAGCTTCTTCAATTTTTATTTCTAGTCATGCAGATGGAAAAAATCAAATTCCTTGGATTGCTTTATACGATCAAAAATTATATTTAAACGAATTGTTTTTCCTTAATAGTCCTAAAAATTTTGTGGTTTTAAATGCTTGTGAAACAGGAATGGGTAGATTACAAACAGGAGAAGGAAATTTTAATTTAACAAGAGGTTTTTTAAATGCAGGAGCAAAGAGTGTATTGTCTACACAATGGCAGGTAAATGAGAAATATAATACTGAAATTTTGAAAAACTTCTTAAAAGCTTTAAAAAGTGGGAACCCAAAATCTACAAGCTTAGCTATTGCAAAAAGGAAATATCTAAAGAAATATAAGAACACAAATTTAAACTCTCCTTATTATTGGGCAGTTACTACAATTACAGGTAATGATTGTCCTTTACCTCATAATAAGAATTATACCATGTTTGTAGTTGTGTTAGTAGCTTTATTGTTAATTCTTTATGTTTTAAAATATTCGAAAAAACGTTTAAAACATAAACGTTAATTATACTTTACTTTACGTAAAACACGCATAGCTTCTTTGTATTTAATATAAGTAGTTTTATCGTCTAAATTTTTAATATAACTTTTAGCTTTTCTTAGTTGAGTTGGGGCATCTAAAAAACCATTTAAATAGCAAATTAAGTAGGAGGTAGGAAGTTTAAAAACATCTTCATGTTCTATAACAGATAAAGCTATATTATTTTCTATTTTGTTAATAATAATGTTGTTGTTATTATAAATATGATTAATAATGATGCTATCGTATTGAGGAGGTTCAAATAGGAATTCGGTAACGATATCGTGTTTTCCATTATCTTTAAAATTAATAATGGTTTTTTCTAAAGGATATCGTTTTTCACTTTTATCAATCCCTAAAACTATATATTCGGTAATAATAAAAGATTGCTCGTTGTAACTTATTTGTACATCATCTAGCGCTGAAAAAAATAAACGAACCTGTTCGTTTATTAATTCGATGTCTACTCGAGTTAAAAATTCTTCATTATTAATAAGCTTTTTTTTACCTGCCCAACAAAGAACAAACTGTTCATTAAAAACTTTGTATTGTGGATTGTATTCTGGTTTATGATTATTGATAAAATCAAAAACACCATCTAAAGTAAGTTGAATATTATTACTAGCATTTTTTTCAATAGCTTCTACAATAGGAGCATTTTCATTTTTGTGCTCAAGTATGTTTTCTGTAGGAATAGAATTACTTCCTCTACGAAAAAACACTGTTCCTTTACGATATTTCCAAGCGTTTTTAGATAAAGAAGTAACCTGTTCGTTAGGATAAATAGTTACTAACCCAATTACTTTATGCCGAGGTAAACGAGGAAACGGAACATTTTCATACTCAACTTTAGGAGGATTGTTTAAATAGGCATTGACTAAATTCTGAATTTTACTATCATCATAAAAATCAACACCTACAATTTTGTTTTCTTCATCTTCAACTCCAATAACAATGTATGAGTTATTTTGAGGATTAGAATTTGATAAAGCACAGATATGTTTAATAAACTTAGCTTTTCCTTCTTTAGAACTTAAAGAAAGTTTTTGCTTTTTATCATAAAAACTATTCTCATCGTTATGAGATAATAAGTTTTTAATAAGTAAGCGTTTATTAATCATTTTTAAGGTACTTTATGGCCTTGACTAGCTACAAGTAAAGAAAACCAATCTTCTGTTTCTAATTTTATAAACTGTGCCTTTGTAGCTTCTTTTATACGTTGAATATTAGTAGTTCCAATAACAGGTGTAATCTTAGCAGGATGCTTATATAACCAAGCCAATAATAATTGACTTTCAGTAGCATTATATTTTTTACATAAATGTACTAATTCTGTTTTAATTCGTTCATTTTGATCTGAATGCTCTTTAAAATAAGAACCTAAAGGACTCCATGCCATTGGTTTTATATTATGTGTTTGCATATGATCTAAACTACTATCTAACATTGAAGAAAATTGAGTCAATGATACTTCTATTTGATTAACTGTAATAGAATTCTTCTTGTTAATTAAATCAGTTTGTGATGGAGTAAAATTAGAAACACCAAAGTCAATAATTTTACCTTGTTTTTTTAATTGGTCAATCGCTTCATAAATTTCATCAGCTTGCATTAAAGGACTAGGTCTGTGTAATAATAACAAGTCTAAATATTCAGTTTGTAAATTTTTAAGAGATTGTTCTACACTCCAAATAATGTATTCTTTTGAATAGTCGTAATATTTGACCCTATTGTTTCTTGTTTTTCCAACGTATTGAATACCACATTTAGAAATTAACTGAATTTGATTACGGTTAACTTTACTTTCTATAAAAGCCTTTCCAAAATCAGCTTCAGTCGTATAATCACCATAAATATCAGCATGATCAAATGTGGTAATATTATTTTCTAGGCACGTATGAATTAAAGTATTCATTTCTTGAGTATTTAAATTTTTACCCCAAACACCCCAAGTCATACAACCAGCAATTAGTTCTGAATAATTAGACATTTTTATTTAAAATTGTTGCACTAGCTTGTGCAGTTGGATATACTACTAAATCTTCAATATTAACATGATAAGGTCTGGTAACTACAAAATGAATAATATCGGCAATATCTTCAGCTTGTAAAGCATTGTAACCTTTGTAAACATTTTTAGCTTTTTCTTTATCTCCCTTGAAGCGTACATCAGAAAATTCTGTTTCTACTGCTCCAGGATGAATGCCAGAAACTCTTATGTTATGCTTATTTAAATCAATACGCATCGATTTATTAATAGCATTTACAGCATGTTTAGAAGCACAATATACATTTCCATTAGGATATACTTCTTTTCCAGCAATAGAACCAATATTAACAATAAAACCACTATTTCTTTCTACCATTTGAGGTACAATAGCTTTGGTAACGTAAAGTAGTCCCTTTACATTAATATCAATCATAGCATCCCAATCATCAATATTTCCATCCTGAATAGCACTTAGCCCATGAGCATTTCCAGCATTGTTAATTAAAATATCTATTTGACGGAAGTTTTGAGGTAAGTTATTTATTGCTTTTTGTACTTCATTTCTATCTTTAACATCAAAATTTAAAGTAGCAACTTCAGTATAGTTACTTAGTTGCTTTTGTATTTCATCCAGTCGGTTTTTTCTACGACCACAAAGAACTAATCGAATATTATTTTTAGCAAAAATCTCAGCAGTTGCTTTACCTATACCAGATGTAGCACCAGTAATAAGAGCAGTAAGTTTCATTATTTATGTTTTGGTTAAAGGTAGGTTATTCAACTAAAAAATAAAACCTTTATAAAGATACTTAACAAAAAGTTTATAAAAATAAAAACCGCCCCTTTGTGGGGGCGGTTCCTTTTAGTTGGTAACTACACCAACCAAAAATCAACTAACCAAACTTTATTTTAAATATTTTCTATCAACTGTCTTTCGTTGTATTTTAGTACGTTTTCTACCACTATTCCTTACGGTAGACTTTGCAGTACTTTTGTTTTTACCTTTTAAATATTGTACAAATCCTTTACCAGAAAAAGTGTACGTTGTTTTTGAACTTAAGTGAAACAACTCTATCGTTTCATCATTTATAACGCTTAATTCAAACCTTTCAGTATCTCCACCATCATAATTAAGTGTTAAAAATTTTAGGTTCTCATGTCCTGAAATATTGGCTACTTCATACCCCCCTACATAGTCCCATTTTATATCATCAATATTCGTGCCAAAAGGATCGTGAGACGAGTAAAATGTTACATTGTTTTCAGGAGTAAACTGTAAAAAATGCTCATCATCAAATGCATTTGGAGTTCCTCCTTTTGCATCTATTCTTTCCCAAGCAGTATATTCCTGTAAAAAGTATTCTATATTTTCATAAAATAATTTATCGTAATCAAAATTATTTCTTTGGTAACCAATTAGGTAATAACTAACGTTTTGTGATAAATCGTCAATTCTTATCTCATTACTTGATAATTGAACTACATTAAAATCATAATTACCATCTAAATTATGATATGTTTCTAAAACTGTTCCAAAAGCATCATATCTTCCAACTATAATTCCTAAACCATTTCCTGTTTTACCTATATCGGCAATATTGTTATTAGCATACATTGTTCCATTTAAAAACGATACTGTAAATGCTTTTGAAAGAAAAGGAACATCTCCTGTACCAGTTGTTCTATGATAATCAATGTACCATAAATCGTAACTAGAAATATATTGGTTTAATGAAGAAGCATCATCAATTATTTCATTTTGTACAAGACAAGATGTTAACGTAACACTTGTTGCTATAAATAAGAATAGTAATTTTATACGTTTCATAAGCTTTCATTTAATGGTTATGCTTATGTGTTTCCAAATTACGTGCCAAAAATAAAAAACACCTCAATTGAGGTGTTTTTTATTTTAGTTTTGAGGTTTTACAGAGGGCATAAAAACTTTTTCTCCTTTTTTGATATTTTCTATCTTATAATAATGCGTTTTATTACCTATTTTATAAGTAATTATAGCTTCATTTTCTTTTAATTTAAAAGGAAAATCTTTTTCACTTTTTGTATTCGCTGTATTTCCATGTTCTTCTTTAGGGTTAGCGTGTAATACTAAATCTTTTCTGTCTTGATCTGATGAGGTATTATAACGAGCAGCTATGTATTGTTTATTTTGTTTTTTTTCAATTACAGCTTTTGTAGATCTATTTTGAAAGAAAACTTTTTCAAAATTAACTGAATCTTCCGAAGTAAATTCAATTATTAAATTAAGAGTATTGTTTCCTGGTAAACCACCAGTTATATGAGTATATGTTGCCGATTTTACCGAAAAAGGAGGATTACTATCCATTTTCATACTTGCACATTGAGTAAATGTAAAAGCTAATATTAAGATTCCGAATAATTTCATAGGATTACTATTTTATTGTTTAATTTTAGACATTCAAGTAGTGTGCCAAGGTACAAATATATTTATATTTTTAAGATGTTGAATTACAGTTATTGGGAGCTTAAGGAGTGGTTTACTAATGTTGATTTTACAGTAGTAGGTAGTGGAATTGTCGGATTAAATTGTGCGTTAGAATTAAAGAAAAAACACCCGAAATCGAAGATTTTAATTTTAGAAAAAGGAACTTTACCTCAAGGGGCTAGTACTAAAAATGCTGGATTTGCTTGTTTTGGAAGTTTATCTGAATTAATAGATGACTTAAATACGCATACTGAAGAAGAGGTTTTTAATTTAGTAAAGAAAAGATGGGAAGGGTTAGAGTTGTTGAAAAAGAATTTAGGAGACAAAAACATCGATTTTCAACAAAATAAAGGATATGAATTATTTCAAGATGATGCTTTTTTTGAAGACTGTTTAAGTAAAAAAGAGAAAATAAATGAATTGTTAAAACCTTTATTTAAATCAGATGTTTTTCATGTTAACGAAAACATTTTTGGTTTTAATAACATTCATGGGAATTATATTGTAAATGAATTTGAAGGTCAGATCGATACAGGTAAAATGGCTGCTAGTTTATTAAATTTAGCTCAATCGTTTGGAATCAAAATTATAAATAATATAGCTGTTGAAAATTATATTGAACTTAACGGAAGTATAGTTGTTAAAACAAAACAGATAGAATTTACAACTAAAAAAATATTCATTGCTACCAATGGTTTTGCAAAACAATTGCTTAACGAAGATGTACAACCAGCTAGAGCACAAGTTTTAATTACGAAACCGATTAAAAACCTTCACATTAAAGGAACTTTTCATTTAGATAAAGGATATTATTATTTTAGAAATATTGATAATAGAATATTGTTTGGAGGAGGAAGGAATTTAGATTTTAAAGCAGAGGAAACGGTAGAGTTTGGACAAACAGAGTTAATTCAAAATAAATTAGAAGAGATTTTAAAAACAATAATTTTACCCAATAATAATTTTGAAATAGATCACAGGTGGAGCGGTATTATGGGAGTTGGAAATCAAAAAAAGGCTATTGTGAAACAGTTATCTAATAATGTTTTTTGTGGTGTTCGTTTAGGAGGAATGGGAGTTGCTATAGGTAGCTTGGTTGGAAAAGAATTAGCAGATTTGGTATGAATATAAAAGAAGAATTATTTAAGCAATGTGTTGCTTATGTAAATAAACGGATGAAAACAATTGAAGAAATAATTTCATCTAATAAAAAAGCATTACAATCTGAAACAAAAAGCTCAGCTGGAGATAAACATGAAACAGGTAGAGCAATGTTGCAGTTAGAAATGGAAAAAGCAAGTCAGCAACTTAGTGGAGTTGAAAAAATGAAAGAAACGCTTTCTAAAATTAATTTAGAAAGGGTAACAGATGTGGTTCACTTAGGAAATGTAGTTATAACGGATAAAAACGCGTATTTTTTAAGTATTAGTTCTGGACAATTAAAAGTAGCAGATAAAGTTTATTTTTCAGTTTCAGTTTCTTCACCAATAGGACGTTTATTACTAGGGAAAAAAGCAACAGAATCTTTTGTGTTTAATGGTAATAAACAAACAATAAAGGAAATTTTTTAAATAAAAAGTAGGGTAAAATAAATTAAAACGGTTTTAGTATAGGAAAGGTTGCTACCCTTCATAGGAAAAGAAGTTTTATAGTACACTTTTATCATTTTTTAGTGTTTAGACTGGTAGGAGTGTATTTTTCTATAGATATAAAGTTATTTAAAATAGTTGAGTAATAATTATGAGATAGTTATTATTGGTTTAAACAGTTTCATTGAACGCTAATGAAACTGTTTTTTTTGTATCTATAATTGAGTGATGGTTGAAGAAAATTGTTTGGTTATTGTAAAATGCTTCTATAAGCCAATAATATCCTTTAAAATATGCTTTTTTAACAATAGCTTTATTGTTAGAATATTCAACAACTTGTATTTGATGAGGATATAATAAAACTTGTTTTTCGTTCAAAAAAAACTCATTTACATCATCAAATAAAGAAGCAATATATTTTTGTTTTAATCCTTTGTATAAACTAGCAGGTGTATCATTAGCGATAACTTTATGATCTTTTATTACAATCATTTTATCAGCAAAAGATAAAGCGTCGTTACCGTCATGCGTTGCAACGATACAAGAAATATTATTTGCTTTTAAATAAGCAAATAACTTCCTCCGTAGAGAATTCTTTTTAAAGTTGTCTATTTGGCTAAAGGGTTCATCTAAAAGAAGTAATTCAGGTTGTTTAGCTATTGCTCTAGCTATGGCAACTCGTTGTTGTTGACCTCCACTTAAATTTTTTACTTTTTCGTTAGCAAACGAAGTCATTTCTATAACATCAAGGAGTTCTTGTGTTCTTTTTTCTGCTTCTTCAGGGTAAAAACGAGAAAGAAATTTTTTAATATTTTCACTTACAGAAATAAAAGGCATTAGATCAAAATCTTGAGCTACGTACTTAAAAAAATCCATTCCTGGTACCAAATGATGAGCTGGTCCTAAAATTTGAGTATCATTCCAGTAAAGTGTACCTTCATTTAAATCTAATAAACCGTAGATAGCTTTTAGTAAAGTAGATTTTCCACAACCACTTTCGCCCATAATACATAAATGTTCGCCTTTTTCTAAGGAGAAATTAATGTTTTTTAAGGTTGATTTTTCATCAGAATATGAAAAAGAGATGTTATTAACTTTTAGCATAGCTGCAAAAATAATGAACTCTATTTTTTATATAAAAAAAACCGATGCTTTTGCATCGGTTTTTGTATTTGATCAAAAGAAAAAATCTTTATTACCAGATTCTAACTCTTTCTTCAGGTTTTAAATACATTTTATCACCTTCTTTTACATCAAATGCTTCATAGAAAGCGTCAACGTTTTTAAGAGGCATATAAGCTCTATATTGACCTGGAGCATGTGTATTTGTCATGATTAAATTCTTTAAAGCCTCATCACGCATTTTAGTTCTCCAAATAGTACCCCAAGAAAGGAAGAAACGTTGTTCAGGAGAGAAACCATCAATATCATCAGGACGACCATTCTTTTCTAAGAATACTTTTAATCCTTCATAAGCAGCTTGAACACCACCTAAATCACCAATGTTTTCACCTAAAGTATACTCACCATTTAAATGCATACTATCAATAGCAATAATATCACTGTATTGTTTAACTAATTTACTTCCAACGTCTTTAAACTTTTTAGAATCTTCTTCAGTCCACCAATTTTTAAGGTTTCCATCACCGTCAAAACGAGCACCAGAATCATCAAAACTATGTGAAATTTCGTGACCAATAACAGCTCCAATTCCACCATAGTTTACAGCTTCATCAGCTTTATAGTTGTAGAAAGGTGGTTGTAAAATTGCCGCTGGGAATACGATTTCGTTATTTACAGGGTTAAAGTAAGCATTTACTGTTTGTGGAGACATTCCCCATTCAGTTCTATCTACTTCTTTACCTAATTTAGCCATGTTTTTATCAAAGTTCCACTTAGAGACATTAATAGCATTGTCAAAATAAGTACCTCCGTTTTTTAAACCTTTAACTTGTAAAGCAGAATAATCTTTCCATTTATCTGGGTAAGCAATCTTAACAGTTAATTTATGTAATTTTTCTAAGGCTTTTTTCTTAGTTTCTTCGCTCATCCAAGGTAATTGAGCAATACGTTTTTCAAAACCTAACATTACATTGTCAATCATTTCCTTAGCTTTTTTCTTAGCTTCTGGTGGGAATTTAGCATCAACATATAATTTACCTAAAGCTTCTCCAATAGCTCCATTTAAGTTACCTAAAGCGCGCTCGTCTCTTGGACGTTGCTTTTTAGCACCACGCATTTCTTTGCTGTAAAACTCCCAGTTAGCTTTTTCTAAGTCAGTAGATAATAATCCTAATGAGTTATTAATTGCATTCCAACGTAATAATAATTTAATATCTTCTACTGGACGAGTTTTAAGAATTTCACTCATTGCTTTGAAATATCCAGGATCAGTAACAATTACTTTATCAATGTTATCAACACCAATTCCTTTTAAGTGAGCAGCCCAATCAATTGTTGGAGCTAACGTAGTTAACTCTTCAATAGTCATTGGGTTATACATTTTACGAGTATCTCTACGCTCTTCTTTAGTCATCATTGGTTCTGCTAAGCTTTTTTCAAAACCAACAATAGTTTCAGCGTTTTTCTTTGCAGTAGCTTCATCATCACCAAATTCTTGTAACATTTTAGCTACAAATTCTTGATATTTTTCAAGCTTATCTTTTACTTTATCATCTACATAGTAGTCTCTTGATAAACCAAGTCCACCAGCACCCATATAACCAGCATTCATGCTACTGTTTTTAAGGTCATTGAAAACTCCAAATCCATAGAAACCACCACCTCCATAAGGAGCCATGTTAGTAATAAAATCTTGAACACCATTTAAATCTTTAATCTCCTCAATTTTTTTAAGGAAAGGTTTTAAAGGTTCTTTACCAGATTTGTTTCTGGCAACGGTATCCATAATAGTTTCGTAGTAATTTACAGCTTTTTCTTGGTCAGAATCAATTTCGTTTCCTTCAGAATCTTTTATTTTAGGAAAGTTTCCTTCTTCGATGGCTTTGTTTAAGATGGCTAATACATCTGCATCTGTTTTTTTACGAAGCTCTCCAAAACCTCCCCAAGAAGTTCTGTCGGCAGGGATTTCAGTTTTATCCAACCAAGCCCCGTTTACATATCTAAAGAAATCGTCTGTAGGTTTTACAGAGGTATCCATATTTTCTAAGATAATTCCCTGTACTTTTTCTTCAGGTTGCTTATCCGTTTTTTTATCTGTTTTACACGATGCAATTGCTAAAGAAGCGACAGCAGTAGTAAACAGCATTTTGTGAATGGTTTTCATTGTATATAATTTGATTGATTTAATTACAAGTGATTTTTAATTGTTTTCCTTCTTGTTTCGCTTTTTTGTCTTTTTCTTTCCCAATTGCAATACCTAGTAGCATACCAAAAGGTAAACCTATACCTAGTAGAGCAATATTACCTAATAACATTCCAAACATGGATCCAAAAGAAATACCAAAGAGACTCATTCCTAAAACCATCCATTGATTTTGATAGTATTTTTCATGAACGTAGCCATGATTTTTTCTTACAAGCTCGAGAATATTATGATTTTTAACTATGAGTTTATTTCTATACTTTTTTAATTTTCCTTCAAATCTGTTTATTTCTTCTAAATCTTTATTTATTTGAGAAATAGTAGAATCTGATAAAGGAAGAGTTTCTAAAACAGATAGTATGTTTTCTATCTTGTTAAAGGCTTTTAAAACATTTTTATCAGAGATAAAAGGTTCTTTTTTCTTTATAGAAATAAACATCATAGTTAGTTAGTTTACTCATATAAGAATACTAAATGTAAAAAATGTTACAGTTTAGCTCTTAATTTTTGATTTTGGAGGGTTTGGTAATTGATCAAATCCCATGTTAAATAATGTAAAACCAAATATATCAGCGTATTGTTCTATGGTTTTTGCAACTGGAGTTCCAGCACCATGACCAGCATTAGTTTCAATACGAATTAATACAGGGTTATTTCCTTGTTGTTTTTCTTGTAATTCTGCAGCAAATTTGAAACTATGAGCAGGAACAACACGGTCGTCGTGGTCTCCTGTAGTTACCATAGTAGCAGGGTATGCCTCTTTTTTAACATTGTGTACAGGAGAATATCCTTTTAAGTATTTAAACATTTCTTCACTTTGTTCTGCAGTTCCGTAGTCATATGCCCAACCAGCACCTGCAGTAAATGTATGGTAACGTAACATATCTAATACACCTACAGCTGGTAAAGCAACTTTCATTAAGTCAGGACGCTGTGTCATTGTAGCACCTACTAATAAACCTCCATTAGATCCTCCACGAATTGCTAAGAAATCAGAAGCAGTATATTTTTCTTTAATTAAGTATTCAGCAGCAGCAATAAAATCATCAAAAACATTTTGTTTTTGTAATTGAGTTCCAGCTTTGTGCCATTTTTTACCATATTCACCACCACCACGTAAGTTAGGTACTGCATATACACCTCCTTGTTCCATCCATACTGCATTAGCAATGCTAAAAGAAGGAGTTAAAGAAACATTAAATCCACCATAACCATATAATATAGTTGGATTTTTACCATTTAATTCTAATCCTTTCTTATAGGTAATAATCATAGGTACTTTAGTTCCGTCTTTTGAAGTATAGAAAACTTGTTTACTTTCATAATCATCAGAATTAAAAGAAATAGCTGGTTTCCAATATAATTTATAAGTACCGTCTTGTGGATTAAACTTATATGAAGAGCTTGGAGTATTGTAATTTGTAAAAGAAAAGTATAATTCTTTAGCGTCAGTTTTTCCTCCAAAACCACCAGAAGAACCTACACCAGGTAATTTAACTTCACGAATTAGTTTTCCATCAAAATCATATTGTAATACTTTAGAGACAGCATCTACCATATATTCAGCAAAGAAATATCCAGCACCGGTAGAAGGAGATAAAACATTTTCAGTTTCAGTAATAAAATCTTTCCAATTTTCTGGAGTAGGGTTTTTAGCATCAACAGTTACTACCTTTTTATTAGGAGCATTTAAATTGGTAACTAAATATAATTTGTCATCACGATTATCTATTACATAAGTATCACTCTTGTAATTATCTATAACGGTAACTAGTTTACTGTTTTCTTGACTTAAGTCTTTTAAAAATAATTTATTTCCAGAAGTAGAAGTTGATGCAGAGATAATTAAGTATTTATCATCTTCAGTTAAGTAACCACCAACATATCTATTTTTTTCTTCAGGAGTAGCTCCAAAAATAACAGCGTCTTCATTTTGTTTAGTTCCTAACTTATGATAATATAGTTTATGTTGATCTGTTTTTGCTGAAAGTTCACTTCCTTTAGGTTTGTCGTAACTAGAGTAATAAAACCCTTCGTTACCTTTCCAAGCAATACCAGAAAACTTTACATCAATTAAAGTGTCACCAATAATTTCTTTGTTTTTGGCATCCATAACGATAATTTTTCTCCAATCGCTACCACCTTCAGAAATTGAGTAAGCAACAATATCACCATTTTTAGAAAAATTAACAGAACCTAAAGAAGTTGTTCCGTCACTTGAAAAAGTATTAGGGTCTAAAAATACTTCTTCTTTGCCATTATCATCTTTTCTATATAATACGTATTGGTTTTGTAAACCATCATTTTTATAAAAATAAGTATAGTTTCCTTCTTTAAAAGGAGTACCTACTTTTTCGTAGTTCCATAATTCAGATAAACGATCTTTTATTTGTGTACGGTATGGTATTTTGCTTAAGTAATCGAAAGTAACCTCGTTTTCGGCTTTTACCCAGTTTTCAGTTTCTGGACTACGATCATCTTCTAGCCAACGGTAATTATCGGTAACTTTAGTTCCGAAGTAATCATCTACAACAGGTTTTTTGGTTGTTTCAGGATAATTCACAGTAATATTTTTCTTGGTTTGTTTTTGTTCTTTGCAGGACACTAGTATTACACTGGCGCAAAGGACAGGGAAAAGAATTTTTTTCATGATGAAATAATTAGTTAATTCTTTCAAAGTTAGAAGAAAATGATTGGTAACCTTGTTTTTTTAAGATGAATTTAACATTAAATAAGTTTTGTGTAATCTTTAGAAATAAAAACGACTATTTTTATGCCTAAAAATATTACTAAATAAGAATTAGTGAAAAATTACAATAATGACAGAAAACTTAACAAAAGAAACATTTTTTAAAAAAGTGTTCAATTACGAAGAGAATAAAGAGTGGAAATTTGAAGGAGATAAACCAGCATTGATAGATTTTTATGCAGATTGGTGTGGGCCATGTAAAGCATTAGCTCCAGTTTTAGAAGTATTAAGTGAAGAATATGAAGGGAAAATAGATATTTATAAAATAAACACTGAAGAGCAACAAGAATTATCAGCAGCGTTTGGAATTCGTAGTATTCCATCAATGTTATTTTGTCCTATGGGAGAAGAGCCTCAAATGGCTCATGGAGCCCTCCCTCAAAAACAGATAGAACAAATTATAAAAGACGTTTTAAAAGTTGAAAAATAAAAATTAAAAGTGATGCAAAAAGCATCACTTTTTTTATAGAAAAAACCAAAATAAGAAACTCAGTGATTATCACTACGGAAGCTGTTTTTAAGTTTTTAAGTTGTTGTTTTTAAGTGTTTTGTAAAAATTAGAAATTGACGTTTTTTTTCGAAAAAAAGTCAATTTGTTAAAAACTTCAAGGGATTTGTGAATAAGTATCGCTTTCAATTTTTAGCAATTTTTTGAATCTTTGTTTTATCCCTCAAGAAGACAAAATAACACATAAAATTTAGCTCAAAAAGAATGGCTGTCACTGAACCAATTTTACAGGAAAATAAAGATAGATTTGTAATTTTTCCAATCCAACATAATGATTTATGGGAATGGTATAAAAAACAGCAGGCTTGTTTCTGGACAGCCGAAGAAATCGATTTACATTCCGATTTAAATGATTGGAATAAAAAATTGACAGACGATGAGCGTTACTTTATAAAACATATTTTAGCCTTTTTTGCAGCTTCTGATGGTATCGTAAACGAAAACTTAGCAGAAAACTTTGTAAATGAAGTTCAGTATTCTGAGGCAAAGTTTTTTTACGGTTTTCAGATAATGATGGAGAATATTCATTCAGAAACTTATTCATTATTAATAGATACTTATGTAAAAGATGAGGAAGAAAAAGATAGATTATTTAAAGCTATAGAGGTTTTTCCAGCAATCAAGAAAAAAGCTGAATGGGCATTAAAATGGATAGAATCTGATTCGTTTGCAGAAAGATTAATTGCATTTGCAGCGGTTGAAGGTGTTTTCTTTTCAGGTTCATTTTGTTCTATTTTCTGGTTGAAGAAAAGAGGATTGTTACCAGGGTTAACGTTTTCTAATGAGTTAATTTCTAGAGATGAAGGAATGCACTGTGATTTTGCAGTTCATTTACATAACCACCATATAGTTAATAAAGTACCAAAAGAGCGTATTCGAGAAATAATTATAGACGCTCTTTCTATTGAAAGAGAGTTTATTACAGAATCTTTACCTGTAAGTTTAATTGGTATGAATGCTAAGTTAATGACTCAGTATTTAGAATATGTAACTGATAGGTTATTATTAGAATTTGGTTGTGAAAAAGAATATAATGTGTCGAATCCATTCGATTTTATGGAAATGATTTCGTTAGAAGGAAAGACAAACTTCTTTGAGAAAAGAGTATCAGAGTACCAAAAAGCTGGTGTATCATCAGGAGGTACAGGAGATATCAGTTTCGATGCTGATTTCTAATAAAATATAAATACTGCTAACCCCTACATGCGGTAATTTTTTGCAAAAGCACATTTTGTGCTTTTGCACCATAAGGTTTCCCCTAAGAAACAAAATTATTTTAACAAACATGAGTTACTATTATATAGTGCTATAGTAACTTTATTAACAAATTTAAAAACCAGTAAGAATATGTATGTAGTAAAAAGAGACGGCAGAAAAGAGCCTGTGATGTTCGATAAAATCACAGCGAGGGTTAGAAAAATGTGTTATGGATTAAACAAAATTGTTGATCCAGTAAAAGTAGCAATGCGAGTTATTGAAGGTTTGTATGATGGGGTAACTACTTCTGAATTAGATAATTTAGCTGCTGAAATTGCTGCTACTATGACTACAGCTCACCCAGATTATGCAAAATTAGCTGCAAGAATAGCCGTATCTAACTTACATAAAAACACAAAGAAATCTTTTTCTGATACGATGACTGATTTGTATGAATACATCAATCCTCGTACAGGAAATAAAGCACCATTGTTAGCAGATGATGTATATGAAATCATCATGAAAAATGCTGATAAATTAGACTCAACTATTATTTATAGTCGTGATTTTAATTATGATTATTTCGGTTTTAAAACCTTAGAAAGATCATATTTGTTAAAGTTAAATGGTAACATTGTTGAGCGTCCACAACAAATGTTAATGCGTGTTTCTATTGGAATTCATAAAGAAGATATTGATGAGGCTATTGCTACATACGAATTAATGAGTAAAAAATATTTTACTCATGCAACGCCAACCTTATTCAATGCTGGAACACCAAAACCACAAATGTCTTCATGCTTTTTACTACAAATGCAAGACGATAGTATCGACGGTATTTATGATACATTAAAACAAACAGCAAAAATTTCACAATCTGCTGGAGGTATTGGTTTGTCTATACATAATATTCGTGCTACAGGAAGTTATATAGCAGGAACCAATGGTACATCAAATGGTATCGTTCCAATGTTACGTGTATTTAACGATACAGCTAGATATGTAGATCAAGGAGGAGGAAAGCGTAAAGGTTCTTTTGCTATGTATTTAGAGCCTTGGCATGCAGATATTTATGATTTCTTAGATTTAAAAAAGAATCATGGTAAAGAAGAAATGCGTGCACGTGATTTATTCTATGCAATGTGGATTTCTGATTTATTCATGAAAAGAGTACAAGAAGATGGAGATTGGACATTAATGTGTCCGCACGAGTGTCCACACTTGTATGATACATATGGAGAAGAGTTTGAGCGTTTATATACAAGCTACGAGGAAGCTGGAAAAGGAAGAAAAACCATTAAAGCTCGTGATTTATGGGAAAAGATATTAGAGTCTCAAATAGAAACAGGTACTCCGTACATGTTATATAAAGATGCTGCTAACCGTAAATCAAACCAGAAGAATTTAGGAACAATTCGTTCTTCAAATTTATGTACAGAGATTATGGAGTATACAGCTGAAGATGAAGTAGCTGTATGTAACTTAGCATCGATAGCTATACCAATGTTTGTTGCTGAGGATGAAAATGGTAATAAATTCTTTGATCACGACAGATTATTTGAAGTAACTAAAAAAGTAATTAGAAACTTAGATACAGTAATTGATCGTAACTATTATCCAGTAGTAGAGGCAGAAAATTCAAACATGCGTCACCGTCCAGTAGGATTAGGAATCCAAGGATTGGCAGATGCTTTTATTATGTTACGTATGCCATTTACATCGGATGAAGCAAAAAAATTAAATCAAGAAATTTTTGAAACATTATACTTTGCTTCGGTAACTTCATCTATGGAGGTAGCAAAAGTAAAAGGAGCATACTCTACTTATGAAGGATCACCAATGTCTCAAGGAGAATTCCAATACAATATGTGGGGAGTTAATGATGATGAATTAAGTGGTCGTTGGGATTGGAAAGCCTTACGTAAAGAAGTTAAGAAACATGGAGTACGTAATTCTTTATTAGTTGCACCTATGCCAACAGCTTCTACATCGCAGATTTTAGGAAATAATGAAGCTTTTGAACCGTATACTTCTAATATTTATACACGTAGAGTATTATCCGGAGAGTTTATCGTAGTAAACAAACATTTACTAGAAGATTTAGTAGAGTTAGATTTATGGGATAATAATATGAAGGAAGATATTATGCGTGCTAATGGATCTATCCAACATATTGAAGTAATACCACAAGATTTAAAAGACTTGTATAAGACTGTTTGGGAAATGAGTATGAAAGATATTATTGATATGGCTCGTCAAAGAGGGTATTTTATCGATCAATCTCAATCGTTAAACTTATTTATGAAAGACCCTGATTTTGGAAAATTAACATCAATGCATTTCTATGCTTGGAAGTCTGGTTTAAAAACTGGAATGTATTATTTACGTACAAAATCGGCAGTTAATGCGAAGCAATTCACATTAAATATAGAAAAGAAAGAAGAAGATAAGCCAATGAGCCCAGAAGAATTTAAGGCAATGGTAGATGCTTCTAAAAATGCAGAAGGACCAGACGATTGTTTAATGTGTGGTTCTTAAACACTAGGATTAAATTAAAAGTGATAAAGAGAAGTCGAAAGGCTTCTCTTTTTTAGTATTTTCGAAAAAATTTTATTCAAATGATGAACTGGGAACAATTACTTTCTTTAAAACGTTTTGGTGATACACAAAAACGAGAACGAATAAAACAAGACGAGACGCGTCTAGGCTTTGAAGTAGATTTTGATAGAATTATATTTTCATCAGCATTTCGTAGTCTTCAAGATAAAACACAGGTAATTCCACTTTCAAAAACCGATTTTGTACATACCAGGTTAACCCATAGTTTAGAAGTGTCTGTAGTTGGTAGAACGCTTGGTCGTAGAGTAGGTAAGATATTATTAGAAAGACACCCAAATCTAAAAGAATTAGGATATACTTTTAATGATTTTGGAGCAATTGTGGCAGCAGCTTCTGTAATGCACGATATAGGAAATCCGCCTTTTGGGCATTCAGGAGAAAAAGCAATAGGAGAATACTTTAAAACAGGAAAAGGACTTCAATACAAAGAAAAACTTACAGAAAAAGAGTATCAAGATATAATTGATTTTGAAGGTAATGCAAATGGTTTTAAAATCTTAACAGAGAGTAATCAAGGAACAGAAGGAGGTTTGCGACTATCCTATGCTACTTTAGGAGCTTTTATGAAGTATCCAAAAGAAAGCTTACCTAAAAAACCAACCAAGCACATAGTTGATAAAAAATATGGCTTTTTTCAATCAGAAAAAGAAGCCTTTTTAGATGTAGCTAATGATTTAGGTTTAAAGAAAAAAGAAAGTGATGGAATGTCATATTATCGACATCCATTGGCGTATTTAGTAGAAGCTGCAGACGATATTTGTTATACAATTATTGATTTTGAAGATGGAATAAATCTAGGGTTAATAGATGAAGACTATGCTTTAGAGTATATGATTAAGTTAGTAAAAAATACTATCGATATTAAAAAATACCACTCACTTCAACATAAAAAAGATAGAGTAAGTTATTTAAGAGCTTTAGCTATTGGTGTATTAATTAACGAAGCAATTGATATTTTCTTAGAAAATGAAGAAGAGATATTAAATGGAACGTTTGATAAATCGTTGTTAGATAAATGTAGGTTTGAAGCACAAATTAATGATATTATAAAAATTAGTGTTGAAAAAATTTATCGTAGTAAAGAAGTGATAGAGAAAGAAGTAGCAGGTTATAAGATTATTGCTGATTTGTTAGACGTATTTGTTACAGCTCTTAA
Organism: Tenacibaculum aiptasiae; assembly: GCF_965221665.1. Classification (NCBI taxonomy): domain Bacteria; kingdom Pseudomonadati; phylum Bacteroidota; class Flavobacteriia; order Flavobacteriales; family Flavobacteriaceae; genus Tenacibaculum; species Tenacibaculum aiptasiae. Next base: position 1,335,792 of record NZ_CBDCSN010000002.1, read on the forward strand.
CAATAAGTTTAAAGGAAACCAGTCAAACTATGATAAATTAGTGTTGAATTTACTTCCTAAAGAGTATCAACAAGAAAGAGAAAAATTATATGATAGAATTATGCAAATAGCTAGCTATGTATCTGGTTTATCGGATGGTTTTGCAATAAGATTGTATCAAAAAATCAAAGGAAATGTTGTTTAAACGACTGTTAAAGTTCAGTTTTTATGTTAAATTATTCAATATATTAGCTTTTTTTTAAGAAAACGGTAGGGAAAAACTAGCCATACCTGTTATATGTGTTACTAATAACTTTATTATGAATAAAAAAATACTTTTTTTTAGCTTACTACTTGTAGTAGCTTTAGGCGGTGTTGTTTTTAAGTCTTTGGATAAGAAGGAATCCAAAGTGGAGAAACTAAGAAAACAGCATGCAGAATTTTTAAAAAATCATCCTTACCAAAAAACAGGTGAGTTGCCAAAGAAACAAAGAAAGGCACAAGGTTTACCACCAAATGCTTACTTTGAACAAAAATATTTAAGCGAAATAAGTCCAATTACTGGTAAAACGCATAAAGAAAATGTATACAAGATTCAAGATCAGTTAAATAAATTGAGAGCTGGACAAAAAGTTCCAGGGGAGGCTGATAATCCTTGGGTTGAAAGAGGTCCAGATAATGTTGGAGGTAGAACAAGAGCCTTATTATTTGACCCTAATGATGCTACTAATGAAACTGTATTTGCAGGAGGAGTTAGTGGAGGTTTATGGAAAAACACAAAAATTTCTGTTTCAACTAATAAATGGGAACGTGTTGGTATACCAGAAAACTTAGCTGTTTCATGTATAGCTGTAGATCCTAATAATTCACAAATTTTTTATGTAGGAACTGGAGAAACTTATGTAAATGGTGAGATTAACGGAGATGGTGTATGGAAATCAACAGATGGAGGAACAACTTGGAATAGAATTATAGGAAGAACAATTCAAAGTCCTACAGTTGAATATAACGTAAAGTTAACGGTTAATACTCCAGCTGGTTTAGCAAAAGATTATGCTGCAGTTTTATCTAAAGCTTTTGGAAGCCCTGTTAATGCACCTATAACAAGTGATATAGTATTAGCAACTGATGATAATTCAGACTCTTCAATTACTCCTACTAATGTTAATGATATTTGTGATAACGTTACTAATGCAGCAGAATTAAATGGGAAAATTGCTATAGTTAGAAGAGGAGGATGTAATTTTTCTTTAAAAGCATTAAAAGTTCAACAAGCAGGAGCTAAGGCTATTATTGTTGTAAATAATGAAGATACTGCGCCTTTTAATATGGCAGCAGGTTCAGACGGGCCAAATGTATCAATTCCATCTATAATGATAGGTAAAAATGATGGAGATGCGTTAATCGCAGCTTTAGCTACTGAAACAGTTAATGTTACGTTAACTGCTGGTAATTATGATGTAGTTAATGGTGTAGCAACAGTTTCAGGAATACATCATATTAACGATATAGTTGTTCGTAATAACGGAGGTACATCAGAAGTTTATATTGCTGTAGGAGATGTATTTTATAGACATGGAACAACATCTTTAGGTGGAGATTCAATAGGTGTTTATAAATCTACAGATGGTGCTAACTTCACTAAGTTAGATTTACCTAGAACAAGTACAGGTAATAATTACGAACCAAATAACATTAGATTAGGTTCAGATAACTCTATTTATGTTAGTACAACAAGAAGTTCATCTTTTGGAGATGGAGGAGGAGTAATCCTTAAATCTACAGATGGTACTAACTTTACAGTAAAACATACAGTGCCTGATGGTCTTAGAACAGAAATAGCTACTTCGGCTTCTAACCCAGGAGTAGTATATATTCTTGCTCAACTTGATACAAGTGGATCTAATACAGCTCCAGTAAAAATATTTAAAACTACTAACGATTTTGTAAGTGTTAGTGAATTACCATTACCTGATGATGTAGATAACGGTATTCCTGCAAATGACTTTACTAGAGGACAGTCATTCTATGATTTATTAATAAGAGTAGATCCAAACAACGAAAATACTGTTTATGTTGGAGGTATTGATTTATTTAAAACTACTAACGGAGGTGCTACTTGGGATCAAATATCTAAATGGTCAAATAATAACGACTTAGCTGGTTTATCGGTATCTTTAGTTCACGCAGATCACCATGGATTAGCTTTTGCATCTTCATCTAGAATGGTGTTTGGTAATGACGGAGGAGTTTATTTTTCTAACGATGCCGGTGTTAGTATATCTGCAAGAAATGCAAACTATAATACATTACAGTTCTATACAGTTGGAGTTGCTCCAACAACTGCTTTTGGAGGTGAAGAATACTTTTTAGCAGGAGCGCAAGATAACGGAACTCAATTAGTTATGAATGCTTCAGCTGGAATAAACAGTTCAATTAGAACTTTAGGAGGAGATGGAGCTGCTAGTTTCTTTGATGTAGACGGAACTGATAAGTATCACATTGCGAATTATGTATATAATCAAAGTATTGTTTTATTTGATTATTCTACAAATCAAAGATTAACAATTAATGATGATAATCTTTCTAAAGGAGATTTTATCAATCAAGAAGAGTTAGATTCTAACTTAAATATTTTATACTCAAACTATTCAGAAGGTGCTGGGTATGTAATTAGAAGATACTCTAATATCTTATCAGGAGCGGTTGTTAAAGAATTAATGTTTAATTCATTAATGAATCAAGAGCCTTCTGCATTTAAAGCATCTCCGTACACTACAACTTCAACTACATTATTTGTAGGTCTTAAAAACGGAAGAGTATTAAAAGTAGAAAATGCAAATACAGGTAATGGAACTTGGTCTAATATTACAGGAAGTGGTTTTATAGGATCAGTTTCTGATATCGAATTAGGTAAGTCAGAAAATGAAATTTTTGTTACTATGCACAATTACGGTGTAAAAAGTATATGGTATTCAGCTGATGGAGGAACAAGTTGGGTAAGTAAAGAAGGAAATTTACCAGATATTCCAGTAAAAGCAATTTTACAAAACCCATCTAGTGCAAATGAAGTAATTGTTGGTACTGATTTAGGAGTATGGAAAACAAGTAACTTTAACGCAGCTTCACCATTGTGGACACAATCATACAATGGAATGAGTAATGTACCAGTTTTAGATTTAGATTTACGTGATGATAATACAGTTTTTGCTGCTACGTATGGTAGAGGAGTATTCTCAGGGAAGTTTATTTCAGACCCTAATGGAGATGATGATGGAGATGGTGTTTTAAATGGTGTTGATAACTGTCCTTCTACTGCCAATGCTGATCAAAAAGATTCTGATGGTAACGGAATAGGAGATGTATGTCAAGATACAGACGGAGATGGAATTATAGATATTAATGATAACTGTCCTACAACTGCAAACCCAGATCAAAAAGATTCAGATGGTAACGGAACAGGAGATGCATGTCAAGATACAGATGGAGATGGTGTTATGGATGATAAGGATAACTGTATAAATAAAGCAAATCCAGATCAGAAAGATGGAAATAATGATGGAGTAGGAGACGTTTGTGATACTAGTTATGAAAACCAAAACAACATTTCAATCGAAACTACATCAGAAACTTGTGTTGATCAAAATGATGGAAAAATTACAGTAAATGTTAAGCAAACTTTTGTTAGTTATACAGTAACATTAAACGGTTCAGGTAAAAACGAATCAAAACAATTAACAACTTCTAGTTTAACATTCACTGATTTAGAGCCAGGTTCTTACGAAGTTTGTGTTAAAGTAAATGATAGAGATTACAAGCAATGTTTTGAAATAAATATTGATGAAGCTAGTCCAGTTGCTTTAAAAGTTGCAAAAAACAATCAATCAAAAGATTATACATTTAATGTAAACTCAGGAACAGCTCCTTATAACGTTTATTTAAATGGTAATTTAATAGAAACCTTTAACGTATCAACATTTAGCTTAAGAGTAGAAGGAAGTGGAATTATAGAGGTTAAAACAGCTAAAGCTTGTGAAGGAGTATTTAAAACTTCAATTGATAATATTTTCTTAAGAAAGAATCCAGTTACAGACTTTATTAACTTAATAGTACCTTCTGACAGTCCATCTAGTTTAGATGTATTAGTTTACGATGTTACTGGTAAAGTAGTAATAGATCAAAAAGTGGAAAGACAAGGAAACGAATTATCAATTCCATTTGATAGCTTCAGATCTGGAATTTATATCTTAAAAATAGGTACAGATAAAACAAATACTTTTAAAATCTTAAAATAATGATAAAAGCAATAAAAAATATAGCATTATTTTCAATTCCATTATTCGTTGCTTGTGGAGGAGGAAGTAGCTCAGGCGGAGGCGGAGGAGAAGTAGTTAATGACGCTCCTAGTAAAGTAGATTTAGTATTCCCTACAGAAAACTTATTATGTATTGATAATACGATCACTTTTGATTGGAGTGATGCTACTGATCCTAATAGTGATGCAATAACATATAAGGTTGAAATCTCTAAGAATAGAGATATGACTAATATTGTTAAAACACAAACAGCAAGTACTTCAGAAGTTTCTATTACATTAGACAAAGGAGTAGCTTTTTACTGGCGTGTTACAGCTACAGATAGTAAAGGTAAGTCAGGAGAAGTATCTTCAGTATTCGCTTTTTATACAAAAGGAACAGGAGTTGTTAATGTAGCTCCATTTACAGCTGAATTAACAAGTCCAGCTATGGATAGTTCGGTTTCTGGTACTACTGTTAGTTTAAAATGGAAAGGAGCAGATTCTAATACAGGAGATACATTAAAATATGATGTATATTTTGGGGAAGATGCAGATCCGCAAACAAAAGACGGGTCTCTTTTAACAACAAACACACATGATGTTACTGTTGTTAGTGGAAAAACGTATTACTGGAAAGTAAATACAATTGATGATGCAGGAGCAAAATCAATTGGACAAATATGGAGTTTTAAAGTAAACTAAAATCATATTTGAAGTATATAAATAGAAAGAGGTGATTTTTAAATCACCTCTTTTTTTATTTTGAATTTTTTTCAGCCATTTTTTCTAATTCATCATACCAATTCTGACCAAATCTTCTAACTAAAGCCTGTTTTACAAATTTATAAACAGGTACCTGTAGCTCTTTACCTAAAGAACAAGCATCATCACAAATTTCCCATTTATGATAGTTAACAGCTGAGAACTCGCTATAATCTTTAACACGAACAGGGTATAAGTGGCAAGAAATAGGTTTTTTCCAATTTACAATACCTTGGTTGTATGCTTCTTCAATAGCGCAAAGAGCAGTCCCTTTATCATCAAAAATCACATAAGCACAATCAGCATCATCAATAAGAGGAGTTTCTAGTTCTCCAAAGTCACTTGTAATCCATGTTCCTTGTTTTTCAATAGCATCAATACCTTCTTTACGAAGAAAAGGCTTTACTTTAGGGTATATGTCTTCTAAAATTTTAGTTTCTTCTTCTATTAATGGCGCACCTGCATCACCATCAATACAACAAGCACCTTTGCATGCCGATAAATTACAAACAAAGTCTTTTTCTATAAGGTCTTCTGAAACGATGGTCTTTCCTAATTGAAACATAAAAGATATTTAAAGTTGGAAGTTTATGTTAACTTCACGTAAATTTAAATGCAAAAATACTAGATTGTAACATTACTTATCTAATTTTGCACCTGAAAAACATCATAATATGAATTTTAACTTAAAAGAAATTTTTACTGCTTTCATGGTATTGTTTGCAGTAATCGATATTATTGGAAACATTCCTATTATTATTGATTTACGTAAGAAAGTAGGTCATATTCAATCAGAAAAAGCCTCAGTAATAGCAGGTTTTATTATGATTTTATTCTTATTCGTAGGAGAACGATTGTTGAGTTTAATTGGGATAGACGTACATTCTTTTGCTGTAGCAGGAGCTTTTATTTTATTCTTTATAGCTTTAGAAATGATTTTAGGAATTACGTTGTACAAAGAAGACGAAGATGAAACATTAACAGCAACTGTTTTTCCTCTTGCATTTCCATTAATAGCTGGTCCAGGTAGTTTAACTACACTTTTATCTTTACGAGCTGAATTTCATATAGGAAATATTATTGTTGCGGTTTTACTAAATGTATTAGTTATTTACATCGTGCTAAAAACATCTTCTAAAATTGAAAAAATGATAGGTAATAATGGAATAAAGATAATTAGAAAGATTTTTGGTGTAATTTTATTAGCAATTGCTGTAAAATTATTTGCAACAAACATAAAAGTATTATTAGCATAAATGATTTTTGACGTTTTAATTATTGGAGGAGGAGTTGCAGGTATGCAATGTGCATTAGTGCTAGGGTCTGCTCAAAATAAAGAATATAGTAAGGATAAAAAAGTAGGGGTTATCTTACATCAACGATCTTCTCATTTACAAAATGCCTTATTCAATAATGTTTTAGGGTTAGCTCCCGGAACTTTAGGAAAAGATATATTAACTGAAGGAAAAGAACAATTAAAAACTCAATACCCAGCTATTTCACAGCTAGAAAATGAAAAAGTAATTGCTGTTTTAGATGATAAAGATGGAATATATAAAGTGATTACCAATAAGAATGAATATTTAAGTAAAAATGTGGTAGTCGCGTTAAATTATTCAAAACCCTTTGAAATAGCAGGTTTAGAGCAGTATATTGAACCACATATGCGTGCTAATGCTATGAAAGACAGAATACAATTACGTAATTTTAACCATCTAATAAAAAAAGGTTTGTATGTTTGCGGAACTTTAGCTGGATGGCGTAGTCAATTTGCCATTGCTGCAGGTAGTGGAGCAAGTGTAGCTACTGATATATTAACAGAATGGAATGATAATATACCAACTAAAGTACACGATAAAATAATAACAAAGTAAATTTAAATAGTACATAGAATGATGAAAAGAATATTAATGTTAGGGTTTATAACCTTTTTATATATTAATTGTGGAGGAAATGATAGTGAAGTAATAACAGAACCAGATGATAAAGTTACTGCAGTAAACGATTCTTATCAAGGTGAAGAAAATACAGCAAAAGTTATCTCTGATTTCTTATCTAACGATACTTACAAACAAGGTAATGTTAAGATAACAGTTGAATCTACTTCATTAAAGAACGGAACAATAACGCAAAGCGGAAGTAACTTTACCTATACTCCAGCTAAAGATTTTGTAGGTAACGATTCTTTCAAATATACAATATGTAGTACGATTACAACATCGAGTTGTTCTACAGCTACTATTACTGTTACAGTAAAAGCTTCTACTGGTAATTCTAATAATTCAGGAAATTTCAATATACCTTCATCATTAACTAGTTATTATAACGATGTAAACTTTAATTTAACAGGGTCGTCATTAAAGGATGCTTTAGCAACAAAGGTATCAAGTACACATGCTACAAATTTGGAATATACTCCAGGTGTTTGGAATGTGTTAAAGCAATCAGATTTAGATCCAACTGATAATACTAAAGTTCTTTTAGTTTATGGGTATGATGATAATGATGGTAGTGCTGTAAATGATAGATCTCGTGGTAAGGATAAAAATGGAGGTAATTCTGGAGATTGGAATAGAGAACATGTTTATCCAAGATCTTTAGGAACTCCTAATTTAGGAAGTACTGGACCTGGGTCTGATGCACATCACTTAAGACCATCAGATGTAACTTTTAATTCTCAAAGAGGAAATAAATTATTTGCTGCTGGATCAGGTAATGCTAAGGATGTATCTGGAAACTGGTATCCTGGTGAAGAATGGCAAGGTGATGTAGCTCGTATGATAATGTATATGTATTTACGTTATGGTAACCAATGTTTACCTAAAAATGTAATCGTAGGTGATACGAATTCATCTGATAATAATATGATTGACTTATTATTACAATGGAATATAGATGATCCAGTATCAGATTTTGAAAAAACACGTAATAACGTAGTTGCAAATGCGCAAGGAAATAGAAATCCATTAATTGATAACCCGTATTTAGCTACTGTAATTTGGGGTGGTGGAGATGCTGAAAATACATGGAAGAAATAATAAAATAAAGGCTATTTTAAAATAGCCTTTATACTATTTTTATAAGTCCTTCCTACAGGCAAAGAAATATTATTAATAGATAAACTTGTTCCGGTGAGTTTATCTATTTTTTTTGTGTTTACTATATATGATTTATGAATTTGTAAAAAATGACTCTTTTCTAAAGAATCTCTCCATTTTTTAAGAGAATCAATAATAGTTAGCTTTTTTGAAGTTGTATGAAAAGTAACATAGTTTCTATCAGATTCTAAATACAAGATATCGGAAATGTGTACTTTATGTATTGTTTTATCGATATTTAAAAAAAGTACATTTTCTTGTTTAATCTCTTCACGACTTAAATGCTTTTCAACTTTAGTTATTGCCTTTAAAAAGCGATCAAAAGAAAAGGGTTTTACTAAATAATCAACAATAGTGTCTAATTCAAAACTTGTAACAGCATAATCAGGATATGCGGTAGTAATAACAATTTTTGGTGGGTTTTTAATTGTTTTAATAAAATCTAACCCAGAAATGTCAGGTAAATTAATATCTAAAAAAACGGTATCAACAGTATTATTTTTAAAAAAGCCATTGGCTGATATAGCCGTTTGAAAAGTATCTGTAAGATGAATACCAGGCACTTTTTTAATATAATTTTTTAAAATATTTTGAGCAGGAAGCTCGTCTTCAATAATAATACAGTTCATAGCTTATTAACTTAAATTGAGGTTTAATGTTACCTTAAAAACATCAGAGGAATCAATATCTAATTTATAGTTGTCTTTGTATAATAAATCTAATCGTTTTTTTAAATTTCCTAAACCAATAGTATTATTGTTTTTAATAGTTTTTTTATCAAAGCTATTTGTAGTGATACAAACAAGAGTATTGTTTTTAGCAATAATTTCAATATCAATAACACTATTTACAGAGCTATGTTTAAAAGTATTTTCAATAATAGTTATTAAAAGTAAAGGAGCTATTGTATAAGTATCATTATCAGAGAAAGTACTGTATTTAATTTGCTTCAATCCTTCGGTTCTAATTTTATGAAAAGTAATATAATTGTCTAGAAATTGTATTTCCTTTTGTAGACTTACCTTTTCAGCATTACTTTCATATAATACATGTTTTAAATTATCTGATAGCTTTAAAATTAAATCAGGAGTATTATCAGGTTTTTCTAGCGAATACGAGTAAATAGTATTTAAATTATTAAATAGTACATGTGGATTTATTTGAGATTTTAAAAATTTCAATTCCATAGCAGTTCTTTCCTGTTTTATTTTTTCTACTTCTTCAGATTGATCAATGTATTTGAAAAGAATCCATATAAATGAAAAAAAAAGCAACGGAGTTAAAGTTTGCCATAAGTAATCACTCAAACATTTCATAATAGTACAACCACAGCGAGTAAAAACATTACAATACAATTGTGTTGCTAAAAATGAAATAAGAATAAAAAGTAAAGAATACCAGACATACCACTTCTTTTTGACAAAGTAGGGTAATAAAATTTGATTATTTGTATATACAATAACTACAAGTATAAAAAAGTACTGTAAAAAAGGGTTTTCAGCCCAGTAATATTTTGTAAAAACAAATAGTGAGACAAAAGTAAATAAGACCCAGAAAAGCACATGAATTAAAGCCTCTGTGCTATTTTTTCTATTTAATGTAATCATAGGCTATGTAAGTAAGTAAAAATTCACCATTCAGCAAAAGAATAAGTACGAAAGGCTATTTCATCGGTACGTACTGCATATTATTTTGAATTTATGTTGTTAATACTGTTTTTTAAGCAGTATATACTTCAAGTTTTTTTCTAGAGTAAGAATGAAATAAATTCGGGTATAATTCAAAAAAAATGAAAAAAATATTACTTGGTAGCTTCCTCTTAATTAGCTGTACAATTTGTGCTCAACAGATTAATAAAACTACTTTAGATAGTAAAGGAAGAGTTATGTTGTTAGGAAAAACTAACAAAAAAGCTTTTGAAACAAAAGACTTTTCGTGGTTTCAAAAAAACTATGAAGACTATATCACAAACAAAGATGTAATAAACGAATTTAAAGAGCAATTAAAAGACTATACGATCAAGATTTTTTATGGTAGCTGGTGTGGAGATAGTAAACGAGGAATTCCAAAATTTTATAAAGTATTAGACGAGGCTGGATATGATTTAAAGAATTTAGAAGCTATTGCGGTTGATAGAAAGCCTGAGGCATACAAAGCATCACCTAATGGTGAAGAAAAAGGATTGAATATTCACAGAGTACCTACTTTTATTTTTTATAAGAATAATAGAGAGGTTGGAAGAATTGTTGAATCTCCAAAGCAAGATTATGAAAGAGATATGCTTGCTATTACTCAAGGAAAAAGATATGCACCACAATATATCGTAGCAGAAAACTTACATAGTTTAATGAACTTTAAATCTTTAGAAGACCTAAAGAAAGAGGAAGAAAAATTAATAGTTTCTTTTGCTGAGTTTACAAAGGGGAGCAGAGAGTTAAATACTTTTGGATATAAGCTATTGCGTTCTAAGCAAATAGAAAAAGCCTTATTTGTATTTCAATTAAACACAAAGATGTATCCATATAAATACAACGTTTTTGATAGTTTGGGAGAAGCTTATTACACAAATAAAAACTATGAAAAGTCGCTGCAAAGTTATCAGAAGGTTTTAAAACTAAAACCGAATGATGAAAATGCTATTGAAATGATTGAAAAAATAAAGAAAGAAATGATTTAATAATTTAAAACAGAAAATATGAGAACAATTTTACCTTTTTTAGTGCTTTGTTTTATTGGAGTAACAATGAATGCGCAAGAGTTTAAGTTTGTAACTGAATCTATAGATTACGGAAAAATAAGTCAAGGATCAGAAGGAACAAGGACATTTGAATTTACCAATATAGGAGATGCGCCTTTAATTATAACTGGAGTTCAATCTACTTGTGGTTGTGCCATACCGAAAAAACCAGAAAAACCAATTATGCCTGGTGAAAAAGGACAAATACAAGTTTCTTATGATACTTCAAGAATGGGAGGATTTTCAAAGGCTGTTACTATTATATCAAATGCTAAACAATCGAGAAAAATGATAAAGATTAAAGGGTTTGTTAGTAAAGAGAAACTTAATAAAGAAAAAGTTTAATTTACTGTTTGTAGAAAACCGAGTTGATTTCAACTCGGTTTTTAATTTTTATAAATGATTTATATTTTGAATACCTCGTTTTATTTTTCAGAAAAAACGATAATTAGACCAATAATTGTAAGTATAAATAAACATAAGAAAAATATTTTCCAGAAAGAATAAGGTCTATTCCCTGAAATCTTACCAGTTTGACCATTTACATAAAAATGATACTTTTTACTATTAAATAAATAAGAAGAGATATAAACTGGTAATAATATATGCTTAAATGTTTCTTCAGAAAGCGTCATGTCTAAAGTGCTTACACGCTGTGTATCGCCACCAATATCTCTACAAGCCCAATTAGTTGCTATTCTCTCAGCTTCTTGTTTAGATTTTAAATGACCATCCTCTAAAGGTAGTGTATACTTCTCAGTAACAAAACCTGCTAAATATTTAGAATTAAAGGTTTCTAAGGCAGTTAAATCCCAATTAGCTATATTGTTTGGTAAAGAATTGTTTCTTTTCTTAGAAGCGTTAATAAGGGTGTCGTCGATAAAACCGCTAACAGATCCATAAGCTGGTGTCCATCTAGTTTTTCTAACTTGCCTTGTTTTTGTTACACTTTTTCCATTTTCAACAGTATTATAACTTTCAGTTACATAGTAATAATCTCCTCGTTGACCAGTATAATTTGCAAATAATTCAGCATCAAAAGTCCAATAAGGAACATATAAACCTTTTGTTTTTTGTGGATCTAAAGCTGCTTTTTGAAGTTTATTAGGCGCAAACCATAAACTTTTTACCCATTTTCTAAAAATCTCATGAGATTGTTTATGTGTCAATTGAAAAGGAAGCACAGCACCAGGTAAAATCCAATCTTCGTCATAAGCATCTTCTACAACAAGAGGTTGACTACAATATACACAGTGTAAAGATTTATAGTTTTCCTCTATATGTTGATTTGCACCACAAGATTTACAATGCAGCATACTTATTTTTTCAGTATGAGATTGTGCCCCCATTTTTTCTAAATAAGGGTATAGCTCTAGTTCTTCAAATACAGAATCTGTTTTTTCTATTGTTTCTTCATAACCACAATATTCACATTTAATTTCAGAAGAACCAGGTTTATATAGTAATTCAGCACCACAATTAATACATGGTTTTTTTTGTTCAGAATGTTGTATTGTTTCTTGATTCATTGATATTAGAATCATATAAAACTAACCCATTATTAAAGAATAATAGGTTAAGTTCTAATTATAGATTGATATTTTAATTATTTGGTAAAGGTGGAGGTACAGAACCTAATAAGTTTTGTAATTCAGGTACACTTTGTAAGCTGGTCCAATTGGCCATTCCTTGTTTCCAAACTAAGGTTTCAGCGTTTATACTTCTAGTCGCAAATAAATTCTTAAGTGCTTCAAAATTAACAGGTCCAGCTTGCTGACCATTAGCTGCATAATAGTATTGAACTTGATTTGGTAATGGTGGTGGAGTAGCTCCAGTTGAAGCAGGTTGATTTACTGTTTTTGACTGCGTTTGTTGGTTAAATAAGCTTCCCATTTGTTGAGCCATGGCAAAGCCCATTCCCATTCCCATACCAGCACCAGCAGCACCAGATTCGTTAGAAGCAGCGGCTTCCATTGCTTTAGCAGCTTTGAATTTAGCTAACTTATCTAAATCTACTTTATTAAGTCTACTGTATTCAAAAATTTCCTTTTTCAGTTCTTCTGGCATTGAAACATTTTCAATGAAAAACTTTTCTAAGGAAATACCTACTGAATTAAATTCAGGATTCATTACCTCTAAGCAAGTTTCCGACAACTCGTTTGTATTAGCAGCATACAATTCAATCGGTAAATTAGCTTCACCAATAGTATCAGTAAAACGAGTAGAGATTAAACTTTTAAGGTGCTCATTTATTTCATAATTGGTAAAATGGCTATCAGTACCAACAATATCTGTTATAAACTTACCGGCATCGTTAATTTTAAAAGCATAAGTACCAAAAGCTCTTATTTCTACAAAACCAAAACGATCATCGTTTAAAGTAATAGGGTTTTTAGTTCCCCATTTTTCGTCAGTAAACATGCGTGAACTAACAAAATATACTTCAGCTTTAAAAGGGCTGTTAAAACCATATTTCCATCCTTTTAGAGTAGCAAGTATAGGTAAGTTTTGAGTGTTTAAAGTGTAGGTTCCTGGTTTAAAAACATCGGCTAATTGCCCTTCGTTTATAAATACAGCGATTTGCCCTTCTCTTACTACTAATTGAGCACCATTTTTAATTTCATTTTGGTAGCGTTCAAAACGATGAACAATAGTATCATTTGTATTGTCAAGCCATTCAATTATATCAATAAACTCGTGGCTTAATTTCTTTTTAATTTCATCGAAAATTCCCATTTGATTCTTTTTAATAGATTACCTCTACAATATAAGTATTCTTAGCTTATTTTTTGTTACAAGTTTCACCAACAAAAAAACTCAAGCAAATAGCTTGAGTTTTTTAATTTTATATAAGGTATTTTTTATCCTTTTAATGTAGCTTTTATAAACTCTGAGTTCATACGAGCTATATTTTCTAAAGAGATTCCTTTAGGACACTCAATTTCACAAGCACCAGTATTAGTACAGTTACCAAAACCTTCTAAGTCCATTTGAGCTACCATGTTTTTAACACGTTCTGTAGCTTCAACTTGTCCTTGAGGTAATAAAGCATATTGCGAAACTTTAGCACCTACGAATAACATTGCAGATGAATTTTTACAAGTAGCAACACAAGCACCACAACCAATACAAGTAGCAGCATCCATAGCTTTATCTGCAGCTTCCTTAGAAATAGGAATAGCATTCGCATCTTGTGTATTACCAGAAGTGTTTACTGAAATATATCCACCAGCTTGTTGAATACGTTCGAAAGAACTTCTATCAACTACTAAATCTTTAATTACAGGGAATGCAGCTGCTCTCCATGGTTCAATAGTAATCGTATCACCATCTTTAAACATACGCATGTGTAACTGGCAAGTAGTTACACCACGGTCAGGACCATGAGCTTCACCATTAATATACATTGAACACATACCGCAAATTCCTTCACGACAGTCATGGTCAAATGCAACAGGCTCTTCACCTTTATTAATTAATTGTTCGTTTAATACATCCATCATTTCTAAGAAAGACATATGCTCAGAAATATCGGTCACTTTATAATCGACCATTTTTCCTTTATCACTTGCGCCTTTTTGACGCCAAATTTTAAGTGTTAAATTCATAATACTATCTTATTTGTATGAACGTTGTTTTAATTCAATATCGTTAAATTCTAATTCTTCTTTGTGTAAAACTGCATCAGCAGGCTCTCCTTTATATTCCCAAGCAGATACGTATGCAAAATTTTTATCGTCACGTTTAGCTTCTCCTTTTTGAGGACCATCTAATTCTACAGATTCTTCTCTAAAGTGACCTCCACAAGATTCTGTTCTGTTTAAGGCATCTTTAGCAAATAATTCTCCTAATTCTAAGAAGTCAGCAACACGACCAGCTTTTTCTAACTCTGGGTTCATTTCGTTTGCACCTCCAGGAACTGTTACATTTTTCCAGAAATCTTCACGTAAAGCTTTAATTTCTGTCATTGCTTCTTTTAAACCTTTTTCGTTACGAGCCATTCCACATTTTTCCCACATAATAACTCCAAGCTTTTTGTGGTAGTAATCTACAGAATGTTCTCCTTTATTGTTTACAAAGAAATCGATACGATCTTTAACAGCTTTTTCAGCTTCGTCAAATTCTTTGGTATCAGTAGGGATTTTTCCAGTACGGATATCTCCCGATAAATAATCACCAATTGTATAAGGTAATACAAAGTAACCATCAGCTAAACCTTGCATTAAAGCAGAAGCTCCTAAACGGTTAGCACCGTGATCAGAGAAATTTGCTTCACCAATAGCATAACAACCATCAATAGTAGTCATTAAGTTATAATCCACCCAAATACCACCCATTGTATAGTGAGTTGCAGGATAAATCATCATTGGTGTTTTATATGGATTGTCATCAACAATCTTCTCATACATTTGGAATAAGTTTCCATATTTAGCCTCAACAATTGCTTCACCTAATTCAGTAACCTTAGCTGCTGAAGGATTTTCAATACCTTTTAATTTAGCTTGCTCTTTACCGTAACGCTCAATTGCCGATTTAAAATCTAAATATACAGCCTCTCCAGTAGCATTTACTCCATAACCAGCATCACAACGCTCTTTTGCAGCACGAGAAGCAACATCACGAGGTACTAAGTTACCAAATGCAGGATATCTTCTTTCTAAGTAATAATCTCTTTCTTCTTCAGACAAATCAGTTGGTTTTTTACGACCTTCTCTAATTGCCATTACATCATCCATATTCTTAGGAACCCAAATTCTACCATCATTACGTAATGATTCAGACATTAACGTTAATTTCGATTGGTAGTCTCCCGAACGAGGAATACATGTTGGGTGAATTTGTGTATAACAAGGATTTGCGAAATACGCTCCTTTTTTATGAATTTTCCATGCAGCAGTAGCGTTAGATCCCATTGCATTAGTTGATAAGAAATATACATTTCCGTATCCACCAGAAGCAATAACTACAGCATGCGCAGAATGACGCTCTATTTCACCAGTAACTAAGTTACGAGCTATAATACCACGTGCTTTTCCGTCAACAATAACTACATCTAACATTTCATGACGATTGAACATTTCAATCTTACCACGAGCTATTTGACGGTTCATTGCTGAATAAGCTCCTAATAATAATTGTTGTCCAGTTTGTCCTTTAGCATAAAAAGTACGAGATACTAATACACCTCCAAACGAACGGTTATCTAATAAACCACCATAATCACGAGCAAAAGGAACACCTTGTGCCACACACTGGTCAATAATATTTGCAGAAACTTCAGCCAAACGATATACGTTTGCTTCACGTGAACGGTAATCTCCTCCTTTTACGGTATCATAAAATAAACGGTAAAAAGAATCCCCATCACCTTGATAGTTTTTAGCAGCATTAATACCTCCTTGTGCAGCAATAGAGTGTGCACGACGAGGTGAATCTTGATAAGCAAATGCTTTTACATTGTATCCTAATTCAGCTAATGTTGCTGAAGCAGAACCACCTGCTAAACCTGTACCAACTACAATTACATCTATTAAACGCTTGTTGGCAGGATTTACTAAGTCAATTTTATCTTTATAAGATGTCCATTTATCTTTTAATGGACCTTTTGGAATTTTTGAATCTAAAGTAGCCATACTTATTAGGTATTAATGATTGAAATGGTGAAATAAAGCAATGATGATGAATCCTACAGGAATACCAATTGCATAAATTTTACTAAATGTTTTCAATCCTTTAGTATATTTATTATTTGCTCCAACTGATTGAAAAGCTGAATTAAAGCCATGTAACAAGTGCATTGCTAAGAATACAAATGCAACAACATAAGCACCAACTCTAATTGGACTTAAAAACTTGTGTTGTAACTCGTGGAAATATCTAAATTCTCCATCGTGTAAACCACTCCAGTCACCTTGAATAAACTTAGTGTTGATTTCTGGAAACCAAAAATCGATAAAGTGTAAAACAACAAAAGCTAAAATAGCTGCACCAGACCAAATCATGTTTCTACTCATCCAAGTAGAATTGGCCGCACCATTATTTTTAGCATAACTTACTTTTCTTGCACTCCAGTTTTTTGCTTCTAATACAAATCCCATTACAAAGTGAAAAATTACACCAAAAATTAAGACAGGTTGCATTACGTATTGTACTAACGCATTAGTCCCCATAAAGTGGGATAACTTGTTAAATGTTGCTCCATTGTCTGGAAAAATTGAAGTAATGTTAATTGCAAAGTGCTGTAATAAGAAAAACATCAAGAAGAACGCCGAAAGTGCCATGGCAAATTTTCTTCCTATCGAAGATTTTAATAATCCCATTATTTTGTTTATTGATTATATTATAATACAAATTTAAGAGCTAAAGGCTACACGGACAAACTTTACGAATTCTTTTCTTAAATATTTAGAATGGGTTTAAATAGAGGCTGTAGTTTCTTAAAAAATAATTGATTAAATAATCTTTTCCTCTGACGAAATTATCATTTACTCAGTCTTTACGGGTTTGTTTATAGTAATTAGCAGCATAATTATTAAAAATAAATACCATGCTTAAAAAATATCCAAAACTAAAATGGACCTTAATTTCAATCCTTAGTTTAGTAATTCTTATTGTTTCTTTTGGACTTTGGTTTATAAATCTTTTACCTCTTGAAGAAATGAAAAAAGATTTAACAAAGAGTAGAGCAGAAAATATTACGTACTTATCTCAAAATGTAATTTCTAATAGAGGGAAAATATTAGCAGTTGTTACCAGTACTAATACGATGGGGAATAGTGGAAAGAGTACAGGGTATGAATTAACTGAATTATCAAGAGCTTATTATGTTTTTAAAGCAAATGGTTTTGAAGTAGATGTAGCAAGTCCGTTAGGAGGAAAACCACCTGTAGTAATAGATAAAGATGATATGAGAGAATTTGATTATGCTTTTTTAAATGACCCAATAGCACAATATAAAACAAGTAATACAATTGCTTTAGATAATGTAATTGCTGACGATTACGAAGCAGTATACTTTGTAGGAGGTAAGGGAGCAATGTTCGATTTTCCAAATAATAAAGCAATTCAAGAAATTGTAAAAAAAATATATCAATCAAGGAAAGTTATAGGAGCAGTTTGTCATGGTCCATCAGCATTAGTAAATGTAACTCTTGATAATGGAACCCATCTATTAGAAAATAAGACTGTAAGTAGTTTTACGAATAAAGAAGAACTGTTGTTAATACCTGATGCAGAATCAATATTTCCATTTCTATTACAAGACAAATTAGTGTCTAAGGGAGCTAAGTTTCATGAAGGAACGATGTATTTAGAAACGATAAGTCACGATAATAATTTAGTTACTGGACAAAACCCATGGTCTACATGGAAACTAGCAGAAACAATGGTGAAACAACTTGGTTATACACCTAAATATAGAAAAATAACAGGAGAAGAGAACGCTGTAAAAGTTTTACAGGTATACGAAAATGAAGGATCCAAAAAAGCAAAAGAGTTAATTGATAAGCTATTAATACGTGAAAATAAATCAATAGATAGATTATTGTTAGCATCTCATAGTGTTATTGCAGGAATGAAAGGAGAGATAGGTCGTTTCTTTGGTTTACTTGGATTAACATCTTATGCTAAAAACAAAGCTAAAAGCAAACTATAAGAAAATATTTTTGATTGTTTTTGAAAGCATGAATCTATATAGAGGTTTGTGCTTTGCTTTTTAGTAAATATTTATAAATTTGATAAAAATATTCTGTTGAGTTTTTTAGAAATACTTCTTGTTATTATTAGTAGTGCCGGCTTATTGCACGGAATCTTATTTGCATTTTACTTATGCCTTTTTAAAAAGAAAAAAACATTAACTAATTTATTATTAGGGTTGATTTTGATTTTTATGGCATTTAGAATAGGAAAATCGGTAATGATGAATTTTGGTGACGATTTGGAACCTATATTTATCTTTGCTGGACTTGCTTTTTTACTATTAATAGGTCCTTTTCTTAGGTGGTACACTTTAGGAATGACTAAGTCAAACTTTAAGTTTTTAAAGACTTATTTTTTAGAGTTAATTCCTTTTTTTCTCGTATTTGTAATGAGTTTTTTTATAACCAAAGAATCATTTGAAAATGATAGAGTAGTTATAATTTTACTTTCAAGTGTACTTCTGTTCATTTATTTACATTTTGCTTTTTATATAGGGTTTTCATGGAAAATATTAAGAGATAAAAGGAGGGAAGTAAAAAATGAAGCACAAACAAAATCGCAAAAAGCGATATTCGACTGGTTAAAGCTAGTTGTTATAGGTTTTGTTGTTATTTGGATTTCCTACTTTTTGAACCTTATTGAAGAATCGGTTCCTTATATTATTGGTCCTATAATGTATTCAGTAATTATTTATTTTCTCAGTTATAAGGCTTTTGAGTTAAAAGCTACAGAAATAGATGGAGATGCATTTAAACTTAATAACGATTTAGTATTATTTAATCAAATATCTAAATTAATTATAGATGATGAGTTGTATTTGAAACCAGATTTAACACTTTCTAAATTAAGTAATTTAATAGGGGAGAGTACACAAAAAACATCATCGATAATTAATGAATATGGAAAACGAAATTTTAATGATTTTATTAATTATTATAGGGTCGAGGAAGCTAAAAAAATGCTGTTAGATTCTAAAAACGAAAAGTTTACCATTTCATCAATAGCGTTTGAAATAGGGTTTGGAAGTTTGTCTTCTTTTAATAGTGCGTTTAAAAAGTTTGAGGGAATAACACCTTCCAATTTCAGAAAAAATAGATAGATTGTTTAATCTTTCAAGACAACATTCAAAATACTAGATAACTCTTTTGGTTTTTCTAAAGGAATCATATGACCACAATTTTTAATACTAATAAATTTTCCTTTTAAAGTATTATTAGTAGTTTTTTTGATTGCCTCTGAAGGAACCAAGGTGTCATTTTCAGCAGAAATAAATAATATTGGAATATTTAATTGAGTAACTTGTTGAGATATGTCTACTCTAGAAGAAGTAGTTTTTAACTGTTGGATTAAAACTTCTTTTCCTAAATCACTATCCATTTTTTTTATAATTCCAGTAATTTTTGGATTACTATGATTATCTGGATGTAAAAATTGTTGAATTCTAGCTTGAGATATTCCTTTGTAGCTGTGTTTTTCTAAAAAATCAATAGTACTTTTTCTTAATAAAATTTCCTTGTCATTTAAGCCATTGGTATTTGCAGCAACAATAATTAATTTTTTAAGCCTATTAGGAAAATGAATAGCGAAATTTAAAGCAGAAAATCCACCTAATGAGAAGCCAACAATAGTTACAGGTGTATCAGCTTCAATTTTTGATAGAATTATACTGTTTATGTCTTCAAAAGAGTGAGCATTACTAATATCAATATGGATAGGATTAATGTTTTCTAAGTTAGGAAATACAAATTGCCATAAATCAACAGTACACATAGTACCAGAAATAAAATATACTTTTTGCATTATCTGTCAGTGTTAGAGTTTACCAAACATTTATTGTTTTCCCATTTCCCATTTAATGATTCCTGACTAATGAGTTTATTTTTGCAGGTTAAAAAACGACCGTTTTTATCTTTTTTAATAATTTTTAATTTTCCAGCATGTATGGCGTTAATAATTCTGTAGATTAATCCGTTTTTAGGAGTTTTACTTCCTTTGTAAGTAAGTGATAATCCGAATTCATTATTAAACAAATCCATGGTGGTTGATATTTTATCAGGAACAACTCCGTCTTCTAGTTTTCGTTTCTTATAAGTTTTGTAATTTTCTCTTTCATGAGCTTTTCCTAGAGAACGTGCTGCATTAAGACCTATCTTTTGTCGTAAACTAGCCATCCAAAAAGCATGACGAAAGGCGTCTACTTGTCCGCCAGAGGGATCTCCATCTAATAAAGGAGACTTTTTAATAGAGTCAGCAATTCTATTTGCTTCACGTGAAACATCCAAAGCTTTTTTAGCTTTAAATGGATGAAACACTACCCACATCTTTTTCTGATGAGATAATTTTTTAAACTTTTTCCAATTAGATTGTGAGAAAATAATGCTGTGAGAAATTAGAAAACAAATAAATAAAAATCTCTTTATAGACATGTAATTAATTTTAGCCCAAATATAGCTTTGTTTTGTTAGCTAATCGTTTTTTTTCGACCAAGAATAAAACTATGCAAAACTATGGCTATACAAGAAGTAACCTCACACTCGTACAAAGATATCTTTAGTTTACAAACAATTCAGTTTGAGAGAACTTGTGTTATAAACAAACCTCAACGAATAGATGAATATAAAATCTTTTGGATAAAAGAGGGTAGTGGGAAATATAGTATAGACTTTGAAACCTATTCTTTTGAAGGTAATGTATTGTGTTTTTTGTCGCCAGGGCAAATATTTTCAGTCGAATCAGAAAATATAAATAAAGCACATATGTTAAGTTTTGTTAGAGACTTTTATTGTATTCAAACACACGATTCAGAAATAGCCTGTAATGGAATTTTATTTAATAATATCTATGAAACACCATTTGTAAAACCGTGTGAAAAAGACATAGAAAAGCTAAACTTCATTATTGAAAACTTAAAAGATGAATTAAAGAATACAGATACGGCTCAATACGATATGTTACAGGCATATTTGAAACAGTTTATAATTCATTCGGTAAGAATTAAAAAAGAGCACCATATTATAAAAGAAGACTCCGAAACAAAGCTTTTTAAAGACTTTAGTTTGTTGGTAGAGCAAAACTTTAAAAAACTACATAGCGTAACCGATTATGCAAATCGTTTAGGTATTTCTCCAAAATCATTGGCAAAGCATTTTCAAAAGATAGGAGCAAAAACACCAAGTGATTTTATTAAAGATAGAGTGATAACTGAAGCAAAACGACAGCTTTTATATTCAACAGAAGCTATAAAAAACATTGCTTTTGATTTAGGATTTAATGATCCTGCATACTTTTCTCGCTTTTTTACAAAAGCAACAGGGCAGTCGCCAAAACAATTTCAAAAAGAACAAAAGGCATAAAAAAACTCGCAACACACAAGGGCTACGAGTAAGGGGTATTATTAAAGGGGGTATAACATAAGGGGATATGTTATGTAATAATGAGACAAATATAACATTCTTTTTCAATCAGCCAATTAACATAGGTTAATATTTTAAAAAAAGTCCTAATCATAGGAACCTTTGTCCATTTTTAGAAGAGCATTCTCGTCGCATCTTTGTACTAGAATTTTAACCGATGGTTTTCACGGTTAATTAAAAACAAAAAAGATGAAGACAAAAGAATATCAGTGCCCTAATTGTTGGGGATACCAAGAATACGAAAATCAATTTTCTGAAGGAGAATTGTGTGACAAACAAAAATAAGAACCTAAAAAAAATAAAGAAATGAGTACAAGAATTGAAACATTAAACCCAGAAACAACAACAGGAAAATCAAAAGAATTATTTGATGCAGTACAAAACAAATTAGGCTTTATTCCTAATTTAATAAAAGTGTTTGGTAATTCACCAGCAACATTGCAAAGCTATTTAAGCTTAGGAGAGTTAACTGCAAGTGGAAATTTTTCTAATAAGTTTAGAGAGCAATTAGCTTTAGCAATCGCAGAAGAAAACGAGTGTAACTATTGTTTATCAGCACATACTGCTATTGGTAAAATGAATGGTTTAACTGAAGAAGAAACTGCTCAAAATAGACAAGGAATAGCAGCTGACGCAAAAGTACAAGAAGGATTAAACTTTGCACAAAGTGTAACTAAAAACAGAGGTAAAGTAAGTTCAGAAGAGATAGCAGCAGTAAAAGCAGCAGGTTATAACGACGGAGATGTATTAGAAATAGTATTAAACGTAGTATCAAATACATTAACAAACTATGTTAACCACATTGCTGAAACTGAAATCGATTTTCCAAAAGTAGAATCAGGAAAATTTAACGTAAACGCATAATAAAATTTGAGTTAGTTCTTGTAGTAATATGTGAGGCATAACTATAATAACGGAGTTATAGGCTACAAGGCTGCTCAACCCTTAAAATAAATCATCAATAATTATAAAAACAAATCAAATGAAACGTATTATCGCAATTTTAGTATTAACATTAGGAATCGCTTTTCAAGCAAATGCACAAGATGTTAAAACAGTAGCTTTAGAGCAAACTAAAGGAGAGTTTACTCAAAAAGCATTAACCTTAAAAGAAGGAACTTATATTTTTGAAATTTCTAATAAAGGAGTAGGACATGATGTAGGTTTTGTATTGGCTCCAAAAGGAAAAGTAGAAGCAAAAGATCATATCAAAAATGCATATGTAACTTCTTTAGTAAAGAATAATGGAAAGTCTACTTCTAAGAAAGTAACTTTAAAAAAGGGAGAGTATGTATACTTTTGCCCATTAAACCCAACACCACAATACAGCTTAAAAGTAGAGTAAGCTTTTTTATATAGAAAAGAAAACCCCGCAAATATTGCGGGGTTTTCTGGTTTTAGTTAGATTTTAACCAACTGTCAAACTTAATTAGCTTTTCTTCATTTTGAGTTAACCATTTATTTGAAGCATCATTTTCATTTTGAGTAATGTATTTACAAAATGTTTCTAAGTGTTCACTTTTTGATAAATTATAAAAAAAAGTAGTATAAAAACTCCACCAAATTTCTTTATTCTTTTCTTCTTTTAATTCACCGAGAATAGTAAAAAAAGAATTAGTGTTTTTTAAAAACATTTCATCTGATGTTTTCTCTTTGTTTTCTTCCAATGATTTAGATGCTTCTAGCATAGAAACCATTAATTCTGCAGCGCCAAATTGACTATCATTATTTTCTGAAAGAGTTATATTTATAGTGTTTGGTTTATTCGAATCTTTTGATACATTTTTTCCACCAAAATTATGCTGCAATAATTGAAGAGCTTCATTAGATCTTGTTGTGTTTGGTTCTAAAAAAAGAAAATAATAAGTTGCTAACAGTGTTTGAACAGAATTTTCTTTAAGGTTATGGATTTTTGCTAACATTAAATGACTACTTGAATGATTAGGGTTTTGTTTAATTGCATTAATAACGTTTTGTTCAGCGTTGTTTAAATCATTAATTTTAAAATAATTTAAAGCTAAATTATAATCAAGAAGATAATGCCCTTTAGTGTTTTTTATAGCTTTTTTAAAAAGCTTTATAGATTCTTTTGTTTTTCCAAGTAAATCTAATGCAGAACCTTTAGTCATATAAGCCTGAAGCATATATTTATCATTTTGATTAAGAACAATATCAGAATGTTTTATGGCTTTTTTATAATCTTTTTTAGAGAAATAACTTAATGCAATTTCATAGTTAGCTAGAGGTGATTTAGGTTCTAGTTTTAAAGCTTTTTCATATGTTTCAATAGCTTTTTTATAATCACCTTTATCATGGTGTTGAATACCTTCTTTAATTAAGTTATTAATGTTAGATTGAGCAATTACTTGATTGATTGTAAAAAATGAAATTAAAATCATTCCTAAAAGTTTCTTTTTCATACTTTCTTTGTGTCTTTAATAATGTAAAATAGAAATCATTATAATTTATATAATGTAATTCTTGCAATTTTTTGAAAGTTAAAAGTAATAAAAAAACCTTAGTGGTAAACTAAGGTTTTATAAGAATAATAAAAGATTATTTATTCATAATATCTTCAATCTCATCAGCTTCTATTGGAATATTACGCATTAAGTTGAATGGTTCTCCAGTCTCTTGGATAACTACATCATCTTCTAAACGAACACCAAAACCTTCATCTGGAATATAAATACCAGGTTCAACAGTAAATACCATGTTAGCTTGCATTGGCTCATGTAATAAACCATAATCATGAGTATCTAACCCCATATGGTGAGAAGTTCCGTGCATAAAGTATCTTTTATATGCAGGCCAGTTTGGATCTTCGTTTTGTACATCAGCTTTATCTAATAAACCTAAACCTAACAATTCAGAAGTCATTAGTTTACCAACTTCTACATGATAATCAGCCCAAATGGTTCCAGGAACTAATAATTTTGTAGCATCGTTTTTTACACGATTTACAGCATTATATACAGCTTTTTGTCTATCAGTAAAACGACCAGAAACAGGTACAGTTCTTGTCATATCAGAAGAATAGTTCGCGTATTCTGCTCCAACATCCATTAAAACTAAATCACCAGCTTTACATTGTTGATTGTTTTCAATGTAGTGTAATACGTTTGCATTGTTTCCTGAAGCAATAATTGGTGTATAAGCGAATTTTTTAGAACGATTTCTAATGAATTCGTGGATAAATTCAGCTTCAATTTCATATTCCCAAACACCAGGTTTTATAAAGTCTAAAACACGTCTAAAACCTTTTTCGGTAATATCACAAGCAGTTTGTAATAAGTCTAACTCAACTTGGTCTTTTACAGAACGTAAACGCTGTAAAATAGGATTACTTTTAGCTACTGAATGTGCAGGGTATTTGGCTAATAACCATTTGTTAAAACGAGCTTCACGAGTTTCTGTTTCTACAGAAGCACGATAGTGCTCATTTGTGTTAATATAAACTGTGTCTGCTAAAGCCATCATTTCAGCTAATACTTTTTCTAAGTCTTGTAACCAAAAAACAGATTTAATACCACTTGTAGCTAAAGCTTTTTCTTTAGTTAATTTTTCACCTTCCCAAACAGCAATGTGCTCATTGGTTTCACGTAAAAATAAAACTTCACGTAAGTTTTCTTTTGGGCAATCTGGGAATATTACTAAAATACTTTCTTCTTGGTCTACACCACTTAAAAAGAAAATATCTCTATGTTGTTCAAAAGGTAAAGTACTATCAGCACTTACTGGATATATATCATTCGAATTAAAAACAGCTAAACTATTAGGCTTCATTTGTGCCATAAAGTTTTTACGATTTTTAATAAATAAATCTCTATTTATTGGATGGTATTTCATAATAAATTCAAATTAAATTATAAACTTGTTCCAAAAATAAGCAAACAAAATGTGCAAATATTAGCCATTTGGCGTTATTTTACATTTTTACGTATTCTACTCATATGCCTTGTTGAAATTCCTAAAAAAGAGGCTAAATAATGCAGAGGAACTTTTTGTAATAATATGGGCTCGTTTAATAATAATTTCTGGTAACGTTCTTCTGGAGTTAGCGTAAGTAAATCAATACGATAATCGTCAATTAAAAAAATTTGATTTTCAATTAAATTGAAATAAAACTGATGAAAGCCTTTGTTATTTTTTAAAAGAAGTTTAAAATCAGTAATAGAAATTATCCACAAATTACAATCGCTTAAAGCTTTTATATTTTTGCGAGAAGGGGTTTGTTGTAAAAAGCTTTTTAAAGAGGCGGTACAAGTGTTTTTTAAACCTAAATAAGTTGTTTTTTCTTCGTTAGAAACTTGAATAGCATGTTGTAAAACGCCACTTTCTATAAAGCAAAAGTGTTTGCAAATTTTACCTTCTTCAACAAAGTATTCGTTTTTAGTAAGGGTTTTAAGAGAAAAGTGTTTTACAATTTCAGGTACAAATGAATTCAAATTTTCATTGTTTATGATAGTTTGTATGTACTGTGTAAGATTTTCTTTTAAAACACTCATAGGTAGCTAATTTTGGTTTAAAAGTATAAAAAAAGGATGCTTAAACAAGCATCCTTTTATAAGGTAATAGTATTATTTATTTAAACTCTCAGAAGCACGCCTTTCTAATTCGGCTTGAAACTCTTCCATAACAGGTTTAACAGTACTGTCTGGAATATCGGCTACTTTAATATACATTAATCCATCTACAGCATTGTTAAATTTCGGATCTACGTTAAAGGCAACTAATCGTGCATTTTGTTTTACATATTTCTTAATTAATACAGGAATACGTAAAGCTCCAGGTTCAATTTCGTCAATAATTTTATCAAACTTTTGCATGTCAGCTTTAGTAGCATCAAAAACAAAATCTTTATCGGCGTCTTTCAAACTTACTTTGAATTCTTTTTTAGGATGTATGTATTGAGCTACATATGGATCGTAGTAATGAGACTTCATGAATTCAATCATTAACGATTTTGAAAATTCTGAAAACTGATTACTAATACTTACTCCACCCATTAAGTATTTGTACTTAGGGTAACGTAAAGTAACATGAACAATACCTTTCCATAAAAGGAATAAAGGCATTGGTTTTTGCTGATACTTTTTTGATATAAAAGCTCTACCTAATTCAATGGTACTCTGCATCATTGAATATAATTCAGGTTCTATTCTAAATAAAGTATGGATATAAAATCCGTTAATTTCATATTTCTTAAAAATATCTTTTCCAAGACCCATTCTATAGGCACCTACCAATTCATTTTGTACATTATCCCACAAGAATAAATGGTGGTAATACCTATCAAACTTATCTAAGTCAATAGCTTTGTTCGTACCTTCTCCAACATCTCTAAAGGTAATTTCACGTAATCGTCCTATTTCATGTAAAATATTCGGAATCTCTTTTGCGTTAGAAAAAAAGACTTCATAGTTTTTACTTTGCAATAGTCTGCTTCCTTTGTCTCTTAACTCATCAACTTCTTTAATGAAAAGAGCAGAAGATTTTTGTGAAGTAACTTTCTTTGCCTTTTTAGGTATTTTAAGGTTTTGTGTTGATAAAATCTTTTGAGGTGTTTTCTCAAAAGGATTCGCCAACATATATGTTTTTTTACGTAAGAATTGGTAAAAATCTGGAATCTCAGTGTAGGTATCTTGATCTTTTACTGAAATAGGCTTTCCAATTCTAACTTTAATTACTCGGCTTTTTTGTGAAAGTAATTCTGAAGGTAATTTAGCAGTACGTAAGGTGTCGCTAATTTTAGATAAGAAATAAAATAACTGACTATTCTTAGCGTGGAAATAAATAGGAATTACTGGTACTTTAGCTTTTTTAATTAAACGTACAGCTCCTTCTTCCCATTCTTTATCAACCATTAATTTACCATCTCGGTAAGTAGAAACTTCTCCTGCTGGAAAAATACCTAAAGGTTTTCCTTCACGTAAGTGTAATAATGCATTTTTAATACCAGCAACACTCGATTTAGCATCCTTATGATTTTCAAAAGGATTTACCGGCATTACATAAGGCTTTAAAGGCTCTATTCTATGTAGTAAAAAATTGGCTATAATTTTATAGTCGGCTCTGTGTTCAACCAACAATTTAAGCAATAAAATCCCATCTATACCTCCTAACGGATGGTTAGAAATGGTAATAAAAGGTCCTTCTTTAGGAATACGTTTTAAATCTTCTTCAGGAATTTCAAATTCAATTTGAAACTCATTCAAAAGTCCATTTAAAAAAGGTAAGTCCTTCTTATGCTTATGTTTATTATAAATTTTATTGGCCGTAGAAATACGCAAAATTTTCATTAATAGCCAACCAGAAAACGTTCCAAACGCTCCCAGTTTATCGACTCCTATTGCCTTTGCAACTTCTTTTGGTGTTACTAATCCCATACACAGATATCAATTCGACGTAATTGCAAATATAACGGAAATTTGCGAGCTTTAATAGCTTTTATTCGATGACCAATTGAGCTGTTTCTGTATTAATTTGACGTATAATAGCTTTACCTCTTTCTTGTATGGTTTTTATTGCTGCATCATTGAAATGACGAATCGTATAAAGCGTTACATTTTTGTATGATTTAATATTGAAATTTGTTTGTAAATCATTGTAAAAGGCATCGAAACGATTGTACTTATCTTCTATACAAACAGAAAAGCTAATGGCTGAATTTTGAATTAAATTTACCTTCAATTTATACTCATGTAATTTTTTAAATACATCGCTAATGTTGTGTTCAACCATAAAAGAAAAGTCTTTAGCAGAAATTGAAGCTAAAATTTGATTTTTCTTTACGATAAAACAAGGTACTTCTGGTGTTATTTTTTTTCCTCTTCCCACGCAAGTTCCGTCTTTAGTAATATCCTTAAAAGAACGAACAAATAATGGTATGTTTTTTTGTTCTAAAGGCTGAATTGTTTTTGGGTGTATTACAGAAGCTCCATAGAAAGCCATTTCTATAGCTTCGGTATATGATATTTCATGTAATAACTCCGTTTCTGTAAATACTCTAGGATCTGCGTTTAAAACTCCGTCAACATCTTTCCAAATAGATACATTTTCAGCGTTTAAACAATAAGCAAAAATACCAGCAGTGTAATCAGATCCCTCTCTTCCTAAGGTTGTAGTTTCTTTTCCGTTACTACCTAAAAAACCTTGAGTTATATTTAGTTGAGAAGTATTTACATTTTCACTGATTTTCTTTTCAGTTAGTTTCCAATCAATTTTCGCATCTCTAAAATTAGAATTAGTTTGTATATAATCTCTTACGTCCAACCATTGGTTGTTTACTCCAATTTTAGTTAAATAAGCACTTACAATACTTGTAGATATAAGTTCACCAAACCCTACTATTTGATCATATACATAATTATAATCAGTTGAGGTATTTTGAGCCATAAAACCACTTAACTCACCAAATAAAAGATTTACTTTATTAGTAATCTCATGATTTTCTTCAAATAAATCATCTATAATTTCTTGGTGGTAGTTTACTACAAAATCTATTGAGTTTTGTAAGCTATCTTTTTTATAAAAATAGTTGTTTATAATTTCTTCAAAAGCATTGGTCATTTTACCCATTGCAGAGATAACAACTAAAAGATTTTCAGTTCCTTCGTGTTGTAAAACACGAGCTACATTTTTTACGCTTTCTGCATCTTTAACAGATGCTCCTCCAAACTTAAATATTCTCATTGTAAAATTCTCTTAAGTTATCTTCACTCATATGGCATACTCTCCATTCATCATAAACGGTAGCACCCGTACTTTTATAAAAGTTAACAGCACCAAGATTCCAGTCTAACACTTCCCAAGCAACTCTTTTAAAGTTATTTTCATGAGCGTATTTCATAATTGAAGTATACAAAGCTTTACCAGCCCCGATTCCTCTTTTAGATTCAGTTACCATTAAATCTTCTAAATGAATTGCTTTACCTTTCCAAGTTGAGTAGCGTTCATAAAATAATGCCATTCCTATAATTTTCCCATCTGCTTCTTCAGCAACAAAAGTTTTAAACTTAGGATTGTCTGAAAAACCATCACGTAATAAATCGTAAACGGTAACTTTTACTGCATCTGGCTCTTTTTCAAAAACGGCTAATTCGATAATTAAATTTAATATAGCTTGAGCATCCTTACTTTCTCCGGACCTAATTATAAAACTCATTGTAAAATTTTTGTGTAAAGATACTTCTTAAAAAACTACTCAAAAACAAATAGAAAATTAAAACACATCATTTTAAATTGTTGAATTTTTCATAAACGATATAAAAGTAAAAAACGCAACCGGTAAGGTTGCGTTTCTTTATTTGAGAGTGTTTTATTTTATACTTTTTGAAGTATCACAATCTGTAAGATCATTACAGAATTTTAATAAGCTTTCCTCTGTGTTTTTGTAGGCTTTTGCTTTTGCCTTTTTAGCTACCTCTGGACAGTCTTTGGCAAGTTTCATTAGGTTTTTCTTAAACCCAAATACAAATCCCATACTTAAAGTAGATTTTCCTTTATCACTTCCAGGAGTAACAAATACAAGCTCTTTATTATTGAATTTATATAAGTTGATTTTATCAGATTCAAATAATACTTTACATAATTTGTCTGAAGCTCCTTCTAAAGCTTTACTAACGCTTAATGCCCCATTTTTAGCAGAAGATTCTTTAAATTTGATGTTTTTATAATGTAAACCATCAACAAATAAAAGTTCTTTGCAAACTTTTGCTTTTTTTATTCTTGTTCCTATTGGCGAACCATTATTGTCGTATTGTACCGTTCTTACATCGTAAGCAATCTTATCTATATTTTTAGTGTCTATATCAACTAAAACAGTATCGTTTTTCTTAGTAATTAAATAGGCTTTATTAAATTCTAAGTTTTGTTTAGGTTGTGGTGAAGCAACTTCTTCTGCTTCTTTTTCTATATTACTAAGATCCTCAGTAATAACTTTCATGTGTCGTGACTTCATCTGATTCGTTTCTAAATCTTTAATTAATGCATCAGCATATCTTAAAAATCTTTTTCCATCAGATTTATCATAACCATTCTCAATTAACTTTTGAGCATTTTCTTTCACCTTTTCAGGCATATCTAAGTAGTAGTAAATATTAGCAAGATTATAATAACTAGCATATTTTACTTTTCTCATTTTACGTTTTTTACCTGGGTATCGAGGAATAACGTCGTTAAAATATTGTATAACAGGTTCTAATTCTTTGTGAATTTCATCCATAGGCTCATCATACTTCATTTTAGCAAAAATTGTTTTCACTTTATTATATGCTTCATGATGTTTTTTATGTTCTGGATGACGATCAGAACCTAGAATCCATAAAAACTCACGATTAGTAGTAAATGGAATATAACCATATCTTGAGTTTAAATAAGATTTGATACTAGATTTAATACCAGTTTTATGCTTAGATCTATGATTACTTTTTATATCATATTTATTAATTGCATAATGCCTTTCTGCTTTATAATAGCTGTTATAAGCATTACTGGTGTAGTATGATTTTTCCTGAAAGTTTTGCTCATAACTCTTACCGTTAAAAGAATTAATAACATTAATAGTTGCTCTTGAAGTATACTTAGCTTTTGCTTTGTAAGTATAAGATACCGATATTACTTTACCGTCTTTGTTTTTCTTTTCGTGTTTAATTTTTTCAATGCTTATATCACTTACTGTTGTGCCTTCAAAATTATACTTAATATCTAAAGTACCTGGTGCGTTTACTCTTGAATATCCTTGGATAGAAATTCCATTAAGATTGATAGAAAATGTTCTTTTGTCATGATCTATAATAGGATCAGAAGGAAGTTTTACATAAGAAACACTAAACCTTTCTCGATCAAGATTGGTACTTTGTGCTGCTAGGATAGTTGGTAATAAAAAAATAAATGATAGTAGTATTCGTTTCATAGTTTTAAGATTTCTTTAACAGTTAGCGAATATAAAAAAATATTTGTTTCTTTATATTAAGAGTATTAGCTGCTATCAATTGATAGCTAATATTCTAAAAAAATATAAACGAAATCGTTGTAGTAACCCCAAAAAGGTAGCATCTTTGTGCGGACATACGCAACACACAAAAATTTGAGATGAATAACAAACACATGACCCTTGGCGAGTATATTATTGATAACCAAAATCATTTTAAATACTCTTCTGGAGAGCTTTCTCGTTTAATAAACTCGATAAGATTAGCAGCAAAAGTAGTAAATCACGAAATTAGAAAAGCTGGTTTGGTTGATATTACTGGAGCTTCAGGAGATATAAATGTACAAGGGGAAACTCAGCAAAAGTTAGATGTTTTAGCAAACGATTTATTTAAACAAACTCTTATTAATAGAGAAATAGTTTGTGGAATTGGGAGCGAAGAAGAAGACGATTATATTGTTGTTGAAGGAAAGAATAAAGGAAACGATAACAAGTATGTATTGTTAATGGACCCTTTAGATGGATCGTCGAATATTGATGTAAATGTATCTGTAGGTACTATTTTCTCTATATATAGAAGAGTGTCTCCAGAAGGAACACCGGTAACTAAAGAAGATTTTTTACAAAAAGGGTCAGAGCAAGTAGCAGCTGGTTATGTTGCTTATGGAACTTCTACAATTTTAGTGTTTACAACAGGTAATGGAGTAAGTGGATTTACCTTAAATCCAGCTATCGGAACTTTTTATTTATCACACCCTAACATTAAAATACCTGAGCAAGGATCTATATATTCTATAAACGAAGGAAACTATGTACATTTTCCACAAGGAGTAAAAGAATATTTAAAATACTGCCAAGAGGAAAAGGAAAACAGACCTTATACTTCTAGATATATTGGTTCATTGGTTTCTGATTTCCATAGAAATATGTTAAAAGGAGGTATTTATATGTATCCAACAAGTACTATTGGACCTAAAGGAAAATTACGTTTGTTATATGAATGTAATCCAATGGCATTTTTAGCAGAACAAGCAGGAGGTAAAGCAACTGATGGTTACAGAAGAATTTTAGATTTAGAGCCAACTGAATTACACCAAAGAGTTCCTTTTTTCTGTGGAAGTACAAACATGGTAGAAAAAGCGGAAGAATTTATGGCTAAGTATCCAGAAGATGCGAATTACTAAGAGAGATGAAGAACGTTAAGTTATTTTTGTTTTTTTGTGTTGTTACTGCAATAGTATTTTCATCATGCAGTACACTTAAAAAAGCAACCGTTTTTCAAAATTCAAAAGAGGCTACTGAGAAACCATATGTTATTTTAATTTCTTTGGATGGATTTCGTTGGGATTATGTAAAACGTTTTTCTCCACCAAATCTTTCAAACTTTGTTAAAAATGGAGTCCAGGCAAACTCTTTAGTGCCATCTTTTCCATCTAAAACATTTCCAAATCATTATACTATAGCTACAGGAATGTATCCTGAAAATCATGGGCTTTTAGGAAATAGTTTTTACAGTCATGAAAACGATGCTTTTTACAGCATTAGAGACAGAGAAAAAGTTGAAAACGGAAAATTTTACGGAGGAACGCCTATTTGGGTTTTAGCAAATAATAGCAATATAGTAACAGCTAGCTATTTTTTTGTTGGAAGCGAAGCAGATATTCAAGGAGTAAAGCCAACCTATTATTTTCCTTACAAAGGAAGTACTCCGAATATTGATAGGGTAAACCAAGTAATTGATTGGTTAAAAATGCCTTCAGAAAAAAGACCACATTTAATTACTATGTATTTTTCAGATATGGATGATACTGGTCATGAGTTTGGACCTAATAATGATGAAGCAATTAAAGAAGGTTTATATCCGTTAGATAATGTATTGGGAGAATTGTTTAATAAAACAAAGGAGTTAAATCTTCCAATCAATATTGTTATTGTATCTGACCATGGAATGTTAGAAGTAAAAACCGATAAGTTTATTTCTATAGATGAAATAAAAAATGATGAGTTATTCTCAGTAGTGAATAATGGAACTATTGTAAATATACATCCTAAGAATCCGAAAAAATTAGAAGAAATATATACATATTTAACTTCCAAAAAAGGACCTTTTAAAGTGTATAAAACTGCTGATGCACCACATTTTGAATATGTGCCTAAAAATAAAAACTGGGGGCCATTTCAGGTAGTTCCTAATGAAGGATATTATTTTACCTATCGAAAGAAGAGTAAAATGTCTAAAGAAGTATATGTTACAGGACAACATGGGTTTAATCCAGAAATAAAAGAAATGCACGGTATATTTTATGCAAACGGGCCAGCATTTAAAAAAGGATATACCACAGAATCAGTAAAAAACATTCATGTTTATCCTTTATTGTGTAAAATACTTGGTTTAACACCACCAAAAAATGTTGATGGAGATATAGAGAAGTTGAAAAGTGTTTTAAAAGAATAGAATTGATATAACTTATAGTTAAATAAATTTTCAATAAGGCAAACGGTTGTTTGCCTTATTTTTTTGAGTTAAATTTACAATCGGAAAAACGAAATTTTAAACTATTAAAAAACAAATAATTATGGCTTTTGAATTACCAGAATTAGGATATGCTTACGATGCATTAGAACCACATATAGATGCAAGAACGATGGAAATTCACCATGGTAAGCACCATAACGGATATACAACTAAGTTAAACGCTGCTATTGAAGGAACTGATTTAGAAGGAAAGTCTATTGAAGATATTTTAACAAACTTAGATATGAGCAACGGAGCTGTTCGTAATAATGGAGGTGGATTTTATAACCACTCTTTATTCTGGACAGTAATGAACCCAGAAGATAGAGGATATTTATCAGGAGAATTAAAAGACGCTATCGAAGCTGAGTTTGGTTCTAAAGAAGCTTTTATCGATGCTTTTTCTAAGGCTGCTGCAACGCAATTTGGTTCTGGATGGGCTTGGTTATGTGTTCACAAAGGAGGAAAAGTAGAAGTATGTTCTACTCCAAACCAAGACAACCCATTAATGCCAGGTGTAACTTGTGGTGGAACTCCAATCTTAGGATTAGATGTTTGGGAGCACGCTTATTACTTAAACTACCAAAACCGTCGTCCTGATTATATTGATGCTTTCTTTAAAGTAATCAACTGGAACGAAGTAGAAAGAAGATATGCTGAAGCTAAATAATAACAAAGTTATTAGCTAACATATAAAATAAAACCCGCTATTAGCGGGTTTTTTTATGCTTATACTTTTTGAAAACGTAAGCTTTTAATTCTTTCTTCAAAAGAGGTTTCTTCTACTGGTAAAACTACACTTTCAAATAAATTTAATAAATCTTCAGAGTGTTTTTCAGAAGCTAACTGTATTAGGTTAAAATAAGCAAAAGAGCTCCATAAAACGGCTTTTAGTTCAGTTTTAGCCTCGTTCCACATACGAATTTCAACTAACAATTTTCTATCTCCGTAATTGATCAATTGAGAATCTATAGTGACAGTTTCCATTAAAGTAGCAGGTTTCAAATAAGAAATTTGATGAGAAGCTACTACCCAGCTTTTTCCTTTGTTTTTTCCATGTGCATAGATGTCTAAATTGTAATTTTCAATTAGCTGATCTTCTCTAGCATTGATAAGATAATTAAAATACGAAGCATTGTTTAAATGATTAAAAGGATCGCAGTCTTGAAACCTTATTTTTGTTTTGCTTTCTAAAATTTTTGGTAATTCCATAGTAAATAAGTTTAAATATACCAATTGGTATATTTTTAATTAAAAAAATAGTTATAGTTGTAAATCTTGTTGTATAATTTGTTTCATGGTTAGTGATAAATCTGTAAGAAAACTAGGGTCTTTCATTATATATGACATGTATACAGCGCCTTCAATCATATAAAAAAAACGTTTTGCATAAGTAGCATTATCTATAGTAGGTTTAATTTCATCAGCTTGCTTTCCAGCTTCAATTAATAAAGAAAATTGTTCTAAAATTCGAGTATTATAAGAGCGAACTAAATTAGAAATAGCTGTATTTTGATTGTTAGAATCTACACCAATGTTTAAAATAGGGCAACCACCAAATTGTTTACTATAGTTATAATAGTTTTCGTAAAAAGAAGCAATGTTATATAACTTTTCTATAGGAGAAGCGTCTTTATTAATATGTGCATTTAAATCTTTTAAAACATTTCTTACAGAAAAACGAAAAGCTTCAATGGCTAGCTCTTCTTTGTTTTCAAAATGACCATAAATAGCACCTTTTGTTAAACCAGTAGCCTGAGTTATTTTTGATAAACTCATTGCCGAATACCCATTCTTGTTGAATATTGGAGCAACCGTTTCAATAATAAAAGCTTTTGTTTTCTCTGATTTAGACACAATAGTACTAGATTAAAGTGTAAATATATAAAAAATATACCAATCGGTATTTTTTATGGTAAAAAACAACTCCTTACTATGAGGAGTTGTCAATTTTATATCTCTAAAGCTTGTGATAAATCAGCTA
Organism: Tenacibaculum aiptasiae; assembly: GCF_965221665.1. Taxonomy (NCBI): domain Bacteria; kingdom Pseudomonadati; phylum Bacteroidota; class Flavobacteriia; order Flavobacteriales; family Flavobacteriaceae; genus Tenacibaculum; species Tenacibaculum aiptasiae. The sequence continues at coordinate 1,372,209 of NZ_CBDCSN010000002.1, forward strand.
ATAAATCGTCAATATCTTCTATTCCAATACTTAAACGAATTAATGAATTCGTAATTCCTAATTTTAAACGTTCCGCTTCTGGTATCGATGCATGTGTCATTGTTATAGGATGACTTACCAAACTTTCTACACCACCTAAAGATTCAGCAAGTGTAAAAATTTTAGTGTTTTCTAAAAAAGAAAGCGCTGCTTCTTTACTTTCATCTTTTAAACGGAAAGAAACCATTCCACCAAAATCATCCATTTGCTTTTTAGCAATTTCATGATTCGGATGGCTTTCTAACCCTGGGTAATAAACATCGCTAACCTTTGGATGTGCATTCAAAAATTCAGCAACAGCTTTTCCGTTTTCACAATGACGCTGCATACGCAAGTGTAAAGTTTTAACACCTCTTAAGGCTAAAAACGAATCCATTGGTCCAGCAATAGCACCGGCTGCAAACTGTATAAAATATAATTCTTTGGCAAGTTTAGCATCTTTTACCATTAAAGCACCCATAACTAGATCTGAATGACCACCTAAGTATTTTGTTGCTGAATGCATTACAATATCTACTCCTAAATCTAAAGGACGTTGTAAATAAGGTGTTGCAAAAGTATTATCAACACCAATTAAAATATTGGTGCTTTTTGCTTTTACAGCTTTGGTAATTGCGGCAATATCTGCAATTTTCATTAACGGATTGGTTGGTGTCTCAATCCATATTAATTTGGTGTTATTAGAAATAGTATTGGTTACATTAGCTATTTCATCCATGTTTACAAACTGAAAATTTAACCCGTAGTTTTTAAATAGTCTCATAAACATACGGTAAGTACCACCATAAATATCGTCACCAGCAATAACTTCATCACCAGGTTTTAAAGTTCTTAAAACACAGTCAATAGCAGCTAATCCTGATGCAAATGCAAAACCATGTGTTCCGTTTTCCAAAGCTGCAAACGAATTTTCTAATGCAGTTCTCGTTGGATTTGCACCTCTAGAATATTCATAACCTTTATGTACTCCTGGACTAGCTTGTGCATAAGTTGAGGTTTGAAAAATGGGAGTCATTACAGCGCCTGTAGACTCCTCATGCTTTTGGCCTCCATGTATGGCTTTAGTGTTAAATTTCATATGTTGCTTAGTTTTATACCAACTTAGTTAAAGCCATGATATTACCTAAATGAATACCTTCATGTAAATTATTAAAAGCAATAGCACTTTCAATAGAATCTAAAACAAACCCAGTACTAGTTTCGTAAGTAGTATAGCTTGTAAAAATTCCAGCATCAAAATCTTCTTTTAAAGTATCTGGTAAACCGATTAATAGATCTTTTACTTCATCAAATTCTTCTTCAGTAAATGTTTCCGTAGGAAAAGTACCCTTTCTGTATTTTTCAATTAATTCATCTGAAGCTAAACAGTTTAATCCAGATAACTTATAATGTAATAATTGTTGAGTTACTACTAAATGAGCTACATTCCAAGCAATATTGTTTTTAAATCCTTCTGGAATTTTATGTAATTGCTCACTTGATAAACCTTCTATTTTTTTTAAAACTAATTCTCTTGATTTTTTTAAAACTTCAAATTGTTTGTTCATTTTTCTACTTATTTTAGCTAGCTCAAAGATAATTATTTACCCATGAAGAAAGTTTATTTTTTACAAACTTGTGATACTTGCCGTAGAATTTTAAAAGAAGTAAATATTGACGGTTTTGAAAAACAAGAAATAAAAACCAATGCCATAACTGTTGAGCAATTAGAAGAAATGCGAAAATTGACGGATAGTTATGAGAGTTTATTCAATAAAAGAGCAAAGTTATACAAGGAAAGAGATTTAAAAAATCAGAACTTAACGGAAACTGATTATCGTCAATTTATTTTAGAAGAATACACATTTTTAAAGCGTCCAGTTTTTATAGTGGACAATGAAATTTTTATTGGAAACAGTAAAAAAGTAGTAGAGGCTTTAAAGGAAAGAGTGAACTAAGACTTTTTTTAAAGAATAAATATTAAAAACCTCTCAAAATAAAGGGAGGTTTTTTTGCGTTATAGGTGTACTACTTTATTGTTTTTAAAACTTTTAAGAATATTTTAAACCTAAAGGTTTTTGTATGGTAAGAATAAAGGTTATACATTTGTAGTGCTATAAAAAAATAAATTGCTAATATTCAATAACAGACTTTATGAAAAAAACGATGTTAAGCATTTTTACAATGCTTTATTCTGTTGTCTTGTTTTCACAGGACTTACCGGAAGTATTACCTCCATCTCCGGAGGCAGCTTCATTAATTAAGTATTCACAAACAGATATTTCTCCATATACGGGTTTACCAAATATCTCCATTCCATTTCATACAATATCCTATAAGGGCGTTAATATTCCTATAGGATTGAGTTATAGTGGAGGAGGAAATAAGGTATCAGACATTGCCTCTTGGGTAGGGTTAGGATGGAATTTACAAGCAGGAGGATTGGTTACCAGAACAATTAATTGGTTACCAGACGATAAAAAGACTTTTGGGTATATGAATACAACTTATACGCTTCAAGATTTTTCACAAAGGCCAGATGGAGCTTTTACTCAAGGAGCTCTTCTTGAGACCCAAGATTATCAATTGTTGGATGCTACACAAGAGATAAGAGATTATGAAGCAGATGAGTTTAATTATACAATACCAGGATATTCAGGGACCTTTTATTATGATCAAAATGTAAATGATTTTGTGGAGTTTCCTCGTTCAAATGTAAAGATAAGTGCCATCAAGACAAGTTTAGGTAAAATAACGGGATTTACTATAACAACCCCAAATGGAGTGGTCTATAATTTTGGAGGAACAGATAATTATTTAGAAAAAATAAAAGGAGTTAAAAGCTATACACAAACATTAACAGGAAGTTTTACATCTAATAATGTAGGTAGTTATGGAGATACATCAGACCCATATTATCAAAGTTGGATGTTAAAAAGTATTAGTTTTCCTACTTCTAATAATCAAATTACTTTTAATTACGTATTAGAAGATGATGTTAAGGCAATGGTTATAAGTGGGGAAGATGTAATTCTACCAGCAGGAATAGATCCTTATAAACATAGTATTAATTATGTAGAGAAGAAGTTTACACAACCAAAGATATCAGAGATTCAATTTCCATCAGGGAAAGTAGTTTTTAGTAAAAGTAGTACAGAACGTTTGGATTTAAAGAACTCTTATGCTTTGGATAAAATTACACTTTATGATACAAATAATAATTTTGTAAAGAGCTTTCAATTAAATACTGTCCAGTCAGCAGCAGTATTAATGGCAAACTATCAAGCACCTTTTTTTGATGTTCATGATACAGAAGGAAAGAGTCGCTTACGCTTAAATTCCATTTCAGAAATATCAGAAAGCCAAAATACAAATGGGGTGTATAGTTTTGAATACAATGCGCAAAAGTTGCCAGGAAGGTATTCCAATGCTGTAGATTATTTTGGGTACTTTAATGGACAGATTAACGCAAATAAGATACCGCGTTCAAGAGGATATACTCCGAGTTATCCGTATGCTATTTATGGAGATGCAAATAGAGCAATTCATCCAAATTATACACAAGCAGAAATACTTACAAAGCTTACACTTCCTACAGGAGGTGTAGAAGAGTTTATATGGGAAAACCACAAGATTAGTTCTTTTAACGATGGTAGTTCACATCTTTATAAAGATTATACCTTAAAAGAAACTATAGGATTTCAAAATACAAGTTTATTTTTAGATACCGGTTATCCAGTAACAGCCTATTCAAAAACATTTACAGTAGCTTCCAATAGTGATGGTTGGGTAGATTTAAATATAGACATGTTTGGTTGTTCAGGACCAGATATAAATAATACAAATTGTTCTTATATTATTAGTTTAGAAGGAGTAGATGTTTCATTTACACAAACAATTTCACTTAGTGATTTTGCAATACAATTAACACCTGGAAAAACGTATAAAATTGTAGCTAAATCGAGAAGTAACCAAAGCTATTGTGATCCTATAACCGATCCTACTTGTACGAATCCATCACCTATTTTAAATGTTGTAGCAAACTATCAAATAGATCCTACACCAGGAGAATATTTATTTGGAGGACTTAGAATAGGGGCAATCAAAGTATATACAGACGCCTTAGCTACAGTTCCAGTAAGTTCAAGACAATTTGATTATACTTTTGATGCTTCAGCACCGAATCCAAATCTTACTAGTGGAATGGTTTATCAATTACCAATTAATAACTCAATTGTTAATGCAAACAATACAACAGCTAACGGAGTAGCAAAGACTGTTAAGATAAGTGCAAATGGAGCTATTAAACCTGTAAAACAAGGTGCATTAGTAGGTTATAGAAATGTAAAAGAATCATATACCAATCAAGGGTTATCAAACGGTTATAAAGAGTATAAGTATCAAGAATTAGATTTATGGACGGATTATGTTTTTGATGATGTTTACTTTTCAAGTCCTTTTTCTAGTGTTCATAAGAGAACATATATCCCAGATTGGCGTAATGGTAATTTGTTAGAGACTAAATACTTTGATGGAGAAGATGTTTTGTTAAAGCATGATTCGTTTACTTATGAAAGATTTGATACATTTCACAGAAGAGGAAGTGAATTTGCAGTTCAAGTATATCGAATGCCTTATGTAGGTGTTGGAGAGAATATATTTGATAATCGTTATATTACATATTATGGATATACAACAGAATATCATAGGTTGAAACAACAAAAAAGCATTAGTCATTTAGGAAATACACAAGTAACTAGTATTACAGATTATACGTACAATAACAATCCTTTATTGTATTCAGAAATGAGAGTTGCTAATAGTAAAGGAGAGGTTTTAAAGACAGAGATACAGTATGCAAAAGATGTAAATAATCAAAGATTAATAAACGAACATCGAATAGCAGAGCCTATTAAAAACAAAACTTTTAATGGAACGATTAAGTTAAACGAACAGGAAACTGTTTATAAAGATTATAACGGATTGTATTTGCCAGAAAAGGTGCAAGTATCAAAAGGTACAGGAGTATTAGAAGACCGAGTTGTATATCATTCATATGATGATAAAGGAAATCCGTTAGAGGTGAGTAAAAAGGATGGTACTCATATTGTTTATATCTGGGGGTATCAGAAAACACAGCCTATAGCTAAGATAGAGAATGCGAAATTATCAGATATTCCAAGTGCTACAATTACAAGCATACAAACAGCTTCTAATTTAGATACCAATGCAGCAACTGAGAATACTTTACGTACGGCATTAAATGGCTTAAGAGGAATATCGTCATTATCAAAAGCTCAGATTACCACATTTACTTACGATCCTTTGGTAGGAGTAACGAGTATCACAGATCCAAGAGGACAAACGATGTATTATGAGTACGATGAATTTAATCGTTTGTCCTTTGTAAAGGACAACGAAGGAAAGCTATTAAAAGAAACACAATACAAGTATAAAAACTAGTAAGCTATGAAAAGACTAGAGAAACAATTATTACTATTCTTATTGTTATTAGGAATGGTAGTTTATGGGCAGGGAGGTTTAGGCCCAGGAGGTCCAGGTTTTGGCACCTTAATACCAATAAGTGGAAATACCAATGTAACCTTAAATAGTACACATACCTATACAGTAAGTGCTATAGGAGGGAATCAACCCAATACAGGGACATGGACAGTAGCTGGGGCAACGATATTAAGTCAATCAGCTACCACAGCAACGATAAAATGGACAAGTTCAGGGAGTAAAGAAATCCAGTATAATGGAAGTTCAGGATCATTAACTTATACAGGAACAAGTTACGTAACAGTACAACAAGCTTTACCAGCAACACCAAGTGGTCCAGTAGTAAGTCAAAACAATTGTGGGAATACAGTGTTATCAAGAGGAACACCACCAAGTGGCATAACTTGGTATTGGCAAGGAACCTCTAGTAATGGAACAAGTACTTCTAATTCAAGTAGTACCTATACAGTATCTAGCTCAGGGACTTATTATTTACGTGCACGCAGTAGTAGTGGGGTTTGGAGTACAAATTCATCATCTATTCATATAAGTGTTAATACAGTTCCATCAACACCACCAACAGCCTCAGTAGTCAATAACTGTGGAAGTTCAGTATTAACTAAGGGGAGTCAACCAAGTGGGGTTACATTTTACTGGCAGTCGAGTGCAAGTGGAACATCAACAAGTAATTCATCAACAAGTTTAACCAGAACCAGTGGTTCGGTATATTACTTAAGATCAAGGAATAACAGTACAGGATGTTGGAGTTCAGCAAGAACGGTAAACTATAGTGTAAATACGATACCATCGGTACCAGGAACTCCAACAGTTACCAATAACTGCGATAACACAGTATTAACTAAAGGAAGCCAACCAAGTGGTGTTACCTATTATTGGCAGTCAAGTGCAAGTGGAACATCAACAAGTAACTCATCAACGAGTTTAACCAGAACCAGTGGTTCGGTATATTACTTAAGAGCAAGGAATAATAGTAGTGGATGTTGGGGAAGCGCTCGAACAGTAAGTTATTCGATCCAACAATCATCAGTATGGTATGCAGATACAGATGGTGACGGTTATGGAAATCCATCAAGTACAACCAATGCTTGTTCAAAACCATCGGGTTATGTATCAAATTCAAGCGATTATAATGATAGTACAGCAAATATAACTAACATAGCACCACAAACCTTTTATTTAGATGCGGATAATGACGGTTTTGGAGATCCAAACAACAGTGTTTATTACAGTGTAAAACCATCAGGTTATGTAACTAATAATACAGATGCTTGTCCAAATGAAGCAGGAGCAAATAATGGATGTAGCTATACACCAGTAGTATTTAGTAATGAGAACTATGTATTTAATAGAGTGTATAGAAAAGCAATGACGAGTCCATCGGAAATTACCAGTTCAAGCGATGTAATAGAGAGTATTGCTTATTTTGATGGATTAGGAAGAGGAAAGCAAAGCATAGGAATCCGTCAAGGAACCAGTGGAAAGGATATTGTTACTCATATGGAGTACGATGCTTTAGGGCGTCAGACTAAAGAGTACTTACCCTATGCAGCAGCTACACAAAATGGATTGATAAGAACAGGAGATGTAGCAACAGCTACTAAGAGTTATTATCAAACTAATTATAGTGAAGACTTTGCAGGAGTATCATTACCTAATGTAAATGCTTATTCAGAAAAAATACTAGAGAGTTCCCCATTAAACAGAGTATTTGAACAAACAGCTCCGGGGAAGGACTGGGCAAAGGGAACAAGTTATTCCTCAAAAGGCTATACAAACAATAGTCATAGTATAAAGTTTGAATACCAAGCAAACGCAACAAATGAGGTAAGAGCATTTGGAGTAGATGTAGTATTGGCTGACAATACTTATACACCGAGTTTAACGGTAAACTCATCTTATCTAGCAGGTACTTTATACAAAACAGTAACCAAGGATGAGAATTGGGAACCAGCAGATGGAGTAAACCATACAACAGAAGAGTTTAAGAACAAACAAGGACAAGTAGTTTTAAAGCGTACCTATAACAATAGTGAAAAGCACGATACTTATTATGTATATGATAAGTATGGAAACTTAACTTATGTATTACCACCAAAAATGGAAGGTAGCACAGCTACATTAGCTAGTATTACAAGTAAATTAAACGACTTGGGTTATCAATACAAATACGACCATAGAAACCGTTTGGTAGAGAAAAGGATACCAGGAAAGGACTGGGAGTATATTGTATATGATAAGTTAGATAGACCAGTACTTACTCAAGATGCGAATTTAAGAGCAGAGAATAAATGGTTATTTACTAAGTATGATGTATTAGGAAGAGTAGTATATACAGGACGTTATATAAATGCGTCAGACAGAATAACTATTCAGAATACAGTAAATACTTTTACGGGAGATAACTTATATGAAGTTCGTTCAGGATATAACAATATGAATGGAATTGCGATGTATTATACCCATAGAGCATTTCCAAATACACAGAATGTATATATTTTGACGGCAAATTTCTATGATAGTTATCAAAACTTTGATAGACGAGGAGCTCCAGAGAGTGTTGTAAGTTATGGAAAGACATCAACAAGTAATGTGAAAGGATTATTGGTGGGAACGTATACACGTGTAGTAGACGTGACACCCAATGAGATCCCAGCAACGATTACTTATTACGATGAGAAGGCACGTCCGATTTATTTATATAGTAAAAATGGTTATTTACAAACTACCGATATTGTAGAGAGTAAGTTAGATGACTTTACAGGAAGAGTACTAGAAACAAAGGCAACACATAAAAAGACAGGGCATGCAGATGTTGTAACGGTGGATAGCTTTGAATATGATCATTTAGATAGATTGATAAGTCAAACACAAAAGATAAATAATCAGGTATCTAATAGAATTGTAAAAAATAATTACGACGAACTAGGGCAGTTAACCTCTAAAGTAGTAGGAAATGGAGTAGTAAAAGGTTACAAAGATGTAACTTCAGGAATTTCTATTAGTGATGATGTAATTACAAAAACAGGAGTAGCAAATTGGACAGAAGGATTAGCTACCCAAGGAAGTTTTACAGGAGATGGGTATGTAGAGTTTACAACTGTAGATAATAGTAAATATTATATAGCAGGATTATCAAGTACTAATACGAATGCACATTATGGAACAATAGATTATGCAATTTATATAAGAGGAAGTTATGTTGATATTTATGAGTCGTCATTGAATAAAGGAAATAAAACTACAAATGCTATAGGAGATGTTTTTAGAGTAGAACGTATAAGAAATGAAATCCATTATAAAAAGAATGGAGAAACATTTTATGTTTCGCAAACTCCATCATCAGGGGTTTTATTAGGAGATATTTCAATATATCATACAGGGACACAAATCAAAGACCTAAAAGTTGTAGACAATAACAAAGGGCTACAAACAGTTGATTACAAGTATAATGTACGAGGATGGTTAAAAAACATTAACCAAGATGCGAATAATGACAACGATTTATTTAACTTTAGCCTAAAGTATAACGACATAACTGATACTAACAAACGTTTGTATAACGGAAACATCAGCCAAACTAGTTGGAATACTTTAAATACAGATACAAGTTCAAGAACTTATACCTATAGCTATGATGCTTTAAACAGAATCACAGTAGCTACAGGGAGTTTAACACATAATTATACACTTTCTTCTGTTTATTATGATAAAAATGGTAATATCACTTATTTAAGCAGAAATGGACATACCAATAGTAATGCTACTTCTTTTGGTTTAATGGATCAACTTTATTACAGTTATGATGCTGGAAATAAATTACTAGGTGTACGTGATGATGGTAATGATACCTATGGATTTAAAGATGGTACAAATACAGGGAACGATTATACCTACGATGCCAATGGTAATATGAAAACGGATGCCAATAAAGGCATCACTAATATTATTTACAACCATTTAAATTTACCAACACAGGTAACCATAGGTGGTCAAAATATTACTTACACCTACGATGCAGCAGGAATGAAGTTAAAGAAGATCGTAAATGGTACCACTACAGAGTATGCAGGAAACTATATGTATGAGAATAATGTTTTACAATTCTTTAACCACCCAGAGGGTTATATAAAGAAAGATAATACAGGTTTCAAATATGTATACCAATACAAAGACCACTTAGGTAATGTTCGTTTATCATATACAGATAGTAACAACGATGGTGTAATTACTGCTAGTACTGAGATTGTAGAAGAATCTAATTACTATCCTTTTGGATTAAAACATAAAGGGTATAATGGAAATGTATCTTCTTTAGGGAATAGTGTTGCGCAGAAGTTTAAATTTAATGGCAAGGAATTTGAACAATCATTAGGGGTAAATTTATATGAGTATGGAGCGAGAATGTATGACCCTTCTATTGCTTTATTTACATCAATTGACCCTAAAGCTGATGTTTACAGTAATCAATCTCCTTATATTTACGCAGCAAATAATCCTATCTTCTATGAGGAGAAAAATGGAGAATTTCCATTGCCACCAGGATGGAAGAAGTACGCAAGAGCTGCTTTAAATTATTTAGGTAATAAAACTAAAGGTAGTTCGGTTTCTCAACTTTATGTGGGGTGGATGAAGGCTGGTGTTGAAAGTTTACCTGATGCAAAGACGGATTCAGAAGATTATGTAAATAAAACAACAAGAGGACTGGCTCAAGCCATTGATGGCGATTATAAAAAAGCAGTTATTAATTTAAATATAGGAGGAGCTGGTGACACAGTAGCAATGAACAAAACTGTTCAAGCTGCAAAAAAAGGAGATATGCAAGCTATTGGGGGGGTAGCTTATACAGGAGCAGCAGTTGTAGCTTCAGTTGTTACACCAGGTAAAATAAAAGGGAAATTCTCTGTAAAAGTTAAAAACCCAGCTCAAAGATTAGCTGATAAAGCTCAAAATCTTCCTTCAAAATCTAGACCTAATACAGTAGCGGTTCTAGAGTTGAAAAATGGAAGAATTATTGTAGGAAGAAATAGAGGTAAGGTTAGCAATGCTAGAACTAAAGCTGATTTGAATGCAGTTGGGATTAATGAGTTTTGTGGTCAATGTGCAGAGATAAATGCTATAGCAAGAGCAAGAAATAAAGGGTATGATGTTACTGGAGCAAAAGTTTCAGTATCCAATGTTAGAGGTAAGTCTAGTACATCAGGAATCCATGGAACAAATAAAGCTCCTTGTTCTACTTGTAGTGGTGTTCTAGAAAGGAATAATATAGATGTAAAAAATTAATATTTTATAATGGAATTAAATTGGATAAGTAAATTAAATAAAAGAGAGAAACAAGCAATAGGGGCATTAGCGGTAAAACTATTTTGTGATAAATATTTTATAGAGGATCATAAAATAACTGAGCTTTTAAATCATTTATTATTATTATTAAAATCTTCTAATTTGATGGAGTGGGAAGAAAAAGGTTTCGAAATAGCTATAACTGGTAGAGGAGACGAGTTGCCTAATGATTTAATTAATAAAATACCTAAAGAATTATTTAAGGATTTTTATAAGTTGATAGATAGAGTAATAGAAATAGGTATAGTTGATTTATATGGAGATGATACAGAATTTCCAGATAAATTTTTAATTTCTAGTATCAATATTCTTAAATCTCATAATATTCTCTTAAAGATTCCAAATGAAATTTTGTCAAATAGAGGTTTAGAGAGTACAACTTCTTGGGGAAGACCATTAGAAGAAAATCGTTATAAATTATATAGAGATTTAATAATGTAACAGATAGATGTTTCCCTACTCCCCCGCTCCCGCTAGTCTCTGACTAGTGGCATGCAAGAGTGAGTGATTCGTTAATATATTATCCCGATAGCGCGGAAATATTTTCCGTCCAGAGTATGAGTAAGTAAATAGAAATCAAATTTTAAAAATAAATAAAGCCACAGCAGTAATGTTGTGGTTTTGTTGTTTTACATAGTCCTAATAGATTACAAATACAATGTACGCGGATGGTTAAAAAACATTAACCAAGATGCGAATAATGACAACGATTTATTTAACTTTAGCCTAAAGTATAACGACATAACAGATGCCAACAAACGTTTGTATAACGGAAACATTAGCCAAACAAGTTGGAATACTTTAAATACAGATACAAGTTCAAAAACATATACCTATAACTACGATGCACTTAATAGAATTTTAGGAGCAACAGGAGTTAACGGATCTAACTATAATGTTTCAGGAATTACTTACGATAAGAATGGAAACATTTTAAGTTTGATTAGAAATGGGCATACCAATGTAGGAGCGACAAGATTACAGTTTAATACATTTTTTTATAATATGGTTAACGGACAATATCAAAAAAGAGGAACTTATTATAAAGGAGGAACTTATTTAAGAAATCATGTTAAACAAAGTGCTGAAAAACCAAAACCTAATAGAGAGTTTAATTTAAGTAAAAAGAAAAAATAGAATTATGACTAGAGTGTTAATATTAAAGTTGTTACTTCTTTCAGGTGTGTGTTTCTTAATGAATTCATGTATGAATAGAATGAACAATGAATTTATATCTAAAATTGATCTAACTAAATGGAGTAATTCTACAGAATTATTTTATAAAAATAATTGTAAAATAACTAATTCTGCTATTAGAAATGATAGTTTGATAGATGCAAATGGAAAAGAGTTGCCTCAAAAAATTAATGATGAATTAGTTTATACAGTTAGTGAAAAGCTTAAGAAAATGGTAATTAATAGAAAAGAGATGTTATCTTTTTTTCTAGAGAATAAGAATACTAAATTTGAATTGAAGGGAAACAAATTGTATGTGTCGGGGTTTTATTTTTATAATCAAAAAAGACCACATTATATAATATATTCAGACATTAATGATGCTTGGTTGTTAAGTTATGATGAAACATATGGGAAGTATATTTTAGATAAAAAAGATATTAAAAATACAGGAATGGATCATTCATCTAGAGAAGGTCAAAAATGTGTGTCTAGATTATATGGAGTTATTAGAGAGGTTGAAATATTTAGTGAAATCTATTTTGATGAAAACGATGTTTTATATAACACAAAATTTATTTATTTAGGAGAATAATTAGATATAGATAATTAACAATAAAAAGGATAGTGTATCAGATGGCCCTAGCTCCCGCACGATTGTATCGTGTGGTAAAAGGAAATAACAAATGAAATAGTATATAAAAGATATTATTCTAATTAATAAAAACTACTTTAAGAAATTGAAGTAGTTTTTTATTTTAGATGAAAATTAATTGTGTTTGCGACTAGTCAGGGACTATCGGGAACGAGGTTTTTTTTATTTTTAGAAAAAATATTAAAATGAAAAATACTTTATGGGTTATCTTGATTTTTCTCGTTTTTCTTTCGTGTAAAAAGGAGAAATTAGAGGTGAAAACTTTAATATTCTCTAACGATGCCAGTACTAAAATATTTAACGAAGAGATTAATGAAATAAGGCGTTTTTTTAAAAATAAAAGTGAAGAACAACAAGTGCTTTACTATGAGTATTATGATAAAATAATAATACTTGAAAAAGAAATGAATGTATATTCAAAATTAGAAAGTATTAAGTCAAAAAAAGAGTTTTTGCAAAAATTTAAAGATAATCTGGAGAAAAACTATGGTGTTAAAGGAGTTGTGTTTAATAGTTTGAAAATGAATGTGAAATCAGATGCTTTAATATTTAATTCAGTTGCTAATAATGATATAAGCAGAACTTTATATTCTTTTTATAAGACAATGTATATATACTCTCCTGCAAGAGAAGGACTTTAAGATATATGAGACGAGATAGTTTTTTAGTTTGATTATAAAATGAGTTTAATGAAAAACTTAAAAAGTTTATTAATTGTTTTTGTTTTAAGTATAATTACTTATTTGTTTTTTAATCCAATACTTGTTTTTATCAATGCGGAAAATGAATCATATTCAACTAAAAAAGAATATGAAAAAGGAGATGTAATTACAGTTTTAGATAGTTGTAATTTTAATGAAGGTAATTGGGTTGTTTATCTTATAGTAAATAAGGAAGATTCGGATAGTATTTCTGCTAAAATCCCTAAGGGTAAAATATTAAAAACAGAAAATATTGAATTACTAAAAAATATGAAGAAGAACTGGTTATTTAAATATTCGGGTGGTGATTTATCAACGGTTCAAAGTCAAATTAGATTTTATCAAAATAATACACTTATATTTTCTAGTAATATAGTATTAGATAAAGATTTTGAAGCTTTACAGAATACTGATTTTGGTTGTGTTTATCCAGTAGAGAATAATGTTATAGTAAAGTATTGTATGCAGTTTGAAAGAGTGTTTTTACCTTTTGTTTTACTGTGATATGAAGAGTTTTTTTGTTAGTTTTAGGAGAGAAAAATGAATAGAATAATAAGATATTTAGTGTACTTGATAGTGTTCTGCTTAATATCAGTAATTGTAAAATATCTTTTTACAATGATAAAAGGGCAAAATGTAGAGAGTATAGATTATATATTAAGTGCTGGTTTTGGCTTTGTAATGTGGTTATATTATTTGTTGTTTGGGAAATTAAAAAAGTCAGAAAAGAAGAAAGACTAAATAAAATATCTATAACCATAAACTTTTGAAACTCTTCTTAGTGGAAGAATAAACAAAGCCTCGAGTGAAGAATATTTTGTCACTAGTGAAAGAAGTATTTTGCTTATAAGCAAAGTGTTTTGGTAAGCCTAATGATACTAAAAGAATAACGAGAGTTATAAATAGATTATAACCCTCGTTGTTTTGTTTAAATAATTACCGTTATGGTATTTATATAAATATAGTTATTCAAAGTAGTTGCTGTACTTTAAAGAAATAAAAGTACTTATGTTTGCTTTTATCTAGAAGCTACTTTGTTTTTAGTAGATGCTAATAAACCAGCTAATTCGTCTTTTGTAATTTTAGTCTTAATACCTAATAATACTAATTTATCACTATCGCCACTAGCTCTTACAATAATTTCTCTTACATATCCCTTCTTTTCTAAGAATAAAATTTCTGCTTTACCACCTTTATCTTTAGCTCTTACTAAAGTTTTTAAACTGTTTTTTCTAGAAAAACGTCTAAAATCTTTTGAAACATTATTGTTGTTATTATCAAAAATCATAATCTTAAAGTCGCTCGATTGCTCTAAAAGATTTTTTAATTCTTTATTATCAGTGTCATCTAAAAAAGAACCAGCAAAAGAACTAGATAAGTTTATAGAAAAAGCAGATTTGTCTTTATGACTCTTGTAAAATTGTTTGAACTTGGCTTCTTGTGCAGATAAGCTTACTAAGAAAAAGCAAAATAATGCTGTTAAAATTCGTTTCATAATGGTTTGTTTTAGTTTTACAAGGGAGACGATCAGCTTTAAAATTTGTTACAATAAAAATTATTTTAGAAAATTATAGAGCTGATTTTTATTAGATTCAAGCTATTGATAATGAGTTGGAAACTTGTAACAAAAGGAAGAGTTTATAGTCTTAACTATAAACCTTGTCCATGGCTAAAAAAATTATTTTTGCAATTGTACTATTCTCCGTTATTTACCTTTTTACCTATAGAATTTATCATTCTTGGCTAAACAAAAGATTTGAACCAAAGGATGTTTATATTTTAAAATGGATGTATAAGATTGTTGTTGTATTTGCATTCTTTTCGTTTTTATGGGCACCTTATAGTATAAGTAATTCGGTAGTATTTATTTT
This sequence comes from Tenacibaculum aiptasiae, assembly GCF_965221665.1. Classification (NCBI taxonomy): domain Bacteria; kingdom Pseudomonadati; phylum Bacteroidota; class Flavobacteriia; order Flavobacteriales; family Flavobacteriaceae; genus Tenacibaculum; species Tenacibaculum aiptasiae. The sequence goes on from NZ_CBDCSN010000002.1 coordinate 1,387,493, forward strand.
TAAGTTAAGTTCTGTAACATCCATCTTTTTTATAGCGACTCGCCTAGGTGCTAAAACCTTTTTAAGACAGGAAACAGTACTGCTAAAAAATAGTGAGGACACAATAAAGAAAGAAAAACCATCAGAAGAAATCTACAAAAAAGCATCTTGGTTAAAAGAACAGATGATAATAAACCAGTTTTATCTAAATCCTGATTTAACATTAAAATCTTTAGCAGAGAATTTAAATATGACTCCGCATGTTCTATCAAAAGTAATTAATGATGGGTTGAATAAGAATTTCTCTGATTTTGTAAATGAATATCGTGTACAAGCAGTAATAGAAAAAATGCGTAATGAAAAATACAATCATATAACATTGTTAGGTTTGTCTTTTGAATGTGGTTTTAATTCAAAAACAACTTTTAATAGAGTATTTAAAAATATAAAAGGAGTTACTCCTTTAGTTTATAAAAAATCAATAAAAGATACATCAGAACAACTTAAAATGAGTACCATTTTATAGTTTGGAGCTATTGCTGTCTTGTGTGAAGATATGTTTGTAGAAAATTTAAATTAAAAACATGAGATTAAATTATTACTTAATGCTTATTGTTTGTTTACTTATTTCTAACAATACGATAAGCTTCGCACAAAAGAAATCAGAAGACGTAGCAACTGGAAAATTATTTTTCTCCAAAATTGACTTTCAGAAACGTAAAATAACATCAAAAAATTATACTGACAGCTTCACTTTACATAAGGACAAATACTTAAATATTCACTTTGCATTAGATAAACCGCTTATTGAAAATCTTAAATTGTTAGCCCCTAATTTAACAGATGATCAATTACTAAATAAAGGAAACTTTCAGTTTTCAATTATAGTAGATGGAAAAAAGATACATGTTGAGAATTTAAATAAAGGAGCAGGAACAGTTGACTTTAAAACTAAAAAAAGAAAACACTTTATTCCTTTAATGTATCCAGAACAAATTGATTTTTGGGGTTGGTTTATGTGGATGAAATTCATGAAATTAAGTGGAGGACAAGATGTGTTGGTGGGAAGTAAACATTCTTTAATTTTTGAGGTTCGACCTTATGTAAAAACAGAAACATTAAAAGTGGGCCCTGTATTAGCTAAAGGAAATATTACCGTTGAGGTGGCTAAAATTCCTGTGGATGAAAGTTTGATACCTATTCAAAAAATACAACCGAATAGTGGATGGGAATTATCAAAAAGCACTTTTAATGTAAAAAAGATAGAGGATTTGAACAGAAAAATAGCAGAAAAAAGATTTGAAGATATCAATGGGATTGTAGTTATAAAAGAGAACAAATTATTAATAGAAGAATATTTTAATGGAGCAACTAGAAATAGTTTGCATGATGCAAGGTCAGTAGGAAAATCATTTGCTTCTACAGTATTAGGAATGGCTATTAAAGAAAACTATATACAAAGTGAAAATGTATTGTTGAAAGACTTTTATGATTTACAATCGTTTGAAAATTATAGTAAAAAGAAAGATTCTGTAAGCTTAAAATCTCTTTTAACAATGAGTTCAGGGTTTGTTGGAGATGATAGTGACTACAATAGTATAGGGAACGAAGAGAAGATGTATCCAACGAAAAATTGGGTTAAATTTTCACTTGATTTACCTATGGAAAAGAAAAAAAGAATAGGGAAAGATTTTTCTTATTTTACAGCAGGAGTCGTTGTTTTGGGAGATGTTATTCATAAATCGGTTCCAAAAGGGTTGGTGTTTTATGCAGAAGAAAAATTATTTAAACCATTAAATATAACTAACTATAAATGGCAATACACTCCACAAAAAGTAGGAAACACAGCTGGAGGAATACAATTAAGAGCTATTGATTTTGCAAAGTATGGTCAATTATATAAGAATAAAGGAAAGTGGAATGGTAAACAGATTCTAACCAAAGAATGGGTAGATAAAAGTTTATCAAAACAAGTTAGTCAAATTAATGCAGGGATAGAAAATGGTTACTATGGTTATCTTTTTTGGAATAAAGAATACAAAGTAGAAGGTAAGAGTTACGAGGTTTCTTTTTGTAGTGGGAGAGGAGGAAACAAGATTTTTATTTTTAAAGACATTCCATTTGTGGTAGTTATAACTTCTTCGGCGTATAATAACCCCATTGCTCACCTTAATGCAGATAAGATTATAAAAGAATATATACTGCCTGCGGTAATTGAAAAGAAGTAAAAAAACCAAAATATATTGTATAAAAAAAAGACTTAACATTATCTGTTAAGTCTTTTTAGTTGGCCTACAAGGACTCGAACCTTGAATATCGGTACCAAAAACCGGTGTGTTACCATTACACCATAGGCCAATTGCGTGATTGCGGATGCAAATTTACATACTTTTTTCGTTTACACAAAACTTTTTTTGATTTTTTTTCTTTAACAGAAAATTATCTGGTTTGCATCACTACAAATATAATCAAAATTATATTTTTGCTAGAAACAAAAACAGACTAGTTATTAGTACATTCGCAATAACTTTATTAAAAATCTATGGACGAATTTAACTACAAAAAATGGAACACAATTTTAGGTTGGGTTACATTTGCAGTGGCATTAATCACTTATACTTTAACATTAGAACCTACCGTGAGCTCATGGGATTGTGGTGAATATATCTCTACAGCAGTAAAATTAGAAGTAGGGCATCCACCTGGAGCACCCTTATTTCAAATGCTAGGAGCTTTCTTTGCAATGTTTACCAGCGACCCTAGTCAGTGGGCTATGATGGTAAACTTTATGTCGGGCTTAGCAAGTGCATTTACTATTTTGTTTATGTTTTGGACTATAACTGACTTGGCTAAGAAAATGGCCACTAGAAATGGTGAGTTTGGTAAAAGTGCAGCTATAGCTGTTTTAGGAAGTGGAGTAGTTGGAGCTTTAGCATATACATTCTCAGATAGTTTTTGGTTTAGTGCAGTAGAAGGTGAAGTGTATGCAATGTCATCATTTTTAATGGCGTTGTTATTTTGGTTAGGATTACGTTGGGAAAGTGAAATTAATACACCAAGAGGTAATAAATGGTTAGTGCTAATAAGTTTTGTTGTAGGACTTTCGTTTGGAGTGCATATATTATCGTTATTAGTAATACCATCAATAGTATTATTATACTTCTTTAAAACGTATAAAGATATCAATGTAAAAACTACAGCAATAGCAACGGTAGTTTCAATATTAGTATTAGCATTTGTATTTAAGTTTTTATTTCCATTCACACTTAAGTTTTTTAGTGTATCAGAACTTTTCTTTATCAATCAAATAGGATTACCGTATAATTCAGGAACTATTATAGCCGGAATAGTATTAATTGCATTGTTCTATTTTGGATTAAACTATACTCGTAAAAAAGGTTTAGTAACAGGAAATACTTTAGTGTTGTCTATATTATTTATCATGATTGGTTTTTCATCATGGTTAATGTTACCAATACGTGCAAATGCAGATACAGTAATTAATGAGAACAACCCTTCAAGCGCAAGAGAGTTGTTAGCGTATTATAATCGTGAGCAGTATGGTGATGCTAATGTGTTTTATGATAAATACTATTCGGTAGCTTACGACAGAGAACAAGATCCAAAAAATCCATATAGAGATGATAAGCCTAAGTATGAAAAGAAGGACGGGAAATATGTAATTGTAAACAAATACAAAAATGTATTACCTAATTATTCAAGTAAACACAAAGGGTTTATACCAAGAATGGTAGATCCAGGTTCGGAACAACATTATAAAAGAATAGCAGGAATACCAGCAAGAAGTAAAAGACGTCCAACCTTTATAGAAAATATGAGGTTTATGCTCGATTACCAGTTCGGTTATATGTATGGACGTTACTTTATGTGGAATTTTGTAGGTCGTCAAAACGATATACAAGGGCATTTAGATATAGAGTCAGGAAACTGGTTAAGTGGAATTAATTTTATTGATGAAGCTCGTTTAGGTTCGCAAAAAAACTTACCAGATGATGTAAAGAATAATAAAGGACGTAATACCTATTTCTTTTTACCATTAATCTTAGGATTAATAGGATTGTTATATCAGGCCAAAAAAGACAAAAAGAATTTATATACACTAGCAATGTTTTTTGCATTCACAGGGTTTGCAATTATATTCTATACTAATCCAAAACCATTTGAACCAAGAGAAAGAGATTATGCAGTAGTAGGTTCGTTTTATGTATTTGCTATTTGGATAGGATTTGGGGTGTTAGCGCTGTATGAATATTTTAAGAACTATGCGAATAAAAGAACGGTAGCTATAGCAGTATCAGTAGTTTCATTAGTAGCAGTACCAGTATTAATGGGAGCTCAAAACTGGGATGATCATGACAGAGCAGACAGATATATTGCACAGTTAAATGCACAAACTTATTTAGAAAGTTGCGATCCGAATGCAATTATATTTACTATTGGAGATAACGATACGTTCCCATTATGGTATATGCAACAGGTAGAAGGTGTTCGACCAGATATTAAAATTGTAAATACAAGTCTTTTTCAAACAGATTGGTATATAGATCAAATGAAAAAGAAAACCTACGATGCTGATCCGATACCATCAAAATTAACACATGACCAATATAAGTATGGAACTTTAGATGTAGCATATTTTTACCCAATACCTCAGTTGAAGGATTCAATTTGGACTATAGATACATTTATGCGTTGGATTTCAAGTGATAGTGATAGAACGTATTTAGAAACGGGAGAAGATTCTAAAGAAAAGTTTTATCCTGTAAATAGAATTCGAATTCCAGTAAATAAAGAAAACGTATTAAAAACTGGATTGGTAGCTCAAAAAGATGCTGATAAGATTTTACCATTTATAGACATAACTGTAGATGAGCAAGGACTAACAAAGAATAGAATTTTAATGTTAGATATCTTAAATAATTTCGATTGGAAACGTCCAATTTACTTTACAGGAGGAGCAAATGCAGATGAAGAATACATTTGGTTAAAAGACTATTTACAGTTAGATGGAATGGCATATAAACTAGTGCCTATAAAGACACCAAATAAAGGAAAGTCTATGTTTGATATGGGACGTATTGACCCAGAGAAAATGTATGCAAATGTTAAAAAATGGGATTGGAAAACCATTAATAACGGTAAAATCTATTTAGATGAGCAAAGTAAACGTAATGCAATATCAATTAGAAACAACTTAATGCGATTGTCAGAAGAGTTTATGAAACAAGGAGATTCGGTAAAAGCAAAAGATGTATTAGATTTATCATTGTACAAAATGCCAATTAAAGATTTTGATCACTACAGTATTTCTTTAGGATATCCTGAGTTATATTACCGCATGGGAGATATTGATAAGGCTAGAGAAACATCTGAAACATTAGCTAAAATTTTCCAGCAAAAATTAAAGTATTATCATACGTTTGATTATGAAGACTTAGATTTAGTAAAAGAGAATATAGAAACGTATTTATATATGTATCAAAATGTAATGCAGCAAATTATGCGTTATGATGATACAGAATATGGTAAAAAAGCGCTTAAAGATTATTTAGTTCATGAAGGTTTGTTTAATCCATCATCAACAGAAGAAAATGAGCGATTTATGCAGCAATTAGATTCTATAAAACCTTAAAATTAATGAGGTTGTATTTTATAAAGACACCACGTATGCTTAAAAAGATATTTTCTAAGTATACGTGGTGTTTCTCTTCTAATAAAAAAGAAATTTATCTAACTTTTGATGATGGGCCTATTCCAGAGGTTACAGAGTTTGTGTTAGATGAATTGCAAAAATATAAAGCAAAAGCAACTTTTTTTTGCATTGGGGATAATATTAGAAAACACCCAATAGTTTTTTCGAGAATAGTAAAAGAAGGACATTCGGTAGGGAATCACACATTTAATCACCTAAATGGTTGGAAAACGAATCAAGAAGACTATATAAAGAATGTTGAGCTTTGTGAAGAGATTATTAACAATGAGATTTTCAAAATAAAGGAGTTTAACGAAACAAAATTGTTTAGACCTCCTTATGGTAAGATAAAAGCAAAACAAGCAAAAGAAATACTTAAAAAAGGGTATAGGGTTGTAATGTGGGATGTCCTTTCTGCAGATTTTGACATCTCAGTAACTAAAGAAAAATGCTTAAAAAATGTGTTAGATAATACTGAAAAAGGAAGTGTTATCGTTTTTCATGATAGTATAAAAGCAAGTGGCAGGCTGTATTATGCTCTTCCAAGGTTTTTAGAAGAATATACAAAAAAGGGGTATGAATTTAAGGCTGTACTTTAAACGTACTGTTGTACTAAGCCGATTAAAGTGTTAGCATCTTGCTCACCGGTCTGGCGCCATTTCATTTCACCATCTTTATAAATCATAAAAGTTGGGTTTCCTTTAACGCGCAAAGCATCAGCAAGAACTTCATTCTTTTTAATGTCTATTTTAATAACTTTAGCTTTGTCTCCTAAAGCAGCAGCAACATCACGAAGTGTGTCTAAGCTAGGTTCTACCTCGCTCCAATCTGTATAAAAGTCAATTAAAACAGGTTTGTCAATACTTATAATTTCACCAAACTTTGTCATTCCTATAAAGTTTTATATAAAAAATTTATCAAAATTACCGATTTTTTTTTAAATAGATATTAACATTTGTTTAAATTCCTTTAAAAATCAGGCTTTTTTTAGCTCTATTACAGTAATTTCTGGCCAAATACCCACTCTTCCAGGAAAAGCATGGTATCCAAAACCTCTATTTACGTTAATATAGCGCCCAAATTCCTCATATAAACCAGCCCATTGCTTGTAAACATACTTGGCAGGGCTCCATTTGATAAATCCTGGGATTTCTATACCAAATTGTAAACCATGTGTATGTCCGCTTAGGGTTAACTGGTAGTTAAAATCGTCTTTTTTAACTTTATATTCCCAATGACTAGGGTCGTGACTCATTAATACTTTAAAATCGTTTTTATTAATTCCTTCAGAAGCCTTTTGTAAGTCACCAGCTTGATTAAAACCTTTTCCCCAGTTTTCTACACCAATTAAAGCTATTTTTTGACCATCTTTTTCAAGATATCTATTCTCATTTAGTAATAAATCAAAACCAATTTTAGGGTGAATTCCTTTAATGGCGTCAAAATTTGCAGTTTTTTCCTCTTTGCTTTCCCATTTCGAGTAATCACCATAATCATGGTTTCCAAGGATAGAATATTTTCCCGAAGGAGCTTCTAATTGTTTAAAAGTGTCAATCCAGTTATCCATCTCAGTAGCAAAATTGTTTACAATATCACCAGTAAATAAAATTACATCTGATTTTTGCTCGTTTATTAAATCAACACCATATTGAATTTCTTCTTTGTTAGTAAAACTACCAGAATGAATATCGGTAATTTGAGTAATAGTAAAACCATCGAAAGCATCAGGTAAATCACTAAATTTTAATTGATATTTAAGTACTTTATAATTGTATTTACCTTTAAAGATTCCATAAAGTAAACTTGCAAAAGGAATGGCAGCAATACCTAAAGCTAATTTGGCAATAAAACTTCTTCTTCCAGCCAATTCTTTAGTGTCATTTGAGGAAAAATACGAGATAGCTTTTTGAATACATCTTACTAAATCTTCTCCTAGCATAAACAATAAAATAAATAATTTAGGAACTAAAGCTAGTAGTAAAAAACCAAATGCCCATTGAAATTGCTTGGTTTGACCAGAACTTCTATCGGAAGTAAAAATTACATAAAAAAAGTTGACGTATGCTAAAACTCCGAAGAGTAACCATCCGTAACGAATAAACTTATTTTTAGTTACTGTTTTAATGGCTTGAAAAGCATAAGTTTCAAGTAAAATAATAAGTAACGAAATGATAATGATTGTTATAAGCCAACGAGACATATTTATGTTTTTTTAAGTCGAACAAAGATAGGGGGATTCTAAAAAATCAATTTTTAACATCTTGTTAAAGTTTTGTAGCTTTACAAACGGAGTTCGTAGGAACAATTTCTATAGGTTATTTTTCTTAATTCAATCTATATCAGTAATTTATTTCATTAGGCTTTAAATAATAAAATGGCAGAACAAAAACGACTTTTTTTACTTGATGCATTTGCACTAATATTCAGAGGATATTATGCTTTTATAAAAAATCCACGTATTAATTCAAAAGGAATGGATACATCGGCAATTTTAGGATTTACAAATTCTTTAATTGATGTAATAAAGCGTGAGAAACCAGATTATTTAGCTGTTTGTTTTGATAGAGGTGGAAGCGTAGATAGAGTAGAAGCTTTTCCTGAGTATAAAGCGAATAGACAAGAAACACCAGAAGCTATTAAAATAGCTGTTCCATATATTGAAAAGATATTGGAAGCAATGAATATTCCTGCAATTGTAAAAGAAGGGTACGAAGCGGATGATATTATAGGAACCTTAGCAAAAAAAGCAGAGAAAGAAGGTTTACAAACTTATATGGTTACACCTGATAAGGATTTTGCTCAATTGGTTTCAGATAACATTTTTATGTACCGTCCACCAAGAATGGGGAATGGTTATGAGAAATGGGGAATTGAGGAAGTAAAAACAAAATTTGGTGTAGAAACCCCAGAACAAGTTATAGATTACTTGGGGATGATGGGAGATTCAGCAGATAACATCCCAGGGTTACCAGGTGTTGGAGAAAAAACAGCTAAAAAATTCCTTGCTGCCTATGGAACTATGGAAGGCTTGCTAGCAAATACCCACGAGCTAAAAGGAAAGATGAAGGAGAAAGTAGAGGCAAATGCCGAACTAGGATTACTTTCTAAAAAATTAGCAACCATAATGTTAGATGTGCCTGTTGAATTAGAACAGGATAAGTTGATTTTTGAACAACCAGATATTCAAAAAACAACAGAAATATTTAATGAGTTAGAGTTTAGACGCTTAAGTGATAACTTTTTAAAAACATTTGGAGCAAAACCTGTAGCTGAAGAAAGTTCAAGTAAAACAACTAAGAAAGCAGTAGCAGATGGAGCTAACAATATAGGTCAGTTCGATTTATTTGCAGCACCAGGAACTGGAAAAGTTAGTGAAGAAAATAACATTAATGGTTTTAGAACTATTGATAATACAAATCACTTTTACCAATTAATAAATACACCAGTGTCTAGGAAACTGTTGTTGAGTAAATTAATGCAACAGGAATCGGTGTGTTTTGATACAGAAACTACTGGATTAAAAGCTTTAGAAGTAGAGTTAATAGGTATCGCTTTTTCTTGGGAGGAAAAGAAAGGGTATTATGTTACATTTCCAGAAGACCAAGAAGAAACACAAACGATACTTGAAGAATTCAGACCGTTTTTTGAAAATGATAACATAGAAAAAGTAGGACATAATTTAAAATACGATATTAAAGTATTGTCAAATTATAATATGCCTGTAAAAGGAAAATTGTTTGATACTATGATTGCGCATTATTTGATAAATCCAGATATGCGTCATAATATGGATGTTCTTTCAGAAACTTATTTGAATTATCAGCCAGTATCAATTACCGAATTAATAGGGAAAAAAGGAAAGAATCAGCTATCAATGCGTCAGGTAGAGCTTCCAAAGCAAAGCGAATATGCAGTAGAAGATGCAGATATAACTTACCAATTAAAAGAACATTTTTCAGAGGAGTTAGAAAGTGGAAACTTAACAGGGTTATTTAAAGATGTTGAAGCACCTTTAGTATCGGTGTTAACAGCAATGGAGATAGAAGGGGTTAACTTAAATACTGATTTCTTAAAGTCTTTATCGGTAGATTTAGCAAAAGATATTGAACAGTTAGAGCAAAATATTTATAAAGAAGCAGGAGAGGAGTTCAATATAGCATCACCTAAACAGTTAGGAGTTGTTTTGTTTGAAAACATGAAGTTGGTTGATAAACCTAAAAAAACAAAAACAGGACAGTATTCAACCGCTGAAGATGTACTTTCAGCATTAGCAAAAGATCATGAGATAATTGCTAATATTTTAGAATATCGTCAATACAAAAAACTACAAAGCACTTATGTAGATGCTTTACCAAATGAGGTGAATCCTAAAACAGGACGCGTACATACAGTATATGCACAAGCTGTAGCTGCAACAGGTAGATTGAGTTCTAATAATCCGAATTTACAGAACATTCCAATAAGAACAAAAAGAGGGCAAGAAGTTAGAAAAGCTTTTATTCCTAGAGATGAAAATCACGTATTATTAGCTGCCGATTATTCTCAAATTGAATTACGAATTATAGCTGCTTTAAGTGAAGAGGAAACGATGATTAAAGCATTTCAGGATGGAGAAGATATTCATGCTTCAACAGCAGCAAAAGTTTTCAATGTAGCTATCGATGAGGTAACGAGAGAGCAACGTAGTAATGCTAAAACAGTAAACTTTGGAATTATTTATGGAGTTTCGGCATTTGGATTAAGTAATCAAACAGATTTATCAAGAAAAGAAGCAAAGGCTTTAATTGATACATATTACGAAACATACCCAAAGTTGAAAAGCTATATCTCAAAGCAAGTAGATTTTGCTCGTGAAAATGGTTATGTGGAAACAATTTTAGGGCGCCGTAGATATTTGAAAGATATTAATTCTCGTAATGGTATTGTACGTAGTGCTGCCGAACGAAATGCAGTAAATGCACCAATACAAGGTAGTGCTGCAGATGTTATAAAGCTTGCAATGATTAATATTCACAACAGATTTGAAAAAGAAAATTTCAAATCAAAGATGTTGTTACAAGTACATGATGAATTGGTGTTTGATGCTCATAAAGATGAATTAGATATTATTCAGCCAATTATAAAAGAAGAAATGGAAAATGCATTTAAAATGTCAGTTCCATTAGATGTTGAGGTTGGTTTAGGAGAAAATTGGCTAGAGGCACATTAAAAGCTTAAGAATGGAGTTAGATTATTTGGAGAATGTAAATGGTCTTAATGAGAATGTTGTTAGACTGTACAACTTTAATAAGGAAGAAGCACAGAAGCTTAGTGAGCTAATTGAAGATGTAATTATTAATAAAAAACAACGATTAGATTTATCTACTGTAAATTTTATAAAACCTAGAAACTGTAACTTAATCTTAGGGTTGTTTAAGTCTGACGAAGGGATACTCACGGAAGATTATAAAACTTTTTATTGTGTTCTCACATTAAGAAGTTTTATAAAAATGTTGAATCTTATGGAACCTTTTTGTAAAAAAGAAACGAGGAGTTATCAATATTTATATGATATTGATAACCCCACGGATTTTTTATTTTCTCCAACAGCAAGTTGGTAAAATGTTATTTAATAACAAAGATTTCATTTTGAATCCAGTTTGCTCTTAATTTAAAGAGCTTTTCATAATAAATTACTTGTTCAGGTTGTTCTCTTGATAAGAAATTACCTGTATCCCATTTACGATTGTTATTTACATCAATAATGGCTCTAATGGTGTATTCTTTAGGTTCAAGCAAGTTAAATTCTATTTTTTCAGAAGCATTTAAATATCTAGTTTTTAATACGAAATCTTTATTTAATAGTTGTAGAATAACTGGATGCTTCGTTTCTTTTTTAACATCCAAAATAATACTTCCGTAGTCTTCATTAGTTAAAGTGTTAAATTTATAATTTAACGAATCGTTTGAAGTTTTGTATAAATCAATAATTCCTTTTGGTAAAACCTTAAAGTTGTATTTCATTTTTGGTTTTTTCGAAAATAAAATAGCGAGTTTATTAATTCCTTGTTTTTTTATTTGGAAAGGAACATCAATAGTATCTTTATCAATTAAAGAAAACTTTGTTTTATCAATATTTACAATAGGATTGTTACTATTTAAAATCAAGGTATCATTAAGGTGTAAGGTTCTACCAATGTTTGAAGAAATAGTTATAGAATCTATTTTTTTCTTACGTAAACGTACGGTAACTGTATCTTTAAAATTGGTGTTACTAACTATAAAGTTTAAAGAATCTTGTTTTACTATGGGTGTATACCAATAATTAAGAGTGTCTTTACCTTTTTCAAATTCAGAAAAAGATTTAAAATCAACAGGAACAGAAGATAATAAATCAACTTTCATATTTTCTTTCTCTCCTTCGAAGCCAAATAGAATCTTTCCTTTGGATTCTTGTCTTCCTCGCTTAAATTTATAAGGTTGAAGTTCCTTAAAAATACGAATTGGATTTGGTATCAAAGTATCTTGGGGTAAAGAAATGGTATCAGTAAAAAAACCAATCTTATCAGTTTTACTATTAAAACGGTAATCATTTGAAGATTGTTTTAATGCTAATAAAAGATATTTACCTTCACGTAAATTAGTAAAATTAAAATCAGTAGAATCTAAAGTGCTAGTAACGTAGTTGGGTTTTTGTTTGTAAATAATAGAATCATTGTAGATACTATCATATTTATATAGTAAAACACTAACTTCTTTAAGTTTATCTTTTTTAAAAGCAGAAGAAACAGAACCTTTTAGGGTTAGAGAATCTATATAATCTCCAGTAGAAAAAACATATTTAAAACTTTCTAACTTATTATTTTCATTGTTATCTTGAATTGAGTTACCAAAATTAAAAGTATAGGTGGTATTAGGTCTTAGAGTATCTAATATTTTAATATTAATATATTTACTAGGAGAACCTTGAGGGGTAATTAATGGTGGGTTTTTTAAAGGGGGAGAAACAACGAGTTGTTTCGTAAGATCTTTTAAAACTACATATTCATCAAACTCAATTCGTATATTTTCTTTGTCAAAATGGATAGTTTCATAAGGAGGTTTAGCGGTAACCATAATAGGAGCATCTTCATCTTTTGGACCACCGTCAGGTCTCCCTTTTCTTGCGCAACTAGCTATTATAAGAGTAAATAATATAACTAAAAGAGTGTGTTTGTTTTTCACAAATTAATATTTAAAATATAAGATCAAAAGTAGTAAAATAAGACGAATGAAATTTATACATTTTTTGTATAAGCCATGGTAGCAATACTAATGGTAATATCTTTTGTTTTTAATAATTCTTTACAGCAGTTTTCAAGAGTTGCTCCAGTAGTAATAACATCGTCAATAAGTAAAACGTGTTTTTTTTCTAAAAAGGTATAATTGGTTAGTTTAAATTTAGTTTTATTATTTGAAAAACGTTCAAAACGTTTTTTGAAAGTTTGTGTTTTTGAAACAGAAACTTTAATAAGAATGTCAGGAATATATTTGACTTTTAAAATTTCACTTAAAGTTTGTCCAAATTTAGTCAGTTGATTGTATCCTCGAGTTTTTAGCTTTTTAGAATGAAGAGGGACAGGAATGATATAATCGATATTATTGAAAACACCAGACTCTTTTAGTTTATTACCAAACCTATTGGCAAGGAAAATCCCAATTTGTTGTTGGTTTTTGTATTTTAACTCATGAATAATTTTTTGAGTTATTCCGTGTTTTTGATAATATAAAAATGAACGAACGTTTTTTATAGGTACTTTTCCATAAAAAGTAGACAACATTGTAACATTTGTATGAGGGTTGTCGTCGATAATAGGTAAATCATGGTTACAAGTTGTACATAGGTAATTTTCGTTTTGCAGTAACGTTAACGTACAATTAACACATAGATTAGGATAAAATAAATAGAATATTTCTTTTAAAAGTCGCATCTTTACAAGCCATTTTTTAAGAGAAAGATACAAAAACCTAACAAAAACGAATTTTGAATAAGAAACTTAATTTTTTTAAAGAAGCAGTAAAAAACTATAAAACATCTGGAACAGTTGTTCCTAGCTCTAGATTTTTGGCAGATAAAATGCTAAAGGAAATCGATTTTTCAAAAGCTAGGGTTATTGTAGAGTTGGGGCCTGGAAATGGTGCAATTACGCATAGTATTTTAAAGAAAGTTCACCCTAGTGCAGTTGTTATATGTTTTGAAATCAATGATGCTTTTTATGAAGAATTAAAAGAAATAGACCATCCGCAGTTAATTGTTCTAAAGTCTTCTGCTGAAAAAATAAAAGAAGAAATAGAGAAGTTAGGTTACGATAAAGCAGATCATATAATTTCTAGTTTACCATTAACAATTATACCTAAAAAAATATCGTCAAATATTCTATTAGAAAGTTATCGTTTTTTAAAGACTAATGGGATGTTTATTCAATATCAATATAGTTTAACTTACTATAAGAAACTTAAAGAAGTTTTTGGGAAAAATATAGCTTTAAGTTTTGAGCCTCTTAACTTTCCTCCGGCATTTGTGTACAAGTGTGTTAAAAAATAGTATATTAGCGCAGAACACATCAAGTTGTTCATCATAATTCCCCAGATGATGATTACTATACCAAGATTGAAAAATAACGGCATTGTTGCCTTTTTGATGGTTTTAATAATTACCATTGGATATTTGTCATATCAGAATGCGAGTGACTACGCAGAATTAAAAAATGTTTTTGAGTTAGAGAAGAAAGAGCTAGAATCTGAGCTTAATATTGTTATTAAGGATTATGAAGATGTAAGCTTTGATAAAAATGAAGTTTCATTAAAACTTAGAGAAGAGCTTCATAAAATAATAAAACTTAGAGATACTATTCAAAACTTAAAGGCTATAGATTATGGATTAATTCGTTTTTATAGAAAAAGAATTGCCAATCTAGCTACACAAAATAAAATTCTTTTTACCCAGATAGATTCATTAAACCTTCTTAATAATGAACTGGAAACTAAAAACGATAGTGTAAAAGAAGCGTTATTAGAAAAAGAAAATCTAAACACAAAATTAAAGCATAAAAATTATTTCTTAGGACAAGAGAAAAAAGTCTTAAAGGAAAAAATTGCCGTAGCAGAAATTATTGAGATTTCTTCAGTGAAAGTAGAGGCAATGAAAAAAAGAAGAAAAGATAAATATACCTCTACATCTAGATCGAGTAGAACCGATGCATTTAAAGTAGAGTTTAATTTATTAGAAAATAAAATTATTTCAGAAGGAGTAAAACCTATTTATATTCAGGTATTAGATGAAAATAAAAAGGTAATAGCTCCAGCAAAGGAAGTAAGATTAAAAAATAAAGAGAAAATAATGAGTAGTGATATTCTAATGGCAGAATATCATAATAAGCAAATACCCGTAATTTCTTTTATTTATGTAAATAGAGAAAATATACACAAAGGATCTTATCTAGTTAAGATATTTGTAAATGGCGTTTTTGCTGGTAAATCAATTGTGAAATTAAGATAAAGAAATGAAGTAGAAAACTATTAATTAACCCCAAATAAACCCCCTTAACTATGACTCCCCACAAAAGAAAAAGCATATTAATTGTTGTGCTTTTAATGCTTACACTTTTTTTAACGTTGTACTCGTTTCAGAAATCTAGTCAATACGAAGACCTGAAAAAAATCTTTCAACAAGAAAAGACTGATTTAGAAAAAGAGTTAGACGAGATGATAAAAGATTATACTGATGTTGTTGTAAGAAAAAAGCGTCTTTCTAAAAGATTAAAAGTAGAGTTGGTAAAAATGAAAGAACTTCGCGATTCTATCAAAAGTTTACGAACAGATAATTATAATTTAATTAGAAAATATAGGAGAAAAATTGTTACGTTAGAAAGAGAAAACAGAAACTTATTTATTCGAGTAGATTCATTAAGTACAGTTAACAATGCTTTAGCTCAAGAGAATGTTATTACTAATGAAATCTTGAAACAAAAAGAAACAATCAATGTATCTTTAACAGAGAAAAATAAGGAGTTAACAGAAAAGCAAAAATCACTTGAAGAAAAAATAGCTATTGGAGGAGTTATAAAAACAAGCCCAGTAAAAGCAATTGCAATGAAGGAGCGTAGTAGTGGAAAATTAACCTCTACGTCGAGATCAAGTAGAACAGATGCCTTTAAAATAAATTTCGATTTATTAAAAAATGTAATTACTGAAGCTGGGGAAAAATCTGTTTATATTCAAATTATAGATGAGAATAAAAAAGTGGTAGCACCAAAAGGAGTTACAAACTTAAAAGACGGAGGTAAAATTCAGTATTCAGATTCTATCGAAGTAAATTATAATAATGATAGATTAAGCTTAGTATCGTTAGTTCTAGTAAATAGAGACGATATAAACAAAGGAGAATATACCGTGAGTGCTTTTGTTGATGGTGTTTACTCAGGAGCTACAACTTTAAAGCTCAGATAAACAATCATTAAAAAAATAATAGAAAGTGAAGAATTAAATGAATTCTTCACTTTTTTCTTTTAGAATAGCGTTAGTTTAAATCCTTATTTTATTTTTGCACCATGGCAAAACAAGAAGATCAATTTAAAAAGGTATTATCGCATGCTAAGGAGTATGGTTATGTATTTCAATCATCTGAAATTTATGATGGTTTAAGTGCGGTATATGATTATGCTCAAAATGGAGTAGAATTAAAGAAAAATATTAGAGATTACTGGTGGAAAGCAATGGTGCAAATGCACGAAAATATTGTAGGAATAGATGCGTCAATTTTAATGCATCCTACTACATGGAAAGCATCAGGCCACGTAGATGCATTTAATGATCCGTTAATTGATAATAAAGATTCTAAAAAAAGGTATAGAGCAGATGTTTTAGTAGAAGATTATTGTGCTAAAATAGAAGGTAAAATAGAGAAAGAAGTAAAAAAAGCAGCAAAACGTTTCGGCGATGCTTTTAATAAAGAAGAATTTCTTGCTACAAATGGCCGTGTTTTAGGATACCAAGAAAAGATAAACACTATTTTAGGTCGACTTGGAAAATCTTTAGAAAATGAGGATTTAGCAGATGTAAAAGTTTTAATTGAAGAATTGGAAATTGCCGATCCTTTAACAGGTTCTAAAAACTGGACAGACGTTAAGCAATTTAACTTAATGTTTGGAACAAAATTAGGAGCTTCAGCAGATACTGCAATGGACTTATATTTAAGACCTGAAACTGCACAAGGAATTTTTGTAAACTTCTTAAATGTGCAAAAAACGGGTCGTATGAAAATTCCTTTTGGAATTGCCCAAACAGGTAAGGCTTTTCGTAACGAAATAGTAGCGCGTCAGTTTATTTTTAGAATGCGTGAATTTGAGCAAATGGAAATGCAATTTTTTGTTAAACCAGGAACTCAAAAAGAATGGTATGACACTTGGAAAGAAACTCGTTTAAAGTGGCATTTAAGTTTAGGTATGGGAGCTGATAATTATCGTTTCCACGATCATGAAAAATTAGCACACTATGCTGATGCAGCCGCAGATATTGAGTTTAAATTCCCATTTGGATTTAAAGAATTAGAAGGAATTCATTCTCGTACTGATTTCGATTTAAAAGCACATGAAGAGCATTCAGGAAAGAAATTACAGTATTTCGATCATGAAGAGAATAAGAACTATGTACCATACGTAGTAGAAACATCAATTGGTTTAGATAGGATGTTCTTAGCAGTTTTCTCAAAATCTTTACAAGAAGAAGAATTAGAAAATGGAACAACAAGAACAGTTTTAAAATTACCAGCAGTTTTAGCACCAACAAAAGCGGCTATTTTACCATTGGTTAAAAAAGATGGATTGCCAGAAATAGCACGTCAAATTGTTGATGATTTAAAATGGGATTTCAATGTGTCTTATGATGAAAAAGATGCTGTAGGACGTCGTTACCGTCGTCAAGATGCAAATGGAACACCATTCTGTATTACTGTAGATCACGATACTTTAAATGATAACACGGTAACAATTCGTCATAGAGATACTATGGAGCAAAAGCGTGTAGCTATTTCAGAATTAAGAGATATTATTAAAGAAGAAGTAGATGTTAAAAATTGGTTACAAAAAATGTAATTGATATTTATATAAAACTTGAAATCCTATCATTCTAAAAATGGTAGGATTTTTTATTTTTGCGCTATTAAATAGAAAACAATGAAGACTTTATTAAAAATACTATTCGTTATCTTTTTGTTATGGATGATTGCTGGAGTTTATCTTTTAAATACCGAACATCCAAAAGCACAAGTAGTAATGGGGTTAGGAGTTCTATTTATGTCGTTTATTTTAATGCCTTTATTTATTTACTACCGATATAAAGATGGAAAGTACAAGAAGTACATTATAAATAATAATCAAAATAAAAAAGCTGAGGATTAATTCTCAGCTTTTTTTATTATTTCTTCTTCTGTTGTTTCTTTTTCGTGGTTTGTTATTAGAATTAGTAGAAGATTGATTCTTTTTATTATTTCTAGACCTTCTTTCTTTTTTGTTAGAAGATTCATTAGGGGTATTAGATTTAGTTTTTTTATCAGTGGTGCCAACACCTTTTTTCTTTTTAAAAGGCTTCTTTTTTTGAGTAGAAGCTCTTTTAGGTTTTGCTGTGTCAGTTGGCTCGAAACCTTCAATAATTTCAGTCTTCAGTTTTTGGTTTAGTATTTTCTCTATTTCTTTTTGATATTCAGTTTCTTCGCTACAAACCAAAGAAATAGCCTCACCTTTAGCACCAGCTCTACCAGTTCTACCAATTCTATGAACATAATCTTCAGGAACATTTGGTAGTTCAAAGTTTATAACATGTGGTAATAAAGGAATGTCAATACCACGTGCAGCAATATCAGTAGCAACTAAAACTCTATTAGTATTGTTTTTAAAATTAGCAAGTGCTTTGGTTCTGGCCCCTTGACTTTTATTTCCATGAATAGCAGCAGCAGTAACACCTGCTTTAATAAGCTTTTCGGTTAGTTTGTTGGCTCCGTGTTTGGTTCTAGTAAAAATTAAAACCTGACTCCAATTACCTTCTTTGATGAGTTTGATAACTACCTCTGTTTTCTTTTTCTTGTCAATTGAATAAACTTTTTGAGCAACTTTATCAGCAGTAGAATTTTGCGGAGCAGCTTCGACAGAAACAGGATTTTTTAAAATGCCTTCAGCAAGTTTTCTTATTTCTTTAGAAAAAGTAGCAGAGAACAACAAATTTTGACGTTTTTCTGGCATGAAACTGATAATTTTGTTAATGTCTCTAACAAAACCCATGTCTAACATTCTATCAGCTTCATCTAAAATAAGAACATTAATTCTTTTGAGCGATACGGCTTTTTGCTCGTGTAAGTCTAATAATCTACCAGGAGTAGCAACTAGGATGTCTACCCCTTGTCGTATAGTTTTAATTTGACCAGATGCTTTTACACCTCCAAAAATTACTGTAGATTTTATATTTAAATAAGTGCTGTACTCTCTTATGTTATCGTAAACTTGAGCAGCTAACTCTCTAGTAGGAGTTAATACTAAAGCTCTTATTGGACGGTATTTAGGATGTTTAGTTTCGGCTAAATATTGTAAAACAGGTAGTGTAAAACCAGCGGTTTTTCCAGTTCCTGTTTGTGCAGAAGCTAATACATCTTTTCCTTCTAAAATATGTGGAATTGCTTTTTCTTGAATTGGAGAAGGAGAATTGTATCCTTTTTCTTTGATGGCTTTTAGTAAAGCATCAGATAAACCTAAAGATTTAAATGTCATATGTTTTTTTTCAGAAATAGCGATAATAAGTATAGCTATGAAGCTGCAAAGGTACTGCTATTTATTAGGAAATATAGTAAATAAAAAAGACGCCTAAAAAGCGCCTTTTAGATGTAATATTTAGCTAGCTTATTTTTTCATTGCACCTTTAATAAGTCCAATAATTACCATTAAAACACCACCACCAACACCGCTACCAATGATATTTCCAATTATACCAGAAATATCAATATTAAGCATACCTAATAGTTGGGCTCCTAGTCCACCACCAAGAATTCCTACAACAGAATTCCAAAGTGTACCTAAAGAATATTTTTTTAATAAAGCACCAGCAATGTTACCCCCAACAGCACCACTTAATAAGCTAATAATTAATTCCATAATTTATTGTTTTATAATTAGTTAATTGATTCTAAAGAAAGTGAAAAATAATTAATAAAACAAATAATATCAGATAGTTAGGTGGTTCCGATATGAAATAAAGCATCACCCATATTTACAATTGGAAAGTTGTTTTTAGAAATAATATATCCATCGAAAGGAGCTTTGATATCAAAGTTAGTTTTACCGTAAGTATCCATAATATTACCTAATACTTGTCCTTTTTTAATTGCTGCTCCGTTTTCAATTTTGGCATTGAATAAACCAGCAACTTTTGCACGAATCCATTTTCGCTTATGAATAGCTATAGTAATAAGATTTTCAGGAACTTCAACACTATTATTAATCATTTCAAAGTGTTTTAAAATTCTAAGTGTACCATTTATTCCTTGTTGAATAGCATTTTCATCTAAACGTAATGATTCACCTCCTTCATAAACAATTACAGGGATATTATTTTTATAACATTGATTTCTAAAAGATTTAGGAATTAGTTTAGAGCCAAACAAAAAAGGAGCGTTAAAAAGTTTAGCTAGTTCATAACCTCTTTCATCTTCAGGTGTATATCTTATTTGAGGAAAGTTATTTCTTTGAGCCCCACCAGTGTGAAAGTCAATGGCAAAATCGATATTTTTAGTAAGCTCTTTCATTAAATAGTATGCCATTCTACTGGCCAAAGAACCAGACTTAGAACCAGGGAAACTTCTATTAACATCTTTCCCATGCATATATCTAGATAAACTTAAAAAACCAAAGATGTTTAATAAAGGAACAACAATAACACAACCTCTATGTATTTTATAAGATTTATCAATAAGCATTCTACGTACAAGTTCAATACTGTTTACTTCATCACCATGTAAACCTCCTTGTAATAAAATGGTAGGTCCTAATTTATCACCGTTAAAAACATATACAGGAATTTCGATAAGAGTACCAGTAGGTAACCTATCAATAGGGATTTTAATTAATTTAGATTCACCTAAACCAATTTTATTTCCACGTATTTCTACAATTTCGTTTTTAAACTCTTGTTTAAACATTTTTCTTCTAAGAATTTAATAATAGCTTTGGCTATATTGTCTTTTGTGTAAGCTTCAATACCTTGGAGTCCAGGAGTAGAATTTACTTCAATTAACAAAGGCCCTCTTTTTGAGCGTATCAAATCAACACCAGTAACAGGTAACCTTAAGTATTGGGCAGCTTTTATAGCTATTTCTTCTTCCTCAGGAGTTAAGCTTACTTTAAAACCATTACCACCTCTATGAATATTTGAACGAAAATCATCTTCTAATCCTTTTCTTTTCATAGAAGAAACTACTTTATCTCCAACAACAAAAGCACGAATATCTTCACTGTTACTCTCTTGAATAAACTCTTGCAATAAAATATTGGTATTTGTACCATACATAGTATCGATAATAGATTTAGCAGATTTTTTACTTTCAGCTAAAATAACTCCAGAACCATGCGTACCTTCTTGTAATTTAATTATAATTGGAGCCCCACCTAACAAATCTATTTGTTCGTTAATGTTTTCTGGATTAACAGAAAATAAAGTATCTGGAATAGGGATGTTTTTACGGTTCATTATTTGTAAAGTACGAACCTTATTTTGAGCACGGAGAATTCCTAAAGAAGTGGCAGCACTATATACACCATTCATTTCAAATTCCTTAACAACAGCTGCTCCATGACGAGTTGCAGAAGCACCAATTCTAGGAATAATTACATCGGGAATATCAATAATATTTTCACCTTCATAAATAATTTCAGGCTTACCGTTTGTAAGTTTTATAGAACATCTTAAATGATTTATAATTCTAACATTATGTCCTCTACGATGTGCTTCTTTATATATTCTTTGAGTAGAATATATTTGGTCACTAACAGAAAGAATAAAAATATTCATAGCTATGCTGTTCAAATTACACAAATCTAACATTTTTTTGCATAGAGAGAATTGTTTTTATAGTGGATAAGATAATGTTCTGTTAATTTTTTTTGATATAATGTTTACATGAAGTACTTTCATAAGCTCTAAACCAAACAAGATGAAAACAATTAGTAAAGTTTTTATAGCATTAGTTCCTTATGCGTTGGTAGCACAGCAAGCTACTTCTTCTAAAACAGTAAAAGAATCGCTAGTACAAAAAGAAGCACTAGCAAAAACATCAATAGTAAAAAATGTTTCTTTTGAAAACATTGGGCCAACAGTAATGAGTGGTCGAGTAGTAGATATTGATGTAAATCCAGAAAATACAACTGAGTTTTATGTAGGTTATGCATCAGGAGGTTTGTGGTATACTAATAATAATGGAACAACTTTTACACCAGTATTAGATAGTTCACCAACGCAAAATGTAGGAGATATTGCAGTTGATTGGAAAAGTGGAACTCTTTGGGTAGGTACAGGAGAAAATAATTCATCACGTTCTTCATATGCAGGAATTGGAATTTTAAAATCTACCGATAAAGGAAAAACGTGGGAAAATGTTGGATTACAGGATAGTCATCATATTGGAAGAATTTTAATTAACCCAAATAATCCAGATGAGGTTGTTGTTGGAGCTATAGGGCATTTATATTCTTCAAATAACGAGCGTGGTATTTTTAAAACTACCGATGGTGGTAAAACTTGGAAAAAAACGTTGTTTATTAATGAAAATACTGGAATTATAGATGTACAGCAAGCGCCCAATAATTTTAATGTATTATATGCAGCAGCTTGGGAACGTAATAGAAAGGCATGGAATTTTGATGGAGATGGAAAGAATTCAGCAATTTATAAATCAACAGACGCAGGAACTACTTGGACAAAAATATCCGACAATAATGGTTTCCCAAATGGAGAAAATGTAGGAAGAATTGGTTTAGCAGTTTTTAATGAAGATGTAGTATATGCTTTTCACGATAGTCAGTTTAGAAGAAAAAAGAAAAAGAAAAAAGAAGAAGACTCAAATGCGTTAACAAAAGACGATTTTAAAACAATGTCTGTAGAAGACTTTTTAAAATTGAAAGATAAAAAGCTGAATACCTATTTAAAAATGAATGGTTTTCAAGAAAAATATAGAGCTGAAAATGTAAAACAAATGGTGCGTTCAGGTTCTGTAAAACCAAACGATTTAGCTAAGTATTTAGAAAACGCAAATACATTGTTATTTGATACTCCGGTAATTGGAGCAGAAGTGTTTAAGACTACCAATGGTGGAAAAACATGGAAGAAAACACACGAAGGCTATTTAGATGATTTATATTATTCATATGGATATTATTTTGGAGAAATACGAGTAGATCCACAGGATGAAAAAGGAATTTATGTATTAGGGGTTCCTATTTTAAAATCGAAAGATGGAGGAAAAACATTTACATCAATTAGTAAAGAAAATGTACATGCCGATCATCAAGCATTATGGGTAAATGCAAAGAAACAAGGACATTTAATTGATGGGAATGATGGAGGTTTAAATATTTCATATGATGATGGTGAAAGTTGGACAAAACTGAATCAACCAGCAGTAGGTCAGTTTTATACGGTTTATGCCGATAATCAGAAAAACTATAAAGTGTATGGAGGTTTACAAGACAATGGTGTTTGGGTAGCGAATCATAATGCTAAAATGGATAAGCGTTGGAAGCAAACAGGAAAAAATCCATACGAGAGTATTATGGGAGGAGACGGAATGCAAGTGGCTGTAGATGATAGAGACCCTAATATTGTATATACAGGATATCAATTTGGAAATTATTTCCGTATAAATAGAAAAACTGGACAGCAAAAATATATTCAACCAAAGCATAAGTTAGGAGAGAATCCATATCGCTTTAATTGGCAAACACCTATCCAGTTATCAAAACACAATCAGGATATATTATATTTAGGAGGAAATAAATTACACCGTTCATTAGATAAAGGAGATACTTGGGAAACTATTTCAGAAGATTTAACCAAAGGAGGAAGAAAAGGTAATGTAGCTTATGGTACGTTAACTACCATTTCGGAAAGCCCGTTCCAATTTGGTTTAATTTATATAGGAACAGATGATGGACTTGTACAAGTTACTAAAAATGGAGGCGGAAGTTGGGTGAACGTCTCAAATACATTACCTCAAAATTTATGGGTAAGTAGAGTAATTGCTTCAAAACATAAAAAAGAAAGAGTCTATGTTACGTTGAATGGATACCGTTGGGACGATTTTAATGTTTATGTATATATGTCTGATGATTATGGAAAAACATGGAAAAACATAAGTGGTAATATTCCAGTTTCACCAGTAAATGTAATTAAAGAAGACCCTAAAAAAGAAAATATTTTGTATGTAGGAACCGATAATGGTTTGTATGTATCTTTTAATAAAGGTGCAGAATGGCAATTATTCCAAAAAGGATTACCTAATGTAGCGGTTCACGATTTAGTAATTCAGCCAAAGGCTAAGCATTTAATTGTAGGAACGCATGGTCGTAGTTTGTATAAAGCGAACATAGCACCGTTGCAAGATTTCAAAAATGAAGAAACATTATTTGCTGTAAAGAAAATTAGAAAAAGTAATTTTTGGGGAAGTTCATGGAGTAAATGGTTAAAGCCAAACACCCCTAAAATTTCGATTCCATTTTATGTGAAAGAAAATAAAAAGGTTAGTATAAAAATTTATGCAGGAGATATTCTAGTAAATACAATTAAAAAAGATGTAGAGAAAGGATTTAATGAAGTAACATACGATGCTTCTTTTTCTGAAAAAGGAAGAAAAGAATATCTGAAAAAACATAAGGATGCAATTGTAAAAAAAGCAAAAAACGGAGTTTATTATTTACCAAAGGGAAAATATACTATAAAGCTTGAAGACAAAAAGCAGACATTAGAAATTAAGTAAGTTGTAACATTTTTTTATTTAAGTATTCTAATAAGTATAAAAAATAAAAGAAAATGAAAAAATCGTTAAACTATACTTGTCCAAAATGTAATAATCATACTTACGAAGTAAGTGAAATGAGAGCTACAGGAGGAACATTGTCTAAAATTTTTGATGTACAGAATAAAAAATTTACTAGTGTAACTTGTCAAAGATGCAGTTATACAGAGTTTTATAAAGCAAGTACAAGCGCATTAAGTAATGTTTTTGATTTCTTTACAAATTAAGAAACAATAGTATCTTTGCCTATATGGGAATTATAAGAGTAAATGATATTCGTTTATTTACCAATCATGGATGTTTAGACGAAGAAGGAAAGATAGGCTCAGAATATAGAGTAGATGTTGAAGTAAAAGCAGATTTACAGAAATCGGCAAAAACGGATGAATTAGTTGATACAGTAGACTATGTTCATTTAAATCATATTGTAAAGGAAGAAATGGCTATTCGTTCTAAATTATTGGAGCATGTAGCACAAAGAATTATAGATAGAATCTTTAGAGAGATACAACTTGTTGAAGAAGCGGAGGTTAGCGTTTCAAAAATTAATCCACCAATAGGAGGAAATGTAGGAGAAGTTGTAATTATTGTAAAAGATGTGCGTAAAAATTAAAAAAAGCTTGCAGAAAAGGATAAAAACTGTAAATTTGCAGTCCTTATCAATATAAGGTGTCGTGGCCGAGTGGCTAGGCAGTGGTCTGCAACACCATGTACAGCGGTTCGAATCCGCTCGACACCTCAGAAAGTAAAAACCTCTCAAAATAAAGGGAGGTTTTTTTGCGTTATAGGTGTACTACTTTATTGTTTTTAAAACTTTTAAGAATATTTTAAACCTAAAGGTTTTTGTATGGTAAGAATAAAGGTTATACATTTGTAGTGCTATAAAAAAATAAATTGCTAATATTCAATAACAGACTTTATGAAAAAAACGATGTTAAGCATTTTTACAATGCTTTATTCTGTTGTCTTGTTTTCACAGGACTTACCGGAAGTATTACCTCCATCTCCGGAGGCAGCTTCATTAATTAAGTATTCACAAACAGATATTTCTCCATATACGGGTTTACCAAATATCTCCATTCCATTTCATACAATATCCTATAAGGGCGTTAATATTCCTATAGGATTGAGTTATAGTGGAGGAGGAAATAAGGTATCAGACATTGCCTCTTGGGTAGGGTTAGGATGGAATTTACAAGCAGGAGGATTGGTTACCAGAACAATTAATTGGTTACCAGACGATAAAAAGACTTTTGGGTATATGAATACAACTTATACGCTTCAAGATTTTTCACAAAGGCCAGATGGAGCTTTTACTCAAGGAGCTCTTCTTGAGACCCAAGATTATCAATTGTTGGATGCTACACAAGAGATAAGAGATTATGAAGCAGATGAGTTTAATTATACAATACCAGGATATTCAGGGACCTTTTATTATGATCAAAATGTAAATGATTTTGTGGAGTTTCCTCGTTCAAATGTAAAGATAAGTGCCATCAAGACAAGTTTAGGTAAAATAACGGGATTTACTATAACAACCCCAAATGGAGTGGTCTATAATTTTGGAGGAACAGATAATTATTTAGAAAAAATAAAAGGAGTTAAAAGCTATACACAAACATTAACAGGAAGTTTTACATCTAATAATGTAGGTAGTTATGGAGATACATCAGACCCATATTATCAAAGTTGGATGTTAAAAAGTATTAGTTTTCCTACTTCTAATAATCAAATTACTTTTAATTACGTATTAGAAGATGATGTTAAGGCAATGGTTATAAGTGGGGAAGATGTAATTCTACCAGCAGGAATAGATCCTTATAAACATAGTATTAATTATGTAGAGAAGAAGTTTACACAACCAAAGATATCAGAGATTCAATTTCCATCAGGGAAAGTAGTTTTTAGTAAAAGTAGTACAGAACGTTTGGATTTAAAGAACTCTTATGCTTTGGATAAAATTACACTTTATGATACAAATAATAATTTTGTAAAGAGCTTTCAATTAAATACTGTCCAGTCAGCAGCAGTATTAATGGCAAACTATCAAGCACCTTTTTTTGATGTTCATGATACAGAAGGAAAGAGTCGCTTACGCTTAAATTCCATTTCAGAAATATCAGAAAGCCAAAATACAAATGGGGTGTATAGTTTTGAATACAATGCGCAAAAGTTGCCAGGAAGGTATTCCAATGCTGTAGATTATTTTGGGTACTTTAATGGACAGATTAACGCAAATAAGATACCGCGTTCAAGAGGATATACTCCGAGTTATCCGTATGCTATTTATGGAGATGCAAATAGAGCAATTCATCCAAATTATACACAAGCAGAAATACTTACAAAGCTTACACTTCCTACAGGAGGTGTAGAAGAGTTTATATGGGAAAACCACAAGATTAGTTCTTTTAACGATGGTAGTTCACATCTTTATAAAGATTATACCTTAAAAGAAACTATAGGATTTCAAAATACAAGTTTATTTTTAGATACCGGTTATCCAGTAACAGCCTATTCAAAAACATTTACAGTAGCTTCCAATAGTGATGGTTGGGTAGATTTAAATATAGACATGTTTGGTTGTTCAGGACCAGATATAAATAATACAAATTGTTCTTATATTATTAGTTTAGAAGGAGTAGATGTTTCATTTACACAAACAATTTCACTTAGTGATTTTGCAATACAATTAACACCTGGAAAAACGTATAAAATTGTAGCTAAATCGAGAAGTAACCAAAGCTATTGTGATCCTATAACCGATCCTACTTGTACGAATCCATCACCTATTTTAAATGTTGTAGCAAACTATCAAATAGATCCTACACCAGGAGAATATTTATTTGGAGGACTTAGAATAGGGGCAATCAAAGTATATACAGACGCCTTAGCTACAGTTCCAGTAAGTTCAAGACAATTTGATTATACTTTTGATGCTTCAGCACCGAATCCAAATCTTACTAGTGGAATGGTTTATCAATTACCAATTAATAACTCAATTGTTAATGCAAACAATACAACAGCTAACGGAGTAGCAAAGACTGTTAAGATAAGTGCAAATGGAGCTATTAAACCTGTAAAACAAGGTGCATTAGTAGGTTATAGAAATGTAAAAGAATCATATACCAATCAAGGGTTATCAAACGGTTATAAAGAGTATAAGTATCAAGAATTAGATTTATGGACGGATTATGTTTTTGATGATGTTTACTTTTCAAGTCCTTTTTCTAGTGTTCATAAGAGAACATATATCCCAGATTGGCGTAATGGTAATTTGTTAGAGACTAAATACTTTGATGGAGAAGATGTTTTGTTAAAGCATGATTCGTTTACTTATGAAAGATTTGATACATTTCACAGAAGAGGAAGTGAATTTGCAGTTCAAGTATATCGAATGCCTTATGTAGGTGTTGGAGAGAATATATTTGATAATCGTTATATTACATATTATGGATATACAACAGAATATCATAGGTTGAAACAACAAAAAAGCATTAGTCATTTAGGAAATACACAAGTAACTAGTATTACAGATTATACGTACAATAACAATCCTTTATTGTATTCAGAAATGAGAGTTGCTAATAGTAAAGGAGAGGTTTTAAAGACAGAGATACAGTATGCAAAAGATGTAAATAATCAAAGATTAATAAACGAACATCGAATAGCAGAGCCTATTAAAAACAAAACTTTTAATGGAACGATTAAGTTAAACGAACAGGAAACTGTTTATAAAGATTATAACGGATTGTATTTGCCAGAAAAGGTGCAAGTATCAAAAGGTACAGGAGTATTAGAAGACCGAGTTGTATATCATTCATATGATGATAAAGGAAATCCGTTAGAGGTGAGTAAAAAGGATGGTACTCATATTGTTTATATCTGGGGGTATCAGAAAACACAGCCTATAGCTAAGATAGAGAATGCGAAATTATCAGATATTCCAAGTGCTACAATTACAAGCATACAAACAGCTTCTAATTTAGATACCAATGCAGCAACTGAGAATACTTTACGTACGGCATTAAATGGCTTAAGAGGAATATCGTCATTATCAAAAGCTCAGATTACCACATTTACTTACGATCCTTTGGTAGGAGTAACGAGTATCACAGATCCAAGAGGACAAACGATGTATTATGAGTACGATGAATTTAATCGTTTGTCCTTTGTAAAGGACAACGAAGGAAAGCTATTAAAAGAAACACAATACAAGTATAAAAACTAGTAAGCTATGAAAAGACTAGAGAAACAATTATTACTATTCTTATTGTTATTAGGAATGGTAGTTTATGGGCAGGGAGGTTTAGGCCCAGGAGGTCCAGGTTTTGGCACCTTAATACCAATAAGTGGAAATACCAATGTAACCTTAAATAGTACACATACCTATACAGTAAGTGCTATAGGAGGGAATCAACCCAATACAGGGACATGGACAGTAGCTGGGGCAACGATATTAAGTCAATCAGCTACCACAGCAACGATAAAATGGACAAGTTCAGGGAGTAAAGAAATCCAGTATAATGGAAGTTCAGGATCATTAACTTATACAGGAACAAGTTACGTAACAGTACAACAAGCTTTACCAGCAACACCAAGTGGTCCAGTAGTAAGTCAAAACAATTGTGGGAATACAGTGTTATCAAGAGGAACACCACCAAGTGGCATAACTTGGTATTGGCAAGGAACCTCTAGTAATGGAACAAGTACTTCTAATTCAAGTAGTACCTATACAGTATCTAGCTCAGGGACTTATTATTTACGTGCACGCAGTAGTAGTGGGGTTTGGAGTACAAATTCATCATCTATTCATATAAGTGTTAATACAGTTCCATCAACACCACCAACAGTATCAGTAGTAAATAACTGTGGAAGTTCTGTGTTAACGAAGGGAAGTCAACCAAGTGGCGTTACATTTTACTGGCAATCAAGTGCAAGTGGAACATCAACAAGTAACTCATCAACAAGTTTAACCAGAACTAGTGGTTCGGTATATTACTTAAGAGCAAGGAATAACAGTACAGGATGTTGGAGTTCAGCAAGAACAGTAAGTTATACCATCCAACAATCATCAGTATGGTATGCAGATACAGATGGAGATAGTTATGGGAATCCATCAAGTACAACTAATGCTTGTTCTAAACCATCAGGCTATGTATCGAATTCAAGCGATTATAACGATAGTACAGCGAATATAACTAACATAGCACCACAAACCTTTTATTTAGATGCGGATAATGACGGATTTGGAGATCCAAACAATAGTGTTTATTATAGTGTAAAACCATCAGGTTATGTAACTAATAATACAGATGCTTGTCCAAATGAAGCAGGAGCAAATAATGGATGTAGCTATACACCAGTAGTATTTAGTAATGAGAACTATGTATTTAATAGAGTGTATAGAAAAGCAATGACAAGTCCATCAGAAATTACCAGTTCAAGCGATGTGGTAGAGAGTATTGCTTATTTTGATGGATTAGGAAGAGGGAAGCAGAGTGTAGGAATCCGTCAAGGAACTAGTGGAAAGGATATTGTTACGCATATGGAATACGATGCTTTAGGACGTCAAACTAAAGAGTACTTACCCTATGCAGCAGCTACACAAAATGGATTGATAAGAACAGGAGATGTAGCAACAGCTACTAAGAGTTATTATCAAACTAATTATAGTGAAGATTTTGCAGGAGTATCATTACCTAATGTAAATGCTTATTCAGAAAAAATACTAGAGAGTTCCCCATTAAACAGAGTATTTGAACAAACAGCTCCGGGGAAGGACTGGGCAAAGGGAACAAGTTATTCCTCAAAAGGCTATACAAACAATAGTCATAGTATAAAGTTTGAATACCAAGCAAACGCAACAAATGAGGTAAGAGCATTTGGAGTAGATGTAGTATTGGCTGACAATACCTATACACCGAGTTTAACGGTAAACTCATCTTATCTAGCAGGTACTTTATACAAAACAGTAACCAAGGATGAGAATTGGGAACCAGCAGATGGAGTAAACCATACAACGGAAGAGTTTAAGAACAAACAAGGACAAGTAGTTTTAAAGCGTACCTATAACAATAGTGAAAAGCACGATACTTATTATGTATATGATAAGTATGGAAACTTAACTTATGTATTACCACCAAAAATGGAAGGTAGCACAGCTACATTAGCTAGTATTACAAGTAAATTAAACGATTTAGGATATCAATATAAATATGATCATAGAAACCGTTTGGTAGAAAAGAGAATACCAGGAAAGGACTGGGAGTATATTGTATATGATAAGTTAGATAGACCAGTACTTACTCAAGATGCGAATTTAAGAGCAGAGAATAAATGGTTATTTACTAAGTATGATGTATTAGGAAGAGTAGTATATACAGGACGTTATATAAATGCGTCAGACAGAATAACTATTCAGAATACAGTAAATACTTTTACGGGAGATAACTTATATGAAGTTCGTTCAGGATATAACAATATGAATGGAATTGCGATGTATTATACCCATAGAGCATTTCCAAATACACAGAATGTATATATTTTGACGGCAAATTTCTATGATAGTTATCAAAACTTTGATAGACGAGGAGCTCCAGAGAGTGTTGTAAGTTATGGAAAGACATCAACAAGTAATGTGAAAGGGTTATTGGTGGGAACGTATACACGTGTAGTAGACGTGACACCCAATGAAATCCCAGCAACGATTACTTATTACGATGAGAAGGCACGTCCGATTTATGTATACAGTAAAAATGGTTATTTACAAACTACCGATATTGTAGAGAGTAAGTTAGATGACTTTACAGGAAGAGTACTAGAAACAAAGGCAACACATAAAAAGACAGGGCATGCAGATGTTGTAACGGTGGATAGCTTTGAATATGATCATTTAGATAGATTGATAAGTCAAACACAAAAGATAAACAATCAAGTATCGAATAGAATTGTAAAAAACAATTATGACGAGTTAGGACAGTTAACCTCTAAAGTAGTAGGGAATGGAGTAGTAAAAGGATACAAAGATGTAACTTCAGGAATTTCTATTAGTGGTGATGTAATTACAAAAACTGGAAGTAATGGTTGGGATGCAGGATTAGCCACTATGGGAAGTATTCAAACAAGTGGTTTTGTAGAATATAAATTACCAAAGAAGTATATGCACTTTATGGTTGGTTTATCTGAACAAAATACAGACGCTTACTTTGGATCAATATCATATGCAATATACAATGCAGGAACTGCTATACAAGTATTTGAAAAAGGGGAGTTAAAAGGAGTTTTTGGAAATTCAGAATTAAATGATGTATTCAAGATAGAGCGTATAGGAAATACTATTTATTATAAAAAGAATAATATAACATTTTATACCTCTCAAATACAGTCTTCAGGAAGTTTATTAGGAGATATTTCAATGTATTCTGAAGGAGCACAAATCAAAGACTTAAAAATTGTAGACAATAACAAAGGACTACAAACAGTTGATTACAAGTATAATGTACGCGGATGGTTAAAAAACATTAACCAAGATGCAAATAATGACAACGATTTATTTAACTTTAGCCTAAAGTATAACGACATAACTGATACCAACAAACGTTTGTATAACGGAAACATTAGCCAAACAAGTTGGAATACTTTAAATACAGATACAAGTTCAAAAACATATACCTATAACTACGATGCGCTTAATAGAATTTTAGGAGCAACAGGAGTTAACGGATCTAACTATAATGTTTCGGGAATTACTTACGATAAGAATGGAAACATTTTAAGTTTGATTAGAAATGGGCATACCAATGTAGGAGCAACTAGCTTTGGAGTAATGGATAACTTAGTGTATAGTTACGATAATGGAAACAAGCTAACCAAAGTATTAGACAACGGTAATGACATTTATGGATTTAAAGATGGAGCCAATACAACTATAGAGTATAGCTACGATGCCAATGGTAATATGAAAACGGATGCCAATAAAGGCATTACTAATATAGTTTATAATCATTTAAATTTACCAACACAGGTAACCATAGGAGGTCAAAATATTACTTACACCTACGATGCAGCAGGAATGAAGTTAAAGAAAGTAGTAAATGCTACCACTACTGAGTATGCAGGAAACTACATCTATGAGAATAATGTTTTACAGTTCTTTAACCATCCAGAGGGTTATGTAAAGAAAGACAATACAGGTTTCAAATATATATACCAATACAAAGACCACTTAGGAAATGTCAGGTTATCGTATACTGATAGTAACAACGATGGTGTTATTACTGCTAGTACAGAAATTGTAGAAGAATCTAATTACTATCCTTTTGGTTTAAAACATAAAGGGTATAATGGGAATGTTTCTTCTTTAGGGAATTCTGTGGCTCAGAAGTGGAAATATAATGGTATAGAGTATGAAGAATCATTAGGGTTGAATTTATACGAAATGGATCTACGACAATATGATCCTGCTATAGCTAGATGGACTTCTATAGACCCAGTTGTCCATCATTCTATGAGTACTTATACAGCTTTTGATAATAACCCAGTATTTTGGGCTGACCCTAGTGGTGCAGATTCAGAAAGTGGAGGTTTTTCTTCAACAGAAGAATGGATGAAAGCTAATGGAATTACTCAGGATAACTTAATTACAATTTATAGTTCCGAAAGTGATAATGATGATTGTTGCGGAGGGAAAAAGAAGAAAAAAAGTAAGAAGAAAGCGGTAAAGAATATGAGTGCTGGTGAATTCTATGGTATGGCATATAACGGATATGCTAGAACAGCATTTTTAAATGGTAATGATCCATATAATCCAACAGATATGGATATAGCCCAAAATGAAAGAGAAAAGGCTGAAGCTGTCGGAGATTTGGCATTGTTTATAACAGGTGAGTGGGCAACTGCTAAAGCCATACAAGGGATTGCTTGGATGTATAGATTTTCAAGAGGTAGGTATTTTTATACAGTTCAAGGAGCTGATGATGCAGTGAGATTATTGGGAGATGGATTACCTTGGCCAAATTCACCAACAAGTGCTCATTTTGGAGAGGGATTATATTCATGGGGAAGTAAATCGGCTGCGGAGCTATATAAATCTAGATTAGGTTCTTTTGGGATAGAAGGATTACAGGTTATGAGGTTTAGAGTTAGTGGATATAGTAGATTAAAAACATTAAATTTAACGAAATTTAGTGATGAAGCAGCAAATGCTTGGTTAAGTAAACATAGTTCACTTTTTGGTGATGGAGCAAGTCATTCTTTTCAACATATTATAAGAGGAACAGGAATGGGAAATAATGAATATTATTTTGCAAAGGAGATTTTTTCAAAAATAAAATTTAAATAATGAAGGAATTAAATCATAAATATAGATTGTTAAAAGAGTCTAATTGGGGAATAGCTATTGATATAGATGGTAGTTGTTTAGAATTTAAAGAAGAAAACACTGAATTAAACTATATAAGTATTCATAAAGAAAAAGGAATTTTTATTGATATTTCAAAGATAAATCATTTACCGGAAATTCAAAAAAATATTTTAATTAATGGAATAAAATGGGTAAGAGATTTAATTAATTATCCTGTAGTAATAAAATTTTCAGAAGTGAAATATAATTTTACAGATTTTCAATTAGAAGGACTTTTTTTTGCTAGTGCTGAGTGGGCTAGTATAACTTTTAAGTTTAAATTACATGATTATAAAGTTTCTTTTGATAAAAAGGAGAATAAATATATTTTTACTCCAAATCCATTGGATTTGTGTTTTGATTAAACTTTACAACAATAATATCTTAATAAGTATAAAAAAAAGGCCGTGATTGCACGGAAATGTTTCGCCCCGCTCCCGCTAGTCTCTGACTAGTGGTATGCAAGAGTAGATAATTTATTATATATATTACTAGAACTACCTTAATATAAATTAGGGTAGTTTTTTTATTTTAGACGAAAATTGTAAAATGCTATAAGTTTCTCAGAGTTTAATTAAATAAAAACTAATTTTGTTTACCACTAGTTAGAAGAGAGGATCGATAACTATTTTAAAAAAAATAAATGTTTATGAATGACCCGATAGCGCGGAAATGTTTTCCGTGCCGAGTATGAGTAAGTAAATAGAAATTAAATTATTAAAAATAAATAAAGCCACAACAGTAATGTTGTGGTTTTGTTGTTTTACATAGTCCTAACCAATTTATGTGTATTCAAAGAATGATGAATTACAAACAATAGATTACAAATACAATGTACGAGGATGGTTAAAAAACATTAACCAAGATGCAAATAATGACAACGATTTATTTAACTTTAGCCTAAAGTATAACGACATAACAGATGCTAACAAACGTTTGTATAACGGAAACATTAGTCAAACAAGTTGGAATACTTTAAATACAGATACAAGTTCAAGAACTTATACCTATAGCTATGATGCTTTAAACAGAATCACAGTAGCTACAGGGAGTTTAACACATAATTATACACTTTCTTCTGTTTATTATGATAAAAATGGTAATATCACTTATTTAAGCAGAAATGGACATACCAATAGTAATGCTACTTCTTTTGGTTTAATGGATCAACTTTATTACAGTTATGATGCTGGAAATAAATTACTAGGTGTACGTGATGCTGGTAATGATACTTATGGATTTAAAGACGGAGCAAATACAACTACGGAGTACACCTACGATGCCAATGGTAATATGAAAACGGATGCCAATAAAGGCATCACTAATATAGTTTACAACCATTTAAATTTACCAACACAGGTAACTATAGGAGGTCAAAATATTACTTATACCTACGATGCAGCAGGAATGAAGTTAAAGAAGGTAGTAAATGGTACCACTACAGAGTATGCAGGAAACTATATATATGAGAATAATGTTTTACAATTCTTTAACCACCCAGAAGGTTATGTAAAGAAAGATAATACTGGTTTCAAATATATATACCAATACAAAGACCACTTAGGTAATGTTCGTTTATCATATACAGATAGTAACAACGATGGTGTTATTACTCCAAGTACTGAAATTGTAGAAGAATCTAATTATTATCCTTTTGGTTTAAAACATAGAGGATATAATGTAATTAATAATTCAGGTATTGGAAGTCCATTAGCTCAAAAATGGGGATATAATGGTAAAGAGTATCAAGATGATAATGTTGGAGGGAATAACTTAAATTGGCATGACTTTGGGGCTAGAAACTATGATGCTGCCTTAGGTAGATGGATGAATTTAGATCCGTTGGCTGAACAAATGAGAAGACATTCTCCTTATAATTATGCTTTTAATAATCCTATTTATTTTATTGATCCTGATGGGATGGCTCCAACTGGACCAGGAGACCCACCAAATGTTCTTTATCATAATACAAGCACTAGTAATGCTAATAATATTGAGAGTAATGGATTTAACGCTACAAAAAATGGTCGTTATTCAAAATACAATTGGTTTTCAGCAGAGGCTAATGCTGGAGGTACAGGAGTACAAGGAGCTGATGCAACAATAAAATTAGAGGGAATAGATGTCTCAAATGCACATAAAATCACAAATAAACAAATAAAAGGTTTTTATAACGCTGCAAAAAAAGAATTAGGGTATACTTCGGAACAAATAAAAACGAACCCTAAAATAGCTAAAGAAGTAAATTCTCTTAAATTTAAAAAACTGGGTGAATATATGGATGCAAGAGGTGCCGATTCATATCAATTTGGTAAGCATTATGCAGTAACAGATGATATAGCTAATGGAGCAAGTAAGTTAACTAAGACATTAAATAAAATAAAAAAAGGATTAAGTATAAATTTAGGAGTATTAGAAGCAGTAGAATTACCACTGATGCTTTTAGAGTATCATCAAATTGATATGGCTACAACTTTTGACTCTAATTATAAAGGACTTGGTAACTCTGAGCAATTTAATTATCAGCAGTTTGGTGTGAAAACGCCGGGGAAAAAATTACAAAAGTCTAGTTGGTGGCAAACATTAAAAAAAGGCTTTGAAGCAATGAGTAATCAATTATAAAAAAATATAATGAATATAGAAAGGCTAAAGGAATCAAATATAAAAGATATTCTTGTCTATAATGGAAAAGGGGTTAATGGTTTTAAAATGATGCTAATTTTAGATAATGGTAAAATTTTGTATTTTAACTCTTTATGGATGCATTATTTTGATGAAGAAGACTTTAAGAGTGATTATAATTTTGAAAGATTAGATATAAATTATGGTTCAATAGAAAACATATATTGTTTTGAAGGTGTTGGGTTTTATATAATGCTCTCAACGGGGTATATAATACATCTTTATGAAGAAGTGTTTGATTTTAAAGAACCAAATTATAAATATACTTTTAAAATTGTCAGTAATAAAAATAAAGAAATATATAATGAAATATTAAATGACATTATTGAGATGGAAGAGTCAGATGATATTTTTTATACTCCTCCAAAATTTTGGTAATATATAGTCTCTCCCCCGCTCCCGCTAGTTTGCAACTAGTGGCATGCAAGAGTGAGTGATTCGTTAATAGATATTACTAAAACTACCTTAATATAAATTAGGGTAGTTTTTTTATTTTAGATGAAAAATTGTAAGGTGCTATGAGTTACGCAGAGTTTAATTAAATAAAAACTAATTGTGTTTACCACTCCACTAGTCAGAGACTAGCGGTAGCGTGGGTGTTAATTTCCTGAAAAACAAACAGTTAAAAGCTTATGTAGAGATTTTAGCAAAGTTAAATATAAAAGATACAACTAAAAATGTTTTAATTTATGTAACTACTAGTGATGTGGTAAATGTAAATAAAATAAGAGAGTATGCAGAAGGAAAAGGAATCTCTTTTCGACATGTTGTAGCTTATTCAGAATGGGGGGTTTTAGGTAGATATTTGACTTTTAAAGAACGTGTTTGGACAGGAGTACCAAAAGAAAAGGTGGAGGAAGACCATATACGGATAGAAACTTTATAAGTAGTCAGGAAGCGGTTAAAATTGATTAAACAATGTAAAATGAGGCTAATTTTTTCTTTTTTTTTGATTGTATTTTTAAACAATCATATTTATTCACAAAATATTAAGGAAATGAATTTAAAAAAAAATACATTATTAAAATCTAAATATGTATTAGTTAATTTAAAATTTAATAATGATTTAAAGTTGGAGATATATTATTCTTTTAAAGAAGATATTATTTGTTTAATTGACAATAATAAATTAGAAATAAAAGAATTTAAAGGCTTTTTGGTTTTTTCTAACTATCTTAATAACACATATGATTTTGAGTTAGATTTTAAAGATAAATATAATGAGTTTATACCATTTAATACCATTTATCTTAGGCATAATTTATGTTTAAATGAATCATTGTTGTTGAATATAGAAGCTTCTTCGAATGAGTATTTAAAGAAGTTTAATTTATTATTTGGTGTTGATGTTTCACCTTATAACAGAATTTCTGATAAAGACTTGAGGCAAATCAATAACGTGATGCAAAATGTTATTGATAAAGATTATAGCCAAATAGCTAAATATGAGATACCAATATTGATTTTTGTAGGGGAATATTTTAAGCATAAACATGGTTCTAAATGGCAATTATTAAGAGCAACTAATGATTTTGGAAATAGTTTTGTTGTACCATATATTAAAGTCAATGAAAAAGACTTACAGTTAAGCAGGGAAATTTTCAGGTATTTGAATCATCCGAAATTAGAAAATGGTGATGAAAAATTTAGGTTTAGCTATTTTTTAGACTTAGACTTTATAGCTACTCAATCTTTGATTAAAACTAAAAAAGAAGGTTAAATATTAGTTTTAGAAGAATACTATCCCCTCGCTCCTGCTAGTTTGTAACTAGTGGCATGCAAGAGTAGATAATTTATTATATATACTACTAGAACTACCTTAATATAAATTAGGGTAGTTTTTTTATTTTAGATGAAAAATTGTAAAATGCTATAAGTAGAAATTATAAAGTTTAACCGTTAAGGAAACAAATGATTTGCTACTAGTAAAAGAAATATTTTCCTTCTAATAAAAGTAATTTTAAAAGGCTAATGATAATGATTTTATAACGAGGGTTATAGGGGTATTATAACTATACTTATAGAATAAGCATAATATCCGTTATAGAGTGTATCTAACTAGTGTTAAAAAAAGCCTTTTACTAGGCAGAGAAAAAGACTTTGCTTACCGAGGAACTATTTGTTTTACTTACAGTATTATTTTTAAACATAGCTAAGCTGTATTAAATAGTATAATAGCAGAGATGGTTTAAAGTTGCGTAGAGAGAATAAAAAGAAGTCTTATGTTAATGTTTTTGTTTTCCTTAACAAAAAGTTTCGTTAAAATTCTGCATCTTTGTGGTTATGCGAATTTATCCGATAGAAACAGGTAATTTTAAATTAGATGGCGGAGCCATGTTTGGAGTAGTACCAAAATCACTTTGGGAAAGAACAAATCCAGCAGACGAAAAGAATATGATATCAATGAGTATGCGATGCATGCTTATAGAAGATGGCGATAGACTTACACTGATAGACACTGGGATTGGAAACAAACAATCAGATAAATTTTTTGGGTATTATTACTTATTTGGAGACTTTTCTTTAGATGCTTCACTAGCAAAATATGGTTTTCATAGAGATGATATTACCGATGTGTTTTTAACACATTTGCATTTTGATCATTGTGGAGGAGCAATTCAATGGAATAAATTCCGAACAGGATACGAACCAGCCTTTAAAAATGCACGTTTTTGGAGTAATCAACGTCATTGGGACTGGGCAATTCATCCAAATGCACGAGAAAAAGCATCATTTTTACAAGAAAATATATTGCCAATACAAGAAAGTGGTCAGCTAAATTTTTTACACTTAAATGCAAAAGATTATGTAGGGTTTGATGTATTGTTTAAAGATGGACATACAGAAAAACAAATGCTGCCAAAAATAGAATACCAAGACAAAACCTTGGTGTTTATGGCCGATTTATTACCTACCGCAGGTCATATACCATTACCATATGTTATGGGCTATGATACTCGACCACTATTAACGCTAAAAGAAAAAGAAGCCTTCTTAAATGAGGCTGCAGATAAAGAATATTACTTGTTTTTAGAGCACGATGCCTATAATGAAGTAATAACTGTAAAGCATACTGAAAAAGGAGTACGATTAAAAGAGAGTTATAAATTTACAGATATATTTAATTAAAATAGAGATATGAGAGTTTTAAAGCCAGTATTTTATTCTGCAGTAGCAGTATCAATCCTAGCTAGTTGTAAAACAGTTAGTAAAATACCTGTACCAACAGGATCTAATACCGTAGTAAACCTTCCAGCAAAAAAAGCTAAGTTAACAGATAGCGAAAAAGATAATTGGCAACACTTAGATTTAGCAACCGATACCATTCCAGGAATGAGCGTGCACAAAGCATATGATTTCTTAAAAGGAAAGAAAAGTGTACCAGTTGTAGTTGGTGTAATAGATTCAGGTACCGATTTAAAACATGAAGATTTAGTAGATGTTGCTTGGGTAAATACTAAAGAAGTAGCAGGAAATGGAATCGATGATGATAAGAATGGTTATGTTGATGATATCAACGGATGGAACTTCTTAGGGAAATCATACAAAGAGCACTTAGAATACGAGCGTATTTTAATGAACCCATCAATAGCTGATGAAGAAACGTTAAAAGAAGTAAAAGCATTTCAAGCTAAAAAGGTTGAAGGAGCTAAGAAAAATAAAGAGCGTTTTACAAAAATGTTAGCTGGAGTTACAGCAGCAGATGAAGGATTAACTAAGTATTTTAAGAAGCCAGATTATACAATTAAAGAAGTAGAGGCTATAAATACGAACGATCCTAAGTTAATTGCAGCTATTGGAGAGGCAAAAAGAATGAACGGATTCGGATTATCTTTAGCAAACGCTAAAAAAGAGATCTCTAAGTTAGTAACCAATGCTCAAAAAACAATTGACGGAGATAACTTAAAAACAGATTATCGTACAGTTGTAGGTGATAATGCTTACGATATTAAGGATAAACCAGGTTCTGGAGATGGTAATACTGGGCATTCTGAAAAAGGAGAAGCACATGGTTCTCACGTTGCAGGTATTATTGGAGCTACAAGAAATAATGGAAAAGGAATGGATGGAGTTGCTAATAATGTAAAACTTATGGCAGTACGTTCAGTATCAGATGGAGATGAGTACGATAAAGATGTAGCTTTAGGTATTCGTTATGCAGTAGATAATGGAGCAAAAGTAATTAATACAAGTTTCGGTAAAGGGTTTTCACCAAACAAAGAATGGGTTTATGATGCAATTAAATATGCAGCTTCTAAAGATGTGTTAATTGTAAATGCAGCAGGAAACGATGGTAAAAACATTGATGTTGAAAAAACATTTCCAAACGATGCACCAGATTTAGTAAACGAAGTAGCAGATAACTTTTTAACAGTAGGAGCAATGAGTGCTAACTATGATAAAAAATTACCGGCAACTTTTTCAAACTACGGAAAAATTAATGTAGACGTATTTGCACCAGGAGTACAAGTACATTCAACAACTCCAGATGGAGAGTATAAAAAGTTTAGTGGAACATCAATGGCTTCTCCAGCAACAGCAGGTGTAGCAGCATTAGTACGTTCTTACTATCCAGAATTATCTGCAAGTCAGGTAAAACACATCTTAATGAACTCAGGAACTAAAATAAATTTAGAAGTTATCAAGCCAGGAACAGGAGCAAGATACCGTAATAAAGAAGAAATAGTTCCTTTCGCAGATTTATCAGTTTCAGGTCGTGTTGTTAATGCATACAATGCAGTAAGAATGGCAGACAGAATGGTAAACGGAAGAAAATAATAGTAGTATAAAGAAAACGAAAAGAGCATTATATTTTGATGCTCTTTTTTTGTTATAAATAACTTATGAAGTTAGAGTTTAATAAATTAAAAAAAGAAATTAGTATTAAAGACGAAGTTGCCAATCACACATGGTTAATTATTATTTTAATGGCAGTAAATGTTTTTAATATGGTCTTTCAATTATCATATATAAGTTTTGAAAAAAACGAATTGCTTTTTATTGGATTAGCAATTCTTGCATTAGTTTCAATACTTGTAATATTCTTCTTTTTTACAAAAAGATCATGGAAATCAATGTATACATTGGAAGAGATAGAAGGAGTAGAGGTAAAAAAGATCTATGGAAAAGAACGTATCTTTTTAAAATTATTAAACGGAAAAAGACGAAGTTTTCCTATTTTGAGAAATTTAGAAGAAATAGAAAACTTAAAAAAGACATTAACCAACATGGGAATTAAATTAGTTTAAGATGAAAAAAATAATACTAGGACTTTCAATATTGTCAATAGTTTCTTGTGCAGCATCTAAAAAAGTAGAGAAATCGCCAGTACAAAAACAAACATCGGCAAGCAGTACCTATTGGCAACAGCATGTGGATTATACTATGGATATTGATATGGACGTAAAAACATATCAATATAAAGGAATTCAAAAGTTAGTATATACAAACAACTCACCAGATGTATTAAACAAAGTATTTTATCACTTGTATTTTAATGCGTTTCAACCAGGGTCTCAAATGGATGTACGTTCAAGAAACATCAAAGATCCAGATAAAAGAGTTGGCGATAGAATAAGTAAGTTATTACCATCGGAAATAGGATACATAAAAGTAAACACATTAAAACAAGATGGTAAACAGGTAAAACACGAAACTGTTGGGACTATTTTAGAGGTAACTTTAAACAAAGCAATTCAACCAGGAGAAAGCGTAACGTTTGATATGGTTTTTGATGCGCAAGTACCAAAACAAATTAGACGTTCTGGTCGCGATAGTAAAGAAGGAGTTGCGTTATCAATGACACAATGGTATCCTAAAATGGCCGAGTACGATTTCGAAGGATGGCATACACCACCTTATTTAGGACGTGAATTCCACGGAGTTTGGGGTAATTTTGATGTAACCTTACATATTGATAAAAACTATGTAGTAGGAGGTACAGGATATGTACAAAATGCACAAGAAGTAGGACACGGATACGAAGATAAAAACGAAGCGTTAAACTTACCGTCGGGAGATAAATTAACATGGAAGTTTAAAGCACCAAATGTACACGATTTTACTTGGGCAGCAGATCCAGATTACATACACGATACATATAAAATGGAAAATGGAATAGATTTACACTTCTTATATAAAAAGAGTTTATCGCCATTTTTTCAAGAAAACTGGAAGAAATTACAGCCAAAGACTGCAGAGTTAATGGATTATTTTAGTAAACATATAGGACAGTATCCATACAAACAATATTCAGTAATCCAAGGAGGAGATGGAGGTATGGAGTATGCAATGTGTACTTTAATTACAGGAAAACGCAAATGGGGAAGTTTATTTGGTGTAACGGCACACGAGTTAGCACACACATGGTTCCAGTTTTTACTAGCAACAAATGAAAGCAAACACCCTTGGATGGATGAAGGATTTACAACCTATATTTCAAACAAGGCTGAGAATGAAATTTTAAACAAAGGAGAAGAAAATCCACATACAGGATCATATAGATATTATAACTATGTTGTGAGTAATAATGCAGAAGAGCCATTATCAACTCATGCAGATAGATATCATACAAACATGGCTTACGGAATGGGAAGCTATTCAAAAGGAAATATCTTTTTAACACAGCTAGAGTATATTATTGGTAAAGAAGAT
This sequence comes from Tenacibaculum aiptasiae, assembly GCF_965221665.1. Lineage (NCBI taxonomy): Bacteria > Pseudomonadati > Bacteroidota > Flavobacteriia > Flavobacteriales > Flavobacteriaceae > Tenacibaculum > Tenacibaculum aiptasiae. Next base: position 1,430,987 of record NZ_CBDCSN010000002.1, read on the forward strand.
GTAGCAAAAACATTAAAAAAATACTTTAACGATTTTGCATTCAAACATCCAACACCAAACGATATTAAAAGAACAGCAGAAAAAGTTTCGGGAATGCAGTTAGATTGGTTCTTAAACGAATGGACACAAACTACACATACGATAGATTATGGAGTAAAATCTGTAGAAGGAAAAGATATTACTTTAGAAAGAATAGGTAAAATGCCAATGCCAATAGATGTAGAGGTAACTTACACAGATGGTACAAAAGAAGCATTTAACATACCATTGCGCATGATGAGAGGAGAAAAACCAACAAATGCAACAGTTATAAAAGATTGGACATTTGCGCATCCAACTTATACATTTGAAGCATCAAAAGATGTAAAATCGGTAGAAATTGACCCATCAAAATTAATGGCAGATATTAATTTATCGAACAATACATTTACAAAAGAGTAAATAAACAAAACATATAAATAGAAAAGGTTGAGAATTATCTCAGCCTTTTTTTATAAGTTCTTTTTGAAGTTCAGAAGGATTAAACCCTGTTTGTTTTTTTACAAAAAGACTAAAGTTAGATGGACTATCAAAATTATAATTATAAGCTATTTCTTTATGACTAAGTTCTTTAAAAGCTAAATCGCGTTTAATATTTAATATTAAAACATCATGAATATATTTTAAAGGAGTTGTGTTTAATTCGTTTTTTACCAATAAGGAAAGCTTCTTGTTAGAAATGTTTAGGGCTTGAGCGTATTCATTAATAGTTTTAGAATTAAGATGAATATCGACCAAATCGATAAATTGAATAATAGTTTTAGAAGTTTGTTTGAAATTGGTATTCGAACTATTTTCTTCTAAAGAATATAAAAGAGTAGAAAGAAGGTGAATTGATTTCTCCTTATAAAATTCAGATTTGCTCTTTTGAACATTCAGAATAGTGTTTAATAAATCAAAAAAAACAGTAGTTAATTTGGGGTTTTTATGATAAACAATAGAAGAGTCAGAATAATTTTTAAGTAAGAAAAAAGCTTCAGAAAAGAGCATTTCTTTGGTAAACTGTATCATTAAACCATCAGCTTCAAAATGTCTTTTTACTAAGTGTAATTGTTTAGGTTTTATAATATAGCAGCTATTCTCTTCAATAGGAACTTTGGTAAAGTCGATAAGCTGATAACCTCCACCTTTTTCAAAAAACATAATTTCAAAATAATCATGCTTATGAATAGTATTAAAATCATAACTATTATTATGAGAAATGGGAGCTACATTTATGTTATAAGCAGTAGTTAAGCTATGAATGGGAATATCATTAGGCATAAATTCATAAGTAGTTTTCTGTTTTTAATAACTTTTAAAGGAAAACGAACTATACTTTCGTTACAGATTTAAAAAACTTAAAAATAATGAAAAAAATAATCTTTTCGCTTATAGCATTTGTATCGTTAACCATAAATGCACAAACCACTTGGAAAGTAGATAATGCACATTCGTCAATTACTTTTTCAGTATCACACTTTATGATTTCAGAAGTAACAGGAAACTTTGGAAAGTTTGATATTACAGCAGTTAGTAATGATAAGTTTGAAGACCCAAAATTTGAAGTATCCATAGATGCAGCAACAATAAATACAAACCAATCAGGAAGAGATAATCATTTAAAAGCGGCAGATTTTTTCGATGTAGCAAAACATGCAAATATTGTATTCAAAAGTACATCTTTTAAAAAGTTAGAAGGAAAAGAGTTTGAAACAAAAGGAGATATTACCATTAAAGGAATTACAAAAGAAGTAGTTTTTAAAGGAAAGTTAAATGGTATTATCGAAGGAAGAAACAACAAAAAGAAAGCAGGGTTAAAATTAACTACTACTATAAAAAGAGAAGATTTTAATGTAGGAAAAGGAATGAACCCAGTAGGAAAAGACGTAGCTGTAACTATAAATATTGAAATGAATCAGCAATAAAAATTAATTGTCTTTAAGACAAATTATTTTTCCCTTTAAGGCAAAAAGCTATCTTAGTTTTTTGCCTTTTTTATTTGTTGTACTTTTAAAAAATGGAACAGGTAACGTTTGAATTAAATTTAGTGTCGATAATAGACATATTATCAATAGCTACGGCACTAATGCTTGGCTTTTTGTTAATAACATTAAAGTCTAAAAATAAATATGCAAATATCTTTTTAGGTGCGTTTTTATGGTCTTTGGGAATAGAAGTATTGGAATCTTTTTTAGAGTCACTAACTTTTGAAACAATACATATTCAGGTAATTCAAACAACATTAGCTACAATTCCTTTATTATTACTTTATGTGTATTCTACTTTAAATGTTAAGTTTAAAAAACTTTATTTACTACTGTTTATACCATTTGTAATATCAAATTTAATAGGTTTTCCAGAAGAAGAAATGAAGTGGTTTGAATACGTATTTAATCTAATGCTCTTATATATAATTCTTAAAAATATTAAAGAGCATCAAAATAAAGTAACAGATTACTATTCGGACATAGAGAATAAAACACTTTTATGGATTCGAACAATTGTGTACATATTCTTATTCTTTCATGTTTTTTGGATTCTAGAAGATATTATTGGGTTTCAAAACGAAATTATAACGCAATATTTTGCTTTTTCATCAGGAATTTTAACCTTCTTTATGATTTATTGGATTGCTTATAATGGTTTTTCACAACAAGAAATATTTACCAGTTCATTATTTCAAATAGATGAAAAAAAAGAAACACAGATAGATTCCATAAATACAGAAAATCAATTTAAATTGATATTAGAAATTATGGAAAGAGAGAAGTTGTATTTAGATGGAAATTTAAACTTACGATTACTATCAGAAAAAGTAAATATTAAAGAAAGACAGCTTTCTAAATTGATAAAAACACATACAAAAAAGAATTTCTATCATTTTGTAAATCAATTTAGAGTACAAGAGTTTAAAAAATTGGTAGCCTCACCTAAAGCAGCACAATTATCCTTGTTAGGTTTAGCGCAAGAAGCAGGATTTTCTTCAAAATCAACATTTTATACAGCGTTTAAAAATGTAGAAGGGCTTACGCCCAAACAATATCAGGAGAGTTTAAAAAAGTCTGAGTAACCGAAACTCGGACTTATAGAGTGTGTTTAGTTATACTTATGGTCATAATTTTGAAGTTAAATGTTCAAGAAGCGGTTGAACTAAAACTCAGAGATTATGATAAAAAAAATGTTTTCAGTAAGTATAATAACTTTTGCAATTTTAATAACTACTAGCATTTCATGCTCAAAAAACGATACCATAGTTGAAGAAGGAGGAAATGCAAATGCATTGGAAACCTATTTAAAAGCAAATGCCGATTATGTGCATCATATTAATGGCTTTTATATTGTAGGAAGTGCGGCAAAACCAACTTCAAGTGAAACTACACCGGGAACAACAGGTAAAGATATATTCGATCATAGTATACGTTTGTTCAGTTCTTTTTTAGATCAGGATAACGATGGTGTTATTGATGATGATAAGAAAGAGTTAAACAAATGGCTAGCACAAAAGTTAGTTTTTATTTCTGGACCTTTATCAATGGTCGATAAAATATCAGCAGCAAACTTAGTAGAAGGAAAAGGATTGTATGGAATGAGTATGCAAACAGATAATTGGCCATATGTAAAAGATTATAATGGGAAAGGTTGGACAATTTCTGAGTTAAATTCTTCAACATGGAGACCACAAGTGTTTAATGCACTTTGGGAAGAAACATTTCATACCGTAACAGAAGCTTTTAGTAGAGTAGACCCAGAATTTAAGTTTACAACAGGAGGAGTTTTACGTAAATATATGGAGGATGATATCGCGGCAAAAACATATGACATTTCAGTACAAAATGCAGAAGAAAACGGTAATTATGATAAAGTAACTGCGGTAAACGAGTATATACATCAAATTTGGGCAATCAATTTTGCAGGGCAGAGTAATAAGTTAAACTCACATCAGAAGAAAGCATTAGAGTTTATGAAAAAGAAAAAAGTACCAATGCAAGTAAATGCAGGATATACAAAAATGATAGGAACAAAAGTTAAATAAGATTATGATGAAGTTTATAAGTTTAAAAATACTAGCAACATTAATTATTACTTTCAGTAGTGCTTCTTGTTCAGATAATACCAATGTAGCAACACCATCAGGAGAGATTAATCCGGGAAATGATCCTAATTTTAAAATAGAAGCAAATAAGGATGTAGGATTTAATAGTTTTCCTAAAAAAGTAATGGTTTTTGGAATTCCAATTTATGCTTTAGCTGGAGTAGAAGATGTAAAGTTATTGCATGCAGCAAATATAATGGCGCAATATTTAGATAATAATGAAGATGGAGTTGTAGACAATCAATTGGTATTAGATGCAATGAAACAAAACAAAGCATTTTTGTTTATGTGGAAGAACCAAAACAACAATATAAGTTTTCCAAGTGGATACGAAGGACAAGATTTAGGAGCAGATGAAACTGTTCCAGCATGGCATACAAATGGTCATACAGGACGATTTGATGCTTCATTAGAAGAAATATGGCACATAATTAATCTTGCTGGTCATGCAAAAGCATATCCAAATGTTTTTGGCTTAAAAAAAGGAACTCAATTAGCTAATGCGATGGATAAAGCAAGAGGAGGATATTTTCAAACAATTCCAAATCCATATCCAGCAGGAGCTTGGTATACATATGATGATAGTACTTGTGATTATGCAAGTTGTCAAACCGTAGAATATTTTTATTGGTCAATGACTTCTATACTAGGAGCACAAGCAAATAGATTAGGAGAAATACAGCAAGAATGGAAATTAAATACGAAAGCAAAAGTTCAGGCTACAGATAAAGATATTTATAGTCTGCTTACAAATTCAACGTATAAGTTACCAACAGTTTTACCAGATGGAACTTATAAAAGATAAATGTGTTTTAAGTTGAATTGATTGATGTGAATTAAATATTCCTTTTCGTTAAGAGAAGGAGTATTTTTAATAAAAAAATATGAAGAAAATAATACCTATAGTATGTGTTGTTGCATGTTTTTTACAAGCATGTGTAATAACAACCAAATCGAAAGAAAGTAAAGTCGAAAAAATAGAAGCTTCAAATAAAATAGGAGGCTGTGTATTTAAAGAAGTTCAAAATACCAAAAAAGTAAATCCATTAAATTCAATTATTGAAATAGAATCAGCAAAAGGGGTTTTTTCAAAAAAAATGAATGTTTTAGGTATGGGTTTTATAGTAATGGAGAAGGTTTCAGATGATTTTTTGAAAGATGTTGGGCAAACGATGAAAGAAATGTTTCCACAAGATAGTACACTCAATTTGTCAAGACAACACAAAGTATTAAACAATCTGTTACAGTATAATGCAACCATACCGGTAATTGTTGGTCACCATGATTCAATGTCGGAAGAAGTAATGATAGAGATGGAAAATACTTACGAAAAAGAATGTAGTATTTGCGATGTAATTATGTATAAACAGCCAGGACAAACCATGGAAGTAGTAGAACACTTGTTACATTTTATAACCGATATAGGTTTGCATTACGAGTATCCAAAGGAATGGGCTTTCAATAATAAAGAATCAGAAGTATATCTAATAATGAAAGAAGCAGTAAAAAAAGGTTTTTATGATGTAAGTAGTTATAAGGATATGGAGGGTGAAAAAGAAATATACCAAAGAGTAATAGTGCAAGAATTTGCTTATTGGTTAATTAGCACTTATTGGAATTTACAAGAAAAGTATGGGCCAAACGAAGAAGAATGGACTATAAGAAATAAAAAAGAGTTAAAAGAGAAGTTTCCAAGAGGCTACCAACTGGTAGAAAATACTGTTAGTAAAATAATGAAAGCGCCCTCAGAAGCTATTTTAGAGAGATTAGCAATGTATGGTGAATAAATAGTTTTTTCAAGTTTGTTAATGTATCGATTTGGTTTCTAGTAGGGTAAGATGTGTTTGAAATGTTTTATATAAAAATTAATTTAGTTTTATAAAATTATATTTCAGCACTAGAGAAGAAATTGGAAATATAATTTATCAACCCTGTGTTAAGAGCACATACTTTAGTAATTGTCGTAAAGATAATTTTTAGAGTATGTGCTTTTTTGTTTAATATAAAAACCAAGAAAAATGAAAGCAAGAAAAATAGTAATGGTTACAATAGCATTTTTAATGTTATTAGTAAGCTGTTCCGAAAATGATGAAGTTGTAGTTAACGGTTCTCAAAGTGTTTTTGGAATATTTAAAGTTTTAGAAGACGGAAAGACTGTTGAAATGAATGGAACTATTAATAGTAGCTCGTTAGTCAATTTTAATAAGTTATTTCAAAAGAATCCTAAAGTAACCAAAATAAAAATCAAACAATGTGATGGCTCTTCAGACGATGAGGTTAATTTATTAGTAGCAAAAAGAGTTTATGATTTAAATATTGAAATTCACTTGTTAGATAACGCAGAAATAGCATCAGGAGGAGTAGATTTTTTCTTGGCAGGAAAAAAGAGAACAAGAGGAAGTGGAACAAAAATAGGAGTACATTCTTGGTCCAATGGACAAAATGAAGCTACTGATTTTCCAGTAGGACATGCTAATCATTTACCATACATAAACTATTATAAATCTATTGGTTTTACAGACGAAGAAGCAAAAGCATTTTATTATTTTACTATCAATGCGGCCGCAGCTAAAGATATACACTGGATGACAGAAGAAGAGATTGTAAAATATAAGATGCTAAAATCATAAAAAATGTTGTAACAAAACTATAAGGCATGCGTCGAATAGAGCAAATAAATACAAGCTTGCTTTCTAACATAAGGAAGAAATAGGGAAGGCAAGAAATTTAACCTATGGAAACTCATATACCTTATCTGTAAAAAGATATTGTATATGAGTTTTTTTATTAAACAAAAATTTAAAAACATGAAAAAATTAGTGAAAACAACAATGGTGTTAATGCTTTTAGTAACAGCTTTAAACGTAAAGGGACAGGAGTTATCGGTAATAAAATCATCAAGTATTGGAATTAATGAACTACCAGAATATGTTATTATAACATCGCAAAACACAAAGTTGTTGGGAGGAATTAATATTATAATAGATAAAAAAAGATCAACTTATAAAGATCAATTAGAAGAGCTAGAATCATTATTACAAGATGGAGATAAGCTAAGAGTAAGAAATCAGACCGATTTATTAAACGCAATGTCTAAGTTAGGTTTCGATTATGTAAATGCTTACAATGCTAATGCAATAATGCCAAGTAATAGAAACAGCGATGGTGAAGATATTTTAAATATAGTAGATGGAGGAGAAGGAACCTATAAAGTAAATATGGTTTTTAGAAAAAAAGAAAAATATAGAAGTTAGAAAACTATAAAAACAGGTGGAAAACGAAGACATTTTAATTTGATTAATTTTCTAAAAAGAGAAGTATATTATGTAATTTTGCACTTCAAATTCAACAGAAAATGTCAGAAGAAAAGAAATCATTGAATTTTTTAGAACAAATTATTGAAGAAGATTTGGCAAATGGAATGCCAAAAGAAAACTTACGTTTTCGTTTTCCACCAGAACCAAACGGATATTTACACATTGGACATACAAAAGCTATTGGAATTAGCTTTGGTTTAGGAGAAAAGTATAATGCTCCTGTAAATTTACGTTTCGACGATACAAACCCAGCAAAAGAGGAACAAGAGTATGTAGATGCTATAAAAAGAGATGTTTCTTGGTTAGGGTATCAATGGGAAAACGAATTGTATTCATCTGATTATTTTCAACAATTATACGATTGGGCAGTACAATTGATAAAAGACGGGAAAGCATATGTAGATAGCCAGACTTCAGAAGAAATGCGAGTACAAAAAGGAACGCCTACAAAAGCAGGAGAAAATAGTCCTTATAGAACTAGAAGTGTAGAGGAAAATCTAGATTTATTCACTAGAATGAAAGACGGAGAGTTCGAAGAAGGAACACATGTTTTACGTGCTAAAATAGATATGGCGTCTCCAAATATGTTAATGAGAGATCCATTAATGTATCGTATTTTAAAGAAAGCTCACCATAGAACAGGAAACGATTGGGTAATATACCCAATGTACGATTGGACACATGGAGAGAGTGACTATATAGAACAAATATCACACTCATTGTGTTCATTAGAGTTTAAACCACATAGAGAATTATACAATTGGTTTAGAGATAACGTATATGAGTATAGTAAATTAGAGTATCCAAATCCACCAAAACAACGAGAGTTTTCACGTTTAAACTTAAGTTACACTATAATGAGTAAGCGTAAGTTGTTAAAATTAGTTGAAGAAGGTGTTGTAAATGGATGGGACGATCCAAGAATGCCAACAATTTCAGGTTTACGTAGAAGAGGATATACCCCAGCATCAATTAGAAACTTTATTGAAACAGTTGGAGTTTCAAAGAGAGAGAATGTAATAGATGTGGCATTGTTAGAGTTTAAAATCAGAGAAGATTTGAACAAAACAGCCAATAGAGTAATGGGAGTTCTAGATCCAGTAAAAGTAATTATTGATAACTACCCAGAAGGAGAAGAAGAAATCTTAATTGCAGAGAACAATCCAGAAGATGAAAACTCAGGAACAAGAGAAGTGCCATTTTCAAGAGAAATTTATATTGAACGAGAAGATTTTAGAGAAGAAGCAAATAAAAAGTTCTTCAGATTAAAATTAGGAAAAGAGGTTCGATTAAAGAATGCATATTTTATCACAGCAACAAGTTGTGAGAAAGATGAGAATGGAAATATCACAGTAATTCACTGTACTTACGATCCATTAACAAAATCGGGTAGTGGAACAGAAGAAAGTAAGCGTAAGGTAAAAGGAACTTTACACTGGGTTTCTGTAAAACATGCAGTAAAAGCTGAGGTAAGAGCTTATGATAGATTGTTTTTAGACGAGGCTCCAGATGCTCATAAAGATAAAGACTTTATGGAGTTTATAAACCCAGATTCTTTAGAAAAAATAGAAGCATTTGTAGAACCAAGTTTACAAACAGCAAAAATAGGAGACAGATTCCAATTCCAACGATTAGGATATTTCAATGTTGATGATGATTCAACACCAGAAAATCTAGTGTTTAATAAAACAGTTGGATTACGCGATAATTGGGCAAAAAAGAAGTAGTTTAAAGAACTATAATAGCAATAAAAACTCCCTATAGATTTTAAAAATCTATAGGGAGTTTTTTAATGCAAAGATTCCATTTTAAGATTTCAATAGAATATGTATCTTTACTGATTAAGGGAAGTTGTGATAAAATAAACTTTATCTAGCTGAAAATCAATAATAAAAAAATGTTTTTTGATACTGTATAAATATCAGGTTTAAAAAATATTTATAAAAATATACTATTTTATGAGTTGTAGCAGTTGCTCAACTAACAAAAGCGGGGTTCCTAATGGGTGTAAAAGCAATGGAAATTGTGCAACAGGCACTTGTGGGAGTGGAAATAAATTAGCCGTTTTTGATTGGTTATCAAATATGACTTTACCAACAGGTGAAGCTCCATTTAATATATACGAAGTTCGGTTTAAAAACGGACGAAAGCACTTTTTTAAAAATTCAGATAAAGTAACTGTTTCAATGGGAGATATTGTAGCAGTTGAAGGATCGTCAGGACATGATGTAGGAATTGTTTCGTTAGCTGGTGAGCTTGTAAAAGTTCAAATGAAAAAACGAAAAATTGCTACAGATAGTGAGGATGTTAAGAGAATTTACAGAAAAGCATCGCAAAAAGATATTGATATCTGGCAAGCAGCCAGAGAAAAAGAACTTGAAACACAGCGAAAAGGAAGGGAAATAATTAGTCGTTTAGGATTAAAAATGAAGCTTTCAGATGTGGAATATCAAGGAGATGGTACCAAAGCTACTTTTTATTATACTGCCGATGAACGTGTAGATTTTAGACAATTAATTAGAGATTTAGCAGGAACTTTTTCTATTCGAGTAGAAATGCGTCAGGTAGGAATGCGTCAAGAAGCAGCTCGATTAGGAGGGGTAGGTTCTTGTGGTAGAGAATTGTGTTGTTCAACTTGGTTAACAGATTTTAGAAAGGTAAATACAGCAGCAGCACGCTATCAACAATTATCATTAAACCCTTTAAAATTAGCAGGACAATGTGGTAAATTAAAATGCTGTTTAAATTTTGAATTAGACACCTATTTAGATGCATTAAAAAGTTTTCCAAAGCAAGACAAAATACTTAAAACAGAAAAAGGAGATGCCGTTTTTGTAAAAATGGATATTTTCAAAAAAATGCTTTGGTATACCTATAAAGAGGAAAGTTTTAAGTGGTTTAAGTTATCCTTAGATCAAGTTCATGAAATTATTGAATTAAATAAAAATAATGAACTGGCTTTACCGTTAGATGAGTATGAGTTAGAAATTACAGAAGAAGAAGCTGTTAATTTTGAAAATGTAGTTGGACAAGATAGTTTAACACGTTTTGATACTCCAAAAAAGCCAAGAAGAGGAAATAGAAGAAGGTCGAGAAAACCAATAGGAAAAAAGCCAGCAGCGAAAACGAAGAAAGAATCAAATAATGCTACGGAGGCAAAACCGAAAAAACGACCACAAAAAAATCAAGCTAAAGCAGAACCAAATAATAAAAAAACTGACAAGAAAAGGGTTGATAACAGGAAGCAAAAGCCTAAAAATAATCCTAAGTCAAATAAACCAAAACCTCAAAAAGGTTCAGAAGAAAATAAAACACAAGCACAAAAGAAAAAACCAAATAATCAAAGAAGAAGAAATAATAATCAGAGAAAAAGAAAGCCAAACGGAAATAAGAATAATGAAAACAAGAATAATAAAGAGTAAAATAGCAGTATTCTTTTTAGCAATTTTTATGCTAGCATCATGCGATTCAAAAGGCGTGTACGATGAATATATTTCGTTGTCAGGTAACTCATGGAATAAAGAAAATACACTGGCATTTACTTTTACTATAAACGATTCTATAAACAAGAAAAACTTATTTATAAATTTAAGAAACAATAAAGATTACGGTTATAGTAACTTGTTTTTAATAACTCAAATGGATTTTCCAGATGGAGAAGCAATTATAGATACTTTAGAATATGATATGGCTGATCTTACAGGAAAATTTTTAGGAACTGGATTTACAGATATAAAAGAAAATAAACTTTATTATAAAGAAAACATAACATTCCCAAAAGCCGGAGAATATACCTTTAAAGTTCGACAAGCAATGAGAAAAAACGGAGAAGTTGAAGGTATAGAAGAATTAGAAGGAGTTACTCAGGTTGGGTTTAGAATAGAAAAAATTAAATAATGGCAGAGAAAAAAGCAGTCAGTTTTGTTAAATATATTAAGTGGTTTTGGTCTATCGTTTTAGGTGGATTCCTATTTATATGTTTAATGTTTTTATTAGCGTCTTGGGGAGTATTTGGAGCATTACCATCTTTCGAAGAATTAGAAAATCCTAAAAGTGATTTAGCAACAGAAGTTATTTCAGCAGATGGAAAAACTTTAGGAAAATACTATGTAAAAGCAAATAGAACACCAATCCAATACAAAGATTTACCAGAAAACTTAATAAAAGCTCTAGTAGCTACAGAAGATGAACGTTTTTACGAACATTCAGGGATAGATTTTAGAGGTTTAGCAAGAGCAGTAGCCAAAATGGGTGCTGGAGGAGGAGCAAGTACAATTACACAACAATTAGCAAAGAACCTTTTTACAGGAAGAGCTTCTAGGAATATAATTGTACGTATTACTCAAAAAATGAAAGAATGGGTGGTGGCTGTAAAGTTAGAGCGTCAGTATACGAAAGAAGAAATTGCAACAATGTATTTAAATACACAAGGATTTCTTTTTAATGCAACAGGAATACGTTCAGCAGCACGTATTTATTTTGGAAAAGAACCAAAAGATTTAGACTTACAAGAATCGGCAATTTTAGTAGCAATGCTAAAAAATCCAAGGCAATACAATCCACATAGAAAAGTTTCTAAAAAGAAATCATTACAAAGAAGAAATGTAGTGTTTTCACAAATGGCAAAAAATGGAATTTTAACAGAGAAAGAAAAAGATTCATTACAAAAATTACCATTAAAAATTAATTTCACTCCAGAAAGTCATAGTGATGGATTGGCAACTTACTTTAGAGAAAATTTAAAACAGCGATTAAAAAAGTGGGCAAAAAATAATTTAAAGCCAAATGGACAGCCATACAATATATATAAAGATGGATTAAAAGTATATGTTACAATTGATTCACGTATGCAAAAATATGCAGAAGAAGCGGTAGAAGAGCATATGGCAAATTTACAGTCGTTTTTCTTTGCAGAACAGAAAAAGAATAGAACAGCACCGTTTTACGATTTAGATAAAAAAGAAATCTTGAATAGTATGAAACGTGCAAAAAGAAGTTCTACACGTTATAAGAGAATGAAAGCGGCAGGAAAATCGGAAAAAGAGATAGAAAAATCTTTCAATACCGATACAGATATGCGAGTGTTTTCATGGAAAGGAGAAAAGGATACCGTAATGACTCCTTACGATTCAATCCGTTATTATAAACATTTCTTACGTTCAGGATTGGTGTCTATAGAACCGCAAACAGGACATATAAAAGCATGGGTTGGAGGAATTAATAATAAGTATTTTAAATATGATGCAGTAGAGCAACAAAAACGTCAAGTAGGATCTACATTTAAGCCATTTGTCTATGCAACTGCAATAAATCAATTGAAAATGTCTCCTTGCGATAAGTTGCCAAACATTTTATACACAATTCCAAAAGAGAAATATGGAATGCCAGAAGACTGGACACCTAAAAACTCAAATAATAAATATGGAGGAGAGTTAACACTTAAAGAAGCATTAGCACACTCTACAAACGTAGTAACAGCACAATTAATAGATAAAGTATCGCCAATAAATGTTGCGCGTTTAGCGGAATCATCAGGAATAAAATCAAAAGTAGAAGCAAATCCATCAATAGCCTTAGGAGCCATAGATTTATCATTAATAGAAATGGTAAGTGCTTATGCAACTTTTGCTAATAGAGGTCTGAGAGTAAGCCCAATGATGATTACGCGTATTGAAGATAAAAATGGAACTGTATTAGAAGAGTTTGTGCCAGCGACAAAAGAGGTGTTAAGTGAAGAATCATCGTATGTAATACTTGATTTAATGAAAGGGGTAACTTTAAGTGGATCAGGAGCAAGATTAAGATCAAATTGGACTAAGTATAAAAAAATATCAACAGGGTTCCCTTATAAGCTAGAAAACCCAATAGCAGGAAAAACAGGAACAACGCAGAATCAATCAGATGGTTGGTTTATGGGAATAGTTCCAAATTTAGCAACAGGAGTGTGGACAGGAGGAGAAGATAGAGCTACTCACTTTAAAGGAATAGCATATGGGCAAGGAGCTACAATGTCTTTACCAACTTGGGGATTATTTATGAAAAAATGTTATGAAGATAAAACACTTAACATTAGTAAAGAAGATTTTGAAAAACCAGAAGAAGACTTATCAATCAATATCAATTGTGATGAAGTGAAAAAAGTAGAAGGAGATGTTGAAGAGAAAGAGAAGGAAGTAGAAGATGAAGAAACTGATTTTTAATTGTATTTAGAAAAACAAACAACTAAACATGATAAATAAAAAAATAAATAACGTACAAGAAGCAGTTGCTGGCGTAAAAGACGGAATGACTTTTATGTTAGGAGGTTTTGGTTTGTGCGGAATACCAGAAAATGCAATTGCAGAATTGGTAAGATTAGGAGTAAAAGATGTTACTTGTATATCAAATAACGCAGGAGTTGACGATTTTGGTTTAGGTTTATTACTACAAAATAAACAAATCAAAAAAATGATTTCTTCATACGTAGGAGAAAATGATGAGTTTGAGCGTCAAATGTTATCTGGTGAGTTAGAAGTAGAATTAACACCACAAGGAACATTAGCAGAAAAATGTAGAGCAGCGCAAGCAGGTTTTCCAGCATTTTATACACCAGCAGGTTACGGAACAGAAGTAGCAGAAGGGAAAGAAACTAGAGAGTTTGATGGAAAAATGTATGTGTTAGAGCCAGCTTTTAAAGCCGATTTTGCTTTTGTAAAAGCATGGAAAGGTGATACAGCAGGAAACTTAATATTTAAAGGGACAGCACGTAATTTTAATCCAAATATGTGTGGAGCAGCAACTATTACGGTTGCTGAAGTAGAAGAATTAGTGCCAGCTGGAGAATTAGACCCAAATCAAATTCATATTCCAGGGATTTTTGTGCAACGTATTTTTCAAGGAGAAAAATATGAGAAGAGAATAGAACAACGTACAGTAACACCAAAATTGTAATAAGATGGCATTGACAAAACAACAAATAGCACAAAGAATAGCTCAAGAATTACAAGATAAATGGTATGTTAACTTAGGAATTGGAATCCCAACCTTGGTGGCAAATTATATTCCAGAAGGAATAGAAGTAGAGTTTCAATCAGAAAACGGATTACTTGGAATGGGACCTTTTCCAGTAGAAGGTACAGAAGATGCCGATTTAATTAATGCAGGAAAACAAACCGTAACTGTTTTAGATGGAGGTTCTATTTTCGATTCAGCTACAAGTTTTTCTATGATTCGTGGGCAACATGTTCAGTTAACAGTATTAGGAGCTATGGAAGTAGCTCAAAATGGAGATATTGCAAACTGGAAAATCCCAGGGAAAATGGTAAAAGGAATGGGAGGAGCTATGGATTTAGTAGCATCAGCAGATAATATTATCGTAGCAATGATGCACACCAATAAAAGAGGAGAATCTAAATTGCTAAAAAAATGTTCACTACCATTAACAGGAGTTGGATGTGTAACTAAAATAGTTACCAATTTAGCAGTACTTGAAATAAAAGATAATGCTTTTCATTTATTAGAAAGAGCACCAGGGGTTTCAGTAGAAGAAATTCAAGAAGCAACAGAAGGTACTTTAATTGTAAATGGAGAAATACCAGAAATGGCTATTTAAAACCAGTAAATCAATCATTTTAATTAAATGAAAATAATCTCATATAACGTAAACGGAATACGTGCTGCCTTAAAAAAAGGGTTTATAGATTGGTTAAAAGCGGCTAGTCCAGATGTAATTTGCATACAAGAAACCAAAGCACATAAAGAACAACTAGATGTAACTGAGTTTGAAAATGCTGGGTACCCATATCACTATTGGTTTTCAGCAGAAAAAAAAGGATATTCATCAGTAGCTGTGTTTTGTAAAGAAGAGCCAAAGCATATAGAATATGGAACAGGGATAGAATCTATGGATTTTGAAGGAAGAAACCTTCGTGTAGATTTCGATGAGGTTTCAATAATGAGTATGTATTTACCGTCAGGAACAAATTCAGCAAGGTTAGATTATAAATTTAACTATATGGATGAAATACTAGCGTATGCTACTGAGTTACGTAAAACAATTCCAAACTTAGTAATTTGTGGAGATTATAATATTTGTCATGAAGAGATTGATATTCATAATCCAAAAATGAAAGGAGTCTCAGGATTTTTACCAGAAGAAAGAGAGTGGTTAGGTAAATTTATAGATAGTGGATTTATAGATAGTTTCCGCCATTTAAATCCAGAACGACAAGAGTATTCATGGTGGAGTTATAGAGCGAATGCTAGAGCTAATAATAAAGGATGGCGATTAGATTATGCAATGGTAACTGAACCTTTAAAAGATAAAATTTCTAGAGCTTATATTTTACCAGAAGCAAAGCATTCAGACCACTGTCCAATAGCTGTAGAATTAGATATTTAAACCAAAGATGAAAAACTTACTATTACTACTTTTTTTTACAGTTTCAATTTTTGCACAACAACCAATTGATAGTACTTCAGTAGAAAAACCAAATCTAGAAATTGCCGTTGATTCAACTATTGTAGCAAAAGATTCTATTAAAATAAAGCAAGCCGAAGATTTGTTTTCAGATGCAGATTTGAAAATGATTGATAGTTTACTAATAGAAGAAAAGTTTAATTCATCGTTGTTTGATAGTATTCAGTATGTAATAAACGATAAAGACATTCTAGGGAATACAACTACAATACTTTCAACAGATTTATTAAAAAAACGATTAAATGATATAGATGTAAAAACACCATTTCATTTAGCATACAATCCAGCTTTAGAAAAAGTAATAAATGGTTATTTAAAATATCGTAAAAAGTATTATCCAGCTTTAATGGCAAAAGCCAAATATTATTTTCCAATGTTCGAACAATATTTAGATCAGTTCGATGTACCATTAGAGATGAAATATTTAGCGATTGTTGAATCAGCTTTACGTCCAGATGCCCGTTCAAGAGTAGGGGCAACAGGTCTATGGCAATTTATGTATGGGACAGGAGTTCAGTTTGATTTGAAAGTTAATTCTTATGTAGACGATAGGCAAGATCCAGTAAAAGCAACTATAGCAGCTTGTAAATACTTAAGTCAGTTATATAAAATATTTGGCGATTGGGATTTAGCTTTAGCAGCATACAATTCTGGGCCAGGAAATGTCTCAAAAGCAATTAAACGATCTGGAGGCTATAAAAACTACTGGAATATTAGACCTTTTTTACCTAGGGAAACAGCAGGATATGTACCAGCTTTTTACGCAACGATGTATATTTTTGAATATGCAGAAGAACATGGGATTAATCCAGAAGCACCAAAAATATTTCACTTTGAAACAGATACAGTAAGGGTAAAAAGAACCATAAGTTTTGATCAGATTTCAGAAAAAACAAAAATCGATACAGATTTGTTATCGTTTTTAAATCCATCGTATAAACTAGACATAATTCCATATGTAAAAGGGAAAAATTATGCAGTTAGATTACCTCGAAAAAGTGTAATAGAATTCTTAGATAAAGAGAAGGATATCTATACCTTGGCAAATGAAGATGATGCCAAGAGAGAAAAACCATTACCTAAGTACTTCGAAATGGATAAGCGTATTCGTTATAGAGTGCGTAGCGGAGATTATTTAGGGAAAATAGCAAATAAGTTTGGGGTAAGAGTAAGAGATATAAAACGTTGGAATGGTTTACGTAATAATAGGCTTAAAATAGGTCAACGCTTAAGTATTTATCCTAAAAAATTAGCTATACCAAAACAAGCTTCTAAAAAGAAACATGAAACACCAAAAGGTGAGCATGAAATATATATTGTTAAGAATGGAGATTCATTATGGACGATCTCTAAAAAATATCCTTCAATTTCTATTGAACAAATCAAAAAATGGAATAATATTTGGAGTGTAAAAAGTCTAAAACCAGGAATGAAGCTTAAAATTTTTAAAAGCTAAATTTTACAACTAAAGAGTAAAAGTATAAACTATGAAGAAAATAGTAGCCTTATTAGTATTGACATGCTTGGTAATTTCATGTAAAACAGGAGAAGGAAAAGATGGTTATATTTTGCCTAGATCCAATGGGACAACTAACAAAATTATGATTGTTACCAAAGCAGCAGATTGGCAAGGGAAAATAGGAGATGAAATTCGTACAGTATTTGGGGAGCACCAAGTTGGTTTGCCACAACCGGAAACATTATTATCTGTCAGTCAAGTAGACCCTATAGGTTTTAATAGTTTTTTGAGACATGCAAAGGCAATTTTAATTCTTCAAAATGGAACAGAAGAAGATATTAAAGTTGAGAAAAATAAATATGCGGCACCTCAAATTATTGTTTATGCAACAGCAAAGGGAAAAGAAGGGTTAATAAACTTAATAAAGAATAAGGGGAAAGAGATTATTAAGATATTTAAAGATGAAGACATAAGATTTACCCAAACTATCTTTAAAAAAGAACGTATCGATGAAACAAAGTTTAAAACAATTCAAAACCTTGGATTAACAGTTGATATTCCTAAAAGATATAATTTAGTCGAAGATACGGGTGATTTTTTATGGATGAGACAGCATCTAAAAAGCGGAATAGCTAGAGGAGATGGAACCAATAATATTTTAATATACAGTGTTCCTTTAGAAGATGAATCTAAAGTTTCAGATAATATTACTTCAGTACGTGACACTATAGGTAAGAAATATATTCCAGGTAGTAAAGAAGGGATGTATATGATTACAGAACAAGCATACACACCTTTTACATTTGATGCCGAAATAGATGGTAAAAAAGCATATGAAACTAGAGGTAAATGGGAAGTGAAAAACGATTTCATGGCAGGGCCATTTATAAATTATACAGTAATCGATAAGAAAAATAACCGATTGATAATTTTTGAAGGATTTACGTATGCACCTTCAGTAAATAAACGTGATTTTATTTTTGAATTGGAAGCAATAGCTAAATCTTTAAAGATTAAATAAGGTTTAAAGAAAATAAGTAGAAAAGCATCAAATAATTATTTGATGCTTTTTTTGTTATATTTGGTTGTAAACCAAAACTTTATATTTATGAAATTTAATTTTTTAATTATCGCTATAGCAGCATTAGTTCCTATGGTAATGGGATTTATTTGGTATGGTCCAATGCTTTTTAAAAATGCTTGGATGAAAGAGGTCAACTTTACAGAAGAATCAATGCAAGGAGCGAATATGGGAAAGATTTTTGGACTCTCTTATGTGTTTAGCTTTTTACTAGCATTTATATTACAAACATTAGTAATACATCAATGGGGAGTACAATCAGTATTAATGGGAGAACCAGGCTTTATGGAGCAAACTGGAGGAGCATTTGCTTACTTTAAAGAATTCATGTCTAATTTTGGAGATAGATTTAGAACATTTGGTCATGGAGCACTGCATGGAACTATGATTGGATTATTTATAGCTTTACCAATTTTAGGAACACAAGCATTATTTGAAAGAAAGAGTTTTAAATATGTGTTTATAAATGCAGGATATTGGATTATAACATTAGCATTAATGGGAGGAGTAATTTGTCAATGGGCGTAAGTGTATTGAAGATAAAAATAATATAGAAAAGCATCAATTTTATAAAATTGATGCTTTTTTTATGTAACAAAAATCGAAAAAATAATACATATAGTTAATCAATCAAATAATCACAAACCAAATGATTTTACACTTTTTAAAATTAGAATGGAAACAATATTTTCGTTCTTCTTATTGGCAAAAAGGACTAGCACTAAAAATAATAATGGGATTTTTTATTCTTTATTTTATAGTGGCTTTTTTAAGTATTGGTATAGGAGGATATTTTATTTTGAAAAAAACATTTCCAGATCAAGATCCTTTACAAATAGTTAATTCGATGTTAGTTTTTGCTATTTTGGGAGATTTAATTTTTCGTTATTTAATGCAAAAATTACCAGTAATGAATATAAAACCATTACTAATACTTCCAATAAAAAAAGATAAGTTAGTTTATTACCTTTTAGGTAAATCAGCTTTTTCAGGATTTAATTTTTTGCCATTGTTTTTTTATATCCCTTTTGCAATAGTATTAATTAATCATGATTATAATACTATTGGAATTTTAGGCTGGCTATTTGCAATGTTATGCGTTATTCAAGCTAATAATTTTTTAAATTTTCTAATAAATAAGAATAATAAGGTATTTACGTTTATTGCCGTTTTGTTAGTTGGTCTACTTGCTTTACAAAAGTTCACGAGTTTCGATGTTTCTATTTATAGCCAACAAATATTTGATGGAGTTGTAGAAAATCCAGTATTAGCTTTTATTCCATTAGTTTTAGCAGTTGTATTGTTTTATATAAACTTTAAACAATTAAGAAATAGAGTTTACTTAGATGATATTGTTGCTGTAAAAACAGAAGTAGCAACTACTGTTGATTTATCTTGGACAGAAAGATTAGGTGATGTAGCACCATTTATTAAAAATGATATTCGATTAATTTGGAGAAATAAAAGAACAAAAACAGTTTTTTTAATGTCCTTTCTATTTCTTTTTTATGGGTTAATTTTCTTTACTCAAGAAACATATCAGAAAATGCCTGCAATGCTAATGTTTGCTTCATTATTTATAACGGGAGGATTTGCACTAAACTATGGACAATTTATTCCAGCTTGGGATAGTTCACATTATAAAATGCTAATGAGTCAAAGTTTTAGATATAGAAAATTCTTGGAGTCAAAATGGTTTTTAATGGTAGCTATGACATCAATCTTATATTTTTTAAGTATTCCTTATTTATATTTTGGAACTAGGATATTTTTAATGATTACTTGTGGAGCTGTTTTTAATATAGGATTTAATTCATTGTTTTTATTATATGCTGGCTCTTTCAATAGAAAAAGAATTGATTTGACAAAAGGAGGTTTTGGTAATACGCAAGGAACCAGCGCTACGCAGTTCTTAATTATACTACCATTAATGTTATTTCCAATGGCTATATTTTGGGTGTTTGATAAATTCGTTGGATATAATTCAGGATTTATTGTAGTAGCGTTAGTAGGTGTAATAGGTTTAGTATTTAAAAACTATTTTATGAATTTAATTGAGGCAAAGTATATTAAAGATAAATATGCAATGATTAATGCCTTTGGAAAAGAAGCCTAAAACATAAAAAATTAAAAGAAGAAAACATGATTAGATCAAATAATATATCAAAAAAATACGGACAAACTGAAGTCTTAAATATAGAAACATTAGAAATTCCAACAGGTCAATCATTTGGTTTGGTAGGTAATAATGGAGCAGGAAAAACAACATATTTTAATATTTTGTTGGATTTAATAAGACCAACAACAGGTGAAATAATAAATAATGAAGTAGTAGTAAATAAAAGCGAAGACTGGAAAACTTTTACAGGATCTTTTATTGATGAATCCTTTCTAATAAGTTATTTAACTCCTATGGAGTATTTTGAGTTTATTGGAGATTTGCGAGGAATGAATAGGGCAGATGTGAAATCTTATTTAAGTCAGTTTGAGGAGTTTTTTAATGGAGAAATTCTAGGGAAGAAAAAATATTTACGAGACCTAAGTAAAGGAAATCAGAAAAAAGCAGGAATTGTTGCTGCAATGATGGGTAACCCACAAGTAGTAATTTTAGATGAACCTTTTGCAAATTTAGATCCAACGACTCAAATTAGACTGAAAAAAATAATAAAAACCTTAACAGAGAATAAGGAAGTTACAGTGCTAGTATCAAGTCACGATTTAAGTCATGTAACCGATGTTTGTGAACGAATAGTGGTTTTAGACAAAGGAAATGTGGTTAAAGATATCAATACATCACAAGAAACATTGCAAGAATTAGAAAGCTATTTTTCGGCTTAATGTATGTATGGAGGTTATGGTAGCATAAAACCTATACTTCGTAATAATAAAAATTTATTGCGAAAGAAAAGCATATTTAAAAAAGAAGGTTCGCCATAAGAGAAGAAGAAAGAATTAAAGGGTCTTTTTAAAGGTAAACTTTCTTTTTTAAAAAAGTCTAACTACGAGTTAAGTCGAGTTAAAAGAAGAATTAGATTAAAAATAAAAGAAGAAGAGAAGAAACTCAGAGTTTATTTCAGTCTAACTTTGATAGTGTTAACTTTAATTAGCATTCCATTATTGATACATTTTAGAGACGCTCAAAAAGAAATAAATAGTAGAAGCATTGCAATAAAAAAAGAAGCATATAACAAGAAATATTTACCAAAATTCAACTTTGTTATACAAGACGGAGACCAGTGGTTAGCAAAAAAGAAATACAAAAATGCTATTTATCAATATAATAAAGCATTAGAGTATTTTCCGAAAAGTTCTTTAGCAAAAGAAAAACTAATTTTAGCTTACCAAGAACGATGTAAAAATGTAAATATCGATTGTGATAAACTAAATTGATAAAAATTATCTTTTTATTATTATTTTTACGCTTTTACGTACAATAACTTAACTATAATATTGTTGTACAGTAAAGGTGTAATTCTTATGAAAAAACTATACAAAATCTTAGTTTTCAATATTCTTTTAGCTATTGTGTATTCATGTAGCGTAAAAAAAGATGCTTTTTTAAATAGAAACTTTCATGCAGTAACAACAAAATACAATGTGTTGTTTAATGGAGAGCAAGCTTATTTAAAGGGATTAAAAGAAATTGAAGACAAACATCAAGACAATTTTTGGAGACGACTACAAATAGAACCAATAACTTTTGATGAAAGCAAAATAGTAGCTCCAGTATTGCAACCAGGTACAGGTTTTGGAGAAGATGAAGAAGAAGAGAATAAAAAACTAACACCATTTGATAAAGCAGAAGAAAAAGCAGTAAAAGCAATTCAGAAGCATTCAATGAATATAAATGGGTATGAGAGAAATCGCCAAATAGACGATGCTTATTTATTACTTGGAAAATCAAGATACTATACACAAAGATTTATACCAGCAATAGAGGCATTTAACTACATCATAGCAAATTACCCAAATGCAAGCTTAATAAACGAAACTAAAATTTGGAGAGCTAAAACAAATATTCGATTAGATAATGAGAAATTAGCTATAGAATCATTAAAATTTTTGTTAGAAGTAGAAGAAAATGAAGAAGAGTTACCAGACGAAATTAGAGAACAAGCCCATACAGCAATGGCAATGGCGTATCAAAAAACAGATACGATTCAAAAAGTAATAGAGCATTTAACGGCAGCTTCTAAAATATTTAAAAATAAAGAGCAAGCAGCTCGAAATATGTTTGTTTTAGGGCAGATTTATAGCGAGTTAGATAGAAGAGATTCGGCAAGAATGGTGTTTAAAAAATTAGCAGATTATAGAAAAGCACCTTATAAATACCGTATTCGAGCAAATATAGAGTTAGCCAAAAATACAGAGAACGATTCAGCATCAATAGTTGTTTTAGCACGATTAAAAAAGTTAATTCGAAACACGGACAACAGAAAATATTTAAATACATTATACTATCAGGCAGGTGTTTTAGAGGAAGGAAGAAACAATCCAGAAAAAGCAATAGCCTATTATGAAAAATCATTGAGGGCAAAAAATAACAATGATTATCAAAAAACATATGCTTACGAGCATTTAGGGAATATAGCATTTAATAAAGAGAACTATTTGCTAGCGGGGGCTTATTATGATAGTGTTTTACAAGTAACATCAAAAGAGTTTGATCAAGAGAAAAGAATACGTAGAATTCGTAGAAAAAATAAAGGTTTAACAACTTTAAGAAAGTATGAAGATCTAGTTAAAACAAATGATAGTATTCTTAATTTGGTAGGAATGACAAAAGAAGAGCAGGAATCTTTTTTTGAAAAGTATATTGAAAAAATAAAGAAAGAAGACGAAGAAAAACAACAGTTACTACTAAATGCTCAAAATTTTGGAAACTCATTTGGAGGAGGGGCATCTATAAATCTTTCAAATAAAGGAAAATGGTATTTTTACAATACTCAGGCTTTAGGTTATGGAAAAGCAGAATTTCAAAAAGTATGGGGAACAAGACCTTTGGAAGATAACTGGCGTTTGTCAGATAAATCAACTACTAATATTACCGATGAAGAAGAAGAATCTTCAGAACCAAAGGTGAATAAACGTTATGAATTATCTACATATATAAGTCAAATACCAACAGAAAAGAAAGTTATAGATAAACTTGTGTTTGATCGTAATGATGCATTATATCAATTAGGGTTGATTTATAAAGAGCAATTTAAAAACTCAGAATTAGCAGTTAAAAACTTAGAACGTTTACGAGAAGAACGTAAAGATGATAAGTTAGAACTGCCTATTAGTTATCATTTATATCAGATTTATACAAGTTTAAATAACGAAGAAAAAGCATCAGAATTTAAAAACATTATACTGAATAAATATTCAGATACTAAGTTTGCACAAATCATAAGTAATCCAAACGAGAAGTTAACGGAAGAGAAAAAAGAAGATGCAGTCTTAGATAAATACAAAGAAATCTATTACTTATATAAAGAAAATAAGTTTGAAGAAGTTGTAAGTGAAATAGATGGATTTTTGCCAACCATAAGAAATTCAAATTTAATTCCTAAATTTGCTCTCTTAAAAGCTTTAGCTATAGGTAAGTATAACGATAAGAAGGTGTACAAGAAAGCGTTAGAGTTTGTGTCTATTAGTTATACAAATACTGAAGAAGGTAAGAAAGCAAAAGAAATAATTAAAAAATTAGGTAAAATTTAATTCCCCAAAACTCCCCAAGTATGTTTAGTAAAGAAAACAAGAAAGCAAAAGCAGGTGAAAGAAAAGTGTCAGAAAGAAATATTATAGGTAAAAACACCAAGATTACTGGAGATATTATTTCAGAAGGAGACTTCAGAATAGACGGAACTTTAGAAGGAACCATAAAAACAGATGGTAGAGTAATTATAGGCGACTCTGGTTTAATTAAAGGTAAGGTAGAGTGTACAAATGCAGATGTAGAAGGTAAGTTCTCAGGAGAATTATTGGTTTCAAATACTTTAACAGTAAAATCTTCAGCAAATATTAATGGAGATGTAGTTATAGGTAAGCTTTCAGTAGAACCAGGTGCAGCATTTAATGCTACTTGTTCAATGAAAGGAGCCGTGAAAGAATTAAATAAAGATGAGCAAAAACTCAAAGAGAAAACCGCTTAATAAATATATTCGGTTTACTACTATTGCTTTTCAAATGGGTTTAACCATTTATCTAGGAAGTTTACTAGGTGAATGGTTAGATACCAAATATCCAAACGAAGGAGAGTTATATACTAAAATATGTACACTGGTTGCTGTTTTCTTAGCAATGTTCTCCGTTATCCAACAAGTTACAAAAATTTCAAAAGAAAATGATTAAACGAATTTTGTTCTTTATTGCTGCAGTAATTTTAACACTAGCAATAAGTTACATTCCGCACAACTATGTTTTAGCTTCAAAAGAAATTCAATTATCATTTTCACTTTTTGCGGTATATCTATTTCATGTTATTGCAGCAATTATTGTATATTTTATAGTTGAGTTTATAGCAGATAAGATGCCTAATCAGGCAGGATATGCGTATTTGGCATCCATATTTTTAAAAATTGGATTTTTTGTATTGATTTTTCAAGCTTCGGTCTTCGCAAATGAACAACTAACTAAGCCAGAAAGATTTTCATTAGTAATTCCATTATTTTTATTTTTAATTCTAGAAGCTATTGCTGTTTCAAAACTATTGAATAGCAAATAGTTTCATGTTTTTTTTGCTTTAAAATATCTTTTGAAAAACTAAGACAAAAAAAGGGTTTGTAGTTTTAATTAAATGTGTACCTTTGCACGGAAATTTAGAGACCATAACCCTATATTAAAAAAGGCATGATGATAGCACAAAAATCTATCAAGTTTTTTACAGTCTTAGCACTAGTTTTTACTTCATTCACAGCATTTGCTGGTGGTGGAGAAAAAAAATCTTCAGAAAATGATGGTGGAAGAGTAAACACCAAGAAAGAAATCAACGATTACATTAAGCATCACTTAGCAGATTCACATGATTTTGCTTTTTATTCGTATACGAATGATGCAGGTGAAAGAAAGCACGTAGGTTTTCCATTACCAGTAATTGTTAAAACAAGCAAAGGAATTAAGTTTTTTATGTCGTCTAAATTCCATCATAATGATGATGGAACAGTTATCGTTGATGCTGGGGATGTAAAGTTAGTTAAGATTCATAGTAAAATTTATGAGTTAAATGAAGGAGCTACTGAGGTTGCTTTTGATGAAACTCACCATGCAACAAATGCACACAAAGTATTAGATTTTTCTATTACTAAGAGTGTTTTTGGAATGTTATTCGCAGGATTATTAATGTTTTTAGGATTTAACTCTTTAGCTAAAGGTTATAAAAAAGGAGCAATTCCAACTGGAGTTGGTCGTGTATTAGAGCCATTAGTGTTATATGTAAGAGATGAAATCGCAAGACCAAATATTGGAGAAAAGAAGTATAAGAGATTTATGCCTTATTTATTAACGGTATTTTTCTTTATCTGGATATTAAACTTATTAGGATTAACTCCATTAGGGTTTAACGTTACAGGTCAAATTGCTGTGACAGCTTGTTTAGCTATTTTTACATTAGTAGTATACATCTCAAGTGGAACAAAAGATTTTTGGATGCACACTTTATGGATGCCAGGAGTTCCTGTAGTTTTAAGACCAATATTAGCAATAATAGAATTAGTAGGTTTTATTTTAATTAAACCATTTTCATTATTAGTGCGTTTATTTGCAAACATTACAGCGGGACACTTCGTAGTAATGAGTTTAATAGCGTTAATGATGACTTTAAAAGCTCAGTTTGGAGGAGTTGCTTCAACAGGGATTTCATTAGTGTTAACATTATTTATTTCAGTAATTGAAATATTAGTAGCCTTCTTACAAGCATTTATTTTTACAATGTTATCTGCTTTATTTATCGGTATGGCAGTAGAAGAGCACGATCACGAGCATGCAGATGCTCACTAAGAATATAGAATAAGAATTTGTTTAATTTAATATAAATCAATTAGTATGTACAATTTAATTGGAGCAGGATTAATCGTAATCGGTGGAGGAATCGGATTAGGTCAAATTGGAGGAAAAGCAATGGAAGGAATTGCTCGTCAACCTGAGGCTGCTGGTAAAATCCAAACAGCGATGATCATCATCGGAGCATTATTAGAAGGATTAGCTTTCGGTGCTTTAATCTTAGGAAAATAAGATTTTAAAACAAAGAAAAACATATTCCTGTAACGGTTGGTTACAGGAAATGTTTTCACAATTAAACAAAAGGTGTTTTTAAAAAGAATTAATTAGATATATAATGGATCAGTTATTAAATGATTTTTCTCCAGGGTTGTTCGTAATGCAACTAGTTATTTTAGGGATTTTATTATTTTTATTAGCAAAGTTTGCTTGGAAACCAATTTTAAGCTCTTTAGATGAAAGAGAAGAAGGAATTCAAAATGCATTAGACGAGGCTGAAAATGCTCGTAAGGAAATGCAAAACTTACAAGCAGATAATGAAAAAATGATCAAAGAAGCACGTGCTGAAAGAGATGCAATGATGAAAGATGCTCGTGAAATTAAAGATAACATTATCGCTGAGGCAAAAGAAGAAGCTTCTGAACAAGCAGCTATTATGATAGAAAATGCTAAAGCAACTATTAAGCAAGAACAACAAGCTGCAATTGCTGAGTTAAAGAAAAATGTTGCTGAGTTATCAATCAACATCGCTCAACAAGTAGTAAGAAAAGAATTAACTTCACAAGACGATCAATTAAAGCTTGTAGAAGGAATGTTAGAAGAGGTTACTTTAAACTAATCAAACAATGAAAGGAGCAAGACCAGCATTACGTTACGCAAAAGCAATTTTAAATCTAGCTAAAGAAACAGGAAACGAAACTTTAGTAAACGATAACATGAAGTTAATCGTAGATACTATTGCAGAGAGTAGTGAATTAGATACAATGCTTAAAAGCCCTGTAATTAAAGCTGCAGATAAACGTAAAGTTTTAGCAGCACTTTTTGGTGACAAAGTAGATAACGTTATAAAAGGTTTATTTAACTTATTAGAAGAAAATAAACGTATGATAATGTTAGAGCCAATTGCAAAGCAATATTCTATCATTTACGATTACCACAAGAGTATGCAGGTTGCTAAAGTTACTACAGCAGTAGCTTTAACAAAAGAGCTAGAAGATAAAATACAAGCAAAGATTGTAGAACTTACAGGAAATAGTGCTAGTATAGAAAATATAGTAAATCCAGAAATTTTAGGAGGATTTATTTTACGTGTTGGAGATGTGCAGTATGATGCAAGTATCTCTAATCAATTTAATGAATTAAGAAGAGAATTTGACAACAGTCATTATATTCCACAAATTTAATTATACATCAAAAGAAATAAGATGGCAGCAATTAAACCAGCTGAAGTATCAGCAATTTTAAAGGAACAATTAACAAATTTCGAGTCAAAAGCTTCATTAAATGAAGTAGGTACAGTATTACAAGTAGGTGATGGTATTGCTCGTGTTTATGGTTTATCTAACGTACAATATGGAGAGTTAGTTGAATTCGATAACGGACTAGAAGGTATCGTATTAAACTTAGAAGAAGACAATGCAGGGGTTGTATTATTAGGAGCTTCTACATCAGTAAGAGAAGGTTCTACTGTTAAGCGTACAGAAAGAATTGCTTCTTTAAGAGCTGGAGAAGGAATCGCAGGACGTGTTGTAAACACTTTAGGTCAACCAATTGATGGTAAAGGACCAATCGAAGGAACAACTTACGAAATGCCTTTAGAGCGTAGAGCTCCAGGGGTAATTTACCGTGAGCCTGTAACTGAGCCAATGCAAACTGGTATCAAGTCTATTGATGCAATGATTCCTGTAGGACGTGGACAACGTGAGTTAATCATTGGAGACCGTCAAACTGGTAAATCAACAGTTGCTATTGACACAATCTTAAATCAAAAAGAATTTTATGATGCAGGACAACCAGTGTACTGTATCTATGTAGCTATTGGTCAAAAAGCTTCTACTGTAGCAGCAATTGCTAGTATGTTAGAAGAAAAAGGAGCTTTAGCTTATACAACTATCGTTGCTGCAAATGCATCTGATCCTGCACCAATGCAGGTATATGCACCATTCGCAGGAGCTGCAATTGGAGAATATTTCCGTGATACTGGTAGACCAGCATTAATTGTTTATGATGATTTATCTAAGCAAGCAGTAGCTTACCGTGAGGTATCTTTATTATTAAGAAGACCACCAGGACGTGAGGCTTACCCAGGGGATGTATTCTACTTACA
The DNA here is from genome assembly GCF_965221665.1 of Tenacibaculum aiptasiae. NCBI lineage: Bacteria > Pseudomonadati > Bacteroidota > Flavobacteriia > Flavobacteriales > Flavobacteriaceae > Tenacibaculum > Tenacibaculum aiptasiae. The sequence continues at coordinate 1,459,725 of NZ_CBDCSN010000002.1, forward strand.
CTCAAGATTATTAGAGCGTGCTGCAAAAGTTATCAATGATGATAAAATTGCAAGTGAAATGAACGATTTACCAGATTCATTAAAAGGAATCGTAAAAGGTGGAGGTTCTTTAACTGCATTACCAATTATTGAAACACAAGCAGGAGACGTATCAGCATATATTCCAACAAACGTAATTTCGATTACTGATGGACAGATTTTCTTAGAGTCTGATTTATTTAACTCTGGTGTACGTCCAGCAATTAACGTTGGTATTTCTGTATCACGTGTAGGAGGTAACGCACAGATTAAATCTATGAAGAAAGTATCTGGTACATTAAAATTAGATCAAGCTCAGTTCCGTGAGTTAGAAGCGTTCGCTAAGTTTGGTTCTGATTTAGATGCTGCTACTATGAGTGTAATTTCTAAAGGACAACGTAACGTTGAAATTTTAAAGCAAGCTCAAAACGATCCTTTTACTGTAGAAGATCAGATTGCAATCATTTATGCAGGTTCTAAGAACTTATTAAAAGATGTACCTGTAAACAAGGTAAAAGAGTTTGAAAAAGATTATATCGAGTATTTAAATGCTAAGCATAGAGATACTTTAGATGTATTAAAATCTGGAAAATTAACTGATGAAGTAACAGATGTGTTAACATCAGCAGCAGCAGAAATTTCTGCTAAATTTTCAAACTAAATTTATTTTAAAGTATTATAAATCTCTTTAATAAAGTATAAGATATCGTAACCAATGTTTAATAAACTTTTCAAAGACATCATAGAAAAGAAAAAGCAACGTAAAATTCAAAAAGAACGTTGTAAGCCTTGGTTTGCGGTTAATGGAGATGAAACTTTACGATTAGATTATAATTTAACAGAGACTTCTGTAGTATTAGATTTAGGAGGTTTTAAAGGTAATTTTGCAGAGAGTATTTTTAATAAATACTCTTGCGAAATCTACGTTTTCGAACCAGTAAAATCTTTTTATAATATTATAAAAGATAAGTTCAAGGATAATGAGAAAGTTAAATCTTTTCATTATGGATTATCTAATGAAGATAAAGAACTTAATATAAGTAATACAGGAGATGCATCCTCAGTTTTTATAAAGACTGACGATGGAGAGAAAATTCAGTTAAAATCGATTGTAAACTTTATTAAAGATCATAATATTACTAATGTAGATCTTATAAAGATTAATATTGAAGGTGGAGAATACGAAGTATTAGAATCTCTTTTAGAATCAGGTTTAATTACCAATTTTAAAAATTTACAGATTCAGTTCCACGATTTCATCATTGATAATGCTAGAGAACGAATGGAAAGCATTCAAAGAAAGTTAGCAGAAACACATGAAATTACCTATCAATATGACTTTGTTTGGGAAAACTGGAAAATTAAAAACTAATTTTTTAGTAAACATTAAAATAGCATACACATAACTAGAAATTATGGCAAACTTAAAAGAAATACGTAATAGAATTACTTCAATTAAATCAACAATGCAGATTACCTCTGCCATGAAAATGGTATCGGCTGCAAAGTTGAAAAAAGCTCAAGATGCTATTACAGCAATGCGTCCATATTCATCTAAGCTTACTGAGTTATTACAAAGCTTAAGCGCTACTTTAGATAGTGATGCAGGTGGAGCATATTCTACGCAAAGAGAAGTAAATAAAGTATTACTAGTTGTAGTTACTTCTAACAGAGGTTTATGTGGTGGTTTTAACTCATCTATCGTTAAAGAAACAGTAAATACTATTAACACAAAGTATAATGGAGTAGCTGTTGACTTAATGACAATAGGTAAAAAAGGTAACGATATCTTATCAAAAGATAATAATGTAATTGAAAATAGAACTGATATTTTTGATGAATTAACTTTTGATAATGTAGCTAAAGTTGCTGAAAAATTAATGGATTTATATGTAGATGGTTCTTATGATAGAATAGAATTAGTTTATAATAGATTTAAAAATGCTGCAACTCAAATACCACAAGTTGAACAGTTTTTACCAATTGAACCAGTAGAAAGTGATGAGAATGTAAATTTAGATTACATCTTCGAACCTTCTAAAGAAGAAATTGTATTAGAATTAATACCAAAGTCTTTAAAAACGCAATTATACAAGGCTATCCGTGATTCATTTGCTGCCGAACATGGAGCTCGTATGACTGCAATGCATAAGGCAACTGATAATGCTAAAGAATTACGTGACGAGTTATTATTAACTTATAACAAAGCGCGTCAAGCTGCAATTACTAATGAGATCTTAGAGATTGTTGGTGGGGCAGAAGCATTGAACAACTAAGGATAAGAAAAATTTATCTATATATTTAAAGCGAACCAATTTGGTTCGTTTTTTTTGTTATGTTTGTTAGAACATTAATCAAAACATTGTATTATGAAAAAGACATTATTATTTGTATTTATAGCTTTTATAACGAATGGTGTAATTTCACAAGAAAAGAAAGATGATAATAAGAATAATATTAAAACAATTAATTTTATTGACGGAAATTCAGAAGATGTTCCCTTTACAATAATTGATAAAGCTCCTATTTTTCCAGGTTGTGAAAAATATGAAACAAACTCTCAAAAGAAATATTGCTTAAATAAAATGATGCGTAGTCATGTTGCTAAAAATTTTAATATAGATCTTATTAATTGTTTAGAAAAAAAAGAAATATTGAATAATGAAAATGGGAAAAAAGAGAAACAATGTATTTCGGTTCTTAGTCCTGGTTTCAAAAGAATATACTTACAGTTTAAAATAAACAAGAAAGGAAAAGTAGTAGATATCTCAGCTAGAGCTCCGCATGAAAAATTGAAAGAAGAAGCTATTAGAATAGCTAAACTTTTACCTGTGATGACACCTGGTAGTCATAAGAATAAAAATGTAAAGGTAGGATATACTTTGCCTATTACTTTTAATGTCGAGTAAATAAAAAAGCGAACTGAAGCAGTTCGTTTTTTTATTTTTAAATATTATATTCGCAAAAACAAATTAAAAAAATAAATTCTATGAAAAAATTAGTATTCAAAATGCTAGTATTATTCTCTATTGCTATTATGTCATCTTGTTCAAGTAATGACGACGATATAACACCTACAGGAGCAAAAAAAGAAATAAAAATGACAATTGATGGTAAAGAGCTAACATTTAACTCTATTACTGTTGATCCAAATTCAGACACACAATCAGGTTTAAAATCAGTACAATTAACAGGAACAATTAATAATTCAACAGATAAAGTTATTACAATAAAAGTATACAAGTCGAAAACAGGTACAGATACATTAAGTGACTTTACCTACATTCAAAATGGAACTACTTATTATTTTGGTTCAATAATATCTGTGTCAAGTTGTGGTAACGGTATTCCAAATAGTAAAATGACTTTTGTAACATCTGTTAACGACGGAACAACTATTTCCGGAAATTTTTCTGGAAATATAGATAAGTGTAATAATAATGTTATAGAATCACTTAAAATAACAAACGGATCATTCAGTGCATCTTATTAAGATGAATTAATAAAATAAAAAAGCGAACCGAAAATAGGTTCGCTTTTTTATTTTAAAAGTTCTTCAATCATATTTTGAATAGAACCTATATCTATTTTACATTGCTTTTGTAGTTCATCTATAGTACCATGATGAATAAATTCATCAGGAACACCTAAAAGTTTTATCTGACCACCGTAATTTAATTCAGATGCTTGTTCCAAAATAGCACTGCCTAAACCTCCTTTAACAGTTCCATCTTCAATAGTTATAATCTTGTCAAATTTATTAAAGATTACTTCAAGTAGCTTTTTATCTATAGGTTTTATAAATCGGATATCGTAATGCGCTATAGAATATTTGTTTTTTGTCTTTTTTATGGCTTCTGAGACATTATTAGCAATTGTTCCTGTAGATAGAACGGCTAAGTCACTTCCTTCTTTTAAACAAATGTTTTCACCAATGTTTATTTTTTTGAAATGAAGTTTCCATTCTTCAAGTCTACCTTTTCCTCTAGGATAACGGATAGCTATAGGTTTATCAATTCCTAACTGTACTGTATACATAATGTTTCGCAATTCAATTTCATTACGAGGAGCAAAAATGTGTAGGTTTGGAATGCAACGTAGGTAAGCTAAGTCAAAAACTCCATGATGTGTGGCTCCATCTTGTCCAACTATACCAGCTCTATCTAAACAAAAAACAACAGATAAGTTTTGCAAAGCAACATCGTGTATTATTTGATCATAAGCACGTTGTAAAAATGTGGAGTAAATATTGCAAAACGGAATAATACCTTGAGTTGCCATACCAGCAGCTAATGTTACGGCATGTTGTTCGGCAATACCCACATCAAAAGTGCGTTCAGGAAATTTCTCTAACATAAATTTTAAAGAGCTTCCAGTAAGCATAGCAGGTGTAATTCCTACTATTTTTTCATTTTGTTCGGCTAATTCTACAATAGTTTTTCCAAATACATCTTGAAACTTAGTAAACTTACTAGCTTCTTTTGGTAAAACATCTCCAGATACTTTATCAAATTTTCCTGGAGCATGATATTTTACTTGATCTTGCTCGGCTTGTCTAAGGCCTTTTCCTTTGGTAGTAATTACATGTAAAAACTTGGGGCCTTTGATTTGTTTTAATCTGTTAAGTTCTAATAAAAGTTCTTCAAAATTATGACCGTCAATAGGGCCAGAATAATCAAAATTGAGTCCCTCAAATATATTATGCTGTTCAATATCAGATCGTGTAGATTTTATTCTAGTTAAGTAATGTTTTAAAGCTCCAACTGAAGGATCAATACCAATAGCATTATCGTTTAAAATAACCAATAAGTTAGCGTTGGTATCTCCAGCATGGTTTAAAGCTTCAAAAGCCATTCCACTAGCAATAGAGGCGTCACCAATAACAGCAATATGATGTTTTTCTTCTCCTTGTAATTTGGAAGCGATAGCCATTCCTAAAGCAGCAGAAATTGAAGTAGATGAATGTCCAACTCCAAAAGTGTCATAAGTACTTTCTGAACGTTTTGGAAAACCAGAAATTCCATGTAATTGACGATTAGTATGGAAAATATCTTTCCTACCAGTTAAAATTTTATGTCCATAAGCCTGATGTCCAACATCCCAAACTAATTGATCTGTTGGAGTATTAAACATATAATGTAAAGCAATAGTAAGTTCAACAACACCTAAACTGGCGCCTAAATGACCTTCTTTAGTTGCAACTACATCAATAATAAACTCACGTAATTCCTTGGCTAATAAAGGCAATTCATCATTGTTTAATTGTCTTATATCCTTAGGGAAATCAATATTTTTTAACAGCTTTTTTGGCATAGCACAAATGTACTAAAACTTTGTTGTAGCTTTGCTGTATGAGTAAATTGTATTTGGTACCAACACCTATTGGAAATTTAGAAGATATTACTTTAAGAGCTCTTAAGGTTTTAAAAGAAGTAGATTATATTTTAGCTGAAGATACGCGTACTAGTGGAAAGCTTTTAAAACATTTTGAAATTAGCACACCTATGCAATCTCATCATATGCACAATGAACATAAAACAGTAGAAACTATAGTAAAAAGATTGCAAAGTGGTGAAACTTTTGCACTGATTTCAGATGCAGGAACCCCAGCAATTTCAGACCCAGGTTTTTTACTAACAAGGGCTTGTGTACAACACAATATAGATGTTGAGTGTTTACCAGGAGCAACTGCATTTGTACCAGCTTTGGTAAATTCGGGTTTACCAAATGATAAATTCGTTTTTGAAGGTTTTTTACCAGTTAAAAAAGGAAGACAAACCCGATTAAAGTTTTTAGCAGAAGAAAAACGTACTATGATATTTTATGAAAGCCCACATAAATTATTAAAAACATTAACTCATTTTGCCGAATACTTTGGTGAAGACAGGCAAGTTTCTGTTTCTAGAGAATTGACAAAATTATTTGAAGAAACCAAGCGAGGAAGTATAGCAGAAGTTTTATCATATTATACAGAAAAGCCAGCAAAAGGCGAAATTGTGATTATTGTTGATGGTAAAAAATAATTATACAAGTTTATATTCAGGGTAATGTTCTTCTAATAATTCCTCTGACTTTTTAGGAATAACAATTAGTGTTACATAAGAGTATATAATTGTTAGTGTAATAATTACAGAGATAATAATTGCACCAATGTTTGATGGCGTGCTCTCAATATGATTGAAAATTTGAGGAAGATTAGAGGCAACTATTACACCTCCAAAAGAAGCTACATTAAAAATCATTTCTTCCAGCATCCATTTTTTGCCATTGGTATTGGTTCTTTTTTTAAACTCTTTTTTTAGTTTAGTTACAAGATAAAGATCTAAAATGGCCATTAGAAAAACAACTGCTCCCATTATATAAACTCCAATTGGTAATTGTATGAAGTAAAAAAAGAAAAAGATAAGACTTATTACTAAAAGTATTTTAGGCAAACCAAACCATTCTTTTGTATACTTCCATAAGATTTTACGATACTTTTTACCTAGTTGTTTCTGCTTTTCTTCTACTACATCCATAAAACCAAAAACACCAAATTTTTTAAAAGAAATATCTCTAGCTTGCTCAAAAGATAATTGAGGTTTATCAACCCAAATTTGTTCAATATCGTTGGCCAAATGATCTACCAATTCTGTTTGTACATCATAATGCTCTACATAATGCTGACGTGTAAACTTGTATAATTGTTCTATATGTTGGTTTGTTAATTTCATTATGATATAAGTTGTTTATATGTAGCATTAACTTTTTGATATTCTTTTTTGAAAAATTGAATTCCTAATATTGATTGTAAAAAAACGAATCCAAAAACTATAGCAACTAAAAAAGGAAATTTGAAAACATCAATTCCTATCATTTTAGGCATATAGATGAAAAAATTTATAATACTTAAAGAAAAACCTGCTTGTTCTAGAGCATTATTTAATTGTATAGATCTATTTACTCTGTATTTTATTAAAAAATAGAATATAAAAATTGACATTGAAATTAAATAAGTAAATAAGGTGTATTTAAAAATTTTAGAATAAAAACTAATAGTATAAAGCAGCGTAACAAAGCTTAAAAACAACACAAGTGAAGATGTTTTTACAATAGAGTTTTTAAAATATTTCCAATATCTTTTTCGATATTCTTTTGCAAACACATTTTGTTTTCTCTGCATAATACCTTCAAAATTACTTCCGTTAAAGTTCTCTTTCCAACCTAAAGAAAGAAAACTCTCTTGAACAGCAGTCTTAAATTTTTCTCCATTTTCTAATTTATTTTCAACATCGGTAACAACATGATCCAACATTTCTATTCGAATGTCCCAATATTTAACACCATCGTTTTCCAAACGATTTTCAATGAACTGTATTTGTTTTTCAGTTAGTTCCATTAGTTTAAATAAAAGTTAGTTGCATATTGTTCAATACTTTCTTTTTGATTCATAAAGCTTAAATAAGCTAAATAGTTGCTTACAAGCATTATAGCAACTGTATAAATTTCTATAGGTGAATAAGCTGTTTCATTAAGAATTGGAGTAAAACTAGGAAGATGTAAAGCTATTATTGAGTTAAATAATAGAATTTTTGTATAAGATCGAATAATTCTAATTTCACCCAACTTTTTTCTTAATTGATTAAATTTAATAGCAATAAAAAGAAAACTTGAAATAAAACAAGTAAAAATTATTTCACTTGTATATTTAATTTTAAAGATGCTCAGAAAATGTGTTGTACTTAAAAAAAGTAAAATAAAACCTAAGTTATATGGTTTTGTCATTTGTTGAAACATAGAAATCAATACCCTTTTTGTATAATACCAAAAACTCTCATTTTTAAGCTTTTTATATTCATTTAAATATTTCTTTTTTTGACTAAGCATATATTTTATGAAAGGAGTTTGAAATCCTTTATTTTCAAAAAAAGCAGGAATATTCTCAATTTTATTTTCAATTTCAGAAGCAATATGATCTATCATTTCAAAACGAATATCTATATATTCAATGCCTATTCCTTCTAAAAAATCATTAATTCTTTGTATTTGTTGTTTTGTTAGTTCCATAGCAATTATCCCACAAGTAATTTATATTTCTCTTTTTCTTGTTTATGCTTTTTGTAAAACAATATTGAATAGTAATTAACAACCATCATATAAATTAATATAGATATATTAAAAATGTCATTAATAGAATTACTAACTAAAATGTAAGGCATAACAATGAAGTTTGTAATTTGAGTTTTTATTATAAAACTGTACACTGTTTTTTCTTTAGAGGCAATAATTTTAATAACAAAAAATAAAGAGGTAAATAGAAGAATAACTATTGAAAAAAAAGTAAAATAGCCAAAAACATTACTAAGCAATACCTTTTTATTAAATATTATTAGAAAACTAATAAATATAGGAGAGAAAGAAGCTAAAAAATATTTTAAAAAAATTCTTTTTGCTCTATCAATTACAATTTTAGGAGCACTATAAAATCTTCCAAAAATGAAGCTATTCGTTTTTTTAAGCTCGAAATTCCATTTTTTAATTACCAGCTTAAAAGCTGTTTCAAAATCAAGATTGTCATTAGATAGTTTTCTTTCAATTTCAGAAATAATATGGTCAAATATTTCTATTCTAAAATCAATTAATTTAACGCCTTTAGTATCCAAGTAACTGTTAATTCTTTGTATTTGATTATCTGTTAGTTCCATAGCAATTATTTTAACAAGTGTTTGTATTTTTTTAAAATTGTTGTTTTCTTTTTCTCAATAATAATTAAACCAGCTACACTTAAACTAAAAGCCATAAACCAATAGATAAAGAATAATATTCTGTGAGTATTTAAATAATCTTTAACTAAATTGAAAGAGAAAAGAAAAACTTGTGGTAAACTCATAATGTTTCCCAAATATTTAAAAGAAATGAGCTGTCTTACTTTTTTATTTTCATGATAGGTTAGATATAAACTGTATAGAATTTGAAAAACTATAGAACAGAAAAAAACTAAGTAGAGTAGGGAATTATTTAAAGTAAAAGAAAGGCTTAAAATGACTAAAGTACTTAATAAACTTATAGGAAGTGTTTTTAAGTTTGTAAAAAAACGATAAGTAGTTATCCACAGTTCTTTTTGATAAGCCCAGTGTATTTTTGAGCTTCTATCTTTACCATATTGGAATATGAAATTAGATTTGTTGGCTAAATATTGAGATAAATTACCATCTTTTGTAGTTTCTTCAAAATCACATATAAGATGATCCATTAACTCATAACGTTCTTCTTCATCAGAAAAGGACTTCTTCTTTTTTAGATAATTATATAAAAAAGCTACTTGTTTTTCTGTTATAGTATATTTCTTTTTCATTTTATTCTAAGCCAAATTTAGGATTAACTAGTTGCTGCATTGTTTGTAAAAATTCTTGCATTTCTGCAAGTCTATTTACAGTTTCCTTAGTACCGCTTTCTGTCAATTTATAATACTTGCGAAGTCTATTTCCAACTTTAGCAACTTCAACATCTAGCAAACCTTCAGCTTCTAATTTGTGTAACGCAGGGTATAGTGCACCTTCGGTAATTTTTAATTCGCCTTTGGTTAATTCTTTTACCTTTTGAGTTATTTCATATCCATACATCTTATCATTTTGTGCTAATAGCTTTAAAATGATAGTTTGTAATGAGCCTTTGTATAATTTTTGATTTCCCATAATTCATATACCTAAAAAACTTAGGTATGCAAATATACATAATTTTCTTATGTATAAAATACTTATGTATTATTTTTTATGACAGGAAGAATAAACGGTTACCTCACTATTTCTTATTTTTGTGCATTTAAATAGAATAAATGGCTACATTTCATAAATTAATTATTGAAAAAATAATAAAAGAGACAGCTGATGCTGTATCTATTTTATTTACTGTCCCTGCTGAGCTAAAAGAAGCTTATAAATTTGTTGCAGGGCAATATATTACCATAAAAACGAAATTAAACGATCAAGAGGTTAGGAGAGCATATTCAATATGTGCTTCACCAAATACGAACGAAATTAAAGTAGCTGTAAAGGCTGTTGAAAAAGGATTGTTTTCTACGTATGCAACAACAAAATTAAAAGAGAATACCACTCTAGAAGTTTCTGAACCTGAAGGTAAATTTATATTACAACCTGCAGGGAATAAAAACTATATAGCATTTGCTGCTGGTAGCGGAATTACTCCTGTTCTATCTATGATAAAAGTAGTGTTGGAAAATGAACCAACTTCAACTTTTACATTAGTTTTTGGGAATAAAAAAGCTGATAGTACTATTTTTTATACTGAATTAAATGCTTTAGCCGAAAAATACCCTACACAGTTTAATTTGCATTATGTGTTTAGTCAAGAAGTAAGAACAAACACTAAGTTTGGAAGAATTGATAAAGGGCATGTGAATTATTTTGTAAAGAATATTCATAAAGATATTTCTTTTGATTCTGCCTACTTATGTGGTCCAGAAGAAATGATAACTACAGTTTCTGAGACTTTACAAGATAATGGATTTGATGAGGAAAATATTCATTTTGAATTATTTACAGCAAGTTCGTCACCAGATGAAGAAATTCCAATGCAATTTCCTGATGGAAAATCTGGAATTACCGTTTTATTAGACGATGAAGAGTCTACTTTTACAATGGATAAAACAGACACCATTTTGGCAGCATCATTACGTAATCAGTTAGATGCTCCATATTCATGTCAAGGAGGTGTTTGTAGTAGTTGTATAGCAAAAGTAACAGAAGGAAAAGCTGTGATGACTAAGAACTCTATTTTAACGGATGATGAGTTAGAAGAAGGACTTATATTAACCTGTGTAGCGCATCCAGCAACTCCAAAGGTTGTGGTTGATTACGATGATGTTTAAACTAAATACAGTTACTTTATAAAATGGATTTCTACGACTTAAAAAATGCTTTTTTCATTGGGTTTGTCATGTCTTTTATGATAGGTCCAGTTTTCTTTATGCTTCTTAAAACAAGTATTTTAAAAGGAGCAAGAGCTGCTATTGCATTTGATATTGGAGTTATTTTAGGAGATATATCCTTTATGTTAATAGCTTATTTTGGAAGTAGAAGTTTGTTAGAAAAAATTAAGGATGACCCTCGATTATTTTTAATTGGAGGGTTAATTCTTATTGTTTATGGTTTGATAACCTATTTAGATAAAAACAATAAAAAGGAGTTAGAAGCTCCAGAAGTTGATATTCCTGAAAGTAATAATTACTTAAAATTACTTTTAAAAGGATTTGCTTTGAACTTCATTAATATAGGTGTTTTAGCAGGTTGGTTAGGTATTATTGTTGTAGTAGGTCCAACGTTAGATATGAACCCGACCTATATGTTTTGGTATTTTGCCACAGTAATATTGGGATATGCTACTACCGATTTAGGGAAAATATTACTAGCTAAACAGTTAAAAAGTAAATTAACTCCTCTAGTTATTTATAGAATAAAAAGAGGAATGGGAGTGTTATTAATCGTTTTTGGAGCGATTATAATGCTAAAAACATTTATTCCTAAAGAAAAGATGGATAGTTTATTACAAACAGTAGAAGAAACTACTAAAAGCCAATAATCATTTTGGCTATCCAGAAATAAATAAGAATCCCAAAAATATCGTTACTTGTTGTAATAAAAGGTCCCGTAGCAATTGCAGGATCAATACCTCTTTTATCTAAAAATAAAGGAATAAAAGTTCCAATGAGTCCAGCAACTATAATTACTACAAAGAGAGATATTGAAATAGCACTTGCTATTTTATAATCTTGTTCGGATATAAAGACATATATAAAAAGTAAAACAGCTAAAGCAAGTCCATTAATCATAGCTAATGATACTTCTTTTAATAACCTGTCTGTAATACTTCCTTTTACATCGTCATTAGCTAAACCTTGTACAATAATTGCTGATGATTGTACACCTACATTACCTGCCATTGCAGCAATTAATGGAGTAAACATAAAAAGAATAGCATTTTCTTTAATAGCATCGTCGAAAAAGCCCATAATACCAGCAGCACCAACACCTCCAAGAAGACCTAAGAATAGCCAAGGTAAACGAGCACGTGTTAATTCCCATATTGTATCATCAGCCTCAACATCTTGAGTAATACCTGCTGCTAATTGATAATCTTTATCAGCTTCCTCTTTAATAACGTCAACAATATCATCAATGGTAATTCGTCCTACTAAAATACCTAACTCGTCTACAACAGGAATAGCTTCCAAGTCATATTTACGCATAATGTTAGCAACATCTTCAGCTTCATCATTAACATTAACAAAGTCTAACTTAGGAATATATACATCGGCAATTTTAGCACGTGTAGAGGCCATTAGTAAATCTTTTAATGATAAACGACCTTTTAGTTTACCACTATCATCAACTACATATATAGAGTGTACTCTGGTTACTTCTTCTGCTTGAACGCGCATTTCTTTTACACAGCGTAAAACAGTCCAGTTTTCGTTAACTTTTACAAGCTCTTTCGCCATTAAACCACCGGCAGAATCTTCATCATATCGTAATAACTCTACAATTTCTTTGGCGTGTTCTTCATCTTCAATCTCTTGCATTACTTCCTGCTTTCTTTTTTCAGGAAGTTCGGCAATTACATCGGCAGCATCATCAGTATCAAGCTCATCAATCTCTTCAGCAATTTCTTTGGCTGTAAGTTGTTGAAATATTTTTTCACGTACATCATCATCCACATCCATTAAAACTTCAGCGGTAGTTTCACTATCTAATAAACGAATAATGTATAATGCCTCTTCAAAAGATAATTCATCTAAAACTTCTGCAATATCGGCGTGATGTATGTCTGAGAAAAAACTGGAAAGCGCTGTGTCTTTCTGGTTTTTAATCAGTTCCTGTACGTTTTCTAAAAGATCTTTAGTAATTTCTAATGCCATCGTTTGCGATTTTTGCCGTCAATTCAATGAATTTTTGTACCGATAATTGTTCGGGACGCATCGCAAAGATAGGGTCTTCTTTTAATGTATCCGAGAGATCTAAAGATTTTAAACTAGAACGTAGCATTTTTCTTCGTTGATTAAATGCTGTTTTTACTACTCTAAAAAATAATTTCTCATCAACTGGAAGACTATAATCCTTTTTTCTAATTAATCGTATAACACCAGAATCTACTTTTGGTGGTGGATTAAAAACAGTAGGAGGAACTGTAAATAAGTATTCAGCATCGTAGAATGCTTGTGTTAAAACGGATAAAATCCCATAGGTTTTAGACCCTTCTTTTTCTGCAATTCGTAAGGCTACTTCTTTTTGAAACATTCCGGAGAATTCAGGTACAAAATCCCTGTTTTCAATTGCTTTAAAAACAATTTGTGAAGAGATGTTATAAGGAAAGTTTCCAATAATGGCTATTTGCTCTTTATTGAAAGTATCAGTAATATTTTTTTTTAAAAAATCACCTTCAATAATGGTAAATTTTTCAGAAGAAGTATCTAGTTTAATATGTTCTAGAGGAAATGTTTCTTTAAGGTATTCTACCGATTCAGAATCTAATTCCATTACTGTAACCTTAGGCTTTTTTTCTAATAAGTATTTTGTTAGAACTCCCATTCCAGGACCTATCTCCAATACGTTATCATATCCATTTTCGGTTAACGAATCTGCTATTTTTTTTGCGATGTTTTCATCGGTTAAAAAATGTTGTCCTAAATGTTTCTTTGCTCTTACGGTCATGTTCTAAGATAAAAAATTTAAGATTAAGTAGTATCTTAATTCTTTTGTAATTGTATCCTGTTTCTTTTAGTTGCTAGATACAGTAGGGTAAAATTCGTTTATTACTTTTAATTCAGTACGGAAGGCTAACATTTTATCAGCAAACTTTTTAAGACCATCTGAACGTAATTTATCAGCGTCGTGTTTGTAATAGTTTTCTAAATCTTCACGTGATTTAGCTGTGTATTGAATAGAGTAAGTAACTCCTCCCATTTCTTCTTTTACTAAAACTTGTGTCAACTTAGCACTTAAAAAGCGTCCTGTTGCTAAAACTTCTGGTATGTGGCTTTCAATCCAAGTTAACCATTCTGCATGAACACTTTCATCAATATTTACTGTTACGTTATATATATACATTGTTGTTTTCTATAAAATTAGATATTATCCCCTCTTAGTTTTCTGTATTTTTTTCGAGCAGCAACTAAGTAAATGCTCGATGGGTGGTCAAAAATAATCTTTTGATAGTATTCTTTGGCCTTTTCAGCATTATTTAATTCATTATTGTATAATTCGCCCATTAAATAATACACATCATCAATATAAATTCCTTCTTTGTCTAAGGCTATTATTTTGGTGTAATTTGAAATAGCTTCATCGTATTTGTGTTGTTTTACAAGAAGCTCAGCCTGTTTAAACAAGGCTTCGTCTTCTATAGGTTGCCCTTTGTAGTTTTTGATAATATCATTTAAAATAGCAATGGCTTCATTATCTTTATTCTGAAAAGCTAATAAATCAGCTTTAGCATATTCTTTTAAGCCAGAAGGGATACTATCTTTAGGTTGGTTATCAGAAATTGTTAAAAACAAATTAGCAGCATCGTTTGCTATAAGCTGTGTAGCAGAACCTTTTAAAACTTTTAATTGTGCTTTAGCCCATTTAAAATCGCTTTTGAAATATGATGTTTGAGCTACTTTAAAACGTGCATCTTGCCCTAAATAATGGTTTTTAAATTTTGTTTGTACTTGTGAAAAGTAAATAAGAGCTTTGTTAAACTTTCCAGTGTATACTAAAACTTCACCTAGTTTTAGTTTAATCATGGCTTTGGAGAACTTAGAGCCAGCAAACCCCTTAGCTTTATTTAAAACTTCTACAGCTTTTTCTGGATTATTTTTATTGAATGTTAAATAATTAGCATAAGCTACTTGAGTACGAAAAGTATTTTTATTAATTCCATATTTTAAAAATATGTCATCAAAACGTGCTTCTACATCTGGTTCTTTAGTTTCAATAGCTATTTTTAAATTGTTGTTAATAGCATTAAACTTATCTCTTGGGTAATTAGTTTTTTCAATAATTAAGTCAAAACATTCCTTAGCAGTTTCATATTCTTTATTCTCTAGAGCAATTTTTCCTAGTTGATTAATTCTACCCAAATTGTCAGGATCCCTAGCTAATAATGCCTTTAATTGGATAAGAGCTTTCGAATATTGTTTTTGTTTTATAAATAACCATGCTAATAAATCGTTCCAAATGTTTTTAGGATTACTTATTGATTTTCTTAACAGTGCTTTTTTAAACAAGTTGTTGTTTTCATTTTCAGCATCGTCATTTATATATCTACTGGTAAAACGTTTGACGTTATTAAGATAGCTTTCATTTTTATCAACTAAATCTACATAAGATTCAAACATTTTTGGGAAATCTCCTTTTTCACCATGGATTTGTGCTAATTGGAATCCATAATTAGCTTGCGGATGGTTTTCCATGGTTTTGGTATATGCTTCAATAGCATAGTCTAGTTTGTTGTAGTTTTTAAATAAACTAGCAATAACACTTCCGTAATTCCCCTTTTTGTTTAATGAATTAAGTGCTTTTTGATAATATTTGTTGGCTTCTGAATCGTTTTGTTGACGTTCGTAGTTATATCCTATAATAACATTTAGATATGTTAAGTTAGGCCTTTGTTTTATTTTTTGTGTTAACAGGTTTTCTGCAACCAAAAACTGTTCAGTTTCTTGATAAGAAGTAATAAGTCTCTTTAAATAGGTTGTATTATAAGGACTCTTATCGTATAATTTTTTATAAAATTGAATAGCTTTTTCGTATTCATTATTTCTAAAATAATTTTCAGCAATAATAAATTCGTTCTGTTGTGAATAACAGAACAGGTTAATAATAAGGAAATTAAATAGGATAAATGTTTTTTTCATCAATCAAAAATACAGAAGAAAATTGTTAAATTAATATTAAAACACTCCCTTTTTTTAAAAGGAATGCAACATTTTGGCACGAACTTTGTTTTATTGTTAGCGTAACTAAACATCGAACACTATGAAGAATTTAAATACGCAATATAACTTAGCAAAGAGTAGAGCAGATGAATTTATGAGAAGAGGACAAATAACTCAGTATTTTGAAGCTTTATTGGAAATGAATAAATATAAGAGATTAATGGTAGCGGTAGTTGCTAACTAATTATAAAAAAATAGTTCATTATTAAGGGGTGAATTAAAAAAAAGAACCAAGCATCTTAATTGAAGCATTGGTTCTTTTTACATTTTTATAATGAAATTATTTAGTCAATTTTATCAAAACCACAATAAGGAATTAATACTTCTGGTATGTTAATTCCATCTTCAGTTTGATAGTTTTCTAAAATTCCAGCTAATACTCTAGGTAAAGCTAAAGAACTTCCGTTTAAAGTATGTACTAACTGACTTTTTCCTTCTTTATTTTTGAATCGTAATTTTAAACGATTTGCTTGATATGTTTCAAAGTTTGAAGCAGAACTAATTTCTAACCAACGCTCCTGAGCTGTAGAATACAACTCAAAATCGAAAGTTAAAGCAGAAACAAATCCTGTATCTCCACCACACAAACGTAAAATACGATATGGTAATTTTAATTCACGTAAAATACCTTTAATGTGTTCTACCATTTCATTTAAAGCATTGTAAGAGTTTTCTGGATGTTCAATTCTTACAATTTCTACTTTATCAAACTGATGTAATCTGTTTAATCCACGTACATGTGCTCCATAACTTCCAGCTTCTCTTCGGAAACATGGTGTGTAACCTGTATATTTAATTGGCAAATCATTTTCTTTTACTAAATCATTTCTATGAATATTAGTAATAGGAACTTCCGCTGTTGGAATTAAATATAAATCATCTCCAGTTACATGGTACATTTGTCCTTCTTTATCAGGAAGTTGACCAGTACCAATACCAGATGCTTCATTTACTAAATGAGGAACTTGTACTTCGCTATAACCAGCAGCAATATTTTTATCTAAAAAATAATTGATTAAGGCACGTTGTAAACGAGCTCCCTTTCCTTTGTACACAGGAAAACCAGCTCCAGTAATTTTTGAACCTAAATCAAAATCGATGATATCATATTTTTTAGCTAATTCCCAGTGAGGTAAAGCTTTTTCACCTAAATCAGGAATAGTACCTTCGCTAAAAATAGTTTCATTATCCTCTTCATTTTTCCCAGCTTTCACAGATGCGTGAGGTACGTTAGGAATTTGGTATAATAAATCTTGTAATTTGTTAGAAGCAATACTTAATTCTTCGGTTAATTGCTTAGATTTCTCTTTTAATTCACCTGTTTTTTCTTTTAATAAGTTTGCTTTTTCAATTTCACCAGATTTAAAAAGACCTCCAATTTCTTTGGATATTTTGTTAGATTCAGCTAATGTATTATCTAAAGAAACTTGAGTAGCTCTACGAGCTTCATCAGTAGTTAATACTTCATTAATAATTGCTTCGGCATTTTCAAAACTACGTTTTGCTAATCCGTCTAAAACAGTTTGTTTGTTTTCTCTAATAAACTGAACCTGTAACATCTTTTTTTAATTTTTAAGAACCGCAAAGATATAAGAAGCTACAGACTTAAACAATGGTGATTGCTTACTAAATAGTTTTTTACGTATTAAGTTTTAGAATTCTATTTAAGAATGAGTAAAAAAGACTTTGTTAGAATTCTATTTTGTTAACTTAAATTGGTAATTGTGCTAATGTAGTTTAGAGAGTTTTCTTTGTCTGTTTTAAGTTGAATAATTAAATCATCAACAGAATTAAACTTATGTTCATCTCTTAAAAAATAAAGTAACTCGATGGTTAATTCCTTTTGATATAAATCTTGATTAAAATGGAAAAAATGAACTTCAATAGTTTGGTGCTCTCCGTTAACTGTAGGTCTATTGCCAATATTCATCATACCAAAAACAGTATTGTTGTTAATCATAGATTTTACAACATATACTCCAGTTTTAGGAACTAGTTTATAGGTTTCTGCAATATCAATATTAGCAGTAGGAAAACCAATTTTACCGCCAAGTTGTTTTCCGTTCACAACAACGCCTGTTATAGAAAATGGATATCCTAAATATTTATTGGCAGTTTTTAATTCACCACTAGCTAGTGCTTTTCTAATTTTAGTAGAACTTACAGAAACTTCATCAATATCTTGAGCTAAAATTTCTTGAACTGTAAAATCATACAGGTGAGAATATTCAGTTAATTGTTCAATATTTCCTTCTCTATTCTTTCCAAAATGATGATCATAACCAATAATTAATTTTGAAGTATTGAGTTGATTAACTAAGATATCACGAACAAAATCTAACGCAGTAAGTCTAGAAAACTCTTTGCTAAAAGGATGGATAATTAAATAATCTAATCCTAAGTTTTCTAAATGTTTGGCACGTTCATCAATCGTATTGATAAGTTTTATAGAAACATCTTTTTGCAACACCATTCTTGGGTGAGGAAAAAAAGTTAACAAAACAGACTTTTTATTAGATGATTTTGCTTCATCAATCAATTCCTGAATAATTTTTTGATGACCAATATGAACACCATCAAAAGTACCAATAGTAACTATTGATTTTTGTATTGGTTTAAAATCGAAAATGGAGTGAATAATTTCCAAGATAAGAACAAATTTATGCAAAAATACAATTTGTAAAAGATGATGCGTAATGTTCGTTAAATAAAGTTATAAAAATGTCATTTTAACAAAACAAAGCCCTCTAAAACACTATAGTGATAAAATAAAGGATAAATTTTTACAAATAAAAAAAAATCGTATTTTGCGCTACAGTTAACAAATTATTTTACATTATGATGAAAAAACTATTACTTGTTGCATTTGTGCTATTTGGCACAGCAATAATGGTTGCTCAGACTACCATTACTGGTACGGTCAATGACGCATCTCTTGGTGGAGGACTTCCAGGAGCCAACATTAAAGTCTTAAGGAAGTCGGTGGGAACATCTACTGATTTTGACGGTAAGTTTACTATGACAGTAACAGATAACCCTCCTTTTACAATTGAAATTTCTTCTTTAGGATACCAATCTAAAACTGTAGAGATTACAAAAAACAATCAAGTTGTTGAGGTAGCTTTGACTGAAAATGCAACTTCTTTAGATGAAGTAGTAGTTTCTGCTTCTAGAACTCCAGAACGTGTTATGGAATCTCCTGTAACAATTGAACGTTTTGACTCTAGAGCGATTAAGAATACAGCTTCTGCATCATACTATGATGGTTTAGAAAATTTAAAAGGTGTTGATATTAATTCAGGAGGTTTTACTTTTAAAACAGTAAATACTCGTGGTTTTGCTACGTTTGGAAATGAGCGTTTCGTTCAGTTAGTTGACGGAATGGATAATGCATCACCAGCATTAAACTTTGCTATAGGAAATTTATTAGGAATTTCTGAGGTAGATGTAAAAAGTGTTGAGATTTTACCAGGAGCAGCTTCGGCTTTATATGGAGCAAATGCATTTAATGGAATTATGTTAATGCGTAGTAAAAATCCTTTTGATGACCAAGGAGTTAGTGTAGGTTTAAAAACAGGATTGACTAGTCAAGAAGCAGCGGGAGACAATAAATTTTACGATGCTACAATTAGAATGGCGCATGCTTTTGATGATTATGTTGCTGTTAAAGCAAGTTTTTCTTACTTAAAAGGTGAGGAGTGGCATGCTACTGATTATAGAAACACAACAGGAATTGGAGGAACTTACATTCCAGGTACTAGACAAAGCGATCCTAATTATGATGGAGCAAACGTATATGGTGACGAGGTTTCTGTTAATTTAGGTGGAGCAATAGGTAATGTAAGTAGAACTGGTTATACTGATCAAGAGTTAATGACTAACGAAGCTAAGAGTGTAAAATTCAATGGAGCTATTCACTATCGTCCATTAGGAAATGATAGAGTTGAAATTATTTGGAACTCTAAGTATGGTACAGGTAACACTATTTATCAAGGACAAAACAGATATAACTTAGCTAACTTCTTTATGGAGCAACATAAATTAGAGGTTAGAGGTAAGAACTTCTTCGTAAGAGGTTACTATGCAGGAGAGGATGCAGGAGATTCTTATGATACTCGTTTTGCTGCAATTAACATTAATAGTAAATGGAAATCTAATACAGATTGGTTTGGACAATATGCAGCAGCATATTTAGGAGCTATACCAGGAGTGCCAGCATCTAATCACGCAGCGGCAAGAGCAGTAGCAGATACTGGAAGACCAATACCAGGAACACCAGCTTTCCAAGCTTTATTTAATGAAGTAACTGCTGATCCAGATTTATTAACAGGATCTAAGTTTAGAGATAATACAAGTTATTACCATGCTGATGGTAATTTAAATTTACGTGATTATATTGATTGGGCTGAAGTACAAGTAGGAGGTTCTTACAGACAATACAGATTAAACTCTTTTGGAACAATTTATACAGATGCAGATGGACCTATTAAGTATGGAGAGTATGGTGTATATACACAGTTACAAAAGAAAATGTTAGATGATCGTTTAAAGTTTACAGGATCTATTCGTTATGATAAATCAGAAAACTTTGATGGAAATGTAACTCCAAGATTATCTTTAGCATATGCTGCAGGTGAAAATAAGAATCATAACTTCAGAGCATCTTTCCAAACAGGTTTCCGTAACCCAACTACACAAGATCAATATATTGGTTTAGCTACAGGTGCTGGATTTATCTTAGGTACTGCTCCTGATAATATTGGACGTTTTTCTGCACCAGCAGTAACTACAACAGGAACATTTACATTAACAGGTGCTGATGTATTTACAAGAGGTTACTCTGCAAGTTCAATTGCAACAGGTACACCAACATTAGCAACTACGGCTTTAGTTAAGCCAGAAGAAGTAAAATCTTTTGAGGTAGGTTATCGTGGTGTATTACCATTAGGAGATAATAAATTATCAATCGATTTTAGTACTTACTACAACATGTATTCTAACTTTATTTCAAATAAAGATGTATTAGTACTAGTTGATCCAACTACACCAGTAACGGTAGGTAACTTAACAAATAGAGATTTAGTAAGAACATTTAGTGTAAAAACAAATTCTACTGTAGATGTTGATTCTTACGGTTTAGGAATTGGTTTAAGCACAAAAGTATTTAACGGATACAATGTTGGTTTAAACTATACATGGTCTAGGTTTAGTTTTGATCAAGCACAAGATCCAGATTTTGAAGCAGGGTTTAATACGCCAGAGCACAAATTAAAGGCTCAGTTTGGTCACCCGAATGTATTTGAAAACTTCGGATTTAACGTAAGTGCTCGTTGGCAAACTGATTTTTACTGGCAGTCAACTTTCTTAGAAGGAAATGTAGCTGAAAGAACTGTTCTTGATGCTCAAATTAACTACTCTGTACCTTCAATCAAGTCGGTATTTAAAGTAGGAGGATCTAACTTAACAGGAAAAGAGTATTTAAGTGCACCAGGAGTTGGAGCGATTGGATCTCAATATTACATTTCTTGGACAATCAATAACTAAAAAATAGAAAAATGAAGAATACATTAAAATATACATTTTTATCTGCATTATTTTTAGGTGTTGTAGCCTGTGATGTAGATAATACATTACCAGAAATTAAAGGAGAAGCTGAAAGTACAATTCCTTTGGATGCAGGTACTGCAGATTTTTCTAAATACGTAGCAGTAGGAGCTTCTTTTACAGCAGGTTTTACTGATAATGCTTTATTCATAGCAAGTCAAGAAAATTCATTCCCAAATACTTTAGCAAAGAAATTTGCTATGGTAGGTGGAGGAACTTTCACACAGCCATTAATGAATGATAACATTGGAGGGTTACTTTTTGGAGGTATGCAAAATGCCGATGGTTCATTTGGACCAAGATTGTACTTTAATGGTGCAGGACCAGTAGGATTACAAGCAACTTCAACAACAGAAGTAGGAAATATTCAAACAGGTCCTTTCAATAATATGGGAGTACCAGGAGCAAAGAGTTATCATTTAGGAGTAAATGGTTACGGTGCTTTAGCAGCGTTACCAAATGCTAATCCTTACTTTGTAAGAATGGCTTCTTCTCCAACGGCTAGTATTTTACAAGATGTATTAGCGCAATCTCCTACATTTTTCAGTTTATCAGAAATAGGAGGTAACGATGTTTTAGGATATGCTATTGCTGGAGGTACTGGAGTTGATCATAACGAAACAGGTAATTTAAACCCTGCAACTTATGGTTCTGCTGATATTACAAATTCTAATGTATTTGCTGCTGCTTTTTCAGGAACAGTTGATGCATTAACAGCTACAGGAGCAAAAGGAGTAGTGGCAAACTTACCATATATTACAAGTTTACCTCACTTTACAACAGTTCCTTATGCACCATTAGATCCAACTGATGCAAGCTTTGCAGCTCAAATACCTACTTTAAATAATGTGTTTGGAGCTATTAACGGAGTTTTTGCTGCAATTGGTGTTCCAGAGCGTGCAATAACTTTCTCTACTACTGCAGCTAGTCCTGTAGTAATTAAAGATGAATCATTAGATAATAAAACAGCTGAGATTGTTGGAGCATTATTAGCTAGCCCAACGTTCCCTGGTTTTGTTGCAAGTTTTGGTTTACCTACTGATCCACTAACTTTACAGAAAGTAGCAGGTTTATTAGGAACTTATTATGGACAAGCTAGACAAGCTACTGATAAAGATTTATTAGTTTTACCTAGTAGAAGTATTATAGGAACAGTTAATACTAGTTCGGTAGCATTTTTAGTAGGGCAAGGTTTACCACAAACATTGGCAGGAATGTTCTCTGCTGAAGGAGTTTCTTTACCTTTAGAAGATAAATGGGTATTAACTGAAAACGAAGTAGCAAAATTAAAATCAGCTACAGATGCTTATAATGCAACAATTAAAGCAGTTGCAGATGCTAAAGGTTTAGCTTTTGTTGATTTTAATACTATTTTACAACAAGCTTCTACTACTGGTTTGAGCTTTGATACTTATAATTTAACAACAACTTTTGTTACAGGAGGTTTAGTTAGTTTAGATGGTGTTCACTTAACAGGAAGAGGTTATGCGTTAATGGCTAATAAAATGTTAGAAGCTATTGATGCTACTTACGGATCAAACTTTACAAAAGGTAAAGATGGTTTAGCTAAGGCTGATAGTTACCCAACAAATTACTCGCCTACTTTACCGTAAGTAGTAGTTTTGTTAACGATATATTTTAAGGCTGAGAGTTTACTCTCAGCCTTTTTTATTATATAAATTTTAATAAGATTGTTTCGGTGTAAAAAATGATTAATTAAACAAATAGTGCTAAGTGTTTTATGTGGCTTTTTTAAGGAGTTTAATGCATTTACCGATTATTGAGTGTTACATTCTTGTTTAAGGCCTATAAATAGCCTTAAATCAAGTGTTTTGTTGTGAAAGATGTTCAAGGTGTTTTTATCTATTATAAGACATAAAAAAACACCGTAATCAACATTACGGTGTTTTTAAGTTTATTTAAGTATTATAGGTTATTTAAAGAGCCTAAATATGTCATTACCGTTAGCAAAAAGTAATAAGGCAATTAATAAGATGAATCCCGTTACTTGGGCATATTCTAAAAATTTATCACCAGGTTTTTTACCAGTAATCATTTCCCAAAGTGTAAATACAACATGACCTCCGTCTAAAGCAGGAATCGGTAATAAGTTCATGAAACCTAACATAATTGATAAGAATGCAGTAATGTTCCAGAAAGTTTCCCAGCTAAATTCTGAAGGGAAAATACTACCAATAGAAATAAAACCACCTAATCCTTTATAAGCACCTGTGCTAGGATTGAAGATTTTTTTCATTTGCTTAATATAATTAGTTAAAGTAGTCCAAGCTTTGTTTGTACCAGCAGGAATTGCTTCAGAAAATGAATACTTCTTTTCTGCTAAGTCATAGTAACCTAATTTTTCTAAATCTTTTAAAGATAATTGAGCAATAGCTACACCAACTTTACCGTTTTCAGATATTTTAACAGGGATATCTATGCTTTCATTACCTCTTTTTACAGTAACACTGATATCTTGGTTTTTATATTTATTGAGCTCTTTTTCAGCTTGATCAAAATATTTGATGTTAACTCCGTTAATAGCAGTAATTATATCTTTAGATTGTAAACCACTTTTTACGTTTGGAGAATCTTCAGCAACTTTTGCTATAATAAATGGATATCTTGGTGTTATAAAACTTCCAGCGTTTTTACCACGATCTACTAGTTTTGAAATAAAATCAGTAGGAATTACTTTTTCAATAACAGTTCCATTTCTTTCAATAGAATAGTTGTTTCCATTAATAAACTCTATAGGTAATTCTCTAAATTTTTCAATTGCTTGTCCATCTACAGTAAGTATTTTATCTCCAGTTTCTAAACCTAAATCTTTACCTAACTGGTCTTGTACCCATACACCATCTTTTAAGTTCTCGTTAGGTAAAAACTTTTCACCATATGCATACATTAAACAAATGTAGATAACTATACCCAAAACAAAATTTACAATTACACCACCAAGCATAATAATTAAACGTTGCCAAGCTGGTTTAGAACGAAATTCCCATGGTTGAGCAGGTTGTTTCATTTGCTCAGTATCCATACTCTCATCAATCATTCCAGAGATTTTCACATAACCACCTAATGGAATCCAACCAATACCATAAACAGTATCACCAATTTTCTTTTTAAATAAAGAGAATTTATAATCGAAGAAAAGGTAAAACTTTTCAACTTTAGTTTTAAATAATTTGGCAGGAATAAAGTGTCCTAACTCGTGCAAAACAATTAAAAGCGATAAACTTAAAATAAATTGTGATGCTTTTATTAATATCTCCATAAAGGCTTGTGTCTAAAATTTAAAATCTGACAAATGTACGTTTTTCGAAAGAGTTCTAAAAGTTTGTACTCTAGTTCGACTTAGGATTTAACAAACTTTTTAAGTTTAAGAGAGATTAACCCTGTTTTAAGTCGTATTTTTGTAGAAAAAAGAGAGAATGGACTTTAAATTCTTTAAAAAATCTAAAAGCACTTTAATTTTCTTATTAGTTTTTTGTGCTATTGGAATCCCCGTTTTTTATCATTTAGTAAAAGTTGATGATAGATTACCAATTTATAATCCTGCAGATATTAATCCAAAACTGGTGGATGTTTCCTTAAGAACAAAATCTAGAAATCATAAGGTTGGTGATTTTAAGTTAATCAATCAGAATGGAGAAACAATAACAAATGCAGATTATAAAGGTAAAATTTATATTGCAGATTTCTTTTTTACTCGTTGTCAAACTATTTGTATAGCTATGGCTTATAATATGAGTGAGTTACAAGAACACTATAAAAAGGATGATGATATTATGTTTTTATCACATTCAGTAACACCAGTTATGGATAGCGTTCCACAATTGAAGAAATATGCATTAGAAAAAGGAGTTATTGATGGAAAATGGAATGTAACTACTGGAGAAAAAAAGCATATATATAATTTAGCTCGTAAGCATTATTTTGCAGTTTTAGACGAAGGAGATGGAGGAGAGAACGATTGGGTTCATACAGAAAACTTTGTGCTAATAGATAAAGAAGGACGTATTAGAGGTTCGTATGATGGAACCAAAAAAGAAAACATGCAGAAAATTATAGATGATATTACGCTACTGAAAAAAGAATACGAAGAATAAAAAAAGAGACTGTTTAAACAGTCTCTTTTTTTATATTTTATTTCCGTCCTCATCAAAGTTTTTGTTTACTTCTTGTTCTGTTTTAATAACAGAAACTGCTAGAGATAGTAACATAATAGCCATGGGTTGCCAACTAATATCTTTACTTATAAAAACAAAAATTAATGCAGCTGCAAATGATACTGCAGAATAAATTAAAAATTGCTTTATAAAAAATGCATTGGCAAATCTCCAAACAGTTTCGTTTTTCATGGTTTTGTTGGTGCGATAACCATAAAGTGAGTTAATTTTTTTTGGGGGAAAGAAATAAAAAATTATACTGAAAAGGAAAAGTAATCCATTAAGAGACAGTACATAATAATATGGGTTCATTTTTATTTTTTTATCGAGTTTATAATTCCTTTTAATAAAGTGTTCATGTCAGCGTTCTTAGTAAGCCCAGTTCTAACAACTACTAAATCTTCACTTGGCAAAATAAATACATTTTGACCTTTATACCCATTAAAAGAATACATATTTGTTGGTACATCAGGATAACGCTTTCCTGCATTTAACCATATTTGTGCTCCATACCAACCATCAGAACCTGGTGTTGGAGTAGTTGCATATTGTACCCAATCTTTATCAAAAAGATGTTCTCCATTCCATTCACCATTATGAAGATATAATAAACCTAATTTTGCCCAATCTCTTGCAGTTGCCCAAGCATAAGAAGAACCTACAAAGTTTCCACTCAAATCAGTTTCAATGACCATTGAATTCATTCCTATTTTGTCAATTAAATTACTGTACCAATAATCTAAATACTCTTGATGCGTTTTAAATTGACTACGGATGATACCAGAAAGTAAATTAGTAGTACCAGAAGAATAATTCCAAGTTTCGTTTGGTTTACCTACTAAAGGTTTGCTTATTTGAGTTTTAGTCATGTCGCTTTCAAGAAATAGCATCTTTGTAACGTCAGAAATAGTATTATAATCTTCAAGCCATTCTAAACCAGAATTCATTTGAAGTAGGTTGTGAATTGTAATGTTTTTACGGTCATCGTTTTCCCATTCTTTAAACAAATTGCTTTGCTCAACATTAACTTTTCCTTGGCATTGTAAAATTCCAAAAACAGTGCTCGTAATACTTTTGGTCATAGACCATCCTAACTGTAAAGAGTTTTTATCGAAATTATCAGCATACTTTTCAGCAATAATTTGATCTTTATAAACTACAAGCACAGATCGAGTTAGGTTTCTCGAATTAAAAATAGTATCAATAGTTTCGTTTAGCTTTTTGTAATTGATATTAGAAAAAACAGTGTCTATTTGATCTGCATTTCCATAAGGGAAAGGAGTAGTATTATCGGCCTTTGACCTTTTTGGAACTAAAGGAGTTTTAGAAGCGTCGTAGTCGTCATTAATTAAAACAGCTCCTAATCCTTTTCTGTAAACAGCTTTTCTTTTTAAAAGTCCAAAAACTGAACCAGTAGCAGATTTTTCTTGAGAGTTAATTTCATCGGAAGTTAAGTTTATTGGAGAAAAATTATTGTCATTTTCATCAGTAAACTCTAGGCTTCTTTCAGCTAAGAAAACCGAAGAGGCAGTGTTTTTAGCGGAATATCCAGCTAAAATATTTAACTTAGGGTAATTGTAAACTACAACAGCAATAAGAACAATTGCCAGTAATAATAAAATTCTTTTGATATTTTTCATTAGGGACTCTTTTTTAGCAAATGTAAGAATTTAATTGATTGGTGTTTATATTTGAAATGCAAGCACTACCTTTGTCTTAAATTTACTTTTTATATGTTGAATGTAGATAAGATTAGAGCTGATTTTCCTATTTTAAATCGTACAGTACATGGGAAAAATTTAGTGTATTTTGATAATGGAGCAACTTCTCAAACACCTCAAATTGTGATTGATGCAATTGTTGATTATTATTCGAATTATAATGCTAATATTCATAGAGGAGTGCATACCTTAAGTCAGGAAGCAACCGATAAATATGAAGAAGCACGTATAAAGATTCAAAAACATTTTAATGCAAAGCATTCTTATGAAGTTATTTTAACTTCTGGAACTACTCATAGTATTAATATTGTAGCATCAGGATTTGCTGCTTTATTAAAAGAAGGGGATGAAATAATTGTATCATCATTAGAACATCATTCAAATATAGTTCCTTGGCAAATGCTTTGTGAAAAAACGGGTGCTGTTTTAAAAGTAATTCCAATGGATCAAGATGGTTCGTTAAGAATGGATGTATATCATGAATTATTAAATAATAAAACCAAATTGGTTTTTTGTAATCATGTGTCGAATGCATTAGGAACGATTAACCCAATAGAAGAAATTATTCATGCAGCGCACAAATTTGGTGCGTATGTTTTAATTGATGGAGCGCAGGCAGTTCCACATATAAAGCCAGATGTTCAAGAATTAGATGTTGATTTTTATGTAGCATCAGCTCATAAAATGTGTGGTCCAACAGGAGTTGGTTTATTATACGGAAAAGAAGAGTTATTGCAAATGTTACCACCTTATCAAGGAGGAGGAGAAATGATTGAAACGGTAACTTTTGAAAAAACTACCTATGCAGGATTACCTCATAAGTTTGAAGCAGGGACACCAAATATTTGTGGAGGAATTGCTTTTGGAGTTGCGGTTGATTATATGAATTCAATAGGTTTTGAGGCTATAGATCAACAAGAAAAAGAGTTGTTAGCTTATGGAACTCAAGAGTTGGAAAAAATCGAAGGATTAAAAATTTACGGAACTGGTAAAAAAGCTTCTGTAATATCATTTAATTTGGAAGGAATACATCCGTATGATGTTGGATCTATCTTAGATAAACTAGGAATAGCAGTTCGTACAGGACACCATTGTGCGCAACCAATTATGAACTTTTATTGTATTCCAGGGACAGTAAGAGCATCATTTGCTTTTTACAATACCAAAGAAGAAATAGATGCATTGGTAACAGCGGTTAAGAAAGCCAAAATGATGTTGAGTTAAATACTACTCAATAATTAATAAAATAAAAAAACCACCTGTTTAAAGAACAAGTGGTTTTTTTATATATAAACGTTAAATTTTTAACTAGTCTCTTGACATAAAAATTTGTAATACATACCAGAATAAAAGCATTAAAGAGGCAAATAAACCTAATGCAGCAGGGATGTAATCATCAGTAGAAAATTTATGTACTAAGTTAGAAGTCTGGTATAAAATAGATCCAGCAGCTAACACACACATTCCTACAGAAAACCATAAACCAAGGTTAAAACCAAATAAGGCTCCTGCAATGATTAATCCAATTGCTATAAAAAATCCAACAGTTAATCCAGCTCTGATAAAAGAAAAATCTTTTTTAGTAATAAAAACAATAGAAGAAATTCCTGTAAATAAACCAAGCGTAACAATTCCTGCTTGTTTAATTAAATCTAAGCTATTGGTATACATAATAGCCATGTAAATTAATGGTATAAAAATAAAAGCTTCAGCAAAAATATAAGCTGAATATGCTAAATATTGTAAGTTTTTATCAGAGGTTTTTAAAGCAGTACTTTCAGCATAATTAGTAATTAGCATAAAACCACCTAATAATAATAACCACTTGTATCCTTGAGTCATTGATAAAGCAAATTCTACAAGAGAAGCACTTTGTAAGAATAGGTATTCAAATACAATAAATAGTAAGATACCACCACCTACATGCGCATAGGTTTTTTTGTAAAAAGCGACTCTGTCTGCTTCCGATACTTGTGCAACAAGTACCTTAGGTCCGTTGTCAAATGAGTTTTCCATAATTAATTTTTATTTTGGAGTAAATATAGCTTTTTTATAGAGATAATCTTTACTATGTGTAATTGTTATGAATATTGCTTTTTG
Organism: Tenacibaculum aiptasiae; assembly: GCF_965221665.1. Taxonomy (NCBI): domain Bacteria; kingdom Pseudomonadati; phylum Bacteroidota; class Flavobacteriia; order Flavobacteriales; family Flavobacteriaceae; genus Tenacibaculum; species Tenacibaculum aiptasiae. The sequence goes on from NZ_CBDCSN010000002.1 coordinate 1,489,319, forward strand.
AAACGAGTGTATTTGCGTATTTCATATCGTTAAATGTTTAAAATTGACGTTTTTTTATGTTTTTAGTTAAAAATTAAACAATATGGTATTTTTGTTTTTAAGCTTCTACAAGTTGATTTTAAAGAGAAAATCCATTTTTTTAACATTTTTTTAGGAATTAAAAAAAAACTATATATTGCACATCGTTAAAAAACCCTTCAATTTTTTACATAAATAATAAAATACATATTCTTTTTTTATTAAAATGATAATTGGAGTTGTTTTTAGCACAAACCAATAATACCTAAAGGGGTAATTATTATTCAACTAATTTTTTTAATTTTTCACAACATGAAAAGAATTTTTTTAACATTAGCAGTTGCTGCTTCCGTTTTAATTGGATGTCAGCAAAATGGTCAAGACTCAGTTTTACCAACTCAAGAAGCAATCGATATGAGCGACTTCTATTTGGTAACTGATGCTCATGAGTCAAAAGGGGGAAGTGAGCAGTGTCATTCTATGCGAGTTTTAAACAGACAGTTAAAAGAAAACCCAGGATTGTACAAAAAGATGTACGATGTAGAATACGCAACGCGTAAATTTATTGCAGCAAAAAAAGGAAATGGAAATGGAAACGGTAACGGCGGTGGCGGTAACACTGGCGGAGGCGGTGGTGGAACTACTCCTGATAACTTAGGAGTAATTAACATACCAGTATATGTGCATGTAGTTTATAGCAATTCACAACAGAATATTAGTGATGCGCAGATAGCCTCACAAATGACAGTTTTAAATGACGATTTTAGAAAACAAAATTCTGATGCAAGTAATACACCTTCTGAATTTGCAGGAGTAGCAGCAGATGCTGAAATCACTTTTTCTTTAGCTGGTACTTTTAGACATGCTAATTCTACGGCTTCATGGGGAACTAATAATGCAGTAAAATCAGCATACCCACCAGTTACACCACAAACACATTTAAATATCTGGGTAGCTAATATTGGTGGAGGAATTTTAGGATATGCTCAATTCCCAGGTGGTAATTCTGCTACTGATGGTGTTGTGTGTTCTCCTCAATATTTTGGAACTACAGGTTATGTATCTGCACCATTCAATGGAGGGCGTACTATGACACATGAAGTTGGTCACTATTTAAACTTACGTCACATTTGGGGTGATGGTAGATGTCGTCAAGATGATTTTGTAGCCGATACACCATCTTCAGATGCTCCAAACTATGGATGTCCATCATATCCAACAGTTAACTGTCGTTCAAATGATATGACTATGAACTATATGGATTATACAGATGATGCTTGTATGTCTATGTTTTCTGAAGGTCAAAAATCAAGAATGAGAGCAATTTTTGCTGACGGAGGAGCAAGAGCTTCTATGCTAAACTAGTAAAAATTAATATTTGAAAATATTTTTATAATTGCTGAAAAGTCAAGAGAATTTCTCTTGACTTTTTTTATTTTTAAGAACTAAAAATAAGTTCAATGTTATTTGACAAATCAAAAATTTATATTCTTGTTTTGTTGGTGTTTTTTAGTTGTGATAAATCAACAAAGGATAAAGAAAAAATGAACAAAATAGTTGTCGCACATAGAGGGGCTTCAGGATATCTTCCAGAGCATACCATGGAAGGAAAAGCAATGGCTTATGCTATGAATCCCGATTATATAGAGCAAGACTTGGTATTGAGTAAAGACAATGTACCCATTGTTATTCACGATGTGTATTTAGATGATGTAACCAATGTAGCTCAATTATTTTCTGATAGAAAAAGAGAAGATGGACGTTACTATGTTATTGACTTTACTTTTGATGAATTACAACAGTTAAAGGTAACTGAACGATTTGACCCTAAAACAGGTAAACAATACTATCCTCAAAGATTTCCAAAGGGTAAAGGAAATTTTAAGCTACACTCTTTACAAGAAGAGATTGAATTAATTCAAGGATTAAATTATAGCACAGGAAAAAACATTGGAATTTATCCAGAAATTAAAAATCCTGAGTTCCATCACAAGAATGGAAAAGACATTGCAAAAATTGTATTAGAGATTCTTTCAAACTATGGATATACAACCAAAGAAGATAAATGTATTTTTCAATGTTTTGATGCTAAAGAACTAGAAAGGGTTCGGAAGGAATTAAAATCAGAACTGTTTTTAGTACAATTGATTGAATTTCCAGAAGAAACTAAACAGTTAAAACATTTTGCATCATACGCAGACGGATTAGGTCCATGGTATACACAAATCTTAGATGAGAAAGTAAATGATAAATGGAAATTTACACCGTTAGTAACTGAAGCTCATGAGTTAGGTTTAAAAGTGCATCCCTATACGTTTAGAGCTGATCAATTAAAAGAGTTTTCTTCTTTTGATGAAATGATGCAGGTTTTGTTGTTTGAAGCCAATGTAGATGGAGGTTTTACCGACTTCCCAGATAAGATGAAAGATTTCTTAGAAAAGAATTAAATAATTGCTTTAAAATAGTATCAATTGAAAGATCAGCCAGTAAAAGGAACAAAAAGGATAGAAGTATTAGATGTTTTTAGAGGTTTTGCAATTTTAGGAATCTTTGTAGTTAATATTGTTGTAATGAATTCAACATATTTGAATCAAGATGAATTTGCTAAGCAATGGACAGCCAATATTGATATTATTTCGAGCAAAATCCTTCAACTGTTTTTCTATACCAAGTTCTTTCCTATTTTCTCGTTACTATTTGGCTTAGGTATTTCAATGCAGGCATTAAAAATGCTAAAAACACGTAAAAATGTATTTCCATTTTTTGCAAGAAGAATGTTTTTTCTATTTCTATTTGGTGTGTTTCATATTGTTTTTTTATGGTCTGGAGATGTTTTAAATATTTATGCAATCCTTGGACTTTTCACTACCTTAATGATTGATAAATCTAATAGAACAATTCTTTTGTTAGCATTATTCTTTCTACTGTTCCCTTTTTATGATGCGATTATTGAATATGTTTTTAATCTTGTCAATTTTAAACCTGAAGTCTATTTAAGTGATTATACAGGCAAAATAGTTAATCAAACAATTAAGAATGGCACATACCTAGACGGATTGAATTTACGCTTGTTAGAATACCTTTCTAATACACCAATGTTATTTGGATTCTTAGCACCAGTGGCTATTTCGATGTTTCTTTTAGGGCTCTATTTGGGTAAAAACAAAATTTATACATCCTTAGATCAATTCACAGAAAAGATTAAAAAGCCAGCAATTATAATTGCAGTATTAACTAATATTTACAGATTGTTATTTTTATTTGTACTTACCAGTAGTTCCGTGTATTCAATAAAAATTTATAGAGATATTTTTATAAAACTAATGGTGCTTTCCGATATAGCAATGGGATTATTTTACTTGTGGTTAATTAGTTGGTTTTGGTATAATACAAGCTGGAAACGATTGTTATCACCTTTAAAGTATGTAGGAAGAATGGCACTTACCAATTATTTAATGCAAAGTTTTATAGGACTATTTCTTTTTTCATCAGTAGGGTTTAGGTTATATGAAACATTAAGTCCGTCAATGGCATTGTTAACAGCTATTGTAGTGTTTATTTTCCAGGTATTTATTAGTAAGTTGTGGCTTACCTATTATAAATATGGGCCATTAGAATGGTTGTGGAGGTGTTTAACTTATAAAAAGAGATTGCCCATTAAGAAGTAGTGCTAGTTGGTAACTTCAATAAGTTTGTTTCGGTAAGCTGATAATAACTTAGACTTAGAGATAAAACCAACATATTTTTTATCCTTTATTACAGGTAAGTTCCAAGCATCACTTTCTTTAAATTTTTGCATTACTTCTGCAACCGAATCATTATAAGAAATAATAGCAGGAGCACTTCTCATAAAAGTTTCAACAGTTACTTTATCGTACATTTCACTATCAAACATAATAGGTCTGATATCATCCAATAAAACAATACCTAAAAATTGCTGTTCTTCGTTAATAACAGGAAAGATATTTCTATTAGAATTGGAAACAGATTTTTTAAGCATTTCACCTAAAAGCATTTCAGAATGTACAGCTTTAAAGTTTGTTTCAATCAACGAATTAATTTTCATCATCATTAATACGTTTTTGTCTTTGTTATGTGTAATAAGTTCACCTCTTTCAGCTAATTCAACAGTGTAAATAGAATTGGAGATGAAGTATTTTGTTACGGCAAACGAAATTGCTGCTACTAACATTAACGGAACAAATAAATCATAACCTCCAGTAATTTCAGCAATTAAGAAAATAGCTGTTAAAGGAGCGTGTAACACACCAGCCATTAATCCAGTCATTCCAATTAAGGTAAAATTAGATTCAGATACATTACCACCTAATTGATTAATGATTTTTGCACATACATTACCTAAAGCACTTCCCATAACTAGTGTTGGAATAAAAATACCTCCAACACCACCAGCAGCAAAAGTAGTAGTCATGGCAATGGCTTTAAATAAAGTGATTAGCAATAGTAAGCCAATTACTACCCAAACATTTTTGAAGTTTACATCATAAGGAATGTCTTCTAAAGCAGCCAATGCATTTCCTTCCAATAAGTTGTTAATTAGGTTATAACCCTCACCATATAAAGGTGGAATTAAATACAGCATTAATCCAATAGCAATTCCTCCAAAAATTAATTTATGAATTGGTTTTTTAATTCTTTTAAAAAAATTGATGATTCTAAAATAGATTTTTGAAAAGTATACAGAAGCAATACCCGTTGCAATACCCAATAAAACGTAATAAAAAACATCATTAACTTCAAAAGTATCGATGAGTTCAAAACCGAGTAAGGCATCTTTTTCAAAAAAGAAATAAGAGGTTACTACGGCAGATACTGAAGCTAATAGTAATGGAACTAAAGAAGCAAAAGCCAAGTCTAAACTAAAAATTTCTACAGCAAAAATAATGGCAGCAACAGGAGCTTTAAACATTGAAGACATTGCACCGGCTGTAGCACAACCAATTAACAACATCCTTGTTTTTCTGTTCATATGAAACAGTTGCGATACTGTCGATCCTAAAGCTGCTCCAGTACTTACGGCTGGGCCTTGTAATCCTACAGAACCTCCAAAACCAACGGTAATAGGAGCAGTAATTAAAGAAGCATAGATTTTATACTTTTCTATAATTCCACTTCGCTTAGAAATAGCGTGTAATGTGGTAGAAATTCCATGACCTATTTCTTTTTTAATAAAGCGTTTTTTAATGTAGTACACCAAAACCAAACCGATAATAGGGAAGATAAAATAAAGAGAATGATGAATGTCTTTAATGAATCTTCCTTCTAATATGTTTTGAAAAAAAGAAGTAAGGTTTTTTAATATTAAAGTTCCAATACCAGCCAAAAAACCAACAAAAACACTTAAAACATATACAAATTGACGTTCGGAAATGTTTTTATATCTCCAAATAAGTATTTTTTTAAATATGGATTTCTTTTTTGGCATTAGTTGATTGCTGTTGTTAACTGGGCAAAGTTACTATACAATCTAGGGATTATAAATAATAACCCGTTTTATTTAGCGCTTAAATAATCGGTACCTAAATAACCGTTGTCTTTATTGTAATACCAAGCTCTGTTTTTTGGAAACTTAATACCGTTAATAACTTCTTCTTCAGATAATAAAATATACTCGCCGCTGTTAGGCTTGCTCTTAAAAAACTGATACACTTCCATGGCATACGTTTTTGTATTGAAATAAAAATACCAAGTATCTTTTCCAACAGTTTGATCATAAGTAGCTTTTAAAACTAAGTATTCTTTGCCTTTAAACTTTTTACGTTCAACTTTATTATGAATAATAGTTCCGTTATCTTTTAATTTCATTGGAAGACCATATAAATATGTATAATAGTTCTTATATAAATTGGCTCTGTCGCAACTTAGTTTGTGTTCTTTTAAAATAGCTTCCGACGGATTTTCTTGTCCGTTAAAACCAATTTTACACTCACCTTTATTAACAGTATACTCTGTTGTGTTTTCATCTCTGGTAGCTTTTACATAAAAAAAATCTTGAGGTAGATTGATTTTAATCTCGCTCTTTCGCTCAGGGCTTTTAGGAGTTTTCATAGTTACAAACAAAGTTCCGTTAAAGGTTTCCCAGTTACCATTAGGATCGTGATATTGAATAGCTTTTTCTAACAGTTCTTTTCCGGTAAGTTCTTGTGAAAATAATTGAACAGTAAGTAATAGTAAGAAAAATGTGATTAGTTTTTTCATGATATTATTGTTTAGATAAAGAGGATTTAAAATCGGTTAAGTCACCCAAATATAATTGTCTTAAAGCTTCTACGTAAGGTCTTTTATTATAATAACCTTCGTTAAAATCTTTAATAGCAGTATCAATCATAGATTTTGCTTCTTCAATTTTTCCTTGTTTTTTTAATATGAAAGCTTTGTAATATTTAGCATCGGCACTAAAACCATAAGAGTTCTTTATCAAACGATCAAAAGAAGCCTGAGCTTTATCGTATTTGCCCAACTCAAGATAAGCAATACCTTGATATAAAAAGGCAGTTACATCAACAGAGTTTTCACTAAAGTCTTTAATTTCTTTGGTAATGTATTTGTCGAAATAATAAATAGATTTTTCGTAATCTTTTAAACCTAAATAAGCAATTCCTCGCCAAGCATCTACGCTAAGTCCTTGAGGAGCATCGATAAAATCAGGAGTTAAAACGTCACTGGCATCAAAATCGGCAATAGCTTTTTTATAATCTCTATAAAACCATAAGTACAAATATCCTCTCCAAGGAATTCTGTATACAGAATCTAATTTCAGTGCTTTGTCGTATTGAGGTTTCCATTTATGAGGCATTCCTCTTTTTAAATGCGCAACCGATAGTTCGTAAACACCTTGTTCAAAAGTTGGGTCTATTTCTAAGGCTTCAACAATTCCATTTTGAAAAGGAGTTGAGCCTTGGGTAAACATAATGGCTTCTTTATATCTTTTTTCAGCAAGTTGCCTTTTACTAAGAGTATTTGCTTCATTTTTACATGAGAACATTAACAGAAGTGCAATAAGACTAAGGGATAATTTCAGTAACTTTTCCATTTTCAATTCTATAAGAGATATACATATAATAGTTATGAGGCTCGTCTTCGTAAGAAATAACATTCCAATGACTCGAGTTTGAAGTAAACTTAAAAAGTTTGTCAACCATTTTAGAGTTTAAAGGAGACTCATTTAAATCTAAATCCATTTCAATAATTTCAAACCAACCAGCATTTCCTTCACAATTCACTAAAAATCGAAAGTTTAAGTATCCAGAGTCGGTGTAAGTACTGTTGGCGTTAAATGTAGCATTAAGGCTGTCTCTAAATTGTTTTTTAGAACCGTTGTATGCACTTAAACTAGCGCTGCTATAAGTGTGCATGATTCCAACATCTTTACACAGTTTGTATGTGTCGTTTAAAAGAGCCTTATCGGTATCTATATAACCAACATAATGTTTAAAGGGTTTGTTTTCGGTATCATACGCTTTTTTAATGTAGAAATATCCATAGAGGGCTATTCCAGCAATAGCAATAACAATAGTGGCTAAACCTATTAGAATTACTTTAACAATTTTCTTTTTTTTCATGAAATGAAAATACTAAAAATCTTGTTAACAGTTTCGGGTTATAAGTCGATTTTTAAAAGTTCTTTCAATTGTTGTTTTCCTTTAGAAGTTAAGATTAGTTCTCTGGTGTTTTTATGTTTTCTGAACCAATCTTTTTGAAGCATTACTTCTAAAAATACATCTCCTAATGCACCCGCAATATGATGTTTTCTTTCACTCCAGTCTAAACACGGATGTGCAAACGATCTTTTTAAGTTTTGAATTTCTTCAATATGAATACCTAAGTTTAAAAACCATTGCTTTCCAATACTGGTAACAGAATATTGTTTATGTACAGGAGTAATGATTTGCTGAGAAATCAATGCTTCAGTAATTTTTACGCCCACTTCACCAGCTAAGTGATTGTAGCATGTTCTGGCATAGGTAAATGCTGAAACTTTGGGTTTTTTAATCTTTGTGTAATCTTTTTGCAAGGAAAGTAAACTAGCCATAGATTCAATAACTTGGGCTACTTCAGGAGAGCTAAACCTATAATAGCGGTGCCTTCCTTGTTTTTCTACAGAAAGAATATTCTTTTGAAGAAGTTTAGCTAAATGATTACTTGCCGATTGTAAAGAAATACCGCTACAGTTAGCCAGTTCAGTTGCAGTATAAGCTCTTCCATCTAGTAAATTCCATAGCATTATAGCTCTAGACTTATCACCTAAAAGACTTGCTATTTCGCTAAAATCGTTTTCTAAACTTTCCATAGGATTAATCCCAAACTTGTGGTCTTTTAATGTGTAAGGTTCTTAAATAACTTAATAATTGACCTGTATGAACCGCTTCATGATACACCATTCTGTTTAAATAATCGCCTAACTCTTTTACTTGATTTACTTCTTCTCGATGAATAACAATGTCTTTTAAATCATTCACAGATAATTGTTCTATCATTGTGTATAGTTCCGTTTTATATGATTCTGCGAATTGTAATTCATGGTTAACATCAATAAACGCTAAATCTTTCCATGGCGATGTATAGTTGCCTAAATTACCTCTATTTTTTATAATAGTATGAAATAAATGTTCTCCTTCCAGTACATGACGTATCATTTCAATACAGCTCATGGCTTTTGCATCAGGTTTCCAGTGAAGGTATTCAGATGGAATTCCTTTCCATACGTTAATACTTCTTCGTCTAGTTTCTTTAAAATTTAATAAAATGATTGATTTTGACTCCATGTGTTTTGCTTTTTTACAAAGGTAAATTCAGGGAGAATTTTATACTTCATTTTAAAATGAACTATTAATGTTTTTGTTGTTTTTTCTTTGTTGAGGTTATAAATCAGTTAATAATTATGAAAAACGAGTATAAGTATACAGCAACTATAAATTGGACAGGAAATAAGGGAGAAGGAACATTAAATTATAAAAGTTATGAAAAAAGTTATACCATAAATATAAGTGATAAACCACAAATTTTAGGTTCATCGGATGTAGCTTTTAAAGGAGATGGTAAAAAACACAATCCGGAAGAACTTTTAGTTACAGCAATAGCATCTTGCCATATGCTTTGGTATTTGCATTTATGTTCAGAAGAAAATGTGATTATAACAGCTTATAAAGACGCTGTTTCTGGTGTTATGGAAATTGATAAGAAAGGGAAAGGTTGTTTTTCAAAAGTTACTTTAAATCCTACAGTTACAGTTTTAGAAGCTTCTATGAAAGAAAAAGCAATAGCTTTACATGAAAAAGCAAATGAATATTGTTTTATAGCGAACTCAGTCAATTTTATAATTGAGCACAATCCAGAATGTATTGTTAAGCCATAAAAAAATCCCGCAATAGGCGGGATTTAAATATTTTATGCTTCTTCTTGTTGAATATCTAATTGAATACTCAATTCTTGTAATTGTTCGTTATCAATAGTAGCAGGAGCATCAATCATTACATCACGTCCTGAATTGTTTTTAGGGAAGGCAATAAAGTCACGAATTGTTTCTTGTCCACCTAAAATAGCTACTAATCTATCTAAACCAAATGCTAACCCTCCGTGAGGTGGTGCACCGTATTCAAAAGCATCCATTAAGAATCCGAATTGAGCTTTCGCTTCCTCTTCAGTAAATCCTAAATGTTTAAACATAATCGCTTGAGTTTCTTTATCGTGAATACGAATAGAACCTCCACCAATTTCGTTACCGTTTAATACTAAATCGTAGGCATTTGCTTTTACAGCACCTGGATCTGTATCTAATAATTCTAACTGTCCTGGTTTAGGTGAAGTAAACGGGTGGTGCATTGCGTGGTAATGACCAGTTTCTTCGTCTAATTCTAATAATGGGAAATCGATTACCCATAATGGAGCAAATTCGTCTGGTTTACGTAAACCTAAACGCTCGGCCATTTCCATACGTAAAGCAGATAATTGTGCACGTACTTTGTTGGTGCTTCCTGATAATATACAGATTAAATCTCCTGGCTTAGCTCCAGTTTTTTCAGCCCACTTTGCTAAATCATCTTGGTCGTAAAACTTATCTACAGACGATTTGAAAGAACCATCTTCATTACATTTTACATATACCATTCCTAAAGCACCTACTTGTGGACGCTTTACCCAGTTAATTAATTTATCTATTTCTTTACGAGTATATGAAGCTCCTCCTGGAACAGCAATACCTACAACTAATTCAGCATCGTTAAATACTTTGAATTCTTTGTGCTGAGCTACTTCGTTTAACTCACCGAACTCCATTCCAAAACGGATGTCTGGTTTGTCGTTTCCATATAAACGCATAGCATCGTCAAATAACATTCTTGGGAATTTATCAACCTCAACACCATTAATTTCTTTTAATAAGTGACGAGTCATTCCTTCAAAAATCTCTAAAACATCTTCTTGCTCAACAAACGCCATTTCGCAGTCTATTTGAGTAAACTCTGGCTGACGGTCGGCACGTAAGTCCTCATCTCTAAAACACTTTACAATTTGAAAGTATTTATCCATTCCACCAACCATTAATAATTGTTTGAATGTTTGAGGCGATTGAGGTAATGCGTAAAACTGACCTGCATTCATTCTCGATGGTACCAAGAAATCACGAGCTCCTTCTGGAGTAGACTTGATTAGATATGGAGTTTCAACATCGATAAATCCTTTATCTGATAAATATTTACGAACTTCCATCGATACTTTGTGACGGAAAATTAGGCTGTCTTTTACTGGATTACGACGAATATCTAAATAACGATACTTCATACGAATATCTTCACCACCATCTGTTTCATCTTCAATAGTAAAAGGAGGTAATTTAGCGTCGTTTAAAATTTCTAAGTTTGTAACTAAAACTTCAATATCACCAGTAGGAATATTAGCATTTTTAGATTGACGCTCTATAACAGTACCAGTTACTTGAACAACAAACTCACGACCTAATGTTTTGGCTTTGTCCATTAATTCTTTAGAAGTACGTTCTTCATCAAAAATTAATTGTGTAATTCCGTAACGATCACGTAAATCTACCCAGATCATAAAACCTTTATCACGTGATTTTTGTACCCAACCAGAAAGGGTAACCTCAGTATTAATGTGCGAAGCTCTTAATTCGCCACAAGTATGCGTTCTGTACATTTCTTGAAATTTTGAGGTGCAAAATTAAGGATAAATGTTAGGAACTTAAAAAATAAACTTTAATAACATTTATAAAAAAGAAATGATATTTTTGAGATAAAAACAAGAGCTAATGAAACTAGTAATCCATAAAGTTAATAAAAAACACCTTCCGATAGAATTATTAGAACCTAATTTTTTCCTAGATGAAATGGAGAATTCGTTTATCAAAGGAACTTATAAAGAAAGGGAGGTAACTTATACTTCATCAGAATTAGAATTGAATAATATTAATTTTTTTATTGGGGCTAACAATTCTGGGAAGAGTCGGTTTATGAGAGGGTTATTAAGACTAGAAAATATTAATAAAGTGTTTTTTGCGAAAAATGAATCTATATATTCTATTTTACTAAGGATTAAAAACCCAATTTTAATTGATAAAGAGCGAACAATTAGTCAAACCCAATTAAAGGAAATCCAAAATAAAATAAAAAGTTTAGTTTTTGATGAGATTGATACAAACAATACTATTGATGAGCTTTATTCTAATGAAAAAAATGAGTTAAATTTTTCAGGTTTATTTCTTTATAAAGAAAAATTAAAGGATTTTGAAGAAGAGTTAAGTAAGATTAAAAGTGAAGAATTAAAAACAAAAATTAAGTTTTATATTGATTTATTTAATAAACTAGATGAAGAACTTGGATTTGCAAAAAAAAATGAAATAAGAAAGAAAACATATATCCCTATTTTAAGAAGTTTATTGACGACAGAACACTTAGGAGAGCATGCGTATAGAAATACAGTTAAAAAAGTCTTTTTCAAAGAAAAAACTTTGTCTAATAATATAAGTTTAGAAACGGGGTTGGATTTATGGGGTAGAATAGATAAAATGGGAAGGTCTCCTAAGAAAAGAGATATAGAAAAGTTTGAATTTTTTTTAAGTAAATATTTTTTTGAAGGAAAAAGAGTTGAGTTATTAGCAAGAGAAACAAGTGAATCATTAAACTTAATATCAATAGCAATTGACAATGGTGATTTTCGAAGTGCTAATGAAATAGGAGATGGTATTCAAACTTTATTACTATTACTCTTTCCTATTTTTACTGCTTCTGAAAATGAAATATTTTATATAGAAGAACCCGAAACAAATTTGCATCCAGGGTTTCAAAGAATATTTATTGAAACATTATTAACAAATAAAGACATTTTAGATAAGAATCTAAAATTCTTTTTTACCACACATTCCAATCACTTTTTAGATTTAACTTTAAGAAACGATAAGGTTTCTTTTTTTCAATTTCAAAAAATAGAAGAAGGTAAACATTTAATTAAAACAAAAATTAAACCGAGTAAAGAAACATTGGATTTACTAGGGGTAAATAATACTTCTGTTTTTTTAGCAAACACTTCTTTGTGGGTAGAAGGACCTACAGATAGATTGTACTTGTCAAAGTTTTTAAAACTGTATTGTAAAGAACATAAATTACCATATCTAAAAGAAGATATTGACTATGCTTTTTTTGAATATGGAGGGAATTTAATAGCACACTATCTATTTAAAGAAACAAAAGAAGAAATAGAGGAGGTTGATGGAAATGAAGTTAAAGATAAAATCAATTCTTTTGCTCTTTCAAGTAAAATTTATCTTCTGGCTGATAATGATAATGCGAAAAGTGGTGATGAAAAGTTTAGGAGAAGAAAGGTGTTAGAAGAATTATCCAATAATGATAACTTTAAATACCAAAACACTATTGTTAAAGAAATAGAAAATTTATTACCTGTAAAAATTGTTAAAGAATTTATGTTTGAATTGTTAACTAATGAAACAAATATAGAGATAGTTAAAGGAATAAATTTTCAGAGAAGTGAATATAAAAATGTGGGCCTAGGAGAATTTTATGTAAAAGAATTTAAAGAATGTGGTCTAAAAGAAGGTGACTATAAAAAGTTTAAGACTAAATCAGGTACTTTAAGTAGTGACTATAAAAAGAAATTAGCTCGTTTTGTTGTTGATAGCAGTTATAATTATGATGATTTAAAAGAAGATAATGAAGTACTTGAAAACTTAATTGAGAAACTGTATAATTTTATTAAAAACAATGACAAAACAACTTAATTATATTATTCTTGCCATTGCAGTTTTAGTATTCTTATTACTTCAGTTACCCTATTTTGCTATTGCCCAATATCCTTTTCGATTATTAGGAACTTGGTTTCATGAAATGGGACATGGTTTAACCGCTATTTGTGTTGGAGGAAGTTTTAAGTATTTAGAAATCTACGAAAATGGAGGTGGAGTTGCTTATTACACACTAAGTAATGCATTTATGCCCATTTCTATTGGGAATGCAATTGTAGCTATTGGAGGTTTATTAGGGCCGGCAATAGCAGGTGCGGTATTAATAGCTGGTGCAAAGCATACCAAGAGTGCAAGTATTTTATTGCGCCTTCTAATAGGAGTAATCATATTGTCGTTAATTGTATGGATACGATCGTATTGGGGTGTTATTGTATTAGGAGCTTTTGCTGTTCTTTTTATAATCATCACTTTGTTAAAGAATAAAAAAATAGAAGAGGGAACCTTATTGTTTTTAGGAATGCAATCTGTTTTAAGTAGTTACTTACAGTTAAATTATTTGTTTACCAAACAGTTTGTAAGAGGCGGGCAGGTTCAAAATTCAGATACACAAGCCATCGCTGAAAATACTTTTGGTACTTATTGGATGTGGGCTTTAATTGTAATCGTAATCAGTTTTTATATTGTACTTAAAAGCATTCGGTTCTATTTTAGAAAGTAACAATAAAGAGAAGTCTGTTTAAAATTATAGTTCTTTCGTTTTTCAAGGAATCTTTTTATTCATTTGCAGCAAAAGAATTTAAAATGACCTTAGCAGATTTTACCCATAAATTAAAAACAACACCAACAGCAATTATCTTTTCCGAAACAATGGCAGTTATAGAAGGTTTGTATGAATTTACACCTTCGGCTTTTAAAAATGGAAACATAGAGAATAGTGCTACCCAAAATTTAGGCTCTTGTAAAGTATTTGCCTTTGCTACAAAACAGCAGTTTACAAAAGAAGAGACTTTGGCATGCTTTGGTCAGTATTACTTCAAAGATGTACTAGAAAATCCTAACGGGACAGATCATCAAAACATTAGAAATTTTATGCAAACTGGTTTTGAAGGATTGGTGTTTGAGCAAGAAGTACTAGTTGAGAAAGAATTATAACTTAAAAACTTCAGAATAAACATTTAAAATTCGCAGAATCTATCAGCGAAACTGCAGGGAGCTTTTGTTGTTGTACGAAAGCGTCAGCGAGCTTCGGGGAAGCTTTCGTCGAGTTTCAATTGCATCAGCGAACTTCGCTGGCACTTCTGAATTTGTGCGAGAGCATCAGCGAGCTTCGCTGAAGGTTTCGTAGAAAAAAGAAAGTATCAACATACCGTGGTGAAGAAAACTTTATAAAAAGATTATTTGAATACGAAGTTTTGATATAATTTTCTGATGCAAAAAGTGTATTTTTAGGCTTTTCAAAAAAAAAGTTATGTCTAAAAATACCCTTCTAGCAATGCTGTTTGTAATTGCTTTTATAGCATGCAAACAAGAAAAAGAAATCCAAGTTTTAAAACCTTCTAATTATTTCGATGTTCTCAATAAAGAGTTTACGGGCGATTTAGCTTACGAAACCACTTCTTTTGTAGAAAAGTATTGGCGTGTTGTTGGAAATACAGGGTTTAATAAAAGTGTATTTAAAATAGCCGAAGAATTAGAAAAGGCTGGATTTGTAAAAGAGGAAAATGCTACTATCAAAGATTCTTTAACTTATAGAATAGAAAAAAGACCTCTAGAAAAACCAACTTGGGAATCTGTAGATGCAACTGTAAAAATTGTTGGAGATAATACTTCATTGTTACAGCATAGTACCAACAGAAATATGATTGCTTTAAATTCTTATAGTACGCCAAAGGAAGGGGTAACCGCTGAGGTGGTTTATGTAAAAGATTTAAAGCAATTAAAAACATTAGATATAAAAGGTAAAATTGTTTTTGCTGAAACCCATCCATATAGAATTTTTAATCAAGCAATTGTAGAAAGTGGTGCGGCTGGTTTAATTACTTATAGCAATCCAAAGTACTTACAACCAGAAAAGAATACTACTTCTATTCAATTTCGTTCAATTCCTTTAAATGAAACAATAAAGCCATGGGCAATAGCCATGTCTTATGAAGCAAAAGAAAGATTAAAGGCAAAACTTAAGGAAGGAAAAGTTGTTTTAGATGTGATGGTAAAGACGAATGTTTACCCATCTGAAGAGTTGACGATTATTGCCGATATTAAAGGGAATCAATATCCTAAGGAGCGATTGGTTTTTAGCGCACATATACAAGAGCCAGGAGCCAATGACAATGCTACAGGTGTTGGAGTAGCTTTAGAAATGGCAACTCTTACAGCAAAATTGAAAGGACAAAAACGATTTTCGCCTAATAGAACCCTAACTTTTTTATGGGGTGATGAAATTGTTTCTACCAACCGATATGTAAAAGAAGATAGTATAAGAGCAAAAGACATTAAATGGGGAATATCTTTAGATATGGTAGGAGAGGACACTAAAAAAACAGGTGGAACATTTTTAATTGAAAAAATGCCTGATCCAAGTGCTATATGGACCAGAGGAAATGATAAGCACACAGAATGGGGTGGGCAGAAAATGAAATTGAGTCAAATGAAACCTCATTACTTAAATGATTTTTTAATAGATAAATTTAAAAAACAAGGAAAGCACGCAAATTGGGTAGTAAATACCAACCCATTTGAAGGAGGAAGTGACCACGTTCCATTCTTAAAGAGGAATATTCCAAGTGTATTGTTTTGGCATTTTACAGATCAGTTTTATCATACCGATAATGATCGTTTAGATAAAGTATCAAAAGAAACCTTAAAAAATGTTGGAGTTGCATCTTTGGTTTCGGCATATTCGTTAGTTAATGCAAATGATAAAACAGCAAAGGCAATTTTAAAGGATATTAAAAAAGCTGCTTTTTCTAGGTTGAAAGAAGAGCAAAAGCAAAGTGAGTTAGCTTTAAGCAAGGGAGATTCTTTAAAAACTCAAAAAGCAATTATCAATGCTTGGAACGATTGGTATGTAAAAACAGCCAAAACAACAGAAGATGTGATAAAAAACAATGCAACTTTTACTACAGATGTAGAACAGACGCAAAAAGCAATAGATTCTGTTTCGTCCAAAATAATAGAAGCGCTTGTTAAAAAGAATCAGTCTTTAACTTCTGAAAATAAATAGTCGCTGCTTTTTTAACCTTTGGGGCTAAGATTAATGTTGAAATAATTGTTGGAATCGCCATTAGAGCATAGGCACTGTCCATTAAGTTAATTACAAAATCTAATTTAATTACAGAGGCGATTACAATGACAAACACATAAATGTGATTGTAATACTTCCCAATTTTTGAATTGGTCAAATAGCTCAAACAACTATAACCATAAAAAGAATAGGTGAATAAGGTTGAAAAAGCAAAAATTAGAACGCAAATGGTTAAAATAACACTTCCAGAGTTGTAAGGAAGTACAGAGTCGAAGGCAGCCAATGTCATGGTAATTCCATTACCATCAAAACCTTTCCAAATACCAGAAGCTAAAATAGCTAGAGCTGTTAAAGTACATACCAATAAAGTATCAATGGCTGGTCCTAACATGGCTACTAAACCTTCTCGTATAGGTTCCTTAGTTTTGGCAGTACCATGCATCATTGGAGCGGTTCCTAAACCTGCTTCATTAGAAAAAGCTGCTCTTTTTACCCCTGTGATAATTAAAGCTCCTAAAGCACCTCCTAATATCGATTTACCTGTAAAAGCATCAGTAAATATTAGTGAGAAGATAGCAGGAACGTCTTCAATTTTTAAAACCAATATTGTTATAACGGTCAATAAATAGATAACTACCATTAAAGGAACTAGTTTTCCAGCTACTTTTCCAATTCGTTTAATTCCACCAAAAATTACTGTAGATACAATAATTGCTATTGATATTCCCAATAGAAGTTTAGCAGTAAACTCATTCGCTTCGTTTACCTTAAAAACATCTACCAATGTTTGTGCTAATTGGTTTGCCTGAAAAGCAGGAAGTGTTCCTACCAAACCAGCAGTTGCAAAGAAAACAGCTAAGGGTTTCCATCGTTTACCGAGTCCTTCAGTAATAACATACATAGGCCCTCCTTTTACATCACCAGTCTCATCTTTACCACGATACATTACCGACAAACTACAAGTAAAAAACTTGGTAGCCATTCCTACAAAAGCACTTACCCACATCCAAAAGATAGCACCAGGACCACCTGTGGCAATAGCAATGGCAACACCACTAATATTTCCCATTCCTACCGTAGCTGCAATTGCGGAAGATAAAGCTTCGTAATGCGATAAGTCACCAGGAGAATCGTGTTTGTCGTATTTTCCTCTCAAAATAGCAATAGCATGACTCATATATCGAAAAGGAACTAAGCCAGAGTAGATGAATAAATACAATCCACCACCAATTAATAAAATCAATAAAGGAATTCCCCAAACCCAAGAAGAAAACTGAGCCACTAGGTTTTGAATATCTGACAGCATAAAAACTATTTTTAGCTAAAGTACTAAAAGTGAATACAAAAAAAGAACGATACTTAGATATTCACAAGTATCGTTCTTTTGTTTATTTTTTAGTTAAAGTCCTTATTTAATAAGTACTCCTTTTTTGCCTAAAATATCAATATCTCTTAAGAAACCTTCTTGAATTGTTTCTGCTTGAAAGATGAAGGTTTTGTCTTGTAATTGGTTGTTTTCAAAGAAACTTACCTGAAATCTGTTGTCTAACGCAAATAATTCAGGCTGCATTACTTCAAATTTAGAATAAGAGTTCGCAGGTAAAACATCTATTTTTCTACGGAATAAAGAAGTTGTTTTTGTATCAGAAAAACCTTGAGAAACAATTACAACCATTTCTATAGCTACCTCTTTTCTATTTATAATGTATACACCCCATTCATCTGAATTATCCTTTTCGTTTTTATCTAAAACAACAGCGATTTCAACATTTGTAACTACGGGTATTTCAATATCTTTTCTCATTAAAACTATATTAAAAGAAAGACGAAAGCTTGTGTTCTTTCGTCTTTTATGTGTTTTTGTATAATTAAATTACAGATTTAAACTGTTCTAAGAAACGCTTATCGTTTTCATAGAACATACGGATATCTGGTATTTGGTATAATAACATAGCAATACGCTCAATACCCATTCCAAATGCATATCCAGAGTATTTAGTAGGATCGATATTCGCATTTTTCAATACGTTAGGATCTACCATACCACATCCCATAATTTCTAACCAACCAGTTCCTTTGGTAATTCTATAATCAGTTTCAGTTTCTAATCCCCAGTAAATATCTACTTCAGCACTAGGCTCAGTAAATGGGAAATATGAAGGACGTAAACGAATTTTCGATTTACCAAACATCTCTTTAGTAAAGTATAATAATGTTTGTTTTAAATCGGCAAAAGAAACATCTGTATCAATATATAAACCTTCTACTTGGTGGAATATACAGTGAGCTCTTGCTGAGATATCCTCATTTCTAAATACACGTCCCGGAGAAATTGTACGAATTGGTGGTTCGTTGTTTTCCATATAACGAACTTGTACCGATGAGGTATGTGTTCTTAATAAAGTGTCAGGATTTTTTTCAATAAAGAAAGTATCCTGCATATCACGTGCTGGGTGATACTCTGGTAAGTTTAATGCTGTAAAGTTATGCCAATCATCTTCAATCTCAGGTCCTTCAGAAACAGTAAAACCAATACGATTGAAAACTTCAATAATTTGATTTTTAACTAAAGAAATAGGATGACGAGAACCTAAATTAATTGGTTCTGATGGACGAGTTAAATCTCCATAAACACCTTTTTCTTCAATAGCACTTTCTAAAGCCTCATTTAATTCAGCAACTTTTCCTTCAGCAGATTTCTTTAAATTATTTAATGCCTGACCAAAGTCTTTACGTAGTTCAGCGTCTACATTTTTAAATTCAGCAAATAAATCTTTTAATAAACCTTTACTACCTAAATATTTAATTCTAAAGTTTTCTACTTCTTCTTTAGAGGTAGCTTTAAAGGATTGAACGTCACCAATCAGTTCTTTTACTTTATCTAACATAATCTTTCCAAAAAGTTAAGCTGCAAATTTACGCTTTTTTGCGAAAAAATAACTGCTTTTTAAAGTGTTTGCGAAATCGTTGTAGAATTAGATAAAATAAAGCGTTAAATAGAAATTAACGAATTGGAAATTAATTATATTTGCAGGATAAAATTGTTTATAATTTATAATAACAGAACAACTAATTTTATGGAATCTAAAATAAATGAATTTATGGATTACGTTAAAGGACGTAATTCATATGAGCCAGAGTTTTTGCAAGCTGTACATGAAGTAGCAGAAACTGTAATTCCGTTTATAGAAAACAATCCTAAATATCAAGGAAAGAAATTATTAGAGCGTATGGTTGAGCCAGAGCGTGTTTTAATGTTTAGAGTTCCTTGGGTAGATGATAATGGAGAAACACAAGTAAACCGTGGTTATAGAGTTGAGTTTAACTCTGCTATTGGTCCTTATAAAGGAGGTTTACGTTTTCACCCATCTGTAAACTTATCAATCTTAAAATTCTTAGGATTTGAGCAAGTTTTCAAAAACTCTTTAACTACATTACCAATGGGTGGTGGTAAAGGAGGTTCTGATTTTAACCCTAAAGGTAAGTCAGATAACGAAGTAATGAAATTCTGTCAATCTTTCATGACTGAATTATCTCGTCATATTGGAGCTGATACTGATGTTCCTGCTGGAGATATTGGAGTTGGTGGACGTGAGATCGGATACATGTTCGGACAGTATAAGCGTTTACGTAATGAATTTACTGGAGTATTAACTGGTAAAGGAGCTACTTGGGGAGGTTCATTAATCCGTCCTGAAGCTACTGGATACGGAAATGTATACTTTGCTGATAACATGTTAAAAACTAAAGGTGATTCTTTTGAAGGTAAAGTTGTAGCTATTTCTGGTTCAGGAAACGTAGCTCAATATGCTTGTGAAAAAGCTACTGAGTTAGGTGCTAAAGTTGTTACTTTATCAGATTCTAAAGGATACATCTATGATGAAGATGGTATTGATGCTGATAAGTTAGCATTTGTAATGGAATTGAAAAACGTAAAGAGAGGAAGAATTTCTGAGTACGTAAATAAATATCCAAATGCTAAGTTCTTCGAAGGAAAGCGTCCATGGGAAGTAAAAGCTGATATCGCTTTACCATGTGCAACTCAAAATGAATTAAACGGAGAAGAGGCTAAAGTATTAGTTGAGAATGGATGTATATGTGTATCTGAAGGTGCAAATATGCCATCTACTCCTGAGGCTATCGAAGTATTCCAAGAAGCTAAAATTTTATTTGCTCCAGGAAAAGCTTCTAATGCAGGAGGGGTTGCTACTTCTGGTTTAGAAATGTCTCAAAACTCATTACGTTTATCTTGGACTAGAGAAGAGGTAGATAGTAAATTACATGGTATTATGAACAGTATTCACGAAGCTTGTGTAAAATATGGTACACAAGAAGGTGGATATGTTGATTATGTAAAAGGTGCTAACGTAGCTGGTTTTGTAAAAGTAGCTGATGCAATGTTAGATCAAGGAGTTGTATAATTTTTATATAACTTATATATAATAAAAAAAGCCTCATAGATTTTCTATGAGGTTTTTGTTTTGTGAGAGATTGTTTTTCTTCTTACTTGTTTCTAATAGTTAGAGGAATTTTATAAACATCGTTAGAAGATTGAATGATTACATTATAAACTTTTTTATAATTTAATCTACTCTTTATATAATCACATATTTGTGTTTTTTCACAATCTACATTTAAAATAACAATCTCACCTTTGTTATTAAGTGTAAATTCTACAATCGTTTTTATTTCATTGTTAATAGCGAAGTCTGGACTTCCTAAAAGTGTAACGATTTTGGCTCTAATTTCTTTTTTGTTAGGGTTCTCATTTGTTGAGAATACTGAAGTACTGATTAAAGTAACAAATACTAATACTAATAGCTTTTTCATTTTTTAGGGTTTTAATTTAGTTATGGTTGTGTTTAATTTAACTGTTGTAAAAGTATTGGTAATTAGTTGTTTATCTTCTTTTTTATTCGTTAGTAAAAGATGTTTTTTTAGTTAAAAAATAGCTGTTTTTTTAATAATTTACATTCAGATAATATTGAGTATTTGTATTTTTTTGGAAGAAAAAATTGCATTGAAAGCACCATAACTTTCCTTTTTTTAACGAATTTGATGTTTTAGAAGTATTTTATCATAAAGTCGTAAAAATTGAAGTTTAGCTTTATGTTTATTGCTGAAGTATATTTTGTACTTTCGAAAGATAAATTATTAGTAAATGTCACTTAAAAAGAGAAAAAAGGTACATACAATTGCCTTTTATAATGTAGAAAATTTATTTGATACTGTAAATGATCCATTTATTGCCGATGATGATTATACACCATTAAGTAAAAGAAGATGGAATGAAAAAAAATACTATCACAAAATAAAGAAAATATCATCTGTTATTAGCCAATTAGGTAATAAGGAGTCAGCTTATCCTCCAGCTTTAGTTGGTTTGGTTGAGGTTGAAAATAGTAGAGTGGTAAAAGATTTAATTAAGCACAAGAATCTATCAGTATACAATTACGATTTTGTGCATTACGATTCTCCAGATGAAAGAGGTATTGATGTTGCTTTGCTCTATCACAAAGACTTTTTTGAAGTGGTTTCTTCAGAAACTCATACCCTGCATTTAACAGATGAAGAAGGAGAGATTGATTATACTCGTGATGTATTAGCTGTTAAAGGATGGTTGAATGGTGAACTAGTTCATGTTTTGGTTAATCATTGGCCATCGCGTAGAGATGGTGAAGAAGAAACAAGACCTAATCGTATTAAAGCAGCTAAATTAGTTAGAAAGATTATCGAAGAAATCAAACATGATGAAAAAGATGCTAAATTCATTGTTATGGGCGATTTTAATGATGATCCTACTAGTGAAAGTATTAAAGAGTATTTAGTTACTGATAACTTGTATAATCCTATGAAATCACTATTTGAAAAAGGAAAGGGAACGCTAACATTTTCTGGAGAATGGCATTTGTTTGATCAAATCATCTTTTCTAGAGATTTTTTCGATTCAGAAAAGAGTTCTCATACATTTTTAAAGGCTAAAATTTTAAATAAAGATTGGTTGCGTACCAATAGGGGTAAATACAAAGGAAGCCCGTTTAGAACCTATATAGGACCATGGTATAAAGGAGGTTTTTCTGACCATTTTCCTGTGTATATTACTTTAGAAAAAGACGATTAATAAAAAATCCCGAGAGAATTCTCGGGATTTTGTTATTTATAATTAAACCTTCTGTTTATTCAACAGTAACAGATTTAGCTAAGTTTCTTGGTTGATCAACATTCTTACCTAACATTACAGCAATATGGTATGATAATAACTGTAGTGGGATAGTAGTTAATAAAGGAGTTAAAGCTTCTTCTGTTTCAGGAATTTCGATCACGTGATCTGCAATTTCCTTAACAGTTACATCTCCTTCAGTTACGATAGCTATAATTTTACCGCTTCTAGATTTTATCTCTTGAATATTACTAACTACCTTTTCGTAATGACCTTTGTTTGTAGCAATCACAAAAATTGGCATGTTTTCGTCAATAAGTGCAATTGGTCCGTGCTTCATTTCGGCAGCAGGATATCCTTCTGCGTGGATGTATGAAATCTCTTTCAATTTCAATGCTCCTTCTAAAGCAACAGGGAAGTTAAAACCTCTACCTAAATATAAACAGTTAGTTGCATCTTTATAAACATTTGCAATCTCTTGAACTTTAGAATCTATTTCTAATAGTTTTTCTACCTGGGTAGGTATTTGTTGCATTGTATGTAAATACTTATTTACAGCAGATGCAGATAAAGTACCCTTAGCTTGTGCAAGTTTTAAGGCTATTAATGTTAATACCGTTATTTGAGTTGTAAACGCTTTTGTAGAAGCAACACCAATTTCAGGACCAGCATGTGTATAAGCTCCAGCATGTGTTTCTCTAGCGATAGACGATCCTACAACATTACATACTCCAAATACAAATGCTCCTTTAGATTTAGCTAATTTAATAGCAGCTAATGTATCAGCAGTTTCTCCAGATTGTGATATAGCTATTACAACGTCTTTTGACGTAATAATTGGGTTTCTATATCTAAATTCAGAAGCATATTCAACTTCAACAGGAATACGAGCCATATCTTCAAAAAGATACTCTCCAACTAAACCAGCATGCCAAGAAGTACCACAAGCAATGATGATAATTCTGTCTGCATTTAAAAATTTAGAAATATGATCGTTAACACCAGCCATTCTAATGATACCTTCATCAGCAAGCATTCTACCTCTATATGTATCTATAATAGCTTTTGGTTGTTCGTATATTTCTTTTAACATAAAGTGATCGTATCCACCTTTTTCAATTTGCTCTAAGCTTAATTGAAGTTCTTGGATGTTTGCATCGATCTCCTTGTCGTTATCAATTTTACGAACTTTAATTCCTTTATCTTTTTTAATGATAGCTAATTCACCATCTTCTAAATAGATAGCATCTTTAGTATATTCAATAAAAGGTGAAGCGTCAGAAGCAACAAAAAACTCTTCATTGTTTTTACCAACACCTATAGCAATAGGACTTCCTAAACGAGCCACTACTAATTCATTAGGTTTTGTTTTGTCGAAAACAGCAATGGCGTAAGCTCCAATTACATTAGTAAGTGCTAATTGAACGGCTTTACCTAATTTACATCCTTCATTCTTCTTTACTTCTTCAATTAAGTTTACTAATACTTCTGTATCAGTATCACTTTTAAAAGTATATCCTCTACTAATTAACTCTTTTTTAATTGTATCATAATTTTCAATAATTCCATTATGAACAATTACTAAATCTCCCGATTCAGAAAAGTGAGGGTGAGAGTTTACGTCGTTAGGCACACCATGAGTTGCCCATCGAGTATGACCAATACCTATTTTACCTTCTTTTCTTTTTTCTTCTTTATTGGTTATGATTTCTAAATCAGCAACCTTTCCTTTGGTTTTTGATAAATGCATAACATCTCCGTCATACATCATAATACCAGCACTATCGTAACCTCTGTATTCTAATCGCTTTAATCCATTTATTACAATAGGATAAGCGTCTCTATGTCCTATATACCCCGTTATTCCACACATAACTATTTAATTATTTTTCTTTTGAATATGATATTTTTAATACTGCTCTTTTAGTTGTGTTGGCAGCTTCATTTCCGTCTAATAGTGTTACCCCTCTAGGGTTCCAGTTGTAAGTTTTTACATTAACATCTAAAACATTATTTGTTATAGGATTGTCAGTAGGGTTATTGTAAACTTTCATTATTAAAGGAGAAATGTCACTAGTTGTGCCATCAAGCAATTCAGAAATATAATCTGTTATTTTAAAAGTATATTTTTCAGGTTTGTCTTCTGTTATCACTAAATTACCTCCAAATAAAGCTGCTTCTCTATAAGCATCTGTTATTTGAGTTGGAGTAAACCCTCCATTTCCATTGTCTTTATTTTGATAAATAAATAATCTTTGAGGTAATAAGTTTTTATCAGTATTAATATTTTGGTTAATGTAAAATGATAAGGTAGCATCATTAACTAACCAATTATTAGCTCTTAAATCATTAAGCTTAGTGTTGTCTAAGATTTTTATGCTAGCTGCAGTTCCGGATGTTCCTTGAATTATAAAGTTATTCGCAGGTGCTGGAGTAACTACAGGGCTCATTTTATAAATACTATTTCTTACACCAGTTAAAGGGAAAGAATATGTATTTGGTAAAGTGTCTTTTAAAACTAAGTTAGCCTGTCCATCTTTCTTTTCAAAAGTTGTAATTGTATAATGGAAGTCTAAAGTTGCAGAAGCATTTGTTCCTAAAAGGCTTAAAGGTACCATTGATCCATTCGATCCTTCAGATTTTACTATTAAACCTCTAAAATAATCATTGAATGCATCAGAAGAAGCAAATTCGCTGTCTTTAAACTTGTCCCAAAAAAGCTCTTTCATACGAGTCATATCTAACGGAATAGCTAAAAATGGTGCCTTGTTAGCAAGTTTAATAGTATCTTTATAAGTATTACCATTACTAATATTTCTTGTTAAAACTAACATAGTGTCTTTTGGACTAGGAGTAAAACTAAATCCAGTATTTTCAGTTAGTAATTCTGATTCAATATATGAATGGTTTGACTCAAATTTATTTTGATTAGCTGGATTATTAGGATCTAAAGTATTTAAGAAAGTTCCGTTTCTAAATATCTTTAACGTAGTTGGTATTGTTGGGTCTCCTAAAACAGAATCTAATCTAAATTTAGGTTTTCCATCTGTTTCCTTTCCAATATTTGTTGCTGTATATGGTAATTTAAGTATTACTTTATCAAGGGTAAAAATAGAATCTATTTCTCCATTGTTTACAGCAGCCTTTACATCTTCTGTTTTTGGGTTTGTAAGTAATGTTAATTGACTTACAAAAGACGATTCAATGGCTTTGTAATTGTCATTTTTATATACACCTAACCAATATTCACCTAATCTACCAATAGCAATATTATCAGCTCTAACACTTTGAATATCTACTGGAGTTATTTCTACGTCTAATAAAACTTCACCAGTATCAAACTTAGTATTGTTTACAACACTACTTCCTATGTCGCTAAAATCTTTTTCACACGATATAATAGCCGCAAAACATAGCAGGCTAATACCTAAAACACCAATTTTTCTAATCATTTTGTATATTATTCGCTTAATTCTAAAACGTTCTCTTTATAAAATTCTAAATATGCTTCAGTTAAAGCTTCTTCTGATTGAAATTCTAAGACTTTTGTGTCTTTTTCGTTAATATAACTTTCAATTTCTTCAGGTAAAACTTCGCTACCTTTTACAATAGCATCTGAATTTTCAATAGCACTCTTTAAAATATTAATATAGTTTGGTGTTTCTACAGTTGATACTTTTGTTCCTTCAATTTTATCAAAACGAATTTTATTAGCTAGTTCACCATTTAATTCACCATCAAAGCTACTATTGTAAAGCGAAGTTACAATCTTACTTTCTGCAAACAATGGTTCTTCTTTATAAAATTCTCTTAAATATAATGGAAGTAAAGAAGCCATCCATCCATGAACATGGATAATGTCTGGTGCCCAGTTTAATTTTTTAACTGTTTCCACAACTCCTTTAGCAAAGAAAATCATACGTTCGTCGTTATCGTCAAATAACTTGTCATCTTCATCAGAATAAACAGCCTTACGCTTAAAATACTCATCATTATCAATGAAGTACACTTGCATTCTCTCTTTTGGAATAGAAGCAACCTTGATAATTAAAGGCATGTCCATGTCGTTAATAATTAGATTCATACCCGATAAACGAATTACTTCGTGTAATTGATGTCTTCGTTCATTTATAACCCCAAAACGAGGCATAAAAATACGAGTTTGAACTCCTTTAGAATGTGCATTTTTAGCAACGTTAAATGCAGTAGACGATAATTCTGTTTCTGGTAAATAAGGTGTTACCTCAGATGAAACATATAGTATTCTCTTATCCTTCATTAAATCTGTCTCTTTTATTGAAGGTGCAAAAATACGAAATTTTATGCTAAAATGGTGTTAAATTGCTAATTTTGCACGTATTCCAAGGATTAAAGAATGAAAATATTCAAAAAAAAATCAGAATTAATAGATTTTTTATCTAAACAAAAAGCAGAGGAGAAATCAATTGGATTTGTACCTACAATGGGGGCTTTACATGAAGGGCATCTATCTCTTGTTAGAAGAGCAAAGAAGAAAAATGACATTTCAGTAGTAAGTATTTTTGTTAATCCAACTCAGTTTGATAATAAAGAAGATTTATTAAAATACCCTAAAACATTTGACAAAGATGTTGAGTTGCTTGAAAGTGTAAATTGTGATGTGCTCTTTTTTCCATCTGTAGAAGAAATATATGAGGAAAATATAGTGTCGGAAAGTTTCAACTTTGATGGGCTAGAACACCAAATGGAAGGTAAGTTTAGAGATGGACACTTTGATGGAGTTGGTACTATAGTTAAAGTATTATTTGAGATAGTAACGCCTGATAAAGCTTATTTTGGAAAGAAAGATTTTCAACAATTACAAATCATAAAAAAATTAGTCAAAAAATATGATTTGCCTGTAAAAATTAAAGGTTGTGATATTTATAGAGAAAAAGATGGTTTGGCAATGAGCTCTAGAAATGCTCGTTTAACAGAAGAACATAGAAGTATAGCTCCTTTTATTTATAAAACGTTAAAAAAAGTAAAGAAAAAATTTGGCATAAAAGATGCAAATGAATTAACAGAATGGGTAAAAAAACAGTTTAAAAAAGAAGCTTTATTAGATTTGGAATATTTTACTATTGCAGACGAAAAAACTTTAGAAACTGTAACGAATTTTGAGCCTAAGAAAAAATATCGTGCTTTTATAGCCGTTTTTGCAGGAGATATTCGTTTGATTGATAATATCAAGCTGAAATAATTTCGTCAAAAACAACTTATTAATCATCAAAAAACAACTATTTTTGTGCCATGTTAGTTCAAGTAGTAAAATCTAAAATCCACCGAGTAAAAGTTACTGGTGCCGATTTAAATTATATAGGAAGTATTACCATTGATGAAGATTTAATGGATGCTGCAGGTATTATAGAAGGAGAACGTGTTCAAATTGTGAATAACAATAATGGAGAACGTTTAGAAACTTATGCTATTCCTGGACCAAGAGGAAGTGGAGAAATTACATTAAATGGAGCAGCTGCAAGAAAAGTTGCTAAAGGAGACGTATTAATTTTAATAGTTTATGCTTTCATGGAATTAGAAGAGGCTAAGAAATTTAAGCCATCTTTAGTATTTCCTAATGAAGCGGATAATACCCTTACTTAATTTTGAATTTAAAAAAAGTCTTAAAAGTTATATTGCCTCTCGTTTTGGGAGGTTTTTTAGTTTGGTATTCATTGTCAAAAGTATCAATAGATACTTTATTACAATATTTTAAAGACGCCAACTATTGGTGGATTGCCTTAGGGTTGTTTTTTGGAATCTTAAGTCATTTATCAAGAGCTTACCGTTGGAAGTTTTTATTAGAGCCAATAGGTTATAAACCCGATCTTGGAAATAGTACAATGGCAGTATTGGTAGCTTATTTAGTAAATTATGCAGTGCCAAGAGCTGGTGAGGTTTCTAGAGCTGCTGTTATGACTAATTATGAAGGTATTCCTTTTGAAAAAGGTTTTGGAACTATAGTTGCAGAAAGAATCGCAGATGTAGTAATGATGTTATTAATTATTACAATTACATTATTTGTTCAGTTTGATTTCATATATGAACTTTTAACTAAAAACTTTGACCCAATAAAAATTGGAATTCTTCTAGCTTTATTGGTCTTAGGAGGTTTTGTTTTTACTCGTTATGTAAAAAAAGCACAATCGGGAATTGGTTTAAAAATTAAAAGCTTCGTCTCTGGTTTGGTAGAAGGTGTTACGAGTATTTTTAAAATGAAACACAAATGGGCATTTATTTTCCATACAGTATTTATTTGGGTAATGTATGTGATGATGTTCTGGGCAACAATTCCAGCAATTGAAGGTTTACAAGTTCCTTTTGGAGGAGTATTAATAGGATTTATTGCAGGAGGATTTAGTATTGCAGCTACCAATGGAGGTGTTGGTTTATATCCAGTAGCAGTAGCAGGAGCTTTGGCTTTATTTGGAGTTTCAGAAGAGCCAGCGACAGCTTTTGGATGGATAATGTGGACTGCTCAAACAGCAATGATTATTGTATTTGGAGGATTAGCATTTTTACTTTTACCACTTTATAATAAAAAATAAAAAAATATAAGTAGGGTTTTTTAATCGTGATTCGTTTACCTAAAAAATAATTTAAATAAACAGTGAATCATGATGAATATAATTAGAAAATCAAGCTTAGTTTTAATGTTAGTTACTTTGTTAGCTTCTTGTAATGATAATGATGAGTTAGCTATAGATAATAGTGCTAATAATCCTTTAAATGCTCAGATAGAATTCAAATCAGCAAAAGGATTAGATATTCAAGTAATTGGAACAAGCGATGATAAAACAGCCGATTATGAGTGGGAAGTTGTTGATGAAGTAGAAAAGAAAGCGCAACGTTATAAAGCGACAAATGAAAACGGTAAAACAAGTTTACATTGGGGACCAAGATTAGGAGTTACAAAATTTACCTTAATCATTACTTCTAAGCAACAGCAAGAGCCAATTAAAGTAACAAAAGAGTTTACAAGAACTCAAAAAGAAATTGATGATTATAACAATATATAAGTTGTAGAAAAACCAGAGTAAATACACTCTGGTTTTTTATTGTTGTGATATATTTGTTGAATAAACAAAATAATAATGGCTAAAACCAAAACAACTTTTTTCTGTCAAAACTGTGGAACGCAGCATGCACAATGGGTAGGGCAATGTAATATTTGTAAGGAATGGAATACTATTGTTGAAGAAGTAATACAAAAAGAAGAAAAAAGAAGCTGGAAAACGCCGTCAAATAAACAAAAAACAACTTCTAAGCCACTTAAAGTGGAAGATATTCAATTGAATCTTGAAGAGCGTGTAGAAACTAAAAATAATGAGTTAGACACTGTTTTAGGCGGAGGTATTGTTAAAGGAGCAGTTGTTTTGTTAGGAGGTGAGCCAGGAATAGGGAAATCAACGTTATTATTACAAATCGCTTTAAAAATTCCTCAAAAAGTATTGTATGTCTCAGGAGAGGAGAGTCAATCGCAAATAAAAATGCGAGCAGAACGTTTAGAGGCAAGCAATTCAAATTGTTTAATTCTTACTGAAACAAATACACAACAAATATTTAAAAATATAGAAGAGGTTCAGCCAGATGTTTTGGTAATTGATTCTATTCAAACATTACATACAAATACCATAGAGGCATCGCCAGGGAGTATTTCGCAAATTAGAGAGACCTCAGCAGAGCTTATAAAGTTTGCCAAAGAAACTTCGACTCCAGTACTATTAATTGGACATATAAATAAAGAAGGTAATATTGCAGGACCTAAGATATTAGAGCATATGGTTGATGTAGTATTACAGTTTGAAGGAGATAGAAATCATACCTATCGAATTTTACGTTCTCAAAAAAACCGTTTTGGATCTACGGCAGAATTAGGAATTTATGAAATGTTGTCTAGTGGGTTAAGAGAAGTATCTAATCCTTCAGAAATTTTAATTTCAAAAAAGGATGCAGATTTAAGTGGAACAGCTATTGCTTCAACGCTGGAGGGAATTCGTCCGTTAATGATAGAAATTCAAGCTTTGGTTTCTACAGCAGTATATGGAACACCTCAGCGAACCACCACAGGGTATAATTTAAAACGATTGCATATGATTCTTGCAGTGTTAGAAAAACGAGCAGGTTTTAAATTAGGAGCGAAAGATGTCTTTTTAAATGTAACTGGAGGTATTCATGTAGATGATCCTGCGATTGATTTGGCAGTAGTAGCAGCTATTTTATCATCAAATCAAGATATGGCGATTAATCCAAATGTTTGTTTTGCTGCAGAAGTAGGTTTGGCTGGGGAAATTAGACCTGTATCAAAAATAGATCAGCGTATTATAGAGGCTGAGAAATTAGGATATAAAACTTTTGTTACTTCTAAATATAATAAGATTGCAAGTAGAGATCATTCTATAAAACTAATTTTGGTTAGTAAAATAGAAGAGGCTTTTGCTACATTATTTGCATAAGTCTTTATGTGTTAACTATTCTTAGGTAATCCTAAGATATAATATCCCTGTTTTTTACCTTTTTCATTCTTAGCATGGTCAATAATCCAAGTGTAAGAATTGTCTTTTATGTTTTTTAATAAGTAATTTTGAATATCCTCAAAAGTATACATTCTTACCAAAGAAGCTTGTCCGTCCCAAGCATATATAAACGGGATGATTGGAATTAGATATGTGAAAATAATTTGTTTTATGGTAACTCCTTTTGTGAATGGAGTCATAAAAAGAACCATAATTATTAAAATGACCATTGAAATAGGTAGCAATAACCACCAAAGTAAGGTAGGGATATTGTTTTCTCCCATTTCATAAATTAAAAGAGGTTGTTTGTTTTCTTGGGCTGTTTGCAGAATTTGTTGAGCATTTTTTGGTGGCATATGATGAAAGCTATTCATCATAGTTTTTAACCCACTAGGAGCATCTTTAAAATCGGTTGCATTTAAAGATTTTTGTTGATAATGTACATTTTCAATAGTAGTATTATTAATACGGTTTACCACTGATGGATTGGGGTATAAATCGGTAAGTAGTATGTTTGTAGGTTTTTCTTCTTTTTTATTGATTTCTTGAATAACGTCTAGCATAACCCCGCCAGACCCTGAGCCTAAATCAACAATTTGTTTGAAATCATATTGCTTTTTAATATTTATAATAAGAGTTGCAACAACATCTTTTGTTTTTAGCATTTTTAGTAGCAACGCTAATAAGTTGGTAATACTACTTCTTATAAATGGAGGTAGCCAATTAAAATCTTCAAACTCAAAAAGCTGTATGCGTTTCATTGAACAATAATTTTTGCATTAAAAATAATGAAAAACACTTAGATTTATTTATTTTTTAGTCGGGTTTTAGATATTAAATCATGTCCGCCTTGTTCTAGTCCAAATAAATAAGAAACTGCATCAAAAGGATTTAATCTTAATAAAGTTCTATATAAAGTTTTTCTTATACCAGGTTTAGAATTAGTCATATCAACAACTACAGTGTTTGTAATCATTTTACCCAATGTTTGGCCTAAAAAGTATTCAAAAATGAAATAGTAAAATACAAAAACTAAATAGTATAATATTGCATAATCGAAGGAATAAAGTATGTTGTATAAAATAAGACTAATAAAGCTTATGGCTAGAGTATCAATTACAAAATTTATTATCCGTGTCCCTTTATTAACCTCATTTGTTTTCATAGCATTTTTATGATTAGTTATTAGGTCGCTAAACTATAAGATTCAGGGTAAATAATCAAACTCAATTTTGTAAATAAAAAAACTCTTACAATGTGTAAGAGTTTTTATAGTTATAAGGTTTCTTAACAGCATCCACCACCATCATAGTGATAAGTAGATTCTGAGAAATAAATATCATCTCTGCCTAAAGCTTGTAAAGCAGCAGCAGTTTTATCGCAAATAGCTAATGGTTGATTTTTTAATAATGTATGTCCAGCTCCATCATCAAAATAATCTTCATCACCGTAATAAATAGCAGCTTTTCCTGTAAATACACAAGGACCATCTTCTGGCATTGGGTCTTTAATAGCAGCTACTTCAATAGATTCAATGTAAATTAACTCATCAGTTGGGTAATTCTTTGGATCTAAAATTCTATAAGGTTTTCTAGCTCTAATTTCAATAGTTCCAAAGCCTGCATCAGTTAACATTTTTACATATTCAGCAATAGGTAAGCTTCCACTTAAACAAAGGGCACGTAAACGTTCGTCGTTACGTAAAGTTTCGTTCATAGGTTGCTCACATGTAGGATCGCTCATTACTAAACGCCCGTGTGGTTTTAAAACACGATACATTTCAGCAATAGCTTTCTTTAAATCTTCAGTTTTAAAGATATTAAATAAGCAGTTTTGTGCAGCTACATCAATAGAGTTGTCTTCTACAGGTAGATTTAAGGCGTCTCCTTTACGTAAATCAACAAACTCACTTTTAAACCAATCGTTTTGCTCTTCGGCAACTTTAAAGTTTTTACGAGATGCTTCAAGCATTTCGTCTACTACGTCTAATCCTATAACACCACCTTTGTTTCTGTTGAAATAAGAAAACTGTAATAGTTCCATTCCGCCACCAACTCCTACATATAACATTTTAGGATTATTGGTTAAATCACGTGCATGTACTGTAGAACCACAGCCGTAGTTCATTTCTTGCATAATACGTGGAATTTTTAATCCAGGTAATTCCCATATTGGATTGGTAGTACAGCATAAACCAACATCAGGTGTTAGTGCAGCTTCTTTGTATACATTATGTGTTGTATCTAAATAACTCATTTTTGTTTTTTTAATTTAGTGTTGATAAATGCATCAACAGAAAAAATATCTAATTCACGGGGTAGTATTAATAAACTTACTAAAAGTATAGTTCTGTACATTACATGCGATAAATCCCAAATAGGTTCCTTTAATCCATGTCCAATTGTTACGATAACTAAAACACTAGCTAAAACATATAAGGCATAGTCTCTTTTAAAGCCTATTACTAACAAAAAACCAGCAATTAATTCAATAATAGAAGTGTAATATGCTGTAAATAACAATAGGAAATCTGGAAGTAAATCGCCATAACTAGTTAAGAAAAAGTTTTTATAAACTGCGTCTAATCCAAATTTAAATACTTTGCCAAATCCTTGAAAAAAGAAAATGAATCCAAGAATCAAACGGATGGTTGTTATTGCTATTTGTTTATTTTTTTGCATTAAATGTTTTTAACTAATTCTTTAAATAAGGTAATCATTTTAGGTTCTGCTTGTCCAGCTATTGCAATAATTTCTGCAATATCAACAGGTTGTAAATTTTTAGGATCACACTCATCAGTCAATACAGAAATTGCTGCACAAGGTAAGTCTAGTTGTTTAGCTACAATTACTTCAGGAACTGTACTCATACCAACAGCGTCAGCTTCTAATATTTGTAACATTCTGTATTCAGCTCTGGTTTCTAATTGAGGGCCCACAACACTAGCATATGTACCTTCATGCAATTGTATGTCGTTAGTTTTTGCGATATCTTTCAATAAAGCATTAATTTTTTTTGAATACGGCTCTAGCATGTCAGCAAAAATATTTCCAAACTCGTTAGCTCCTTTAAAAGCTAATGGCGATCCTCCTTGTAAATTGATATGATCTTCAAGTAACATCAAATCTCCTTTTTTATAAGAAAGATTAACGGCTCCAGCAGCATTTGAAACTAGTAAAGTTTGAATTCCTAAAGCATGCATTGTACGAATACCATAAGTTACTTCCCATAAGTTATAACCTTCGTATACATGGAAACGTCCAGACATAACCAATACTTTTTTTCCAGATAAATCACCATAAATTAATTTTCCAGAGTGAAACTCAACAGTAGCTTGAGGAAAGTGTGGGATTTCTGAATAAGGAACTTCATGCTCTATTTCAATTTCATCTACTAGTTTACCTAAACCAGTACCTAATACAATTCCTATTTGCGGGTTTGTTATTCCTTTATTTTGAAGAAACTCTTGCGTTTCTTGTAAGTCTAATTGTTTTTTTAGCATTTTAATTTTGTGTTTGTCGTTACGATGTACAAAGTGTTTCCTTTATACTGTTCGAAATAGTTTTTATAAAAATTGTTCGAATGCAGGGTTACCTTTAATGTCATCAAAAACATCTACATCGTTTAAGGTTTCTAA
The DNA here is from genome assembly GCF_965221665.1 of Tenacibaculum aiptasiae. NCBI lineage: Bacteria > Pseudomonadati > Bacteroidota > Flavobacteriia > Flavobacteriales > Flavobacteriaceae > Tenacibaculum > Tenacibaculum aiptasiae. The sequence continues at coordinate 1,524,143 of NZ_CBDCSN010000002.1, forward strand.
CAAATGTACTGAAACGTTTTGTAAATCGTTTAAAGTGTCTTGTCTTACGGTAGAAGTACCCCAAGCTTTGTTTTTAAACACTTCTGAATGCAGTTCTTTCATTCCTAAAAGATAGTAACCGCCATCCTCGGCAGGACCTATGACAACATCGTTTGAATTTAGTTTTTCAAAGGCTTCATTAATATGATTTGGCTTTAAATCGTATAAATCGCTCCCAATGATTAAAACCTTTTCATAGTTTTTGTTGAAAGCTTCTTGAAAAGCGTTCTTCATTCTTATACCTAAATCATCACCATTTTGTTGATGTTTTTGATAATTCGAAGTATCCCAAATATCATTGTTTCTAACTTTTACTGAATAATAGACGGCTTTATCGCAGTTTAAATCTTGTGTAACCTCTTTGGTATGGTTTAGCAAGAATTTATAAATGTTTAATGCAGATTCATCTCCTATTGTTTTTGCTAAACGTGTTTTAACTTTTCCTAGTTCTGGGTTTCTAGTGAAGATTAATAGTAAGTTTTTACTCATAAATTTTTTCTCCTTTATGTAACCACTTTCCCCATTCTTTGTTAAAGGCGTGGATTTTTGTAGTAGGTTTATTTTCTTTATTAACAACAGTGTTGTTTTGGTTTTTCCATTCAAAAATACCACCGTATAAATTATAAATATTTGAAAAACCAGCATTGCGTAGCTTTTCGGCAATATCTTCAGAACGAATTCCAAGTGAGCAGTATACTACGATTTTAGTGTTTTTGTTTTCTGGAAGCTTTTTTAAGGTGTTTTTTAAGTTAAAAAAGTCATATCCAACACAAATCGCATTTTTAAGATGGCTTACAGCAAATTCTTTAGGTTCACGAGCATCTAGTAAAATTGCTTTTTGGTCTTTAGCTAAATCACTTACAGAAATATAAGGAATGCTTTCTGTGTTGTGTTTTTTTAATAATTGCTTTAAGTTTTGTTGAGAGAAACAATTCATTGAGAATAAAAGACAGAATACCAAAGTAATTGCATTTACCGTTTTTAAAAACTGAAATTGATATGAAAAAAACTTTAAAAACATTATTTCTATTATTGGTTGTTTCTACTTTATAGTCTTGGGAAGATGAAGTTCCTTGCAAAGGTAAAATAACAACCTATACTTTACCAGATGAATCAACAAGAACTATAGAAGAGCCTTGTTTTGAAAATATTTAAAATGATGAAAAGTTCCCTGTTAAGGGAACTTTTTATATGTTAAGCAACAGTACCTTGACAACTACTTCCTGCGCCAGCAGTACATCCGTAGCAATGTTGGTTAATAATGATATTTCTGTTTTGAATAAGCTCTTCGTTGTATTCTGAAATATGTTTTACTTTGCTGTCTACTTTTAAATTTAACATTTGGTTAAAATCGCAATCATATAAATAACCATCCCAGCTTACAGATAATGTATTGGTACACATTACATTTTCTACTGCCATAGGATTGTATGCTTCTACTAAAGCATACATATAATCTTCATAGTTTTCAGAAGCAATTAAATAATCTAAAAATCTACTAATAGGTAAATTTGTAATGGCGAATAAACTGTTAAAATCAATGTTGAAATCTTCTTTTAAAGCTTTTTTAAAGTCAGACTCTAAAGCAGCTTGGTCTCCAGGTAAAAATGCTCCAGAAGGATTGTATACTAAATCGAGTTTTAAGTTAGTTCCTTCAATACCATAACCAACATTATTTAACATTTGAAGGGCTTTTATCGATTTGTCAAAAACACCATTACCACGTTGTTTGTCGGTTTTTCCACGAGTCCAATGTGGCATTGAAGATACTACGTGAACGTTATGTTTTTTAAAGAAATCAGGTAAGTCGTAAAACTTTTTATTGGCTCTAATAATAGTTAGGTTAGAACGTACAATAAAATCTTTAATTCCAGCTTTAGAAGCTTCTTCAACAAACCATCTAAAATTAGGGTTCATTTCAGGGGCTCCTCCAGTTAAATCTAATGTATGAGCACCAGTAGTTTTTATAACATCTAAACATTGTTGCATGGTTTCTTTGGTCATAATTTCTTTACGATCAGGACCAGCATCAACATGACAATGCGCACAAACCTGATTACACATATATCCTAAATTAATTTGTAAGATTTCTAACTTATTAGGACGTAGTGGAAACTGATTTGTTTCTTTTATTTTTTTAGCAAATGTTGGTAGTTCTCCATCAGCGAAAATTCCATTTGATAAAATTTCTAACTGACGTTGAGTGTTTGCTAAATCATTATTTCTTGCTAAAAGCGATTTCTTCATTTGTATACATTATTCTATCAGGTCGAGCGCAGTCGAGACCTAAGTAGTATCTCTCGACTGCGCTCGAGGAAATATTTTTTGAAGAAGGGATAATTACATTTCTAATTTATTCACCTTGTTCATCATTTGAACTCCGTGCACCAAAGTAGCACCACTTTTTATAGCGGCTCCTACATGAATAGCTTCCATCATTTCTTCTTTGGTAATTCCACGTTGTAAACCATCTTTTGTATAGGCATCTATACAATATGGACATTGCTCTGTGTGTGCTACAGCCAATGCAATTAAACTTTTTTCTCTTGCGGTTAAAGCACCTTCTTCAAATACTTTACCATAATAATCGAAGAACTTGTTTCCAAGTTCTTCACTCCATTCTGTTATTTTTCCAAACTTACGCAAGTCAGCCGGATCATAATATGTTTTAGACATATGTTTATTTTAAGTTGAAAAATAAAAATACTACTTTCCGTTTAAACTCCAATCATATTCTAAGAATCGAACCTTAGCTTTAGGGTCTATCTTGGTGTTTGAATATTTGTTTAGGAAATCAATTAATGATCCTTTTTTAGTAAAATCACCTTTAAACCACTCAAATATTTTAGAAAGCTCAACTTTGTTTTTACTAATCTTATTTCTATTGGTGTCATTAATGAATTTCTTCATTAAATCTTTAGTTTTGGCTTCATAATTAGCTTCAGTGAAAGCAAAGTTTCCTAATTGAGGACAAGAACCCGAAGCGCAATTTACACCTACATGTATTTTAGGGTCGTTATAATCTTTACGTAAAATTTCGTGTTCAATATGGTTTAGTGTATAAGATTTACCTCCAACTTTTGCAAAAGGAATGCTCCAAGCATCTTTTCCTTTCTTTTTTATTTTTAAAATACTTTTTAAAGGGTAGTGGTCTAAAATTAATTTAATAGTATAGGCATTATAAGCATTTACCCAAAAAGCTTTTGTTTTTGCTGCAGACCATGATTTTTTAGGAGAAGTTTTAGCTAAATAATCTAGGTAAGACTGCAATTTAGCTTCGTCTTTTTTGAATGCTTTATAGTTTACATTTCCTTTAGTACTTACGTGTTTTTTTAATAGAGCATCGAAAGTGGATGTTTGACTATAAGAGGTTAAGAAAAAAGATAAACTTAATATTAGAAATAAATTTTTCATGCTTATTTGTTTTAAACTGTCTGTTTAGACGTTGACTTATGTAAGACATTACATAAAATATTTTCTTTATTAAAATTTAGTATGAAGCTTAATGTTCTTAAAAAAAGATTAGATAAAGCATTGTTAATATTTAGTTGATAAATAAAATGTTAATGATTGAAGCTTTAAATGTCATTTTTTACTCTTCTATAATTTTAATTATTTTAGCGCTATGAAAAAAATATTAATTGCTATGTTTCTTGTTTCGAGCATGTGTAACTCGCAAGAAAAAATTCCGTTTATAGATTATACTAATATTGAGAAATTAATTACAGAGAGTTCTGATGAAATAGATGACGAAAAAAAAATAGAACTCTTAGATAAGATTAATGAAAATGATTCAATGTACTATGATGCCCTATCATCAAAATCATATTATCTTTTTAGGTTAAAAAAATACAATGATGTTATAAAGATAGCTGATAAAGGAATAAACAGCGAACATGAAAGTTCTAAAGTTAGTTTTTATATAAACAAAGGAGTTGCATTAACTAGTCTAAAAAAGTATGAAGAAGCAATAGCTACTTATGATTTAGGTTTAAAGAATTACCCGAAAAACTATTTGTTATGGTTTAATAAAGGGGTTGTTTTTGAAAATCAAGATAAGTTAAATGAAGCTTTATCAGCATACAAAAAAGCTATTACGTTAAACCCAATGTATAGGAAACCTCATTTACAAATGGGGAATATATTTTATAAGCAAGAAAGAATTACTCAAGCTTTAATGTGTTTTAATTTTTATTTGCTTTTAGAGCCAGATGCAGAGGGGGCTTTTACAGTTCTTAAATCTCTTAATAATATAGTAACTGCAAAAAATGTAAATAAAAGAGATGATGAGCTAGACTTAGTAGATGCTGATGATTCTTATGAAGATATTGATTTGGTGTTAAATAGTAAAATGACAATTCAGAAAAATTATAAGATTGAAAACGAAATTAACATTGCGTTAACTAGACAAAATCATGCAATGATTGAACAATTAAAGGATTTTGAAGGAAATGGAGGTTTTTGGGATGCTAAGTATGTTACATTATATCAATGGATTGCTGAAAATAATCACTTTGATGACTTTATTTATACACTTTCATATTCAATTGAGAATCCTGATTTTAAAAAAGTTATAGATAAGAAGATAAAAAATATTAAAGCTTTTTTAGGGAAGTTTAAAGAAAAATGGGCCAGTATTGTAGGTAAGAATAAAATCCTTTTGAACGGAAAAGAACAAGAAGTTACTTATAGTTATAATGATTCTTATGTAGATGCGATAGGTGAAATAAATAATGGAAAAGCAGTTGGCTATTGGGAATATTTTAATGAAGACGGGTTGTTGATAGCTAAAGGTAATTTTGATAAGTCAGGGAAAAAAATAGGCAAGTGGACTTGGTATAATAATGTAGATTGTATTAAAGAAACTGCGCTTTATAAAGATGGAGAATTGAATGGGAGAAATTTAATGCTTTATAAAAATCAAAAGAAATATGTAGATGCAATTTATAAAGGAAACAAATTAGAAGGTGAGTATAAATATTACAACAATAAAGGTGCTTTATTACAGAAAAAGTATTTTAAAGAAGGAGAGTTAGATGGGGTTTATAAATCTTATTTTAAAGTAGGAGAAAGGATACTTGAATATAATATCCCTTATAAAAATGGTTTAATAGAAGGTGAGCTAACTGAATACTACGCTAATGGAAATGTATATGCTATAACAAGCTATGTAAAAGGAAAAATTAATGGCATCGAAAGGAAGTACCATTATAACAAACAAATAGCATCAGAGGTAAGCTATTTAAATGGTAATTTAGAAGGAAGTTATAAAACATATTATACAAATGGACAACTAAATGAAGAAGGGCAAAGTGTAGAAGGCTTTTATGATGGAAATTGGAAAACCTATTATATAGATGGTAAATTAAAGAGTGAATTTAATTACAAAAAAGGAAAGTTATCAGGTTTATATAAGTTTTATGATACAGACGGAAAGTTGTATTATGAATATGTATATCGTAAAGGGAAGATAATTGAATATAAATTTTATAATAAAAAAAGTGAAATTGTAAAAGAAGGGAAAAAGAAAGGGGGAGAGTTTTATTATGAAGGTTTTTCATCCACTGGAAATAAAACATCTGAAGGGCAATATGATATTTCTGGTGGGAAAAAGGGAAGTTGGAAATTTTATTCAGATAATGGAGTTCTTAAAAGTAAAGGAGATTATGTAAATGATAAAGCTACAGGAGATTATTATAATTACTTTAATAATGGAAAGAAGGAAGCTGTTACACCTTATAAAGATGATATTATTGAGGGGTATTATACTGGATATCATTTAAATGGAGAAATGAGTGTACAGGGATGGTATAAGGAAGGTTTTGAGCATGGAGAATGGAGATATTATTATTCCGATGGAACTATTGAATCAATTAATTTTTATCATAAAGGAAAATTACATGGGGTTCAAGAATATTTTGGAGGAGATGGAAAACTTGTTTCAAAATCTAAGATGAATTTTGGAGAGCTTGTTTCTGAAATTATTTTTGATAATAAAGGGAATGTTTTTGAACAAATAAACTATCAATCTAATGATAGAGAATATTCAATTAAATCTAAACATTTGAATGGTAAGATTAAAACAGATATTTCCTATGTAAATGGAGTTAAACATGGATCATATAAGGCATTTTATTTTGATGGAAGTAGAAAAGTAGAAGGAGATTATATTAATGGGAAACAGAATGGGCAGTGGACTTGGTATTATAACACAGGAGAAATAGAAAGTAAGGTGAATTATATAAATGGGAATATTAATGGTAAAAGTATAAACTATTATAAGACAGGAGAGATAGAAGATGAATACTATTATAGAAATGGATTAAGTGTAGATACATATACGAGTTATTTTAAAAATGGAAAAAAAGAGCTTGTAAAAGAGTATAATGAAGATAAATTACATGGAAGGATAGAGTTTTACGATCCATCTGGAAAATTACAACTTATCCGATTTTATAACCACAACAGGTTAATAGGTTATAGTTATATAGGAAAAGATGGAAAGGAGATACCTATGATAAAGTTAATAAATGAAACAGGTAAAATTTTAGCATTCTATGATAACGGAAAAAAATCAAAAATTATGGAATATAAAAATGGAGATTTAGTGAATTCTTATAAATCATATTTTTATAATGGAGAACTTGAAGACGAAATTACCTTTATAGATGGAGAGTATAATGGAATAAAAAGAGAGTATTTTTTAAATGGTAACATAAAGGAAGAAGTAGAGTATAATTATGGAGTTAAACATGGGAAAAGTACTATATACTATAATAATGGTATGAAAAAAGAAGAAAAAACCTATTTAAATAATGAACAGCAAGGAGTTGGTGAATTTTATTCTAAAGAAGGTAAGCTTCAAAAAAGAGTGAAGTATTTTAATGATAAAATTATTTCAATTGAAACTTTATAATAATTACATAGTAACTATTGTTCTTTTATTAATAGCAATAACTGCTCATTCACAGTATTCAGAAGAATATAAAGAATACAGTAAGCAATACCCAAATTCAAGAAAAGTAAGGTTAAACCAAGAAATAATAATTACGATAAAATTAATAGATAACGAGCTTGATATTAAACAGGAATATGTAGAAGAAGATTTATATTTAAATGAATCAGCAACATATGGTTCAAAAAAAACATTAAAATTTTCATCTTTCTTTGAATTGAGTGAAGTTGCTGCATCATCTTTCTCTTTTGAGAAAGGAAAATATAAAGAGTCCAAGGTAAAAGATTTTAAAAGAAAAGATGATTTAAGTCAATCTTTTCATGATGATACACAGATTTTAAGTTTTATTTATCCTAATTTAAAAAAAGGCTCAAAAACAAAATTAAAGTATACTGAAAAAGTTAAAAATCCTCGTTTTATTAGTCCTTTCTATTTTGGAGATTACTTTCCAATTGTGAATAATAAAGTTACCATAATTGTAGATAAGGATATAAATTTAGAATTTAGAGAGTTTAACCTTGAAGATGAAAATATTCTCTTTTCAAAGAAAGAAAAAAGAAGAAAGGTAATTTATAAATGGGAATTAAGAAATAAAGATGAGTATGAATTAGAAGATAATTCACCTAGCTATAAAAATATATTACCCCACATAGTTCCAGTAATTAATACTTATAAAAATAAAAAACTCTTAGGAGAGGTTTCAGATTTATATAAATGGTATTATTCTTTAGTGAAAAATGTAAATAAAGAAGAACCAAGTAAAGAATTAGTTGAACTGGTAAATAAGATTACACTAAATAAAAAAACAGATTTAGAAAAAGTAAAAGCTATCTATTATTGGGTGCAGAAAAACATTAAATATATAGCTTTCGAGTATGCTTTAGGTGGTTTTATACCAAGAGAATCTAATGATGTATTTAGAAAAAAATATGGTGATTGTAAGGATAATTCAAGTATTCTTTATAGAATGTTAGAAATAGCAGGAATAAAAGGAAATTTAACATGGATAGGAACAAGGGATATCCCTTATACATATGAAGAAGCCCCAACACCAATTGTAGATAATCATATGATACTTTCTTATGAGTACAAAGGGAAAACTTATTTTTTAGATGCAACAGGAAGATATATTAAATTAGGAATGCCAACATCTTTTATACAAGGTAAAGAAGCGTTGGTGTCCTATGGAGATGAATTTAAAATAAAAAAAGTTCCAATAATAAGGTTACAAGAAAATGCTGTAATTGACTCTACATATATTAAAATATCAAACAATAATGTAATAGGAAATTCTAAAGTATCAATTTCAGGATATTCTAAAACTAATTACTTTCAAAATTTGGAAAAAGAAAACTCCGAGTCTAAATTAAAGGAATTTTACAATAAAGAATTCAAAAAAGGAAATAATAAATTTCTAATTAAGAATTTTAAAGAGATTAATAAATATGACTATGATAATGATTTTGTTGTAGAGTATAGTTTTTCGATAAACAATTATTTAAAAAGATTAGGTAATGAAGTTTATCTTAATCTGAATTTAAATAAGATAACATCTGAATTTAAGACAGAAAAAAAACGAAAAACAGAAAAAGAATTTGATTACAAAAAATATTATAGTTTTTATACTGAATTAAAAATTCCACCAGGGTATAAGGTTGATTATTTACCAGAAAACATAAAGGTATCTAGCAATTTAATGAAATGTAGCGTCGATTTTCAGCTAAAAGAAAATAAGGTTATTTATAATCAAATTGTAGAACTTAATTTTTTGACCTTGAATTTGCATGAGCAAAAAGATCTTAATAAGCAAATAAAAAAAATAGAAAAAACATATAAAGAAATAATTGTATTGAAAAAATAAACACCTATGAGAAATAAATATTCATTATTAACAATAGTTACAATATTGTTATGTTTACAAACTACATTTTCGCAAAAACTTCCTTTTTTTAAAACTTACGATTGGGATAAGAACCCAAATTATAAAATAAAGAAAGATAATAATGAAAAGATGGTTTCCGTAAAGGAGAAAATCGTTACAGAGTTTTATTTTGAAGAGAATTCATTAATAGAGTATTTTTTAGAGCATAAAGTATTATGGTTAAATTCAGATGAAAAAATAGAAGAATATAATAAAATCTATTTACCATTTTCTTCAAATTCTAGTTTAGAACTGCACAAAGGAAGAGTAATTACAAAAGGAGGAGAGATTGTAAATTTAGATCAATCAAAAATATTAACGGCAGAAGATGAAGAGACAGGAAGGAAGTATAAATATTTTGCTTTTGAAGGAATAGAAAAAGGAAGTTTTATAGAATTTATTTATGTAGTAAAAAAATCACCAGTTTATAGAGGAAGAAAAATTAGTTTGCAATCGTCTTATAATAAAAAAGATGTAGAGTTTGATTTGTTTTCACCTAAGAACCTAATGTTTAAATTTAAAACATATAATGGTTTGCCATCTATAGTTGAAGATACAATTGTAAAGGAAAAAAATCACTGGAAGCTTTATTTGAAAAAATTAAAAGGAATAGAAAAAGAAAATCTTTCTGCATATAATGCTTCTAGAGGAGCTGTTATTTATAAGCTTGATAAAAATACAGCAACGAAAGTTACAGACATTTCATCTTACAGTAAAGTATCTCGAAACTTATATGCTTTTTATTATCCAGAATATAAAAAGAAAACAACTCAATTATTAAATAAATTTATTGCTGATTTGTCTCTGGAGGAAATAAAAAAAGAAGAAAATAAAATTAGAAAATTAGATTATTATATAAAATCAAATTTTTTCATGTCAGATGGGGCTAAAAGTTTACAGAATCTAGATGAAATTCTAACAAAAAAAGTGATGAATGAAACCGGTGCTGTAAAATTATACGTCTCTTTGTTGAGAGCTTTAAATATAAAGCATGAGTTAGTTTTAACAACAGATAGAAGAGATACAAAGTTTGATAATGAATTTGAAGCAAATAACTTTCTTACAGATTTTTTAATTTATTTTCCAAAATCTAAATTGTACTTATCCCCTGATAATTTTGAAACAAGATTTGGGTTTCCCCCAGCTTATAAAACAGATAATTATGGGTTGTTTGTAAAAGAAGTTAAAATAGGTGAGTTTAAATCGGCAGTAGGGAAAATTAAATACATTAAGCCTATAAAATCAGATAAGACATTTGATACTATGCTTATTGATGTAGATTTTAATGAAAATAATTTAACTGAAACTAATATAGAATTAAATAGATCATTCAATGGGTATTATGCAATGAATATTCAGCCATATATCCATTTAATAAAAGGAGAAAAAAGAAATGAGTTGATTGACGGTTTAGCTCAAAGTATAAGTAAGGATATTGAAGTTAGTAAAAGAAATATAGTTAATGATAATCCAGAGTTATTTGGATTAAAACCTCTTCAGTTTGTAATAGGCTTTAGTTCAGAAGCTTTTGTAGAAAAAGCAGGGAGGAAATATTTATTCAAATTAGGAGAGTTAATAGGTGCGCAAATACAGTTATATCAAGAAAAAGAAAGAGTTTTACCTCTAGAAGAAAAGTTTCAAAGAAGTTATTTTCGTACAATTACCATAAATATACCTAAAGGGTATAAAATAACAAACCTTGAAGATATTAATATTAATAATTCATATATAGAGAAAGGAAAAGAATTATTTTCTTTTAAATCGTCTTATGAATTAGTAGGAGATCAATTAAAAATTACAGCAAACGAACATTATAGGAAGAATATTGTAAAAGTTTCTCAATATGAAGAATATAGGAAGGTTATAAATAGCGCTGCTGACTTTAATAAAATAGTATTATTTCTTGAGTTAGATGTAAAATAAATAAAGAAAAAGTAAGAAGATGAACTTTGGTTCATCTTTTTGTTTTAAAGAAAAACAGCAAGGATATAACTAAAATAAGATTGATTATATTATGAAAAAACTCAGTAATACTATGTTTACTGAGTTTAACAGAAAATATTAAGGTATTCCTATACACATGCCGGGACCTTCAGGAGAAAGAAATGCACATAAGAATTGACAGTTTGCAGCAAAGGAAATGCAATCAGATTCTGAATAGCATCCTGATTTAGTAGAACAAGCGTGTCTTGAGGTTCCTCCATTTATATGTTTTTGTGATTCTTTTGATAATTTTTTTCCTAGTTTTAAAATTGTTCTCATAATTAAAGTTGTATAATCAATTTAAACCTAGCAATACAAAGGAAATTACTAGGTTATATTTGTTAATTATATAGGTGTACCTACACAAACTCCAGGGCAATCAGCTGATGGAGAAAAACATTGAAATTTACAATTTCCTTTAAAGGAAATACAATCAGATGCTGAATAACATTCTGATTGAATAGAACATCCTCGACTTGAAAATCCACCATTAATGGTTTGTTGTTCTGTTTTGTTTAATGCTCTTCCTAATTTTAATAAATTTTTCATAATAAAGTTATAAATTAATAATATGTGTTTTATGTTTATCTGCAGTTTCTTGATCCTTCTTGAGCGATTACACATCCGTAATTCCCATTTTCATCAAATCCACAGCAACGACCTGTAATATTGCTGCACCAGTCATTACTACATGTTTCAGGGAACTTAGCGAAATTAATACCACCATTAATGGTTTGTTGTTCTGTTTTGTTTAATACTCTTCCTAATTTTAATAAATTTTTCATAATTAGATTTTATAGATTAATTTATCGTGACTTTTTATATCTAAAGACGTGCACGGTTACGCCTATGATGCCCTTTTTTTAGGCTAGTGGTTTAAAAATGAGTATATTAAAAGAGGTTTGCAATAGTGGATTCATGAACGACCTATATAATTTCATGAACGTGTAAATTGTAGTATAAAAAAACCTTTAGCTAATGGGCTAAAGGTTTTTGAAAAATATGATTAAAGCTGAGTTAATTAAGAAAACTCTTAAAATCTATTCCTATATATTCTTGATAGCTACAATTGTTAGGTAGTACATTCCTAAATGGTCTTGTTATTATCATATAACTTCTTGTAGTATCGTTGATTTCTGTTGTTTTGGTATCCCGTATATTAGAAAAATCATAAGCTTCATTATTGTAATTAGAGTTGTTTAAGGGGTGTGCTGATGATATGATACGAAGTATTGAAATTGATGTTGTTTGTGAAGGTATTCCATTAGGTAAATACAATTCTAAGCAATCTTCATTAAGGAGAGAATTTATGTATAATTCAAATTCACTTGAAATTTGATTTGTAATAGGCGAGTGGGTTGGTCCACTTCCTGGTCTTGGTCTATTATGAGGTCTAACAGTATCGTCATTTAGAGATTGATAATAATCAAATTTTTTTTTCAAGCCATTCATAAACTTTAAATTGTTTGGGTTAAATAAGTCATTTAACCTTATAACATTGTTAATATTGCTATTGTTTAAAATATTAATAAATTCTTCTTTCGCGGTAGGGTCATCTATTATTGTTTCTGTTACTAAAAAAGAAGTCCACTGTAATTTTGTTTGAAATGCGTTTGAGGTTGCAGTATCTATAGATTTAGTTTTATTAAAACGTAAATTATTTTTAAGTTCAGATACAATTTCCGTTTCTTCTTTGTTACAAGATATGATTATGAATATAAGTATTATAAATCTATTTAATTTTTTAAGCATAAGTATAGGTGTTTAACTTTTTAAATGTAAAATATTTATAATTACTTAATCATTAAATTGTATGAACGTGTATGAGTAATTCAGTAAGTACATTGAATAGATTCATTATCGTTATTTGAAGATTTCTTTTAACACATAATCTTTACGTCTACTAGAAACTGGAACTTGTATTTCAGAATTAATAATTAACACACCTTTTTTGTTGTTATATCTTATCACATGTTTTTTGTTAACTAAATAAGATTTATGACATCGAATAAAAATATCTTTTGATAATAATTCGATCATTTTTTTTATAGGTTTTGAAATTATGATTTTATCCAATTTTTGGATATAAAATGTTGTATAATTTCCTTCAGATTTACAGTATAAAATGTCTTTTTCATAAATAATATAAACATCCTCTAAGGTTTTTAAAACAATTCGTTTTTCAGATGTTCCTTTAAAATAATCACTAGAAATTTCAACTAGTTTTTCTAAATTATTTTCTTTTTTCGAGTTTTTAATAGCTTTATTAATGGCGTCATTAAATTCTATATCATCAATTGGCTTTAATATATAATCTAAAGCTCCTGTTTTAATAGCTTTAATAGCATGTTCATCAAATGCAGTTATAAAAATAACATCAAAATTTTTATAAGATATTTTTGATAGAATATCAAAACTAGTGCCCTTTTTTAAGTGGATATCTAAGAGAAGTAAATCAGGTTTTTCTTTTTCAATGTTAGTAATAGCTTCTTCTATATTAGAAGCTTCAGCTACAACTTTAATGTCTTTATTAAATGATGCTTTTAATTTTCCTTTAATAACTTCTCTAATATAATTTTCATCATCTATTATTATTGTTCTAATCATTTTCGGAATGTTTGTAGGGGATTAAAAATTTAATTATAACTCCAGATTCTTTTTGATTTATTTTATCTACAATGCTAATTTTTTGTTTTGTAACTTTATAAATAAACTTAAAAATTAAATCGGTAGAGATTGATTTTTTGAATGCATTAGTGTTGTTTTTGTTGTTTAACCCTATGCCATTGTCTTCTATAATACAGCGTATATGTTTTTTATTATTTAGTAGCTTTAGGTTAACTGATATATGTCCTTTATAGTTTATTTGAGAGAAACCGTGTTCAATACTGTTTTCTATAAAAGGCTGGATTAACATTGGGGGTATATATAATAAGTCGTCTATTTCAAAGTTGTCTAGCGTAATTTTATAGTCAAACTTATTTTGAAATCTAATTAATTGCAAGTCAAGATACTTTTGTAACGATTCGAGTTCGTTTTCTATTTGTACGTAATTATATAAAGAATTGTTAAGTATTAAGCGTAATAATCTTGAGAACTTTAACAAATAAGCTGTTGCTGCTTCTTGGTTGTCCCTAATCTGATTTTGTATTACAGATAATGTATTAAAAGTGAAATGCGAGTTCATTTGTGACCTTAGTAGTCTTTGTTGCATTTGTATTTCTTGCTTTTTAAAATTTAGGTTTCGTTGCCTATAAAGTAAGACGCCCACAAGCATTAATAATGCAAAAAATACTAATAAGGAAATTAGTTTTATTTTGTCTAACTCACTTTGATTTTTAAGATTAGTAGCAATTCTTTCTTTTTCAGTAGCTATTGTTAATGCGTATAATTTTTCATCTATTCTTTCTTGAAGTCTTTTTTTGTTATTATTAATTAATGTTTTGTATTCATGTAAAACATCATTTTCATTTTCTCCTGTTCTGTAACTTAGTAAAAAACGTAAACTATCATAAAAATCAACAAGAGGTTGATAAGAATTACTATGTATAAAGGTTTTCGATGTGTCTAAATAACTTTTGGCTTGTGAGTAGTTTTTATTGTATAAATAGGCTTCAGAAATATTGTTGTAGGCTTCAATGAAATTATAATTGTGGTCCAACTTAGTATTTTTGGTTTCTTTTAACTTTCTATATTTTTTGGTTAATACTATTACTTTCTCAAAGTATTCTATTGCTTTAGGAAATTTACCTTCATAAAAATATAAAGTACCATAAGCTCTATTTAGCTGTCTTTTTCCATCTATTCCACATTTTATAGTGCTAATACTATCTAATAACTTAAAAGCTTCGCCTTTTTTTTCTAAATCATAAAAAGTAGAAGCTTTAGAGCTGGCTGTAATTATATACATGTCATTATCTAAAGATTCTTCTGCGGCTTTAAGAGTTTTAGCATTATAGTATAATGATTCTTTGTAATTACCTAAATCTAAATTTGCTCTTTCTAGATAGTTATAAACATATACCAAATCACCAACAAACTCTTTTTTATTACTGCCAGGTATATTAATGTATTCTTTAGCTATACTAATTGCATTTCCAATATTATCCTGTAGTTCTTCCATTTCCCAAGCGCTTCTAAAGTACTTTATGTTTTTTTTTCTGTTTTTATTTTTCTTTGCTAAAGCTAATGTTTGATGGAAAAAGTGTCTAGCAGAATCAAGTATGTTTTTTTGTTTGTAATAATTTCCTGTTAAGAAAAGATTTTCAATAATTAAAGTATCTGCTATTTTGTTTGTTTTGTTAAGTATATTTTGTGCTTTTTTCACATAGTAGAAAATAGAGTCGCCATTACTTTTTTCTGCTAATTTTTGTAATCTAATAACTTTATTAGTATCTCTAAATAAATTTTGCTTTGTGCAACAAACAAGAAAAAAGATGAAGCCAAAGAGTAGCTTATATTTCATAAGTAGGGGGTTTATGTATAGCAATAAAGACTCAAAGATTAAAAATCTTTATCAATTTATATAGTTAGTTTAAAAATAACTTTTAAGAATGTGTGATAGTAGGATAAAAAAGGAGTAGGGCTTTATAAAATATTCTGATTTGTCCTTAATCATGTTGATTGCTATTCATAAATGGATGAAGACGGATTAATGACTTTCGATACAATTAGGTTTTTAGTTTGAATAAAGTTTATCGATAAGGTTCAGTGTGAAAAGGAAGGTGTGTTTGAATGACACTGAAAAGTTATTTTTTGAAACAAAACTTTTATAAAATAAAAAAACCTTAACAAACAAATGTTAAGGTTTAGTACTGAAGGCGGGACTTGAACCCGCACGGGCATTACGGCCCATTGGATTTTAAGTCCAACGTGTCTACCAATTCCACCACTTCAGCATGGTATAATATATTTATTTTGACTACTTTTAAAATTAAGCCTCGCTAATGAAAGCGAGGCTTGGTACTGAAGGCGGGACTTGAACCCGCACGAGCATTACGGCTCATTGGATTTTAAGTCCAACGTGTCTACCAATTCCACCACTTCAGCATAATCTCTTAAAAGGATTGAGCGAAAGACGGGATTTGAACCCGCGACCCTCACCTTGGCAAGGTGATGCTCTACCCCTGAGCTACTTTCGCGTAGTCAAAAATTATTTTAAAGAACTTGTGCATTGCTCCGAATGCGGGTGCAAATATAACACCATTTTTTGAATTACAAAGCAATTTTTTATTTTTTTTAAATTTAATTACCAATAAATTTTATTGCGATTACATAAGAAAGAAATATCTTTGCAGAAATTTTAAAATAAGAAGTGAGCACCGTTTCATCTGTAAATACAAAAACCTCTTTAAAATCAGTCTTTAACGATTTTAAGCAATTAACAAAAGTTGGCTTATCGGTTAGTGTAGTATTCACATCTATTACAGGATATCTTTTAGGAGCAGAAAATATAAATTATACAACAATACTATTATTAGCTATTGGAGGATACTTTATGGTAGGTGCATCAAATGCATTTAATCAAGTAATAGAAAAAGATATTGATGCAGTAATGCAACGTACTAAAAACAGACCATTACCTGCAGGTAGAATGTCTGTAACAACAGCATTAATCATAGCGACAATATTTACAATAGCTGGAATTGCTATACTATATGCCATTAATCCTAAATGTGCATTATTTGGAGCAATTTCGATATTCTTATATACAAGTGCGTATACTCCATTAAAAGCTATAACTCCTTTAGCAGTTTTTGTAGGGGCAATCCCAGGAGCAATTCCTTTTATGTTAGGCTGGGTAGCTGCTACCGGAAATTTTGGAATTGAAGCCGGCTTTTTATTCATGATTCAATTTTTCTGGCAATTCCCACATTTTTGGGCAATAGGTTGGTTACAATATGAAGAGTATAATAAAGCAGGGTTGCATATGTTACCTATGGATAAAAAAGACAAAGGAGCTATTGTGCAAATTATATTTTATACCTGTGTAATGATATTAATGTCTATTGCGCCAGTATTAAAGGTAACAGGAAAGTTTTATATATATCCAGTAACAGCTGTTATTATATTATTATTAGGAATGTTAATGTTGTATTACGCATTTCAATTATACAAAACAGAAAAAAACACTGATGCACGAAAATTAATGTTAGCGAGTGTTTTTTATATTACAATAGTACCCATTATATATGTGGTAGATAAATTTTTACATTAATGAGTGAACAAACTTTACAAGAAGAGTTAAGAGCGGGTAAAAGAAAATCAGCGAAACCAATGTTATGGATTTCAATGATTAGTATGGTAATGTTTTTTGCAGGACTTACAAGTGCATATGTAATAAGTATGAATCGTGAAGATTGGGTTACTTTCGAATTACCACAAGCATTTTATGTAAGTACAGTATTAATAGTAATGAGTAGTATTACATTAATACTATCGCAAAAATTTTTAAAAAAGGATAAAATTCAGGTGTCATTCATGCTATTATTAGCAACTTTAGTGCTAGGATTAGGTTTTGTATGGCAACAATATGTTGGATTTAACGAATTAAAAGCTGTAGGATTGTATTTTACTGGACCAGAAAGTACAGTGTCTACATCTTTTATAATAGGGATAACATTTTTACATGTACTGCATTTATTAGCGGGTGTAATTGTGTTATTAGTAGTAATTTATAATCATTTTAAAAAGAAATATTCATCGGCGGATATGCTTGGGTTTGAGTTAGGTGCAATCTTCTGGCATTTTGTAGATGTATTATGGATTTATCTATTTTTCTTTTTCTATTTCATAAGATGATGAAAAATGCGTAATTTTGGCGCACTGTTTTAACAAAAATTAACAAAAAGAGATTTATGGGAGCAAATATTGCTGTAAATTCTGACAACAAAGAGACCTGGGGCGGAGGTGGTGCAAAACCATTTGGCGCTAGTTATGGTAAAATGATGATGTGGTTTTTCATCGTATCTGATGCATTAACATTTTCAGGTTTTTTAGCAGCGTACGGTTTAACACGTTTTAAGTTTATTGACTCTTGGCCTATAGCCGATGAGGTATTTACCCACTTTCCAGGGTTACATGGTGTACACGCACCTATGTATTATGTAGCATTAATGACATTTATTTTAATTGTATCGTCGGTAACAATGGTGTTAGCGGTAGATGCAGGTCATCAAATGAAACAAAAGAAAGTAGCTTGGTATATGTTTGCAACGATTGTTTTTGGTATTATTTTCGTTGGATCACAAGCATGGGAGTGGAAAAACTTTATTAACGGTTCGTACGGAGCAGTTAAAACTTCTGATAACCATATTATACAATTTGTAAAAGATGGACATCAGATAGCGCTAGCCGATTTTGTACATACTGATAGAAAAGACGACAGAATCCACCATACCCGTAAGAATGGATTATGGTTTGATCAAGAACCAGCAATTTCTCAGTATTCAGTGGCACAAGTACAAGAAGCTTTTAAAGCTGATCCTACTTTAAGAATTAGAACTGAAAAATTAAATCCAGAAACTAAACAAAAGATAATTTTATCTAGAGAAGAAAGTTTAGCGCAATTAGCTTTAGCAACTCAAGTTGTTGAAGGAGCTAACTTAAAAGTAAATGAATATGGTAATCCAATATTTGCAGATTTCTTCTTCTTTATTACAGGATTCCACGGATTCCACGTATTCTCAGGGATTTTAATTAATATAATCATATTCTTTAATGTTGTACTAGGAACGTACGAGCGTAGAGGACATTATGAAATGGTTGAAAAAGTAGGTTTATATTGGCACTTTGTAGATTTAGTTTGGGTATTTGTATTTACCTTCTTCTACTTAGTATAATAAAAAAACGATAGTAAAATGGGTCACGCACACGAATCGAATCAAAAAAGAATTTGGATTGTTTTAGCAATCTTAACAATTATAACAACTGTAGAGGTTGTATTAGGTATCATTAAACCTGCATCGTTACATTTACATGGATGGGGAACTAGTTGGTTAAACTGGATTTTCATTATCTTAACAATTGCAAAAGCATACTATATTGCATGGGCTTTTATGCACTTAGAAGGTGAAAAAACATGGTTTAGAAGATCAATTGTTTGGACAGGAGTTTTCTTAATATCTTACTTATTATTTATTGTATTGATAGAAGGAGATTATTTATATGAAACATTAGCGCCATTAGTAAAATGGTAATTATATAAAATTGAAAGAAAAGGTGGTTTTAACCACCTTTTTTTGTCTTTAATTTGAAATCAAATGAAGGTAACAAAAAAACACGTAGTCTTATTTGCATTATTTATAGTGCCCTTGTTATTTTATATATTCTTATCATTAGGAATCAATAACTTTGCTAAACTACCAGTACTTACTAAAAATGTAACAGATATTTCATCAATAAATAAAAAGTATACGTTTGATAGGAAAATTTCAATCGTTACTTTTCTAGGAACTAATATTGATGAAGCAAAAGGAGAGTTATTTAATTTAAATGAAAAGATTTACAAGCCATTTTATGGGTTTAAAGATTTTCAATTAATCGTAATTGCACCGAAAGGAATGGAAGATAAAGTTGCAAAACTTCAAAAAGACATAGGAGCATTTACAAATATGATTAAATGGAATTTCGTATTTGCTAATGAAGCAGAAATAAAAGTGTTGTTTGATAGTTTTAAAACCAATCAATCATTAGATAATGCATTACACACATCAAAAGCTTTTATTATAGATAAAGAAATGCATTTAAGAGGAAGAACTGATGATGAAGATAGTGCAAATGGAAAGTTGTTTGGATATAATATGAAATCGGTAGCTGAGTTAAATAGTAAAATGAAAGACGATGTTAAGGTAGTATTAGCAGAATATCGTTTAGCATTAAAAAAGAATAATGCTGATAGAAAAATCTAAAAACTTATAACTATGAAAAAACAAAATTATTCATACATAGGAATTTCATTCATTATCTTATTATTTGGTATTTATTCAGTACCAAAAATTGTAAAACACTTTAATGCTGCAGACTTATATAAGTACACTAAGGTTCCAGATTTTGAATTTATAAACCAACATGGCGAAACGATTTCAAATAAAGATTATGAAGGTAAAGTATACGTAGTAGAGTTTTTCTTTGCAACATGTCCAACAATTTGCCCAATAATGAATGCAAGGTTGGTTGAAGTTCAGAATGAGTTTATGGGAAATCCTAATTTTGGAATAGCATCATTTTCAATAACACCAGAGATAGATACACCTAAACAGTTAAAAGCATATGCTAAAAGAAATGGTATAAATCATAAAAACTGGCATATGTTAACAGGTAAGCCAGAAGAAGTAGTTTATAATTTGTCAAATGACGGATTTAAATTATTCGTTGGAAAAGGTGAAGTATCTCATGGAGGGTTTGAGCATTCAGGTTTGTTTGCTTTGGTAGATAAAGATGGGTATATCCGTTCTCGTTATGACGAACAGGGTAATCCAATAGGTTATTATAGAGCGTTAGAAGAACACGGTTTTGATAATCAAATAAAAGAGTTAAAAGAAGACATAAAATTATTGTTAAAGGAGTAATATGAGTTCAGAAGAAAAAAAATATAAGAGGTTTATAACAATAGTGTCTATAGTAATTCCATTGGCTGTAGCGGCATTGTTTGGAATTAAAATACCAAATGTAGAACCCTTAACTTTTTTACCGCCTATTTATGCGAGTATTAATGGGTTAACTGCAGTATTATTGGTAGCTTCAGTAGTAGCAATTAAAAAAGGGAATAGAAAACTTCATGAGCAATTAAATACTTTGGCAATTGTATGTTCAGCATTGTTTCTAGTAATGTATGTTGCATATCATATGACTTCAGATTCAACAAAATTTGGAGGTGAGGGAGTAATAAAGTATATATACCTGTTTATTTTATTAACTCATATTGTATTATCAGTAATAGTGATTCCTTTTGTATTGGTAACCTTTATGAGAGCGCGTTTGGGAAAATTTCCTGAGCATAAAAAAATAGCTAAAATTACTTTTCCTTTATGGCTGTATGTAGCAGTAACAGGAGTAATAGTGTATATAATGATATCTCCATATTATGTTTAAAAAAATAGTTTTAATTCTACTATTAATAGTTTCTGTAAATGCATCAGCACAATGTGCAATGTGTAAAGCTGTAGTAGAAGGAGGAAATGAGACAATGGCAGAAGGGGTTAATAATGGTATTACCTATTTGATGGTATTTCCTTATATATTAGTAGGACTGTTATTCTATTTTATATATCGCCATAAAAAGGCTTCAAAAAATTAACAGTCCAATAAGAGTTTTTTTTTGTAACATATTCTATTTTTAGTCGTCATATAAAAACAGTTTTGAAAAAATGTTCGATTTTGAATCTAATAATGTTCGAAATCAAACAGTTAAATGAAATTGAAAAACAATTAGTGTGTTGATATTCAAAAGATTATGTTTTATTTTTTTTTGGAATGCCAATTGACTAACTATAATGAACAAAAAAATATTCGTCTTGAAAACAAAAATTGTATTACTAGGAGCTCTATTAGTCTCATTAACAGGTTTTTCTCAAAAACAATGGACGCTTAAAGAATGTGTAGACCATGCATTGAAAAACAACATTACAATCAAACAAAACAAGTTAAGTGTACAACTAGCTGAAAAAGATGTAGAAATAGCAAAAGGAAATTTCTTGCCAAGTTTAAGTGGTTCAGCTTCACAAGGACTGAATTTTGGATCTTTTATTGGTCAAAATGGAGGTAGAATTTCTAGAGATACTAGAGGGAATAGTTTTGGATTAAGTTCTAACACTACTCTTTATAATGGTAATAGAAATAAAAATACATTAAAACAATCTAAGCTAGGAGTTGAAGGAAATAAATTAGATGTTGCTAAAATAGAAAACGACATATCTCTAAATGTTGTAAATACTTACTTAAATGTATTGTTTGCCAAAGAAAATTTAGAAGTGGCTATTGTACAATCTGAGATTAGTAAAAAACAAATAGAAAGAGCTAAAGCTCAGTTTGAAGCGGGAGCGGTGCCAAAAGGAGATTTACTTAATGTTCAGTCTACAGCAGCAAATGATGTTCAAAATGTTGTTTTACAGGAAAACACTTTGAATTTAGCATTACTAAGACTAGCACAATTATTACAGATCTCTTCAGAAAATTTTGATGTAGCAAAAATTAATATTGATTCTCCATCTTTAGCTTTATTATATAATAGTTCAAAAGAGGTGTATCAAAAAGCTTTGACAAATAGACCAGAGGTTGAAAGAGCAAAATTGAATGTCGAAAATGCAAATTTAGGTGTAGATTTAGCAAAGAGTGAATTATTACCGTCACTAAGCTTTAGAGCAGGAGTTAATACATCCTATCAAACTGTATTAGGAGAAAAAGATGAGATTGTAGTTAGAGATAATTTAGGTAATATAACAGGAACAGCAAGAAATGGTTTCTTTACTCAACTAGATGGTAATTTGGGGTATAACTTTGGTTTAAATTTAAACATACCAATATTTAATCGTTTTCAAAGTAAAAACAGAATAGCAAAAGCTAAAATTAATAAAGAAGTTTCAGAGATAGCTTTAGAGAATCAAAAACTACAATTAGAACAAGAAATAGAAAAAGCTTTTTTAGATGCTAAAGCAGCAGCAAAAACATTTGAAGCAGCTAAAGCTTCATTAGAAGCGCAAAAGGAAGCTTTTAAAAATGCACAGGTTAGTTACGATTATGGCTCTATGACACAGTTTGATTTTGATCAAGTTCGTAATCGTTTAGTAAATGCTGAAGGAGCCATGATTAGAGCTAAATACGATTATGTGTTTAAAACAAAAGTATTAAAGTTCTACTTTGGAGAGTCGATAGTAGATTAGATATAAAATTCATATAAAGAAAAACCTCGTTAAGTAAAAATTAACGAGGTTTTTCTTTATAATGTATCTTTGCAAAAAAGTATTATTAGTTTGGCATTAATTTTAAATATAGAAACAGCTACTAAAAACTGTTCAGTAAGTATTGCAGAAGACGGAAAGGTTTTAGCTATTAGAGAATTAAACGAAGGAAGTTATTCTCACGCAGAAAAATTACATCCATTTATTCAAGAGGTTTTAGAAGAATTAGCGTTAACCACAAGTAAGTTAGATGCTATAGCAGTAAGTAAGGGGCCTGGTTCTTATACAGGACTTCGTATTGGTGTTTCTGCTGCAAAAGGACTTTGTTTTTCAATAGATAAACCATTGATATCGCTAGAAACATTAAAATCGTTAGCGCATAGTATAAATATTAAAGAAGGACTAATAGTACCAATGATAGATGCACGTAGAATGGAAGTATATTCAGCAATATATAATTCAAACTATGAGCAAGAGCGAGAAATACAAGCTCAAATAATTGATGAAAACTCTTTTGAAGAAGAGTTGTCAAAAGGGAAAGTATATTTCTTGGGTGATGGGGCAGCAAAATGTAAAGAAGTTATTACACATGAAAATGCTGTATTTGTAGATGGAAAGTTTCCTTCATCAAAAGAAATGGCTGCATTAAGTTATGAGAAATACAAAAAAAACGACATCGAAGATGTCGCTTATTTTGAACCTTTTTATTTAAAAGATTTTATTGTGATTCCTGAAAAAAAGAAGGTTTAGCCTTCTTTTTGAATTTCTACAGAATGTGGATAAGGAATTTCGATACCAGCTTTGTCTAAAGCTAATTTTACATTTTCAGTAGTTTCGAAATAAACATCCCAATAATTAGGAGTCTCCGTCCAAGGTCTCACAGCAAAGTTTACAGAACTATCTGCTAATTCAGAAACATTTACACTAGGAGCAGGATCTTTTAATACTTTAGGGTTTGATGTTAAAACCTCCATTAAAATTTCCTTTGTTTGTTTGATGTCTGCATCATATGATACTCCAAAAGTTAAATCAACTCTTAATTTACCTTCAGCAGTATAATTAATTATATTACCATTAGATAAAGCACCATTAGGTACAATAGCTAATTTGTTTCCTGGAGTGTTTATGTGAGTAGTAAATACTTGAATTTCTTTTACAACTCCAGTTACACCTTGTGCTTCGATTAAATCACCAATTTTAAAAGGTTTGAAAATCATAATTAAAGCTCCTCCAGCAAAATTTGATAATGATCCTTGTAAAGCTAAACCAACGGCAAGACCAGCAGCACCAATAATAGCAGCAAAAGAAGTTGTTGCAACGCCCAAGTTAGAAATAACAGTAACAAATAATAAAGCTTTTAAAGACCAACTTAATAAGTCGCCCAAAAACTTTTGTAGTGTAACATCTACGTTACGTTTGTTCATTATCTTTTTAAAGGTTCCTACAACAAATTTAATGGCAAATAGCCCTACAATTAAAATTACTAAAGCAGTTAGTACTTTAGGTGTGTAATCAATTAATAAGTTTTGAAATTGATCAAAATACTCTTTCATGTTTAAGTTTTTAAAAAATTAATAAAATGTGAGTAGCGTTAGTTTTTTAAAAGTAAAGCAAAGTTACAGTATCAATAATAATATACCAATTAAAGAAGGTATAGATTGAACAAAGAATATTCTAGGCTTTTTGGTAGAATAAGCACCATAAATTCCAGCAACAAAAACACAACCCAAAAAGAAAATAGCTACATCAGTTTTTACAGACAAAATAGACCAAATTAAACCAGCAGCTAAAAAACCATTATACAACCCCTGATTGGCAGCCAATATTTTAGTTTCTTCAGCATATTCTTTCGATTTTAAACCAAAGGTTTTAATTCCTTTAGGTTTGGTCCATAAAACCATTTCTAAAATAACTATATAAATATGGATTAACGCTACTAAGGCAACGAAAAATAATTGAGGATACGTCATTGTTTATTGTTTTTTGGTTAGTTAATAGTTGTTTTTAAAGAACAACAAAGTTTATTTACACAAACATATGCAAAAAATAATAGAGAAATTATTGTGGTCTTTTAACGTTTATAAACAAAAAAACGATATTGTATAACAATATCGTTTGAATAGTAGTTAGTTAATATAGTGTTACTTTACTTCGAAAGTAACTTTTAAGTTAACTCTAAATTCAGTTACTTCATCATCGTTTACAACTACGCTTTGCGATTGTACAAATGCTGATTTAATTCCTTTAACTGATTTAGAAGCTTGTTTTACGGCTTTTCTGGTAGCATCTTCCCAACTTTTGTCAGAATTAGCTAAAATTTCAATAACTTTCATTACTGCCATAATAATTTCTTTTATGATTTATACCTCATAAATATACTAATTTTAAAGATTATTTCCTTGTCAAAAAATAGGATTAAAAACCAATGTTAAATTAATGTTACGAAAATGTTTCAATTATGTAAATATTTTTATATATTTGTAATGTAAGTGTTAATCCTTAAAAGTTTAGATATGAAGAAATTAATAATAGCCGCTTGTGTTTTATCAGTATCATTATTACAAGCTCAAGATACAGAACCAAAATTTGAGAAATCAGGAGATTTAGTAAAAGCAACTTATTTTTATAAGGATGGTAAAGTAAAGGAGCAAGGTTTCTTCAAAAACAAAAAATTAACAGGGACATGGACTTCTTTTGATGAAAAAGGAAACAAGACTGCTATTGCACATTATGAAGCAGGAAAAAAAGTAGGTAAATGGTTTATGTGGAAAGAAGATGGATTGAAAGAAATTGATTATAACAATAATGTTATAGCAAGCGTGCAAACTTGGAAAGAAGAAACTAAAATGGCTATCAAATAGCCTTTGGGAGATTAAACAGAATAAAAAAACCGAGTAGATTTTCTACTCGGTTTTTATTTTCTTCCAAAATCAGCAGGAATTTCTCCCCAAGCTTTAGTTTCCCATTTTAATAAAGGGTTTTTAAAAGAGTTTTCTTTTAGCCATTTCTCGGCACGTTTTATTAAGTCTAAAATATCTTTATTCTTCTCATCAAAAACAATATTAGTTCTACATTGTTTTTTTCGAACCCATCCCATTGCTATTTTAGAATCTGAATAAATAGGTAGTTCATGCATGTTTTTACTTTTTAATAAAGCAATTCCATGGACTAAAGCTAAAAACTCACCAATATTATTGGTTCCATTAATAAAAGGTCCCATTTTAAAGATTTCTTTTTTATTGTGAGTTAAAACACCTCTGTATTCCATTTTTCCTGGATTACCAGCACAAGCGGCATCTACAGAAATACTTTCTAAAATAGGATTTCCATATTTAGCTTTTTCGGCAGCAGATAGAACAACTTTCTTGGTATCTTTTCCTTTATAGTCGTTATAACTCTTGGTAAACGCAATTTCGGCTTCTTTTTTATCAATAAAAGCTTTGTATTGGGCACCTTCATACCCCGTTATTTGTTTTTTGCAAGCATTCCAAGAGGTAAAAATACCTTTTTCTTTACCTTGCCAAACAACATAGTATTTTTTCTTTTTAGACATTCTTTGTAATTACTTCTTCAATTATTTTAGGAAAATGTTCATATTCTAAGATATGAATTTTTTCAGCTATTTGCTCAGGTGAATCGTTTTTGTCTATGGTTGTTTTAGCTTGAAAAATAATAGCTCCTTCATCATAATTCTCATTAACATAATGAATTGTAATACCAGATTCCGTTTCATTATTTTCTTTTACAGCTTTATGAACATTCATTCCATACATACCTTTTCCTCCATATTTAGGTAACAAAGCAGGGTGGATATTTATAATTTTATTAGGAAAAGCTTCGACAACCTTTGCAGGAATACGCCATAAGAATCCAGCAAGGACAATTATGTCAGCTTCAACCTGTAAAAAGTTTAGTACGGTGTCGTCTTTTGTAAAGCTTTCTCTATCAAAGAGTGATGCTTCTATGTTTAGTCGTTCACAACGATCAAAAACTTTGGCATGTTCATTGTTAGACAGCACGTGAGTAACAGTGGCAATTTGAGAAGAATTGAAGTATTTAATTATATTTTCGGCGTTGGATCCAGAGCCAGAAGCAAAAATTACGATACGTTTCATGTTAAAATTTAGTTGTTTTGTTACTGCAAAAAAAAGAATAATTATTAACAACGGTGGTGTGTGTAGCGAAATATTCAAGTATTTTTTTTATTTTAGGCATCACATTTTTGAGCAAAAGTTAGAATTAATAACTAAGATTTGTATTTTTGCCTCGATTTTAAATTTTAAAACAAACAAATTATGTCAGACATTGCATCAAGAGTAAAAGCAATTATCGTAGACAAGTTAGGAGTAGACGATAACGAAGTAACTAACGAAGCAAGCTTCACAAACGATTTAGGAGCAGATTCATTAGATACTGTTGAGTTAATCATGGAATTCGAAAAAGAATTTGATATTCAAATTCCAGATGATCAAGCAGAAAACATTGGTACTGTAGGTCAAGCGGTAAGCTATATAGAAGACGCAAAAAAATAAGATTTATATGCAATTAAAGCGAGTTGTAGTAACTGGACTTGGCGCATTAACGCCAATAGGGAACAATAAAGAAGAATATTGGAATAGCTTAGTTAACGGAGTTAGCGGAGCAGCACCTATAACGTATTTTGATGCTGCCAAGTTCAAAACTCGTTTCGCATGTGAGTTGAAAAACTTCAACGCGACTGATTTCATACATAGGAAAGAAGCGCGAAAAATGGATAGGTTTACTCAGTATGCAATGGTAGCTTCTGATGAAGCTATTGCTGATGCTAAGATAAATTTAGATGAGGTCAACAAATTAAGAGTTGGTGTTATCTGGGGAGCAGGAATTGGAGGATTGGAAACATTTCAAAACGAAGTATTAAACTTTGCGCAAGGAGATGGTACACCAAAATTCAACCCATTCTTTATCCCAAAAATGATTGCAGATATTGCTCCAGGAAATATTTCTATTAAAAATGGATTTATGGGGCCTAACTATACTACGGTATCTGCTTGTGCATCATCAGCAAATGCGATGATAGATGCACTTAATTACATTAGACTAGGTCATTGTGATGTTATTGTAACTGGAGGTAGTGAAGCTGCTGTTACAGTTGCAGGTATGGGAGGGTTTAATGCAATGCACGCTTTATCAACTAGAAATGAAAGTCCAGAAACAGCATCAAGACCATTTGATAGCGAACGTGATGGGTTTGTTTTAGGAGAAGGAGCAGGAGCAATTGTATTAGAAGAATACGAACATGCCAAAGCTCGTGGAGCTAAAATTTATGCAGAAGTTATTGGAGGTGGAATGTCATCTGACGCTCACCACATGACTGCACCACATCCAGAAGGAATTGGTGTAATTGCAGTAATGAAAAACTGTCTTGAAAATGCTGGTATAAAGCCAGAAGACGTAGACCATATTAATACTCACGGTACTTCTACCCCTCTTGGAGATGTAGCTGAGTTGAAAGCGATTTCTGAAGTTTTTGGAGATCATGCTAAAAATATAAACATCAATTCTACAAAGTCCATGACTGGACATTTATTAGGAGCAGCTGGTGCTATAGAATCTATTGCAGCAATCTTAGCAATGGAGCACGGTGTTGTACCTCCAACAATAAATCACGAGAATGTTGATGAAAATATTAATCCAGATTTAAATTTAACACTGAATAAGCCACAAGAGAGAGATATCAAAGTCGCGGTAAGTAATACATTTGGTTTTGGTGGACACAATGCTTGTATCGCTTTTAGAAAACTAGATTAACCCTATATGAATTTTCTTCGTAGAATAGTAAGACCCCAGACTAAAGAAGATGAAAACTTTTACTACGAATTAAAAGAACTGCTTAATTTTAAACCTATAAAATTATCGCATTATAAGAAGGCTTTTACACATAGGTCTCTTAAATTAGTTGATAGCAAAGGAAATCCTATTAACTATGAGCGATTAGAATTTTTAGGTGATGCAATTTTAGGTTCGGTAATAGCATCTTATTTATATAAGAAGGTGCCTAAAGGTGACGAAGGATATTTAACTCAAATGCGTTCTAAAGTAGTAAGTAGAGAACACTTAAACGCTTTGGGAAAGGATTTGGAATTAATACGTTTTGTAAAAAGCAATATTTCACAAGATCATATTAGCAATAATATTTATGGTAATATATTTGAAGCTCTAATAGGTGCTATATATCTAGATAGAGGATACAATTATTGTCATCAATTTATTTATGAACAAGTAATATTACCTTATGTGGATATTGAAAGATTAGAAGGTAAAATTTCTAGTTACAAAGGTTTTGTGATAGAATGGTGTCAGAAGAAAAAGAAGAAATATAAATTCGAATCATACGAAGATTCTGGAAACCAAAACAAGAGGCATTTTAGTGTTAGAGTAAGTATTGATGGTACAATTGTAGCCAAAGGTAGAGCTACTTCTAAGAAAAAAGCAGAAGAAATTGCAGCAAAAAGAGTGTACTATGCTATGCAAAGTCAGATGACAAATTCTTAACATTTAGCCGAAAACGTTTTCGTAAATTTCACATTATATTTTAGATACATTCATTAATTTAGCAAAAAACAAATAGTTGTTTTAATGGCTACCTATGCACTAAATATTGATGATTTTTCTGATAATGATTATGCATTAATAGGTATTCATACTGTATTGAGTGAGTACAGGTTAGCTTATTTGTTAAATCAATACCTGCAAATTAAGTTTTGCAGAGCCAGTTATGATTTAGATTTTACTCGAAAAAACAACCAATCTTCTTACGCCGTATATGAGTATACCAACGTAGAATTAGAATATGATTGGTTCTTAATTTCCAATAAATATAAATCGACACAAAAAACTATATCAACGAGTCTTTTTAATGAAAGTGATTCTATAATGTATTTAGTTTCTGAAAAAAAGAAGGTTGATTATTTTCTCAAGATAGAAGGAGATTTTGATTATGAATATATTGTGAAAACAATAGAAAAAATAAATCAAATACCTCAAGTTATAACCTCTTACGAAGTAGAGGTTGAATCGTTAAAATCGAAAGATTTTTTAATATTTTAAATTATGCCACACAATAAGAAAACAAAAATTGTAGCAACATTAGGACCAGCAACAAGTACAAAAGAGGTTTTAGCTGAAATGGCTGCATCTGGAGTAAATGTTTTTAGAATTAATTTTTCTCACGCAGATTATGATGTTGTAAAAGAGCGTATTCAGCAAATTAGAGAAATTAATGAAGAAAGAGGTTACAATGTAGCAATTTTAGCCGATTTACAAGGGCCAAAGCTTAGAGTGGGGGTAATGCAAGAAGGAGTAGAATTAAAAGCTGGAGATACCTTTACTTTTACTACAGAAGAATGTGAAGGAACTAAGGAAAAAGCTTTTATGACTTACCAACGTTTTCCTAAAGATGTAAAAGCAGGAGAACAAATTCTTGTAGATGATGGTAAACTATTATTTGAAGTAGTTTCTACGGATAAAGAGAAAGAAGTAGTAGCTAAAGTAATAGTAGGAGGTCCATTAAAATCTAAAAAAGGAGTAAACCTTCCAAATACAAACATTTCATTACCAGCATTGACTGAAAAAGATAAAAAAGATGTTGTTTTTGCTTTACAACAAGAAGTTGATTGGGTAGCTTTATCTTTTGTAAGAACTCCAGAAGATTTAAGAATTTTACGTGACTTAATTAAACAAAAGTCAAGATATAGAGTACCTGTTATTGCTAAGATTGAAAAACCTGAAGCAGTAGAAAATATAGATGCATTAATTCCTTATTGTGACGGATTAATGGTAGCTCGTGGTGATTTAGGTGTTGAAGTACCAATGCAAGATGTTCCTTTAATTCAAAAGAGTTTAGTTCGTAGAGCTAAAGAAGCAAGAATTCCAGTTATTATTGCTACTCAAATGATGGAAACTATGATTGATAATGCAGTACCTACAAGAGCAGAGGTAAATGATGTTGCAAATTCAATTATGGATGGAGCAGATGCAGTAATGCTTTCTGGTGAAACATCAGTTGGAAAACACCCTATTAAAGTTATTAAAAAAATGACTGAAATTATTAGCAGTGTTGAGTTCTCTGAATTAATTAAAGTTCCACAAGAGCCACCTCATATTCGTACAAACAGATTTATAACAAAATCTATTTGTCATCATGCAGCTTTAATGGCTGATGATATTAACGCAGCAGCAATTTCTACATTAACTAATAGTGGTTATACAGCTTTCCAAATTTCAGCATGGAGACCAAAATCACACGTATTAGCATTTTCATCAGAGAAAAGAATTTTAGGAAAGTTAAATCTTTTATGGGGAGTTAGAGCTTTCTATTATGATAGAGATTTAAGTACAGATGATACTGTTGAAGATATTAATGAAATAGCCAAAGAAAAAGGTTTTGTAAAAGGAGGAGATTTTATGATCAACTTATCATCAATGCCAGTGAAAGCAAAAGGTATGGTAAATACTTTACGTGTTTCTCAAATAGACTAAGAAGCATAAAATAAATAAAAAAGCGCAACCAATTAGGCTGCGCTTTTTTATTTTATAACTGTATTTTTTTAGAAGTTATAATGGCATCGTTGGTTACAAAAGGCATTGGCATCATTATTTCACTTCGAGGTTTTAAATTAAATTTAGGATGTGTTAATAAATCGTACGAAACTTCATTTAAAACAATGTTAGGTTTTTCATCTTTACCTATAGTGAATGATACGGTTACATCCTTATCAGAGTTTGCTATTTGATAAATTAATAATACTCCTTTGTGAGCTTTAAAAGCTTTTCCAGTATCATAAAAGGCGCCGTTTACTTTTAAGTCCTTTAATTGAATAGGAGTGTTGTTGTAAAACTCATATTTATTGATGTTGCGCGTAGGTGTAATTGTTAAGTTTAACTTCCTTTCATTATTAATAATGGTATCTAAATTGATTTTAATATTGGAAGTACTTAAGTTTTTGTTTTCTGCCTTTTTGTGATAACTAAAACGAGTATTATACTTGCTTTTACCTTCCACTGAAGGAATACTTCCTTCTTGATAATCAGAATCGAAAATTTGTTTTGTGTAATTATCTAATGTTTTGTTGTAAGTACCCCAATAAGCCATTTTATCATCAGAATTTTGAATATAAACTATACTATTAGGTCTTTTTTTATCAATTGAAAAACCACTGTTAAAAGTAGCAAGAACAAAGAATACTATAGATATAATACCAGTAATAGTTTGCCATCTGTTCTTTCTTTTTTGTTGATGAAAAACAGGTAAAGTAAAACCAAAAACTAAAACAATAAAAATAGCTGAAACAAATAAAATTTTAAGTCCTAAAGCAACAGGAAACAATTGAATCATAGGAGCTATAATATATACAGTTGGAACTGATATTATGGCAAATAAAGTAGCTTTAGAATTTGCTTTTAGTTTCATTAAAATTAGAATAGCTAAAATTAAAAGAGAAGCGTATACAGGAATAATAAAGAAACCTGCTCCTGGTAAGTATTGGTAAATGAAATAGTTTAAAATAAAACTAAGAGCTATTGGAGCAATAAATAAATCTGTAGTTTTATGTTCTTTAAAACGGCTGTAAATTTTAAATACAATCCAAATATTTAAAAATATAAAAGCAATGATGTATTGATAACCGTTATAAGTAAAACCATGAAGCATATCGCTATACTGCGGATGTATTATTAAAATTAATTGCCATAAACCATATGAAATACCTGCACAAAGAATTAATGAAGTTATGTAGGGTATAAAACCAATAAAAGTGCCTCTAATAGTAAGTTTATTTTTTGAAAAACCTAAAAAGAGTAGCACACAAAATATGATGAAACTTATAATTAATAAGGTACCGCCCCAAGAGAAAGGGTAAGTCAACATTTTAATTATTGGAAAGTTTACATAAATATAATCTTCGTCACTGTTTAAGTTTGTTAAGTCAGAATTAGCAAAATAATTTAGAGATGTAGTAAAATATTCTGCCTGATGCATTAAAGTTTCTCTATTTAACCTTTCATAAGAATCCTGAGCAGTATGATAATCGAAATGATCATCGATAAAAGCAAAATTGAATCCATTAATATTTCCTTTTTCTCTAAATACAGTTAAATCAGTATCGTTAGGCAACTTTTTATAGATGCTATACATTAATGAGTTTGCTGCAGGATAGTTTGGATTTGAATTTAAAAATTCGGTAAGTAATTTTTTATTCTTGCCATTTGTTTCCATTAACATATAGCTAGAACCTCCGCTACCTCGTGCTTCAAAATTTAATACTATTCCAATATTCTTAGCTAGAGGATGATTTTCTACAAAAGCTTGTGCCCCTAATAAACCTAATTCTTCGGCATCAGAAAAAAGAATAATTATATCATTTTTTGGCTGTTTATTTTTAGCTAAAAATGCTCTTATTCCTTCTAGTATAGTTACAACACCTGAACCTGCATCACTAGCTCCTAATGAAGAATGTGGATTAGAGTCATAATGAGTAAGTAATAGTAGTGATTTTCCATTGCTAGATCCCTTAATTTTAGCTATGATGTTTTCAGTAGTAGTACTTGCTCTCCATTTTTTATTAATAGCTGTTTGATATTGAATTTCTGGAGTTAAATTCAGTTTTTTTAACTCATTTACAATATAATCTTGAACCACTTTGTGCTCAGGCGAACCTGAATGGTGTGTTTTTTTCGAAATGTTTTTTAAATGATATAAAGCATTATTTAACGAAAAGTCCTCAGATTTTAATTCTTTATTATTTGAGGGAACCGAAGGAATTACATCTTTAAAACTCCAATAAACTGTAAAAATTATGATTAGTACAGCGATAAAATTATTTGATGATTTCATAGTAAAATTTTAATGCATATAAAAGTAAGTAAATTTATTCTTTATCTGTGAAATAGTTAATTAGTTAAAAATCAGTATATTTAATAGCTAAATCTTACTATTATGGGAATTATTAACTTTCAAGGGAAGCGAACAAATCAACAAGAAAAAGAGTCAGTGCCAATTTTGGTTTCTGATTATATGTCTAAAAATCTTATTACGTTTAAAGAAGATCAATCTATTGAAGATGTTATCGATTCTCTAATTAAAAATAAAATTTCTGGAGGTCCAGTTGTCAATGATAAGAATGAATTAGTTGGAATAATTTCTGAAGGAGATTGTATAAAACAAATATCTGAAAGTAGATATCATAATTTACCTATTGATAAAAATAATACAGTTTCAAAGGCCATGATTACGCAGGTTGAAACTATTGATGGAGATATGAATATTTTTGATGCTGCTAATAAGTTTTTACAATCAAAAAGGAGACGTTTTCCAATTACTGAAAACGGAAGATTAGTTGGATTAATAAGTCAAAAGGATGTGTTAAAAGCTGCAATGAAGCTAAAAGGTAATACTTGGAAATAATTAATCTTGTTTAACCAATAAATACATTTCATTTTCCAGTTCTAAGTATCCTTGGTCATATACATAAAAATAGGTGTTTCCTGTTTTTGTAGTATAGATAGAGGTGATGAATTTAAAATCAAAACCTCTATCAAATAATTTACGCCTGCTAACTTTTGTCTTTCCCGATGCGTTAAGTTCAGCAAGGATTTTATAATTTTTACGCAATCTATTGTTGGTATTTCTAACGAGGTTTTTACTTTCCTTGTTGATTTTATTGTTATAAGCGTTTCGACAATAATCAGAACAGAATTTTTTATCAACTCTACCAATAACTTTTTCAGCACATTCTAAACATTTTTTAGCATCCATAGTCTGTTTTTTTCAATTCATACCATTTAGCATCGTTACCTTCGAACTTAAAATCATTTACATACTTCAATCCTATTTTTTGTAGAATTTTGTTGGATCCAATATTATCTGTTTCTGCAGCTCCATAAATGATATCATATTTCATTTGCTCGAAACCAAATTTTAAACATGTTATTGCTGATTCTGTTGCATATCCTTTTCCCCAGAATTTTGGTAATAATCTATAGCCTATATCAATAAAATTTGTAAAGCCATTTAATTCTTCTTCTATACCTTTATTTAATTTTAACCCTGACCATCCTATAAAATCTCCTGATTCTTTTTCAAATGCAGCAAACCTACCAATACCATTTTCATTGTATTGTTTTTCGAAAAAATCAATAATATCTTCAGCCTGTTCATAAGTAGTAATTGGATTATTTCCAAGATATTTATGTACTTCTGGGTTTGAGTCTAATTCAAAGATATGTGCTGTATCTTTTTTTTCAAACGGCCTTAATTTCAAACGATTTGTTTCTAATTGGAACTTCATTTTTAGCTATGCTTTTTTTCAAATATAGTAAAATATAAACGACTACATTCATTTACAAACGAAAACAAACGATTACTTACCGATTATGATTTGGATTGTGTTAGATATTTGCAGTGTTAATTCGATTGAATAACAAAGTCTTAACTGTTTAATGAAAAAATAATAATTATGAATGCACTAAAAAACAGAGTACAGTTGATTGGAAATTTAGGAAATGACCCAGAAATTATCAATTTAGATAATGGTAAAAAAATAGCTAAGTTTTCATTAGCTACAAATGAAACGTATAAAAACTCGGAAGGAGAAAAAGTTACTGATACAGAATGGCACTATATAGTTGCATGGAATAAGATTGCTGAAATTATAGAACAATACTTGCAGAAAGGAAGTGAAGTAATGATTGAAGGAAAATTAACTTCTAGATCTTTTGAAGATAAAGAAGGTGTTAAGCGCTATGTTACCGAAGTAATTTGTAATGAATTACTAATGCTAGGTGGTAAATAGTGGGAAAGTTGTTTTATGAAAAAGAGGAAAAGGCATTTATAAAATGCCTTTTTTTATTTTAAATACCTAAGACTCTATTTAATATTTCTTGTCTTCTTCTAGCCACTGGAATGTTTTTATTGTTATTCATTTTGCAATAAAAACCGTCATTTTTAATAATTTTTGAAGTATGATTTATGTTGATGATATAACTTTTATGAGTTCTAAAAAAGGGTAAACCATCAAAAACATCATCGTAATCACCAAGATTACGAGATGCTATTATTTGCCTGTTGTTGGTACAATGAAAAATGGTATAGCGTCCTTGAGATTCTAAAAAAACAATGTCTTTAAATTTAATTAACTCAATACGATCGTTAGATGGTATTGCTATGAAATCTTGTTTTATAGAATCACTGATTGTTTTATTTAGACTGTTAATTTGTGTTTTTGATGTAAATATTTCTTCTTGAATATCTTTTTTTACTCTATTCACAGCAGAGATTAATTCTTCTGTAATAACTGGTTTTAAAATATAATCAACAGCATTGTATTTAAAGGCTTTTAAAGCATACTTTTCATGAGAAGTAACAAATATTACTTTTAGATTTTCTGGTAAAATACAGTCTAATAATTCAAATCCAGTTTTGTCTTTTAATTGTATATCTAGAAATAAGATATCAGTGTTGTTGTTTTGTAAAACTTTTATTCCTTCTTCAAAAGAAGTAGCTTCTGCTATTACATTAATATCTCCACAAAACTCATTTAAATAATATTTTAGGAGTCTAATGTTTTTTACTTCATCGTCTATAATAATAGCATTTATTTTATCCATAGTTTATTTTTTATGTGATGTCATGTTATTTTGGGTAGGTATGTTTAAAACAACCTTGGTTCCTGAAGCGGTACCATTTTCATGTAAATCAATTATTTGTAATCGCATTTTTTTCTCATGTATACTATTGTAACCAGAAATTCT
This sequence comes from Tenacibaculum aiptasiae, assembly GCF_965221665.1. Taxonomy (NCBI): domain Bacteria; kingdom Pseudomonadati; phylum Bacteroidota; class Flavobacteriia; order Flavobacteriales; family Flavobacteriaceae; genus Tenacibaculum; species Tenacibaculum aiptasiae. Next base: position 1,560,726 of record NZ_CBDCSN010000002.1, read on the forward strand.
ATCTTTTAAAATCTCGGTACTCCAAGAGCGTCTCTTTTTCCTTCTATTAATTTTAGCAGCAGCTCTTCCAACACCATTATCGATAACTTTAATTTGAATATAATCATCTATCATTGAAAAATCTATAGTTAATCTCCAATCTTCTTCTTTATTAGATAATCCATGAATAATAGCATTTTCAATTATGGGTTGAATTAACATACAAGGGATTTTATGGTAATTAATATTTATCTCAGGAGAGATATTGAAAACAGTGTTTAGTCTTTTTTCGAAACGCATTTCTTCTAATTCGATGTAATTCTTTAAATAAGATATTTCATCCTTTAAAAAAGTCCATTCAGATCCTGTCATATCTAAAGTTGTGCGAAAAAGCTTAGAGAATATTTGAATATAATGCGTTGCTACTTTAACACCATCAAAAATTAACACACTTTGAATTCCATTTAAAGCATTTGATATAAAATGAGGGTTCATTTGTGCTCTTAATGCTTTAGATTCTTGTTTAACTATTTGTATTTGTGCTAAATATTTTTCATGAATTCTATTTTTTTTGTGTTGATAAAAAAGATATAAGCTTAGTAAAATTAAAAGAGCACACAAATAGTAAAACCAAGTAGTCTTGTAAAAAATTTGAGAAACGAAAATATTATATTTTAAATGATTAGACTGTTTTCCTTCATTATCATAACCTTTTATTTCTAGTGTATGATTTCCAGAAGGTAAATCTCGTAATCGTAATGAGCTAGTATTTTCCATTTTTGTCCATTCATTATTGTCATAATAACTGAGCTTGTAAAAGAAAAGATTGTCATTTGCATTGTTTATAACACTGTTTTTTAAAGCAAATCCCATTTCTATACTGTTATGATTATAAGAAAGCTTTATTTTTTTAGGTTTGTTAGAAAGCCCCATTCGTGTTCTAGTAACCTTTCCTTCTTCTGGATTGTATTTTTGTATATAAGAACAATAAATGGATGATTTTTGAGGATTAAATATTAGTTCGTCAGGATTAAAGTTTACAATACCATTTAAACCTCCAAAATATAAGGTGCCGTTTTTAGCTTTATAAAAAGATTTAGCATTAAATTCATTATGCGGCATTCCATCTTTTTCATAATATTTATTTGTTAATGAGTTGTCTATATTAAGTTGAATAAGCCCATTATAAGTACTAATCCATAAAAATTTTTCGTGAGGAATTAATCCAACAATATTGTTGTTTTTTAATCCAAAATCTTTTAATTCTATTTTTTTATAATTAGACTTTGCTGAAATTTCGTAAAGTCCATCACGAGAACCTGCCCAAATGTTTCCATAAGAATCCTTAGTGATAACTCTAATAGATTTGGACATATCTAAATTAGAATTATCATTTTTTAAGTAGGTAATAGTTTCGTTTGTAATTAAGTTTTTTCTATATAAACCTTGTAAACCACCAATCCATAAATTGTTGTTTTCTTTGTCTAAAAACAAATAATTTATTTCCTTGTTTAAATATATTGTAGGTGATAAATTACCAATGTATGCTAATTTTCTCGTACTTAGATTATATTCATAAAGTCCATTAGTAGTAGCTAACAATAGTTCATTGTATTTTATGTTAAGAATGTCAATAATGGTTGGAGGGAATTTTAACTTTAATTCATTGAAAAGAAGATGTTCAGTATAGGTATTATTCTTTAAATTAACATCATAAAGACGATTTGTAAAGCCATATAAAATAACTTTGGTTTTATTGTTAATGAATTCTATATCATATATTTTTCCATTATAAAAAAAGTCATTATTTGACACGTTTTTTAATTCAATTTTAGAAAAAACACTATCTGTATTAGCTTTTTTATACAAGCCATAATGAGCAGCAACGTAAGTATTTAAACTGTCGTCTTCAATAATTCCTCTAGTACTAATTAAGTTGTTTTTATTATTTAAAAAACGATTGAAAGAATTATTATAAAGCTGAAAACAATAAATTTTTTCAGGATTTATACCGATTATAGTGTTGTTATAAAGTTGAACTTTTTTTACGGAAACATTAAATGTATTGAAGGAATTGTTTTTTAAAATAGGTACTCCATTATTAATTATAAGAGTACCTAAGTATAATTTTTTAGTATCGGTAGCGATTAATTTATATGAATTTTTCGATACTTTTTTGATAGTTGAATCAAAGAAAGGTAATTGAAAAATTAAAGTCTTTAAATTTTTATTATAGAAATATTCTCCTTCTTCTTTTCCTAGTTTAAATTTTCCATAATAATTTTTTTGATAAGTAGAATTTTTAGAAAAATTAAGACAATAATAATTGTAAGACTTATTGCTTTTTTCAAACTTTTTAGTGAATGAATTAGGGAAAGGAAAAAAAGTTATTTTTTTACTATCATCTAATTTTCCTTTATAAATGCCATTATAAGTTAAAAAAGTAACATGTAAATTTGTTACGTTTAAAATTTTAGAAATATTTAATAGAAATAATTGTTTTTTGGGTAAAGGAACATTGAAGCTATATTTTTTTATTTCTTTATTTGGTGTAATGCAATAAAATATACCAGTACTTGAGCCTAACCAAATGTTATCGTTTGAATCTTCATAAGCAGAGTTAAACCAACTATCTCTTTTTTCTCCTATTTTCTCAGTAGGGTTTAAGCATTGAATAACCCCTTTAATAGGATCAATTTCAAAAGCTCCAAATTCAGTTAATGCCCAGAATAATCCATTCTTCGTTTCAATAAAATCATAGATTTCATTGATTATGTTCCCTTTCTTAGTTTTTAATTTGTAGAATTCTCTTTGGTTTCCCATTTCTCTAGTAACACCATTTAAGCTATTATGCCAGATAAAACTAGAGCTATCTATAAATAAAATTTTATTTTGAGAAGAAGAGATGCCGCTGTCGGCAATTGAAATTTCGTTTATTTTATTTTGAGATAAACAATGTATAGAAATAATAATAAGCCATAAAAAACTTATTATTTTAAACCTCTTAAGCCCCCACTTAATCATATATAAATACTATTACATCTATATATTAATAGATGATGTTAATTCATTTTAACAATAGAAGTTGTTATACTTAAGTAGTTTGGGCGGTTAAATATAATTTTTTATGACTAGAAGAACTAATTTTTAATTATTTATTACTTGACTTTAATTACCAATTACTAGTTGTTTTTTGATAAAAACTAATTCAATCTTCAAATGATTTCAAAAAAGCCTTCAGGTTTCCCCTTCGATTTACCGTTTATTACATATTACCTACCGTTGGTTACATAGATGTATACGTTAGTTGATTTACATAAGGTTTTTGTTAGGTATAGATGTTTCTTTGTACAAGAGTTATCGAAATATATAACTCGAAACAAGTTAGTTACAAAAGGTTTTTGTTAAACTAAATTATCAAGAATAGAATGCAAATTTATTAGGGCATTTAAAATTCTTTTAACAGATAATTTATTAGTAAACGAATTTATAAGATAGAAGTAACTATATGTTAAAAAAGTTCATAAAAATAAGGGATAAAGAAACAATGATAGAGTGGAGGCCATCAATGTTAAATCACCTACCAATAATAGTAGTTTGTTATTATGTTTAGATAATTAAGGGATATCTAGGGATACGTTATGTAAGGTTAGGCTATGGATTATTGGTAGGGAGTTGATGGTGGTTTCAAAATTTTATCATGATAAAATAATCATCAGCCCTATTCACTGAGTTGGGGGACTTAGGCTCTTTCTATTAAATATAGTATTATGGAATAGGGTTTGATGATTTTTTAATTGAAAATGTATTTGATTTAATTAACTATACTATTGATGTTTTCATATGAAATATAAAGTAAGGACTAGAAATGTACTTGTTATGTTGATGTTTTGCTCTTTTTCTATGTAATTGAATTATGAGGAAGTACTCAACTAGTTCTTACTTTTTAAATGATATGATTATGAAATTTAAATTGACAACATACAAAACGATAAGAGGAACAAAGGAAATTTTAGAGTTAAAAAAGAATAAAGCTACTGAGGCAATAATTTACAAAGATGATTTTCCTTGTTTTTATGTTGACTGTTTTGATTTGCTTACCGAATCGAATGTAATGATGAATAATATGGTGTTGTGCCGTCAACAAAAGTTAAAAGAAGTAATAAAGGAAATAAGTAGAAGAAATAAAGTAAACTTATCAATACGAAAGGCACCTTTCTTTTCTATTAAAAAAAAGGTTGAATTTAGAGAATTAGAATTACCGCCTTTGCCAAAAGTGTGGTTAATATAATAGAGAAGAATTGATACAAAATAAATTTAATTGTATACTAATTATGAAATATTAAAGGGAAGTTGTAAAGAAAACAATGCCCTGCCCCCCGAAAGACGCTTTATATTTAGGATGTTTCGAATTTCTAGGAATAAAGAGTTAGAAAGATGTTATGCAAATAACATCTTTCTTTTTTTGTTAAACTTTTGTTTTACTTGTTAAAAGCCATACTAAGTTGTACTCGTTTTCTAATAATATCAACTTCTAATACTTTTACTTCTACATGTTGATGTAAACTTACATATTCATTTACATCCTTAACAAAAGTATTAGCAAGGTTAGATACGTGTACTAATCCACTTTCTTTAATACCTATATCTACAAAGCATCCAAAGTTGGTTATATTATTTACAATTCCTGGGAGTATCATACCTGTTTTAATATCATCAATAGTTTTTATATGCTCGTTAAAACTAAAAGCTTTTGCTTTTTCTCTTGGATCTAAACCAGGTTTTTCTAATTCCTTTACTATATCTTGTAGGGTAGGTAGTCCGTAAGATTCTGTAACATATTGTTGTAATTTTAATTGTTTTAAAGCGAGAGTATTTCCTATTAAATCAACTACTTTATTACCTGAATCTTTAGCCATTTGTTTTACTAAAGTGTATCGTTCAGGATGAACTGCTGAGTCATCTAATGGATTATCGCTATTTTTAATACGTAAAAAACCGGCTGATTGTTCAAAAGCTTTTCCTCCTAATCGAGGTACTTTTTTAATAGCGGTTCTATTTGCAAAAGCTCCGTGTTCATTTCTGTAATTAACAATGTTTTCTGCTAATTTAGGTCCTATACCAGAGACATAACTTAATAAAGGAGCGCTTGCTGTATTTATATTTACACCAACTTTATTAACACAATGTTCAACAACTGTGTCTAATGATTTTTTTAAGTTTGACTGCTCTACATCATGTTGGTATTGTCCTACACCAATAGACTTTGCATCGATTTTAACCAATTCTGCTAAGGGGTCGGCTAATCTACGGCCAATTGATATTGCTCCACGGACTGTTACATCATAATTTGGAAATTCATCACGAGCAATTTTTGAAGCTGAGTAAATAGAGGCTCCTGCTTCGCTGACAACAAAAATTTCTATAGACTTTTTAAAGTGAATTCGTTTTACAAGCTGTTCTGTTTCTCTAGAGGCTGTTCCATTCCCGATAGCAATTGCTTCAATCTTATACGCATCCGTTAATGAGCTGATTTTTTTAATAGCTTCAGTTGTTTGACGTTGAGGCGCATGAGGAAATATTGTTTCGTTATGCAATAAATTACCTTGAGCATCTAAACAAACTACTTTACAACCAGTTCTAAAACCTGGATCGATAGCTAATATGCGTTTTTCACCTAATGGAGCCCCTAATAAAAGTTGTTGTAAGTTTTTAGCAAATACTTTTATAGCACTTTCATCTGCTTTTTCTTTTGCTAAATTAAGAGCTTCTGTACTTAGAGAGGGCAAAAGTAAACGTTTGTAAGCATCAGCTATGGCCAACTCAATTTGATCGGCACATTCGTTATGTGAACGGATAATTCTATCCTCCATTTTTTGAAGTGCTCGTTCGTTATCTATTTCAATTTTTACTCGAATGAAGCCTTCTTTTTCAGCTCTTAAGATTGCTAACAAACGATGTGAAGGAATACGACTTAAATTTTCTTCCCAATCGAAATAGTCTTTAAATTTTTGAGCAGCTTCTTCGTCTTTTTTAGTTTTAACAACTTTTGTAATAATAGTAGCAAAACGTTCTAGTTGATATCTAATATTATTTCTAATATCTGTACGTTCATTAACCCATTCAGCGATAATATGACGAGCTCCTTCTAATGCCTTTTCTTCTGAATCTACATCATTATTAATATATTTAGAAGCTGTATATTCTAAGTCATTTACTCTTTGACTCATAATCATTTTAGCCAATGGTTCTAAGCCATTTTTACGAGCAGTTTCAGCTTTTGTTTTACGTTTCTTTTTATATGGGAGATATAAATCTTCTAAAGAAGTAAGGTCTTCTATTTTATCTATTTTATCTCTTAGTTCTTGAGTTAAAAGATCTTGATCTTCAATAGCCTTTAGAATAGCTGTTTTCCTTTTTTCAAGAGCTTCAAACTGTTCTTTTAATTGAACTATTAGTCCAATTTCAACTTCATCCAAATTCCCTGTTTTTTCTTTACGATAACGTGCAATAAAAGGAACGGTACAATCCTCATTTAATAATTCGATAGTATTTTGAATTGATTTTTGTGAGATTTGACTGCGTGAAGTTATGTAGGATATAAGTTGCATAAATTAATTGAATTTATAGTAAGAATACTTTTTTGTTAAAGGTAAATAAGATCCAAGAATAGTTGAGTTGTTGGTTTTAAAAACATCAAAAGCTATAGGAACTTCTATTTTTTGTTGCACGTTTTCATATATACCATCTTTCTCGTTAGATAATATTGGTTTTATAAAACTAGTAATTTTATCATATAAATTTTTTTCAATAGTACCTGACAAATGATTAAAGTTTTCATCAAAAAGACAATGAATACGAACAGATTTTGTTGTTAAATAACTAGTATAAGAATTAAAACTTACTTGAGAAAAGTTATTAGTATCTATAAAATTTGGAGCTCCAGACATTAATGCGGCTCCTAAAATCGTAGAAATTGTATTAATCCCTTTGCTTGCTAATTTAGAGCTTCCAATAACTATTTCATAGCTATTTTTATTTTTCATTACACCAATACCAATGTTACTTTGAGAAATCTTTCTTAAAAATTTATTTGTTTTTTCTAAATCTCGGTGCTTTTCAAAAGCACCTCCTTCTTGAAGGATAGGTGTATTTTTAAAATTAATTGGGTTGTTTGATTTAGCTGTTATTTCTTTTAATAATTGTTCTTTTTTGATATCATAAATAGTAAACGTCAATATGTTTTTTGATACTGCTACTTGAAATAATAGATCATTGTGAATAAAAGAATTAGATCTTTTATACATTTTTTTCACACTGAATAAAGGTTTTTTTATTTTTTGAAATGAGTAAGTGCCTTTATCTATATTTAATGTTAATATTTGTGTGTAGAATCTATTTTTATCTAGCGTAATTATTACATTGTTATTGTTAACATAAAGCTTACTTAATCTTGAAGTAAGATCTATTGAAGTAGGTGAAGTTTGATTTCTTTTAGTCGTTGTAGAAAAGCTTTTATAAACTATCTCATTTTTATATGGGATTTCATTAATTTTAGTAAGTTCATAGGCTATATTTTCAATCTCTCTATGGTTAGGTTTAGTGTAATCAACTAGAAGTTTTTTAAAAGAAATTTCTTTAATATCAGTAATTAAAAACTTTTCATTTTGAAAGTTAAATTTGGTTGAGGTAGCTTTACCATTACTATGATAGTTCCTAGAAACTATGGTTGAGTTTTTTTCATTCAGAAAAAGTAAATGAACTTTATTTCCTTTATTAATACTTTGAAGAAACCGAAGGTTTTTTAACCCAAAATTACTCTCAGTTATAATTGTTTTGTTTGCGTTAAATAAGAATTTAGCTAAAATAAATTTACTTCTTTCATTATTAGAAAGAATAAGAGTATAATTATTTTCTCGATCATATAATTTTCCAATAATTACGTTGTATTTAGGTTTTAGACCTTTTAAAACTAACTTTTTTTTATTGTGAAAATCTTTATTTAATAAATAGGCATAAATACTTTTCTTTTTAAATAAGAATGTTGAAATATTATCAGTGTATTTATTAAATATTGAAAATGATTTTTGAATGTTTTTTGATGAGTTTTCTATTTCAGGGTTAAAACTTCCAATTTGTTTTTGTGAATAAACATAAGTTAAGTTCAAAATCATCAAAATGAAAATAATTCTTTTCATAACAAATACTAGTTTTACCTTCTAAATTTTCTTAAATAGTAAATTTTAGTTGTAGGGTCATAAGAACCTCTGACAAAATAATCTTTATATTTAAAAACTGTAACTCCAGTTTTACCTCTTTTAGGAATATTTCTCATCTTATCAAAGATATTGTCTTGAGGGTTTGCATCTTTAATATGATCAAAATCATCATTAAATAGACATTCTATTTGTGTTGATTTAGTATTAGAGAAAGAATCATAAGCTAACATAGTTGGATTAAAAAATAATGATACATTACCAAAACTAGCCATTGGAATTCCTCCAAATCCGCCCATCATCATTGGTGCAGCAGCTCTTTGTTTAACATATCCTCCAATAGATAAATGATAATTTCCTTCATTTTTTATTACAGAAACACCAATTTTATTGGAAGTGATTTTTCGAAGAAATTTTTTAGTTTTTTCGAGTTCTCTATGATTATTATAAAAACCTCCTTTTTGAACAATAGGAGAGTTTTTAAATGTTATGTCCTCATCTTTACTAGCTGCATACTCTTTTAAAAATTCTCCAGTATTATAATCAACTATATGCATAGAAAAGATATTCTTAGTAGAAGCAATAAGTACTATTTTATCATCATAAATGAAAGAATTAGTTTTTTTTCTTCCTGATTTTATATGAGTTAAAGGTTTTTTAAAACTATTTTTTGTGGCTTTTATAGAGTCAAGATTTATAGTTAATACTTGTGTAAACTCCTTGTTTTTATCGAAGGTAAATACAATATTATTATCTCTTAAATATATTTTGTTATCCTCAGAAACAGTTTCAATAGAATTAGGTGTATCTTTTTCAAACTTCTTAATAGGAGTACGATCAAATGGTAAAAGTAAATTGGTAGCTAAAACTACGTTGCCATTTTTATTTAAAAAACTAAGGTTTGTAGTGTCAATAATGTGGTATTGTAAACTGTTATCATTGTTAAAATAATTAAGTAAAATACTCCCTGTTATTTTACTGGCTGATAAGATGTAAAACTTATTTTTATATGATATGGTTTGAATAAATTCTTGGCCAGAAGGCAAAGCAAATTCATGAATAGAATTTTCTTTAGTGTCAAAAGAGAAGTCTATATAAGCAAACTGATCTTTGTCTTTGTTTGTTAAGTATATTTTATAATTATTATTTTGTATACTACTACCTAATAATACTTTATATTTTCTTTTCTTGGTTATTGATGATACTTCCCCTTTAACTTTAAATTGATCGTTTAGTTTATAACCATATACATTCTTAGCATCGGCAATAAAAATAGTTACTTCATTGTTTTCGCTATTTATAATAGGAATAACATCTTTAATGTCTGTTGAGTTTTTCTTTAAATGATTTTTAAAACTAGTAATTTCAGTTTGAGCGAATAGGGAATAAGATATCAATCCCATTAAAAGGATAGTTAAGCAATTTTTTTTCATGATTTTTATGGTTGAATTTATAAAAAAACCTCACTAAAAAAGTGAGGTTGCGAATATACTAAAATGTTGTTTTTAATGCTTAGTCTAAAAATTACAATTAGACTGTTCTAATATTAATTTTCAACAATGTTTAAAACCTTTGTATTAGCTACATACTTTCCGTTTTGAGTAATACCTTCAATAAAAAGAGTAAAATTAGTATTAGCTGGGTTGTGTATTTTAAATTGTAATTCTCCGTTATTATTTATTTTAGCATTAGGAATCCAGTCGATAACTCCATATTCTTTATAAAAAGTGTTATGGTAGGTTTTATACTTAGGAACGTAGAATTTTTTATTATCAGAGAAGGTCAATGGAAATTTAAATTCTCTAGTATTTTCAACTGGTTTTTTATATTCAACACCTTTTTTTGTGTAAATTCTTATTATACCACCAGCTCCTCTAAATCCTTCTCCAAATCCTAATGGATTTGAAACAATATAATCTACTTGATTCATATAAAAGAAATATAGAAATTGACCACTTATTTGAACATCATTTAAGTAAAGAAGAGGAGTAGGTCTCCTATTGGTATTTATTATTTCACCATTCTCATTTTCTAATAATAGACTCATATTCATAGTGCGAAGATTTTGTACGACTAGTCCATTAGAGGCGTCTCTTGCAGTAAAAGAAGGTACATAAGCGTTTATATATTGAGCTAACGTTAAATATGAGCTGCCTATTACCTTATTAGGGTCATATACTTGATTAAAACTATTTCCAATTTTATCAAGTTTTTTTTGCCTTAAATTGGCTTTGATTAAAACTTCATCTAATTCTTGATCTTTATTTAATTGAGAATATTCAAAAGGTTTTACATTAGTTTCTAAAGAATACGTAGAAGATTTTGGAGAAAGAGTTGAGGTTAGATAATGATTAAACTCAGGAATGCTCCTAGGGTAAAACTGAACATATAAATTAGGTTTTACTAATGTTCCTTTTTTATCCAATGCACTTAATTTTAAAGGCTCATTATCAACAGGGAAAAATCCATTTTCTACAAAATCATTTCTGTTTTCTTGTAGTTTAATAATACTAGGATTATTAAGTTTTGAAGAAGGAATAAAGAATGTAGAGTTGTCTAGGTTGTTTCTATTTACTTTAATAGCAATACCATTTTCAAAAGTAAAACTATTAGGAATATTGTTGTTAAAAATAGTATTCCAGTTATAACTACTCCATCCTTGTGTAAGTAATAAATTATCTAAATGATATTTCTTTTTCCTATCAATATTGGTAAAATAATATCCAGCATTTTCTATATAACCTTTTACGTAAGGTTGTAAGTGTGTATAAGAAATAATGTTATGGTTTTTTTGATAAGACTTTGTTCCTTTAGGTAGTACAGAAACACTTAAATGCATGTTACTTTTAGCTTGGTTTACTATTTCAGAAACTGGAATACTAACTTGTAAAGAATCTCCTCTTTTTGATACGCTAGGCTTTTCTAAACTCAAAGCATTAATACCTTTGTAGTTAAAGAAAAGACGTTCTAATACAGGATTATTATTAGCATCGAAAAGAGTAAAAATATTAATACCAGGCATCAAATCGTTATAATCAAATACCTTAACTAAACTTGTTTTTTGAAAGTTAATATTTCCTTTTTGAATAATATCTCCATTGTGAATCACTAATTTAAAAGGCTGTTTTTTTATCTTTTTTAAAGTTTCTCTGTTAGTATTTAATTCTAAAGCAACTTTAGTATTTGATGGATTAAGACGAATTGAGATACCTCTACTTTTTATTTCTCTTATAAGGTATTTATACTCTTTACCTTGATAATTAACTTTAACCGTATAAGTTTCTTCCGTTTTTGGAGTTAATGAGAATTTTCCTATTCCTAAAAAATTAGTTTTAAAATCAGTAACCAATTGATTAGAAGAGTTATAAATTTTACCTTTTAAATTAGGAATACCATATCCGTTATCGTTTTTTATAGTAACTCCCACATTTGTTTTTATATTATTTACAAAATGACCTCCTTCTGGAAGAAATTGAGCATCGATGATATCTGAGGCTATTACTCTTTTTTCAAAGGCAGTTTTTTCAGGATCAATCACTTCAAAAGTTTCAATAAACGCATTAGGTTCATTAAAGTTTTTCATCCAGTTTGTATATGCTTTGAAAGTATATTTCCCTTCAGAAAAAAGGCTATCTATATTAAAAGTATTGTAGGCGATTCCTTTATCAACTTTAAGAAGTTTACTTTTAACAACATTGTTGTTTTCATCAGTAATTACACAGTATAAATTTTTAGTTGATACTGAAGGTGTTTTCTTGACTTTATCGATTATGTAACTACAGAATCCCAATATCTCTCCTTTGATATAGGTTGATTTATTAAGTTGAGAATACGCAATTTCTCTATAATTAGAAGCATAGTTTTTGAAGTCTTTTATTATTGGACTTAGTGTTTTTTGTTGTGCATAAGATTGTGAGGTTAAAAAAAAGAGGCTGTAAATTAAAAGTAGTTTAAAAGATTGATTAAGCAATTTTTTGAAAAATAAATAGTTGATTTTCATATTTGTTGAATTTTTTGCAATTATTTCTGATAAATTAACAAAAATCATGCCTAAGTTATTGGATTTTACTTTTAATTTAAACTATAGCTTTTATTATTTAATAATCTTATAAAATACAAGACCTCGCATAAATACGAGGTCTTAATAAAATTAGAATTGAGTTATTTTATTGTTAGTTTTCAACAAGATTTAAAACCTTTTTACTTGCTATATATCTTCCATTTAGAGTAATTCCTTCTATAAAAAGGGTTACGTTAGTATTGGCTGGATTGTGTATTTTAAACTGTAATTTTCCGCTATCATTTATAGTAGCATTTGGAATCCAGTCGATAACCCCATATTCTTTATAAAAAGAATTATGATAAGTGTTGTATTTAGGTATATAGAATTTTTTATTCTTAGAGAAGGTTATAGGGAATTTAAACTTTCTAGAGTTTTCAATCGGACTTTTATATTCTATTCCTTTTTTGGTATAAATTCTTATAGAACCTTGAGCTCCTCTTAATCCTAACCCAAACCCAAAAGGGTTTGAGACAATATAATCTACTTGCCCCATGTTAAAATTGGTTAAAAACTCTGGACTTGTTTGATTATCGTCTAAAAAGAGCAGAGGATAATTAGGGCTTATAAAACTACTACCTCCTCTATTAATTTGAGGAGTTTCTCTATTGTCTTCTTGTTGACTATCTTCATTATTCTCAACTGTTAAGCTCATATTTTGAGCGCGAAGGTTTGTGATTGTTAGTATTCCATGTACCTCTTTTGCTGAAAAAGCGGGGATATATGAATTTATATATTGGGCTAAAGTTAAATTTTCAGTGCCTATTGATGCGTTAGGGTCAAAAACTGCAAATGAAGTACCTCTAATTTTATCAAGTCTTTTTTGTCTTAAATTGGCTTTAATTACAACTTCATCTAGTTTTTGATTTGAGTTTAATTGAAAATCTTCAAAAGGTTTTACTTCTGTTTCTAATGAATATGTAGAAGGTTTTGGGGGGAGTATTGAAGTTAGATAATGGTTAAACCTAGGTATAACTCTAGGGTAAAATTGAACATATAAGTTAGGCTTTACAAGTGTTCCTTTTTTATCAAATGCACTTAAACTTAAAGCTTCATTCCCAATTGGAAATAATCCATTTACAACGAAATTATTTTTAGCTTCTTGTAATTTTATAATACTAGGGTTATGAAGATTTAAAGCAGAAATATAAAATGTAGAATGGTTTGGAGTATTTCTATTTGCTTTAATAGTAATACCTTTTTCAAAAGTAAAACGATTTGGTGTTTTTTTGTTAAAAATAGTATTCCAATTGTAACTACTCCATCCTTGCGTAAGTAATAAATTATCTAAATGGTATTTCTTTTTTCTATTGATATTAGTAAAATAATATCCTGCATTTTCTATATAACCTTTGACATAAGGTTGTAAAAATGTATAGGAAATGATATTATGATTTTTTTGATAAGACTTTGTTCCTTTTGGTAAGACAGATATACTTAAATGTACTTTGTCATCTACTTCTTTTGTTAGTTGAGTAATCGGAATGCTTATTTGTAAAGAATCTCCTGCTTTCGAGATATTAGTTTTTTCTAAATTTAATGTGTTAACACCATTATAATTAAAGAAAAGACGTTCTAAAACAGGGGTGTTATTAGCGTCGAAAAGAGTAAAAATATTTATTCCAGGTAATAAATCATTATAATCAAATACCTTAATTAAGTTAGTTCTATTAAAACTAATGTTTCCTTCTTTAATAATGTTTCCATTATGAATTATTAGTTTAAAAGGTTGATCTTTTATTTCTTTTAAAGTTTCATTGTTAGTGTTTAATTCTAAAGCAACTTTAGTATTTGAAGGATTAAAGCGAATTGAAATTCCTTTATTTTTAATTTCTTTTATAAGATATTTATATTCTTTATCTAAATAATTAATTTTAACCGTATAAGTTTCTTCTATTTTTGGAGTTAATGAGAATTTACCAATTCCTAGAAAATTAGTTTTAAAAGAAACTATTTGGTTGTCAGCTGAATCATAAACAGTACCTTCTAAATCAGAAACCCCATATCCATTATCATTTTTTATGGTAACACCTACATTTGTTTTTACATTATTTACAAAATGTCCACCTTCTGGAAGAAATTGAGCATCTAATATATCAGATGCTTTTACTCTTTCTCTAAAAGGTGTTTTTTCAGGATCAATCACTTCAAAAGTTTCAATGAAAGCATTAGGCTCATTATAGTTTTTCATCCAGTTTGTATATGCTTTAAATGTATATTTTCCTGTAGAAAAAAGACTGTCAATATTAAAAGTATTGTAGGTAATTCCTTTGTTGGTTCTAAGAAGTTTACTCTTTATAACATTATTGTTTTGGTCAGTAATTACACAGTATAAATTTTTAGTTGATAGTGAAGGTGTTTTCTGGATTTTATCTATTACATAACTGCAAAAGCCTAATGTTTCACCTTTAACATAGGTTGATTTGTTGAGTTGAGAGTATGCAACTTCTCTGTAACTAGAAACATAGTTTTCAAAATTCTTAATTATCGGATTTGATGTTTCTTGCTGTGCGTAAGATTGTGAGATTAAAAAAAAGAAGTTGTAAGCTAAAAATAATTTAAAAAAATTACTAAGCAATAATTTTTTGCGGAATAAGGGTATTGTTTTCATATGTTTTGTTTTTTTTAGCAATTATTACCGATAAATCTACAAAAAATATAATTAAAATATTAAAATAGCTTTTTTTAGAAGAAGAATATAAATAAAAAACATCCAATAGTTAAACTACTGGATGTTAGATAGATGGTTGTTTTTATTTTTCGTTTTTAAGCTATAAATTCTCCATTGTTGACCTTATCGGAAGGTTGTACAAAAGCAAGCTTACCATCTGGAGTATCCGTCATTAAAATCATTCCTTGACTAACCACTCCACGTAATTTTCTTGGTGCTAAATTACACAATACAGATACTTGTTGACCAATAATGTCTTCTGGTTTAAAGCTTTCAGCAATACCAGAAACAATAGTTCTTTTATCAATACCTACATCTACTGTAAGTTTTAATAATTTTTTAGTTTTAGCTACTTTTTCAGCTTCTAAAATAGTACCTACACGAATATCTAATTTTGTGAAGTCATCAAATTCTATAGTATCTTTTTGTGGTTCTATTACTTTATTTGCTGCTTCATTAGCTTTTTTAGTTGCTTCTAATTTTGCTAATTGCTCTTCAATAGTTTTATCTTCTATTTTAGCAAATAATAACTCAGGTTTACCTTCTTGTATTTGATGCCCTTCTGGTAATAAAACTTCTTTTTCAGAAACTTCATTCCATTGTAAGTTTTCATCAGTTTTTAATATCGATTTTAACTTCTTCGAAGTAAAAGGCACGAAAGGTTCTGATAATACCGATAAAGCTGTTGCTATTTGTAAGGCAACATGCATAATTGTTTTAACACGCTCTTCATTAGTTTTAATTAACTTCCAAGGTTCTTCGTCAGCTAAATATTTATTTCCTAAACGAGCTAAGTTCATTAACTCTTGTGAAGCCTCTCTAAAACGATAACGTTCAATAGACTTGGCAATAATATTAGGGAATTCTTTTAAAGCTGTTAAGGTATCTTCATCAACCTCTGAAAAATCGTTTGGAGTAGGAACAATACCATTGTAGTATTTGTTAGTTAATACTACTACACGATTAATAAAGTTACCAAAAATGGCTACTAATTCGTTATTGTTTTTTGCTTGAAAGTCTTTCCAAGTAAAATCGTTGTCCTTACTTTCAGGTGCGTTAGCTGTTAAAGTATAACGTAACACGTCTTGTTGGCCTGGGAATTCTTCTAAATATTCGTGTAACCAAACGGCCCAGTTCTTAGAAGTTGATAATTTATTTCCTTCTAAATTTAAAAATTCGTTAGCAGGTACATTTTCAGGTAAGATATAATCTCCATGAGCCTTTAGCATAGAAGGGAAAATAAGACAGTGAAATACAATATTATCTTTCCCAATAAAATGTACTAGTTTAGTGTCATCTTTTTTCCAATAATCTTCCCAGTTTTTACCTTCTCTTGCGGCCCATTCTTTAGTAGCAGAGATATATCCAATAGGAGCATCAAACCATACATATAATACTTTTCCTTCAGCTCCTTCAACTGGTACTGGAATTCCCCAATCTAAATCACGTGTTACTGCACGAGGACGTAAACCATCATCAATCCACGATTTACATTGTCCTAAAACGTTAGGTTTCCAATCATTTTTATGACCTTCTAAAATCCATTCGCGTAAAAATGCTTCATGTTTATCTAAAGGTAAAAACCAGTGTTTTGTTTCTTTTAGTGTAGGAATATTTCCTGTAATTGCTGACTTTGGGTTAATTAAGTCGGTAGCATTATGACTTGTACCACATTTTTCACATTGATCTCCGTAACTTTCTTCATTTCCACACTTTGGACAAGTACCAATTACAAAACGATCTGCTAAATATTGATCTGCTTCTGCATCGTATAATTGCTCTGTTACTTCTTCAATAAATTCTCCATCGTTGTATAACTTAATAAAGAATTCAGAAGCTGTTTTATGATGAATTTCAGCTGAGGTACGAGAATAATTATCAAACGAAATACCAAAATCTTCAAACGACTTTTTAATAATTCCGTGATATTTATCAATAATATCTTGAGGAGTAACACCTTCTTTTTTTGCTCGCATTGGAATAGCTACTCCGTGTTCATCTGAACCACAGATGTAGGCTACATCTTTACCTCTTTGGCGTAAATAACGTGCATAAATATCTCCAGGAACATAAACACCTGCTAAATGACCAATATGAATAGGTCCGTTTGTATAAGGTAATGCTGCTGTAATTGTATATCTTTTAGGTGTACTCATGTTTTTTTACTAAAATTAAAGGGCAAAAGTACAAAAAAGCAATTTTTTATACTGTTATAAAATAGGTACATTTGATAGATTTTATACTTTAGAATCAAGAAAAAAAGACATGATTATGATAAAAAGAATATTCTTGTTGTTTTTTATGCTGATGATTTCATCAGTTTTTTCACAAACTAAACATATGAAGTTAGTAAAACCACCGTATTTACAAAAAGGAGATACGATTGCAATAGTAGCCCCGGCAGGTATTTTGAAAAACAGAAAACACATTATCGATAAAGCTAAAGAATTAGCAGAAAGTTGGGGGTTAAAAGTGGTTTATGGTAAACATATGTTTAATCAAAACCATCATTTTGCTGGTACAGATGAAGAACGTTGTCAGGATATTCAAGATGCATTAAATAATCCTAATATAAAAGCAATTTGGTCAGCTCGAGGTGGGTACGGTTCTGTTAGAATTCTAGATAAGTTGGATTTTACTAAGTTTAAAGAAAACCCAAAATGGATAATAGGCTATTCTGATATTACCGCTTTTCATAATCATATTCATAACTTGGGAATTGAAACAATACATGGTATGATGGGAACAAGTATGCAAGATGAAATAAAAGATATCCCAGAAACTATTGAAACGTTGAGAAAAGCATTGTTTGGAGAAACATTAAACTATACTATACAATCATCGAAATATAATAGAATAGGAGAAGTGTCAGGTGAGATAATAGGAGGAAACATTGCTATTTTAGCCTCTATGCTTGGTTCAGATAGTCAAATGTCAACAGAAGGAAAGATTCTTTTTATTGAAGAAATTGGTGAATATAAGTATGCTATTGATAGAATGTTGCAAAGTCTAAAACGAGCAGGTTATTTTAATAAATTGAAAGGAGTTATTGTTGGAGATATGACTAAGATTAAAAGAAATACAACTCCTTGGGGGAGTTCTATAGAACAGTTGATTTTAGATGTGATTCCTAAAGACATTCCTGTTATGTTTAGTTTTCCTGCTGGTCATGAACCAGACAATAGAGCTTTGATAATGGGAAGAATTGTTAAGTTAAATATTGATAAAAACAGTTCTTCAGTCACTTTTACAAATTAAATAAACTTCGTTTCATTTTGATTTAAATCAAAACCGTTTTTTTGCTTTTTCAGGAACTTTGTTATGTAAACAAATAAAGAATGAAAAAGAGCGAATTATATATTTTATTACCCTTTATTTTAGTTTTTTTCTATTCATGTTCAAATGAAACAGAAGTAGATGAATATACTTTATTGCCTTATAAACTAGATTTTACTGGCTTTTCACAACCAAACATTCCTGAAGATAATCAACTAACAGAGCAAGGAGTTTCCTTAGGTAGGAAGCTTTTTTATGAGAAAAGTTTAAGTAAAGATAATTCGATTTCCTGCGCTTCTTGTCATCAGCAAAAGAATGCATTTTCAGATAAAAGAAGGTTTTCTATTGGAGTGAAAAAGTTACCAGGAAAAAGACAAGCTATGGCTATTTTTAATATGGCATGGAATACAAACGATTTCTTTTGGGATGGTAGAGCTCATTTATTAAGAGATCAGGCTTTAATGCCTATTGAAGATGAATTAGAAATGGATGAAACAATAGAAAATGTTATAGAAAAGCTTAAAAAGAAAAATGACTATAAATTGTTATTTAATAAGGTTTTTCCTAGTAGAGGAATATCTGCAGAAACCATTTCTTTAGCATTAGAGCAGTTTATGAACTCAATTATTTCGAATCAAAGCAAATATGATCGCTATTTAAGAAAAGAAGAGAAATTAACAATAAGTGAAGAAAGAGGTCGAATATTATTTTTTAAAGGTTATGATGGAAACAATCCAAAGAATTCTGGAGCTAATTGTGCGCAATGTCATAATGGTGCTAACTTTGAGAACAATGAGTACATGAATAATGGCTTAGATTTAGAAGTTAATTTTAAAGATATTGGAAGAGAGAAAGTAACTCAAAGTTCTTTTGATAGAGCAAAATTTAAAGTGCCTTCTTTAAGAAATATCGAGGTAACAGCACCTTATATGCATGACGGAAGGTTTAAAACATTAGAAGAAGTTATAAACCATTATAATAATGAAGTGGTAAATTCACCTACTTTAAACTTAACATTAGCAAGTATTAGTAAAAAAGGCCTGGAATTAACAGAACAGGATAAACAAGATTTAATAGCATTTTTAAAAACATTAACAGATACTAATTTGTTAGAAAATCCAAAGTTTTCAAATCCATTCAAATAAGTTGTAACTTAACAGAATGGCAGAACATAATGAACTTGGAAAAAAAGGTGAAGAATTAGCTATTGAATATTTACAAGAAAAAGGATATGTAATTCTTGAAAAAAACTATCGATTTCAAAAAGCAGAAATTGATATTATTGCAAAAAAAGAGGAAGTATTAATAGTTGTTGAGGTAAAAACAAGATCAACGAGTTATTTTGGAAATCCACAAGATTTTATAAGTTCTAAAAAAGTTAAATTATTAGTGGCTGCGGCTGATAATTATATAAATGAAAGAGAATTAGAAGTAGAGTTACGATTTGATGTTATAGCATTAATTAAAGAAAAAGAAAAGTTTAAAATAGAACACTTGGAAAATGCTTTCCTACATTTTTAAAAATAAAAACACCATCAAATCTGATGGTGTTTTTTTATGTTGTCAAAGTCTCAGTTTAGTGACTTTCAAAATATTTTTTTACGTCTTCCAGTTCCTCTGGTGTAGCAATAATTTTCTTATTACTATCTAAAACAAAGTAACTAGGAGTTCCTAATAAGTTATAAGCTCTTACAGTTTCATTATCCCATTTATATTCTGGGTGAGTGCCTGCTGCATTATGCCAATTAGGTAATTGTTTTTTAAACTCATTCCAATCTTTAAAATTATTGTCTGAATTTTCAATTGAAAAAGAAATTACAGAAGTGTTTTTGTGATTGTTCATAAAACTATATAAGTTAGGAACGTCTCTAACACAGTGAGGACAAGCTGTACTCCAGAATACTAGTAAATATTTATCACTATCATTTAAAGTAGATAACTTCATTTCTTTACCATTTTCTTCCCAAGAAAAATCAGGAGCAGTTCTACCTACAGTAGCACGTAATACGTCTAATATTTTTTTCTTGAACTCAGCATCTTTTTGATTATCTGGTAATTTATCATAGTGCTCAGCAAATAACCAATCTACAGATTCACCGTCACGTTTGTCAGATAAAGAAGTAATTAAAAATTCTAATACAGATTTTTTTAATTTTCCTTTAGGTAATTCATCAATTACTTTATTGATAGCACCTCTTAATAACTTTTGCTGTAATTCTTTATCTTCTGAATTGTTTAAGTAAAAAACATAATCGTTAATTCTGTCAACTAAGAAAGAAGAATTGAATAAAGCTTCACTTTTAAAATCGATATATCTAAAGAAGTTATCCCCAACAGTTGTTAAATAATCTTCCATGTTGTCAACAGGACTAGAAGGATTATATCTTTGAGAAGCTTTAATGAAATGATGAACTAACATTCCTTCAGACTTATTTTCATAAGTTTCTTGCACATCTTCAAGTTGTTTAACTTGTTTTTTATATGCTTTTTTAGCTTCCTTATTTTCTTCTTTAATATAAGCTACTTGATTTTCGTCAATCTTTTTTTGAACAGCAGCATATGCCTGTAAATATTCGTTGTATAATTTATTTTCTCTAGATGAAGTAAAAACAACTGATTCATCTGGATATTTTGGGTTAAAAATAAATTCTACATTTTCTTTATTAAAGAAAAAGTCTACAAACCCAGCACCTCTGTTTCTATAGGTTGCCCTATAAGCACCTGGTTTAGCTGTGTTTGGTAAGTCAAATTTAAATTTACCTATTGATTGCTTGTTTCCACCAACTACAACAGTGTCAAACTGAATTGTTGTATTAGTAACAAATTTTTGTTTTGCTCCTTCTATTTTGTACAGAATAACCCAATTGGTTTTTTCTGTAGGAGTCATTGTTCCTTTAACAGTATACTGAGCGTTAACTATTGAAGTAGTAAGTATTAATAGAGCCAGTAATTTTTTCATCATTTTAATTTAAAGGGTTGTTATTAAGGTTTTAAAACTAGTCATTTACAAACTTCTTTCCAAGAAGTGTACCATTTTTATTTTTTGTTGTTTATTTTAGGGGAGTTTTTCTTTAAAGTAAATATTGTATGCATATTAAAAATAAAGTTTTCTGGATAACGGGCGCCTCATCTGGTATTGGTAAATCATTAGCGATTGCGTTATCTAATTACGATGCAAATTTAATTTTATCATCGAGAAATACAAATGCTTTAGAGGAGACAAAAATACTTTGCAAAAACCCAAAAAACGTTAAGATTTTGCCAATAGATTTAGAAGATTATAACAGTCTGACTTCTAAAGTAAATGAAGCTATTGCATTTTTTAATAGAATTGATGTTTTGGTTAATAATGGAGGAATTAGTCAACGTTCTTTAGTAAAAGATACGAGTATATCTATTGATAAACGTTTGATGGATATTAATTATTTAGGAACTATAGCTTTAACAAAAGCATTACTTCCACATTTTACAGAAAGAAAAGAAGGGCATTTTGTTGTAACAACTAGTATTGTAGGAAAAATAGGAACTCCATTACGTTCATCTTATGCAGCAACGAAACACGCATTACATGGGTTTTTTGATAGTTTACGAGCAGAACATCATAAAGATAATATAGCAGTTACTTTGGTTTGCCCAGGTTTTGTAACTACTAATGTGTCTAAAAATGCATTAACAGGAAATGGAAGTCCTCAAAATTCAATGGATGCAGCAACAGCCAATGGTATAAACCCTGATAGATTTGCTGAGTTGATGATAAAAGCAATTAGAAAAAAGAAAGAGGAGGTATATATAGCAGGAGCTAAGGAAAAGCTTGGAGTATATGCCAAGCGTTTTTTTCCAAAATTATTATCAAAGATAATAAGAAAATTAAGTGTTACTTAATTTTATTCAAAGAAATCTAAAGCTTCAAAATAATTTATAATTGCTTCTTTTATCAAAACAGATTGTTCACCTGGTTTTAAATTAGGTAATTCTGTTAGTGTTTTATAGTGAGGCCAACCATCATTATCAAAAAAATCGAATTCATAATAACCATAAGGTTCTAAAAGTTTGCAGATAGCAATATGCATTAAGTTTACTTTTTCGTCTTTTTTAAATTTTCGATGCCCTTGACCTAACTCTTGTACACCAATTAAATAGATGATGCCATCTAAGTTCAGTTCATCTCCATCAGCAAATTGTTGTGATAATTGCTTTACAACAAAATCCCATTTTTCTTTTAAGTTAACTTCTTTCGTCATTTGATTTTTTTAAGAAAATGCAAAGATACAAATGAGTTGTGTATATTTGAACATAGAATTGATGCACATAATTACTTTATGAACTCTTTAGAATACTTTTAATTATTGCCTATGAATACTTTTGATATTATTATAACAGCTTTACTTCTTTTTGGTTTTGTTCGCGGACTTATGAAAGGGTTATTTGTAGAGGTGGCTTCTTTAGTAGCTTTAGTAGCTGGGGTTTATGGAGCAATTCATTTTTCATACTTTATTGGAGACTGGTTAAAGAATAGTGTTACTTGGGATGAAAAATATATTTCTTTAGCAGCATTCGCAGGAACTTTTGTTGTAATTATAATTGTAATAGCTTTGTTAGGTAAGGCCTTAACCAAAATAGCGGATTTTGCCTCTTTAGGAATTTTAAATAAAATATTAGGAGGAGCTTTTGGCGCTTTAAAAATAGGATTGATATTGAGTGTTATTTTCATATTTTTTGGAAAAATGAATGACACCATTCCATTTGTTTCTGAAGAAAATCTTAATGAATCTATTTTATATAAACCAGTCAAAAAAATTGCTCCAACTATTTTCCCATCTATTATAAAAGATGATGAGATTGAAGAGGAAGAAGAAATAAAAGAAACAAATTAAAAGTAGTATATGGATAGTGCTTCAATTCGAGGTTTTATAACACTTATTTTAATATTTATAGCACTATTGCTTTCGGCATTTTTACTCACTGTAAAAACTAAAAACAAAACAAGTAATCAGTTAATGGCTATTTACTTTATTGTTTTTTCTATTCATATTAGTGTTTTTTTTTATGCTAATTATGTACAAGTACCGGTTGCTTTAGATATGCTTCGAGATCAAATCGGATTTCTAGCTAGCCCGCTTTTATATTTATATGTAGTATCCTGTATTTATTCATATTTTAAACTTCAGCCCAAGCACTTGTTGCATCTTATTCCATTTGCTATTGAATTACTTATTTATTTTCCTAATTTCTATTTGGCTTCTATAGAACAGCAAATTGAGTTTTATAATAATTACTACTTTAATATTGAAACAAAAATATCTTTAGTATATGGACTTTTGGTTTCAATAGTTTATTTGGTTTTCATATTTGTTGAATTAAAAAAATATAAGGAGTTATTGTTGGAAAACTATTCATCTATTACAAATTATAATTATAAATGGTTATTTCAATTGGCTAGTATTAGTGTTGTTTTAATTTCTCTTTCATTAATTAAAAGTATTTATAAATTATTTGGTTCAGATGAAGAAATATTGGATGTTATGCGAATTATAACAACATTAGTCCTACTTGGATATTTATGTTGGATTGTTTTGAAAAGTTTATATCAACCAGAATTGTTTAGAGGAATTGAC
Source organism: Tenacibaculum aiptasiae (assembly GCF_965221665.1). Taxonomy (NCBI): domain Bacteria; kingdom Pseudomonadati; phylum Bacteroidota; class Flavobacteriia; order Flavobacteriales; family Flavobacteriaceae; genus Tenacibaculum; species Tenacibaculum aiptasiae. The sequence goes on from NZ_CBDCSN010000002.1 coordinate 1,584,543, forward strand.
ACCAAACATCAATTAGTTAAAAACTTTTTAGAAGAAAAAACTAAGGATACAAAAGAAGAAGTTTTAGAAGAGGTGTCCGTAGTAAAAAAGTTTATGGAAGAAGAAAGACCTTATTTAAATTCATCTCTTACCATTCATAATTTGGCAAATCAAATGAATATTCCTTACAGAGATTTATCAATATTAATAAATCATAATATAGGACAGCATTTTTTTGAATTTGTGAATGGATATCGAATTAACAGAGCCAAAGAAATTCTTGAAAATCCGGAAAATAAGAAACTAACCGTATTAGAAATTTTATATGAAGTAGGTTTTAACTCTAAATCTTCTTTCAATACAGAGTTTAAAAAACAAACAGGATTAACACCAACTCAATATCGGAAAAAACACTTGTAGTCAGGTGTTTATGATAAAGTCGAACGTTTGTGTGAGATAGTCAAACCAATTTATTCATGAAAAAATAGTTCGACTTTATGCATTCGGTCGCAAGCAATTTTAAATAGCTACAATTTTGCTCTCAAATAAAAAATACATTCATGAGAGTTAAAAGCATTTTCATTTTAGCATTATTATTTCAAGCTATAAGTTTAACAGGACAGATAAAGATTACAGGTAAAGTAACAGAAGGTAATGAGCCGATTGTTTTTGCTAACGTTATTTTACAAAGTTTAGAAGGAAAAATTATTAAAGGAACTACAACTATAGATAATGGTGAGTTTTCATTATCCGCTCCAAAAGGAACCTATAATTTAAGAATAAGTTTTATAGGTTTCATAGAAATAAAGAAACAAGTAAGTTTAAATACAGATATAGATTTAGGAACTTTAATATTAAAGGAAGAAAGCAGTAGGTTAAATGAAGTTGTAATTACATCGAAGAAAAGATTAATAGAACAAAAAACAGATAGACTAATTTTTAATGTAGAAAATAGTGTATCTGCAAGTGGAGGCGATGCTTTAGATGCGTTAAAATTAGCTCCTGCTATTACAATCCAAAACAATCAAATAAGTATGGTTGGAGGAGAGGCAACCAGAATAATGGTTGATGGACGTTTGATTCAACTTTCTGGTGAGGAATTAGTGTCTTTTCTAAATTCAATCTCAGCAGATGATATCAAGAAAATAGAAATTATAACCAATCCGCCAGCCCAATATGAAGCATCTGGAGGAGGTGGAATAATTAATATAGTATACAAGAAAGGAAGAAGGAATTCTTGGAAAAACACAACTTCATTTTCTTATAATGTAAATACTTATGGTTATGGAACATTGCGAAATAATTTCTCATACAATAAAGATAAAATTCATTTAAATGCTTCGATTAATACTACAAGAGGAAGTTTAAGAAACTTAGAAAGAAGTGCTACTTTTTTTCCAAAAAGTACATGGAAGGTTGGCATTGATTCAAAAGATACTAGAAAAAATAATTCAGCTAGGTTGTCTATAAACTATTTATTGTCAGATAATATTGAAATAGGAGGGCAATATCTAGGAAGTTTTAATAGACCTTTTTCTGATGCCCCTGGAACAACTGAGTTTTATAATGAATCTAACCAATTAGATAGTTTATTGGTAAAAACTGAGCCTAGACGCAGAAGTATAAACAACAATATATATAATGCTCATATAATTGCTAAACTTGATACTATGGGGAGAAAACTAACTGTAGATTTTGATTATTTTAATTATGAAAATAAACTAGAAGCGGATGCATTAGTGAATACTTTTTCTCCTTCTGGACAATTTGTAAGGGTAAATCAATCAGTTAAAAATATTACCAATCAAGCAATAGATAACTATAGTATAAAAGCAGATATGTCTCATCCTATTGATAAATTGGATTTGTCTTATGGTTTTAAGTTTAGTTTCATTAATACAAAGAATAAATTAGATAATTTTAATACAGTAACTAATGTGCCTGTATTAGATACCAATTTATCTAATGAGTTTGAATACGAAGAAAATGTGCAGAGTTTTTATGTAAATGCTTCAAGAAAAATTAGTGATAAATGGAATTTGCAAGCTGGTCTTAGACTAGAAAATACTGAAACCAGAGGTTTTTCTGAAACTTTAAATCAAGTAAATAAGAATAGTTATACTAAGTTATTCCTTTCAGTATTTGTATCTTATAATAAAAACGATAACAATACATTTTCATTTAATTATGGAAGAGGTATCAATCGCCCAAATTATAGAGATTTAAATCCTTTTAGAAGCTATGTGAATAGTAATGTATACTCAGAAGGAAATCCATTTATTCAACCTGCGTTTATTGACAGATTTACTTTTACTCATAATTACAAAGGTAAGTTTATAACTTCTTTATATTTTAGTTATACATCTGATGGTTTTGGTACATTATTTTCTGCCGAACCTGAAAATAATATTCAAGCAGTTATAAGAAGGAACTATTATAATGGAACTTATTGGCAACTTTCAGAAATGTATAATGTTCGTTTTACAAGTTGGTGGAAGAGCCAAAATTATGCACATATTTCAGGTGTTAATGCTAATGTATTTGAAGATTTATCAGCACCTGTTAAGAATGGTATTCAATTTAGATTTTCAACCAACAATACATTTACATTATCAGAAAATACAAGTGTACAAGCAGATTTCTTTTATCAGCCAAAGTCTAGTTCAAATATTTACGAATTAGGGACGATGTATGGATTGAGTTTAGGAGTTAAAAAAGCATTCTTAAAAAAGCAGTTACAAGCAGCTATTTTTGTGAATGATATTTTTGACAGTGCTAGTTTAAATAATTTGACTTCTGAAGTAAATGGAGTTAAAACAATTTATGACCAGAATTATAGTAGTAGATATTTACGTTTTTCACTATCCTATAATTTTGGAAATAAAAAAATAAAGACTAGAAATCATGGTTTTGGAAATAGTGAAGAACAGCAGAGAGCAAATTAGCATAAAAAAAGGGAGTTTAAAAAACTCCCTTTTTTATATTATAACAAATGATAATGAATTAAATCATTTCAACTTTTCCAGTAGTTAAAGAGTAAACTCCACCTACTATTTTAATTTCACCATTATCTTCCATTTCTTGTAAAATTTTACTTCTTTGACGGATACGATCCATAGTTAATTTTACATTGTTTTCTACAGTCTTAGCTACAAAAGCACTATTTGTTGAATTTGCTTCTCCTTCTACTTGTTCTGAAGCTAATTTTGCAGCAGGAACAATATTATCTAACATTGCAGTAATATTTCCTAATTCTACTCCATCACAAGCAGCTTTTACAGCACCACAACTTTCATGACCTAATACAAAAACTAATTTACTTCCTGCTACAGCACAAGAGTATTCCATACTTCCTAAAATATCCACGTTTTCGAAGTTACCAGCTACACGAGCTACGAAAACATCACCAATAGTTTGGTCAAAAACCATTTCTACTGGTACTCTTGAATCGATACAAGATAATATTACAGCTTTTGGAAATTGACCACCAGTTGTTTGTTCAACTAAGTCAGTTACACTAGATGCTGTTAAATTGTTGCTAGTATAACGGTTGTTTCCGTCTAATAAGTCTTGTAATACAGAATCAGCTGTTAATTCTGCTTGCACGTCTTTTGTAATAGCTACATTTCTCATAAAAGTATTTTTATTTTTTTAATTATTAATTTTTATGTTTTGTTTTACCCAAACCATACAATCATCAAAAGATTCAAAAATATGATCTTCTGATATTAAATCTGGGATAATATCAATTCGTTCCATCATGTAGCGAGGTTGCTTTAATAAACCAACAAAAAGTACCTGTACATGCGTTCCGTTTGATTTTAAATCTTGAATCGTATCTTCCATGGCATAAAGCCCAGATTGATCCATATACTGCATTCTGTCTAAACGCATAATTACAGAAGTTGCAGTTTTAGGAATTTGTTTAGTTAACGCTTGAAAATCACTAGTAGAACCAAAAAATAGAGGTCCTTTGATGTGTTTTACAAACAAATGTTCTTTCAATTCCTCAGGGAAATCTTTTTCATCTTTCCAAGCTTCTTCTTTTTTCAGTGATTTTACATCTGAGCGCTCAGCTGTTAAGTCACCTATTTTCTTCATAAACATTAAAGAAGCTATGACTAAACCAATACCTACTGCATATACTAAATTCCAAAAAGTAGAAAGTACTAATACCACTAGCATAATAATTACCTCAGAACTTAGTTTTAAAGGTCCAAATTTAGCATCACGTGGTAAGTTAGGTATAGCTTTTAGTCCTTTGTAGTCCATAACACCAATACCAACAGTAATTAAAATTCCTGCTAAAACTGCTGCAGGTATTTTTGAAGCTATTGGGCCTAGTCCTAGTAAAATAACTAATAGCATTATACCTGCTATCATACCTGACAATTTAGTTTTACCACCAGAGTTGATATTCACTACTGTACGAATAGTAGCTCCAGCACCTGGGATACCTCCAAAAATTGAAGCAATAGTGTTACCAATACCTTGTCCTATTAATTCTTTATTTGGTTTATGCTTTGTTTTAGTCATATTATCAGCTACAACTGATGTTAATAAAGAATCTATAGCTCCTAATAAAGCTAAGGTTAAAGCAGTAAATACATAAGGTGTAATGCTGGATATGGTAAAGTTTGTGAAAATTTCCATGTTTGGCATTGGGAATCCGCTTGGGATTTCCTCAATAGGCCTGTAGTTTAAGCCAAAACCTAATGCAATACCAGTCATAACAACTAAAGCAACTAAAGTACTAGGGACGGCAGTTGTAATGCGCTTAAATCCATAAATAATGAATATGGTTCCTAAAGCTAACATTAATTCTAAGAAGTTAATGTTTTGTAATGCTCGAGGTAACACTTTAAAAGTACCTAAAACACCTGAAGCTTCTTTACCTGCTAAAGTTTTACTTTCTTTTAATATATCAGCTTGTGTTATATTTTCAGCTCTATTAATAGTTTCTTTGAAATCTTCAAGAACTAAAATACCTTCACCAGCTTCTTCTTTTAAAATATTATCTAAAATTACTTCTTCTGCTTGTGGTTTAAATTGCTCAACAAATTCTGCATCTTCTTTAGCATAATAACCTACTGAAGGTAAAATTTGTGTAACCAAAATTATAACTCCAATAGCGGTCATAAAACCAGAAACAACAGGGTAGGGTATATAACGAATATATTTACCTAAACCTAAAACTCCCAGTCCAATTTGCATTAAACCAGCTAATAAGAAAACAGTTAAAATTGTTGGTAGTGCTCTACTAACATCTCCGTCGTTAGCAGCTAATATACCTGCAATAACAACCATACTTACAGCAGTCATTGGCGCAGTTGGCCCAGAAATTTGAGTGTCTGTTCCTCCGAAAAGTGCTGCAAAAAAAGCAATAAAAATAGCACCGTATAAACCAGCGCTAGGTCCCAAACCAGATGAAACACCAAAAGCTAAAGCTAGTGGTAATGCCACAATTCCGGCTGTAATCCCTCCAAAGAGATCACCTTTAAGATTTGAAAATAGTTGTTTCATATATTTTTAGTTGAGTAGGAATAAATATACTAAAAAAACTGTAATAGATACCTACTCACGTTTGGGACTGGTTTATTGATTTAAGTAACTTAGATTTAATATTTTAATTAGCAACTACTAATGAAACATTCATTTTATTAAGTAGTTTGTCAAATGATTTTGTAGATTTTGGGTTGACCATTTCTCTATCTACCAATAATAAATTGGCATCATTTGAATTAACTACTTGAAAGTTTTTTAATGGTTTATTAGCATTTTCAATAATTTCATTAATAAATTCATTATTATGCTGTTGCTCTATTTCATTATATAAGCCTAATGAGATTTCATTTTCTGGTTGAAGTTCACTCTCAGCTGAGGCTATAATAATTGTTTTGCCTTTTTTCTTTAATACGTGCTTGCTAATTTTATCGCCTAAAGCACTTATGCTTTTACTTCTGCGCTTTCCAATTACAATAATATTTGGATTGGTATCTTCTAAAAAAAGGTCAATTTCATTTTTAATATTTCCAAAAGTAAATGAAGAGGTAATATCGATATCATACTTTTGAGAAAATTCAGAAACTAATTCACTAATTTCTTTGTTAGTTTGAGTGAAGTTAGAGTTAATGGCTCTTTTTGCTGATAATTGATTATCAGTAACTACAACATCAGTTGGCTTTTTTACGTGGAAAAAATGGATGCTAGCATCTGTTTTTTTTGCTAAGCTGATAGCTGTTTTTAATGATGTTGCCGTGCTATCCTTTAAATCAGATAGCACGACAATTTTATGTTTAGATACTGCCATTTTATGAAGCTTTTGGTCTTAACTTAAAAAACTCAATAAAACTAGCAGGGTTTTCTACTATACCTCTTTCAGAAATTAACTTAATGTCAATATTTTTCTCTTTTGCTTTAAAGGCAAAGTCCTCAAGAATTTCAATAATGTCATGGTCTAAGAATCTTGTTTTTCTTACATCTAACTCTAAATAAGAATTTTCAGAAAGACTATCTAATTCTTTTAAAATAGCTCCTTTGTTAAAGAAAGTAACTTCTTCAGCTAAAGACATTTTTATTTTATGAACACCGTTACTCTTGTCTTCTATATGTAAGAAGTGAGAGTTTTGGTAACTCTTAAATAAGATAACAACAATTCCAACTGCAAGACCTAAACCAATACCTAATAATAAGTCACCAGTAACAACCATTGGTAATACTGTAGCCATAAAAGGAATAAATTGTTTCCATCCTAATTTATACATGTTGATAAATGTAGCTGGCTTCGCTAATTTAAATCCAACAATTAATAATACCGCAGCAAGAACTGATAATGGAATTTTATTTAATAAAGTAGGAATTAAAATTACTGAGATTAATAATAAAATACCATGTACGATTGCAGACATTTTACTTTTACCTCCTGATTGAATATTTGCAGAACTTCTTACAATTACTTGTGTTACAGGTAATCCTCCAATTAAACCAGAAATAATATTACCAGCACCTTGCGCTAATAATTCTCTATTCGTAGGAGTTACATTTTTGTCTGGATCTAATTTATCAGTTGCTTCAACACATAATAATGTTTCTAAACTTGCTACTACAGCAATAGTGAAAGCTACAATCCAAACATCTTTACTTCCAATTACAGCAAAGTTTGGAAAAGTAAATTGACTTAAGAAAGAATCAACACTTTCTGGAACAGGTACACTTACTAATTGTTTAGCGCTAATTACTAATGACTCATTTCCTTGAGTTACAACGAAGAAAATAATACCAACGATTACAGCCACTAATGGACCTTGAACTAATTCGAATATTTTACCTTTTTTAGATAATACTTGTTGCCAAAGGATTAAGATTCCTAATCCAATAACACCAACAATTGTAGATCCCATACTTATGGCATCTAAAGAAAAACTTGTAGCTGATTTATCGTAACCAAAGAAGAAAGGTATTTGTTTCATAATAATTATGATTCCAATACCAGTTAACATTCCTTTAATTACAGATGAAGGGAAATAGTAACCAATAACTCCTGCTTTTAATACACCAAGAATTAATTGAATAATACCTCCTAATACAACTGCTACTAAAAAGTTTTCAAAGCCTCCTAAAGAAGCAATAGAAGTTAATACTATGGCAGCTAAACCAGCAGCTGGTCCACTTACTCCTATTTTTGAGCCACTAATGGCTCCTACAACGATACCACCAACAATTCCTGCTATTAAACCAGAGAATAGTGGAGCACCACTGGCTAATGCAATACCTAAACATAATGGTAATGCAACAAAAAATACTACGATACTAGCGGGTAAATCGCTTTTAATTGTTTTAAACATAGACGTGATTTTAACCTAGGGTTATTTTTAATTTAAATTATATATAAATGAAATTTAAGTGCTGTGATAAATGCACTTTTGAAAAAATATTTTATTACTTCCTTTTTTAAGTAATTAGCTAAAAAACTTACAGTTAAATTGTTCGTTTTGAAATGTGTATTATTTTTAAAAAGGACATTAACACGATTTTCAAGGTTTGTTATTGTAGGCCTTGATTATGAGTAAGGTATGTTAAAAAACATCTGATAGATGTTAGTAATAAGTAATATTTATGAAAATTCTGGAGGTGGAGATTCTAGACTTCTAGATATAGAATTATACTTATTTGAAATGTAAGTATTTTTTTTATCGTTACAAGGAAGGGTATAAGAAGATGAAAATTCGTTAGAAAAGTCGATGATTTTTATTTCGTTTTTTTCAGAATTCTCATTGTTTTCAGCATCTTCCTCTATGTCGATTGCTAATGAGGACTCACAAAGTTCTTCTGTAATACTATAATACGAAGGAATAGCTACTGAGGCTAGTAGTATTATAGTGAGTAGGTATACGAAGAAGTTTTTGGTCATTGTCGATTTTTTGACGAAAAGCAAATATAAAAGATATGAGCTAATTAAATGTTAAATAAATGAAAATTTATAACACTTTGATTACGTTGCTCTTTACCCAACCAATTTTACCATCTGCTAATTTGATTTTATTCCAATCGTCCACAGCATCTAATACTTTAATTTTTGTTCCTTCATGTAAAGTAAATATAGCATCCGAATCATCAGTAGGAGCATTTTTTATTTCTACTTCTTCATTAAAAACAATTGCTTCAATATTACTCTTTGATTGATTGTATTGTGTAAAAGTTATTGCTAATGTTGTTATTAAAAGAATAAAAGACAAAATACTAGTTGTAAAAAAGAGTCTTTTTTTACTTGGCGTATACGAAAAGTAGAACATTAGGAATAAAAAAGATGCTACAAAAGACAGTAATACTGTAATAACTGCCCAAGTATCATAAGATAATTTTTGTAAGAAATTATCATTGATTTTTTGAAAAATAGATTTAGGTAATTCTTCTATTCTATCTAATGTTAATCGTTTTGCTATAATTAAATTGTTTTGAGCATCCTCATTTAAAGGATCTAGTAAAAGAGCCTTTTCATAATTGTAAATTGAAGGAGCTACTTGATTTAATTTGTAATAAGCATTCCCTAGGTTAAAGTATAATTCAGAAGAAACTTTACCCGAGTTTTCAATCTCATCATACAACTTAATAGCTTCTGAGTATTTTTTTTCTTTATATAACGTGTTTGCTTTTGCAAATGTGTCATTTACGGCTTGGGCTAGCACAAAATGTGTTGTAAAAAACAATAATATTACAATAACTCTTTTCATTATAACTGTTTGTCTAATTGTGTAATTACTTGTTTTGCTTTCTCGTATTCTTCTTTCATTTGCACGTTGGTAATTGGAGTATAACGAGCAAAATCGCAATCGTTTAAAACATCAATAAAACTTTTTATAGTAGAAGTATCAATTTGTTTACTGTCTAATAAATCTGTTATTTTATCACTACTAATATCAGAAGTTTCTACGCCTAATTTAGCTTTTAAATAATTATGTAAAGCTCTTTCTAAGGCTTCATAAAAAGCTTCTTTATTTCCTAGTTGTTTTTGAGCTTCCGATAAATATTTTTTAGCAAGTTTATCAGCTTTTCTCAACTTATTCCCAATTACATCACCATCACGTTCTTCTTTTTTCTTGTAAATATAAATTCCTACAGGAATTAGAATAATAGGTAATAATAACAAAATGTAAAATACAGTTGATTTGAAAAAATCTGAGTTATCTATAGTTTCTAAGTTTGTAGACGATTGAATATACCTAAAATCGTTTCCTGTAACTTTTATGTTTTGTTTTGCAACCGCTTTATTATCAGTTGTTGTTGGTAATTCCTTGCCTTCTAAAACATCAACATATAAATCTTCTGTAGTTATGGTTTGATAAACTTTTTCTTTTGGGTTGAAGTAAGAAAAACTCGTTTTTGGAATTTTATACTTTCCTTTGAATTCAGGAACTACGGTATAGTTGTCAGTTACAGATCCTTTTAATCCTGATGAAGTTATACTAACATTTTCTTTTCTTTCAGGTTGGTATACTTCTAATTCTTTAGGTGTTTCTATTTTAGGAAGTTCAAATAGTTTTAAGTTTCCTTTTCCGTTTACTGTTACTTTTATTTTAGCTGATTCGTTAGCTTTTAAAGTAAGTTTGTTTAAAGAAACATCAAAAGAAAATTCTCCTACAGCACCTGTAAAATCTTCTGGTTTATTTTCAAGAGGCAATGCTTTAGCTCTAATAATTTTCTTAGCTGAAGAAAACTCTTTTCTTACTTGTTTTGTAATAACATTTCCAAAAAAATCGGCACGACCGGTTGGTACTGCTACTATAATATCCATTTTCATAGGGTCTATAGTCAGTTTACCGTCTTTTGTTGGGATTAATAAAGCTTTGTGTAATACAGCATAACGATATCGTTCTCCATTATATTTACCTATTTTAACAGGAGTTCCATTTCGTTTAATTTCTTGATTCCAAAATCCATTATACTGTGGGGCTTCTGTAATAGCATTGTCGTAAATACCAACATTTTCACTAAAATATAAACGGTACTCTACATATATTCCTTCACCTACATAAGGATTTGATTTAGATAATTCGGCAACTAAATGGATGTTCTGTTGCGCTATGTAGTTAGGGTCATTAGGGTTTTTAGGAAGTTCAACAGCATCTAAAACAATAATTTTAACTGGGTTAGATTTTATTGTTTCTCCATCAATTTCTATGGTAGCAGATGGTAAGTTGAATTCACCTTTTCTTTTAGGTTGAAGAATGTAAGAATATGATTGAGAAAAAGATAATTTTCCATTAATCAACGATTGACTAACTGATTGACTTGGTCCACCCACAACTTTAAAATTTTTAAAGTTAGGGGCTTTAAAATTATCAGCTCCTTGTTTGTTAATAGTAAACTCAACACGTAATCGTTGGTTAACACCTAGTTTATTTTTACTAACTGATGCTTTTAATACAGAATCTTGTGCGTTAACACTAAATGTAATAAAACAGATTATTAACGATATGTATAGTTTCAACTTCATATTCAGTTTTAAAAAATGCAAAAATAGTTAAGATTTTATAAGTTGGTAAATTACCAATCTTTTTCTTGTTTTACCTTTCTTCCTTTCGACTTTTTAACATTCATTTTCTTTTGTGTCTTTTTCTCTTCGTTGTTTAAACTTTCTAGCAATTGCTTCATTTGCTCAGGAGACATTTTTCCTTGTTGAGGCTGAGGTTTTTGCTTTTGGTCTTTTTTGTCGTTTTTATTAGGCTGTTTATTCTGATCTTTATTTTTTTGATCCTTATTCTCGTCCTTTTTATCTTTATCCTTGTCGTCGCCTTTTTTGTCTTTATTTTTATCTTTTTGCTTGTCTTTGTCGTCCTTGTTTTTTTGATCTTTCTTATTCTGATCTTTTTTGTCTTTATTTTTATCCTTGTTGTTCTTTTGGTTTTGTTGCTGCTTTTTTAATTTTTTTTGTGCAACAGCCAAATTATAACGAGTTTCATCGTCACCAGGATTTCTTCTTAAAGCATTTTTAAAGGCATCAACAGCTTGTTGATATTGTTTTTGCTCCATCATTGCATTTCCAATGTTGTGGTATGCTTCAGCTTGAGCAAATTTATCTTTTGATGTTTTGGTAGTTACTTCAAATTGTGCAACTGCTTCTTTGAATTTTTTGGCTTGATACAAGGTGTTTCCATAATTGTAACTAGCTTTTTCATATTTACTATTTTTACCTAAGGCTTTACGATAGGCAATAGCAGCATCATCAAATTTTTGCTTGTTATATAATTTATTTCCTTCACGTAATAAAGCTCTTGCTTCTCGCTGCAATTTTAAAGTATCTTGTTGTGCGTTGCTAGTAGTAACAGCAGCAAATAATAGCACTAAAAATAAAACATAATGTAAACTTTTCATCTTCATTTATTTTTTAGATTCTTCATTAAATAAGTCTACTTTCTTTACCCACTTCGTTTTTCTTTCGAAGAAAAATAAATCAATAATTAAGAAAAATAAACCAATTCCTAAAAACCATTGGAATTGATCTTTATAGTCAGAAAATTGTTTTGTTTCGAATTCGCTTTTCTGAGCATTTGCTATAATGTTTTCAATGGTGTTAACTGGGTTTTCAGTTTTATTTCCATCAATATATTCTCCATTTGAAGCTTCTGCAATATCTTGTAAAACATCTGGTTTTCTCTTAGTAATTACAGTTTCTCCTTTTCTATCTTTTTTATAACCAATAAGTGCGCCATTTAATTTGATAGGGATTGGGCCTCCTTTTTCGGTACCTACACCTATGGTATACACTTTTACACCTTCGTTAGCTATATTTTGAGCAATTTGCTTTGTTTCTTCTTGATGATCTTCACCATCTGAAATAATAATTAAAAAACGATTGGTTTGCTCGTCATTATTATAATATGTTTTGGCTAAGGTTAAAGCTTCATTAATAGCAGTTCCTTGACTTGAAACCATATCAGGATTTGCGTTTTGCAAGAACATTTTTGCAGCTGCATGGTCTGTAGTAATAGGTAGTAAAGGATAAGCATTTCCTGCATAAATAATGATACCAACTCTGTCACTTCCTAGTTTGTTTATTATTTTAGAAATAATCTGTTTCGACTTTTCTAATCTATTAGGAGCTATGTCTTCTGCCAACATACTCTTGGATACGTCAAGAGCAAAAACAACATCTACACCTTCTCTTTTTACCGTTTTTAATTTAGTTCCCATTTTAGGGTTTACTAGAGATATGATTAAAAAAGAAATTCCAATGATAAAAAACACTAATTTTAAAACAGATTTAAATGTAGAGGCATTTGGAGCTATTTTATTTAATAGTTCTTTGTTTGTGAATTTTTTTTGAGTTCTTTTTTTCCACCATAAAACCAACAGAAAAACAACAATTATTACTGGAACAATTGCAAAAAAGGAAAAATATATTGGTTCTTCTATACGATACATTGTTTATATAAAACTTTTAAATAATGTGTTTTTTAATACGAATTCTAATAATAAAAAGATACCAGCTAAGAATACAAGGAATCTGTATTTTTCAGTATAATTATAGTATTTAAACTCTTCTATTTTTGTTTTTTCAAGCTTATCTATTTCATCATAAATAGCTTTTAACTTAGAGTTGTTAGTTGCTCTAAAATATTTTCCTTCAGTTTCTTTAGCTATATGTTTTAGTAAAGATTCGTCAATTTCTACTTGTTGGTTTCTAAATGAAATTTTTCCAGTTCTTGGGTCTTTTGCCCAAGGAAAAGGAGCCATTCCGTTTGTTCCTATTCCAATAGTATAAACTTTAATATTGTTTCCTTTTGCTAATTCGGTAGCTGTTTTAGGATCAACAAAACCAGCATTGTTTACACCATCTGTTAAAAGGATAATAACTTTACTTTTGGCTTTGCTTTCTTTTAGCCTGTTTACTGCTGAACCAAGTCCCATTCCAATTGCTGTACCTCCTTCAAGTTGTCCCCATCTAATATCTGAAATGGTTCTTTTTACAATTGATTTGTCACTGGTAATTGGAGTTTGAGTAAAACTTTCACCTGCATATACAACAATACCTATACGATCATTAGGTCTTCTATTAACAAAATCGGTAGCAACACGTTTAAGTGCTTCTAAACGATTTGGTTTTAAATCTTTTGCAAGCATACTGGCAGATACATCAATTGCCATAACAATGTCTATACCTCGGTTTGTTTTTGTTTTCTTACTAACAGCTACATTTCTTGGTCTTGCTAAAGCAACAATTAAACAGGTTAAAGCTAAAAGCCTTAAGAGATATAATAATGGCTTAAGTTTAGGTAAAATAGAGCCTTGTACCTTAAACCCTTTAATACTTGAAATTGTTAAATGAGCGCTGTCTTTTTTTCTTGAATAATAATTCCAAAAAGCAAGTAGAGGAATTAAAATTAATAACCATAAAAATTCAGGGCTATGAAATTCAAAATTATTCCACTTCATCTTCTACTTCTTCTTTTTTAGGTTTTAAATTATCTATTACATCTTTAGCGTCTTTACGATCTTGCTCAATCTCATGAGATAAAGGTTTTGATTTCGCAAATTTTACTAAATCCGATTCTTGTAGTAATTCTTTTAACTTTTGAATTGTTTCTTTAGTTGTCTCAATAGACTTTGTTTCGTCAAAATCTTTTAAGGTGTCAATCAATTCATCTGTTGTACTTTCTAGTGCAGGAATATTTAACTCTCTTTCTATGTAAGACCTTACAATTCCTGTTAATTCACTATAATATTTTTTAACATGATTATTTTGCCATAATAATTTACTGTCCAATTCTTGAAGTTTTTGTATGGCTTCTTCATAAGGAGGTAATAGTGGCACAACAACTGTTTCTTGTTCTTCTTTTTTCTTTCTGAAAACAAAGTAATAGATTATTAATCCAATAAGTATTAATATGGCTATAGCCCAATAAATATAATTTTTAAAGTCATCAAATTGGTAAGGTTCTCCTTTGATTCCTTTTATTGGGAATTTTTTAATTTTTGTAGTGTCAATAGCTACAGTAGCTACATTGATGAGTAGGCTATCTGTTAAATAAGCCTGATTTTTTATAAAAATTTGTTGTTGTGGTATATAAAATGAGCCGCTATCAAAACCAGTTAAAATATATTTCTGAACTAATTTGTTTTTAATAGTGTCTATTTTTAAAGTATCGACAACTTCTAATCCTTTAAGGTTGTTTAATTTAGGGATAATTACATTTTCAGTATCATCAACAGAGATTTTATATTGAAATTGTTCACCAATTCTAATATTAGTAGTATCAACTTCAACCTGAACTTTGTTAGATTGTGAAAATCCAATAGAAGATATTAGTAAGAAGATGTAGAATAATTTTTTTCTCATTTTATACTGTCTTTATATAAAGTAGACAATTAACCTTTTCGTTTAAAATAACCTAATAATTTTTTCACATAGCTTTCGTCTACACGAGTATTAATTGTTCCTGCACCACTTTTTGTAAAAGTAGTTTCGAAATAATCAGATAATCGTAAGGCGTTAGCTTTGTATTGATTTCTTACCGATGATGAACTAGTATTAACCAATTGTATTTTTCCTGTTTCAGCATCTACCATCGGAACCATTCCTAAGTTAGGAATTTCTTCGTCAGACTTATCATATACACGTATGCCTGTAACATCGTGTTTGTTTCCAACAATTTTTAACGTACGTTCATAATCATCATCCATAAAATCAGAAAGCATAAATACAATAGCTTTCTTTTTCATAATATTAGATAAGAATTTTAAAGCTTCACTAATATTAGTTTGTTTGCTTTTTGGGCGAAATTCGATTAACTCTCTAATAATTCTTAAAACATGACTCTTTCCTTTTTTAGGAGGAATGAATAGCTCTACTTGGTCTGAAAATAGAATTAAACCAACCTTATCATTGTTTTGAATAGCAGAAAAAGCGAGAGTTGCAGCAATCTCTGTAATTGTATCTTTTTTAAACTGATTAGTAGTACCAAAAAATTCAGAACCAGAAATATCAACAACCAACATCATTGTTAGTTCACGTTCTTCTTCAAAAACTTTTATATAAGGTTCGTTATAACGAGCAGTTACATTCCAATCAATAGCTCTAATATCATCTCCATATTGATATTGACGTACTTCGGAGAAGGTCATACCACGACCTTTAAAGGTCGAGTGGTATTCTCCTCCAAAAATATGATTAGACAAACGACGTGTCTTAATTTCTATTTTTCGAACTTTTTTTAGTAATTCTTTTGTGTTCATTTAATTTAACCAAGCTTCTGGTAAAGGTGGTAATTCCATATCTGTATACTCAGCATCTTGTTTTATAGATAATAAAGGTGCTTTTTGTATTGATAGGTTTACATTGTTCTTTTTACCAATTTCTTTAATTACTTCATCCAACTTTCTTTGTTGGCATAATACTAAGCTGTTCATTATTACGTTAGATTCTGTTTGTAAATCAAAACAATCCACATAAAAAGAAGGGGAATTATCTTTGTAAATGATAGCCTCAGTACTTTTTCTTCGTCTTAATTCTAAAATTTTTTTTGTTCCATTTAACGTTTTGTACGTTGTTAATTTAAATCTCATATTAGCTTTGTTTAAGGGGGTAAAACTTTTGCTTAGTTGAGTAGATAGTTATGGTTTTGTTACGTGTTATGTAAGTTTTTTTTAATTAAGGTACCTCAACCTCATTTATAATTGAATTAATAATATCTATAGATGTAACGTTTTCGGCTTCTGCTTCGTATGTAATTCCAATTCTATGACGTAAAACATCGTTTACAATTGCTCTAACATCTTCTGGAATTACGTAACCTCTACGTTTAATAAAAGCATAACATTTTGCAGCTTTAGCTAATGCAATACTACCACGAGGAGAAGAACCAAAACTAATTAAAGGTTGTAGTTTCTCTAAATTATATCTTTCAGGATAACGAGTAGCAAAAATGATATCAAGAATATATTTCTCAATTTTTTCATCCATATATACCTCGTTAACAACTTGTCGAGCTTTTATAATTTGTTCAACAGAAACTACAGGGTTAACTTTTCCAAAAGTTCCATTTAAGTTTTGGCGCATAATTATTTGTTCATCTTGTAATTTAGGATAGTCAATTACAGTTTTCAACATAAAACGGTCAACTTGTGCTTCTGGAAGAGGGTACGTCCCTTCTTGTTCTACTGGATTCTGAGTTGCCATTACTAAAAAAGGCTCATCTAACTTAAATGTTTCATCTCCAATTGTAATTTGTCTTTCTTGCATTGCTTCAAGTAATGCAGATTGTACTTTAGCTGGAGCACGGTTAATCTCATCAGCTAATACAAAATTGGCAAAAATTGGGCCTTTTTTAATAGAAAAATCATTCTCCTTTACATTATATATCATAGTACCAACAACATCTGCAGGTAATAAGTCTGGAGTAAATTGGACACGACTAAAGCTTGCTTGAACAGCTTTTGATAGTGTGTTAATTGCAAGTGTCTTCGCTAATCCAGGAACACCTTCTAATAAGATGTGTCCATTGCCTAAAAGCCCGATAAGTAATCGTTCAATCATATATTTCTGACCTACGATAACTTTATTCATTTCTGTAGTTAGTAAATCTACAAAAGCACTCTCTCTTTCTATTTTTTCATTAATAGCTCTTACATCTATATCCATATGAATTGAAATATATTTTGAATTTTTGTGAAACAAAGCTACAATAATAAGAAAATAAGTGTTGTTAAAGTAAGGTTAAACCAAAAAAAAGGATTATGTAGTAAAAACGGGGGTTTTGTTTATTTAACTGTTAAAAAAGTTAATTTTATGGCGATTAGGCATCTAATTTGTTATTTATTTAAATAAAATGTATTAAAACATTGTTTTTTGTGTATAATATTTAAATATTTGTTGAACTAATTAAATTTAAACAATAGTTCATGAAAAAAAACACACTATTCAAAAAAATTCTATTTTTTAGTATATTTTTTGTAGCAATTTCTATGACTGCACAAACCGTGAAAGGGTTGGTCGTTGATGAAAACAAAGAACCATTACCCTTTTTTAATGTCTTAGAAAAAGGAACCACTAACGGTGTAACAACCGATGACAAAGGAGAATTTTCTATTAATGTAAAGAAAATTCCTACAACACTAGTAATCTCTTCTATAGGTTTTAAAACAGTAGAAAAACAAATTAGCTCTACTCAATATGTTACCATTGAAGTAAAAGAAGAGAGTGAAAGTTTAGACGAAGTAGTTTTAGTAGGGTCAAGAAACAAGTCAAGAACAGCGATAGATACCCCCGTACCAGTAGACATTATCGATGTGGCTGAATTAACAGCAACATCACCACAAGTTAACTTGAACCAAATCTTGAATTATGTTGCCCCTTCTTTTTCGTCAAATACACAAACAATCTCTGACGGTACAGATCATATAGATCCAGCTTCTTTAAGAGGGTTAGGTCCAGATCAAGTATTGGTGTTAATTAACGGAAAAAGAAGGCATACATCTTCTTTAGTAAATGTAAATGGAACATTTGGTAGAGGAAGTGTAGGTACAGATTTAAATGCTATTCCAGCTGCTGCTATTAAAAGAATAGAAGTTTTAAGAGACGGAGCTGCAGCACAATATGGTTCAGATGCAATTGCAGGGGTAATCAATATTGTACTTAATAACAAAACAAATGAGTTAAATTTAGCTGTTACTTCTGGAGCACATGTTTCAAAAAATTCTGATAAGCAAACTGGAGGAATTGATGGAGAAAGTGTTAATGTATCTGCGAACTATGGAATCAATCTAGGGGACAAAGGAGGTTTTATAAACTTTACTGGAGATTTTGATTTCAGAAACCCATACAACCGTATGAGAGAATACGAGGGTACTATCTTTAATGCTTATAACTCTGTAGAGTGGGTAGCTAACAACTCAGGATTAGACATAGCTAATTTGTCTATAGCTGATATTCAATTTGCGGCGCAAGGGGTAACGCATTTTGATTTGGCAACTAAGAGTGCTATTAATAATGCTACTACATTACAAGATCTTCAAGGATTATTAAACTTTGATACTACTGAATCTGAACTTGCTGTTCGTGGTTTAGATAGAACAGATTTTACAATGCGTGTAGGTCAATCGGCACTTAGAGGAGGACGTTTCTTTGCTAATATGTCATTACCTATAGATGAAGATGGTACAGAATTATACTCATTTGCTGGTATTAGTTCAAGAATAGGTAATTCAGCAGGTTTCTATCGTTTACCAAATCAATCTAGAACATATACACCTTTCTATATCAATGGATTCTTACCAGAGATTAATTCAAAAATAAGCGATATGTCTTTTGCTTTAGGAATTAAAGGGAAAATAAAAGATTGGGATGTAGATTTAAGTAATACTTGGGGTAGAAACTCTTTCTTGTTTGAAATTTCAAATACTTCAAATGCTTCGATGTTAAATAATTCACCAACTCGTTTTGATGCAGGAGGTTTTGCTTTTACTCAAAACACAACTAACTTAGACTTATCGAATAATTATAAAGATATTTTTAATGGATTAAATGTTGCTTTTGGAGCAGAATTTAGAAAAGAGTTATATGAAATCGTAGCAGGTGAAGAAGAATCTTATACACAATACGATGCAAATGGGTTACCAGTAACAGCTACTACAACTGCATCAGTAGATTTCTTTGGAAATACAAGACCAGGAGGATCACAAGTTTTCCCAGGGTTTAATGCGAAAAATGAATTATCAAGAGATCGCAGTAGTTTTGCTGCTTATGCAGATTTTGAGGCAGATTTAACAGATAAGTTTTTAGTAGGGCTAGCTGGACGTTTTGAAAACTATAGTGACTTTGGTTCAACGTTTAATTATAAAGTTTCTGGACGTTATAAGTTAAGTGAAAACTTAAATATTAGATCAGCTTTTAATACTGGATTTAGAGCTCCATCATTACACCAATTAAACTTTAGTACTACATCAACATTATTTGGTCAGAATGGAAACCCAGAAGAAGTAGGGACTTTTTCAAATGATAGTAGAGTCGCGCAATTATTAGGGATTCCTAAGCTAAAGCAAGAAGAGTCTGCAAGTATAAGCTTAGGTTTTACAGCTAAAATTCCATCAGCAAACTTAAAAATTACAGTAGATGGTTACTGGGTAGGAATTGAAGATAGAGTGGTTTACACTGGACAATTTAGAACTAATGATACTAATGCAAATCCAAATGATGATTCTGATTCTGAATTTGGTAAATTACTTAGAGAAGCGAATGCTACAGCAGCATCATTTTTTGCTAATGCAATTGACACAGAATCAAAAGGAGTGGATATCGTAATTACTCATAAAGCAGCTTTAAATGACAAGATGAGTTTAAAATCAGATTTATCAGCTACGTTCTCTAAAACAAATCAAGTAGATGATATTCATAGTTCAGAACAAATAGCAAATGCAGGTTTAATAGATACTTACTTTCCAGAAGATAGTAGAGTATATTTAGAAGAAGCTGTACCAAGAACTAAAGTAAACTTATCAAATACATTAACTACTAAGAGATTTAATGTGTTTTTAAGAAATGTATACTTTGGTGAAGTAACAGAAGCAACAACTAACGTTAGCAGACAGCAAGTTTTTAGTGGAAAAGTTGTAACAGATTTATCTATAGGGTTTAAAGCTACAGAAGAGTTAACATTTACTGTGGGTGCAAACAATATCTTAGATGTGTATCCAGACAGAGCTGCTCAAGTTCTAGGAGATGGAGGAAACAACCGAAGCAGTGGACGTTTCGATTGGTCACGTAGAGCGCAACAGTTTGGAATTGGAGGTAGATTCTTATTTGCCCGTTTAAACTTTGTTATTAAGTAATATAATTTACAGAAGAAATGAAAAAAATAAAATTATCTATATATATATTATTGCTTTCACTAGGGTTTGTTTCTTGTGAAAGTGAAACAACAGACCTTGTAGAAGGAGTTGCTACCGCTACCGAACAAGTTGTTATTGGTTTTAGCGATACGAATTTAAAAACGAATGTACTGGAAAATGGAGGTACAGCTACTTATCAAGTAAGTTTATCTAAGCCGTTACCAGTAGATGGTGTGGTAGTTTTTGATATTACATCATCAGATGGTTCTACAGAATCTACAGCCGGTGTAAATGAAGTGTCACATAACGAAGTAAGAATTCCAGCAGGAGAAACATCAGCGAGTGTAACTTTTACATTTTCGGATGATACTGTTGCAGATGCAGAGGAAATATATAGTGTTTCAATAAAAAACCTTAACGCTTCTCAAACTTTAATCAAGCATTTTATAACATTAAATGAAAAAAGTAGTGGGAGAAATATTAATGTTTATGATACATTACCTCTTGTAATTCAAGCTCCACTAGGAGACGCAGATATTGTATTGAATTGGCCTGGGACTGAAGATTTAGATTTATACCTAAGATCTGAAGCTAAGATTACTTCTACTGTAATTGCTAATAGTTGGTTTTCTCAACCAGAGGAAGTTACAATTACACAGGCATTAGCAGATGGTGATTATTTCTTAGGGTTAGATAACTTTAATGTTGCTACTCCTTATAGTATTCCATGTACTTTGGCTATTAACTTTGCGGGAGGAAAGAGCGAAGTACTTTTAACAAGTCTAGATACAGTTGTTGCAGCACCGCCAAATGGAGAACCAGATATTTGGTATAAAATCAATAAAGCAACAGATGGTAGTACAGTAACCTACACAATAATCAAATTATAAGCTAATTAAAATGAAATATATATATAAAATAAGTTCTTTGTTAATTTGTGCAGTGCTTTTATTGAGTTCTTGTGCAGTTAATGATGATGATGCAATAATCGTTAAGCAAGTAACGAGTATTACTGCAAAAACTGAAGCGAAAATTAAACGTATAATGACTTCAGAAACAAGTTATGATGCGGTAATTTCTTTTACTAGTCCAGTAACTAGTTTATCAAGGTTAACATATACATTAGACGGAGAAGAAATGTCTATTGATGCTACTCAAGGAAGTCAAGATGTAACAATAACTGTTGACATGTCAGATCCTGATGTTCATGTTAGAACATTGAAATTAGTGGATTTAAAAATTATAAATGCTAATGTTGACAGTGTAAAGCCAGAGATATCTGAAGATTTAAATGAATTAAAGATAATCAAAGGAGAAAATACAGTTGTATTTACTTTTACATGGAATGACGATAGTGATTTAGATTGTGGTACAATCACTAAAACTCCAGCTGTAGCGGGAATAAACCTTTCTACGAGTACAACTTCAACTACTGAAGTTGCTGTTTTACCAGACAATGTTGCTGATGGAGAGTACTTCTTTGCAATTTTACCATGGACAGTTAATAATAACTCTATTGAGTGTTATGTTAATGTATTAAATGGTACTACAGAAACAAATTATACAGGTAACTTGGTTGGAGCTACTCCAGGAGGTTTTTTCGGATATACAACTGTTGAAGATTTTATAAAAATAACAAAAACAACAGATGCAGTTACAGGAGTTGTAACAATAGATTTAGAACAAGTTTTATTTTAATAAAAGAAACTATGTTTTCATTAAGAAGTCGTCTAAAGCTTTAGGCGACTTTCTCTTTTTAATAAAAAAGCTTTAAAAAAGGTGTTATTAGATTGATTCTTTTTAGAGGGTGTTTTTCTGTTTTAACTATCTGTTTTTAAGGTTTTTAATTTATTTTTAAGTATTATTGTTATAACTAACTATATAATTTTTTATTTATGAGATTAAAATCAATACTATTTGTCTTGAGCTTTTTTTTAACCACAATTGCAGTTTTAGCTCAACAAATCAATGGTAAAGTTGTCGATGAAAATGGGCAACCAATTCCTTTTGTAAATGTCTTAGAAAAAGATACTACAAATGGAGTTAGCACAAACGATCAGGGAGAGTTTACACTTAGTGTAAAAAGTATTCCAGCAACCTTAATTTTTTCTTCAGTAGGTTTTTCAACATTAGAAAAAACTATATATGAAAAGGTATCTATTACAATAGTTTTAAAAGACGACAATGTTTTAGATGAGGTAGTACTAACAGGTAATAGAGCAAAACCTAGAACTATTTTAGATTCAGCGGTTCCTATAGATAATATAAGTGTAAAAGAACTACAAACAACAGGTCAAACAAGTATTGATCAAATGTTGAATTTTGCAGTACCATCTTATAATGCAAGTAACCAAACGGTGTCTGATGCAACTGCGCATTTTGACCCAGCGGATTTACGTGGATTAGGGCCTAGTAGAACTTTAGTTTTAATTAATGGTAAGCGTAAAAACCAAAGTGCTTTAGTGTATGTAAATGATACTCCAGGAAAAGGAGAAGTAGGAGTCGATATGAAAAGTATTCCAACAGCAGCAATAGAGCGAATTGAAGTTTTAAGAGATGGAGCATCTGCACAATATGGATCTGATGCTGTAGCGGGTGTAATAAATATAATTTTAAAGAAAAATATATCGTTTACAGAGGTAAATGTAAATTCAGGAGTTACTTCAAGAGGAGACGGGTTTAATGCTTCTGCTGATGTAAATCATACTCTTACGTTTGCCGAAGGAGGTTTTGTAAATGCAACATTAGGATTCAATTATCAAGATATTACTAATAGAGCAGGAGAGCCAGGTAAAGATGATTTGTTTGGAGTGGATAATCAGTGGACAAGAGATAATCCAGCATTGGGTATGACAATTGGTCAACCAGAAATGAAAAAAGGAGATTTATTTGTAAATGCAGAATACCCATTAAATGATAATGTTAAACTGTATGGGTTTGGAGGTTTTAATATAAGAAAAGGTAAAAGTTTTGCATTATATAGAACACCGTATTGGATTACAGATGATTTTGGATTATTAACACCACCAGGTCAAACTTATAATGGTTTTCAGCCTACTTTTGAAACAGATATTCAAGATATCTTATTCACTGTGGGAACTAAATTTAAATTAGGAGAATTTGATGCTGATTTAAGTGCCAATTATGGAGGTAATTCCGTAGATTATACTATTGGAAATACTATTAATGTAAGTTTAGGAGCCAATAGTCCAACTTCTTTTGATGCAGGAGCTTATTCATTTAGCAATATTATAGGAAACTTTGATGTTAGTAGGTCTTTTGGAGATGTAAGTATTGGGTTAGGAGTTGAAGCACGTCAGGAACGTTTTAAAGTTACAGCTGGAGAAGAGGCTTCATATATCAATGGAGGAGCACAATCATTTCCAGGATTACAGCCTGGTAACGCTTTAAATGAAACAAGAACTAATGTTGGAGGATATGGTACTTTAGATTGGGATATTTCCGATGATCTATTAGTTTCAGGAGCAGTACGTTATGAAAATTATTCTGATTTTGGAGGAAACACTTCGTGGAAAATTAGTTCAAGGTATAAAGTAGGTGAAGCAGGAGTTTTAAGAGCTTCGTATAGTACTGGGTTTAGAGCACCATCATTACACCAAGTATATTTAAGTAATGTACAAACATTAGTTTCAGGAGGTACAATTTCTAATCAAGGAACATTTAATAATGTAAGCCAGGTAATTAAAGACTTAGGAGTGGCTTCATTATTTGCAGAAACATCAAAAAATATTTCAGCAGGTTTAACAGTTAAAGCATCAAAAGACTTTACAATTTCATTTGATTACTATAATGTACGAGTGAATGACCGAGTAGTATTTTCAGGAGAAATCGGAGCTACAGATGATAATGGAAATGTAAATGCTACAGTACAGCAAATTTTAATAGATAATAGTGTTACAAGTATCAAGTTTTTTATAAACGCTGCTGATACCAAAACGGAAGGTTTTGATTATACAATGCGTTATAAAAATATTGATTTTGCTGCAGGTAAGCTAGGATTGAATTTAGCTTTAAATATTAATAGAACGAAATTAGAAGGAGAAGTAAAAACTCCAACAAATTTATCGAACTATAAGAATGCTATTTTTAATAGAAAAGAGCAGTCAAGAATTATAAGTGCAAGACCAAATACTAAGTTTTTATTTGGGGCTAACTATAAAATAGGAAAGTTTACCACGAACTTAAATAATACGTATTTTGGGGAAGTTACTTGGCAACATGCTACAGATGCATTTAAAGACCAAACGTTTAGAGGTAAAGTAATAACCGATTTATCATTTGGGTATGATATTACTGATAAAATATCGGTAAATGCTCAGGTAAATAATTTATTTGATGTATTCCCAGATGAAATAGATACTAAAGGAGATGTGGTAACCGATTTAGGAGGTCGTTTTAGATATCCATGGGAGGTTAACCAGTTTGGATTTAACGGAACAACTTTTAGAGGAGGTTTAACGTTTAAATTCTAATAAAATCATAGAAGTTAAAAAGCACCTCTAGAGGTGCTTTTTTTATTTGTATTCTTTTAAAGATAGTTTTTGATTTTCGAAAACTCCATAGGTAAAATACTTTACCCAATCGCCAGTGTTTATATACTCACTGTTTTCTTGTAGTTTAATTTCTAAAGGAAGATGACGGTGACCAAAAACAAAATAATCGTAATGTTTCGTTTCTAATTTACGTTTACAATATTGAACTAACCATTCATTGTCTTCTCCTAAAAATTTAGCGTCATCATCACCTGAAATCAATTTGTTTTTAACCGACATGTAATGACCTAAGCGTACACCTAAATCTGGGTGTAGCCATCTAAACATCCACTGAAAAGGTTTAAAAGTAAAAATCTTCTTCATTCGCTTGTAACCTTTATCACCTGGACCTAAGCCATCTCCATGACCAATTAATAATAGTTTACCGTCAATGGTAAATTCTTGTGGCTTGTGGTATACAGGAATGTCTAATTCTTTCTCAAAGTAATCAGTCATCCATAAATCATGATTACCAACAAAGAAATAAATAGGAATTCCACTGTCTTTAATTTCAGCAAGTTTTCCCATAACACGAACAAAACCTTTAGGAACAACGGTTTTATACTCGAACCAGAAGTCAAATAAATCACCTAATAAAAAAATAGCCTCAGCATCTTTTTTAACTTCATTTAACCAACGCACAAACCTTTGCTCACGTGGAAAGCTAGCTTCAGCTGTAGGTGCTCCTAAATGTTGATCGGAAGCGAAATAAACTTTTGTATTCTCAGAAGTGTTAATTGATATCAAACTTGAAATTTTTGGTAAAAATAAGTATTTTAAGCAGAGTCTCTACAATCAAATTTTATCTACATTTGTTTAAACATCCATTCAATTTATACTTATGAACCCATTTGACGATACTTACTTTATGAAAAAAGCTTTGCAAGAGGCTGAAAAAGCTTTTGATAAAGGAGAGGTTCCAGTGGGAGCAGTAATTGTATTTAAAGACCAAATAATAGCTAGAGCGCATAACTTAACAGAGATGTTGAATGATGTTACTGCACATGCAGAAATGCAAGCTTTTACAGCTGCAGCCGATTTCTTAGGAGGAAAGTATTTAAGAGATTGTGTTTTATATGTAACCCTTGAACCTTGCCAGATGTGTGCAGGCGCAAGTTATTGGACACAGATAGGAAAAATTGTATACGGAGCTAGCGAACCTAAATTAGGTTTTAGTGTATTGAATACCAAAATTCACCCTAAAACCAATGTTGTTTCTGGAGTTCTAGAAGAAGAATGTAGCTTTTTATTGAAAAAGTTTTTTATTGAGAAAAGAAACTTAAACTAAAAAAGTGTCTGTTGTTTGCTACCACTTTCATGTTCTAACAACCATTTTTTTCGCCAAACACCACCAGCATATCCAGTTAAAGAACCGTCAGAGCCTATAACTCTATGACAAGGAACCACAATCCAAATAGGATTTTTTCCGTTGGCTGAAGCTACAGCTCTAATCGCTTTTGGATCACCAATTTGTTTTGTTTGTTCTAAATAGGTTCTACTTTTTCCAAAAGGAATATTTAACAACTCTTCCCAAACCGATTGTTGAAATTCTGTTCCCTGAGGATTCAGTTTTAAGTTGAACTCTTTTCTGTTTCCAGAAAAATATTCATCCAGTTGAGCTATGCAATCTTTTAAATGAATTGGAGTCTCAGTTGAGGTTTTTATAGTATCGTCGTCCAATACAGAAATAGATTGGATTCCGTTCTCATCTCCAACAATCTTTGCTGTACCTATAGGTGTTTTATAATATGCGATTTGTAAGTTAGACACTAAAAACTTCTTTAGAATTTTGAGTTGTAATTTCGGAAATTTCATCGAAAGTTAACCCGTAAATATCAACTAGTTTGTCTATAACATTTGTTATGTAACTACTTTCATTACGTTTTCCTCGGTAAGGAGTAGGAGCTAAGTATGGAGAATCTGTTTCTAAAACAATATGTTTGATTTCAATTTGGTTTAAAAACTTGTCAATTTTTCCATTTTTAAATGTAGCTACACCTCCAATTCCTAGTTTCATATTGTACGAAATTGCTTTTTGTGCTTGTTCTAAAGTACCAGTAAAGCAGTGAAAAATTCCAAATAAATCATCACCTTTTTCGGTTTCCAATACTTCAAATATTTCATCAAAAGCATCGCGACAGTGAATTACAATAGGAAGCTTTTTTTCTTTCGCCCATTGTATTTGTGTTCTAAATGCTTCTTGCTGTTGTTTTAAAAAAGATTTGTCCCAATACAAGTCAATTCCTATTTCTCCAATAGCATAAAAGTCTCTTTTGTCTAACCATTCTTTTACATGGGCTAACTCTTCTTTGTAGTTTTCTTTAACAGATGTAGGGTGTAGTCCCATCATTAAAAACACATCGTTAGGATAGTTTTTTTCTAAGTCTAACATTCTTTCAGTATAGCTACTGTCAATTGCAGGAATAAAGAATCGAGAAATACCAGCGTCTTTTGCACGTTGCATCATTTCGTTTCTGTCTTCATCAAATTGCTCTGAGTATAAATGGGTATGCGTGTCTGTAATCATAACTTGTTAAAGGACTTTTGAATAGTCTAAAGGTGATTTGTATTGTTGTATCTTTGTGGCGACAAAAGTACGAGAAATGGCAAGTTTGAAAAAAGTATTAAGAAAAAAGAAATATATCAAGGTAAAACTTAAGAAGATTGTTACCAATCACCTTGAGTTAAATGCTGAGATTAATGGTGTAAAGGGTAAATTTATTTTAGATACAGGAGCTTCTAATTCTTGTGTTGGATTAGACCTGATTGAGCATTTTAAACTAATTTCTGAAGAAAGCGAAGTAAAAGCTGCAGGTGCCGGTGCTACTGATATGGAGACACAAAAGTCTGATAATAATTCTTTAAAAATAGGGAAGTGGCAAACCAATCAATGTAATTTGGTATTATTTGATTTAACCCATGTAAATACAGCTTTAACGCAGCATGATGCTGAAAAGGTTGATGGAATTATTGGTGCCGATATTTTAGAAGCAGGAAAAGCTTTTATTGATTACGATAAGAAAGTACTTTATTTAAAAAAGTTGAAGAAAAAGAAAAGAAAAAAGCTAATTAAGGTTCCTTTTTAATCGCTAATTTTTGTTAAAAAAGGTTAAAATTTATTTTTTTTACGCGCTTTTTTTCGAGAATAGTATCGATTTCCGTAAACCATATTTACTGAGTTTTGATTAAAATTCATCCTTCATTTTTGAGGTTTTTAAATGTTAATGAATTTTAAACTGGTGTAACAAATGATTTTATTGACCGTCATATTTGTGTAATCAATTTAAATCAACAACCATGAAATCATCAGTAAATAATTTAGTTTTAGAAAGAGGAATTTTAACGTCCGCCTACAAAAGAGAAATTCAACAAAACATCTGTACAATGAAGGCTCAGTCTTTATATGGAGTAAAAAGCCGATTAAAGTCTCGAGGAACAAAATTGTCAAGTGAAACAGGAGCTATCTTAAAAGTATCAATGTTTGTATTAGCTTTAGTAGTAATTGTTTTTTAATAAAAAAATCTCACCACATTGCTGTAGTGAGATTGTATATGAATAGGATGTTTTAATTTTTAGCTTAAAACTTCTTTAATTCTTTTAATAGCTTCACGTAACTGTAATTCAGAAGCGGCATAAGATAAACGAATGCAATTTGGTGCACCAAAAGCTTCACCAGTTACAGAGGCAACATTAGCTTCTTCTAATAATAACATAGAGAAGTCGTTAGCATTGTTAATTTGCTTCCCTCTAATAGTTTTACCAAAGAAAGCAGAAATGTCTGGGAAAATATAAAAAGCACCTTCTGGTACATTTAATTTAAATCCTTCAATTTCACCTAATAAATCTAAAACCATATCTCTACGTGTTTTAAATTCATCAACCATGTATTGTACTTTGCTTGGTTCTGCTAAAACAGCTGTAATTGCAGCTCTCTGAGCTATACAGTTAGTTCCTGAAGTAATTTGCCCTTGCATTTTAGTACAAGCCTTAGCAATCCACTGAGGAGCTCCAATAAAACCAATTCTCCATCCTGTCATAGCAAATGCTTTCGCCAATCCGTTTACGGTAATTGTTCTATCGTACATGTTTTCTATGGCAGCAAAACTAAATGGTTTTGTCCCGTAGTTAATGTGCTCATAAATTTCATCAGATAAGATATATATCTGAGGGTGTTTTTCTAAAACCTTAGCTAACGCTCTATATTCTTCTTCGCTATAAATAGATCCACTAGGGTTATTTGGCGAGTTAAAGAAAATCATTTTAGTTTTAGGAGTAATAGCAGCTTCTAATTGCGCTGGTGTAATTTTAAAATCACTATCAATAGATGAAGGGATTTCAACAAATTTAGCTTCACATAAAGTTGCAATTGCAGAATAACTTACCCAGTATGGAGCTGGTAATAAAATCTCATCACCAGGATTTAATAATACCTGAGCAACATTGGCAATAGATTGCTTTGCTCCTGTAGATACTACAATCTGATTTGGAGCATAGGTTAAATTATTATCTCTTTTAAACTTTTCGCAGATAGCTTCTTTTAATTCAACATATCCATCAACAGGAGTGTATGAATTGTAATCTTGATTAATAGCTTCTATTGCTGCGTCTTTAATAAAGTCTGGAGTGTTAAAATCTGGTTCTCCTAAGCTTAAACTAATAATGTCTCTACCTTCGGCTTTTAACTCTCTTGCTTTAGCTGCCATGGCTAAAGTTTGTGAAACAGGTAAACTGTTAATTCTGTCTGATAATTGTTGTGACATTGGTGTGTTGTATAGTGTGTTGTTATTTACGCCAGTTGTGGTTTTTTTCCTAACTCAGCTAAGTGCTTAAAGTGTTCTATAATAGCTCTTCGCGTAGTTTTATACTCGTTATAAGGAAGGTTAAACTCTAAAGCGGTTTCCTTTACAATCTTTGCTAATTTATCATAGTGAATATGAGAAATGTGTGGGAAAATATGGTGTTCTACTTGGTGATTTAATCCGCCAGTGTAAAAGTTAATTAACCAGTTTTTTGGTGCAAAATTAGCCGTAGTGTATAACTGGTGAATTGCCCAAGTGTTTTTCATATTTCCATTCTCATCTGGTAATGGCATTTCTGTTTTTGGAACTACGTGTGCTAATTGGAATACAACACTTAAAATAATTCCAGCAGTATAGTGCATTACAAAGAATCCTACTAATACTTTCCACCAAACAATGTTTAATACAGCAATTGGTAATACAATCCATAATGAATAGTATACAATCTTAGAAATTACCAATTTAGTCCATTCAGTAGCTGGATTTGGGAACTCTCCGTAAGATAATTTTCTTTTTAAGTAATTGTGCATTTGCTTAATGTCGGTAGTAATTGCCCAGTTAATTGTTAATAATCCGTAAAGGAAAATTGAATAATACTTTTGGAATTTATGAATCCATAACCATTGTGCGTGCTTTGAAAAACGAATAATTCTACCAGCATCAATATCCTCATCATGGTCTTGAATGTTTGTATACGTGTGGTGTAAAACATTGTGTTGTACTTTCCAGTTGTATACGTTTCCAGCTAAAATGTAAATACTGCTTCCCATTAATTTGTTTAACCACTTTTTGTTAGAAAAAGAGTCATGGTTTGCATCGTGCATTACATTCATTCCAACACCAGCCATTCCAACTCCCATAATAACGGTAAGTGCTAACTTAATCCACTGCGACATATCTACAGTTAAGATTAAAATAAATGGGATTAAGAAAATGGCGAACATTATAATTGCTTTTGAATATAATTTCCAGTTTCCGGTACGTTTAATATTATTTTCTTTGAAGTATGAATTCACACGCTTGTTTAGTGTTCTAAAAAACTTTGCGTTATCTATTCTTGAGAAGTTTATTGTCTTCATTTGTTGTTTGTTTGAACCGCAAAAATAAACGTTTTTACTAGATGGTTATTGCTCAAAGAGAACTTTTTAACAAGAAATATATCTTTTATGAGATAAATGACTATTAAGAATTAGTTTTTTATTTTTGCAGCGAAAAATTCACTTAATGGAGCTTATAAAAAAATATTTTAGCAATTTAACAGAAACGCAACTAGAACAGTTTTCGAAACTTCAAGAGTTATATGAAGATTGGAACTTGAAAATCAACGTGGTTTCTCGTAAAGATATTGATGAATTGTACTTACGTCACGTGTTGCATTCGTTAGGAATTGCTAAGGTGATGCAGTTTAAACCAGGTTCAAAGGTAATGGATGTTGGTACCGGAGGAGGTTTTCCAGGGGTACCTTTAGCTATTTTATTTCCAGAAACTCAGTTTCACTTAGTAGATTCTATCGGAAAAAAGATCAAAGTAGTTAATGAAGTTGTTGAAGGTTTAGGGCTAGAAAACGTAAAAACTACGCACGGTAGAGTGGAGGAAGTAAAAGATACTTACGATTTTATTGTAAGTAGAGCAGTGGCTCAAATGGAAACTTTTGTTGGTTGGACCAAAGGAAAGATTGCTAAAAAGCAAGAGCACGACTTAAAGAATGGAATTCTTTATTTAAAAGGAGGTGACTTAACTGAAGAGTTAAAAAAATATACTTCGGCAACTATTTACAATTTGCCTGACTACTTTGAAGAAGACTTCTTTGAAACTAAAAAAGTAGTACACTTACCTATGAAATACAAAGGATAGTAGTAACGCTATACCTACCAAAATATAAATCTATTAAATAGCTCAGGGCTATTTAATAGATTTAAAAATATATAGCATCTCCGAAGCTATTTCTAAACTTCTTTCAGCATATTTTTCTTTTTCTAAAGGTGTATTATCAAAGGCTTTAGGATCTTCATAAGTAACAGGAACTCTTTTGTTTGCTCCTGCAATAAAAGGACATCCTTCATCAGCTTGAGAACAGGTCATGATGGCACAAAACTCATTTACTGGATTAAACTCATGATCGTACTTTTTAGAAAAACCAATTACTGGTTGTGTGTTTTCGGAAAACTTTACTGCATAAACTTGATTAGCTGTTTCCGATAAACTTTGAATTTTAAATCCTTGCTGCAGCAATGTTGATACCACATTCTTATTCATAGCCGTTGCTTCTGTTCCGCCCGAATAACAATAAACATTTGGAATGTTTAGATAGTAAGCCATGGTTTGTGCCCATATTTGCGATAAATGACTTCTTCTAGAATTGTGCGTACAAATGAAGTTTAAATTAATCAACTCGTTGTTGTTTACACCTTGTTGAATATAATCGATTAACGGTTGTAGCACTTCTTTTCTGTTGTCTGAAATAGTTTCAGATAAGCTGGCAATGGTTTCCTCTATTTGAGAAAATACGGCTGTTTTTGTTGCTTCCATATTCTTTTCTATTAGCAGCATCCAGAGTTAGGAGCGCATGCCGATTGACTTTGTAATTCTGATAATTTCATCTTTGGTTTCTCTTCAGGAATTCCGCAGTTGTCTTTAGCTAAACAATCGGTTTGTTTGGTAGTTAATAAGAAATTCGTTCCATCGAAATCCAATCCGTATTTTCCAATAGTAGCACCTTGGTATTCAACTTCAATCTCTAAATCAGGGATGTTTAAAGCTTTTTCTGATAATTCAATAATATGAACCAATTTTTCTGGATGCAATCTATGATCGTAGTCATTGGCATTCCATAGTTGGAAGTTAACCACTTCTTCGTTTCTAATAGTACCTCCACAATCAATAAAGTTCTTTGTTATTTTACCTACTTCGGTTACGTGGAAGTGATTCGGTACTAATTCGCCATTTGGTAATTGAAAAGCGATGGTGTTTAGGTTTGCTAGATGGTTTTTAATTTCTGATAATTTCATATCTATGACGTTTAATTGTAATATTGCGATTAATAATTATAAATTTTTTTAGCAGCAACTGTTCGGGTTGCTATTAAAGTCTAAAAAGTTATTCAATAAGGTTTTTACTTTTTCCCAGTGCTCCTGATTTATACAGTAGCATACACTAGTTCCTTCTATATTTCCTTTGATAAGGTTTAAGTTTTTTAATTCTTTTAAATGTTGTGAAATTGTTGGTTGGGCTAAACCGATTACTTCTACCAAGTCGCCACAAACACAAGAGTTTATTTTAAACAAATGCTGTAAAATAGCAATACGAGCAGGGTGCCCTAATGCTTTGGCTATTTTAGCAAGCTCATTTTGTTCGGCGGTGAATATTTCTGATTTGGTAAGTCCCATTCGTTTAATTATTATATTGCAATATTACGATTAATATTTAAAACGGACACATTTTTAACAATAATTTTTTGTTATCCGTAAGTTGTTATAATCTATAAGAGGTTTAGTACCAACGTTTTTTTCGTTTTTTAGACGCTTCAGATTTACGTCCTTTCTTGTGTTTACTAATGGTATTCGGTTGCTTTTTCTTTTTAGGTTTTTGTAAAGCGAAAGGATGATCTTCAACAATTTTTATAGATCGACCTATAAATTCTTGAATGGCTTTGATGTATGAAGTTTCATCTGCACTACATAATGAAAAGGCAATTCCCGATTTTCCTGCTCTACCTGTTCTACCGATTCTATGTACATAGGTTTCTGGAATGTTCGGTAGGTCGACATTAATTACCGCATCTATTTTGCTAATGTCAATACCACGGGCAGCAACATCCGTAGCAATTAAGATATTTACTTTGTTGTTTTTAAAGTTTTCGATGGCTTCATTACGAAGTGCTTGCGATTTATCGCCGTGAACACTTGTAGCTTTGTATCCGTTCTTTAAAAGAGTTTTTTCAAGTTTATCTACTCCAAACTTTGTACGTCTGAAAATAATAATACGTCCATTAATGGTATTACGAAGCAGGTGCAAACATAAATCTACTTTGTTCTTTTTTGGCGTATAGTATAATAACTGACCAATGTTGTTTGAAGTACTTTCCGATGGCGTAACCGAAACCGTTTCTGGCTTGTATAACATTGAGGAAGCTAGCTGTGTAACTTTCTCTGGCATGGTTGCCGAAAACAACAAGGTTTGTTTTTTACGCGGACATAGTTCTTCAATCTTCTTCACATCGTGAATAAAGCCCATGTCTAACATTAAATCTGCCTCATCTAATACAAAGGTTTTTAATACACGTAAATCAATATCGCCTTGTTTGTGCAAATCGATAAAACGACCTGGAGTAGCAATTAAAATATCGACACCTTTTGCTAACAACTCTTTTTGTGGTTTAATAGAAACACCTCCATAAATAGCCGTGGTTCTTAAGTTGGTGTATTTGCTGTATGTTTTAAAGTTTTCTTCAATTTGTATGGCCAATTCACGGGTAGGACTTACAATTAATGCTTTAATTTTCTTCGCTCTTTTTTCAGCATCTGGTTCTTTAGCTAAATGATGAATAATAGGTAATGCAAAAGCCGCAGTTTTACCCGTACCTGTTTGCGCTGCTACAATAACATCTTTCTTTTCTAAGATTATTGGAATCGCTTTTTCCTGTACCAAGGTTGGTTTGTGGTATCTTTCTTCCGTAAGTGCTTTTACAATAGATTTATTAAGCTGTAAGTCTGAAAACTGCATGGATTCTTTTTTGCAAAGGTAGTTTAAATGAAACAACGTTTGGTATTTAATTTACACGTATGTAATAAGGCGTTTTTAGAAAAAAGTTAGGAAGTAGCCTAGGAATGAACCCCCTAGTACTATAAATGCACTGTTTAGCTTTTTAAATCCAAAAACTGTAATTAAACTTAGCAGGGCTATAACAATAGTACGCCAATCGACCAAAGTGTCTTTAGCCATTTCTATACATACCGCAATAATTAAAGCAACTGCCGCCACGTTTACAGCATCTAAAACCGCACGGATGGTTTTAGACTTCCTCATTTTGGGCATTAATGGATTTAATAGCCATACAAACAAAAATGATGGTAAAAAGATTCCTAGTGTTGCCACAACTGCTCCCCATAGTCCATTCATTTGCCATCCTATAAAAGTAGCTGTAGATAAAACGGGACCTGGTGTTATTTGTCCCACCGCTACGGCATCTATTAAGGCTTGTCTGGTTAACCAACCATTGGCGACTAATTCTGCATCTAAAAAAGCAAACAATACATAACCACTACCATATAAAATAGCGCCTATTTTTAAAAAAGTAAGAAATATTTTAAGGTTACTTAGATTCAAAGACTCGCTAGCTTGATACAGCAACAAAGGCATAATGCTAGGTAGGTTTGTAGCATTTTGTTTTACAAAATAGATGCCTAAGCCCAGCAATCCACAGCCTAGTAAGGTAACTATTTCATTAATTCCCAATAAGCAAACGCCTAATGCTATAGCTCCTATGATGGCTAGTTGGGTGTTTTTTATTGCTTTTTTACCTAGCCTATAAGCAGCCATTACTATAATGGCTATTACTGCTGGTTTGATACCATAGATAAAGGGTTCTACTTTGGGGAGCTGTCCGTATTCTTGGTATAGCCAAGCAAAGATTGAGGTGATGACTACCGCTGGAAAAATAAAGCAAAAACCTGCCACTATTAATCCTTTCCATCCCGCTTTTTCATGTCCGCAGTGCATGGTCATTTCTGTAGAGTTAGGTCCCGGAATTAAATTGGTTGCACCCATAAGGTCTAAAAAGTGTTCTTGGGTCATCCATTTACGCTTTTTAACTACTTCATCTTCCATCATGGCAATATGAGCTGCTGGACCTCCAAAGGCAATGCTTCCTAGTTTAAAAAAGAGCTTTGCTATTTCTTTTAAATCGTTTTTTTGAGACATCTACAATGTTTTGTGCTGTAGTTTTTTTAATGTTCTTACAAATCTAAAGATTTATTACCCAACAAAATAGTCGATTTTATACAGTCGCTTTATATTTCTGTAAGTAGGGTGTTCTTTTCAGTAGAATAGGGAAATTCATCTGTTAATCGATTCACCAAAGGCTTTTGTTTTCCTGTTTTTCTGGAGTGTTTTGGGGGTTTATGCCTTGTTTTTAGCGTGTTGTAGACTTTACGGAGTCGTTTTTACATTTCATTTACAATAATTAGGGGAGGCTGTGTCTATATTCGTAACTATATAAAATGGGATATTATGAATTTAATTAAAAAGAGTATTGTTTTAGTAGCGGTATTGATTACTGTTTTTGTGGTGAGTGGCTATACTAAAAGTACATTGACCGATAAGAAGACTGAAACTGTAAAAGCAAAAGAACCAACAATTAATTTTTTTGTGACGCATGGGCATTGCAGTACGCCTTTTGCTGGTAAGGTAAACGATTTAAAGGTTGATTATCCAACCCGATTGGATATGGGAAATCCTTTGGAGGATATGGTGATTTCGTTTGAGGTAGATCCAAATTCGTTTAATGTGTGTAGGGCAGAAGAGCTGACCCCGAAAATTAAAACGCCTGGTTTGTTTGTTGGGATTAATAACGAGAAAATTACATTTAAATCTACCCATATATATACGATGGGAATAGACTGGTATCAGGTAAACGGTAAAATGTCTATTAAAGGTGTTGAAAAAGATATGAAATTGTTTGTTACGGGGATTAGAAAACCAAACGAGCAAGTAGCAACAACCTTGGTATTAGATGGACAGGTGAATTTGTTTGATTGGGGAATTGATTATGATTTGATTGTTAACGGAAAGTCGGACAATGTACCTACCAAATGGTTGTATTTGAATATGAAGATTGAATTAGTATAGAAATATCAAAAAACACTCTTTTAAAGAGTGTTTTTTGTTTTGATAACGTGTTTGTGTATGATTTCGTGGCGTTGTTTAGGAATTAAAGTTGGCAAATAAATCACAGATAGAAAGTCCGTAAGGACTTTCGTAAGTAGGTTATAAACAACAATGATTTACCAGTAGTGTTTTTTAGAATCCGTATTTTTCCTTTCGTAAAATAAATGCTTTTTCTCCACCTTCCATAATAGTAGTTATTTCATTTTTAATTTCTGCATTATCTATTGAACCTTCAAATTTTATTTCCCCTTGAGTTTGCTGACTTGATTCTTTATAATCGCAACAAACAACTAACTCGGCATCTCCATTAACTACGAGATTAGCATTATGACTAGTGAAAATTAATTGTCGCTTACTTTTAGCTTCCCAAATATTTTTAGTGATGTCATTTATTGCTCTATTGTCAATATCGTCTTCTGGTTGGTCTATAAGTAATGGAATTCCCTCTTGGTTTAGAAGTACAGATAACAATGCTGTTGCTTGTTGACCTGCTGAAGCTTCTGCAAACGGAATAGTATCTTCCATTGCGTTTCCGGTTGAATAAAAGAAGGATGGCTCAAATTCTATTTCTTGCGTCATCATTGACAACCAATTTTCAGGTTTAAACAATTCCACTATCTTTTCTCGATTTCCATCATTTAGTCGAGCTTCTGTCAAAATTTTCGTTTCTGGTAGTTGAATTGGTTTGTCTTCCGTAATTCTATATTCAGCTAATAATCTTAACTCTTCTAAAAGTGATTTCCAAGTTTCTAATGGATTTTCACTTTGAGTTATTTGTTCACAAATCGAATCTATTTTATCTCGATTTATTCGAGATCCTGTAAAGGAATTTATTAATTGCTCTCTAATTATTTCTATACTAATGTTTTTAGTTACTTCTGCCTTAATTATACCATTTGATAATTTGGTAAACTGCGTAGCTTGGTTGTCTAATAAATCTACCTTGTTTCTATGAAATTCATACCAATTTTCTTTCTGTTCAGAGAAATTGGTTTCTGGGTTTCCAAGTTCTTTAATTCTAGTTAACCTTTCATTGACTGAATTAGTGATTTCACGAGTTCGTTTTTCAAGATTATTAATTTCTTTAATTGTGCTTTCGTTTGATGTTGCCTTTTCCTTTATTTGATTATAGTTAGTGTCAAATGTTGTTTTAAGAGTTGTCCAATCCGATACCAGTTTATTTAGCTCGATTAAATTTTCGTCTTTAAATTGTTCTAGTAATTCTGATAATTTAGACTTTATTGTGTCAAATTTCGCAATCTTCTCTTTTTCTATTTTTTTAATTAAATCTTTATTTTCAATAGCTGTTCCACTATCAAGTAAATTTGGATAATCTTCTAATGACGATTGAATTTCTTCAAACTTATTTTTGAATAAATTAATTTCGTTTTTAGATTCTTGAATGTATGTTTTTTCGTTTTCGTAAAGCTGTTTCGTTTGAATTACTTTTTTATCCTCCTCACTAATCCCTTTTAAAGACTGTCTTAAGTTTTCAACTTGTTCAGTTATTGATTTTGATTGTAGATTTAATTCCACAATCTCGGTCTGAATTTCTTTTTTCCTAATTAAGTTATTGTAAGCTAATTTGATGTTTTTAGATACCTCTCTTAGATTAAAACGAATATCATTTAACTCGTTAGAAATTGGTTGTTGTATAAACCTTTTGAGTTCTTCTGTTCTCACACCAACGCTACTTAATTGCTTTTGACTGTAAGCCTGAATTGGAATCAATCTGCGAATTTCATCTTCTGATACTTTAGAGAATTCATTTGTGCCAATTTTTAGTTGAATTTCTTTAGTAACTGAATTTCTTTTTACGATGTGCTCAATACCATTTATAATACAACTAATACGAACTTCTCCAGAAAATGGCACTAAAGTTTTGTCTATTAAAACTTGTCTTCTTTTTAATATTTCTGACTGATTTTCTAAATTATGTGAACCAATAATTTGGTCACAAAGTCCCCAACGAATGTATTCTAAAACTGTCGATTTTCCAGTTCCTCTACCACCAATAAAAGCATTGTATTGCTGATTTAATTCTAATTCTATTCTTCCTAAAAATTTCGAATTTGTTACGCTGATTTTATTAATGAATACTTGCGGAAGTTCAGGTTCATTAATTGATATTCTTGATTCTTTAGCAAGACTAGCTTGTCTTATAGCTTCTGCTGTTGGTGTTGCCCATTTTACCCAAGTAGTGCTTGTTCCTAGGTCTTCAAAAGTTTCTTTTCTATTATCAGATGTTTGAAATACAGCAACAGATTTAAAACCATAATTTCTATCCTTACCATTGATTATATTTAAATAACCTTGGTCATTGTCTGGTATTGAACCATCCTTATATCCACTAACACAAGGCATTTTTTTGTAATGTTCATAAAAATCACGTCTTAAAAGGCCTCTATGCCCTTTTGATATATGTGGTAGTACAATATACTTTTTTTTCAGGATATCAATTGTATTTAGCTTTGTGTGTAAATCTGGAATTCCATTTATTACATCTGATGGAATTGGAATTGTGGGTTGTGTTGAAGGTTCTTCAACTGGGTTTGGTTCTAGAGCAAGTTTAAATAAGATTCTAGTAAATTGGTCTTCTGGAAAATCTGCATCTAAAATTAAAAGAACTTGACAAGGTGGATTACTCAACGTTAATTCAATTCCAGGAAAAACAACTAGTTTGTTCGCATCAGGAATAGGTGTTCCAGTTGAATCAACTTCATTGTTTGCAGCATTTTTAATATATGTGAAAAAAGTTAAGTCATGATGGTCTGTTATTGCAACTGCATTTACATTTTTTTCTCGGCAAGCTAATACAAATTTTTCGGCATACTTGTTTCTGTCTTCATCGGAAGTCGGTTTTACTCCAGACCAATTTATATCTCTAGGTGAATGTACTTGAAAATCGCAGTTATAAAATTTAGTTCCTTTGTTCATTGATTGTTTTTTGCATTATTGGTAACGTCTCAGCTATGGTTAGTGCGGGATTAAAAGGAATTGTTCTTTAGGTTAAAGACCAAACCCGTATTAATTATAGCCATTGTTGGTTATAGTCTTTTTATATTATTGTCATAAATATTGAAACAAAAAAGAACAAAATCCCTATCCCAAATGCCCAATACCTAAACGACTTAGAAACCATATCTAATCTAAATTTGAGTTTTGAGTTTTTTTCTTCTAAAGGTTTTTGAAAAATTTCATTCGATTTTTCTTTCAACTGATAGTTGAGCTTTTCTATATATGTGGTTATGACCTTTTTTGTCTTCTCTTTAGAGTCTCCTTCTACAACTCTCTTTTTTAATTCATCATCATTCATTGTTGGATTTTCTGCTTTCAATTTATTCAATCTTAACTGAGAAGCGGGTAATACAAATTCCTCAGCAAAATCCGCAATTTCACCACTTATATCAGTCAATATTTTGTCCTTTATTCTCTCATATTTTTCCTGTCTTATCGGAAATCTGAACTTGTGCCATAGTGAAAATAGAAGACAAGTAATCAGAAATAAAAGAGAGATTAAATATGTATAGGAAATATAATTTTCGCTAGGTTTCTTTATAGATAGAATTACAATAAAGGCTGCAATTAAAGTTATGCAAGCAGTTATTAAATAATTGTCTACTTTTTCTCTTTCGAGTTCAATTCTATTTCCTTTGTCTTTATTCATTCTTATTTTTTAATTAGACTCAACTTATTTATATGTGGAACTTTGTTACTGTTATTTTTTACAACACAAAGTATTCACTATACTTTTTAGAGTGTTCCAAAGTAGAATAAAAAAAGAAGTTGGTTTTACGGAAACCCCTACTTTAAGTAAGGTTTTTCCCTGTTTTTTATGTTTTTAAGCTAAAAATATAGTTTTTTTCTTTCAGCGACGTTCGCTGGAGGTTCTGTAGGGTTTCGAGAGCGTCAGCGAAGCCCGCTGGTGGTTCTGCAGAGTTTCGAAAGCGTCAGCGAAGCTCGCTGATGGTTCTGCAAGGTTTCAAGAGTATCAGCGAAGTCCGCTGATGGTTTTGCAGGGTTTCGAGAGCATCAGCGAAGTCCGCTGATGGTTTTGTATTGTTTTTATGGGGGCGTGTTATTCTGTGGGTAAAGTCAAACTAAAAAACAACCTTGGTTGAGGTTGTTTTGTTTTTTAATTATCATCAATGATTTGGTATAACTGTAAGTTGCTATTATACATTGCTGTGTGTGGTCTTATCCTTGCCATGTTTTTATTTCAACAACTTTTTCTTTTTCAAATTTTAAAATTAAAGAACCTGTATTAATTCCATGCCCAGTTAACCCTAAATAGTAAATAAATTCTGTTTCTGATTCATTAGATGGATTACCAAGCAAGGTTTTTATTTCAATTTTTGATTTTCCTTGAAGATTTTTGTTTTCCGTTAAGTCATGTATCATATTCCATCTAACTCCAAAGGAAGACTCAGTTTCTTTCCAGTTTCTCCATTTAGTACTATTAAATTCAGTTCTGTTTAGATAGTCGTTAATATTAGGTTTTAGGACAAAAAAAGTCACAGTTAGAATATAAATTATTCCGATTCCAAATACAATTTTAACTATATTTTTCAATGTTTTCATCTGAGTTCGTTTTCGATTGCAATTTTTAATTCAACCAGTCTTTCAGCTGTGTTCGCTAATGGTTTTGTATTGTTTTATGGGGTGTATGATTTTGTTATGGAGTAGTGTGCGAGTATCATTCAGCTGTAATGAACTATAATGATGATTGTATACTGTTTTTTTTCAACAGTTCATTTTTAATAGTTTTAATTTCTATTTTTTGGGTACTGCAAAATTTGATATTCGTTCCATAATCTTTTAAGTCAGAAAACAATATCTCTTTGTCATTCCACATTTTCCAAATCAAGTATATTTTTCCATTCTTATTAAATCTATAGGCTATAAAATCGTCTGTAAATGTTGAACCTTCAATTAAATAATCAAATCGATTTTGTTTGTTTTCAAAACGTTCAAATAACTTAGATTCAGACAGTTTATCAAACTCAAAGTCAATCTCCTTTGCATTGACTAATTCGTTAAGTAGTGAAATCAGATAGCCTTGAAAATAGATGAGGTCTTTATTTGTTCCAAAAAAATCATTTTGGATCCATATTTTTCCGAATCCCATTTTAGGGTCAGATTCTGATTGAGTGAATTCAACAGCAAACGATTCTTTATTTCCGACTATCATTTTCTTTGTTTTAGAGTGTTTTTGTTAGTGAATGGTATGTGTTTTATTTACTATTTGTTTAACAACGACCATAAGAATGCACCAGCAATTAAACTATCATTTTCATAGATCATTAAATCTTCTGCTTTATTAATATCAAATTTTAATGTATCCTGAAGCTTTATTTTTTTTAAATCGTTGGGGGTATTATCTAACACTCCAATAGAATTTTTACCATTTAAAGAAAGGGCTACGAGCCACATATGTTCACTCAATTTATTCTCACTCAATTTTACTTTTACATAAAATTCTTTTTTACTATTCTTATTGTTTTTAAACTCCTCTATGAATTTTGGCAGGAGTTTTTGACTTTCCATTTTTGCTTTTAAAAGAAGTTCATCATTACTTTTAAATTCCCTGGTATTATCAATATCCCAATCAGTCAATTGATTATTCTTATTATTGGTAATCATGAGATAACCAATCAATGTAAGTATGAGGATAGGAAATATTATTTTAGAATTCTTTTTCATAAGTGGATGATAATGAGTAGTTACTTGTGGTTGTCTGTTATGTTAATTTCTGTGTCTATAATTTCTTCGTAAGAGGCATAATACGCACGATTACCAAATTTAACAAATGACCATTGTGCTATTTCTAAATCAGATTTTAACTCTTCTGGTATTAAATGTGGGAAAGCTTGACCGATTGCGTGAGATTTTAAAAGAAAATGAACATCATTTTCCGCTTCTCTTTTAGTTATCTGATTGTCAAACAATATTTCAGTTATAACTAGTTTATTAGTATCAATACTATATTTTGCTTTATAAATCAATTGTCCATCCCAGCTTCTTGAGAAAAACAAGAAGTTATTATAAGCATAAATATCCCACTTACAATCCATAGAATCTGCTTTAAAAGCAATTCCTTCTAATTTGCTTCCGTTGTGTGGGTATGTCAAGTTAGTAGAGATTTTGTCGAAATTTGAAGTGTCAAAATCAATTAATTCCTTACCAAAAGAACTTCTTAATTCGTTATATTTTTCTGCAATCAATTTCTCTTTCGTAAACGCCATTGTAGTTTGAGTATAAGAACTTATATCTAAAATTTTTTTATTAAAAGGATTGTCTTTTTCTCCAACTTCCAACCAACAAAATGAATGTTGATTAGATTCTGTTTTTAGAAATTCATTGTCTGATTTTCTTTTTTTCTTTATAGGCTTTTCTCCCGTCTTTTTCTCAGTTTGTTTAGATTTGTTTTTTAAAAAGTCAAATAATCCCATTCTGTTTTTCGTATTGGTGTTAATTTGTTTATATGCGAAATGTTGTTATTTAATTTTCAAAGCGAAAACCAATTTTTATCATATTTCGCTTTGAGTTCGTACTCTTTATTTGTTCCGAAATAAATTTCGTTTT
Organism: Tenacibaculum aiptasiae; assembly: GCF_965221665.1. NCBI lineage: Bacteria > Pseudomonadati > Bacteroidota > Flavobacteriia > Flavobacteriales > Flavobacteriaceae > Tenacibaculum > Tenacibaculum aiptasiae. The sequence continues at coordinate 1,627,666 of NZ_CBDCSN010000002.1, forward strand.
TGTGGAAGAAAAGCAAAGTCCATTCTAAACTTTGGTCGAACACAGTTAAGTCATCTGCACCTCCGTAAAAAATGGAATCCCAATATTTCACTACAAATTTCCATTTGGTTATCATTGCATTTTGACGATCCCAAGATAAATACACTTCTTTGTTAAAAGGGATTGCTCTTTGGTATAGCCATTTCGTTATTTCTTTTTCATTTCCATCAAGAATTTTCACTTTATCTAAATTCCGAAATAAGTCATTATTAAAAGGTATTTGCCTGTGAATTTTACAGTTACTTAAGTAATCAGCAATAAATTCCGAACCTTCTTTATCAAGCGGTTTTAATTCAGCAAGATGTTGTTCAGAAAGCAAGCCATATTTTTCTTCCGTAAACCTCCATTTCATAGTGAATTCGGTCATTGGTATTATATGATTATTTAATTCTGCGAATATCATTTCTCGGTTTGTGTACAGCTTGTTTGTATGCGTAATATTGTTCCTGTTATTTGTTTAATGTGTTTGGCTTGGTGGATGTTTATATATGTTTTGTTGGCTATAGTTTTATTTCTTTCAAATTATTAAAATCAGCAAAATCTGTTTCTACAGTTTTATAAGCTCTATAAATTTTTACAATTTTTGTCTTTCTTAATTTTTCTAAGATGGTGTCAATTTTTGACTGAGGTATTTCTTTATCTATAAATAGAGAGTAGTAAATATTCATTCTAATCCATTGTTCAACCGAGAATCTTTCAGAATGCGAACTATTGTATTCATCCATAAAGTAAGGACTTAAGTCAAGAAGAATTTCATTCAAATCATTTTCTAAATTTTCCAAGTTATTAGAATACTCAGTTTTTGCCTTTACTATTCCATTTTTGTTTTCTATAAAAACTTTAATACCATATTTGTTTTCGGTTCTTTGAAAGTTAGAATTTGGATTTTTATCTAAGTTTATAGTTACATTATTTTTCTTAAATATAAAGTCAGTAAAATTCTCAGCCTTTATGAATTTAAATACAGGTATTGAGTCTATTTCTGATTGAATAAATAAAGTATCATTATTCAATTTGTATTTTAAGGAATAACTCTTAATAGAATCGTTAAAGACATTTTTAAATTCAACTTTAATTTCTTTTTCATCAGCTTTCCACTTTGCTTTTGTAAACGCTAATTCCGAAATATTTAGGGAGTCTTTAGTAAATTCAAGTTTACTAAACTCTCTAATTTCATACCATTTTCCAAATAACTTCTTTTCGTCTTTATTTCTTCCACAAGAAAATAGAAATATTGAGGCTAATAAAATTGTAAATAATGATTTCATTCTGTAATTATAGCAAAGGTTACCTAAACCGTTAATTAGTGTGGCTTAAGTTGTTGTTTTTCGGTTAATCAATAATTTTAGTAATTCTGATGGATTTGGAAGTAATTGAACTGGTTATTATTTATATTCATACTTATTCCGCCAAATATTTTCTCCTTTCAAAAAGTCAATCAATATTTCGGTCATTTGTTCAACTGTTTTTATTTGCTTGTCTATTAGAATATGGTTATCGTCTGTTACAAATCCAGATGTTAATCCGTCATCTTTTAAACTACCACTTACGTGCAAAGCTTTATAGTTTTTTCCATTCTCATCTTCTAATTGAACAATATGAAATTTATTCCAATTGATAGAATTCATAGTGCTTTTTATTAATTCTACTGTAGCTTTTTCAGATATGGTTTCTGTTTTTTCTCCATAGTTATAAGAAAATGTGAGTTTTAAATCTCGTTTTTCTTGTCGTATTTCACTTATGTTTTCAGCTTCTTTGAGTTTGGTTAGATTACGTTTTGAATTATCATTAATCAAAACAACGATTGTTAATAAAGCTATAATTGGAATTATTATGTAGGTGTTCATTATTTTCATAGGTGTTTTATACAACTTAAAATAGCAATTAAATTTTTAAGCATTCGAATATAGCTAAAAAAAGAAATTTGGTTATAGATAGAGCTTACTAAACAGTAAAGGGAGCTTGGTTGAGGTTGTTTTACTAACGCTCTTTATATAGTGCTACACTTTGTATCTTGTTGTAGTGGTTTTTTATTTCTCTTTTACATTTCATCTTTTCGATCAGGAAGCCAATCCTTGTATTTAATTTTTAATGTATCACGCTTTTCAGTCGAGTCTACAATCACATCAACTCCACCATCATAAGGCGCAATGATACATTTCCTTGACGGACTAACAAACATTGCTCTTATTTTATCATCAGCAATTGATTTTAAGATTTGATCCCTTTTTCCGCTTTCCCAATTTTCAGTTTTTATATAAATGTCAAAATACATTTCGTCTTCATATTCTTTTGGCCTTTCTTTTTGTAAATCAATTCTCAAAACCTTTTGAAATTCTCCAAATTCGGTTAGTTTTTTGTAGTTGTCATTGATTGAATCCCATTGATAAAGCCCAAATGAAATAGCAACTTCTGATTTGTCTCCAATCAGGTCGTCAATTAATTGGTTTTGTCGATTAAGTATGATTTTATATTCGTTTTCATTCTCTGCGTATCTTTTTGATTTAGGAAGACTATGAATTCTAAACCATCTATCAGGATATATCGTTTTCAATTCATGATTGATTGGTAAGGATTCTGGATATTCCTTTTTCCAAAAGTCTATAAATTCGCTTTCTGTCATTTCTTTAACGTGCTATACAAATAGCTATGCTTAGTTCTTTAACATCCCATAGGAATTTCAAATTCAATGATTTTTTCAGTAATCTGATTGTTTTTATCAGTCAAGATAACTTTTAGAAATATTCTACTCATTGAAACTCCGCTTGGATATTCATTTGTCTTTTTAATATTTTTTACCAAGTTAGACCATCTTTGTCCGCAAAACTTGTCCACAGCATTTTTAAGCTCACTAATCTTTACGGGAATAAATTTTTCCCAATCTTTACTTGAGTATTCAAAAGTTTTAAATGAATTTTTGATTTTATCATATGGCAATTTTTTCCATTCAGAGTAGAAATGTTTCCATTCAGTTAGATCGCAATGAGGACCTTCGTCCATTATTGTTATAGTATTTTCGTGTCGTTGAAAAACTTCTACTTTCTTATATTTTTTTTGAATGATTTTAAAGAATTTGTTTTCGGGTGTACCAGATAAATCTAAACTCAATTTAGCGGTGTCTTTTTGAATTTTTGTTAAAACAACTAAATCTCCCATAAGTTGAATATTGTCTATTTCAACTATAAATCCATCAAACTTTATTTCTAAACGTTTTTTTAGAACTTTATCTATCAAAAACCCGCTAAAAACATAACCATTTATCGGTTTTTCATCCGCAATTCCCTGAACTTTTAGCCATGAGCCATTTATTTTTTCTCCATTGTCAATAATCGAAAATTTAATACCGGTTTTTTCTTGAACTTCAATTTTCTCAGCATATTTGAATTTACCTAACCTTTTTGAGTTTTTATTAGGCTCTTCTCTGACTATTAAACCATTGTCAGCACTAACATATAGAATCTCTTGTCCATAAAAAGGACTGTATGTTAATATTAATAGTATAATTAAAATTATTTTCTTCATTTTTATTAATGTTAACTTGTTTAAATGTGGAGTTTTAGGTGCTCAAATAACTAAAAATAATTACTAGATCTTTAAGCTTTAAACTCCATAATGTCAAGTTTCATTTCTTGATTCCAAAACTCCATTTTGTCTTTATAAATTCTTGTTATTGGATATCCATCAATCTCTCTTTTCGATTTCCAAGTCAAATGAACAACTGCAATATTTCCATTTTCTAGTTCCAACACAATATCATCATTATTAGTTTTTCTTGCTACTAATTCAATTTTCTTGTCCTGTAATAAATGATTTTCAGGCAACTCAAGTTTGAGTTCGTTCATTAGAGCTTCAATATTTTTTTCCTCCATTTCCATTGCATCACAATAGGGGTCAAGATAGTCCAATACAAAAATTGATGTATTAAGTTCTTCTTCTAAATTTCCTTTCTCTAATAAATTAGCAATTGTTTTTTCAATACATTCTCTAGTTAGTTCTTTGACAAAAAGATCAGGTGGTGTTTGATAAAGTCCATTTGCGTTTTCTCCGCTTTTTTCATCTTGTTTGATTGCAGTTTCAAGGAATTTATATGTCCAAACGTTAATTCCATATCTTCTTCCGTCTAATGTGTTAACTCCAATGTTTGCGAAATCATTTTCAACATCATCCCAAGGACTTGTTACTTCAAATTCAAGCCATAATTTGAAAGGAGTATTTCCGATTTCAATTATTTTATCACTTAATGGATTTGGTTCCATATTTAGGCTTTTAATATCCATTTATTTTAATTTATTTGTTATTGAAGGTTGTTTCTGTTATTTGCCTAATATATCTGGCTAAGCGGAACTTTCGTATGATTTTCTAGTTCCTATATCAAATCTTAAGTAAAAATAGCTTGCGCTAAAAGCTTTCTTATCTCATCCATCCTTCGATAACATAGTTTTTTTCAAAAAGCTTTATCTCTTTATTTTGGTTATCTGCTTTAAACCAGATTTCAAATCTTGCTCCATATGGTTTTCCCCAATCACCTTCATAGATGGTAAAGTTATCTTTTGTTCCAAATTTTTTCGTTTCTCCATTAGTATTTTCAATTCGAATTGTTGAGCTTTCCTTTAGGCTTGATGTAGAAAGTTCTATTTCTTGAGTGATTTCAAATGCCTTTAGAAAGAGAGTTCCATTTTGATCTGAATTTAACCAAACATCAAATTCATATAATCCAGGTTGAAATGAATTATAGAGTTGGAATTCAGTTTTTTTTATATTAAGGTTTAGGCTATCAGGCCTAATTTCTTCAAAATTCTCACCCATTTCTAAATCAATAGGGTAATCAATGACAACGTTTTTTGGAATGGTTAAATTATCTGCAAAAGTGTCTGTGTCGGGTCCAAACATTGATATAAATGATACTATAAATATTAGTTTTTTAATACCCAAAAATAGCACTGCTAATTGCAAAATTCCCAAATACCATTTTCCTTTAATAAGTTGCCAAATACCTGCTATAAACAATAGAATGATACTTGATAACAACAAGTAAGCAATTATGTTTAAGAACAGATCATTTGTTGAGGAAATCAGTCCAATGAAGATTAATGCACTTAAAATAAAAAGAAGCACAGGTATCCACCATTTAATCAGTATATATATTTTAATTTTTTCTTTCATTCAATTGGTTGCAATTTATTTGTATGTAGAACATTGTTCCTATTATTTGCCTAGTGTGTCTAGCTAAGCGGAGTTTTAGGTGTTTTTATTGAACTTAAAATAGCAATTAAATTTTTTTAAGTATTCGAATATAGTTAAAAAAAAGGATTTGGTTATAAACACAGCTAGTCAAACAACAAAGCAACCTAGTTTAGATTGCTTTTGAGGTGTTATGTTGGTGTTTGGTAGGATGTAAGGTAGTTATTCAAGTTATTGTGTAGTATGTTTTTGAATGTTTTATTTTATTAAACGATTAATATTAAGCTTATACATTTTGCCTATTGGTATTTTGTTATCATGAATATGAATTCTATTTCCTTCTATCAATTCAATTTTATCTATTGAGACTATAAAAGATTTGTGAACTCTTATAAATTGACTTTCGGGTAGGTTGTGTGTAAAGGAAGTTAAGGTTTGATGAGAAACAATCATCTTATCAAGCAAATATATTTTAGCATAATTACCATAAGCTTCAATGAATAGAATATCTTTTAATTTAATTTGATGGTATTTTTTGTCTTCCTTAATAAAAATCTTATTTTCTGTAGTTTCAGTATTTTGTATTGGGTTGGATTTTATTGCCAGTGCATCGGAAACTTTACTAACAGATTTTACAAAACGACTAAAGTTAAATGGTTTTAACAGGTAATCGTCAATATTTAACTCATAACCTTCTATAGCGAACTCTTTATAGGCTGTAGTAATAATGATTTTAGGAGGATTAGAAAGTGTTTTTAAAAAATCTAAGCCTGAAAGTTTAGGCATATTAATGTCTAAAAAAATAAGATCGATTGAATGTTTATTTAAATATTCAAGGGCTTCAAAAGCATTATAGCAGCTTTTTTGGAATGATAGATACGATAGGTTGCTCGCATAATCTTTAATATTATCATGAGATGCAGTTTCGTCATCTACAATTATATATTTTATCATTACTTAATTATTTCTAAGGTTGTTGAATAGATGTTCTCTTCTATACTATTGCACAATTGATGTGTGTTTGGATATAATATATTTAAACGATCTTTTAAGTTTTTAAGTCCAATACCATTGTTTTCTGATGATTCATCATCATAGTTGTTTTTAACTATAAACCTTATTTTACTATCATCTTCAACAAGATTTATATGAACAAATGCATTTTCGGTTGCTTTTTCGACTCCATGTTTAAAAGCATTTTCTAATAAGATGATAAACAATAATGGAGCTATTGTTGCATCCGAATTTTTAATAGTCTTTTCGAAATTTACATCGATGTCTTTATGGTATCTAGCTGTTTGTAAATCAATATAGTTTATTAAGTATTGTATTTCATCTTTCAATTGTACTTTTTCTTTTCCGCTATCATAAATAGTGAATCGCATTAAGTCTGATAATTTTAAAACATAATCTTGTGCTACATCTGTATCTTTCTTTATTAGGGAGTATAAATTGTTTAATGTGTTAAAGAAAAAATGAGGGTTTATTTGATTTTTTAAGAGCATCAACTCAGCTTCTAATTTATCATTTTTAAGCTTTTGAATGCCTTTTTGGTATTTGTATATCCAATAAAAGATTAAATATGCAATTTCGATAGTAAAAAGAATCCTAATAGAGTTTGTAATAAACCCATCAGTTCCTGTAGTTACCTGTATTCCGTAAATTAATAGAGGGATACTAATTCCAAAAAAGAGATATTTCACGATTGGATTAGAAGCTCCAAATTTTATCTTTTCAGTTTGGAATAGATAATATAAAAGTGTGTAAAAGACAACTAAGCCCAGTGATGCCGAAAGTACTGTAAAAAGTTCACTTTTAGAGTTTCTTAGAATCACCATTAATACAATGAGTATTCCTGATATAACAGCAGCAGATTTAAATAATTTTGTGTGTGTCATGTTTTCTAATTGTTTATGATTTTGACACAAAGCTATAGTACGAACTCAAGGCGATAATTTTTATTTTATGAACGTCACTTTTTAAAGTGTAAACGATTCAAATTAGAGGTTAAAGGTACTTTAAATATCACAAATAATCATTTGTCATTCTATATACAAGGTTCATCAAAACGTTTATAAACAGCGGTTTTACAGTTTTAGGTTTGCATCAAATTTAAAACTTAATAAAATATGAGAACTATAATTACAATTATTACAATGGCGTTATCGACCTTATTCCTTAATGCGCAAATGACTTCTTCAGAAAAAGAGCTGTTAATTACTTTAGATAAGAGCATTCCTAATGCATTACATGAAAATAAAGTGCCTGGTTTAGCATTAGCAATTATTAAAAAAGGAAAAGTAATTATTAAAAAAGGGTATGGGTATTCTAATATAGATGATAAGACTACTGTTACTAGTAAAACTGGATTTAATATTGGTTCTATTTCTAAAATGTTCACAGCATGGGGAATTATGAAAATGGTAGAAGACGGAAAGATTGAGCTAGACACGCCTATTTCAACATATATTACAAAATGGCAATTACCACTTAGTCAATTTGATGCAAAAAAAGTAACCATAAGGAATTTATTGCAACATACGGCGGGATTATCTGTACATGGATATAATGGCTATCAATCTAGAAAAGGACTAACATCTATTACTGAATCTTTGTCAGGAATTAGTCGTAAAGAAGAAGCGGTAGAATTAATTATGGAACCTGAAAGTAAATGGCAATATTCTGGTGGGGGCTATACTGTTTTACAATTGGTTATTGAAGAAGTAACTGGCAGCACATTTTCTGATTATATGAAAGAAAACATATTTGATCCTTTAAATATGAAACAGACAAGTTTTAACATAGATAAAGCGCTATTAAAAAAATCGTCTAGGGCATATGATGAAGAAGGAGAGGAAATTCCAATACGTTTTTTTAATGCTCAGGCAGCAGCAGGCTTACATACTACTCTTGATGATCTTATTCTTTTTGCAATGGCATCATATTCACAAAACCCAATACTGTCGGAAAAAAGTAAACAACTTCTAATTAGTCCTACGGAATTGTCTAAAGGGAATTACGGAATGGGATATATGGTGATGAATCGTTTTGGAGATTTTACATTACATGGTCATGGAGGATCTAATGAGGGGTGGCATTCTGGTTTTATGCTCGATTTAGAATCGAAATCAGGTATTATAATACTTACGAATGGTTCTTCAGGAAGGAATGTTTTATTTGGAAGTATGAAAGATTGGGCACGTTGGCACGATAGCAATTAAGGAAAGTCTAAATACTATAAACAACGAATGTTTTTAAATAGGACATTCATTGTTTTTGATTTTATTTTAGAATTAGGTTAAAACAAGCAATTACTTATAGTTATTGTTGCACTTCATTTTTATTCAAATATTTTATTCAATTCTTCAACTCCAGAGTCTTGAGCTATTTTCCTGCTAATGGTCCAAATCTCATTTTCCCATATTTTCCAACTTTCCGAACTTGGATTATTCAGACTCATTTTTATTTCAGTATTAGGAGCAAATATTAAATATTCATATCCAACTCCATCTAGTGTGATTCCAGAATTTGCATCAAACATTTCATAAGATGTGAGGTTTCTAATCTTATCCTCGAATTCGTTAGTTTTAGTAATCATATGGAATTCATTAATCTCTCCTTGGTTGCCTATTGTGAAAAGTCCTTGAACTAATTTTTCGGGATTTTTAAATTCTCTAAATTCAGTTTTATCGAATTTTATAGAAAACAACCAGCACCATCCATTAAATGACTGTGCGATATTAACTAACCAGCTGTATTCAATATGCATTTCATTGGTTCTCCAATTTCGGTCGTCTCGGATTGTAATATTTCCAGCTCTTAAATCTGGAATTCCTAATTTAGAACATAAACGAGCAATTACTTTTTGATGAAGCTTTAGCTTATTCAATTCATTTTCTCTTATGGTTTTTGTTCTATTCGTCATTTTTTTAATGAGGTATCATTTGTTTATATGCGGAATATTGTTCCTGTTATTTGCCTAATATGTCTGGCTAAGCGGAGTTTTAGGTGTTTTTATTTTTAGTAATTATACATATCTAATTCATCAAAGTTTTTTATTTCTGATAGTTTGATTAGATTTTCTATTTCAATATTACTCCAAGTTTCTTTAAACTTTTCTTCACCGTCATTATCATTTTTATTTATATTCTTCTTGATTAGTTTTTTTCTTGTCAAAAAGTTAATACTTGTCTCTGTAATTGTAATTGGCCCACGATTGCTACTTGAATCATATCCAATTAATTCTAAATTTGAGTTCTGAAACCTAAAAGTATACTTCCAATATCCATATCTGCCATGACCATAGTGTACGTATAATTTGTTGTTTTTTATTTCAATCCATAATTCAGGAGAAAAATAAACTCCACCGTCTTCATTTTCAGATGAAAAACAGTTAAGATTTTTATCAGTAAGCTGATAGCCTTTCTTCTTTTTAAACAGTACAATAATTCCACGTCTATTTCTATCAACTTTTTTGTTAAACCGATTTGTAACGATATTTGTTGTATCCGTTTTTTTGATTATTAAAACACAATCATTTGTCCCATCTTTATTTAGGTCTCCAAAATATTTTTCAAATAGAGTGTATCCTTCAGGAATAAAGTTAGGGAGAGCGTTGTTTTGTGCTTTACAGTTAAAGACAATCAATAGCAGAAAACCTAATATTTGAAGTTTTTTTTTCATATTGCGAGCAATTTTTTACGCATAAAACTTTAGGTGTTTTTTACAGTTAAAAATAGCAATTAAATTTTTTAAGCATTCGAATATAGCTAAAAAAAAAGCAACCTCAATTGAGGTTGCTTTTATAATAATATATATAAATTAAAGTATTATCCTAAGAAAGGGTACTTGTAATCAGTTGGGCTAACAAACGTTTCTTTAATTAAACGAACAGAAGTCCAACGTAATAAGTTTTGAGCAGAACCAGCTTTATCGTTAGTTCCTGAAGCTCTAGCTCCTCCAAATGGTTGTTGTCCTACTACAGCACCAGTTGGCTTATCGTTAATATAGAAGTTACCAGCAGCATTTTCTAAAGCTTTAGATGCTTTTTCTACAATATATCTGTCTGTAGAGAAAATAGCTCCAGTTAAAGCATACTCAGTAGATTCATCAACTAATTTTAATGAAGCTTCCCACTCCGCATCTTCGTATACGTAAACAGTCATAACAGGACCGAATAATTCAGTACACATAGTAGCATACTTTGGAGATTTACTTACAATCACTGTTGGCTCAATAAAGTATCCTACAGATTTGTCGTAACCACCACCAATAATAATGTCAGCATCAGCATCTTCTTTTGCAGCATCAATATATTTTGCAATCTTATCGAAAGAACCTTCGTGAATTACTGCATTTACAAAATTAGATGGATCTTCTGGAGAACCCATTTTAATTTCACTAGTTTGAGCAACTAAATGCTTTTTAACATCTTCCCAAATAGAAGCAGGAATGTAAGCACGAGAAGCTGCAGAACATTTCTGACCTTGGAATTCAAATGCTCCTCTAGTAATTGCAGTAGCAACTTGTAATGGATTAGCTGAGTTGTGCGCCCAGATAAAATCTTTACCTCCAGTTTCTCCAACAATTCTTGGGTATGTTTTATATGTGTGGATGTTGTTTCCTATTTGTTGCCATAAGTTTTTAAATACGTGCGTAGATCCTGTAAAGTGTAATCCAGAAAAATCTGGAGAAGCTAATACAGTATCAGTAATCATTACTGGGTCACCATATACAACGTTAATTACACCGTCTGGTAAACCAGCTTCTTTAAATAAGTCAACAATTACTTGAGCAGAATATGCTTGGTGATCAGATGGTTTCCAAACAACAACGTTCCCCATTAAAGCAGCTGCAGCAGGTAAGTTAGCAGCAATAGATGTAAAGTTAAATGGAGTAATTGCATATACAAAACCTTCTAATGGTCTGTACTCAACTCTGTTCCAAATTCCAGGAGCAGAAGCAGGCTGATCTTTGAAAATATCAGTCATGTACTCTACGTTGAAACGGAAAAAGTCAATCATTTCACAAGCAGCATCAATTTCTGCTTGGTGTACGTTTTTAGATTGAGCAATCATAGTTGCAGCATTCATTTTTGCTCTATAAGGACCAGCTAATAATTCAGCAGCCTTTAAAAAGATAGAAGCACGTTCCATCCAGCTAACACTAGACCAAGCTTCTCTAGCAGCCAAAGCTGTAGAAATAGCAGCGTCTACGTGAGATTTATCTGCTGTGTGGTACTGACCAACTACATGCTTATGATCATGTGGAGGTGTAATATTTTTAGTGTTTCCAGTTCTAACTTCTTCACCGTTAATGTGCATTGGTACATCAACGTTACTATTGTACATTGCTTTGTAAGTAGCCAATAATTCTTCTCTTTCAGGAGAGCCAGGAGCGTATCCTTTTACAGGTTCGTTTACTGCTTTAGGAACATTAAAAAATCCTCTTGCCATTTTTATTATGTTGTTTGTATGTTTAAAAATATTTTTTTCAAAAAAGCAAAAAACAAAATCTAATACTATTAATTTGCAAAGACTAAGTAGTTTACATTTTCAAACAATCTTTAGATTGATTCGAGGGACAAAGTTAACACTTATTTTTAGTAATAACTAAGTAGTTTTTACGTCTTAATTTACCAAAAGAGATACTATATGTGCACGGTAACTTATTTACCTTTAGGAAATAATGATTTTATATTAACGTCTAACAGGGATGAAGATCCTAAACGAAGAACAATACCACCTAAAGAATACAATGAAGATGGTATAAAATTAAAGTACCCAAAAGACGAATTAGCCGGTGGTACTTGGATTGGTTTATCTGAAAAAAACAGATTGATTTGTCTGTTAAATGGAGGTTTTACAAAACATGTAAGAGCTGCTTCGTATAAAATGAGTAGAGGGATTATAGTTAAAGAATTATTGAAAGTAAATAATCCTGTAGAAATTATTAATCAGTTTGATTTTAATGGAATTGAACCTTTTACTATTGTACTTGTTGATTGGGAAAAAACATTAAATGCCTATGAGTTGGTTTGGGATGGTGAAGAAAAGCATTTTCAAAAACTAGGCGATCAACCTAAAATTTGGTCATCATCTACTTTATATGACGAGGGAATGAAACAATTGCGTAAAAATTGGTTTGCCGATTGGTTAAAAGAGAATACTGAGATTTCTCAGGAAAATATTGTAGCATTTCATCAAGATGATACTAGAGGAGAGGAAGGAGTTTCTTTAAAAATGAAACGTTCAAGGGTTGAAACAGTTAGCACAACTTCAGTAAAAAAAGAAAAGAACCATGTAACTATGGATTATTACATAGTTGACGAAAATATATAGCTCAAAATAATTATTAGAAAGTTGTAGTTTTTAGTATTTTCGCAAAAAAAAGTTATGTGTAAAAAACAGCTGTTCGTGGTAACTACAATGATTCTTTTTTTGTTTACCAGTTGTTTTGAATTTGTTGAAGAAATTAGTTTTAATAAAGACGGGTCGGGTAGTGTTACCTTTACCTTAAATTTAAGCAAGAATAAAACCAAACTAGCCTCAATAATGTTATTAGATAGCATTAATGGTTATAAGGTTCCTTCTAAAAGTGCTATCAGAAAAAAAGTTGCTGAGGTTGTTCAAAAAATAAAAAAAACTAAAGGAGTACATAATGTTAATAGTACGTTAGATTTGGATGAGTTTATACTTGCTATTTCATGTAGCTTTGATAATGTTGAAGCTATAAATAATGTATTAGTAGCTTTTAGTTCTAAAAAACAAGCGCAAGCTATTAAGAAGCAACAGCACTTCACTTATAATAAAAAGAGTAAAACATTTGTTCGTAGTCATCATTTTGATATTGGAAGAGAATTTCAAAAAACCAAAATAAAAGATCGAAAAGTTTTCGAAACAGCTACGTATACAGGTGTATATCGTTTTGATGATTTAGTACAATCAAGTACTAATAAGCAATCAAAGATTTCAAAAAGTAAAAAAGCAGTTATGTTAAGAGTAAAGGCTCAAGACATTATAACCAATAAATACACAATCAAGAATAAAATTCAACTACAGAACTAAAAGTTATGATAAGAAAAATAATCTCAGCATTATTATTAGTAAACACATTTGTTGTTTTACAAGCTCAAAAACTAGAAACTAAAATACCTAATAACGTAGACATTGTTATCGCAGCAAACGCAGATAACTTGTTTAGTTTGATAGATGTTTCGGATATTGATAATAGTTTTTTAGGAAAAGGAGCATTAAGAGGTGCAAATAAAAGAGCAAAAGTTAACTCGGTAAGTGATTTAGGAGTTGATATCAAGTCAAATTCATATTACTTTTTCAAGAAAACAGATAGTATATCTTATCATACTATTTTGGTTGAGTTAACAGATAAAGCACAGTATGAAGCTACTTTAAAAGAAAGACAGCAGAAGAAAATTAAAAGAGAAAACGGATATAACTATATAGAGGGTTATAGTAATTTAACTATTTGGAATGATAATATACTTGCGGTTGTTAACGGAAGTAAATCATATAGTTATTTTAAAGAGCACAAAGAGCGTTTTAACAAATTAAAAGAAGAAGGAGAGTCGAGATATTCTTTTAAAAAGAGAATTGTTAAGTCGTGGATTAAAGAAGAGGCATTGAAAACTTTAAATAGTAGTCCGTCTAATTCAATTGCAACCAATAAAAACTTCCAAAAAGGAAAGAAAAAGAATGCTTCAGCAACATTGTGGGTTCGCAACTATGGAATGTTTATGTCTAACTTAATTCAAGAGTTTGGAAAAACAATGCGATCAACAATGTCGTACTTAATGCCTTCAAAAGGTAAAAACATTTATGGAGTTGAAGAGGTAACCGCTAATTTGTTTTTTGAGAAAGCAAACATTCGAGTTTTATTAGAAATGTCGGTTAGCGATTATATGAAAAAATCTTTTAAGAAGATTTATAACAAGAGAATGAATTCTGCTCTTGTAAATAGCTTTGACCATGAAAAAGCATTGGCATTTTGGAGTATGTCTATTAATACTGAAGAAATGCTTGTACAGTACCCAGTAATGATGAATAACTTATACGGGGCTATTTTACCAAAGTTTAAGCAAGAGTTTGAAATAGTTGGTGATGTATTGTCATTAGTTATTGATGAGGAAGCTATCGCGAAATTAGTAACTGGTGATGCACTTTTTGTGTTAAACGAGTTTGGAAAAAAAGAAGTAGAGTATACAAAGTATGAGTATGATGAAGATTATAAGCGTAAAGAGGTAACAAAGACAAAAGAAACTTTAGTTCCGGACTTTACTATTATGATAGGTTCTGAAGAAAAAGAATTGTTAACTAAAGTATTTAAGTTAGGAGAGAAGTATAAGGCTGTTAAAGAAACGAATAACGTTTATGAGTTAATCTTAAAAGAAGCGAAGTTACCGTTTGGTTTTTATGCAGTAGTTAAAAATGGAGTTTTATATTTTACTACTTCAAAAGCAAATGCTATAAGTATAGAGGCTGGTAGAACTAATTTTGCTAGTAAAAAACATAATAAACTTATAAGAAATAATTCTACAGTATTGTTTGCAGATGTAAATAAGATAATAAACAAATTGCCTACTGAATGGTTTGGGAAGACTGAAGATAAAATGGCTAATTTGTCTAATGAACATATCGAGAATCTTAATTTTACAGTTTCGAGAATGAAAGGAAATAAAATTTCATCGGAATTAAGATTAAATACAAAAGGTAAAGAGGAAAATACATTAAAGCTATTATTTAGATTGATAGATAATATGGCTAAATAAGCAGATGATAAAAAAGATAGTATATTCTATTTTACTTATATTAAGTATCATATTTACAGTTGGGTTTTTTAGGTATAATCCAACTGTAAATTTATCTAATACTATACCTACTTCGGCAGAAGCCATTGTAAGAATTAATTTACGTGAAGCTGAATTTAACATTGTAAAAGATGTTGTGCTTCATCCACTTTCATATATAGATTTTGAAGAAAGTTCAGAATCAAATTCCGAGAAAAGAATTTCTTTTTTTGATCAAATAGAGATTCCTAATAATGTGTTTTTCTACACAAATTCAACTATTTTAAAAGATTTGTGGGTAAGCAGTCCTGTAGAAGTAAAAGATAAGGTTGGTCTTGTGAGCTTTTTAAAAAAAGAAGGAAAGTTGATAGGGAATAAAACCAGGATTGATTGTTTTATATATAAAAAGCTGTTTTTTCTTCTAAAAGAAAATAAGCTTAGTGTTGTTTATAGCTTAAAAAAAACAACAAATATAGATCGGGTGCTTAATACAGTTTTTGAAAAGAAAAGTTATTTGAATGAGAATGACGCAAAGCTTTTGAAACTAAAAAACAGTAATGGAGTAATAGCTTTTCAAAGTAAAGAGTTTGGTTTTTTTGAGCTTGAAAAAGATCAAGAAAAATTGATTTTAAAAGGAGGGTTGAATGAGGAGGATAGTCCTTTTTTAGCATACGATTCTCAGGAGTTAAAAGAAGGAATAGCTTCTTTTTCTGGAAGAATAAATAAAGAGTATCTTCTTTCTTCTATTGATGCAAAGAAAAAAGAAAAGTTTAAGAAGTTAACAAACTTATCTTTAGATTCTCTTCGTAATTATTGGAACGGAAAAATAGACTTTAGTTTAGAGTCTTTTCAAAGTAAAAACGATACTATTGTTACCTATGAATATGATGATGATTTTAATAAAGTTGAAAAAAAATCAATTCATAAAAGCTTATTACCTAATGTTTGTCTTAGAATAGGAGGGGATAAAGTTTACGAGTATTTGAAGAGAAATAAAGGAATTCAAAATGTAGAAGGAAAAGAGTTGTTGGTATTAAACCCACTTTTTAAAACCTATGCGAATAATGAAGAAGATGAATTGTTGATGTCTTCAACTTATGATACTGTGGGTGATTTTACAGTTGATAAAAAGAATAGGCTTTCAGTAGTTTTTAATGTAGAGAGTTATTTAGAAGAAAATAGAGGTCTTTATACGTTGTCCAATAAATATTTAAAACAGGTACAAAAAATTAAAGCTACGGTTAGTAACGATAATCAGCTAGAGTTGATTGTTTCTTTAAAAGAATCTTCTTTAAAATCAATTTATCAAGAGTTGAAATAAAAGCTAAAGTTTTATTTAGGTTTTACAAGTACAAGATAACTGACTTCTTAAATCAAAGCAAAGGATGCAGTTCCAACAATTACTATCCCTATAGTAGCTAAGAACAAATAAACCATATTTATTAAAGAGAATTTTACAAAGGTTTTGAAATAACCTTGTTTATAAAAGCTTTTCATGGCTATAAAGAGGTATATTAAGAAAAGAAGGGTAAATATACCTTCTTCGGCTGTTTGTGTAAAGAAATCTAAGATAATATACAGTGTAATTAATAGAAAGAAAACTGTTTGGGTGTGAAATACAAATATTAAATGCTCTACATAAGTATACCTTCTTCTTATGTAAAATATTTTTAGGAAAAATGTAAAAATAGGTAGTAAAATAAAGAGAGAAATAGAACCATAAGAAAGCATCTGATTTAAAAATTGTTCTCTCATTTCCTTTTTGTCTACAAAACTGTTTGCTACTTCAGCTCTACTATAAAAAAACCTGTTTAGGAAAGTCTTTTCGTATTTTAAACTATCTAATGCGTCATCGATATTGGCATCTGGATATTTACGGTTATATACAATAAATTCGTCTAGTCTAGTACCTCCACCAAAAGATATTTTACCAGGTATTTTACTATTTATAGAGTCGTTAGCTTTTTGGTTAACTTCGTCCAGAATAGTCTTTTTGGTAATGGAGTCAAGAGGTATTCTTTCAAGACGCTTGTTAGTTTCGTTTTTTAATGAATCAATGTTTATTTCTTTTTGAATTTCAGAAATTAAAGAGGTGTCTTTTTTAAGATTACCTTTGTTGAAGTTTTGAAATTTATTGTAGCTAGAAATTAAACCAAAAATTAAGAAGAAAATAATTGAAGTAGTTATATAAAAACGAAAAGGGTTAACGTATCTAGTACGCTTCCCTTCTATATAATCTCTAGAGACTTTACCGGGTCTAATAAGTAGCGGAATTAAAGTTTTCCAAAATTTGGCATCCCAAGAAATAAAACCAGCAAAAACTTCGCGAACAAAGCTTCTTAGAGTGATTCTTTTTCCTTTGTTTTTTTGGCCGCATTCAGGGCAAAATTTTTCATTTTGAATAAAAGGATGTCCACAATTTAAGCAATTAGGGTCTTTTATAATTGCTACTTTATTTTTTTTACCCATCAGTTTAAAGTAGGAGTCGTCGTTAGTTGAAATGTTGGTATCGTCACAAGAAATTCTTCTGAAGTTTCAAAGTTAATCATTTTATAATTTCCTTTCATAGCTCCAAGAGAAGAAAGTAAAAAACAATTAGATTTGTAACTATAAGACTCGTTAGGTTTTAAAGTAGGAGTTTCTCCAACAACTCCTCTTCCTTCAACATATTCAACATTGCTTAGGGCATCAAAAATAGTCCAAAAACGACCTAATAGCTTTACAGTGTCTTTCGAAGTGTTTTCGATAGATATGTAATAGCTAAAAGCATTTCGGAATCGATTTGCATGATAAATCGGACCATTGAATGTTGTTTTAACAGATATTTTTATCCCCCTAGTTATTTGCTGAAACATAGTATAAATATAAGGTTTTTTTACGTCTTAAGTCGTTTAAGACACTTGCAAATTACCTATTTTGGTTAAAATACCCCATACCAACTCCGATTACACGGTCGTAAGTTTCGCCGAAAGGTTTGTAATATACGATAACAGTATATTCGTTTTCGGTTTGAAAAAAAGAACCGTCGATTTCATTCAGATTAATCAGGTTATTCTTGTCCAGAGTAACATAACTATAGTTGTAAAAGCCTTGTTTAAGTAAAATAGAAGCTTCGTAAATTCTGCCTTTAGAGTTGTACTTCATTTTGTTTTCATCGGTTAGTCTATAGTTGTTGTAAGCGCCATAAACATAAATGCTTTTGTCTTCTAAAGGTTCAAAGGCGTCTAGTGAAAAATGTACCAACGAATAATCAGCTTCCGTATTTGGAAGATTAGAATCCATAGTTCTAATAATAAACTGACCATTAATATCAGGATTGTAGGTGTATATTTTATCTGCTCTTTGTTCGTCGGTGTATAAATAGCTATTGTAAATATCTTTACGTTCAACTTTTGCAATGTTTAAACTGGTTGTTCTTATAAACTTACTATCGAAGTTTAAGAATTCATTTCCACCCCAGAAATTAGTAGCAAGAGTATGATTATATAAAAGTTGTTGAGGTTTAATAAATTGAGGTTGGATATTGTTTATTGCTGTGCTCCAGTTATGGTTTTGAAATAGGGTAATGTTTATTTCTTGATTGGGATTGTTGATTTGTAAATCGGGGTGATTTACGGCAAATTGAACTGTTTGTTTTTGGTTGTTAGATTTGGTGTCTCTACTTCTAAATGCAGCCACACCAACCGTAGTAATATTTTCATAAAAAACACAGCGTCTAGTAAACACAACTTCGTAGTCTTCATCTAATACGGAAATTAGATAATTACCACTTTTAGTAATTACAGTATTTTGATTTGGTAAATCAACTGAATAATGAGTGTAGGGTTGTAATGTGTTAAAGGAGTTGCTGAAGTTGACTATTTCAATTTGGTCAAATCCATCAATGTATTGATTGGTAGTAATGTTACTAGGTTTCCAATCATGTGTCATGTGTTGTATTTTATATTGATATTCCTTGCTATCAGCATCTAAATCATCAAATGATAATGTTAGAACACTGCCTAAAGGAATAATAGCAGAAAATTGATTGTTGCTGTTTTTGGGGCGCAACTGAATCGTTTTTATGTTTTGAGCACCTAACTGAATTGAGAGGCTAAAAGAAATTAAAAATAAAATATGTTTTATCATAGATAGGAATGTATCAAAATATAGACCAAAGATAAACTTCTTTATTTAGAATAGGTATAAATAAAGAGAACTCTAAAAGATAAAAATACAAATGCTTACCAAAAAAATTGAAAATCTGTAAATTTGCATGTTTTTTAAGAAAATCAAATTAATCAGTTCCTATGTCAAAAGACATCCGTATTAAGAAAGGCTTGGACATCAAGCTAGTTGGCGAGGCAGAACAAGTTACTACCGAACTTCCATTGGGTAGTACATTTGCAGTAAAGCCAGATGATTTTCACGGCGTTATTCCTAAAATTTTAGCTAAAGAAGGTACAGAAGTAAAAGTAGGTCAAGCACTTTTTCATGCAAAAAGTGATGAGCGTATTTTATTTGCTAGTCCTGTTAGTGGAAAAATTACAGAAATCGTTCGTGGAGCACGAAGAAAAGTTTTAGCAATTAAAATCACTGCTGATGCACAGCAGGAATACAAAGATTTTGGAAAGAAAGATGTTGATTCAATGTCTGGAGAAGAAGTGAAAAATCACTTATTTGCTTCAGGTTGTTGGCCATTTGTAAAGCAACGTCCATACGATATTGTAGCAAATCCAAATCAAGCACCAAAAGCAATTTTTGTATCAGCCTACGCAAGTGCACCTCTAGCAGCAGATTATGATTATGCATTAAAAGGTAAGGAAGCTGAATTACAGGCAGCTTTAACTGCGTTAACAAAGTTAACAGAAGGTAAAGTACATGTGTCAGTTGCAAAAAATTCAACATTATCTCCATTCAAGAGCATGAAAGGTGTTGAATTGCACAATGTATCAGGTCCGCACCCAATAGGGAATGTAAGTACACAAATAGCACAAATTGACCCGATAAACAAAGGGGAAGTTGTGTGGGTAGTTACTCCACAAGACTTAGTAATAATAGGTGAACTATTATTAACAGGTAAATTTAATGCAAAACGTACCGTTGCTTTAGCTGGTTCTAAGTTTAATAAGCCACAATATGTTACTGTTTTAGCTGGAGCTCAAATAGCTGATGTAGTTAAAGGAAATTTAGATGCAGATAATGCACGTGTAGTTTCAGGAAACATATTAAGTGGATTACAAGTTGATGAAAACGGTTTCTTAGGATACTATGATAATCAGGTAACTGCAATTCCAGAAGGAGATGATTATGAATTCTTCGGTTGGAATAAACCAGTATTTAATAAAATCTCAACTTCTAGAGCATTAACTTTTTCTTGGTTAAACCCAAAGAAAAAATACGATTTAAATACAAATACTAATGGGGAGCATAGAGCTTTTGTAGTAACAGGTTCTTACGAAGAAGTATTTCCATTAGATATCTATCCGTTGCAATTATTAAAAGCTTGTATGTATAAAGATCTTGACGAAATGGAAGGATTAGGAGCATATGAAATTGCACCAGAAGATTTTGCGTTAACAGAATTTATTTGTGTATCTAAACAACCTCACCAGAAAATAATTCGTGAAGGATTAGATTTAATGAGAGAAGAATTAGGATAAGATATGGGCTTAAAACAAAATTTACATAATTTAAAAGAAAAGTATAAAGGAACTAAAATGGCTCCGCTATTTAATGGTTTCCATACTTTCTTATACTTGCCAAATGAGACAACTCACGGAGGAACTCATATCAAGGCAGCAGATGATTTAAAACGTACAATGAATATAGTAATTATGGCGTTAGTTCCATGTTTACTATTTGGTATGTTTAATGCAGGATATCAACACCACGCAGCTATTAATGGATTTACAGAAGGAATGTCTTTCTTCAGTGGAGAATTTTGGAACTTAGACAATTTATTAGTTGGAGCAGCTAAAATATTACCATTAGTAATTGTTTCTTATGTTGTTGGTTTAGCAATAGAATTTGTATTCTGTATCATTAAAGGACATGAAATAGAAGAAGGATACTTAGTAACAGGAATGTTAGTTCCGTTAATTGTACCTATAGATTTACCATTATGGATGTTAGCAGTTGCAGTTGCATTTGGAGTTGTAATTGGTAAAGAAGTATTTGGAGGAACAGGAATGAATATCTTAAATCCAGCATTAACAATCCGTGCATTTTTATTCTTCGCATATCCAACTTGGATGTCGGGAGATAAAGTATGGGTAGCTGGAGCAAGAGAATTAGCAGGAACTGCTGATGCAATTTCAGGAGAAACAATGTTAGGAAGTTTAGCGCAAAATGCTACAACTAATTTCTCAGTGTCAGATATGTTCTTCGGATTTATTCCAGGTTCGGTAGGAGAAACATCCACTTTCTTAATTTTATTAGGAGGTTTATTCTTAATCTTTACAAAAATTGGTAGCTGGAGAATTATGTTATCTTCAGTAATTGGAGCCTTAGTAATGGGATTCATCTTTAACCAAGTTGTAGAAATGGGATGGATTGGTGAAACAAGTAAGTTTTACGGATTAATGAGTTTAGACTTCTGGAAACATTTATTAATTGGTGGTTTTGCATTTGGAGCAGTTTATATGGCTACAGATCCAGTATCGGCTGCACAAACAAACAAAGGAAAATGGATTTACGGTTTCTTCATTGGATTTATTTCAATCATGATCCGTGTATTTAACCCAGCTTATCCAGAAGGAGTAATGTTAGCTATTTTATTAATGAACGTATTTGCTCCAACAATTGATCACTATGTGGTTCAAGGAAATGTTAAGAGAAGATTAAAACGTGCTAAAGTTAAAACTGCCTAATTATGAGTAAGAAAACAGAAAGCAATGGATATACGCTACTTTTTGCCATAGGTATGGTATTAGTAGTAGGAGCTTTGTTAGCGTTTACAGCATCATCGCTTCGACCAATGATTGATGGAAATAAACGTATAGAAAAGCAACAAAATATTTTATACGCAATGGGTGTAAATGAAAACGATGAAAGCAGTGCAATCTTTGTTTCAAAAGACAAAGTAGCTGATGAGTTTTCAAAATACATCAAAAAACAATTAGTTATTGAAGGAGACAAAGTAACTGAAGATGACAAAGCGTATTTAATTGATGTTAAAAAACAACAAACATCTGCAAAAGCAGGAAATGAAAGAAAGTTACCATTATTTGTTGGTGAAAAAGACGGTAAAACGTTTTATATAGCACCAATTAGAGGTAAAGGTCTTTGGGATGCTATTTGGGGATATGTTGCAATGGATGCAAATATGGTAGTTCAAGGAGCTTTCTTCGATCACAAAGGAGAAACACCAGGATTAGGAGCTAACATTAAGCAACGTTATTTTATGGACGATTTTATCGGTGAAAATTTAATGAGCAATGGTGTTTTTAAAGGAATTACTGTTTCTAAATCGAATAACGATCCGAAGAATGAAGATAAAAATGATAATGAAGTAGATGCAATTGCAGGAGCTACAATTACTGGAGACGGTGTTGCTGCTATGATTAAGTCAGAGTTAGGATTATACTTACCTTTCTTCAAGTCATTAAAAGAATCTAATAAAATAAAATTATAAGATATGGGACTTTTATCAAAGAAAGACGCAGCGTTAATTACTGACCCATTAGCAGATAATAACCCAATTACAATTCAAGTATTAGGTATTTGTTCTGCATTAGCAATTACAGCAGAATTAAAGGCATCTATTGTAATGTCTATTTCTGTATTATTTGTATTAGGAATAGGAAATGTAGTAATCTCTTTAATGAGAAACATTATACCATCAAAAATTAGAATTATTGTACAGTTAGTAGTAGTAGCTGCTTTAGTAATTATTGTAGATCAGGTATTAAAAGCTTTTGCTTATGAATTAAGTAAAACCTTATCTGTATTCGTAGGATTAATTATTACCAACTGTATTATCATGGGGCGTTTTGAAGCATTTGCTTTAGGAAATGGACCATGGAGATCATTTTTAGATGGAATTGGAAATGCTTTAGGATATGCTGTAATTTTAATTGCAGTAGGTTTCTTTAGAGAATTATTAGGTTCTGGTACTTTATTAGGATTTAAAGTATTAGGAGACCCAATTGAAAAGACTGGATTATATTCTATTGGATATGAGAATAACGGATTCATGTTATTATCACCAATGGCATTAATCGTTGTAGGTATTATTATTTGGGTACAACGTAGTAGAAACAAAGCATTAATTGAAGACTAACATCGTTAGATTTCATTAAAAAAATATAGAAAATGGAACATATAGAATTATTTTTCAAGTCGATATTTATAGATAACATGGTTTTTGCTACGTTCTTAGGAATGTGTTCTTACTTAGCAGTATCTAAAAAAGTATCAACAGCTGTAGGTTTAGGAGCTGCTGTAATATTCGTATTAGCAGTAACTGTACCAATTAACTGGTTGTTAGATCAATATTTATTACAGCCAGGAGCTTTATCTTGGTTAGGAGCAGAGTATGCAGACTATGATTTAAGTTTCTTATCATTTATCATGTTTATTGCAACAATTGCAACCATGGTACAATTAGTAGAAATTATTGTAGAGAAATTTGCACCAGCTTTATACAACTCTTTAGGTATTTTCTTACCGTTAATTGCAGTAAACTGTGCAATTTTAGGAGGGTCTTTATTTATGCAATCTCGTGAAATTCCAACATTAGGTTTATCATTAACTTATGGAATTGGATCAGGAATTGGATGGTTTTTAGCAATTTTAGCTATTGCAGCTATTCGTGAAAAAATTAGATATTCATCTGTGCCACCAGCGTTAAGAGGATTAGGAATCACTTTTATCATTACTGGTTTAATGGCTATCGGATTCATGAGTTTTGGTGGAATGTTAACAGGAGGAGATGACGAAGGAAAAAAAGAAGAAGCTCCTAAAGCAGAAATCAAAATAGAAGAGAAGAAGCAAGAGATAAAAGAGGATACTAAAGAATTAGCTGATAACACTAAAAAAATTACAGAATAATGATGTTTTTAGAAGTAAGTACTGGAGGAACAGTAGCTGTAACTGTAGTAGCATTCTTAGCAATTGTATTAGTTTTAGTAGGATTGTTATTATTTGTAAAACAAAAATTAGCACCATCGGGACCTGTAAAGATTACGATTAACGGTGATAAAACAATTGAAGTAGCTTCAGGAGGTACCTTATTATCTACCTTAGGAAACGAAAAAATCTTCTTACCATCAGCATGTGGTGGAGGTGGATCATGTGTACAATGTGAGTGTCACGTAAATTCAGGTGGAGGTGAAGCTTTACCAACAGAAACTCCTCACTTTACACGTAAAGAATTACAACACGGTATCCGTTTAGCATGTCAAGTAAAAGTAAAACAAGACATGGATATTTCTATTCCTGAAGAAATTTTTGGAATTAAGAAATGGGAAGCAACAGTAGTACGTAACTATAACGTAGCAACTTTTATTAAGGAATTCGTAGTTGAAATTCCTGAAGAAATGGACTATAAAGCTGGAGGATATATTCAGATTGAAATTCCTGAGTGTGAGATTAAATATTCAGATATGGATATTACAGCACATCCACAAGATCATCCAGGTGAACCAAATAAATTTGAGGCTGATTGGGATAAGTTTAATCTTAGACCATTAGTAATGAAGAATACTGAAATAGTAGAAAGAGCATATTCTATGGCTTCTTACCCTGCAGAAGGGCGTGAAATCATGTTAAATGTTCGTGTTGCAACACCTCCTTTCGACCGTGCTAAAGGTGGATGGATGGATGTTAATCCAGGTGTAGCATCATCTTATATTTTCAACCAAAAACCAGGAGATAAAGTAACTATTTCAGGACCTTATGGTGAGTTCTTTATCAATGAATCTGAAGCAGAAATGTTATATGTAGGTGGAGGAGCTGGTATGGCACCAATGCGTTCGCACATTTATCACTTATTTAAAACTTTAAAAACTGGTAGAAAGGTTACATATTGGTATGGAGGTCGTTCTAAAGCAGAATTATTTTACATTCACTACTTTAGAGCATTAGAAAAAGATTTTCCAAACTTTAAGTTCTACTTAGCTTTATCAGAGCCTTTAGAGCAAGATAACTGGAAAGTTAAAAAAGATATTAACGATGAGGCTGGAGATGGTTTCGTTGGGTTTATTCACCAAGTTGTAATAGACCAATATTTATCTAAACATGATGCCCCAGAAGATTTAGAATTATACTTCTGTGGACCACCATTAATGAACAAAGCAGTACAAAAAATGGGAGAAGATTTTGGTCTTGATGACGAAAACATCCGATTTGATGACTTTGGAGGATAGAAATATTTCTCTTTATATAAAAAAACCAACGCATAGCGTTGGTTTTTTGCTTTTTAGAAATAATTAGAAGCCATTCGGAAAGTATTTTGATTAATTCTATGTTTTTTTGATGATACTTGCTCTTAAAATCACCCATTATGGGTGATTTTAAGGGGATACTTAATTAATACTTTTGAACAAAAATAATCATGAGTTGTCCAAGATGTAATTCAAAATATTTAAGAATAAAGAAAAAAACAGTTATTCAAAAACTATTTTCATCTAGCAGAAAATATAAATGCTTTCATTGTAAGTGTATTTTTATGAGAGTGCTTTTGATGAATAAAGTTTATTTTTTTTCAAAATAATATAGATGTTGTACTTGGTGATAGAAACCGTACCTTTGCACAAATTTTGCATAAATGATTTCTTTTCAGGATTTAGACTTATCAAACGCGTTACGTAATTCAATAGAAGACCTTGGTTTTGTTAATCCAACACCAATACAAGAACAGGCTTATCCTATTGTAAGGTCGGGTAAAGATGTTGTAGGTATAGCACAAACAGGTACAGGTAAAACCTTTGCCTATATGTTGCCAATACTTAGAGATTTAAAGTTCTCTAAACAGCAACATCCTAGAGTACTTATTTTAGTACCTACAAGAGAGTTGGTTGTACAGGTAGTTGAGGAGATTGAAAAATTAGCAAAATATATAACACTGCGTACAATTGGTGTTTATGGAGGTGTAAATTTAAATCGCCATAAGGAAGCTGTAATGCAAGGAGCAGATATTATAGTAGCCACACCAGGACGCTTATATGATTTAGCATTGAGTAATGTGTTAAAGTTGAAATCAATTCAAAAGTTAGTAATAGATGAAGTTGATGTAATGCTAGATTTAGGATTTAGATTTCAATTACTAAACATTTTTGATATACTTCCTCCAAGACGTCAAAATATTATGTTTTCAGCAACAATGACTGAAGATGTTGAAGCCTTGATCGATGATTTCTTTATAGGGCCTAAGAAAATAGCAATAGCAGTTAGTGGTACACCATTAGATAATATAAAACAAGTGTGTTATGATGTTCCAAACTTTTATACAAAGGTTAATTTATTAAACGAATTGCTATTAGATAAATCGGAGTTTAGTAAAGTATTAATTTTTGCACCTAACAAAAGAAATGCTGATAGATTATTTGAATGCCTAAAAGAGGAGTATCCTTCACAATCATGTGTAATTCATTCAAATAAGACTCAGAACTATCGTTTACGATCTATTGAGCAGTTTAATAAAGGAGAAAAGAGAATTTTAATAGCTACAGACGTTATTGCACGTGGTTTAGACTTAGAAGAAGTTACACATGTAATTAATTTTAATACACCACATTTTCCAGAAAACTATATGCATAGAATTGGTCGTACTGGTCGAGCTGAACATGAAGGAAAAACAATATTATTTTCAACAGAAAAAGAGCAAGAGGCTAAAAAGCGTATTGAGGAATTGATGAATTATGAGATTCCTAAGTTAGATATTCCAGAGCAAGTTGAAATAACGAAACAATTAACTGAAGAAGAGCGACCAAAAGAAGAGCGAGAAATTTCCAAAAATAGAACATCACAAGAATATGTTCCGGGACCAGCTTTTCACGAAAAGAAAGAAAAAAATAAAAAAACAAATCAAGGTGGTTCTTATAGAAGAGAAATTGCTAAAAAGTATAAGAAACCAAAAACTAGAGGAGATAAAAACTACAATAAAAGAAACAAAAGAAAGTAATGAGAGCACTTACAGAGCAAGAACTTCATAATTTAGGAATGAATATTGTGGGGAAAGAACTGCAAGAAAAAGGCTTTGAATTTGTTGCAATTAATAGTGAGCTAAAAAGACATCCTCAGTTTGTTTTGTTTAAAAAGGGAGAACCCACAATTTTTGTGATTGTAAAAACTACCAATAATATTCAATCACCTGAGGAATATGATGTTTTATGGATGGAAACATTTAAAGAGCATGCAAAAAAACACAATGCAAAAGTTTGGTTTGCAGGTGTAGGTATAGCAAATGCAGAAAGTGTAGATCTGCCAGTTTTTAAGGATCAGCCATACTATGTGGCGTTTAATGACTTTATAAAGTTTTAAAAATATTGTTTTTTTAGATTGTGTTTAACAAATTATAAAACACTCAATACCATTTATACATAATAATTTACCATTCATACATGGTTTTGTAATTTACTGGTAAACAGTGTTTTAAATCCTTATATTTGCATAAGGGGAATTAATAAATACAATCATGAAAAAAAAATTACTTAAGGGGATTCAAAATTTTTTTAAAAACATTTTAGCTCGGTTAGCTGAGTTTGGAAAAGCTGCTGGTTACGCAATTAACCACTAAGCAATAACAAATTTTGAAAAAGGAACACTCGTTTTATGATAAGACGAGTGTTTTTTTTGTGCTTTAATGTTAACTTTATCAAATGAAAGAGTTGTTATTAGAGATACAGAAATGTAGAGTATGCGAAAACTTTATTGAACCAAGACCAGTGGTGTTTGCAAATAAGGATTCAAAAATTATTATAATAGGTCAGGCACCTGGGACTAAAGTTCATAAATCTGGAATACCTTGGGATGATGCAAGTGGTAAACAACTAAGAGCTTGGCTAGGAGTTACTAATGAACAATTTTATAATGTTACTAATTTTGGGATTATTCCAATGGGGTTTTGTTATCCGGGAAAAGGAAAATCTGGAGATTTACCACCAAGAAAAGAATGTGCTCCTAAATGGCATGAGCTATTGATAAATAAGATGCAAAACGTAGAATTGGTATTGTTGATTGGGATGTATGCACAGAAATATTATTTAAAAGAAGCAGCTAAAAAGACATTAACAGAAACAGTAAATCATTACGAAGAATATTTACCAAAGTATTTTGCTTTGCCACATCCATCTCCAAGAAATAGATTTTGGTTAACTAAAAATCCATGGTTTGAAAAGGATATTTTACCAGAATTAAAGAAAAAAGTAACGAAAATAATATCGAGGAGCTAAGTTGATAAATTTGTACTTTTGCACCTTATGATAGAAACACGTGAAGCCATATCTGAAAAAGCGGTTTTAATTGGTATTATAACCCAACATCAAGACGAAAAACAATCAGAGGAATATTTAGATGAATTAGAGTTTTTAACTTTAACAGCTGGAGGAGTAGCAGTTAAGCGTTTTGTGCAAAAATTAGATAAGCCTAACCCAAAAACTTTTCTAGGAACAGGAAAGTTAGAAGAGGTAAGAGCTTATATAGAATCGCACAATATAGGAACAGCAATTTTTGATGATGAATTATCTCCTGCACAATTAAGAAATATAGAGAATTTTTTAAACTGTAAAATACTAGATAGAACAAATTTAATTCTAGATATTTTTGCAAATAGAGCTCAAACAAGTTCAGCCAAAGCGCAGGTAGAACTTGCTCAATATCAATACTTATTACCACGATTAACAAGAATGTGGACTCACCTTGATAAACAAAAAGGAGGTATTGGTATGCGTGGACCAGGAGAAACGGAGATAGAAACAGACCGTCGTATAATTCGTGATAAGATATCATTGCTTAAAAAGAAGTTAGTTACTATTGATAAGCAAATGGCTGTTCAGAGAAAGAACAGAGGTAAAATGGTACGAGTAGCTCTGGTTGGTTATACAAATGTAGGAAAGTCTACATTAATGAATGTAGTAAGTAAAAGTGATGTTTTTGCAGAAAACAAGCTATTTGCAACATTAGACACAACAGTTAGAAAAGTAGTGATTAAAAACATTCCTTTTCTAATGACAGATACTGTTGGATTTATTAGAAAATTACCTACTCAATTAGTAGAGTCATTTAAATCAACTTTAGATGAAGTTAGAGAAGCAGATTTATTATTACATGTAGTAGATATTTCTCATCCAAATTTTGAAGACCATATTGCGTCTGTAAATAAAATATTAGATGAGATAAATTCCGTTCATAAACCTACTGTAATGGTTTTTAATAAAATAGATGCTTATACACATGAAGTTATTGATGAAGATGATTTAATAACCGAGAAAACAAAAGCACATTATACACTTTCTGACTGGGAAAAAACATGGATGAAAGATATAGAAAAAGAAAGTATTTTTATTTCAGCGTTAAATAAAAGTAATTTAGAGGATTTTAAAGAAAAGGTATATGAAGAGGTAAAAAAAATCCATATACAACGCTTTCCGTATAACGATTTCTTATACCAAGAATATTAAAACTTTAACATAACTTGATAAACGTTTAACCTAAAAAGAACTTGAATATTTTGTTATTTAAGTTCTTTTTTATTATATTTAGATTCCCTTAATAAATAAAAGATATATTTTTTAAGTAGTTATAAATCAGTTTTTTTAACCATTTTAACCCCCTGAAAATGAGAAATAACACACTTACCCAGAATAGAATATTTGACCATTTCCTTGATCATTTTTTTCAAATAAAAAACTAGCTACGACTATCTAGTCAATTTTTTTATCATTTAACTTATAAAAAATCAAGAAAGGATTTTAAAACGATAGATTATCTCTATTGTTTAAAAACTCAGATTTTATATACGTTAATCTAATTTGATTTAAATGAAAAATGTACTCACAATATTATTGATGTTCTTCACTGTAACACAAATTTTCTCTCAGGAAGTTTGTGAGACGAAGAATGAAGTAATAATTGATGTAAATGAGATTAATAAGTGTAAGGTAAAAGAAATAAAAATTACCAAAAAGCCTAATAAAAAAGATGTAATAATTTCAAGCAAGAGGTATTTTAAAAAGCGTACATACTTAAGTAAAGCTGTTTTATTAGCAGGTGATTTAAAAACAAACAATATTACTGGTATTAAAACAGACAATGAATTAGAAAAACATTCCTTAAAAGAAATTAAAAGTGTAGAGAAAAAAGAAATGAATGTTTCTTTCGATGTTGTAGAGCAAATCCCGATGTTTAAAAATTGCTCAGATTCTACATTAGATGCATTTGATTGTTTTAATCAAGAAATGGAAAAGCATATAACAGACAACTTTAGATATCCTGAAAAAGCATTGGAAAGAGGTATTGAAGGAAGTTTAAATGTGAGCTTTGTAATAGATTCTTATGGAGAAGTTAAGGATATTAAGATAGAAGGAGAAAATGTCCACAAAATTTTAAGAAAAGAAGCAGAAAGAATAGTTTCATTATTGCCAGATTTTAAACCAGGAAAACATAAAAATAAATCTATAGATGTATTATATGAATTTCCTATAGTTTTCAGTTTAGAGTAATAATATTTAACAATATAATTAAAAGCCCATCAATTTGATGGGCTTTTTGTATATATATTTAATACTAGAACTCAATTTTTTCTTAAATTTTACTATTGAATAGAAAAGAATTCTAGTTTTTATTAAAAAATACACTCGTTTATATGAAAAAATCATAAAAACGAGTATTTTCTATGTTAAAAAATTGTAAATATTAAATTTTAGTATAAAATTTGCAGTCTCTAAGGTGTATTATATTCCCTCCCCCTAAAAAACTGTTAAAAAAACAGCCTTAGTGAAAGTTATAAACAGGCTTATCGACTTTAATTCTGTTGTAATTGTTAAATAACCATAACACTAATACCCCATAAGTATGAGAAAGTTATTATTTTTAATATTAGCTTCTTCTTTTTCTATTAATTTGGTAGCCCAAAAAGAAGTCTGTGAAACACCAGAGGATTCTTTTGATGTAAATAGTATAACAAAGTGTACTATAAAAGAATCAAAAAAAAGTAAAAAAACAAGACAAATTACGGTTAGAGTATCGTCTTCTAGAAGTAGATACCTAAAAAAGAGGGAAGATATTAAAAAACGTTCTGCAGTTAATAATGCTTCTCACTTAAATACTTCAGGAGTTTCAAGTATAGATAGTTCTTCAGAGTTAAAAGAATCATTAGCTCTTAAAAATAATATAGCAAATATTACTAATAATTTATCAGCAGAAGAATTAAGAAAAGCTTCTAAGTTTAGTGCTGTTGATAAAATACCTTTATTCGAATCTTGTAGAAACTCGAAAAAGAGTGATAGAATGAACTGTTTTAATATGGAAATGATTAAACATATTCAAAAGTATTTCCGTTATCCAGGTAAAGCAGTCAGAGAAAGAATTCAAGGAGATGTTTGGATCCGTTTTGTTATAGATAAAAACGGAAACATTTCGAATGTAAAAACTTTAGGACCAAAAGGAGGAGAGATTTTAAATGATGAGGCTAAAAGAGTAGTCGCTCAACTACCTAGGTTTATACCTGCAAAGAAAAATGGGGAAAAAACTTCCGTTAAATATGGTTTCCCTATTTCATTTTCTTTGGAAGAATAATTAGTAATTCTTCCAATCTTTATTTTTAAATACTACAATTAAAAACCCTTATTTATGAACAAAAAATTACTTATTGTTTTTTTTGCCTTATATAGTATTGTGTCAATGGCACAAACTATAAGTGGTAAAGTCTATGATGAATACTTAGAACCTTTCCCAGGGGCTAGTGTTAAAACATCAAAGCAAAAAACTAACACAGATATCGATGGTAATTTTTCTTTAACAAAGCAAGAGACTTTTCCATTTACCATAGAAGTATCTGCTATAGGTTATAAAACTGAAATAGTTGAAGTAACAGAAGCAAATCAAGAGTTAAATATAATTCTTAAAGAGAGTACATCTTTAGATGAAGTTGTAATTTCAGCATCAAGAGCTCCAGAGAGAATTATAGAATCGCCAGTAACAATTGAACGTTTAGGGTTAAACGATATTAAAAAGAACACAGCGTTGTCTTTTTATGATGGTTTAGCTAATTTAAAAGAGGTAGATGTAAACGAAAATAGTATCGGATTTAAATCTGTAAATACTAGAGGTTTCTCCCCTTTTGAAAATACTCGTTTTGTACAGTTAATTGATGGAGTAGATAATTCAGTGCCAATCTTTAATTTCTCTGTAGGAAATTTAGCAGGTATTTCTGAATTAGATGTTGAAAGTGTAGAGATATTACCAGGAGCAGCATCAGCACTTTATGGGGCAAATGCATTTAATGGTATCTTATTAGCTAAAAGTAAAAATCCATTTGAATACAATGGTATAAGCACATACATTAAATCAGGTATTACAAGTCAAAATGCAGCAGGTAATAATGAGTTTTATAATGTTGGTGTACGTATGGCATATGCATTTACAAATAAGTTAGCTGCTAAGGTTAATTTAACGTATTTTGAAGGAGAAGATTGGCATGCAGATGATATTCAAAATACTACAGGAATTGGTGGTGTAGTTACATCTGGTTATAGAATAGCAGGTGATATAGGTTCAGATCCAAATTATGATGGGGTAAACGTTTATGGAGATGAAGTATCTCAGGATTTAGAGCGATTAGTTTTAGGAAGCAATAATCCAGCTATAAATGCTTTAGCACCATTATTCCAAGGAGGAGTTGATGTAAGTAGAACAGGTTATAAAGAAAAAGAGTTATTAGATTATAAGGCAAATAGCTTAAAGTTTGATGCTTCATTACACTACCGCCCTTTTGGGAATGAAGATTTAGAGATTGTTTGGAATTCACGTTATAATAGAGGAGATAATAATGTATATCAAGGAGTAAATAGATATTCGTTAAAAGATTTCTTTTTACAACAGCATAAATTAGAGTTAATTGGTAAAAACTATTTTGTTAGAGGATATTATTCAGAAAATGATGGAGGTAATTCTTTCGATACACGTTTTGCAGCTATTAACTTAAACGAAAGATGGAAATCAAATAACCAGTGGTATTCAGAGTATATAGGAGCTTATGCAGCTGCCTTTACAGGTAATATTCCAGGAGTACCAGCAAATAATGCGCAAATAGCTCACTTAACAGCAAGAACTCAAGCAGATTCTGGAAGATTAGTTCCAGGAACACCAGAATTTGAAGCAGCATTGAATGAAGTAACTTCAGATGCAAGTTCAGGAGTAAAGATTTTTGATAAATCAGCTTTTTATCATGCAGATGCTAACTATAACTTTAGAGATATTATAGATTGGGGAGAAATACAAGTAGGAGGTAGTTACCGATTATTTAAATTAAACTCTCAAGGTAACATTTATACCGATTCAAATTCTAGAATTTCATTTGATGAGTTCGGTTTTTATACACAGTTACAGAAAAAGTTTTTAGACAATCGTTTAAAGTTTACAGGTTCAGTGCGTTATGATAAGTCAGAAAACTTTAAAGGAAATTTTTCACCTAGGGTATCGTTAAGTTATGGTTTAGGAGAAAATAAAGATCACGTATTAAGAGGATCTTTCCAAACAGGTTTCCGTAATCCTACAACACAAGATCAGTATATTGGTTTCTTTAGTGGAGCAACTCATATATTAGGAACAGCAGGAGAGAATTTAGATAGATATTCAGTTACTGTTACTAATAGAGGAGCAAATGCACCATCTACAACATCAGTATTAACAGGTAGAGATGCAATTAATAGATCTTTTTCTGCTCTTTCAGTAGCAAATGGAACTCCATTGCAAGCAAATTATGGTTTAGTAAAACCAGAGAAAGTAAGGTCTTTTGAGGCAGGATACCGTGGAGTATTTAATTTAACAGATACTAATTTATTAGAGATTGATTTAAATGGATATTATAACGATTATGAAGACTTTTTAACTGAAAAAGTTGCATTCGTTGCTCACTATGGAAGTTTTGATGCTAACGGAGTTCCGGATCAGGATTTAGTAAATGCATGGAATAATAGAGATTTAACTCGTTTTTCAATTAAAACAAATTCTAATGCTGATGTTTCTTCATACGGAGCAGGTTTAGGTTTAAAAACGAAAATATTTAAGAAATTTGATGTTGGATTAGCTTATAACTGGGCTAGATTTACTTTTGATAAGAGTACAGACGTTGAGTTTAAGCCAGGGTTTAATACACCAGAGCATAAAGTTAAGTTCCAGTTTGGAAATCCAAATATATTAAAGAACTTAGGATTTAATGTAAATGTACGTTGGCAAGATAAGTTTGTGTGGGAGTCTAGATTCTTAGATGGTATTGTAGATGCAAGAACTATTTTAGATGCTCAAATTAACTATAGTGTACCTTCTTTAAAATCAAGGTTTAAATTAGGTGGAACTAACTTAACAGGAAAAGAATATATAGTAGCACCAGGTTCTGGTTTAATAGGTTCTATGTATTATTTATCTTGGACAATTAACGATTAAAAGTTAAAATAATAATATAAAAAAGGAGAAGCATTATGCTTCTCCTTTTTGTTTTATAAAATAAAACTTATTCTTCTTTGTCGTCTATAATTCCTAAACGTTTAGCACGTTGTTCCCAGCTTTTTCTAGCTAAGCTTTGTAAGTCAGCAACATTATCGCTTTCATCCATTATTTCATAACCTAATAAAGTTTCTATAACATCTTCTTGGGTTACTAAACCGCTTACTGTGCCATATTCATCAACAACAAGAGCTAAGTGTTCTCTTTGTTCTATTAGCTTTTCAAATAAGTTAGGAATAGATAATTCTCTATTAGCTATAATAATGTCTCTTTTAATCGATTTTAAAGGCTCATTTCCTTTATTTTCAACCATAGCAAGTAATAACTGGTCTTTTAAAATATAGCCAGTAATATTATCTGAATTTTCAGAGTACACAGGAATTCTTGAAAAGCGTAAAAGTCTATTGTCTTCAAAGAAAGATTGAATAGTTTGATTTTCGTCTGCGGTAACAATTACTGTACGAGGGGTCATAATATGCTTTGCCTGAACATCTTTAAAGTTTAGCATGTTTTTAATAACTTTACTTTCACTTTCTTGAAAAACTCCCTCTTGTTCGGCAATATCAGTCATGGCAGAAAAATCCTCTCTACTTAAAACACTTTCACCATGTCCGCCTTTACCAAACATTTTAGTGAATAGTTGAAGTATCCATATGATTCCGGTGTATTTAAATAATATAATTAAAAAGCTTAATGCTTTTGTTGTAAAATTAGCTAATCCCTTCCAGTAAGTAGCTCCTATGGTTTTAGGAATAATTTCAGAGGCAACTAAAATTAAAATAGTCATTACAAAAGACACCCAAAAAACTCCATTACCTTCACCTCCAAAAGCTTCTTCAGCTTGTGTACCAACTAATATAGCACCAACAGTATGTGCAACAGTATTTAGAGTTAAAATAGCAATTAAGGGTTTGTCAACATCTTTTTTAATTTCTTCTAATTTAGTTGCAAAAGCTTTTCCTTCTTTCTTTTTTAGATTGATAAATGTAGGAGTTACACTTAATAATACTGCTTCTAGAATAGAGCATAAAAAGGAAAAGAGAATAGATAAAGTAGCGAAAACTATTAATAAAGTCATTTTTTTATTTTTTTGGCTAAAATAAGGAAAAAAGAAACCTCAAAGGTTTCCCTCTGAGGTTTGTTTGTATTATTGTTATTAGGTGTTAATTAAAAACCATAGTTAACTCCTAAACCAAATACTTCTCTTGTTTGAAACCCTTTAAATGCATTATCATCATAAATAGTTTGCATAGAAAGGTTTGCAGATAAATATTTATTAATCTTCATAACTACGTTTACAGTATAATCAAGATCTACATTTTGAAAATCCTCTAAATAGTTACTGTATAAGTTTAAAATATTCTCAACAGAAACGTTTTCCATAATGACAAATTTATAGTATGCATTAACAGCTGCACCCAATTCATAACGAGTAGATTCACCTTGAGCAACACCAAATGCAGGTCCTGCAACAGTTAAATCGCTATCAACAACTACCAATTTAGAAGTAGCAGGAGCGATGTTTATTTTTAAATTATCAGATTTTTTCCATAACATACCTGGTCCAAATTGGAAATAGGCAGGTGAGAAAAAATGTGAAGTTTGAACTCCATTTGCAAATGTAGAAGACATTTGTGTTTTAAAGTTGAAAAAAGCAGAATAGTACCAATATCCTGAAGCTTTTTTACCAACTAAAGAGTTTAACTCAAAACGATCGTCTGTCTTTTGTAAATCTTGACCTCTTAATTTAGTTAAACCATACGAAGCAATTATTTTATTATCCCAAGTCCAATCGCCTTTAGCATAGTTAAAATCATAATTTAAACCTAGAGTTCCAGAAATATTGTTAGTCCCTCCAGCTAACCAGTTATTAAATGCAGACTGATTGAATAAAAAAGAGATGTTACCACTTTTTTTCCAACCTTCTTTTGGTTCTTCTTTTTTTTCTTCTTGTGCATTAACTGTTAAAGCTCCAAATAATACAGCAATAGCTAATAGTTTTTTCATTGGTATGTTTTTATATTTAAATTCTTTTTTTGTGCAAAAATTACACTTCCCTTACTTTAGACAAAGTTATTTATTAAAAGTCACTTTTTATGAAAGATATAA
Source organism: Tenacibaculum aiptasiae (assembly GCF_965221665.1). Lineage (NCBI taxonomy): Bacteria > Pseudomonadati > Bacteroidota > Flavobacteriia > Flavobacteriales > Flavobacteriaceae > Tenacibaculum > Tenacibaculum aiptasiae. Next base: position 1,664,444 of record NZ_CBDCSN010000002.1, read on the forward strand.
TTCAGTCCTAAACCAAATACTTCTTTAAATTGTATTTTACTAGAAGCGTCATCATCAATTATAGCATGAAATCCAACATTAGTAGAAAGATACTTGTTTATTTTCACAAAGAAGTTCAATTGATAATCAATATCAATATTTTGAGGTTTTTGTAAATAATCAGAATAGATGGATACTATATTTTCCATAATAACATCTTTCATTATAGCATATTTAAAATAGGCAGATAAATTGAAACCTAAACTGAAACTTGTGTTTCTATTTTCTTTTACACCATATTTTCCTGAGAACTGATCGGAAACAAAAGTAAAACGGGAAGTTGCTGGTGCAATATTTATTCTTGCGTTATCAGATTTTTTCCAAAGCATACCGGGTCCAAAACTCCAATAAGCAGGGGCAAAAAAATCAGAAACCAATACTTTAGGGTCGGTTTTATAATTATATCCTTTAGTGTATTGAGTTTTAAAATTACTAAAGAAAGAAAAGAACCAATACTTTTTAGCCTTTAAACCAAGTAATGAATTGTATTCAAAACGATCATCGGTTTTTTGCAATCCTGAACCACTTATATGGCTTATACCATAAGCACTTATAATTTTATTATCCCAGTTCCAGTTTCCTTTTTTATAGTTAAAATCATAATTCAAACTAATATTTCCAGCAATAGTATTGTTACCTCCTGCTGTCCAATTTGAAAAGGAAGATTGGTTGAATAAAAAAGTAGATTTACCTAATACAGTCCATTTTTTAGGAATGCTATCTTTTTTTTGTTGCGAATACATTATACTAGCAACACTTATAAAAAGTATTAAAAATAACTTTTGCATCGATTATATTTTAAAACTATTGTCTATTAATTAGTTAGACTAACATTAAAAAAATCAGCAAATATATTTATACTTTACGAAATAAATAAATTACAACTTTATGTTTTTAAAAACTTAACCTAAAACTTACGTTTGGGGTAAAACCTAAAGATTCTGTATTTTGTTCTATTAGTTTTCCTTCATCAAAACCATTTTTATTTTCTTTAACAATATCATAGGTTCTTTTAAGAATGTTTTTTTTATTTAGAATGTTCAATAATGAGATATTGAATCTTCCTTTTACGGTTTTCTTTTTATTCATATAAAAATCATATCCCGCTGAAAAATCTAACCTAGAAAAATTAGGAAGCCTACTATCATTAATGCCGTTTCTTTCAATAAAGTAATTGTTAGCTAAACCATTATTAGAAGTGAATGGAATTCCTATTCTATAAGTATAACCTAATGAAAAATTATATTCTTTATATTTAAAATTGTTAGCTAAATAAAAGGAATGAGTAACATCAAAATTACCAGTAAACTCTTTATTGTCATTAAAATCATTGATAAGAAAAGTAGTTTTTCCTGTATGATAACTTAACCAAGTATTATAATTTTTCCAGTTCTTCTTTATTAAAAAGTCTAAACCAAGTGTTTTCGATTTACCTGTTAAAATATCCCTTGTAAAAGAATCAAATCCACTAGTTAAAGAGGTAATCCCTTTTATTTCTCTTTTATAAACATCTAAATCAATTAACCAATTATTTTGATTGAATAAAGCTCCAATAGTGATTTGTTGACTTTCTAATAAAGGAATGTCTTTTTGATTAGATAGTGCCCATAATTGATTTTCCAAACCAAAATCGGTAGTATAAAATTCAACTATTCGACTAATATTTTGTTGTTTTATTTCAAAAGAACTACTTAACCAAAATTTAGGTAAAACTTGTATTTGACTGTATATTCTAGGTTCAAAAGTGGTTTTGTTTAATAAAGAAAAGTGATTTGCTCTTGCTCCTAAGCTTACTGTGATGTTTTTATTTTTGTTGTACAGGTACTCAGTAAAAAAAGAATGTGATTGGTTGATGTCACTTTGAGTTGAAGATTTTTCTACAAAAAGAAGATCATTTTTTTTACTTAAAAGAAAGTAAACATCATTATAAGCATATTGATATCCCATACTAACTCTAGAGCTCGTGTTTATTTTATAGTCAAAACTAGTGCTAATGTCTAGATTTTTAACATGATTATTTTTTGTCGTAAAAGCATACGATGCGTTATCTTTCTCTTTATTGTTTCTATATTTTAAATTATAATCAGAATAACTAATAGTAGTTTTACTACTCATTTTTGAATTCCATTGTTTATCCCATCCTATATTATAACCATCATTTTTTATTAATAAATCATCACTTCTTTGATCATTAAAATCGGAAGAGAAAAAAGAGTGGTCTAAGGAGTTTTTAATGCTAATTTGACTGAGTGATATTTTATCTTGTTTAGTTGGGTTATAAATTATTTTAGTGTTAAAATCTTGAAAGAAAAAATCGGTGTTAATTTTAGCATTTATCTCTTCAACCAATTTTTTATCTTTAGATATGGTAGTGTGTTGAAAAGCTTTTTGAGATAATTGCCTGTATGTGGGAGTATTCAATACATCAGTAATTGAACGTCTTCCAGAAACTGATATGCTTAATTTGGGAGAAATAGGTAGACTAACATTAGCATCAGCATGTGTAAAGTTCATTCCTACAGAACCTTTAATTTTTGATGGGATGTCGTTACCAGTTTCAACGTTAATAACGCCTCCAATATGATTACCGTATTTAGCTTTAGAAGCACCTCTGTATACTTCAACCTTATCTATAGTTTCAGGATTCAAGGCAGATATGGCTCCAAAGAAATGCGAAGCTGTAAATAGTTTTATTTGATTGAATAATATTAAGTTCTGATCCGGAGTACCACCACGAATGTGCATTCCAGTAGCCGTTTCATCAACATTTACTATTCCTGGTAATTGTTGAACTGTATAAAAAACATCTGGTTCAGTTAAACCGGGAATAATGTCTTGGTTTTTAGGTTTAAAAACTATAGCACCATCAATGGTTTTAGATAATCCATTAGTTAAATAATTAGTTATGACTATTTCATTTAATACTGCATTTTCTTCTTCTAAAGATAAAGAAAAACAGTTTTCTTTAGAAAAATTAGCAACAGCTCTTTTTTTTGATTTAAATCCGACAAAGGAAATGTTTATGGTATCAGTGATATATAGATTTCTTAGCTCGAAGTAACCATCAATATTGGTTTGAGTACCTATGTTTTTATTTTTTAAAGTTATAGTAGCACCAATTAAAGGTTCTTTATTGTGTTTAGAAAAGAGATTTCCACAAATGTTTACTCTATTCTTAAGTCTTGAAATAGCATACCTGTTTTTAGATATTTTTTTAAAATTAAGTTTAGAGTATTTTTCTAAACCTTTGATGATAGAGCTTATGTCTCTGTCTTTTCCAGATTTAAAAGGAACCTTTTGATTATTAACAATTTCATCTGAAAAAGAAAATTTAACATTGTATAAATCACTTAACTCGATTAAAACATCTTTTAAATGTCTCAATCGAGTCGTTTTGTTTTGAGTAAATACAGATAAGGATAAACTCAGCAATACGAAACATATCAGTTTCTTCATATAAAACTATTTTTCAGTCAATTCAATAATGTTGCTTTGGTTTGAAATGATATAGTCTATATTCATAGGAATAAAAACAGCATCTAAAGCCAAACTTAAATCTGAATGAATAAAGCTACCTGTAAATAATTTATCATTTGTTTTAACTGTATTTCCTTTAAATTTTATGTTGTATTGATTTTCTAGCGATTTTAAAACAATTTTTAAAGGTACACTAGTAAAGCTACTTTCGCCATTTATCCAATTAGGATTTTCGGTTGCTTTTTTATCACCTGTTTTTATGTCACTTTTTAATTTTGTAAATGTTTTACCTTTAGTTAAGAATATAACTTCTCCTTCCGATTCTACTTTAACCTTACCTTCATAACATTCAACTTTTAAGAAGTCTGTATCCTCTAAAACGTTAAATTGTGTACCTAAAACAGTAATGTTACCTTCATTGGTTTCAACTGTAAAAGTGCTGCCTTTTTGAACCTTAAAAAAAGCTTCTCCTTCTAACTTTAATAATCGATTAGTATTCCAATCTTTTTTATTGTATGCAATGGTAGATTGAGCGTTTAATATTACCGTTGAATTGTCTGGTAAATTAATTTCCAATTGTTCTCCATATCCAGTTGAGGATTCTACATTTTGAAAATTGAAATAAAAGAAACTAATAAGTAAGGCTAAAGAGGCAGCAACAGCAAGAATTTTTTTAGGAAATAAACGTCGAACAGTTGTTTTATTTGCTGTTTTTTTACGTTCAATATCCTCTAATATTTTTAAGTATACATCTTCTTTGTTTAAAACGGGTCTTTCAAAATTTTGTGATTCTTCTGAAATTCTTTTAAACAGATGAAAATCTTCTGTTTTTTCAAAGGCAGCTAGTTCTTTTTGAGACATTTCTCCAGAAAGCCATTTTGCTAATAAAGTATCTGATTTTTCTATTGGATCCATATTATATGCCTTTTATTTGAGTTCGTAATGTTTTTAAAGCCAAAGTCATTCTTTTTTCTACTGCTTTTACTGATATTTCTAGTTCTTCGGCTATTTCTCTATATTTTTTCTTATCAATTCTATTCATTAAAAAAACCTCACGTTGTTTATCAGGCAAATCACTAATTGCTTTTTGAAGTTTTTTTAAGAATTCTTGTTCTTCTAATAAATATTCAGGAGTTTCATTGGTAGTACTTTTTACATCTAGCTTTTTGTGTGCTAAAACTACTTTTTGATGTGCATAATCATCAAGAAATAAATTATTGGCAACAGTAAATAAATAGGACTTTGCCTTTTCAAAGATAACCTTAGAACAGTTAGTCCATAATTTAACAAAAGCTTCTTGAACAAAGTCTTGTGCTTTTGCACTATCACCACATTTATATATCATAAAACCATATAATCCATCAGCGTATGAATCATATAACTTTTTATAGGTTACGGGAGCACAAACAGAGTTTACATCCTTCATAAAATACTTTTTGTTTGACGTATAACGATTAACTATAAAAATACCCTACTAAAAAATAAATTCTTTTTATAAAATATTTTTTCAAAGATAATTAATAGTCTTTATGAGGTTTTATTAATGTTTTTTCTAAGAGTTGGTGTTTCCCAGGAAAAGAATTCAAAACAAAAAGTAGGGTTTTTTAATCATGTTTCGTTTCACAGTCAAATAATAGATGCGATTAAGCATTAGAACACCCTTAATATATTTAAAAATGAAAAAAATACTATCAATAGTAGCATTAACAGCGACTTTTTTAACATCGTGTAGTGAAACTACAATAGAACAACAAGGAATAGATAATTTAACAGTAGTAGGAAGCATTCCTTCTGTAAAAACAATTACAGTTGTTCCTACAACACCGCCAACAAGTAGCTCAGTTATTTTATTTGACTTCGATTTTGAAGATGATAATGAAGGTTTTGTAGGTGTTTTAGAAAATAAACCATCAGATAAGGAAACGCCTATCCGAAATATTTCAGAAACTACTTATAAGTGTAATCTAGCGAGAGGTAAAAAAGAAGATTTTCCAACCAAAGCACCAATAAACTTTGAAGGAAACGACACTTATTTTATGGGAAGGTTATTTAATAATGCAATAAAGTCAGGTGGAGGTTGGAGTAGTACAGACGGAGAAGCTTCGTGTGTTGCTTTGTATTCAACAAAAAGAACCTTGAATTTTGCAAAAGATTTTAATGTAAATGAATTGTCGATTTCTTATGATTATTATGGGCAAGATGTAAATACAAGTTATGTTTTTCCAGCAATTAATATTTTCTTACGTTCAAAGAAAACAAAAGAATCGATCAACTTAACACCGTCTGAAAAAGGATATACTTGGTCGAAATATGCTACAAAGATTCCAAGTAAAATAGTAGCTGGTGAATATGAATTAATAGTATTTCACGCTCCAAAAGGTATTAGCTTGGACAATATTAAAATTTATACAGACAAAACTACTAGCAGTACTAGTGAAATAAAAGTAAATGCAGGAACAGATGCAACAATTAATTTACCAACAAATACATTTGATTTAAATAGTACAATAACAAATCCGAAAGGAGAAAAAATTAAATCAATTGTTTGGACAAAAATAAGCGGAAAGGGAGTAACAATTGCTAATAGTGACAAAGAAGATACTAAAGTATCTAATTTGCAAGCAGGGGAATATGTATTTAAAATTGTAGTTACAAATGAAAAAGATATAGCTGTTGAAGATACGGTAACAATTAAAGTAGATGATTCAAAAGTTTTATATGGCTTTACATTTGAGGAAAATGTAGAAGGTTTTGCTAATGCAAAGAACGCTGTTGAAAAGATTGATAAATATTGTAGAGGGAAAAGAGGAGATTTTCCAGCATACAATAGCTTAGTGTATAGTGGGAATGATACTAGTTTTATGGGAATTAATATGGGGGAAATAGGTGGCTATTTTGCTACTGAAGCGACAAAGACATTTAAGTTGTCAAAAACGTTTGAAGCAAATAAACTAGGAGTACAATTTAGTAGTCAGGTAATTGAACCTTGGGGAGATACTACAAGTATTAAAGTTGAATTAAAATCAGCTTCAGGAGCAGAAGTGATTTCTTTAGATGTAAAAAAATCAACAACAACATCGTCATGGGAAATATTAAATGCAACTATAGCTAAAGAAGTAGTAGCAGGAGATTATACTATTGCTGTAAAACACGCTGGAGGTATGACTGCTATTGATGATATTTATATCTATGAAAAGTAAAGAGTGAGTGGTAATTTTAATGAGTGTTTAAAAGAAATCCCCAAAGAGTTTGAATTCTTTGGGGATTTAATTTTTTATCTGTTTCTTTTAAATAAAGAAAAGGTATTATCTCTTTTTCTTATACAAAGGAACAGTAGAACAAGCCTCACCAAACATAAGAGTTTTAGCAATTGGCTGAATTTTTTCTATTAATAAAGTATAAGCTGAAGGAGGAATAGGTTTATTAGCACACCCTTTAATAATTATAGGTTTGTCTTCATATTCCGAAATATCTAACGAATTGATGATTTCCTGATAAATTACAGTTTCCAACAGTTCTAAATTACCAACAACAACTTTGTTTGTATGTTCAGATAATTGTGCAGTTAGCAATAAATGAGCCCAAGAAGGAATAATAGCATCAGAAGAACAAGTTAAAGCAACATACGTGTTTTGGTATTGCTCCCAATCATGATTTTTTACCTGTTCTCTAAAGTCTTTTTCACGAAGGATTAAACCTTCGTATAACCAATCTTTAATATCAAAAACAACACGTCTTCCTTGAGGATAAAAATCTTCAAGGTCAATGGTTATAAGTTTACTATTGGCAACTCTATTTATAATTTCTTCAGCCATATTTTATAGCATTCCTAATTCTAACTTAGCTTCATCGCTCATCATATCTTGAGTCCAAGTAGGATCGAAAGTAATTTCAACCTCACAGTTGTTAATTTCTTTCAAAGTTTTTACTTTTTCTTCAATCTCTACAGGTAAACTTTCGGCTACAGGGCAGTTAGGTGAAGTTAAAGTCATTAAAATTTTAGCATCGTTTTCTTCAGAAACGAATACGTCATAAATTAACCCTAATTCATATATGTCTACTGGTATCTCAGGATCGAATATTGTTTTCAATACTCGTACTATCTTATCTCCTAATTCTTCTAATTGAGTATCTGTCATCTTATTATTTTTAATTCGCTAATTTACTTTGTTGTGCAATTGCATACATTTTTATTTGCTTAACCATAGAAACTAAACCATTGGCACGAGTTGGACTTAAGTGTTCTTTTAATCCAATTTTGTCAATAAAATCAGTATTGGCATCTAGTATAGCTTGAGGAGTTTGATTTGAAAAAACTCTTAATAGTAGGGCTACAATACCTTTAGTTAAAATAGCATCACTATCGGCTGTAAATTCAATAATATCATTATTTAATTGAGAATGCAACCATACTTTAGATTGACATCCTTTAATCAAATTTTCATCTAATTTATAAGCACTATCAATTAAAGGTAATGATTTTCCTAGGTCAATAATATACTCATAACGCTCCATCCAGTCTTCAAACATTGAAAACTCGTCAATAATTTCTTCTTGTATTTCTTTGATAGTCATTTTTTAAAACTATTTTTGCATCGTCTTACGACCACTTTATTTAAAAGTGCAAAATTACAGTAAAAAAATAACAAATGAGTAAATTATTAGCAGTAGGTACTGTAGCGTTTGATGCTATTGAAACACCTTTTGGTAAAACAGATAAAATATTAGGAGGTTCTGGAACTTTTGTAGGTTTAGCAGCTTCTCAATTTGGAGTTAAAACAGGAGTAGTATCTGTAGTAGGAGGAGATTTTCCACAGTCATATATAGATATGATGAACTCTAAAGGAATTAATACTGATGGAGTAGAGATTGTAAAAGAAGGAAAAACATTCTTTTGGAGTGGTAAGTACCATAACGATATGAACTCTCGTGATACATTAGTAACAGAGTTAAATGTATTAGAGCATTTTCAGCCAGTAGTACCAGAAGATTTTAAAGATGCAGGAATCGTAATGTTAGGAAACTTACATCCATTAACTCAAGCATCTGTTTTAGATCAAATGAATGAAAGACCAAAATTAGTAGTACTAGATACTATGAACTTTTGGATGGACATAGCTTTAGAAGATTTACATACTGTATTAAAAAGAGTAGATGTAATTACAATTAATGATGAAGAAGCACGTCAGTTAAGTGGAGAGTATTCATTAGTAAATGCAGCTAAGAAGATTCATGAAATGGGACCTAAGTATGTAGTAATAAAGAAAGGAGAGCATGGAGCTTTATTATTCAATGAAGGGAAAATGTTCTTTGCACCAGCATTACCATTAGCAGAAGTATTTGATCCAACAGGAGCAGGAGATACATTTGCAGGAGGTTTCTGTGGATATTTAGCAAAAACAGAAGATATCTCTTTCCAAAACATGAAGAATGCAATTATTTACGGTTCGAACTTAGCATCATTTTGTGTAGAGAAGTTTGGAACACAAAGAATGGAAGAGCTAACAAAAGAAGAAGTGCAAACACGTTTGCAGTCTTTTAAAGAGCTGACTCAGTTTGATATAGAATTATCATAAATACAATCCGCACCTTTTGGTGCGGATTTTTTTATATAAAAAACAACAAGACACAAGACAACAACACAACTAAAATATATTTAAATATAATGAGTGACGCTATTAAACATGAATGCGGAATTGCAATGGTTCGTTTATTAAAACCATTACAGTATTATAAAGATAAATACGGTACTGCATTTTATGGGGTAAACAAGATGTACTTGTTAATGGAAAAGCAACACAATCGTGGCCAAGATGGAGCTGGACTTGCAAGTATAAAGTTTAACGTAGAGCCTGGTACAAGATATATTAGTAGAATTAGATCTAATAAATCACAACCAATTCAAAATATCTTCGGGAAAATTAATAAAAGAATCAACGGAGTATTTGAAGAAAACCCAGATAAGATAGATGATGTTAAATGGCAAGAAGAAAACATACCATATATAGGTAACTTGTTTTTAGGTCATGTTCGCTATGGAACTTTTGGAAGTAACTCAATAGAGAGTGTGCATCCATTTTTACGTCAGAATAACTGGAAACATCAGAGTTTAATAGTTGCGGGTAATTTTAATATGACTAACTCAAGACAATTATTAAATGATTTAATTGATTTAGGACAGCATCCAAAAGAGTTTACCGATACGGTAACAGTAATGGAGAAGATAGGTCACTTTTTAGAAGATGAAGTTTCTGATTTGTATATCAAAGCAAAAGAAGCTGGGTTTAATAAAAAAGATGCCTCACCATATATAGAAGAGCATTTGGATATCCAAAGAATCTTAAAAAGATCAGCAAAAAACTGGGATGGAGGATATGCAATGGCAGGATTACTTGGGCATGGAGATGCATTTGTGTTAAGAGATCCATCAGCAATTCGACCAGCATTTTATTATCAAGATGACGAAGTTGTAGTTGTAGCTTCAGAACGACCAGTGATTCAAACTGTATTTAATGTAGATATCAATTCAATAAAAGAGATTGAAAGAGGTCATGCATTAATTATTAAGAAGAATGGAAATACGACAATGAAACCGGTTTTAGAACAGCGAGTTAAAAAAGCATGTTCATTTGAACGTATCTATTTTTCACGAGGAAGTGATGCTTCTATATATGAAGAAAGAAAGAATTTAGGGAAGTATGTTTTTCCAGAAGTTCTAAAGTCAATCGATAATGATATAGAGAATACGGTGTTTTCATACATACCGAATACAGCAGAAACCTCATTTTTTGGAATGATGGAAGCAGCGGAGGATGTATTGAATCAACAAAAAACAGCCGCGATATTAGCAGGGAATGGTAAGTTGTCAAAAGAAAAGGTAGTTGAGATATTATCAAAAAGACCACGTTTTGAAAAAATAGCTATTAAAGATGCTAAACTAAGAACGTTTATTACAGATGATAGTAGTAGAGATGACTTAGTGGCTCATGTCTATGATGTTACTTATGGAGTAGTAAAACCAACAGATAATTTAGTAATTATTGACGATAGTATTGTAAGAGGCACTACTTTAAAGAAAAGTATTATTAAAATATTAGACAGGTTAAATCCTAAGAAAATAGTAGTAGTATCATCAGCACCACAAATTCGATATCCTGATTGTTATGGAATTGATATGGCAAAAATTAATGATTTTATTGCTTTCAAGGCAGCTTTAGAATTGTTAAAAGAAACAGATCAATATTCGATAGTAGAAGAAGTTTACAAAAAGTGTAAACAACAAGAGGATAGTGAGGATAAAGATGTGATAAACTTTGTAAAAGAAATTTATGCACCTTTTACTGATGAAGAGATTTCTGCTAAAATAGCTCAGATGTTAAAAACAGATGGAATTACTGCAGATATTGAAGTTATTTTTCAGCCAGTAAGTGGATTGCACAAAGCGTGTCCTGATAATTTAGGTGATTGGTATTTTACAGGAGATTATCCAACAGATGGAGGTCATAGAGTAGTAAACCAAGCTTTTATTAACTTTTATGAAGGAAATGATAAAAGAGCATACTAATGCTTTTGTTCAGATATAAAAAAAGAGCGTTTGATAAAACGCTCTTTTTTTATGCTTTAAATTTTAGCTTTTATAATGGGACTACGATAGCTCCAGAGAATTTTTCACGTATTTTATTCAATGCTCTGTCGGCATGTAAACGTGTTTTATAGTTACCAACTTGTATTTTCCATTCTGGTTCCGTGTAAGAAAGTTTAGTGTAAACTCCAGGAAACTCAACTCTGAATCTTCCTCTTAAGCTTTTCGCTGTTCTTTCCAGTCCATTGTATAATTGGATTCTATAACCAGTACCATTAAGTTTGTTATACGCTCTTTTCTTTTTTATTAAAGAGGTAATCTCTTTATTGTTAGAGGTGTTAGATTGAGCATTAGCAGAAACGATACCACCAATGAAAACCAATATAATAGCTATTAAAAACCTGTGTTTTTTCATTTCTTTAAATCTTTTTACAAAAGTAACGACTTGTTGGTTAATAGATTGTCAATGTTATTTATTTAGAATTAATATAAATTATAAATTAGCAATCTCTTAACATTTCACAATTTAGACAGAAGTAGTACTTTTGTGCAACTTTCTGTGTATTGTTTTTTGAAACTGTATATAGAAAAAATTGTACCAAAATAGATACAAAACTTATATTTTATAGTATGAAAAGTGTGAAACATCACAGCAGATTAACCCAAACACTCGCAAAGAGTTTAGCTTTCTTCTTAGTATTATTCATGAGTTTCTCGGCATTTTCGCAAGGAGATGTAGATGAAGCGCGTCAGAAAGAAGGGAAAAAATTATTTAAATCTTTATGTGCTTCATGTCACAAATTAGACAAGAAGCTTGTAGGTCCTGCTTTAGGAGGCGTTGAAGAAAAAAGGTCTAACGAGTGGTTAAAAGCTTGGATTAAAGACAATGCAGCGTTAAGAGCTTCAGGGGATAAAGAAGCAATCGCGATTTTTGAAGAGTATAAGCAGTCAAATATGACGGCTTTTCCTCAGTTAACAGATAAGAATATCGATGATATTTTATACTATACTACTGTAGGTGAGATTAAGCCTGCGGGTGCTCCTGGTGGTGATGTAGAGGTGGCTAGTGCAAAAGGAGCTGCTCCGAAGTGGTTGATTTACATTTTAGCAACGGCTATTATTGTAGCGTTCTTAATTATTGGTAGTTTATTAAAAACAATTAGCGAGTTAAAAGGAGCTCCTAAAACGCCAGGTTTATTAGGGCAAACTGCTGAGTTATGGGAAGGTATTAAGCAAAATACATTTTTACATGTATTGGCTGTGATATTTGGTGCCTTAGTAACAGCTTATTTCTTATTTGGGAATTTATTTAAAGTAGGTGTTGATGAAGGTTATCAGCCAATTCAACCAATTGCTTTTTCACATAAAATACACGCTGGAGACAATAAGATAGATTGTCAATATTGTCACTCTTCAGCTAAGCATAGTAAAACTTCAGGGATTCCATCTGTAAATGTTTGTATGAACTGTCATAAGAATATTTCGGAAGTAGCGGATGATACAAAAGTAGTAATGGATGATCATACATTAGTTAAGGCTGATTTAGATAAGGAAATTGCTAAGATTTATGAAGCTGCTGGATGGGATGCAGAAAAATTAGAGTATACTGGAAATACAAAGCCAGTTAAATGGATAAGAGTTCACAACTTACCAGATTTTGCATATTTTAATCACTCACAACACGTAACAGTTGCTGGATTAAAATGTCAAAAATGTCACGGACCAGTTGAAGAAATGGAAGAAGTATATCAATACTCTCCGTTAACAATGGGTTGGTGTATCGACTGTCACAAAGCAACTAAGGTTGACTTGAAAGGAAATGAATACTATGCTAAGATTCACAAAGAATTAGCAGAAAAGTATGGGGTAGAGCAAGTAACAATTGCGCAGTTAGGAGGAAAAGAGTGTGGTAAGTGCCACTATTAATCAATTAGAAAGTAGAAAAACACGTATATAAATGGCTTCAAACAAAAAATACTGGCAAAGTGTTGAGGAACTAAAAGATAGTTCTATTGTTGAAACGCTACGTAATAATGAGTTTGTACAAGATATTCCTACAGATGAGTTTTTAGGTGACAAAGAAACGTTAGAAACATCATCAACTTCACGTAGGGATTTCTTGAAATATGTTGGATTTACAACAGCAGCAGCTTCTTTAGCAGCTTGTGAAGGTCCAGTAAGAAAATCAATTCCTTATGTAGTACAACCAAATGATATCGTTGTAGGTGTTGCTGATTGGTATGCAACTACTATGGCAGACGGATTTGATTTCGCAAACGTATTAGTAAAAACAAGAGAAGGGCGTCCTATTTTAGTGATGCCAAATAAAGAAGCAAATGCAGATGTAAATGCAAGAACAGTAGCTTCTATATTATCTTTATATGATGAAAAATTACGTTTAAAAGAGCCTAGTAAAGGTGGTGCAAATATTTCTTGGGAAGATGCAGATAAAGAAATTGTAGCAAAATTAAACGGATTAAAAGAAGCAAACGAACCAGTAGTGTTATTGACAGGTACTTTAGCGAGTCCTTCTACTGAAAAAGTAATTGCTGATTTTATAACTGCTTATCCAAATGTAACACACGTAGTATACGATGCTGTTTCTGAAAGTGGAGCGGCAGATGCTTTTGAAGCAATGTATGGTAAACGTGCTTTACCTAACTATGATTTTAGTAAAGCAGAAGTAATTGCTTCAATTGGAGCAGATTTCTTAGCTGACTGGCATGGAGGTTTCGAAGGAAGTTATGTAAAAGGTAGAAAAGTAAACAGCGGTAAGATGTCTTACCATGTACAACTTGAAAGTAACATGTCGCTTACAGGTGCAAATGCCGATAAGCGTGTGGTATTAAAACCTTCTGAACAAGTTTATGCTTTAATTAATCTTTACAATGCTATAACTGGAGGATCTCTTCCTTCAAAAGCAACTAAAGTTGATGCTGAGATTAAAAACTTAGCAGCTGCCTTAATGAAAGCAGGTTCAAAAGGAGTTGTTGTTACAGGATTAAATGATAAAAACGCTCAATTAATCGCTTTAGAAATAAATAAAGCATTAAAGAGTACTATTATCGATGTAAATAAGCCTATTTACAAAAGACAAGGAGATGATAAAAAAGTAGCTAAGTTAGTTGCTGATATGAAATCTGGAGCTGTTAAAGGTTTAGTAACTTATAACGTAAATCCAGTTTTCAGTTTAGCAAACGCTGCTGATTTCTCTGAAGGATTAAAGAAATTAAAATTATCTGTTGCATTAACTACTCAAAATGATGCTACAGCTAATGCTACAGAATATAAATTACCAGCTCCTCACTATTTAGAGTCTTGGGGAGATGTTGTTGTTGAAGAAGGATCTTATGGTTTAATGCAACCAACAATTCAACCATTATTCAATACACGTCAGTTACAAGATGTATTATTAAAATGGTCTGGTAGTACTGTAAACTATTACGATACTTTAAAAGAATACTGGAATACTAACGTTTTAGGAGGAGCATCTTGGAATCAAGCATTACATGATGGATTCTTCAAAGCAGAAACCGTTGTTGAAGAAGTTGAAGCACCAACAGAAACAGTTGTAGATTTAACAGCTGCAGCAGGTGAGTTAGCAAGATCAGCAGGGAAAGCTTCAGGGTTCGAATTAAACTTATTTACATCTACTGCTTTAGGAGATGGTAAACAAGCAAACAACCCTTGGTTACAAGAATTACCAGATCCACTTACAAGAGCTACTTGGGATAACTACTTAACAATGTCTATTGCTGATGCAAGAGAGTTAGGTTTTGAAAACCCAGTAAGAGATAACGGAGCAATCGATGGTAATTATGCTACAGTAACAGTAAATGGAGTAACTATTAAGAATATTCCAGTAATGATTCAACCAGGTCAAGCTAAAGGATCAGTTGGATTAGCGTTAGGTTACGGTAGAACTCAAGGATTGAAAAAAGAAATGCAAGTTGGTGTTAATGCATACCCATTCTATATGAATGGAAATAACATCCAATACAACGTTTCAATTGAAAAAACATCAGGATGGCATAAGTTTGCTTGTACACAGGTACAAAGTACGCTTGCAGGACGTCACGATATTTTAAAAGAAGCTACTTTAAAAGAAGTAAACAATAAAAACTTAGATCCTAAGCATACATGGAATAAGCCATTTATGGTTTCTTATGATCACCAAGAAGTTGAAGGAAGTACTATCGACTTATGGGAAGAGCATGACAGAACAATAGGACATCACTTCAAATTATCTATCGACTTAACTTCATGTACAGGGTGTGGAGCATGTGTTGTAGCATGTCACGCAGAAAACAATGTACCAGTAGTTGGTAAAGATGAAATGAGAGTAGGTAGAGATATGCACTGGTTGCGTATAGATCGTTACTATTCATCTACTGTTGAAGATAAGCAACACGAAGCTAAAATGACTATGGAAGAGTTTAAAGCTCAAAATCCAGGTTTAGCGAATCAAGAAGTAGAAAGAAGATATACTGAAAAAGTATTAGAGTTAAGTAAAGGTGATTTATTTGACGCTTTAGAAAATCCAGCAGAGAACCCACAAGTTGCTTTCCAGCCAATGATGTGTCAACACTGTAATCACGCACCATGTGAAACAGTATGTCCGGTAGCAGCAACATCACACGGTCGTCAAGGTCAAAACCAAATGGCGTATAACCGTTGTGTAGGAACTAGATATTGTGCAAATAACTGTCCATATAGAGTTCGTCGTTTTAACTGGTTTAACTATGCAGAAAACGAAGAGTTTGATTTCAATATGAATAACGAGTACGGTAAAATGGTGTTAAACCCAGACGTAGTTGTTCGTTCAAGAGGAGTTATGGAAAAATGTTCATTCTGTATCCAGTCAACTCAAGCAGTTATCTTAAAAGCAAAAAGAGAAGGAAGAGCAGTAAGAAAAGACGAGTTTAACGATGCTTGTGCTTGTTCTGCAGCATGTTCTTCTGGTTCTATGGTGTTTGGAGATGTAAACAATCCAGAAGATCCAGTAACGCCATTAGTAGAAGATAAAAGAGCATTCCACGTGTTAGACTATATTGGAACAAAACCAAATGTAGTGTACCAAGTGAAAGTTAGAAATACAAACGAAGCTTAATAATAAAATTAATAAGTATATAGATTTATGTCGTCTCATTACGAATCATCTTATAGAGAACCATTAATACTTGGTGACAAGAGTTACCATGATATTACTGAAGATATTGCAAAACCTATTGAAGGTAAAGCAAACAAACATTGGTATGTAGCATTCTATATCTCTTTAGCAGCAATGTTATGGGGATTTGGATGTATCTTTTACACCGTAGGAACAGGAATCGGTGTATGGGGATTAAGTAAAAATATCGGTTGGGCATGGGATATCACCAACTTTGTATGGTGGGTAGGTATCGGTCACGCCGGAACACTTATCTCAGCGGTATTATTATTATTCCGTCAAAAATGGAGAATGGCAATTAACCGTTCTGCAGAGGCAATGACAATCTTTGCCGTATTCCAAGCAGGTTTATTCCCAATTATTCACATGGGACGTCCATGGAATGGGTACTGGGTATTACCAATTCCTAACCAGTTTGGTTCGTTATGGGTAAACTTTAACTCGCCTTTATTATGGGATGTATTTGCAATCTCTACGTATTTATCGGTATCATTAGTATTCTGGTGGACTGGTTTATTACCTGATTTTGCAACAATCCGTGATAGAGCTGTTAAGCCATTCCAAAAGAAGATATATGCATTATTATCTTTCGGATGGTCAGGTAGAGCTAAAGATTGGCAACGTTTTGAAGAAGTATCATTAGTATTAGCAGGTTTAGCAACTCCATTAGTACTTTCAGTACACACGATTGTATCGATGGACTTCGCAACATCTATTAACCCAGGATGGCACTCAACAATCTTTCCTCCATATTTCGTAGCAGGGGCAATTTTCTCTGGATTCGCAATGGTACAAACTTTATTAGGTATTATGCGTAAAGTAACGAATATGGAAGCATATATTACACGTCTACACGTAGAGTATATGAATATCGTAATTATCGTAACAGGAGGTATCGTAGCAGTAGCATATGCAACAGAGTTCTTTATTGCATGGTATACAGGATCACCTTACGAAAATTATACTTATTTATCTTTTGGAGCAGAAGCAGGAGCTTACGGATGGGCATTTTGGTCTTTATTAATCTGTAACATTTTTACTCCACAATTATTATGGTTTAAGAAAATTAGAAGAAGTTTTATTTGGTCTTTCATTATCTCAATTATCATTAATATAGGAATGTGGTTTGAGCGTTTCGATATTATCGCAATTGTATTAAGTAAAGGTCAATTACCATCAACATGGTGGCGTTTTGAGCCAACATTTGTAGATGTAGGTATCTTTATTGGAACTATTGGATTCTTCTTTGTATTATTCTTATTATATGCAAGAACTTTCCCTGTAATTCCTACAGCAGAGATTAAGACAATCTTGAAATCAACAGGTGAGAACTATAAAAAATTAAGAGAGGAGAACAATGAGCACTAATAAAGTAATTCACGCATTATATAATGATGATGATATCTTAATGGATGCCGTTAAGAAAGTAAAAGCAGATCACCATCATATTGAAGAGGTATTTTGTCCATTTCCAGTTCACGGATTAGACAAAGCAATGGGATTAGCACCAACACGTTTAGCCATCACTGCTTTTATGTATGGTATTACAGGTTTATCGGTTGCTATTTGGTTAACATGGTATACTATGATTGCAGATTGGCCACAAGATATTGGAGGTAAACCTAATTTTTCTTGGGCTACTAACATGCCAGCTTTCGTTCCAATCATGTTCGAATTAACAGTATTCTTTGCAGCCCACTTAATGGTTATTACATTTTACATGAGAAGTAAAATTTGGCCATTCAAAAAAGCTGAAAACCCAGATCCAAGAACTACAGATGATCACTTCTTAATGGAGATCCCTGTTCACGGTAACGAAGAAGAATTAAAAGCTTTGTTAGAAACAACAGGAGCTGTAGAAATTAACGTAGTAGAAAAGCATTAATTAAGAGATATGAAGAGCTTAAAAATAATTATCGCTTTAGTTGTAGTTGCAAGCTTAGCTTCTTGTAATAACAAACGTAAACCACAAGTACAATATATGCCAGATATGTATGTGTCTGTAGCTTATGATGCAAATGGAGCTAATTCACCAGGAGGAATGGTTGATAGATTACCAGTTGCAGGTACTGTAAGTAGAAATGGTATAGTAGCTTATGATATTCCTGATACAAATGAAGGATATGAAAAAGCGAAAGCTGAATTAAAAAACCCTTTACCTACTAATGAGGTTAACTTAGAAAAAGGTAAAGAATTATACGGAATTTACTGTGCCTCTTGTCATGGAACAAAAGGAGATGGAAACGGAGTTTTATCACAAAGAGATAAATTCAATGGTATTCCAAATTACAAGGATAGAGATTTAACACCAGGAAATATTTACCATGTAATTATGTATGGTAAAAACTTAATGGGATCTCATGCATCACAGTTAAAGTACAAAGAGCGTTGGCAAATTGTACAATACGTAGAAAAATTAAGAAGCGAATTAAAATAAGTCTATAATAGATAGTTAAGATATGTACCAGTTTTCAGGAAAATTAAAAATGCTTGCTATTGCTCTTATGGTTTTAGGAGCCTTAGGTACTGCCGCTAGTTTTATGACGGCGCCTAAAACATTAGAAGAAGCAAAAGAAATTTTAGCAAAACAAGAGGCTCACCATGGAGGTGGTCACGGAGCAGCTGATTCACATGGTGAAGAAAAAGCTCACGCTAAAGAAGCTAAGACTGAAGCGCATGCTGAAGTTGAAAAACATTCAGAAGAAGCAGCTACAAAAGCACACGAAGCTGATAGCACTGCTACACATGCAAAAGAAACAACAGAAGAAGCTCACACAGCAGATAGTACTGCTGTAAACGCAGAAGATACTCACCAAAAAGAGGTGAAAGAATCACATGCAGAAGTTGCAGTATCTAAAGATGCGCATGCAGCTAATGCACACGGTGAAGATCACGGAGATGCACATGCAGAGCACGCTTTTCATCAAATGAAAAACAGACCATGGGCTGCTTTCTTTGTTGCGTTATTATTCTTCTTAGGAGTAACATTATTAGTATTAGCTTTCTATGCAATTCAAAGAGTAGCACAAGCAGGATGGTCTGTAGTGTTGTTTAGAGTAATGGAAGCAATAACAGCAAACATGCACTATGTAAGTGCAATTATGTTATTGTTCTTAATTGCTACAGCAATGCACATCAACCACTTATTTCCATGGATGGGAGAAGGAGTTGTAGATCCTACAAGTCCAAACTACGATCCAATTATTGATGGAAAGAAATGGTACTTAAATACACCAGGTTGGTTAATTAGAAGTATCTTCTATTTATTAGTATGGAATGCTTACCGTTTTATTATCAGAAAAGGGTCTATCCAACAAGATAATGGTGATTTAAAATTACACAAGAGAAATTATAACATATCTGTAATCTTCTTATTTTTCTTTATGATTACAGAATCTATGATGGCTTGGGATTGGATTATGGGAATTGACCCACACTGGTTCTCAACATTATTCGGATGGTATGTATTAGCTACTTTCTTAGTATCAGCTTTAACAGTAATTGCTTTTGTAACAATTTACTTACGTTCTAAAGGATATTTACCATTAGTTAACGATAGCCATATTCACGATTTAGCTAAATACATGTTTGGTTTCTCTGTATTCTGGACTTACTTATGGTTTGCTCAGTTTATGTTAATTTGGTATGCAGATATGCCAGAGGAAACTACATATTACTTATTGCGTTTTAACGAATACAAAGTACCATTCTTAGCAATGGTAGTAATGAACTTCATCTTCCCAGTATTATTATTAATCAACAGTGACTTTAAGAGTGTACCTTGGTTTGTAACATTAGGAGGAGTAGTAATATTAGCAGGTCACTACTTAGATTTATTCGTAATGATTATGCCTGGTACTGTAGGAGCTCAATACGGATTTGGAGTTGGAGAAATCAGTGCAATCTTATTCTTCGTAGGATTGTTTATTTTCGCAACGTTCAATGCATTTGCAAAAGCAGATCCAGTAGCAAAAGGAAACCCATTCTTACATGAGAGTGAAACTTTCCATTACTATAATATCGAACACAGAGGAGAAGATAGTAATCATCATTAATAATTAGAATTAATAAACAAATAGTTTAGATAATATGCTCGCTTTATTTTATATTTTCATAGCAGTTGCAATAGGAGTAAGTTTTTGGCAAATTACTCGTATCATGAATTTCCGTTCTGTAATTGCTACAGATAAAGACAACGAAACACAAGGTAAATTAGCTTTAGGATTCTTAGCATTCTTATATGCAATGATGATTTACTGTTTAATAGCAATGAATGTAATAATGTTACCAGAATCTGCTTCTATCGAAGGAGAACACGATGATAACTTATTCAATATTACATTTTGGTTAATTGGAATTGTTCAATTTGGAATGCAGTTCTTAATCTTTTACTTTAGTTATAAGTACAGAGGAAACAAGGACAGAAAAGCATTATTTTATGCAGATAGCCACAAATTAGAGCTTTTATGGACTTCTATTCCAGCAGTAACAATTGTATTATTAATTGGATATGGATTATGGGCTTGGAACAACATTATGTATGTTGGAGACGATGAGAACCCAATTGAAATTGAAGTATATTCAAGACAATTCGACTGGCAAGCACGTTATGCAGGAGAAGATAATGAGTTAGGATTAGGAAATGTAAATTTCATTAAAGGAATTAACTCTATGGGAGTTGATATGTCAGATCCTAAATCACAAGATGATAAAAAAGTTACTGAATTAGTATTACCGAAAGGAAAGAAAATATTATTTAAATTCCGTTCACAAGATGTATTACACTCTGCGTACATGCCACACTTTAGAGCACAAATGAACTGTGTTCCAGGTATGATTACTCAGTTTGCATTTACACCTAAGTATACTACAGAAGAAATGCGTCAAAATTCTGAAGTAATAGCGAAAACTGAAGGAATTAACAAAATTAGAAGAGCTAAAGGTGAAGAGCCTTATGAATTTAACTACTTATTGTTATGTAACAAAATTTGTGGAGCATCTCACTACAACATGCAAATGAAAATTACTGTTGTTGAAGAAGCTGAATACAAGAAGTGGTTATCAGAGCAAAAAACATTAGCTCAAGTTATTAAATAAGATTTTTTCAAAAAAGTTATATAAAAGATAGATTATGTCAGATCATCATCACAAAGAAACATTTGTAACTAAATATATCTTCAGTACAGATCACAAAATGATCTCGAAGCAGTTCCTTGTTACAGGTATATTCATGGGTATCATTGGAGGTTTTATGTCTATGTTATTTCGTTTGCAAATTGCATGGCCAGATACTTCATTCTCAATAATTGAAGCATTTTTAGGAAACCATCAAACAGATGGTATTATGAACCCAGATATGTACTTAGCATTGGTAACAATACACGGTACAATAATGGTATTCTTTGTATTAACAGCAGGTTTAAGTGGTACCTTTTCAAACTTACTAATTCCATTACAGATTGGAGCACGTGATATGGCTTCTGGTTTCTTAAACATGGTTTCTTACTGGTTATTTTTCTTATCATCAGTAGTAATGGTTATATCATTGTTTGTTGAAGCAGGACCAGCATCTGCAGGTTGGACTATTTACCCTCCATTATCTGCATTACCACAAGCAATTCCAGGTTCAGGAGCAGGTATGACTTTATGGTTAGTGTCTATGGCAATATTCATTGCATCTTCATTAATTGGATCATTAAACTATATTGTTACTATATTAAACTTACGTACAAAAGGAATGAAGATGACAAGATTGCCATTAACAATGTGGGCATTCTTCATTACAGCTATTATTGGTGTTATTTCGTTCCCAGTATTATTATCTGCAGCTTTATTATTAATATTCGATAGAAGCTTTGGAACATCATTCTATTTATCGGATATCTTTATTTCAGGAGAAGTATTACATTACCAAGGAGGATCACCAGTATTATTTGAACACTTATTCTGGTTCTTAGGTCACCCAGAGGTATATATCATATTATTACCAGCATTAGGATTAACATCAGAAGTTATCTCTACAAACGCACGTAAACCAATTTTCGGATACCGCGCAATGATTGGATCAATTATGGCAATTGCATTCTTATCTACAATTGTATGGGGTCACCACATGTTTATTTCAGGAATGAATCCATTCTTAGGATCGGTATTTACATTCACAACAGTATTAATTGCAATTCCATCAGCAGTAAAAGCATTTAACTATGTAACAACACTATGGAAAGGTAACTTACAAATGAATCCAGGTATGTTATTCTCTATCGGATTAGTATCTACATTCGTAACAGGAGGTTTAACAGGATTAGTATTAGGAGATTCTGCATTAGATATCAATGTACACGATACGTATTTCGTAGTAGCGCACTTCCACTTAGTAATGGGTGTATCTGCATTATTCGGAATGTTCGCAGGGGTGTACCACTGGTTCCCAAAAATGTATGGTAGAATGATGAACAAAACATTAGGATACTGGCATTTCTGGATTACTATAATCTCTGCATATGGAGTATTCTTCCCAATGCACTTTGTAGGATTAGCAGGTTTACCACGTCGTTACTATACAAACACAAACTTCCCAATGTTTGATGATTTAGCAGATATTAACGTATTTATGACGGTAATGGCTATCATTGGAGGTTTAGCTCAGTTAATTTTCTTAGCTAACTTCTTTATCTCAATCTACAGAGGAAAAGTAGCATCACAAAACCCATGGAATGCAAATACATTAGAGTGGACTACACCAGTAGAGCATATTCACGGAAACTGGCCTGGAGCTATTCCAGAAGTTCACAGATGGGCTTATGATTACAGTAAGACCGATGAAAACGGTGAATATGTACACGGACAAGATTTCGTATTACAAACTACACCATTATTAGACGGTGAAGAACCAACCTAGTAAATAGTATATAAAAGCTTAAAAAAGCCTTCCAAATTTTGGAAGGCTTTTTTATTGGGTAATATTTAAAAATTTATATAAAGAATAGGCGTAAGAATAAAAATACATTAATGCTTTATAACTTAATACCAGATGAAATGATACTAATTAGTATATCAAGCATATGATAAGGATATAACTTTGCTACAAAGTGAATAGAGCAGGAATATTAAACTTCTCTAATTAATGTTTTATAATACTTTTTATAAGAGGAGAACAAATAGTTTACTTATCGTTCTACTGTTCATTCTTGTAAAATATAAATCAAAGAAGCAAAACGGAGTGGGCAGTTCTTTCTTTTTTACGATGCGAAAGAGCTCCGGTTAGGAATATAGGAGTGGTTAATTATAAGTAATAAGCATTATAAATCATACAGAACTTGATAAAAGCAATACCTAACCTAAAAAACTTTAGGGTGTAACTTATTGATAGATAGGTGATGTAAAAAATAATTCAAAAAAAGATTAAAAAAGATAGTTGTTATGTTAAAAAAGGGTTCTATATTTGCACCCGCTAACGGGAAAACGACAAGTTATAAAGATAGCAAAAGTTCATTAAAATAGGCGGTAGAGAGGTGTTAAAAGAGAGTAAAAAATAAGTTAAATTATTCTTGTTTATTACAAAATAAAGATGCTATCTTTGCAGTCCGTTTTAGAGACGACAGTTCATTAAAATTCTAGCAAAAACAAATTAAAAAAAACTTTCAAAAAAGTTTGTCAGTTTCAAAAAGGTTTGTAAATTTGCAACCGCTTAAATAAAGCGACACGATCACAGAAATTTTGGAATGATTTAGATAAAAAAAATCAACTAGTTCGAGTCTAGTATTTCTACAAGAGAGTTGATTAAGATTTTGGTTGAGAAGACTAAGTATTGCGATTAACAAAGTTCATTGAAAATATTGAAATTGACAGCGTAAAACAAAGAGTAGAATAACATGTCTAACTTCGTTAGATAAAATTCTTTTGAAACTTATTCATTCATAATATTAAAGATTATACAATGAAGAGTTTGATCCTGGCTCAGGATGAACGCTAGCGGCAGGCTTAACACATGCAAGTCGAGGGGTAACAGGAAAAAGCTTGCTTTTTTGCTGACGACCGGCGAACGGGTGCGTAACGCGTATAGAATCTGCCTTGTACAGGAGGATAGCCTTTAGAAATGAAGATTAATACTCCATAATATTGGGAAGCGGCATCGCTATCTAATTAAACATTTATGGGTACAAGATGACTATGCGTCCTATTAGCTAGATGGTAAGGTAACGGCTTACCATGGCAACGATAGGTAGGGGGTCTGAGAGGATTATCCCCCACACTGGTACTGAGACACGGACCAGACTCCTACGGGAGGCAGCAGTGAGGAATATTGGTCAATGGAGGCAACTCTGAACCAGCCATGCCGCGTGCAGGAAGACTGCCCTATGGGTTGTAAACTGCTTTTATACAGGAAGAAACAGTCGTACGTGTACGGCCTTGACGGTACTGTAAGAATAAGCACCGGCTAACTCCGTGCCAGCAGCCGCGGTAATACGGAGGGTGCAAGCGTTATCCGGAATCATTGGGTTTAAAGGGTCCGCAGGCGGTCAATTAAGTCAGAGGTGAAATCCCATAGCTTAACTATGGAACTGCCTTTGATACTGGTTGACTTGAGTTATACGGAAGTAGATAGAATAAGTAGTGTAGCGGTGAAATGCATAGATATTACTTAGAATACCGATTGCGAAGGCAGTCTACTACGTATATACTGACGCTCATGGACGAAAGCGTGGGGAGCGAACAGGATTAGATACCCTGGTAGTCCACGCCGTAAACGATGGACACTAGTTGTTGGGGTTTACTTCAGTGACTAAGCGAAAGTGATAAGTGTCCCACCTGGGGAGTACGATCGCAAGATTGAAACTCAAAGGAATTGACGGGGGCCCGCACAAGCGGTGGAGCATGTGGTTTAATTCGATGATACGCGAGGAACCTTACCAGGGCTTAAATGTAGAGTGACAGGTCTAGAGATAGATTTTTCTTCGGACACTTTACAAGGTGCTGCATGGTTGTCGTCAGCTCGTGCCGTGAGGTGTCAGGTTAAGTCCTATAACGAGCGCAACCCCTATCGTTAGTTGCTAACAGGTCAAGCTGAGGACTCTAGCGAGACTGCCGGTGCAAACCGCGAGGAAGGTGGGGATGACGTCAAATCATCACGGCCCTTACGTCCTGGGCTACACACGTGCTACAATGGTATGGACAATGAGCAGCCACTATGCGAATAGGAGCGAATCTATAAACCATATCACAGTTCGGATCGGAGTCTGCAACTCGACTCCGTGAAGCTGGAATCGCTAGTAATCGGATATCAGCCATGATCCGGTGAATACGTTCCCGGGCCTTGTACACACCGCCCGTCAAGCCATGGAAGCTGGGGGTGCCTGAAGTTCGTTACCGAGAGGAGCGGCCTAGGGTAAAACTGGTAACTAGGGCTAAGTCGTAACAAGGTAGCCGTACCGGAAGGTGCGGCTGGAACACCTCCTTTCTAGAGAAAGATGGTGAGTTACAAATGAATTATTTTACTCTTTGCTGTTAATTTTAAAATATTAGACTAAGATCTTATAGTCTCGTAGCTCAGCTGGTTAGAGCGCTACACTGATAATGTAGAGGTCGGCAGTTCGAGTCTGCCCGAGACTACAATAAGACCCTTAGTGAAGGAAATTTTAGAAGTTGAGAAGTATGGGTTGTTACAACTAATAACTCACGACTAAGAACTCATGCCTAAAAGACTATGGGGGATTAGCTCAGCTGGCTAGAGCGCTTGCCTTGCACGCAAGAGGTCACCGGTTCGACTCCGGTATTCTCCACAATCAGGTTTTTATAATCTGAAAACGTTCATTGACATATTGGTAGAATGATATCGTAAAGAATCAAGATAGAGAAGTTAAATTTAAATATTTAACAAGAATATTTTTTATAAAAACAAATTATAAAGAGCTCGTTCTAGAAGTAATTCTAGAGCAAAAAGTACAATAAGCTAAATAAGGGCGTATGGCGGATGCCTAGGCTTTCAGAGGCGATGAAGGACGCGATAAGCTGCGATAAGCTACGGGGAGAAGCACATATTTTATGATCCGTAGATTTCCGAATGGGGCAACCCAGCATGTTGAAGACATGTTACCCGTAAGGGGGCAAACCTGGTGAACTGAAACATCTAAGTAACCAGAGGAAGAGAAAACAATAGTGATTCCGTTAGTAGTGGCGAGCGAACGCGGATTAGCCCAAACCAATGCTGTTACGGCAGTATTGGGGTTGTAGGGCTGCGACATTAGAATCTAAGTGAACTAGAATCGTTTGGAAAGACGAACCAAAGAGAGTGATAGTCTCGTATAGGTAAGCGAAGAGGATATAGCAGTACCCTGAGTAGTGCGGGACACGTGTAATCCTGTATGAATCCACCGGGACCATCCGGTAAGGCTAAATACTCCTGAAAGACCGATAGTGAACTAGTACCGTGAGGGAAAGGTGAAAAGAACCCTAAGTAAGGGAGTGAAAGAGAACCTGAAACCGTACGCCTACAAGCGGTCGGAGCACATTTACTGTGTGACGGCGTGCCTTTTGCATAATGAGCCTACGAGTTACTGTTGCTAGCAAGGTTAAGGATTTAAGGTCCGGAGCCGAAGCGAAAGCGAGTCTGAATAGGGCGAGATTAGTTAGTAGTAGTAGACGCGAAACCGAGTGATCTACCCATGGGCAGGTTGAAGCTGTGGTAACACACAGTGGAGGACCGAACCAGTTGACGTTGAAAAGTCTTTGGATGACCTGTGGGTAGGGGTGAAAGGCCAATCAAACTCGGAAATAGCTCGTACTCCCCGAAATGCATTTAGGTGCAGCGTTGAGTAAAAGTTTTATAGAGGTAGAGCTACTGATTGGATGCGGGGGCTTCACCGCCTACCAATTCCTGACAAACTCCGAATGCTATAAAATGTTTCTCAGCAGTGAGGGCATGGGTGCTAAGGTCCATGTCCGAGAGGGAAAGAACCCAGACCATCAGCTAAGGTCCCCAAATATATGTTAAGTTGAACTAACGAGGTGAAACTGCTTAGACAGCTAGGATGTTGGCTTGGAAGCAGCCATTCATTTAAAGAGTGCGTAACAGCTCACTAGTCGAGCGGTTTTGCATGGATAATAATCGGGCATAAACATATTACCGAAGCTATGGATTTATATTTATATATAAGTGGTAGGGGAGCATTCTATTTGCGCCGAAGGTGTACTGTGAGGTATGCTGGAGCGGATAGAAAAGAAAATGTAGGCATAAGTAACGATAAAGGGGGCGAGAAACCCCCTCACCGAAAGACTAAGGTTTCCTCAGCGATGCTAATCAGCTGAGGGTTAGTCGGGACCTAAGGCGAATCCGAAGGGAGTAGTCGATGGACAACAGGTTAATATTCCTGTACTTCTTATAATTGCGATGGGGTGACGGAGTGATGAAAGCACCGCGAACTGACGGAATAGTTCGTTGAAACATTTAGGTATTAGAGCTGTAGGCAAATCCGCAGCTTTAGCTGAAGTGTGATAGTACAACAAGTCTTCGGATGCGTTGATAGTGTGCCTAAGGGCTTCCAAGAAAAACCTCTAAGCTTCAGATTATAAGAACCCGTACCGTAAACCGACACAGGTAGTTGGGATGAGAATTCTAAGGTGCTCGAGAGATTCATGGCTAAGGAACTAGGCAAAATCGACCCGTAACTTCGGGAGAAGGGTCGCCCCACTCTGTGGGGCCGCAGTGAAAAGGTCCAGGCGACTGTTTATCAAAAACACAGGGCTTTGCTAAATTGAAAGATGATGTATAAGGCCTGACACCTGCCCGGTGCTGGAAGGTTAAGTGGAGGGTTTAGCTTCGGCGAAGATCTGAAATGAAGCCCCAGTAAACGGCGGCCGTAACTATAACGGTCCTAAGGTAGCGAAATTCCTTGTCGGGTAAGTTCCGACCTGCACGAATGGTGCAACGATCTGGACACTGTCTCAGCCATGAGCTCGGTGAAATTGTAGTATCGGTGAAGATGCCGATTACCCGCAGCGGGACGAAAAGACCCCGTGAACCTTTACTATAGCTTCGTATTGACTTTGGATAAGTAATGTGTAGGATAGGTGGGAGACATTGAAGCGGCGTCGCTAGGCGTTGTGGAGTCGTCCTTGAAATACCACCCTTTGCTTATCTAGAGCCTAACTCAGCAATGAGAACAGTGCGTGGTGGGTAGTTTGACTGGGGTGGTCGCCTCCAAAAGAGTAACGGAGGCTTCTAAAGGTTCCCTCAGCACGTTTGGTAACCGTGCGTAGAGTGCAATGGCATAAGGGAGCTTGACTGAGAGACATACAGGTCGATCAGGTACGAAAGTAGAGCATAGTGATCCGGTGGTTCCGCATGGAAGGGCCATCGCTCAAAGGATAAAAGGTACTCCGGGGATAACAGGCTGATCTCCCCCAAGAGCTCACATCGACGGGGGGGTTTGGCACCTCGATGTCGGCTCGTCACATCCTGGGGCTGGAGAAGGTCCCAAGGGTTGGGCTGTTCGCCCATTAAAGTGGCACGCGAGCTGGGTTCAGAACGTCGTGAGACAGTTCGGTCTCTATCTGCTGTGGGCGTTAGAAATTTGAGTGGATCTGACTTTAGTACGAGAGGACCGAGTTGGACGAACCTCTGGTGTATCTGTTGTTCCGCCAGGAGCACTGCAGAGTAGCTACGTTCGGAAGGGATAAGCGCTGAAAGCATATAAGCGCGAAACCCACCACAAGATGAGATTTCTTTAAAGGGTCGTTGGAGATTACAACGTTGATAGGCTACAGGTGTAAAGGCAGTAATGTCATAGCCGAGTAGTACTAATAACCCATAGGCTTATGTATATCGTCTTCCCTCTACGGAGGGAAGCGCAACTCTTTGATAATTTATGATATGATTTTACTAATATGTTAACTTTTACAGTTGAAATACACTGAAACGATTTAAGGTGATTATTGCAATGGGGCTCACCTCTTACCATTCCGAACAGAGAAGTTAAGCCCATTAGCGCCGATGGTACTGCCGATGGTGGGAGAGTAGGTCGTTGCCTTTCTTTTTAACCTCAATCTTATACTATAAGATTGAGGTTTTTTTTTACACTAAATCTAAATAAAGAGATAATTGATATGAGTATCTCTAAATGAAAATAGATTGTTTTTAGGGGTAAAAACTTAGAGTTAGTTTTTTTCCTTATGGAACTTATAAAAACAGCTTAAAACCTTATTAAATTAATTTACTTAATCTTATTTAAGATATAATTTAATCTTATAGTTTTTTGTATGATAATAATAAAGGTTATGCATTTGTGCTGCTGTAAAAAAAATAATTGCTAATATTCAAAATAACTTTATGAAAAAAAAGAGTGATAAGCATTTTTATAGTACTTTATTCTATTGTCTTGTTTTGTAGTATTTATCGGAAGTATTATCTCCATCTTCGGAGACAGCTTTATTAATTAAAATATTCACAAACAGATATTTCTCCTTATGCAGGTTTACCAAATATATCCATTGCATTTGAACAATATCTTATAATGGAGTTAATATTTCTATAGGATTGAGTTATAGTGGAGGTGGAAATAAGGTGTCAGATATTGCATCTTGACTATGGTTGGAATTTAGAAGTACGAGGTCTGGTTACCAAATGTTGCAGATTATTATGGATATTTTATGGACACATTAATGTAAATAAAGTACTAGGTTCAAGAAGATATATCAATTTTACAATAGATTGAAGTTTTTCAGCTTTATCTAAAGGCCAAATTGTAAGCTATGACAAAATGGTGCTATACACGTAATATTCTTTTAAGAAAATTAAATAAGGTTATTAAAAAATTTTAAGCAATGTGTTATTAAGAATAACAGCTTATAAATATTGTTTTTTAGATAAACGATAGGGGTATTTAATTATTTATCTTTGCATGATTATTAACATAAAAATTTTTAATAAAAACAAAATTGTATGATGTACAAAGTATCAGGTATTATTTTAATTGCTATTTCTATAATAATATCTATAGGAGGTGTTATGGATTATAAAACAATGAAAACTGGTAAGATAGTTAAAGTAGAAGTATTAGAAGTTCTGACTTCATGTAATGAAAGAAATAGGACCAAAAGCCCTAGTTTTAGATTTATATTTAAAAATAAAACTCATACAAAAAATATTAAAGGAAAGTATTGTAATATTATCAAAGCAGGAGCAGTTATTGAGTTAAAAACGAATAGTGATAACACCATTTTTTTATATCCTAATGAAAATATATTACTTGATAATTTGGCAAATGTTGGGCTTTTTTTAGTTGGTTTTTTATTTTTATTTAAAAAAGAAAAGAATGAATAGATTAGTATTATTTCTAACGTTTGTATCAGTTTTCAATTGTTTTAGTCAAGAAAAAAGAAGCGTTTTTGTAGATAAAGAGCAAGATTATGTTGTTTTATTAGAAAAAAAGACTAAGATGTCAGAAATGGATGTAAATGGTGCTAATATTTCAATATTTGTTAATACAAAGAAGAATGTTTTTAATTATACCTTATCAATTTCAAAAATCTACGAACATAATTTTATAGAAGGTAATCTTTTAGATGATTCCTATGAGAAGTTTTATGGTGATACTTGTGATTGTTCTATAATTGATAAAGAAATTGTAAATTATAATAATATAGAAACTCTAAGATATAAAATTAAAGCTAAAAAAGGAGATAAGTTTTTTTTAGGTTATAGTGACAGTTTTGTTAGTGGATTAATTCTTTACAATGTTTTATTTTTATCAAATGAAAAAGATTTTGAAAAAAATATAGAAAGACATACAAATTTGATGAATACGTTTATATTTAATGGAAAGACTACCATTGATAGGTATAAAAAGTAAATAATTAAAGAGTAAAGCTTTTGCAGTCTCTTTATCAAAGAAAAAAGCGAGATATATATCTCGCTTTTTTCTTTACATATCTGTTCTTCTGATATTAACTTTTGTATTATCTTTTTTTCTAGTAATTTTTGGACGAATGTCTTTTTTTATTCTTTTACTTTTCCTTATTGTATTAGCAGCATTTTCTACATATTTTTTTGTAACCTGTTCAACAACATCATTAGCAGTATCTATAGCTTTATCTTTCTTTTGTAAATTTGTTACTCGTTCTTTAGATTCTCTTGCTGCTTTTTGCCTCGATACTCTATCATTACTTCTATTTACTCTCCTAGCCCTGTCAGCTACTCTTTTTGCTGTAGCCATTTCACTTTTAGGGACATTGTTGAAAACCTTAATTTTTCCTATACCTTTATCTATAAGTTTTGCTTGTACAACGTTTTTAATTAAATCTTTACCATTGACTGTTTTTGTTTCATTTAATTGATTTGCAGTTTCTGTTCCTGCATCAATGGCTACCTGAGTAACTACTTTTAAAACTTTGTCAGTTGCACTTACTGCTTTTATAGAGTTTAAACCACCTGTTAAAGCACCAGAAGTTGCTGAGATAAAAATTTTTGTTTTATCTACTTGTGTCCAAGCCGCAACACCAGTTTTACCTTCGGCATAATTAACGGCAACTTGCATTCCATAATCGATGGCAGCACCTATTACAAATCCCCAACACATAGGACATTCTCCATCAGGGTCACTTACATTTACAGGATTGTTCCAGCTATAGTTATAAGGAGTTATATCTATTTGCATTATATCTTCTGCTTTTGGATCAATAGTAAACCATCTACCTAAATAAGCATCATAATTTCTAGAACCGAAATCATGCCAGTTTAATTGATTACCGTCTATATTGTCATCGTTAAGTTCTTTACCACCAAAACCAAATTTTTGAGCTGTTTTATTTCCTATAGAACTGTAATTAGAATTATATCCTTTTTGCAAAGCTCCAAAAGGATAATAATTTTTCTCTTCTATAATTTCGGTACTTGCAGTAATAACACCATCATTATTATTATCTGTATATGAAAGTCTAACATTTCCTAAATAATCTAAATGATTATAAACATATTTAAACCCTAAATTATTAGGCATAACATATCCTTCAGGATGATTAAAAAATTCTAAACTATTATTCTTGTATACATAATTCCCCGCATATTCTGTAGTTGTAATATTTCCATTATTATTGACAATTTTTTTTAGTTTAGTTCCATTTGCATCATAGATGAAATTAATTTTTTGAGTGTTCGAATTGTTAAATTTGATCTCACTAGGTAAATTTAAATAATTGTATGTAATTCCATTATTTGATAATGTACCTATATTTTTATTTAAATCTTTTATAAGATTCCCATTAGCATCATAAACATATTCAGTGGTAAGATCAATAGCATCTTTAAAACCAGTAACTTTACTTC
Source organism: Tenacibaculum aiptasiae (assembly GCF_965221665.1). NCBI lineage: Bacteria > Pseudomonadati > Bacteroidota > Flavobacteriia > Flavobacteriales > Flavobacteriaceae > Tenacibaculum > Tenacibaculum aiptasiae. The sequence continues at coordinate 1,697,033 of NZ_CBDCSN010000002.1, forward strand.
CTCCAGAGAGTTCTTCGACTTTTACTAATTGATTACTGTTATTATTATTGCCGTAGGAGTATTGTAAGTTATCCATTAAACCAAAAGAAGTAACATCAGTATCTCTGTGCCCATTTCTTTTTAATGATTGAATATTACCATTCTTATCATAAGTCACATTTATTAAACTATAACGATTATCAGCTGTATTGTCTATAGCTGAAGTAATTCTGTTTAAAACATCATAACTATAATTGTATGTTTTTGTACTAGTATCCGTGTTTAATGTATTCCAACTTAATTGACTGATATTTCCATTATATAATGCTTTTCCACTGGTTGGATTATTATATTCTAAACTTAAATTAAATAAATCATTATCATCTATATTATCTTGGTTTATTGTTTTTAACCACCCATGTATATTATATTTATAATTTATGGTTTGTAACCTTGATTGATTTTCTTTTCCTCCAATTCGTTTCTCCTGTAATTTTCCTAATTCATCATAAAAGTTTTCTGCTATTACTTCAGTATTATTACCTATAGTTTGTGTTTGCTTAATAACTCTATCTAAGTTATCATAGAAAAACTTATCTACTGTTATAATATCTACTTGTCCGGTCTTTTTATGTGTAGTCTTTGTTTCTAATACTCTTCCTGTAAAGTCATCTAACTTATTTTCTACAATATCAATAGTATGTAACTCATCATTTTTAGTATACATATAAATTGGACGTGCCTTATCATCGTAATACGTTACTGTAGTTATCCAATTATTTTCATTACTGAATATTCTAGTTTTTTGAACTGTTGTTAAGTTTTTTGTGTTTTCAGATGACTTTTTTCCATAACTTGTTATTATTGTATTACTTAATTCTGACGGTAAATCAATATAAGTATCGTAATAATTAATTGTATAAATATTTTCACCTAAAATTTCATATGGCATGCTATTGTTTGAATAATAAATATTAGCGTTAGGTATAGCATTAGATAATAAAATTCTATGTTCAATAAATACATCAGTTTCATCATCAACTGTTTGTTGCATACCTATTCTTGTATTATAATCGTTGTATATACCTGTATAAACAACTCTTCCAAATTTGTCATATTTTGTGAATAACCAATTGTTTTGGGCTCTTAAATTGGCGTCTTGAATAAGTACTGGTCTATTTAATTTATCATATATGATGTATTCCCACTCTTTTCCAGGTACTTTTTTTTCTACTAATCGATTTCTATGGTCATACTTGTACTGATACCCTAAATCGTTTAGTTTAGTTTGTATTACTGACAAATTACTTGAAGCTTCTGTAGCGTCTATTTTAGGAGGTAAAACATAAGTTAAATTCCCAAAATCATCGTATACATAGTAAGTATCATGTTTTAGACTATTATTATAAACTCGTTTTAATATCAATTGACCTTGTTTGTTTATAAACTCCTCTGTAGTATTATCTAACCCAGTAGTCCAATTCTCGTCCTTAGTTATATTTTTTTGTAAAACTCCTTCAGGGTAAAAGGTATTTCCTCCTATTAAACTAGGTGTATATGTTTTATTTGAAACTATATTAGTTACTTCAAATATTTTTACCTCCTCATTTAAATTGGTAAGGTAATCAAACTTAGTTTCATGGCCACTTCCAATGCGCCAATCCTGCCCAGGTGCTGCTTGTTTTATTATTCTATTTAATGGAGAATTTTCTAATTCTTCTTCAGAATAAGAGTTTATAGGTAAATTTACATCAGCAAAATCTGAACCATGTATAGCTTTATAGTAATTTTTAGCTTCTTCAGCGACTGAGCCAGTTCTTATTAATCCATTTTGAGTATTTGCAGCATAAGGTAAATATTCTTTTGTTTGACGCCCAAAAGTATCATACTCTATATGTGTAATAATATCTTTACCGTTAGCACCTTGACGAATTCCTATTTTTTGCTTATCTTTTCCTAAACCGTCTAAATAAGTAATGTTTTCTATTACATCACTTGTACTTGTTATATTTAAGGGACTTTTTAGAGCTTTTCTATAAGCTCTAGTAAATACATAGTTTTCATCACTAAAAATTGAAGGAACATAATTTTCTTCAACTATTTTAGCGTTAAATATGGCTCCTTGTTTTATCCAAGTTAGAGGTTTTAATGTAATACTTTGTGTTGCTTTTAGTGTAATATTCTCATTTTCATTTACAGTATAATCTTTTTTTTCTATTGTAATTTCTTGTCCATAACTATAGCAACTCATTAACAATAATGTATATAATAGCTTTTTCATAACTTTTTTAGTTTTTATAGTTGTATTTGGTTTCTTTTAAAATATTTCCATCTTTATCTTTTACGAATTGCAATCGATTAAAAATATCATACTCATAGTATATTTTTTCTCCTCTTGAATCTATTATACTAGCATTACCTACATAAGGTATGTGAGTATAGGTTGTAACATTTGAGTTTGGTAATGATTTTCTTATTTTGTGAATTTCTGATTCGATTTGACTGTTTGTTAAATTTTGCAAATAACTTAAGTCATCTGTAACACTTTTACCTAATGAAGTTAATACTTCCGCATAAGTAGCTCCTTCTATTTTAGCTATTAAAAGTGTATAATCATAGCCCCATAAATAAACTGAAGATATAGAGTTTTCATTTTTTCTGGATTCAACTAAATTTCCTTTAATGTCATATCGTTGATAAATTGCCTGTTTTTCAAGAGGATTTATCCCTTTTGAAGCTTCAATATTAGAAGTTAAATATAAATCTCCAAATTTGTTATATGCTTTTTTTCTTTCAAATAACTTTTTAGAATTTTTAAATACTTTAACACTGATAGGATCGGATAATCGATTATGACCTTTTATAATATCAAGAAATTTTTCATTAGGATGAGTGTTGATATAAGAATTTGTGAGAAAATCTTTTTCTGTTTTTATTAAGTCTCCTTTTGAATTTTCTTTTTCTATTCTATTTAATTGACGATTTGAATTATAATAATAATTTTCCGTTATATTTTGTTCACGAACATTATTATCCTCATAGAAAAAATTCTTAATAGTCATTTTCTTTTTTTGAGCATAAAACGTTGGTATTTTAGTATATTCTAATTGTATAACAAATTGTGAAGAAGAGTAATTATATCCTTGTGGTCCATAAAGTTGCTTTTTTGAATCTATTGAGTAAACTTTTGATGGTAAGAATAAGTCTGAATATTCATAATTTTCAATAGTCAGTATTTGTCCTTTCTCATTATAAATAATTTTAGAAGTTAATAAACCTCTTAAGGCATCTTTAGAAGTGTTTGCCCTGTCTACATTTGGAGAAACACTTACCCGATTCCTGAAAGGATACATGTAATGTTCTCCTTTTTCATCGTTTATTTCTAGTGGAGCTCTAAAGCTAAAATATGTTTTACCATTACCATTTTGACTAACTGTAACATTTTCATATCCAACTATTCCACCTTTAGTTCTTTTCAAAGGAGATGTAGTATGAGAGCTTCTTTTTAAGTATTCATTTACATTATGAATTTTGAAATTATCATTCAGGTAAAATTTAGAATCTGCTTGAAAATAGTTATTCCAATTGTCGATATAATGAGGGACAGTACCGTTTTTATATTCAAAATTAGTAGTATACTCATTTTTTAGGTCATTAGAAACTATTTTAGAAACTCTAAGTCCGCCTATAGCAGTTTCTGTACTAAATCTATTAAGACCAGACATAGTATAGGAATAGGTATTTAAGTCATAAAAAAACTCTTTATACCCTTTTGTAGGATATTGAATCTTTTTTAACATAAATGTTTTAGCTTTATTTAATTCTGGAGTTCTGTCTGTATTGATGCTAAATGTTTTACCAAAACGTTTACCTGTTACTATTAGTGAATTAGACGTATTATTATTATAATATCCCCATAGATCTTGTTTACTAGAATATCTTGGAGGTAATTTATCATGCTGATCGTAATAAGTAAAATCATATTTATTACTTTTAATATTATTGGAAATTTGATAAAAACTTTTTAATTTAATTCTATCATCGTTAGTTTGAAATTTTTCATATTCAAAATGAAATGATTTTACTTCCTTATCATTATTAATAAGCTTTATATTATTTATATACCATTGTTGATTGTTATAATTGTTTCCACTTTCAAAAGTTATTTTATTATCCCCCATTATTATAGAACTTAAAATTTTTGGATTTGAAACACCAAAGTTGACAGGATAAAAATATGATTTGTTTGGAGTAGAAAATAAATCTTCGAAGTCAAAAGTTTGATATCTATTATTATGATAATTAATAGTGTATGGCCCTTCTATAGAATAATTATTAGGATCATGAATTTGGTTTAGATATTTTTTTTGATAAGATCTTATATAGTCTATTCTATCTTCTCGAGCATAAAAATCTTCTTTTGTATTAATAGATTTATAAGTTAAATTAACTTGGGATTTTGTTTTAAGAGATTGAATGCTAGATAAATTCCATTTAGAAATAAAAAACCTTTCGTTTTTTATAAAGCTACTACCATGAATACTTGGTTTATATTCTTTAAGGTTTGGCATTGCATCAAAACTATCTTTTGTCACTTCTTCTTTAGTGTCATATCCAAAAAAAGCTACTCCTCCCCATTTTGAGCCTATATTTTTACTAAAAGAAGTTTCAGTAAACTCATTATTATTTAAAAAATTATGCTTCAAACCATTTGGAGTTATAATTACCCAAGAATTACTTTCTGAAAGAGGCCCTATTGCAGGAAGTATTTTTACATTAGGATTACCAGAAATAATTAATGGAGCCCCAACACTATCTAAAACAAAGCTCCCAGAGAAATTAGGAACTGAGTAATGAAAAATATCTGGTTGAGTATTATAACCATCCCAATTTCTACCTCCAACGATTAACATTTTTTTGAATAACTGTTCATGAATATAACCTTCTTGATATTTTTGATTACCTGGAACAAGAGATTCAGTATAACAAGATAAAGGAACGGTCTCATTTTCTAATAGATAGTTTTTAATACTTTCAAAAGTTGTGTTTTTATTAAAACAATTACCGTTTGTAAATGATAGAAAAGGACCATGCGATACTGTATTTGGTAAATGAGAGAAAGATAAATCGCAAAATCGCCCGAAATTACTTTCATTAATACCGTCATATAAATTTTCATCTGGATTTCCCCTCAATTCTCTAATGATATAACCTCCAGCATTTATTGTCCATCCTAAGCCTATTTCACTATCGCGTTCATTAACTTTAATTCCATCTTTTTTGTAATTAAGTGAAATAGGTAAATTAATGTCTCTATATTTAGGGTCAAGTATATTTAAGTTAACGTTTAACATCCCTGTATATAAATTAACTAAATCGTTATTAGAGAAAGAGTTTTTTATTTTATAAGAAACAGGTTTGTCTTTACTAGGCTCAACAGAACCAGGAAAGTGTGATGAAGTTTGAGAATTTCCATTGTTATAAAATAGAAATAATACAACATTCATATAAAAGAGAATAGTAGTTCTTTTCATAAGATTGATTTAAAAATGTATTAGTAATATGTAGCAATTATCTTTTTAGTTTTTCAAAAGAAATAAAGCAATTTTTTGAAGTGGCGAAGGTAAGTAAAACTTCAAAAAGAAGTTAGGTTTACTGATTATTTATTTAAAAAATGATAAATTGTTTTTATAAATATTCTTTTTAGTTTATAAGTTGCTAATTTTTATCATTAAAATGATTATTGTAAACTATTCTAACTAATAAAAACTACTTTAAGAAATTGAAGTAGTTTTTTTATTTTAGACGAAAATTGTAAAATGCTATGAGTTTTGCAGAGTTTAATTAAGTAAAAATTAATTGTGTATACCACTATTCAGAGACTAGCGTTAGAAGAGGAGATTAAAAAATGAATAAACATATATTACAAGAAATCACTTATCACACATTAACAGAAAAAGAGAAAGATTCTTTATTAGTAAATTTTAAAGGAGTCTTAAATAAGGAAATGAGTGATAGTAAATATGATAGTGAAGTTTACGTATTGAATGATAATAGAATTATTTTTGATATGATGGACATGAAAACTTTTTTATTCAATGATTTAGATGACTTAAAAAACTTTAAAAAGTTAACGTCAAAAATCGCTAAAGAGAGTGTAAAGTCAAAAATTCAAGTAAAAGACAAAAACTTTATTGATAAAATTGATTTATATACTACATTCTTTTTGAATAGTTATGATTTAGATTTTTCAGATGTTAATGAATTAAAGAAATTAGACAGTTTGTTAGAATCTTTTAATGAAAAAGAAATTCTGAAGCATAAAAACTCTCTTGTAGCTATTATAGGTTGTTTTTTGAAAGAGAATGTAATTAATGGCGAATGGATATATCTAAAAAACGACGCTGTCAATACTATTAATCCTGTAATAAATTGTGATAACGGACTCTTTGAACCAATCTATATATTAGAAGATATTGTCTACAATAAGAAGTCGTTTTTTTTGTATATCGATAATTTAATTAAAAACTATAACAGATAAATTATTATAAAAAATACCCCCGCTCCCGCTAGTTTGCAACTAGTGGTATGCAAGAGTGAGTGATTCATTAATATATATTACTAAAACTACCTTAATATAAATTAGGGTAGTTTTTTTATTTTAGACGAAAATTGTAAAATGCTATGAGTTTCTCAGAGTTTAATTAAATAAAAATTAAATGTATTTACCACTAGTCAGAGACTAGTGGTAGCGAGAAGAACAAAAACCTGAACAATAAAATAATGACAAATACAGAAATAAAAAGAATATATGAGAATCACTTAAAAGATGTTTTTCCTAATAGTTTTATATTAAAGGAAGGTGTACTTTATAATAAAGATATAAATGAATTATTAGTAGGGTTTTGTTTTGAGAAATCAGGTTTTCACAAAGATGAAGTTTATGTGTGGTCTTTTGTAATGCCTTTGTATGTTGAAAATGAGGATTTAAGTTTGACTTTAGGAAAAAGGATGGAAATTAAAAAAAATGGAGGAGTATGGCATTTGAAAAATAACTCTGATATAGATAAAACAATTTCGGAATTAAAGTCTTTAATAAAAAAAGAATTAAAAGGCTTTTTGTCAAAAATAAAAACTTCAGAAGATTTATATGATTATTTTAAAAATAAGAAAGTAAAAAATATAAGAATTAAAGAAGCTTTAGTTTATTCAGCAATTCATTCTGATAATAAAAAAGGAAAGAAGATTCTATCAGGATTTATTAAAGAACTTAAAAAAGAAGATTTGGAAATAGGTTGGATTAAAAGTATTTTAGAAAATATGGTATACTTAGAAAAAGAATATGAAAATAAGAATGATTTAAATGTTTTTTTTAACAAAAACATAGAGCAAACAAAACTTAATTTGAAATTATAAAGGCTTAAATTATTTGGTTCTTGCCCCACTTTCGTACGATTCCATCGTGCGATAAAAGAAAATTAAAATTTGAATATAATTATGAAAAAAGAAGCAGATTGTTGGGAATTTAAATTTTGCTTAGAAAAAGCAAATGGAGAACGATTATCAGAAAAGAAAGCTCGCGAATTAATGGAGGTTATCATTTCTTGGGCAGAAGAAAATAGTAATCAAGTTGGAGGTGGTTATTCTGGAGTGAACGATGAAGATGTTATTGATAAATCTCCACTATTTCCAATTTTAGAAGAGGAAGAATAGAAATTGTAGTTATAAGATAATCAATGAAAAAAATACAGTGCATTCATAGCAACCCAGTAGAAGCAGGTTAGATAACGTAGATGTATTTAAGTTTTATAAATAGAATTCCACATGATACAATCGTGCGGGAGCAAGAGGTAATAATAGTTTAAATAATTGGGAATGAAATACATATTAAGTTTTGTAGTAGTTTACTTTTTAACAAGTATTTATTTGGAAGACTATAACTTCGATAAAGTTTTTATTTTTTCTTTAGAAGCATTATTAACCAGCTTATTTTTAACCTTATTAGGTTTTATAAGTTTTTTCAGGGCACCTAATGAGAAAAAAGGTATTATTATCATAAAGTTTTTAGTTTCCATTGTACTGGTGGTTATTTTTTATAAAATAACATCTACTTATTTTCAAAAGTATATTAAATTATGGAGTTTGATTGCCTTACCTATTTCGTTTATGATAATGAATTTTATAGAATATGGTAAAAAAAACGGTCTAAAAGCTAAGGAAGAACATAACTCTTAGATAAAAAATAATATCTCCTGTTCCTGCTAGTTTGTCTAGTGACAGAAAAGGAATTTTAAGTAATTATGAGAAAAATATTTTTTATTACTATTTGTATTTTGTTTTATTCTTGTAAACAAAATAATGCACCTAGATTAGAAAAGGAAATGATTGAGAAAATTCAAAATTCAAAATATCATTTATTTAAAGGTGTTACAATTGAAGCAAGAAGTAAAAAGCAAAATGTATTTATAGCTCCATTCATGAAAAAAGAAGAAAATGGAGTTGAGTACCTACTTCCAAACTTTGAGTATTATAGATGTACTGAACCTACTTTGGAGTGTTTAAAAGAGAATACGAATAAAAAATTCGATATCAAATCCTTCAGTTATCAATATAAGAAACAAAACAAATCATATTCATTTGTTAATGATTATACTTCTAAGATATTTGAGGAATATGAAAAGATAAATATACCTAAAATAGTAAGTAAAGAATCAATTGGAGATTGTATCATATTTTTTATAAATAATAATTATTTAGTTTATGCTTCGGATATAAGCAATATCAATAATGAAAAATGGATCTCAAGACTTATTGACGAGAACAAAATTGATCCAAATTGGTACCTAATAAAGAAATAAGTAACATCATGTTTTCTTACAAACCCTCCGCTCCCGCCAGTTTACAATTAGTGGCATGCAAGAGTGAGTGATTCATTAATATATATTATTAAAACTATCTTAATACAAATTAGGGTAGTTTTTTTAATTTAGACGAAAATTGTACTAAAGGAATGAATAAAGCTATTTTAAAAAAATATCATTTAAACAAAATATTAATAATAACTATCATAGGAATTGGTTTCCAATTGTATTTTAAAAGAAGTATCTATCAAGTTATCATGGGAATGATTTCTATTTTAGCTTTTTCAATATTTATTTGCTTTTTGTATTCACAGTTTATGAAACTTAATCAAAAAGATATTTCATTTAAAAATAATTGGTGGAAGTTTTATCTAGCATTAACCATTATCCCTATGTTAAACTATTTTCTTAATGGTTAAAAAGAGATTATAGTTAATTTTAAAACAGTTTTTTCAACAATATCTATGAGAATACACATATTTGTGTATTTTTATTGATATAAAATTATATAAAATGGGAAAATTCGAAATTAAAACAGATAAGTCTGGGCAATTCAGATTTAACTTAAAAGCGGGAAATGGACAAGTAATTCTTTCAAGTGAAGCTTATACTACAAAAGCAGCTTGTAATAACGGAATTGACTCTGTAAAAACGAATTCGCAAAACGACGCTAGATTCGATAGACTAGAAGCAAAAAACGGAAGTCCATATTTTAACTTAAAGGCAGCTAACGGACAAGTAATTGGAAATAGCGAAATGTATTCAAGTAAAGATGCAATGGAAAACGGAATAGCTTCAGTAAAAAAGAATGCACCAGACGCAACAGTAGAAGATAATTCTTAAATAGAATATATATTTACAATAAGAAAAGATGAACTTAGGTTCATCTTTTTTGTTTTATAAAAGTACCATTAAAGGTTAAACCCAAAAGGAATCGTTAATAACACGTTAAAGTTTCATTAAAAGAAAGAAGCAACACGAATAAAATTTACTTTTGCAACTGAGTCGCTTTAAGGCAACTCAGTTGCAAAACAAATTCAAATATTTAAGTAAACACTAGCCGTGAGAATGAAACAACTAATCACAATTTGTTGTGCTTTGCTGGCACAGCAAATCTTTGCACAAACGCTAAAAGGAAAGATAGTTTCACAAGAAAACATTCCAATAACAGAAGCACATATATTAAACCTAAGTGAAAACGAAAAGCATCATACACATAGTAATGAGCGAGGGGTATTTATACTGCATCATGTAACAGTTGGAGATACCTTAGAAATAAGTCATATAAACTACAAAAGAAAAAAAATAGTAGTCGATGATTTAAAGCCTATCACAATTACATTAGAAGAGAATTTTGTTTCTCTTGAAGAAGTAACCATAGGAAAAAAACTAAATGCATTGAATGTACTTACGGCGGTAGATATACAAACCAATCCGGTAAATTCATCGCAAGAAATATTACAAAAGGTACCGGGACTGTTTATAGGACAGCATGCAGGAGGAGGAAAAGCAGAGCAAATCTTTTTAAGAGGATTTGATATTGATCACGGTACAGATATTACCATTACTGCCGATGGAATGCCTGTAAACATGGTGTCGCATGCACACGGACAAGGGTATGCCGATTTACACTTTGTAATTCCAGAAACAGTAGATAAAATAGACTTTGGAAAAGGAGCTTATTATGCAGATAAAGGAAACTTTAATACAGCGGGTTATGTAAACTTTAAAACCAAAAACCGATTAGCTTCAAATGTCATAAAGTTAGAAGTAGGACAGTACAATTCGCAACGATTGTTAGGAATGTTTAGTTTGTTAAACAACAACAAGGAAAGTGCCTACATTGCTTCAGAATATATATTAACTGATGGATATTTCGACAGCCCACAAAACTTTCATAGGTTAAATGTTTTTGGAAAGTATACCAATAATGTAACCGATACAGATAAGGTAGGATTCACCGTGTCGCACTTTACAAGTAAATGGGATGCATCAGGGCAAGTTCCTCAACGAGCAATTAATAGTGGGTTAATTACACGTTTCGGTGCCATAGACGATACCGAAGGAGGAACAACAAGTCGTACCAATCTTTTAGTAACTTATGATAAGGTAATCTCAGAAATATCGTCAATCAAAAACAAGTTATTTTACAATAAGTATAATTTTGAACTGTTTTCAAACTTTACCTTTTTCTTAGACGATCCAGTAAACGGAGATCAAATCAAACAAAAAGAAACACGTAATATCTTTGGTTTTACAAGTGATTATACTCAAGACTTTAATAATATAGATGGTAATTTTACAGCAGGAATTAGCTTGCGAAACGATAGAAGTTTTAACAACGAATTATCGCACACCGCTAACAGAAGTCAAACATTGAATCAAATTCAGTTTGGAGACATCAACGAAACCAATATGGGAGTTTACGCTGGAGCAAACTTTAACTTTGGTAAGTTTACAATTAATCCAGCTTTACGTTTAGACTATTTCAACTTCGAATACAACGATGCTTTACAAACCAACTACAAAACGCAGTCGGAAACACAAAGTATATTAAGTCCAAAACTAAATATCTTTTATAACTATAATTCAGATTTACAATTATACTTAAAAACAGGAAAAGGATTTCATTCAAACGATACACGAGTAGTGGTAGCACAAAAAGGAAATACTATTTTACCAGCTTCTTACGGATTCGATGCAGGGTTTATTTGGAAACCAACACCTAAATTGTTAATCAATACGGCTTACTGGTATTTATTCTTAGAGCAAGAGTTTGTCTATGTTGGAGATGCAGGAATAGTAGAGCCTAGCGGAAAAACACAACGACAAGGTATAGATCTAAGTTTAAGATACGAACCAGTAAACCAGCTGTACTTCAATTTAGATGCAAACTATTCGCATGCAAGAGCAACAGAAGAAGCAAGCGGACAAGATTACATACCGTTAGCACCAGACTTTACATTAACTAGTGGACTAACCTATAAAAGCAAGTCAGGATTATATGGAGGAGTACAACTAAAACATATAAATGACAGACCGGCAAATGAAGATAATTCAATAGTAGCTGAGGGGTATACGGTAACCGATTTGAATGTAGGATACCAGTTTAAAAATGTAACCTTAGGATTACAAGTACAAAACTTATTTGATGTAGCTTGGAATGAAGCACAGTTTGCAACAGAATCACGTTTGCAAAATGAGGTGAACTCAGTAGAGGAAATTCACTTTACACCAGGAACACCGTTTTTCTTAAGAGGATCGATAACCGTGAATTTTTAAAAGAACCATAAAATAACAAAGCAGAAAGATGAACTTAGGTTCATCTTTTTTGTTTTTTAAAGAATATGATTAATTTTCGCAAAATTGTATTACAACATATATTTTAAGTTGATAATTATGAAAAGCAAAAAGATGTTAGAGAAGGTATATGAAATAGTTAAAGAGAAAAACTGTACAATTAGATTCAACTGGTTTTATGATCCAGACTATGAAGTATCAGATTGGAATAATTATTTGAACTTTCCTATAGAGGGATATTTTGAGCCTCAGCACATTGGTCCTATAAAAATTAATCAATGGAAGTGGTTGGAAATAAACCCTATTGAAATTAAAGTTGTAGGAAAATTAATTCAGAACAAAGAAGTTGATCATTCAATAGAAATAATTAGAATGTTAAAAGAGAATAACATTAGTTTCTCTCAAAACAGGAAATATTTAAGAGTAGAAAATACTTGGTTTGTAGCAGAAATATAATAAGAGGTTATTTAATAGAGTTTAATTATATAAATTCAAATTGTAGATAAAAAAGATATACTTCTAACGATAAAACAAAACTTTTTTAACCTTCCCAAAAGAATAAATTCAATAGCCTAAGCAACTTAGAAAAAAGCACAGGTTTCAGAGGCTTTTTAGGGCTAAAACATTAAGTACTAATATGTATCTTAGCACCCATAAAGTCATCAAAGTAACTTTTATTACAAACCTAAAATAATATTTCAAGTATATTTGTGCGTGTATGAATGAAAATCTAAATCCTGAAAATACAAACTTTTCAAATGAAGAATTAGACGTAGAAAAGAAGTTACGTCCGTTGTCATTTGACGATTTTACAGGTCAAGATCAAGCGATTGAGAATTTAAAAATATTTGTAGAGGCAGCCAATCAAAGAGACGAGGCATTAGACCATGCATTGTTCCATGGACCTCCAGGTTTGGGAAAAACAACTCTAGCCAATATTTTAGCAAATGAGTTGGGAGTAGGCATCAAAGTAACTTCTGGTCCAGTATTAGACAAGCCAGGAGACTTAGCAGGATTGTTAACCAACTTGGACGAGCGTGATGTATTATTTATAGATGAGATTCACCGATTAAGCCCAATAGTTGAGGAGTACTTATACTCGGCAATGGAAGATTATAAAATAGATATTATGATCGAATCAGGGCCAAATGCACGTACGGTGCAAATAAACTTAGAGCCATTTACATTAGTAGGGGCCACAACGCGTTCGGGATTACTTACAGCTCCAATGAGAGCACGTTTTGGAATCAGCAGTCGTTTACATTATTATTCAACAGAATTACTAACTACCATTATACAGCGTAGTGCACATATATTAAAAGTACCAATTTCAATGGAAGCAGCTATAGAAATAGCGGGTAGAAGTAGAGGTACACCACGTATAGCCAATGCATTGTTGCGAAGAGTACGAGACTTTGCACAAATAAAAGGCGATGGAACCATAACCATAGAAATAGCAGTATATGCATTAAAAGCATTGAATGTAGATGCCCATGGATTGGACGAAATGGATAATAAAATATTAACAACAATTATCGATAAATTCAAGGGAGGACCAGTAGGAATAACCACATTAGCAACAGCAGTAGCAGAAAATGCAGAAACCATAGAAGAGGTATATGAACCATTTTTAATTCAGCAAGGATTTATAATGCGAACACCTCGAGGAAGAGAAGTAACCGATTTAGCCTATAAGCATTTAGGCAGAATAAAAGGATCAAGTCAAGGGGAATTGTTTTAAAAAGAAAAGGTACGTATGGGAGAAAATAAGGGAAATAGTAATAATACGTGGTTACAACGTTTAAAAGACGAAAGTTGGGAGGCAGAACTATTGGTATCGGCTATCGCAATATTTGGTACATTTAAATTGTTCGATATTATATCGTGGGTTACTAATTTCTTTATAGACACTTTACATCCCAGTCAGTACTTTGTAGCATATTTTATAGTCACTTTTGGATTGTTAGCAGTAAGTATACTAGCAGCAATGTTTGTAATTCATTTTGTATTACGAGCTTATTGGATTGGTTTGGTCGGATTAAATTCCGTGTTTCCCGATTATAGTATAGAAGACAGTGCCTATTCAAAGATATATACAGAAAAGATACTATCCATATTACCAAAGTTAAAAGATTCAATTAAAAAGGTAGACGAACTGTGTAGTGTAATTTTTTCAGTAGCCTTTACATTTCTACTAATCTATGCTTACTCAGCAATTTTTTCGAGTTTGTATTTATTGTTATTCAATTTGTTGGTGCCATATGTAGATGCTTTTATATTATTAATTCCAGCAGGAATCATCATCATAGGAGCCTTTACACAAACCATTCTAACATTTTTCTCCAACCTTAAAATGAATAAGGAAAAAGAAGGCTTACAAATTCTAAACTTTAAACTCGTAAAGTTTGTATCTATGATTATGTTTGGGCCTTTGTATAAAAACATACTTCAGGTTTCCATGATATTTGGATCTAACTTTAAGAAGAAAAAGAGTATAGTATATTTAATATTGGTTTTCGCTGTAGCAGGAATATTCATGTTTGCAGTGCAGCTAAAAGATACAAATACGCTTCATTTAATTTCAAAAAATAAAAGATACGATAGTACTAGAGCTTATGCAGATTTTTACAAATCGGACAATGAGAAAAATGATTTCTTACTAACACCAGAAATAGAATCACACAAAGTAACTTCCAATACATTAGAGCTGTTTATACCCGTGTATGAATACGAACTAAAAATACGAAAGGAAAATTGTGGAGACTATCAGGAAGACGATAAGAAATCAGACATAGAACAAAAAGAAGCAAGAATACAGCATTTATTAGATTGTTATAAATCATACAACATCGTTTCATTAGATGGAAAGAAACTAGACGTAGAATTTCTACGTTATAACAATCACCCAAGAACCAATCAGTTTGGTTTGGTATGCTATTTAGATTTAAATGAGATATCTAAAGGAATACATAAAATAAAGGTTGAAAAGAAAAGTTATGATAAGAATTATTTAGAATGGACCATTCCGTTTTATTATAATTTTAATGAAAAGAGATAGATGAAGTTATTAAAAAAGCTCATACCAATACTAGAGTGGTTACCCAACTATAGGAAGTCGCAATTAAGAGGCGATGTAGTAGCGGGTATTACGGTGGCTATAGTATTAATTCCACAGGGAATAGCTTATGCATTAATTGCTGGCTTACCACCTATATACGGATTATACGCAGCTTTGGTACCACAGTTAATGTATGCAGTTTTCGGATCGTCTCGTCAAGTGGCCATAGGGCCAGTGGCAATGGACTCGTTAATAGTAGCCACAGGAGTTTCTACTTTAGCCTTAATAGGTTCCGAAAGTTATATAGCCATTGCCATATTACTAGCATTGCTGGTAGGAGGAATACAGTTTTTAATGGGGATTTTCCGTTTAGGGTTTATTGTAAACTTTTTATCAAGGCCAGTAATTATCGGGTTTACCTCAGCAGTAGCATTGATAATCGGACTAAATCAGTTTAGAAACTTATTAGGTGTAGAGTTTTTACAAAGCGATCAAATTCACATTTTATTAGAAGACATTATTGCTAGATTCATGTATTTCAATACACCAACAACCATTATTGGTATTATAGCGTGTATTATTATCATGATTTTTAGAAAGATCAATAAAAAAATACCCAATGCCTTAATTGTAGTGGTCTTAGGAATTGTAGCTGTTCGATATTTCGGGAATCACTTTTCAGAAGTAGCCATTGTAAAAGATATTCCTTCAGGATTGCCAAAGTTTGTAATGCCTGTAATAGATATTGCTTTAATAAGAGAACTAATGCCTATTGCTGGAACCTTAGTAATGGTAGGATATTTAGAAACTATTTCTATAGGAAAAACCTTAGAAGTAAAGCAAGACGAATATAGAGTACGACCAAATCAGGAATTGGTAGCTTTAGGGTTGAGTAATATTGTAGGATCGTTGTTTCAATCCTATCCATCAACATCAAGTTTTTCGCGTTCGGCAATTAATGAAGAAGCGGGAGGAACAACAGGAGTATCGGCAATAGTATCGGCTATCATTGTAGTGCTTACCTTATTGTTTTTAACACCGGTGTTTTATCACTTACCAAAAACAATTTTAGCAGCTATCATTATTGTAGCGGTATTTAACTTAATTAATGTAAAAGAAGCCAAAAGGTTATGGAAAGCCAACAATTTAGATTTCTGGCTGTTGGTAGCTACGTTCTTTTCAACATTAATCTTTGGTATAGAATATGGTATTGTAATGGGAGTAGGATTATCGTTGATAGTCTTAATATTTAGAACATCAAGACCCTATGTTACTGAATTAGGAAAAGTACCGAACTCAGATTTTTACCGAAACAAAAACAGATTTAACGAAGTAGAAATAGACAAAGAAGTATTGGTATTCCGTTTCGATGCCCAATTGTTTTATGCCAATGCCAGTTACTTTAGAGATACCTTGGAGGAAATGACAGAAGAAAAGGGAGAAGCTTTAAAGTTAATCGTGTTAGATGCAGAAAGCATTAACCGCGTAGATAGTACAGGAATAGAAATGCTTAAAGAACGAATTAAGTATTATAATAAAAGAGGAGTAGAGTTTTATTTAGCAGGAGTTAAAGGACCTGTTAGAGATGCATTCTTTAGAGGAGGTTTATTAGACATTATTAGTATAAACCACCTTTTTATGAGAGTAAATGGAGCTGTAAACTTCTTTAAAACAGGAGATAATCAAAATCAAAAGAAATACGCTCAGTATATCCACCAAGCGTATGAATAATTTAATATTATGAAGATAGAGCAAATTTATACAGGTTGTTTAGCACAAGGAGCATACTACATTGAAAGCAATGGAGAGGCTGCTATTATTGATCCCTTAAGAGAGGTACAACCTTATATAAACAGAGCTGAAAAAGATGAAGCGAAGATTAAGTACATTTTTGAAACTCATTTTCATGCCGATTTCGTGAGTGGTCACGTAACCTTGGCAGAGAAAACAGGAGCTTCCATTGTATTTGGGCCTACGGCAAACCCAAAGTTCAACACGCATATTGCAACAGACAACGAGGAGTTTACCATAGGAAATGTAACTATAAAAGCATTGCACACTCCAGGACATACCATGGAGAGTACTACTTATTTATTAATAGATGAGGAAGGAAAGGAGCATGCAATATTTAGTGGAGATACCTTATTCTTAGGAGATGTAGGACGTCCAGACTTAGCACAAAAAGCAGCAAGCTTAACGCAAGAAGAGTTAGCGGGAATGTTATACGATAGCTTACGAACTAAAGTAATGACTTTAGGAGATGATGTAATAGTATACCCAGGACACGGAGCAGGATCGGCATGTGGAAAGAACCTAAGTAAAGAAACTGTAGGATCTATAGGAGAGCAAAAGAAAACAAACTATGCTTTACGTGAAAACATGACTCGTGAAGAGTTTATTGCTGAAGTAACAGATGGATTGTTACCACCGCCAGCATACTTCCCATTGAATGTAAAAATGAACAAGGAAGGATACCAATCGATTGATGAGGTAATTAAAAGTGGAGCCAAAGCATTATCGGTAGATGAGTTTGAAAAAGCAGCTAACGATACAGAGGCAATTGTATTAGATGTACGTCACCAATTCGATTTTGTCAAAGGATTCATCCCACAATCAATATTTATAGGATTAGGCGGAACCTTTGCACCATGGGTAGGAGCTTTAATAAAAGACGTAACACAACCAATATTATTGGTAACACCAAAAGGAGATGAAGAAACAACCATTACACGTTTATCGAGAGTAGGATTTGACAATGTAGTAGGATATTTAGATGGAAGTTTTGAGGCTTGGGCAGCATCTGGTAAAGAAGTAGATACAATGCGTTCGGTATCGGCAGTAGCATTAGAAGAAGCAATGAAAAACGATGCGAAAGTATTTGATGCACGTAAACCAGGAGAGTATGCCAATGAGCATATCGTAGACGTACCAAGTACACCGTTAGATTTCTTAAACGATCATATAGCGGAGTTCCCAACAAAAGAAGATTTTTATATCCACTGTGCAGGAGGATACCGTTCGGTAATCGCAGCATCAATCTTAAAAGCGAGAGGATATCATAATGTAATAGATGTAGCAGGAGGATACAAGGCAATTAAAGAAACTAATATTGAGAGAACAGCCCAAGTTTGTCCTTCAACATTAAAATAATTTAAGATGAAAAAGTACGTTTTAATACTAGTAAGTATACTAGCCATTGCAATGTCGTGTAAATCGAAAAACGAAGGCGTAAAAGATATTACGGTAGAAGATTTACAAGTGGTTTTAAAAAACGAAGCCGACATTCAGTTGTTAGATGTACGTACACCACCAGAATGGGCACATGGTATTATTAAAAATGCGACAGAAATAAATGTAACATCAGATGGTTTTAAAGAGGAAGCTTTAAAAAAGTTAGACAAAACAAAACCAGTATATATTTATTGCCGATCGGGTGGAAGAAGTAAAATAGCTTCGGAAATGTTATCGAAAGAAGGCTTTGAAACTTATAATATTTTAGGAGGCTATTTAGAATGGAAAGAGAAAAATAAGTAATCATGAAACAAGAAGTATATATAGAAAACCTAAAGTGCGGTGGTTGTGCAAACACCATTGTAAACGGAGTAAGTAGCATAAAAGGAGTAGACAACGTTGCCGTAAGCGTAGAAGACTCATTAGTTACCTTTGTAAGTAACGAGGCTACACTAGGATTGGTAAAAGAAAAATTATCAAAACTAGGTTATCCAGAAGTAGGAGCAGACAATACGGTATTGCACAAAGCAAAATCGTTTGTAAGCTGCGCTGTAGGAAGAGTACAAAAATCATAAAAATAAAAATCCCGAGTTCTTTACTCGGGATTTTTTATACTATATATTTAATAAAACCACTCGCTTATCAAAATGGTAGGTATTCGTAAATAATTGGTAGCCTAATAACAGGAGAAAGGGAGGATCTTTGCAGAAATAAAATTTTAAAAATGAGAAGATTACCTATAGTGCTCATAGCCATTATGCTATTAACAGCCTGTCAGCAATTAAAAACAACGAATATGGAACCGGTAAGCATCCAACTAATAAGAAACGCAACTTTAAAACTAAACTACAACGGAAAAACCTTTTTGGTAGATCCATCATTATCGCCAAAACACAGTTTTATGTCGTTTGTAGTGCCTAACAAAAACCTAAACCCAACTGTAGATTTACCTTTACCAGTTAGCGACATTACCAAAGGGTTAGATGCTGTTTTAGTAACGCATACACACTTAGATCACTTTGATGAAGGAGCAAAAAAAGCATTAGATAAAAGTTTGCCATTGTTTGGACAGCCTTTTGATAAAAAAGTTTTAGAAGAAAGTCCGTTTACCAAGGTACAGTTGGTGGAAGAAAAAGCAGTATTTGAAGGAACAACAATTATCCGTACCAAAGGAAAACACGGACCAGATCAGTTATTAAAAGCACTAGGAGAAGTATCGGGCTTTGTATTGCAAGCTAAAGGATACCCAACAGTATATATTGTAGGCGATTGCCTTTTAGATGAAGAGATTAAGAGTACCATCCAAAAATACAATCCAGCAATAATTGTTGTAAATTCGGGAGGTGCAGAATACGGAGGTGCACAAATATTAATGGATGAAAAAAGAGCAGTAGAAGTAGCCAAGTTAGCACCCAAAGCAAAAGTAATAGCTGTACATATGGAATCTTTAGACCATTGTAAAACTACTAGAGATATGGTACGCCAAGAAGCACAAAAAGAAAAGGTAAGTATCTTAGTGCCTAACGATGGAGAAACTATAGTATTATAAAACTATAGGTTATTTTAAGCTAAAAATACAAGAGCTATATATATTAATAATGCTATACTAAGAACAATTATTATCCAAGTTTTTAAACGTTTAGTTTTTTTATCTAAAAAAGGAGCAGGATAAACATTACTAATTATTAAGAATATTAAGATAAATAAAAGTAAAAGATTTTTCATAGCATAAATGATTTTGGCAAATATAAAAACTAACTGTAGATTAATTTATATCTTATTCTAAAAATAGAAAATGGAATATTTAGAGTTTAACAAAACCATATGTGGGGTTAATTTACACCTCAACGCCATCGACTTTCAGTCCGAATGTCCGTTTGAATTAACCAATGCAACGGTGTCGGCAGATTTCTTTCAGATTTTCTTCTTAAAAAAGGCGGAAGGTAAAAAAGGCGGAAGGTTTTTTACAACTCAATGATGAAAAGATAGCCCTAAAACCCAACAGTATTATTTTTATATCAAAACATCAGCACCATTCGTGGCATGCTGATGTTGCTACGTTTGAAGGGCAACTGTTATTGTTCCAAGACAACTTTTTAAACGACTTCTTTTCCGATCAATATTTTATTTTCCGATTGCTATACTTTTACCAAACTGAGTTTCCTTTAGCAATAGAAGTAGCTCCGTCTTATATGGACGATAACTTATTAAAGTTACGAGAGATTAAACACGAGTTGGTACACCCTAAAAGCGATAGTGTACACATTATACGATCCTTATTGTACTATATCTTAATATCGTTAAATAGAAATTACTTCGAAATCAATAAGTTCAATGAGGCTATTTCATTAGACAATACAGCCTATCAATTTCGAAAGTTGGTAGAAAAACACATCCATACTCACCAACGAGTGGAAGACTACGCGGGAATGATGAAAATAAGTCGAATATCGCTAAACAAAGCGGTAAAAGCACAGTTCAATGTAACGGTTACCGACTTTATCAAATCGAGACTCCTATTTGAAGTAAAAATGAAACTCATACATACTTCAAAAACGATCTCGGAAATAGCGGACGAATTGCATTTTTCAGAATCCAATCACTTATCGAGGTTTTTTAAATTAAAAACTGGGCAATCGCCCAAAGAGTACCGAATCGATTATCAAAATGGTATCTATTCGTAAGAAAACGGTAGCCTATAACTAGGGAAAGTGGAGCATCTTTGTACTAAGAAAAGAATTGATAAAACAAGCATCAATGAAACACTTAACACAAATATGTTTAATCATCTTAACCGTTTTTACCATGGTAGCAAAAGCACAAAATAAAACCCATACCAAAGAAGCAATTCGTAAGGCAATGGATCATTTAATAGACAGAGCCACAAATTACGATATAGAAGCTTTAGAAACCATTTATCACAAAGACTTTCATACCACATTGGTATTGCCAGATGGCGAAGTAAAAACCTATAATAAGCAAGAGTTTAAAGCGCATTTTGCCAAGCAAGCAGCTGAAGGTAAAACCCAGTTAAATACTTGGGCAGATTGGCATGATTTTCATGTTCTTGGAGACACAGCTGTTTGTGTACTTACGAGAAAACACAGCGGAATGAATGAAAAAGAAATGCAATTACTATGTAATATAGAATTACGTTTTGAAGACAATAGATGGCAAGTGTTGCGTGAAGCCATTTTCTTAAGGCCTTTGTAAAAAAGAAATAGTCTAAGCGGACTAAAATTTAACCGATAAGTATTTAAAAAGGAGAAGCCTAAGCAAAGTATTTGGAGACCACTAAGCGGAGCAAATCAAACACTATAATGAGAGAGTTGCTATAAGCGTAGTGATAATAACAGCATAACGGTCGTTATAGATAAACTATAGCGACCGTTATAATATGAAAAGAATTAGAATTTAAATAGTACTTGTTGCTAAGCTAAAAGAAACTTAAACAACAACTAGTTTAAAAGAAGTATCGCTAATACGAACTCCTTTTAAAAAGGCTTGTGGATTTGAAGTAAACTGCGATTTAATTCGAATATGATACTTCCCAGGTAATAGTTGAGGTGCTTGTGCAATAATGTTTTTAAAGGTATTGCGAGAAAAACGAGTTACTTTAATTTCTGTTTGATCTTCTCCAACAAAATACAATCCCACACTAGGGTTTGATCCCGCTATTTTTAATCGACTTCCCAACAGTTCGAAAAGGCCTTCTGAAGTAATTTGCTGATTGGTAGTTCCAGAACCAATGTCTATTACCTGTGTAATTTGTGTATAGGTATTAGGAGCTGCAACCTTACTAATAGGCACTTCATGAAGCACACTTTTAATTAATTTTCCCGTTTTAAGCTTTAAATGAAGTTTGTGCTTTTTTTCGGAAAAGACCTCTTCATCATTATCAAAAACACCAGTTATAGAATAACTAATATTGAACAGTGGTAAGTTTACAGTATCACCATCTTTAATGCATTGTACAATGGTCTCGTAAAAAGAGTTGAGCACAGCAACAATATCTGTTTTGCCTACGGCACTTCGTTTTTCTAGCATCTTTTTAATCAGAGTAGCCTGACTTACACTGCGTGTAGCCAACACACGTGCGATGTAATTATCTTCTTCGTTTAAATGATTTTTGGTCAAATAGTACTTCATAAGTTCAACTTTAATAACATTATTTTTAGTTCATAACTAAACCTATTAGCTATGGGATGTAAGGTTATTTAAAATTGAATGTATAAAGGGAAGTTGTGGAGAAAGTGAAGGACATACAATTTCTACGTCTGCTCTAAGATACGAAATTTTTGTGTCTTATATTAGAAAAGAAGAAGTAATAACTAAAGAAAGACCTCTTTATAGCCTTGTTTGGCCATTTTATAACTTTTAAGGGTTTCTTTTTTCATCTGTTTTAAAAGATTAATTTTTAGTTCTTTTTTCATAGGGTATTCTAAAATACTAACAATAAACTCAGTCCCAATAAGACTAGATATAATGGAACTTGGATGTTTTACTAATATTTCTTCAATTAGTTCCAATAGTTTATTTGAAATAGTTTTATTTCCTAGTTCGGTTTCCTTCATCATTTTATTAGCTAGCTCATTACATATAAGCAAACCAATATAATCGTCATTGAGTTCATTTTTATGTTGCTCGAAAACTTTCATTTCTCGCAAATCAGGAAGAACTTTAAAAATTAATTCATAAAATTCAGAAAAAGTAATTTCTTTTTGATTCATTGTTTAATATTTAGAACAATTCACTCTTAATATTTATCTTTTTAAAGGTAAGAGAGCTATAATGAATATTTTACTCGTATGTGTACTTTGTTATATAATCTTCATTACTAAAGCTTCCTCTCCAGTTTACCTTTATTACTAAATCATTACTGTTATATTTATAAGTTGTAGTAGATTTTACACCATTACTTGATTGGTCAGTTAAGGTTATTAGTTTTCCTTTTTCATTATAAGTATAATTCCAAGTCATGGTCGTGTTACTATAATAATATCTAGTTTTTTTTATAGATAAACGTCCTTTTTTATCATACTTGAATGAAGTTTGACTTTCTTTCCCAATGGTGTTATTAGTTAAGATAGTTTTATCAAGTTTTGAGTTTTTGTATTTAAATTTAGTTATTGATTTTCCACTAGCCAAAGATTCACGAGTTTCTTTTAATAATTGGTTGTTTTCATTAAATTCAAACAACCAAGATGTATCGATTTCTCCATGAGAATCAATTAGTTTTTTTTCTACTAGCTGTTCTTTTGAGTTGTAATAGAAAATAATAGTATTAGATATTATACCGTTTGAGTCATATCTTAACTCTTTTGATATTTGCTTTTTATCATTATAAATTAATTCTTTTTCAACGATTTTATCTTTATCAAGAACTTTTACCAAGTCTCCATTTGTATTAAACTCTTCTATACTTTTAAGATTACCATCTTCATCAAAAGATTTAATTGTACTAATTTTGAATTTAATTCTTTCGTTTTTAGTGGTTTCTTGACTAAAAAGTATAAATATTTGAAGTGAAATTATAGTAGTTAAAATTGTCTTTTTCATTTAATAGCGTTGAAGTTATTATCGTACTAATATATTTAAAAGTAAAAACAAAAGCTCATGAAAAGAAGTTATTTTATCTTTACCTTAAAAAATATGAAAAGTAATCTTCTTCTCTTATGCACATTCCTATTATTGGTTAATTGTAATACAAGCGTAGTAGAGTATATTCCTCAAAAGGATGGGGAAAATCATACAATAGACTTTGAGTTATTTAGTATTATTCTACCAAAAGAGTTTAAATATAAAAAGGTAAAAGGAATTGATTCTTTTGTAGGAAAACTTGAAAATGGTACTTCTAGTTTTCTTTTTGACTATGGTTGGTATTCACCTAGCCCACCAAAGGATAAAGCTTCTTTTGTAAAAGAGAGTCAAAAGAGCATGGACTTTATGACGCTTCAAAAGTTTTTAAACAAAATAAATATAAAGCCATATGAAGATGAAAAAGGGAGCGTAAACTTAGATGAGATAACTAAGAAAATAAAAAACTTAAAACTACATGAGAACAACAAAACTGTAGTTTTTGAAAATGACAAGGAAAACAACTGTGAGTTTTATTACTCATTAGAGTTTGAAGGGCAGGAATATTTGATTCCGTTTTGTATTCCAGAAGAAAAGAAAGAACGGTTTAAGTATTGCGAATTACACATTGATACTATTGGGAACTATAAACGAACAATTGCTTTGTGGACAGATAAAGAGATTACAAATAGATCAAATGTAAACTTTGAACCATTAGATAAAAAGGAACCAAATGATAAGCTGTTTATAGGAATTAGAACGAATACAGAATTTAACAAAGAAGAGTTAAAGGCTATTTTTGAAACTGTAGTAGTGAGGTAAAGAGCTTATAAAGTTTTATACAACACCTCAACATAACGTTTTATCTCCGTGGTAAAGTTAGTGTACAGGTCTTTGTAAGTGGGAGTAAGTTTGCTTTCAATTCCTTTAAGAACTTCGCTTTCTGTTTTTCCTTTTCCTTTAGCTTCTTTAACCAACTTCCAAACCTTAGATAACAGATTCGCATCGCGTATTACAGCACTTCCTTTGGTAACATTTCCATGACCAGTTAGTACATGTATAGGTTGTAACTCAGCTATGGTGTTAAGCGTTTGAATTAGGTTGGGAACTTTTTTAGGATTGATAATAATAGGCATCCAGTTAGAGCTTAATACATCGCCTCCAAAGATTATTTTTTGTTGAGGTAACCATACCAATACATCACCGTGTGAGTGACCGTTACTAGAAAAAAGGAATTCGACTTCTACACCACCAAAATTCATCTTTTGATGTTCGGTAATTAGTTTGTTAGGATATAGCAAACGAGTTTTACCAATGGTGCCTTTGGTAGCTCGATTAAAAAAAGTAACATCTTCTTCTCCATACTTTTTCATGGTTTCTAAAGCTGCTTTGCTAGCAAAAATCTCAGCTTTAGAAAAGGCAGCATTCCCTAACCAATGATCGGCATGACTGTGAGAGTTAATCACCCAACGAACGGGTTTGTTCGTCACTTTTTTAATAGCGTTTTTAATCCCATTTCCAATGGTTTCTGAAGAACCAGTGTCGAATAACAACACTCCATCTTTAGTAACTATAAAATGACTGTTAGAGTTCCAACCTTTGTTTTCGGGAGTGGGTAATCCAAATGAAGGAGAAACGATACTATATACATTTTCTGCAACGGGGGTGGCTACAAAATCGAAAGATTTGGTTTGAGCATTAAAACTATGAGATAATAAACTGAAGAGAAAGAAGTAATGTATCGTTTCTTTTAACATTTGAAATCGCTATTATTAATTAATAGTTCTGTTGGTAAAATTAATTTTTAAAAGATGGTGTTGTCAATTATTAGCTTAAACCGCTACTTTGAAAGACAGATAGGTTCTTTTGATAGACGAAACCTAATTGTTGTTGTTTAAGTTATCCATTAGAAACTTATCGTTCACTTTTTGAGTATATTTGCTTCTTGTAAATGTTGTGAAAAAAACAATAAAATGATTTTAAAACGAACAATTTTTATTGTAATACTTCTCTTTACAGTTGTATTACATTGCCAAGAAGTAAAGCTGACAGATAACATTTCTTTTGAAATTAAAGAAATAAAATATAAAAAATCAATTAGAAGTGGCTTGTACTGGACATTTGCTCCTAAAGGTTATAGATACTTAGTTATTAAAGCAAAGTTTTATGGAAAAAGTGGCAAAAGAGAAAAACTACCTTTATTTGAAATGAGTTTTGCTACTCAAAAAGAAAAGTATAAAGTAAGACCTTATTTTGATGTTGGCCCTGAGTATGTTAAAGGTTATTATATAAAAGTAAGAAGAAAGAAAAATTGGGACTTGTATGTCATAATAGATGACGATTTTGAAAAAGGTGTATTGTCTTTTAAAAATAAAGAAATAATGAATATTTCTGTAAAGGAAGGTGAAAAAATAGCAGATTATAATATATTAACAGAGTAAAAGAATTACTATTACTCTTCTTTATTATTTTCGATATTTTGCTTGAGTAGTTTTATTACTTTAAGTAAATAGATTATTTAACTTATATCTTACTGTAATGGAAAATTAACTTTAATATTTTCTTTTTTTACTGATGTTTGAATGATTGAAAAAAACAAAAATCATTCATTAAGTCAACAATACGAGTATAAAAAAGTGAAATTAAAACAGGTTATTTTTGTAAAGACTTAAGTAAAACTAAATCGAATTTACCTGATTATAATGACGAGATTAAGTTTAAAGAAGTTTAGAAAATTGATAAGGAAGAGTAATAGTTGTTATGTAGTGTAAACAGCATAATAAATTATAAGTAATTAAATGTCAGCTTACTTTTTGAGTATATTCGTTGAAAATTAAAATTGCTAGTACTTATGAGAAAAACTATGAAAAAAATTAAAGTTCTATTATTTCTAATTGCTTCAATTACCTGTCAAAATACATTGAAAGCGGAAACATGGGATGAGCCTTGGCAAAAAGAAATTATAAAGAAAGCAGAATACTTTATTCTTGGAAAAGTAATAGAGCTGGATAGCCTTGGAGTTCATGTTGAGATTACAAAGAATTTTGGAACTAAAAAATTATCCAATAAAATATTAATTAATGGTTTTTCACTTCTTAATTTAAGGAGTGCTTCAGGTCATGGAGTACATTTTGATTTTGAGAAAGGACAGAATTTATATTTTTTATTGACAAAAAGAGAAGATGGTAATTACGCTATTCCTACACCAACTTCTGGTTTTGCGTTACTAGATGAAGAAGATAATGTTTATGCTACATATAGGCATAGCTATCACCAAGCTTTGATACCTAAAGATATTTACGAATTAACTTACAAAGCAATTTGGAATTATTATAGAGGAATTAATTATAATAAAGAAATAATATTGAAGTTTATAAATGAGCAAGTAAGTAAAGAACCTGCTGGATTTGATGAAAATGAGATCTCAACTTTTTTCTTACAACATGCTTCATTAGAAACAGCTTACCTATTAGAAATTCCAATTGAATTAGATAGACTTAAGAAGTTTGCAAAGTCAGATAACTTTCATTCAAGAACTTCTTCGGTTCAATTAATGTCACTACTTGATAATAAAGAAACAAAAGATTTTTTATTAGAATATATTCAAAATGATGTAAACGAAAACTTTGATATTGTAATTGCTATTCGTTCATTAAAGAAGATAGGAGGTAAAGAATATAAAGATAAATTATTAAAAATTGCCGATGAATTATCTGACGAAGGCATTGGGTTTGGAGGGAATTTAATGGATCCAAGAATTGGAACAAGTTTTCCGAGTCCAAGAGCGGCAGTCAGTGGAAATTGGTAATGAACCTTTTGAATATATTCGTTGAGAATTAAAATTGCTAGTACTTATGAAAAAAATGAATAAACTAATTTTAATAGTTGTACTTTCTATTATCAGTATATCTTGCTCTGGAAATAAAGAAGTTGCTGAGTTAAAAAAAGAAAATAGTACTTTAAAAGAACAACTAAAAAAGCTGAAAACAACAAACTTAGAATTAACTAAACAAGCTTTGGCTCAAAAGGAGTTAAATAAAGGAAGTAGGGTAACTGGGTTAATAGATTCAAAGGTTTTAAGAAATATAGATAAAATATATTCTGAAGACACATTAGATTTAGCCAAGTATGGTAATGAGTTTGTGTTTAAACGAGATGTTGTTTTAAATAAGTTAGATAATAATTCATTTGCTGAATCACTTGGGATGATTAGTGAACGATTAGAGTTGTATGGTTATTATGTGTACAGTATCTGTGATGGAAAGTCATTGCCTCTAGAAATGTGTAATTGCACTGATTCGATTTATATAGTTATTGAACCAGAAGAATTAGGAGAAGATTATGAATTGTATAGGATGGGACTATATTATAATATAGATTTGATTGATTTAAAAAGAGTTGAAAAAGAAGAAGATGACTACGATATTGTATTAACTTTTGAACATGGAGTTTATCCAAGAAAAAGAGAAAAAGTTAACTTATCAAAAATGAAATTAGAAAAGGTTGAATAGTGTGTTATAGAAAAAAGATAAAAAAACTATGTCATATTTAGGAGTATTATTTTCTCTATCTCAAAAAGAAGTTCAAAAGTATTGAAAAAGCTAAAATTTAAATATTCTGAATCTCATCCGTTGAAGTCTTATGTAGTTAATGAACAATTTTTGACAAAAGAGGAGTTTATTGATAAGTTTGAGAGCTTTCAATGGTTGGAGTTATTAAAATTGCAACTAAATGCAAAAGAGAATCAAGTGCATAGTTCTCCTTCACTTACTATTGAAGATGAAAAAGAAAATGCAGTATTTGCATCTATAGTAGGAGAATTAGAGGAATATGAATTTTATGTTTGTTATAAAAGACCTATAATTAGAAAAAAGAAAAAATGGTTTGGGTTAGTTGAATACGATTATTACGATGAAAACTTTTGTAGTATTATTCCAGAGCAAACCAAACAAGATGCGCTAGATGCTTTTCTCTTGTTTTATGATAAGAACTATGAGGAATTAGAAAAAAGATGGTGATGATTGTTTGATAGTAATTATAAATATAAAAAGTGAAATAAAGCATTAAATTAAAATGGCAATTAAAAAAGGAACCATGTATTAAGTACTAACAGTATTTAATACAAAATGAAAACTAAAAAAAACAAGAAGTTTTACAATTTTACGGAAGAGCAAAAAAGGCGTGATTCTCATCGACTTTATAGAGGAAGTTATCCCATTGGTAAAGAATTAAAAGTTTGGGCTAATAGAAAGTTTAGAAGAGATAATCGTGTTATTTTAAAAAGAACCTTGAAATTGGAAAAAGACATGCCATATATAAGACATCGAAAGTTTTTAGATTGGTATGCAAATTAAAAATGAAAAACTAATAATATGTAAGCGGTTGTTTGTATACCGCTTACATTTAGTTTTATGTTATGGAAAGAACAAGAATTCTTACACAAAGAAATAATACGCTATGGCAGTTCCTAAAAATAAAGAAGAGTTAGTTTTTGAAATAGAAAACAATTATTCCAAACTAAAAAAAGATTTGGAAACAGTTCCGTTTGACCTCACTAAAAAGAAAGAACTAGAAGGGCATGCTAAAGGAACACAAATGAGTGTTTCTGATTTGGTAGCTTATCTTATTGGCTGGGGAGTGCTAGTATTAAAATGGCACAAGAAAAAAGAAAAAGGAGAAATGGTAGATTTTCCAGAAACGGGTTATAAATGGAACGAATTAGGAAAGCTAGCTCAAAAGTTTTATTCGGACTATGAAAACCTCGATTATCAAACATTGTTAAGTGAATTAGATGCTATTGTTAATGAAATTCTGTCTTTGGTAAAAAGCACTGAAAACATAGATTTATATGAAAAGCCTTGGTATGACAAATGGACTCAAGGTAAAATGATACAATTAAATACTTCGTCACCTTATAAAAACGCTAGAAGTAGAGTAAGGAAGTGGAAGAGAATCAAACCTACAGGGAATTCCTATTAATCATAAATACTTTGTACTTTCACTTATAAAAATTACATATGATTGGATTGGAGAGTATTTTAAAATACATTTAAGAAAAACAAACTATGAGAGTATTAATATTTATAGCTTTAATTATAGGAGGATATTCATGTACAGCGCAATCAGAAGCTGAAAAAAAGCTATTAGGAAAATGGATTTTGGTTGCGAAAAGTGATTCTTCTATGGAAGAACCTGTATTGCTTACAATAAATGACTCTAAATCGGTTTCTAACTCAAAAGAAGATTTGAAAACAATGCTGATTTTTAAAGCAAATCAAAGGGTGTATATTAATCAAAATGGGAATGAATATAATGCGACTTATAAATTAAATGATTCAATTTTAACTCTTGGAAATAGAAAGTATATTATTGTTCAACTTAATAAGGAAAAGTTGATTTATAAAGTCAAAGACCATTTATTTGATAAGCAATACGAATATAAAAAGAGGAATAAGCAATAGTGTCTTTTTTAGGTAGTTTTTTAATAAATTAATTTAAAAAAGCATCAATATCTGTTCTATAATTATCGCCAATAGGAATTTCCATACGTCCAATTTCAATATCATTTTTAGTATAAGCAGTTATCTTATTTTTATTAATAATATAAGAACGGTGTATTCGAATAAAACGATAATCTAGCTTTTGTAAAAAAGCTGAAATACTAGTTTTGGTAATATGATGTTCATTAGCCAAATGAATTTTGATATAATCTTTTAAGCTTTCAATATATAAGATGTCTTCAAAATTAACTTTAACTTGCTTTCTATCTTTTCTTATATAAATAAAAGAAGTGTTGTTTTCAGGCAGACTAGCAATTATAGGAGTTGAGGTGTTTACTATTTGTAGTGCTCTAAACTTTTCAATTGCATTAAAAAAACGTTGAAAGGTTATAGGTTTTAAAATATAATCAATTGCATTTAGTTCAAAACCATCAATAGCATAATCTCTATAAGCGGTAGTAAATATTACTTTGGGTTTATGGAGTAGATTTTTATAAAAATCAATACCCTTTAAAACTGGCATTTCAATGTCTAAAAACAAAAGATCAATAGTGTTTTCTTGTAAAAACTTACTTGCTTCAATTGCACTGGCACAAGAAGCTACCAATTCAAAATCATCCAATTGCATTAAATGATTTTTAAGCAACCTTCTTGCTAGTTCTTCATCATCAATAATTAAACATTTGTAGGTCATTTAATCGGAATTTTTAAATCAACATTAAAACTATCGTTTTCTTCTTGAATAGCTAAAGAGTAAGTGTCTGCATACAATAACTCTAGTTGCTTTTTAACATTACCAATACCAATACTTTCTTTGCGAGAAAGGATTTTGTTTTTAGCAATAGAGTTTTCTATTTTAAAATGAATCATAGTTTCCTCCAATTCAATATTGATATGAATAAAAGCTTTATTCAACTCTTGTGAAACCCCATGTTTAAAAGCATTTTCAATAAAAGTTAGTAAAATTAAAGGAGCAATCTTAGCGCTGGAGTTTTCAGGAGTATTCAATTGAATTGTAACACGATTACCGTAGCGTACTTTTTCTAAAGCTAAGTAGTTTTTTATCAGATCAATTTCCTTTTGTAAAGGCACAAACTTCTCATTACATCCATATAACATATAGTCTAACATCTCAGAAAGCTTTTCAATAACTTCAGGAGCTTCGTCCGATTTTTCTATAGTTAATGCATATAAGTTATTTAACGTATTAAATAAAAAATGTGGATTTAATTGATGCTTTAAAGTCGTTAATTCTGTGGCCTTTTTTTGCTCGTTGATTTTAAGGAAACGCTGTTGTTCGTTATAAAACTTAATGGTTAACAATATAATAGTAGGAGTTATAAACTTTACCGATTTACTAACCAATGTTTGAATTTTAAAAATATGATCCCAAAAGCCTTTCATAGAATCATAACCCGTATTGTTTTGTGTATTACCAAAATACTTTGGTAGATGCCAAAACTCTTGAATACAAACAAAAAGAGCATAATTAAACATAAGTAATATGAGTAAGAAAAAGCTAAACTGGATGTATTTCTTAGGGGTTAAAAAATAAGGGATGAGTATGTAAAGAATACAATAGGCGGTTATAATTTGTATTAATAACATAATTAACCGCGATTCAACACCTTGATAGTAACTAGTAAAATAAGAAGCTTCTAGTGTAATTAAGAAATAAGAGAAAATCCCTAACCAAAATAACAAATGACGTATTAGGGGAATTTTAATTAAAGAAGCTATTTTTTTTGTTTTACCCATTAAGCGACTAAAATACGATATATATAACATTGAAAACTAAAAGTAGCTTAAATATGAATTTAGGTAGCTTAATAGATAAATATCATAGACTAAAACAAAATTTGATGCTTCATGAGTTTCAAGAGGCTAAAATAGCTGCTTAGTCTACTTTTTTTAAAGCAATTCTTTCTCAGGATACTTTAGCAATCCAAGCAATATGTTTAATTATTGAAATTTTAAAAATGAAAAGAATTGTTTTATTCATGCTCCTGCTATTAGGAGTTTTAAATACACAAGCTCAAAAGCAAGATAGAATTGTATTTAGCAATACTACCATTAAACTAGATGGTAAATTAAATGAACCTATTTGGGAACAGTTAGATGTACATGGGAATTTTATTGATTATATGCCTAAGAATGGAAGTGTAGCATCAAAACAAATGGAAGTAAAGATGTTTCACAATGGTAAAAAACTATACATAAGTGCTATATATTATGACGTAACAGATCAGATACAAATAGGATCGTTAAAACGAGATGATATAGCCAACTCTGGAGGAAACAGTGATTCTTTTGCTATTATTATTGATACCTATAACCAACAACAGTCTGGGTATTTTTTTATTGTGAATATGGGAGGTGCTTTAATTGATGCATTGGTATCGAGAAAAGGAGATGGTTATTGGATAAGTAGGAGCTGGAATGCAATTTGGAATGCTAAAACCTCTGTAAAAGGACATCAAAAAATATATGAAGTTGAAATTCCATTAAAAGCTTTAGGGTATAAAGAAGACAGTCCTAATTGGGGAATTATGTTTCACGCTAGAGATATTAAAACAAATGAATGGATTACGAGTACTAAAATAGACCGTAATTTTACACAATTTGATTTACGTTTCTCAGAACCTTTTGAAGTTGAAAACTTATCAAATAACAAACCTACTAAGTTTACGGTAACTCCATCTTTAACCATGGATTATCAGGAAAACTTGGTAAATAAAACAGAAGACTCCAATGTAAAGCCAAGTTTAGATTTTCAATACAATGTAAGTTCTTCTTTAAAATTAGATGCTACCCTTAATCCAGATTTTTCGCAAATAGATGTAGATACACAAGTTACTAACTTAAGTCGCTTTGCGGTATTCTTTCCAGAGCGACGTAATTTCTTTATAGAAAACAGCGATTTATTTACCTCATTAGGTGTAAGTGGTGTAAATCCGTTTTACTCTAGAAGAATAGGAGCAGAAACCGATATCTTATTTGGTTTAAAACTATCAGGGAATGTAGCTAAGAAAACACGTTTAGGAGTATTGAATGTGGCTACAAAGAAAGAAGATACGAAGCCAGCTCAAAATTATGGGGCATTAGTAGTAGAACAACAGTTATCGAATGTTTTTAGAACAACGGGATTTATAATTAATAGACAAGAAACCGATGGTTTTTCATTTTTGAATGATTACAATAGGGTAGCAGGATTGAATGTAAATTATAACTCAAAGAATAATAAATGGACGGGATTGGCAAATTATGCGCAGAGTTTTACGAGTAATGTGTCTGGAGATAATAAGTTTTATAGTTTAAGTCTTTGGTATAATAGCTTAAAAACATCTTGGAAAACTTCCGTAAGAAAAGTAGGAAGAAATTATATTACTGATGTTGGTTTTGTTCCAAGACTAGATAATTATGATGCAATTAATCAAACAATAGTTAGAGAAGGATATACACAAGCTATTGGACGATTGAGTTTGACTTATTTTCCAAAGGATTCTAAAAAGATTAACTCCTATAAATACTTAGGATTTTCAAATAATACCTATTTTGATGAGGAAGGAGTAGTTTCTCAATCTTCAACCAATATTAATAATGACTTGTTGTTTAATGATAACTCCCTAATTTATGGAGGAGTAGGGAATGAATATGTTAACTTAAAGTATGCTTTTGACCCTCTAAGAAATGGAAATTATATACAGCCAGGTATTTATAATTATTATCGATTTTCTGCTGGGTATCGAACTACAAGAAATAGAAAATTAGAATTTGATGGAAGTTATGAATTGGGTAGTTATTATGGAGGTTCTAGAGACCGTTTAATAGCAAGGGTAGATTATAAATTAATGCCTTTAGCCAGATTGTATGTAAGGTATGAACGAAATGATATTGATTTAAATGAATTGGGAAGCGATACTTTCCACTTGGCTAGATTTTCAGGTGAAGTATTCTTTTCAAACCGATTAAATTGGACAACTTATGTACAGTACAATACACAGTTTGACAATTTTAATATAAACTCAAGATTACAATGGGAGTACAAACCATTGTCTTATATCTATTTGGTGATTTCAGATAATTTTAATCAAGAAATATCAAGGCAAAATTGGGGAGTAGCTTTTAAAATGAATTATAGATTCGATTTTTAGTACTTAACAAAAAAGAGCCATACAATTGTATGGCTCTTAGTTTTCATAGTTTATTCAAAGCATTTTCCCATTTAAAACTTTAAGGTAGCACCTATTAAAAAGTTTCTAGTTGCTTGGGGATAGTATCCAGAACCATCCACAGTTTTAGTAGTACCAGGGTTTGTCCAAGTATCGTCATACGTAAAGTAATAACCTCTGTCTACATACTCTTTATTGAAAATATTGTTTACTAAAGCAGTAAATACAATCGATTTAAATATTTTGTTTGTTTGAATTTCGTAAACAAGATTTAAATCACTTGTAAAGAATCCTTCTAACACATCTAAATCAGAAACTCTACTATCTAAATTACTCATAAACTGTTTTCCAACATATTTAGATAAGAAAGCTAATTGTAAGTTTTTTACTGGTTTATATACAAGTGCATTTCCGAAAACAATATCTGGAGAAAAAGTAATTGTAGTGTTTCCTAAGTTTTGTAAAACCCCGTCAATTTTAGCGTGATAATCTCTATTGATGTTTTTACTAAAAGCAACATTTGGACGCATAGAAACTTGCTCAGATAATTTAAGATCAGCATCTATTTCTATACCTAATCTATAACTGCTACCACTAGAAGCTCTTAAAGGTTCACCTGTATTAGGGTCAATAGCTCCTGTTAAAATTAATTGGTTTTGGTAATCCATATAATATACATTGGTATTTATCTTAGCTACAGGAGTAGATAAACGCCAACCTAATTCGTAATCGTCTAAGCTTTCATGTTTAGAGTTTCCTCCTTCAAAGTCATTTCTATTTGGTTCTCTATTTGCTTTTGCATACGAAACATATAAACTATGCTCATCATTTACTTTATATGTTAAACCAGCTTTAGGATTAAAGAAGTTATAATCTTTGTCTACATTAATAGGATCTCTATCAGAAGTTAAACCAGAAGTTTTATAATTAACAAACCTTCCTTGAATATCTACAAAAGCTTTTAAGTTATCGGTAACATTAAAAGTAGCTTTAGAAAAAATACTTAAATCTGTTTTTTTCGAAGCACTATCATAGTAGTGATCTCTAATATTTGCATTTGGAGCTAAATCGCTCCCCCAAATTACTTCCCCGTAATGATCGTTGTCATATTTACTATAAGAACCACCAGTAATAATTTCTAAGTTATCTTTTTTATATGTTACGTTTCCGTTTGCAACATAGAAATGGTTATCTAACCATCTTCTTACGATAACATCACTTCCGTCAACAATTAAATTGTTATAATCAGCAGCATCTCTACCAGCTTTGTATTGTTCAAAATAACCTTTACCACGTGTATAGTTTAAACCAATATTAGTAGACCAGTTTTCATTAATCTTTTCATTCCAGTGTAATTGGTAGTGGTCTTGTTGGTAGTTATCAGTTTCGTTATCGTAGGTATAAGGATTGAATCTTCTGTTTGTTTGTAATTGTTTAAGATCAATTCCTGCCCAAGCTTGGAAAGTTTTTTCTTTTCCTCCAAAAACTAGAGCTTTAATTAAAGTATTATCATCTGTATAACTTCCTTGTAAGAAGTACGATTTTAAATCGGTAAAAGCTTTATCAATATATCCATCAGAATAGATATTAGATAAACGTCCAGCAAATTCGAAATGCTCATTTACTTTACCAGTAGTAAATTTTACAGTGTGTTTTCTAGTTCCATAAGAACCAAAAGAGTTAGAAATTTCTCCACCAGCTTCTTCAGCAACAGCATCAGTTAATATATTTAAACTAGCCCCAAATGCACCAGAACCGTTTGTTGAGGTACCCACACCACGTTGTAATTGTAAACTTTGAGTAGAAGAAGCAAAGTCTCCCATATTTACCCAGAATGTTCCTTGGCTTTCTGCATCGTTATATGGAATACCATTTACAGTAACATTTACACGAGAAGCATCAGAACCACGAACTCGAATGTAGGTATAACCAATACCAGCACCTGCATCAGAAGAAGAAACAACGTTTGGTAAATAATTCATTAAAATAGGAATGTCTTGCCCTAAGTTACGTTTAGCAATTTCTTTCTTAGTTAAATTAGAATGCGTTACAGGAGCGTCAGCCTTTACACGTACTGCTGATACTAATACTTCATCTAAAACATTTGCATCAGATGTTAATTGAAAGTTTACTGTTTGATTAGCTGTGATATCAACTTTTTGAGTTACGGTTTTAAAACCAACATACGAAACGGTAACATTATAGGTTCCTTTGGCAAGGCTTAATTTAAACCCTCCTTCAAAATCGGAAGAAGTTCCTTTTTTTAAGCTTTTTACAGCAACAGTTGCCCCTACAAGAGGTTCTTGTTGGCTATTGACTACTTTACCAGATAGGATAAAGTTTTGAGAATTTGCAGTAAACGCTGCAAATAATAGCATTAGAGAAGATAAAATCTTCATTTTTTTAATAAAAGACATCGGTCTCATTTTTTATAAAATAAAATTGAATAAAAAGAGGTAATTATTCGTTGTTTTGGTTTGAATAATTGTTTTGTTATCACAAGATGCTTTCAATGAAGATTTTACTTCATTAGTATTAATTACAAGGTAAATTTACCTCTCTTTGTAATAACAATTAAATCCCTAAACAGCATTACCTGTTCTAGGTTCATTGGGTATGATCTCAGCCTATGTTGGGCACCCCTTTACGAGAACAGTGCAAAGGTAAAGTTGTTTTTTATAATAGCATACAAACAATTGAGAATTTTTCTAAATAACTGGTTGTTTGATAGAAGTGAAATGCTAATCGAGCTTTGGTTTCTTTCGAAGTGCTTTTTTTAAAGAATGTTGCTTTTTGTTTTCTACTTTTTTTAAGATTGAACTTCTACTAGGCTTGGTAGCTTTCCTAACCTTAGGTTTCTTTAAACCTTGTTTTATGATTTCAAGAAAACGTTTTATAGCAAGTTCTTTATTAGTGTGTTGACTTCTAGTTTCATCACAAAAAAGAACTAGAGTATGTTCTTTCGTTAAACGACTAGAGATATTCTTAACCAATAACTGTTTTTCTTCAGTAGTTAAAGCTTTGGAATTATATAAATCGAAAGTTAATTCAATCTTAGAAGATACTTTATTTACATGCTGACCACCAGCACCAGAACTACGAATAGCTTTAAAGTTTAATTCTTTTAGTAGTTCTGGGATATACATATTATAAAGAATAATCGGTAGTATCTATGTTCTGATGCATAAAATGCATATCTAAATCTGTTAAAGTATCAGAAAAAGAATATAGGTTTTCTTTCTTGGAAAGGATTTCATCAATAATTTGAACTGCCTTTTTAAAACGTGTTTCTTTATCTCCTTTCAATAAAACATAAGGACGATTGTATTTTTTTAAAGTATTTTCAAAAGCCGTAAACATTTCTAAACGTTGCTCAGGTCTGTCACGTAAATCATCGGCTTCCCAAGGAGTATCAATATAGGTTAAGAAATAAATATCGTAGGTGTTTTCAACAGCAGCTTCATCAAGAATTGGGTCTACAAAACCTCCATAATATTCTTCAGAATATACTTTAGTTTCTAATAAGTCGGTATCGCAAATTAAAATTTTATCGGCTTTTTTAGCTAAGTCGTTTTCTAGTTTTATTTGACCTTCTGCAATAGGAATAATATCTTTTTGTTCACAAACTTTACGTTCGTTGTTCCATTTGTCTTGTAAATAATCACGTGCAAATTCAGGAGCCCAAACGGTATTATAATGACGTGCTAATTGTCCTGAAAGTGTAGTTTTTCCAGTACTTTCTGGTCCGAATAAAACAACCTTTACAAGGTTGATGTTTTGTTGTCTAAGTGCTTTTTCCATGCTAAATAACCAGCTATTGCTACAAAGGTAAAGATTAAATATTGTAAACTTGTAAATGTAAGACCTTTATAAAAGTAGAGAGGAACTGAGATAATATCACCAATAATCCAATAGATCCAGTTTTCTATTTTTCTTCTTGCCATTAACCACATTCCAACAAAAAATACGGCAGTGGTAACGGTGTCAATATATGCTGTCCAGTTATTCCATTTGTCGAAATAAGTATACACACCATACACAAAAACTAGTGTTGCTAAAAAAATAATAATACTTGTTTTCTTTTCTTTAGTAGTGGTTCTTGAAATAGGAGTAACATGAGTTTCATCAACTCTACGAGTCCAAATATACCAACCATAAACACTCATGATGAAATAGTATCCATTAATCATCATGTCACCTAGTAGTTGCCATTTCAATAGTAAATAAACAAATATAGAGGTGCTAATCATTCCAGTTGGAAAAACCCAAATTTTATTCTGTTTAGAATACCAAACAGACAAAAAACCGAAAATTACAGCAATAATTTCTAGCCAAACATCTAAAGGATCATAAGTCGCATATTGGCCAAAGAGGAAATCAAAAATTTGGTTCATAATCGCTGCGGTCAGATTTTACAATTTTCATTAATAAGATTCCATTATCAATCAATTCAAATGAATTTTTTAATTCGGAAGTAATCAATTGCATTACTTTATCATAGTCACCATACACCTGAGTGCTTAAAGGATTTTCAAGAATGGTTAATCCAGATGCTCTTAGTTTTTTTATAAAGTCGATAATAGGCTGTTCAAACTCATTTTGAAGAGGAGTCAAAGTCAATTCAACAGATATTTTCATTGTAAAAATAAATTAGGAGAACAAAGATAGTGTAGTATGCTATAATATAGGTTTTTAAAAACCCTAAATTTTAACTAGCATATACACAAGTAAACCCTTCTGTTTCTAAGAAGTGAATATCGTATTCAGAAGTTACACCTTCATATAAAATTTTACCGGTAGTTTGATTGGTGTCAAAAGAGAAGTCTTCTATATAAATGTTTTCTAAGAAGAGCAGTTTTTTCTTTCCATAAATTTTGTACAAACTTTCTTTAGCACCCCAAACAATAGTTAGCTTACTCACCAAAGCATCGTGATTGGCTATCGATTTATATTCTTCAATAGGAGTAAATTTATGCGCAATTTTTACAATTTTGTCGCGTTGCTTCTCAATATCTATTCCTACAGGTTTTTTACTTGAAATGATAATACCTGAAAAAGTAAAAGAATGCGTAATAGAAATAAAGTTTCCGTCCTTTAAATGTGGTTTACCATACTCATCATACACTAAATCGGCATCAGTGTAACCTACTTCTTTTAGCAATTGACGAACACTTAAAAAGCCTCTTCTGTGTAAATCAGACTTCATATTATTAACACGTTCGCTACTACTTTTCGTAAGTTCAATGTCTTTAGATAAATCTTCAAAAGACTCTTCAATCTTCCAAATCAATACTTTAGAAGTGTCGTTTACCGTTAATGTTTTGTGAATAGGCATATTTTAGAAAGTTATTTCGTAATTTTGCAACTCAAAATTTTAGATACATAAATATACAAAAATATGAGCACAAAAACCGCTACATACGTTCCTTACAAAGTTAAAGATATTTCTTTAGCTGATTGGGGAAGAAAAGAAATTGAATTGGCAGAGGCTGAAATGCCTGGGTTAATGAGTTTACGTGAAGAGTATAAAGATGAGCAACCTTTAAAGGGAGCAAGAATTGCAGGATGTTTACACATGACGATTCAAACTGCGGTTTTAATTGAAACTTTACAAGCTTTAGGAGCTGAGGTTACTTGGAGTTCTTGTAACATCTTTTCTACACAAGATCAAGCTGCTGCTGCTATTGCTGCTGCTGGTACTCCAGTATATGCTTGGAAAGGTATGAACGAAGAAGAGTTTGACTGGTGTATAGAACAAACTTTATTCTTTGGTGAAGATCGTAAGCCATTAAACATGATTTTAGATGATGGTGGAGATTTAACAAATATGGTATTAGATAAATACCCTGAGTTAGCAGAAGGAATCAACGGATTATCTGAAGAAACTACTACAGGAGTTCACCGTTTATATGAAAGAGTAAAGAATGGAACTTTACCAATGCCAGCAATTAACGTTAACGATTCTGTTACTAAATCTAAATTTGATAACAAATACGGATGTAAAGAATCTGCTGTTGATGCTATTCGTAGAGCAACAGATGTAATGTTAGCAGGTAAGAGAGTTGTAGTTTGTGGATATGGAGATGTAGGTAAAGGTACTGCTGCTTCTTTCCGTGGAGCTGGTTCTATTGTTACTGTTACTGAAATTGATCCAATTTGTGCTTTACAAGCTGCTATGGACGGTTTTGAAGTTAAGAAATTAGAAACTGTTGTTGGAAATGCAGATATCGTAATTACTACTACAGGAAACAAAGATATCGTTAGAGGAGAGCACTTCGAAGCAATGAAAGATAAGACAATTGTTTGTAACATCGGTCACTTTGATAACGAAATCGATATGGCTTGGTTAAATGGAACTTATGGTGATTCTAAAGTTGAAATTAAGCCTCAAGTTGATAAGTATACAGTAAAAGGAAATGATATTATCATTTTAGCAGAAGGACGTTTAGTAAACTTAGGATGTGCTACAGGTCACCCAAGTTTTGTAATGTCTAATTCATTTACAAACCAAACATTAGCTCAAATCGAGTTATGGAACAATGCTGATGCATACAAGAATGAAGTATATATGTTACCAAAGCACTTAGATGAGAAAGTAGCAAAATTACACTTAGCTAAAATTGGTGTTGAGTTAACTGAATTACGTGAAGATCAAGCATCTTATATTGGAGTAACTGTTGAAGGTCCATATAAACCAGAACACTACAGATACTAAAATATATAGTATAGAAATAGAAAAAGGTTCGTATGAAAATACGAACCTTTTTTATTTTTGTTTTCTTTAATTAATATGCTTTTTAAGCAGTTGGAATACGTTCATCAACCATTTTTAAAGGCATACCGTCCATTAGGTCTATCATGTCTAAGATATCTCTTACTTTTTCTTCCTCTTCAGCTTGTTCAGTTACAAACCACTGTAAAAAGATTTCAGAAGTAAAATCGCCTACTTTTCTTGCAGTTTTAAATGCATGGTGAATAGATTTTGTTACTTCAATTTCGGCATCTAAAGAAGCTTCAAAAACAGCTCGTAAGCTCTCATATTCGTGAGTAATAGTATCTACTGTTGGAGATAAAGCACTACCACCATTATCATTAACAAATTTGAATATTTTCATCATATGTGCTCTTTCTTCTTCAGCTTGATTATAAAAGTAAGTAGCACTATTTCTAAGTTCTCTTTGATCGCACCATGATGCCATTGCTAAATATTTAGAAGAGGCTTTTTGCTCCATCATTATTTGATGGTTTAGCAAATCAACTACCTCTACATCTAAAATCATATCTCTTCTTATTGCTGTTTCCATATTATCTTATTTTTAGTGTTGCTGGTAACTAGGATAAAGATACAGAATAAATAGCCTTAAAAAAGGAGAGGAGGTTAATTTAAAAATAGTCTTAGTAAAGGTCTGTATTTATCTAAAAGCAGATAATACAGTTTCTCTTAGCTCTAAAATTTGAGGTACATCTAGTAATAAAAGATGTTTGTTATCAGCAGCAAAAAGAAGTATATAATTATCTCCTTCAATAATATTTTCTATAGATTCATATGAAGAATAGTGAAGTATCTTTTTTCGAAAAGCTAATAATTGACAAAAAGTAAAATCAATTACTTTATAACCCAAATCTAATTGGTAACAGTTGCGATCTTCACAAGAGATTTTATATAAGGTTTCTTTTACTGAAAAATTCATGCAGCAAAGATAATTATTTTTAATGAATCTAAAGAAGAATAATTAAAAGTTAAAACTTTAGAAATGAAGTCTCTTTTTTTGAGTAAATTTGCTATTGAAAAAGTGCTATGATTTTCTACTACACAATTTATAGGTTATTTATAATCTGGCCTTATTTCTATACATTTTATTAATTAAAAATAATTACAATGAAAAGAATTGTTTTAACATTTGCTTTAATAACAAGTAGTATAATATTGAAAGCACAGATTACAGATACAGGAGGTAATGTAGGTATAGGAACTACTACCCCTTCAAGTAAACTTCAAACTGTAGTAAATAATACAGGACTTAATTTTGTATCAACTTATATAAATAAGTCTGGAGTAGAAAGTGGAGGAAACGCAGTAGGAATCGGTTTTTTAAATGAAGTAGCTGTTGGAGCAGGTTGGTTTAAGTCGGGTATTGTACATGAAAGACTGGGGGGATATGGTATTGGAACTTTACATTTTTTAGTAAATAACTCAATAAGTCCTGCTGTAACTACTTTAGCGGATGCTAAAATGTCAATTAAAAGTAATGGTAATGTAGGTATTGGAACTACAAATCCAAGTACATGGTTTACAGGAAAGGTTTTTCAATTTGAGAATAATAGACCAATATTTAGTGTTAAATCCTCAGGTGATATAGGGACACTACATTTTACAAATAATAAAATAGCTTCTAATCATTATGGTGAATTTCATGTAAATCATATTTATAATTCCACTAGTCCAAATAAATCTACATTGAGTTTTTTAACATATCCAGGTGGAGATTTATTATCTCTTCAGTCAGATGGTAAAGTTGGTATTGGTATAACAGAACCAGTATCTAAGTTAGATGTAAAAGGAGATGGGGTTTTTAGAGCAACAGATAATACTCATGGTTTGGCATTACATATAAGAAATACAAATGAAACAAATTCTTTTACGTTGCGTGGTTTTACCACCAAAGGACAGTTAAAAGCGCAAAATGGACTGCCATTTGAAATGGAAGATCAACTAGGAAATACGTGGTTTCATGGACAAAATGGAGGTAGAGTTGGTATTGGAACCAAAGCACCTAGTGCTTCTTTAGAAGTAAAAGGAAAGACAAGTTCTAAGTTGATAATGTTTGATGTTAAAAATCAAAGCCCAGCATGGAAAGATCAAATAGGAATTAATGGAGATATGGATACTCCATATGGGATAGCATTTTCAGGGAAAGGGCATCATAGAGGAGGTTTATATGCAGAAAATATTGGTGCCAATGCTGATGGAAATATTACACTTTGGTCAAGAGCTAGTGGTAGTATTGTTTTACAAGGACATAAAGTTGGTATTGGAACTGCTACACCCAATGCTAAGTTGGATGTGAATGGAGATATTCTGTTAAAAGATAACTTAAAGTTTAAATATGCAGGTAAAAAAATAGAGTATCATGGCGATGCAAATCATAGAGCCCATGTTCAATTATATAATTCTTCAAATGGAAATATTGAAATTGAAAATTTTTGGGACGCAGGAAATGCTGATATTGTTTTAAAACCTGACCATAATGTAGTTGTAAGTAATGGTAATGTAGGGATAGGAACCACAACTACTGGAAGTCATAAATTAGCTGTTGAAGGTTCAATAGGAGCTAGAGAAATTAAAGTAGAAGCATTCCCTAATTGGTCAGATTTTGTATTTGAAAAAGAATATAAATTACCAACTTTAAAAGAAGTTGAAAATCATATTAAAGAAAAAGGACATTTGAAAGATATACCAAGTGCAGTTGAAGTGAAAAAAGACGGTTTCTACTTGGGTGAAATGGATGCCAAATTATTACAAAAAATAGAAGAATTAACATTGTATACTATTCAGCAAGAAAAAGAAATACAAGAGTTGAAAGAACAAAATAAACAACTTAAAGATTTAGCGAAGGAAATAGCGTTAATCAAAGCAAAGTTAAAATAGTTTTATTAAAGTTTACGTTTATATATCAAATCACCTTCATGATTCTTATTGTGAAGGTGATTTTATTTTATACTTTTGTAATTGAAAAAGTGCTATGATTTTCTACTACATAATTTTTTAGATTATTTACAATCTGGCCTTATTTCTATATAACTTATTAATTAAAATAATTACAATGAAAAGAGTAGTTTTAGC
Organism: Tenacibaculum aiptasiae; assembly: GCF_965221665.1. Lineage (NCBI taxonomy): Bacteria > Pseudomonadati > Bacteroidota > Flavobacteriia > Flavobacteriales > Flavobacteriaceae > Tenacibaculum > Tenacibaculum aiptasiae. Next base: position 1,741,555 of record NZ_CBDCSN010000002.1, read on the forward strand.
AATTGCTATGTTTCTGGGGGGAACAGAGATACAAGCTCAAGATCCTAACGTATTAGTGGGGTTAAATTCTCCAGCAAATGGAGTAAAAATTAAAGCGAATTGGCCAGGGCTTAATGGAGGTTGGGCTAGAAGTTTTCAGCTGGTAAATCAAAATGATACGGAGAAGTTTATATCGTTTGGAGCTTTAGGAGACATCAATAATGGAGTTTCTTCTTTTGTTTATGGATATATTGGAAAAAATTATGATGATACTTTTATGACGTTTAAACCAAATGGTCATGTAGGTATAGGTACTAATAATCCATCGTCAATTTTTCATATAGCAAGTAATGCTCCGGTAGTTAAAATTCAAAATAAAAATGAAGAAGGTACTAGCGATAGTTTTTATGGCTGGATTGGAGGTTATGATAAAAACGGTGCTGAAATGTGGTGGTTAGGTGAAGGAAGTACATCTGCTAAACAATTAGGTCTTTTTACCAACAGAGTAGGTTATGATTTAAAAGTTTTTAATAAAGGACAAGGAATTACTGTTAAAGGAGATGGGAAAATAGGTATTGGTACAGAAACTCCTTCTGGAAAGTTAGATGTAAATGGAAATATTAATTTTACCGCATCTCAAGGTGTTTGGCTTACAGGGAAAACAGATACTGGAGGGATTAATTCATCTACACAATTAAAAACAGGGTATTATCAATCATTGATTAGACAAAAAACAGCGAGTAACCATGTTGTTAATTTAGGAGGAATAGGAAATGTTTTTGGTTTTTTTGGTTTTGATAAAAACAGAACAAGTAATGGTTTTGATCATTCATTGATTATGAATGTTGATAACGGATTTATAGGAATAGGAACTACTGTACCAATGGCAAAATTAGATGTAAATGGAAATATTAATTTTGCTTCATCTCAAGGTATTTGGCTTACAGGGAAAACAGATACAGGAGGAATTAATTCTTCGACTCAGTTAAAAGCTGGTACTTATCAATCATTAATTAGACAAAAAACAGCGAGTAATAATGTAGTTAATATAGGAGGAATAGGAGATGTTTTTGGTTTTTTTGGTTTTGATAAAAATAGAACAATTAATGGGGTTGATCATTCTTTAGTAATGAATACGAATTCAGGAAATATAGGAGCAGGTATTGTTGAACCAAGAGAAAAATTAGATGTAAATGGAAGTATTATAGTGAAAGATGGACATAACCTTTCTTGGGGAAATAAGTATGGAGCAGGTATTCCTACAATTGCAGCTAATACAGCTTCGGGAATTTATTTTTACCCAAATGGAAGTACATTAGGAGCAACCATGAAGATTAATAAATCTGGTAATGTAGGTATTGGAACAACGACGATTCCTTCGAGTTATAAATTAGCAATAGCAGGAAAAACTATAACAGAAGAAGTAAAAGTACAATTACAAACTAATTGGCCAGATTATGTTTTTTCAAAAGAGTATGAGTTGCCAACATTAAAAGAAGTTGAAAAACATATAGAAGAAAAAGGACATTTACCTAATATACCATCAGCTAGTGAAGTGAAAGCGAATAAAGGAATTGAGTTAGGTAAAATGAACGTTAAATTATTAAGAAAGATTGAAGAATTAACGTTGTATACTATTCAACAAGAAAAAGAAATAGAGACTTTAAAAAATCAAAAATTAGAAGTTGAGAAGGTTAAGAAGGAGAATGAAGATTTAAAAAAGAGATTGGAAAAATTAGAAAAATTAGTAAACAAATTACTATAAAAATAAAAAGCTCGTCAATTGACGAGCTTTTTATTTTTATCTATAATACTATTGAATTAGATATTTAAAGATGTAAATAATTCAATTAATTTTGGACTAGATGGTCTAGGAGCATTCGCAGTCACAATCTTTCCTTGAGGATCAATTAAAATAAAACGAGGAATACTATTTACTCTATAAGCATTAGCAAAAGATTTGTCTTTTTTAGCATATAATTGAATTCCTGATAAGTTTTTATCAGCAACCATGTTTTTCCACGTTTGATAATCTTTTTCGCTATCAACAGAAATACTTACGAACTGAATGTTTTTATTATGATATTGTTTTTCAACTTTTTGCAAGAAAGGTATTTCTTTTTTACATGGTGGACACCAAGTAGCCCACATATCTATATAAACATATTTTCCTTTTAAATCATCTAAAGAAGTGGTGCCTCCTTTGTAATTTTCATAATCCACAAATTTAGGAGAATCAGCTCCTTTGACTAATTTAGTAGCTACATATAAATTATTAGCATGAGTTTTATTTACATACTGAGTTAAACCTTTAATGTTTTTCTCTTGAGCAGCAACAAAAGCAGAATCTAATTTAGTTTCTTTGATTCTTTTGTTAAAGGCATCAACAAAAGCATTTATTTTAGTATCGAACTCTTTTTGAGGTAAATTAAAAAGCGATTGATTTTTAAAAAGTTCTTGTTCTAATAAAGTAGATTTAGCTAAAAAGTTACTTTCAGAGGCTCCTTCACCTGTATAAGAAATACTTTCATAAAATTCATTTCCATTTAATATCATATTAATTACAGCTCCATTTTTTAAATATAAAGCAGTAGCTTTTTTTCCGTCAAAAAGACGATAAAACCCATCTTTAACATTCATTGTATCTTTAAACATTCCTTGATCATCAACTTTAATTGTACGACTAAATTGTAATTGAGGATTAGAAATTAATATAGAATCAGAGTTTTTATTGGTAATTTTTCCTGAAAAAGTAACAAAATTGTTTGGTTCTTTTTTACAAGAAATCATAGCTACTGTCATAGCTATTAAAAAAACTATTTTTTTCATTAGTTGTTAAGTTTAATTTAAGGTTTGTAGCGCACTAAATTACTAATTTTAAATTTAGAGTAACCTTAAATACTAAATTATCCTAACCAACCTTCTCTGTCTAAGCTTCTATATTGGATAGCTTCTGAAATATGATGCGATTGAATATCATTAGATAAAGCCAAATCGGCAATAGTACGAGAAACTTTTAAAATTCTATCATAAGCCCTTGCAGAAAGATTTAGTTTTTCCATAGCCTTTTTCAATAATTCATTACTTTCATCAGATAGTTTACAATATTTACGAATTTGTTTTACGTTCATTTGAGCATTATAATGAATAGTATCAAAAGAAGAGAAGCGATTTGTTTGAATTTCTCTAGCTTTAATAACTCTTTTTCTAATTTCAATACTTGTTTCACTTTTTTGATCTTCTGATAGCTTATTAAATGGAACCGGAGTAACTTCAATATGAATATCTATTCTATCTAATAATGGACCAGAAATTTTACTTAAATACCGTTGCATTTCTGCAGGAGAAGAAGTAGCAGGTGAGTTACCATCATTAAAATAGCCTGATGGACTAGGGTTCATACTTGCTACTAACATAAAACTGCTAGGATAACTAACTGTAAATCGAGCTCTAGATATTGTAACTTCTCTATCTTCTAAAGGTTGACGCATTACTTCTAAAACGCCACGTTTAAATTCAGGAAGTTCATCTAAAAATAAAACACCATTATGCGCTAATGATATTTCTCCTGGTTGTGGTAAATTATTTCCTCCGCCAATTAGAGCAATATCTGAGCAACTATGGTGAGGTGACCTAAAAGGACGATTATATTGAAGTCCAGAGTTTTTTATTTTACCTACTACAGAATGTATTTTTGTTGTTTCTAAAGCTTCTTGTAAAGTCATAGGAGGTAATATAGATGGAAGTCTTTTGGCTAACATTGTTTTCCCAGCTCCTGGTGGTCCTATTAAAATAATATTATGTCCACCCGCTGCTGCAATTTCCATACATCTTTTTATACTTTCTTGTCCTTTTACATCTGAAAAATCAAATTCAGAAGAATCTGATCGATTATAGAATTCAGATTGAGTATTAACATAAGTAGGTTTTAAGTGTTGACTACCATTGAAATGATGAATAACTTCCATGATATTATTTACTCCAAAAACTTCAATACCATCTACAATAGCAGCCTCTTTAGCATTTTCTTCAGGTAAAATAAAATATTTAAAGCCTTCTTCTCGAGCTTTAATAGCAATTGGTAAAGCTCCTTTTATAGGTTGTAAACTTCCATCTAAAGAAAGTTCTCCCATAATAACATACTCATTTATATTTTCAAATTGTATTTGATTAGAAGCAGCAAGTATTCCTATAGCTAAAGTTAAATCATAAGCAGCCCCTTCTTTTCGAATATCAGCAGGAGCCATATTAACGATAATTTTTTTTCCAGGAAATTTATAACCGTTATTGTGTAGTGCAGCTGAAATTCGGTAAGAACTTTCGCGTACAGCATTATCGGGTAAGCCAACAAGATGATATCCAATACCTTTATCAATATTTACTTCAACAATTATTATGGTGGCATCAATGCCAAAAACAGCACTTCCATAGACTTTTACTAACATAGCTTTTTTCTTTTTTGTTAAAGATAAAGAATTTTTTTGAAGGTTTGTTTTATGCTTTTTTGTATAAGTGAAATTCTTTCTATAACTTTCAAGTCGTAAAATTAAAGTTATGAGTTAGTTAATAGAATATTATTGTCTATTATGAAATTAGATCCCCCGAAACTATATTATTATGGAAAAAGAGAAAAAATCTACATTGATTGTAGATAGTTGTCCGCTTATATGTGAAAAGTATAAAGAAATATTAACCCCATTTAAAGATACCGAGATTTATCTGTTTAATATCGATGTAGCCTACAATTATGAAGGAGCATTTGATGTTGTTAAAAGAATAATAGAAACAGAGTCATATCTAGATTTTATCATCTTAGAATTGAAATTACCACCTACGGAAGATAAAAGAATATTATCAGGTTTAGATTTTGGAATTTTAGTTAGAAAACTATTACCCACAACTAAGTTGATTGTATCGACTTCATGTAGTGATAATTATATGGTACATAGTATTTTTAAAAATTTAAACCCTGAAGGTTTTTTAATTAAAAAAGACTTGACTTCTGATAGTTTTCAAGAAGCTATTGCCTCTGTAGTAAATGAAACTCCTTATTATAGTAGAACTGTTTTAAAACTTCTAAGGAAAAAAATTTCAAATGAGTATTTGTTAGATTCAATGGATAGAAAAATATTGTATGAATTGTCTATCGGATCAAGAATGAAAGACCTTCCTAATTACATTCCGCTTTCTGTAGCAAGTATTGAAAAAAGAAAACGTCAGCTACGTAAGGTTTTTGGTGTTAAAAACAAGGGAGACAGAGAGTTAATATTGAAGGCTAGAGAGATAGGAGTTATATAAAATAAAAAAAGTAAGGTAAACCCTTACTTTTTTTATGGTTTTTTAGAGGTTTTTTTGAAGGTTTAAAAATAGCTTTGGAGACAACAAAAAATAGCTACTCTAAAAAATATAACTTTTGAAAGACACATTAATCAATTTAGTACAGAGATTATTACGAAAAAACCGCATATCCTTTGATAAAGAAGAACTATCATTTCAAATTCAAAGTCATCCTTCTTATCCAAGTTTACATGCTATAACAGGAGTCTTAGATCATTTTAATATAGAAAATGTTGCTGCTGATGTACCTGTAAACACTGAAACTTTATTACAATTACCTGATTGTTTTATTGCACAAGTAACTACTGAAAATGGTAAAGATTTAATTGTTGTTGAAAGAAAAGGATTAGATTATACACTGTATGATACAGAAGGAAAAAAACAAAAACTTTCAGAAAGCGAATTCCTTCAAAAGTTTACAGGAATCATAGTTGCTGTTGAAAAAACAGAAGATAGTACATCGGGAAAAACAGCTTCAAATATAGGAAGTATTCTAGCTACAAGTGTTTTATCACTTTTAGCTGTCTTTATGATATATCAAAGTTCAGCATCTTTATATACCATTGCTTATTTAATACTTTCTGTTGTTGGATTAGTAACTAGTATTGCTATTGTAAAACAAGAGCTTGGTTTAAAAACATCTATAGGGGATGCTTTTTGTTCAGGAACAGATGATAAAAAAGATTGTGATGCTGTCTTAACTTCCAAAGGAGCAGAAATTATAAAAGGATATAAATTAAGTGATTTTAGTATTCTATATTTTATAGGATTAACTGCTTTAACATTTGTCCAAGCAGCTAATCCTGTTATTTCATATACTATAAGTTTAGTAGCAATCCCAGTTACCTTATATTCTATTTACTATCAATATGCTGTAGTAAAGAAATGGTGTATGTTATGTTTAAGTATTGTAGGAGTATTATGGGTACAAGCTTTAATACCTGTACTAACGAGTACTTATATCAATAGCTTTATACTTACTGATGTTGTGTTGTTTGGTTTTGTAGCAGTCGCTACTTGGTTAACATGGTTTTATGTAAAGCCTTTAATTACAGATGTAAATGAGTTGAAAAAAGAAAAAATAGAGAATGTAAAGTTTAAGAGAAACTATACCTTATTTGAAAGCTTATTACACAAGGAGCCACAATTAAACACACAATTAGATAATAGCAAAGAAATTGTTTTTGGGAATCCAAATTCAAGACTAGAAGTAGTCATTGTAACCAATCCTTTTTGTGGACATTGTAAACCAGTTCATCAGCATGTAGATGCTATTTTAAATAGGTATGAAAACAATGTAAAAATAAAGGTTCGCTTTAATATTAGCACTAAAGATACCAATAGTGATGTTGTTAAAATTACAAGTAGATTACTTGAGATTTATAATACTCAAGGAGCTCCACAATGTTTACAAGCAATGGATGAGATTTATGAAGGAGAGAAACCTTCAGTATGGCTACAAAAATGGGGAGAGTGTATAGACTCAACAACATATGTAGCTGAATTAGAAAAAGAAAATGTTTGGTGTAAGGAGAATGCCATCAATTTTACTCCAGAAATCTTAATCAATGGAAGATCATTTCCAAAAGAATATAGCCGTACAGATTTAATCTTCTTTATAGAAGAGTTAGAAGAAAGCAGTCAGCCTGTTATATCCATGAAAACGGTATCATAAAAACATGATAAAAAAGACAAAGCCCTAAAAAAGGGCTTTGCTTTAGAACAAAATTCTCTCGCGAAGAATAGACACAAAGGTGAGTGTCTTTAAATGTTCACCGCAAAAGTAATTTTTTTTAAATATTAATTATGAAAAAATCAATCTTAAATTTAGGAAAGGCTTTAAATAAAGCGGAACAAAGAAAAGTTCAGGGAGGAAAACCGATAATTTGTTATTCAAATCCTATCTGTCCACCATCATTTGACTATTGTATTGTTTATGGAAACAATTGTGAATACCTAGGAGGTTTATAAAATAGTAATAAGTTAATTTTTAAAATTTTAATTATGAAAAACTCAATTTTAAACTTAGGTAAAGTTCTAAATAAAGCAGAACAACAAACTATTAATGGTGGAAGAAAACAATGTGATTCTAATCATGATGGTATATGTGAAGACTCAGGTAGACACTGTTCTGAATTTTATTGTCAATTTATGCCTTTCTAATTATGAAAAACTCAATTTTAAATTTAGGAAAGATTTTAAATAAGGAGACTCAAAAGAAAATTAACGGAGGATTTGGAACGTCATGTAATGGTTTTGCTATGTACTATGTAAGTAATTGTGGATCATGCGTGAATACTATTCTACCAGGAGCACCAACATTCTGTAGAAGAAATTGTTGTGTAATGGCTTATTAACTAAAAAATTAAATCATGAAAAACTCAATTTTAAATATAGGGAATGTTTTAAATAAAGAAACACAAAAGAAGATTACTGGAGGAAACGGAGCTCTAGGTTTTTGTGATGCAAACGGAGATTGCCCTACTGGTACTCATTGCCAAGGTTATGTTTGTGTAAGAAGTGGTTCTTCTGGTGGAGGAAACACAGGAGGAGGAAATACAGGTGGAGGTTGTGTTCCTGATAGATTTTGTGTTGATGAGTTTGATACTTGTTGCATAGGATAGAGTATGAAAAAATCATGAATTCTAGCAATTCATAAGATTAATTAGAAAAACATTCAAATCAATGAAAAAATCAATTTTAAATATAGGAAAGGCTTTAAATAAAGAAAGTCAAAAAGAAATTTTTGGAGGAAATCCGATTCTTTCACCAATCAAATTTAAGTGCTTGGTAAATTATGGAGATAAAAGATGTTGTACACCAAGTGAGTGTGGTAATACGGGAGGTGTATGGAATCCTAATGCTTGGGGTTATGGAACTTCAACAAACTGTATTTGCTTTTAAACTTTAAAAACACTAACCATGAAAAAACAAATTTTAAACTTAGGAAAGGCTTTAAATAAAAGTGAACAAAAAAGTATAGAAGGTGGATGGAGAATAAAACCATTTAAATGTTGTGATCCAGCAATGCAATGTTGTACAACTAGCCATTTAGCTCAAAATAACGCAAGTTGTGGAGGTACTTATATTTCTGGATGTCAATACCATCCTGCAAGTAACTGCTGTATTTAAACCAAAAAGATTATTAATCTTAAAAATCATTTAGTTATGAAAAAACAAATTTTAAATTTAGGAAAGGCTTTAAACAAAACGGAGCAACAAATTATTCAAGGGGGTAATGGAGTATTACATCCTTGTAATAGTGCTTCAGATTGCAACGTTTTTTCTGGTCCTTCAGAATGCATAAATGGAGTATGTATTTATGCTTGGAACCAATAATGTAAAAAAGAGATAAGAATTACTCTTATCTCTTTTTAATTAAAATATTTTTGCTTGAAAAAATTCCCAAATTACCAACAAACAGAGGCCAAAGATTGTGGACCTACTTGTATTAAAATCATAGCAAAACACTATGGTAAAACTATTAATACACAACAGTTAAGAAACTTAAGTGAAACTACTAGAGAAGGAAGTAGTTTGTTAGGTTTAAGCGAAGCTGTTGAATCTATTGGTTTTAGATCTTTAGGTGTAAAACTAGCTTATAAAAAACTATTAGAAGCGCCATTACCATGTATTGTACACTGGAATAAAAATCATTATGTGGTGCTTTATAAAATTAAAAAAGATACAGTTTATATCTCCGATCCTGCTCATGGACTCATCACTTTTACTAAAGAAGAGTTTATTCAACATTGGATAGGAAATAATGCTGATGAAAATACAGAAGAAGGAATTGTACTACTAGTAGAACCTACTCCTAAGTTTTATAGTGAAGAATTTGAAGAAGACGAAAAATTTGGATTCTCATTCATATTCAAATACTTATTCAAATACAAAAAATTTATTGTACAGCTAATTATAGGGTTGTTAGCTGGAAGTTTATTACAATTAATCCTACCTTTTTTAACACAAAGTATTGTAGATGTTGGTATTGAAAATCAAGATTTAAATTTTGTTTACCTTATTCTATTTGCTCAACTATTCCTGTTTATAGGAAAGGCTTCTTTGGAAATTATTAGAAGTTGGATTTTATTACATCTAAGTACCAGGATTAATATTTCTTTAATCTCTGATTTCTTTATCAAATTAATGAAATTACCTATTTCTTATTTTGATGTTCGAATGACAGGAGATTTATTACAAAGAATCAACGATCATAAACGTATTGAAAGAATCTTAACCACATCATCATTAACCGTATTATTCTCTTTCTTTAACCTAATTATCTTCAGTTTAGTTCTAGGATATTACAGCTTGCAAATATTTGGAGTATTTGTACTTGGAAGTGTTTTATACTTTGGATGGGTACTCTTCTTTTTCAAAAAACGAAAAGAATTAGACTACAAACGATTCTCACAAGTAAGTCAAGAACAAAGTAAAGTAATTGAGCTTATCAATGGAATGCAAGAGATTAAACTTCACAATGCAGAAAGACGCATGCGCTGGAACTGGGAATATGTACAAGCTCGTTTATTTAAAGTAGCTACTAAGAGTTTAGCTTTAGAACAAACACAAAGTGTAGGGTCTAACTTTATCAACGAACTTAAAAATATGTTCATCACTGTTTTATCGGCAAAGTTGGTTATAGATGGACAAATAAGTTTAGGTATGATGATGGCTATTAGTTATATCGTTGGACAATTAAACGGTCCTATTACTCAGCTGATTAATTTTATGAGAGATGTACAGGATGCACAAATATCAGTAGATCGGTTAGGTGAAATTCATAATATGGAAGATGAAGAAAATCCAGATGATGAGAAAGTAACCAATATTCCAGAGAATGCTGCAATTACACTAAAGAACATTTCTTTTAGATACACAGGAGGATTAGAACCAGTACTTAAAGATTTATCATTAGAAATACCTGCTAATAAAACCACTGCTATTGTTGGAGTTAGTGGAAGTGGAAAAACAACACTAATGAAATTATTACTTGGGTTTTACCAGGTAGACCAAGGAGATATTATGATTAATAATTTTAATCTGAAAAACATCTCACAAAAAGAATGGAGAAGAAACTCAGGAGTGGTAATGCAAGAGGGATATATTTTTAATGACTCCATAGCTAAAAACATTGCTGTAGGAGAAGATTATGTAGACAAAGAAAAACTAGCACATGCTATTGATGTAGCTAACATCTCAGATTATATAGAAGGACTTCCTTTAGGATACAATACTAAAATAGGAAGTGAAGGAAATGGATTGAGTACAGGACAAAAACAACGTTTATTAATCGCTCGATCGGTATATAAAAACCCAAAGTTTTTATTCTTTGATGAAGCAACTTCAGCTTTAGATGCCAACAATGAAAAGGTGATTATGGAGAAGTTAAACACATTTTTTGCTAATAAAACAGCTGTGGTTATTGCTCACAGACTAAGTACTGTAAAGAATGCACATCAAATAGTTGTATTAGACAAAGGAAATATTATAGAGAAAGGTTCTCATGAAGAACTTATCAAATTAAAAGGAAGTTATTATCACCTAGTCAAAAATCAACTTGACTTGGGTAAGTAGTTACATATAAAAGTTGTTATTATGAAATAAAGACTGATTAATCTTCGAATATATCAAATTGCTAAACATAGCTCATAATAATAAGTAAAAATCCCTCGCGAGGAATAGACATAAACCTTGAGTGTCTTTAAATAGTTCAAGGATTTAATCAAATTAATTAAATCTTAAAAGTGATGAAAAAAACAATTTTAAACTTAGGTAGAGCTTTACATAAAGCTGAACAAAAAAATGTTAAAGGAGGATTTGGTATTGTAGATAGAGATGGAAGAGATTGTAGATATCCATATTGTTTAAATAATTTCGGTAGATGTGTACATAATATCCATGGATGTGGTAGTGGTGCAGGAGGAGAAGATGGAGATATCCTTACTTGGTTTTAAGACATAAAAAACATAGAGGTGTTCTTCTTTTAGAGCACCTTATCAAATAATTGCGTGAGATATAAGAAAATTATGATAGAAAAATTTGTTAGAGTTTTTCTGAAAAAATAAGGAACTTAATTATCGACTAGTTAAAAATTGCTATTAGAATAGGTGATAATATATAGACTCTTCATTATTAGAATATCAGTTTTAGGTTTTTCATGAAAAATGAAATAAAATAAATGAAGAGTAAAAATGAAGTAATAGAATTACTTCATTCAATTCATAATGACGAATAAAATTTCCTCGCGAAAAATAGACACAACCCTTGAGTGTCTTTAAAAGATCAAGGATTTAATCAATTTTATAATTCTTTTAAAATGAAAAAGGAACTTTCAAAAGTAGGTGTAATTCTAGGTAAAACTGAGCAACAATTAATTAAAGGTGGTAGTGATAATTGTGATTATTATGCTAGGATAAACCTTTGTTTTGCTGATAATGATCCATATTGTAAACCATGTAGTCAAATAGGTAATTATCCAGGAGCAGCTTCTTGCGTTAATTTAGATAATGGTTGCTTTGAACTTTAGGATTAATATTCTCTCGCAAAGAATAGACACAACCCTTGAGTGTCTTTAAAAGATCAAGGATTTAATCAATTTTAATACATCTTAAAATGAAAAAATCAATTTTAAATCTAGGAAAGGCTTTAAATAAAGTAGAGCAAAAAGAAATTAGTGGAGGTTTCATACCTACTTTATATCAATTCTGTTGTACAAGAACGCAAGGTTTTTGGATTAGTCAATACCCTTTTATAGGGAATGATCCTTTTTATACTTGTACAGGAGGTGTATGCTCTGGTGGTAATGATCTTCTATGGTAAAATGAAAAAGTCAATTTTAAACTTAGGAAAATCTTTAGCTAAAAAAGAGCTTAAGAAGATCAAAGGAAGTGAAGGGACACGATGTGTTGAGTGGTGTAGTGATGGTACATGTAATTGCTGGTCTAATTTTGATTTCTGCCCTTATGAGACAGATCCTTGTCCATTTTAAAGATTCAGAATAATTAAATAATATAAAAAATATAGAATAATGAAAAAATCAATTTTAAATCTTGGAAAAGTCTTAAATAAAGATGAGCAAAAAAAAGTTAATGGAGGAGTTAACTGTTTTGATTGCCAAAGTTACTGTATAGCGAATAGTGGAGGCGATCGAATGGTGTATGGAGTATGTATGGGAGAATGTATTGCTCAATACTGTTAAGCTAATTTATAAGCCTTTTAATAAAACTAGGCTAAGTTCTGAAAAATATCTCTCGTAGAGAATAGACGCAAACCTTGAGTGTCTTTAAATGATCAAGGATTTTTATCAATTTAAATTTTTTAAAATGAAAAAATCAATTTTAAATGTCGGTAAGGCTTTAAACAAAGCTGAGCAGAAATCTATTAATGGAGGACAACAATTTTACGGACCATGTTTTGAGTGGTGTGCCGATCCTTATTTACAACAAGTTTTTTGGAAGCCATTAAACTGTAGCTGTAATACAGGAGGTAGCTCAGGTGGAGGAAACTCAGGTGGAGGAAACGGCGGAGGTCCAGTTGATCCTGTATAAGAATCATTAATTGTAAAAAGATGAAAAACTCAATATTAAATCTTGGAAAAGTTCTAAATAAAAAAGAGCAAAAAGGGGTTAATGGTGGTTTATACTGGTGTGCAGGAGGAAACACTCACACTACTAATCGTTGGTGTCCTGTACGTTGTTTTATGGGAAACTGTTTATTGTAAAAAAAAATAACTAACACTCTTAAAAGAGTATAAAAATTAAATTATGAAAAAATCAATTTTAAAATTAGGAAAAGCTTTAAATAAAACAGAACAAAAAAAAGTAAACGGAGGATCTCCTTGCGATTATTATATAAATAATGGATTATGTTTTGGTCCAGTACCAGGATGTTTGCCTTGTGGTCAAATGAGCGGATATCCAGGAGCAAGTAGATGTGTATTAGTACATGCTTCTTGTATGGATGAAGGTGAGTTAAATTAAAAAACACTTAACTATAACAAGGGTAAATTATTTTATCCTTATAAGGGAAGCAATTTATTGCTTCCCTTAGCTTAATCAAACCTAATAAAATATGCCAAGAGAAATAGAAGATATAGAAATTCGCAGTGAAGAAGTACAAGAAATCTTAAATCAAGTACCCAATTGGATGATTCGTTGGGGAAATACCTTATTCTTATTATTAATTCTTTTACTTTTATTTATCTCATGGTTTGTTAAGTATCCTGATGTAATTACTTCTGAGGTAATGGTAACTACCTCATTTCCTCCTGAAAAAATATATGCAAAATCAACGGGGCAGTTCGAAGTTTTTTTAGCTAGTGAAGAGAAAAACGTTTCTAAAAATGAAGTACTCGCTGTTATAGATAATAGTGCATCTTATAAAGATGTATTATTATTAAAAAGTATTGTTGATACCATTAGTAGAGATAAAGATAAATTTTCTTTTCCTATTAACAAGATTCCTCCTTTACTCTTAGGAGATATTACGGTGAGTTATTCACAATTTCAAAATGATTATACAGAGTATGATTTAAACGAGAAACTCACACCCTTTAAATCTGAAAGCCTTGCTAATGAAAGATCTCTTATAGAAGCCAAGAGCAGATTAATTACTTTAAACTCACAAAAAGCAATTGATCAAAAAAAATTACAAATCCAAAAAAAGGATTTAGAACGAAGTGAAAGTTTATTTGAACAAGGAGTAATTTCAGCGAAACAAGTTGAGCAAAAAAAAGTAGATTATTTACAATTCGAAAAAGCTTATAAAGGTTTAGAAGCCTCTGTATCACAAATTAGAGAATTAATTGGTAATTCAGCTAAAAATCTACAAGGTACTTCTATAAAGAAAACACAAAATGACATTCGTTTAAAAAACAAAGCAATTCAATCGTTTTTATACTTAAAGAAAGCAATAAAGGATTGGGAAAAGCAATATGCTTTAACCTCTTCTATCAATGGTAAAGTATCATTTTTATCATTTTGGAATAAAAATCAAACAGTAAAAACAGGAGAATTAATTTTTATTGTAGTTCCAACAGAAGGAAACTCATTTATAGGAAAAATAAAAGCTCCAGCAGCGAATTCAGGAAAGATAAAGAAAGGACAAAAGGTTCAGATCAAATTATTGAATTACCCATCAGATGAGTTTGGAGAATTAAATGGAACCGTTAAATCAATATCCTTAATTCCAAATGAAGAAGGAAGTTATTTAATAGATGTAGACTTACCACAGGACTTAAAAACTACTTATGGTAAAAAAATAGCTTTCAGACAAGAAATGAAAGGAACTGCAAATATTGTAACTGAAGATTTACGCTTGATAGAACGTTTTTTCTATCAACTTAGAAATATTATTAAATAAATATTCTTTCGCGAAGAATAGACACAATCCTTGAGTGTCGTTAAATGATCAAGGATTTAATTAATTTTTAAATTCATATAAAATGAAAAAATCAATTTTAAATGTAGGAAAAGCTCTAAACAAAATTGAGCAAAAAGCTATCAATGGAGGAGAAGGTCCTGGAGAAGGAAATAATAATGATGGACCAAATAGCAGAGGATGTTATGAACAACCTGTTGCTAATGTAAACTGTGTAAGTCCTTGGGTGTATTTTCCAGGATGTGGTTATCAATGTATGATTGCGCCTTTAGAGCCTTAATAATTAAACTGTTTAGAAATGAAAAAATCAATTATAAGTTTAGGGAAAACTCTAAACAAAAAAGAGCAAAAATTAATTAATGGAGGAGGGATTACTTTCATAGGAAGTAGTTGTTATACATCTATGAGTAGATGTAATAGTGCTATGGCTGCAGCTATTTCTAATGGAGCAGATCCAGCTCAAACAAGTTGTGAACCATGTACCTTACATTGGGGAGGTTCAGGATTTGAAGTAAGAATTTATGGAACATTATTTTAAAATATAATAGAGTTATGAAAAAATCAATTTTAAATATTGGTAAGGCTTTAAATAAAGCAGAACAAAGAACTATTAATGGAGGAAAGCACGAAAGTTGTTTAACTCATAAAGATTGTCCTGCAGGACAAGGATGTTGCCCACAATTGGAACTGTGTTTTAGAGACGATTATCCAGGGTGTCATTTAATCTAATTTTTTTAATTATAAATTTATAAAATGAAAAAGCAAATTTTAAATTTAGGAAAGTCTTTATCAAAAGCAGAGCAAATAGCAATTAATGGAGGGTCGGTTTGCGATTATTATATAGATAATGGATTGTGTTTTGGTCCAGTTCCAGGTTGTTTATCTTGTAATCAATTATCTAATTATCCTGATGCAATAGGATGTGTAAGAATACATATTGATTGCTTTGAAGGAGGAATTCCTCTTTAATATATTTATAAAAAGAAAATCTAAAAGTTTTTAAAAGTTAGATTTCATGTATAAAAAAAGCCTCTTAATAAAATTAAGAGGCTTTTAATTTATTTACTAACTTATATTAATTGTTGTTAAAACGATCTAAACCAGTTTTTAACCACTTATAATAAGTTGAATGATCGGTATATTGTTGAGGAGAGTTAAGTACCTCTAAAGTTGGACTCATTAATACATAGAAAGGTTGTGAAGCAGTTTTAAAGTTTGCTGCTTGTAATGTAGCCCATTTATCACCGTAAGTTCTAATTCTTTTTACTTTTCCATTTGGTTTAATAAAATCGAATTGTTGATCTTCTGGTAATTTTCTTTCATGATCATCTACATATAATGAGATTAATACATAATCATCGTTGATTAATGAATAGATATCTGGTTGACTCCAAATATTTTCTTCCATCTTACGACAGTTAACACATGCCCAACCTGTAAAATCTAATAAAACAGGTTTGTTTACAGACTTAGCATAAGCAATACCTTCTTCAAAATCTTTGAAACAATTTAAGTTAAGAGGACATTGGTTGTCTGTTTTATATATACTGTGAAACTTAGGTGGAGCAAATCCACTTAATAATTTTCCTTGATTCCATGCTGGTTTTTCCATAACACCTGGAGCTAAGTATACAGCAGCTGCTAAAGCAGTTAAACCAAGTAAAACTCTAAAGAAAGAAATTTTACCATACTTTTTTCCGATGATACCAAATAAATAAAGAGCCATTAAGAAAGCAATTAATGCCCATATTCCAATGAAAACCTCTCTTTTTAATACTCCCCAGTGACCAACTAAATCTGCATTAGATAAGAATTTAAATGCAAATGCTAATTCTAAGAAACCTAAAACTACTTTTACAGTATTTAACCATCCTCCAGATTTTGGTAAAGAATTTAACCATCCTGGAAACATTGCAAATAAAGCAAATGGTAATGCTAATGCAGTACCGAAACCTATCATACCAGCAGATAATTGCATTGCTCCTCCATTAGTACCTAATGATCCTGCTAATAAAGATCCTAAGATAGGTCCTGTACAAGAGAATGATACGATAGCTAAAGTTAATGCCATAAAGAAAGTACCAATAATACCTCCAATATTTGAAGCGCTATCAGCTTTATTACTCCAAGAGCTTGGTAATGTTAATTCGTAGAAACCAAAGAATGATCCTGCGAAGAATATAAGTACCACAAAGAAAAATACATTTAACCAAATGTTAGTTGAAATAGTATTTAAAATTTCTGGGTCTAAAGTATCTAAATAGTGAAATGGTAAACTTAAAAGTCCGTAAATTAAAACGATAAAGAAACCATATAATAAAGCGCTACCTATTCCTTTTCCTTTTTTCTCAGAACGCTTTGTAAAAAACGATACAGTTAAAGGAACCATTGGGAAAACACATGGAGTTAAAAAGGCTAACAAACCTCCAACAAATCCTAATAAGAAAATGTTAAACAAAGTATCACCTTCTTCGTCATTAGTTTTTTCAGTAGAACTCTTTAATAAAATTGTGTTTTTTAAGTTTAAGTTCAATGTTTGTGATAAAGACTGACTTTTATCATCAACTTCTGCTACAGTTTGAACAACTTCTTCACCAGTTAAAGAGAAAGTAAAATCTTCATCAAAAGGTAAACAGTATTCCTTACATATTTGAGCATCTAAGTTAAGTGTAATTTGAGTTAAACTTGGGTCAGAAACAGTAATTCGTTGAATTAATCTAGCTTCATCAACAAAAAAGATTTCATCTTTTCCCCAAATTTCACTGAATTCAGTTTCAGTTTCACTTTCTTTAGCTTTACCATTAAGTGTATAACCAGTTTGTCCTTCTGCAGGAGCAATAGTCATTGGTAAAGAAGCATCTTCTGGATTGTATTGCGAGTATAAGTGCCAATCTTCAGCAATTTCTACTTCGAAAATTAAGTCGTATTCAGTGTCCGAAATTTTTTCAACGGTAGGAGTTACAACAATAGGATTGTCATCTGATTGAGAGTAAACCGTAAAACCTATGAACAATAAAAATAGAGTAAAGAATTTTTTCATTCGAGTTAGTTTATAAGGGGTTGTTTTTATATAGTTATTCTTAATAATTGGGTTGTGTTGTTAGAGGATACAAAACGTCTGTCCTGTCGTTTTCCGATAATCCATATTATTTCATTATCACCTGAACAAAGCAACCAAATGTTTTTTTTGTCAAAAACAGATATCTTTTCGTCTTTAAAATATTTACTTAACTTTTTTTTACCTACCATTCCAGTAGGATAAAAATAATCACCCTTTTCCCATTTTCTTAGGATGAGGGGGTAATTTAATAAATTTTTATCGACATAAATAGTATTTATATCTGTTCTTGTCTTTTTTTGAACGTTTTTAAATAATAAGTTAATGGGACTTACTATTTGGGTGTTTTCTTTATAAATGATAACTCGTTCATTTTCAGACGAGCTGTTTTTATTAGTGCGTAAAAGTAATAAAAAATCTCTGTCTTTCAATAAAGTATAGAAATTTGTTGATACTTTCTTACCCGATTGAGCATAAATTAAATTGTAAACATCATCCCATTCAGTAAATTTATACTCTTTTAAAATCTGATATAGGTAAGCTTTTGGGTTGGAAAAAGATAAGATTTTTTTAATGTCTATTTTTATAATATCCCCTTTGTTAACAAGGACTTCAGAAGATATTTCTTTTACTTTGTCATCTACAATTTGTTGAGATTGTTTTAAAAATTCATTCGTTTTGATAAATGAATTTAATAAGCTAGGATTAACCTCTTTTAAAACAGGGATAATTTGGTGCCTTATTTTATTTCTAAGGTATTTTGTCTCAGAATTACTAGCGTCTTCTCGCCACTGAATTGCATTAGTTATGGCGAAATTCTTAATTTCTTCTCTTGAAAAAATCAATAAAGGACGTACTATATTACCATTTATAGTAGGAATTCCTGTTAAACCTTCTAAACCAGTACCTCTTGTTAAATTGATTAAAAATGTTTCTAAATTATCATCAGCATGATGAGCTGTTAAGATGTAATCGAAATCATGTTCTTTAGCTAATTCATTAAACCAATCATAACGGAGTTTTCTGGCAGCTAGTTGAATTGATAATTTATGTTTTTTAGCATACTCATCTGTTTTTAATTGAATTGTATGGGTATTTAAGGAAAGTTTTTTTCCTAAATCGTTAATAAAAACTTCATCTAAATCACTCTCTTTACCTCGTAATTGAAAGTTACAATGAGCTAATGAAATGTCAAATTTCAATTGATGTAATAAATGTGTTAAGACAACACTATCTACTCCTCCAGAAATAGCAATTAAAAGCTTTTTCTCTTTTAAAAAAGGAAGGTTGTTATTAATATGTTCAGCTAGTCTAAGCAATATGAATAGATAATTTAAAGCCTTTTTAGTTAACTAAAAAGGCTTTGTGTTTATTACTTTAAATTTTTAATTCATCAAATAAATCAATTAAAGCTTTATTCGATGGCCTAGGAGCACTAGCACTAACAATTTTTCCTTCTGGGTTAATTAATATAAAACGAGGAATACCGTTAATACCATAGTCTTTAATAAATTTAGAGTTCCAGTCTTTATCAGCAAATAATTGAACACCACCCAGTTCTTTATCTTTAATCATTTGTTCCCAAAGACCATGGTCTTTTTTAGGATCTATTGAAATACTAACAAACTCAATGTTTTTATCGTGGTATTGTTTTTCGACTTTTTTTAATGATGGTATTTCAGCTTTACATGGTCCACACCAAGTAGCCCAAACATCAATATATACATATTTACCTCTAAAGTCTTTTAATGAAGATGTACCACCAGCATAGTTTTCAAAGTTCTCAAATGCAGGAGAATCTGAACCACGGCCAAGTTTTTTGATTAATTCATATTTTTGAGTTAATCCTTTTTTGAAATCTTCATCAGTTGAAAGTTGCATAATGGCATTGTAAATTCCTTCTGGTTTTGGATTTTCAAAAGAAACTTCATAAGCTACACTTTTTAATAATCCGTTTTTAATAACTTCACTTTTTACCTTTTTAATAAAATCAACAGCAGCCTTGTCAAAAGCAACACTATCTTTTTTTACAGCTTCATCAACTTTAGCATAAAAATTTCTTCCTACTAAATTTTTGTAAGCAGAGAATGTTTTATAATGTTCTTCATTATCATAATTTAAATCCTTCGCTAAATCAGGAAAATCTTTAGATGCTTTAAAATCTTTATTTTTGGTGAAATAAGCATGTGCACGCTCATATTGTTTTGCAGTCATAATACGATCATAGTTAATGCTTGTTTTTTCCAATTCAACAAAGTCTTTGTCTAAATTGTCAGTAAAAGAATTTAGCAATTCGGTTTTTTGATTATCTAATTTCTTTAAAAATTCTGATTCTTCTGAAGAAAATAAATCTTTAGTGTCTTGCTTTTCTTTGATTAAGTATTTTTGAGCTAAAAAGTTATTTTCATTACTACCTTCACCTTTATAAGTAATGGTTTCATCAAATTCCTTAGCGTCCATATTTAGGGTAATATCATACCCGTCTTGCAAATAAATAGTAGAACTTTCTTTTCCGTCAGAAAACCTAAAGTACCCATTAGCATCAAAAATAGTATCAGAAAAAGTTCCAGCCTCAGAAACATCTATTTCTTTTACTTTTTTGTTTTCGCTATTTATAATAGCTAATAAACCACTGTTTGGATTTTCAATTTTACCAGAAAACAAAACGTAGTTCTTTTTTTCTTGTTTACATGAAATAATAGTTAAAACTATTACTAGTAATAGTAATCTTCTCATAGTTACTGTTTGTATTAAAGTTTACGCAATATAATACTTTAGATAACAAGTTTATTTACTTCGTTTTTGAATTTAACCAATTTACAATATCATTAAGCATTTCTTCTGCACATAAATCATTGTGTAATTCATGATAACCTCCTTGATAAAGTTTTAAAGTAGTGTTGTCGGTATTATTAGCAAATGCTTCGGTTCCTTTATAATCAATAATCTTATCATCAGTTCCATGTAATAGAAGCATTGGAGTTTTTAAAGAGGCAGCATTTTTTATAGCCCAATCTGCTGAATCGAAGAAGGATAATGAAAAGTTTGGACTTATTTTATCGTGTACCAATGGATCATTTACATATTTATCTACTTCTTCTTGAATACGTGAAATATGAGAAGTTTCTAGTTCACTAGGTAAAGTAATAGAAGGAGCAATTTTTTGCATTAATTTTCCAATAGATAATTTCCAAGCTGGAGGTTGAAATGCTAATTTTAGCATTGGACTGGTTGCTATAGTTCCTACTAATTCATGTTCATTACGAAGTGTATAATTAATTACAGTATTTCCACCCATAGAATGTCCATATAAAAACATTGGTTTGTTTCCAAAAACGTTTTTTGCTTGTTCTATTAATTTAGAAACACTTTCTAAAACAGTATCAAAACTAGGATTATGACCACGTTTACCAGTAGTTTTACCATGTCCAAAATGATCAAAAGCAATAACTCCAAAATTATTATCCGTAAGTTTTTTAGCAACATGTTGATAACGACCAGAGTGTTCTCCCATTCCATGAACTAGAATTACCACAGCTTTTACAGTTTCGGGCTGCCAATATTGACCAAAAAAAGTTGTTTTATGATAATTAAAATTGAATTCTTTATGCGTCATAATCTATTGTTTTTTTAACCAAACTCTGATTTCTTTTTTTAAAGAAACCTCAGGTTTAGGCAAGGGAATAGTTTTACCAAATTGTTTACTTCTTTTAAATTTAGAAAATGCAATTTTATGTTGCTTCCATGCTTCTGGATATAACTCTAAAAATTTATTAAAAAAGCTTTGCTCATTAACTATTCCTTCTATATTTGAAAGTACTTGTGTGAATTTTTCTTCTTGATCTATAATCATTATTCAGTAAATATAAATAAACTACCTCTTAATTTTGCTTCTGAAGTTTCAATAGAGATTATTTATTCTCTAGTGATATCTCCTTTGTCTGAAATTTTAAAATAAAGAGTAGAAGGGTTATCAGAAACATATTCTGTTAACATAATTCTGTTTTTATCAATTTTTGAAGTTGTCTTTAAGATACCATCAGCAATTTCATCATAAGCCAAAACTTGACTGTTAATTACAGTAAAGTCTTTATCGTAGTTTACTAACATTGAAATAACTTCATTGTTATTTGGGTAGAAATAGAAAACAACTGATTGAAAATTATCTGATATTTTAGGTAAGTATGAAATTCCAATTTTAGCTTTTTCATTATTTAATTGATCTTCAAAAATCGAAGGTAATTTTAATAATTTTTGCTCTTCTTTATTTAAAAGTTTTCCTTCTACATGATTATCAAAGTTGGTGCTATCAATTAAAGGTAATTGTTTTACAGGGTATTCACTTACAAAAGAATACTTGTTGGTTTTACAGGCCATTCCACCAATTAATAGAGCTATAAGTGTTAAGGTTTTAAAAATGTTTTTCATAGGGATAAATATAATTAAGTTTAATTAGTTGTTTAATAGCACATATTTCATGGCTTTAGCTTTTAAAAGACATTCTTCATATTCTTTTTCTGGAGTAGACTTGGCGGTAATGGCTCCACCTACTGAATAAGAAACGTATTTTTCGTCACTATTGTATAAAATACTTCTGATTACTACATTAAAATCAAAATTTCCATCAGGAGTAAAGTAACCTACTGTACCAGAATATAGTCCGCGTTTAGTTTCCTCTAATTCTTCAATAATTTTCATTGCTGAAATTTTAGGAGCTCCTGTCATACTACCCATAGGGAATGTGTCTTTTATTACATCTACAGGATGTGTAGTAACTGCTACTTCCGAAGTTACAGTAGAAATCATTTGATGCACTTGTTTAAAAGAATATACTTTGCATAATTCTTCTACCTGAACACTTCCTTTTATAGCAGTTCTAGATAGGTCGTTTCTAACTAAGTCAACAATCATAATATTTTCCGAACGCTCTTTTTCATCACGAGCTAAGTCGAAAGCAATTTTTTTATCTTCAATTTGACTAATTAAACGCTTTGCAGTTCCTTTTATAGGTTGAGAAATAATTTTAGTTTCTTCTTTTTTAATATACCTTTCAGGAGTAGCAGATAAAAGGTGTAAATTCTCATGCTTGAAAAAAGTAGCAAAAGGAGGTTCGGAAATCTCATTTAAATGTGTGTAAACTTCGTAAGGGTTTATGATTGTATTTTCAGCATAAAATTCTTGACAAAAGTTAGCCTCATAAATATCACCTCTATGAATGTGTTCTAAAACTTTAGTAACTTTTTCGTGGTATTCGTCCTTATGAATTCGAAGTTTAATTTTAATATCACTTTCTTCAGGTGAATTATTTTCTTGGACTCTATTATAAATAGGAATAGCCTCGATAATTTCTTCAAAATCCTCTTCTAGTTCATCATCAATCATTTGTAAATAATGGAATTCAACGATATTTCCTTTGATGAAAATTAGTTTTTGAGGCTGAAAAAAATATAAATCAGGAAAATGAAGTCCATCAAAATTATTAGAACTCAGTTTTTCTGTATCGTTTTTAACATCGTAACTGATATACCCGAAAATATAATCTTTGGTATAAGATTGGTATTCTTTTAATTTATCAAAGGCATTATGGTAATCTGTTTTTATAGAAGTAAATTCATCAACAGCAATCGCACAATCAAAAGAAGAATATTTTTGTTCGTAATTATTTGAATCTAGCCAAATAGCAGTTTCAAATTGTTGCATCCATGAAAATATTTTTTGCTTAAATATTTTTGGATCTTCTATTTTAAAATTACGTTGAGTTCTTTTAGACATCGTACAAAAATAAGAATACGAAAATACTTTTGTTTTCTTTTTCCTACTTTTATAAAAATCTAATTAATTAAACAGAATGAAAAAAACAGTATTCTTTTTTTTACTTGTTTCTATAATAGCATGTAATACGCCAGAAAAGAAAAAGAAAGTAGCGGAAATAAAAAAAGAGCCAGTACCAACTTTAAATTTAGAGCAAGCTAAACGGTTAGTTTCATTACCAATAAATTGTATTGAAGTAGAGTATCCTAATAAATTAAACCAGGTAATAGGTGATTCGTTAGATTTACAATCACCAAAAGAATTACATCCAGCATTTTATGGTTGTTTCGATTGGCACTCTTCTGTACATGGGCATTGGAGTTTAGTTTCTTTATTAAAACAATTTCCAAATCTTGATAATTCTGCAGAAATAGAGCAAAAACTACTGAATAATATTTCAAAAGTAAACATAGAAAAAGAAGTAGCTTATTTTCATGGAAAGCATAATAAAAGTTATGAACGAACTTATGGATGGGCTTGGTTGTTAAAGTTAGCTGAAGAATTACATACATGGGATAGTCCAACTGCTAGACAACTAGAAGAAAACTTACAACCATTAACAGATTTAATTGTAGAGAAATATTTTGATTTTTTACCAAAATTAAAATATCCAATTAGAGTAGGAGAACATACCAATACAGCTTTCGGATTAACCTTTGCGTGGGATTATGCAAAAACAGTAGGGAATTCTAAGTTGCAAGATTTAATAAAAAAACGAGCAAGAGACTTTTATTTAAAAGATGCGCATTGTCCGTTATCATGGGAGCCTAGTGGTTACGATTTCTTATCGCCTTGTTTACAAGAAGCAGCAATTATGAAACGTATTATGTCACCAGCCGAATTTAGATTATGGTTTGCCGATTTTCTTCCACAATTAAAAGATAAGAGTTTTACATTCCCAGTAGGAGAAGTGTCTGATAGAAAAGATGGGAAGCTAGTCCATTTAGATGGAGTAAACTTTTCAAGAGCTTGGGCATTAAATAGAATTATTAAAGGAATGCCAAATTATAAGCATTTAAAAAATATAGCTAATCAGCATATAAACTATTCGTTACCAAATATTGTAGGCGATAGTTATGAAGGAGGTCATTGGTTAGGAAGTTTTGCTATTTATGCATTAAACTCTATTGATAATGATTAAAAAACTATTTCAAAATATAGGTCCTGGAACTTTAGTAGCAGCAGCTTTTATTGGTCCAGGAACTGTAACATTGTGTACACTCGCAGGAGTTAATTTTGGAATGAATTTATTATGGGCAATGTTATTGTCCATTATCGCTACCATTGTATTACAAGAAATGGCAGCAAGGTTGGGGATAATTTCTCAAAAAGGATTATCGGAAGTAATTAGAGAAGAAATAAAATCGCCTTTTTTTAAACAATTTATTACGGTTTTAATACTGTCTGCTATTGTTGTTGGGAATGCATCTTACGAAGCTGGAAATATAAGTGGTGGAATTTTAGGTTTAGAAACCGTATTTGGTAGTTGGTTATTTTCTTTTGGTGGTTTTACGGTAAATGTAATGAGTTTAATCATTGGAATCATTGCTTTTATTCTTTTATACATAGGAAATTATAAGTTTTTAGAACGAGCTTTGGTTACTTTGGTTATTTTAATGAGTGTTTCTTTTTTAATAACAGCAATTGTAACAAAGCCAAACTTTTTAGAGATTATAAAAGGCATGTTGATTCCTAAATTCCCAGAGAAAAGTTTGTTAACCATAATAGGGCTAATAGGAACTACGGTAGTGCCATATAATTTGTTTTTACATGCTTCTTTAGTAAAAGAAAAATGGAAAACTTCGGAAGATTTATCGTTTGCTAAAAAAGATACAATAGTTTCTATTGTGTTGGGAGGATTGGTTTCTATGGCAATTATAATTTCAGCAGCAGCTATCAATTCATCAGAAATAAATAATGCAGCCGATTTAGCTAAAGGATTAGAACCATTATACGGAAGTTTTTCTAAATACTTTTTAGCATTAGGATTGTTTGCAGCTGGAATTACATCGGCAATAACAGCACCTTTAGCAGCGGCCTATGTAGCAAAAGGATGTTTAGGATGGAAAGAAGGATTAAAATCTAAAAAGTTTAGAGCAGTTTGGATGTTTATTTTATTGATAGGAGTAGTGTTTTCTTCTATAGGAATAAAACCAATTGAAATTATCAAGTTTGCACAAATAGCCAATGGAATGCTCCTGCCAATTATAGCAGGAATTCTATTGTGGATTATGAATAAAAAATCATTACTAGGAAAGTATAGTAATACAAAAACTCAAAATATTATTGGGTTTTTAATTTTAGGAATTAGTATATTCTTAGGACTAAAAAGTATTTTAAAGGTATTTAATGTATTCTAAATTATCTATAGATATTAATTGTGATGTAGGTGAAGGTATTGGAAACGAAGCAATTTTGATGCCTTATATATCTTCCTGCAATATTGCATGTGGAGCTCATGCTGGTAGTGTAAAAATTATAGATCATGTAATAAGTCTAGCGAAAAATAACAAAGTGAAAATTGGAGCACATCCTTCATTTCCAGACAGAGAAAACTTTGGAAGAGTTGTGTTAGATATTTCAGAAAAAGAACTTCAGTACAGTATAGAAAATCAAATTAATTTATTGAAAGAAAGGGCTGCGTTACAAGGAGAAAAACTACACCATATAAAACCACATGGTGCTTTGTATAATTTAATAGCTAAGAGTAGAGGAGTGGCGCAATTGGTTATAAAAGCAATACAAAATACAAGTCCAGAAGTATATTTATATGTTCCGTATAATTCAGTAATAGCAGAAGAAGCTTTAAAAAATAATTTGCAAATACAATACGAAGCTTTTGCTGATAGAAACTATAATGGAGACTTAACATTGGTGTCGAGAAGTCAAGAGAATGCTATGATTACTGATAGAGAAGCAGTGTTTTTGCATATACAAAGGATGATTGTAGACAAAAAAGTAGCTACAA
Organism: Tenacibaculum aiptasiae; assembly: GCF_965221665.1. Classification (NCBI taxonomy): domain Bacteria; kingdom Pseudomonadati; phylum Bacteroidota; class Flavobacteriia; order Flavobacteriales; family Flavobacteriaceae; genus Tenacibaculum; species Tenacibaculum aiptasiae. The sequence continues at coordinate 1,768,092 of NZ_CBDCSN010000002.1, forward strand.
TTACAGGAGTTAAGGAAATACTAGCGGATACCATTTGTGTGCATGGAGATACAGGAAATGCGGTAGAATTAGTGAAGTATATTCATACAAAGCTTACAGAAAATAATATCAACGTTGTTTAAAAAGCCAACATATACGTTTTTTGGAGAACGAACCATTTTAATAGAATGGACTGCAGTAATATCAGAAGAGATTATTCGAGATATTACATGGTTTGAGCAGCTTGTAAATTCGGAAAAATCAGAACTGATAGAAGATAGCATTATAGGCTATCATTCGTTAATGCTTGTTTATAAGGAAGAGCCTAAAAAACAAGAAATAACATCACTACAAGAATTATATGAAGATAGTAGTGCAATTGTAGAAGAGTCAAACTATTTATGGGAAATACCAGTATGTTATGAGTCACAGTTTGGAATAGATTTACAAGAACTAGCAAAAAACTTACAGTTAACACCAGAAGAGCTTGTACAAAAGCATAGTGCAACTCAGTATAGTGTATATTTTATAGGTTTCTTACCAGGCTTTTTATATTTAGGAGGTTTAGAAAAGTGTTTGCATTTTCCTAGAAAAGCCACACCTAGATTAAAAGTAGCCAAAGGGTCGGTGGCAATAGGAGGAAGTCAAACAGGGATTTATCCGCAGGAGAGTGCAGGAGGATGGAATATTATAGGGCAAACTCCAATATCATTGTTTGATATTACAAAAGAAACACCATGTTTTGCAAAGTCAGGAGACAAAATTCAGTTTGTACCAATAATACTCTCAGAATACGAAAAGATAGTAGGGCAAAAGGAAAAATATCAATTAACAAAAACACTGTTAGATGATTAAAGTATTAGCTTCTGGAATTTATAGTTCTATACAAGATGACGGTAGAAAAGGATATCGGAAAATTGGAGTACCAGTTTCTGGAGTAATGGATGCTTATTCGGCACAATTAGCTAATCATTTATTACATAATAACGAAGATGCAGCGCTTATAGAAGTTACTTTTGGAGGTTGTAAACTAGAATTTTTAACAGATACTTTTATTTGTATTACAGGAGCTGATTTTTCTCCTAAGTTAAATGATGCATCTATTAAACTAAACTCAGTACAAAGAGTTACAAAAGGAACAATATTATCTTTTGGAAAAAGAAACTATGGGGTGCGAACGTATATAGGAGTCTTGGGAGGGTTAAAAACAGCACAGTTTCTTAATAGCCGAAGTTTTTATAAAGGAATTACTCCAGATTTTATGTTGAAAAAAGGAGCAGTTCTACCAATAAAAACTGTAAGAAATCAATTGCAAAGAAGTTTTGCTAAGGTTAAAGTACCATCAAACCATTTTATTTCTGAAAAGGTTTCATGCTTTAAAGGTCCAGAATTTAATATGCTTTCTTCTGAACAAATAAAATTACTTCAAGAAAGTCTATTTACCATTTCATCAGATAATAGTCGTATGGGGTATCGACTTAATGAGGTTGTTCCCAACAATTTTGATTCGATGTTAACTTCAGGAGTATTGCCAGGTACAGTACAATTAACGCCTTCTGGGAAATTGATTGTATTAATGCGAGATTGTCAGGTTACAGGAGGCTATCCTCGTATATTACAACTTTCAGAAAACGCGATTAATATACTTGCTCAAAAAACTACGGGAGATCAATTGAGGTTTGTTGTTGAGTAAACTTTATTGAGATGATTTTAGTTTTTATATTTTTGAGGTGCTATAAATAAAGTTGTAATGAAAAATAAATTATATTTTCTCATCATTGTTTTTCTATTGTTAATTGGTTTAGTTTCGTGTAATCAAAGTAATGAATTGAAAGAAGTTCAAATACTTTTTAAGCCTTCATTTCTTTTTTCAACGAAGTTTACGGTTGATGTTAAAGAAAGTTTGATTAAACAATATACATATCAAGATAAATATAGTAGTAGAGAATGGGTTGATTCAGTTTCTTATAAAGTAAATGTTAAGGATACTCTGATTATTCATTATAAAAGAAGTTTTCATGTTGATAGTATTGTTTTAAATAAGTTTTTAAATGAGTTAAAAGCAAGTCGGTTAGATTCAACAGCAAGACATAAAGCTTCTATTTTAGATGGTATACACTATAAGATTAGTAAAATTTATGCATCAAAAGATATTATTTCGTTGACAAGTAATCTTATTCGTAGAAATGAAAAATCACAATTAGAGTATAAATTATTAGATGCTTTTTTTGAATTAGCCTATAAATCAATAAACGATAATAAAGGGATTTCAGGTTTAGAAAATATTCAAGATTATTTTTATTACGGTTTACCAATAAGAAAGGTAGGAGATAATCCTTTTGAATATAGGGTTTGGGGAACAATTTCTGGATGTAGAGAAGATAATGAAGATTTTATTAAATTTTTAAACAGTTTGCCACTTGACAAACCAGTAATTTTTGATTTAAGAAATGGAAGTATTGCTTACTGTTTAAGTGAAGTATTAGAGGAGTTTAGCAAAAAAAGATTGTTGTTTTTTTATGGTGATAAAGATGCAATTAAATCGAAGAGGATTATAGAAGAGATAGAGATTGCAGAAAAAAAAGGAGAAGTACTATCTGAATTAAGAAAACAAGCTTATGAAACCCATAAAGAGATTTATGAATATTGGAAGAAAAACAAAAAGCTAAACTCTTATTTAACTAAAGAAGAATTGTTACGCTTTATTATTGACAAATAGTTTAAGATATAAATATGTTATGAAAAAAATAAAAACAATAGTAGTACTGATTCTTATATTAACTTTTAATTACTCCTTTTCTCAAAAGACTAAAATTATTAAAGAGTGGGTAATGAAAGATACATTATTTATTTCTCAAGTAACTAAAGCTTATAACACTTCGACCAAAAAATTATTTGAAGTATTAGAAGTAGATGATGATGAATTAGAAAAATTAGGATATGATTATTACTTAAGAACTGGAAGTAATGGAAAAGGATATATATCTTTTGAATATAAGATTCTTTACTTTAAAAATAAGATTATAGCTTATGAATTGTTAGTAAATATTCCTAGTGAGTCACGAAAAACAAAGAATTTATATAAAGAAAAATTATCAAAGCTATTTGATATTAATGATAATTTTAAAGTTAAGCCAATAAAGCTAGGGATTGAAAAAGCGTTTAAATCACTAAAATCTAAAATGGATATACCTATAGAGATTGAAAAAATAATGAGTCCTTTTGTAGGAATAACTTATGGAGGTTATTGTGGTTTTGCCGGTAGGTTGCTGCCAAATAGAGAGATTTTTAATAAGGTGATAAATGCTTCTAATTGCCAATTTTTATTGTACAGCATTAATCCTGCTTCAAGGATAATGGCTGTAGAGTACTTTTATTGTAATCGTTCAAGTTTTAACTCAGCTCAAATTATAGAGATTGAAAAAAGAATAATTGAAATAGAAAAACAAGTGCCATTAACTAGAACTTGTTCTGGGTGTATATATGGTAAGGATTTGACTAAAGAAATAGTGAAAAAACTGAAGAAATGTGAGTAAAATACTAAGTTATTGTAAATAAAAAAACCTCACAGTAAAATAACTGTGAGGTTTTTTTATTTATATAGTGTGAAAAACTATTCTTTCTTTTCAGTTTTTTCTTCTACTTTTTTAGTGTCAACAGTGGTTTCTTTATTAGAAGTTTCTTCTACTTTCTGTTTTACTTTTTTAAAAGAACTTTTAATAGCTTCTTCATTGCTTTCAGTTGATGTAATCATTGCAGTTTCACCTTCAGTAGATTTCATTTCTACTTTGATTTCTTTTTTAACTTCGTTAGTAGCATGAGAATCTGAAGTATGTCCGCCTAAAATAGGCGCAATTACCAATCCAACTAAACAAGTAAGCTTAATTAAAATATTCATAGAAGGCCCAGAAGTATCTTTAAAAGGATCACCTACCGTATCTCCAGTAACAGCAGCTTTGTGTGCATCAGAACCTTTGTATGTCATTTCTCCGTTAATTTCAACACCAGCTTCGAATGATTTTTTAGCATTGTCCCAAGCACCTCCGGCATTGTTTTGGAAAATAGCCCACATTACGCCAGATACACAAACTCCAGCCATATAACCACCTAATGGTTCAGCTCCAAAAACAACTCCAATAATAATTGGTGTAATAATGGTAATTAATCCTGGTAAAATCATTTCTTTTAAGGCTGCTTTTGTAGAAATATCTACACATTTAGCATATTCAGGAGTTCCAGTTCCTTCCATAATACCTGGAATTTCTCTAAACTGACGACGTACCTCATGTACCATTTCCATAGCAGCTTTTCCCACTGATTGCATTGCTAATGCTGAGAATATTACAGGAATCATTCCTCCAACAAATAGCATAGCTAATACATCGGCTTTAAAAATGTTAATTCCATCAATACCAGTAAAAGTTACATAGGCAGCAAATAAAGCTAAGGCAGTTAAGGCAGCAGAAGCAATTGCAAAACCTTTTCCAACGGCTGCTGTGGTATTTCCAACAGAATCTAATATATCAGTACGCTCACGTACGTGTTCTTCTAATTCGCTCATTTCAGCAACCCCACCAGCATTATCGGCAATAGGTCCAAATGCATCAATTGCTAATTGCATTGCAGTAGTTGCCATCATTGCAGAAGCAGCTAAAGCCACACCATAAAACCCAGCAAAGAAATAGGAACCATAAATAGCAGCTGCAAATAAAATAACCGATAAGAAAGTAGATTTCATTCCTACAGCTAAACCAGCAATAATATTTGTTCCAGCACCGGTAGCACTATTTTGTACAATATCTAACACCGGTTTTTTACCTAAACTAGTATAGTGTGAAGTAACCATAGAAATTAAAGCTCCTACAGCTAATCCTATACAAGCAGCCCAGAATACATTCATTGACGAAACGTCTCTTAAACCTTCTCCAAAGAAGTTCATTTGCATTGTTTCTGGTAACATCCATTTGATTAAAAAGAAACTAGCAGCTAACGTGATTAAAATCGAAGCCCAGTTTCCTGTGTCTAGTGCTTTCTGAACTTCTGCTTCTTTTGCAGTATTATCTTTAATTCCAACTAAGAAAGTTCCAATAATAGATGCTACCACACCAACACCTGCTATAACCAATGGTAATAGTATAGGTCCCATATTGTTAAAATCATCAGTAAATGGAGTTGAGGTAGACATGTCTCTAATAACATAATTACCTAATACCATTGCTGCTAAAACGGTAGCAACATACGAACCAAATAAGTCGGCACCCATTCCGGCAACATCACCTACATTATCACCTACATTATCTGCAATAGTTGCAGGGTTACGTGGATCATCTTCAGGAATACCTGCTTCTACTTTTCCTACTAAATCAGCACCAACATCGGCAGCTTTGGTATAAATACCTCCACCAACACGTGCAAATAAAGCAATAGATTCAGCACCAAGAGAAAAACCAGCTAAGGCTTCTAAAACAATGGTCATTTCATTGTAAAAGTTTCCTCCTGTAGTTAAAAACTGTCCAATAAATATTAAAAAGAATAAACTTAATCCTAAAACAGCCAATCCAGCTACACCAAGTCCCATTACAGTTCCACCTCCAAAAGATACTTTTAAGGCTTGTGGTAAACTTGTTTTAGCAGCTTCAGCAGTTCTAGCATTGGCATCGGTTGCAATACGCATTCCAATGTTTCCTGCTAAGGCAGAAAATATAGCTCCTATAATAAAAGCGGGAACAATCATGATACTTGTGGTATCGACTAATTGAGAAATTCCGAACAGTGCCGCGGAGGCAATAATTACAAAAATTAGTAGTAGTCGATATTCGGCGGCTAAAAAAGCAAGAGCTCCTTCTTTAATACTTTTGGAAATGGATTTCATCTTGTCATTTCCTGCATCTTGTTTTTTTACCCAGACCATTTTTATGTACATAAAAATAAGCCCTAAAATTGCCAAGGCTATTGGCAAATAGATCATGTTTTGTTTCATGTTTAGTAATTTGATTAGTTATAAGTGTTGTAAATATAACAAAATCAGCGACTAAACAAAAAACCTCTCAGGTGCTTCTGAGAGGTTTTTTATAAATTTTATTGAAAACTTTTATTAAATAGTGAAGTTTCCGTTAGCTTTATGCTCGCTGTTTTCGTAGCGCTCAAGACATTTGTCTAAGATTTCATAAGCCTCATCAGCATTACCCCAATCACCAATATCAACTTTCTTTTTTTCTAAGTCTTTATAAACTTGGAAGAAGTGAGTGATTTCTTTTTGACGGTGTGGATTTAAGTCTGAAATATCATTGTAGTTATTCCAAATTGGATCAGAAACAGGTACACAAACTATCTTCTCATCTGGACCTTTTTCATCAGCCATGTGAAAAACACCAATAGGTTTAACTTCCATTACACACATAGGAAAAGTTGGCTCAGCACCTAAAACTAATACGTCTAACGGATCTCCATCTAAAGCTAAAGTTTGTGGAATGAAACCGTAATCTCCAGGGTACATCATTGATGAAAATAACATTCTATCAAAGCGGATTTTCCCTAAATCAAAATCATATTCGTATTTATTTCTACTTCCTTTTGGAATTTCAATTAAAACATCTACTGTCTTTCTTTCTTTTGCAGTCATATATCTTGCTTTTCTTCGTTTCTAAAATCGGACAGCAAAAGTACTAATTAATTACCATTTTTAAAGGGTAAGTTGCTGTTATTTTATGGTTAAAAGAATGATTATAAGCCAGGTCTAATTCCAATACGAATTGCAAACTTTGGAGTTGGTGCAATTGTAGAGCCTGCAGGTAAAGCATAATCAGACCTCCAAATAGCGTCAACTCTTAAGAAACGAAGGTTTCCATATCCAATATTTTCAATACCAAATCCGTATTCGTAATACAGTTTTTCAGGTGTATTATAACTAATATCTGATCGGTTTATAGCTCTGTTAGCATCAGATATGGTTCCATAGGCAGCTCTAAAAGTAACTAAACTTCTTAGTTTTAATTTCTTGATTAAAGGAATTCTGTTTAAAATGAATCCGTTAAAGTGATGTTCTAAGTGCGTAGCTGTATAGGTGTCTGTTACAAAATCATAAAAGTTTAACAAACTGAATGTGTTTCTAACCAAAGAAAAAGATTGGTTGGCAGGAATTGGATTCAATAAACTTAAAGGTACAGTTCCAAAAGTTTTACCGGCTTCAAATGTGGCGTCTAATACTCCAAATTTCCCAAGTAATAATGGTTGGTTGTATTGGAATTGAAGTTTATGATAGTTGTGAGTTCCATTTAAGATTCCGCTATGTCCTTTTTTATAATTTAATATTAATCTTGGGTAAATGTTTCTTCCAAAACGTCTTTCTACACCATAACCATACACAAATCTTCCAGGAGTATAGGATACATATATATCTGAAGAAACATCTACAACTCTATCTCTTAAAACTCCATTTTCATCTAAATAATCAATAGAGAATAAACTTGGGGCAGCAGAAACGATATTAGATCTTGTTAAATTAAAACCTACATGAAGGTTGTTTTTAATTTGAAAATCAACATTAACAGCTACTTTTTTAACTCTTGAAAGAAAACGGTTGTTACCACGTGTAAATAGGGCAGAGGTACCAAAACTATTTCCTAAAAGTTGAGTAGTGTTAAAAAGTACACTTCCTAATTGCTCAATATCATCTTGATAAGCTATACCACCAGCTATTCTAGGTTTGTAAGATAAAAGATAACGAGCCTCGGCACCGTACTTAAACTTTTTGTCTTTAAAACCATAAGCAACATGACCGTTCAATCTAAATCTATCGTCTTTAGTTTTAAATGTTCTAAAACCAATACGAGTTCTAAATCCTTCTATTTCGTTTTTAGCAAAAGCGGTCCAGAAAGGTCCAAATTGTACTCCGAACTTAGTATTTATATATCCACTAGCTACGGTATTAATAACTCCCGTTAGGTTTTTAATTTGTTTTTTCTCTTTAACTTTTTCTATAAGTTGATATGTCGATTTAGTTTCTTGAGAATCGGTTGAAGCCCAATAAGTACTATCTTTTTCAAACTGATCTGGTCTAATTTTTACAACTTCCTCTTTGTAAAAATTCTTAGCCAAAGGTTTGTCTAACACATAATCTTTAAATGTAATAGTCTTTTTTATAGTTAAACCCTTATTAGTTTCACTCTTATCTATAAAAGTGAAATCACCATCATAAGCGTTTTTGGTAGGTAAGTAAATAGAATCGTTTTGAACTTCGAATTCTTTATCAAATGAAAGTCCTCTAACAAAGTTTAAGTTAATTTCTTTACGAACTTTCATTTTTATTCTTTTGATAGAGAAGTTTTTATCTGCTACCCAAAAGTTTCCTTCAAAAGCTAAATCACCTTCTCTAATAGGAAAGAAGTAAATGTTGTAAAGCTTTTTATCGTTTTTGGTAATGCTATCGTATAACACATAGTCGTATGTAGCAAAACCATCCGTAGATAATGGACTTACAAAAGATCTTTGTAGTAAGGTAATGTTGTTGTTAAATACATCAATATTTTGAAAAGTATTCGACATTCTATCAAAAACAAATCCTTGTGCACCTAACCCTTCAGATTTCTCTGCTTCAATATCATTTCTAACTTCTTTAGTAATATTGTTACCATATACATTAGAAACCTCTTCGTTTATATATATAGGAATATAATAGTTAACACCATCATCATCATATTTAACTTCTTCAATAGCTTGATCATATTCTTTTTTAAATATTCTCTTTAAAAAAGTTGTGTCCAAGTTGTTTATTCCTATTTCAATAGCTTTATGCTTTTTGTATTGATAATAGTCAACTAAATCTAAACCATTCTTTCTTTTTCGTTTCCAAATTTCTTGTAAAATTCGGTAAGCAGGATTTTCTTTCTTTTTCAGCCTTTTCTTAGGTCTTGTAACTACAACAACTTCATCTAGTTGATTGCTTTCTTCTTTTAGTACAATATTTAAAAACCTCGTTTTTTCACTTACACTAAATGTTTGCGTTTGAAACCCAAGAAAAGAGACTTCTACAGTACCTCTATACTTTTTTGTTTTTAAAAAGAATCTACCATCGTCATCTGTGGTGGTTCCATAGATTGTATTTTTCATAACTACATTTACAAAAGGTAGTGGATTGTTGAATTCATCAACAACTTTACCTTTTAATGTAAGTTGAGAGTATAACACGCTGGTTATGAATACTAATAGTATTGTAAGTCTTAGTCTCATTTTTTTTTATTACTATAAAATCCTTTTGACATGGGTCAAAAGGATTTTAATTTCTTTTCAATTTCTTTTTTCTTTTCTTATTTGTTAAGGTACATAACGTCCTTAACAGCTTTTACAACATCCTTAGCATTAGGTAACCACTCTTCTAATAATACTGGAGAATATGGTGCTGGCGTATCAGCTGTTGTGATTCTTTTGATAGGAGCATCTAAATAATCAAATGCCTCATCTTGTATTCTAAAAGTAATTTCTGAAGAAACACTTCCAAATGGCCAAGCTTCTTCTAAGATTACTAATCTATTTGTTTTCTTAACAGATTCTAAAATTGCGTTATGATCCATTGGACGAACTGTACGTAAGTCGATAATTTCAACAGAAATACCTTCTTTCGCTAATTCTTCAGCAGCTTTGTAAGCTTCTTTAATAATTTTTCCAAAAGAAACTACAGTTACATCTGTTCCTTCTCTTTTAATGTCAGCAACACCAATTGGGATGATGTATTCTCCTTCTGGAATTTCCATCTTGTCACCATACATTTGCTCAGACTCCATAAAAATTACTGGATCGTCATCACGAATAGCTGCTTTTAATAATCCTTTAGCGTCATATGGGTTAGAAGGTACAATTACTTTTAATCCAGGACAGTTAGCATACCAGCTCTCAAAAGCTTGTGAGTGTGTAGCTGCTAATTGACCAGCAGAAGCAGTAGGACCTCTAAATACGATAGGACAATTAAATTGACCACCACTCATTTGACGAATCTTAGCTGCATTATTAATAATTTGATCGATACCAACTAAAGAGAAGTTAAAGGTCATGTACTCAACGATTGGACGATTTCCATTCATTGCTGAACCAACTGCAATACCACCGAAACCTAATTCAGCAATTGGAGTATCAATTACTCTCTTATCACCAAATTCATCTAACATTCCTTTAGAAGCCTTATAAGCTCCATTATATTCAGCTACTTCCTCACCCATTAAGTAAATGCTTTCATCTCTGCGCATTTCCTCACTCATAGCTTCGCAAATAGCTTCTCTAAATTGTACTGTTTTCATACGTTTTATAAGTAGTTGTTTATCAAGAGTGCAAAAATAGTAAAAATAGAACTAAAAAATAGTTTTTTAACTTAAACAAATCATTACCTACATTTGTAGTGATTTCTAGAGAATTAAATAGAAGTAAAAAATTTACTATGCGTGCATAATAAATTAAAAAAAAGACGTAACTTCGTCACTCAAAATTAAGTTTCTTAAAAACAGCAATATATGAAAATATTAGTTTGTATCAGTCACGTACCTGATACTACATCAAAAATTAACTTCACCGATAACGATACAAAGTTTGATACGAATGGAGTTCAGTTTGTAATTAATCCTTACGATGAGTTTAGTTTAACTCGTGCAATGTGGTTTAAGGAAAAACAGGGGGCAAGCGTAACTGTAGTTAATGTTGGAGGTGCTTCAACTGAGCCTACTTTACGTAAAGCATTAGCTATTGGAGCAGATAATGCAATTAGAGTAAATGCTGAGCCAACTGATGGTTTTATGGTAGCTAAAGAATTAGCTGAAGTTGTTAAAAACGGAGGGTACGATTTAGTTTTAGCAGGAAAAGAATCTGCAGATTACAATGGTCAAATGGTACCAGGAATGTTAGCTGCTTTATTAGATTATAACTTTGTTAACGGATGTGTTGGTATTGAGGTAGATGGAACGAATGCTACTTTAGATAGAGAAATTGATGGTGGAGAAGAAAAAGTTTCTTCAACATTACCAATGATTGTTGCAGGACAAAAAGGAATTGTAGAGGAAAAAGATTTACGTATTCCTAACATGCGTGGAATTATGATGGCACGTAAAAAGCCATTATCTGTAGTGGAACCAACAGGAGCAGCTGCTAGTTCAGCTACGAAAACGTTTGAGAGACCAGCAGAAAAAGGAGCAGTGAAGTTAGTAGATAATGTTGATGAATTAATCGACTTATTACACAACGAAGCAAAAGCAATTTAGTAGTAAAATTTAAAAACTCATTATTAATAAGAATAAGAAGCAAGCATTAATTAGTCTTTCTTTCTTATTAATGATATAAAAAATATAAAATATGTCTGTATTAGTTTTTGCCGATTCATCGGAAGGAAAATTTAAAAAAACTGCTTTTGAAGTAGTTTCATACGGAAAAAAAGTAGCGGAGCAGTTAGGGAGTAGCATGGTAGTAGTAACTATCAATGGAGGAGATGCTTCTGAATTATATGCATACGGTGCAGAAAAAGTAGTGGAAGTAAAAAACGACTTAGCTTCTTTTAATGCAAAAGCATATGCATCAATCATTAAACAAGTAGCGGAAGCTCAGGGAGCTAGCACTGTAGTTATCGATTCTAGTGTTGATGGTTTAACAGTTGCTCCATTAGTAGCAGTAGCTTTAGAGGCTGGATTAGCATCTAACGTAGTTGCTTTACCAAGTAGCACAAGTCCATTTGTTGTAAAGAGAAAAGCTTTTTCAAACAAAGGATTTAACAATACTGAGGTTACTACAGAGAAAAGAGTAATTGGTGTAGCAAAGAATTCTTACGGAGCGCATGAAAACGCAGTAAGCGGTTCAGCAGAGTCATTTGATGCTTCATTACCAGAATTAGGAGTAAAGTCTGAAAGCATTAACAAAGCATCAGGTACTGTTACAATTGCAGATGCAGATGTTGTTGTATCTGGAGGTAGAGGATTAAAAGGACCAGAAAACTGGGGAATGGTTGAAGAATTAGCTGGAGTTTTAGGAGCAGCAACTGCATGTTCTAAGCCAGTTTCAGATTTAGGATGGCGTCCTCACAGCGAGCACGTTGGACAAACTGGTAAGCCAGTAGCTTCAAATTTATACATCGCTATCGGTATTTCTGGAGCAATTCAGCACTTAGCTGGGGTAAATGCATCTAAAGTAAAAGTAGTAATCAACACAGATCCTGAAGCACCTTTCTTTAAGGCTGCAGATTACGGTATTGTTGGTGATGCTTTTGAAGTTGTTCCACAATTAATAGAGAAATTAAAAGCTTTCAAACAAGCATAAAATAATTGGGTAAATTTTCTTTTTACTTTAATTTGAGGTGAACTCATTATTTTTAGTAAATTGTGCCCTCTTAAAAGGCTGTCTAAATTTTAAGCAAAGAGCCTAAAATTAGACAGCTTTTTTGTTATTACGATAATTGATAAATGAGTTTAATTAAGCTGACTATTAAAGGAATTTCGTACAGTCAAACCCAAAGTGGAGCTTATGCGTTAGTATTAAGTGAAATGGAAGGAACAAGAACGTTACCTATTATTATAGGAGCATTCGAAGCACAATCTATTGCGATAGCATTAGAAAAAGAAATTCGTCCCCCAAGGCCACTTACACACGATTTATTTAAAACATTTGCCGATAGGTTTACTATTGCGGTCAAACAGGTTATTATACATAAGCTGGTTGATGGTGTGTTTTATTCTAGTTTAGTCTGTGAAAAAGATGGCGAAGAAGAAGTAATTGACACACGAACATCCGATGCGATAGCATTAGCCGTCCGTTTTAACGCACCAATTTACACCTATGAAAACATTTTAGATAAAGCAGGTATTTATCTAAAACTGGATGAGGAACTAATTATTGAAGAAGACTTAGAGTCTGAAGAAATAGAGTTCTCATTAGAAGAGGAAGAAGCGGCTGCAAAAGACCGATACGCGAGTTTATCACTACAGGAACTACACGATCAACTAAACGAAGCTGTAGCAAACGAAGATTATGAAATGGCCGCGAAAATTCGCGATGAAATCAGCAAACGTTCTTAAATTAAATATATAAAATGAAGAAATTATTTACTTTCATAATGCTTTGTGCATCAATAGTAACTTTTGGGCAAAGCATAGAGAAAAAGTGGAATTTTTCGTCTATAACTACTACCGATGGAAACTCGGTGGTTACAATAAATCCTTCTGATGTTTTACATTTAACAAAAGGAGATTTTAAGTACTCATTAGTAGCAAAAGATAGTTTACAAGCAGGAGGAAACTATATTCATCAAAATAACTTATTAATTTTTAACTACAAGCAACCTAACGACACGGTTCGTTACTATAATGTTGTAGAGCTTACAGAAGATGCGTTAACATTATCTGAAAAAAACGTACTGTATAAGTTTACTTCAACACCAGAGAAGGTAGCGGTTGTAGAAAAAGTAGTTGAAGAGAAAAAAGCAACAAGCGCTATTATTCCTAGTCAAGGATTTTCAATGAATAGTTTGTTTAGAGGAGCTATTGGAATGATTACTTTATTAATCATTGCTTTTTTATTCAGTTCAAACAGAAAGAACATTGATTGGAAAATCGTAGGTTTAGGATTGGCTTTTCAATTAATTATAGCTGTAGGAGTATTAAAGGTACCTTTTGTACAAAAAGCATTCGAACTAGTTGGACGTTTATTTATTGAAATTTTAAATTTCACCAGAGCGGGTAGTGAATTCCTATTTAGTGGATTGGTTGCAGATATGGATTCATTCGGATTCATTTTCGCATTCCAAGTATTACCAACTATCATTTTCTTCTCGGCGTTAACTTCTTTGTTATTTTATCTTGGGATTATCCAAGTAATAGTTAAGTTGATGGCGATGTTATTATCTAAAGTTTTAAAAATATCGGGAGCAGAGAGTTTATCGGTAGCAGGAAACATTTTCTTAGGACAAACAGAAGCACCTTTATTGATTAAGGCATATTTAGAAAAAATGAATAAGTCAGAAATGTTATTGGTGATGATAGGAGGAATGGCAACGGTAGCAGGGGCAGTATTAGCAGCTTATATTGGTTTCTTAGGAGGTGATGATGAAGCTTTACGCTTAGTATATGCAAAGCACTTATTAGCAGCTTCAGTAATGGCAGCACCAGGAGCTATTATTATTTCTAAAATCTTATATCCGCAAGTTGAAGAAGTAAACACAGATGTAAAGGTGTCTTCAGAAAAAATTGGTTCAAACATTTTAGATGCGATTGCCAACGGAACAACTGAAGGTTTAAACTTAGCCATGAACGTAGCAGCAATGCTATTAGTATTTATTGCATTTATAGCAATGTTGAATGGAGGATTGAACTTAGTTGGGAGTATTACAAATTTAAATGATGTTATTGCAGCTAATACGGCTTATAAAAGTTTATCATTAGAGTTTATTCTAGGTTATATTTTTGCACCATTAATGTGGTTAATAGGTGTAGCAAAAGAAGATATGGCTTTAATGGGGCAGTTATTAGGAATTAAGTTAGCAGCAAGTGAGTTTGTTGGATACATTCAGTTAGCTGAACTTAAAAATGTAGCGAGTGCAACGCATTTAACATACAACAAGTCAATTATTATGGCAACGTATATGTTATGTGGATTTGCCAACTTTGCTTCGATTGGAATCCAAATTGGAGGAATTGGTTCGTTAGCACCAGGACAACGTAAAACCTTATCAGAATTTGGAATGAAAGCATTAATCGGAGGTACTATCGCTTCGTTAATGTCGGCAACCATTGCAGGTATGATTATCGGATAAAAAATAACGATATATAAAATATAAAAAAGCTTCAATAGTAATTATTGAAGCTTTTTTATTGGATGATTTTTGATCCCCCTAGTGTTTTCAAGGTGTGCGAGTTAGGACTAAAAATAAATGATTTTAATTTATGTAATTCGCTCTTTTTTAACACTTTTTTTGATATATTTATATCACCCGAAATCTTAAATCATAAATTATGAAAAATTTAAAAAATCTAAACGGTTTTAAAGCATTGTCGAAAAAAGAACAAGTTCAAATCAACGGAGGTGGAAGAACCTATTGTAAAGGTAGCAATATGTGTTGTTCAAGATTACCTAACGGAGTTGAATTTTGCGACTATGGTTACTGTTTTGGAAACAGGTGTGTATGGGCTTAATAAAAGTTCATAGTTAATAACTTCCTGAAAACAATTTTTTAGGCATCGATATTTTTTATCGATGCTTTTTTATTTTTATACCCAAATTAAAGGGAGAATAATGCAACAATACTTAGACTTAGTAAAGCACGTTTTAGAAAACGGAAATGAGAAAGGCGATAGAACTGGAACAGGAACCAAAAGTGTATTTGGATACCAAATGCGTTTTGATTTAAGTGAAGGCTTTCCGATGGTAACAACTAAGAAGTTACATTTAAAATCGATTATTTACGAACTACTTTGGTTTATAAAAGGAGATACTAATGTTAAGTATTTGCAAGAAAACGGCGTACGTATTTGGAATGAATGGGCTGATGAAAATGGCGATTTAGGACCAGTTTACGGACACCAATGGCGTAATTGGAATAGTGATGAAATTGACCAGTTAAAAGAGGTAATTGAAACGCTTAAAAAGAATCCGAATAGTAGAAGAATGTTAGTTTCTGCATGGAATCCTTCGGTATTACCAGATACAACAAAATCGTTTTCAGAAAATGTAGCCAACGGAAAGGCAGCATTACCACCGTGTCATGCATTTTTTCAGTTTTATGTAGCGGACGGAAAGTTATCGTGTCAACTATATCAACGAAGTGCCGATATCTTTTTAGGAGTGCCGTTTAACATAGCTTCGTATGCTTTGTTTACCATGATGATGGCACAAGTATGCGGATATGAAGCAGGGGAGTTTATTCACACCTTTGGCGATGCTCATATATATAACAATCATATGGAGCAATTGGAGTTGCAATTATCGCGCGATCCAAGACCGTTGCCAACTATGAAAATTAATCCAGAAATTACCAATATAGAAGATTTTACTTTTGACGATTTTGAGCTAGTTGGATACGATCCACATCCTCATATTAAAGGTGTTGTAGCCGTGTAATTTAACTTTATTTTAAAAGGTTTCTTTAGTAAATTTGTAAGAGGAACCAAAAAAGTAATAAAATGACTACAAATATTGATGTTTTAAAGGACGATCTGTACGAAAAAATAGCAGAAATTAATGATGAGGAAATTTTAGTCGCAATAAAGACTTTAATTGATAATGTAAGAACGGACGAGGCTGTTACAACCAAGAGAGATTTAACCGGTTATATTAAGGAATGGGCTAAGAGCATGTAAGGCTCATTAAATTATATTTATGATTACAATTATTGCTGCAATAGCAAAAAACAATGCTTTAGGAAAAGATAATGACTTAATATGGCATCTTCCAGCAGACTTAAAGCGCTTTAAAAAAGTAACGTCGGGACACCATATTTTAATGGGGCGTAATACTTTTGAAAGCATAGGGAAACCTTTGCCAAATAGAACTTCCGTTATCATTACCCGAAATAACGACTATTTTAAAGACGGTTGTCTTATAGCCAATTCAATTGAAGACGCTTTAGACATGGCAAAAGAAGATTCTGATATCTTTATTATTGGTGGTGCACAAATTTACCAACAAGCCATAGAAAAAGGTTTGGTAGATAAACTAGACATTACCCTAGTACACCACGAGTTTGAAGCCGATGTTTTCTTTCCAACAATAGATCCAACGATTTGGGAAGAGGTTTCGAGAGAAAATTTTAAAGCAGACGATAAAAATAAATACGATTATAGTTTCGTTTCTTACGTAAGAAAATAATTTATGTCAATACAACTTACATCTATAACTAAAACATACGGTACACAAAAAGCTGTTAACGGAATTAGCCTAGAAGCTAAAAAAGGAGATATTGTTGGTTTTTTAGGACCTAACGGGGCTGGGAAATCAACTACCATGAAAATCTTAACAGGATTTATTCAACCTACAGAAGGTACAGTAATGGTAAGTGATATTGATGTGATTCAAAACCCTATCGAAGCTCAAAAGAAAATAGGATACCTTCCAGAGCACAATCCCTTGTATTTAGACATGTATGTACGCGAGTATTTACAGTTTCAAGCGTCTATACATAAAGTAGCTAAAACCAAAGTAGCGGAAGTAATAGAGCAAGTAGGTTTGGGAGTAGAAGCGCATAAAAAAATAGGGCAATTATCTAAAGGTTACCGACAAAGAGTTGGATTGGCAGCAGCTATTTTACACAATCCAGAAGTGTTGATTTTAGATGAGCCAACTACAGGATTGGATCCGAATCAGTTGGTAGAAATTCGCGAATTAATCAAAGAATTAGGAAAAGACAAAACGGTTTTATTGTCTACACACATTATGCAGGAAGTAGAGGCTATGTGCGATCGTGTGGTAATTATAAACAAAGGTGAATTGGTAATTGATAAACCAATTTCTGAACTAAAAACCAGCAATGAACAAGTAATTAGAGTAACCTTTGATTATAAATTGGAAGAACAGTTTATTAAGCGATTACCTAATATTACTTCATTTAAAAATACGACAGAAAATAACTGGATTTTATCTTTTGAATCTACTGAAGATATGCGTCCAGTAATATTTGATTTTGCCCAAGAAAACGGATTAAAAATTCTAGGGTTGAATACCGAAAACAAAAATCTAGAAAGCTTATTTAGAGAATTAACCGCTTAGTTTGTTGGAACTGTATGGAAATTGTAAAAAATATAGTTTTAGAAAGAACGAATAAGAAACCAATTTTGATGGATGCCTTTTTTTCAAAAGAAACGAGGCAGCAACCTGTGGTAGTTTTTTGCCATGGCTACAAAGGTTTTAAAGATTGGGGAGCTTGGGATTTGGTGGCAGAATCGATAGCGAAATCGGGATATTGCTTTGTCAAATTCAACTTTTCTCATAATGGAGGAACCGTTGAAAACCCTATTGATTTTCCTGATTTAGAAGCTTTCGGAAATAATAATTATACCAAGGAGTTGGATGACTTACACGATGTGTTAGATTGGGTAGAAGCTTATTTTTCAGGAAATACTCATGTCAATACGAACAATATTCATTTAATAGGTCATAGTAGAGGAGGAGGTATTTCCATCATAAAAGCTTCAGAAGATAATCGAATTCAAAAACTCATTACTTTGGCGAGTATTAGCGATTTTGGAAAGCGTACTGCTACTGTTGGTAATTTAAAGGAGTGGAAAGAAACAGGAGTAAAGTATGTTGTTAATGGAAGAACCAAACAGCAAATGCCACATTACTATCAGTTTTATACAGACTTTAAAGAAAACGAGGCACGATTAAATATAAAAGCAGCTGAAGAAAAATTAGAAATTCCACATTTAATTATTCATGGAGATCATGATACTTCTATTTCAATAAGCGAAGCAAAAGAGCTTAACGAGTGGAATTCAAAAAATGAACTGGTTGTTATAAAAGGAGCAGATCATGTGTTTAATGTAAGACATCCTTGGAATAGTACTGAGTTGTCTAAGGAATTAGAAGAAGTAGTAGCAGAGATTACTGCTTTTTTGAAACGTTAATAGTCTAGGTAAAATAGACAACGCCATTACGAAGCAATATTTTATAAAGAACCTTTTTAATGTGGAGCAGGCTACTCTACAAACATTCCAAACGCAATGGCGTAACAATCATTGTTTAAGAAGGGCATTCTTCTTATAGGGGTTGATTGTTCTGAGAATTACTCTCACCGTCCGTCGCAGGCGTGGCACCGTTAGGGGAACTATTGCTCCTATTATCTAAAACCAAATTGTATTGTTTGGTTAAAACATCTATTTCTTCTAAAAGAGTTGCATAACTTGGATTGTTACCCAATACATCGTGTGCTTGAATATGGCTAATTAAAGTTCTGTATGCAGTACTTGTAGTGGCTCTTAGCTCGGTAATATTGGTAATGGGATTGGCGGCAGTTTCTCCTACACGTTCAATGTATTTAGAACCAAAGGCTTGATTAGAGGTTTTTAACTCGTTTACCCAATCGGAAATGTTTATTGCGTTGATAGCGGCAATTAACTCGGGTTTGGTTTCTAAATCGTTGATTAAACTATTAATAATAGCGGTTTCTTCCTGATAGCTTTTTCGGGTAATGTCTTTACCGTAAATATCAATATTAAGTAGAA
Organism: Tenacibaculum aiptasiae; assembly: GCF_965221665.1. NCBI lineage: Bacteria > Pseudomonadati > Bacteroidota > Flavobacteriia > Flavobacteriales > Flavobacteriaceae > Tenacibaculum > Tenacibaculum aiptasiae. The sequence continues at coordinate 1,787,246 of NZ_CBDCSN010000002.1, forward strand.
TATTTTTAGCGTGGTCTTGTTGTGTGGTGTCATAATGATAGGTATAACCACTAAGTAAGGTTTTAATACCTATAAAGGCTTTGTCTCTACGTTCGTCGAGCAAAATAATTTCTTGGGTTAAAGCACTGCCTAAACTTTGTAGGAAAGCTTCGTCTATTTGATTGGTTAAAGAGGTTAGTGCATCTCGTTGCTCGGTTAACTCTAAAAGAGCAACATCTTGAAGGTTTACTAATACGAGAACGTCTTTCATGTATTGCAGATATTCTCCATTTCGATAGCGCGTAAGATAAGCTGTCGTCATAATAACAAATTTTTAAATTCAATAAATAGGGAGTGGAGAGTGCTAGCAATAAATGTTGTCATAGCTAGGGCAAAGAAAAGTCAAATATTTGATAAATAAAAGATTGATTTTCAATAAGATGAATAAAAATTCAACGAAAGTGTCAGCGGACTTCGCTGATCCAATAAAAAGCTTGCGAAACCATCAGCGAGCTTCGCTGACGCTCTTGAAATTGTGCGAAACTATCAGCGAGCTTCGCTGATGGTTCTGAAACTCTGCAAAAGCTTCCCCGAACTTCGCTGATGCTCCTGAAATTGTGCGAAGCCATCAGCGAGCTTCGCTGAAAGAAAAAAATGAAAAATTGATGTTTTTGGGTTGTGGATAAAGAGAAGAAATTAATAAGTAGGGAAAATCCATACTTTGTTTACGGGTTTTCGTAATTTTTTCTTTTTGAGGCTTGTTATTTTTATGGGCGAGTTTTTATGAATTAAAATATATAAGTATAACCATTAATTTTCTTTGAGGGAAAACGGATAAGCCATGTAAGTTTTTCTAAAAAAAAATGAATTTATTGGGAGAAGAAAAATAATTATGGAAATAATTAAAGAATTAATAACTCAAAAGTATAATGTTATACTATTGATCTTAGGTGTAATCTTGATTTTAGTTTCTTTTTTTGGGGAAATAAATTTTTCAGAATTTGAATTTAAAATAAGTGAAAAGCCACAATATGTTTTGATAGTATTTGGAGGTATGCTGATTTTTCTTTCGGTAGTTTTTACAGTAATTCAGGAGAATATTTTTATCAAACCTTCAGAAAAAGCAAGAATAGAAAAAGTAAAAAAGGGACTTTATTCAGTGATATTTGATAAATCAAAAATCAATTTGAAATACGGAAGGATTGAAGAATGCGATTGTGAATATGATGATACTGCGATTGTTCTTCCTGCTAACGAATTTTTTGATGATGAATGTATAAGGGATAAAAAAAGCGCATTGGGTTCTTTTATTCAAAAGCATTTTCCAAACCAGGAAGATAAATTTGAAGAATTAATTCAAGTTGAATTACAAAAAATGGAAGGCAAAGATGTTGAAAAAGAAGAGGGTAAATTTCAGAAATCTTACGGAATTGGAACTTGTCTTTTTTTTAAAAAACCATTGAACTCTAAATATAATATTATCATTTCTTCAGTTACAAGAAAAAGGAAGGGTATTGGATTACATTCTAATATTTCTTTTTTGATGCAAGCGATAAATAATATTCATTTACTTGCTCTAGATAAAAGAATAAGTAAAATAAAAACACCTTTATTAGGAGCTGGTCATGGAGGAGTGAATAATAAAATTTCTCTTTTTGCTATTGTTTTGGGTTTCTCACAATTTTTAATGAAGAAACAGAACAAAGAGGTTACAATTATAATATTTAGAAAAAAAGAAGAAGCTAAAGCTGATATAGTAAAAAAAGACATTTATAAAATATTAAAATATGCAATCGGATTGAGTTCTTAAATATGAGTATTTTAAATTTTTATACTATAGATGGTAAAGATAATGTAGGAAGGACGTTGATTGAAATATGGAGTTATGATTATAATGAACTAGAATATAAACATGATTTCATTCAATGGTTATTTCCAACTAATGAGATAAGTAAGTTTAACCCTAATGCACCAGTTGTATCTAAGCAAATAGCAGAAGAATTTAAATCTTCAGAAAAAGCAAAAAAGAATTTATATAAATCATTTTGCTTAATGTTGAACTTTTATGGTTTTGAAATTGAGAACAATGATAAAATAAAAATTGGTAGAAAATTTGATGAACAAAGTAAAAATTGGATAAATAACGGAAATCACAATTATTTACGAATTACAAGAATTTTAAAATCATTAAACTTATTAGGTTTAAAAAAACAAGCATTTGAATTTCAGAGTGTTCTCATAGAAGTTTATGAAATGTACCCCAAAAAAATAGGGGAAAGAACATTTTCGTTTTGGAATGATGTTTTATGAAAAGGTGTTTGATGATGTAGTATGCATAGTTCATAATTATTTAATTAAAAGTTTGACCTTTTATACCCGCTAGTCTCTAATTAGTAGTTAATGTCCTTGCTTCTTAAAATTGCTATATTTACCACTAAAACTTAATTATATAAACACTTTAGTTGTTTGTATAAAGAATTGCGAGAAAAGATAAAAATGAGTCGAGTTAATTTATTAGTGGTAATTATTTCTTTGTTACTAGTGTCTTCTTTTACCTATGGGCAGGACACCATAAGACTGAATAAAAAGCCAAAGGCTATACTTAAAAGTTGGTATCCAGATTTCAAAGAGTTTCCACATTTAAAAGTTGATGAAAGTAAAGTTCTGTATATAACCATTCCTGACGTAGAAAACACTTCAATTTCAGATAATAATATTCATTTAATCTCTTTAAATAATAGTGTTCAAATTAAAGAAACAGAAAAACTAAACCAATATTTAGTTAGTGTTACATCAACCAGTAAAAGTCATGTGGAGTTTGAGTTGTGGCTTGAGCTGAATGATAAAACAATCCTTATAAAAGAGAATTCCAAATGGTTAGATATAAGAAAACTATATCGTGTAAAAGGAAATAAGGTTTTGATAGCTATAGTTAAACTGAAAATAGAAAAAGAATAAATGTAATCTGTAACAGATTTTACACATAATTAAATTGAATGAAAGAGCACGATTATTTAAACCTGAAAATTGGAGATATTGAACAATATTCAATGGTTGTGAAAAAGAAAGACTTACCTAAATGGAAAAAATCAGGTTGGCTAGAATATACTGAGATTGGATTGCCAGAAGGAGATGAGGAAGCTTATATGTTGTATGGAGAAATTAAAAAGGATGAACAATTAATATTCAATAGACCTAAATTACTCAAACAAACAGAGAAAGAAAGTATTATTGATTTAGAGATTATAGATTTTAGTACGCACCTTGGAACATATGGAATGGGAGGAGCTGGCTTTTTTGGATTGCTACTTAGTAATGATCAATACTTGACTTATGCTGTATGGAATGCTGGAGAATATGTAATAATAAACAACAAAGTAGTAGAGTGCAGCCCTGATTTATACAATAAAACAAAACCATGGATTTCAAACTATGGAGATGATAAAACTTGGAACTTCTTAACTGAGTATATTTCTGGTGGTAAAATTATAGATTATACAATTAATCATAACTCTTTTGAAATGGAAGTGAGTAATAAAGGCGAGGTTTTTAAAATTAATTTTGTTAAAAATGACAAACGATTACCACGAAAAGTAGGGAGAAAACGAAATGCCTATAAAAAAGGACAGATAGAAGACTATATTTTGTTTCAACATAAAGATGGAACATTAATAGTTTAGATATTGTGAAGTAGTGTTTTAATTTGAAATAGATGATTGTATGAAGCAATTAAGTTTTTATTAAATGACAAAAGAAGAATTTTCAACATTAATTAATGGAGCAAGTTTTATTTCTTTTAAGTTTGCTCAAGAGTTCTTAAAGAACAAGTTAATCCCAGAATTTAGATATGATGTTTATTTAAATATGTCTAATGATGATCCTGCATTGACTCAATTTGATATTTATCCAGAGGATAATGAAAGAGTTGAAACTGGATTAACATATAAAGAGGTTAGAGACTTACTTTATAGAAAAGGGAAAGTTCCTGTTTGGATAGATATTGCGGTGCATAAATCAGATAGGAAAATAACAACATTTAAACTTCTATGCGCGGGACGTTACTCAGATGATAAGGAAGAGTATTATTATCAATCGGGAGGAACAGGACCGTTTGGGATTAAAAGTCCTAATCATCCAATTGGTTATAAAGAAGGGAAAAAGTTTAGATTAAAAAAGAATAGATAACAAAGACTACAACCATCATTCTGTGGAATGGAGGTTAGTTATAACCTTGTATACAATTAAAATTAAATGAAGATTGATATTGATAAAGAAAAGGTTTTAGATCTTTTAAAAGAAAATTATACAACCCCACGTGAAATAGATAAGGTTTTAGATACGAGTAAGTATATTTTTATTACTCACAAGCATAAAGATTATGAAGCAGATGATGAAAGAGGAGGCGTTTTTGGATCTGGACCAATTGTGTATAACAAGCATACTAAAGAATATTATGCTACTTGGGGAATTGAGTTTATTACAGGAGATTATTCTAAATACTTGGATGAGATTCCTGAACCTGAAAGCAAGCCTAGCTTAGAAAAAATAAAAGAAGGAGTATATAGGAGGAATTATTTAAACGAATCTGATATAGTAAAGTTTATCAAGTTAACTCGTAAGAACGAAATGGAGTTTGAACTTAGGAATGTAGAAGGTTATGACTATGACAATAGAAAGGTTATCGTTGAATCTGCTGATGCTAAATTATTAGAATCACTTAAAAATTTTCTCGATTCAATAGAAATAGAGTGCAGCTTTGTTAATAAAAAAGAGGTGTTAGTAAATCAAATAAAAAGTTAGTAATAATACTGATTGATTAGAACTATGGAATATTTATCAAAGTACGAAATTGAAAAAGATGATGTAAGGAAACTTCAGGATTATAATTCTAGAGATGGATTTGAATTAATTGAAGAAAACGATTTTGAAAGTATGCTTGAATACTTTGAGGAATACGAGGTTTATAATAACCTGATTCCTATAATGACCGATAATAATTCGAACTATTGGTGTTTGTATGTTGGTGGCAAACTAAAAGGAATGGTTTGTTACTTAGCTAATGAAGAAATGAATCTTGCACCTAGATTTAAGAATATTACCAATTTGATAAATGCCATTTATCAAAACCCTGATGCTTATGATTTTGATGAATTGGATATTGAGGTTTTTGATTATCCGAAAAGAGGGAATAATATTGACTTAGAGAATAGAAGAGAGCTTATTGCAGAGATTTTAACTGAATTGGAAGAGGTTTCTGAAAACAAAGAAGATCTAAGGCAACAACTAGTATATTCTGCAATGACACTGGTAAATGCAGATGAAATTGAGTCTTATATTTATCCTTTTTTGGAAGATGAAGATATGTACATTCAAGAAAAAGCAATAGCTACAATAGGGTTTCATAAATACAAGCCAGCAAGAAACAAGCTGATTGAATTAACGAAAACAGCAATGGTTAATGGGAAATCGGCAGCAGGAAGAGCATTGAAAGAGTTGAATAAGTAGCGTGAATCTGGTAATGAAAAAGATATTTGTAAGTCTTCTTATACTTTTCTCAAGTTTTAGTTATGCTAGTGACTGTAATTGGGGAGGGAATTTTATAAAAGCTTCCAAATATTCCGAGCTTATTGTAAAAGTAAGAGTGCTTGATAAGTATTATCATTTTGAAGATAAGAAAGTTATTAATCAGAAAGATAAGGTAGAGTTTGAAGATTATCTTTTTGAAAAAAATCAAGACTTTTATGAATCAATAACAGTGGAAATAATTGAAGTAATTAAAGGAAAAGAGAAACGGAAAATTGTTGAGGTTTTTGGAAGTAATGGTAACGATTTTAAATTAAATGTTTCGGGATTTAAAAAAGGGGAGTATTATATATTTTCATTGCATAAAACAGTAGAGTCGTCGTATAATTTACCAAATGAAGGAAAAGATGATTATCATATTGACGGATGTTCTGAAAATTATTTGGAGTATTTTCCTGAATCAAATGAAGTTTATGGTTTTATAAAAGGCAGGTCTGATAGAAAAAAGAAGCGTAAATATTCTTACGAAAAACTGAAAAAGAAAATAAAGCAATGTAACAAAGTGTAGTTATAATAATGACTGAGAGAATTGGTAATTTTTTATGGAAAAATAATTTTTCAACATTTTCACTTTCCTATCAAAGAGGGAGGTTAGAATATTTTCATACAATACTTTCAATAATAAAAATATCTATTGTGTTTGCGGTAATTTTTTATTTCGAAATTTATAATTATTCGGGTATTGAAACTTTAATTCTATTTGTCTTTTTTGCCTTTCTCATTTTTATTTTTTCGACTCAGCTTGTTGGTATTTATATTAAACCAACCAAGAATATTATAGAGTATGATAGGTCTAAGAATCTTTTTTCGATAAGAATAAATCATTTTAGAACTAAAGAATTAAAGATTAGTGATATTGATTCGATTATTATAGATAATATTAAAGAGTGTGTTAGTTCTGGTGGTGGACATTCAAAAGTGTATAGATATATGTCCGTTGTATATTGTAAAGATATAGATGGAAATAAACACGAAATGTTTATTGTAAACCCATCAGGTATTACTCAAAAATATGAAGATGAAATAGTGTATGAGCTAACAAAAATCAGTAATAAAATTTGTGATAAAATAAGTTTTATACTTGGTGTTAAAGTAGAAAGTATGAAATTTGATATCAATAATGATAATTAACGTTTGATGGTTACATTAATTTAAAATGTTAGTTTAACTAGAAAACTTGTTTTTATAATATACCTTTTGCCAAATCCTTTTTAAAATTAAAAAAGTAACAGCTTCTGTATAATCTTCAATAGTTGAGGTATTGATGCTTTTTAAAGTGGTTTCCGAAATATCAATACGATAGAGTAGGTTGTAATATCCATCGGTATTATTCAAGAGTAAGTCTTTTACAGTTTCTTGAAGTTTGTTTTTTAGCTCAACAGGACTGCTTTGAGTGTTGAAAACAATATCTAAACTAACGAGTTCAAAATCTTTATTTAGTTGCTGTACCAATTGTATATATAAAGCCTTATCAACCACGTTGGTTAATAAGGCTATACTGTTTTGATACTCTTGAAGCATTTAATTTAGCTTGTAATTAATATGCTGTTCGTCTAGTGTTTTGAGGAACTCACTAGAAATTTTAATCTTCGTGGTTCTACTAGGTAAATTCAGTTCAATTTTTTCTTCGGCATCCCAAATGGTAAAGTGCAAACTTTGCGAACCTCTGTTGATGGCGAATAGATGCTGTAGGTCTTTAATTTTCTCTTCTTTTACTTCATGTAAAGGCATTTTAATAGTCACCTTTTTACACATTTTATCCATAATGTCGTGCAGTAATAAGAATTCATTAAAGCCAACTCTAGGGTCACCTTTTACACCTTCTTTGTTTACCCAACCAGGTTTAATAGTTGATTTTACATATAAGAAAGAATTCGGAACTAAGAAGTGTTTGAATTTTAGATAATCTTCACCAAAAATTCTAAACTCGAAACTATCATTATAATCTTCCATAGTAAAAGCAGCCCATCCTTTACCTGCTTTAGAAACTCGATGCTGAACATCGGTTACAATTCCTGCAAAAGAAAGTCCCATACCTTCATATCTGGCAATGTCTTTAAAATGAGAAAGAGAAGCGTTACAAAATTTCATTTCGTTTTTAAAGTCATCAAGTGGGTGTGCAGAAATATACATTCCTACTACTTCTTTTTCACGAGCTAATAACTCCATGGTTCCCCAAGTATCACATTCAGGGATAATAGGTTCAGGTAAATCTACATCTGAAGCTTCACCAAATAAAGACACCTGTGATGAATTTAAATTCTCTTGATATTTATTACCAAAACGCAAGGCTTTTTCTATAAACTTCTGGCTTTTTTCGTCTTCTACAAAATATTGTGCTCTATGGGTTTGGGTAAAAGAATCAAATCCACCTGCTAAAATTAAACCTTCAAAAGCTTTTTTGTTAGCTACACGTAAATCTACACGTTTCGCCACATCGAATACAGAAGTAAAGTTTCCGTTTTCTGTACGTTCATCAATAATAGCTTTTACGGCAGATGCTCCCACACCTTTAATAGCTGCCATTCCAAAACGAACGGCTCCTTCTTTGTTTACAGAGAATTTAGAAAAGGATTCGTTTACGTCTGGGCCTAATACTTCAAGTCCCATACGTTTACATTCTTCCATAAAGAAAGATACGGTTTTAATATCGTTCATGTTGTTCGATAATACCGCAGCCATATATTCGGCAGGATAATGCGCTTTTAAGTAGGCGGTTTGATAAGCAATCCAAGCATAACAAGTAGAGTGCGACTTATTGAAGGCATAGGATGCAAAGGCTTCCCAGTCTTTCCAAATCTTTTCTAAGGCCTTTTCGTCATGTCCATTCGCCATTGCTTGTTTCACAAACTTAGGCTTCATTTTCGCTAGTACCGCAATTTGCTTTTTACCCATTGCCTTACGAAGTACATCGGCCTCACCTTTGGTGAAGTCTGCTAACTTCTGAGAAAGTAGCATTACTTGCTCCTGATATACAGTAATACCATAGGTTTCAGCTAAGTATTCTTCTAGTGCTGGTAAATCGTAAGTAATTTCTTCATCACCATGTTTTCTTCGAATAAACGAAGGAATATACTCTAACGGTCCTGGACGATACAGGGCATTCATGGCAATTAAATCTGCAAAAACTGTTGGTTTTAGTTCTCGCATGTATTTTTGCATCCCAGGAGATTCGTATTGGAATATACCTACTGTTTCTCCTCGTTGGAATAATGCATATGTTTCTTCGTCATCAATAGGGAAATTCTCTGGATCGAGTTCCACACCATGACGTGCTTTTACAATTTTTACGGTATCCTTAATAAGGGTTAATGTTTTTAACCCCAAGAAATCCATTTTTAGTAGTCCCGCACTTTCCACAACCGAGTTGTCAAATTGCGTAACGTACATGTCGGAATCTTTAGCCAACGATACAGGTACGAACTTGGTAATATCGTCTGGTGTAATAATTACCCCACAGGCATGAATTCCTGTATTACGAACAGAACCTTCTAAGATTCGTGCTTTATTAATGGTTTCAGCCTCTAATCCATTACCATTGGCAATAGATTTTAATTCGTTAACCATTTCAATTTCCTCAGAACGAAGTTTCTCTTTCAATCCTTTTTCATCAAGAGAAAAGATTTTTTTAAGCTTCATTCCCGGGATTAACTTGGCAATTCTATCGGCTTCAAATAATGGTAAGTCTAGTACACGAGCAGTATCACGTATAGAAGACTTTGCAGCCATGGTACCATATGTAATAATTTGTGCTACCTGATTGGCACCGTACTTATCAATTACATAATCCATTACACGGCTTCTTCCTTCATCATCAAAATCGATATCGATATCGGGCATGGATACACGCTCAGGGTTTAAGAAACGCTCAAAAAGTAAGTCGTATTTAATAGGGTCAATATTGGTAATCCATAAACAGTAAGCTACCACCGATCCTGCTGCCGAACCACGACCAGGTCCTACGGAAACTCCTATATTTCTCGCTTCTCTAATAAAGTCTTCTACAATAAGGAAGTAACCAGGATACCCTGTTTTTTCAATTACTTCTAACTCAAAGTCTAAACGTTCTCTAATGAGTTCGGTAATTTCACCATAACGTTTTTTAGCTCCTTCGTAAGTTAAGTGACGTAAAAAGTTGTTCTCACCTCGTTTTCCACCATCTTCATTGTCTTTAGCATCTGTAAATTCTTCAGGAATATCAAAGGCAGGTAATAATACGTCTCTGGCTAAGGTAAAAGGTTCTACTTTATCTACAATTTCTTGAATGTTAATAATTGCTTCGGGAAGATCTGCAAACAAAGTTTTCATTTCTTCTGTAGACTTAAAGTAGTATTCGTCGTTTGGTAATCCGTAACGATATCCTCTTCCTCTACCTTTTGGAGTTGCCTGTTTTTCACCATCTTTTACACATAATAAAATATCGTGTGCATTGGCGTCTTCCTTACCTAAATAAAAGGTATTGTTAGAAGCAACTACTTTTATATCGTGCTTTTTAGAAAATTCTAAAAGCGTTTTATTTACTACTTTTTCATCTTCTTGTCCATGGCGCATTAACTCAATATATAAGTCATCGCCAAATTGTTCTTTCCACCATAGTAAAGCTTCTTCAGCTTGTGTTTCTCCTACATTTAATATTTTACTAGGTACTTCACCATAAAGGTTACCTGTTAAAACAATAACATCTTCTTTGTATTGTTTGATAACTTCTTTGTCGATACGAGGTACATAGTAGAATCCATCAACAAAGGCAATAGAAGACATCTTTGCAATGTTGTGATATCCTTTTTTATTTTTAGCTAATAAAACTACTTGGTATCCGTTGTCTTTTTGACTTTTGTTTGTATGGTCTGAACAGACAAAAAACTCACAACCTACAATAGGTTTTAATGGTTTTTGTATAGGCTCTTCTCCTTTTTCAATAGCTTCTTGATTGGCTGCTTCTACAGATTTGTTATGTCCAAATACTGCTTGCACAAAATGGAAAGCTGCCATCATATTACCAGTATCGGTCATAGCTACGGCAGACATGTTATCTTCTCCAGCAGCCTTTACAATATTTCCAATCTGAATAGTCGATTGTAATACCGAATACTGTGTGTGATTATGTAAGTGCGCAAATTGTACATCTTTAAGCGCTGCTAAACCTTCAGAAGTAGAAACAGTAGCTACTTCACCACTTTCTGCTTCTTTACGCTTACGTATTTTTTCACTTTCCTTTTTAAGGTTTAAGTGTTTTAAACCAATAACCTGAATTGGCATTGGATTAGCTTCCGAGTAACGTTGGAAATAATCAGCAGGAACATCTAATTGTTCTTCTGTATACTGACGTAAACGTATTAATTCTAAGAAACAACGCGTAGTTGCTTCCACATCGGCAGTTGCGTTGTGGGCTTCACCAAATCCAGTTCCGAATAAATGATTGTGTAATTCGGTAAGTGTTGGTAATTTAAATTTACCACCACGTCCACCAGGAATTTGACAAAGTTGTGCTGTGTGTTCTGTACAGGTATCTAAAACAGGCAGTTCTGTTAAGTTATTTTCAACGCCTAAACGATGAAACTCACACCCCATAATATTAACATCGAACCCAACATTTTGACCTACAACAAATTTTGTTTTGCCTAATGCTTCATTAAATAATCTTAAACCTTCGTCTAAAGAAATTCCTTGTTCAAGAGCTAAATCGGTAGAAATACCGTGAATACGCTCTGCATCATAAGGAATGTTGAATCCTTCAGGTTGTATAAGGAAATCGTTATGCTCTATTACATTCCCCAATTCGTCATGTAATTGCCATGCGATTTGTATGGCTCTAGGCCAGTTATCGGTATCAGTTATTGGAGCATTCCAACTCTTAGGTAATCCAGTAGTTTCTGTATCGAAAATTAAATACATCTATCAGCTTAATTTAATGAAGTGTTCTTTGTAAAAAACAGTGTGTAAAAATACGAAGAATTTATGGTGTAATCTTTAGAAGTTATTAACGATGAAATTTAATAAAAGGTAAAATGTTGAAATACTGCATGGTGCTTATTTTTAATGTTATCTAGGTGTTAAGTTTTTAAAATAGACAATAAAAAGTGTTTGATAATCAATTAATAAAGGTATCTTTAGTATTTAATATAATATTTTTTACAATGAAAGAAGGAACAGTAAAGTTCTTCAATGAATCTAAAGGCTTTGGGTTTATTACAGAAACAGGATCAAACAAAGAACATTTTGTACATGTATCAGGATTAATCGATGAGATTAGAGAAGGTGATACTGTAGAGTTTGAACTTAAAGAAGGAAGAAAAGGATTAAACGCTGTTAGCGTTAGAGTGCTATAAAAATGTCTCCGAAACTTATTTTTTCTTAAGAGCTTGTTTTTCAAGCTCTTTTTTGTTGTAATAATATTTGTTTTTTTCTTTTTAATGAAAAAAAAGTCATATTTTTGCGCCCACTTATCACGAGATGGTAAGATTTATTAATAATCAAGGTCGCGTACCTTAAAAATTAAAATTATGCCTGTAAAAATTAGATTACAAAGACACGGTAAAAAAGGAAAACCATTTTATTGGGTAGTAGCTGCTGATTCAAGAGCTAAAAGAGACGGACGTTTCTTAGAAAAAATCGGAACTTACAATCCAAACACTAACCCTGCAACTATTGATTTAGATGTTGATGGTGCTGTAAAGTGGTTACAAAATGGTGCTCAACCAACTGATACTGCTAGAGCAATTTTATCTTATAAAGGTGCTTTATTAAAGAATCACTTAGCTGGTGGAGTACGTAAAGGTGCTTTAACTGAAGAGCAAGCTGAAGCTAAATTCAACGCTTGGTTAGAGGAAAAAGCTGGAAAAGTAGCTGGAAAAGCTGACGGTTTAGCAAAAGCTCAAGCAGATGCTAAAGCTAAAGCGTTAGAAGCTGAAAAAGCTGTAAACGAAGCTCGTATTGCTGCTAAAGCTCCTGTTGTAGATAGTGAAGATGCTGCTACTGAAGGTGGTGCTGATAGCGAAGAATAAAACTGTATAGACGATGCTGCAAAAAAAGGATTGCTTTTATCTTGGCAAAATCGTTAAAAAACATAGTTTTAAGGGAGAAGTTGTAATCAAATTAGATACAGACGAACCCGATCTTTATAGAAATTTGGAATCAGTTTTTGTCGATTTAGGCAATAATCTGGTTCCTTTTTTTATTGAAAAATCTTCTTTAAGTAAGAGTACTATGTTTCGCGTCAAATTTGAAGACGTAGATTCTGAGCAAGATGCAGACGCTATTATGCGTTCTGATATATATTTACCATTAGATTTATTGCCAAAACTTTCTGGAAATAAATTTTATTATCACGAAGTTATTGGTTTTAAAGTAATAGATGCTTCACACGGAGAGGTGGGGTCTATTGTTAGTATTAACGATTCTTCTGCTCAACCTTTGTTTGAAATCGAAGGTGATAATGGTGATGAAATTTTTATTCCTATGATTGATGAGTTTATCAAAAAGGTAGATAAAGAAAATAAAATTGTTGAAGTTGCTACCCCTGAAGGATTAATTGATTTGTATTTAGAATAAAATTTCTGGAATGAAGTTTTTATAAAAAAGGGGACTTTTTAATAAGACAAAAAAAGGGGAATTTTTGAATTTCTAAGATTAAATGTTTTTTAATCTTTGTACATCGGTTATTTGATAAGAGATACCGTTGAAGTTTTTCTTGATAACTACTCTCTCTAGCCAAAACATAGAACCACTATGGAATAAGGGTAAAACAAGAAATTTTTTTAATTTCTTTTTACTAGAACGAGTAGATCTTTCTCTTGATAAATTGATTTTCATATAAGTAAGGTTTTATAAAGGTTATCTTCTTATGGGGGAAAAATCTTTGGCAAATATGAGTATTTTTTTAAAGAAATAAAAAAAACTAGTAGTTAAAAAATAGTGTATTTTTAAAAAATGTATTCATAAACCTTGTCCTCACTGTTATCAAATATTTTTTTTAATCCAACGTATTTAAAGCCTAATCTTTTTAATAGCTTTTGGGAAGCTTCGTTTTTAGGCATTGTAAATGCATATACTTTTTCTTGTTGAAATTTATTTTTAACATACTCCATAAATAGTTGAGTTGCTTCTGTAGCGTATCCTTTTCCTCTGGTTTTAGGTAAAAAGGCATAACCAATATCAATAAATTTTAATTTTTCTCGCTGTAAAGCTGTAGAGGTACCAATTGGTTCATTAGTATCTTTTAAAATTACGGTAAAGAAACCTAAACCATCTAATTTTGAATTCTTAAAGAGAATGTCTTTCAAATAGGTTTCAGTTTCTTCAACTGTTTTTAAATTTTTATCGCTAATAAATTGAATCCAGTCAGGATCATTAAAAAGCTCAAAATAAAAAGGGGCATCGCTTACTTTAGCTTCACGAATAATAAGTCTTTTACTTTCTAAATACATCTGATAAAGATAAAATAAAAATGTACTTTTACACACCTTAATTTAGAGTATAAAATGAGTTTATTACAGGAGTTAGAAGAAAGAAGCGGAAAACAATGCGAATTATGTGCAGCAAAAGATAATTTATCAATTTATGAAGTGCCTCCAGTATCTACTGGTGGTGTAGATGGAAGTTTGTTAGCATGTTCCACTTGTATTGAACAAATAAATGATGTTGAAAAAACAGATGCAAATCATTGGCGTTGTTTAAATGATTCTATGTGGAGTGAATTTAGAGCAGTAAAAATTGTTGCTTGGCGAATGCTATCTAGACTTCGTAATGAAGGATGGCCACAGGATTTATTAGATATGTTGTATTTAGAAGATGATGATTTACGTTTTGCTAAAGAAAGCGGTGATCATTTAGATGAAAGTGAAAAGATAATTCATAGAGATGCTAATGGTGCTATTTTACAAGCTGGAGATTCTGTAGTTTTAATTAAGGACTTAAAAGTGAAAGGATCTAGTATGGTTGCAAAACAAGGAACGGCAGTACGTAGAATTTCTTTAGATCGTGAAAATGCTAAATATATTGAAGGTAAAGTTGGGGCTACTCAAATAGTAATTGTAACAGATTACGTAAAAAAAATGACTGAAAAAGAATAGGTTTAGTAAAACTAAGCCTATATTTTTTACTTTTGTATTACAATAAATTGAAAAAACTGAGAAAATAAATTGCTATAATCTCAATCAAAAATACTTATTAAATAAATCATAAATTCTTATGAGAAAGACAATTTTTACAATTGCTATGCTTTGCATTGCAATTAATAGTACTGCGCAAGATGTAATTAAACAAGTGGGAGATAAAGTTGGAATAGGAACTTCTACCCCAGATGCTAAACTTCAAGTGAATTATGAAACTAATTTAGGTGAAGTTTCTAAAAATGGAATAACGGTGTTTAGAAATACTCAAACCAATACTAATGTAACAAGTTACGATAAAGGTATATATTCTAAAATGAGTAGTTTTTCAATTCCTTCAGGAATTACAGATTCGGGGTATAAAATTGGTGTAGATGCAACTTCTTTTTCAACATCAAATACTTTTGCTGGAACATTAAATAGTAATTACGGAATTTGGGCTAGAGCAGGGGTTTATGTAGCTGCACCAGGAGCAACAATAAAAAGAGCCATAGCAGTTAATGCAGAGGTTTTAGATAATACAAATGGAACTACTATTGAAAATGCTTATGGAGTTCATATTTCGACTAATGGTTATAATCAATCTAACGTAATAAATAGATATGATTTGTATGCAGCCACAGCCGCAGCAAAAAATTATTTAGCAGGAAAAGTAGGGATAGGAGTACCATCACCAAAAGCTAAGTTACATGTAGCAAACAATATTACAGGACAAGGAGATTCAAAAGTTAATATGAGTGAAAATTCAATATTAACATTAAAACCTCATGCAACAAATTCAACCAATATGCAATTTGCTCAGGTGAATAATGGTAATGGAATGGGGATTCAAGTTACTAATTCAGGTAATACAGCTAATTGGGATATTGCGTTAAACCCTTATGGAGGAAATATTGGAATTGGAACGGTTGCACCACAATCTAAATTAGAAGTTCATCATAGTGGATTAAGAAGTGTACATATAAATCCACAAAATCAACTAGATGTAACTGGAAATTCTTCTATAACTATTAAAGAATTTGTGCCAAGTATTGAGTTTCAAGATTCATCAGATTCTTCTTCAGATGCAGTAGCTTTTGTTAATGGGAACAGGTTTTATGTAGGTAAAAAAACAGGAGCAAAAATAACAAATAGTAGTTTGTTTAATATAGGGTTAAATGATGGTTATGTGGGGATTGGTACTAATATTCCCTCTGAAAAATTACATATAAATGATGGTAGTCTTTTGGTAACTCCTAAGAATGATAATGAATCAAGTATTTTACGTTTGAATGAGTATAGAGGAGGTGGTTTGTTAGACTTCTCTGAGGTAGGTGATGCAGGTTTACTTAAAGTAGGTTATTATGGTTTGAATCAAGATAGAGTTGAAATAAATGGAGGGGCTTCTAATACAGGAGCTGAGATTAAAGGATTTGATGATACTACAACAAAATTTCAATTTAAAACAAATGGTTCGTCTTTTTTTAATGGAGGGAAAGTTGGTATAGGAACAACAACGCCAAGATCAAGGTTGGATATTGGTACAAATGTAGGTGCTGATAGAGGGTTAAGAATAGGTGATTATATTGAAATAAATGAACGAGAAACCATAAATAATGCTGCGGTTATAGGTTTTAACGCAAGTATTGAATCAAGTGATGTTAGTAAGTTTAAACCTGCTTGGGCTGGAGCTTCAAATGCTTCAGGAATGATTTTAACAACAAGTTCAGGTGGCATAAGTGATTTAAATTTTTATGGTCGTCAATGGGGAACAGATGCTACTCCGCGTTCTTTAGGTGAGTTTACGCATGTTTTACACTTAGGAACTAATGGTAAAGTAGGAATTGGAACAACAGATACAAAAGGGTTTAAGTTGGGTGTGAATGGTAAAATTGCAGCTACAGAAGTAAAAGTAGCTACTTATGCGAATTGGGCAGATTTTGTATTTGAAAAAGAATACGAATTACCAACCTTAAAAGAAGTGGAAAATCATATTAAAGAAAAGGGGCATTTAAAAGATATTCCAAGTGAAGCTGAAGTAAAAAAGAATGGGTTCTATTTGGGAGAAATGGACTCTAAATTATTGCAAAAAATAGAAGAATTAACTCTTTATACAATTCAGCAAGAAAAAGAATTGAAAAATCAAAAAGAAGAAATAGCTCAACTTAAAAAACAAAATAAAGAATTATTAAGGTTGGCAAAAGAGATAGAATTAATTAAGCAAAAATTAAAATAATATGAAGAAAATAGTTTTTATAGCTTTTGTTTTGTTGCTTTCTGAAGTAACATTTTCACAAATTACTTTTACAAGTAATGAAAATCCAGTAGGAATGGAGCATAATATGCTTTTTAATGCAACTACTAGATCTAGGTTCCAAGTAACACAAACAGGTAGTGCTGCATTAAGTTTGGATTATTTATTTGACGGTAAGTTTATTCCTTCATATACGTCTACACCGCCTACATTAGCTGAACCTACAGTTGTTTTAATAAAAGGTTTAGTAAATTGGCATAGTCAACAAGGAGCTTGGGTAGGTTGGTCTACTCGATACTGGGGAGCAAAACGATTTAAAATTGAAGGATATAATGTTCATGTTCAAAGTGAATGGAGAACAATAGCAGATTATTCAACACAAGATTATACAGGAGGAGGTCAATTTTTAGTTAAGGTGCCTAGTGGTTCGTACACAGAATTACGTTTTACCTTTTATGAAGGAACAGGGCCAGATGGAAATTTAGGAGTGTCAGAATTGTTTTATTTACATCCAGAAGCGGTTAGACCTTACGAAGGTTTGTTAGGGGAGGCAAATAATGTGTGGAGTAAAAATACGAATAGTGTATATACTAGTGATAAAGTTGGAATAGGAACAGGAAATCCTGAAGCTAATTTACAAATAGGTTCATCTACAACGAATGGTCTTATAATGTTAGGAGGAGGTAAAGGGTATTCTTCAATAGGTTCTACTAGGTCAGATGGAGGTTTAATTTTAGGTAAAAATGTTTATACTAGATATCAAGATGGCACAGATAATTCTGTAGGTAGAGTTGGAGTTACATCAGGTAATGGCTTTTCAGGAGTTAAAATTGGACACAATGGCTTGATAGATTTTTTTGGAAAATCTGGAAATGTTGTTGCTGATGAAGTAGCAAATACAAATCAAACAAGTAGAGTGAGGATAACAGAAGACGGAAAAGTAGGAATTGGTACAACTACTCCTGCTGAAAAATTAGAAGTAATTGGAGGTGTTAAAGCAACAGTTTTTACAGTAAAAGGATCTAGTTTTACTTCGAGGCTTACTTCAAATATATTACAATTTTCAAGAGATGGTTTTTCATATATAGATAATATTAAAGAAAATGGTTCGATTGCCATAAGAACAGGAGGTACTGGTAATGTTGATCTTTTAGTTAAACCAGATGGTAAGGTTGGAATAGGAACAATAGAGACTGGAAAGCATAGGTTAGCTGTTGAAGGTTCAATAGGAGCAAGAGAGATTAAAGTAGAAGCTACTGGTTGGTCAGATTTTGTATTTGAAAATGAGTATAAATTACCTACTTTAAAAGAAGTGGAAGATTATATTAAAGAAAAAGGGCATTTAAAAGATATTCCAAGTGAAGCTGAAGTACTAAAAAACGGATTCTATTTAGGTGAAATGGACTCTAAATTATTACAAAAAATTGAAGAGTTAACTTTATATACAATTCAGCAAGAGAAACAATTAAAAGAGCAGGCTAAGAATATTAAGAGATTAGAAACTTTAGTTGAAAAATTATTAGAAAGCAAAAAACAAAATACAGCTAAATAGAATTTTGTTAGTTGCAAAATAAAAAAGGTCAAAACTTAAATTGTTTTGACCTTTTTATTTTTGTTGAGAATGATATTTATTTCTCAGTATTATAGTATACCTTATAAAACTTCATTTTTTTATCTTCATCATATCCTTGTTCTAAATATTCTGAAGAAGCATCAGGAGCATCAACATCAATTTTAATTTGAATGTTAGTGTCTAGCTTTATTTCAGTTTTAAATTTACTTTTTTCCTTTTTTAGTACTGCATCTGATACGTCAAAATTATTACGAATTAATACATCATTCAGTTTTTCGAAATGCTTTTTGTAGTCTTCAAACATATCTTTATGTTTGTCTTCTTCAAAAATTTCATCTTTAAAACCATGATAATCTACACTTTCATGTTCTTTAAAATAATCAACAGTATTCGCTAAGAAATTACTTTGTTCTTGTTTTCCAAATTCTGGTTTTATCACCTCTTCAGAAAACTCTTTACACATTTCTAAATAGTTTTGAGTGTGTAAATTACGATCGTCAGCATATTTTACACTTAAGAAATTCTTAATCCAATATTGAGCATCGTAGTTATTGTTGTCGACTGATAAAACAACCGTTCCTTCCGTATCAGAAGAGTTTAAAATTAAACAACCTTTATCAAGTTTTTTAGTAGAAATACCTTTTTGAACTACAACATCAAAGCTTTCATCATCTAAATAAGTTTGGAAAAAATCTACTTTACTTTCAATTTTAAAAATTCCAACAGCTTCTGTTAAAACATCTTTATATTCGATACCTTCAAAATAAGCAACAATTACATCACCTGTTTTAATATTTGCAGAATTAGACTGTTCGTATAAGTGGTTTACGATGTTCTTAGAGTTTTCGATAAACACTTCATTACTATCGTCTTCAAAAATGTCAGAAGAGTATTTATTCAATTCATTTAATCGAACATCAGCATGATGGCTAAAACGATAACTTTGCGTAACATTTCCAAAGTTCTTTAGTAAAAAAGGCATTAATAACTCATAACTTTCTTCATCAAATCGAACTAAGCTTTCTGATAAAGCATTTTGTCCGCTATTGTACTTATTAGCAACTTTGTGAATAATACATTTGTTAATCTCTGCACGTGTTCTTTTTATCATCTTCTAAAAAATTGGAAGACAAAAATAGAAAAACTAAAGTTTTAATTTAAGTTGTTCGGGTAACAATTTGAACGATTTACGATGGTAAGGAGTCGCTCCGTGCTCTCTAATAGCATTTCTATGTTCTTTTGTGGGATATCCTTTGTTTTTTTTCCAATTGTATTGTGGGAATTCTTGATGAATTTTTTCCATGAATTCATCTCTGTATGTTTTTGCTAAAATAGAAGCCGCTGCAATGCTCATAAATTTAGCATCTCCTTTTACAATAGTTTGATATGGGACTTCTTTATAAGGTTTAAATTTATTACCATCAATTATGATAAATTCAGGTTGAGTAGAAAGTTGTTCAATTGATCTATGCATACCAGTAATAGAAGCTTGTAACACATTTAGTTCATCTACTTCCTCATGATGAATAAAAGATACAGCATAAGCCAAGGCATGTTCTTCTATGTAAGGACGGAGTTCCTGTCGTTTTTTTTCTGAAAGTTGCTTAGAATCATTTAAAAGATCGTGTTGAAAATTTTCAGGTAAAATAACAGCTGCGGCTACAACAGGGCCAGATAAACAGCCTCTTCCTGCTTCGTCTGTTCCGGCTTCAAGACTAATTCCACTATAATTTAATTTCAACATGCTACAAATTAACAGTTTTCAAAGAAATTATTCACAATTTTTGTCGTTTAATTATTTTACTTTTGTTGTCATGAAGAAAATTTTTTTAGTGTTATTTTGTTTGGTAAGTATTCAAACACTTTTTTCACAAATAGGATCGCTAAACGGTGGTTTTGGTAGATCAACTGGAGGGTTTAATCAAGTTAATGATTCTTTACCTAATGATGAGATTGAAGTAAAACTTAGTGGGAAAACAAAATATACAGATTATAAAATTATATCATTTAAAAATGATACGACAATTGTAGATACTACACTAACAATAAAAAAACATTACAAATTCAATTTTTTAAGAAAAGATAATTTTGAATTGCTAGAATTTCATAATCAAGGACAAACATTTAATAATCTAGCGTATACTTTTGATGATGTTTCTAGATTTCCTGACATTGGTTTTAGAGCAAAGCAGTTTAATTACTTTAGAATTGAAGATGTAGATTATTACCATGTTCCAACGCCTACTACTGAAATTATGTATAGAACTGGTTTAGAACAAGGACAAGTTTTAGATGCTTTGTTTACAGCAAATTTCTCTAAGAGATTTAATGTAGGAATAGCCTATAAAGGGCTTCGTTCGTTGGGGGCTTATAGAAGATCATTATCGAGCACAGGTAATTTTAGATTAAGTTTTAGATACGAGAGTCCAAAAGATCAGTATGCGATACGAGGACAAATTGTTAATCAAGATTTTTTTAATCAGGAAAGTGGAGGATTAACGGATGCAGCTTTAGTTTCTTTTTTAAATGATGATCCAAACTTTAGTGGTAATCGAGGAAGGTTAGACGTTAACTTAGATAATGCAGAGAATATTTTTGATAGTAAACGGTTGTATTTTGAACAGACTTACAAACTATTATCTTCAAGAGATAGTTTAAATTCAAGAGATTTTTCAAATTTAAAAATAGGGCATTCTTTTACGAGAGAATCAAAATTTTATCGATTTAATCAGAGTTCAACAACCTCTACAATTTTTGGTAATGCTGAGATTTTAGGTGTTGTAAATAATAAAACAAACTACTTATTATATAATAATCAAGTGTTTTTAGATTTTAATTCTAAATATGTACTAGGAAGGTTTAGAGTTAAAGCTGATTATACCACATATAGTTATGGTTACGATAATTTACAAAACAATTTAGTAGGAATAACTAAAAATAAATTAAAAGGAGATGCTGTTTCGTTTGGAGCAGACTGGAATGGTAAAATTAAAAACTTTTATGTAAACGCATCGGCAAACTTAACTCCTGGTAGTGGAAGACTTTCGGGGAATAACTTAAAAGCTGAAGCGTTATATAAAAAAGATAGTTTGTTTACTGTGAAAGCTAAATTAGGAATTAGTAATAAACTTCCTAATTTTAATTTCTTATTACATCAAAGTAGTTATAATGCGTATAACTGGGAGAATAATTTTGCATCAGTAGGAACTCAAACTTTAGGAGGAGTTTTTGAATCGAAATGGGGTAATGCATCTTTAGATATTACTAATATTGATAATTATACTTATTTTGATGAAAATAACTTACCTAAACAATTTTCAGGTAGTGTTAATTATTTAAAAGCCAAAGTATCTAAAGAGTTTAAGGTTGGTAAATTTGCTTTAGATAATACAGTAATGTATCAAAAGGTTTCTAGTGGAAGTGATGTATTTAGAGTACCAGAAATAGTAACTAGAAATACTTTATATTATTCTGATAATTGGTTTAAAGGAAATCCGTTGTTTGTTCAAATTGGAGCAACGTTTAATTATTTTTCAAAGTATAAGGCCAACGCTTATAATCCGTTATTAGCTGAATTTACTTTACAAAATACAACAGAAATAGGTTATCCAACTGTTGATTTATTTTTTAATGGTAGAGTTCGTAGAACTCGTATTTATTTTAAAGCAGATAACATAAGCTCTTTTTTCTTAAAGAAAAATTATTTATCAGCTCCTAATTATCCATATAGAGATTTTGTAATTCGTTTTGGAGTTGTTTGGAACTGGTTTATATAATAAATAATGAAACAAAAGTTAAAAGAAAATTGGAAGCTATTTTTAATTGCTAGTTTAACTTTAGGTTTAGCACCTTTTAAACCTCCTCATATTGTTGGTAAATTAAAATGGATTGCTGGAGGTAATGCATTTTCAGGAGAGCATGCAATGCAATTTAAAGATTGGTTTGATGTTTTGTTGCATGGAAGTCCTTGGGTTTTTTTATTAGTCTCGGTTATTTTAAATTTAACTTCATTAGTGGTAAAAACCGATTCGGAATAGAACTTTCTTTTTTTTCTGTTGAAATAAAACCTTGACTTTCATAAAAAGGTTGTGCATTGGGGTCAGCTAATAATGTCATTGTTTGAATATTTAAGTTATTAGCTTTCTCAATAGCATGTGATAATAATTGTTTTCCAATTTTTTGACCAATAGCATTTGGGTGTACAAATAGAAATTCTAATTCTATTGTATTGTTTTGGGGCTGATTTAAAATATAAAATCCAATAGTTTTTTGACTAAAGATGAATTTATAAACCATCATTTCCTCAATCATTTTGGGACTAACAGTTAAATCATCTTTCCAACTATTAATAAGTTCTTTTGAATAGCCCCAATGTGCTTTTGAAGTTAGTGCAATACTAGTTAATAATTCAGCATCTTTAATGTTAGCTTTTTCTATCATAAAAAAAGAAGCCTCACTATTTAAGTGAGGCCTGATATTATTTTTTGATTATTTCTCTAATCTTTATTCTAAACGCAGCAAATAATAATGTCATAAACGGACTTAACCAGTTAAAAACAGCATAAAAAGCGTAGTCTATTACTGGAACTCCCAATACTCCTGAATGATATGCACCACAAGTATTCCATGGAATTAAAACAGAAGTTACGGTTCCAGAATCTTCTAAAGTTCTACTTAAGTTTTCTGGAGCTAGTCCTTTATCTTGATAAGCTTTTGCGTACATTTTACCTGGTACCACTAAAGCTAAGTATTGATCTGAAGCAGTAAAGTTTAAACCAATACATGTTGCTACTGTACTTGCAAATAACCCAAAAACAGAATCAAATAAATTTAATAAGAAACTACTAATTTTAGCTAGTGCCCCAATAGCATCCATTACACCACCAAAAATCATGGCGCAAAGAATTAACCATATAGTTCCCAGCATTTTTTCCATACCTCCAGCTGTAAATAAGTCTTTTAAAACTTCATTGTCAGTAGCTACTGATGTTTTTACTGTAATAGCATTCATTACCCCTTTATAAGCTGAGTTAAAATCTAAACTTTTAACACCAGCAACTTGAGCAACAACTTGAGGTTGGAAAATTAACGCAAAAACTCCACCTAATAATGTTCCTGCTAATAAAGCAATTAAAGGAGGTGTTTTTTTCATAATTAAAATAACAACTGCTATAGGTACTAAAAATAAAAATGGGTTAATATTAAAAGCTTTGTTTATATCACTAAGCATTTGTTGAGTATCTGCAGTTCCTGTAGTATTTTGTGTAAACCCTAAAATGATAAAGAAGATTAAGGTAACAATAATAGTTGGTACAGTGGTATAAGCCATGTACTTAATATGAGTAAATAAATCCGTACCAGCCATTGCAGGAGCTAAATTTGTTGTATCTGACATTGGAGACATTTTATCGCCAAAATAAGCGCCAGATAAAACAGCACCAGCAGTCATTCCTAAAGAAATTCCTAAGGCCTCACCAATACCAATTAAGGCAATACCTACAGTTGCGGCAGTTGTCCAAGAACTACCTGTAGCTATTGAAATTACAGCACAAATAATTAAACAAGCAGCTAAGAATATTGTAGGATTTAAAATTTGTAACCCATAATAAATCATTGAAGGAATTATTCCACTAATAAGCCAAGTTCCTGCTAATGCTCCTACCATAAGTAGTATTAAAATAGCTCCAGCTGTAGATTTAATGTTTTCTGCAACTTCATCAATCATAACTTTGTATGAAACTTTGTTTCTAAATCCAACAATAGCAGCTGTTGCACCACCAAGTATTAAAATGAATTGATTACTTCCACTTAAAGCATTATCACCAAAAACAAAAACATTGTAAGCGAGCATTGTTATTAATGCTATTACAGGAATTAAAGCTTCCCATATACTTAGTTCTTTATTAGCTATAATTTTTTGACCTT
This sequence comes from Tenacibaculum aiptasiae, assembly GCF_965221665.1. NCBI lineage: Bacteria > Pseudomonadati > Bacteroidota > Flavobacteriia > Flavobacteriales > Flavobacteriaceae > Tenacibaculum > Tenacibaculum aiptasiae. Next base: position 1,811,649 of record NZ_CBDCSN010000002.1, read on the forward strand.
CGATATCGATTTCGGATAAGTTTTTATCGTCTTGCATTGTGTGGTTTTTTTCGGTTTGTAATGTTACGATTTTGTAAAGAATTATACAAGTAGAATCAGTTTAGTACATTTGTTACCTATGGATTCATTAACTCAAATTGTTTTAGGTGCTGCTTGTGGAGAAATAGCACTAGGAAAAAAGATAGGAAATAAAGCATTATTGTTTGGTGCAATAGGAGGTACTATACCAGATTTAGATGTGTTTATTGGCGGATGGTTGTATGGAAATGAAATAGATGCAATGGCTTTTCATCGTGGATTTATGCACTCGATATTATTTTCTATTTTTGGTTCTTTTCTATTTGGATGGATCACTTTTAAACTATACGATAAAGGAAAACGTGAAGGAACTACTACGTTAAAAAACTGGATTTGGCTATTTTTTCTATCCATTTTTACCCATCCTTTATTAGATAGTTTTACACCTTACGGGACTCAGTTATTTTTACCTTTTTCCGATTATAGAGTTGCATTTAATAATATTTCTGTAGTAGATCCTTTATATACGCTTCCTTTTTTATTGTGTTTAATTGTGGCTATGTTTTATAATAGAAAACGAACAAGAAGAAGAGTTTGGGTTAAAGCTGGAATTTATATTAGTTCAGCCTATATGCTGTTTACTATTGGAAATAAAATTTATATGGATTCTGTGTTTAAAAAATCGTTTGATAGAGCCGATATTTCTTATAGTAGATTTTCTACTCAACCTACTATTATGAATAATGTTTTGTGGTATGGAATTGCTGAAACTGAAAACGATTATAAAGTTGGATTTTATTCTTTATTAGATAAAAAATCAGAATTAGATACCATTTTAACAATTCCTAAGAATCGTGATTTATTAGATGTGAATCATAAAGATATTAAAGTCTTAACCTGGTTTAGTAATGGTTATTATAATTTAGTACCTATGGATTCATCTAAAAATATTCAATATTTAGATTTAAGATATCCTTTGTTGAATCCTAATAATTCAGAAACATCTATGTTTAGATTTGAATTAATGAAAGAGAATAATAGATGGGATATGGTGCCGTTCTCTGGTAAACCACCGTCAAAAGATGATTTAAAAGAATTTACCAAGCGTTTTTATGGTAAATAAAAAATGGCAAACAGGTTTTAAACCATTCTGTTTGCCATTTTTTTAGAATTTAGTTAAGTCTTATGCTAAGGCTTCTTCTTTTAAAACACCTATTTCTAGCATGCAGCCTTTCATCATTTCAAAAGTACGCTCAATATCATTATCTAATCCAATAGAAAAACGGATTAAACCGTCGGTTAGTCCCATTTCAGCTTGCTCTTCTTCAGGAATCTCAGAAGAGGTTGATGTTCCTGGAGCTGAAAATAAAGTTTTATAAAACCCTAAACTTACAGCTAAATATCCTAAGTTTTTTTCTTGCATTAATTCCATTAAAGCATTGGCTTTGTCTAAAGAACCAGCATCAATAGTTAACATTCCACCAAAACCGTATTCATTATTCATCATTGATTTGTAAACTTCATGAGATGGATGTGATTTTAAACCAGGGTATACTGTTTTGATACCAAGACCTTCGAATTTTTCAGCTAAAAAAGCTGCATTTTTACTATGTTGTTTCATTCGAATATGTAGAGTTCTCATGTTCTTTAATATTGACGACGAACGTAAAGAATCCATAGAAGAACCTAATAACATACTTGCACCATCGATAACACTTTTTTGAGCGTTGATAAAATCAGTACTCGCACAAACAACTCCTCCCATTGTATCAGATGACCCATTGATGAATTTAGTTAAACTATGAATAACAATGTCTGCTCCAAGTTGTGCTGGTGAAATAGATAACGGAGAGAAAGTATTATCAACAACAAGTTTTAAATTGTATTTTTTAGCCAAGGCAACCAAAGCTTTAATATCTGCTACTTCTAGTAAAGGGTTGCTAACAGATTCGCAATAAATCATTTTTGTATTGCTGTTAATAGCAGCTTCTATTACATCTAGTTTTGTAATATCAACAAAAGATGTTTCAATATTCATTCTTGGTGTAAAGTTCTTTAAAAAAGCATAAGTACCACCATATATAGTTCTACTTGAAACAATATGATCTCCAGCTCCACAAATTTGTAAAATAGTTGCTGTTATAGCTCCCATTCCTGAACCAGCTACATTTGCAGTTTCTGTTCCTTCCATTGCAGCTAAAGCTTCACCTAAATATAAGTTAGAAGGAGAAGTATGACGTGAGTATAAGTAGCAACCATCTGTATTTCCTTCAAAAGTATCAAACATTGTTTTTGCTTTTATGAAGGTGTAAGTAGAGGAGTCAGAAATAGAAGGATTTACTCCTCCAAATTCTCCAAAGTATTGTAAATCTTGAATATTGTTTGCTGGTTTAAAGTCCATTGTGTATATGTTTAGTTGTTTATAGGACTATAAATGACTTGTTTTTTTGATTAAAAATCAATTAAAATTAATGTTTGTAGTTTTTTATTCTTTATTTTGTTGAATAATTAGTTTTTATAATGGTTTTTTAAAATTGATGAGTTTAAAAAACGTAAATTTTTCAGATGAAATTAGATCGAATTGATAAAAAGCTTTTAGAATTACTTCAAAAAGATAGTAAGCAAACCACGAAACAGCTTTCATTAGAATTAGGATTATCAGTAACAGCAGTATACGAACGTATAAAAAAGTTGGAAAGAAGTGAGATAATTACTCAATATGTAGCTTTAATTAATAAAAATAAAGTAGGGAAATCATTCTTAGTTTTTTGCCATATTAAATTAGAAAAACATGCCAAAGAATATATTGCTGCTTTTGAAAGAGAAATAAATAAATTAGAAGAAGTGGCAGAGTGTTTTCATGTAAGTGGTGATTATGACTATATTTTAAAAATTTATGTTAAGGATATGGATGAGTATCGTGAGTTTATGGTAAATAAACTTACAGCCTTAAAACATATTGGTAGTACTCATAGTACATTTACTATTGGAGAAGTTAAAAGCTCTAACGTAATATCATTATTATAAAAAAAACGAACGATTAATCGTTCGTTTTTTCAATTTCAATAAAAACATCTTGTGCTTTAATTATTTGGTTATAGAACTCCTTTAAATGGTAGTATTCGTCATTAGAGTAAGTTCTTCTATTAATGTTTAGTTTAAAATATATATTTAGAGTATTGTTAATGCTCTTAACTTTTAAAATATATTGACCTCCTTTGTTAGGTAAAGCCAGTACTTTACTTTCAGGTAGTTTTTTAAACTTATATCTTTCAGGTAGTTTTAAGGATAATATATATGTGTATTTTCTTGGGAAAGCATAATCTATAGGATAATCTCTATGATTAAGTTTGAAAGGGTTTTTAGTGAATCTATCTATTAAAAAAGGATTCATTCTAATTTTATTGTTAAGATCAAAATCATTAAAAGCAATGGTGTAAATTTGATGTAAGGCTTTGTTATTTTGTTCTAAATTATTAAAATCTAGATTTTCAACTTCGATATTTGAATGTTCGGATTCAAAGTTGTCGATATAATCATCCTTGCTAGATTCGCTAATTTCTTCTCTATCATTTGCAGCAAAATATCCATTAGTAGAAACCATTAAACTACCGTTTAATTCGTTTTCTTCATTAAAAGATAATAATGCTTTTGTAGTCCTGTAAGTTATTTTACTTAAAGTAATGGTTTCCCAATAGCTTCCTTTTTTAAAATCCATTACTCTACCTTCTCCATTTAAAGCCATGTATTGAACTAAACCAAAGGGTAATTTTTTCTTTGTTGCATCTAAAAAATAAGTTTTATCATTAATTACAGCTTTAACTAATAAGTAGTTAAAATCATTTATTACTGGGTGTAGTTTAGTTGGTATAGCCTTATTTCTTGTTGATGTAAGTACTAAATAGCTTTTTATGTTAGCGGCTTGAAGAGCATTGTATAATGATAGATTAATATCGAAAATATTACCAATTCTATTTTTATAAGCTTTTTTTATTCTTACTTTTTTTGAAGGCCAATATTTTTCATTCCAAGTGAAATGATTTTGAATAGTGGTATAAATTTTCTGAGCTCTTTTTAAATCATCTTTTATTAAGAACAGGTCAGAGGCTAATTCATTTTTGAAAAAATGTTTTTTAGAAACTTGATTATCTAAAAAGTTATATTTCAAGTTTTTGTCGGCATCTTTCCATGTTTTGGTGTATTTTTTTATACTTCCTGATAGATTTGTGTATGATTGAAGTTCAAAAACTAGTTTAGAAATAAAGTTTTCTTTGCTTAACATGTAACTTTCTTCCTTAAAGGCTGGGATATTATCTATTCCGAAGTCTAAAATTAAACAATCGCCACTATTAAAACTAGATGTATCTATGCAGTTCTTTTTTATGGAAGTATTATTTCTATTAAGTTTTAAAAATCCCATAATTCTAATATTGTATTTCCAGTTTCCTAAAATAGCAGCGGTAAAATCACTTTTAATTTTAGGAATGTCTGATTGAAAATACCAATCGTCAATATTAGAATAAGGAGATGTTACAGAATACTTGTATTCAATAACACAGCCAGGATTAATATTGGGAAGTGTAAAAGTTACTTCTTTCCACTTGTTGTATAAATCAACGGTATAAATTTTATTGCTTTCTAAGTGAGTTTTTAAAATTTTATTTTGATCAGAAATATTATAAGTAATTCCTTTTATTGAATGTATTTTTTCATCTCCATATAACGGAATCTTTACTGTGGCTTTGTTTTCACCTTCTTTTTTTAATATTTTTATCTTAAAATAATAATCGGTGGTTTTATCATAATTCCTTTTTTCATCTAAGTAATAATTAGCGTGTTCATAAAGGACCACTGCGTTAGCGGTTGTATCTTTTTTATATTCTTTCATGGTTAAGTCAAGAATATTTATATTTCCCATTTTAGTTGATTTACTTTTTTGAGAAAAACCATTTAAGCTTAGTAGGTAAATTAAAATTAAGAGTAACTTTTTCATTATTTTTTAATTAATACAATTTTTTCTGTTTGTTTTTCGACAAGTTGTTTGTAAAATTCTTGTAAAACTTTATAATATTCAGGAGAAACACTATTTGAATTTAGTTGTGTTATTGAAGTTAGCTTTAATTTGTTTCCGAGAACTATAATTTTATATTTAAAAGAACCAAGATTATCTGGAAGTCTAATAGCTTGTTCCTTTGGATATGACTCGATACTATATTGTTTAGGTATTGAAAGAGATACTGTGAATTTATTTTGCCAAGAGGTTCCGTAATCTATTGGAAAATTTCTTTCTTTAGATTTAAATGGATTTTCTGTCATAGCTAAGAAGAATAAAGGAGAAAAGTATAATTTGTTATTTATTTCTTCTATGTGACTATCTCCAGTAAATTTTATAGACTGTATAATTGGTTTACCTAAAGATTGTTTATTTAAAATTTTAAACTCATCAATTTCTATGTTATATCTTTCTTCTAAACTAGTTATTCGGTCTTCTTTTTTCTTTAAATTGTTTTTTTGACGATAATACATAGCTTTATGTCCTGTTAAAGATTTTCGGTGCATTCCTTGAATAGATCCAGTATCATTAATCTTTATATGTAAAACATCATTCTCTTTAGAAAGAGATGAAGGTATCAAGTTTGTATCTTGTAAGATTCCATTTTCTAAAATTTCTTTTCCGTACCAGTTTAATGTTCTAAAAGGTAGGATATTAGGTGAAGAGTATTTTTCTGTAGCATCTAATAGTATATGTTGTCCATTGGAAAGATTAACTTTAGATATCACATAGTTAAAACCATCTGTTGTAGGGAAAAGTGGTATGCCATTTTTTATAGTACTTATTAAAACAGGATTAGCATTTAATCCAGCAGAACGTAGCATAGATGTTAATGCTAAATTAATTTCAGCAACATTTCCAACACCTTCTTTATAAGCTTTTTTTACACCCTTATTTACATACTTTCCATAATAGCCATTCCATTTAATTTTCGATTTGATAAACTGAAATATTCTTATTGCTTTTTCTGTATTGTTTTTTGTCGAAGTAGTAATATTAATAATCTCATCTTTATAATAGTTATCTTTATTTAGTTCTCCGCCAAAGCTGGAAGAATTATATACAGTTTTACATACATCTTCCCAAGTATTGGAGAAAGATTTATATATGGTATTAGGAATTTTAACTCCACTTATTTCAAATTTTATAGCAGATTTATATTTGTTTAGATTAAGAATATAGGGCTCGTTTTTGGCAATTTTTGGAGTGTTTTTTTTGTTTATAGTATAAATAATATCATTAAATTCTAGAACACCACTAAATTTTTTAGATTGATAACCATTAATTTGATTAACCATTTTAGTGTATCTATATGGAATTTTTCTTTGTTTGGAGCTTTTATCCAAATTTAATGGTAAGTATCCAGTTACATGATATTTATTAGTGAAGTATTCTGGAATTTTAACTATTAGGTTGCTTTCCTTTATAGGATAATTATCTTGAAGATATATTTTATCAATATGGGAAGGGAAAGGAGAAGTGATTGTATAACTTAAGTCTATAACCGAATAATCTTGAGCATTTGGCATAGTAAAGTTTGTGGAAAACCAATTTTTATTTATTACCTCTTTAAAGACATCTTTTTTATTCAATTTAGTCTTTTCAATTTTATTGTTTTTTAAATTAAAGACAAATGCTTTTATTAATGAAACTTTTTCAGTTCTGCTACCAGAAGTAAAAAGCCTGATTTTTTTTGTAATTATATCAGGATCATTTTTTGAATAAAGTTTAATACGTTCTTTTACTTTAGTTATAATTCTCCAGCCGTAATCATAACTATAAGTGTATGAAATGTTTTTTTCTTTATATAAATAAGCAGCTTCAGCGGTTGAATCTAAAGGATAAAATTTTTCCTCTAAAGCTTCTTTAGAAACTTTACCAAATTTTATTTTTTGCCCCACTATTGTTGCCGAAAAGGTTAATATAAATAGTAATAATATTTTTTTCATAGCAATTTAATTAGGTTCAATATATTTTTTATAATCTTAAATTTTCTTATTGTTTTTAGTTAGGACAACTTTTTCTGTTTGCTTTTCAATAAGTTGTTTATAAAATAATCTCAATGAACTGTAATATTGTGGAGCAATTATATTCTTTTTGATTTCTAATAAAGAAGATAGTTTTATCTTATTTTCAGTAACTGAAATATTATATTTAAATATTCCAAGGTTATTAGGTAGCCCTATAGCTAGTTTTTGAGGGTAGGATTCAACAGTGTAGCCTTCTGGTATTGTGATTGAAACAGAAAATTTCTCTTGCCAAGGCATTACATAATCTACAGGGAAATTTCTTTCTTTAGATTTAAATGGATTTTCTGTCATAGCTAAGAAGAATAAAGGAGAAAAGTATAACTTATTATTAATTTCTTCAATATGACTATCTCCAGTGAACTTTATCGATTGTGAAATAGGTTTACCTAATGTTTTTTTATTTAGTACTTTAAATTCATCAATTTCTATGTTGTATTTTTCTTCTAAACTGGTTATTCGATCTTCATCCTTTTTAAAGTTATATTTTTGACGATAAAACATAGCAGTATGATCTGTTAAAGATCTTCGGAACATTCCTTCAATATTTCCTGTATTATCAATTTTTAAGTATAAAATGTTATTTTCTTTAGTTGGAGTAGAGGGAACGAGATTAACTTGATTAGAAAGTCCATCATTAAAAATTTCTCTCCCATACCAATTTAATGTTCTGTAAGGTAGTATGTTTGGGTAAGAATATTTTTCAGTTGCATCTAATAAAGCATATTTTCCATTTGAAAAATTTACTTTGGTAATAACATAATCAAAACCATCAAGAGTAGGGAATAGAGGAACTCCATTGCTTTTAGTGCTAACTAAAACTGGATTTGCATTTAAACCAGCAAAACGAAGCATAGATGTTAGCATAAGGTTTATTTCTGCAGAATTTCCTACACCTTCTTTGTAAGCTTTTTTAACACCTATATCAGTATATTTGCTTATAAATTCGTTCCAGTTTACTTTTGATTTTACATATTGAAATATGATTGCAATCTTTTCAAAATCATTTTTAGCGGTACTAATAAGGTTAGTTAAATCTTTTTTGTAGTAGCTGCTTTTTTCTAATTCTTTACCAAAACTAGAAGATTTGTAAATTGTTTTACAAACATTTTTCCATGTAGTGGAATAATTTTGATATGATGAGTTAGGAAACCTTGTTCCTGCTAATTCATATTGAATAGCTCCTCTGTAATTGTTTAAGCTCCCAGAAAAAGGTTCGTTAGTTTTTAAAGCAGGTATGTTTTCTTTAAAAAAAGCATCGACCTTAGTAAGGTAAGGAACTTTAGTGGAATGAAATGTTGCCTTTATACTACCTGTTTCAGATCTAGTTTTAGAATTAAGTATAATAGATTGATTTTTTTTAGATTTTTGTGGAATAATACCATAATATCCTTTAGAAGAATTATTAAAAACGAAATATTCTGGAATTTCTACTTTATAATCTAATTTTTTGACTGGAATGGGATATTGAAAATTTAAAGTTCTAATTTCCCAATAAGGTGATTTTATAGTATACTTTAAATCTATAATAGCTCCTTCTTTTACATTAGGATGCGTTATTTTCTTTTGACTTCTATATTTGTTTATTTGCTCATCGAAAATATCTTTTCTTTGAAGTTTGTGTTTTACAATTTTACCATTTTCTATAATAAATGTGTATGCTTTAATTGATGAAATATCTTCTTTTTTTCCAACTTTGGGTCTATAATAATTAATCTTTTTGTTAGCATATTTAAACCCTTCTTTTGTATATATTTTTATTCTTTCATGGTATTCGGTTACTACGTGAAAACCTCCATTACCTTGTTCGTGTTTAAAATAAGTTCTTCTTTTTTTATATAAATAAGAAGCGCTAGCAGTTGAGTCTTTTGGATTGAGTTTTTCTTCTAAAGCTTCTTTGGAAACTTTACCAAATTTTATTTTTTGAGCAACTGTTGTTAGCGATAGCATCAATGCAAGGATGAATAGTGTTTTTTTCATAGTGTTTTTTATTTTTTGATTAACTCAGTTCTTAAGTTATCGAGTTTAGCAACTTTTTTTCTAAATTTTCTATAGGCTTTGTAATCTTCTTTTGGATGAATTCCTTTTTTTAGAGAGAACACTCTAGTGTACTTGAAGGAAGTTTCATTTATTTTTTCAAATGTTAATTTGTAGGTTCCAAATTTATTATCAATACTTTTATTATCTGGTAAATTCATTATTAAATAACCGTTTGGGATTTTGAATGTAAATTCATCTTTATCAGTAAATCCTCTTTCTATATTTAAAAGTCTTTGCCTTTTTCTATATTTTTTTGGAACTCCAGTAATTCTATTGAATACGTTAAGTTTAAATAAGTAACTACTATCTCTTAAACTTGCAAATTTTTCAATTTTGATATTTATTTTTTCAGTAAATTCAATTTTATCTTTATCATTTGTATGTTTTACACTTTCAATTTCTAAATTATTATTGTAGTCCCAAACATTAGATGTATAATATTTATTTAGTTTTTTGGGAGGATAATTTTCAATACGATATTTGTCGCTATACTGTGTGCCATAAGATTTTCTTGTTAAAGAAGCATTTATACTTCCATCATCTAATAAATTAATGTTGGCTTTAATTGTTTGAAGGTTGTCGTTATTAATATAAGAGGGAGTTCTTTTAATGATTCCACCTTGAGGAGTAACTACTAATACATCTCTGTTATCAGTAAAATCTCCTAAAAAACCAAAAGGAGTTGTTTGACTAGTACACTCTAACCATATATCATTTCCTTCATTAGGAATGTTTAAAATCATATGATTACCTTGGAGAGCAGTGAAGTTTTTATCTATGTTTTTTTGATCTTGAGCATATACAAGTGTATGATAGGATTTAACCCCTACAGCATCTAAAAGGGCTTTTGTGTAATTTGTTAAACCTTTACAATCTCCATAACTTACTTCATCAACTTTATTTGCTGCAATTGGTTCCCAACCTCCAATATCTACTTGTACACTAATATATCGAGTTTTGTTTTGAACATAATCATAAATAATTTTTGCTTTTTCAATTGGAGAATCTACACCTTTAACTAAATTTTTTGCTTTTTCAATGGTTGCTGGTGATAGTTGATTTCGGTTAATTAATAGTTTGTTATACATCCAATTACCAAATTCTTTCCAGTTTTCTGCTTTACCAGTAATGCCTTTTAAACTAAATTGATTAAGGGAAACAGAAAGATTAGGTGAAAAATCCTCAAAATTTATAGTATACCTTTCATATTTTATAGGTTTTTGATTAGTTAGTGTGTACTTTAAATTATATTCATTTGAAGTGTTTTCAATTGGATAGCCTTCAAAGTTTTTTTCTCTTTTTCTAAAAGGAATATTTTTAGAATTATTTAATTGATAAACATTTTTCTCAATAGCTAAATTGTAACTTTCAATTGGAAACCATCTAGGAATAAAGCCTGTTGAAGAGTTTTTGTATTCAGATTCAAAAACTACAGTATATGGATATGAGGTTGGTGTATATTCTAAGTACTTTACTCTAGAATCAGAATATAGAGTTCCACCATCAATGGCACTAACATCTTGAAAATCTTTTTTTGAGTATTTTTTTATTTTATTTCCTAATGCGTCATATATAATGGCAGTTAACTTTGTTATTTTTGTGTCATCATTATAATGCTTGTAGGCATCTACATGTGTTTTACCAAGTTTGTTGAGTACAGTAACTATTCTCTTTTCTTTAACTACCATTTCATCAACAGCCAAAACATTAACAGTAGTTTCATTAAGTCTAATTACTGCATTAGCATTTTCTTTTAACTCTAAAGGGATAAGTAAAGAAGAGAGTTGTATGGATTCTTGAGAGAAGAGTTTAGTACATAACAATAGCGTTATCATTACGATAACGTAACCTGTTTTTTTCATGCAATTGTTTTTTTGATTAGTAAAAACAAAGGTAGAAAAAAAGCATTAAAAACTTAACTAATAAGTCGTTTTATAAAATTTCTTGTTGGTTTTTATAAAAAGAATCTGCTTGTAGTTTTAATAAATTACGAGCCATTTTTTGTTTGTAATTATAAATTTCTTCTTCGGTTTTTAAATCGGAATATACTTTGTTGTTAAGATCTGTATCGGTTTGTAAGACAGATTCACGTTGATGCACTTGTTGTTGAATCCAGGTTCTTACAAGCGACTCTTGATTTTCTAATTTAAAATCATATTCTCCTTTTGGACTTATTAGTTTTGAAAATATAGGAGCGGTTTCAATTGCTAAGAACAATAAAAAAATAAAAAAAGAAGGTAACCAAGGTAATTTGTTTAAAGCATTTATTCTAGCCATTAAACCATCAAAGCTAGAGATAATAGGTTGAGTTTGTGTTTCTGTTAGTTTCTGTTTTTCAAGTAAATTGGTAATAGCACTTTCTTTTTGGCTAATCTTTTCAGAATTTACTTTTTTTAATTCGTTTAGTTCGGCTAAAGAAGCATCGTGTTTTTCTCTTTTTTCTTTATAAACAGGTCCTTTTCCTAGAAGTTTAGTACCTTTTCTTCCTTCAGCTTCTGCTATATAGGTTTCATACAAAGTATCAGTTTCTTTTTGCTTGTCTACAATCTCAGTTTTTAAAACTTCTATTTCTTCTTTTATTTTATCAATCTCAGGAGTAAACTGTAGAGCTATTTGAGTTTTGTTCTCTAAAGTCATTTGATTTTTTTCAGTTAACAAAACTTGATTAATTTCCTTTTCAAATATTTTTAACTCTAGAGGTTTAGAAATAACCATAGCAATAATGAGTGCTAACAATAAGCGAGGAATTACTTGTAGAATTTCTTGACGTTTAGAATCTCTCTTTTTTATAGTAGAAACTATGAAGCGGTCTAAATTAAAAATTAATAATCCCCAAAGAAAACCAAAAAAGATAGAAGAATATATATTATCAAAAACAGTATATAAGGCATAGCTACAAGCTATGGTAGCCATTAGGGCTGTAAAAAAAACAGTAGCACCAATACCGGCGTACTTATTTTGCTCTCCATTGGAACAATCATTAATTAAATTCTGATCCACACCAGAGCATAAGAGGAAAAAATCTTTGATCATGAATATAAGCTTATACAGTAAGAACGATAGTTTGAAAAAAATGTTACAAAAAAGCCTCACATTGTGAGGCTTTTAACATAATTTTAAATTGATTACTTGCTAGTAACGTAGATTGAATTTTTACCTTCTTTACCTCTTTTTACATATATAGTTGCAACATTGTTTTTATTAATTTTATTGAATGCTGCCAAAGAAATAAGTTTGTTGTCTAAATAATAGGTGATTTCTTTAGTATTTCCTTTAGGTAAATTTAAAATTTCTTTATTAGTTAACTTATTTATTTTATCTATGCTGACTGTTTTTTGAGAAGATACATACTCTTTAGTAGTAAACTTAATTACTTTTTTATTATCAACATCTTGTGTTGAAACTCTTAACTCATTAGTATTTTTAGTTAACTCTATAGCTTCCTTATGCTTTAGTTTTTTATTATTAAAATAATAAGTGGCTTTTGGATATTTAAACACTAATTCACTAGCTGTCATTGGAGGTGGCGGCGGAGGTATCATTAGGCCTTTCCCTTTTTTTACAGCTGGTAATGACGCTTTTGTTAATTCTCTTTTTTTTACTTTAATAGATACTGGAACCGGTGGAGGAGGAATATTTGAATCTTCTCCTTTTTTTACTACCGGTGGAGGAGGAGGTATGCTACTAGTGTTCCCCTTTTTTACTTTTATTGAAACAGGAGCAGGTGGTGGTGGAAGAAGTTTTTTATCTTCAGCGGTTAATTCGCTTTTTAACTTATAAAAAGTTGAATTGTTTTTTGTAAGTGCCACATAAGGATGTACTGGGTTTATAGCTCTTTTAACTTTTTTCTTATCTGTTTTAGATAGTTTATAATATAGCGTTCCAAGTTTAGAGAATAAGTTATTTAATTGTTCTTTTCTCTTTTTTGAACTACTTATATAATGAGGTTTTTGGTTTCTTAATTTTTCGTATGAATTGTATAAAGAAGTATACTTTTTTATAGACTCATTATTTTGTTTTTTCCATTTTTTATAACTTTTAACAACTTTTTTATTTCGAGCATCAAAATACGCATGTGTACTTAATGAATATTGATATGGTTGCGGAAATTTTTGACTTCGAGCATTATTATGTACAAAACTTCCAAAAAATGTAGCAAAATCTGTATTATTATACTTATTAAGAGCATCATTGCCAACATGCTTTCCGTCAATCCAAATAGCATATTTTTTTCCATTTTTTAATTTTTCTAATAAACTCTTAGAAACTTTTTTCTTTTTAGAGACTAATGGAGGAGGAGGAGGTAAATTTCTTTTCTCATCATCGGTTAGTTCATTATATTTTTTAGAAATAATGTTTCCATTTTTATCCTTTTTACGTATCACCATATTACGATACATGTACTCTTGGCGAGATATTTCTTTTAAGGTATCTCTTTTTACAAGTTTTGTGTTTAAAGGTTTGTTTTTATCCAAAGCTACTTGTAAATACGTTGGGTTTACACCATCAGCAATACTTTGCTTAGAAGATTTTCTTTTTTGTTGAATTTCCTTAAGTAAATTATAAGAATTAAAACCTTCTTTTGTTAATAAATTATAATGATATTCTTGCTTTAGCTTGGCATACTTTGAAATTTTTCTTGAAGAAAAAGTAACAAAATTGTCAGGATTATATTTATTTAAATCATTATTGTTAATAACAACCCCATTAATTCTTACTACATAAACGTTAGCATTTTTAAGGTTGTTGAATTCAAATTTAGATAATGTTTTAAAGCTTTCTGGGTTAGTAGGAAAAAGCAACCACTTCTTTTTGTAGTAATCAGACAGCTCATGGTATTTTTTAGAAACCTTTTTACCACTTTTATCCTTTATCCAAAAGGTTTGTTTTAAATAATGATACTCTGGTGTAGATTTATAATCTGAATCATTTATTGTTTCAAGACTTACTGAGCTTGTATCTCCTAAAATATATTTGTTATCAGTAATGTGTATTTCACTTAAATATTTTTTAGTCAGCCTTTTTGTAATATCTTTTATTAAAGACATAACCACAAGGTCCTCATCCGTTTCTATTTTTAAATCTGATTTTTTACCATTGGTTTCTAGTAAAAACTCCTTTTTTAAGTTGTCTAACTTAATTAAGCGATTATTTAAATAGTACTTATTAGTTTTTGAATCTATTTTTAAAACAGGTGTTGTATTTAAAATAGGTGTTTTTAAATCTTTAGAAACTTCAGTGTCTAAAAGTATAGAGTTATCTATTTTTTCATAGATTTCTACTCTTTCTGCAAACGCGTAGATGCTTCCAGTTAGCAGCGGAATTACCGCCAGCTTTTTAAGCCAATTATTGACTTTTGATGTTTTAGTGCTCATCATAACTAATCGTTTTTTTGTTAATGAATAATTCAAATTACTGGCCAAGTAATAATCGTTGTTCCAAGCAGCTTTATTCAGTAATAAATATTGATACTCAGAAATATTTTTATAGTTATTTATCACCTCTCCGTCGGCAATAAATTCATGATTCAATTGAATTGATTTTTTTAAGAAATAAAATAGAGGGTTAAACCAAAAGACAATTCTTAGTATTTCAATAAGTAATACATCTATAGTGTGTCTTTGGGTTACATGTGTTAATTCGTGTGTAAATAATTCATCTTCTATTTTTTGAGAATTGTATTCTTCTTTATTTATAAAAATGTAATTCCAAAAAGTATAAGGACTTATAAGATCATCAACTAAAATAAGATGTGCTTTATCTATGGTAACTTTTATATTGGAAGTTATCTTCTTATATATTCTATATAGATTATACCCAAAGCGAATGGTTAAAAGAAGTGAAATAAAAACTGAAAAGCCTAAGGCTATATTCCAATAATTAATAGGGGATTCTTGTGGAATTTCTGGTTCTATATCAACAATTGTATAATTCAGCATTGCTGGAGCTTCAGTAACCTCAATAGGAACTTGTGTATAAATAACAAATAAAGGAGCCACAAAAGAAAATATTATACTTCCTAATAAATAGAACCGATTAAATTGATGCATTTTTTCGCGCTCTAATACCAAATGATAAAAGAGTAGCAATACTGCTAAACAAATACCGGATTTAATTAAATAGCTAGCCATTATTGTTGTTTTTTAATTTGATTATCAATAATGTTTTTTAATTCCTCCAATTCGGTAATCGATAAATCTGTTTCAGCAGTAAAAAACGATGCGAACTGACTTGCAGAATTATTAAAGAAATTTTTAATTAACCCATTAACATGTTTAGAAAAGTAATCTGATTTTTTAACCTTAGGATAGTACTCTCTCGATTTTCCAAAAAGTTTATAATCAATAAAGCCTTTGTCTTTCATTCTTTTTAATAAAGTAGCTACAGTTGTGGTAGCTGGTTTAGGCTCTGGAAATTCTGCTAGCAAATCTTTCATAAAAGCTTTGTCTAGTTTCCATAATAATTGCATTACTTGTTCTTCAGTTTTTGATAATTGCATTTCTACATGTTTAGAATTAACTCTACAAATGTAGAAATAAAATTTAATTCTACAAGTGTAGAGTTAAAATATTTTTTATGTTAATAAGATTTCTGTTAACGGTTAATACAAGGTTAACGGTCTATAAACATGCATTTTTACAAGAAGTTTACACTATTTTTGGAGTAATGAAAGGAAGAATAAACATATTAATAATTGTATCAATAATAGCTATTGTAACCTTATCTACAATACAGTATTCATTAATAAAAAACACTTTTACGTTGCAACGTGACTTGTTTTTTAATGAAGTAAAAAAGGACTTAGCATTTATAGAAACAGATGATAGTCCTGATTGGGATACTAAATATTTAGTAGAACTTAAAAAAGATGCTCAAACCTATAAAGAAGGAAAAATTACAAAGGGAGAATTGCTTAAAAGCTTTACTCTTCATAGAGATAGTATAAATAAAGAGTTTGTAACTTACTTTGAAGAGAAAATAAAAACAAAGAAATTACTATTCCCTGTAGATTTCCAAAAAGAAATAACTTCAGTTATTCTATTGGGGGAAGTAAATGATACAATACTAAATAATGAATCGGTTTTATTATATGGTAAAGAACTAAACCCAAAAACACGTTTCTTTTATAATAAAAGTGACTGGGAAACTGTGAGTAAAACAGTTAATGAAGGTAGTGAAAAAAATAATATTGGTTTTAAAATAAAAACTAGGAGCTATATAGATATTATAAATTGGAAGAGTGAAATCTTTAAACGTATGTTTTGGGTGCTTTTGCTAAGTTTTTTGTCAATAATAGCAGTAATTGGGTTGTTTACTTATGCATTGTATAGCTTGGTAAAACAGAAAAAGAATGCTGATATTAAAACCGATTTTGTAAATAATATTACACACGAATTAAAGACGCCTTTAGCTACTTTAAGTATTGCAACAAAAACATTACAACAGAAAAATATAGCGGAGAATAAAGAAATGTTTCAATCAGTGGTTAGTACAATTAATAGGCAGCGTGTTCGATTGCAAAATTTAATAGATCAAGTGGTGAATAATTCGTTGGGCTTTGAACAAATCAATCTACAAAAGGAAAATGTAGTTATTCAATATCATTTAAAAAACTTGATTGACGATTATAAAATTCAAAAGGAGGAAGTAACTATTTCGTTTGAATATTCAGCGCCTGAAGTGAATTTAAACTTAGATGTTTTTCATTTTAATACAGCTATTTTAAATTTATTAGACAATGCCGTTAAATATGGAGGAGATACAATAGATATTAGGTTGAAAAAAGAAAACAACCATGGTGTGTTAATAATAAAAGATAATGGTATTGGGATTGCAAAAAGGAACCACAAAAAAATATTTGATAAATTTTACAGAGTAAACAATACAACGATACATAATGTAAAAGGTTTAGGATTAGGACTGTATTATGTAAATCAAATTGTAAAAGCACATCAAGGAACTATCCAATTAGATAGCGAGTTAGAAAAAGGCACAACAATAACAATTAAAATTCCTGTGTAAGATGAAAAAAGTACTATTAGCTGAGGATGATATCGATTTTGGAAATATTTTAAAGCAGTATTTAACGTTGCATAATTTCAATGTTACTTGGACAAAGAATGGAGAAGAGGCATTGCAGGTAGCTATGGATGAAACATTTGATATTTGTGTTTTTGATGTGATGATGCCTAAGTTAGACGGTTTTTCACTGGCAGAAAAGGTAATAGAAAAATATCCAGAAGTTCCATTTATCTTTTTAACGGCACGTAACCAAAAGGAGGATAAAATTAAAGGACTGAAACTGGGTGCAGACGATTATATCATTAAACCTTTTGAAGCGGACGAACTTATTCTCAGGTTACAAAATATTATAAAAAGGAGTCAACAAAGCAATACCAATGTAATAATAACAGATAGTTTTAAAATTGGGAATTACGATTTTAATCCACAAAAGCTAATATTAAAATTACAGGACAATACACAAAGACTAACTGAAAAAGAAGCCGAATTAATTCAGTTTTTGTTTACTCATAAAAATCAATTATTAAAAAGAGATGAAATATTGAATGCAGTATGGAATACTGATGATTTTTTCTCAGGGAGAAGTATGGATGTTTTTATAAGCAGACTACGGAAATACTTTAAAGATGATGCGAATATAAAAATTGAAAGCATAAGAGGAGTAGGGCTAGAATTTAAGATAGCTTCTCTAGAAAAATAAACACAATTACATATAAAAATAATAGAATTTCTATAACACAAAATTATAGAGACAGTCATTTTATTGACTAAAAACAAGGTTTGATTTTAAAAATAAATACACATGAGAGCTTTAGTAACAGTAACAATCACAGCAATTTTCTTAACAGCATTTACATTAAGTGCTCAAACACCACCAACGCCACCTACACCGCCATCAACATCAACAACGCATAGTGTAACACAGAGCACTACTTACACAAATTCATCAAGTAATCATAGTAGTGGTTCAAGTTCCATTTCTGTAAAGAAAACCAATTCAACGTTTAAATTTAGAGCCTCTTATAGAGATGAATTAACAAATAATGTATCGAGATACTTGCAAGACAATCTTGATGGAATGAAGTTTACGAATACAAACGATTCTACTTTCTGGATAATTGAAAAAAACGACGAAGAAGCATTTAAATGTAAAGTTTCAGAAGGAGGCATCAGAATTTTTGTAGAAAGAGAGTTGACTTCTAAAAAGTTTCAAAACAAGATTGAAAAAATAGTAGAAAACTTGAAATATATTGTGAATAACGAAGATCCTAGGAAAGCTAAAGCCAAGCGAGTTAAAGAAGCAGAGAAAGCTTTAGAATTAGCAAAAGAAGCTTATAAAAGAGCTACGAGATAGTATCAAAAGAAAAATCCCACATACTAACTATGTGGGATTTTTAATTTATTTAGATAACTCTGTAAAGTATTGATAAAAATAAGGAATGGTTTCAATTCCTTTTAAGTAGTTCCAAACACCAAAATGTTCGTTTGGAGAATGAATCGCATCAGAGTTTAATCCGAATCCCATTAAAATGGTTTTACTTTTTAATTCTTGTTCAAATAAAGCTACAATAGGAATACTTCCTCCACTACGTTGTGGAATTGGAGTTACACCAAATGTTTCTTGATACGCTTTACTAGCAGCTTGATAACCAATATTGTCTATAGGAGTTACATATCCTTGTCCACCATGGTGAGGAGTAACAACTACTTTTACCGATTTTGGAGCAATGCTTTCAAAGTGTTTCTTAAACAATTCGGTGATTTCTTCCCAATCTTGCCCAGGAACTAAACGCATAGAAATTTTAGCATAAGCTTTAGAAGCGATTACAGTTTTGGCACCTTCACCAGTATAACCACCCCAAATTCCATTTACATCTAAAGTAGGACGAATAGAGTTACGTTCGTTGGTTGTGTAGCCAGCTTCACCGTGAACATCGTCAATATCTAAGGCATCTTTGTATTCTTGTAAAGAAAAAGGAGCTTTTGCCATTTCGTCTCGCTCTTCTCTCGATAACTCTTCTACTTTATCGTAAAAACCAGGAATGGTAATATGGTTGTTCTCATCATGTAAAGAAGCAATCATATTTGTTAAAATGTTTATTGGGTTTGCTACTGCACCACCGTATAAACCAGAATGTAAATCACGGTTAGGACCTGTAACTTCAACTTCGACATAACTTAAACCACGTAAACCAGTAGTGATTGATGGAATATCGTTAGCAATCATTCCTGTATCAGAAATTAAAATAACATCGTTCGCTAATTTCTCTTTATTTCTAGGTACAAACCAAGCTAAACTTTCAGAACCTACTTCTTCTTCACCTTCAATCATAAACTTTACGTTACAAGGTAAATTTCCAGTAGAGGTCATGTATTCTAAAGCTTTTACATGCATGTACATTTGTCCTTTGTCGTCGCAAGCACCACGTGCAAAAATAGCTCCTTCAGGATGAATGCCTGTTTTTTTAATTACAGGTTCAAAAGCAGGAGAGTCCCATAATTCAATAGGGTCTGCAGGTTGTACATCGTAATGTCCGTAAACTAAAACAGTTGGTAAGTTCGGATCTATAATTTTTTCTCCATAAACAATAGGGTAACCAGGAGTTTCACATATTTCTACGTTATCACATCCAGCTTTTTCTAAGCTATCTTTCACAGCATCAGCTGTATTTAATACATCTTGGTTATAGGCAGGGTCTGCACTTACCGAAGGTATTTTTAATAATTCGATTAGCTCATTGATAAATCTATCTTTATGTTGAGCAATATATTCTTTAACGTTTTGCATGTGTTGTAAATTAGTAAGCATCAAAAATAATAAAAATATTGTGCATGTTCTTTGTAGTTTAGAAGTATTGTTTATATTTGCACCCACAAATTCAAAGTATGCGGGCGTGGTGGAATTGGTAGACACGCTAGACTTAGGATCTAGTGCCGTGAGGTGTGAGAGTTCGAGTCTCTCCGCCCGTACATTGATTAAGAGCATCTTAGCTAAAGCTAGGATGTTTTTTTTTGGTCTAGTGTGACGCTAAATAAAAGTACATGTAAAAGTACATGTAAAGCCATTTTTTTTGATAATAAACAACGATGAAAGTACAAAAGAATAGGTGTGATTATAAGTTTACAATCCTTTTGTTTTTAAGAGATTAATCGCCTTTTTTTTATGTAAGCTTGATACTTGATTAATTTTTCAACACTAGATTTCAAATCTAGTGTTGACTCGCATCAGTTATTAATATATAATATATTCCGTAAGGGTAATTAATCACATCAAAATCTTATAAGATAATACTAGATAAATAGATTTGACATCAATATTATTAACTAAATATTTTAATAATGGAAGTGAAAATTTTACTTACTTCACCTTGTTTAAACAATTCTAATATTAAACCAACAATAAGTGGTAGAACGATGCCTCCTGTAAACCAGCCGATTTCTTTTTTGTTAGGTAATATTGTTTTGTGTTTACCTCCTCTAGTGTTAGAAGAATTATTTCCTGTTGAAGCTTGATTATCATTTCCTGTTTGAATTATCATTTTATTTTAAATTTGGTGAGTTATTTCCTGTTGAAGCTTGATTGTTATTACCTATTTGGTTTATTATAATAGATTTAGGTTTTAGTTCAGTAATTGCCTCGTCTTTATTTAATACTTTAATTCCTATAAAATCCTCTTTTTTATAGTCTTCTTTTTCAGATACGATAAAGTTTTTGTCATGTGTTTTTTGACAAGTATTTATAAAAATATTGTTAGTTTGATCTATTTCAACAGTTTTCCAAAATTTTTTATAATCCATTCCTCTAATCCATTCATGAATAGTTCCATTATGAGTATATTTTGAATACTCTTCAAGGATTTCCTGATTTATGACAACTTTATGTGGATTTTCCATTATAAACTTCCATAATAGATCATATGCATATTTAGGTTGAGTACAAGCTATTTCTAATACTTTTGAACAAACAGTATAATCCATTATTTTGCTTGGTTTTTAAGAAATTCCATTGTATCCTCTAAATCATCAGCATAAAAATCTTTTGGCCATTGAAAACTACCTGAATCACTAATTTCAATCTCATCAATTGTAGCAAAATTTCTTTCTTCATTTTTTCCATTGATAAAATATATGCCGACATCGTTAGCCGAAATACCTCCTTCAGAGATACGTCTTCTTAATCGTTTCAATAGATATTCGCTATGTGTTTCTATTACAAAGTGTTTTCGATTATTATTAAATTGACTTGTTTGAATAAATAAGTCAGCTAAATCTGCTTGCATTTTCGGGTGTAAATGAATTTCTGGTTGTTCAATTAAAGTAATTGAGTTTTTCCTAGCAATATAACTCTGTGCAATAATTGGTATAATTTGAGATATCCCAAAACCTACATCGGTGATGTCGAGATGTAAACCACTATGATTTACTTTTATTTTATGAATAACTTCTTCTAATTGAGCTATATCTAGATTAATATTAAATTTTTTTAACCATTTGTTTACATTTTTTTTAATGTCCGTTCTGTCTTTGAATAAATCAATCAAATGTAAAGAGTCAATAGTTGAAAGTCCAGATGAGTTAATAACTTCATCCTGAAAATAATATCTTTTAGGGTATGCACGTAAGGGGTTAATATAGTTTATATTTCTATAGCTAAGTGAGTCTTTGACTGGTGATGATGAAAATTCAATAAATTCTATAAGAATGTTTATAAAGAAGTTGTTTATTGTTTTTTGTCTGAAGAAAATCCGTTTTGTAGCAATCTCGATATTTGTTAAATCTATCATTTTTCCGAACTTACTAGAGTATTTTTCAATGGTTTTTTCATCTAATAAATCACTAGATAATATATCACGTTTACCCTTTCTTCTTTTTTTATGTTCGTATGAAAGTAAATTCGATTCTCCACTAGATACCTTAAAGCCTGAAATTTCAAGATTATCTTTAGTTCTTTTTATTAAGTAAGTAATGTTTGCACTTTTAGGATTGATTTCATTTAGTTTATTGATAAAACTATATGCATTTTTATATTGTGCAAAATCAATAATTATTTTTTTCTCTGATTTTGAGTAAATTTTATTTTCTTCAGATAGTTCTTCGGGTTCAAAATAAATATTCAAAATATTTTCAAAATCTTGATGACTTATATCTTTAGCTTTAATATTTATTTTTCTTTTTAAACTAGATAGCCTTTTGAATACTTCTTCAAAATCAGAAATATCTTCAAATTCTCTGGAAAGTTTGTAAAATTTTATTCTCCTTTTTTTTGAAAGCTCTTCTTCTGTAGAAAACATAGAGTATACTCTTTCTAAAGATCTGTAAAGGGATAAAATATGATCTTTAACTAGTTCATATATTGTTTCGTAGTCGACATTATCAAAATCAAATGATAATTCAATTCCAAGTTTAGTACGCTTATTATGAAAAATATTTTTAGATTCTCCTAAATTAACTAAATTCCCATTTAGCATTAATGAGTTCTTGCGATTCTTTCTAGAGCTATATGTTTGAGATAGCATAAGAAATAGTTGTATTAAACTACTTTTTCCAGCACTGTTTGAGCCAAGTAAAATTGTAATTGGCTTTATTTTAATTTTACCTTCTTTAAATGCTTTGTAATTTTTAAAACCTATTTGTTTAATCATTATGTTATAATCTCTCTTTTTATATTTTGAAATTAATATAATTACTGATAAACATTATCATGCTTCTTTTTGGAAGTGATTATATTTTTGTGTAATTCAACAAACGTAATACTTAATGATATAATAAGTTTAAGGAAATCCGTACTTAAAGTAAGGTTTTTCCCTAAATTTTAAAATTGGAATTAATTTATTGGTTGGTTAAGTTGTTGTTATTTTGTACTTTAGAGACTTGTAAAAAATACATGTAGAAGTACATGTAATCATTAATAAACCAGAGTTTATTGTTTTTTAAAGCATTGTTTTATAGCTACTTGAATTTGTGTAAAAGTTGATATAGAACTTAGGATCTAGTGCCGTGAGGTGTGAGAGTTCGAGTCTCTCCGCCCGTACTGAGTTTAAATGCAATTAGTTTATTTTTAGTTAGTTGCATTTTTTGTTTCTTAAGGTTTGCACAAAAGTTGCACATTTTTTCTGAATTAATACTTTACTGTAGGTTAATAATTGATTGTTTACAATGAATATTGTTTTATAATAAGGTTTAAATCGAGTAAAATAGATCTAATAATTGATTACAAATGTGGGGGAGAGTTTCTTATTCCATTAATAAGTTGCATATTCCCCCACATTTGTAAGTTAATTTTCGAGGATATTTCTTTTGATTTAATGAAAAACAATAAACACTTACGATAATCGTAAATGTTTATTTGGTTATGATTTGTTTTAATGTTTGCTATCGGTTAGTATATGAAGCGTAGCATCCCGAAAGGTGCTATGATTTATATACAGTGTTGTGCTTTCGTTTTTTTAGAATTATCATTTAATAATTGTTTAGTCTAACGTCTATGTATGCATAAATATCTTTAAGTGCCAATTTATGAATAGCACGCATTAAAGTATTCATTGTTTCAAAGTCAATTTTACCTTTTTTTACAGGGAGTTGAATCTTAGTCGCTTTGATTTTATCTCGGTTAAATTTGGTGCCGTAGTTATAATTCATTTCAATAATCGCCTTTCTGAAACTTGATATCACAAAAAATAACTCAAACTGTTGAAAGTTATCATCATAGGGATTCATAACTTGTAGATGACTCTTACCAATGAATTCCGTAGATTGGTAATAGATAGTACGTTCTGACTGCCATGTATCACTTAAGGTAATAACATTAGCTGGATTTAACGCTTCAAGGTTGCTCCAACCAATATAGCCATTATCTTGAGACTGATTAGAGACATATGGTGTGCTACCATTTTCAGCTAAAATGTCACGATCATTCAAGCTATAGGCTTTTGATGGAGAGACATCAAATAAATTTTGAATTTCGAATTCATTAAATTCTACCAAATTGTTTTCGAAATTTTTAATCGTCTTTTCTTCAGGATTTGTTAATTCAATTTCCTGAAATTTTGACTTTAAAGTATCCGTGTCTTTAAGATTTTCTTTTTGTTTAAGAATGTTACTAACTTCCCAAGATACGTAATCATTAACCGTTTTTTTGAAGTCTTCAAGTGTGGGTTTGGTGTCTACTATACTATGTTGGTCAAAATTCCAGTCCTTACCATCCAAAGAGATATTAGTCATAACTACTTGTTCTTGAAGATTCCATAGTTCGTCAGAAACTTTAGCGGTTAAACCATTGTGATAGATTTCAACAATGTCATTATATCTTTTATCAGGATTGTCAATTTCATAAACGGCTCTTGCTGTCCGTTTATATCCATCTTTTCTAAAATCTATAAATCGAACTTGTTTCTTTACATCATGTTTTTTTCCAGTTTTTTCAAGAATGTAAATAGACGTTTGAACGCCAGCCATAGGTTGAAACAAATCAACTGGCATCTTTATGCTAGCAATTAATTGACTTGTTTTTAGAACTGCTTTGCAACTTTCTATAGCTTTTCCACTACCTGCTGAATCTTGTATAATTATTGCGGCTCTGCCTCCCAATTCCATCTGATCCAAACCAAACTTAATAAAAGGCATACCGTTTTCTTTGAAACTGAACGGGGGATTCAGTAAAAGCTTATTGGCTTTAAAATCTCTATACAATTTCTCAGGTTTATCAAAAGATGAACCTTTTTGAATATTACTGGAGCCATCTCCCCGCAATATCATGTTTGTCGCAGCAAGAGTAAACATCTCAGCATTCAACTCAATTCCTAATAGCTGATTTTCCTTTATTTGTTTAATTTTTTCTTCGGCTTTATTCGTGGCTTTTCCATGGATTAACTCGGCTTTTTCTATCATCAACTCCATACTCGAGATTAAAAAACCAGCCGAACCTGTTGCCAAGTCCATGACTTTCGAATTTTCATCAACTTCCAAGATCTGTGACATCATTTTTGTCACATAAGGAGGCGTCAATACAATGCCAATTTCTTTACCATCTCCTAAAGCATATTTAAGAAATTCGGAATACATTTCCCCCATGATGTCTATGTGACCGCTCATAGAGTCAATAGATTGGAATATATTTTCATATATATAGGTGAAAATCTGTTTATTCGTGCTAGAATTTTCCTTTAATAATTTGCTTACGAATTTCTCTAAGCCTGTTTTTTTATCGCGATCAGTATCCTTGCTAATCTCACGAAAAGAGGATAACATTAATTTTCTTTTCTCTTCTGGTATCTTCTTGAGTTCTAAGTAATTTTTGATTTGACTTACTACTTTATAACCATCTCTTTTTTCGTTTAATTCGATTCCAGTTAAGTCTTCAGGAACTAATCCTTTCTCAATTATTTCCTTTGTTTCATAATCTTGTAAATCCTGCATGGCAAGAAGCATTCCAGACACATATAACACACGCTGAGGAGCAGTAATGTTATGATTGTGCATCAATTTATTCAGTTCTTTTGCATATTTCTGTAATAAAGCTTGTGAACGAATTAAAATAGTATGCTTTTCTTCTTCTGTAAGCGTTATTGCTTTATAGAATTCTTTGAACGATTTTTTGGATTCTAAAAAATCCAAGCTGTTATAATCGATTGCTAATTTGTAAGTGTTGTCACTTGCACCAAAGACATAATAGACTTGTATTTCAACATTTTCTTTATTGTCCCCAGCTATTCCGATCGCAATGACCTCATTATACTTCTTACTTCTTATGGCACATTGAGCATAGTGAATTGCTCCATTAACAGCATAATTTTGAACAGATTTAATGTCGTTCTTAATCCCCTCCTTTGTTTTATTAACTAACTTGTTGGCTTTAAGTTTGTTTTCTATAAGTACTGGTATATCGAAACATTCCAATTCAAAATCGGGCTTCCAAGATTTACCTTTCTCTTTTTCACCTTTTTCCTCAAGTTCAATCCTTTTAAGTTTGACTCCTTCTTGGATGGCACTTTTAAGGTAATCAGACATATCAGACTCGACTGTAAAATTCGATTGGTTAATTCTAGAAAATTCGGATTTTACCCAATCATTTACATATTCTTCTAATTTCCAGTTTTTCATTTTTTATGTTCCAATTCTATTTATTCATTTCGTAATGAAGCACAACGGTCTCGTATAAGCGTCAGTTACGGGTTTTAAGTTATTATTTTTCAGTTTAGCACTGACGCTCGCAATTCCGAATGGATTCGAACGTAGTCGAATCCGCCGTAATTGCGGTTATACATTGTTGTACGCTGACTTTATTCTGTTTTAATCTCCGCAAGAACTAATTTGTCGGACTTTAATTCCACTATTTTATAAACAGTTCCTTTTCGATTAATTGGTTCAGAAGTGGTTATTATCCAGTCATTTTCATTCAGATTCCATTTCCCACTATAATTATGAGTCCGAAGCATTGTGTCATTTCCGCAAGGGGCAGAATATCTATTTCGGAACTCTCCGTTTTTCAATATTTCAATACTTAATCCGTACTTGTGTTCAGTCGTTACTTTCTTTTCAAAAATCAAATCAGTTTTTCCACGACTATATTTTGGATACCATACTCCAATCAAATTGTCGGTATTAAATTCATTCGATTTATTTTCCTGTCCAAAACCAAATTGGTGACTGAATAGAATTATCAAAGTCAGTATTAAGATTTTATTATTCATAATCCTTTTTCAGCTTGCGTACAACTTGTTTATATACGCATAAAATACGTCGTTATAGAACTAATTTATATAGGTAAACGACATATGTATATACTCTTATACAAAAAATAATAACTGTAAATATAAAAGAATTAAGTTATTGTTTGCTATAGAGATTTAGTTAATTAATGTTGATTTCTATCTACAAATGTGGGGGAGCGTTTCTTATTCTATTAATAAGTTGCTTATTCCCCCACATTTGTAAGTAGTTTTCAAGGATATTTCTCTTGATTTAATGTAAAACAATAAACATTTACGATAATCGTAAATGTTTATTTGTTCAGTAATAAGGTTAATAGGTTAAATAAAAGACCTCAAAGCTTCTTAAGGTTTCTTCTCATATAATTCTTTGAATTGCTTTGCATAGTTATAAGATGTTTTACCTATATAACCAAGAAAGGTTTTCTCGCTTCTATGACCTGTAACACTCATAATTAAATAATTGGGTAGTTTTCCGTAGTTATTCGTGCAGAAGCTTCTTCTACATGTATGAGTTGAAATTAGTTTCCACTTTTCATACTTTCCTAATTCTCTACGTTTAGTAGTCTTATTAAATAAAAATCCTTCAGTTAATTGGTTAATTCCAGCAAGTTTACATACTTCTTTCATGTATTGATTAAACTTCTGTTGACTAATCTTATGAGGAAATCCATTAGATATAATTTTCTTCACTTCATCAAGTACAGGAATAGTAACTAAACTACCCGTTTTCTGTTGCTTTAATTCGATAATTTCTAGGTTATTTCTAGTATGAAAATTATCTAAAGTTATGCTGAGTAAATCTCCTGCTCTTTGACCTGTGTAACAGCCTAAAAGAAGCCATTTACGGGCGTTTTTAAGATGTTTTAAAGGTAGTTCTATATCTTTTATAGATTGCAATTCTTCTGGTCTTAAAACGATTATATGTTCGTTTTTTGTCTTATATCCTGAGACTTTAAATAGCTGTGAATGTGTTTCTAAACCATTGAATTTAGCATCATTACAAAGTGTTTTAATAACACTTAACATTCTACCTGCATAACCATTAGCGTATTTTTTAATATCAACCATCCAGTTAATAAAACGGTTGCTAAAATCAAGATTTACATCTTTAATCTTAATAGTTTCCTTTCCTTGGAATTCTACTAAAAACTTTTTCAAGATTTTAAAGTCGTCAATTCTAGACTTAGATAACCCAAAAGTACCTTTAGCATTTTTAATAGTCGACGACTTACTTATGTAGTAATCAACGTAGCTAACTAAAGTTAAAGGAAGTTTATGTTTTGTATTAGTCGTTCGATTAAAAAAGTTGTTAATACAGTCTTGTAACCAAAGTTTGTTAATGTCTGTAACTTGAAAATCAATATTAAATCTATTATAAACGAATTCTTCAAGATTAATGATTGTAGATTTTACTTTTAATGACTCCTTACAGTTTGCCTTAGGGATATTTTAATTGCTTGTTTTTAGAATCAAACCAATAACTTCTTTTCGATTTAAATTCGGTATTAATGAAAATATCGAGTTTATTGTTTTTGTCCTTATGAGTAAATCTCATAGTTAATGAACCAAAGTCTTTTATAGACCTAAATATAAATTTAATTGATGCCATTTTTTGCACACTATTTGCACACTAAAGCAGAAATTAGCTATAAAACATGTTGATTTAAGAAGTTTATGCAATTAAGAGATTATAGTCTTAAGCGTTGTTTATTAGTACGCTACCTTAAATTCTAGTGCCGTGAGGTGTGAGAGTTCGAGTCTCTCCGCCCGTACTGAGTTTCAAAGAAAAACCTTAATTCTTACGAGTTAAGGTTTTTTGCTTTTATAAAGTTTAAAAAAGTATTTCTAATTAATGAGTCATTACTCATTTAAGTCAGTAGGTTTTACCTTATCAATAACATCCGCGTTTACCCAATAAATGTTTGATACTCCATTTTCTTCATTATATCGGCTGAAAAATAAATATTTCCCATCAGGAGAAAGACTTGGACATGTCTCAGTAAAATCAGAATTTACGGTACTTCCAAGGTTAATAGGTTTTGTCCATTCACCATTCTTTTTCTTAAAATAAACGTGAATATCTCTGTCTTTTGTTTTGTCATTGTCTTTTTTTGCGTCTACCAATAGAAAATCTTGATTGGGAGAGATGTAGCCATGACCTCCATGTTCAATTTTTACCTCATGTACTTCGGGGAACGCACCATTTTTATTGGGAGCATAATACATTTTTAGTTTTGAGATGCTCGTATAAAAAATATCTCCATTATTTGCAGCATTAGCGTAAAAAACAATATCATCATTCATTGGGGAATCTAATTTTTTAGCTTCACTCCAAGAGTCTTTTAAACGGTCAACATACCAGATGTTTTCATCATGAAAAATAGAATCGTAAGTAGAAAAATAGATTCTTTTATTGTCAGGACTTACAAATGCTTCGAATTCGTTCTTTTTTTGCCCCTTAGTAAAGTTTGCTTTTTTAGGCTGACTCCATTTTTTATCCTTCAGCTTAGAAAAATATACGGTTTGGTTTTCTTCTTTTTTATTTCCTGAAAAATATAACTCATCCATAGCAGGAGAGAAAGATAAGGCGTATTCATATCGTCCAGTTACCGAAACAATTTCAGGAGCAAAAATTTCAGGAGTTGTTCCTGGTGGTTTTTGTCCAAAATACGAGACTTCAGGAGTTGGTGAGTTGGTATCTT
Source organism: Tenacibaculum aiptasiae (assembly GCF_965221665.1). NCBI lineage: Bacteria > Pseudomonadati > Bacteroidota > Flavobacteriia > Flavobacteriales > Flavobacteriaceae > Tenacibaculum > Tenacibaculum aiptasiae. The sequence continues at coordinate 1,841,221 of NZ_CBDCSN010000002.1, forward strand.
TCGATTGCTGTTTTTTTGAATTGCAAGCATTTAAAAGTAATACCAATGCTGCGATTAAAAATGTAGAGAAGTAGTTTTTCATTGTTTGAGTTTTATACTGTTTGTCAGCGTTTCGTAAGTTAATTAATTATTTACGGACTGCTTGTTAAGAAAAGTTAAACATCGGGAAACAATGGAGTTGCTGCAAAGAAAAATTTGCAAACTGCTCTATAGTTTATTCAACAGCTCAAAAGGATTCTGTTCCGATGATTTATTTTTAGCATTCGGTTTCTAAATCCTCAACATAAAAAAATCAACACTTATTAGGTGTTGATTTTTATTCATAATATTAAAAGTAAATAAACTTACTTTTTGTCTTTCAGTAATTTGTTGACTAACATTTCCAATTGTTCAATTTTCTTTTGTTGCTCGTCTATTTTAGAATTTTGAGTTTTTAGATTCTCAATCTCTTCTTTTTGAGCATTCAATTTTTTTTCTTGTTCAATGGTATATAGAGTTAGCTCTTCTATTTTCTGTAATAGTTTGCTATTCATTTCCCCTAAAAAGAAACCATTCTTTTCTACTTCTTTAGCATTAGGTATGTTTTTTAAATGTCCTTTTTCTTTTATATGGTTTTCTACTTCTTTTAAGGTTGGTAAGTTGTAATTCTTTTCAAAAACAAAGTCTGGCCAAGGACTATTTACTTCGACTTTTACTTCTTTAGCCCCAATTTTTCCATTTACAGCTAATTTATATCCGAAAGTATTTTCAGTTCCAATACCTACGCTTTCTTGTTCACCACTTACATGTAGAATTCCTACTCTCTTACCGTTATAAATAGTATAATCTCTAAACTGACTATCTCCTTTTTGATACCCTAGGTAATTTACTGCTAGCCTTGCAGGTCCGTTTGTATACCATTCTTCTAAAGAGTTATCTCTTAAAACAAGTCTACCCCAATTCGTTTTCAGTTCTCCTCCAACATCTAACTTAGTACTTGGACTTGAATTTCCAATTCCTACATTTCCAGCATTATCTATAACTAATCTATCTCCATTACCTTCATGTGTAAAATGCCATTTTCCATCATTTCCAGAGTACATACCAAACTGTTTGTCTGAAGCTAAATTATATAATTGCAATCCCGAACCCCAACCTGGACCAGAAGACTTTAATAATAAAGCAACATCATTTGTATTTCCTTTATTAATTTCTAATCCAGCAGAAGGATTTGATGTACCAATACCTACATTCCCGTTTGACTTAATTCTAAATTTTGAAACTCCATTAAACATAAAAGCATAGTTCATTTCATTTATTGTTGGAGACTCAATATCAAATCTCATTTCATGCATGCTATTGGGTTCATCCTGTTTAAACTTGATGGTTCCAACATAATCAGACACATAAAAATTAAATGCTTCTCCTGCATGTCTACCCAAAGATAATTTAGGGATTGTTTGAGTAGAAGTGATATCGTAAAAACTTACTGTTCCTGTTTTTGGATAACTATTTTGAGCTTTAGCACCAAAATTCATTGCTATCATAACAATAGCAGCAATTTTAATTTTTGCTTTCATAACAATTTATTTTAAATGTTGAATAGCAAAAGTACAAATTTAACTTACTGTAAAACTTAAAACAGTAGAGTAGATATAAACGTACAAGTAGGCAAAGTTTTAATTAACGTCGAATCTGATTCTTTTAACCAACCTGTTTCTTATATCAATTGTGTTATTTGCTTTCATGTTTTTTGGTTCTACTTGATAACCCACTTTTTTCTTTACTCTTAATATTAGACTATTTACAGTAGTTGTTAATTTTTGTTAAGTAAGGTAAAGCCTTACTTTTATTACGGTTTAATTTAATTCACTGTTTTTATTTATCCATAGGTTTGAGAAATTTTAAAATTCAAATTATGTTAAAGAACATTTCAAACTTAGGTACAGCTTTAAACAAATCTGAGCAACAATCTATTAGCGGTGGATTTCAAGAGCCTTTAGATTGTAGTGCAACACCAGTATATTCTAATGGTTATTGTTATATCTGTGGTGTTGAATATCCTGCGCATAAATGCTAAATCTATTCTTAAGCGAACTTCGGTTCGCTTTTCTTTTTCTTATACGCTTCGTACTACAGATTTAATTAATTGTGTTTTTCTGTTTTTGATAAAAAAAATCTCTGCTAGCTTTTTCCAAAAGCATAATTACAAAGAACTCCATAGTTAAAGGTAGTTGTTTGTTTTTTGAATTTTTTAGCTGAAAACAAACGTAATCTCAACTGGTCAGAGACTAGGAGAGCGAGAAAGTAAGTAGTAAAATAAAAGTAACTTTGAATTTCATAGTAATTATGATTTAAGATAAAAGTAAAGAAGAAGTTTTGAATGTTATGAATAGAAGAAATAAAATTAGATTAAAATATGTTTTTTTGATTGTAGTTTTTATTACTAATGTGTTTGTTTTCTATGATCTTAATGAAGGTAATACTTTAAGCGGAAGTATTAGCGTAGTACTCGGTATACTATTATTATCTAGTTTTGAATCAATGAAGGCTTATTTTTTAATAGCTGGATTATATAACGTAGCTGTATGCTATGTTTTTTCAAAATTACTTAAAACAGAAAACAGCGTATTAAGAACAACCATTATTGTTTTATTAATTGTTGCGGTTACATATCCGTTTTTATTTTTAGCTAAAACTAGCAATTAGTACTATCAGGAAAAACAAAGACAACTCTTTCTAATATTTAAATATTGCTGTTATTATCTCAAAATTTAAAACAGTAGTCATAAAAGCATAAGTAGGCAAAGTTTTAATTCAAATGTATTTTGCTTCATTACTGAAATTAGTTTCAGAATTGAAAGTGTCAGAGCCAATAGTTTTGTTGCCTAATTATAACAATAACTATTTATGACGAGATTTTTTTTAATTTTTATTATTGGAATAAGCAGTCTTTATACCAATAACCTACAAGCTCAAAAGCAACAAAAACCCCCTGTTACTAAAAAAGTGTTTTATAGTTTAGGAGCCAGTGTAGCTTTGTTTCCTGAGTACGAAGGAGCGAAAGATTACCGTGTATTGCCTTTCATAAGTTTTTCTGCTAACTGGATAAATGGTCGATATATAAGAGTGTACGGACTAAATGCAGAATACAATGTGTTGGCAAATAGAAAGTGGAATTTCGGTCCCATGATTGCCTCAAAAATAAACAGAAATAACTCTGTGTCTAATACTAAAATAGCGCAGCTCCCCGAAATAGATTTTGCCGTTGGAGCAGGATTGTTTGCTAAGTATAACTTTAAAAAGGTAGATATTAAAGCGAGCTATACGCACGATATTACTGGAGCAAACGATGGTGGTTTGGCGAATGTAGAAGTAGGTTTTAACTATAGAAAAAAGAAGTTAATTTCAAGAGTTGCAATAAACAGCTCTTTTGCTACCTCAAATTATTTAAATACCTATTTTGGAGTATCTCAAACAAGTAGTTTAGCTGCTAACTTATCAACTTATAAATTGGAGTCTGGTTTTAAAGATGTTGGAGTATCTTCAAATGTTTTCTATTTATTGAATAAAAAATGGATGTTAGGTATGGCATTCCGTTACAATGTACTTATTTCAGATGTTGTAGATAGCCCAATTATTCAAACAGGAAACAAGCACCAATTTGTTACGGCAATATCAGCCTTGTACAGATTCTAAGATAAAAGCCTTTGAGTAGTGTATTATTCAAAGGCTTTTTTAAGAATATATTTTTAAAGTAAGTTGTTTGTTTTAATACTGTTTAGTAGAAAGTAACACTATTCACTAGTTGAAGAGAGGGAAGTAGGCTGCTCTTGTTTTTCAATAAGGTATTTTATTTCAGCTTTCTTTTTTGAGGCCATTCTTATGAATATAAAAGAGAAAACGATTGTGAATATCCCGAGCCCTATACATATCTCTCTCACTCCAGAAATTAATACTTGAATAGAACTCCAAACTACTGAAGCTCCTAAAAAGATAAATGTAGGGACGCATGTTTTGAAAAACTGAAATTGATATTCCATATTTTCGTACCTTTTGATTAAGAACTCGTTTTTAGTTTTTGCTAAAAGAGAAAAATCATCAATCTCTTTATAACTAGAAGAACCCCTAAAGAATGCAGAATTATTAAGGTATATAGTAGCCTCACCAATAGTATATGCAAATACTAATGTTGGTATAGAAACTAATATCCCCCAAGTTGAGGTTTTAGATAAATATTCAATAAAAGGGAAAATATTGTATATGCCGCATGCAAATAAAAAAATAGAAACTAACCAAATAGTTCCTACTGCTAACTTTAAAGTAAAAGTGTTTAAATTGAATTTATCCATTTTATTTTATCTAAATTTTGACGACTTATTTAATTAGGTAAGCAAGTAATAAGGTAATTAATATATTATTATTCATTAAATGTAAATTTAATATAACTTTTATAAAAGCAAACTATTTATAATTTCAAACTTGTTGATAAATATGAAATTACCAAAAGGATTTTAACTTAACTAAAAATAGGGAAAACCCTTACTTATAGTATGGTTTTCCGTAAACTAGAGACTTTATTTTGTTTTACATTCGGAAGCTTAAAGATTAGAGAATTTTTGAGTTCTATAAAATCTTGAAGAAACTTATAATTTACTAGACTAATTCAATTTAGAGACTATATAATTTAAACAAAAAGTTATGAGCAATACAAAAGATTTAAGTATTTATTATTATAAAATAACTCCTAAAGCAATAACAAAAGAAGATAGAAGACTACATCAGGAAGAGTTGACAAAAGCATTTGAAATTCCAAACCAAGAGAATTTGGAGAATATTATTCAAACTAATGGTGAGGTTGGTCTATTTGAAGTGAAAAAAAGAAACGATTTTACATTCGGAACATTTTCTTTTACTCAAACTGAAAGTATTCCTCCAAGGCAAAATAAAAATACTAAAGAGATAAATAAGCTTGATTTAGAGGAAGATGATGGTTTAGGATATCAAACGTCTTTTTTGTTTGACAGTCAAACTAATATTATTGTACTTGTTAATAGGAGACCAGGAGTAAATGCTAAATCAATTGAAAAGTTTATTAAACATAATTTTAATACTCCCAATTTTACACTTGAAAAGATTACAAATAAATCTTCAATGGAAAACTTTTTTAAAACTAAAAGTTACAAAAAACTAAAAGTTAAACTTGCTTCTCCTACAAATATTAATAAACTTGTTGACGGTTCGGATTTATTACCAGTGGAGATTCCAAGTTTGGCAAATAAATTTGAGGCAGGAAAATTAAGTTTTGAATTTGAAGCAGAAACTAAACAGTCTTTAAATATCTCTAAAGTAAGAGAAGTTGTATCTTATTTAGATCGACAAACAAGTGCTGAATTATTAACATTAACTGTCACTGGTAACGACCCTGATGTTGAAGAAAAAACTTTTAACTTTTTAACGGGAACAATAAATGATAAAATTACTGTAGAAAAAACAAGGCATAATAATTTTAGAACAAGAGAGGTTTATGAGCAATTAGAAATTAAGTTTTATGAAAATTCGATATATTTGAGAGAAGTCTTCTCTAATAAATAAAAATGGTAAGTACTTTTATAAAATATCTGTCCAAAGTTTTTCCTTTTTTGATATCAATTTTAATAATTCTGATCACATATAAAATTAAAAACAATTTCATAGATTTATTAGATTTTAAAAATTTAATTGCTTCTACTATGGTAGTATTTAGTGTTTTACTTGGGTTTTTGTTGACAATAACAACATTACTTCATACTATTGATAATACTGCGATGCAATTAATTAAAAATGCAAATTCTAAATATAAAATACTAGTACATTATTTAAATTATAGTATATATTCAGCACTTGTTGTTTCAGTTATCTCTTTTACAATTCCAGTTTTTAAATCATTAGTAAATAATTTTAGTGAGTTAATTATTGATATATTTAAATACATCATTTTATATCTAATATTTACATCTACTATATTAATTATTCGTTTTATAATTGTATTTATTAAAATAATGACTACACCAAGGGAATAATAATACAAATGAAGATTTATTTTATTTATCTAGATATTTGTTATGCAGTTTTAATAATGTTTTATTTGATGCTGTTTCGTAATGACTGAAAAGTAAGTAATTAGTATAGTTTAGGATTTTCCCTAATTATATAATTTTATTCTGTCAGTGAAGCCCGTTGAAGGTTTCGCAGAGTTTTAAGAGTGTCAGCGAAGTCCGCTGATGGTTCTGCAGAGTTTCAAGAGTACCAGCGAAGCTCGCTGAAGGTTCTGCAGAGTTTCAAGAGTATCAGCGAAGCCCGCTGATGGTTTCGCAGAGTTTCAAGAGTATCAGCGAAGCCCGCTGATGGTTTCGCAGAGTTTCAAAAGCATCAGCGAAGCTCGCTGACAGTTTCGTAGAGTTTCAAGAGCATCAACGAAGCTCGCTGATAGTTCTGCAAAGTTTTTATCGTTAAACTAAAGACTATATCCCCTCCAACTTCAATCTATAAGCTTCAATATTCTTGTCTTCGTTTTGTATAGCGGTTTCAAAAGCCCTTGTATAAAACACCTTGGCTTTAGCTTTGTTGCCTTGTTGTAAATAGGCATCGCCCAAACTTCGTAATAGAATTGCCGATTTTTTAAACTTACCGAGTCCAGCGCTTAAAACTTCAATAGCCTTGTTTGTTTTTTGATGTTGTAAATAAAACTGAGCATATCGGTTAAACCACAAATCCCTAGTTTTGGTTTGGTAGTAGTTGCTAAACTCTTTCATAAACAAAGCAAAAGCAGGGTAATTGTTTTCTTTCATGGCTTGCAATAACAAAAAGTGTTTGGTGCTTTTATGAATCTCTTTAGAGGTATTGTATTTATCGCCTCTTTTGGCATAATGCGCTTTGAGTTGAGCCAATCCACCATATTGGTTAAAATCGTTTAAAGAGTTAAAGCGTAGGTAAGGATAATCGCTAAAGTAAAGGTTTAAACCTTTATGCAGGGTTAAGGTTGGAGTAGAGTGATGGTTTTCGTTTGGTAAGGAATCGAATTTCCATGTGGTTTTTGGTAAAACAGTGTTACTTAACAGGCTTTTAAATTGATTAACAGATTCCGCTGCCCAATGTTCAGAAGGGCTTAAAGAAACATAGATAAACTCGGTAGTATTGCCCTGTGTAACTAACTTTTTTCTCAAAGAGTTTAGTCTGGCTTTAGTTATATGGGTGGGGCTAGCTATAAAGAAAGCAGTAAATATATTTTCGGGTTGTGCAAGGAGTTCAAGTGCCAAACCTCCCGCCATTTCCCAACCAAAATAGAAGCGTTTGGAGGCAGCATTGTAATTTTTTTCAACAAACGGAATCAATTCATCCGTTAAAAACTGTATAAACATTTGAGCGTCTGGATATAACAATTTTCTCCTTTTTCTCTGCTGTGTATGTATGCCCACCACAATAAATGGAGGAGTTTTGTCTTGCCATTGCAACGTGTTCTGATACAGGACGCCATTTAAAAAATACCGTTGTCCGTCTACAATATACAGTACTGGATAAGCTGTTTTTTTATAATCAGCAGGCAGGTATATCGAAATTTCTCGATCTTGGTTTAAAACCTTCGAAGAAATCACTTGTTTGTTGCCTACCACATTAGGAGTAGCCTCTTGGGCTGTTAGCGAATAAAAAACAGTTTGAAAAAGTAGGAAACAAAGAACAATTTTAAACTTCATCGATATATAGTTAAGTATGCAAGGCTTAACAATAGTACAATAAATTTTAATTGTTCTTTGTTAATAATGAGCTAAATAACACGTTTACTCTTTGGTGTATTTGCCCTTAAAATCACCTTGAACAAAGCTTAGCTCACTTCCATCTGCAGAAAATATAAACGAAATAGACTCCGCATACATTTGTTCCATAACAAATCGGTTATTGCCTTTGTATACAAGTGGAGATTTAAATTCACCTTTTATAATATGAACCAAAGTAGTGTGGTCTCTTACAAACACTGCTTTGTCCGTTGCATCTTTTTCGTATACATAAGTCCCTGCAAATTTTTCAAGCTCAGTTTCCGAAATCTCAACAGGAGTATCTTTAAAATAACGTTTTAAAATGTCTAAAAATAAATCGTTAATATCAATGCTAGATCCATTGGTTATTGCAATAAGCGTTACTTGTTCTTTTGGAAAATAAATAGCGGTAGCTCTAAACTCATCAATATGCCCACGGTGTCCAAGTCCATGCCTATCGGTTATTTTATATCGGTATACCCCCATTCCATAATTGTCCTTAATGGTTTTCATAAGGGCTATACTTTTATCAGAAAGTAATTTGCCTGTAAGCACAGCGGTTATAAATTGGTTTACCTCTTTAGCAGTAGAAACTATAGAACCGCTTCCCAAGGTTATAGATAAGTTGGTTTCTGGAAACTTTGTTTTCCCTTCTGCAAAAGAATACGAATGTGCTTCGTTCTTACTACTGTCTATTTGTTTTCCTTCATAAGTGTTTTTTAAGCCTAAAGGCGTGCATATTTTTTTTTGTAAAAGTTTATTGTAGCTTTCGTTGTATACTTTTTCAAGAATATAAGCTAATAAAAAGTAGTTAGAGTTGCTATAGTCGCCTTTAGTGTTGGGTTCAAAATCGCTGTCGTAAGTAGCAATTAGGGCTAACATTTCTTCAGGCGATTTATACTCCGTTCTATATTCAAAAAAGTTTTTATCTTTTGTAAAGTTATGTATACCACTTCTGTGCTGCAATAAATGAGCAATGGTAATTTTTGATGCGTTTTTAATGCTAGGGGTGTATTTGTCTATGGTTTCATCTAAAGCAATCTTACCTTCTTCAACAGCTTTCAATACCAATGTCGCTGTATATGTTTTTGAAATTGAACCAATACGATATTTGGTGTTTTCATCGGCTTTTGTATTTGCTTCTATGTTGCTAAATCCAATAGTTTTAGAATAGATAGTTTTACCTTTTTTAGATAAGGCTATGCTTCCCATAAAAGTTCCGTTTTTCTCATAGCTACGTAGAAGGCTGTCTATTTCTGAAATCGGATTTACGGTTTGTGGTTCTTTTTTTAAGGATGCTTTTTGCTCATTTTTTTTACACGATAAGCAGATAAGAAATGCGAAAACAAGGAGAATAGCTTTGTTCATTTTTTACAGTTTAAGGTCAGTTGTTAGGATTTTTACCTTACAACGATTAAAGTGGTCAAAATGTTACACTTGCGTTACAAACTGTAAATGTTGAATAAAGGATAGGCGATGTACCTATCCTTATTGTTCAAGTTATTTTTTAAAAGAAGGCGGTACTATTTTTCCTTGTTGTATACTAGCGTATAAGAATACAATAGACACTATAGATAATAGGATGATAGAAAGTATAGAGTCTTCTAAACCATAAATACTACCCGTTAATAATTTTGGTCCGTTAAATGTTGAACTAAAAATATTTCCAACATCTTCAATACCCGATAGGTTAGAACCGTAAAAAGGTTGTGCAAAGTTCCATGCTAAATGGAATGCAAAGGGTAGCCAAATTCTTTTGGTATAAGTATACATAATACCATGTGCAAATCCGAAGATAAGTCCCAGTACTATCGATAAAAAGGTAACGTTGTCATTAAAAACATGAGGTAGTTCAAAAGATACCGAAATAATAGCCAAGGCAATATAGGTTCCTAACCAGTTTTCTAATATTCGGTATAAAATAGCTCTAAACATTATTTCTTCAAGTAAGGCGCTAATAACCAAAGAAGAAAGTGGTGCTAAGAAATAAGAATATCCGTTAAAGTTTGTTATTTGGTAATAGCCTAATGCATATAAAATTAGTATAACTAAAGAAAGAATTCCAAAGCCAAGTATAAATCCTCCAAAGAGCTCTTTTGTATGGTTTCTGATGGTTATTTCTGTAATGTTTCGTTGCTCTAAAAACTTAAATAGAAAATAATAGGTAGCTAATAAAACAGCGATTGAAGTATAATTAACAAACGTGTCCGAGATTTGTTTGGTAGCAATTAGTGTTTGGAAAATAGGCTTAGAAATAAAGTTTTGTACAAGGATTAAAACTGCTAAACAACTACTTATTCCTAAAAGGATTTTGGTAATAGGGAAATGTAAGATTTTTTTTAAGGGTTGATTCATTTATTTGATTAGTTGGGGTTAAAGATTAGTATAATTTTTCGCGACCACGATTTTCTATTAGACATAGTAGCTTATTGAATGTTACATGTTTACTCCTGAAACTTTTTACCAAAGAGTCGCAGGTTTTCTGTAAAATGTTTTGTAACTTAATGCTGAACACTGTGTCTTATTCAATATGGAAATAACGTATTCATTACAATCAACCATAAATATTGTGTTGTTAATATTAGGCGTATCGTTTGGAATACTACTAATAGCTTTACATCGAAAAGAACAGCGAAACACGTTTTTCTTAGGTGTTTTTATGATTCTTTTTGGTTTGGGTGCTATCAACGAAATAGTCATAGAACTAAATCTTATAAAGTATTATCCAAAGCTAGAATACTTACCGTTTGACTTTTTGTGGTTGTTGTTTCCCGTGTTTTATTTGTATGTGCAAGACATTTCCATTGTACCTGAAAAGAAAAAATACAATGTATTAATACCGGGAATTGTAGCATTTCTCTTTTTTACAGGTTTATTGCTTTTCGATTTGTCTTTTATCGTTCAAGTATTTGAATCAGCTATATTCGGATTGATATATTACTTAGGAGGGATTATTTACAGTATTGTAATCATGGTGAGGACTTTTAAACTCATAACTGTTCACACCAAGAAAATTAAAAATCAATATTCAACTACAGAATACAAAGGGATTATCTGGATTAAATATTTTTCGCTTACCATACTCCTTTATTTTATGTCGTCGTTTGTAGCATTAATATTGGTGGTTATTTTTCAAGAATCGGCAATTAGTTTATTAGATACGGCATTCCTTATTATTAATATGTGTTTAATTTTTTGGGCATCGTTTAAAGGAATTATGCAGCACGAAGTAAAATTGTTAATTCCAGAAGAAACCAATACCAATACTTCAGAATTATGTACTGAAAAAGATACACCAAAAGAATTGCCTCAGGAAAATAATACAGAGACCAAAGAAATAATTGATAAATTGCGTGCAGCGGTTGAAGAGTTTGAACTTTTCAAACATGTCGATTTAACCATTATTGATGTTGCTGAAAAAATTGGAGTACACCCAAGAAAATTATCGGCTACAATCAACGCGAATTTGGGATCTAATTTTAATCAGTTTATTAATAACTACAGAGTAGAATATGCCAAGAAATTATTGAAAAATAACTTGGAGAATAATTTTACTATTGAAGCCATAGCACACGAATCTGGATTTAAAAGCAGAACCTCGTTTTATACAGCATTTAAAAACAGTACTCAGATGACTCCGATTAAATACAAGGAGTCCCGATTTACGTAATTTTGTTCAGAATTCTAAAATCCGGACAACTTTAGCCCCGTTTTTACTGGGAATTCTAAAAATTAAACTCAACTTTGTACCCAGTTTTCGAACAGCCTTTAATAGGTGGGAAAGTTTGAAACAGGGGGATTTTAGAGAAAATTAAATAAAAAATTATTTGATTGACTTGATACGGCACTCTACAAAATAGTTGTGTTTCATCTTGGAGTAGAGTGTCTTTTTATTTTGAAAATAATATAAAGACTTTATAGTTTGTTAAAGTTGATTAGAAGATAATAAGTTACCTTTGTTAACTGTTATCTGACATACAAAAAGTAACTGTATGTAAATGCAGTTACTTGCTTTATTTCTAACATTAAGGAAGAAATTGGGAAATAAAGTAAATAACCTACGGAAAACTCCGTATACCTTAATCACATAAATGTGGTTGGTATACGGAGTTTTTTTATGGCAAAAAAACAAGGAGATATAAAAAACAAGAAAAGATTATGAACAGTAAAATAAATTTAAACAAGAATAAAATGAAAAAAAACATACTGGCATTAGTAGCCTTTTTAGTAGTAGGAAATGTTTTAGCCCAAGACCTTTCGAAGGCTATTATAGGAAAATGGAAATTAAAGACTTTAGAAGTAGACGGTTCTAAACTAAAACCACAAGATGCTTTTCAAACATCTGAAGTATTTCAGGTTTATGCAGCAAAAGGAGCCTTTACAGGAGTAGTTGGTGCGGAACAAAAAAAGGGAAACTGGAAAGTGTCTAAAAACCAAAAAGAAGTTAGTATAACAACAGACGGGAAGAAGAGTGTATTTAAAGTATTGTCTTTTAAAAGCAATAAAATGACGCTGAAAACAAAAATAGATGGACAGTTGATTACGTTGCATTACAAAAGAGTTAAAGAAGGAGCAGGAAACAAAGTGTCTGACATGGCAATTTTAGATGCCAACAGAGATGGAGTTATCAATCCATATGAAGCTTTAGACGTACTGTTGTTAATGCAAAAAGAAAAAGGTAAAATAGCTACAGACGATATTGCAGAGATTGTGGCTAGTTATCATACAGAACAACAAAAAGAAAGCGACGATATTTTTAAGGATGTTGATAAAAACAAGAACAACATCATAGAAATGAACGAAGCTCCAGAGGAAATGGTGCAGTTTTTACAAATGATGGATACAGATGGAAGTAGATCGGTAAGTAAAGAAGAAATGAATAATTTTAACTTTGAAAAAGCCATCTTTCCAGGAGAAGCAGCATTGAAACAACAAGCAAAAGAAATTTTACAACAATTCTCGGGAGGAAAAGCATATGTAGTAATTAAAAATGCACCAGCTGAAGTACAGGAAGAAGTTGTAGCTTGGGATAGTAATGAAGATGGAAAGTTAACTGAAAAAGAAATCTTTAAAGGATTAGAGTCAGGAGCGTCAACAGCTAAGTTTGAAGTAAAAGGAGATGTAGCTTATATGAATGGAACAATAAGCAGTAGTACACCAGCTGCTGTTTTAGAATTAATTTTCCAACATCCAGAAGTAAAAACAATAGAAATGTTAAGTGTACCAGGTTCTATTGACGATGTAGCTAATTTGCGCGCAAGTTTATATGTACATAAATTTGGATTAAACACTAGATTAAATTCTAAAAGTATGATTGCATCTGGTGGAACAGATTTCTTTTTAGCAGGTAGAAAAAGAACCATAGCAAAAGGAGCTAAAATTGGAGTACATTCGTGGGGTGGTGGAGCTACCGCTGCTACTGATTTACCTAAGAGCGATGAAGCACACCAAAAATATTTAGACTATTACACAAAAATTAATATTCCAACAGAGTTCTATTGGTACACACTTAAGGCTGCGCCAGCAAGTAGTATTCACAACATGACTGAGGAAGAAATTAAGAAATATAAAGTTAGAAACAACTAATAAACAATGAGACACAAATTTTATTTAGAAACTCCAATATACCAATCGCATAAGCTTTTTAATGAACAGCATAAGAATGTCTTTTATAAGATGGATTGTTATCAGCCAACCAATTCTTTTAAAATTAGAGGAATGGAAGAATTATGCAGGCATCATATTGGAGAAGGAAAAACAAAATTTGTGTCTTCTTCAGGAGGAAACGCGGGGTATTCATTAGCCTATGTTGGAAAACAGTTAGGAGTAAGTGTAAAAGTAGTAGTGCCTAGTACAACCACTAAATTTATGATTGATAAAATCAAAGATTTAGGAGCTAAAGTTGAGGTGCATGGCAATGTTTGGGACGAAGCACATCAGTATGCTTTGAAGTCAGCAGCGCAAGAAGACGCGGTATATGTATCGCCTTTCGACGATCCGTTGTTATGGAAAGGGCATGCTAGCATTATAGATGAATGTGCCCAACAAATGGAACAACCCGATACGGTTATTGTTTCAGTAGGTGGCGGTGGATTGTTGTGCGGAGTATTAGAAGGCATGAAAAAAAACGGATGGACCAACACACAAGTTATTACTACAGAAACCATAGGAGCAGCATCTTTTTATGAAAGTTATCAGGCAAATAAAATTGTAGAGCTAGAAGAAATTAAAACCATAGCCACAAGTTTAGGGGCTAAAAAGATAACAACCCAAGCCTTAGAGTTAGCTAAAGAATTTACAATAAAACCAGTAAAAGTATCAGATGCAACAGCGCTCAAAGCTTCTTTCGATTTTTTAAATGAAAAAAGCGTATTGGTAGAACCTGCTTGTGGAGCTGCGATATCTGTTCCGTATTTCCACCCTGAATTATTAGCTGAAAGTAACAACATTTTAGTCATTGTGTGTGGAGGAGCCAACACAGAATTCAATTATTTATATCAACACTTTAAATAAGATTAATAGAATATGCTACCAGTATTATTAGTAATGACACTAGGTATTGTTTTAGGATATGTGTTTAGAAATCAATCAAAAATCATCCGATTTTCAGAAAGAGCAACCAGTATGGTAATTTACTTGTTGTTGTTCTTACTGGGAATAGGAGTTGGGTTGAATAATACCATTGTGTCTAATATGGGAAGTATCGGATTACAAGCGCTACTTATTACTTTAGGAGCAATGTTTGGAAGTTTGCTATTGGCATATTTCACGTATAAATTATTTTTTGTCGCTAAAAATGAAAAATAGTCTTACCATTCTTTTAATGTTTGTAATAGGTTTATTGCTAGCATTGTATAAATTCTTACCCGATTTTTTAATCAATAACGACTTTACGCTATACACCTTATATGCATTAATGTTTTTTGTAGGAATCGGAATTGGTTCAGATACCAAAGCCTTTAAAGTTATACGAGAAACAAAAATTAAAATCATATTAGTGCCACTTTGTGTTATTGTAGGTTCGTTATTAGGAGCAGCAATCATTTCTTTCTTTATTGAAGATATAAACATGGTAGAAGCAATGGCGGTAGGTGCTGGATTTGGATATTATAGTTTATCATCCATTTTTATAACTGAAATAAGTGGAGAAACCTTGGGAGTAATAGCCTTACTTTCTAATATTTCTAGAGAAATCATAACACTTTTAGCTGCAGCGTTTTTTGTAAAGTATTTTGGAAAACTTGGAGCCATCACAGCAGGTGGAGCAACTTCTATGGATACTTGTTTGCCTATTATTTCAGAAACCACAGGTAAAGAGTGGGCAATTATAGCGGTGTTTAGTGGTGTAATACTTACGATTATAGTACCGTTTTTGGTACCTTTTATATTAACCTTTGTATAAAGAAAAAGGATGTTTCTTTATACTATAGTTCTGCTGATTTTCCTCAGGTTAGTATAATAAGTAGATGAGAATAATAGAGGGAATTATATAGTATTGTTGTTTAGATGGTTTGTAGTTAAGTATAATACTATTTTTCCTCTAGTTCTCATTGATTCTATGTGTTCAATAGCTTTAGAAACGTTAGTATAAGAAAACTTCTTTTCAATATAAGGTTTAATTTTATTGTCTTTTATAAGTTCTGCCAAAGTATTTAAATCTTTAGTATTTGCTTGTGCTGTAAATTGTGCTAGAGGGAATTTTTTTAAAGCAGTTTTCAATAATAAAGGTATTAGATGCCTCATATTAGTAAAGCCTACCACAACTCCACGCTTTGCCATTCGTTTATAATCAGTATAGTTTAAATTACCATAGGCATCAATTACTAAATCATATTTCTCCTTATGTTGGTGGATGGATGTTATATCATAAGCTAAAACTTTGTCAGCACCTATGGACTTTACAAAGTCAACATTTTTATGGGAACAAATAGCTGTAACATGAGCTCCATAAGCTTTGGCAACTTGGAGGGTAAGATGTCCAACTCCTCCCGATGCTCCGTTAATTAGAACTGACTCTCCTTTTTGTAATTTTCCATGTGTTATTAATGCTTGTAATGCTGTAAGTCCAGCCATGGGAATGCTAGCCATTTCAATAAACTCTTTTTCATCAGGTATTAACCCGCAAACTTTCTCAGGAGCATTAATGTATTCAGCAAAAGCGCCTCCTTCGATCATTTCACCAAATACAGAATCACCAACTTTAAATTTTGTAATTCCTTTACCAACTTCTTCTACAATTCCAGCGAAATCGGCACCAAGAATTTTATTTTTTGGTTTCAATACCCCAAAGCTAAGCCTAGCAAAGTATGGTTTTCCTCTCATGATACGCCAGTCGGCAGCATTGATAGAATTTGCTTTAACTTTAACAAGTAAGTGATTTTCTTTTACAGTAGGTTTCTCAATATTTTCTAAATTAAGTACATTAGGCCCTCCATATTGATATTTAGTTATGGCTTTCATTGAAATTTTATTTTTAGATACATAACGTATGTTAGATACCGTATATTTTTCAATTAAACAAACTTCTTAATGTTCATCATATAACCTAAATGCAAGCCTTCATGATAATTATTAAATTGAAAGGCATCCATTAGCGAATTTAAGTAAAATCCAGTTCCTGTCATTCGTGCGTTATAGCTAATGAATTCCCCGTTATAAAAATCCTTTTCAGTTTTTTCTATTAATGAAATTAATAAATTTTGGAGTTCATCAACTTCATGTTTTGTAGTATGTCCTGTGGCTTTGGTTCCTGGTTTGTATAATTTATATAGTTCTTCTGGGATATACCCATTTAAATTAGAACCTTTGTAAATTAGTACTTGTTGCGCAACTATAATATGTCCTATATTCCATATTAAATTGTTGCTAAACCCTTTAGGTACTTTATTTAATTGTTCTAAAGAGTACTTTTTAAAATATTCTGAATAGAGCTTTCTACTTGTTTTACAAGTTTTAAATATTGATTCCATTTCAATTTTTTTTTGTGCAGTTTTTATCATTTTCATATAGATTTATTTCATTTATTATTTTCATTAAAAGCATTAGAAACTAATCTTTTTACAACTAGTTTATGGAACGGTTTTACAATTGTCATATATATTTTTCCTGTGAGGTTATTAAGTTCTACTAGTGTAATGACTTTAATATTATAGTTTTTAATGTTTTCATTTTTTAAAAATACTCGGAAGTTTAAATGAGAGTCATCGGCACCCAATATTACCTCATTTTCTGAAATAGAAAATATTTTGAAAAACTTTACATAGCCACCTACTTTAAAGTTTTCGTTATAATCATCAGGGAGTTTGTTTTGTAACCCTAAGAAACCAGCAATTTTATTTCGAATTGTAAATAGTTTTTCAATCCATTTTGGATTAGAGTTGAAAATCATATTAGATATTTCTTCTAAATTGTTTAGATGATTTGTAGTTGAAAAAGTGTCTATAAAATCTATTTTCTGTAGCGATTTTCTTTCTCTATCTGTAAGGATGATAGCTTCTTCTATAACTTTTTTCATGATAATCTCATTTTCTTTTTTTCGTTGTTTACACCTAAAATTCCAATGATTCCTAGAGGAAGCAATAGTATCCATTGTGGAGCTAATATTTCATTAAAAAAACTAGAACCAATAAATACTATAGAAAATCCAGAACCAATAAATACTATAGAAAATCCAATATATAAGTAACTAATAAATGAAATTAATTCTTTATTGCTATTTACTTGCTTGCTATAGTAATGTTTAAAAAAAACAATTGAAGAAAGAAGTAAAACAACTGTAGCCATATGCCATACACCTAACATTTCTGTTTGTACTTGTAGTGATAATTTGCTTTTTAATAGAGGATTAACAAGAGTTGTTTGTCCACCGATAAGATGTATTAAAAAGGTTAGTAGGTTTATGATTCCAGCAATAATCCAGTAAATATTCTTTTTAGCCATAACTTTAGAATTTAATAAATTGATTGAGCTCTATTTTAACTTTATCTATATAATTTTTCGGCTGTTTTTTGTAACGTATCATTTCATGATAGCCTATTAAGTATTTATAAAACAACTGAGATTTAATGTCTGCTTCTTCAGAAGGAAAGTTCATTTCTATTAACAAGCTTTTTGTATAAGCTATTCTTTGAGTATCTATATTATCAATTAAAGCTTGTATCTGTTTATTCTTCTTAGCGTATCTCTTAAGGAAAAAAATAAAATCTAGATGAGGTTCTTTTTTGAAAGCTAGTTCTACTAATTTTAAAAACTTTTCTTTTCCGTTTTTAGAACTTTCAGTTAGTTTGATTATTTGTTCAGTATCTGTATCAATCCAATAAGAAATAATTTTATCTACAAATTCTTTTTTTGTCTTAAAGTGCCAATAAAAGCTAGATTTATTAACCTTTAGTTTTTGTGCCATCTTTTCAATAACAATTCCTTCTATTCCTTTTTCTGCAAATAGTTTATACCCTAAAGTAATCCAGTCGTGTTTTTTTGCTATTATTTTTGGCATTTATTAGACGTTTGCGTTTAATAGTGTAAATATAATTGTTTTATTTTAATTAAACGGCGACGTTTAATTAAAATAGTATTGAATTCTAAATAAATAGAATCGCTTAGTTTATTTTATTATTAATCCTTTAATTAAAAGTTGTAACTTGCAACTAAATTCAAGAAGATGGAAAAACAAACATACAATTCGTCATCAAGGTTTATTAGTGTAACCGAGCGTCTTTTGGTAAGTAAATTACAAGAAGAATTTATTAATAACAATATTGAAATTACGGTAGAACAGTGGAAGTTATTATTCTATTTATGGGATAATGACGGAGTAAACCAAAGAGATCTTTCAATAAGAGCCAATAAAGAAAAAAGTACTATTGCTAGACAAATAGTTGATTTAGAAAAGAAAGAATTGATTGTTCGAGAAAGTTCTGAGTTTGATAAGAGAAATAAACTCATTTTTATTACTGAAAAAGGGAAAGAACTTGAAAAAGAAACTTTAAAAATAGCCAATATAATCACAGAAAAATCTGAAAAGAATATTAGTGAAGAAGATTTAAATACTGTAAAAAGAGTACTAACACAAATGATACAAAACTTAAATAATAACTAATATGAAATCACCCAGAAGATTATTTCTTAAAAAACTTGGTTATACTGCTACAGCTGGAGTTGTTTTGCCATCCTTGGTTATGTGTGAGGGAAAATCAGTAGTAGTACAAAAAAAAGAACAGAGCCTCAATTATAAGGCATTAAAAACGTATTCAAAAGAGGTAATTCAATTGGTAAATCAAGCTACCTGTATAGATATGCTTGGCGATTATGGCGATTGGGTTCATAAACGAAATGGATTACCATTAGCTGAGCTATGGGAAAAAGTACCTAATTCTTTTACACAAGAAGATTATGAATTCGTTAAAAGTTGTGGAATAAATGTATTTGGTTGGGGAAATATGTTGCCCTCTTATGAAGAAATGTTGTTATTTATGGCAACACAAAACGGAATTATAGCATCCAATCCAAAATATTTTGAACGTATAGATACTATTGAAAAGCTTAATAACATTGGGATTTCAGACAAAATTGGGATGTTAATTACAAACCAAGACTCTAAACATTTTAGAACTTTAGATGATGTTAATCTTTTTTATGGATTAGGACAGCGAGTTTCTCAATTAACTTACAATGATAAAAACAGGATAGGTTGTGGAGCTTTTGAAGATGTAGATACTGGAATTACACCCTATGGTAAGAAAGTTGTAAAGCGTATGAATGAAGTTGGAATGGGGGTTGACGTGTCTCATTGTGGTGATATAACTACATTAGGTGGTATTGAAGCCAGTAATAAACCTATTTTAATTACACATGGAGCTTGCAGAAGTATAGCAAAAGGAGTTGCAAGAGCAAAAACAGACGAAGCTATTAAAGCAATGGCAAAAACGGGGGGAGTTATTGGTATTCCTATTTTACGTTTTATGATTAGTGAAAAAGAACCAGTTTTTATCGATGATTTTTTAAATCATATAGATCATGTCGCACAATTAGTTGGTATAGAATATGTAGGAATAGGAAGTGATCAAGGATTGTATACTGAAGATTATATTCCTAAAGAACTTAGAAAACAAAGACTAGAAAATGCTCCAAAGAAGTATCAAACACATACCAACGAAGAATATTTACTTACTATAGAAAGGCTTAATCATCCATACAGAACTTATGATATTGCCGAAGGTTTATTAAAACGAGGCTATAAGGATGAACACATACAAATGGTTCTTGGAAATAACTTCAAAAGAGCCTTAATAGAAATTTTTAAAGATTAAATAATTTTATGTAACAAAAGTAAAAAGACATCGTCAGATTAATAAAGTTGTATTTTACAACTAATAAATTAATGTAAACTTTTAAAATAATTTTAAAAATGAAGAAAACAATATTATTAATACTAATTGTATTCGGAATTAATCATGCCTTTTTAGGACAAATACCCAAAGAACGAGAAAAGCAAATTATAGCTTTAGTAAAAGAATCAGATAAATTAATAAAAGAAAAACCAGTTGAGGTTAAAGAGAATATAAGCAGGCTTTTAAGTTATGTCCCATCACCAGAATTAGTGAAAACGGTATTGAACTTAATGCAAGAAAACTCATCAACTAAAGAGTTAAAAGCACTTTTAAATGATTTTTCCAAAGGAGAAATAACAGTTGAAGAGACAGAAGAAGAAGAGTTAGAACCTAAAACATATGTTTTAACAAACGTGAATTTAATTGATGGAACTAGTTCAAAACCAAAGAGAAATAGTACTATTGTTTTTAAAGGAACTCAAATAACAGATATCTATAAAGGCAATGCTAAAGAGCTAGATAAAGATGCTGTTGTTATAGATTTAAAAGGAAAATATATAATGCCAGGTTTAATAGATTCACACGTGCATTATGCTACTGACCCTAGTTTCGAGACTTATGAAAGTGTGAAGAAAAGATTTAGAAAAGAATTAGGAACAGGAATTTTAGGAATTCGTGATATGGGAGGAGATGGTAGAGCTTTGGCGTATTATAAAAGACAATTATTAGCAAATCAGATTTTAGGACCAGATTTAAATTTTTCAAGTATTCTAGCGGGGCCAGATTTTTTCACTGACTCACGAGTAATTGCAGGTTCGGTAGGAATAGAACTAGGAACAGGATCTTGGGCGCATAAGGTAACTAAAGAAACAGATTTGACATCTTTAATGCAACGTGTAAAAGGAATTGGTTCTACAGCAGTAAAATTGTACTATGATATTGACGGAAAGTTAGCAAAAAAAATTACAGATGCAGCTAAAAAAGCAGGGTTAAAAGTATGGGCGCATTGGGCAATTAGACCATCGGATGCAAAGCAAACTTCAAAAGCTGGAGTACAAGTAGTATCTCACGCTCAAATATTTGGAAGATTACCAGAAGGAGAAACGAATGAGTCAGCACTAAAAAAATATGGAGAGAAAGAGTTATGGGAAATCATGAAAAAAAACGGAACAATTCTAGAGCCTACATTTGCTGTATATAATTATATGAATGAGAAGTCAATTAGTGATATGGCAGATTTACTTACAAAAAAAGCATTAAAAGCAGGAATTAGAGTTGCGGCAGGAAGTGATGTTCCAGGTGATGATAAATTGCCAGGAGGTCATATTGAATATAGATTGTTAAAAGAAAGAGCTGATATGACTCCATTTCAGATATTAAAATCTGCTACACTAATTAATGCAGAAGTGGCAGGTTTTGAGAATGAATTAGGAAAGATTATAGCAAGAAAACCAGCCTCTTTTTTGGTGTATGAACAAAATCCTTTAAAAGACATAACTTTTTGGGCTGAACCTTTATATGTAGTAAAAAAAGGAACTATATATTCAGGAGCTGAATTAAGAGATGAAAATAGTACTGTTACTCCGCTATTTACTTCAAATAAAAAGTAAAGAAAAGAACTATGAAAAGTCAATAAAACCCTTAAAGAATTCAGTTAAATACTTCAGTTTTACAGCGAGTAATTTTTGATTATTTCAAAATAAGTTTTTTCTATGCTTAAAGTATACTAAAGTAATTTATTAGGAGTTTATTTGTAGTATCAATCGTAACAAAAGGTTGATTTTTTTAGGGGATTAAGGAAAAGTGCCTGCTCTAGTAATAGAGCAGGGCTTTTTGTTTTATGGATGAACACTAATCTTAGTAGTATTTTTCGTTTGCTTGATAATAAAAGAACTTTGGATGTTGGAAATAATTTCTAATTGAGAAATTTTCTTCATTACAAAATCTTGATAATGACTCATGTCGTTTAAAATAATTTTTAATAAAAAATCATAAGCCCCAGCAATATAAGATACTTCAACTATCTCATCAATATCAGCAACATAGTTTTCAAATTCTTTAAAAAATACCTCCTGATGCTTAACTAAGGTAACTTGGCAATACACAATTAAACTTTTTCCTAAAGTTTCAGGCTTAACAATAGCTACATATTTATCAATAACCTTATTAGACTCCATACGTTTAATGCGTTCATGCGTAGGTGTAATTGACAAGTTTACTTTAGCAGCTAGTTGTTTTATGGACTGTTTACTGTCGGTTTGCAGCTCATTAATCAGTTTTAAATCGATGTGATCTAGCGTGTGCACGGTATTTTTTCCTGTTTTCATCAGTTAAGTGTTTGTGTGAAAGAATAAAATTCTTTTTAAAGTGTAAAAATAGTATAATTTCGTTATTTTAAAACTTGTTATTGGTAATTTATTCTTTCATGTAACTTTGGAAAAGAATTTTATACATATAATAGAAATGGAAAGAATAGAAGAGATTTATAATAGAATTAGTGAAAGTTCATCGAGGTTTTTAGGGTATCCTTTAGCAAAAGATTTTGATTATAAAGAGTTTGCTCCCTTTTTAAATTTATGTATTAATAATGTGGGAGATCCAGAATCACCATCTACCTTATCAATAGATACTAAAGATGTGGAGAGAGAAGTTATTTCTTTTTTTGCTGATATATTATCAACCAATACCAAAGAAACTTGGGGCTACATTACAAATGGAGGAACTGAAGGAAATCTTTATGGTTTATATTTAGCAAGAGAGAGCTTTAATAATCCTATAGTGTATTATAGTGAGTCTACGCATTATAGTGTAAAAAAGAATTTACATTTATTGAATTTAAAAAGTATTGTAGTAAGAAGTCAGTCTAACGGAGAAATGGATTACGAAGATTTAGAAAGCCTTTTAATCCTTAATAGAGATAGACCCGCAGTTTTCTTTTTAAATATAGGAACTACAATGACCGAGGCTGTTGATGATTTGGATAGGGTGAAAAAGTTAATTAAAAAGTATGCAATCAAAGATTATTATATACACTGCGATGCAGCGTTTTTAGGTTGTATAGCGCCATTTGTAGATCCAAAACCAAAGTTTGATTTTGCTGAAGGAATTGATAGTATTTCTATTTCTGGACATAAGTTTATTGGAGGACCAATACCGTGTGGAATCGTTTTAGCAAAAAGAAAACACAGAAACCGTATTGTAAATTCAGTATCCTATGTAGGAACCTTAGATACAACAATTACAGGGTCTAGAAATGGGTTAACACCATTGTTTTTATGGTCGTTTATAAAGAAACATGGTAAAGAAGGATTAATAAAACGTACAAGGGAGTCGCAAAAGTTAGCAGCTTATACTGAAATGAGATTGAAAGAAATTGGTGTAAATGCTTGGAGAAACAATGATGCTTTAACGGTAGTTTTAGATAAGCCATCGAAAAGTTTATGTGAAAAATATCAATTAGCATCAGAAGATACTATCGCACATATTATTTGTACACCAGGAATTGAAAAAAGCCAAATAGATACTTTTATAGAAGATTATGAAAAAGAACTCTTAGTGCTTGAAGTGCTAGCCTAATGAGTTTGTTATTTGGTTGATTTTCAGTTTTTTTGAAATTTAACCAAAATTCTTTAAATTTGTAATCAGAAGAATTAATAGCAATATAATTATTGCAAGCTTATTTTCTATCTTAAGGAAGACATTGGGAAGATAAGTTTTATTTCTTACGGAAATCTCCGTATACCTTAATTAGTAATAACTAATTGGTGTACGGAGATTTTTTTACACCAATTTTTAAAAACATAATATATGAGAAAATTGAAAAAACTATTTATTGGTTTATTAACGGTTTTAGTAATAGGAATTGGACTTCTTTATTTTTTTCCTCAATTAATATTCGGGTCAACTTTTGGACAAAAGCTATTACTTAAACTTTCAGATGAGAGTGTAGCAGAATTCTATTTTAAAGAAGGTCAGAAAACAAAGGATACTTTGTATATGAAAGGGATTATTTATGGAAATACCTTAGAAGATATCAAAAATGTACTAGATAAGAATCCACAAGTAACAACAATTGCAATGGAAGATGTAGGTGGATCAATAGATGATGAGGTCAATTTAGTAGCATCTCAAGAAATTAGAAAACGAAAGATAAATACATATTTACCAGAAAATGGCATGGTGGCATCAGGTGGAACAGATATGTTTTTAGCAGGAACTAAAAGAAATGCACATCCAAGTGCTAAATTAGGGGTTCACTCTTGGTCTGATGGAAGCAAAGGAGGAGATAAATATCCTAAAGAAGATCCTTCTCATAAAAAGTATTTAGACTACTACAAGGAAATGGACATACCAACAGACTTTTATTGGTATACACTACAAGCAGCACCTGCTGAGAGTATTCATTGGATGAAACCTGATGAAATTAAAAAGTATAAAGTATTAACGAATGATTTATCTGAACTGTTGAGTTTGCAAAAAACGTTATCATCAGAAGAGTTTGCGGGAAGAGGTACAGGAAAAAATCAAAAAGCACAGGAGTTAATAATCAATTACTTCAAAACATTAGGCTTAGAAAAATTTAACGATAGTTATAAGACTCCATTTGATTTTATTGATGAAAAAACTAAAAAGAAACGACCAGCAACCAATATAGTAGGGTATATAAAAGGAAAAACAAATCCTGATAAATATATTGTTATAGGAGCGCATTACGATCATATGGGAATTGTAGATGGTGTAATATTTAATGGAGCTGATGATAACGCGTCAGGAACCGCAGCCTTATTAGTTTTGGCAAAGTATTTTACTAAAAACAAACCAGAGCATTCAATTATATTTTCAGCTTTTGATGCAGAAGAATTAGGCTTACACGGATCAAAGTATTTTGTAGAAAACCCACCAGTACCCTTAACTGATATAAAGTTAGATATCAACTTTGATATGATAAGTCGTAATCCTAATAATGAAATTTATGTAGTAGGAACGTATCCATATCCACAATTTAAACCTGTGGTGGAAAAAATAGCAAAAACGAGTCCGTTAAAAGTTTCTTACGGTCATGATGATCCAAACGATAAAACAAAAGATTACTGGATGTATTCGTCAGATAATGGACCATTTCATGAAAAAGGTATTCCAAACATAACTTTTAGTGAAGAAGATCACCCAGACTATCATAAACCTACTGACGATTTTAAAAATACGAATCCGGTGTTTTATACCAATGTGGTTGCATTAATAGAGCAGTTTATTGAAAGTGTAGATGCTAATTTTCCTAACTAATTATAGATACTAAGAAAAGTGATTTCTAAAACAGATATAGAGCGTGTTTATGAAAATATTAAAAACGATATTTATAAAACACCTCTAGAGTATTCAGAAAAGTTAAGTGAAATTTCAGGAGTAAATGTATACTTAAAAAAAGAGTATTTACAACTCACTAGTTCCTTTAAAATAAGAGGCGTTTTAAATAAAGTAAAGAGTTTAAGTTCAGAAGAATTTGATAAAACTTTTGTAGCGGCATCAACAGGGAATCATGCAGCGGCTTTTGGTTTAGCCTCAGAGAAATTTGATTTTAAAGCTAAGTTGTTTTTACCTAAAAATGTTGCTTTAGAGAAACTTAAGAGCTTGTCTAAATATAAATTAGACAAAGTATTGTATGGGGATACAAGTGTAGAAACAGAAAATAAAGCAACTCAATATGCAAAGGATATTGAAGGAGTTTTAATCCATCCATACAATGATGTTGAAATTATAAAAGGACAAGGAACCATTGCGGTTGAAATAGCAGAAGAATTACCAGAAGTTAATGCAGTACTAGTACCAATTGGAGGCGGAGGATTAATATCGGGAATAGCTTCTTATTTTTCAGAAAATGAAAAAGTAAAAGTAATAGGTTGCCAACCTGAAAATGCTTCTGAAATGTACGATTCTATAAAATATAATCATATTGTAGAACCGAGTACATTAAATACCATCGCAGATGCAGCAGCAGGGGGAATAGAAGCAAATGCAATAACCTATGATATTTGTAAAAAGCATTTAGAGGAGGTTAAACTAGTCACCGAAGAAGAGATAAAAAAAGCAGTAGCGTTTTTATATAAACACCATAATATAATTGTTGAACCAACATCAGCTGTACCAGTGGCAGCATTATTAAAAGAAGATATTTCAAAAGAATATAAAAATGTGGTGTTGGTATTAACAGGAAAAAAAATAAATAAACAATTACTAAAAGAAATAAACGAAGCATATGGCGATTGTTATTAATCTTGAAGAAATAAAAAAAATAGTAGCAGATATAGATGTAGTTTCTGCTATGGAAGAGGGGTTTGTGCAATATAGTAATGGAAATACAGTAGTGCCACCAGTAGGAGAATTATTATTTGAAGAACCCAAAGGAGATGCACACATCAAATACGGATATATAAAAAATGATGACTATTATGTTATTAAAATAGCCTCTGGTTTTTATGATAATCCGAAGATAGGACTAGCATCAAGTCAGGGATTAATGTTATTATTTGATCAAAAAACAGGAGTTCCAAAAGGAGTTTTGCTAGATGAAGGTTATTTAACCGATATACGAACAGCAGCTGCAGGAGCTTTAGCAGCTAAATATTTTGCACCTAAGAATATAAAAGCAGTAGGAATTATAGGAACAGGAATACAGGCAAAATTACAGTTACAGTATTTACAAAAACACACACCTTGTATTAAGGTTTGGCTTTGGGGACGTAACAAGGAAAATGTAGCGAAATTTGTAAAAGAGCTTGGAGCTGACTTTGATATAAATATAGCCGAAAATCCATCAGAAGTAGCTAAAAACAGTAATCTAATAGTAACTACAACTCCTTCAGAAATAGCTTTATTAAAGGCAGAAGATATTCAACAAGGAACGCATATTACAGCTGTAGGTTCAGATACAGAGCATAAACAAGAGTTAGAGAGTGAATTGTTAAAAAAAGCTTCTATAGTAATAGCAGACAGTATTCCACAAAGTAAAAGTAGAGGAGAAATATATAGAGCAGTTAAAGACGGAGCTGTAGCAGAAAGTTCAGTGATAGAATTAGGAACAGCTATCCAAGACCCAGCATTACAACGTTTAAATGATGAACAAATAACGGTGGTAGATTTAACTGGGGTAGCAGTACAAGATATTATGATTACCAAAGCGGTTTATACAAATTATATAAAAGAATAAAAGATGTTGAAATTTGTTAGTAACAAAGGAGGAGGAGAGCCTGTAGATTTTGAAACAGCAATATTAGATGGTTTTGCAGTAGATGGAGGATTGTATGTGCCAGAAGAATTACCTGAGATTACCTTAGATCAATTAAAAGAGTGGAAAGGTTTAGGTTATGTAGATTTAGCATTTGAAATATTATCCTTGTTTATAGATAGGTCAATAGTATCAGAAGAAGAATTAAAAAACATACTTAAAACAGCTTATGCGCCTTTTGAAAAAGAAGAAATAATTCCTTTGTATCCATTAAAAACTAGAAAGGATACCTTTATAATGGAATTGTTTTATGGGCCTACAATTTCATTTAAAGATGTAGGCTTAGCATTCTTAGTAAACTTGGTTAATTTTTTCTTAGAAAGAAGAAAAGAACATCTTTCAGTAATTGTAGCCACTACAGGTGATACAGGTCCAGCTACAGCGTATTTTGCAGCAGGAAAATCAAACATAGACGCTTGGGTATTGTATCCAAAAGGATTGATTACAGAAGAGCAAGAGCGTCAAATGACTACTTTACAACATGGAAATATACATCCAGTAGGAGTAGCAAATTGCCCCGATGGAGGAGATGATTTGGATGCTGTTATTAGTAAGTTTTATGCCAATAAGACTTTTAAAGAAAAATTGAATTTATCGAGTGTGAATTCAATTAACTGGGGACGAGTAATGATGCAAACGGTACATTATTTTTATGGCTATTTACAAGTGGTGGATGAAGTAGGAGAAAAAGTAAATATGTCGGTGCCTTCTGGAGGATTTGGAAATTTATGTGCAGGAAGTTTAGCAAGAAAAATGGGACTTCCAATTAAATACTTAGTTGCAGCAAATAACAAAAATGCTTGTTTAGATCGTATTTTTTCAAAAGGAGAATTTACAAAAGAAGCAATTCATGAAACAGCTTCATCGGCAATTGATATTTTAATTCCGTTTAACTTTTGGAGGTACTTATATTTTAGTATTGATAAGGATGCTGAAAAAATAAAAAATTGGATGGATTCTTTTAAAGAAACAGGCAACTTAAAGTTTGATGAAGAAACTTTTGAAACTTATAGAAAAGGGTTTTTATCAAATAGTACAACCGATGTAGAAACGCTTACTTTAATAAATGAAATTTATACAAGTGAAAATTATTTATTAGATCCTCATGGAGCGGTTTCTCTACAAGCAACAGATGTGTTAAAACAGCAGTTAGGAAAGGAAAAATTAATTTGCTTAGCTACAGCACATCCTGCTAAGTTCCCAGAAACAATAAAGAAAGCCTTAATAACAAAAGAGCTACCTGCACAAGCAACTCATCAGAGTATAGAAATAGCTAAAAAGCGTTGTGAAAAGGTGCATTTATGTGACTACGAGCATTTAGAAGAAGCGTTGATGCATGCAATGGAAACAAATTGGGATTTAACTAAAGGAGCATAATATGGCACAGTATACAGTTTTAAAGGATAAAGATTTACATACCATTTTAAACTATTATGGAATTAATGAAGTAGAATCGTATAATGTGTTAAGTGGTGGTTCAGAGAATACTAATTATTTGGTAAAAACAGCTATCAATAATTATGTGCTAACAATTTGCGAACAAAAATCATTAGAGCAAGCAACAGAACTAGCTAATTTATTAGTGCATCTGAATAAAAATAATTTCTCAACATCTAAAATAATTAAAACAGTAAGTAACAGCTTTGTGCCAGTTTGGAATAATAAACCAATTATACTAAAAGCATATTTGGAAGGAGATATTGTTGAAGATTTATCAGAAGATATTTTAATTTATCTAGGAAAAGAATTGGCAACATTACACCAAGTAGAAGCTCCAGAATATTTATCAGAAACCGTTAGTTATGGAATCGAACGATTTGATGAAGTTAAAGTATATGCGCCAGAATCTACCTTTTATAAATGGTTAAAAGAAATTCAAGAGTATATAGAAAGTTACATTAATACTGATTTGCCAAAAGCACTGATTCATAGTGATATCTTTTTTAATAACATTATTATAAGCAAGGATGGAAAAAAAGCTAATATTATGGATTTTGAAGAAGCTAGTTATTATTATAGAGTGTTTGATATTGGTATGATGATTATTGGTACCTGTGCAGAAGGTGAAGAATTGAACTCCAAAAAAATGAAGAGTTTATTAAAAGGATATGAAAGTAAAATAAAACTGTTAGACCAAGAGAAAAAAGCATTGAAAGCATTTACAGTTTATGGAGCAGCAGCAACAGCTTTTTGGAGACATCAGAATTTTAATTATGTGAATATAATTCCCGAAAAGAAAAACCATTATATAGCGATGAAAAATTTGGCAGATTTTACTCGAAGTTTACCAGATAGCTATTTTGTATCATAAAAATAAGGCTTGGATTATCTAAAACTCCAAGCCTTATAATTACTATTTGCTTCTAATTTTGTTTCTATATCATCGGGTAACTCAGGGAAAAAATCAATATTAGTTTTTCGCTCAATTTCATCAATAGAAACAACAAAATTATATAAAGGTAATTTACTTTCTTGATGAGGTAATAAAAAAGCAATGGCTTTAATTTCTGGTTGAGTATAGTCTAAGATTATTTTATAAAATTCATTAGGAACACTCACTTTGTCTTTACCTATGGTTTTTAAATTAGGTTTTAAAATACCACCAGTAACCACATATAAATGCTCGTACTTCTTAGCCCAATAACGAGTTTTTTGTTCTAATTTATTCCAAATTCCAGCATTAAAATCGTGTTTTTGAGGACTTACATTAGAGGTATAAAAAGTTTCGTCATGTGCTTCTTTAGAATAGCGCTTATCTGCAGCTGGACAAAGATGGCCTTTGTCATATCCAGAGTTTTTATAATTTCTCCAACTAGCGGATTTTGTTCTTACTTTAGGGTCATCAATAAAAAATGGACGCTTAAAGTTATTATAAACAATATCTTTTTTGTCTAAAGAATAAGCAACCCATTCTGCTTGCTCATGTTGCTCGTTGTATGATAATTGATAACCATTATGCTTAATAATGGCTCCCGTTGTTGAAGTTGGTAGAAAATTAAAACTTGTGTTACTTGATTTGGTAGTCTCTTCAGTTGAGGTGTGAGTAGGAGTTTCTTTTTGTTTTAACCAATAAGCAATGATAAAAACAGCTATAGAAACAATAAGTTTTATTTTTCTTGAAGTACTCATCTAACTTTTTAATACAATTTCTTTAAAATCTTCAGTTTTTTCAACTTCATTAAAAATAGTTTGAAACTTAACAGGAGGTTCAGTTAATTTTCTTTTTACTAAGTCTAACCAAGCACCATAAACAGTAATAATAGCAGAAAGCTTACCTTCTTCATTAAAAACTTCATGTTGAATTTTCCAACGCTCACCTTTACTAGATAAACCAATAACTTTTAAGTTAACAGTAATATCAGTACCCATATGTATTTCACGTAAAAACTTGGTGTTTTCTTCAAATAAAATAGGGCCCGTATTTTCCTTAGAAAAATCTTGAATGGTAATATTATGCTCTTTAAAAAAACGCAATCTTACTTCTGCAGCATAATCATTATATGCGGTATGACGCATGTGTATGTTGGCATCAAAATCTGCCCATCGTGTTTTAAATTGTACACTAAAACTCATTTGTAATTTTTTTGAAAAACGAAAGTACAAAATTAAAGTATCAGCTGTTAAGATTTAACATCTAAAGCATCGCGGAGTGTATTACCAATAAGCATAAAAGCCATTACCAAACTCATAATTGCTAATCCGGGAATTATAGCTAGAAAAGGCTTACCAAGAATAATGTAGTTATAATGATTTTTAATCATAGCACCCCAAGAAGGAGTTGGAGGTTGCGCACCGATACCTAAGAAACTTAAACCGCTTTCAATTAAAATGGCAGCAGCAAAATTAGCTGCAGATATAACAATAATAGGAGCTAAAATATTAGGTAAAATATGTTTAAAAATAATTCTGAAGTCAGAAAAACCTAAAGCCTTAGCTGCTTCAACATATTGTTGTTGTTTAGTGGTAATTACTTGTCCACGAACCACACGAGCTACTTCCACCCACATGGTTAAACCTACAGCAATAAATACTTGCCAAAAACCTTTTCCTAAGGCTAATGTGATTGCAATTACCAATAAAAGAGTAGGAATAGACCAAGTAATATTGATAACCCACATAATAAAATCATCTATTTTTCCACCGAAATATCCAGCAATAGCACCAATTGGAATTCCAATTAAAAGAGAAATAAAAACAGCTATAAAACCAATGAAGAAAGAAATCCTAGCACCTATTAATAATCTGCTTAACAAATCACGACCATATTTATCGGTACCAAACCAAAATGTTTTTTGTTCAATATATTCTTCAGGAGTATTATTGAATAAAGAAAGAGGATATGTTTTCGTTAAGTTATCAGAATATTTTACAACTTCTAGAAGGTTGTTTTGTACAGAGTAAGATTTGATAGGGGCTTCAGTGTTTGAGTTTTGTTTCCCGTTCATAAAGATGGAAAACCAAGATTGACCGTTTTCCTTTTCAGAAGGAATATTTAGCATTTGAACAGAAAACCCAGGAGGTTTTGAATGAATTTCTAAATGCATTTGATTGGCAGAATTACTATTGTCAGGTGCTAAAACATAGCAAAAAACTGCAATAAAACCGCAAAGAATAATAAACCAAAAACTAAACATTCCTGTTTTACTTTGCTTAAATTTTTGGATAGCAATTTGCCAAAGAGAATTAGAATTCTTCATGAGTCGAAATTAGATATTGGTAATTTCTTCACCAACTTTTAAGTTGAATTTTTTTCGAAAAGCATAAACTAGTATATAAAGTACTGGAGTATCTATAGCAGCAATCATAATTTTAAAAATAACACCACTAATTAAAAGACCTCCAAATTTATCCCAAGTAATGATTTCAAAAGAGCATAATAGTAAAAGTACAGTAAGAGTATCTATAAACTGAGATGCAAACGTAGAAAAGTTATTACGTAGCCATAAATGTTTTCCTTTGGTAAAGTTTTTCCAGAAATGATAAATTCTAATATCAATAAATTGGGCAAATAAGTAGGCAAGCATTGAAGCTAAAACAGCTAATGGAGTTGCCCCAAAAACTAAATCAAATGTACTGTTATCTACTGGAGACCATTCCGTAGCAGGAGCATATTTACCTAAATATATAATTCCTAATGAAAACAAAGAAGCAAAAATACCAGCAATTACTACTTGGTTTGCCTTTTTTTTACCGTAGATTTCAGATAATACATCGGTAATTAAAAAAGTAATAGGGTATGGAAGCAATCCAACAGATATTTCAAAAAGTTTTACTCCAAAAATTTCCATATCAAATGGGTACCAGTAAAAAAACTTTTGAAAAATAAGATTAGAGGTTACTAACGAAGCAATAAATAAAGCGGCTAAAATAAGATATATTAGCTGAGCTTGGTTTTTCTGTTGTGCAGTCATAGAACGAAGTTACTAATTAATAATGATTTTAAAAATGTGTATGTTTGCAGCATAAAACAAACAACAACCTAATTAGGTGAAATTGATATAGTAATTACACCATTCAATTAACAAAAACAAAAAATAAAAGATGAAAGCATATATTTTTCCAGGTCAAGGAGCACAGTTTACTGGGATGGGATTAGATTTATATGAAAAATCTCCACTAGCTCAAGAGCTATTTGAAAAAGCAAATGAAATACTAGGATTTAGTATTACAGATATAATGTTTGAAGGAACTGCAGAAGAGTTAAAGCAAACTAAAGTAACACAACCAGCGATATTTTTACATTCAGTAATTTTAGCAAAAGTATTAGGCGACGATTTTAAACCTGAAATGGTAGCAGGACACTCTTTAGGAGAGTTATCAGCTTTAGTAGCTAACGGAGTGTTGTCATTTGAAGATGGATTAACATTAGTTTCTAAAAGAGCTATGGCAATGCAAAAAGCATGTGAGATACAACCATCAACTATGGCAGCTGTTTTAGGGTTAGAAGACAAAGTAGTAGAGGATGCTTGTGCTGAAATTGACGGAGTAGTTGTTGCTGCAAATTACAATTGCCCAGGTCAGTTAGTAATTTCTGGAGAAGTTGAAGCTGTAGAAAAAGCTTGTGAGGTTTTAACAGAAAAAGGAGCAAGAAGAGCATTGGTATTACCAGTAGGAGGAGCATTCCATTCACCAATGATGGAGCCTGCGCGTGAGGAATTAGCAGCTGCAATTCAAGAAACTACTTTTAATGAGCCAACTTGCCCTGTATATCAAAATGTACCAGCAAAAGCAGTTACTAATCCAGAAGAGATTAAAGAAAATTTAATAGCACAATTAACAGCGCCAGTAAAATGGACTCAATGTATACAAGCTATGATTGCTGATGGAGGTACTGAATTTGTTGAGGTTGGTCCAGGTAAAGTTTTACAAGGATTAATGAGAAAAATAGATAGAAGTGTTTCAGCTAATGGAGCTAGCTTTGAAGCTTAAAATAATTTAAAAAGCCGCTTATAAAGCGGCTTTTTTTATGCATCATTTTTATTGGGAATAAGAGTGTCAATTTCTAAATAAGGTTCATTAAAGTTACTCAAGGCAAAGGCAGCAGCTGAAATACCAAAAACAGAATAATCTAAAGGAGGTTTTATGCCTAAAGAAAAAGTCATACTTAAACCAAAAATTAAAAGTAACACTCCACTAAGTTTAGCTGTTAATTGAGTTTTATAACCTAATAATAAGCAAATAGCGAAAACAATTTCTAAAATTGTAGCTATAATAGCTATGCTAGGAATTATAATTTTTGGAAACCAAGGGGTTATTAAATGAGTAAAATCAATAAAAGAGTTCCAGTTTCCCCAAGTAGAAATTTCTTTAGAGTAAAGCCCAAAACGATCAGCAACAGCTGATAAAAAACCAAATGCTATGGACAGTCGTAAAAATAGTTTCAGATATTTATTTTTCATTTTGACTTACTTTGTAATTTCCAGGAGTAAATTTAAACGACTTCATTAAGCGAGTCCAGCTATTAATTTGAGCAATTGCCAATGTTAAGTAAGCTATTTCTTCTTTCGTAAAATATTTAGTTAAGTTTTGAAAGAGTTCTTCAGGTATAGGGGCGTAGTTTGTGTGTGTTATAGCATCTGTAAAAGCGAGTATTGATTGCTCTTTTTCAGAAAAATAAGGTGTACTGTTCCAAATACTAACGGCATGTAATCTAACATCAGTTTCTCCAATATGTTTTAATTCTTTAGAGTGCATGTCTACACAATAAGAACAACCGTTTAAAATAGCTGCTCTGTAGCGGATTAATTCTAAAAGTTGTAAATCGATAGGAGCATTGTTTACATAGTTTTCAACAGACATTAATGCGTCAAACATTCCTTTAGGTACTTCGTTATAAGAGATTCGTTCCATAATTTTATTTTTAAGTGTATTACAAAATTAGGAGTCGAAAAACCGAATCTACTTAAGATATCTTAAGAAATACTTTTTCTTATTTCACTTAAATATTCTGGAGTCATATCTAAATAGGAAGCAATCATGTACATGGGAACTCTTTGCAAGAAATCAGGAATACTTTCAAGTAGCGTAATAAATCGTTCTTTACTACTTAGGTTTAAGTAATATTCGTTTTTACGTTGTATAGCAATCAATGTATTTTCTGCAATTTTTCTAAAAAGACGTTCTAATTTTGGAATTTGAACAAAGGCTTTTTCTAAGTTTTCTTTACTTATTGAAAGGATAATTGATTTTTCTAAAGCATCAATTATAAAAGTAGAAGGAGTTTCTCTTACGTAGCTTTCTAGATTGGTAATCCACCAATTTTCAATAGCAAATTGTATTGTTTTATCATTACCTTTTTCATTAATATAATGGGCTCTCAGTAAGCCTTCGATAATAAAATAATGATGTTTACAAACTTGATTAACATTTAATAGAACTTCTTTTTTACTATAAGTATTGACTTCTAAATAAGTAAAAAAAAGATCTACTTCTTTATCAGAAAATGAAGCATACCTATTCATATATTTTTTAAGTTGATGCTTCATTTTCTAAATAAAATTTATTGATTTTCTTGCCACTTCCAAGCAGAAAGTAAAGCTTCTTCAAGTGTTTTTTCTGTTTTCCAGTTTAATTCTTCGTTAGCAAATGTAGTATCAGCATAAATAGCTTTGATATCACCAGGTCTTCTATCTACTATTTTGTAGTTTAATTTTTTGTTGGTAGCCTTTTCAAAAGCATTAATTATTTGCATAACAGAGCTTCCTGTACCAGTTCCTATATTAAATAGTTCAAAGTTTTTCTTATTCTTCTTATTTAATAAACGTTGCAAAGCAATAATATGGGCTTTAGCTAAATCTACAACATGAATATAATCTCTAATAGCAGTTCCGTCCTCAGTAGGATAATCGTTTCCAAAAACAGATAACTGTTCACGAATACCAGCAACAGTTTGTGTTATAAAAGGTATTAAGTTTTGAGGTACACCATTAGGAAGTTCCCCAATTTTAGCACTTGAATGTGCTCCTATAGGGTTAAAATATCTAAGTGTAATAGCATTCATACCATAGGCATTACAACTTTCTTCTAAAATTTCTTCTCCAATTTGCTTAGTATTAGCATAAGTAGAAGCAGCTTTGTTAGAAGGAGTACTCTCTGTAATAGGAAGTTTTTCAGG
Organism: Tenacibaculum aiptasiae; assembly: GCF_965221665.1. Lineage (NCBI taxonomy): Bacteria > Pseudomonadati > Bacteroidota > Flavobacteriia > Flavobacteriales > Flavobacteriaceae > Tenacibaculum > Tenacibaculum aiptasiae. The sequence continues at coordinate 1,877,218 of NZ_CBDCSN010000002.1, forward strand.
AGTACCATAAGCCATACATGACGAACTAAAAATAAAATTATCAATATTTCGATCACGCATTTCTTGTAATAAATAAACTAAGCTCCCAATATTATTTTCATAATAATCTAATGGCTTATTTACACTTTCACCAACAGCTTTAAAAGCAGCAAAATGAATAACACCATCGATAGTATTATGGTCAAAAAACTTTTTTACATCTGCTTTTATACGTAAGTCTAATTGATAAAAATCTGGTTTTGTACCAGTAATAGAAGTAATATTATCTAAAACTTCAATTTTAGAATTAGATAAATCGTCAATAATTACTACATCAAAACCTTCATTTTGTAATTCAACTACAGTGTGTGAACCTATAAAACCTAAGCCTCCTGTAACTAATATTTTTTTCATAATGAGCTATTTTTCAAAATTGGGATTTTTAATCTTTAAAAGATTGAATATTTTATCTTCCTTGGGGGCTAGAAGTAATAAATAAAATAAAAGAATTACTCCAAATAAAAGAAAATCTGGTTTTAAAAATAAAATTAGAAAACACGCAGCTTCTAGTATAATCCATTTAACTACGGAAGCACTTTGAAAGATTGCAAATTTTTCATCATCAGAAGTGCCTTCTTTTATTTTATTGAGAATATTTCTAAAAATAAAATTACTTGAAACATAAGCTAGTGCTGGAATAAATGAATAAATTAAAGAGGAGTCATCTATTTCAAGATTTAAGATGTTTTTAAAATCTCCAATTAAAAAATACGCAAACGTTACTCCAGCTACTAAGACTAAATGTATTATTTTAAGTGTTTTTATTTTCTGATTCATAGCGAGCATGTGTTACCCTACAAATTCATTTACAGTTTTAGTAATAAATGACAATTGTTCCTCACTTAATTCAGTGTGCATTGGTAGGGAAATTACCTCGTCTATTAACTGATTTGTAATTGTAAAATCATCTTCATCATAGCGATCGTCCTGATATGCTTTTTGAGCATGTAACGGAACTGGGTAATAAATCGCATTTGGAATATTATTCTCTAACAAATGTTGATGTAATTCATCTCGTTTCCCGTTTGTAATTCTTAAAGTATATTGATGAAAAACATGAGTTGAGAAAACACTAATTGCAGGAGTAATAATATTGGCATTAGTAGCAAATGCTTCAGTATAATACATTGCAGCTTCTCTACGAGCGTCGCAATAAGAATCTAGTAAAGGTAGTTTTGCTTTTAAAACAGCGGCTTGTACAGAATCTAAACGAGAATTTACTCCTACTACATCATGGTAATAACGTTTATACATTCCATGATTTACCATTCCTCTTAAGGTATGTGCTAATTCATCATCATTAGTAAAAATTGCTCCACCGTCACCGTAGCAACCTAAATTTTTAGAAGGGAAGAAAGAAGTAGTTCCTACATTCCCCATAGTTCCTGCTTTTTTCTTAGTTCCGTCAGAGAAAGTGTAGTCAGCACCAATAGCTTGTGCGTTATCTTCAATAACAAATAAGTTGTGTTCTTTAGCAACTGCTAAAACAGCTTCCATGTTAGCACATTGACCAAATAAATGTACAGGTACAATTGCTTTAGTTTTAGGAGTGATAGCTTTTTTTAAAGCTTCGATATCCATGTTGAAAGTATCTGGTTCTACATCAACTAAAACTGGAGTTAATTTTAATAAACCAATAACTTCTACAGTAGCAGCAAAGGTAAAATCAGCTGTAATAACTTCATCTCCTTGCTCTAAACCTAATCCCATCATGGCAATTTGCAAAGCATCAGTACCATTTGCACATGGAATTACATGTTTTACTCCTAGGTATTTTTCTAAATCAGCTTGAAATTCTTTAACGTAAGGACCGTTAATATATGCTGATGAATTTAAAACTTCTTGAATAGATGTATCAACAACATCTTTTATTTTTTGATATTGACTTTGTAAGTCAACCATTTGTATTTTTTTCATCTGAAAAATGAATTTTTAGAACATCAAAAATACGAATTAAATTTCTGTTATCTTTGAAGAAAATCAGTCATAAATGAAGTTATTAAAAAGAGGTCTAAAAATTGTAGTTATTCTAGTTGTTTTATTAATCGTAGGAGTGTGGTTATTTACCAAAACATTACATCCTAAGTATAGTGGAGAGCTTGAATTAGCTGATATTTCAAATAATGTTACTGTGTATTACGACGAAGTTGGTGTTCCACATATTAATGCAGAAAATCAAAAAGATGCTTATACGGCTCTTGGCTATGTGCATGCACAAGATAGATTATGGCAAATGGAATTGATAAGAAGAATTGCAGCAGGAAGATTAGCAGAGCTTTTTGGTAAAGATTTAGTAAGAGTAGATAAGTTTTTTTCAGGTTTAGGAATTGAAGAGGCTGCGAATAAAACAATTCAAAATTTAGATAAGAACTCAGAAGCTTATAAAATGACTGAAGCTTATTTAAAAGGAGTTAATCAATTTATAGAAGAAGGAACTACTCCCTTAGAATATTATTTAGTTGGAGTAGATAAAGAAAAATATACCATAAAGGATGTGTATAATGTGTTTGGTTATATGGCTTTTAGTTTTGCAATCGCACATAAAACTGATCCTCTGTTAACCGAAGTAAAAGAAAAGCTGGGAGAGGCTTATATTAATGAGTTGATGAATTCATATCAAGAGAATTTAACAATTAATAAATCAAATAATAAAGAAAAGATTCGAGCAGAGTTATCAGTTGCTGTTCAGGAAATTATGGAAAAACTACCTGTTTCTCCTTTTATAGGAAGTAATTCATGGGTAATAGCTCCACAGAAAGCAAAGAATGGAAAAGTAATTTTTGCAAACGACCCTCATATTGCATTTTCACAGCCATCAGTGTGGTATCAGAGTCATTTAAAAACTCCTGACTATGAAATTTATGGATTTAATTTGGCTTTAATGCCATTTCCTTTGTTAGGTCATAATAAAGAATATGCTTACGGATTAACCATGTTAGCAAATGATGATTTGAATTTTTATGTTGAAGAAAATAATCCAGAAAATGCTAATGAATATAAAACATCTGAAGGATATCAAAAATATAAATTAGTAGATAAAACAATTAAGGTAAAAGGAGGAACAGATACAACTTATCAGGTAAAAGTAAGTAAACATGGTCCTGTTATGAATGGCTTAATAGAACATGTTAAAGATGATAAACCAGTGGCGATGAATTGGATTTATACACAATTGCCTAATCAAGTGTTGGAGGCATCTTATTTAATGTCTCATGCAAAATCAATAGAAGGTTTTAAGAAAGGAGCATCTTATATTCACGCACCAGGACTAAATGTAATGTATGGAGATGCAAAAGGAAACGTGGGTTGGTTTGCTTCTGCAAAATTATATCAGTTAAGAGATAGTCTATCGTCAAGAATGTATTTAAATGGAGCTTCTGGTAAAGATGAAATTCAGGAATATTTAGATTTTAAAGAGAATCCACAAGCGGTGAATCCAACTTGGAATTATGTGTATTCGGCAAATAATCAACCAGATTCAGTAAGGGGTAAATTGTATCCAGGATATTATCAACCAGAAGATAGAGCTAAAAGGATAGTGGGGTTGTTAGATGCTAAAAGCGATTTTACTAAACAGGATGTTGCTGAAATGGTTTATGATGTAACTTCACCAGCTGTTGCTGATATTTCTAAGAATTTATTAGAAGGAGTAGAGAAAGAAACATTGTCTCCGTCAGCAAAAAAAGCCTATTCAGTTTTAAAAAAGTGGAAAGGTGATTATCCTAAAGAAAGTGTTGGGGCTACAATTTACAATAGATTTTTGTATGCGTTTTTAAAAGAAACTTATAAAGATGAATTAGGAGGAAGTTTTCAGTTATTTATAGATACTCAATTACAAGATCAGGTATTGGCTCAGCAATCTAAAAGAAAAGAGTCTGTATGGTGGGATAATATATTAACCAAAGATAAAGTTGAAACTCGAGAAGAAGTCATTACGAAAGCTTTTACAAAAGCAGTTGAGTTTTTACAAAATCAATTGGGAGAGAATGTAGATAACTGGATGTGGAAAAGAGTAATTAGTGTAGAGTATGAGCATGCAATAGGAAAAGCAGGAGGAGCTTTGCGTAAATTTTTTAATGTAGGTCCGTTTGAAACTATTGGAGGTAATGAGGTGATTAATAATCAGATTTTTAAATTGGATAGTACAGGGTATTATAAAATTACAGCAGGACCATCAACTCGTAGAGTAATTGATTTTTCTGATGTTGAAAATAGTATAGCTATAGTGCCAACAGGTCAATCAGGAAATGTATTTAGTCCATATTATAAAGATCAGGCTCAAAAGTATGTAGATGGAGAGTTTGTGAAAATGAAAATAAATCAAGAAGAGATTGAAAAGAGTGAAAATAAATTAGTATTTGTTCCTAAGAAGTAGTGGTAGCTTTTTCATGTTATATTTCTTTGTAAATTTCGTTAAAAGGAATTCTAAAACGTTCACCATAAACACCTTCAGGTTTTCGAATACCGCATGAAACAATCATATTGATTTCTGCACTACTTGGTATGTTTAATAGTTTTTTAACCCTCCAAGTGTCTGAGCCTTCCATAGGGCAGGTGTCGTAATTTTCGGCCGCCATAGAAAGCATAAAGGTTTGTGCGGCTAACCCACAAGTTTTATGAGCTACAATGCGCATATCGCTGTTACGAACTTCTCGATATATTGGTCGGAACAATCCAGTAATTAAAATCATTAAATATTTAAAAAAACCTAAAATCCCCATAAAGTCAGCATAAGCAAAAGGTATAATTTTACCATAATAGTTGCGAGCTACTTTTTCTCTACTGCTTTGTTCAGATTTTGGATTGTTTTTGCCAAAAGTTTTATCCATAAAAGATAAGTTTGCTTTGGCTCGTTTTCGCCATAAATCCTTGCGAACCACAAAAACAACTAATTGCTGTGCAGTTCTTGCAGCATTTTGATTAAAACATAAAGGAGCAATTTTAGCAATTGTTTCTTTAGAGGTAATATGATAAAACTCCCACAATTGCATGTTGCTACTTGTTGGTGCTAAACTAGCTTGTTGTAAGCATTTTTTTACGATAGCACTGTCGATAGTTTTTTCAGAGTCATATACTCTTACAGAGCGTCTATAACTAATAGCTTCAGATACTGTTTTTTCTGTCATTCTACCCAAACTTCATTAATGATTTTAGTTGTTTTAGCTTCCCTTTGTAAGGTGCATATCTAGTAGGTATATCTAACCAGTTTCCTCTTGTAACAACCCCTTTGTTGTGAGAAAAAGTGTCAAAAGTTTGTTTTCCATGATATCCTCCAATTCCACTTTCACCTACACCACCAAAAGGTAACCTATGATTTGCAAAATGGACAGTCGTATCGTTTATAGTACCACCTCCAAAAGAATAAGTTGCTATTATTTTTTTTGCAAAACGAGTACGAGTTGTAAACACGTATAAGGCCAAGGGTTTGTCGTAATTAGCTAATGTTTTGGCTATGTCTTCTTCGTTTTCATAAGAGATTAAAGGAAAAATAGGTCCGAAAATTTCACCTTTCATCACCTCGCTATCTATGCTAGGCTCATCAATAATGGTTGGAGCTATATATCTATCTTCTCTATCGGTTTGTCCACCAATAATAAAGTTTTCATTATCTAGCATTAGAGCTAAACGGTCAAAGTTTCTGGTGTTTACAATTCTTGGGTAGTCATCAGATTTCTGAGGATTTTCACCATAAGCTTTTATCAGCTCTTCTTTGAAGTGAGTAGTAAATTTATCTTTAACCGATTTGTGAATTAGTAAATAATCTGGGGCAATACAAGTTTGTCCGCCATTTATAAATTTACCCCAAACCAATCGTTTAGCTGCTAACTTTATATTAGCAGTTTCGTCAACAATACATGGACTTTTTCCTCCAAGTTCTAAAGTAACAGGAGTAATGTGCTCAGCAGCAGCTTTTGCTACTATTCTTCCCACAGGCACGCTTCCTGTAAAGAAAATATAGTCCCATCGTTGCGCTAACAATTCTTGGGAAACATCCACACCACCTTCAATTACAGCTACATGATTTTTGTCAAAAACAGCTTCTACTATTTCTTTGGTAATTTTACTTACATGAGGGGTGAGTTCTGAAGGTTTTAAAACTACGGTGTTTCCAGCAGCGATAGCACCCAATAAAGGAGCAAAAGCTAGTTGATATGGGTAGTTCCACGGTGCAATGATTAAAACAGTTCCATAAGGTTCTTTGTAAATTTTTGCTGATGATGGAAAATTCAATAAAGAAGGTAAAACTCTTTTGGGTTTGCTCCAAGAATGAATATTTTTAATAGCCATTTTTAATTCAGCCAACACTATGGAAGTTTCGGTCATTACTGCTTCGTATTCAGATTTTTTAAAATCATCATGAAGAGCTTTTATAATGTCGTCTTCTCTTTTAATAATTTCTTTTTGAAGCCTTTTTAAAGCATCTTTTCTAAAAGAGATATCCTTAGTGTGTTGTTGAGAAAAATATTTTTTTTGTGACTGAACGAGGTCTTTAATATTCATAAAGTTAAATTTCTTGTAGTTTTTTGTTCATTAATTTAAACCATAAAGGTGGACAGAGTGCTACTAGCATCATGCCGGGGTACCCTGTAGGCATTTGAGGGCTTTCAGGTAATGATTTTAATATTTGATAATGTTTACTTCCGTTATAATGATGGTCTGAATGACGAGATAAATTAAATAACATAATCTTTCCAATTACATGGTCAGAATTCCATGAGTGTGTTCTTTTTACACGTTCATATCTACCCTTTTCATTTTTCTTTCTTAGTAAGCCATAATGTTCAATATAGTTGACAGTTTCTAGTAATAAAATACCAAAAACAGCAGCAGCTAAAAAACTTAAAAGAACATTAAGATTGAAAAAAAAGAAAATGCTAAAGATTAAAATGATGTTACAAAATGTATAAACAAGCATTCTGTTTTGATGATGAAACCAATTTCTATTTAAGTTTTTCATTCGTTTGTTTTCTGCTTCCCAAGCTTGATAATAACTTTGGAAATGTGAGCGAATCCAAAAAGAATATAAAATTTCATTTTTTCTTGCGGTAGCAGCATCTTTAGGAGTGGCAACATTTAAATGATGCCCTGCATTGTGATAAGGTAAAAAGTGAGTGTTTAATGAAGTTAATAACAAAATCTCACCTAAAAATTCATCAAATCTATTATTTCTGTGACCTAATTCATGTCCAACATTTAAGCCAATAACTCCACACATAAGACCCATGGCAGAAATTTTGCCAATGTATTCTAATGTCGTTAATTCTGGTTCTTGAATTATATAAAAAAACCAAACTAAAAAGATTAATTGTATAGGAATGGTTAAATATAAAATGTAGGTATATAGTCTGTTTTCTTTCTCAGCTTTTTCTTGTTCTTTTTCGAAGTTTTCTTTGTCTGGTTTAAATAGAAGTTCTAATAATGGTACAAAGCCAAAAAAGGTAATCAAAGGTAATATGGTTAACCAGCCGTTATTTGTAAATGAAATGTATACGGTGATAGGGAGTATTAAAATTGATAAAAACTTAAGGGCTTTCATGGTTGAAATTTCCCTAAAGATACAAATTACAAACAAGCATCCCAAATAGGATCTGAGGGAGTTGGAGCAATTACTTTAATTAATTCTTTGCTTACGGGGTGAGTGAATTTAATTTTTCTTGCGTGAAGATGAATGCTTCCGTCTTTATTGCTTCTTTTGGCTCCGTATTTTAAATCTCCTTTTATAGTAGAGCCAATGTTAGATAATTGTACTCGAATTTGATGGTGGCGACCAGTTTCTAAATCGATTTCTAGTAAAGAATAATTATCTAGTTTTTTTAAAACTTGATAATGTAAAATGGCTTTTTTACTTCCGTCAATTTCTTTAGAGTAAGCGGTAGATTTGTTGTTTTTAGGGTTTTTCTTTAAGAAATTAACTAGAGTGTCTGTTGGTTTTTTAGGTTGACTTTTAACAACAGCCCAATACGTTTTTTGTATTGTTTTCTCTCTAAGCATTTTGTTTAAACGTTCTAATGCTTTTGATGTTCTAGCATATATAACAATACCAGAAGTAGGTCTGTCGAGTCTATGAACGGTACCTAAAAAAACAGCTCCAGGTTTATTGTATTTTATTTTAATGTATTCTTTAACAACATCCGATAAGGGTTTGTCTCCAGTTTTATCTCCTTGAACAATATCTCCAGCACGTTTGTTTACTATAATAATGTGATTATCTTCATGTAAAACTTGCAGATTATTTTTGGTAGAATACATTTTTAGAAATTATAAGCAATAAATAAAAAATAGTTTATTTAAAGTTTTCGGCTACATCCTGATTAACTCCATCAATAAAATTAAGGAATTCATCTCTGCCAAATCCAGTTGAAGAAGAGGTAACAAAAGACATAGGGAGTTCTTCCCAAAATTGAAGTAATTTCTTTTTGTAGGCAGTTATCTGTTTGTTTAATTTAGAGCTTCCTAATTTATCTGCTTTGGTGAAAACAATGCAGAAAGGAATACGGTTTTTTCCTAAAAACTCCATGAACTCTAAATCTATTTTTTGAGGATCGTGTCGACTGTCAACTAAAACAAAAGTGCAAACTAATTGCTCTCTTTCTTTGAAGTAATTTTCAATAAAATATTGAAAAATAGTCCTTTTCTTTTTAGAAACTTGAGCATATCCATAACCAGGTAAATCCACTAAAAACCATTCATTATTAATTTTAAAATGATTTATAAGTTGTGTTTTTCCTGGTTTTCCAGAGGTTTTTGCTAAATCTTTTCGCTCCATTAACATATTAATTAACGAAGATTTACCAACGTTAGACCTACCGATAAAAGCATATTCCGGTATTCTGTCTTTTGGAGCCTTAGTAACATTACTGTTACTCATTACAAATTCAGCAGATTTTATTTTCATAAATATAGATTTAGCTTATTAAAAGCTATTATATATTTTGATTAGAAAGCCAAGCTTCTAATATTTTATTAAATTCATCAGGAGTCTCCATCATAGCAGCGTGCCCACATTTATCAATCCAAAATAAATCTGAATTTGGTAAAAGTCTGTGGAAATCTTCAGCAACTTCAGGAGGAGTAACAGAGTCCTGTTTACCCCAAATTAAACAAGTAGGCTGTTCCATGTTAGGTAAGTCTTTAGCCATATTGTGCCTTACAGCACTTTTAGCAATAGCTAATGTTCTAACAAGAGTGTTTCGGTCGTTGATTACTTCATAAACTTGATCAAATAAATCATCAGTAGCTATAGCTGGATCGTAAAAAACTTCTTCTATTTTTCTGCGAACAAATTCCTTGTCGCCTCTTCTAGGATAGTTACTTCCCATAGAGTTTTCATATAAACCAGAACTACCAGTTAGAACTAATGATTTAATATCAGAACTATAGTGTTTTGTGTAGTATAAAGCAATATGTCCACCTAAAGAGTTTCCTAAAAGCGTTACATCTTTAAGATTTTTGTATTCTATAAAATCATGTAAAAATTTAGCAAGATTTTTTACATTGGTTTTGAGTAGAGGTAAAGTGTATAAAGGTAATTCAGGGATGAATATTTTATATCCTTTTTGAGAAAGGTAGTTAAACGTTGAGTCAAAATTACTCAACGCTCCCATTAAACCGTGTAGTATAATGATAGGGTTTCCTTCTCCCGCTTCCGCGTATGTAAATTTACCTTCTTTCTTTAAAAATTCAGTCATTGTATCTAAGATTTGACTCAACCGCAAATGTAGTTCTTTTTTGGGATATTCTCATTTTTATTATTTCAGTATCAATTATAAAACTAAATGCTTTAATAATCAGTTTTTTAACAAAAAGGGTAAAACTTATCAACAAAGTGGTAAAAAGTGGTAAAAAGTGGCAATTATTTTTTATTTTTGGTGCAAACTATGGTTTCTGGGCGTGATAAATCTAATTGGGACATATGAGTGTAAGGTAGATGCTAAGGGAAGGTTGATGGTTTCGTCAGCTTTTAAAAAGCAGTTGTCTTCTGTGTTACAAGAGGGTTTTGTGGTTAAGAGGTCTGTTTTTCAGTCTTGTTTGGAGTTGTATCCAATGCAAGAATGGAACATGGTGATGCAAAAGATTAATAAATTAAATCGTTTTGTAAAGAAGAATAATGATTTTATTAGAAGATTTACTGCTGGTGTGAAGGTTGTAGAAATGGATGCTTCTGGTAGAGTTTTAATTCCAAAAGATTTATGTCAATTTGCGGGAATAGAGAAGCAGGTGGTGCTTTCATCTGCGGTTAATATTATTGAGATTTGGGATAAAGATAAGTACGAAAAAGTTATTGATGAAGCTGTTGTTGATTTTGCTGATTTAGCAGAAGAGGTGATGGGAAATATAGATGTAGATGAATTATCATAATCCGGTTTTGTTGAAAGAAAGTGTTGATGCGCTTGATGTAAAAGAAGATGGAGTGTATGTCGATGTGACGTTTGGGGGTGGGGGTCACTCTAGAGAAATATTGAGTAGGTTAGGTGAGAACGGGAGGTTGTTTGCGTTTGATCAAGATCCGGATGCGCAACGAAATAAAATAGATGATGAGCGTTTTGTTTTAATTGGAGAGAATTTTCGTTTTATTTCTAGGTTTTTGCGTTTTTATGGTGTGAGAAAAGTAGATGGTGTTTTGGCAGATTTAGGTGTTTCGTCTCATCAGTTTGATGAAGCAGAAAGAGGATTTTCTACACGATTTGATGCAGATTTGGATATGAGGATGGATCAGAAGTCTGAATTGTCTGCGAAAAAAATTATTAATAAATACGAGGAAGATAAATTAGCAGATGTGCTTTTTTTATATGGAGAGTTGAGGAATGCTAGGGTGTTGGCTAAAACAATTGTAGAGGCTAGAGAAGAGGAGAGAATAGAGACTAGTTTTCAATTGAGGGAGGTGTTACGAGCTTTTTTGCCAAAAGCAAAAGAGCATAAGATTTTGGCTCAGATATTTCAAGCGGTTAGGATTGAGGTAAATCAGGAGTTGGATGTGTTGAAGGAGTTTTTGGAGCAAATTCCGGGTTTACTAAATGAAGAAGGTAGGTTGAGTGTTATTTCATATCATTCTTTAGAGGATAGGTTGGTGAAGCGTTTTATAAGGACGGGGTTGTTTAGTGGAGAACCAGAGAAGGATTTTTATGGGAATATTAATGTGCCGCTGAAAAAAGTAGGTAAAATGATAGTGCCTACTCAAGAAGAGATAAAAGAGAATAATAGAGCGAGAAGTGCTAAATTAAGGATAGCAACATTAAAATAATGTCGAAAGTTAAAGAAGGTATTTATGGTGTGCTGAAGGGACGGTTCTTAACGGATGAGAGTTCCTTTGATAATTGGCGAATATTGATATTTGTAGTGATTCTATTGTTGATAATGATATCTAGTTCGCATAGTATAGATGCTAAGGTAGTTCGAATAGCAGAATTGAATAAGCAAAAAAGAGAGTTGCGAGCGGAAGATATAGATACGAATACAAGGTTGATGCGGATGAAGTTAGAGAGTAGTATTCGTGATAAAGTAAAAGTAAATGGGTTGTCTCCAGCGAAGACACCTCCTCAAAAAATAAAAGTAACAACTAAAGTAGAATAGGATAAAAATGGTAGTAAAGAAAGGTATATTAAATAAGCTCTATGTGGTTGCGATTTTAATGACGCTTTTTTTTATTGTTATCCTGTTTAGAATCTTTAATCTTCAATATGTTGATGGTGCTAAGTATAAGAAGTTAGCGCTAGAAAAGACAGTAAAAAACGATACGATTTTTGCAAACAGGGGTAATGTGTATGCAGCGGATGGAAATCTTTTGGCAACTTCAATGTCGAGATATACTATTCGAATGGATGTGGTTACGGTAGATTCAGAGGTGTTTGAAAAAAATATTCGAGCTCTTGCAGAATCGTTGTCAGGGTTGTTGGGTAAATCGGCGGATTATTATCAGGAAAAGCTACGAGAAGCTAAGAATAGAAAAAATCGCTATTTGTTAATTGCAAGAGATGTTGGGTATAATGATTATACGAAAATGAAAAGCTTCCCAATTTTTAAGTTGGGGGTTTATAGAGGAGGTTTTATTGCTGAGCAAAAAACGGTTCGCGTACATCCTATAGGTAAGATTGCAGAAAGAACAATAGGTTACGATAACCATAGAGGAGGTGCTGGTATTGAAGGAGCTTTTGCAGATTATATGCAGGGTGAGAATGGTTGGCGTTTAAAAAAGAAAATTGCAAAAGGGCAATGGAAGCCGGTAAATGATGTTAATGAAAAAGAGCCAGTAGATGGAAGTGATGTAATTACCACAATAGATGTAAATATTCAAGATATAACACATCATGCATTGCTTAAGCAGTTAGAGTATTTTGAGGCGGATCATGGGTGTGCCGTGGTTATGGAGGTTGAAACAGGTGAGATAAAAGCAATTTCTAACTTAGGAAGAACATCGAAAGGTAGGTATTATGAAAAAAGAAATTATGCGGTATGGGAGAGTCATGAGCCAGGTTCAACATTCAAGTTGGCAAGTTTAATGGCGGTTCTTGAAGATAAGTTAGCGGATACATCTAATGTTGTGGATTGTGAAAAAGGAAAGATTTTTATAAATAATAGAAAGGTAGAGGATAGTAAAAGAGGAGGTTTTGGAAGGGTTTCTTTAGCGCGTGTATTTGAAGTGTCATCAAATGTTGGGATTGTAAAAACAATTCAAAAGCATTATGATAGAAATCCTAAGAAATTTATCAAGAAAATTAAGTCGTTTGGGTTAGACCAAATGACGGGAGTTAAGATTTTAGGAGAAGGAAAACCGTATATTCCAAATCCGTCAGAAAAAAGATGGAGTCCAATATCATTAGAATGGATGGCTTGGGGTTATGGAGTGTCTTTAACACCTTTGCAAACACTAGCTTTTTATAATGCGGTAGCAAATGATGGTAAAATGGTGAAGCCGTTTTTTGTAAAAGAATTAAGAGTTGGAGGAAAAGTAGAAGAAAGATTTGAAACTGAGGTTGTAAAGGAGAGGATAGCGTCGCAAACAACTTTGAATAAGGTTAGAAAAGTGATGGAGAATGTGGTGAAAAAAGGGACTGCAAAAAATGTATATTCTTCTAATTTTTCAATGGCAGGAAAAACAGGGACTGCAAAAAAATGGATTCCTAAGCATAAAGATAAAAACGGTAAAACGGTATATGGACATTATTCAAATAAGAAATATGTAGCGTCTTTTGCAGGTTTTTTCCCAGCAAAGAATCCTAAGTATTCATGTATAGTGGTTGTGCATAGTCCAAAAAAGGAAAAAGGATATTATGGAGCTACAGTGGCTGCTCCAGTTTTTAAGGAGATTGCTCAAAAAATATATACAACAACACCTGTTAATAATCAAAGAGTGTCTGATCAAATGTCAAACTTGAATCTTGATAAGGAATATCAGGTGTATTATCAGAAATTAAGAAAATATAAAACAATTATGCCTAAGGTTGTAGGTATGAGTGGTATGGATGCTATAGCGTTACTTGAAAATATGGGGCTTAAAGTTAAGTTTTCTGGAATGGGTAAAGTAAAAGAGCAGTCGATACAAAAAGGAATAAAAGTGTCAAAAGGAAGAACAGTTTATTTAAAACTATCGTAGTTGAAGAGATTAAAAGACATATTATATAAAGTATCTGTAAATGCAGTGCATGGAAATACAGATGTGATGGTGAAGGATATTCAATTTGATAGTAGGCAAATTGAAAAAAATGATGTTTTTGTTGCTCAAAAAGGAGTGATGGTAGATGGGCATCAGTTTATAGATAAAGCATTAGGGTTGGGGGCAAATACGATTATTTGTGAAAAGCTTCCAGTTAATATAGAGGAAGATGTTACCTATATAGAAGTGGTAGATTCTAGCGTTGCTTTGGCAGTAATGTCGGCTAACTTTTATGGTAATCCAAGTGATAAATTGAAGTTGGTGGGGGTTACAGGTACTAACGGTAAAACAACCATTGCTACATTATTGTATAAGCTGTTTAAAAAAGCGGGTTATAAAGTAGGTTTACTTTCAACGGTGAAAGTAATGGTTGATGAAGTTGAGTACGAGGCAACACATACAACTCCAAATTCATTAATGATTAACAAATATCTGTCATTAATGGTTGAAGAAGGAGTTGAGTATTGTTTTATGGAGGTTAGCTCGCATGGAGTGCATCAAAAGAGAACTGAAGGGTTGAGTTTTGTAGGAGGTGTTTTTACAAATCTATCTCACGACCATTTAGATTATCATGAGACTTTTGCAGAATATAGAGATGTGAAAAAGTCGTTTTTTGACTCATTGCCAAAATCAGCATTCGCTTTGGTGAATATTGATGATAAAAATGGTCAAATAATGCTTCAGAATACAAAAGCAAATAAGAAATCATATGCTTTAAAAACATTAGGAGATTATAAAGTAAAAGTTTTAGAAAAGCGTTTTTCTGGAACATTGTTGTCTATAAATGGAATTGAAATCTGGACAAGATTGATAGGAGAATTTAATGCTTATAATCTAGCGGCGATTTTTGGTGTGGCAGATTTATTAGGTTTTGAAAAGCTTGAAACTTTAAGGATAGTGAGTGAGTTGGAGAGTGTAAGAGGGCGTTTTGAGTATACGGTATCTGAAGATAAAGTAACAGCTATAGTTGATTATGCGCATACACCAGATGCTTTGAAAAATGTGTTGCAAACGATAAATGATATTCGAACAGGAAACGAAAAAGTATTCACAGTAGTAGGTTGCGGAGGAGATAGAGATAAAACCAAGCGTCCGAAAATGGCACTTATAGCATCACAATTAAGCGATCAAGCAATTTTTACATCAGATAATCCTAGGACAGAAGATGCGCAGGTAATTATTGATGAAATGGAAGAGGGGGTGTCGGCGGAAAACTATAAAAAAACATTGTCAATTTTAGATAGAAGACAAGCTATAAAAACAGCATGTAAGCTAGCAGAAGCTGGGGATATAATATTGATTGCAGGAAAAGGGCATGAAAATTATCAAGAAATAAATGGAGTTAAACACCATTTTGATGATTTAGAAGAAGTGACTAATTGTTTTAATCAACTAAAAAACTAAAATAAATGCTGTATTATATATTTCAATATTTAGAAAGCGAATTTAACCTAACGGGGGCGAGTGTATTTCAATTCATTACGTTCCGTTCAGCAACAGCGTTTATTTTGTCGTTATTAATTTCTACGATTTTTGGAAAAAAAATCATTAATTATTTAAGAAGACAACAGGTAGGTGAAACGGTTAGAGATTTAGGTCTAGAGGGGCAGGTACAAAAAGCAGGAACACCAACAATGGGAGGTGTTATTATTATTTTTGCAACATTAATACCGGTCTTGTTATTGGCAAGGTTAGAAAATATTTATATCATCATTTTATTAATCACAACGGTTTGGATGGGGTTAATAGGTTTTGCAGATGATTATATAAAGGTGTTTAAAAAAGATAAGGCTGGATTGAAAGGTAAGTTTAAGGTTTTAGGTCAAGTTGGGCTTGGACTTATTGTAGGTTCAATGCTTTATTTTCACCAAGATGTTACAATAAAAGAGCAGTTACCAGCTTCAGAGCAAATAGTTCAGGTTGATGGTAAGAAGAAGGTTTTTGGAGAGGCGCATAAATCAACTAAAACTACGGTGCCATTTTTAAAAGATAATGAGTTAGATTATGCAAAAGCACTAAGTTTTCTAGGAGATGACTATAGGAAGTATGGGTGGATTGTATTCATATTTGTTGTTGTTTTTATCGTAACAGGAATTTCAAATGGCGCTAATTTAACAGATGGGATTGATGGTTTAGCAGCTGGAACATCTGCAATTATGGTGGTTACTTTGGCAATTTTTGCATGGGTATCTGGTAATATAATTTTTGCAGATTATTTAGATGTAATGTATATCCCTAAATCTGGAGAAATGGCAGTGTTTATACTTGCTTTTGCAGGGGCTTTAATAGGTTTTTTATGGTATAACACGTATCCAGCTCAGGTATTTATGGGAGATACAGGAAGTTTAACCATTGGAGGGATTATAGCGGTAATAGCAATTGCAATTCGAAAAGAATTATTGTTGCCAATATTAGCAGGAGTTTTTGTGGTTGAAAATTTATCGGTAATGATTCAGGTTTCTTGGTTTAAGTATACAAAAAAGAAGTTTGGAGAAGGAAGGCGTGTTTTTAAAATGTCGCCTTTACATCACCATTATCAGAAGTCAAATTATCATGAAAGTAAAATTGTTACACGTTTTTGGATTGTAGGAATTTTATTAGCAGTGTTTACGATAGTAACTCTAAAACTGAGGTAGTAATGGAAAGGTTGGTTGTTTTAGGAGGAGGAGAAAGCGGTGTAGGAACAGCTATTTTAGGAAAGCAAAAAGGCTTTGATGTTTTTGTTTCAGATAAAGGAAGCATAGCAGAAAGGTATAAAAAGGTTCTTTTACATAATGCTATAGATTTTGAAGAAAATCAGCATACGGAAAGTAAAATATTGAATGCTAATTTGGTAATGAAAAGTCCTGGTATACCAGAAAAAGTTGCCTTAGTGCAAAAATTGATTGTAGCGGGTGTAAAGGTTATTTCTGAAATTGAGTTTGCGTCTAAATATACAAATGCAACTATAGTAGGGATAACAGGATCAAATGGTAAAACAACTACAACGTTGTTAGCGCATCACTTGTTAAAACAAGGAGGACTAGATGTTGGTATAGGTGGAAATATAGGTGATAGTTTTGCGCATCAAATAGCAGAGCAAGATTACAAAGAGTATGTGTTAGAATTGAGTAGTTTTCAGTTGGATGGGATTGAAGAGTTTAATTCGCATATAGCAATTATAACAAACATATCACCAGATCATTTAGATAGGTATGATTATGATTTTGAAAAATACATAGCGTCAAAGTTTCGCATTACAAAAAATCAAACAGAAAAAGATTTTTTGATTTATGACGCAGATGATAAAGCGATACAAAATTGGTTGAAAAATAATATAGTAAAGGCAAAATTAGTTCCTTTTTCAGTTGAAAAAGAATTAGAGTTTGGTGCCTTTTTAAGACAAGATAAGATAATAATGAAATTAAATACAGAAGAAGTACTAATGAATGTTTCTGAACTAGCATTAAAAGGAAAACATAATACTAAGAATGCAATGGCAGCATCAATGGCAGCTCGATTATTACAAGTTAGAAAAAATACAATAGCAGAGAGTTTATCTGATTTTGAAGGAGTAGAGCATCGTTTAGAAAATGTTCAAAAAATTAATGGAGTTCAGTATATAAACGATAGTAAAGCTACAAACGTAAATGCTGTTTATTATGCATTAGAATGTATGGAGGCTCCAACAGTGTGGATTGTAGGGGGTGTAGATAAAGGAAATGATTACACAGACTTAATGCCTTTGGTTAGAGAAAAGGTAAAAGCAATTGTATGTTTAGGGTTGGATAATCAAAAGATTATAGAAACATTTCAAAATGTTGTAGAGGTAATGGTAGAAACAGCAGGAGCTGAAGAAGCTGTTAAGGTGTCTCATAAAATAGCAAAAAAGGGTGATGCAGTTTTGTTGTCGCCAGCATGCGCTAGTTTTGATTTGTTTGATAGTTACGAGGATCGAGGGAATAAATTTAGAGAAGCGGTTAAAAATTTATAAAACTAAAACTGATTGATGAAAACCATCTTTCAACATATTAAAGGTGATAGAGCTATATGGGCAATTGTTGCTATGTTGGCTATATTCTCATTTATGCCAATTTATAGTGCAAGTACTAACTTAGTATACGTAGTAGGTAATGGTTCTACTTTAGGGCACTTAGTAAAGCATATCGTTTTATTAATTACTGGTTTTGCAATAATTTATGGCGTTCATAAAGTACCGTATAGATATTTTAGTGGAGGTTCTATTCTAATGCTTCCTGTAGTGGTGTTACTTCTGATAGTAACCTTGGCTCAGGGAACAATTATTGGAGGTGCTAATGCAAGTAGATGGATTCGGATTCCGTTTGTGGGTATTGGTTTTCAAACATCTACCTTGGCAGGCTTAGTTTTAATGGTATATGTAGCAAGGTATTTGGCTAAAAATAAAGAAAAAGTAATAGTATTTAAAGAAAGTTTAATAAAGCTTTGGTTGCCTGTAGGTATAGTTTTAGTGCTTGTGTTACCAGCAAACTTCTCAACAACAGCAATAGTTTTTACAATGATTTTGTTGTTAAGTTATATTGGAGGGTATCCATTAAAATTTATAGGCTACATACTAAGTATGGGGCTTTTTGCTTTGTTGTTTTTTATACTAGTAGCAAAGGCATTTCCAGATGCAATGCCAAATCGTGTTAATACTTGGCAAAGCAGGATAGAAAATTTTTCAAAATCTGATGGAAAAGAGGATTATCAGGTTGAAAAAGCTAAAATTGCGATAGCTACAGGTGGTGTAGTTGGAAGAGGTCCGGGAAAAAGCGTTCAGAAGAATTTCTTACCACAGTCATCATCAGATTTTATTTACGCTATAATTGTAGAGGAGTATGGTTTGATTGGTGCTGTAATTGTAGTGTTTATATACTTTTTGTTGTTGTTTAGAATTTTGATAACAGCAAAGAAAGCAACAACAATTTTTGCAACACTAATGGTAATAGGAGTAGGTGTTCCAATAGTTTTTCAAGCAATGATAAATATGGCGGTAGCTGTAAATATTTTACCAGTAACAGGTCAAACACTTCCGTTAATAAGTAGTGGGGGAACCTCTATTTGGATGACGTGTTTTGCTTTGGGAATGATATTGAGTGTGAGTGCTTCAAAGAATGAAACAGAAGAAACAATTTTAGATGATAATCCTTTAGATATTTTACATGAAACAATCGATTAACATCATAATAAGCGGAGGAGGAACTGGAGGTCATATATATCCAGCAATAGCCATAGCGAATGAAATAAAAGTTCGTTATCCAGGGGCTAATATTTTATTTGTGGGGGCAAAAGATAAAATGGAAATGGAAAAAGTACCGCAAGCAGGATATGATATAGAAGGCTTGTGGATATCTGGAATTCAAAGAAAATTAACAGCTAAAAATTTATTGTTTCCATTTAAGTTGCTAAGTAGTTTGTGGAAAGCTCATAGAATTATTCGAAAGTTTAAGCCAGATGTTGCTATAGGAACGGGAGGTTTTGCAAGCGGACCAACATTAATGGTAGCTAACAAGAAAGGAATTCCAACATTAATACAAGAACAAAATTCGTATCCAGGGATAACGAATAAATTGTTAAGTAAAAAAGCAGGAAAAATATGTGTGGCATATGAGAATTTAGAGCGTTTTTTTCCTGAAGAAAAAATAATAAAAACAGGAAATCCAGTACGTCAAGATTTACTCTTTATACACACAAAGGATGAAGAGGGTAAGGAGTTTTTTGAGTTAGATTCAAAAAAGAAAACAATCTTAGTGTTAGGAGGAAGTTTAGGAGCAAGAAAAATAAATCAGTTAATAGAGGCTAATTTAGAATTCTTTAAAGAGCAAAAGGTACAATTGATTTGGCAATGTGGGAGGTTGTATTTTGAAGAATATCAAAAATATAATGAGCTAGAGAATGTACAAGTGCATCAATTTTTAAATAGAATGGATTTGGCCTATGCAGCGGCAGATTTTATTGTTTCAAGAGCAGGAGCAAGTTCAGTTTCAGAATTATGTATTGTAGGGAAGCCAACAATATTTATACCTTCTCCTAATGTAGCAGAAGATCATCAAACTAAAAATGCAAAATCGATAGCAGATAAACATGGTGCAATTTTAGTAAAAGAAAAAGAGCTAGATACATTTCCAATAGTGTTAGAAACTTTACTAAAAGATGAAGGAAAGCAACAAAGCTTAAGTGAAAATATAAATGAGTTAGCATTGCCAAATGCAACAAGTGATATAGTTAACGAAATAGAAAAATTAATTATTTAGTGAATTTAAAAACGATACATAACGTTTATTTTATAGGTGTAGGAGGAATAGGAATGAGTGCTATTGCGCGTTATTTTTCTATGAACGGGAAAAAAGTATGTGGTTATGATAAAACACCAAGTCCAATAACTAAGAAATTAGAAGAGATTGGTGTTGAAATTCATTTTGAAGATTCAATTAAAAATATACCCCTTTCTTTTTTAGAGAAAGAAAAAACATTGGTTGTTTATACGCCAGCAATTCCAAAAGACCATGAGGAATTAAATTATTTTAAAAATAATGGATTTGTAATCTTAAAAAGAGCAGAAATTTTAGGAGAAATTACAAGAAACACCTTTTGTTTAGGAGTGGCAGGAACTCATGGAAAAACAACTACATCTTCTATTTTGGGACATATTATGCAGCCAGAAAAGGCAACTTCTTTTTTAGGTGGTATAGCAGAGAATTATAACTCAAATCTTATTTTAGGAGAGGATAAAGTTTCGGTGGTAGAAGCAGATGAGTTTGATAGATCGTTTTTAAAATTGTCTCCAAATATAGCTTGTGTAACCTCAATGGATGCAGATCATTTAGATATTTACGGTGAGAGTGAAGCGTTGCAACAATCGTTTAGAGATTTTTCAAACAAAGTATCGGATACTTTAATAGTGGCTAAGGGAATTCCTTTGAAAGGACTTACATATGGAGTAAATGAAGAAGCAGATTATAAAGCATATAATGTTAAAGTAGCAGAAGGAAAATATGTTTTTGATGTGCAAACACCAACATCAGAAATAAAAAATATTGAATTTCATTTGCCAGGGAAACATAATATGATGAATGCTTTAGCAGCTTTAGCGATGGCAGATGTTTATGGGGTGTCTTTAGAAAAGATAAAAGAACAGTTAAAGACATTTAAAGGGGTGCAGCGAAGGTTTTCATATAAAATAAAAACTGAAAATTTAGTTTTAATAGATGACTATGCACACCATCCAACAGAAATAAAAGCAGTGGAGCATTCGGTAAGAGAAATGTATCCAAAAGATAAAGTATTGGCAGTTTTTCAACCACATTTATTCAGTAGAACAAAAGATTTTGCAGATGATTTTGCAGAAGCGCTTTCTAAATTTGATGAAGTGTTGTTGTTAGATATATACCCAGCCAGAGAACTACCAATTGAAGGAGTAACATCGTCATGGTTATTAGATAAAATGAGCTTGAAAAATAAAAAGCTTATTTCTAAAGAAAAACTGAGTGACGAAATATTGAAATCTGAGTCAAAAATAATAGCAATGTTGGGTGCTGGAGATATCGGATTATTGGTTGATAAAGTGAAAGAAAGTTTAGAGAAAAAATACACAAATCAAATATGAAAAAAGTAATAACATATTTATCTTTTTTCCTCTTGCTGATGTTTTTTGGCTTTTTGTATGGGTTTACCACGGGTAAAAATGGTAGTAAAAAGGTGAAAAATACAGTGGTTGAATTTGAAGCGGGAGACAATAACTTTTTGACGCACAGTATAGTTGATAAATTGTTAATACAAAATAAAGAATTTGTTAAAAACCAACCGAAAAGAGTGGTAGATTTACATTTTCTAGAGACTAATGTTTTGGCGAACCCGTATGTTGAAAAAGCAACCGTTTTTTTAACAGTCGATGGGGTGTTGAAAACTGTAATAAAACAGCGAAAACCAATAGCTCGAATTGTTGATAAAGGTAAGTCCTTTTATGTTGATAAGTTTGGTGTTAAAATACCAATGTCAACCAATTTTTCGGCTAGAGTACCGTTAGTTTCAGGGGTAAGGGAGTCTGAGGATATCAAAGAATTAATAGCGTTAATAAAAGCGATTGAAAGTAACGATTTTTTTTCAAAAGAAATCATTGCAATTCAAAAAAACGCTCAAAAAGAATATGTGTTTACTGTGCGTAGCGGTGATTATAAGATTCTTTTTGGAAAATTGGAAGATGTAGATATAAAGTTTAAAAAATTAATGGCTTTTTATAACAAAGCCTTAGTTGATAAAACGATAAAAAAGTATAAGATAATAAATGTAAAATACCACAACCAAGTTGTGTGCACAAAACAAAATCAAGATGGAAAACAATAAAATTGCAGTTGGTCTAGATATTGGTACTACCAAAATTGTTGCCATGATTGGTCGTAAAAACGAGTATGGTAAATTAGAGGTTTTAGGTATAGGTAAAGCCAAAAGTTTAGGTGTAAAACGAGGTGTGGTTAATAATATAACACAAACAATTCAATCAATACAACAAGCTGTTGATGAAGCCCAGAGTGTTTCTGGTCAACAGATAGAAAATGTTGTAGTAGGTATTGCAGGGCAACATATTAGAAGTTTGCATCATAGTGATTACATAACTCGTGAAAAATCGGATGAAGTAATTGATCAAGGTGATATTGAAAACTTGGTTGAGCAAGTACATAAATTAGTAATGCTTCCTGGAGAAGAGATAATTCATGTATTACCTCAGGAATTCAAAGTAGATAGTCAACCAGAAATCAAGGAGCCTATAGGAATGTATGGAGGAAGACTAGAAGCAAATTTTCACGTTGTAGTAGGGCAAGTTTCTTCAATTAGAAATATTGGTCGTTGTGTAAAAAGTGCTGGGTTGAATTTATCAGATATAACATTAGAGCCGTTAGCGTCAGCATCAGCCGTGTTAAGTCAAGAAGAAAAAGAAGCAGGAGTAGCTTTAATTGATATAGGTGGTGGAACAACTGATTTAGCAATATTTAAAGATGGGATTATTCGTCATACGGCAGTAATTCCTTTTGGAGGTAATGTTATAACCGAAGATATAAAAGAAGGTTGTTCAATTATTGAAAAACAAGCTGAGTTATTAAAAATAAAGTTTGGTTCAGCTTGGCCAGGAGAAAATAAAGAAACAGAGATTGTTTCAATTCCAGGTTTAAGAGGAAGAGAGCCAAAAGAGATAACCCTTAAAAATTTATCTAAAATAATACATGCAAGAGTACAAGAAATTATAGAGCATGTATATTTAGAAATAAAGAATTATGGGCATGAAACTCAAAAAGGAAAGCTAATTGCAGGAATAGTTTTAACAGGAGGTGGTTCTCAGTTAAAACATTTACGACAATTAGTTGAATATATTACAGGAATGGATGTTCGTATTGGTTATCCAAATGAACATTTAGCAGGAGATTCTGATGAAGTATTGTCAAGTCCGTCATATGCAACAGCCGTTGGTTTGTTAATGGAAGGTTTACAGAAAGAAGAGTCTTGTGAAGTAGAGGAAATTGTTGAAGAACCAATTGAAGAAATAGAGCCAGAGGAGATTGAAGAGAAAGAAGTTTTACAACAAGAGGTAGAGCAAAGAACAAAAGAAAAGTCTAAGTCGTTTTTTGAAAAATTTACTGAAAGATTCAAAGAGTTTTTAGATAACGCAGAATAGACAAGTTAAAATAAATAATAAAAATTACTCCTATTTATCCCCTAAAGAGGAGCGTAAAATGAATATGAATTAATAAAAGAAAAGTTATTATGAGCACAGAATTCAATAACATTTCATTCGACATGCCGAAAACACAATCGAATGCCATTAAAGTAATTGGTGTTGGTGGGGGAGGAAGTAATGCAGTAAACCACATGTATAGTAAACAAATTCACGGAGTAGATTTCGTAATTTGTAATACTGATGCACAAGCACTAGAGAATAGTCCAATTCCTAATAAAGTTCAGTTAGGAGCTCACTTAACTTCAGGGTTAGGTGCAGGGGCAAATCCTGAGGTTGGAGCACAAGCAGCAGCTGAGAGTATACAAGAAATTCAGCAAATGTTAAGTACACATACTAAGATGGTTTTTATAACTGCTGGTATGGGAGGTGGTACTGGAACTGGAGCGGCTCCTATTATTGCTAAAATAGCAAAGGATATGGATATTTTAACGGTAGGAATCGTTACAATGCCATTTCAGTTTGAAGGAAGAATGCGCTCAAAACAAGCTCAAAAAGGAATTGATGAATTGCGTGAAAATGTTGATTCATTAATTGTAATTAATAACAATAAATTACGTGAGGTTTACGGTAATTTAGGTTTCAAAGCAGGTTTTTCTAAAGCAGATGAGGTTTTAGCAACGGCTGCAAAAGGTATTGCAGAGGTAATTACGCATCACTATAAGCAAAATATCGATTTACATGATGCTAAAACAGTATTGTCAAATAGTGGTACCGCAATTATGGGATCGGCAAAAGAAGCAGGAGCTAATCGTGCTAAAAATGCAATTGTAAAAGCTTTAGATTCACCATTATTAAACGACAATAAAATTACTGGTGCTAAGAATGTATTGTTGTTAATAGTTTCTGGAGCAAATGAAGTAACTTTAGATGAGATAGGAGAAATTAACGATTATATTCAAACTGAAGCAGGTTACGATGCTAATATCATTATGGGTATTGGAGAAGACGAAGCTTTAGAAGATGGTATAGCGGTTACTATTGTAGCTACTGGTTTTACGGCAGATCAGCAAGGAACAATAACAAATACTGAGGTAAAGAAAATTGTTCATACTTTAGAAGATGAACAAAAAGCAACTTATAGTTTTGGAGAAAAGAAAATAGAAACAGCTCCTAGTATAGATGAGCCTTTAACTGTTAAGCCTAAAAATGAAAAGGTAGTACATGTTTTAGAGGAAGAAGAAGAAAAAACACCAAAGTTTAACTTAATTCCTACAACCGATGTAATTAAAAATATCGATGTAGTGTATGATGAAATTGCTTTGGAATCAGTTTCTGAGGATGATTTTATCATTACGAATATAACAGAGCAAAAAGTTGAGAAGAAAGAGGTAAAGCAACAACCAATTCAACAAGATTTATTATTCGATTTGCCTTTAAATTCGTATGAAGAAGTTACGCCTAATACTCGTTTAGTTGAAACTACAAAAGAAATCGAAAACATTGATGTAGTTGCTGAGAATGTGAAACCACAAACACATCAAGTAGAGAAACGTTATGTTTTAGATGATTTTGATGTACAACCAACAATAGGAAAAAGCTCAACTCCTATTATAAAAGAAGAAGTAGAAGAGGAATTACAATTTGAAGTTACGAGTAAAGTTCAGGAAAAAGTTAATGAAATAGAAACAACAAGTGAAGAGGTTTCTCCATTGAGTTTAACAATTTCTGAATTACAAAAGAGAGCACAGGAGAGACGTGAGAAGATGAAAGGTTTTAATTATAAGTTCAATGATCAGGTTAGTAAAAATATCGATGATATTGAAAAACAACCTGCATACAAAAGATTGGGCGTAGATATTGATTCTGGTTCAGATATCAGTAAGTCAGATACAGCATTGAATACTGATAACAACGATTTATCTCGTACCAATAATTCATTTTTACACGATAACGTAGATTAATTAAATAATAAAATATATTTTTAAATTCCCGATTTTTTCGGGAATTTTTTAATACTAAAAATAATAACTATGAGTTTGCAAAAACAAGTAATGGATAAAATGAAAGAAGCTATGAAATCTAAAGATACAGTAGCTTTAACAGCTTTAAGAGCTTTAAAATCTGCTTTTATGTTAGCTAAAACTGAATCAGGAGCTGGTGATCTTTCAGAAGCTGAAGAATTAAAAATTATACAAAAACAAGTAAAACAACGAAAAGATAGTGCTGCTGTTTTTTCAGAGCAAGGTAGAAAGGATTTAGCTGAACCGGAATTAGCTGAAGCAGCAGTATTAGAACAGTTTTTACCTGAAGCACTTTCGGAAGAAGAGATAGAGAAAGTTGTAAAAGAAACCATAGAAAAAGTCGGAGCTGAAGGAATGAAAGATATGGGTAAAGTAATGGGAATTGTTTCAAAACAATTAGCTGGACAAGCTGATGGAAAAATAATTTCTACAATAGTCCGTAAAAATTTAGGGTAACTAAATGGGCCCAGTAGTTCAACTGGATAGAATATCAGATTTCGGCTCTGACGGTTAGAGGTTCGAATCCTCTCTGGGTCACAAAATAAAAAGCAGTAGAAGTTGTTCTACTGCTTTTTTTAGGGAAAAAGAAAAAGGGGTGCACTCTTTTTTGAGTGAGCAATAAAAGTATAAAACAAGTATTTTAAATTATGTAACATTTGTTACATAAGAGGATTTTATTTTAGTGTTATGAAATATTTTTCAGTTATAAAGTATACCGGAGTTTTAATAAGTTTTTTAGGAGTAGGAATAAATATTTTTGAAAGAATCTATGTTACTGTTTTTAATAAGCCAATTTTTGTACACTTCTATTTAGTAAAGAAGAAACTTCCGAAGAAAAAGAAAGATTTTTTAGTAGAAAATGTGTCTTTTTATGCT
Source organism: Tenacibaculum aiptasiae (assembly GCF_965221665.1). Taxonomy (NCBI): domain Bacteria; kingdom Pseudomonadati; phylum Bacteroidota; class Flavobacteriia; order Flavobacteriales; family Flavobacteriaceae; genus Tenacibaculum; species Tenacibaculum aiptasiae. Next base: position 1,903,475 of record NZ_CBDCSN010000002.1, read on the forward strand.
AGACTTAATAATAAGGAAAAAGAATATTTTGAGCATAGGTTGGTACATTTTTTTAGAGAGTATGATTTTATAGAAAGAGGAGATGTAGAGTTAACACCAGAGATTAAAGTTTTGATAGCTTCTTCTTATGTAAAATTGACTTTTGGTATGAGAAGATATATAACCACAACTTTTGATAAGATTATAATCTATCCTAAAAGTTTTTATTCACTATCAACAAAACAATACCATAAGGGAGAATTCAACCCTCGATTTAAAACAATAGCTTTTTCATGGGAAGATTTTTTATTGGGAGAAATTATTGTAAATGATAATTTAAACTTAGGAATTCATGAATTTACACATGCATTAACTTTTCATGGAAGTAAATCGAAAGATGTAAGTGCAAAAATATTTTATAAGGTATTTGTAGAGATAGTGAGCTTTATGAATGATAAGAGTAATATAGAACAGATAAAAAAATCTAATTACTTTAGAGATTATGCTTTTACAAATAAATTAGAATTTGTGTCGGTAATTATGGAGCATTTCTTCGAAACACCAGAAGATTTACAAAAGAAATTTCCGGTGTTGTATAAGAAAATTGAAGTAATGTTGAACTATAAATCAAACAAATTATAATTCTAATACTTTTATTTGATTACGATGTAATTCTATTTTTTCTTGCTTTTCAAGAGCTTTTAATAAACGAGAAATAACAACTCTCGAAGTATGTAAATCATTGGCTATTTGTTGATGTGTAGCTGAAATAACAACATTATTAGTAACCATTGCTTTATCTTTTAGATACTTATACAGGCGATCATGCATGTTTAAAAAAGCAATAGAGTCAACAGCTTCAATAAACTCATTAAGTCGAGAATGATAACTCTGTAATATATATTCTTGCCAACTTTTGTATTTACTAAGCCATTCAGACATTTTGTTTTTTGGAATCATTAGTAGTTTAATGTCCGTTTCAGCTACAGCTTTAATTTTACTTTTTGTTTCTCCCATACAGCAAGAAAGCGTCATAGCACATGTATCACCTTTTTCTATATAATATAGAACAAGTTCATCACCGTCCTTATCTTCTCTTAATATCTTAATGGCACCACTAATTATTAAGGGAATAGAAACCATATAGCTATCAACATCAATAATAATAGTATTGGCTTCAAATTCTTTGTAAACGGCTAAATTTGAGATTTCATTAATTAATTCATCTTCAAATATGTATCCGTAATGTTTTTTTAAATCTAGTATCAATTTTGTCTTTGTTTTCAAGGGATAATTTACAAAGAAATAAAATAAAACGATATGATTTTAATCAGTTTTTCTGAAGGATTTATTTCTGAAATTTGATATAGAAATAAATAATAAAATCATATAAAAATGAAAAAAAGAACGCCAGTATCAGTAATTATGAGTAAAAATGTAATTACATTGAGTAGTACAGATGATTTATTACGTGCAGAAGAATTATTTAAAAGAGAACGTATAAGACATATTCCAGTAGTAAGTGGTTCGGAAATAAAAGGAATGTTAAGTTATACTGATTTATTAAGAATTAGTTTTGCAGATGCAATAAATGATGATGAAACAGATGTTGATACAGTGGTATATAACATGTTTACTATTGATCAAGTAATGGCTAAAAATTTAGTGACGGTTAGCTCATCAACAACAATTAAAGAAGTAGCAGAAATTTTATCTAAAAAAGAATTTCATGCTTTACCAGTAGTTGATGAAGGTAAATTGGTAGGTATTGTTACTACTACAGACTTGATTTACTATTTGTTAGAGCAATTTTAAAAGTAAGGAATATCCTTACTTATATTACGGATTTTTTTGCTTGAGCTTATTTATTATAATCTATTTTTGAGAAAATAAAATACTTTATTATGTTAAAAAATTTATCAAACTTAGGTTCAGTTTTAAATAAATCAGAACAGAAATCTATCAAAGGTGGTTGGATTTATGTTATGTGTTTAACATGTGATCCTCTTCCTGATGGTTATGTTTGTATGAACAAGCCTTTTTGTGGAGATCAAACTTAAGAACAGATAAAATCTACTATTTATTTAAGGTTTTAGTAGGAAAAATTAAAGGCAATTTTAGTTAATAAAATTGCCTTTATATATTTTAAAGAGTTTATTTAACTTAATTAATAATATCTTTTAAATTTGAAATTGTTTCAGTAGGGTTATCACTTTTAAAAACAAAACTACCTGCAACTAAAACATCAGCTCCAGCTTCAATAAGTTTATTTGCATTTTGATCACTTACGCCTCCGTCAATTTCAATTTTACATTTAGAACTTGTAAACTCTATTAAGTGTTTTAATTGAGAAACTTTTTTGTAAGTGTTTTCTATAAAAGATTGCCCACCAAAACCAGGATTAACACTCATAATACACACCAAGTCTAAATCTTCAATGATGTCTTCTAAAACAGCTATAGGAGTATGTGGGTTTAAAGCAACTCCAGCTTTCATTCCTGCAGCTTTAATTGCTTGTATTGTTCTGTGTAAATGTGTACAAGCTTCGTAGTGTACTGTTAAAATATCTGCTCCTAATTCTGCAAAAGTATTAATGTACCTATCAGGATCTACAATCATTAAGTGTACATCAATAGTTTTATTTGCGTGCTTAGATATTGCTTTTAAAACAGGCATTCCAAAAGAAATATTAGGAACAAATACTCCGTCCATAATATCAATATGAAACCAATCGGCTTTACTATTGTTAACCATTTCTACATCTCGTTGTAGATTTCCAAAATCAGCTGCTAAAATTGAAGGAGCTACTAGTTTTTCCATTGTATTTTGTTGTGTTGTTGTGAGTGGCAAATATAGTTAAAACTATAAAGTGAATAAAAAAGAAAACTCTCGAGTAATCGAGAGTTTTTTATCATATAAAACATATAGTTATATAACTATAGCTGTTAGTTTTTAACCTAAGTAAGTCATTAAGATTTTGCTTCGAGATGTATGCTTTAATCTACGAATGGCTTTTTCTTTAATTTGTCTTACACGCTCACGAGTTAAATCGAAAGTTTCACCAATTTCTTCTAAAGTCATTGGTTGGTGCTCACCTAAACCAAAGTATAATTTAACAACATCAGCTTCACGAGGAGTTAATGTTTCTAAGGCACGGTTAATTTCAATACGTAAAGATTCGTGTAATAAAGTTCTATCTGGGTTTGGAGATTCACCTGAGTTTAATACATCATATAAATTAGAATCTTCACCTTCAATTAATGGAGCATCCATAGATACGTGACGTCCAGAGTTTTTCATAGACTCTTTTACGTCGTTAACAGTCATGTCTAATTTTTTAGCAATCTCTTCAGGACTTGGAGGTCTTTCATTTTCTTGCTCTAAGAAAGCATACATTTTATTGATTTTATTAATAGAACCAATTTTGTTTAAAGGTAAACGTACAATACGAGATTGTTCAGCTAAAGCTTGTAATATAGATTGACGAATCCACCAAACAGCATAAGAGATAAATTTAAAACCACGAGTTTCATCGAAACGTTTAGCAGCTTTAATTAAACCTAAATTACCTTCATTAATTAAATCAGGTAAAGTTAATCCTTGGTTTTGATATTGTTTTGCTACAGAAACTACAAAACGTAAGTTAGCTTTAGTTAGTTTTTCTAAGGCTCTTTGGTCACCAGCTTTGATTCTTTGTGCTAATTCAACTTCTTCATCGGCAGTAATTAAATCTACCTTTCCTATTTCCTGTAAATATTTATCTAAAGATGCGGTTTCTCTATTGGTAACCTGTTTTGTAATCTTAAGTTGTCTCATGTAATTACGAAATATTTTAATTATCTATTGGCTTACATATTCTTATACGTAAGATGTTATATGAATGTTACAAAAAGGGAGAATTTTTTTTATAAAATTTTCCAATCTGTTAAAGAATTGTTAATTTCGAACTTTGAAGAGAAAAATAAAAGTGACTTCTTCTAAAATAAAGTGTCTAAATAGCAAGTCTAATTATAACCATAAGGAAATCAAACTTAGCCCTTGAAAAGTCTTGATGCTACAAAATTTAGTGATGAAGAGCTGGTTGCTAAAATAGTGGAGAAAAATGATACTCATTTATTCGCTGTTTTATACGACCGCTATGCTGCTGTTGTATATAACAAGTGCTATGGTTTTTCTAAGAGCAAAGAAGAAGCTCAAGACTTAACCCACGATGTTTTTATACGCCTATTTGTAAAACTAAGAACTTTCAAAGGAAGATCTAAGTTTTCTACATGGCTATATTCCTTTACTTATAATTTCTGTGTAAATTACGTGCAAAGAAATAAAGAAAAGAAAAAGGAAAGAGTAACAGTAGTAACAGACCAAATTAAAGAAGAAACAAACGAAGATGAAATAGATGATGCTGATTTATTTGAGTTAAAATCAGATAAATTAGCTAAAGCACTCGAAATGATATCTCCTTCGGAGAAAATGATTTTATTAATGAAGTATCAAGATGATATGTCTATTAAAGAAATCTCAGTATTATTAGAGTTGGGAGATAGCGCAGTAAAAATGCGTTTAAAGAGAGCTAAAGAGAAAGTAGTAAAAGCGTATAACAAATTGTAATAATTATGGATAATCCATTTAAGAAAATATTACATAGTGAAGAGTTGCCAGAGGTACTTAAAGAAAAAGTACTTAATGATGTGGCAATGATTAAGCTTTCAATAGATATGGCTGATTTATTTGTGGTAAAATACCCGAATACAATAGCTGATTTATTAGGAGGAGGTACGCATAAAAAAGAATCTGAAGAAGAAAATAACCAAAACTAAATATATACAACCATAACACACTATCATTATGAACGCCTTGCAAGTAGATATTTTAAAACCTTTTAAAGATATTTTTCAGAATGCTGTAGACTCATTACCTACAGTAGTGGGATTTATCGGCTTTGTAATTGTTGCCTGGATAATTATTAAAGTATTTTTATATGTAGTTAGAAAAGCTTTAGCGAAAACTAAAATAGATGAATGGTCTAAAAAATTAAGGAAAACAGAGATTTTTGGAAACAGTACTATTAATATAGTGTTAACAAACGTGATTTTGGCTGTATTAAAATGGTTTTTAATATTAACATTTGTTATGGCAGGTTCTAACATTTTTGGAATAGATGTAGTTTCTGATGGAATACAAAGTTTCTTTGCTTATTTACCTAACTTATTAACGGCTCTTGGAATTTTTGTTGCAGGTGCATATTTAGGAACAGTTGTAAAAAAAGCTATTCAGTCAATGTTTAAGTCTTTAGAGATTTCTGGAGGCAATTTAGTTGGAAATATAGCGTTTTACTTAATAGTTGTATTTTTGTCAATAACAGCTTTAGATCAAGCAGGAGTAGATACTTCTGTAATAAAAAGTAACTTAACTCTGTTAATAGGGTCAGTACTTTTAGCTTTTACGATAGCTTTTGGTTTAGGTGCAAGAGATGCAGTTTCTAGATTACTTTTTGGTTATTATTCAAGAAAGAATATAGGAATCGGTGAAAAAGTAGTGATAGGAGATGTTGAAGGAGTAGTTACAGCAATAGACAATATCTGTTTTACAGTAACAACAACTGATGGTAAAATTGTTTTGCCTATTAAGGATGTGGTAAACAGTAAAATAATTATAAAAAAATAAGGTATTAACTTTTTTTTTATATATTTGGCAAATATATTATATTAAAGAAAGATAATTTTAAGAAATGATAGATTTCGGGGGACTTCTATCTTATAGGTGAAGATTTATTCTTTGCTAATTAAATGGCCATTGAGAAATGGTCATTTTTTTTGTTCTTTTTTGTGACTTAATAAAATTAAATGTGTCTAAATAATTGAAGATAGTTATCGGGGGGCATCTATCTTTTAAGTAAGTAAAGAATGGTTTTTGGAAACAAAAACCATTCGTTTTTTATAAAAAAAATAAAGAGTAATTGTGACTTAAACTTATTTTAGGTGTCTTATATGATAGAAGAGAAAAGGAAATATAATTTTTAAAATTATAACCATAAAAAAACAGCTAATTTATTAGCTGTTTTTTGTTTTTTTATTGTCTTTATTCAAAAGAGAGATGTAAGAAAACTCCTCTTGTTCCTAAAAAGTCAATTGGATCTGTCCATTGACTTGGATTCCTGTTATCATACTTAAGCTCATTATTTACAGCAAAGACTCCTCTTATAGAAGGAGAGAATTTGAAGTAACTAAGATAAAAATCAACCCCAATACCTATTTCATACATGAAATTACTAGTGGTTGTTCTAAATTCGCCAGCAAAATTATCATCACTATTATTTTCATTACTAGAAAAATTATAGTCATAAGAAATACCTCCTAATACGTAAGGTCTTATATTGTTAAGTCTATTAGTACTTAATTTTAAAATTAAGGGTAAATGTAAGTATGTAGCTCCAACTTCTCTTGTCCTTACATTATCTGCTCCTGCAATATGTTTAAAAGTTAATGTTTTAGTGTTAGACATTAAACCAGGTTCAAAGCGTAAGTTTACATTATTATGTAATCTTAAATCAGCAATTAATCCAACATTAAATCCAATAGAAGAGCTAACTTCTACTTCAGCATTGTTAAATCCACTAGGTTTATATGCAACTTTGTATCCGTTGCTATTTAAACCTAAATAAAATCCATAATGAAAAAGAGGTTTATCAAAACTAGGTAAATTCAGTACTTTTTCTTGTTGAGCTTGAGAAGAAATTGAAATGATTCCAAGGATTCCGAAAAGTAAAAGTTTTTTTAGCATACTATTTTAAAGCGGTATAAATTGATGCAACTCCAAAAGTTACAGGTAAATTCTTTGCATTCTTAAACCCATTTTTTTGTAAAATATTGTTGAAAGCTTCTCCAAAAGGAAAAGAATTAGCACTTTCAGACAAATATGAGTAAGCAACTTTATCTTTAGAAAAGATTTTTCCTATAACTGGTAAAATAAAATTAGTGTAGAACTTATACCCTTGTTTAAAAGGGAACTTAGTAGGATTAGATGTTTCTAAAACAACAAATTTACCACCTGGTTTTAATACTCGAAGTATTTCTTTTAAACCTTTATCTAGGTTTTCAAAATTTCTTACACCAAAAGAAACTGTAATAGCATCGAAGGTATTGTCTTCAAAAGGGATGTTTTCACTGTCGCCGACAATCATTTCTATTTTGTCGGATAAGTTAGCTTTTGCTATTTTTTGTTTTCCAACTTCTAACATTCCAGCAGAAATATCTAAACCAACAATCCTTTGTGGTTTTAACGCTGACATCATTAAGGCTAAGTCACCTGTCCCTGTTGCAATATCTAATATTTGTTGAGGATTGTTTTCACCAACGAGCTTTACAACTTTTTTTCGCCAGCTTACATCAATTCCTAAAGAAATAACTCGGTTTAATCCGTCGTAATCTTCAGAAATATTGTCAAACATTTTTGCTACTTGCTCTTTTTTTCCTAATTCAGAATCTTTATATGGTTTGATGCTTTTTGACATTTGATTTTTTTTACGATGAAATTATCCGTTAATAGCTACTACTTCACTAATTTGGTTTGGAAGCATTTCTTTAAGCATTGTTTCTATCCCGTTTTTTAAAGTAACTGTAGATGATGGGCATCCACTACAAGCACCTTGTAAAATAACACTTACTTGCTTAGAGCTTTCATCATATGATTGAAATGCTATGTTTCCACCATCAGAAGCAACTGCCGGTTTGATATATTCGTTTAAAATGTCAACAATTTTAGCTTCAATATCAGTTAAATCTTCTTTAGGAATCTCAACATTTTGTTTTGTTTTCTGTTTAGGAAGTTCTTTAATAATTGTTTTTCCTTGTTGAATATATTCTCTAATGAAAGTACGTACTTCTTGATATACTTCATTCCATTCAATCATATCGTATTTAGTAATAGATATGTAGTTTTCAGAAATAAAAATATCTTTTACAAAAGGAAAAGTAAATAATTGTTGAGCTAAAGGCGATGATTTACTAGCTTCTTCAATATTTTGAAATTCAACATCAGTTTGTGTAAGAGCCTTGTTAGTTCCAAACTTCATTACAGCTGGATTTGGAGTAACTTCTGCATATACTTCAACAGGGTCTTTTTTGTTAGTTTCTTCAGTAACTACAGATTTTCCTTCTTGTAAATAGTTTTCTATTTGTTCACGTACTTCTTCCTCAACATCGTCCCATTGAACAATGTCATATCGTTGAATAGCAATGAAGTTTGCTGTAACTAATACCTTTTTTACAAAAGGAAGGTAAAAAAGTTTTTGTGCTAAAGGTGAGTTTTTAGCTTCGTCTATATTGTTAAACTCATAACTACCTCCATTTACTAAAATAGTATTACTAATAAACTTAAGTATTGTTTCGTTATTTGTTTCTTGTATATTTATTTTAATTGAACTCATAAGTTGTAAAATGAAGTGCAAAATTACGGTAAAAAACTGATATATGTATATATAAAAAGTCCTGCCTAAGCAGGACTTTTATGTTCTATATTTTTTTGAACTATAAACTAAATGTGATAGTTCCAGAAATTCGTGTAGTGTTGTTGTTCAATTCAATAGGGTTTACATTTACATTTGGTGAATTATATATGTTGTAAGGACTATTGTTTTCTGATCTACGATACGCTAAGTCAAATTTGAAATCTCCAAAATTGTATCCCAAACCAAGAGAATATCCTTTTATATGATCTTTATCTAGAGCATTTTTAAAAGGGCTTTCTTCAAAATGATAACCACCTCTAATACTCATTTTTTCAAAGCGCCATTCAGTACCAATATTTATAGAGTGTGCATTTTTAAAATCATTAACAAAGTTTTGATTAGCAGTTACAAAAACAGCATCACTTTCTTGGTATTTTGTTCCGCCGTAATCTCTGTATGTGTAGTCTGCACTAATTAATCCATTTTTACCAAAAACTATTGCAGCACTTGCGGTTAATCTGCTAGGAGTTCTTATTTTAAAAACATTAGTATTAAATTGTTCTCCACTATTAACGTTAACGGCTTGGTTTGTTGCTCTAATGCTAGTGTAACCTAACCAATCATCATATCTAGAGTTATTAGGGTCAAAAACATTTAAATTACTTTCTTCCAAAACTTCAGTATACCAAGTAGGTGTTTCATAAGCTAAACCAAAGCGAAAAGCTTGATTTACTTTATATATAAAACCTGCACTTAATGAAATACCATCACCTTGAAAAAAACTATCTTGAATGTTTAATGCATTTAAAGTATTACCGTTAGTATCTTCGTTTGTTTCTCTTAGTTCTGTTACTTGACCAAACTTAAAACGATGAAGTTTTATACTTGCTCCAGCAAATAATTTATTTTGATGTACCGCAGAAAATCCTAATTCTAAAACAGAGCTTTCTCCTGTTGTAGCATTGGTAAAACGTTGTTCTATACCATTATCAAATTGATTACTTGTGTCATCTGGATGTTCATTAAATAAAGCTTGTCCACTATTACCCCTTGAAGAAAAGGAATTTTCAAAATCACTTTTAAGCTTATAATTAATGTTTAATGAAAAACGATTCCAATCTGTATTATATGCAGAGTCAAAAGATAAAATGGCACCAGCTTGAGAAATATTTAAATAATTGTCACTGGTATTTGTGTTAGTTCCATAGTAAGAAGCTAAGAATTCGGTATTTCTATTGTTAAGGGTAGCAGAAAAGATACTTTTTTGAGCTACAGCCCCTCCAGCAGGATTAATACTTATAGAAGAAACATCTGCTCCTAGAGCTCCAAAGGCACCACTCATAGCTTCAAAACGAGCAGTTCCAAAATTATCATCTTTTGAAAAAAGAATACCTACATCATTATAACCTAAAGATTGAGAATAGGCAGTATAAGTACTAGCGATAATTATCGCGTAAGTTAAAAATCGTTTCATGTTTTTAGGTAATTAGTTTAAAAACTTATTTAATAAGGTTGGTTAAAATTATCTGCGTCTACTACTTCTTGAACTACTTCTGCTACCAGAATAGCTTCTACTAGATGAACTACTTCTCGATGGTGTAGAGTAACTACGAGTACTTCTTGAAGGTGCTGAATAACTTCTATTGCTTCTTGAACTTCTAGAAGGAGTATAGCTCCTAGAACTTCTTGTAGAACGTTTAGTGGTAGCTCTTGATGGTTTGTATCCGCCAGTATTGTTGTAACTTCTATTATTACTTCTTGTGCTGCTACCACGAGTGGTTCTAGTATTGCTTGAAGTTCTATTACCTCTAGTGTATCTATTTGAACTTCTTGAAGTACCACGTGTGTTATACCCTCTTGTACTTCTCGTAGATCTTCCATTCGAGTTATAACTACGTGTAGACCTTCTATTAGAAGAATTGTATCCACGACTGTTACCTCTAGTACTTCTTACAGATCTAGTACTTCTGGTACTACGGCGAGTAGAAGAATTTCTATTGTTTCTTGTATAAGCATTAGATGATCTTCTTGAAACTGAAGTACCTCTTCGTCCAGTAGTATAGCCTCTTCTAGATACTGAGGCAGTTCTGTAACCTCTGTATGGGTTAGCACCTCTATAAGGTCTGTAATACCTATTGTTATAATATGGTCCATAGAAGCGATTTCTGTAAAAAGGAGGACAATAAAAAGAATTGTAAAAACCACCTACTCCTACATAAAATCCAGAGTTATAAGGATGCCAGTAAGGATTGTATCCCCAATAACGTGTTCTCCACCATGGTCCATAATATCCATGATACCCATAGTCAAAGAAAGGATCCCAACCCCAAGCATTATAATAACCCCATCTTGGAGATGTATTTATATTAATTACAACATCACTATTATTATTGTTATAGCCCCAAGGTGTGTTAGAGCTGTAAGTAATATTAGTTCTTGGTTCTTCCTCATAGGCAATGTCTTCTTCGTTATTAAATTCAGAATCGTCTGATTTATAATTTTCAATATCAGTAAAAATATCAGTCCCATTAAGGGCGTCTAAACGCTCAATCTCTTTTGTAAAGTAGTTTTCGTTGTAATCTTTATATTCTTCTCTATCAACTACAACGACTCTACGTTCTTGTTCTATTTCTTGATCATCAGCATAAATGCCATCATCACTATCCGCAACCGTTTGCACTGTTCCGCAAGAAACAATAGTAGTAATCATTAATAATGATATAATGTATAAAGGAAGCTTGGTGTGGTAGTAATGTAACTTCATGTCTTATGTTTTTAGATTAGAACTAGCTTATTAAAAACTGAAATGCAAAAAACAATTTCTTTGTTGGGCTTGTAGCCTTTTTAATGTAGTTTTGCAAATACAATTTTACGCATAAAAAATAACAATTTTTGTGCCAAACTTTTGATTATGAGCAAACATTTAACAAAAAGAGCAGAAGATTACTCTAAATGGTATAACGAATTAATTGTAAAAGCTGATTTAGCTGAGAATTCAGCAGTAAGAGGATGTATGGTAATAAAGCCTTACGGTTTTGCAATTTGGGAAAAAATGCAGGCAGAATTAGACAGAATGTTTAAGGAAACTGGTCATGAAAATGCATATTTCCCCTTATTTGTACCTAAAAGTTTGTTTGAAGCTGAAGAAAAAAATGCAGAAGGTTTTGCAAAAGAGTGTGCAGTGGTTACTCACTACCGTTTACAGAACGATCCTGATAATGAAGGAAAATTACGTGTAGATCCTGAAGCTAAATTAGAAGAGGAGTTAGTAGTTCGTCCTACATCTGAAGCTATTATCTGGAATACATATAAAGGATGGATACAATCTTATAGAGATTTACCTTTATTAATTAATCAATGGGCAAATGTAGTTCGTTGGGAAATGCGTACACGTTTATTTTTACGTACAGCAGAATTTTTATGGCAAGAAGGTCATACAGCTCATGCAACTAAAGCCGAAGCTGTTTCAGAATCTGAGCAAATGCAAGAAGTATATGCAACATTTGCAGAGAACTTTATGGCAATGCCAGTAGTTAAAGGAGCAAAATCTGAAAGTGAGCGTTTCGCAGGAGCTGATAATACATTAACTATAGAAGCATTAATGCAAGACGGTAAGGCATTACAAGCTGGTACATCTCACTTTTTAGGGCAAAACTTTGCAAAAGCATTTGATGTAAAATATACATCTAAAAAAGGAAAACAAGAACATGTTTGGGCTACTTCTTGGGGAGTCTCAACTCGTTTAATTGGAGGATTGATTATGACGCACTCGGATGATGCAGGTTTAGTATTGCCTCCTAAATTAGCTCCTATTCAAGTGGTAATTGTACCTATATACAAAGGAGAAGAGCAATTAGAAGCAATCTCAGAAAAAGTTGATGTAATTGTTAAGGAACTAAGAAAGAAAGGAATTTCTGTTAAATTTGATAATAGAGATACTTTTAGACCTGGAGCAAAGTTTGCTGAATACGAATTGAAAGGTGTTCCAGTAAGGATAGCTATGGGTAAACGTGATTTAGAAAATGGTACAGTTGAAATAGCTAGACGTGATACTTTCGAAAAACAAACTGTTGCTAGGGAAGAAGTAGTAGATGTTGTAGAAAATTTATTAAATGAGATACAAGAGAACTTATTTAAAAAGGCTTTAGATTATAGAGATAGTCATATTACTGAAGTAGATACATTTGAAGAGTTTAAAGATGTTATAGAAAATAAAGGAGGTTTTGTATCTGCTCACTGGGATGGTACTATTGAAACAGAAGATAAAATTAAAGAATTAACTAAAGCGACAATTAGATGTATTCCTAATGATGCGAAAGAAGAAGCTGGAAAATGTGTTTTCACAGGAAAAGAATCGTCTAAAAGAGTTCTTTTTGCTAAAGCATATTAATAATTAAGCCCTGCTATAAAGTAGGGCTTTTTTTATGTTTTAATTTAAGTGTAAGTCTAGTTTGTAATTTTAATACAGAAAAATTAAAATATGGATCTTTTCTTTTAGAGTTTATGAAGTTTTTATATTTTTATGGATATCAGTTGTTTATATGAATTTGTGCTTGAGGTAGTTTTTATTGAGCGAAAAAAAATCACATAAAAATGAAAAAAAATGAAAAAAGCTTTTGGTAAATAAAAAACTGTTTCTATATTTGCACCCGCAATCGGAAAATGATTGTTTTGGTCCGTTCGTCTAGGGGTTAGGACGCCAGGTTTTCATCCTGGTAACACGGGTTCGATTCCCGTACGGACTACAAAGTTAATTGACATTTATAAAGAGTTTAATTATATTTATAATTGGAGAATTAAAAATAAAATTATTGCAAATATAAAAAGTTATTGTATATTTGCACCCGCAATCAAAACGATTGTTTTGGTCCGTTCGTCTAGGGGTTAGGACGCCAGGTTTTCATCCTGGTAACACGGGTTCGATTCCCGTACGGACTACAAAGTTTTTTATAAACAAATAAGAATTAATAAAATGGCAAATCATAAGTCAGCAATTAAAAGAATTAGAAGTAACGAAGCTAAGCGCTTAAGAAATAAATATCAGCATAAAACAACTCGTAATGCTGTTAGAAAATTAAGAGCTACTGAAGATAGAAAAGAAGCAGAAGGTATGTTTTCGTCAGTTGTATCTATGTTAGATAAATTAGCTAAGAACAACGTAATTCATAAAAATAAGGCTGCAAACTTAAAGTCTAAGTTAGCAAAGCACGTAGCAGCTTTATAAAAAAATAAGATTAGTTAATAGTAAAACGTTTCAATTTCGATTGAAACGTTTTTTTGTGCTTTAAATTTAAAATGGCATTTTATTCAAGGAGTTTTTTTGATTTTTTTGAGTGTAATTAAAGAAGAAAGTTTATACAGATTATAGGGCAATCTGTTTGATAAAGTTTTCTTTAATAAGCTTATTAAGGAGTGTATATAGCTGTTTTTATGGCACACAAATACATAGTTCTATTGGTAGAGAAAAGAGTTGTTAAAAAAACTTCTTTACCAATCGTATTTTTTATGGGCATCTAAACGAATGAAAATAAATAATAGTAGTGTAAAGCCCCATAATGAAGATCCACCATAACTAAAAAAGGGTAGAGGTATTCCTATCGTTGGTAATAAACCTATAACCATCCCTATATTTACAATTAGATGAAAAAATATAATAGAAGCCACTCCATAGCCGTAAATTCTACCAAACTTATTTGTTTGTTTTTCCGATAAGTATATAATTCGGTACAATAAAAACATAAATAAAATAATAACTAAAGAACTTCCAATAAAGCCCCATTCTTCACCTACAGTACTATAGATGTAATCAGTTTCTTGTTCAGGGACAAATTTTCCTTGTGTTCTATCGCCTTGTAAAAAACCTTTTCCTAAAAAGCCTCCTGAGCTAATAGTTAATTCTGATTGATATGTATTATATCCTTTTCCTTTAAGGTCTGTGGTTTTTCCTAAAAGAATATCAAATCTGTCTTTTTGATGAGGTTCTAATATGTTATTGTAAGTATAGCTAATACCTAAAATGGAGATACTAGTAACAAGATATATGCTAATTATTTTTATGGCGTTAAAACGTAAAAAACGCTTGTCTTTATACAATCCATACAGGACAGATAAAGTGATAATGGTTAAACAGATAAAAAGTATCCATTTAGCACCAAAAGATATAGTAAGTATAAAAAGTATTATTGATAGTACACCAAAAATTATGTAAGCAAGTGTTAATCCTTCTCTATTTAAAACAAAAAAGAAGGCAAAATAAATTAAAACCGATCCCATGTCGGGCTGAAGAGCAATAAAAAAAGCAGGTAAAAATATAACAAAGAAAGCTTTTATTTGATTTTTAACAAGCTTCAGGTTATACTGTCTGTCACTCATTAATTTAGCTAAAGCAAGTGCTGTAAATGCTTTAGCAAATTCAGAAGGTTGTAGACCAATACCTCCAAAATTATACCAAGAAGTTGCTCCATTAATTTTCCGCCCTAATACTAAAACTCCAGCTAGTAAAACTAGTGAAACTATATATAGGACACTGGAAAACTGTTCGTAGAATTTTGAATTAAAGAATAGAATTAAAATAATTACAGGTATACTTAGGCAGATGAAAATTAATTGTTTTCCATATTTACTTGAAAAATCAAAAAATTCTCTTGTATCATCATTAGAAGAAGCTGCGTAAATATTCATCCAACCAAAACCAACTAATACAATGTATAATAAAACAAGTATCCAATCGATACCTTCAAATATGTTATTTCGTTCCTTGCGCAAGTGTATCTTTCTTTTGAATTAATTTATTGTACTGTTCTTGAAGACTATAGTTAATCATTCGGTCTTCTAAATTTTTTCGAGAAACCTCTCCTTTAATATAACTTTCAATCATTAAACTTGTTATTGGAGCAGCTATAGTAGAACCGTACCCCCCGTTTTCAATATAAACAGCCATAGCTATTTTAGGATCGTCCTTAGGAGCAAAGGCAATTAATATAGAATGATCAGGAGCTGTTACTTTTTCTCCGTCTATAATTTTAATTTTGTTTTCAGCAGTACCTGTTTTACCACATATTTCAATACCCTTTATTTGATACCATTTTGCTGTTCCATAGGTAAAAACTTCATGCATTGCATCAATTGCAATAGGAAAATGCTCAGGATCAATTGTGGTAATTCTCTTAGTTGTATAAGTTGAATCAGTAATTGATTTATTGTCTATTTTTTTTACAATATGTGGCGTGTAAAAGTACCCTTTGTTAGCAATAGCAGCAGTCATATTGGCTAGTTGCATTGGTGTGGTAAGTATTTCTCCTTGTCCAATTGCGTTTGAAATAGTATAAGTTGATTTCCATCTGTTTTTATACCATTTGTTATAAAATAAAGTGTCGGGAATCATTCCTTTTCTTCCAGAAGGTAGATCATAACCTAAATAATTTCCTAAACCAAAACTTTCAACATGCTTATTCCATTTTTCCATTCCTATTTTAGGATTGCCAGATTTGTCTACAATTTTCTTATAAGTAGTAGCAAAATAGCTATTACAAGATTTTGCTATCGCTGTTTTTAATCGGATAGGTCTTCCTACAATACCACAGTGGCACCCCATAAATTCATTTTTTCTACTACCATATCTGTATCCATGTTGGCAATAAACTCCAGTATTTTTATCAATAACTCCTTCTTGTAGTCCTATTAGACCATTAATGATTTTAAAAGGCGACCCTGGAGGGTACATGGCTTGTAAACCTCTATCGAAAGTAGGAATGTTTATGGTGTCGTTAAATAATTTTACAGAATTAGGAGATCTTTTTCGTCCGACTAATAAATTTGGGTCATAGGATGGAGCAGTAACCAAAGCTAAAATTTCTCCAGTTTTAGGCTCAATAGCAACAATACCACCTCTTTTATCTTTCATTAATAACTCACCATATTGCTGTAGTTTAGTGTCTATGGTAAGTGTTAAATCTTTACCAGGAACTGCTAGTGTATCGTATTTCCCATTTTTATAGGTTCCGGTAATTTTATTTAGGTTATTTCTCTTGAAATGTTTTTTTCCTTTAACTCCTCTAAGGACGTTTTCATATTGCTTTTCAACACCTAGTTTTCCTATTAACTCTCCTTGTTCGTAATAGTTACTGGCTTTTGCTTTTCTTTCATTAACCTCCGCAATGAATCCTACAATGTTGGCAGCAGATTTAACTGGGTAGTTTCTAATAATACGTTTTTGAATATAAAAACCTTTGTATTTAGGTAGTTTTTCTTGTAGGTAAGCAAAGTCTTCTTTAGCTAATTGTTTTAAGAAAACTGAAGGTAGCCAGCGAGCAAATTTCACCGCTTTTTTATAACGTTTTTTAAAACTTTCTTTATCAATTTTTAAGAGAGAACAAAATTCTAAAGTATCTAAAGGTTCAACATCTTTAGGTACTATCATTACATCATATGATAATTGATTAGCTACTAATAATTTTCCATTACGATCATATATATGACCACGCTCAGGGTAGTCATATTCAATTTTTACAGTAGAACTTTGTATTGGATTTTGATTACCGCCACGAAGTATCTGTAATTGGAAAAGCCTTATGATATATATGATTCCAATTAATGTGACTAAAAAAAATAGTAAAAAACTTCGTTTCATCCGCTGTTTTTATCTTTATTGTTGATGACAGATGTTGTTAAAATATGGTTATGCAAGTTTTCTTCTAAAGATAAAACTTCCTAAGAAATATAATACTAACGTAAAAACACTAGAAAAAAGTGTTTTAATAAGTACGTCTGAAAAATTATAAAAACTAAAATTAATTAAACTAAATAAAATGAAATGATGTATAAGTGTTAAAATTACAGTGTAATTAAATACTTTATCAAATGTTTCTAGTCTTAGGTTAAATAATAAATAATCAGATTCTGTTTTTTTAAAGATAGTTTTCACTAAAAATAGTCTTATGTATGCTATGAATAAAATAGAAAAAGCATGCATGCCTCCTGAGTTAGAAAAGCTATCAACACATAAGCCAAGTAAAAAAGCTAAGCTTAAAAAAGGAAAACGGTTAGTGTTTAAAGGGTAAAGAAAAACAAAAACTATATATAAATAAGGATTTACATATCCTAAAAAAGATACATTGTTTAACACAAGAACTTGTAATAACAAGAGGAAAACAAATAAAAATATGATATAAATAGTCTTATTCATTTTCTACAGTTTTAATTTCTTTTTTATCTAAATTTATTATCACGTAAATATGTCCTAAGTTAGACATGTCATTAAATAACTTAACATCAATAGTGTTTGAAGCAGATAATTTTTCAGGAACTTCAAGTATAGTTCCAATAGGAATCCCTTTTGGAAAAATAGTAGATTTACCTCCAGTTATAATTGTATCTCCAACCTTGAAAATTGCTTGACGAGGAATGTCTGTTAATTGAACTGTATTGTAATCTTTTCCATTCCAAGTTAAAGTTCCGAAATGATTGTTGTTTTTAAAGCTAGCATTGATTCTGCTTTTTGAATTTAAAATAGATTGAACCCTAGCAAATTTACCAGAAACATTATCAGTAATTCCTATAACTCCTTTACTATTGATAACAGCCATTTCAGTAGAAACACCGTTTTTAGAGCCTCTATTAATGGTTATAAAGTTGTTGGACTTATTATATGAGTTATTAGTGATTTTTCCGTTAATGTATTTGTATTGTTGGTTTGGATATAAAGAATCCGAAACTGAAGTAATGTTTGTTGTGTCTATTATTGCGTAAATTTTTTCTAATTTATTTCGCAACAAAGTATTTTCTTTAGCAAGAATATTGTTTTGGTCTTTTAAATTTAAATATTCAGAAATTTCTGAAGACTTATTATACAAGCCACCTGTAATAAAATTAGTTGAGCTAATAAATTTACTTCTGTGAAAAGAGTGATTGTTAATGATTAATGCAACAGCAATAATTTCTAAAAATAGAAAAAACAAAAAGTGTTTATACTTCTGTAAGAAATAAATAAGCTGTTGCATAAATAATCATTAAAATTTATTTGATTAATACAGATTTGTATTTTTCAAGATTTTTCAATGCGATACCAGTTCCACGAACTACAGCACGTAAAGGATCTTCAGCAACATAAACAGGTAAATCAGTTTTTCTAGATAAACGTTTATCTAGACCTCTAAGCATAGATCCACCACCAGCTAAATAAATACCAGTATTATAAATATCGGCAGCTAATTCAGGTGGAGTTTTTGATAAAGTTTCCATAACAGCATCTTCAATACGTAAAATTGATTTATCTAACGCTTTAGCTATTTCTCTATATGAAACTTGTACTTGTTTTGGTTTACCACTTAATAAATCACGTCCTTGAACCATCATATCTTCTGGTGGAGTGTCTAAGTCTTCTGTTGCAGAACCTATTTGAATTTTGATTTTCTCAGCAGTAGTTTCACCTACATATAAGTTGTGCTGTGTACGCATGTAATACATAATATCACTAGTAAATAAATCACCAGCAACTTTTACAGATTGATCACAAACAATACCTGCAAGTGCAATAACGGCAATTTCAGTTGTACCACCACCTATATCAATAATCATATTACCTTTAGGTTCCATTATATCAACACCAACACCAATTGCAGCAGCCATTGGTTCATAAATCAAATAGATTTCTTTAGCATTCATATGGCGACCAGAATCGATAACGGCACGTTTTTCTACTTCAGTAATTCCAGAAGGAATACAAATAACCATTCGTAATGATGGTGGGAAAAGCTTCTTTTTTATAGCAGGAATTTGTTTTACAAATTCTTTGATCATTTCCTCTGAAGCCTGAAAATCGGCAATAACCCCATCTTTTAATGGACGTATTGTTTTAATGTTTTCGTGCGTTTTTCCTTGCATTCTGTTCGCTTCATGACCTGTAGCAATAATTTTACCAGTCAATCTATTACGAGCAACAATGGATGGATTATCGATAACAACCTTTCCGTTGTGTATAATTAACGTGTTTGCAGTTCCTAAATCTACTGCAATATCTTCAGTCATAAAGTCGAAAAACCCCATATGGTATCGTTGTTTTTTATATTTAAGTGGAATCTTACAAATCTAATAAAAATCTGTAATGTTTCTGCATCTAAAATTATTAATGTTTAAAATGTCTTGTTCCTGTAAAAACCATTGAAACTTCATTGTTGTTACAGAAATCAATACTTAGTTGATCTTTAATAGAACCACCTGGCTGAATTACACTTTTTATTCCTGCATTATGTGCAATTTCTACACAATCTGGAAACGGGAAAAAAGCATCGCTAGCCATAACAGCACCATTTAAATCGAAATTAAAACTATTAGCTTTTTCAATTGCCTGTTTAAGAGCATCAACTCTACTAGTTTGTCCAGTTCCACCAGCTAATAATTGTTTGTTTTTTACTAAAATAATAGTATTTGACTTTGTGTTTTTACATAATTTAGAAGCAAACAATAAATCATCTAACTCATTATTATTTGGTTTATTGTTTGTTGGATATGATAGATCTTCTAATTTGTCTGTAATAAAGTCTTTATCTTGAACTAATGCTCCATTTAAGCAAGTTCTTACAGTAGTTTTAGGGAGTTCAACTTCTTTTTGAACTAGTAAAACTCTATTCTTTTTTCCTTTTAAAATTTCTAAAGCATCATTATCAAAAGATGGAGCTATAACTACTTCACAAAATAATTTATGAATTTCTTCAGCAGTAGTTTTATCAATATTTGTGTTTGAAATTAAAATACCTCCAAAAGCTGATACAGGATCTCCTGCCAAAGCATCAACATATGCTTGATAAATTGTTTCTCTTTGAGCAAAACCACAAGCATTATTGTGTTTTAAAATAGCAAATGTAGGATCTTCTCCTTTAAACTCGTTCATTAAATTTACGGCAGCATCTACATCTAATAAGTTATTATAACTTAATTCTTTTCCGTGTAATTTATCAAACATAGCATCTAAATCGCCAAAGAAGAAACCTTTTTGATGAGGATTTTCTCCATAGCGTAATGTTTTACCATTTGTTTCGCTAATTTTTAAAGAAGCTTCTTCATGGTTGGCATTAAAGTAATTAAAGATGGCTGTGTCGTAATGAGAAGAGATGTTAAAAGCTTTAGCAGCAAACTTTTTTCTGTCTGCTATAGAAGTTTCACCACTATTTTCAGAAATTAAATTTAAAAACTCATCGTATTGTTCCATAGAAGAAACTATTACAGTGTCTTTAAAGTTCTTTGCCGCAGCTCTAATTAAAGAAATCCCTCCGATATCAATTTTTTCAATAATATCTTGTTCAGGAGCACCTGAAGCTACTGTTTTTTCAAAAGGATATAAATCTACGATAACTAAATCTATTTGAGGAATGTTATATTCTTGCATCTCTGCTACATCACCTTCATGGTCTTGTCTATTTAAAATTCCGCCAAACACTTTTGGGTGTAATGTTTTTACTCGACCACCTAAAATAGAAGGATAAGAAGTTACATCTTCAACTGGTACTACTTGAATACCTAAATCTTTAATAAATTTTTCAGTTCCTCCAGTAGAATAAATAGTTACCCCTAAATCGTTAAGCTTTTTTACAATAGGTTCTAATCCGTCTTTGTGAAATACCGAAATTAGGGCAGATTTAATAGTTTTTGTATTGTTCATTGTTGTTGTGTTGTTAAGCGAACAAAGCTACTAAAACAGTAAGGGTTACGCAATAATTATTTTAGAAGATAACAAAAGAAAAACACCACCAAAAATATTAGAATTTTGGTGGTGTTTTATACAACAAAATGTGAAAAAAGTATTGTTTTATTCCGCATTTTCTAAGAAATCGCGAAACCACATTGTAAATTTTTCTAATAAAGATTGTTGAGATTTTGATTGAGCATTAGCATTGCCTAATGCAGCATAAGAAGGGTATTCTTTAGTGCTCATAATTAAGGGGATTATGTGGGATTAATAAAACTGTTCAAATAAAAGAAAAAAAATCCTAATAATCAAATGTTTACAGAAAAAATTAAATAAAAGTGGCAACTTTTTTACATGTGTACTCTAATAACTCTTCATCATCTTTAGAAAAAGCGTTAACTGTATGAGAGTCAATATCTATTTGTCCGATATTTTCTTCGTTTACAAAAATTGGAATTACAATTTCAGATTTTACCTTCCATCCACATGAAATATAATTATCTTGTTCGCTAACATCTTGAACAACAAAATTTTCATTACTAACAGCTACTTGTCCACAAATTCCTTTTCCAAATGGAATAATAGTATGGTCTGTAGGTTCTCCATTAAATTGAGCTAATTTTAATTCCTCTTTATCTCCATTCCTGAAATAAAATCCAACCCAATCGTAATAAGAAATTTCAGAAGCTAAGTAATCACATATTTGTTGTAGCTTTAATTCTTTATCAGAATTACTATCTGTAATTTTATCAATATTATTTTTTAAATCTTGTAAGTTCATTATTCGTAAATTTAATACCTAGTTCGTAATCAAACGTTAGAACTTACAAAAGTAGTTTTAACAACTGTTATAAAAAACACAATTTTGATTTTTTGTACATTTGCATTTCATGAAACAGTTAATGTCTAAAATATTTTCTATAGTACTAGCTTTGTTAGTGTTGTTTTCTACTTTTTCTTTTACGGTAGATAAACATTATTGTGGCGATTTTTTAGTTGACATATCTTATCTTGGTGAAGCAGGTTCTTGTAATGGATTAGAGCAAGACGATTGTGAAAGTACAGAAAAGAAAGATAAATGTTGTAAAAATGAAGTTCATCAAATTGATGGACAAGATGAAATTCAAAAAGTTTCTTCAGAAAAGATAATTTTTAAGAAAGCTAAGTTATTTGTAGCTTTTTTAATGTCTTATAAATTGATTTTTCAAGAAGAAGAAAAACAATTTATACCTCAACAATATTATTCACCACCTGATTTAGTTTTCGATATACAGGTACTTCACGAAGTTTTTATCATATGATTTTATAATTCTATTCAGTTGAAATAAGAATTGTAGAATTTAGTATGATGTTAAATAATGAAAAATAATATACTCAGTATTTTATTACTGATTACTTCTATAGCTTTTTCTCAAGAAACAATTGAAGGAACAGTTGTAGATAAAAATAATCCTAAAGATAATTTAGGAATTTATGGAGCTAGTGTATACTGGCTAAATACAAGTGTAGGGGTAACTACTAATGAACAAGGTAAATTTGTAATACCTTATAAAAAAGAATATAAAAAGTTAGTAATTAGTTTTGTTGGTTATAAAACAGATACATTAATTGTTAATAGTTTAAAACCTATACGTCACTTTTTAAATGAGAGTAATACGTTAGAAGAGGTTTCAATAAAAGCAAAGAAAAGTGCTACCCAAAGATCGTACTTACAAACACAAAATTTAGTAACTATCAATAGTGAAGAGTTATTAAAAGCTGCTTGTTGTAATTTATCAGAAAGTTTTGAAACGAATCCATCTATTGATGTGAACTTTTCAGATGCTTTAACCGGTACTAAGCAAATTCAAATGCTAGGTTTGGAAAGCCCATATTTGTTAATAACACAAGAAAATATTCCTTCTATTAGAGGAGCTTCTCAAGCATTTGGACTTTCTTTTACACCAGGGACTTGGGTTGAAAGTATTCAAATAACTAAAGGAGCGGGAAGTGTAACTAATGGTTATGAAAGTATTTCTGGACAAGTAAACGCCGAACTGGTAAAGCCATTTACCGATTATAAGTTCTTTGCAAATGCTTATGGTTCTGTAGGAGGAAGGTTAGAGTTGAATACACACTTTAATCAGGAATTGAATGATAAGTGGCAAACAGGGATGTATGTTCATGGAGATTATAGAGGGCAGAAGTTTGATAATAATAAAGATGGGTTTTTAGATAATTCTTTAGCAGAGCAAATTAATATAATGAACCGATGGCAGTATACTAATGCTGAAAAAGGTTGGGTGAGTTTTATTAATTTTAGATACTTAAATGATGAGAAACAAGTAGGGCAAACTAATTTTAATCCAGATATTCATAAAGGATCAAATATTATATGGGGAAGTGAGATTAAAACAAAACGATTTGATGCTTCTACAAAAGTAGGATATGTATTTCCAGACTTACCTTTTCAAAGTATGGGGTTTCAAGCAGCTTATAGTAATCATAAACAAGACTCGTATTTTGGTTTAAGAGACTATAATATTGAGCATCAAAGTTTTTACACCAATTTTATTTTTAATTCAATTATTGGTGATACTAGAAATAAATTTAAAACAGGTGTTAGTTTTACATATGATAAATATGATGAGTTTGTAAGAGTAACTACAGTTCAAAATTATAATCGTAAAGAAAATTCTTTTGGTGCTTTTTTTGAATATGCTTACGATAATTCCGAAAACCTTAGTGTTACTGCTGGATTAAGAATAGATACTCATAATTTATTGGGGACTTTTATAACCCCTCGTTTACATGCTAGGTATGTGCCTTGGGAAAGAGGAGTTTTACGAGGTTCGATAGGTAAAGGGAGAAGAAGTGCGAATATTTTTGCTGAAAATCAACAATTCTTTGCTTCTTCAAGACAAATCAATATAGATGATGTTGGTGGTAAAATTTATGGTTTAAACCCAGAAGAAGCATGGAATTATGGAATTTCTTTTTTACAAGGTTATAAGCTTTTTGGAAGAAAAGGAGACGTTACTTTTGATTTCTACCAAACAAACTTTACAAATCAAGTTGTGGTAGATTGGGAAAACCCTCAAGAGATTTCATTTTATAATTTAAATGGAAAAAGTATAGCAAACAGTTTTCAAGTTGAAATAAATCAGAACATTATACCGTATTTTAACACAAGATTTTCGTATAAATTTTATGATGTTACTACCGATTATAAGTCAGGAAACTTGGATAAAGCTTTACAAGCAAAACATCGCTTTTTTGCCAACGTCTCGTATGAAACTTCAAAAAAAGAAAATGATGCCCGTTGGAAGTTTGATGTAACCTATAATTGGATTGGTGAGCAGCGATTACCAAATACACAATCAAATCCAGTGCAGCATCAATTGCCTACGTATTCTGAAAGCTATAATTTATTGAATGCTCAGGTAACAAAAGTATTTTCAAAAAAGTTTGAGATTTATGCGGGAGCAGAGAATATTACAAACTATAAACAGAAAAATCCTATCATAGAAAGTAATAATCCATTTGGAGCAAACTTTGATACAATAATTGTGTATGCGCCTATATTTGGTAGTAATTTTTATACAGGATTACGATTTAAAATTGATTAATAAAAAATAGTAGAACAATTAAATAATACATAAAAACATGAGAAAAATAATATTTATAATAGGTTTGTTGTTGATTGGTTTTTCAGCACAAGCTCAGAAAAAAAAGAAAAATGCAAAAGTATCTTTAGAAGTAGATGGAGTTTGTATGATGTGTAAAGGGCGTATTGAAAAAGCAGCTTTAAACAGTAAAGGAGTAAAATATGCGCAATGGAATGTGAAAACTCATGAGTTGAAATTAATTATTGATGAGCGTAAAACAGATGTTAAAACAATTCAGCAAAACTTAGCAAATGTAGGTCACGATACTAAAGCTATAAAAGCAACCAAAGAAGCATATGATAATTTGCATCCTTGTTGTAAATATAGAAGTGAAGAAGTGCAAGAAGATCATAAGAAAGAAAACAAATAATAAAGAATCCCGAGTTTTATACTCGGGATTTTATTTTATTGTATAGAAGAATGATTATGGTGGTGTAAAAATCACCTTTTTCGGGTGAGTTAAAAAATATTAAGCAAGAGTAGTTTTGCTTTTTTAAATAACTCAATATGAAAAAAAAATTACTACTACTTTTTATGTGTTTAACTTTAATTAGTTATGCGCAAACTACATCAATACCAGATACAAATTTTGAACAAGCATTAATAGATTTAGGACATGACGATGTTTTAGACGGTTCGGTAATTACTGCTAATATTAGTGGTGTTGAAAACTTAACCCTTGATGATAAGCAAATAGAAAACTTAACAGGGATAGAGGGTTTTAAGGCTTTAAAGATATTTTCTATGGTTAGAAATTATCAGATAAGAACGCTTGATTTGTCTATGAATACTGAGTTGACAAATTTGTATTGTTATGCAAGTAATAAGTTAGAGAATATTGATCTTAGTAAGAATACAAAATTAGTCTTTCTTAATTTAGGTGCTATAGGTTTGACTTCTATAGATGTCAGTAAAAATACTGCGTTAAAAGGTTTGTACTTACATTCAAATAAGCTAAAAACAATTGATATAAGTAATAACACTGAATTGATTGGATTGACATTAGATAATAATAAATTAGAAGAGTTAGATCTTACAAATCAAACAAAATTAACGGGAAGTTTAGATTTGGAGTACAATTTACTTAAGAGTATAGATTTAAGTAATAATTTAGAAATACAAGCCTTAAAAATTAATAATAATCAAATAAAAGTATTAGATGTAAGTGCTCATTCTAAGCTTATTCGATTACATGCATCTAATAATCCGCAATTAGAAAGTTTAAACATAAAAAATGGAGCTAATGGTTTTATTAGTAATTTAAATTTTTCCGTTAGGAATACCCCAAGATTGTCTTGTATTCAAGTAGATGATGCTTCGTGGAGTAATACAAATTGGACACAAAAAGATGTAACTGTGACATATAAAGAAAATTGTAATCCAATAATTTGGTCTGGTAATATAAGTTCAGATTGGTCATTAGCAGCAAACTGGGAAGGGGGAGCAATTCCAAATACTACAGATGAAGTGTTAATTCCATCTACAGCGACTAATTTCCCTACAATAAACAGTAGTACTACAGTGAAAAGTATTGTAATGGAATCAGGGGCAACATTAGTTGCGAATGAATCTGTTGATGCGATTGCTATTTATAAAAGGAATTTAGCAACTACAAATTGGTATTTAATGAGTAGTCCTTTAGAGTTTGAATCAATTAGAGATTTGATAAAGAATAATCAGTTTGCTAATGGTACAAAGAATAATAATATTGGTTTAGCATTTTACGATAATAGAAATAGTCCAAACAATAGGTGGGAGTATCAAAAAACAACTTCGTTTGGAAGCATTGGTTTGGGTAAAGGATTTGCAGTTAAATTGGCAAATTCTAGTGGGTTCTTTTCTAAAGGTAAAGTAAATAGTAAGAAAACAGATGTTAACTTATCAAAAGCAGCTACTTCATATAACCTGATAGGTAATCCATATTTAGCTCTTGTTAAGTCAAGTGATTTTTTGCAAAGAAATACAAACTCATTAGAAAGTGAAACTATTTGGGTTTGGAACCAAGCAACCAATAGTTATGATACAAAAGTAACGGCTGATAATTATAAGATAGGAACTGGGCAAGCTTTTTTTGTGAAGTCGAAATCTAATACTGAAACGGTTTCATTTCTGTTAGCAGATCAAACTCACGGGGCTGATACTTTTCAAAGAGGAGGTAATGATAGGCCAGAACTTAAATTAAATGTATCGAATGGAAAAATTAATAAATACGCTAAAATATATTTTGTAGAATCTGCTACTAAAGGATTTGATAATGGATACGATGGAGAGTTGTTTTCAAGTGGAAAGAATAAGTTTGAAATATATTCAGAATTGTTGGAAGGAAATAAAAATAAAAAGTATCAAATACAATCAATTTCTGCTAAAGAAAAACATTCGATTATTCCAATAGGAGTGTCAGCAAAAGCTGGAGAAAAAATTAATTTTTCTGTTGAAAAGAAGAATTTTCCTGATGATATAAAAATATATATAGAGGATAAAGAGAAACAGCTTTTTGTTCAATTAAGTATTGCTACAGAAAATTATTCAGTAGATCTATCAAAAAAAATAAATGGTACAGGACGTTTTTATTTACATACTTCAGCAAAAGACATAAATGAGAACGATTTTATTAAGAATTCGCAATTGAAAATTAAACATTTAGGAGCTAATGTTATTCATGTTGAGGGAATAGAAAATGAAGCAACAATTAATATATATACTATTCAGGGGAAAGAGGTTGTGTCAAAACAGTTGAAACAAAATAATAATCAAGTTCAATTGCCAAAACTAGCAAGTGGTGTTTATTTGGTAAAAGTGCAAACAGAAGAAGAGCAAAAAACGAAGAAGATTATTTTAAAGTAATACAGCTTACAACTTTTAAATAAAATATACATAAGGATAGTTAATTATGAAGAAAGATAATACAGAGATTTCAAGAAAAGAAGCGTTGAAAAAAATAGGGAAGTATGGGAAGTACACTGCTTTAACAGCTTTAGGTACTTATATGATATTGAATCCACAGAAAGCGCAAGCTCAGAGTCCAGAAGATCCGGGGGATAATTTTTAATTTTTTTAATTATAGTTGTCAAAAAAAATCCCGAGTTTATACTCGGGATTTTTGTTATAACATTTGCAGATTGTTTACTTCTTGTTGAGTTAACTCTCTCCATCTACCGCGTGGTAAATTCTTTTTAGTCATACCAGCAAAAACAACTCTGTCTAATTTTTTTACGGTATACCCGAAGTGTTCGAATATTTTACGAACAATTCTATTTCTACCAGAATGAATTTCAATACCTACTTCCGTTTTTCTTTCACCTTCTACATAAGAAACGGCATCAATAAAAACTTTTCTTCCTTCAATAATTACATCACCTCTTAATTTATCTAAGTCAGATAACGAAAGTTTCTTGTCTAAAGAAGCGTGATATAATTTACGAACGTTGTGTTTTGGGTGAGTTAGTTTTTTTGCTAATTCTCCATCGTTAGTAAATAATAATAAACCAGTTGTGTTTCTATCTAACCTCCCAACAGGGTAAATACGTTCTTTTGTTGCGTTAGCTACAATTTCCATAACTGTTTTACGACCACGGTCATCTTCCATGGTAGTAATATAGTTTTTAGGTTTATTTAATAAAATATAACGCTTTTTTTCTATTGAAATTAAAGTTCCATCGAAACGTACTTCATCTCCAGGTTGAACTTTATATCCCATTTCGGTAACCAATTTATTGTTTACAGAAACACTACCATGTTCAATGTAAGTATCGGCTTCTCTACGAGAGCATATTCCGGAATTAGCAATAAATTTATTTAAACGAATACCAGTATCTTCAGTTTTTTTCTGAACAGGTTTATTAGGTTTGTTTTTTTTGAAACCTTTATTAAATCTTTTATTTCCTTGAGGATTGCTGTTACGATCAGCTTGTCGTCCTCTCGACGAGTTTTTTGAATTCATGCTTAAATTTTAAAAAGTGGGCAAATGTACGCCAATTATTTGATTTTTAATCTAAAACTTCAACGACTTTGTCTAAAATTAAAGACTTATCTATGAATAGTAAGCTAAATACTCCTATTAATAATAAGATTTTTAAAATGTTGTGTAACAAGCGATACTGATTTATTCTGGTTGCTTTCCAGGTATAAATTCCGATAAAAAATAAAGTGAAAGCAGCTAAATAGAAATAGTATTTCATATATTCAATAGCTGGGTAGTTGTACAAAACACCAATTGGTATTAAGGTTAAAACCATTAATAAGATAATTAGTTTTTTAGTGTTTTTTTCTCCATATTTTACAGGGAATGTATTGTAATTGTTGGCAATAGCTCCTTTTATATTTTCTAGATCTTTTATTAATTCTCTAATCATGATAACTAAAAAAAGAAATACAGCATGTACAAAAATTACTTTTGAAAAATTTTTATAATGTATAAAGACAACAAAAAAGGGCAGTATAGTTAAAGTAGTTACGCTTATTAGACCTATAAAAGGATGTTTTTTAAGTTTGTGAGAATAAAACCATATACCAAAAATATATAAAGCAAAAAATAAAGCTGCTCTCCAAGATACTAGCCATCCAAAACCAAAACCAACAAAATTTAAAAAGAAATATAAAGAAAGTTTCGTCTCTTGTTTTACGTAAGAATCGATACCAGATTTTATAGGTCGATTAATTCTATCGGCATTTTTATCGTAAAAATTATTTATGATATATCCAGAAGCAACTACAGAAACTGTTGCGATAACTAAATAAAGTAAGTGCCAGTCTAAAAGAACAGGTTTTATTGATTTTTTATCTGAAAAAATAAAAATAGCAGCCAAATATTGGGCTGCTATTAATACTAATATATTATATCCTCTAACTACAGAAAGAAGACTAAATATTTTTAACAAAAAAGTATTTGTTCTTAAAGTACTACTCATGGTAATATTGTTAAAAACGATATACTAATTCTAATTTATAATCTTTTAAACTGTTTTTTGCTTTCTGGTAATCTTCAGTAAAACCTAAAATATAACCACCACCACCAGAACCGCAAAGTTTTAAATAATAATCGTTGGTTTGAATACCTTTTTCCCAAACTTTATGAAAAGGAGTAGGAATCATAGGTTTGAAGTTCATCAAGACTACTTTTGATAACTTTTTTACATTGCTAAATAACGATTTAATATTTCCTTGTAAGAAATCATCGATACAAGCATCAGTGTGAAGAGAAAATTCTTCGCTTAACATTTTACGGAACCCTTCATTCTTCATTTTATTCATGAAGATATTTACCATAGGCTCAGTTTCTCCAATTTGCTCAGAGTCTAATAAAAATACAGCTCCTTTACCTTCTTTTTGAGAAGGAATGCCAGCTGGTTCAATATTTTCTTTTGAGTTTATTAAAATTGGTAAACTTAAATATGAATTTAAAGGATCTAAACCTGAACTTTTTCCATGGAAGAAAGATTCCATCAGTGAAAAAATTTGTTTTAGGACTAATAATTTATCACGAGTTAAGTTTTCTAAAACAGTAATTTTATTATTAGCGTATTTATCATAAATAGATGCAACTAAAGCTCCAGAACTTCCTACGCCATATCCTTGTGGGATTGATGAATCGAAATACATCCCATTGTCGATATCGTTTTTTAAAGAAATTAAATCGAAAGAAACGATATCTGAGTCTAAATTAGCAAGGTATTGATAAAAGTTAACTAAACTATTATTTGATTTGCTTGCTTCTCCTGTTAAGTTACTAGCCGATTTTAGGGCTCCTTTGTATGAGTTAAATGGAATAGCTAACCCTTTAGAGTCTTTTATGATTCCATACTCACCAAAGAGTAATATTTTTGCGTAAAATAAAGGTCCTTTCATAATTTTTTAGTTACAAGGCAAAAGTACAAGTAATTGTATAAGTGTACAAACTAGTACACATTTTTATAAAATGTCTTCCAAACTCCAACTTTTTCGTTGTCTCTGTATTTTCCTTTGGTTTCTATTTTACCATTTTTGTAAAAGGTTTTCCAAACACCTTCTCTTTTACCGTCGTTATATTTTCCTTGTTGTTTTAATTCACCAGATTCGTAAAATACTTTACGAACTCCGTCTAACTTACCATTTTTATAATTAGCCTTATGGAAAGGTTTGCCATTAGGGTGATAATAGATAACTAAACCATCAAATACTTCCCCGTCAGGTTTGTTAACAGTACTGTATCCTTCCATTTGAATTTGGCCATTTTTATAATAATCTACAATCCAAAAGCCATCTTTAATTTTTTTTGGAGCTGGTCTATAGAATTCATGATTCTCTTTTGTTGTTTCTTTCCAGTTTTTATCAAACCAAATTGTTTCTTGACCAGTTATAGATGAAGTTAAGAAACCAAAAAACATAACTATTATTAATGTTGAAGTTTTCATAATTTCAAGGAATTTAAGGTTATAGTGGTTTTGCTCCGAACCCCACATTATCACAAATATACTGATTTTTTTGGCAGTATTTTGCTAAATGATTCTTAATAAATAGCTCTACTTCAGTCTTTTCTGAGTTTGGGTAAAGTACATGAACATTTGCACCAGCATCTAAAGTAAAGCAGATGTTGCTATCGTTTTCATTACGATACTCCCATATTTTATCTATAATTTCTAAAGTGTTAGGTTTCATTAAAATAAAATAAGGATTGCTAGTCAGCATCATAGCATGTAGTGTTAATGCTTCACTTTCAACTAAATTAACAAAACCTTTGATGTCACCATTTTGAAGAATTTCTGATATTTTTTCTAAATTTTCATTAGCTTGTATAAAACGTTGTTCAGCATAAGGATGATTATGCATTAAGTTATGACCAACAGTAGAACTTACTTGTTTTTCACCTTTGTCAACTAATAAAATAGTGTCGCAATAATTTTCAAAAATTGGATGAACTTTATGAGGTAGTTTTACACCATACAAATCAGAGCTATCCTCAATAACTGGGTGTTTTCCCCAAACAACAATTGGTCCTTCAATACTTCTACTAGCACTTCCAGAGCCAAGTCTGGCTAAAAAAGAGGCTTTTTTATTTATAAATGATGCTGTTAAGTTTGGATTTAACTTATGTTCTAAATTCATTAAGCACATAGCTATAGCAGACATTCCACTTGCAGATGATGCAATACCACTACTGTGAGGAAAAGAATTTTCGGAAGAGATAACCATATTATACTCTAATATATATGGGCAATATTCTTGAATTCTTTCAAAGAATTTAGCAATTTTAGGTTTGAAATCATCTTTCTTTTTTCCTTCAAAAAACAATTCGAATTGAGTATTCTCATTTTTTTCCGACTTAGTAAACTCAATTGTGGTTGTAGTATGACAATTGTTTAAAGTAAAGCTAATAGATGCGTTTTTAGGAATTTGAGGTTCACTTTTTCCCCAATATTTAACTAAAGCAATATTACTTGGAGTTTGCCATGTAACGGATAAGTTTTCTACTGATTTATCAGAAGCTTGGAATTTAAATTCTGCTGTATTCAAAGTGTAAAAATTTTGCCGTAAAGATATAGTTTCACTTACACTTCTGCTAATTTTTGTAAAGTGCTTTCTTTATAACTTCTACTAATAGGTAATGCCTTTTTATTTATTTCAATAAACTCATTAGTATACGAAGAGATTTTATCAAGCGAAATAATATAGGACCTGTGAATTCGTACAAAATTATTTTGAGGTAATTTATTTTCTATATTGTTCATGGTTTCCCTAGTAACTATATTAGTTTGGCTAAGAAAAATTTTAACATAATCGCCTAAGCTTTCTATATATATAATTTCATTAAAATTAATCTTAACCATTTTTCTATCTGAACGAATAAACATAAACTCTTTTTGTGGAGATTCTTCTATAAGAGAAAGTGTATTGTTGTTTTTTGTTACTTTTTGAATAGCTTCAAAAAAACGTTCAAAAGCAATTGGTTTTAATAGGTAATCAACTACGTTTAAGTTAAACCCATCTACGGCATAATCTCTATAAGCAGTAGTAAAGATTACTTTTGATTTTTGACCTATTATTTTAGCTAAACTTAATCCAGTAATTTCAGGCATGTTAATATCTAGAAAAAATAAGTCAACTTTGTTTTTTTGCATAACTTGAATAGCTTCAGTGGCATTATTACATGAGGTTAAAAGTTCTAGATTAGGGACTTTATTAACAAATGAAGCTATAATTTCCCTGGCTATAGGCTCATCATCAACAATTACGCAAGTTGTTTTTTTAGACATGATTTAGCGGAGTTTTAAGTTCAATTTTAAAGATATTGTTTTCTTGAGTTATATTTAAAAAATAATGATTTTGAAACAACATTTCTAAGCGTTTTTTTATGTTTTCTAAACCAATCCCCTTTTTAGAAGAACTGATATTTTTCATAGGGTTTTGAATGTTAAATTCCAGTGAATTTTGAGAGGTTTTTATAGATAGGTCTACTTTTAAAACGCCATTAATTTGAACTCCATGTTTGAATGCATTTTCTACAAAAGGTAATAATAGCATTGGAGGTATTTTTACATTATCATATTCAATTTCTTTATGAAAATGAATATTTAAACTGTCTTGAAAACGCATTTTTTCTAAGGAAATGTAATTATCTATGTGTTCAATTTCATTTTTCAAGAATACAGATGGTTTGTCAATCTGATACAAAATATAATCTAATAAACTAGAGAGTTTTAAAATCATATTTGGTGCATCATCAGACTTTTTTAATGCAAATCCATATAAAGTGTTTAAAGTGTTGAATAAAAAATGAGGGTGGATTTGCATTTTTAAAAACTTCAGTTCTTGCTCTTTTAATTGTAATTGAGTTTGTAAAAATTTATTTTTTAAATCATCGTTTTTTAAGGAAGCTGTATGACTATGTGTTGTTAAACTTAAGGTGATGGCAATAAAAATTATAAAATATACTCCTAGAATAATAAATAAGATTCCTTTTGTAAGAGGAATGTTACTTCCAGTAATTATTGAATCAGCTAAGAAAACTAATCCTGAAAATATTGAAATTATGATAAAAAAGAAAGATACAATAAAGGTATAAATTGAATAAAGAACAAATTCTAAATATTTCTTTTTAAGCAGATATTTAGGTATTAGAAAAGAAAAGAAAAAATAACCAGATGCAATTGTAATAGGCATTAAAAACCATGAAAATTGATTAACATATTTAGTGTTAATACTTCCATAGCCTAAAAAATAAGTATAGAAAAAATAAACACCTATCCAAAATAATAAATGTATACTGTACTTAAGTAATATTTTAATAATCAAATCTAATTTTTTCATAAGTTTACAATATTACTTTTTTTATTTAGAAAACATATTTTTTGCGATGAAATACAAGATTATCAAGTAAGATTACATAAAATATGAGATAAGATATAAAGGATAACTAAAGTTGTAATTTATCTGTCTAATTAATTCACTTATCGCATTTATAAAAATAAGGACAAACTGTTTGATAGATTTGAAATGTATTAACTTTAAAAATATAAGAAAATGAGATTTTTATTTACTAGTTTGTTAACAGAAGGAGGGCCTTTATTTATGTATACAATATTAGCTATGTTGATAATTTGTGTAGGACTTTTGATTAAAGCATTTGTGAAAGGTGACAAAGATGGAAGAACTCAAAAGCTAGTTAGCCATATTAGTTTGTTAGCTTTAATTTGGGGGTTCTTAGGGTTTATGATGGGGATGATTAATGCGTTTGATCAGATTACATTAGATACAAGTATGAATCCTTCTGTTTTTGCAGGAGGATTAAAAATAGGTTTACTTGCTCCTTCGTTTGGAATGTTAGTATTTATAATTGCTAGATTAGGAATTATAGGGTTAACTTTTAAAAATAATAATTAGAGTAGGAAATTAATTAAAAGGTTTGTGATTAGTTAATTGATAGTACCCAATTCAATAAAGAATTGGGTATTTTTGTTGTGTAAAATTTAATTATGAGTAGAAAAATAAAGCTAATTTGGGATTTTAAAGGCCCTGATGGTTTAGAAACAGCCAAACATCATTGTATACATTTAAAAGAGTTTGCACAAATTGATAACTTACCATATGATGAGGTAAATTATAAAGAAGTAAGTCCAATGCACACATATGCTTTCATTACTGTAGATGAAACGTATATGAAAACTTTTAGAGATGCATTAAAACCTCATAGAGGAGTATTGGCTTAAAAAATAGAAATTAGATATGTTTTTAATAAATGCCTTAGCAAAACCAAGAAAATCATCAGAACATTACGATGAAGTTATAGGAGCTTACGTAAGTTTATATATAGATTATAAAGATATAGAAGGAGCTATACGATTAGCCAAATTTTATATTAAAGATGAAGGTTGGAAAGTAACAGAGATAGAAGAAGAGTACTTTACATTAGATTCTGTAAATGATGTAGATGATGATCAAAAAGAATTATATGAAGAAGCGTTAGAATATGGCTACTCGATAATTTTTAATTGTTACGAAGAAGAATAGTATTGAGTTTGTTTTTTGAAAAATAAATTTAAATATAGTATCTTATTAAAAAATTTATGTTGTATGAAGAACAAGCTTATATTAATGTCTCTATTTTTAGGAACTTTTTATGGTTTTTCACAGCATAAATTTTCAACCTATTCAGCTCATAAATCTATAACAGAAGCTATTCGTATTAATAGTGAATTAATTGCTGGAAGAACTTCTTTTTTTGAAAAACAGGCAGAAGAGAAGCCTTTGATGTTTCAAAAGACAAAAACTAGAATAGAAGAGTTTAATAGATTGTCTAATAATTTGTCTAAGTATATTGAGAGACTTCAAAGTGAGGCGAATACAGAACAAGTTTTATATGATTTATTGGAGGATGATCACTATAAAAACATACTTTTTCGACAAGGAGGAGCTTTAAGTTTTAAAGGAGTTAGACTTAAAGTGAAAATTGATAGTTTGTATAATCATTCCGTTAAAATGAACGTACACAAATTATCACAGTTAGAAAATTTTTATAATGGTCATTTCAAAACAAATGATGTTTTCTATGATCATGATGGGAATGAAATAGATTATTTTAAGTATCGTTTTTACGATAAAACAAATTATGGGATTATGATGTCTATGAATTGTTTGTTGTTAGATGTAAAAACATTCCAGTTATTGTACTATGGAACAATTATGAGTTATTAATTGTTGTTTTTATTTGAAGTAGTGTTTTCAAAAGTAGTGTCATAATCGTCTCTTATAGTTCCCATTATTCTATCCCAAAAAAGGAAGTACAATCCATAATTACCATTAAATCTTTTATGATGTAAATTATGTGCAACGGAGGTGTTAATCCACTTACCAATAAAGGTTTTGTGAAATTTTTTAGGATACAATTCAAAGCCTAAATGTCCATAAACATTGTAAATAATTTGAAATAAAAAGAATAGTCCAAAAGAAGAAATATGAACGGGTAATGTAAAAGCAATTAAAGGAGCGATGAGAGCTTCTAAAAAAGCTTCAAAAGGATGAAAAGCATAAGCAGTCCAAGGTGATGGGTTGGTCGATTTATGATGAATTAAATGAACTTTTCTATAAAGTTTAGGATGATGCATTAAACGGTGCATCCAATAAAAATAAGTGTCGTGTAAGAAAAACATCCAAACCCAACTCAATAAATAATAGGTAGTACCGTATTCATTAAAATTAAAATAGATGTTGGTGTAGGGAAGTAAATAGTAAAATACAAAAAGAGCTATGGTGGCAAAAATTGAAACAGATATAAAAGAGTAGATAATATCTCTTTTATAATCTTTTAATTTAGGGAGCTTTTTTTGGATTTTTCTAAACCATAAAGTGTTTTTAAAAAGAATATAGAAAAGTATAAAGGCAGAACCTGCAATAACAAGGTAGCGAACTAGAATTTGAGTAGCGTCGCGAAGCCAAAATTCAATAAAAGTTTCTTCATTCATTATTTGTTAAAAATAAATGATTATTGAAGAGAAACAAAATAAATTATTGATTAGCAATAGTAGTTGCGCAAATGAACCCACCAGTCCAAGCGTTCTGAAAGTTGAATCCGCCAGTAACAGCATCAATATTTAAGACTTCACCAACAAAAAATAAATTTTCATGTAGTTTACTTTCAAAACGTTTAAAGTTTATTTCTTTTAAATTAACACCACCAGCAGTTACAAACTCCTCTTTAAAAGTCGTTCGTCCATTGGCATTAAATAACCCTTTAGTTAATTGACTAGCTAAATTGTTAAGCAGTTTGTTGCTCAAATCACCCCAATTCTGATTTGTTTTAATATCAGAAGCAACAACCAAGCGTTCCCATAAACGACGAGGAATGTCAGTAAAAGGAGATTTTAAATTTACTTGTTTTTTTGCTTGTTGTTTTTTTAATTGAGATAATTCGTCTAAAACAGCATCAAAATCTTGTCCAAGCCAATTAACAAGAACATTGTATTGGTAATTTTTCTCAGCTAAAATACGAGCTCCAAAAGCCGAAAGTTTTAAGATGGCAGGACCGCTTAATCCCCAGTGTGTAATTAATAAAGGACCATTGTTTTCTAGATTAGTACCAACAAGCTTTACTTCAGCATTAGGAACAGAAATACCACCTAGATCAATAATTCGTTTGTCTTTAATGTTGAAAGTAAATAACGAAGGAACGGGAGGAACAATAGAGTGATCTAAAGTTTTACATAAATCCCAAACTTTTTTAGAACTACCAGCAGCAACGACTAAAAAATCGGCTTCAAATTGCTTTTCTTTAGTGTTAACAATCCATTTGTTTTTATGATGAGTAACACTATTTACGCCATGGTTTTTTAATACTTTAATACCAAGTTTATCAACAGCACTAGTAAAGCAGTCAATAATAGCTTGTGAAGTATTAGCTTCAGGGAAAACTCTGTTGTCACTTTCAATTTTTAAAGGAACGCCTTTATTGTCAAACCATTCAAAAGTATCGCCAGTCATAAACTGATGAAAAGGACCTAACAATTCTTTTTCACCTCTTGGGTAGAATTTAGTTAGTTCCTTAGGTTCAAAACAAGCATGCGTAACATTACATCTACTTCCACCAGAAATTTTTACTTTTTGTAAAACTTCTTTTCCTTTTTCAAGAATAGTAATGTCTAGGTCTGGATTCTTTTCTTTCGCGTTAATGGCTGTAAAAAAACCAGCCGCACCACCACCAATAATTATTACTTTCTTCATTATAAAATCATTTCTTTATATGGTAAGATAGTGCTGAATCCTTTTTGATTGAAATAATCAATAGAGTCATCATTACCAGTAGCTAAAATAAAATCACCACCCCAAGCACCTAGGCTTTTAATTTCGCCGAAGTAATCAGAAAAAAGACGTT
The DNA here is from genome assembly GCF_965221665.1 of Tenacibaculum aiptasiae. Taxonomy (NCBI): domain Bacteria; kingdom Pseudomonadati; phylum Bacteroidota; class Flavobacteriia; order Flavobacteriales; family Flavobacteriaceae; genus Tenacibaculum; species Tenacibaculum aiptasiae. The sequence continues at coordinate 1,941,568 of NZ_CBDCSN010000002.1, forward strand.
TTTTAACAGGCTGTTGTTTAATAATTGAACTAATTATCTGTTCGTGTTCAACAATTATTTTATTTAAATCTTTAGAAGAATTGGTAGTTAAAAGCTCTTGAGTTAAAGCGTCTATTTCGTGAATTAAAAGTTTAGCTTCGTTTCTATGTTGTTTGTATTGAGAAATACCTTCTCTACTGTTTTGTTTTTGGTTTAAATAAACCAAAAAGAGTTCATCCGAAAAGTTTGGGTTGAATGTAACTTCATTAACAATAGGTTGGTTTTCTTTTAACTGATATAAAATAGGTGAGTTGTGACTAGCACAAGCAATGTCGTAACCACTACCAGAAAAAGCATTCCATAACAAGGTAAACGGATTTACTTCGGCCCATGAAGCTATATTGTTTATTAAAGTAGAAGAACTACCAAGTCCCCAGTTTTGTGGGAAAGTTAGATTTGTTTTTACAATAAAACCATGTTGGTTATCCAAAAACTTAGGGTTTAAACGTTTGGCTTCTTGTAAAATATCTCTTAAAGTTTCGGCAATAAATTCAGCACTCCCTTCTTTGTTAGAGTTAAAAGTAGCTGAGGTTAGGCGTAGCTTAGGTAAGTCGAAGCTGGCTTCAAACCAACATTCACCTGTATTGGTAAAGCTTCCCCAAATAAGTTGAGGTTCTTTTATAGGTTCTATAATTAAATCTTGTCCAAACTTAGTAGGTACAGCTAATGAAATAGCCTCGTCTAAGACTACATATTCACCAGTTAATAGTAATTTTCCGTTGCTATAAAATGTATTCAAACTATTTTCTTAATTCGTTAAATTTATCAACAACAGCACTATGAGACACTGTTTTGTTTTCAAAAAAAGCTACTATTTTTTCTTTTTCTTTAGAAGTAGCTTCTAGCTGATTTAAAATATTTTGCAAATGCATTTTCATATGACCATGCTGTATACCTTTAGTTGTTAAAGCACGTAAGGCAGCAAAGTTTTGAGCTAAACCAGCCGTTGCCATAATTTCCATTAATTCTCTAGCAGAAGGCCTTTGCATCATGTCTAAGGATAGTTTAGCCATAGGATGTAAAGCTGTTAGACCACCTACAGTACCTAAAGCTAAAGGAAGTTCAATCCAAAATTTAAAAACGTCATCTTCAATACTACAATGAGTTAAACTTCTGTATTGACCATCTTTAGAAGCATAAGCATGCGCTCCAGCTTCAATAGCTCTGAAATCATTTCCAGTAGCTAACACCACAGAGTCAATACCATTCATAATTCCTTTATTATGAGTAACAGCTCTGTAAGGTTCTATTTCAGCAATTTTTACAGCTTGTTCAAATTTTCTAGCAAATTTATACGGATCATCACCTCCTAAATCTTCAATTTTACAACTTACTTCGGATCTAACAATACACTCAGGAACATAATTAGAAAGGATGCTCATTATAATTTCAATATCATCTTTTCTAAACTGATTAGCCATTGCTTCTAAACAAGAGTTAATGAAATTAGCTCCCATAGAATCTTTAGTTTCAAAAGTAACATGAAGTTGATAGTAATTTTCAAGATCGTTAGTTTTATCAACCAATTGAATATCTAAAATACCACCGCCACGTTTTTCCATGTTTTTAGTTATAGATGCTGTGGCTTTGAATAATTCTGGTTTTTGCTCGTTAAAATAAGCTTCTAAATCACTTTTATTTCCAGAATACATAAAATGAACTTGTCCAATTTTAGTAGTAGAAATAACTTCGGTTTTAAATCCTCCTCGAGTACTCCAAAATTTAGCAACTAAAGAAGCAGCAGCAACCACTGAGCTTTCTTCAACTACCATAGGAATTACATAGTTTTTGTTGTTAATAACAAAATTAGGAGCTATACCGTAAGGCATGTAAAAGTTAGAAATGGTATTCTCAATAAAATCGTCATGTAGTTGTTGTAATTTTTCATCTACATTCCAATACTGTTTAATAGTTTTAATAATTTCTGGTTGGTTGTTAAAATAACTAGTAGACAACCAATCTATTTTTTCTTCTTTTGAAAGCTTAGAAAAACCTGAAATAATTTTCGACATTCTTTGTTAGTTTTATAAGGGCCAAAGATAAATGAATCCTGTTAAAATAGGGTTGTTATTTAGGATTTCTACCAATTTTGGAGGGATTTTTGATGATTTTTCCGTAAACTTGGCAAACTTTTTATACAAACAACAAATCAATATGAAGAAAATATTAATGTTTTTTATAGGGATATCTACGTTTGTGCAAGCACAAAAAAAAGATATTTCTTTAGAAGATATATGGAGAAACGGCACGTTTAGAGCTGATTACATGAACTCTTTAAATTCAATGAATGGCGATTTTTACTCATTATTGAATTATGCCGATGGAAGCACTTCTGTAGATAAATATAGCTATGAAACTTTAGAAAAAGTAGCCACAATTGTAAATAGTAAAGATTTAAGTGGATTAAAAACATTTCAATCATATAGTTTTAATAACGACGAAACAAAATTGATTTTAGGTACTGCCTTTAAACCGATTTTTCGTCGTTCTTTTTTAGGTACCTTTTATGTTTATGATATTGCAACGAAATCGTTAGATTTAATTGGAGAGGACATTCAAGAACCAACTTTTTCTCCAGATAGTAAAAAGGTAGCTTATGCAAAAGGAAATAATTTATATATCAAAGATTATTCTGAAAACAATGTAGTTTACCAAATTACAAGTAATGGAAAGAAAAACGAAATTATTAATGGTATTACAGATTGGGTATACGAAGAAGAATTTGGTTTTGTAAAAGCTTTCGAATGGAGTAAGGATAGTAAATATTTAGCGTATTTACGATTTGACGAAAGTAAAGTGAAAACTTTTTCAATGGATGTTTACGGACAAGGGAAATATCCTACACAACATGTATTTAAATATCCAAAAGCTGGAGAAGACAATGCAAAAGTTTCTTTGCATATTTTTTCTTTTGAAACAAATAAAACAGCTGAGATTACTGTAGGAGAATATGAGTATATTCCAAGAATTAACTGGACTAACGAAGGTAATATATTATCAATCCGTACGTTAAATCGTCATCAAAATGATTTAAAAATGTATTTTGTTGATGCTAAAACATATAACAGTTCTTTAGTGTTGAATGAAACGGATAAGGCTTATGTAGAAGTTAATGATGACTTAACTTTCTTAAAAGATAACAGTTTTATTTGGACAAGTGAAAAAGATGGATTTAACCACATTTATCACTACGATAAATCAGGAAAGTTAATTAACCAAGTTACTAAAGGTAATTGGGAAGTAACTTCATATTATGGTTATAATGAAGATAAAAAAACAATTTATTACCAATCGGTAGAAAATGGTTCTATCAATAGAGGAGTTTATAGTATTTCTTTAAAAGGAGAGAATAAAAAGTTATTAAGTAATCCTGATGGAACTAATAGGGCTTCATTTAGTAAAAACATGCATTATTTTATCAATACTTTTTCAGATGCTAATACGCCAAATGTGTATACATTAAGAAACGATGAAGGAAAAGTATTAAAAACAATAAAAGATAATGCGGCTTTAAAAGAATTAGTAGCACAATACAATTTAAGTAAAAAAGAGTTTTCAACTATTAATGTAAATGGTGAAGACTTAAACATGTATACAATTAAGCCAGCTAATTTTGATCCTAATAAAAAATATCCAGTATTGATGTATCAGTATTCAGGACCAGGATCTCAACAAGTAGCCAACCGTTGGAATAGTGCAAATGATTATTGGCACCAAATGTTAGCACAAGATGGATATATTATTGTGTGTGTAGATGGAAGAGGAACAGGATTTAAAGGACGTGACTTTAAAAAAGTAACGTACATGAATTTAGTAAAGCATGAAACAGAAGATCAAATTGCAGTAGCTAAAAAATTAGCTGAGTTGCCATATGTAGATGCTAAGAGAATTGGAATTTGGGGATGGTCTTTTGGAGGTCATATGAGTACAAACTCATTATTAAAAGGAAACGATGTTTTTGCTGCGGCAATTGCAGTAGCACCAGTTACTACATGGCGTTTTTATGATACAATTTATACAGAACGTTATATGCGTACACCTGAGGAAAATCCTACAGGTTACGATGAAAATTCACCATTAAATTACCCAGAGTTATTAAAAGGTAAGTACTTGTTAATTCACGGTACAGGTGATGATAATGTACATGTGCAAAATGCTTATAGAATGGCAGAAGCATTGATCCAAGCGAATAAACAATTTGAATGGGGAATGTATCCAGATAAAAACCATGGAATTTATGGTGGAAATACTCGTTTACATTTGTATACAAAAATGACAAACTTTATTAAAAACAACTTATAAAATATGGCAAATTCAACTTCTATTAAACAAAAAGAATTATTTGGGCATCCAGTAGGATTATATGTTCTGTTTTTTACGGAAATGTGGGAACGTTTTTCGTATTACGGAATGAGAGCAATTCTAGTATTATATTTAGTTGCAAAAACTACAGATGAAAATGCAGGGTTAGGTTGGTCTAATGGAGATGCGTTATCATTGTATGGAACTTATACAATGTTAGTATACTTAATGTCAATACCAGGGGGTTGGATTGCTGATAAAGTTTTAGGGCAAAAGAAATCTGTATTGTACGGAGGGATTTTGCTAGTTGCAGGGCATAGTGTTTTGGCTATCGAACAGATGTGGGCTTTTTATACAGGACTAGGTTTAATTATTGCAGGAGTAGGAATGCTTAAACCAAATATTTCAACAATGGTTGGAGGTTTATATAAGCAAGGAGATATTAGGAGAGATAAAGGATTTACAATTTTTTATATTGGAATTAATGTAGGTGCATTTTTATCAGCTTTAATTGTAGGATACGTAGGAGAAACTTATGGATGGCACTATGGGTTTGGTCTAGCAGGTATTGGAATGGCTTTAGGTTTATTGCAATATGTATTAGGTCAAAAACACTTAAAAGGAGTTGGAGATTATTTAGGGAAATCAGAGAATAAAGAAGATAAAGAAGCGTTAAAAAAGCCTTTAACTAAAATAGAGAAAGATAGAGTTGTTGTACTTTTAATTTCATTTTTATTAGTAATAATATTCTGGGGAGCTTTTGAACAAGCCGGAGGATTGATGAATATTTATGCTAAAGATAAGACAAGTAGAATGTTAATGGGCTTTGAAGTACCGGCTTCATGGTTTCAGTCATTAAATGCAATGTTTATTATCTTTTTAGGAACTTCAGTTGCTGCATATTGGGCCAATAGAAAATTGAAAGGAAAGGTTTCAACATCATTATTTAAAATGATAATGGGACTAATTATAATGGGTGCAGGATTCTTTTTTATGACGGGAGCAGCTGCACAGTTTGATGCGAATGGTTCTTCTGCAATGTATTGGTTAGTATTAGCATATTTATTCCATACAATAGGAGAATTATGTATTTCACCAGTAGCACTTTCATATATTACAAAATTAGCACCAGTAAAATATGCATCTATAATGATGGGAGTTTATTTTGCAATGACTGGAATAGGAAATAAAGTAGCAGGATTATTAGGTGAAGCCTCAGAGAGTTTAGGTGAATTTACAATTTTTACAGGAATAGCTGTTTTTTGCGTAGCTTTTGGACTGTTAATGCTTGTATTTAGAAAGAAATTAGAGGCTTTAACTCATGGAGCAGAAGATAACGAAAGAGATTTAAAGTACGAAGAAGCGGAAGGATTTGAATTAGCTGATAATAACTAAAAATAAAAATTGAACCTTGTAATGTATATTATTGCAAGGTTTCTTTCATTATAAATATATAAGAAAAATATGAATACTAGTATTAGGTTTGAAGGTTCAGAGATGAATCGTAAATTATTGATGGGACATCCATCTGGGTTATTTGTACTATTTTTTACGGAAATGTGGGAGCGTTTTTCGTATTACGGAATGCGTGCAATTTTAGTGTTATTTTTAACATCTGCAATTACAGGAGATAATCCAGGTTGGGGCTGGTCGAGAGAAGATGCTTTAGGATTGTATGGTACTTATACTATGCTAGTATATTTTACACCTATTATAGGAGGTATTTTAGCAGATAAATTTTTAGGTTATAGATGGGCAGTTGCTTTAGGTGCATTAATAATGACTATAGGGCATGCTACAATGGCATTAAATACACCATGGAGTTTATATGTAGGTATTGGGTGTTTAGTAGCAGGAAATGGATTGTTTAAACCGAATATTACTTCAATTATAAATGGTGTTTATAAAAATGCTCAAGAAAAGAAAGATGGAGCTTTTACTATCTTTTACATGGGAGTAAATGCAGGTGCGTTTATAGGTATTTTATTATGTGGATATGTAGGAGAAACATCTGGATGGCATTATGGATTCGGATTAGCTGGTATCTTTATGTTCTTTGGAATGTTACAGTTCTGGTTTGCTCAAGGAATCTTTGGAAAAATTGGTTTGGCACCATCTAAAAATGTAGATTTAGAAGATGCGATTGAAACTGAATCTTTACAAAAAGAAATTGTTGAAGAAAATGTTCCTGCAAATGTTCAAAGAGATAGATATATTGTTGTAGGTATTTTAGCTTTTTTTACAGTGTTTTTCTGGGCTGCTTTTGAACAAGCAGGAGGATCAATGACAATTTTTGCTAGTGATTATACTAATAGAGTTTTAGAAGGAGATTCAGCTAATATTTTTAGAATAGCTAATACACTATTAACGGTAGTTCCTTTGTTAATTATTACTTATGTATTATTTAAATTATTTAAAATTACATTCTCAAAATATGCTTTATCAAATATATTTTTAGGTACTAGTTTTATAATAATATGGGCTATAGTTTTTTGGATGTTAAAAAATCAATATAGTGACGTAAAAACAGAGGTGCCAGCATCATGGTTCTCAATTTTAAATTCTTTTTATATTATTGCTTTTGCGCCATTAATTTCAAAAATATGGGAAAGTAAATTTAATCCGCCAGCAACAGTTAAGTTTGGGTTAGGTTTAGTTCTTTTAGGATTAGGATTTGGAGCTTTAGCTTACGGTTCTTCAGCAATTCCACAAGGAGCTCAAACAGCTTCAGTAAGTATGATATGGTTAATATTAGCATATTTTTTACATACAATCGGAGAATTATGTTTATCACCAGTAGGTTTATCTTATGTATCTAAGTTAGTACCGGCAACTAAAATAGGAATGATGTTTGGATTATGGTATATAGCAGTAGGAATGGGAAATAAAGCTGCTGGATCAATGGGAGGTATGATTGATAAGATTACAGCTGCCTATGATATGAGTACATTCTTCTTAATATTTACATTAGTTCCAATGCTAGCTGGAGTAATTTTAATGGCTTTAACACCAGTAATGAAAAAGTTAATGCACGGGGTAAAATAACCCTAAATAAAAGTTAAAACAATATTACAACCTGCTAAATATTAATATTTGGCAGGTTTTTTTGTAAATTTGGAATACTTATTGAGACTTAAGAGATATGAAGAAATTAATATTAGTAGCAGTTTTAGTAATTGTTTCAGCTGGAGTGAAGGCTCAGGATAAAGTTAATTGGTTAACTTTTGAAGAAGCAATGGCAAAAAATAAAGTAAATCCTAAACCAATTTTAATCGATTTATATACAGACTGGTGTGGTTGGTGTAAGAAGATGGATAAAACAACTTATAAAAATGAAGTAATAGTTAAATATATAAATGATAACTATTATGCAGTGAAGATGGACGGAGAGGGAAGAGAAGATATCAGTTTTCAAGGAAAAACATATAAATTTGTTCAACAAGGAAGAAGTAAATATCATGAATTAGCAGCAGCTATAATGAAAGGAAAAATGAGTTATCCTTCAACGGCCTTCTTTAACGAAAAAGAGCAATTGATTCAAACAGTACCAGGTTATATGCCAAAAGAACGTTTTGAAAAAGTGTTAGCGTTTTTTAATAATGATAATTATAAAAAAACAAGTTGGAAAGAATTTGAAAAGAACTTTAAAGGTTCAATCTAAAATACGTTTTAGTTAATAAAATAAGCTCCGTTTTTACCAGTATAGTAAAACGGAGTTTTTTTGTTTTCACAAGTAAAACTCCATTGAGTTACATAGCTTTTATAATTGCTTCCATCAGCAATTATTAATTTAGGGTTTAATGTATTTATTAAACGAACTAAATTGATTTTGGGAGAGTTTTGTAAAATAATGATTGGTTTTTTAACAGGAAGTTTATAAATATTTAAATGATCAATAATTAAAATAGTGTCAGATTTAAACTTAAATACATTAGTTTGAGGAGTAACTACAGTTTTATTTATAGATTCATTTGTGTTATAGTTCTTAATTATATTTTTAGTAAAATTATTCAGGGTATCTAAAGATTGAAAGACTTGTAGTTTTTTGCCATTTCGTATTCCTATTAAGTTTTTTCGTTGATTATGAAAAACGATTACTTCTTGTTTATTTTCTTGAATATACTTTTTGAAAATCAGATGAGCTTGAAGAAATAATACTGTTGTTAATGTATAGATGAAATAATTCACCTTTTTAGAAATAATAAATTGAAAAAAAATGATGAGTATTAAATACCAAAACATCATTTCATAAAAAGACATTGAAATTTCCTGAAATAAAAACTTCTCTTGATTGGAAATCCAGTCAATAACTTTATTCATTTTAGAAATAATAAAAGCATAAGAGTCAATTAAAAATGAGGGGGTAGAATTACAAGAAGCTAATATTATAATTAAAATCCCACCAATTAAGATAAATGTTAAACATGGAATTATAATGAGGTTTGAAATAATAAATAAACTAGGGAATTGATGGAAATAGAATAAGCTAATAGGTAATACACTAATTTGAGCTGCAATAGATACGGTAAATAAATCCCAGAATTTTTTAAAGAAAAAAAACTTAGGCTTCCATAAGGTTGATAATCTTGGTTGTATCCAAATAATACCAAAAACGGCTAAGTAACTTAATTGAAATCCAATGTCAAATAAAAATAAAGGTTTTATTAATAGTAAAAAGAACATAGAGCTAATGATAGAGAACTCTATAACTTTCTTTTTTTTAAAAGCCTTTCCAATATTAAGAAAGCTAAACATAGTAACGGCTCTAACAACAGAAGCTGATAATCCAGTTATAAAAGCAAACGACCATAGCAATAAAATAACAAAGAGAGTTGTAGCTATACGACCGTGTTTAAGCTTTTCAAGAGGTTTAAACAGATAGTTTAGAATTATAAAAATAATACCTACATGTAAACCAGATATAGCTAAAATATGAATGGCTCCTGCTTTAGTATAACTCTCAAGTAATTTTTTCGACATATTTTTTCTTTCGCCTAATAATAGAGCATTAATAACTGCCTGTTCATCAGGTTTGAAATGGAGTTTGTTTAAGGAAGTTTGAATTCTATTTCTAAAATTTTCAGCAAGACCAGTTAGAGAAAACGTTCTCTTTTTTAAATATTTGAATTCATGTTTATTAATGAAAATTTGATGATAAATATATTGTTTAGCTAAATAGTGCTTATAATTGAATTGATAAGGATTAAGAGGAGAAGGGATGTCTTTAAATTGAGCTTTTAAAAAAACTCGATCATCAATTTTTAAAGAAATAGAAGAACTGTCTTTTTTTATGTTTAAAAGAATATTACCTACTGTTTTATTTGAATCAATTTGAACTATTTGAGCAACAAACTTATGATAGTGTTGGTTAGATCTTAAATTTTTCTTGATTACAAGTACTGTAGAAGAATTCTTAGAGGCAAACTTATAGTAAAAGTTAGCATGATTTTTAGGGTTATTTATAAATGCAGTAGAAATCCCAATAAAAATAAAGAGCAGTAGTGTTGTTACTGAAAATAATTTACGTAAGTTTTTTCTTTTGAAAATGTATAATACAGATAAAGTTGAAATTGTAACGATATCAGTATTAATAAAGTTTTGTTGCCAAACTTTAAAAAAATATTGTAAGATAATTCCAGAAATAATACATAAAAGGAAATGAAAAGGTAAAAAATCTAATAGTTTTTTCATAGCATTGATAAAACTATGTTTTTTAGATATATAGATATTTACCGTTTATTACATATTTCCTACCGTTTATTACGTATATGTATACGGTAGTTGTTTTTGATGAGGAAGTTAGCGATATAAAACGTCACTTTGCATATTGAAATAATTGATATCCTAAATTATTAAATATGAAAAGAATAGTACTCATAATAACCTTTTCTCTATTGTTTTCTTGTAATAACGAAACTAAGAAAGAACTAATTTTTTTAAATAAAAATGCATACGAACATCCAGTTTGGCAAGATATGCTCTTACAAGAAAAAGTGAAATTTTCTGATGTAGTTTCAGCGTTTAAAGCTTATAAATCTACTCATAATTTAGATCGTGAAACTATAGAGCATTTTGAAAAACTAGAAAAAAGAGTAAAACCAAAATTAGATAGTGGGGGTTATTTAACTTCAGATTTAGGATATTATAAAGAATTGTTGGTTTATAGAAAGGCTTTGCCAAATGCTAAAAAGCAAACAACAAATTATGAAAAAACGGCAACATTTTTTACGTCGAGTATTCCTAATAATAATGGGTACGGAAGTTGGAAAAATTTAGGCCCTTTTGGCGATCCTGAAGTTCATTGGTCAGCAACTGGTAATGGAGCAATACAATATTTAGAAATGCATCCAACAAACCCAGCGATTATGTATGCATGTGCGAGAAATGGAGGACTTTGGAAAACAGTTAATTATGGTAAGAATTGGATACCACAAACCGATTATTTTGCAACAGATAATACTTCATGTATTGATGTAAATAAATCCACCCCATCTATATTATACTTAGGAGCAGCAGAAGATCAAAAGGTTTGGTACTCTAATAATGAAGGTGTTTCTTGGGAGGACAGAAGTTCAGGGATTTCAGGGACTATTTATGATATTCACTCAGATCCAGTAGATGCAACTAGAGTACTAGCAGCTACATCTAGTGGTATTTATTTAAGTGTAAATTCGGGATTAAACTGGGAGTTGAAATTAAATGGAAGGTATACGGATATTGATTTAACAGATAATTGGGACTTAATAATAGTGTCAGATGATAATGCAGATATTGCTCCAGTTTTAAATTTCTCAAAAGATAAAGGAGATACCTTTATAGAGAAAAATATTATAACACACTTGAATAAGGTAGATCGATTTTATTTAGGACTTTATAAGCCAACAACCGGTTCTACTCAGGTTTTTGCTTATGGTTTAGATGATGGAAATACCCCCACAAGATTTATAGGTTTATGGAAATCAGATTTTAATCCTAATCCAGCAGATAATACTTCTTATTTTAATTTTACAGAAGTGAAACACCCAACTTATAATTATCCTAATGGACCAGTTCCTTTAGTAAAAGCAACAAATGCTCAGGGATTTTCAGAAGAAACGTCAGATTATTATGGAAGTATCAACCCGTATTCAGTAGCTACTTGGATAAGTGATTTTTATGTAAGTCCTAACAATCCAAATAGAATGTTAACGTTAAGGGAAAAGTTTTGGGGTAGTGAAGATGGAGGAATTCTGTGGGAGTATAAACCAAGTTATGGAGAAAGTAATTGGGCAGATAATAGATATGTTACAACGAATGTAGCAAAAGATTCATTGTTTTGGTGTAATGATGGAGGTATGTGGGCAATTAAAGAAGATGATTTATTTCCTACAGATGCCGAAGTAACAGCCTCAGGTTTGTCTAAGAAAGCTTATTTAAATAGTAAGGTAGTTTCTAAAAACGGAGATATTTGTGTTTCTGAAGGAAGTCAAATGGATGTTAGTCAAATGGATAAAGGAGTATTTATGACAGGAGGACAGGACATAGGACAAATATTTACAAGAAATGGAAGAGATAGTCATGTAGCTTCTGCTGATGTATATAGAGGAAGAATACAACCTAATGATGATACTAAATTTATTACAGGAAGTCTTAAGGTAAAATTAGATGGTGGAACTGATGAGTTTTCTGTGTATAATAATATTAATGCCGATTATTTCAATGCAAATAGATTATATGGATTTACTACAGGTGATGTGCGTTTAGTACGCTCTCCGTTAAATAAAGATGGATGGTTAGTAAATGGATTTATGGGAGAAAACCAAGCAAATACATTAGGACATTCATGGGTGCCAGTTCATAATAATTGGGAAACAGTTAAGGTTGCTTCAGCTGGAATTACAATTTTACATCCTGGAACCTTTGAACAATCAAGAGCAAATAAAGAACTAGCTTTTTTGGGAGATGAAGTAGGAAATAGATTGTTTTATACAGAAAACTTGTCAGCAACAGAACCTACTTGGATAGAACTCCCAAATGCACCAAAAGTGTCACATTATAGAATAGCAACACATCCTTATAGTGAAAATATAATTGTTATTGCTACTAACGCCGGAGTGTATATTTCAAAAGATAAAGGAGAAACTTGGAAGTTAAAAGGTAATTTTCCGTCAGCTAATCCTGCTTCAGTATTAATGGATAAAAATACGACAGAAGGAATTTATATATACACCAATTTAACTGTATATTATTCGGATGAAAACCTAACCAATTGGGTTGAGTTTAATAAAGGGTTGCCATTACAAAATCTTACAGATATGCGTATTGCTTATTACCCTAATAATGATAGTAGATTATATGTGTCTAAGTATGGAAGAGGTGTTTGGAGTTCAAGTTTACAATCTGTATTAGATAAAAATGGAAACAAACCAGTTGCAGATTTCAATATTTATGGGAATGATTCAAATGAAATTATAGAAGGAGATTCAATTACTTTGGTCGATCAGTCTTCTAATGCGACTGAATTAGAGTGGACAATAGAAAATGGTAACGATGTAATTAATTTATCTAATCAAACAACACCAAAAGTAGTATTATCAACTGTAGGCTACTATAAGGTAACATTAAAAGCAAGTAATACAAATGGTTCAGATACTATTGTTAAAGAGCAATATATTCATGTTAAAGCCAATCCAATAACACCTAATTGTGTATTAACTAGTAATTGGAATCTTCCATGGTATAAAGGGATTAGTACTATTAAATTAAACGAAGAAGAATATAGTGTAACAGATAAAAGTAATTATGTTGCTACAAATAAAGTATTTAATTTTTTTGCAGGAGAACAATCATCAATTTTTATAAAAGATAGTTATGCAGGTTCGTATAATCTTTATTTAAAAGCATGGATAGATTATAATAATGATGGTGATTTTGATGATGTAAATGAAGAAATAATTAGCTCAGGAGGATGGGTAGATGAATATACCTCAAATTTTACTGTACCTAACTCAGCAATTAAGAATAAATATCTATTAATGAGAGTAACAGGTATTGAATCATCAACAGCACCAACTTCATGTCAAACAACTGGTACTACACAAACGGTTGATTTATTAGTAGAAGTAAAATCTAAAGTAAATTTCAATAATATACAGCATTCATTAGTAAATAGTAATACTGTAACCTTAGAAGCTACATTTGAGGGAGCAACTAATGTTATCAATTCAGGATTTGTATATTCTAAATTTGATGGAGATTTGAATATAAATAATTCATCAGTAAGCTTACATTCTTCAATAGTGTCAAATAATACGATATTTCAAAATACAATAAGCGATTTAGACTATAATGGAAAGTATTATTATCGTCCTTTTGTAAGAGATGCATATGGAATTCATTATGGAAATAAACAAAGTTTTGAACTTACGCCACATAAAATTCCATTAGCAGAAAGTTTAGTAGCTTTAAACTTGGGGAATAATCAATGGAAGTTAAAAGGAATAGTTTTTCCAGAGAATAATGATTTAGAAGGATTGTTTATAGAATATGGAACTACTGCTTTTGATAATAGTATTTCATTTAATCCTTCCATATATACTAAAGATACAAAGTTTAATATCGAAACAGAGATTAATACTGTAATAGGGAATTCATATCAGTTTAGAATAAAATATGCTGTAGGTGGAAAAACATATTATAGTAATGTGGTTAGGTTTGATACAGATAAAACAATATGTACCCCTGTTGTAGATAATAGTCCTTGGTTTAAAGTAATTAACAATGTAACCTTTAATGGGAACTCTAATGATAGTTCAGGAAGCGAAGGCTATCAAGATTTTACTAATATAATATATGATGTAAAAGAAGGAGAGAGTTATTCAATTTCAATAACCGATTCTTATACTCCAGGATTTAATTTAAGTTATATAGTTTATATAGATTATAATAATGACGGAGATTTTACGGGCTATAATGAAACTGTCGCTAGGCAGAATGTAGCTAGTGGTGATACTTTTACAGGAACTATTACTATTCCTATAGAAGATGTAGTTTATGATATCAATTTAAGAATGCGAGTAATTGGGTATGAAGGAAATGTAAATAGTTGCCATGTTATTACAGGGCAAGTTGAAGATTATTTAATTAAAATTGAATCTGTACAGAATACAGTTACGGCGGTAACAGAAATCTTTACAGGAATCAACGGAAAAGTAGGAGGAGTTACAGCTAGTGTTTTAACAAACGATATGTTAAATGGAGCTTTGTTAAACGCTTCAGAAGTTACTTTAACAGCAGGAACTTCACCAGTGCCTCAAAGTGGAAGTATTGTAATGAATTCCGATGGGACGATAACAGTAAGTCCAGAAACTACAGCAGGTACTTACGATTATGAATATACTATCTGTGAAAAACTAAATCCATTAAACTGTAGTACGGTTACTAGTAAAGTAGTTATAGATAGTTCAGTAATCGAAGCCAAAGCAGAAACCTTTGCAGGAACCAATGGAAAAGTAGGAGGAGTTACAGTTAGTGTTTTAACAAACGATACGTTAAATGGTTCTTTATTGAACGCTTCAGAAGTTACTTTAACAGCAGGAACTTCACCAACACCACAAAGTGGAAGTATTGTAATGAATTCCGATGGGACGATAACTGTAAGTCCAGAAACTACAGCAGGTACTTATGATTATGAATATACTATCTGTGAAAAACTAAATCCATTAAACTGTAGTACGGTTACTAGTAAAGTAATTATAGATAGTTCAGTAATCGAAGCTAAAACAGAAAGTTTTACAGGAATCAATGGAAAAGTAGGAGGAGTTACAGCAAGTGTTTTAACAAACGATACGTTAAATGGAGCTTTATTGAACATTTCAGAAGTTACTTTAACAGCAGGAATTTCACCAACACCTCAAAGTGGCAGTATTGTAATGAACTCCGATGGAACAATAACAGTAAGTTCTGAAACTACCGCAGGTACTTATGATTATGAATATACTATCTGTGAGAAATTAAATCCATCAAACTGTAGCACAGTTACAAGCAAGGTAGTTGTAGATAGTTCAGTAATTGAAGCCAAAGCAGACACCTTTACAGGAATCAATGGGAAAGTAGGAGGAGTTACAGTTAGTGTTTTAACAAATGATACGTTAAATGGTTCTTTATTGAACGCTATAGAAGTTACTTTAACAGCAGGGACTTCACCAACACCTCAAAGTGGAAGTATTGTAATAAACTCCGATGGGACGATAACAGTAAGTCCAGAAACTACTGCAGGTGCTTATGATTATGAATATACTATCTGTGAGAAATTAAATCCATCAAACTGTAGTACAATTACAAGCAAGGTAGTTGTAGATAGTTCAGTAATCGAAGCCAAAACAGACACCTTTACAGGAATCAACGGAAAAATAGGAGGAGTCACAACTAGTGTTTTAACAAATGATACGTTAAATGGAATTTTATTGAACATTTCAGAAGTTACTTTAACAGCAGGAACTTTACCAACACCTCAAAGTGGAAGTATTGTAATGAATTCCGATGGGACAATAACTGTAAGTCCAGAAACTACTGCAGGTACTTATGATTATGAATATACTATCTGTGAAAAACTAAATCCATTAAACTGTAGCACAGTTACTAGTAAAGTAGTTATAGATAGTTCAGTAATCGAAGCGAAAACAGAAACCTTTACAGGAATCAATGGAAAAGTAGGAGGAGTTACAGCTAGTGTTTTAACAAACGATACGTTAAATGGTTCTTTATTAAACGCTTCAGAAGTTATTTTAACAGCAGGTACTTCACCGACACCTCAAAGTGGAAGTATTGTAATGAATTCTGATGGAATAATAACTGTAAATCCAGAAACTACTGCAGGTACTTATGATTATGAATATACCATCTGCGAAAAATTAAATCTATCAAACTGTAGTACAATTACAAGCAAGGTAGTTGTGGATAGTTCAGTAATCGAAGCTAAAACAGAAACCTTTACAGGAATAAATGGGAAAGTAGGAGGAGTTACAGCAAGTGTTTTAACTAATGACCTTTTAAATGGGTCATTATTAAATAGTACTTCATACATCAATTTTATTGCTGGAACTTCTCCGAACCCATTAAAAGGAAGTATTGTAATGAATTCAGATGGTACGATAACGGTAAGTTCAGAAACTACCGCAGGTACTTATGATTATGAATATACTATTTGTGAGAAATTAAATCCATCAAACTGTAGCACAGTTATAAGTAAAGTAGTTGTAGATAGTTCAATAATTGAAGCAAAAGAAGAAATTTTTACAAACATAAATGGAAGAAAGGGAGAAGTGACCACTAGTGTTTTATCTAATGATTTGTTAAACGGACTGCTATTAAATGTATCAGATATTGACTTAACAGTAGGAGCTTCTCCTAATCCATTAAATGGAAGTATTGTAATGAATTCTGACGGTACAATTGTAGTGAGTTCAGGAACTACTGCAGGTACTTACGATTATGAATATACTATTTGTGAGAAATTGAATCCATCAAATTGTAGTACAATCATAAGTAAAATAATGGTTGAAAATGATGTTGTAGATGCAAATTCAATAACTATATACCCAGTTCCAGTTACAAATACATTGTTTATTTCAACCTATGCACTTATTGGAGATCCTTTTGATATTCATATTTTTGATGTTAACGGACAGTCTATTTATAGAAAACGAGAATTTTATAATGGAGAAGACTTTAAAGTTGATACCAGTAAATTATCTGTAGGAATGTATATTATAAATGTTTATGGGACAAAGTTTAAGAAGGAAACTAAGTTTATGAAAATGTAGTTGGAATTTAATCAGTAACTATAAATTTATAACCAGTTCCATGTATATTTTTTATTTGAATTGAAGTAGAATTTTTAAAGTGTTTTCGAAGCTTGGAAATAAAAACATCTAAGCTTCTTCCAATAAAATAGTTATCATCTTTCCATACGGAGTTTAAAATATAATCTCTTTTAAGTAAAGTATTTTTGTTTCTAGCGAATAAAGCTAAAATATCAGCTTCTTTTTGAGTTAATTGTATAGCTTCACTATTATTAGAATTTAATATTAGGTTATCAAGATCTAAACTATAATTGGAAAAAGGAATAATGTTTTTAAATGTTTGAACAGCAGAACTTCTTTTTAAAATAGCTTTAATTCGAAGTACTAACTCTTCAATATTAAAAGGTTTAGTTACATAATCATCAGCACCAATTTTAAAGCCATTAATTTTATCTTCTTTCATAGATTTGGCAGTTAGAAAAATAACCGGGATGTTAGTGTTAATTTTTCTTATCTCCTTAGCTAAACTAAAACCATCCATAATAGGCATCATAACGTCCAGTAAACAGATGTCAAAAGAACTTTTATGGAATTCGTTTAAAGCTAACTTACCATTCGGAAAAAGAGTTACATTAAAATGATAGTTTTCTAAACTATCTTTTAATAAAAAGCCCATGCTTTCATCGTCTTCAACTAATAAAATATGTTTTTGATTACTCATAATTAAATTTAAATAGGTAAAAAAATGGTAAACGTAGTTCCTAAATTCTCTTTACTAGTAAAAGTAATTTTCCCTAAATGCTTTTCTATTATTGTTTTAACATAGCTTAAACCTAAGCCAAATCCTTTGGTGTTGTGTATATTACCGCTTTCGGCTCTAAAGAATTTTTCAAAAATACGT
The DNA here is from genome assembly GCF_965221665.1 of Tenacibaculum aiptasiae. NCBI lineage: Bacteria > Pseudomonadati > Bacteroidota > Flavobacteriia > Flavobacteriales > Flavobacteriaceae > Tenacibaculum > Tenacibaculum aiptasiae. The sequence goes on from NZ_CBDCSN010000002.1 coordinate 1,959,592, forward strand.
TCTTGAGTTTCCTTACTCATTCCAATACCTTTATCAATGATTTCGACATTAATTCCATTGTTTAAGTTCATCGTTTTAATTGTAATTTCAGGATGAACTTTTGCATATTTAATAGCGTTTTCAATTAAATTATATACAACATTAGTAAAATGAGTTTCATCTGCTCTAATAGTATATTTTTTGGCTTCCAAAAAAGCTTTTATACTACCTTCTTTTTTTTCAATGATTGGTTCAAAACTTAATAATACTTTATTTATAATAGCGTGAACATCGATTTCTTGAAAAGAGAAAGATTCTTCTTGTTTTTCAATAGTAGAAATTTGTAGTACGCTATCAACAAGGTTTAATAATCGATTATTTTCATTGTAAATAATATCAGCATATTTTCCTAATTTATTAGTATCCATTTTATTACTTCTATTTCTTATAGCATCAGATGCCACAGAAATATTTGTAATTGGAGTTTTTAGCTCATGCGTCATATTATTAACAAAATCGTTTCTTAAATGTGCTAATTTTTTTTCTTTAAGAATAGAAATTATTATAAAAATAAAAACAGCTAATATAACAAGTAAGCTAACAGAGGAATACATCCATATTCCCATAGAGTTTAAAAGATAAACTGTTTTATTATTAATTATAATTTTGAAATCCAAAAGATCAACAGTTGAGGTTCTTTTTTCGCAAGATATTTCAGTGTTCTCAGTAACGTCAAAAATAGTATTCCCTAATATTATTTCACTGTTTTTAGATTTAATAATGTTATAATCAAAATCAATATTTAAGTCTCTAGAGTAAAATTCTTTTCGAAGAGTTTTATCTAGAATATTTATATTAAAATGTGTATTTGTTTTAACAAGAAATTCATTAGAAGCAATTTTAGTTACAGGTGGAATTGTAGAAATAGAATCTTTTTCTAAGATTAATAATTGATGAGCTACATTTCTTAAAGCAATATTTATTTTATCATCAAATTGTTTCTCTTCAAGAGAAAAAGACTTTTTAAACCAATATACTTGCGTAACAAATAATCCTAAAATGGTTATTAGCATTAATAGTAGTATAGTACGTATAGTTTTATTTGTCATATCAGCAAAGTTAAGTTAATTATTGTTTGGCTTTTAAATATTTACATCTCAATAACAATTATTTACACTTCATTAACAATTATTTACATCTCATTTTCAATAACTAATAATTGCTCAAATAACTTTGTGATATGAACCATTAAAGCATTTAAAAATGAAAGTAAAAATATTAATAGTAGGAGTTTTATCAATTTTAGGAAGTTTAATAATTGTTGGTTTTGCAAACAAAAATAGTTCGAATGACAATAATCCGATAGAAGTTAAGGGAGTAAAAAAAACAACTAATAAACTAAGTTGCTTTAGTAGCGATCGTTTTAATAAATTCTCTGAAGTAATACCTAATTACTTGGTTAGAGGAGCTAGTAATAGGACAATTACTAAATATAAACTAAGTAAAGCGAAAACATTAAAAGACATTGTAGAAGATTACCCTTCTAACTGGATAGAAAATTATATTACTGTTGAAACATATAGAATAACGAAAGATGAAGCTATAAAAGAAGTTGGAGATGACATTAATTTAAATAGCAAACAACAAGAATTATTTAATAACATACATATTGGAGATGATATTTTAATAAGAGTAGTTTATAAAGACAAAGAATCTTTAGGGACTAACAATACCAAAAAAGAAACAAATATTACTATGACAGTAGTTCCAGAAGTATCAGCTAGTTTTAGAGAAGGTAATGAGCAACTTGTTGAATATTTGAAAAAGAATAGTACAGTTGAAATTTTAAACTGGAACTTTAATCCTATGCAAAATGCAACAGCGTTGTTTACAGTAAATGAAATGGGAGAAGTAGGAAATGTAAAAGTTACAAAAACAACAGGTATTATTTCAGTAGATAAAGCCATTATAAAAATGTTGTATAAAATGCCTAAATGGAATCCAGCAAGAAATAGTAAGGGAGAGCTTGTATCACAACAATTTGAATTGATTATAGGAGAAGTAGGTTGTTAAATAAGTATGAAATAACAAAAGAGCTCCCGGGGGAGCTTTTTGTATAAGGGGTGGTTAAACATTAAATTCAAATTATCTATTTCTAATTTACCTTTTATATAAGTAATTTTTGTCAATTTTTCGATAAATGGAATAATCTGCTTGTTGAAAAGCAAAAAAATATAGATGAATAGTGTTTTTTAACCAAAAAAAAGAAGCGTCCCCCCGGATAAACTTCTTTTTTAGTGATAACTCATTTAATAAGTTATTACACTGTAAAGGTAATTTTATAAAGCGATTAATTTTTTAAAATTAGATGAGAGGAAGAAAAGTAAAGTTGAACAACCTTGTTTATTAAGTAAAGTAAAAAGAGATTATGATTGTAAAATAAAAAAACCACCTAAAAAAGGTGGTTTTTTTATTCATATAAATATGATTTATACAGCTAATACAAATAAACCTTCTTCGGATTTTTCAACTTTAGCTAATTTGTTTTTGGTTAAACTCTTTATAGTCTTATCCCATTTTTTATTAGATAAACCAGAATCAGACTTTAATTCATTTAAATCTATTTTTTCAGCTTTATCAATTAAAGCTAATAAAGCTTTCTCATCATCATTTAATTCAATAGAAGGAGTTTTCTTCTCAGGTTTCATTTGCGGGAAGAATAATACTTCTTGAATAGAAGGATTGTTTGTTAAATACATTATTAAACGATCCATACCAATACCTAAACCAGAAGTAGGAGGCATTCCATATTCTAATGCACGTAAGAAATCTTGATCAATAAATTCTCCAGCTTCATCATCACCACGAGCAGCTAATTTTAGTTGAGCTTCAAAACGTTCACGTTGATCTATTGGATCATTTAATTCTGAATAAGCATTAGCTATCTCTTTACCACAAACCATTAATTCAAAACGCTCTGTTAATTCAGGGTTATCTCTATGTTCTTTACATAAAGGAGACATTTCTTTAGGATAATCTGTAATGAAAGTTGGTTGAATATAATTTCCTTCACATTTTTCACCAAAAATTTCATCAATTAATTTTCCTTTCCCCATGGTGTCATCAACCTCAATGCCCATACCTTTAGCAGCAGCACGAATTTCGTCTTCCGATTTACCATTGATATCAAAACCAGTAAAATGCTTTATAGAATCAGCCATAGTAACTCTAGCATAAGGAGCTTTAAAGTCAACTTTATGTTCTCCAAAAGTAGCTTCAGTAGTTCCGTTTACAGCTATAGCACAGTGTTCTAATAATTTTTCTGTAAAGTCCATCATCCAGTTGTAGTCTTTATAAGCTACATAGATTTCCATTGCTGTAAACTCTGGATTGTGAGTTCTGTCCATTCCTTCGTTACGGAAGTTTTTAGAAAACTCATATACACCATCAAAACCACCAACAATCAAACGTTTTAAGTATAATTCGTTAGCAATTCTCATGTATAATGGAATGTCTAAGGCATTATGATGAGTAATAAATGGTCTTGCTGCAGCACCACCTGGAATTGGTTGTAAAATAGGAGTTTCTACTTCAAAATAACCAGCATCGTTAAAAAACTGACGCATAGCGTTAAATAACTTAGTCCTTTTTACAAATACATCTTTTACATGTGGATTTACAACTAAGTCAGCATAACGTTGTCTATAACGCATTTCAGGATCTGTAAAACCATCAAAGGTATTTCCTTCAGCATCAACTTTAGGAAGTGGTAAAGGTTTTAAAGCTTTACTTAATAATTTAAAGTCTTTTACCATTACAGTAATTTCTCCAACTTTAGTTTTAAATAATTCTCCTTCTATACCTACAAAGTCACCTATATCTAAAAGTTTTTTATAAACTTCATTGTATAAATCTTTGTCTTCTTCAGGACAAATCTCATCTCTATTAAAATATACTTGAACTCTTCCTTCACTATCTTGTAATTCAGCAAAAGAAGCTTTTCCTTGTATACGACGACTCATTAATCTACCAGCAATTACCACCTTTTTTCCTTCTTCAAACTTATCCTTTATGGTTTTTGAATTTGAATTTAATGGAAATAAATCAGCAGGGTAAGGGTTAATACCTAATTCTCGTAATTTCCCTAACTTTTCTCTACGTACAACTTCTTGTTCTGATAATTGCATGGGTTAATTTTTATAATTTTTTAATGAAGGGGCAAAGATACAATCAATTGAAGAATTAAACAATGAATAACAGATTGACATTTTTTGTAAAAAAACTAAAAAAATTTGCAGGTATTAAAAAAGGTTGTATATTTGCAGGCTGCTTTTTTGTAAAGTAGCATTTAGTTGTGTTGTTAGGTACTTTAAATAGTACCATGGTTTTGTTAACCAATGGAAAGCTTCCCTGAGATGGGTTGCTTTTTTTTTGCATTAGATTTAAGGTTAAAAGAAAGCGTTTTTGTATTCCCAGAAAGTAGTTAAGAATAGAACAAAATATACTGTAGCTACGGAAAATTTGATGGTAGCAGAAACTAGGAAGCCTAAAAATGCCCCGAAAGAAGCTTTAATTGCTCTAGAAGTATCTTTACTGTCATAAATTAATTCACCAATAAGAGCTCCAAAAAAAGCACCAATCAATATTCCAAAAGGAATAGGGGAGAATAAACCTATAATTAATCCTATAGTAGTTCCATAAACTCCATACTTACTACCTCCAAAACGTTTTGTTCCAATGGCAGGAATAAAATAATCAATAATAAAAATAAAAACAGCAATGGCTAGTGTTATACCTAAGAATGTCCAATCTTGAGGTATCGCTTTTGTTAAATGTAATAATAATAAACCTAACCAACCTGTTAAAGGACCTGGCAAGATTGGTAAAAATGAACCAACGATACCTAAACAAACACATATAAAACCAAGTAAGGTTAGCAATATATCCATATTTTATATTCTTTTTTTAGTTTAAAATAGCTTTATTTTTCTATTTATAAGACGAGTATAATGACTATTTGTTACATTTTTGTAACTAAAAAATTAGTTTAAACTAATTTTTTAGTTATATTTGTAGTGAAATATTTCAATAAAAGTTAGAATGAGTAAGCAATTAACAAAAGCAGAAGAGCAGATAATGCAAGTTTTATGGGATTTAAAAGAAGCATCTGTAAAAGAAGTTATAGCAGAGTTACCAGAACCGAAACCAGCTTATAATACAGTCTCTACTATTATTAGAATTTTAGAAACTAAAGAGTTTGTTGGGCATCAGCCTAAAGGAAGGGGGTATGTATATTACCCACTGGTGAAAAAATCGGAGTATAGTAATGAAAGTCTACATAAGTTAATGAATGGTTACTTTGGAGGTTCATTCAAAAGTATGGTATCTTTTTTTATGAAGGAAAATAAGATGGATATTAATGAATTGGAAAGTATTTTGAAAGAGATAAATAAAAATAAAGAGTCATGATAAATTATATAATTCAAGTAGTCTTATTTCAAGTACTGTTTGTAGCAGTTTATGATTTTTTCTTAAGTAAAGAAACTTTTTTTTCTAAGAATAGATGGTATTTATTATCAACATCTATAGTATCATTCTTATTACCACTAGTAAAAATACCTACTATACAAAAAGCAGTTCCTTTAGAATATACCATTATGTTGCCAGAAGTAGTTTTATCTCCACAGCGAGTAATTGAAAAAGCTGCATGGTATCAATCTATTGATTATTTAGATGTGCTATTTTGGAGTGGATGTTTTGTGTTTTTAATAGTGTTTGTTATAAAGTTATTACGAATTGTTCGATTAATAATTAAACATGGAATTGAACGTAGGAAAACATATAAATTGGTGCTGTTACCAAAGAACGCAAAAGCATTTTCTTTTTTCAATTATATTTTCATAGGAAAAGAGATTCCATCTGATAAACAAGAAAAAATAATTCAACATGAATTAGTGCATAGTAAACAAAAACACTCAATTGATTTGTTGTTTTTTGAGTTTCTAAGAATTCTAATGTGGTTTAACCCAATGGTATACGTTTATCAAAATAGAATTTCTTTAGTTCATGAATATATATCTGATGAGAAAGTGAGCAAAGCTACTTTAAAAGAAAATTACATAAACAATTTACTCTCTGATGTTTTTCAAGTTGAGAGCATTTCATTCATAAATCAATTTTACAAACATTCATTAATTAAAAAGAGAATTATTATGATTATGAAAACAGAGTCGAAACAAATTAAACAATTAAAGTATTTATTATTAATTCCATTATTAGCAAGTATGGTTTTATATACAGCTTGCTCAGCTAATGATAAGAATATTATTGGAGCTAAACTAGAAAGCAGAAAGCTATATTTTGACTTAGATAAAGAGCCTTCTGTATCTTCATCTATAGAAAGCTATATGGATATTTATTTAGGGACAAAAATCCCTGATACAAAGGAATATTCTATTAATGATTTGTCAGAAGAAGAAAAAATGGAATATGAGAAGTTACTTTCAAAGCCACCAAACAAAAGTAATGTGTTTTCGAAAGGGACAATTAGGTTTTTTGAAGGTGCTGATGGAAGAAAACTTGTGTTTTACGATATGAAAGGTTTAATAAAATCTTATAAAGTGAATAAAAGAAATACAAGTTTAAATAATGATAAAGTACCATTTTCAATGTTAGATAAGTATCCGACGTTTCCTGGGTGTGAAGAAGGTAATAAGGATTGTTTTGGCAAAAGTATTACAAGGTTTATAGCAGATAACTTTGACGTTTCTAAAGGAAATAATTTAGGAATTAGAAAAGGAAAAACAAGGATTTATGTACAGTTTAAAATAGATAAAACAGGAGAGATTACACAAATTAATGCGAGAGCTCCACATCCAGAGTTAAAACAGTATGCAATAGAAGTTGTTGAAAAATTACCAAAAATGAAACCAGGGGAGAAAAATGGAAAAATTGTGGCTACGGGATATACATTGCCAATTAGTTTAAATATTGAATAATTTATTAAAAAAAATGAAAAAGAGAATTTTAATTGTATTATTTTTAATAGGATTTATAAAGGTCGAAGCGCAAACTTCGACTTTTAAATCCATTGATAATCTAGTTAATAAAGGACGCTATAAAAAGGCTTTGGAAGAATTGAATAACTTACCTTCAACTTTCATTTCCAATACTAAGAAAGCTCAAATTTATGAAGCAATAGATAATTATAAGTTGGCTTCAAAATATTATGAAAAAGCATTAGAGATTAAAAATGATTATAGTATAAAAGTTAAGTTAGGGAAAAGCTACAATAAAGAGAAAAAGTTAAAAAAAGCGATATTAATTTTTGAAGAAATTGTAGAAAATGATGATGATAATTTATTGATAAAATATCAATTAGGTAAATTGTATTTAAAGACTAAACAGCCTTCTAAGGCTAAAAAACTATTTGAAAATTTAATTGAAAAGGATAAAGAAAATGCGAATTATCATTACCAGCTTGGAGTGGTATATACTATGTTGAAGAAGAGAAACTTAAAAATAAATAGTTTTTTAGAGGCTTATAAAAATGATGATGAGCATATTAAGGCAATTCATCAATTAGCGCTTGCTTATGTTTTATTAAGAGATAGAGATTCTTCTGCTATTTTTACCAATAGAGGATTGCAAGTAAATCCCAATCATATAGAATTAAACAAATTAAAAATAAATAGCTTATACAGAAAAAAGGAATATTTATCTGCAATTACCTTGTTAGAAAAAATAGATACATTAAAACCAAATGAGCATTACACTCAAAAAATGTTAGGAAGAGCTTTGTACAAGTTAAAAGATTATGATGAGGCTGAAAAATATTTTAATAAAGCATTAAAAATAGATCGGTCAGATTTTAAATCATATACTTATTTAGGAGATATAAATTTTGATCAAAAAGAATATAAGAGTGCAATGTATAACTATATGTTAGCAACTTATGTAGGAAAAGAATCTAGAGATATTGAATATTACCAATTAGCAAGAGTATATAAAGAATTAGGAAAACCTAAAGCAGAAATGAAGGCTTATAAAAATTCTTATAATGAAAATAGTAGAAACTACAGAGCGCTATATCAGTTAGCTAATACTACCGAAAACTATTATGAGGATAAAAAGCTAGCCTTAAAATATTATAAAAACTATATGGATAGGTTTGAAGAAAAAGATTCTTTGCTTACAAGTCAAGTGAAAACTAGAATTAAAGAAATAAAAAAATATTATTTCATGAAAGGTGATGTTATAGAATAGGCTAAATTTTTGTATTTTCATCTCAAAATCAATGAGATGAGGTGTTGCTGTGTTTCTTTAATTACGATTTTATTATTTGTGTCGTGCGATTTTTTTTCTTCATCAAAAAAGAATAAAGATCAGATGATAGATACTGTTATTGATTTTTCTAAAGTAGATGTTTCTCCTTCTTTTAGTGTTTGTAAAAACCTTATGGATGAAGCTAAAACAAATTGTTTTAGAAAAGAAATTCAGCAAAGAATAACCAAGGAGTTACAATTATATAATTTTGTTAGTAATGAATTAATAGATGAGGTAGTTTTAATAGACTTGCAAATTAGTAGTAAAGGGAAGTTTGAGCTAAAAGATATTTCATCATCCAACAATATAAAAGAGTACTTACCAAAATTAGATAGTGTAATTAGACAATCTATAAAAAAGCTACCCAAAATAACTCCTGGTTTTAAAAGAGGGATACCTGTTTCAACACAATATCAATTACCAATTAGAATACAAATAGAAGAGGGAGTAAACTAAAAGGAAATAAAAAAATAAAGAGGCTAAAAAGTACCCAAAAAATAAAATAAACTATTTGTGTAAAATCCATTTTATTCTGACCTTTTTTCTTTATTCTTTTTTTTAGATCTTCAATAGAAAATTGTAATAGTTCCTCTTTGCTAAGATTTAAATCGATAATACCAATTACTTTTAATCCAGCTTTATAACCTCTATAAACGTCTTTTGGATAGTTTAAAAGAGAAAAACCCATTGCCCAAGTACTCATTATACCGATAGGTAATTTTTTCCACATACCTGTGGCAATTTCCCACCCAGCGATAAAAGCTTCTCCTTTCCAAGTTGTATCACAGTTGTATAATACATGTTGTATATCGTGAATGTGAATTATATCTTTTCTAAATTGAGAATTGGGAAGTTTTAACGTAAATAATTTAAACTTTAATTCAAAGGTACTTTCATCTTCGCCTCCATTTTTTAAGAGATTGTTTTTGGTATAAAATCCTTGTAAAGCTTCTGCTATTGTCATGTTGTAGTTGTTTTATACAACAAAGATATTTTACCAATTTTATGTTTTTCTTGATAATTATCAAGAAATTATTTCCCTCTAATTCTACTGAAGGTTTCGGGAGTCATACCTAAGAAAGAAGCAAGGTGTTTAGAGGCTACTCTATTAAATAGAAATGGTTTCTTTTGTAGTAAAATATTATATCGTTCTTGAGCAGTGTGAAGTTGTAAATCGTCGATTCTTTCAACAAGGTCTATATAAATTTTTTGTAAAAATAGACGACCAAATCGTTCATATTTAGGATTGGAATCAAAAAGATTTTCTAAATCTGCATGCGTAATTTTTAGAACTTCCAAATCTTCTAAAGCTTCAATGTTATATTTGCTTTTTTTACGTTGAATAAAGCTATCAATAGTAGTTATACTTTCTTGTTCAACTGAAAAATGTACAGTTATATCTTTTCCATCTTTGTAATAAAAAACACGAGCTATTCCAGATATGATAATATACATATGGTTACAAATATGCCCAGCTTCATGTAGTATATGATGTTTAGGATATTTTTCAGGTTTTATAATATTTTGAAAAGCTTCTGCAAGTTCAGGGTTTTCTAATAGTAAATCGGCATTTTGTTCAAAAAAAGAGCTCATAACCTATAAGTTAAGTAATTCATCTACAAAATCACGTTTGTTAGAAAGACGAGGTACTTTATGTTGTCCACCAAGTTTACCTTTTTTACTTAACCAATCATAAAATAATCCTTGTCGTGCTTGATGTACTTTAGGTAAAGACAAGGTCATGTTATTATAGCGCTTGGCTTCATAATCTGAATTGATACATTTTAAAGCATTATCTAATAATTCTGTAAAAGTATCTATGCTTTTAGGAGGAGTACTAAATTCAATAACCCATTCATGTCCACCACTTTTATTATCATTCATAAAAATTGGACCAACAGTATAATCTCTAATAGAAGCATTAGTTTTTGTACTTGCAATTTTTAAAGCTTCCTCTGCATTTTCAATAATTAATTCTTCACCAAAAACATTAATATGGTGTTTTGTTCTACCAGTAATTTTTATTCGATAAGGATTTAAAGAAGTAAACTTAACAGTATCACCAATTAAATAACGCCATAAACCACCATTGGTAGTAATAACCACTGCGTAATTAACATCTTTTTTAACTTCAGATAATGGAATGGCTATTGAATTTTCACCATCATAAGAATCCATAGGAATAAATTCATAAAAAATACCGTAATCGAGCATTAGTAATAATTCTTCTGAATTATTTTGGTCTTGAATAGCAAAGAAACCTTCAGAAGCATTATAAGTTTCGTAATATTTGAAACTGTCTTTTGGAATTAATTTTTTGTACTGTTCTCTATATGGGTTAAAATTGACACCTCCATGGAAGTAAACTTCTAAATTAGGCCAAACTTCTAAAATATTATTTTTACCGGTTTTTTCTAAAACTCTATTTAGAAGTACTAACATCCAGCTAGGAACTCCAACTAAACTAGTAATATTTTCGTTAATAGTTTCATTAATAATAGCTTCCATTTTTGTTTCCCATTCTGCCATTAAAGAAATTTCTTGACTAGGAGCAGAGCTAAAATCTGCCCAAAAAGGTAAGTTTTCGGTTATAATTGCAGATAAATCTCCAAAATGAGAATTGTTATCCTCATAAATGGCTGTGCTACCTCCTAATTTTAATCCTTTACCAGTAAACATTTGTGTTTCTTCATTATTATTAATGTATAAACACAGCATGTCTTTACCAGCTTTTAAATGACATCCTTCTAAGGCTTCATTACTTACTGGAATAAATTTACTTTTAGCATTGGTAGTTCCACTTGATTTTGCAAACCACTTAATTGTTGTAGGCCAAAATAAATTTTGTTCTCCTTTTCTACATCTCTCTATAAGTGGTTCAATACTTTCATATCTCTGGATAGGAACATTATTGGTAAAATCGATGTAGTTTTTAATTGAAGAGAAGTTATGTTGTTTTCCAAACTCAGTATTCTTAGCAGTATTTAATAATTTTTGAAGTAATTCGTTTTGAACATCGATAGGATATTTTAAAAATAATTCTACCTGATGTTTGCGTTTTTTCAAAAACCATGAAATAATAGAATTTATAAATGGAAACGACATAGTTTGACTCTTAATTCAATTTTTTTACTGTAAGTTTGTGAAGCTAAAAGTAATAAAATTTAAGACATGCAATACCAAGGAGTTTTAAAAAAAATGATGACTGAAAATTTAGATACTGTACAGTATTACTTAGATATGAAATCTGATTTTTTAAACATGAATCAGCTTTTAAACAAAAAAATAACACTAAGTTTTGTTACTTATGAATGTTTAAATTGTCATTTAGAAAAACAAGTTTACCGTCAAGGGTTTTGTAAGAAATGTTTTTTTGAAACACCGAATGCTGGAGATTGGATTATGAGACCTGAGTTAAGTAAAGCTCATTTAGATATTGAAGATCGTGACTTAGAATATGAGAAAAAAGTACAATTACAACCACATATTGTGTATTTAGCTAATTCTAGTAATGTAAAGGTTGGTGTTACTAGAAAACAACAAGTGCCAACACGTTGGATAGATCAAGGAGCTCATGAAGCTATTGAAATTGTTGAGGTACCTAATCGTTATTTAGCAGGAATTACTGAGGTTGCTTTAAAAGAACATGTGGCTGATAAAACCAACTGGCGAAAAATGCTAAAAAATGATATTGAAGATGAAAATTTAGTATCGTGGCAAGAACGTTTAAAAGCTTTTATTCCTGAAGAAGCTCAGCAATATTATATTGAAAATAACAAAGAAACATCAATTAATTTCCCTGTAGAAAAGTACCCAACAAAGCCTAAAAGTTTGAATATTGTAAAGGAACAAAGCTATACAGGAACGTTAGTAGGTATAAAAGGGCAGTATTTGATTTTTGAAGATGAAACTGTTTTTAATGTTAGAGCTAATGAAGGAATTGTAGTTGAAATTACAATGGCTTAAATTTTTTCTAATAATTGAGATTCTGAATTATAAAGTTGATTTAAAACATTCATTTTTGAGTTTTCTTGTTGTTGCTTTAAGAAAGCATAGAAACCATAATTTTTTGTGAAATAATAGATAGAAAATGTGACTTCATTTTCTGTTTTCAAATAACTATTAAGAGCGTCTGTAACTAGTAAATTATTTATTTTATCAGTTACAGGCTCTTTTATTTTATATTTCTTTTTTATTAAGTTTTCAACCTTTTTCTTATTTGATAATGAAGGAAAAGTATATTTGAAAAAAATAAGTTTATTTTTAAAAAAATGAAGTTCAGTGGTTATTCGATAACCACCTACTTTTGTTGTAAAAAAAATGATATCACATAAATCGGGGTTTTTAATAAAACGATACGAAGTATTAATTCCTTTTTTTACAGAACTAACGCAAGCACCAAAATCAATATCATCAGAAAAACGAATAGGAACGTTACTTTCAATGATATCATTGTCTTGTAAAACACTGTTAAATATAGATGTATAATTATCTATATTTTTATATTTCTTAATTATTTGACTGTAATAATTATTATAGTATTTTCTACTATTTAGTATATTATTTATTTTTTGGATTAAAAGCATATCAATTTAATTGTTATTGAAACTTGTAATCCCCCGAACGAAGTAGCTATACTTCAATATAAATATACAATTTTTTTAATGTTTTACAATGGTATAGTTCTTATTCATTTTCAATTCACTTAATACATTAAGTGCCTCGTTTATATAAATATCCTTTTTTAAATTTTTATGCCAAGCAATACGTTTCTCTTTTAAAACAGTGTCTTTTTTAAATAAACTTAATTCGTATTTAGGAGAGTCAAATGTTAGGTTAGAATCAAATTTAAATACTTCTTTAAACTTTTCTCCTTCTTTAGATTTTTTGTCACTCTCTTCTTTAAATTTATTATAGTTTAAAGAATATATTCTTTCTTCTTGATTCTTCTTTAACCACTTAGCGTATTCGTTAATTTGATTAAATTTTTTGTTTTTCATTACACGTTGCTTACTGTTATAAACAACATCAGCAAAGTTTGTATAAGAATTAGTTGCATTATATTTAGCCTGTTGTACCTTATCCCAAGGTAAAGCTCCATCTAAATCACGCTCACCAAATTCCATATAACTAAACCTACTAGGTAGAGAAACATCCGAATAAACTCCTTCTATTTGGGTAGAACCACCGTTGATTCTATAAAATTTTTGAATAGTCATTTTTAAAGCCCCTAAATCACTAGGATATTTTTCGTAAAAACGATTAATTGGTAATACATTTTGTACAGTTCCTTTACCATAGGTCTGTTTTCCACCAATAATAACACCACGTTTATAATCTTGCATAGCTGCAGCAAAAATTTCAGATGCAGAAGCAGAAAATTCATTTACCATTACTACTAAAGGACCATCCCATTGAATTTTCGAATCTGTATCATTTTTAACTACGGGTTGTTCATTTCTATACTTTACTTGTACAATTGGACCTTGTTTAATAAATAATCCGCCAATTTCAATGGCTGTCTTTAAAGAACCACCTCCATTATCACGTAAATCAATTACTAAACCTTTTACGTTTTCTTTCTTTAAGCGTTCAATTTCTTTTTCCATGTCTTTAGCAGCATCTCTACGACTTAAGTCATTAAAATCTATATAAAATCTAGGCAAGTTAATAACCCCATATTTTTTTCCATCTTTTTCAACAATACTAGACTTTACAAACGTTTCTTCTAGCTCAACTACATCTCTAATAATTGGAATTACTTTTATTGAACCATCAATTTTCTTTTTAACAGTTAAACGAACCTCAGTACCTTTTTTTCCTTTAATAAATTTAATTGCATCGTCCAATCTCATTCCTACGATGTCTAGTGGTTCTTTATTTCCTTGTGCTACTTTTAAAATAATATCATCAGGTTCTAAACCACCTTGTTTCCATGCTGGCCCACCAGAAATCAATTCAACAATATGAGTATAAATACCTTTTTTCTGTAAACGAGCACCAATTCCTTCTAATTTACCTGACATTTCTTGATCGAAACGCGATTTTCTTCTAGGAGACATATAAGTTGTATGAGGATCAAATCCACTTACTACACTATTTAAAAAAGTAGAATACCAATCAGAATTTTCAAGTTCATCAATACGTTGATATAAATCGTTCATATTTTTTAAAACTTCTTTTCTAGCTTCCTTTTCTAATTCAGCAAAGGTTTTCTTTTTAAAGTTTTTGTCTTTTTTAGCTTTTTCCTTTTGCTGATCTTCTGCATCTTCAATTCTACTTAAAATTGAAAGTTTTAATTGTTTTCTCCAATAGTTAATTAATTCACTATCATTTTTAGCAAAAGGAATTTTATCATAATCTACGTCAATTACTTCATCTTTCTTATAGTTAAAAGGTTCAAGTAATAAAGAACGATATGTTTTCTTAGCAGTACCTAATTTTTCTAAAAAACGGTTATAAACCAATTTGTAAAAATCAATTCTAGTATCTCTTAATTGATTATCAATTTGATATTTGTATTTAGAAAATTCTTTTAAGTCTTCCTGTGTAAAATATCTCTTACTTGGGTCTAAACCATCAATAAAAGTATTGTATACATGCTCAGAAAAATCGTCATTTAAATCCTTTTGAACATAGTGATATCTTGACAATATATTTTTTAAAACATAAACAATTACTCTATCTTTATCCGGATCGTTATTAGAAACCGAATTTGAAAAAGTAGAACTTGAAAATAGTAATGTAAATGCTAAAAATGGAATGATAAATTTCGTCTTCATGTATCTTCTGTCTTTTTATTTTTTTATTGTGTCGTTGTGTTGCTAAGCTACTAAAATAATGCCAACTTTTTTAGTTTTCTTGCTTTTTGTAAATTCCTTTAAAAACTTCCTTTATTTTTTTATGGTTTTTGTCAATATAATCCCAAATTTGAGTTACTGTTCCATCAGAGTTTTTAGTCCAAGTAATTTGATTATAAAAATCACCGTTTTGACTTTTTATAAGCTTACTTTTTAAAACCATCTTATTGGCATCATATTGTCCTTTTAATTCTAAAGAGAACCCTGTATTGTCTACCCATAATTGATTCCAAGAATTATCAGATTTGTTATAATAGTTATAACTAGTTCCTTTACTTTTAGATGTTTTAGAAACCCAATTCTCTTGAATGGCACAAGCATTAGAAAGTTTAATAATGTTATTGGTACCTATAAGGTTTTTCTTCGTGTCATAAACATTCCAGTTTCCAACCCAGAAATCAAATTGAGAATATTCAGGAGAACTACATGGTTTTGTTCCTTTGTTTTGTGCATTTACTACCGAAAATATTGTACTTAAAGTGAAAAGAGTTACATAGATAATAAAGCGTACCATAACGTTTGTGTTTGATTACTACAATTTTACACATAAAATAAAGCTTTTTGTCTTTACAAAATGTTAAAAAAAGAGTCCTTTTTTTGTGTTACATTTGTTGTAAAACTATTCTACTATGCAAGAAAGACCCTTAATATTAGTTACAAATGATGATGGAATTACCGCTCCTGGTATTCGAATGTTAATTGAAATAATGAATAAAATAGGAGACGTTGTTGTTGTTGCTCCAGATAGTCCTCAGAGTGGTATGGGGCATGCAATTACGGTAAACAACGTTTTGCATTGTAATCCGATTACCATTGACGAAGGCCCACAAATAGAATACAGCTGCTCAGGAACACCTGCTGACTGTGTGAAAATGGCTAAAAATAAAATATTAAATCGTGTGCCAGATTTATGTGTTTCTGGAATTAATCATGGTTCTAATTCATCAATAAATGTTATTTATTCGGGAACAATGAGTGCTGCTGTTGAAGCTGGGATAGAAGGAATTCCAGCAATTGGTTTTTCATTACTTGATTTTGATTGGCATGCTGATTTTAGAGCAGCTAAAAAGTTTATTGAAAAAATAACGTTGAATGTTTTGTTAAATGGATTACCAGAAGGTGTTGTATTGAATGTAAACATCCCAAAGTTAAAAGAAAAAGATATTAAAGGAATCCGTGTTTGTAGGCAAGCGAATGGATATTGGAAAGAAGATTTTGACAAACGCAAAAGTCCATTTGGAAAAGAATACTATTGGTTATCTGGAGAGTTTGTTAATAGAGATAAAGGGCAGGATACTGATATTTGGGCCTTAGAAAATGGATATATTTCTGTAGTTCCTGTACAATTTGATATGACAGCACATCATGCAATCCAAAAACTGAATTCATGGGACATATAAGAAAAGAAATAGCAATAGGAATTTCAGTTTCTTTAATAGCTACTGCTTTTGGACTGTTTATTTATCTAGAATATATATCATATGATAGTATAGGTACTACTTTTCAAAAAGTAAAAGAAGGGGGCGTATTAGGTTCTGTAATTGCACTGGCTGCCATTCCTAATTTATTAGTGTTTTGGATATTTTTAAAAAAGAATCAAGATTATAGAGCTAGAGGGGTATTATTAGCTACTATTTTAACAGCATTAATTACATTTATTATAAAATTTTTCTAAATAATATTTAATGAAATATTACATCCTTGCAGGAGAAGCTTCAGGAGATTTACATGGAGCTAATTTGATGAAAGCTTTGTTAAAGGAAGACCCAAAAGCAGAAATTCGTTTTTGGGGAGGAGATTTAATGCAAGAGGTTGGAGGTACACTTGTAAAGCATTATAAAGAACGTGCTTTTATGGGGTTTATAGAGGTACTGATGAATCTACGTAAGATTCTAGGAATGATTTCTTTTTGTAAGAAAGACATTGCTAAGTTCAACCCTGATGTATTAGTACTTATAGATAATTCAGGGTTTAATTTGCGTATTGCTAAGTGGGCAAAACAAGAAGGAATTAGAACAAATTATTATATCTCGCCACAAGTTTGGGCAAGTAGAGCAGGTAGGGTAAAAGACATTAAAAGAGATGTTGATGAAATGTTTGTTATACTACCATTTGAAAAGGAGTTTTATAAGAAATATGACTATGATGTAAACTTTGTTGGACACCCTTTAATTGATGGGATAGCAGGGAGAAAGCAGATAGATGAAGAAAGTTTTAGAAAGGAATATAATTTAGGAGATAAAGAAATAATAGCCTTATTGCCAGGAAGTAGAAAGCAAGAAATTACTAAGATGCTACCAGTAATGTTATCGTTAGTTAATGAATTTTCGGAGTATCAATTTGTAGTAGGTGGAGCACCTAGTCAAACAAAAGAATTTTATCAAACATTTATTGGGAATAAAAATGTGAAGTTAATTAGCAATAAGACTTACGATTTATTAAGTGTTTCTCATGCTGCCTTAGTAGGTTCTGGAACTGCAACCTTAGAAACAGCTTTGTTTAAAGTGCCACAAGTAGTTTGTTATAAGGGAAGCAATATTTCTTATCATATAGCAAAACGAATTATAACATTAGAGTATATTTCGTTAGTTAATTTAATAATGGATAAAGAAGTTGTTAAAGAGTTAATTCAAAACGATTTTACCAAAGAAAATTTAAAAACAGAATTAGAATCTATTTTAAACCAAAAGAAAAGAGAAGAATTGTTTTTGTCTTATTTTGATTTAGAACAAAAGTTAGGAGGGAAAGGAGCTTCTGAAAAAACAGCCAAACTGATTGTTGAGGGAGCGAATAAAAAATAAACTTAGATATAAATTTAAAAATGCTATTGAATATATGATAAAAAAAATACTTTTCATTTTTTCACTTTCCTTATTAATGATTTCTTGTGGTTCATCCAAAAATGTTCCTTCAAGTAAAAGATCAAAGCCAAAGTCTAAAATAGTAACAGCAACAAAAGAGAAATCATCGTCACCTACCATCGCAGATAAAATAGTTTGGACTGCAGTTTCTTTTAAGGGAACTCGATATAAATATGGAGGTACCACGAATAAAGGAATGGACTGTTCTGGTTTAATCCATGTGTCTTTCAAAAAGCGTAATATAGATTTACCACGAACTTCTCGTGAAATGTATACAAAAGGATATGAAATACCTTTACGAAAAGTAGAACGAGGTGATTTACTGTTTTTTAAAACAGCACGAAAAAAAGGAAAAGTAAATCATGTAGGTTTGGTGACATCAGTTAAAAATGGTGATATCCATTTTATACATTCAACAAGTTCAAGAGGAGTTATTGTAACCTCATTATTTAATAAATATTGGAAAAAAGCATTTATAAAAGCAAAACGTGTGTTATAACTGGAAAGACCTGCAATTTTTTGCAGGTCTTTTTAGTTTTTATAAAACTCCAACTATTTTTCCATTAGTTAAGTTTATGATTTCGTTTATAACCAATCCGTCATCTAAATTCTTAGTGTAGTCTAAAAGTTTGCATTCAAAAGAAGCTTTAACTTCATGTTTGTTAAATGTTAAGTCATCATCTTGTAACTTGTTTGAAGAGATAAATTTGAAGAAAGAATTTTTCATTAAATTATTATACTCATAAGGACTATTAGTATCAGTACTGTATAATGTTTCAAACAATAAACTAGTATATGTTTTGTTATTTTTAATATCCTTAATTTTAATAGTAAATCCTTTATGGCTATTAGTGTTTAAATCCTTTTTATAACTTTCTTTATAATCTACATATTTTACTCCAAAATTATCATTGTTATACATTGTAGTTTCGAAATCCTCCCAAGGTAGTTTAAACATACTTTCTTCTATATTGAAAGAATATTCTTTATCAGAAAAATATTCATCAAAGAATAATTGAATATGGTAGTCATCATTTGAATATGTTTCTGAAATCCCTGCTAAAATTGTTCCTTTTGGATTCTGAAGTGTAGTATTTCTAATACCTGAACCAATATTTTGAATTATAGGAAAGTTAATAGATATAGGTTTTCCATTCAATTCAAATTCAATTAAAAGATTTTTGGGTTTAGTTTCTTCTTTAACTAATTCTTCGTTGTTGTTTGAGCAAGAAAATTGTAACATTGATAAGAAAAGAAGTAGTAATAGATTTTTAGTAGTTGTTTTTAACATAGTTTTAATTTTTTGAGTTATTTTACTCTATGTTTCAATTAACATGCCAAAATATTTTATTTTAATAATTGGTTTAAATAGAGTAGTATATGAGAAAACAATTACTGTTATTATTGATAATTATAGGTTTTATAGTCTTTCGTTTTATTAAGCAAGGAGAAGAAACTTATACAGAAGAAAAGTCAAAGGTAGAAGAATTGATTACTATTGCTAATTCATATAAAGGAGTTGCTTATAGAGCTGGAGGGACTACTAAAAGTGGGATGGATTGTTCAGGGCTGGTGATAACAGTTTTTAAAGTTTTTGATAAGAAATTACCCCGTTCATCTGCCTCGATGAGTAAAAAAGGTGCAGAGGTTTCTCTTTCTGAAGTTAAAAAGGGAGATTTATTATTTTTTGATATTTCTCGATTAAAAGGGGGAATTAATCATGTTGGCTTAGTTATATCTGTTAATAATGATGATGTTCAATTTATTCACTCGACAACTTCAAAAGGAGTAATTGTTTCATCAATGAAAGAAAATTATTGGAAAAAAGAGTTTGTAAAGGCGAAACGAGTTTTTTAAGGTGTAATTTATTTTATTA
Organism: Tenacibaculum aiptasiae; assembly: GCF_965221665.1. Lineage (NCBI taxonomy): Bacteria > Pseudomonadati > Bacteroidota > Flavobacteriia > Flavobacteriales > Flavobacteriaceae > Tenacibaculum > Tenacibaculum aiptasiae. Next base: position 1,979,493 of record NZ_CBDCSN010000002.1, read on the forward strand.
ATATTTTTTTTAATTCATTTCTATAATTTTTGTTTTCTGTAATTCCATTATGACCTTGATTTTCTAAAATTATTAAATGGATTTGTTCGCCAAATTCTTTTTTGAGTTTTAAAGATGCATTTAAATTAATAACATTATCAATATCTCCATGAAATATTGTTATGGGCATTTTACACTTCTTTAAATATTGATTTGTCTCTAGTTTATATTTTAAAATAAATGAAGGAATGAAAGAAAATTTTTGTTGAACAAGATGTGCTAAACTGTAGTAAGGAGCTTGTAAAATTAAATGTTTAGAGTTGTTTTCTGAAGCTAATTTTGATGCTAAGCCAGTCCCTATTGAATAACCTAAAATTATAATGTTATCTTCGTTGTATCCTTCTTTTAGTTTGTTATAAACAATTGCATTATCTTCAAATAATTGCTCTTGATTATATATTTTTCCTTGACTTTTTCCATAGCCTCTATAATCTAAAATAAATACATCATAATTTAGTTTAGTATAAGTCATGGCAACATTTCCCCAAGAATTTAAGGAACCTGAATTACCATGTAAATAAAAGATTAACCCTTTTGAGTTAATGGATTTGAATAATAAACCATTTAATAATTTACCATCTTTAGATTTGAAACTTAATTCATTAAATTCCTGATTAAAATTAAATTGATGACCTTGTGGTAGTTCTTGAGGAAAAAATATTAGGCTTTCTTGAAAGAAATATAATAAAATGCATAATAAAGCATATATTACAATGATTGTTTTAATAAAAGAAATAAGCCTATTTTTCATTTAAATGTTTTGTTGTTAAAATAATTTCTAGTAACCAAAGTAGATACTATAAATTTAAAAATGAAGAATTAAAAAAGCAACCTCTAAAGAGATTGCTTTCTATTTATTAAAGAACTATGTTAGTTTAACATAGACCATAATTTATCTTTTAATTCCATTAAGCCTAGTTGAGCTACTGAAGAGATAAATAAGGTTTCAATACCTTCAGGTAACTCCTTTTTAATTTCTTCTTTCAATTCATCGTCTAACATATCCGACTTAGAAATTGCCAATAAACGATCTTTATCTAATAACTCAGGATTATGTTTTCTTAATTCATTCAATAAGATATCGTATTCTTTTTGAATATCATCACTATCAGCAGGAATTAAAAAGAGTAGGGTAGAATTACGTTCTATATGACGTAAAAAATAATGCCCTAAACCTTTTCCTTCTGAAGCTCCTTCAATAATACCAGGAATATCAGCCATTACAAAACTTTGGTGATTACGGTATTCTACAATTCCTAAATTAGGTTTTAAAGTAGTAAAAGCATAATCGGCAATTTTAGGTTTAGCGGCAGTTATAACAGATAATAAAGTAGATTTTCCAGCATTAGGAAAACCAACTAAACCAACATCAGCTAAGATTTTAAGTTCTATACGAAACCATCCATCTTTACCATCAATACCTGGTTGAGCATAACGAGGTGTTTGGTTAGTAGAAGATTTGAAATGCCAGTTTCCTTTACCACCTTTACCACCTTCTAATAATATTACATCACGACCATCTTCTGTGATTTCATATAAGATTTTATCAGTGTCAGCATCTCTAATAATAGTTCCTAATGGTACTGGGATAATAACATCATCAGCATCATGCCCCGTACTTCTACTACTACTACCATCACCACCAGATTCAGCTCTAAAGTGACGTTTAAATTTTAAATGGAAAAGTGTCCACATATTTTTATCGCCACGTAATATTACGTGACCACCACGACCTCCATCTCCACCATCTGGTCCACCTTTTGTAATGAATTTTTCACGATGCAAGTGAGCCGATCCTCTACCTCCTTTACCAGAAGATGCGTAGATTTTTATGTAGTCAACAAAATTTCCTTCAGTCATTCTTTCTAAGTTGTTTTCTGTTTAATAAACAGAAGTAAAATTAATTTTTATAAAGTGTCAAGCACTTCTGATAAACGTTCTGTAATTTCTTCAATAGAACCTACACCGTTTACTCCATAATAGTTGTTTTGATTTTGGTAAAAATCTTTTAAAACAGCTGTTTTAGTATTGTATTCGTTAAAGCGATTACGAATTTTACCTTCATCCATATCATCAGTACGACCACTAGTCTTACCTCTTTCTAATAAACGCTCAACTAATAAGTCTTCAGAAACTTCTAAAGCAACCATACCGTTTATACGCTCATTTTTTTCAGCTAAAAACTCATCTAAAGCTTTTGCTTGAGATTCAGTTCTTGGGAATCCATCAAAAATAAAACCAGCGGCATCAGCATTTTTTTCAACTTCAGCTTTTAACATGCTAATAGTAACTTCATCAGGAACTAAGTTACCATCGTCCATGTATGTTTTTGCTAATAATCCTAATTCAGTTTCATTTTTAATATTAAATCGGAATACATCACCAGTCGAAATATGTACTAAGTTGTACTTTTCTTTTAATACTTCAGCTTGTGTACCTTTTCCTGCACCAGGAGGTCCGAATAATACGATGTTTTTCATTTTGGGTTGTGTTGTTAATTGATAAATAGCAGGCAAATTTCTTCCATAACCTTTGTAATCTAATCCGTATCCTACAATAAATTTGTCTTCAATATTTTTTCCAACATAATTTATAGGAAGTTCTTTTCTATACACATCAGGTTTAAAGAATAATGATACTATTTTAAGTTCTTTTAGATTTTTTGTTTTGAATATTTCGTAGATTTCTTGTAAAGTAGTACCTGTATCAATGATATCTTCTAATATGATAACGGTACGACCTGTTAAATCTTCGTTTATACCAATAAGTTTCTTTACATTTTCTGTTGAAGTAGTTCCTTCATAAGAAGCTAATTTAACAAAAGTCATTTCGCAATCTCCTTTGTAAGCTCGTAAAAAATCAGCAGTAAAAACAAAGCATCCATTTAAGATTCCTACAAAAAAAGGAACTTCATTTTTAGGTAAATCTTTTCTTACTTGTTCTGCCAGAGACTGTACAATGTTTGAGAGTTCATTACTTGAAATGTACTCTTTAAAATATAAATCGTGAAGTTTTGTAATTTTCATCAGATTGCAAAGATAGTTGCTTGATATTAAATGAAAAAACCGTTTTGAAAAATATTCAAAACGGTTTTTTGAGTGTTTTTTTATATATTATTTATTGTCTTCTTTTTTAGAAGTATCAAACATTACAGGTGTTGCCACGAATAATGAAGAGTAAGTACCTACAACTACACCTACGATAAGTGCAAACATAAATCCTTTGATACTATCTCCACCGAAGAAGAAAATAGCTAACATTACTAATAAAGTAGTTAAAGAAGTATTAATTGTTCTTCCTAAAGTACTACTTAAAGCTTTATCTACAATATTAGCAGTTAATGAGTTGCTGTTTGCAGCATATTCTCTAATTCTATCGAAAATTACCACGGTATCATTCAGAGAGTATCCAACTACAGTTAAAATAGCAGCAATAAACGATTGTCCTATTTCCATATCGAAAGGCATTACTTTGTAGAATATAGAGAAAACTCCTAATACTACTAATACATCATGGAATACAGCTACTACGGCACCAATAGAGAAAGACATTTTTCTAAAACGTAATAAGATATATAAGAATACTACAATTAAAGATCCTAATACAGCCCATATTGCAGCTTGTTTAATATCATCTGCAATTGTTGGCTCTACTTTCATATAGCTCATTATTCCGCTACCAGCTTTTTCAAAACCAGGTTTAAAATCTTCGTAAGAAGTTGTACCTAAATAAGGTTTTAAACCGTTGTATAAAGCAGTTTGTACTTCATTATCAACGTTTTTACCTTCTTCATCAATTTTGAAAACAGTAGTTATTTTTAATTGGTTTTCAGAACCATAAGTTTTTACTTCTGGAGAAGTACCAAAAGCACCTTTTAAGGCAGAAGCTACTTCATTAGCTTTCATTCCTTGGTCAAAACGAACAACATAAGAACGTCCTCCTTTAAAATCAACACCTTGCTTTAATCCTAAAGTAAAGATTGAAATTAATCCAGCAATGATAAAGAATCCAGAAATAATGTAAGCTAACTTACGTTTTCTCAAGAATTCAATACTAATATTTTTAAACCAGTTTTTAGAAATTCCAGTGTTAAATGTTAAGTTAGTTCCTTTGTTTACGGCTCCGTCAATAAATAAACGAGTAATGAAAATTGCTGTAAATAAAGAAGTAGCAATACCTAACATTAATGTATAAGCAAAACCTTTAATTGGTCCTGTTCCAAATACAAATAAGATAACACCTGTTAAGAAAGTAGTAATATTTGCATCAATAATTGCAGATAAAGCTCCTTTGAAACTAAATCCTTCGTTAACGGCTTCACCTAAACTCTTTCCTCCTGATAATGCTTCTTTAATTCTTTCGAAAATAATAACGTTTGCATCTACCGACATACCTATAGTTAAGATAATACCAGCGATACCAGGTAAAGTTAATACTGCGCTAAAAGATACTAACCATCCAAAGATGAATAAGATATTTACTAATAAGGCAATATTAGCATATAAACCAGCTTTTCCATAGTATAAAATCATCCAAGCTAATACTAATAAGATAGCCAATCCAAATGACCACATACTTGCATTAATAGATTCTTGTCCTAAAGAAGGCCCAACTACTTCTGATTGGATCATTCTTGCTGGAGCAGGTAATTTACCAGCTTTTAATACAGTTGCAATATCTTGAGCTTCACTTACAGTCATAGAACCACCAGAAATTTGAGTACTTCCACCAGTTATAGGTCCATTTACAATAGGTGCTGTATATACATAGTCATCTAATACAACAGCAACAAATTTACCAGTATTTTCACTGGTCATTTTTGCCCATTTCTTAGTTCCAACTCCGTTCATCATCATTGAAACTACTGGTTTGCTTAGTTGATCATAGTCTTGCTTAGCATCAGCAATTACATCACCATCAATAGGTGCTTTGTTGTTTCTGTTAGATTTTATTGCATATAAACCAATAAGATTTACACTTCCATCAGCACTTGGTTGTGCTTTGTAATCCCATAAAAACTTAACATATTTTAAGTTGCTTGGTAATAAAGCTCTTACTTCTTTATTAGCTAATAAACTGTTTACTTTAGCAGTATCCTGTACTCTAGATTGAGCAACTAAAGAGCTCATTTGTTGTTGGTTTTGAGCTACATTAGGAAATAAGTAAGTAAATAAGTTCTTTTGGTTTTCAACTTTAGTTGAATCAGTAGACTCTCCTAATAAATCATCAATACTATCAGTTTTAGTAGAATCTTTTGCTTGTTCAGTTGTAGAATCATCTTTTAATAATTCAGCAACCTTAGCATTAGCAGCAAAGAAATAATTTTGAACTTCAGCATTTGTGTATACTTCCCAAAATTGTAATTCTGCAGTACTTTGTAATAATTTTTCTACACGATCAATATCTTTTGCTCCTGGTAATTCAACTTGAATACGACCAGAAGTACCAATTCTTTGAATACTTGGTTGAACAACACCAAATTTATCAATACGACTACGTAATACTTCAAAAGCAGTGTTAATAGACGAATTGATTTCTTCTTGTAAAGTCGATTTTACTTGTTCATTTGTTTTGTTGAAATCAATTTTGTCACGTAAGGCTTTAGTTCCAAAAATGCTTGGATCGCTTAACTTAACGTTTCCATTGCTTAATTTTTCGAACTCGCTATAGAATAAATCTAAATAATTATCCTGACTGTCTTTTTGTGCTTCATCAGCTTTTGCTAACGCTTCATTGAAAACAGTGTTTTTTGAGTTGTTAGACAACCCAATTAAAATATCCTTTACTGATACTTGTAAAATTGCATTGATACCACCTTTTAAATCTAAACCAAGGTTCATTTCTCTCTCCCTGATTTCATCAAAAGTGTACTTTGCAACTCCTAAATTTAATACCTCTTTATTTGCTACACTATCTAGATATTTCCTTTCGGCTCTAGCTAACGCTCTTCCGTTGTTACCTTCTACATTTTCTTTTGCGTATACTTTTGCGCTATCTTCAACTTTGTTAGCGAAAAATGTAAACGACAACTGGTACAAACTCACTAACCCGAACAGGATAGCAAATAATTTAATAAGACCTTTGTTTTGCATTTTTATTAATTTAAATCGACTTTTTTTAAAACGTGCAAATATAGTATTTCAAAAAAGATTTGCCAATTCTTTTACTATATTTATCTGTTTCGCACAGAATTAGTTAAATTATGCTAATAAATGTCAGTTTTTATAGGGATTATATTATGTATATTTACCTGCTTTTTAAAGTAGAATAAACAACTAAAAATATATAATTCGCTATGGCGCATTTAACCGATATTGAGATAGCTCAAGCAAAAGAATTACAGCACATTAAAACTGTAGCTAATAAACTTAATTTAAATGAAGATAATTTAGAAATGTATGGTAAATACAAAGCTAAATTACCATTAAGCTTAATTGATGAAAATAAAGTAAAAGAAAACAATTTAGTTTTAGTAACAGCTTTAACACCAACACCAGCAGGAGAAGGTAAAACAACTGTTTCTATTGGTTTAACAGAAGGATTAAACAAAGTAGGAAAGCAAGCAACTGTTGTTTTACGTGAGCCATCTTTAGGACCCGTTTTCGGTATTAAAGGAGGAGCAGCTGGAGGAGGGTATTCTCAAGTAGTACCTATGGAAGATATTAATTTACATTTTACAGGTGACTTTAATGCAATAGAAAAAGCGAATAACTTACTATCAGCATTAATTGATAATAATTTACAGAGTAAAACCAATAATTTAAATATAGATCCACGTACTATTTTATGGAAGCGTGTAATTGATATGAACGATAGATCGTTACGTCATATTACTATTGGATTGGGAGGAACAGCTAATGGAATCCCACGTGAAGATGGATTTAATATTACGCCTGCATCAGAAGTAATGGCAATACTTTGTATGGCAACCGATTTTGATGATTTGAAAAAACGATTAGGTAATATATTTATTGGGTTTACTTTTGATAAAAAACCAGTTTTTGCAAGTGATTTGAAAGCTCAAGATGCAATGGCAATTTTATTAAAAGATGCTATCAAGCCTAATTTAGTTCAAACTTTAGAAGAAAATCCAGCAATTATTCATGGAGGTCCATTTGCTAACATAGCCCAAGGAACTAATACAATTATTGCCACTAAAATGGGATTGTCATTATCTAATTACGTAGTTACAGAAGCTGGTTTTGGAGCCGACTTAGGAGCAGAAAAGTTTTTAAATATTAAATCACAGCATGCAGGATTGAATCCTAAGTGTGTAGTATTAGTAGCTACTGTTAGAGCATTGCGTCATCATGGAGGTGCTCAAAAAGAAGAATACAATACACCGAGTATAGAAAGAGTTCAAGAAGGGTTTAAAAATTTAGAGAAGCATATTGAAAATATTCGCAAATACAATATTGAGCCTGTAGTAGCAATTAATTCATTTATTTCAGATACAGAAGAAGAGGTGAATTTTGTTATCGAAGCATGTGGTAAGTTGGGAGTAAAAGCTGTAGTGTCTGAAGGATGGGCAAAAGGAGGAGAAGGAACTAAGAATTTAGCTGAGGCAGTAGTTGATGTTGTTGAAAATAAAGTAACTCAATTTAAGCCATTGTATAATTGGACAAGCCCAGTTAAGGAAAAAATTGAAACGATAGCTAAAGAGATTTATGGAGCTGAAAAAGTTGAGTATAGTAAAAAAGCACAATTAAACTTAAGAAGAATTGATCGTTTAGGATTTAATGATTTTGCAGTGTGTATGGCTAAAACACAAAAATCTTTTTCAGATAATGATAAACTAATAGGAAGGCCAGAAGGTTTTACTGTAACTGTTCGTGAAATAGAAATAGCAGCTGGAGCTCAATTTATTATTCCAATTTTAGGAAAAATGATGCGTATGCCAGGTTTACCAGCTGTACCAGCATCAGAAAATATGACTATTGATAATCAAGGTGTAATATCTGGCTTGTCTTAATGAAGTAAAAAGACTATTAAAAATAAAAATCCCGAGTTAAAAACTCGGGATTTTTATTTAGAAAACTTTTATAATCAAACTATTAACTTACACCACGTTGTTTGTTAATTTCATCTTGTAACTGGCGTCTTAGTTTTTGTTCCTTAGTTAAGGCGTTTTTCTTGTGTTGTTCAAATTCTTGCTCAACATCAATTAATAAATCTTTAGTTTGTTTAGTAACAGCATTACTGTTTTTAAAACGAAAAATGAAAAAAGCCAAACCAACAACAAGTGCAATTATAATACTCCATACTATAGTGTTGTAAGTGCCTTTTTTTAGAGGGATACCTATAAATGAAATAGCATCTTCTTTTTCTATAGAAGCAGATAAGTTGTTGTTTAAAGCATCAATCTTAGTTTGTAAAGAAGTAATGTTTTTTAATTGTTCATTTATTTTAATTTGTTTAGCAGCCGCGTCATTTTTTATCGCTTTTATGCTGTCTAAAATATTTTTTTGTAAACTCAAAAACTCATTCTTTTTTATAACCTTATAGATTTGGTAATTGTTTGAGTTTTTATAAAGTTTTTTAAATTGATTTTCAACCGTATTAGGTAGTTCGGTTTTACTCGAGTTTTGTGCTATAATACCTTGAGTAAAAATAAAAATGAATAATATTCTTAAAGTTTTCATAGGTAAAGATTTTATGTTAGAATAATTGAATGTTTTGATTTAAAAAAACCCAAACGTTTAAGTTTGGGTTTTTAGTATAAGCAAGGTTGTGAAACTTATTTTACTTTTTCTACAATGGCCTTAAAAGCTTCTGGGTTGTTCATAGCTAAATCAGCTAAAACCTTACGGTTTAATTCGATATTATTAGCTTTTACTTTCCCCATAAACTGAGAGTAAGACATTCCAAACTGACGAGCTCCAGCGTTAATACGTTGGATCCATAATGAACGGAAGTTTCTCTTATTGTTTTTACGGTCACGGTATGCATATTGCATTCCTTTTTCAACCGCATTCTTTGCTACTGTGTAAACGTTTTTACGTCTTCCAAAGTAACCTTTTGCTTGCTTCAAGATTTTCTTTCTTCTATTTCTTGAAGCTACTGAATTTACTGATCTTGGCATAATTCAAATGTTTTTTGTAGTAGGCGATCGAAATTCGATACTTTATTGAGCCTAACTCCATGGTTAATAATTAAATTCCCTGGCTAACAATTATTTTAAAACTAATTGTTGCTTAATACTAGCCTCATCAGACTTGTGAACTAAAGTCGAATGAGTTAATGCAAGCTTACGTTTTTTAGACTTCTTTGTTAAGATGTGACTTTTGAACGCGTGCTTTCTTTTGATTTTTCCAGAACCAGTTAACTTGAAACGTTTCTTGGCACTAGATTTTGTTTTAATTTTAGGCATCTTTGTTTTTTAGTTTATCTTGCTTATATATTGTAAGTATGATAGGTTTATTTTGTCTTTTTAGGAGCAATAAACATAATCATTCTTTTTCCTTCTAGTTTAGGCATTTGCTCTACCTTACCATATTCTTCTAATTCTTGAGCTAGCTTTAATAATAAAATTTGCCCTTGTTCTTTAAATACAATAGAACGTCCTTTGAAGAATACAAAAGCTTTTAATTTAGCTCCGTCTTGTAAAAACTTAATAGCATGCTTCTTTTTAAATTCATAATCATGCTCATCAGTTTGAGGACCGAAACGAATTTCCTTTACAGTAACTTTAGTAGCCTTAGCTTTTAAAGCTTTTTCACGTTTCTTTTGCTCGTACAAAAACTTTTTGTAATCAATAACTTTACAAACAGGAGGAACAGCTTTAGGAGAAATTTCTACTAAATCTAATTCTTGCTCTCGTGCTATCTCTTTTGCTTTAGCTAAAGGATATACACCTACCTCAATGTTTTCACCAACAAGGCGAACTTCATCAACATATTTAATTTTATCATTAATTCTATGCTGATCTTCTTTAATTACTCTAAGCGGTCTACGTCCGCCTCTTCTTCTAATTGCTATAACTTATAAATTTAAAAATTACTATTTTATTTTTCGTTTCCAAAAGGAACTAATGTCTTACCAACTTCTTTCTTTATTAGAGAAATAAATTCTTCTATCGTGAATGTACCTAAGTCTCCTTCTCCATGTTTCCTTACAGATACTGTGCCATCTTGCTCCTCCTTTTCACCTACAATAACCATGAAAGGTATTTTGCTAACTTCCGCATCACGAATCTTTCTTCCAGTCTTCTCACTACGATTGTCTACGAGGGCGCGAATTTCGGAATTTTCTAACAAAGTTAAAACTTTTTTGGTATATTTTTGATATTTCTCGCTGATTGGCAGTACAATAACTTGTTCTGGAGTTAACCAAAGAGGGAAATTACCACCAGTATGCTCCAGTAAAATTGCTATGAAACGCTCTAAAGAACCGAATGGTGCTCGGTGAATCATTACAGGACGGTGTAACTCATTGTCACTACCTTTGTAGTGTAGATCAAAACGTTCAGGTAAGTTGTAATCAACTTGAATTGTTCCTAGTTGCCAACTTCTACCTAAAGCATCCTTAACCATAAAGTCTAATTTAGGTCCGTAAAAAGCAGCTTCACCTTCTTCGATAACAAAATCTAAACCTTTGTCTTGAGCTGCATTGATAATAGCTTGCTCAGCTTTTTCCCAGTTTTCAACAGAACCAATATACTTATCTGGATTCTCAGGATCTCTTACTGAAACTTGTGCAGTAAAGTTTTCAAAACCTAAAGAACCAAAAACATATAGTACTAAATCGATAACATTTTTGAATTCTTCATCAAGTTGTTCTGGTGTACAAAAAATGTGTGCATCATCTTGAGTAAAACCTCTTACACGAGTTAATCCATGTAATTCACCACTTTGCTCATATCTATATACAGTACCGAATTCAGCAAAACGCTTAGGTAAATCTTTATATGAATGAGGTTTGAAATTGTATACTTCACAGTGATGAGGACAGTTCATAGGTTTTAATAAAAACTCTTCATCCATTTTAGGAGTTTTTATAGGTTGAAAACTATCTTCACCATATTTAGCATAATGACCAGAAGTAACATAAAGGTCTTTTTGTCCAATATGAGGAGTCATTACCATTTCGTAACCAGCTTTCTTTTGAGCATTTTTTAAGAAGCTTTCTAATCTTTCTCTTAATGCAGCTCCTTTAGGTAACCATAAAGGTAATCCTTGTCCAACTTTTTGAGAAAAAGTAAATAATTCTAGTTCTTTACCAAGTTTTCTGTGGTCACGCTTTTTAGCTTCTTCTAGTAATTCTAAATATTCGGTAAGCATTTTTTGCTTAGGGAAAGAAATACCATAAATACGAGTTAATTGGTTATTCTTTTCATCCCCACGCCAGTAAGCACCAGCAACGTTCATTACTTTAATAGCTTTAATTATTCCTGTGTTTGGAATGTGTCCACCTCTACATAAATCAGTAAAATCACTATGGTCACAGAAAGTAATATCTCCGTCAGTTAAATTTTCAATTAATTCAACTTTGTATTCGTTACCTTCTTCTTTATAGTAAGATAAAGCATCAGCTTTGGAAACAGAACGTAATTTAAATTCATGTTTACCTCTTGCTAATTCTAAAAATTTCTTTTCAATAGCAGAAAAATCTTTCTCAGAAATAGTTTCATCACCTAAATCTATATCATAATAAAAACCATTGTCAATAGCAGGACCTATAGTTAATTTAGCGTTTGGATGAAATTCCAAAATAGCTTGAGCTAATACGTGAGCAGAAGAATGCCAAAAAGCTTTTTTTCCTGCTTCATCATTAAATGTATATAGTATTAAAGAACCATCGGTGGTTAATGGAGTCGAGGTTTCAATGGTTGTACCATTAAAGTTTGCAGAAATTACGTTTCTAGCAAAACCTTCGCTTATACTCTTAGCAACATCCATAGCGGTGCTGTTCACTTCAAATTCTTTGACGTTTCCGTCTGGCAATGTAATTTTAATCATTATTTAAATATGTCTTTAGGTTAAATTTCCTTACAAGTGGAAATTTCAAGTGGCAAAGATATTGTAAAACCGTTTGCTGTACAATATATAGTTTGTTGTATTTCTAAGAAAAAGAAAAGATATAATAAGAAGGAGTGAAATATGAGAGAGTTTAGGATGAAATACTTATATTTATAAGTTAATAATGTAATATAGTATGTTTTTAGACTCTTTGAAAAAGATTGGTCGTTTAGAACCGTTTGAGATAAAGAACAATAGTTTAGTGCTATGTTTGATTTCTCCAGGAGTGTATATATATTCATTGTTAATCTTTCGATATAATGTGAATGCGGTAGAGATTCCTTATCTCAGAGAAGTGTTTGCAGTTTTATTTATGTTAGTGGCATTACTGCCGTTGACTAAACATAGAGTTGTAATTGATTACTACGGGATTTTTGTTTTTATAATTTTACTATTGTTTCAACATTATCTAACATACACAGTAGCGTTGAATAGTTTCTCGATAGATTATCTGTTAGGGGCATTTATAGTGATGTTTGGTGGGGTGTTAATGTTAAGTAGTAGGTTGTTGATAGTGTTGTTTAGTACTTCGCAACTTATACATATGAGTTATTGGGTGCTGAAGTCAAACTTAGGTATAATAGAAGAAGGTGCTATTATAATATCTACTACAACAATATTTGTTTATTCATTTATAATATTGAATGGTATTATAAGGTATAGGCAAGAGTTGGTAGAATTAAACGAAAGTTTAGAAGGTAAGATTAAAGAGAGGACAGAGGCTTTAGAAAGAAGAGCAAAGGAGTTAAGTGCAAGGAATAAAGATCTAGAAGAGTTTGCCTATGTAGTTTCACATGACTTAAAACAGCCGTTGGGAAATATATATACGTTAGCAGAGTGGAGTGAGGTTATATTGAAAGAAAATGAAAACGAAGAATTGAATTCAAGTATAACTGGAATTAAAGAGTTAGCAGAACAAATGGAAAAGCTTATAAAAGGTATATTGAATTATTCCTTGTATAAGAAAAAAGAAAAGGAATTAACAAGGGTTGATGTAGGGTTTATGTTAAGGAAGATTAAAAGTTCAAATGAAACGGATTCTTGTCAAATAATTATAAAAGATGAAATGCCAAAGATTTTCTTTAATGAAGAACAGCTGATTCAAGTTTTTCAAAATTTGATAGAAAATGGAATAGTACATAACAACAATAGTGATGTTAAAATAGAGGTTGACTGTAAAGAAGAAGGAGATGAGTATGTTTTTTCGGTTAAAGATAATGGACCAGGTATTGAAAAGAAGTTCTTTGATAAGATATTCGAGTTGTTTCAAAGGTTAGATATTGATTCTGGAGGTGGAGAAATAGGGGTTGGTTTGCCTTTGGTGAAGAAAATAGTAGAAAGATCAGGTGGTAAAATCTGGTTAACAAGTAAAGTAGGAGTAGGCAGTACTTTCTATTTTACAATAGGAAAGAGCTTCAGTTAGTAATATAAGAGCATCTAATTATAGATTATAAGTTTGATAAATCATACAGAACTTGATAAAAGCAATACCTAACCTAAAAAACTTTAGGGTGTAACTTATTGATAGATAGGTGATGTAAAAAATAATTCAAAAAAAGATTAAAAAAGATAGTTGTTATGTTAAAAAAGGGTTCTATATTTGCACCCGCTAACGGGAAAACGACAAGTTATAAAGATAGCAAAAGTTCATTAAAATAGGCGGTAGAGAGGTGTTAAAAGAGAGTAAAAAATAAGTTAAATTATTCTTGTTTATTACAAAATAAAGATGCTATCTTTGCAGTCCGTTTTAGAGACGACAGTTCATTAAAATTCTAGCAAAAACAAATTAAAAAAAACTTTCAAAAAAGTTTGTCAGTTTCAAAAAGGTTTGTAAATTTGCAACCGCTTAAATAAAGCGACACGATCACAGAAATTTTGGAATGATTTAGATAAAAAAAATCAACTAGTTCGAGTCTAGTATTTCTACAAGAGAGTTGATTAAGATTTTGGTTGAGAAGACTAAGTATTGCGATTAACAAAGTTCATTGAAAATATTGAAATTGACAGCGTAAAACAAAGAGTAGAATAACATGTCTAACTTCGTTAGATAAAATTCTTTTGAAACTTATTCATTCATAATATTAAAGATTATACAATGAAGAGTTTGATCCTGGCTCAGGATGAACGCTAGCGGCAGGCTTAACACATGCAAGTCGAGGGGTAACAGGAAAAAGCTTGCTTTTTTGCTGACGACCGGCGAACGGGTGCGTAACGCGTATAGAATCTGCCTTGTACAGGAGGATAGCCTTTAGAAATGAAGATTAATACTCCATAATATTGGGAAGCGGCATCGCTATCTAATTAAACATTTATGGGTACAAGATGACTATGCGTCCTATTAGCTAGATGGTAAGGTAACGGCTTACCATGGCAACGATAGGTAGGGGGTCTGAGAGGATTATCCCCCACACTGGTACTGAGACACGGACCAGACTCCTACGGGAGGCAGCAGTGAGGAATATTGGTCAATGGAGGCAACTCTGAACCAGCCATGCCGCGTGCAGGAAGACTGCCCTATGGGTTGTAAACTGCTTTTATACAGGAAGAAACAGTCGTACGTGTACGGCCTTGACGGTACTGTAAGAATAAGCACCGGCTAACTCCGTGCCAGCAGCCGCGGTAATACGGAGGGTGCAAGCGTTATCCGGAATCATTGGGTTTAAAGGGTCCGCAGGCGGTCAATTAAGTCAGAGGTGAAATCCCATAGCTTAACTATGGAACTGCCTTTGATACTGGTTGACTTGAGTTATACGGAAGTAGATAGAATAAGTAGTGTAGCGGTGAAATGCATAGATATTACTTAGAATACCGATTGCGAAGGCAGTCTACTACGTATATACTGACGCTCATGGACGAAAGCGTGGGGAGCGAACAGGATTAGATACCCTGGTAGTCCACGCCGTAAACGATGGACACTAGTTGTTGGGGTTTACTTCAGTGACTAAGCGAAAGTGATAAGTGTCCCACCTGGGGAGTACGATCGCAAGATTGAAACTCAAAGGAATTGACGGGGGCCCGCACAAGCGGTGGAGCATGTGGTTTAATTCGATGATACGCGAGGAACCTTACCAGGGCTTAAATGTAGAGTGACAGGTCTAGAGATAGATTTTTCTTCGGACACTTTACAAGGTGCTGCATGGTTGTCGTCAGCTCGTGCCGTGAGGTGTCAGGTTAAGTCCTATAACGAGCGCAACCCCTATCGTTAGTTGCTAACAGGTCAAGCTGAGGACTCTAGCGAGACTGCCGGTGCAAACCGCGAGGAAGGTGGGGATGACGTCAAATCATCACGGCCCTTACGTCCTGGGCTACACACGTGCTACAATGGTATGGACAATGAGCAGCCACTATGCGAATAGGAGCGAATCTATAAACCATATCACAGTTCGGATCGGAGTCTGCAACTCGACTCCGTGAAGCTGGAATCGCTAGTAATCGGATATCAGCCATGATCCGGTGAATACGTTCCCGGGCCTTGTACACACCGCCCGTCAAGCCATGGAAGCTGGGGGTGCCTGAAGTTCGTTACCGAGAGGAGCGGCCTAGGGTAAAACTGGTAACTAGGGCTAAGTCGTAACAAGGTAGCCGTACCGGAAGGTGCGGCTGGAACACCTCCTTTCTAGAGAAAGATGGTGAGTTACAAATGAATTATTTTACTCTTTGCTGTTAATTTTAAAATATTAGACTAAGATCTTATAGTCTCGTAGCTCAGCTGGTTAGAGCGCTACACTGATAATGTAGAGGTCGGCAGTTCGAGTCTGCCCGAGACTACAATAAGACCCTTAGTGAAGGAAATTTTAGAAGTTGAGAAGTATGGGTTGTTACAACTAATAACTCACGACTAAGAACTCATGCCTAAAAGACTATGGGGGATTAGCTCAGCTGGCTAGAGCGCTTGCCTTGCACGCAAGAGGTCACCGGTTCGACTCCGGTATTCTCCACAATCAGGTTTTTATAATCTGAAAACGTTCATTGACATATTGGTAGAATGATATCGTAAAGAATCAAGATAGAGAAGTTAAATTTAAATATTTAACAAGAATATTTTTTATAAAAACAAATTATAAAGAGCTCGTTCTAGAAGTAATTCTAGAGCAAAAAGTACAATAAGCTAAATAAGGGCGTATGGCGGATGCCTAGGCTTTCAGAGGCGATGAAGGACGCGATAAGCTGCGATAAGCTACGGGGAGAAGCACATATTTTATGATCCGTAGATTTCCGAATGGGGCAACCCAGCATGTTGAAGACATGTTACCCGTAAGGGGGCAAACCTGGTGAACTGAAACATCTAAGTAACCAGAGGAAGAGAAAACAATAGTGATTCCGTTAGTAGTGGCGAGCGAACGCGGATTAGCCCAAACCAATGCTGTTACGGCAGTATTGGGGTTGTAGGGCTGCGACATTAGAATCTAAGTGAACTAGAATCGTTTGGAAAGACGAACCAAAGAGAGTGATAGTCTCGTATAGGTAAGCGAAGAGGATATAGCAGTACCCTGAGTAGTGCGGGACACGTGTAATCCTGTATGAATCCACCGGGACCATCCGGTAAGGCTAAATACTCCTGAAAGACCGATAGTGAACTAGTACCGTGAGGGAAAGGTGAAAAGAACCCTAAGTAAGGGAGTGAAAGAGAACCTGAAACCGTACGCCTACAAGCGGTCGGAGCACATTTACTGTGTGACGGCGTGCCTTTTGCATAATGAGCCTACGAGTTACTGTTGCTAGCAAGGTTAAGGATTTAAGGTCCGGAGCCGAAGCGAAAGCGAGTCTGAATAGGGCGAGATTAGTTAGTAGTAGTAGACGCGAAACCGAGTGATCTACCCATGGGCAGGTTGAAGCTGTGGTAACACACAGTGGAGGACCGAACCAGTTGACGTTGAAAAGTCTTTGGATGACCTGTGGGTAGGGGTGAAAGGCCAATCAAACTCGGAAATAGCTCGTACTCCCCGAAATGCATTTAGGTGCAGCGTTGAGTAAAAGTTTTATAGAGGTAGAGCTACTGATTGGATGCGGGGGCTTCACCGCCTACCAATTCCTGACAAACTCCGAATGCTATAAAATGTTTCTCAGCAGTGAGGGCATGGGTGCTAAGGTCCATGTCCGAGAGGGAAAGAACCCAGACCATCAGCTAAGGTCCCCAAATATATGTTAAGTTGAACTAACGAGGTGAAACTGCTTAGACAGCTAGGATGTTGGCTTGGAAGCAGCCATTCATTTAAAGAGTGCGTAACAGCTCACTAGTCGAGCGGTTTTGCATGGATAATAATCGGGCATAAACATATTACCGAAGCTATGGATTTATATTTATATATAAGTGGTAGGGGAGCATTCTATTTGCGCCGAAGGTGTACTGTGAGGTATGCTGGAGCGGATAGAAAAGAAAATGTAGGCATAAGTAACGATAAAGGGGGCGAGAAACCCCCTCACCGAAAGACTAAGGTTTCCTCAGCGATGCTAATCAGCTGAGGGTTAGTCGGGACCTAAGGCGAATCCGAAGGGAGTAGTCGATGGACAACAGGTTAATATTCCTGTACTTCTTATAATTGCGATGGGGTGACGGAGTGATGAAAGCACCGCGAACTGACGGAATAGTTCGTTGAAACATTTAGGTATTAGAGCTGTAGGCAAATCCGCAGCTTTAGCTGAAGTGTGATAGTACAACAAGTCTTCGGATGCGTTGATAGTGTGCCTAAGGGCTTCCAAGAAAAACCTCTAAGCTTCAGATTATAAGAACCCGTACCGTAAACCGACACAGGTAGTTGGGATGAGAATTCTAAGGTGCTCGAGAGATTCATGGCTAAGGAACTAGGCAAAATCGACCCGTAACTTCGGGAGAAGGGTCGCCCCACTCTGTGGGGCCGCAGTGAAAAGGTCCAGGCGACTGTTTATCAAAAACACAGGGCTTTGCTAAATTGAAAGATGATGTATAAGGCCTGACACCTGCCCGGTGCTGGAAGGTTAAGTGGAGGGTTTAGCTTCGGCGAAGATCTGAAATGAAGCCCCAGTAAACGGCGGCCGTAACTATAACGGTCCTAAGGTAGCGAAATTCCTTGTCGGGTAAGTTCCGACCTGCACGAATGGTGCAACGATCTGGACACTGTCTCAGCCATGAGCTCGGTGAAATTGTAGTATCGGTGAAGATGCCGATTACCCGCAGCGGGACGAAAAGACCCCGTGAACCTTTACTATAGCTTCGTATTGACTTTGGATAAGTAATGTGTAGGATAGGTGGGAGACATTGAAGCGGCGTCGCTAGGCGTTGTGGAGTCGTCCTTGAAATACCACCCTTTGCTTATCTAGAGCCTAACTCAGCAATGAGAACAGTGCGTGGTGGGTAGTTTGACTGGGGTGGTCGCCTCCAAAAGAGTAACGGAGGCTTCTAAAGGTTCCCTCAGCACGTTTGGTAACCGTGCGTAGAGTGCAATGGCATAAGGGAGCTTGACTGAGAGACATACAGGTCGATCAGGTACGAAAGTAGAGCATAGTGATCCGGTGGTTCCGCATGGAAGGGCCATCGCTCAAAGGATAAAAGGTACTCCGGGGATAACAGGCTGATCTCCCCCAAGAGCTCACATCGACGGGGGGGTTTGGCACCTCGATGTCGGCTCGTCACATCCTGGGGCTGGAGAAGGTCCCAAGGGTTGGGCTGTTCGCCCATTAAAGTGGCACGCGAGCTGGGTTCAGAACGTCGTGAGACAGTTCGGTCTCTATCTGCTGTGGGCGTTAGAAATTTGAGTGGATCTGACTTTAGTACGAGAGGACCGAGTTGGACGAACCTCTGGTGTATCTGTTGTTCCGCCAGGAGCACTGCAGAGTAGCTACGTTCGGAAGGGATAAGCGCTGAAAGCATATAAGCGCGAAACCCACCACAAGATGAGATTTCTTTAAAGGGTCGTTGGAGATTACAACGTTGATAGGCTACAGGTGTAAAGGCAGTAATGTCATAGCCGAGTAGTACTAATAACCCATAGGCTTATGTATATCGTCTTCCCTCTACGGAGGGAAGCGCAACTCTTTGATAATTTATGATATGATTTTACTAATATGTTAACTTTTACAGTTGAAATACACTGAAACGATTTAAGGTGATTATTGCAATGGGGCTCACCTCTTACCATTCCGAACAGAGAAGTTAAGCCCATTAGCGCCGATGGTACTGCCGATGGTGGGAGAGTAGGTCGTTGCCTTTCTTTTTAACCTCAATCTTATACTATAAGATTGAGGTTTTTTTTTGCCAAAATTTTATATTTGAAAAATGAATTATAAACATTCTTATTTAGTAACAATACAATATTTAGGTTTTCGTTTTCATGGCTGGCAAAAGCAACCAAACTTAAAAACGGGACATCTTTTTTTAGATAAAACATTGAAGTTTATTTATAAGGGAATTCGACTTAAGAGTTTGGGAGTTGGACGAACTGATGCAAGAGTTTCTGCAAGCCATTTTGCATTTCAATTATTTATTGATGAAGAAGTAGATTTTGATCAATTTATGTTAGATTTTAATGCAAACGCTCCTGGAGACATGCGTGCTTTGAAGATTGAAGATATTAATAGGGATTTTAATATTATTCAACATCCAAAGTTAAAAGAGTATAGATATTACTTTTCTTATGGAGAAAAGAACCATCCTTATTCAGCGCCTTTTTTAACGCGTTTTAGAGAGCAATTGGATATGGAATTAATGAAAGAAGGGGCTAAATTATTTGAAGGCTTTAATAACTATAAAAGGTACTGTACTAAGCCATCTAAAGATACTAAAGTTGAAAGAGAGATTGTTTATTGTAGAATTGAAAGAAATACGGAATTAACAGCTTCTTTTTTTCCTAAAGAAAGTTATGTTTTAATAGTAAGAGGAGAAGGGTTTTTGAGAAATCAAATTCGATTAATTATGGGAGCTTTACACGATTTAGGAAAAGGTGAGTTTGATTTGGAATTTATTAAAGATAGTTTGAATCCAGATTCTGATGTAGATTTAATAAAAAATATTGCACCAGCATCAGGTTTGCATTTACATAAAATAGATTTTAAAAAATAAAGCTCATCAATTTTGATGAGCTTTATTAATATTATTAGAGAATAAACTTAGTCTCTTATTAAACTTCTTGAAATTACAATTTTTTGAATTTCAGAAGTACCTTCATAAATCTGAGTAATTTTTGCATCACGCATTAAACGTTCTACATGGTATTCTTTTACGAAACCATTACCTCCGTGAATTTGAACAGCTTCAACTGTTTGTTCCATTGCTACCTTAGATGCATATAATTTTGCCATAGCGCCAGATTGATCGTAGTTAATACCATTATCTTTATCACAAGCAGCTTTCATAACTAAATGACGTGCAGCAGCAATTTCTGTATACATATCAGCTAATTTGAATGCAATTGCTTGGTGATTGCAAATTTCCGTACCAAAAGCTTTACGCTCTTTTGAATATTTTAAAGCTAATTCATAAGCACCTGAAGCTATACCTAAAGCTTGAGCAGCGATACCAATTCTTCCACCAGATAAAGTTTTCATGGCAAATTTAAAACCAAATCCATCTTCACCAATACGGTTTTCTTTTGGAACTTTTACGTCGTTAAATTGTAATGTATGGGTATCAGAACCACGAATACCTAATTTATCTTCTTTTGGCCCAATATCAAATCCTTCCATTCCTTTTTCAACTATAAAAGCATTGATACCTCTATGTTTTTTAGAACGATCAGTTTGAGCAATTACTAAAAAGACATCAGCACGTCCTCCGTTAGTAATCCAGTTTTTAGTACCGTTTAATAAGTAGTGGTCACCTTTATCTTCAGCAGTTGTAGCTTGAGATGTAGCATCAGAACCTGCTTCAGGCTCACTTAAACAAAATGCTCCAATTTGTTCACCAGTAGCTAATTTTGTTAAATATTTTTCCTTTTGTTTTTCTGTACCATATGCTTCTAAACCATAACATACTAAAGAATTATTAACAGAAACCATAACAGAAGCAGAAGCATCAATTTTTGATAATTCTTCCATTATTAATACATAAGAAACAGCATCCATTCCGCTTCCTCCGTATTTTGGGTCTACCATTACTCCCATAAAACCTAATTCTCCCATTTTACGAACTAATTCGTTAGGAAACTCTTGTTTTTCATCTCTTTCTATTACTCCAGGTAGTAATTCGGTTTGCGCAAAATCACGTGCAGCATCACGAATCATTAAATGCTCTTCTGTAAGATTAAAATCCATTATCTAATTTATATTTTTGTTAATTTCGTAAAAAATGTCCCCAAAGATACTTTTTTAATAGCAAATTTTCAATAGACTTACTACTTTTACTTCATGTTAAACAATTATATTTATTGTATTGGGCTAATGTCTGGAACTTCATTAGATGGAATTGACTTGGCTTATATCCAATTTGACTCAAATTCATACAATAACTTCCAAATTATAAAGGCTGATACTTTTTCATATTCAGATGAATGGAAAAATAAATTACAGAAAGCTATATCATACAAAAAAGAAAATTTGAAAAGCTTAGATATAGAGTATGGAATTCTTCTTGGTAAGCTTTTAAATGAGTTTATTGAAATCAATGAAATATCAACATTAGATTTTATAGCTTCCCATGGTCATACTATTTTGCATCAACCAGAAAATGGAATCACTTTACAAATTGGTAATGGTCAACAAATAGCAAATATTACAAATAAAAAAGTTGTTTGTGACTTTAGGACTCAAGATGTAAAATTAGGAGGTCAAGGAGCTCCTTTGGTTCCAATTGGTGATAAGTTATTATTTTCTGACTATGAATATTGTTTAAATCTTGGAGGTTTTGCAAATGTTTCATTTGAAAAAAATACTAAGAGAATAGCTTTTGATATTTGTCCAGTAAATATTGTTTTGAATCATTACACACGAAAGTTAGGCCAGGAATATGATGATAATGGAAATTTAGCATCTAATGGAAATGTTAATGAAATTTTATTAAATGAATTGAATCAACTAAAATTTTATAAGATTAATCCTCCAAAATCATTAGGTTTAGAATGGGTGCAAAAAGAAATTTTTCCATTGATAGACAGTTTAGAGGAAGATATTCAAACAATATTAAGAACTTTTGTTGAGCACATAGCAATTCAAATAGGGAGTGTTATTAAAAATAGTAAATCAGTTTTAGCTACAGGAGGAGGTGTATATAACTCTTTTTTAATGAAAAGAATTGATTTTTATGCTAAAACTAGAGTAGAAAAAGTTAGTGATGAGCTTATTAATTACAAGGAAGCATTAATTTTTGGTTTTTTAGGTGTTTTAAAGCTTGATAATCAGGTGAATTGCTTGGCTTCTGTCACAGGGGCAAGTAAAAATCACTCTTCTGGAGAAATATTTCAGCCTAAATAAAAATTAATTTTTATGTTAAAATTTACAAAAAACCAAGGAAACTTTTTTAGTATTTAAAGTTTCCTGTGTATTTTAGCAGAGTTATTTTAAATGTTTAATCAATTTTCTTTCAAAATATTCTATAAAATAAAGCTAATTGAATTAATAATGTGTAAAATATGTTTTTTTATGGTAGTTTTGTATGCACAACTATTATTAAAAACCACAGTAAGATGAATCAACTTTAACTCCCCTATGGGGACAAATTGTAAAGAACTTCAAAAGATGAAAAAGAGAAACAATTAAAGTTGAATTTACCTATAAAATTTAAAATGAAAGATTTATTAAAAAAATACGAAGAAAAGCAACCTGAAATAGTTTTTAACTGGAAAGATTCTGAAACAGAAGCAGAAGGTTGGACAGTTATAAATTCACTAAGAGGTGGAGCTGCTGGTGGTGGTACGCGTATGCGTAAAGGTTTAGATAAGTATGAAGTAACTTCATTAGCAAAAACAATGGAGGTTAAGTTTACTGTTTCTGGACCGGCTATTGGTGGAGCAAAATCAGGAATTAACTTTGACCCGCACGATCCTCGTAAAAAAGGAGTTTTAGAGCGTTGGTATAAGGCAGTGGCTCCATTATTAAAAAACTATTATGGAACTGGAGGAGATTTAAATGTTGATGAAATTCATGAAGTAATCCCTATGACTGAAGATGTAGGTGTATGGCACCCGCAAGAAGGAGTTTTTAATGGACACTTTAAGCCAACAGAAGCTGATAAAATTAATAGAATAGGTCAGTTACGTCATGGAGTTATAAAAGTATTAGAAGACGAAAAGTTATCTCCAAGTATTTTAAAAAAATATACTGTAGCTGATATGATTACTGGTTATGGAGTTGCTGAAGCTATTCGTCACTATTATAATATCTATGGGGGTACAGTAGTTGGAAAAAGAGCTATTGTACAAGGTTTTGGTAATGTTGGTTCTGCAGCTGCATTTTATTTAGCAGAAATGGGAGCTAAGGTTGTTGGAATTATTGATAGAGTAGGAGGAGTAATAAATGAAGAAGGGTTTTCGTTTGAAGAAATTAAAGAAATGTTCTTAAATAAAGATGGGAATACTTTAGTATCTGAAAATATGATTCCTTTTGAGGAGATGAATGAACGTATTTGGAACTTACCATGTGAAATCTTTGCTCCGTGTGCTGCTTCAAGATTAGTACAACAAGATCAAATAAATAAAATGATTGATACAGGTTTAGAAGTAATTTCTTGTGGAGCAAATGTACCATTTGCTGATAAAGAAATATTCTTTGGCCCTATCATGGAGGAAACTGATAAGAAAGTTAGTTTGATTCCAGATTTTATTTCAAATTGTGGAATGGCTAGAGTATTTGCATACTTTATGGAACGTAGAGTTGAAATGACAGATGAAGCTATATTCACAGATACTTCAAACACAATAAAGAAAGCACTTCAAAAAACTTTTGCAAAGAGTGCTTCTAAAACAAAAATTAGCGAGACAGCCTTCGAAATCGCGTTAAAAGAATTGATATAAAAACAAATTAAATAAAAAATGGAGTTAGCGATTATTTTAGTATTCGTAATGGGATATTTGGCCATTACTTTAGAGCATAATATTAAGTTAGATAAATTAATACCAGCATTAATAATGATGGCTATTTGTTGGGCCTTAGTGGCTCTGGGAGTAGATAGTTTTTCTAACTGGTTTGATTCGTCAAAGCATGCTTTAGTAGAAGGTTTTAGTGCCTTAGCCCACGATGATAAAATGCATTTAGTAGAAGAAACATTGTTACATCATCTAGGTAAAACAGCAGAAATTTTAGTTTTCCTTTTAGGAGCAATGACCATAGTAGAAATTATAGATTATTTTGATGGTTTTTCTACAATTAAAGGATATGTAAAAACTAAGAGTAAGAAGAAAATTCTTTGGATGTTTGGTGTTCTAGCATTTATATTATCAGCGATTATAGATAATCTAACAGCTACCATTGTATTGATTTCTATTTTACAAAAAATAGTAAAAAGTAGAGAAGATAGAATTTGGTTTGCAGGTTTAATTATTATTGCAGCAAATGCAGGAGGAGCTTGGTCGCCAATTGGAGATGTTACTACTACAATGTTATGGATAGGTAAAAAAGTAAGTACACCAATGTTAGTTGCGTATTTATTTATACCATCAGTGCTTTGCATGGTAGTACCAACTTTTATAGCGTCGTTTTTACCAGCTTTCAAAGGAGAAATAGAAACAGATGAAAATGATGATGATAAAAAGAAAAGTCCTCATAGCGCAAGAATGTTATATTTAGGACTAGGAGCAATTGTATTTGTGCCTTTCTTTAAAACAGTTACTCACTTACCTCCTTATGTAGGAATGATGTTATCATTAGCAGTTGTAGCTACTTTTGCTGAAATTTATAGTAGAACAAAATTCTCATTAACAGATTTTGATAGCGAAGAATCTGATGCTCATGCTCACCATAGTCCAGTGCATGCATCTTTATCTAAAATTGAAATGCCAAGTATTTTATTTTTCTTAGGAATTTTAATGGCTGTGGCAGCTTTAGAGTCTTTAGGAATCTTATTTAATTTTGCTGATAGTTTAAAACAAGGAATTCCTTTAATGGGGTCTGAGTTAGCTGGAACAAATGTTTCTGATTTAGTAGTAATTTTATTAGGAATCGGTTCAGCTGTAATTGATAATGTTCCATTAGTAGCAGCTTCATTAGGAATGTTCTCTGAACCAATCGATAATCCGTTATGGCACTTTATTGCTTTTTCAGCAGGAACAGGAGGAAGTATGTTAATTATTGGTTCTGCAGCAGGAGTTGTGGCAATGGGAATGGAAAAAATAGATTTCTTTTGGTATTTAAAGAAAATCTCTTGGTTAGCTTTCATCGGATTTATAGTAGGATCATTAGCGTTTATGTTAATGAGAACATTTATCTAAAAAAATATAATAAATAAAAATAAAGTCTTCCTTAATCATGGTTATTGAGGAAGACTTTTTTATACTTGTATTTTAAAACAATTTTCAATAAAACAAATCGTTAATTAGTTAACGTAAATTAATTACAAACTCTAATATTATTTTTAATGTTGTTATTTCAAGAAAGTACAGAATTGTTAGAAGAAGTGTCAGAAGAAAAAACATTATCTATAATCCAGTTAATTAAAGATGGTGGATTAGGAGGACAAATTATCATAGCATTATTATTTGTGTTATTAGCAGTAGCTCTTTATATATACTTTGAACGTTTTTTTGCAATTAAAGCAGCATCTAAGGTTGATAAAAACTTTATGAATCAAATTAGAGACCATGTAACTAGTGGTAAATTAGATAGTGCTAAAGCAATGTGTGAAAACACACAAACACCAACTGCAAGATTAATTGGTAAAGGTATTTCTAGAATAGGAAAACCATTAGATGATATTAATACAGCAATAGAAAATGCTGGTAAGTTAGAAGTTTATCAGTTAGAAAGAAACGTATCGGTATTAGCAACTATAGCTGGAGCAGCTCCAATGATAGGATTTTTAGGAACAGTAATTGGAATGATAGTTGCAATACATGAAATAGCAAACTCTGGTGGTCAAATAGATATTAAAATGTTATCAGATGGTTTGTATACAGCAATGACAACCACAGTAGCAGGTTTAATAGTTGGTATTATTGCATATATAGCATATAATCATTTAGTAGTTCGTACAGATAAAGTAGTTTATCAAATGGAAGCTAAATCAGTTGAGTTTTTAGATTTATTAAATGAGCCAGTATAATGAATTTAAAAGGAAGAAATAAAGTAGATCCAAGTTTCAATATGTCTTCAATGACAGATATTGTTTTCTTGTTGTTGATTTTTTTCATGTTAACATCTACGCTAGTTACCGTTAGTGCAATAGATGTTTTATTACCCAAAGCAGGAGGGAAAACAGAAAATAATACTTCAGTAGCAGTAACAATAACAAAAAACTCTTCTTTTTATATTGATAAAACTAAAGTTAGTAATGCTAATTTAGAAAACTCAATTTTAGCTAAAGTAGGGCCAGGTAAAAAGAAAACAGTAGTAATACGAGGCGATCAAAATGTTCCGTATAAAAATGTAATGAGAGTTATAGATATTGCAAATAGGAACAAGTTGAAAATGATATTAGCAGTAAAGGGCAAATAAAATGTCAGTTTTAGATACACAACATAAACGTAAATCAGCAGTAATAACAGCAGTTATTCTGTTGCTTTTATTATTTGGAATATTCAATTACGGGATGAAGTATCTTGATCCTCCTATTGAGTATGGAGTAGCAATTAATTTTGGAAACTCAGATGTTGGGAGTGGAGAGCCAGTTGAAAAAACAAAATCACAATCAGTACCTGAAGAACAGCAAGAAGAAGTTGTAGAAGAGGTGCAAGAAGTACAGGAAGAGGTAATTCAGGAAGAAGTAATTACTGATGATACCGCTGATGATGTTCCAGTTGTGGAGAAGATAGAAGAAAAAAAAGAAGAGGTAAAAGAAACTCCTAAAGAGGATAAGCCTAAAGAAAAACCAAAACCAAAGCCTTCAAAAGAAGCAACAGATGCTTTAAATAGTTTGTTGAATGGGACATCAAAAGATGGAGCAGATAAAGGAGAAGGAGATGATAATGAGGCTGGTGTAAAAGGTAAAGAGAATGGTGATCCTAGTTCTAATAAATATTATGGAGGAGGCGGTAGTGGCTCTGGAGGTAATTATAACTTAGCAGGAAGAAAGGCATTATCCAAACCTATAAAAAAGCCAGAGTGCCAAGAAGAAGGAACAGTGGTTGTGAGTATAGAAGTAGATCAAAATGGTAAGGTGATTAAAGCAGTACCTGGAGTAAAAGGATCAACTAACACAGCGCCATGTTTATTAAAACCTGCTAAAGAAGCAGCTTTAAGAACAAAATGGAATGCAGATGGTAAAGCACCATCAAAACAAAGAGGAACAATAATCTACAGATTCTCTTTGTCTCAGTAATAACTTTGCATCAAAAATAATTTCATCTCACAATACAGAAATAGAGATGTTATAAACAATAGATATGACATATCAAGAAACCTTAGATTGGATGTTTGCACAATTACCAATGTATCAACGTCAAGGTAAAACAGCTTTTAAAAAAGACTTAACAAATATTATAGCTTTAAGTAAAGAGTTAGGGAATCCAGAAAAAAAGTTCAAGACAATTCATGTAGGAGGAACAAACGGAAAAGGTTCAACAAGTCATATGATAGCTTCTATATTACAAGAAGCAGGATACAAAGTAGGATTATACACATCTCCGCATTTAAAGAACTTTACAGAACGTATTAGAATAAATGGTAAAGAAATTCTAAAGGAAAGCGTTGTAGATTTTATAACAGCTAATAAAGAGTTTTTAGAAAAGCAACAGTTATCTTTTTTTGAAATGACAGTAGGAATGGCATTTGATTACTTTTCAAAAGAAGAGGTAGATGTAGCGGTTATTGAAGTTGGATTAGGAGGAAGATTAGATTCAACAAATATTATAAAGCCAGAAGTGTCGGTAATAACTAATATAGGATTAGATCATACTCAGTTTTTAGGAGAAACATTACCAGAGATAGCATTTGAAAAAGCAGGAATTATAAAAAATGAAATACCTGTAGTTATAGGAGAAAGGCAAGAAGAAGTTGTAGAGGTGTTTAAAAAGAAAGCTAAAGAATGTAATTCTGAAATTTTATTTGCTTCAAAAGAAGAAGAAAATAAGTTTAAAACAGATTTACTAGGAGAATACCAATTGAAAAATGTAAAAACGGCAGTTTTAGCAGTAAAACAATTAAAAAACTTTATTGTTTCTGAAAACAATATAAAACAAGGGCTTTTAAAGGTAGCTAAAAACACGAGTTTAAAAGGACGTTGGCAAATATTACAAGAAAATCCTAAGGTAATTTGTGATACTGCTCATAATAAAGAGGGGTTAATTTATACATTAAAGCAACTTCAAAAAGAAAATTATAAAAATTTACATATTGTTTTAGGTGTGGTTTCTGATAAAAAAATAGAAGAAATATTAAGATTGTTTCCCAAAAAAGCGACTTATTATTTTTGTAAACCAAATATTCCACGAGGAATGTCAGAAATTTTTTTAAAAGAGCAGGCGAATGCATATAATTTGGAAGGAGAAGCTTTTTATTCTGTAAATCAAGCTTTTGAAAAAGCGAAAATGAACTCAGGAAGAGAAGATGTTGTTTATATTGGAGGGAGTACGTTTGTTGTTGCAGAAATTTTATAAAAAAAAGTGAAAAAAGTTATTGCAGATATCTAAAAGAGTTATATATTTGCACCCGCAATTAGCAATTAAGGGCGCGTAGCTCAGTTGGTTCAGAGCACTTGGTTTACACCCAAGGGGTCAGGGGTTCGAATCCCTTCGCGCCCACAACTCTTAAGAAGTTAATTGCAAAACGGGCGCGTAGCTCAGTTGGTTCAGAGCACTTGGTTTACACCCAAGGGGTCAGGGGTTCGAATCCCTTCGCGCCCACTAAAAGTCTTCATCTTTTCAGATGGAGACTTTTTTATTTTATGATATTTTGTTAATGATGTTTTTTGTAATTTCGTAAGCTATTCTATTAAGATGTGAAGTTGTTGAGAAGAGAACTTTAAACTTAGGTGTAAAGCATGTTTGATAGTGAGAAATTATAAATAGATTGTAGGAAGTTGATGTGATTAATTTGTAAGATAAAAGCATCAATGATTTTAAGAAATAAATATAATAAAGGTAATGAAATGGTTGCCTAATTTAATAAACGATTATGAGTACTAGAAAAGTAGCATTAATTACAGGTGTAACAGGTCAGGATGGAGCTTATTTGAGTGAGTTTTTATTGAAGAAAGGATATGTGGTCCACGGATTGAAAAGAAGAACATCTTTGTTTAATACAGATAGAGTAGATCATATATATCAGGATCCTCATGTTGAAGATAGAAATTTCTTTTTACATTATGGAGATATGACTGATAGTACAAATATTATTCGTTTAATTCAAGAGATTCAGCCAGATGAAATATATAATTTGGCAGCAATGAGCCATGTTCATGTTTCTTTTGAAATACCAGAATATACAGGTAATGCTGATGGTCTTGGAACTTTGCGTATTTTGGATGCTGTTAGATTGTTAGGGTTAGAAAAGAAAACAAAAATATACCAAGCATCAACATCAGAGCTTTACGGAAAGGTTCAAGAAGTACCTCAATCGGAAACTACACCTTTTTATCCTAGAAGTCCTTATGCTGTTGCAAAAATGTATGCGTATTGGATAACGGTAAATTATAGAGAGGCATATGGTATGTATGCATGTAATGGTATTTTATTTAATCATGAATCGCCAATTAGAGGGGAAACATTTGTTACAAGAAAAATAACTAGAGCAACTTCTAGAATAGCTTTAGGATTACAAGATAAGTTTTACTTAGGGAATTTAGATGCTCAAAGAGACTGGGGACATGCAAAAGATTATGTGCGAATGATGTGGATGATATTACAAGCAGATGAACCAGAAGATTGGGTAATTGCAACAGGTAAAACAACAACAGTTCGTGATTTTGTTAAAATGAGTTTTAATGAAGCTGGAATTGAATTAGAGTTTAAAGGAACTGGTGTTGATGAGAAAGCTTATGTAAAAGCTTGTAATAACCCGAAGTATCAAGTAGAAATAGGTAAAGAAGTTTTATCGGTAGATCCAAAATATTTCAGGCCAACTGAGGTAGACTTATTAATTGGTGACCCAACCAAGGCAAAAGAAAAATTAGGTTGGGAATTAGAATACGATTTACCAGCTTTAGTAAAAGATATGATGCAAAGCGATCTTAAATTGATGACCAAAGATCAATACTTAAAGCAAGGAGGATACTACACAAATAATTATTTCGAGTAGAAGATGAAAATATTATTAACAGGAGCATCAGGAATGGTGGGGAAGAATATTTTAGAGTTTTCTGAAGTTTCAAAACATCAGTTTTTAACTCCAACAAGTCAAGAGTTGGATTTATTGGATTATAACTCGGTATATAATTATATAAAAGATAATCAGCCAGAATTTATTATTCATGCTGCAGGAAAAGTAGGAGGAATTCAAGCTAATATAGCTGAGCCAGTGAGTTTTTTAGTAGACAATATTGATATGGGAAGAAATATAATAATAGCTGCTAAAAATAATGGGGTAAAAAACTTACTGAATTTAGGAAGTTCGTGTATGTACCCAAGAGAAGCAAAGAACCCATTGTCTGAAGATCTTATTTTGAAAGGAGAGTTAGAACCTACAAATGAAGGATATGCTATAGCGAAAGTAATGTCTACTAGATTGTGTGAATACATAATGAAAGAAGATAAAACAAAAAACTATAAAACAGTAATTCCTTGTAATTTATACGGTAAACATGATAAGTTTAGTCCTAAGAATTCTCATATGATACCGGCAGTTATTAGAAAAATTTATGATGCAACGTTAGCAAATCAGCAAGAGATTGATATTTGGGGAGACGGATTGGCTAGAAGAGAGTTTATGTATGCAGAAGATTTAGCAGATTTTATTTTTTATGCTATCGATAAGTTTGATGAAATGCCACAAAATATAAATGTGGGATTAGGTCATGATTATACTATTAATGAGTATTATAAAGAAATAGCTGAAGTAATAGGTTATAAAGGACAATTTGTGCACGATTTAACTAAGCCGGTGGGAATGAAACAGAAATTAATAGATGATTCAAAACTTATCGAATTTGGTTGGCGTTATAAGACTTCTTTAAAAGAAGGAGTTAAAAAAACATTTGAATATTATAAAAAAGAAGAGTTCAATGAAGCAGTATAAGTTAGCATCCTCTACATGGGATGAAAAAGAATTAGCCGCAATACAATCGGTAATAGATAAAGATATGTACACTATGGGAGATAGTGTAAAGCAATTTGAAAATGATTTTTCAAAGTATCTGGATTCTAAATATTGTGTTATGACAAGTTCTGGGTCTACAGCTAATCTATTAGCAGTAGCTGCTCTTTTTTTTACTAAGAATCCAAAATTAAAAAGAGGAGATGAAGTTATAGTTCCAGCAGTATCGTGGTCTACAACGTATTTTCCTTTACAGCAATATGGTTTAAAGTTGAAGTTTGTAGATGTAGATTTAGAAACTTTAAATTATGATTTAGAGGCTTTAGAGTCGGCAATATCAGATAATACCAAGATGATAATGATTGTTAATCTATTAGGGAATCCAAATGATTTTGATAAGATTAATAGTATTATAGAAGGAAAAGATATTTTCTTGATAGAAGATAATTGTGAGTCAATGGGGGCTACTTATAAAGATAAGCAAGCAGGTACTTTCGGTGTAATGGGAACTTTTTCTACATTTTTCTCGCATCATATGGCTACGATGGAAGGTGGTTTTGTAACAACAGATGATGAGGAGTTGTATCATATATTACTATCGATAAGAGCCCATGGGTGGACAAGAAATTTACCTAAAAAGAATTTAGTGTCTGATAAAAGCGATGATTGGTTTGAAGAATCGTTTAGGTTTGTACTTCCAGGATATAATGTAAGGCCGTTAGAAATGAGTGGAGCGATAGGGGTTGAACAATTAAAAAAATTACCTTCTTTTATTGAAAACAGGAGAGAAAATGCAAGTTTCTTTGTTGAGTTGTTTAAAGATCATAAAGATTTTATAATACAAAAAGAGATAAGTAAAAGTTCTTGGTTTGGGTTTTCATTAATAATTAAGCCAGAGTCAAATTTGAGTAGAAAAGAAGTGGTGACAAAGTTATTTGATAACGGAATAGAATGTAGACCAATTGTTACGGGAGACTTTACACAAAATGAGGTAATGAAGTATTTTGATTATGAAATTCATGGAGAATTGAGGAATGCAAAATATTTACATGAAAATGGTTTATTTGTAGGAAATCAACAAGTTTTGATTAAAGAAGAAATTCAATATTTGTTTGATGTTTTGAAATAATGTAAATTAAAAAATATAAAAAGTCTTTATCTATTTATGATAAAGACTTTTTTGTTTTGTAACAATTAGTTAATAATGTTTTTTGTAGTTTTGCCTCTTTATAAAATAGATAAGGGAAATGAATAAGCAAAAAATTGCAGTAATAGGTTTAGGATATGTTGGATTACCATTAGCACGTTTGTTTGCTACAAAATATGCTGTTGTTGGTTTTGATATTAATAAAGAAAGAGTAGATGAATTAAATTCAGGAGTTGATTCAACTTTAGAAGTTTCTGATGAAGTATTGCAAGAAGTACTTAAGAGAGAAAATTCAAAAGATAATGGTATGTATTGTACATCTGTATTAGAAGAGATACAAGATTGTAATGTATATATAATAACAGTTCCTACTCCAGTAGATAAAAATAACAGACCAGTTTTAACCCCTTTAATTAAAGCAAGCGAGACAGTAGGTGCAGTTTTGAAGAAAGGAGATATTGTTATATATGAATCAACAGTTTATCCTGGAGTTACAGAAGAAGAATGTATTCCTGTGTTAGAAAAAGTTTCAGGATTAAAGTTTAATGAAGAGTTTTATGGAGGGTATTCTCCTGAAAGAATAAATCCAGGAGATAAAAAACATACTGTAGAAAATATATTAAAAGTAACTTCAGGTTCTACTCGAGAGATAGGAAAAGTTGTAGATGATTTGTATAAATCTGTAATAACAGCAGGAACACATTTAGCGCCTACAATAAAAGTAGCAGAAGCATCTAAAGTGATCGAAAATTCACAAAGAGATATTAATATTGCGTTTGTAAATGAACTAGCAAAAATTTTTGGATTGATGGATATTAATACTCATGATGTCTTAGAAGCAGCTGGGACTAAATGGAATTTCTTACCATTTAAACCAGGGCTGGTTGGGGGGCATTGTATTGGGGTAGATCCATATTATTTAGCTCAAAGAGCTCAAGAGTTTGGATATCACCCAGGTATTATTTTGGCAGGTAGACGATTAAATGATAGTATGGGGGAATATGTGGCTTCTCAAGTAATTAAATTGATGATAGATCGTGATTTGAAAATTAAGAATGCTGATATTTTAATTTTAGGAGTTACGTTCAAAGAAAATTGTCCAGATGTTCGTAATACAAAAGTAGTAGACGTAATCTCTGCATTGAAAGAATATAATACAAATGTTATGGTTTATGATCCTTGGGCTGATGAAGATGAGGTTAAAAAAGAATATAATATTGTTTCAACAAAACAATTGCCGAATAAAAAATTTGATGCAATTGTTTTAACTGTAGCTCACAAAGAATTTTTAAATTTAGATTTAGACTCTTTAAAGAAGAAAGAAAGTGTAGTATATGATGTAAAAGGTAGTTTACCTAAAGAGTTTGTAAATAAAACGTTATAATGAAAAACTTTGCTTTAATTGGTGCGGCTGGTTATATAGCCCCTCGACATTTAAAGGCGATAAAAGATACGGGAAATAATTTATTAGCTGCTCTTGATAAGTTTGATAGTGTTGGTGTTATGGATAGTTATTTTCCAAATGCCGATTTTTTTGTTGAATTTGAGAGATTTGATCGTCATATTGAAAAAATAAAACGCCAACAGAATGTACAATTGGATTATGTTAGTATTTGTACACCAAATTATCTACATGATTCTCATATAAGAATGGCTTTGAGAAGAGGAGCAGATGCTATTTGTGAAAAACCATTGGTTTTAAACCCATGGAATGTTGATGCGTTACAAGCAATAGAAGCTGAGTCAGGAAATAAAATTAATACAATTCTTCAATTACGCTTACATCCAAGTATTATCACTTTAAAAAATAAAGTAGATAGTGAAATTAAGAAAGAGAAATATGATGTTGATTTAACATATATTACTTCTAGAGGTAATTGGTATGATGTGTCTTGGAAAGGAGATGAAAGTAAATCTGGAGGAATAGCTACTAATATTGGTGTTCATTTTTACGATATGTTATTTTGGATTTTTGGAAGAGTACAAGAAAATATAGTGCACCTTAGAGAAAAAGATAAAGCAGCTGGATACTTAGAGTTTGAAAAAGCAAGAGTACGTTGGTTTTTGTCGACAAATGAAAAGTTACTTCCTAAAGAAATAAAAGACAAAGGTCAAAGGACATTTCGTTCAATTACTGTAGATGACGAGGAAATAGAATTTAGTGAAGGTTTTACAGAATTACATACGGAGAGCTATAAAGAAATTTTAAAAGGAAACGGTTTTGGTTTGGTTGAAGCTAAATCGTCTATTCAAATAGTTCATGATATACGAAATAAAGGAGTTACGAATTTAGGTGAAAAACATTTTCTATTGTGAAAGAATCAATATATTTGCAAATAAAAAAGGGAATGAAAATAGGGATAACGTTTAGTGCCTTTGATTTACTTCATGCTGGGCATATTAAAATGTTGGAAGATGCAAAACGTCAATGTGATTATTTAATTTGCGGACTACAAACTGACCCAACAATAGATAGACCTCAAAAAAACAAACCAATTCAATCTGTAGTTGAAAGATATATTCAATTGAAAGGCTGTAAATATGTAGATGAAGTAGTACCTTATGCTACTGAGCAAGATTTAGAGGATATATTACAGTCTTTTAAAATAGATGTAAGAATTTTAGGTGAAGAATATCTAGATAAAAACTTTACAGGTAGAGAATTTTGTGAAAAAAAAGGAATAGAATTATTTTATAATAAAAGAGAGCACCGCTTTTCAAGTAGTGGATTAAGAAAAGAAGTAGCAGAAAAAGAGGTTTTGAAATCTAAAGATAAATAATATAATAGATGAATATAGCTGTTATAGGGACAGGTTATGTCGGATTAGTTTCTGGTACCTGTTTTTCTGAGATGGGAAATAAGGTAACTTGTGTTGATATTGATCAAGATAAGATTAATAAATTGCATAAAGGTATTGTACCTATCTATGAGCCAGGATTGCAAAAAATGGTTCTTAAGAATGTTGCAAAAAAGAATTTATCGTTTACCAATAAGTTAGAAGAAGCGATAGAAGATGTTGAAGTTGTTTTTATAGCAGTGGGGACACCTATGGGGGAAGATGGTTCTGCCGATTTACAATACGTATTAGCTGTGGCTAAAGAGATTGGTAGTAAGATGAATAGAAGGTTAGTCGTAGTTGATAAATCAACAGTACCTGTAGGTACTGCCGATAAGGTAAAAGATACAATTCAAAAAGAGCTAGATGAAAGAAATATTGATTTAGAATTTGACGTTGTTTCTAATCCTGAGTTTTTAAAGGAAGGTGATGCAATAAATGACTTTATGAAACCTGATAGAGTTGTTATTGGTGCAGAGTCCGATTATGCATTCAATAAAATGAGACAACTCTATGCTCCTTTCACAATGTCTAGGGATAGATTTATAGCAATGGATATTCGTTCAGCAGAGATGACAAAATATGCAGCTAATGCAATGTTAGCAACTAAAATTTCTTTTATGAATGAAATAGCAAATATTTGTGAAAGAGTGGGGGCTGATGTTAATAATGTACGAATTGGTATTGGTTCAGATAAAAGAATAGGTTATAGTTTTATTTACCCAGGAGCAGGTTATGGAGGGTCATGTTTTCCTAAAGATGTTAAAGCTCTTAAAAAAATAGCTGAAGAAAGTAATTATAAAGCTGAGCTTATTGAATCTGTGGAGAACGTTAATAATCGCCAAAAATATGTAATAGCAGAAAAAATAGTTAGACGTTTTGGAGAAGATTTGTCAGGTAAGACCTTTGGTTTATGGGGGTTGTCTTTTAAACCAGGGACAGATGATATGAGAGAAGCTCCAGCTATTTATGTGATTAAAGAGTTGTTAAAAAGAGGAGGTAAAATCCAAGCATATGATCCAAAGGCAATTGAAGAAGCAAGGCATTTCTATTTAAAAAATGCTGAAAATATTACTTATATGAAAGCAAAGTATGAGGTGCTTCAAGGAGCGGATGCATTGATTTTGTTGACTGAATGGAAAGAGTTTCGTTCGCCTGATTTTGAGGAAATTAAAAAGCAATTAAATTATCCAATAGTTTTTGATGGTAGGAACCAATATAATGTTTTTAATATAGAAGAAAAAGGTTTTGAATATTATCAAATAGGAAAAAACTAATGAAAGTTTTAGTAACAGGAGCAGCAGGTTTTATAGGGTATCATTTAACCAAGAAACTTTTAAAAGCAGGAGTTGAGGTTATTGGGCTTGATAATATTAATGACTATTATGATGTAAACCTTAAATACGCACGGTTAAGAGAATTGGGTGTAGAAAGGGAGGAAGCGGAAGAGTATTGTTGTAGTTCTAAAAGTAATTTGTATTATAATTTTAAATTTATTAGGCTTAATTTAGAAGACAAGAAGGACTTATTTGCTCTGTTTGAAAAAGAAAAAATAAATATAGTATGTAATCTAGCAGCACAAGCTGGTGTTAGATACAGTATTGAGAATCCAGATGTCTATATACAAAGTAATATTGTAGGTTTTTTAAATGTTTTAGAAGCTTGTCGATATTTTTCAATTGAACATTTGATATATGCTAGTAGTTCAAGTGTATATGGAGCAAATACTAAAATTCCATTTGAAACTTCAGATAATGTAGATCATCCAGTAAGTCTATATGCAGCTACAAAAAAGAGTAATGAATTAATGGCTCATACGTATTCACATTTATATGGAATTCAAACTACAGGATTGCGTTTTTTTACTGTTTATGGACCATGGGGTAGACCAGATATGGCACCAATATTATTTACTGAAGCAATGATTAATAATCGTTCAATAAAGGTTTTTAATTATGGTAATATGCAGAGAGATTTTACTTATATAGATGATATTATTGAAGGAGTCGAAAGAATAATAAAAAAAAATATAAAAGATAGAAGCTTATATAAAATATATAATATTGGTAATAATAATTCAATAAACCTTCTAGATTTTATTTCAGAAATAGAAAATAATTTAGATAAGAAAGCCGAAAAAGAGTTAATGCCTATTCAACCTGGAGATGTAGAAAGAACTTGGGCTAATGTAGATGATTTGATAAAAGATTATGATTATAAACCTAATACCTCAATTAAGGAAGGGGTAAAAAGGTTTGTTGATTGGTATAAAAAACACTATGCTGGATAATATTATGGATAGAAAAAAGAATCTCATCATTTTTGGAACAAGACCTGAAGCTATTAAGATGGCGCCTTTAGTTAAAGAGTTTCAAAGAAGTTCAAGTACGGAAACTAAAGTTTGTGTTACAGCACAGCATAGAGAAATGTTAGATCAAGTGCTAGCATTTTTCGAAATAGAACCAGATTTTGATTTGAATTTAATGAAACCTAATCAAAACTTACATATGTTAACAGCTGATATTATTACAGGATTAAAACCTATTTTAGATGAATATCAACCAGATTATGTATATGTTCATGGAGACACAACAACAACAATGGCATCAAGTATAGCTGCTTTTTATTCAAATGCAGAAGTTTGTCATGTAGAAGCTGGATTGAGAACAAATAATAAAAGGTCACCTTTCCCTGAAGAAATTAATCGTCAGGTTACTGGTAGAATTACAGATTATCATTTTGCTCCAACTGCAACATCTAAAGCAAATTTATTGAGAGAAGGAGTTTCAGAATCTCAAATTTTAGTTACAGGTAATACAGTAATTGATGCTTTAAAAGATAGCGTGCAAAGGGTTGAAAATATTCAGGATAAGGAAATTGATTTCTTAAAAGAGAATTTAGATTTATCTAGAAAATTGATTTTAGTTACTGGACATAGAAGAGAAAACCATGGTCAAGGTTTTATCAATATTTGTAAAGCTTTAAAAGAAATAGCAATTAAAAATCCTGAAATTCAAATTGTTTATCCAGTGCATTTAAACCC
Organism: Tenacibaculum aiptasiae; assembly: GCF_965221665.1. Lineage (NCBI taxonomy): Bacteria > Pseudomonadati > Bacteroidota > Flavobacteriia > Flavobacteriales > Flavobacteriaceae > Tenacibaculum > Tenacibaculum aiptasiae. Next base: position 2,017,821 of record NZ_CBDCSN010000002.1, read on the forward strand.
AAATGTACAAAAGCCAGTTTATGAATTGTTGAGCTCAATAAAAAATATAAAATTAATCGATCCACTGTCATATCCTGCATTTGTTTGGTTAATGAATAAATCTTATTTGATAATTACCGATAGTGGAGGTGTTCAAGAAGAAGCACCAAGTTTAGGGAAGCCAGTTTTGGTAATGAGAGATACTACAGAAAGACCAGAAGCTGTAGAAGCAGGAACAGTAATTTTAGTTGGAACAGAAACAGAAAAAATAGTTTCAGAAGCTACAAAGTTATTAGAAGATAAAGAATTATATGAAAAGATGAGTGAGCTTCATAATCCTTATGGAGATGGAGAAGCTTGTCAAAGAATTGTAAGTTTTATAGAAGAAAAAGGAAATGAATAAAGTAGATGTAGTAATGATTGGTTTAGGTTATATTGGCCTACCAACAGCGGCTCTTATAGCGCAAGGAGAATCTTATGTACACGGTGTAGATATCAATGAGAATGTTGTAAATACAATCAATGAAGGAAAGATTCATATTGTAGAACCTTCATTAGATGAAGCTGTGGCGTCTGCCGTAGAAAAAGGATATCTAAGAGCAGATTTAAAAGCAGTAGAAGCAGATACTTATTTGATAGTAGTTCCAACTCCGTTTAAAGGAAAGAATGAACCAGATATTTCGTTTGTAGAAGCTGCAACAAATGGGGTTATTCCATTATTGAAAAAAGGAGATTTATATATTATTGAATCAACTTCTCCAGTAGGGACAACCGAGAAAATGATGGATTTAATTTATAAAGAAAGACCAGATTTAGAAGGAGAGTTGTATATAGCTTACTGTCCTGAGAGAGTTTTACCAGGAAATGTAATGCATGAATTGGTTTATAATGATCGTGTGATTGGTGGAATCAATCAGGAATCTACAGAAAAAGCAATTTCTTTTTATTCACAATATGTAAAAGGAGAATTACATGCTACAAATGCTAGAACAGCAGAGATGTGTAAACTTGTAGAGAATTCTTCTCGTGATGTTCAGATTGCTTTTGCAAATGAGTTATCTCTTATTTGTGATAAAGCAGGAATTAATGTTTGGGAGTTAATAGAGTTAGCAAATAAACATCCAAGAGTAAATATTTTACAACCAGGATGTGGAGTAGGAGGACATTGTATTGCTGTAGATCCATATTTTATTGTATCTGAATATCCTATGGAGTCTAAAATAATAGGAACAGCAAGAGAAATAAATAATTATAAATCATTTTGGTGTGCTGAAAAAATTCAAAATGAAAAATTAAAGTTTGAAATAAAACATGGTAGAAAACCAAGTGTAGCTCTAATGGGATTGGCTTTTAAACCAAATATTGATGATTTAAGAGAATCTCCAGCTAAATATATTGCGCAGAAAGTTCTTCAAAACGATAATAATGGCAAATATTTTATAGTAGAACCTAATATAAAAGAGCACAATGTATTTAAACTTACAAATTATAAAGAGGCAATAGATAAAGCAGATATAGTTGCTTTCTTGGTAGCTCATGATGAATTCAAAAATGTGGAAGCTGTTGATAGAGAAAAGGTTTTTTTAGATTTTTGCGGAATAAAAAGAAAAGATGGATAAGAGAGTATTAATTACCGGAGGGGCAGGTTTTATTGGATCACATGTTGTAAGGCTTTTTGTTAAAAAATATTCTAATTATAAGATTTATAATTTAGATGCATTAACATATGCAGGAAACTTAGAAAATTTATCAGATATAGAATCTGAAAATAACTATGAGTTTATAAAAGGCGATATTACAGATGAAAAATTTATTAATGATTTATTTCAAAATCATAAATTTACCCATGTAATACATTTAGCAGCTGAATCTCATGTAGATAGATCAATTACAGATCCATTAGCATTTGCTAAGACTAATATTTTGGGAACAATGATTTTATTAAATGCTTTTAAAAGTATTTGGAAAGATAATTTTTCAAACAAGTTGTTTTATCATATAAGTACAGATGAAGTTTATGGAACTTTAGGTGAAGTAGGTTTATTTACAGAAAAAACTTCCTATGATCCTAATTCACCTTATTCAGCGTCAAAAGCTAGCTCTGATCATTTTGTAAGAGCATATGGAGAAACTTATAAACTTCCCTATGTAATTAGTAATTGTTCTAATAACTATGGACCAAATCAATTTCCTGAAAAGCTAATTCCATTATTTATTAATAATATTATTGAAAATAAACCTTTGCCAGTTTATGGTGATGGAAACTATACGAGAGATTGGTTATATGTAATTGATCATGCAACAGCAATAGATAAAGTTTTTCATGAAGGAGCAAATTCAGAAACATATAATATTGGAGGTTTTAATGAATGGAAAAATATAGACTTAGTAAAAGTTTTATGTGCTCAAATGGATGATAAGTTAAAAAGAGAAAAAGGAAGTTCAGAAAAATTAATAACTTACGTAAAAGATAGACCAGGTCATGATTTACGCTATGCTATTGATGCAAATAAAATTAATAAAGAATTAAATTGGGCTCCATCTGTTACCTTTGAAGAAGGACTTTCGAAAACAATAGATTGGTATCTTGAAAATACAAATTGGTTAAATAGTGTGACATCAGGAGTATATAAAGAGTATTATCAAAAACAATATAGTTAATGAAAGGAATTATTTTAGCAGGAGGATCAGGCACAAGGTTATATCCTCTTACAGTAGCGGTAAGTAAACAATTGTTACCTGTTTATGATAAACCTATGATTTATTATCCTTTATCTGTACTATTATTAGCAGGTATAAGGGAAATATTAATTATTTCTACACCACATGATTTGCCAAATTTTAAAAAATTATTAGGAGATGGTTCTCAGATTGGATGTAAATTTGAATATGCTATTCAAGAAGAACCTAACGGGTTAGCTGAAGCGTTCATAATAGGAGAACAATTTATAGGAAAAGATAAAGTGGCCTTGATTCTTGGAGATAATATTTTTTATGGAAACGGATTAGGAACGTTATTAAGAAGTAAAACAAACGTTGAAGGAGCAGCAATTTTTGCCTATCCAGTAAATGATCCTGAAAGATATGGAGTAGTGGAGTTTAATGAAGAAGGTAAAGCTATAAGTATAGAAGAGAAGCCTCTAACACCTAAATCTTCTTATGCAGTACCTGGACTATACTTTTATGATAATAGAGTTGTTGAGTTTGCTAAAAGAGTAAAGCCGTCAGCGAGGGGAGAGAAAGAAATCACTACATTAAATCAAATGTATTTAGATTTGAATCAAATTGAAGTAGGAGTTATGAAAAGAGGTATGGTGTGGTTAGATACAGGAACAATAGATTCTATGGAGGCTGCAGCTGAATATGTAAGAGTAGTTCAAAAAAGAACAGGAAGGAAGATAGCATGTATTGAGGAAGTCGCATTTAGACATGAGTTTATTGATAAAGCCAAGGCTTTAGAAGTAGCTAAACTTTATGGGAAGAGTGGTTATGGGGATTATATAAGAAGAATAATAGAGAATGAATAAGCCTCAATTAATATCATTACCAAAAATTCTTGATGAAAGAGGGAACTTAAGTTTTTTTGAAAACCAAAAACAAATACCATTTGATATAAAAAGAACTTATTGGATATATGATGTTCCCGGAGGTCAAAAAAGAGGTGGACATGCATTTAAAGAATCTAAAGAATTTATTGTAGCATTATCTGGAAGTTTCGATGTAATTTTAAATGATGGTTTAGAAGAAGTCAAATTTAGCTTGAATAGATCTTATAATGGTTTATTTATACCAAAAATGTATTGGAGGCAATTAGAAAATTTTTCTACTAACTCTTTGGCTTTGATAGTATCATCAATACCTTATAACGAAGAAGATTATATAAGAGATTTTCATGATTTTAAAAGATTGAGAAATGGAGTTGTCTAATAATACTGTATTTGATTGTTCGGTTGTAGAAATGAATAAAATACATAATAAAGCAGGGAATATTACTGTTGTAGAAAATAATAATAATATCCCTTTTAATATTAAAAGGCTATATTATTTATACGATATTCCAGGGGGTAAAGCTAGAGGTGGGCATGCTCACTATGAATTAGAACAATATATTATAGCAGCTAGTGGAAGTTTTGATGTGGTTTTAGATGATGGTAAAAATAAAAAAAGAGTTACTTTGAATAGACCAAATTTGGCATTACATGTTGTACCAGGTTTATGGAGAGAATTAGAAAATTTTTCATCAGGAGCAATTTGTTTAGTGTTAGCTTCTCATCCATATGAAGATAAGGATTATATCAGAGACTATAATAAATTTTGTAAAGAAAAGAATGGATTATTTTTGTCATAAGCTATCGGATGTACAATCCAAAAACATAGGGAGAAATACTAAAATTTGGCAGTATTCTATAATTTTAAAAGAAGCAGAAATAGGAGAAAATTGTAACATAAATGCTCATGTTTTTATTGAAAATGATGTGGTAATAGGAAATAATGTAACGGTGAAAAGTGGAGTTCAATTATGGGATGGAATTACTCTAGAAGATAATGTTTTTATTGGACCTAATGTTACTTTTACAAATGATTTAATCCCAAGATCAAAATCCTATCCAGAAGAATTTTTAAAAACCATTATAAAAAAAGGAGTATCTATTGGTGCAAATTCAACAATTATTGGAGGAGTTAAGATACATGACTTTGCTTTAATAGGAGCTGGATCTGTAGTGACAAAAAATGTAGGAAAAAATGAATTGTGGGTTGGAAGCCCCGCGAAACAAGTAGGTTTTATAACTCGTTCTGGTGAAATTTTAAATATGGATATGATTTCTAAAAAAAGTGGAGTCCAATACGAATGGGGGGAAAATGATATAATTAAGAAGTTATGATTAAATTTTTAGATTTAAAGAAAATAAACTCTCAATATCAAGAAGATTTGTATAAAGCAGCTAAGAGAGTTATAGATTCTGGTTGGTATTTATTAGGAGACGAATTGAAAAGTTTTGAAAAAGACTATGCTGAATTTTGTGGATCTAAATATTCATTAGGAATAGCAAATGGGTTAGATGCTTTACGTCTAATATTTAAAGCATATATAGAGCTAGGGGTTATGAAAAAAGGTGATGAAATTATAATTCCAGCAAATACTTATATAGCTTCGGTTTTAGCAGTAACAGATAATGGTTTAAAACCTGTTTTTGTAGAACCCAATAATGAAACATATAACTTGGATTCATATAAAATAGAACAGGCAATTACATCTAGAACTAAAGGTGTTTTAACAGTGCATTTGTATGGTCAAAACTCTATTGATCATGAAATGTTGAGAATTTGTAAAGAGCATAATTTAAAGTTAATAGAGGACGCAGCTCAATCACATGGAGCGGAATTTGGTCAAAAGAAAAGTGGAGGTATAGGAGATGCAGCTGGGCATAGTTTCTATCCAGGGAAAAATCTAGGAGCACTTGGAGATGCGGGTGCCGTTACTACAAATGACAAAGATCTTTATATAACAATCAAAGCTTTAAGGAATTATGGGTCTCATAAAAAATATGAAAATATTTATCAAGGATTAAATTCTAGGTTAGATGAAATTCAAGCAGCGTTTTTAAATGTTAAACTGAAGTATATTGAAAATGATATAAAAGGAAGAAGATATGTTGCAGATTATTATTTAAAAAATATTAAAAACAAAAGAATTAAACTACCAGTAGTAAATGATGCAAAAGAACATGTTTGGCATTTGTTTGTAATAAGAATAAAAGAAAGAGAGAAACTTAAAGATTATTTAGAATTAAATAATATTCAAAGTTTAATTCATTACCCAATCCCCCCTCATAAGCAAAATGCATATAAAGATTTTAATGATTTTACATTTCCTATAACTGAAAGAATTCATGATGAGGTATTGAGTTTACCTATAAGTGCTGTATTAACTCAAGAAGAAATAGAAAAAATTGTCAAAACTGTAAATAGTTTTAATGTCTAAAGAAAGTAATTCTTACAAAATAGCTTTAAAGTCTACGTCTATTTTTGGTGGAGTACAATTGTTTAAAATTATTATTCAAATAATAAAAACAAAGTTAATAGCTATTTTATTAGGTCCAACAGGATTAGGATTGATTAGCTTATTTACTTCGTCCTCTAGTTTGATATCCAAATTAACGAATATAGGTTTGGATACAAGTGCTGTTAAAGAAATTTCAGAGTCAAATTCTTTGAATGATGCTGAATATCTAGGAAAGAAGATTACAATAGTAAAGAGAATAGCATTAGTAACAGGAATATTAGGAGGAATTATTTTACTTGTTCTTTCGCCAAAAATGAGTGTATGGACTTTTGGAACTACTAAATACACAATATCTTTTATGTGGTTATCATTATCGTTACTTTTAAATCAAGTAACAATAGGTAATAACTCTATTATACAAGGAACAAGAAAAATAAAGCTATTAGCCAAATCAAATTTAATTGGTAGTGTGTTTAGCTTAATTGTTAGTGTACCTGCTTATTACTTTTTCAGAAATGATGCCATTATATTCGTTTTTGTTATAACCTCATTTTTAACTACTTGTTTGTCATTTTATTATTTAAAAAAAATAAACTATCCAAGAGTTAATATTCCTATACAGCAAGTAGTATTTCAAAGTAAAAGTCTTGTGAAATTGGGAGTTATTATAGCTCTTAATGGATTAATTGCTTCTTTGGGAGCGTATTTATTACAAATATATATAACAGAGGTAGGAGGAGCAGCTCAAGTAGGTCTTTTTAGTGCGGGTTTTGTAATTATTAATACTTACGTAGGATTAATTTTTACAGCAATGGGTACAGATTATTTTCCAAGATTAACTCTTGTTTCGAATGATAATTTTAAAATTAAAAAAGTTATAAATGAACAATCTGAAATTGCAATTATTATATTAGGCCCAATTATAATAGGTTTTATAGTTTGTTTAAAATGGATTATTACAATTTTGTATTCTTCAAAATTTTTAGAGGTTGAAGATATGCTTTATTGGGCTGCCTTAGGAATGTATTTTAAAGCCATGGCATGGGCTATTGCATATGTGTTTCTAGCTAAAGGAGATAGAAAAATATATATTTATAGCGAAACATTGGTTAATGTTTATACTCTAGCTATAAATATTTTTGGATACCATTATTTTGGTTTGAAAGGTTTAGGGATTTCTTTTTTAATTATAAATTTATTCTTTTTTACTCAAGTATATATTATAGCATTAAAAAAATATAGTTTTTCATATGGAAAACAAATTTTAAAACTAATAAGTATTCAATTAGTTTTGGGAGCTTTATGTTTCATATTGACAAAAGAAGTGAATACAATGATATCATTCTTTTTTACTTTAATTGTTTTTTTTAGTTCAATATTGTATTCATTCAAAGAATTAGATAAGAGAATTAATTTAAAAGAGTTAATTAATCGATTTAGAAAAAAATAAAATATGAAAATATTATTGATAGGTGAGTTTAGTGGTGTTCATAATAATTTAAAAAAGGGATTAATTAAAGAAGGGCACATAGTTAAAATTGCAGCAAATGGAGATGGTTTTAAAAAATTTGATTTTGATATTAAATTATGCCCTTATAAAGGAAATAATATATTGGCCGCAGTAAAAAATATATTACATTTCTTAATCAATATTAGGTTTTTTATTTTTAATGATATAGTACAGTTTATTAACCCCTTAGTTGTACCGTATTACTTTAAAAAAGCAGGTTTATTAAAGTTAATATTTTTATTAAATAAAAAAACTATTTATTATGCTTGTGGTACAGATATTGATTTTATTAATGCTAGCACAAAATTTAAATATTTTCCTTTTGATGATATAAATCATATAGAGTATCCTCAATATAAGAATAAGCATTACGAAACTCATGAGTACTTTATGGATAAAATCGATGCTGTTATACCAGCTATGTATACATACTCATTTAGAAACCAGATAAAAAAACAGAAGCATCCAATATTACTGCCTGGCTCCACGGAAAAACTAAATAAGAAGGATTTTAAAAAAGATAAAATATTTATTCTTTTTGGTATTACTCGAAGAAACTTTAAAGGAGCTAGTTTTATTTTAGAAGCTTTAGAAAGAGTTAATAAAGAGTTTAATGATAGAGTTGATATTAAAATAATAGAAAAGATTCCGATAGATGAATATTTTGAGTATTTAGATAAAGCAGATATTTTGATAGATCAATGTAAGAGTTATGATTATGGAATGAATGCGATTTTAGGAATGGAAAGAAATACTATAATATTAAGTGGAGCAGAAAAAGAGGCATTAGTATACAATAATTTAGATACTTGTCCTGTAATAAATATTAAACCCGATGCTATACAAATCTACGAAGAAATAAAAGAAATCATTTTGATGTCAGAAGATGAAAGACGTAATTTAAAGTTAGAAACTTTCAATCATGTAGTAAAATATCATAGTAATAGTAAAATTACTGCAAAATTTTTAAAAGAATATAAAAAATGTTAAGTACTGTAATTATTACCTGTAATAGAATAAACCTTTTAAAAAAAACATTTGAAAATAATATATCAAATGCTTTAACCTGTGGAGGAGAAGTTATTGTTGTAGATAATGGTTCAGATGATGGAACATCAACTTATTTACAAGATTGTGCAAAAAAATATAAGTTCATTACAGTTATAACTAATGAAAAAAATTTAGGAATAGCTCCAGCTAGAAATCTAGGACTTAAAAAAGCTAAATTTGATGTAATACTATGTGTTGATGATGATATGATGATTAGCAATGAAAATTATTTAAAATGTAAAACTATTTTTCTTAAACATAAGAATGCAGGGGTAGTCGCTCCTTTATGTTTAGATTATGAAAGTAAAAAACATATGAATAATACTCTAGGTAAAGATTCTTCTTATGAGATATCTAATCATCATGGTTCATTTGGTATATTTTTAAGAGAAGCAGTTGTTAAGGCAGGGTATTTGGATGAAGAATGTATTTATGGAGGGGAAGAGAGGTCTTTATGTATGAAAGTTCATATTCAGGGTTATGATATATTATTTGATCCTGAAATACAAGGAATACATATTGATACAGTAAATAGAAAAAAGCCAAATCTGTTCAGAGTTAAAATGAGGGTTTATAATAATGTAAGATTAAATTTTAAATATTTGCCATTTTTTAAAGCACTTAAGTTTTCAATAAGAATTTTTTTAAGTTATTTTAAATATTCATTATGGCATTTTGGGATAGGGAAAAAAATAATTATTTGTCAATACTTTGTTAAAGGTATGAGAGACGGTTTGAAAACAAAAAAGGTAGTACCGATTTCAACTAAAAAATATTATTCTAACCCTAAATTAACTCCTGATTTTGGGAATAGTAGTTATTTCTAAAGATGATTAAAAACTAAATTAGTTTATTATGAGTAATATATCTTTTGGAAAAAAAATATCGTATTATATTTTTATATTTATAGCATTAGTTATATTAACTAATTTAAAGTTTGCATTTCCCTTTTTTACTCAGCAGTTATATTATGGGTTAATCTTATTAATTTTAATGTTGAATTTGTTTCAGTTTAAAATTAGATATTTAAATCCATTAGCTATACTATTAATTATTACTACAGCTTTAAGCTTATTAGCAAATAATACACCTTCTTTTTTTCAAGCAGAAAGTAGATGGCTAGCATGGCTCTTAATATTTATTGTATTTGGTCCATTTATGATAAATAGTGGGTTTGAATTTTTTAGAAAAAAAAGTTTTGAATGGGTTATTAAAATTTGTGAAATTGTTGGAGTTGGTTCTTTTTTTTGGTATTTGTTAGGACTGCCAAATTTAGGAAGAGGTTCTTTTAGTGGCTTAACGTATCATTCTATGTTATTAGGACCATTAGCAGGAATAGGTTTTGTTAGTATACTACATCGATTAATTTATGGAAAATTCAAAAACAAAATTTGGATGTTTGCTTGTTTGGTTCTTCTATTAATAACAATGCTTTTATCTGCTTCTAGAACAGCTTTAGTTGCATGTGTTTTTGCTTCATTAGTTAGTCTTTACATAAGATATAAAGGAAAAATAATTTTAGTATTAGGTTTTATTGGATTGCTAGCGGTGTTGAGTTTTACTTTTTTAGGAAAGACAGGTAAATTTACAAAGAGCTTAGAAAATAAAGGAAGTGGTAATTCTAGAGAGTTTTATTGGAGAGATCGTATTTCTGAATTTAAATCTAATCCTATTTTTGGTAATGGTTTTGCTACATTAAAAATAGGGAATAAAGGAGTTGGAGATGATGGAGGTGTAGAACCAGGTACTTCTTGGTTAGCTATTCTATCAATGACAGGAATAGTTGGTCTTTTGAGTTTTTGTCTTTTAGTATTAGGAATATATTTTAAATTATTGAAAAGAGTTTTAAAAAATAAAGATATTAAGATGTCATTATATTTATGTGTAATTAGTTTTTTTCTAGTAAGTTTCATTTCTGAAGGATATGTATATGCATCAGGCTCTATGTTAGCTATGGTGTTTTGGTTGACTATGGGAGGAGCTATGGATCAGTCTAGGAGTTTTTCATAGAAATGACTTTATAGTAATGTATTTATCTTAGCTATTATTAATTAAAATATGAAAATTTGTATTTGGCAACATAGACCAAGTTTACATCAATTAGCTTTAATCGAAGCTTTAAACAAAAAATGTGAATTAATCTGGATAATAGAGAATGAAAGGTTAAATAGTTTAAGGTTGAATATGGGGTGGAATAATGATTGTTCTATTGATTATTATTTGATTAGTAATTATAATGATATGGTTACTTTTGTTGAAACTTTAGATTCAAGTACTGTTCATTTATTTGGGGGAATAAGAGCATCTAATAATCTGAGTATATTGATTAAGTATTTAATTAACAAAAAAAGACGAGTATATATCCAATCTGAAGCTTCAGATTATTTTGGAATAAAAGGAAAACTTAGGGTTTTAAGAGGAGTTTATGATAATCGAAAGATTATAAAAAAGATTGAAGGGGTTTTTGCTATAGGTTCTTTAGGTGTTAAATTTTATAAAATGATAGGAGTAGAGACAACAAAAATTTTTCCTTGGGGATATTTTGTAAAAAAAACAAACTTTAAGTTAGAAAATGAATCTAATGTTTTTCAAATAATTTTTGTTGGGAGGTTAATAAAAACTAAAGGGGTAGAAGTCTTACTAAAATCATTGAAGTACATAAAAAATGATTATTACTTAACAATAATCGGAAATGGAGTTGAGGAAGATGTAATAAAAAAAATGATAAATAATGATTCTAGATTAAGAAAAAATGTAACCTTAATTAATGCTCTTCCTAATGAAGAAGTGATTAGAGAGATAGCAAAATCTGACCTTTTAGTCTTACCTAGTGTATATAAAGAAGGATGGGGAGCAGTAGTTTCAGAAGCTTTAATGCAAGGTACTAGAGTGATAGCTTCAGATAAGTGTGGAAGTTCAGTCTTATTATCAAATTCGCTAAGAGGGGCTGTGGTTAAATCTGGATCTATTGAAAGTTTAAGAGAAGAACTTGTAAAGCAAATTATGCAAGGTAAAGTTTCGGAAGCTACAAGAAATAAAATAATAGATTGGTCTAAATGTATTAGTGGAGAAGTAGCAGCTCAATATATGTTAGATTGTATTAAATATAAAAAACCTGAAGTTCCTTGGTTATAAGTAATTTTTATTTAAGTTAAAGATTAAAATAGTAGAATTCAATGAAAATTTTATTTCCTATAGGTTCATTTTTTCCAGCTCAAAGTGGTGGTCCAAGCAATACTATATATTGGCACGCTAGAGCATTAAAAAAAAATGGTGTTATAAGGCCAATAGTTATTACAACTAATAAGGATATTAATGATTCTAATCTTAAATTAGATGAATTATTAATAACAGAAGCTGGAGAAGTTACTTATTTAAAAACAAAAAATTATAGTTTGCCTTTTAAACTTATAGTTAAATCTATTGGAGAGATAAAAAGAGTAGATATAATTCACTTAACGAGTTTGTTTTTTATCCCATCTATTTTTATAGCAATTGCAGCTAGATTTTATAATAAAAAAGTAGTATGGTCTGTAAGAGGAGAGTTAGAAAATGGAGCGTTGGGCTACAAAAGTATAATTAAGTTAAAATACTTAAGTCTATTAAGAAATATAACAAAGAAAAATACAATTTTCCATGCAACGTCGAAGAGTGAAGAGGATAATGTAAAAAGAAATTTTCCAAAGGCAGATATAATTACTTTGCCTAATTTTATCTCTTTACCTAAACTTGTTAATATTGAGGTTAGAAAACAGTTTTTATTTCTGGGAAGAATTCACCCTATAAAAAATATAGATGGTATTATAAAATCTGTAGCTAGTTCAAAAGAATTTAAAAAAAATGATTTTAAATTAGTAATTGCTGGTGGAGGAGAACAAAATTATTTAAATAAGTTGAAAGATTTAGTAAGAAAGTTAAATCTAAAAGATAATGTAAAGTTTATAGGACATATAGAAAAAGAAGAAAAACAAAAAATTTTAGCAGAGTCATATTGCTTAATTTTGGCTTCTCATTCAGAAAATTTTGGTAATGTTGTTGTTGAAGCTTTAGCCCAAAAAACACCTGTGATTGCCACAGAAGGAACACCTTGGGAAATTTTAAATAAGAGCAAAGCTGGTATATGGATAAGAAATGAAGAAACTATTTTAACTGAATGTATTGATGATCTGATACAAAAAGAAAATAGAGATTATTTAAAAATGAGAGATAATGCCTATAAGTTAGTTAAGGATAAATATGATGTAGATGCTAATGTTGATAAGTGGGAAAATGTTTATTTAAAAAGTAAAAAGAAATGATAGCAGATAATTTGACAGTAATAATTTTGACATTAAATGAGGAAGTTAATATTCGTCAATCAATTAAAAATGTTCAAGGTTGGGCAAAAGATGTTTTTGTTTTAGATAGTTTATCTACAGACGAAACTCAAAAAATAGCAACAGATTTAGGAGCAACAGTTTTTACAAGGAAGTTTGATAATTATGCAAGTCAGAGAAATTATGCAATAAAAGAGTTACCAGTAGAAACTGATTGGATTTTCTTTTTAGATGCAGATGAATATTTAACAGATGAATTAAAGAACGAAATTGTTAAAGAATTACCAATATCTAAATTTGATGGATATTATATAAAACGTAGATTTTATTTTTTAGATAGATGGATAAAGTATGGAGGATATTATGGAACTAAAATACTTAGGTTGTTTAAAAAAGATAAAGCTACAGTTTTAAGAGATATGAATGAACATGTTTCAATTGATGGAGAAGTAGCTACTTTGAAGCATGATTTTATTCATGATGATAATAAAGGAGTGTCTGATTGGATACAGAAACATAATAAATATGCAACTTACGAAGCTTTAGAGTTAATTAAGTTTGAAGAGAAGAAAGAAGATGAAGATGATGAATTTGCTAATCTTTTTGGATCGCAGCCACAAAGAAAGAGATGGGTTAGAGAAAAAATTTGGAATAAGTTATTACCACCTTTAATAAGACCTATATTTTATTTTTTCTATAGATATATTTTAAGGTTTGGATTTTTAGATAGAAAACAAGGGTTCATTTTTCATTTTTTACATGCTTTTTGGTTTATGTTACTTATTGATGTAAAATACATTGAAATGAAATCGAAGTCAAAAAAACAGCTAAAAAAATAAAAATTATATGTGTGGAATACTAGGGTATTTTGGAGGAAATCAAGAAGGATTTATAAAAAAAACTAAATTAGAAGATATAGCTCATAGAGGGCCTGACTATAGTAGTTCAATTACTTTGGAGAATTGCTTTTTGGGACATACAAGATTATCTATTTTAGATTTGAGTGAGAATGGAAATCAACCAATGCACTCAAAAGATAATAGGTACTTTATAATTTTTAATGGTGAAATATATAATCATATTGAATTAAGACAAAAATATTTAGACAAAATTGACTTTGTATCAACAAGTGATACTGAAACTATTTTGTATGGAGTAATTGAATATGGAATAGATTTTATCAGTAAATTAAATGGAATTTTTGCATTTTGCTTTTATGACACATTAACAAATGATTATATGGTAGTGAGAGATCATTTTGGTGTAAAACCATTGTATTATCATATGAATGAAAAAGAGATATGTTTTTCTTCTGAATTAAAAGCAATACTACCTTTTTTAGGTGATAAAAACATTGATTTACATACGGTAAAAAAGCACATAAATTTTTTATGGTCAACGGGTGAATCTACTATGTTAAATGAAATTAAAAAATTATTACCAGGTCATTTAATAACAGGAAATTCAAAAGATCATAGTAAAGTAAAGTTTCAACAGTATTATGCAATTCCTTTTAATGATAGCAAAATAGAAAAGAAGCTAGAGGAACATTATATTGATGAGTTAGAAGAAAAATTAATTAAAGCAGTTGAAAGACAAATGCTGTCTGATGTCCCTATAGGTTTTTTCCTTTCAGGAGGTTTAGATTCTAGTTTAATTGTTGCTATTGCAAGAAAACTTTATCCAGATAGAAAAATTAAAACTTATACTATAAAAAGTCCCGAGATTGTAAAAGAAGGTTTTTCAGATGATTTGTTTTATGCAGAAAAGGTTGCACAACATTTAAATGTAGATTTATCAATAGTTAATGCCGATACGGATGTTTTAAAGTTTTTTGATAAAATAGTATATCATTTAGATGAACCACAAGCTGATTCAGCTCCTATAAATGTTTATAATATTTGTTCACAAGCAAGAAAAGATGGTATTAAAGTATTATTAGGTGGTACAGCGGGAGATGATCTTTTTTCAGGATATAGAAGACATCAAGCGTTAGATTTTGAAAAATATTTTGAGATTATACCTGTTGGTTTACGAAAAGTTTTAAAAAAAGGAGTATCACGATTGGACAAAAAGAGACCTCTCTTCAGAAGACTAAATAAACTACTAGTAAATATTGATAAAAGCAAAAATGAAAGAATGATGGGGTATTTTTCTTGGTTAGCCCCTGAAACTTTAAATGGTTTGTTTTTAGAAAAAAACAACATAGATGTATTTAAGAGATTTAAAGAATTAAATAACCAAATTCCTGATTCGACTTCAGATTTAAATAAAATGTTATTTTGGGAGTTGAATACTTTTTTAGTAGACCATAATTTAAACTATACAGATAAATTAAGTATGGCAACAGGTGTTGAAGTGAGAGTTCCTTTTTTAGATAAAGAATTGGTAGAGTTTTCAACTAAAATTCCTATAGAGCTTAAGTTAAAAGGAAAAGAAACTAAATATATATTAAAAAGGGTAGCAGAGAGATATTTACCTAAAGAAGTAATTTATAGACCAAAAACTGGTTTTGGTGCACCTGTTAGAGAATGGATATTGAATGATATGTCTTTCAAAATAGAAGATTATTTAAGTAAAGAAATTGTAGAAAGAAGAGGTATCTTTGATTACGCTAAAATAGAACAGTTATTAGATAGGAATAGAAAAGGAGTTGAAGATGTTTCTTATAGTATTTGGGCTCTTTTATCAATTGAATCATGGATGAGACAATTCTATGATAAAGAAATGAAATTATAAATAATGAAACAAATTATACAAGACCTTAAAAAGGGAGATACTATATTGGAAGAAGTTCCAGTGCCTTTAGTTAAAAAAGGACATGTACTTATAAAAACAACGAAGACATTAGTATCTCTTGGTACAGAAAAAATGTTGGTTGAGTTTGGTAAGGCAAACTTTATTCAGAAAGCAAAGCAGCAACCTGATAAAGTAAAAATGGTACTTGATAAAATAAAAACCGATGGGTTAAAACCAACCTTAGATGCTGTATTTAATAAGCTAGGGCAACCTTTACCTTTAGGGTACTGCAATGTAGGAGAGGTTGTTGCTATAGGAAATGGGGTTACAGAATTTAATATAGGAGATCGAGTTGCTTCGAATGGGAATCATGCAGAGTACGTTCTAGTTCCAAAAAATCTAGTGGCTAAGATACCTGATAATGTTACAGATGAAAAAGCAGTTTTTACTGTTATTGGTTCTATAGGTTTACAGGGAATAAGATTGTTAAAACCGACTTTTGGAGAAACAATTGTGGTAGTAGGTTTAGGGTTAATAGGATTAGTTACTGCAGAGCTTCTAAAAGCAAATGGATGTAATGTCATTGGTTTTGATTTTGATCCTGAAAAAATTAAAATAGCTCAATCTAAAGGAATAACTGCAATCAATCCATCGGAAGGAACTGATCAGGTTAAATTTGTAGAAAATTTTACTAATGGAGTAGGAGCTGATGGAGTAATTATAACAGCTTCTAGCAAGAGTAATGAAATCATTGCTCAATCGGCACAAATGTGCCGTAAACTTGGAAGAGTAATTTTAGTGGGAGTAATAGGGTTAGATATTAGCAGGGCCGATTTTTATAACAAGGAAATTTCTTTTCAAGTATCTTGCTCATATGGACCAGGAAGGTATGATGAAGAGTATGAACAAAAAGGAAATGATTATCCTGTTGGTTATGTCCGTTGGACTGAAAAAAGAAATTTTGAAGCAGTATTGAATGCTATCTCAAATGGTTCATTGGATGTAAAACCTTTGATAACAGAAAGAGTTCCACTAAAAGAGTTTGATAAGATTTATGGAGACATGTCTTCGTCTAAATCAATAGCTTCAATATTAGAGTATAATTCAACAGAAGAGCCTAAAACTACCGTTGCTATAAACGAAAAATCCTTTAAAGAAAATAAGGGAGTTATTGGAATAGTTGGTGCTGGTAATTTTACTAGTGCAACAATTTTACCTAATTTGAAAAAAATTAATGCCGATATAAAGTATATAGCTAGTTCTGGAGGTTTGTCGTCTACAACCATGGCTAAACAATATGGGATAGCAAATTCAACAACAAACTATAAAGAAATATTATCGGATAATGAGGTAGATACGGTTTTTATAACGACAAAACATAATATGCATGCTTCTATGGTTTTAGAGGCAATGAAATCGAATAAAAGTGTTTTTGTAGAAAAGCCTTTAGCCTTAACTACAGAGGAACTAGATGAAATTATAAAAGAGTATAATGAAAATGATGTTTCAGTATCTGTTGGGTTTAACAGGCGTTTTGCTCCTTTAGCAAAACAAATGAAAAAGGCTTTAGGAAATGACAATACTCCAATGAACATTGTTGCCACAATGAATGCAGGTTTTATTCCTGATGATGTATGGGTACATGATATGGAAGTTGGAGGAGGACGAATCATAGGAGAAGCTTGTCACTATATAGATTTATGTACTTATCTAGCAGGAAGTAAAGTGAAATCGGTTTGTATGAATTCAATGGGAACAAACCCTCAAGAAAATACAGATAATGCAAGTATCTTATTGAAATATGAGAACGGTTCCAATGCGGTAATTAATTATTTTGCTAATGGTTCCAAAGCTTATTCTAAAGAAAGAGTGGAGGTATATTCTCAAGAAAGAACTTTAATTATGGATAATTGGCGAAAACTAAGAGGATACGGATTTAAGAAATTCTCAAAAAGTTCATCAAAACAAGATAAAGGACATTATAATCAATTTAATGAATTAATTGATAGTCAAAAAAAAGGAGGTAATCCAATTATTTCTTTTGAAGAGATTGTGAATACAACAAGAGCATCATTTGCTGCTATTGAGTCTTTGAAGCAAGGAGGATGGATAGAAATAAAGTAATAATTTTATATAATACAATAAAGTTTTTAAAGCCTGTTCAAATTTATTACAGGCTTTACTATTTTGTAAGGAATCGTTTATCGAAAAAAGTATATAATAAAGAACTCGTTAAGAACCCGATAGATTTAATATGGAAAGATGAAGTTTTAAATAAAAAATCATTTTTTGGAGAAAATAAGTTTAAGTTTTTAAATCTTTCAAGAAGTTTTGAAGAGAAAATAGATTGGAATTATTCTTCATTTGGTAAATTATGGACTTATAATTTAAACTATTTTGACTTCTTGAATCAAGAGGGGATTTCGAAAGAAGAAGGGCTGAACTTAATAACTAATTATATCAAGAATGATAAGAACTTATTAGATGGTAAAGAGCCCTATACAGTTTCATTAAGAGGTATAAATTGGATTAAATTTCTTTCTAAGAATGGTATAAAAGAAGATGTTGTTAATCAAACATTATATAATCATTATCAATTCTTAGTAAATAATTTAGAATATCATTTATTGGGGAATCATTTGCTAGAAAACGGGTTTTCTTTATTTTTTGGAGCATACTATTTTAATGATAAGAGCTTTTATAAAAAAGCAAAAAGGATATTAAAGGAACAACTTGAAGAGCAAATATTAGGAGATGGAGCGCATTTTGAATTGTCACCAATGTATCATCAAATATTATTGAACAAGTTATTAGATTGCATCCGATTAGTTCAATTGAATAAATCTTGGAGTAAAGAGGAAGATTTAAAAACTTTTTTAATTAATAAAGCTTCAATAATGCTTTCTTGGCTAGATAAAATTACCTATACTAATGGTAATATTCCAATGGTTAACGATAGTACTTTTAATATAGCACCTACTTCTAAGGAGTTGTTTAAGTATGCTAAAAGAATTGGAATAACTTGGTGTCAAACAAGATTGAAAGAATCTGGATATAGGAAATTCCAAGCAGAAGAACTAGAGGTATTCATGGATGTAGGAAACATAAAACCTTCGTATCAACCAGGTCATGCGCATTCTGATACTTTTAGTTTCGAATTATATAATAACAATAAGCCAATAATTGTTGACCCTGGAGTTTCTACTTATGAGAAAAATCAATTAAGACAAGACGAAAGAGGAACTTATTATCATAATACAGTGCAATTAGGTGATTTGGAACAAACTGAAGTTTGGGGAGGTTTTAGAGTAGCCAAAAGAGCTAAGGTATTTGATTTGAAAGAGGAAGAAGGATTGATATCTGCTAAGCATAATGGTTATAAAAAAAATGGAATAATTCATGAAAGAACCTTTCAAATAAATAAGGAGGCTTTAGTAATTCATGATAATATTTTAGGGAATTCTTCTTTAAGCAAAAAATTTATTTTACATTTTCACCCAGATGTAGAGTATAAGAAAATCAATGATAAAGAATATTGTTTAAATGATTTGAGATTGATCATTGATGGCGAAGTAAAAAGTGCAAATGAAAAAAAATATAACTATTGTTTAGGTTTTAATAAAACAATTGAAGGAAAAAAAATAGTAATTATTTTTGAAGAAAAATTAGAGGTAGTAATAGCAAAATAATAATCATGAGAATATTATTTCTAACGTTTTATTATGAGCCTGACTTATGTGCGGGGTCTTTTAGAAATACTTCCTTGTTAAAGGAAGTGGTGAAACAGTTAAAGCAAGAAGACACTATTGATGTTGTAACTACGCATCCAAATAGATATGATTCTTTTAAAGTTGAAGCAAAGAATGAAGAAAAAATACGAGACGGTATTTTTGTTAACAGGATTAAAATACCAGAGCATGGAAGTGGGATTCTTGGTCAAATAAAATCATTTAAAAAGTTTTATTTTGAAGCATTAGAACTTACAAAAAATAAAGAGTATGATTTAGTCTATGCTTCTTCATCTCGTTTGTTTACGGCTTTTTTGGGAGCAAGAATAGCAAGAAAGAAAAAAGCAAAGCTTTACCTTGATATTCGTGATATTTTTAGAGAAACTATAACGGATCTTTATAAAAATAAAATTCTAAACTTAGGATTGAATTTAGTTTTAAAACCTATTGAAAATTATACCTTTGGAAAAGCAGAACAGATAAACTTAGTTTCTAAAGGGTTTGAAAGTTACTTTACAAAATATACTAAAGCTAAATATACTTTCTTTACTAATGGAATTGATGAACTTTTTTTATCACTAAAGAAAAAAGATAGACCTAAAAGCAATGATAAAAAAACAATTGTATATGGAGGTAATATTGGTGAGGGACAAGGCCTTGATTTAGTAGTACCCCAAATTGCCATGAAATTATCCGAAACACATAAATTTTTGATTATTGGAGATGGAGGGGCTAAACATAAATTGGAAGATCAACTTGTAATTAATAAAATAAATAATGTTGATTTATTACCGCCTGTTACTAGAGATCAGTTACTAGATTATTATCAAAATGCAGACTTTTTATTTTTACATTTAAATAAGCATAAGGCCTTTAAAAGAGTATTGCCGTCTAAGCTTTTTGAGTATGGAACATTTGATAAACCAATAATAGCAGGAGTGGATGGATATGCAAAAGTTTTTCTTAAGGAAAACATGTCAAATTTAATTTTATTTGAACCAACTAATTCGGATGAATTATATGAAAAAATTAAAAAATATTCATATAAAAATATTGAGAGATTTGAGTTTAAAGAGAAGTTCTCAAGATTAGAGATTAACAAGAAGATGGCAAATTCTATAATAACTCTTGGAAATGAATAATAAAATTATCATTACTGGAATATCTGGCTTTGTTGGAAATAGTTTAAAGAACTATTTAGAAAATTTGTTTGAAATATCTGGAGTATCAAGAAAAAAATCAAAGAATATTTTTTCATACGAAGATTTGTCTGAAAAATTATTTTCAGAGTATAATACAGTTATTCATTTAGCAGGGAAGGCACATGATTTAAAGAGCATATCTAATGATAAAGAATATTTCACGGCAAATACAGAGTTAACAAAAGAACTTTTTGATAAATTTTTAGAGAGTAATTGTGAGACTTTTATTTTTATGAGTTCCGTAAAAGCTGTTGCTGATGAAGTAGAAGTAATACTAACAGAAGAAACTCAGCCAAATCCAATAACTGTATATGGGAAATCAAAATTGGCAGCTGAAGAATATATCTTGGGTAAAAAACTACCGAAAAACAAAAGAGTATATATTTTAAGACCTTGTATGATACATGGACCTAATAATAAAGGAAATTTAAATTTATTATATAGTTTTGTGTCAAAAGGTATACCGTATCCATTTGGAAGATATGAAAATAAACGCTCTTTTTTGTCTATCAATAATTTATGTTTTATTATTGAAGAGTTGATTAAAAATAAAGATATTATATCAGGGGTGTATAACATTGCAGATGATCAACCTGTTTCTACAAAAGAGTTAGTAATGAATATAGGTGAGGCTATAGATAAAAAAGTATTAATATTTAACACACCTAAATTTATAATCAATTTATTAGGTAAAATTGGAAATATAATCCCTTTTCCAATCAGTACTGAGAAAATACACAAATTAACTAGTAATTATGTGGTTTCTAATAAAAAAATTAAGCAAGCTATTGGAAAAAAGATGCCTTTAGCTGTTGAAGAAGGGATACAGTTGACTATAAAAAGTTTTAATATATAATTTATGACACGTTTTTTTGATTTCATTTTTTCTTTTTTTGGTATTTTGGTTTTATGGCCATTGGGTTTAATTGTATACATCTTAGGATTATTTGATACAGGCTCACCAATTTTTAAACAAGAACGAGTAGGTAAAAATAAAAAGTCATTTACATTACTAAAGTTCAGAACTATGGGAGTAAATACAAAATCAGTGGCGACGCATTTAGCAAACAGTAGTTCTGTAACAAAATTGGGAGCTTTTTTAAGAAAATCAAAATTAGATGAATTACCGCAACTGATTAACGTTTTAAAAGGAGATATGAGTCTAGTTGGTCCAAGACCAAATCTTTTTAATCAAGAGGAACTAATAGATGAAAGAAGTAAGAAAGGAGTTTATGATTTCTTGCCAGGAATTACTGGTTTAGCTCAAATTAATGAAATTGATATGTCAACTCCAAAAAAGTTAGCCGAAGTAGATGCTGAGATGCTAGAATCTCTAACAATAAAGAAATACTTTCAATATATTTTTGCAACTGTAGGAGGAAAAGGATCGGGAGATAGAATAAAAAAAGAAAGATAAAGAGGTAGGGGAATGCTTGATTTTTATTTCTTTTTTATACTTATTAAATTTAGCTAAATAATAATGGAGTTTAAAAAAACTGAAATACCAGGAGTTATAATAATAAAGCCAACAATATTTGGAGATGAAAGAGGATATTTTTTTGAATCATTTAATAAGAAAAGAATTGAAAAGTATGTACAAAATCTAAACTTTATTCAAGATAATGAATCTAAATCTCAAAAAGGGGTTTTAAGAGGGCTTCATTTTCAAAAACCTCCTTATAGTCAATCAAAATTAGTTAGGTGTATAAAAGGTAAAATTTTAGACGTAGTGGTGGATTTAAGAAAAGGATCTCCAACCTATGGTAAGCATATTTCAGAAGAATTATCTGAAGAAAATAAAAAACAGTTATACATTCCTAAAGGCTTTGCTCATGGTTTTTTAGTCAAATCAGAAGAAGCAATAATAGTTTATAAAGTAGATAATTATTATGCACCAGATTATGATTCTGGTATAAAATGGAATGATATTGACCTACAAATAGACTGGGGAGTTAAAGAAGAAGAAGTAATTTTGTCTGAAAAAGATAAGAAACTCAAATCTTTTAGAGATTTTAAGAGCCCTTTTTAATTATTAAAAATGAATATATTAGTTACAGGAAGTAATGGTCAATTAGGTTCAGAAATAAAGAATTTGTCTTCGGACTATCCTGAGTATAATTTCTTTTTCGAAGATTCGAAAAATCTTGATATAACTGATATTGAAAAAATAAAATTTTACATATTAAATAATAAAATTCAAGTAGTTATCAACTGTGCAGCTTATACCAAAGTAGATAAAGCAGAGGTAGAAAAAGTAAAAGCAGAGAAAGTTAATTATATAGGTGTTTCTAACTTAATTAAAGCGATTGAGTTAGTTGGTGGAAAGTTAATTCATATTTCTACAGATTATGTATTTAATGGAGAAAATGTTCTTCCTTATAAAGAAGAAGATAAAGTAAGTCCTATAAATGTTTATGGGAGGACTAAATTAAAAGGTGAAGAAGAAGTTTTAAAATCTTCAGTAGAAGCAATTATAATTAGAACATCGTGGTTGTATTCCATTTATGGTAATAATTTTGTTAAAACTATGCTTCGTTTAGGGAAAGAAAAACAAGAACTAAATGTAGTATATGATCAAATAGGAGTACCAACCTACGCAAAAGATTTATCTAAAATTTGTTTAAATATTATAAAACAAAGCAAAGGGAGAATAGATGAAAAGTCTAAAATTTATCATTTTTCTAATGAAGGTGTTACTTCGTGGTATGATTTTGCAAAAGCAATAATGGAGCTTTCAAAAATTGATTGTAAGATATATCCAATTGAGACTAAGCAATATCCTACACCCGCAAAAAGACCAAGTTATTCACTTTTAAATAGTTCTAAAATTAAAGAAGATTTTGATATAGAAATACCTTATTGGAGGGATTCTTTGATGAACTGTATTGAAAGGATAAAAGCGATAAAAAAGCCGATGTAAATTTACATCGGCTTTTTTATTTTTATTTTAATCTTTCTAAGCTTAGATCTTTATTGTATTTTACTATAAATAAGCCTCTATTACTTGTACTTCCAAAAGTTTTCTTACGATAATCGAATTTGTTTTCTAAACGAAGAGAAACACCGTCTTTAAAAGTATCTGTTAAGCTTTTTCCAGAAGCTAATCTCATTAAAACATCATAGGTAATATCAAATCCCTTGATAGCATAATCAGAAGGTATGGTGTTGTTGTTGTCAAAATATTTTTTATTGAAAATCTTTACATCATTAGAAGAGTCATCAGCAAAAACATTAGAAACATATGTGAAATCAATACTAGCTAGTTTATTGTTTTCTATTTTATCGTATGCTTTATTTTTTTCAATAGCAAACACTTGAACTGTTATGTCATCAGGTAAACCAATCATACTATTTAAAACATCAGCAATGGCTACATTATCATCAGATGTAATAACAACCCAGTTGTGTTTTTTAGGATTCATTTTTTCAGTAAAGCGATCTCTTTTAATATAACCGTCTTTTGGTTTTAAAATATGAACGTTTTTAATTGAATCATGACTTTTTAAATTGCCAACAATTTTTGTTATTCTAGAACTTGAATTAGACTTACCATCACCTACAACAAAAACCTCTTCACCATTATACTTGTCTTTTAAATAAGAAATTAAAAAATCAGTGTATTTATCTTTTTCAGGAGCTGTTTTAACCAATTTAGAAGAAGAAAAATTCTGTTGCTTACTAGAAAAATGAGGAAAAACCACTGGAGCGCTAACTTTACGAGCAATTATTTCTGCTTTATTAGAATAAAAAGGGCCAATGATAACATCGCTATTATCTAATTGATCTTCTTCTAATATTGAACTAACATTGCTACCTCTGTTTCCAGTATCGAAAACATTCAAATTAACTATTACTCCTTGTTTTTTTATAGAGTCAATAGCCATTTCAGCTCCCATATAAAAGTCAGTAACCATATTAGCTAAAGAAGCTGATTTATTCTTTTTCTTACTAAAAATATCTTTGGCAGATAAAGAATCGTATTCTTTTGCTTTAAAAGGTAGTAAAATAGCTAAGTTTATAGCCGTGTTTTCTTGAATAGTATCTTTATAAAAAGTAAAGTTTTCATCTGAGTTAACTTCTTCTATAGGTTTAATTTTTAAAAGTTGACCAATAGAAAGGTCGTTATTAACTATGTTAGGAAACTCAGGGTTTAATCTAATTAAATCATCTTTAGAAATATTATAAAAGCGTGTTAAGCTATATACAGTTTCTTTACTTTTAACCGTATGAGTTAAAAATTTTTCTAAAACTTCCTCACGATCAATAGTTATAACACTTTCAGTAGCTTTAACTTTTAAAACTTGACCAATACTTAAGTCATTGTTTTTAATGCCTGGATATTCTGGATTCCATTTAATTAAATCATCTTTAGAAATATCGTACTCTTTAGTAATTCTATATACAGTTTCACCAGCTTTTACTGTATGTGTTTCGTATTCATAAACAGTTTGCTGAAATACTTCTTCTGTATTTTCATTATTATTTTCAGTAGGTTCTGATTCTACAGTCTCTGTCTCAGTGACAATAGGTTGCTCTTCTGTGTTTTCTGAAGAAGATGAAGAAATTCCTTTTTTAATTTCAGGATTTGGAATTACAATTACCGTGTTTGGATCAGGTCTTCTACTTACGTCTGGATTTAAACGAAGTAGGTCCTTGGTTTTCATGTCAAGACGTTTCGCAATGTCGCGCATTGTTTCACCATCTTTTACTTTGTAGGAGACATATCGTTTCTGCTGGCCACAGGAAACGGCAAAAGTTAAAATACAAATTAAAAGTAAAAATTGTAATTTCTTCATCTAGGTTGTTTTTATTTTTAAGGAGTTATTCCCATTCAATTGTTGCAGGTGGTTTAGAGCTAATATCATAAACAACTCTATTAACACCTTTTACATTATTAATTATTTTATTTGATGTTTTTTGTAAAAACTCATAAGGTAAGTTTACCCAATCAGCAGTCATACCATCGGTACTTTCAACAGCACGTAAAGCTACTACTTTTTCGTAAGTTCTTTCATCTCCCATAACTCCAACTGAGTTTACAGGTAATAAAATTGCTCCAGCTTGCCATACCTTATTATATAATCCGTCTTCTTTTAATCCATTAATAAAAATAGCATCAACTTCTTGCAATATCCTAACTTTTTCAGCCGTAATATCGCCTAAAATTCTAATAGCTAAACCAGGGCCAGGAAAAGGATGACGTCCTAATAAGTCTTTATCAATTCCCATTGATGCTCCTACACGACGAACTTCATCTTTAAATATCATTCGTAATGGCTCAACTATTTTTAGTTTCATAAAGTCAGGTAATCCTCCTACATTATGATGACTTTTAATTGTTGCTGAAGGGCCTCCATTTACTGAAACAGATTCTATAACATCTGGATAAATAGTTCCTTGAGCTAACCATTTTGCATCTTTAATTTGAGAAGCTTCATCATCAAAAACATCAATAAAAACTTTACCTATAGCTTTACGTTTAGCTTCAGGGTCACTTAATCCAGCAAGTTCATTCAAGAAACGTGCCGAAGCATCAACCCCTTTTACATTTAAGCCCATACCTTCATATTGTTTTAATACGTCGGTAAATTCATTCTTTCTTAATAATCCATTATTAACAAATATACAATGTAAATTACTTCCAATAGCTTTATGTAATAATACAGCAGCTACTGTTGAATCTACTCCTCCAGATAGTCCTAAAACAACCTTGTCATTTCCTACTTTAGCTTTTATGCTGGCAACCGTTTCATCTACAAAAGAAGATGGTGTCCATGTTTGAGCTACCCCTGCTATATTAACTAAAAAGTTTTGTAATAATTGTTTTCCATCTGTTGAATGATAAACTTCAGGATGAAATTGAATAGCATAAGTTGTTTCTCCTTCAATTTTATAAGCTGCATTTTTCACATCGTGTGTGCTAGCTAATAAAATTCCGTTAGTAGGTAAGTCTTTAATTGTATCTGAATGACTCATCCAAACTTGACTTCCTTCAGAAATTTCGTTGAAAAATTCCTCCTCTTTTTTAATGAATGATAAATTGGCTCTTCCATATTCTCTGGTATTTGAAGGAGCTACAAGTCCACCAGAAAAATGAGCTAAATATTGGGCTCCATAACAAACAGCTAATAAAGGTTTTTTACCTCTAATTTCAGATAAATCTGGATGAGGTGCTTCATCAGAACGAACAGAAGATGGACTTCCTGATAAGATAACAGCTTTAAAATTGTTTAAATTTTCTGGTATTTTGTTATACGGATGAATCTCACAATAAATGTTCAATTCTCTTACTCGGCGCGCAATTAATTGCGTGTATTGCGATCCGAAATCTAATATAAGTACGTTGTGTTGTTGCATGTGCAAAAATAGTACTTAGATTTTAGATTTGTTGTATTTGATTTTAGATTTTTTGAAGTTTTTTAATAACGATAAACGATTGCATTAATACTCATTCCTGAGCCAACAGAAGCTAACATAATTACATCTCCTTTTTCTACCTTTTGATCCTCTATTTTACCTTTTAAAACTAAATCTAATAATGTAGGAACGGTAGCTACAGAACTATTTCCTAGTTTATGAATACTCATTGGCATAATACCTTCTGGAATAGGTTTTTTATATAGTCTAAAGAAACGTTTAATAATTGCTTCATCCATTTTTTCATTTGCTTGATGGATAAAAACTTTTTTTACTTCATCTATTGCTATTCCACTTTTATCTAAAGCTATTTTCATAGCGTTTGGCACATTGTTTAAAGCAAACTCATAAATTTTACGACCATGCATTTTTATGTATCGAACATCCTTATCGTGACTTTTATTATAAGATTTTCCGAAAAATAAATAGAAGGCTTCTTCTTTAGTAAATGTTTGACTAGCATGGCTAATAATTCCAGATTCAGAACCTTCTTTTGCTTCAACTATACAAGCTCCAGCACCATCACTATATATCATAGAGTCTCTGTCGTTTTGATCTACAACTCTAGATAGTGTTTCAGCACCTATAACTAAACATTTTTTTGCTATTCCAGCTTTGATAAATGCTTGTGCTTGAATAACTCCTTCTACCCAACCCGGACAACCAAATAAAATATCGTAAGCTACACAGTTTGGGTTTTCTATTCCTAATTTGTATTTTACTCTTGTGGCTAAACTAGGTAAGATATCGCTTTGAATTGCGTTACTCTTTACATCACCAAAGTTATGAGCTAAGATTATATAATCTAGTTCTTCTGGATTTATATTAGCATCTTTTATGGCTTTCTGAGCAGCAAAATATCCTAAGTCAGAAGCATTATATTCATCTTTAGCATAGCGTCGCTCTTCAATACCAGTAATTGATTTAAACTTTTCAATAATTACATCATTTGTGTTAGGAAAATCAGATCCATCTTCATTCAAAAATTGATGATTAGAAAACTCTGCATTTGTTTTTTGAATTGAGGTAATATATGTTCCTGTACCTGTAATTACTGATGATGTCATTAGAATTCTTTAAGGGTTAAAGAATACAAATAAAGCATTTTTAATTACATTAATGCCTTAATTATCAGTCAATTTTTGAGAATTGTCGAATTCTTAAAAAAGGCTTAAATAATTATTTATTTAACAAAAAAAAGATGCCTTTTCTATGTTTGTTGTTTTTATAAATATGAACTATCAAAAGAAAAAGGCAATAAAGACAGTAATGATTCTGTTTTTATAATTTTACCAACTTCTCCCATAAAAAGAATTTCCATTGGTTCTTTTTGGTTGATTTCATATTCAGATAATGTTTGTCTACAAGCACCACAAGGCCCAACAGGTTTATCTACTTTTGATTGGGTAGATGCAGCTGTTATAGCTAATTTTTTGATTTTTATTCCAGGGAATTCTGAGCCAATTTTCCAAATTCCGACTCTTTCAGCACACATACCAGAGGGATATGCAGCGTTTTCTTGATTATTTCCTAAAACAATTTCTCCATTCTCTAATAAAAAAGCAGCGCCTACATTAAATTTAGAATAAGGGGCATAAGCCTTAGCTCTAGCTTCAACAGCTTTATCCATTAGCATTCTATCTTCCTGAGATAATTCTTCTACACTATTATAAATAACAGCTGAAGATTTTACTTCTATTTTTTCCATAAGAAATAGTATTGGTCAAAAAAAGCAGTCGTCAAGACTGCTTTTAAATTATGTTACGAAATTAAAAAAAAAATACTAAATTTTAGTAATCTTCGTAGATTTCTCCTAAATCAAATGATAAAGAGAATCTTAAAGTATTTTCTAATGGGTTATTTACAGCAGAAGTATTAACTAAATATGATAAATCTAAAGTAAATGATTTAGCTGTAAATCCTGCTCCTAAAGTGAAAAACTGGCGTTGACCTTTTTCTTCACTTTCATGAAAATAACCTGCTCTTGCTGCAAAAGCATTGTTGTATAAATACTCCGCACCTAAAGCCCATGTTATTTCTTTTAACTCTTCACCAAAGCTTCTATCTCCTAAAGAGGTAAACATTCCTTCAAACCAACCTCTACCAGATTGAGTACTACTAGAAGGAACTAATAATTTTGTGAATTCTAAATTTAAACCTAATGTGTTTTGGCTATCAAAAATAAAGTCAAAACCACCACCTAATTTAGCATTAGTAGGAATGAAATTTTCTTGTCCTGGTGTATATTCAACTTTAGGACCGATGTTAGCAATATTGAAACCTAAACGATAACGACCATTGAAACTTCCATAATTTCTTTCATCAGATTGATAGTAACCAGAGATATCAACAGCAAATGAATTAACTGCATCTATACTATTGTTAGTGACATCTAAATTTGAGTTTATGTATTTAAGCCCAATACCCATTGAAAATTTCTCGCTTAATTTCATTGAGTATGTACCAGTAATAGCAAATTCACTTGGATTTGTATAACCTAGACTTTGAGCCAAATCAGTTGTTAATTCTATTTTACCTAAAGAAAAATATTTGACGTCAACACCCCAAGCAGCGTTTTCTTTAAATCTATTCACATAAGAAGCATTTCCTATAAATATGTCATCAGTTAAATTACGTAACCAAGGAGTATAGTTTAAACCAATGCTTATTTTGTTTTTGTTAAAAACTGTTTTAGCAGCATTGTGAAAAATTGAAAATGCATCAGCTGATGTAGCTACACCTACATCTCCCATACCGCCAGCACGAGCGTCTGATGAAATTAATAAAAATGGAGTAGCTGTTGTGATTCCACTTGATGTTGATTGTGCTTTGATTTGAAGGGCAAAACATGCAAAAAACAATAAAATTGATAATTTTTTCATGTAAAAATTTGATTATTAGTTCGGCAAATATATGATTTTCTTAAAATATTGCTAAAATTTGTTAAATTTTAACCACTATCTTAACGTTCGCTGGATAAAATTATTACATTTTTTTGAAGATTAATTAAAAATATTTCAAAATATTTTATTTCAGACTTTTTTTTGTTTTTGAAAGTGAGGTCTTTAGATATTTATCTCATAAAATAATAAAAATTAAGGCTAGATATTTAATCTTTTTCTTAGATTCGTAATACTAAACTTAAAAAATGGTCGTTTGTAATCTTGCAAGAGCAACTTTCTAATACGAGAAATTGTAGATAAATTAGTTGTAAGAAATTAGAAATATTGTAAATTGCGGCACCCTTAAAATAGTTAAAAATACATGAAAAGTACCTTAAAATTATTTAGTTTGTTGGCTATCACTAGCTTATTAATTACTTCTTGTAAAAGCAATAGAGGTGGTTCTAGTGATGTAGATCCTTTTACAGGATGGAGATTTAATGATCATAATTATGGAAATATAATAAAAGGATCTTATAACCCTAATAAAGATGTTCCTATGAATATGGTTCATATTGAAGGAGGTACGTTTACAATGGGGTTAGTTCAAGATGACGTAATGTTTGATTGGAACACTACTCCTAAAAAGATGCATGTTCGTTCGTTTTACATGGATGAAACGGAAGTAACTAATTCTGCTTATGGAGCATTTATGCAATACACTAAAAAAGTGTTTCCTCCAGAAGAACCTCAGTTTAAAAATATTTATAAATCAGTTTTACCTGATACATTAGTTTGGAGAAAAGGATTAGGTAATACAAATTTATTATCTGAAAGTTATTTAAGACATCCATCTTATGCAGAGTACCCAGTTGTAGGTGTTAGTTGGTTACAAGCAACTAAATATTGTAAGTGGCGTACAAATGCTGTTAATTTAAAAATTTTAATGGATAAAGGTGTAATTAAAAATATTTTTAAAGAGGATTCATTAAGTTTTAAAGGGAAAAACAATTTTGATACAGATACTTATTTAACTAATCCTTACGCATTATTTGATGGGGATTCAACAATCTATAAGAAAGGAATTCCTGTACCAAGAAAAAAAGGAGATCCTAAGCCTGGTAAAGATGAGTTTTCAGGAAGACAAGTTACTTCTTCAGATGGTATCCTATCTCAAAAGTTTAGACTTCCAACAGAAGTAGAGTGGGAGTACGCTGCTAAAGCAATGTTTGAAAATAGAGAATACAATAACATTAGAGGAAGAAAGAAGTATGCTTGGAATGGAAAGTATACTAGAGATAGAGATAAAAGAAGAAGAGGAGATCAATTAGCTAACTTTAAGCAAGGAAAAGGAGATTATAGTGGTATTGCTGGATGGAGTAGTGATATGTCTGATATTCCAAATGCAGTTAGAAGTTACCCTCCTAATGCTTTTGGATTATACGATATGTCTGGTAACGTTGCTGAATGGGTAGAGGATGTATACCGTCCAATTATTGATTCAGAAGCAAATGATTTCAATTATTTTAGAGGAAATATATTCACAAAAAAGTTAATAGATCAAGATGGTAAAGTTGTAATCGTTGGAGATGAAATTGGTGATATTGAATATGATACTTTAGAAAATGGTAGAATTGTACCTAAAGACTTACCAGGAAGTGTAAAGTATATCCCAATTACAAAAGAGGATACTTACATGAGAAGAAACTACAATCTTGCTAATAACTCTAGTTTAGGAGATGGAGATCAAGCTTCTTCTAAGAATTATGGATTGGACAAAGATCAATTAGATCCTAAATCTAGAATGTATAATTCGCCACAAAAACCTGAATCAGAAAAAGATTCTTTAGGAAATGTTATCAATAACTATAAGTATGACGCTAAAACAAGAACAACTTTAATTAGTGATAAATCTAGAGTTTATAAAGGTGGTTCTTGGGCAGATAGAGAGTATTGGTTAGATCCAGCTCAAAGAAGGTACTTCCCAGAATATATGGCAACTAATTTTATCGGATTTAGATGTGCTACTGATAAAATGGGACCTATGATGATGAACAAGAGAAAGACTGCAACACCAAAGTATGCTAAAAGAAGAAGATAGTTTTATCTTTTAAATTATAAATTAAACCTCATTGAATTTCAATGAGGTTTTTTATTTTTACAACATGGATATAAAGGAATTATATAGGTTGTTTATTCAACATGGTTTAGTTGATACTGATACAAGAAAAATAAGAAACAATTCGATGTTTTTTGCACTGAAAGGCGATAACTTTAATGGGAATAAGTTTGCTTCTGATGCATTGACTAAAGGAGCTAAGTATGCAGTTGTTGATGAAATTGAATATAAAACAAATGATAATATAATTTTAGTAGATAATGTGTTGAAGGCACTACAAGATTTAGCTAATTATCATAGGAGTCAACTAAATATTCCAATAATCTCTTTGACAGGTAGTAATGGTAAGACAACTACAAAAGAATTGATTAATGCAGTGCTGTCTTGTAGATTTAAAACGACAGCTACAATAGGTAATTTGAATAATCATATAGGAGTTCCTTTAACACTACTTTCGATGAATTCTGACACTGAAATAGGAATTGTTGAAATGGGAGCTAATCATCAAAAAGAAATTGCTTTTTTATCTAAGATTGTAGAACCAAACTATGGTTATATTACTAATTTTGGTAGTGCTCATTTAGAAGGTTTTGGGTCTATAGAAGGAGTAATTAAAGGTAAATCTGAATTATATGATTTTATTAGAGATTCTAAAGGAAAAGTTTTTTTAAACTCAGATGATCCAATTCAAATTGAAAAAACTAAAGGAATAGATGTTATACGATTTGAAGAATCAATTAAATTTATTGATGCTAATCCATTCGTTAATTTAATTTTTAATGATGAAAAGATACACAGTAAGCTTATAGGAAGTTATAATTATGCCAATATAAGTGCAGCAATTACTATAGGAAATTACTTTAAAGTATCAGAAAAAGAAATAAAAAAAGCTATTGAAAACTACATTCCTTCTAATAATAGATCTGAAGTTATAGAAACTAAATTCAATAAAATAATATTAGATGCTTATAATGCCAATCCTACAAGTATGAAAGCAGCTTTGGATAGTTTTATACTATATGAATCTAATCATAAAACGATTGTTTTAGGAGATATGTTCGAGCTTGGTGAGTTTAGTGGAGTAGAACATCAAAAAATAGTTGATTTCGCCTCTAAAGCTAAATTTTCTAATGTTTTGTTAGTTGGAAAGAATTTTTTCGAAACAAAAACAAATCATCTCAAGTTTAAAACTTTAGAAGAGTTAAAAGAATATTTAACTAAAAAACCAATTAAGGATAGTACAATCTTAATTAAAGGATCACGAGGAATTACTTTAGAAAAAATATTGCCATTTTGTTAAATGTCATTTTCCATATGGAATTTGACTAAATTATCTATAGGACGTTGGATAACATCAGTAATAATTAAATTGTTTTTAGAAGCTATATTTTCTAAAATATCTCTAAAGTAATAAGCTATAGATCCAATAAAGTAAATCGGTGTTTCACCCCCTTTTTTGTACGGTAAAATTCTATATTTAAAAAATTCTTGAAAGCCTTTTTTAATGATTTTCTTAATGTACTTTTTATCCTTATAATCAAACATGAATTTAGCAAATGAAGCTAAATACATATTTGGATTGGGTTTTCTATATAGGTTTAACTTAATATAGTCAGCATCAACATTAAATTCTTCTTCAAAAGATTTAGCAATTTTTTGTGGCATTTTCTTATAATAATAATCTTTTAATAATTGTTTACCAAAGTAGTTACCGCTAGCTTCATCCATAATTGTATAACCTAATGAAGGAGTAATCATTTCCATATTATTACCATCATAATAACAGCTATTGGATCCCGTCCCTAAAATACAAACTATGGCTGGGTTTTGAGCTGAACTTGCATATACAGCAGCTAACATATCTTCAGAAATATTTATAGATGCATTTGTGAAAATGGACTTTAAAACATCATGTAAAATTTTAACAGGTATAGCAGTTCCGCAACCAGCTCCATAAAAATGAATTGCTTTAACTGCTTCCTTAATGTTAATAAGCTGAAATATATTCTCAATTCTATTTAATAATTCTTCTTTTGAAACTACAGCTGGATTTAAACCTAAAGTTCTTACTCTAAAAACTTCTTCTTTATTATTATCTAAAGCAATCCAATCTGCTTTTGTAGAACCACCATCAGCTATTAAAATCATTATATTTTATTTAGTTTTGCTCAAATATATACTATCAAAATTAGTTGTACAATAGCTGTGTTAATCTCAATCGATTTCGTAATAAAAAAAGGTATAATTTTTGTTTAGTTAAGATGGACTATTGATGTAAATTTGTAAAATAATTAAGAGATAAAAATAAAATATGTTGTTTTTTAAGAAAAAAGAGATTCCCTTAAATGAACTTTTTCCTGATGGATTTATAGACATTCATTCTCATTTACTTCCTGGAATTGATGATGGAGCAAAAGATTTAGAAAATTCAATTTCTTTGATAACAAAGATGTATTCTTATGGTATTAAAAACTTTATTACCACACCACATGTTTTAGGAGATGTATATCCAAATTCTTCTAAAACGATAAAAGATAAATTAGAAATAGTTAGATCAGAACTAAAAAAACAAGGTTTCAACGATATAAAAATTAATGCAGCAGCAGAGTATATGATGGATGAGCAATTTGTTGAAAGATTAAAAGCTGATGATATTCTAACTTTAAAAGACAATTATATTTTGGTTGAAATGTCATATTTTAATGCTCCTTATAATTTATATGATGTTTTATTTGAAATTCAGTTAAAAGGTTATAAACCTGTTTTAGCTCATCCAGAGCGTTATAATTTTTATCATAATGATTTCCAGAATTTTTATAAACTAAAAAAGGCAGGATGTGTTTTTCAATTAAACTTATTATCATTAACTGAACAATACGGAAAAGGAGTACAGAAAACAGCTCAAAAATTATTAAAAGAGAATATGTATGATTTTGTTGGAACTGATACACATCATCAGAATCATCTTAAGTTGTTAAATAAAATAGGTACAGTTAAAATAAGAAAGCAAATTGAACACTTGTTAAATAACAATAAAAAACTCTTATAAATAAAAAAGAGGAAGCAATTTGCTTCCTCTTTTTTATTTATACTATTTATTTACTTAGTATTAGTTAAATATTCTTTTGTACCATGGTAAATCTTCCTCTTCAGGTATACCATATCCGTATCCATATCCATAACCGTATCCATATCCACGCTTTAAATCAACATCATTTAAAATAATGGCTAAGTTAGGAAGCTTTTTATCTCTGTATAAAGTTTGAGGTACTATTAACATACGTTTGTCTAAATAATTAGCTCTAGTAACATATAATACTAAATCTGCATGTTTAGAAATAAGCATTGTGTCAGTTACTAAATTTACAGGAGCAGTATCTATAATAACATAATCATATTTTTCTTCCAACTCTGTAAAAATATCACCGATCTTTTTAGACATTAATAATTCTGCTGGATTAGGAGGGATAGCTCCAGAAGCAATAATATCTAAACTAGGAATTTCATCAATCGAAAACTTTAAAGAGTCTAATGTGATACTGTTATTAGTTAAGAAATTAGTAATACCTTTTCTATCTGGAATTTCAAGATATTCAGTGATTTTTGGCGCTCTTAAATCCATTCCTACTAAAATAACTTTTTTGCCAGATAAAGATAAAGAAGCTGCTAAATTTATAGAAGTAAATGACTTTCCTTCTC
Source organism: Tenacibaculum aiptasiae (assembly GCF_965221665.1). Classification (NCBI taxonomy): domain Bacteria; kingdom Pseudomonadati; phylum Bacteroidota; class Flavobacteriia; order Flavobacteriales; family Flavobacteriaceae; genus Tenacibaculum; species Tenacibaculum aiptasiae. The sequence continues at coordinate 2,053,466 of NZ_CBDCSN010000002.1, forward strand.
CACTAGTAGTAGAAGTAACAAATATAGTGTTTCCTTTTCCTTCTGTTTTGTGAGGTAGCATAAAATCTAGGTTCGTTCTAATCAATCTGAAAGCTTCAGCAGTACTTGAACGTGCACTTGAGTTTATAACAATTTTTTCTCTTGTTATAGAGTGTGGAATATCTCCTAAATAAGGTATTGTTGTATGTTCCTCAATATCTTTTTTAGTATGTACTTTTGTGTCTAAAAGTTCTCTTAAATATATTATTACAAATGGTATTATTAATCCTAATAGAAGAGCAGCTAGATAAATTATTCTTCTTTTTGGACTTACAGGAATATTTGAACTATAAGCTTTGTCTATAATTTTAGCATTTGGAACAGCAGTAGCTGTTAGAGAAATAGCAGTTTCTTCTTTCTTTTTTAATAAGTAAGAGTATAAACCTGCTATAATTTCTTGCTGACGAGCTATATCTAAAAATTCCCTTTCTTTTGATGGAATTGATGAAATTTTAGAGTTAAATATTCCAGCTTCTCGTTGTAAACTTTTTACTTTAATTTGAAGTGACTGAACAATATTATTAAGGCTTCCTTTTAAAGAGTTTTTTAGATTAGATATTTTATCTTGAACTTCAATAAGCACAGTGTTTTTTTCTCCAGCACTCTTTTTTAGACGTTTGTATTGAGCAATTAATAAGTTATATTCAGCTATAGATTGAGCTATATTAGGATCGGTTAGACCTAAGTTTGCGGGCAAATAATCATTATTGATTAATTCTTTACTTAATGATTTAGCTAAATTTAATTCGGTTGAAACTTCTATTAATTTCTGTCTATTTAAAGTATTAGTTTCTAAAGTTAGTTTAGCTTCAGATTCAATATCAGTAATGTTATTTTTGCTCTTAAAGATTTTCACTTTATCATCTATACCTGCAAGTTCAGTAGCAACACTATTAAGGCGTTCAATTATAAAGTCATTTGTTTTTTTAGAAACCTCTTTTTTATCAAAAATAGCATCATCATTATATTGAATAACCAATTCATTCAATATATCTTCTGCTTTTTTCTTTATTGTAGATTGTAAAGATAATTTTAAAACACTAGATCTTTTATTTATAGGAGATACACTAATGCTTTTTTGATAGAAATCAATAATACTATTTATTGGACTTGATACAATTTTAATGTTTTTATTTATTGATTTATTAGAAAAAAAGGAAGTTTTAATAATTTTAAACTCAGGTAAATCTTTGGTTTTTATACTTTTACCAAAATGTTCTTCTATAATAAAATTATCATTTATATCACTTAATTTAAATTTTTTATCAGAAATTATTTGAAGATTAAGGGACGTACTTAAATTTAGAGAGGAAGAATCAATAAGTATAAAAGAAATTGGTTTATTTCCATATGCTTCAGATTTTTTAATAGCTCCTTCAATTATATATTTAGTACTTAAATTTAATTTAGTTATTACACTCTTTATTAGTTTTCTTGATTTTATTATTTCAATTTCATTGTCAATACTATTACTAGATCCACCAACAATACCTAAATCTCCAAAGGCAGCTAATTCATCTGAAATGCCCCCTTTTTTATCGTTCTTAATCAATATTGTCGTAGAGCTACTATATATAGGAGTAGTATATCTTAATTTTAAAAAAGCACCAGTAATAGCAATTATAATTCCCAAAACAAACCACTTCCAATGAATTAAATATTTTTCTAATTCAGCTCTAAAATTAATGGTATCATTTTCTTGAATCTGTGTATATTGTTTTTTTTCCAAAATTTAGAATGATTATTTAGCGATTAAAGTTACAATTGAAATTAAAATACCAGCAATAGAAATAAATAATCCTGTATTCTGATTATATGAAGCAGATTGTAAAGCAGCTTTATTAGGTTTTACATATACTATATCGTTTTGTTGTAAATAATATGCTGGAGAAATGAAAATTTTATTTGAGCGCAAATCTAAATTATAAGTTGTAATTCTGTCATTTTCTTCTCTTTTTACTTCAATATTTCTAATGCCAGAAATATTTAAATCACCTGCTAAACCAATTGCTTCAAGAACAGAAATTCTTTCATTAGGTATTATAAATCTACCTGGATTTTTTACATCACCTAAAACAGTTACAGAAAAATTAGATATTTTTATATTTATAGTTGGGTTCTTGACATAATCAGGAGATAATTTTTTCTTTAGTAAAAGAATAGCTTCTGATCTTGTTAAGCCTTCTAATTTTATTTTTCCTAAAAGTGGGAATTCTATATATCCTTCACTATCAACAAGGTAAGATTGTTGTTGAGGAGTTCCAGAAACACTATTTGTAGCTGTAGCGTAAGTTACAGCCGTTAGATTGAAAGGTTTAACAGCTTCCAAGTCTAAAGCAGAAACAGTTATCTGAACCAAATCATTAGGTTTAAAAATTGTTTTATAAGTGTTGTTCTTTAATGATTGATTTGTTTCATGATTTTGGAAGTAAACGATTTCCTTTTTCGAAACACATGAGGTAATAGTTAGCATAAATATGGCTAACAATATTTTTATATCTCTAAGCATTTAATGAATTTTTTTGCGAAAGTACTAATTTAATTTTTTTTAACAATATCTAATTTTTCATAGATAGAGTTATTTGATTTATACTCAGGTACAATTTCTTTAATTAATTGAACAGTTTTTTGATTATTATGTTTTTTATTAGCAATACATAAATCAATAATTTTATTTTCTATTAAATCAAAATCTAACTCTTGGTTTTTAGCTATCATAATTTTTTCATGATAAGTAGGAGAAGTGTTTTCTCCATTAGCTAATAACTCTTCGTATAATTTTTCCCCAGGACGTAGGCCAGTAATTTTTATATCGATATCTTCAGGGAAGTTTAATCCAGATAAATGAATCATTCTTTTGGCTATGTCATAAATTTTAACTGATTGTCCCATGTCAAAAATGTAAATTTCGCCTCCGTTTCCCATAGTTCCTGCTTCTAGAACTAAACGACAAGCTTCAGGTATTGTCATAAAATAACGTGTAATGTCTTTATGTGTAACAGTTAATGGTCCTCCGTTTTCAATTTGCTTTTTAAAAAGAGGTATAACAGAGCCATTTGATCCTAAAACATTTCCAAAACGAGTGGTTGTAAACTTGGTGTTATGATTGTTTATTTTACTTAAACAACTAATATACATTTCAGCTACTCTTTTCGAAGCACCCATAACATTGGTAGGGTTTACAGCTTTATCTGTAGAAACCATTACAAAACGTTCAACATTATGTTTTATTGCTAAATCAGCAATGTTTTTTGTACCGCCAATATTTATTTTTACAGCTTCATATGGACTAAACTCCATTAAAGGAACATGTTTGTATGCAGCAGCATGAAAAACCTTATTAGGTTTAAACTGGTTAAATATCTCAGCCATTCTTTTTTCATCTCTTACATCTGCTACGATAGAGGTAAAGTTTTTTTTGTCTTTTTGTATTAACTCTTGTTGTAAGTCATATAAAGCAGATTCAGCTTGATCTACTAAAATCAGATGTTTTAGTCCATAAGAACTTAATTGTCTTGAAATTTCAGAACCTATAGAACCTGCAGCACCAGTAACTAAAATAGTTTTATTAGTAACATCTCTTTTAACTATTGGATTGTCTATTGAAATAGGTTTTCTGTCAAGTAAATCTTCTATTTTTACACTCTTTATTTGATTAGCCTGCAAATCACCATCTATCCATTTTGAAAGAGGAGGTACAATTTTAACTTTAACATCTAATGTTAATAAGGTGTCTGTTAAATAGAGTAATTTTTCTGGCTTAGCATTTTGTATAGAAATAATAATTTCATCAATTTGTTTAGTCTCAATAAAATTTTTATCTATTCTTTTACCGTCAAAGATTTTAATTCTATTAATTTTTTTTCCAACTTTTTTTTCATCATCATCTACAAAACCTATTATTTCATACTTGTTTTTAGTGTCTCTATTTAAAGCTCCATAGGTAATTAAACCTGAATCTCCAGCTCCATAAATTAATACATTAGTAATAGTGTCTAATTCTGTGGAAATAATTTCAAAGAAAGCTTTGAACACGTAACGACTAACTACTAAAACAAGTACAGAAATTAAATAATGAATTATGACAATTGATTTAGGAATAGTAAAACTAGGAACAATTTTAAAAGTATTATTTATTAAAACAATACTGATGGTAATCATTGAAAGTAGTGTGACTCCTACAAAAACATTAAAAGCATCTCTAGTTCCAGTATGCCTTACAATCCCTCTATATGAACCAACTATAAGAAAACTTATGAGGGATATAGAAGCTATAAAAGGAATTTGTGAATATAAACTCTGAATATCAAAATTTAAACTAGCATTGAAACGTACAGTATATGCTAACAAAAAAGATATACATACTAATATGATATCTATAATTAATACAACCCATCGAGAAGCGTATTTCTCAAAGGCTTTTAAAACTAGTTTTTTTACCATTGATTAATTGTTAGACGTTAAAAGTACAAAAAATAAAAAATTAAATTTTCTTCATCTGCTGCTTCATCATTTGCATTTGCTCTTTTAGCATACCATGTTTGTCAAGTTTTTTAGCTTCGGCCATTAAATTAGTTGCTTCACGTTTTCTACGTTTGGTCATAGCAATACCAGCTAATTGTAATTTAGCCATTGCTAAATCATGATCCATTGCTAATCCCAATTTTACAGCTTTTCTTAAAAATTTTTCTGCTTGAGTAATATTTGTTTGAGAAAGCATAATACCGTGAAGATAATTGAAATATCCTTCTTGCTTTTTGATTAAAGCACTTGATGGATTTTTAATATAGCTAAGCCATTTCTTTGCTCCTTCAAAATCTTGCTTTCTTAATTTTAGAAAGGCTAATAAGATAAATTCGTTTTTAAAATAAAATAAGATGAATATCCCTGCTAATAGTAATATAGATATACCATTCATTATGTGGCCTTGAGTAAATTCATATATTGACCAAATAACAGTTAATCCAGCTAAAACTAATTTTATATTTTTATTGAACATAATTTCTTTTTTTTAACAACGCGCAAAAGTACGTTATTCTTATTTATTTATAATTATTTTTTGTAAAACTTCTTGTGTTTAAACCATGCAATTAAACCAATGATAAAGACAAAAGATACAGAATAGTATACTGAATTTGGAGTAATTACTTTATCTCCATTTGCATAAGAATGTAAACCAGATAGGTAAAAGTTAACTCCAAAGTATGTCATCATAACAGAAGCAAATGCAATAATTGACCATAGATTAAATGTATATTTACTACGTAATCCAGGGATTAAACGCATATGTAATACAAAAGCATATATCATAATTGATATTAAAGCCCAAGTTTCTTTTGGGTCCCATCCCCAGTAACGTCCCCAACTTTCATTTGCCCACATTCCACCTAAAAAGTTACCAACAGTGAATAAGACTAAACCAACAGTTAAGGCCATTTCGTTTATAGTTGTTAGTTCATTTAGGTGTAACTTCATTTTCTTTTTGTTTTTTTCATTTGTAAAAATGATTAAGAATAAAGAAAATATACCTAAAATCATACCTAAGGCAAAAGGCCCATAACCAGAAACAATAATAGAAACATGTACATATAGCCACCACGAGTTTAATACAGGTACTAAGTTAGCAATTTCAGGATCTAGCCAGTTTTGATGAGCAAAAGATAGTATGATAGCAGTTAAAAATGTAGTAGCTGCAATCGTTAAAGAGGATCTCTTACCTAAAATTAAACCAAAAAACATAGACGCTAATCCAACAAAAATTATAGTTTCATAAGCATTACTCCAAGGAGCATTACCACTAATATACCATCGTGCAGCTAAACCTAATACATGAGTAATAAAAAGTATGATTATTATCCCTATAAAAGCTTTGATGGCGTAATTAATCCAAGGCTTATTATTGAATATTTGGAAGAAAACGAATATAATCATTAGTAAACTAACGTATCCGTAGTATTTAGCCAGCTTAACAAAAATATTAGCTTTATTATAAGCAATTTCTAATTGTATTTTATCTTGAGTAGGAATTACTTTTGAACCAAATTTTCTCTGGAACTTTTTAATACCATCTAAAATTTTATTAGTTTCTGTGTAATCTCCTGTTTTTTTAGAAGCTTGTAATAATTGAAAATATACAGGTAAAGATTGACGAACAAATACAGAGTCAGTTCCTCTAAAATTAGCTTGTGAAGTTTCAGGTTGCGATACCCATTTATTATTTTCATCATTTGGAATTGGGTATATTCTTAATATACCTCCACCTAAAGCCTGAGATAGTAACCAAACTCTACGCTCTATTTTTATAGCGTCTTGCTCTAATTTACTTTGTATTCTTTTTTTCTGAGCTTCAATAACTAAATGACTAATTTTTGAAGTACCATTTTCGTCATAAAAATCAATAAAACGAGCGTGTTTAGTATCTTTTGGTAAGCCAAGAACTTCACGAATTTGTGTATTTCCTTTTTCTAAATAAATAAAAGGAACATTTAACCAAAACATAGGAGCTTCAGTTATAGAAACTAAAATTTGACTAGGAGTTAATCCTTTAAAATTATCGGTGTGTGCAACTTTTCGTACTAATTCAGAAGCGAAAGTATGGGCAGGTTTCATTCTTCCACCTGCGTCTTGTATTACTAATTGACTAAATAAATCAGCATGTTTTTTATCAACTATTGATTTTTGTAATATAGAATCAATTTGAGTTTCTGATAATTCTTTTGGTTTATGTGTGTTGTGTTGAGAAAAAGCTATAGAACTAATTAACAATAGTATAATTGAAAGTGTAGCTTTTTTAGTTCGTATTTTTTCTAACGATTTTTTTAAATCGTAAAAACGGGTGTTTTTCACAAATAAAGAAGCGATTAAACCAAAAAATAAGAGAAAATAACCAATATAAGTTACAGCTGTACCCCAAGAATCGTGATTTATAGAAAGGTGAGTTTGTTCAATTTTTTCACCAGCATTTGAATAACTTGATTGAAATAAACGATATCCTTTATAGTGTAAAATATTATTCATAAAAATTCTAAAATCAAAAGTTTCATCTTTATCAAAAACAGTAATTTCACTAGCAAAAGAAGCTGCGTTTTCTGAACCAGGATATTTTTCTAGCTGAAAATCATTTAGTTTTACGCTAAAAGGAGTTACACGCTGTTTAGCACCATACCAAGCTCTAAAATTCAAATCTCCAATTTTAAATTGTTTTTGCCCATCTACATTAAACTGTCCTCCTGTTAATTCGATACGCTCAGTTTTTCCATCTGTAGTTACATCAAAAATTACCATGTCGTATTTTTTATTGTCTTTTTTTCCTCTAACAGTTTTAATGTCTCCTTTAGTAGGGTACTGAGGAACTACAAAAGGTAAACCAGAAACATTGTAAAGTGAACGTAGTTTAAAGTCTTGAATAGTATCTTGTTTTACAAAACCTTTTTGTTGAGTAGCCATTACTTGGTAGTTACCTGCAGATTTTGTAATTATTTTTAAAGAATCATTTCTTTTAAAAATATTAATATTAGCATTTCCATCCTTGGCGTCAAAACCAACTAAAATATTGTGAATATTTTGAATTTGGCCACGTTTAATATAATGTTCATGTCTACTTCCACTAGAACTCTCAACAAATTTGATGTGTTCTACTCCGTTATCATCCTCAATAAATTTCTTTTCTACCCAAGGAATGTAATCAATAAGTTTAAAGTCTATTTGATGATTTTTACCATCTTTTTTAGGTTGAAAATATTCTGTAAAACTAGCGGAATTACTTCCCCAAGCTGATAATAAAAGTTTGTTGTTTGTTTCTTTTTGAAACTGATTGTCGTCTATAATTACGTTAAGGTAATTGATGTCTGAGAAAAAAGTATTTGTAGTTTCTCCTTCATCAATAATCATTAAACCTTCATAACTGATATAACGGGTAATTCCAGCTCCAATTAAAATGAATAAGAAAGCTACGTGGAATAATAAAACAGACCACTTTTCTTTTTTATATAATTTATACCTGAAAATATTTCCAAAGAAATTGATAGTGAAAAAAATCATAATTAATTCAAACCACCAAGTGTTATAAACTAAAGCTTTTGAGGTTTGAGTACCATAGTCGTTTTCTATAAAAGTAGCAACTCCCATGGCAATTGAAATAGCAAAAAACAACACGGCCATCAGGCGAGTTGAGTAAAGAATATTAAGAACTTTTTTCATCTGTAAATCTGATAAGTATAAAACTTCGCAAATTTACGGATTAAAGCTGTAATAAAATTATGATTTCAATCATTTTTAAGGGCAAAGGAGTGTTAAAGTAAATAGATTACTTTCCTATTGTTTCTCCCATTTTAACAAAAGTCTCAATACGATTTTTTGTGTTTTCTATAATGTCTTGATCTATAGCTAATTTTTCTTTGTTTACTAAAAGAACAATAGTTGAGCCTCCAAAAGCAAAATACCCCATTTCGTCACCCTTTTTTATTGGAGTGTTTGCAGTATAAGTTTCAATAATGCTTCCTACCATTGTTGCTCCAACTGGAGCTATGACGATGTCTCCTTTTTCTTCTGTTGATAAAATACAATATTCACGTTTATTTTCGCAAAAAACCTTTGTGAAATTGGAAGCTAAGGCATATGGAGAAACAGAAAAATAATCACCTTTTATTTTTGTCATTTCTGAAGGAACTCCATCAAAAGGAAAATGATATCTGTGGTAATCATTAGGAGCTAATCTTAAAATAATCAAAGAAGAATCTTTGTGTTTTTCTGCTAATTCTTCGTTGCCTAAAAATTCTTTAAGTGTAAATTTTCTACCTTTTACAAAGAAATTGTGGATGTCGGAAATGTTTTCAAAGGCCAACATTTTTCCATCACCGGGAGAGACAAAGTCAGAATTTATGGGTCTGGCATTGGGTTTTAATTTTCTATAAAAGAAATCATTGAAAGAAGTAAACTCAGAAATAGATTTTTCAGCTTCGTTTATATCAATACCTAACTGTGCTACAAAGCTTTCTATTTTTTTTGTAGACTTAGGTTTGTTCATTTTTTTACCATACCAAGATGATAAAAACTTACGTTTAGCTATAGGTAAAATAGCCATTTTACCGAATGGGTTATTGTATAGTAATTTTAGAAAAGCTTCTCCAGGAGGAGTTTCTATAATTGTGTTACCAGATTCTCTATCAATGAATTTTATTTGCATGGCTTTATTCTTCTGTACTGTCAATTAAAATAGTTAACATATCAATAGCTGCTTGTGCTATTTTGGTTCCAGGTCCAAAAACACCTACTGCACCAGCATCAAATAAGAACTGGTAGTCTTGTGCAGGAATAACTCCTCCAACAATAACCATTATGTCTTCACGTCCATATTTTTTTAGCTCAGCAATAACTTGCGGTACTAATGTTTTATGACCTGCTGCTAATGAGGATATTCCTAGAATATGAACATCGTTTTCAATAGCTTGTTTAGTTGCTTCAATTGGAGTTTGAAAAAGAGGTCCTATATCTACGTCAAAACCTAAGTCGGCATATCCTGTAGCTACTACTTTTGCTCCACGATCATGTCCATCTTGCCCTAATTTGGCAATCATAATTCGAGGTCGTCTACCTTCTAATTCAGCAAACTGATCAGCTAGCTCAGTGGCTTTTTTAAATAATTTGTCGTCTTTTATTTCTTTACTGTACACGCCTGATATGGTTTTGTGAACTGCTTTATGACGCCCGAAAACACTTTCCATTGCATCGGAAATTTCGCCTAAAGTAGCTCGTTTTTTAGCAGCCTTCACGGCTAGATCTAATAAATTACCTTCGCCTGTTTTAGCACATTCGGTTAATTCAGTTAAAATCTCATCAACTTCTGTTTGATTTCTTTTAGCTTTTAAATCGTTTAGCCTATCAACTTGGGATTGTCTTACAGCTTCATTATCTACCTCTAAAATGTGTAAAGGATCTTCTTGTTCTAGTTGATATTTGTTTACACCAACAATTACATCTTGACCACTGTCTATTTTTGCTTGTTTTTTAGCAGCGGCTTCTTCGATACGCATTTTAGGAATACCTTTTTCAATAGCTTTGGTCATTCCACCTAGCTCTTCAACTTCTTTAATTAAGTCCCAAGCTTTGTTTGCGATTTCTTCAGTTAATTGTTCAACATGATAGCTACCAGCCCAGGGATCAACAGTTTTGGTAATGTTAGTTTCTTGTTGTAGGTATATTTGTGTGTTTCGAGCAATTCTAGCAGAGAAATCTGTAGGAAGTGCTATTGCTTCATCTAAGGCGTTGGTGTGTAAACTTTGTGTTCCTCCAAAAGCTGCGGCCATAGCCTCAATAGTTGTTCTTGCTACATTGTTAAATGGATCCTGTTCTGTTAAGGACCATCCACTTGTTTGACAATGTGTTCTTAAAGCTAGTGATTTTGGGTTTTTAGGATTAAACTGTTTTACTAGCTTAGCCCATAACATTCTACCTGCTCGCATTTTTGCAATCTCCATAAAATGATTCATTCCAATAGCCCAGAAAAAAGAAAGGCGAGGAGCGAAGGTGTCAATATCCATTCCGGCTTCTAATCCTTTTTTGATATATTCTAATCCGTCAGCTAAAGTGTAGGCTAATTCAATTTCTGCAGTGGCACCAGCCTCTTGCATGTGGTATCCAGAAATAGATATTGAATTGAACTTTGGCATATTTTCAGAAGTATACTTGAAAATATCTGCAATAATTTTCATGGATGGAGTAGGTGGGTAGATATAGGTGTTGCGCACCATAAATTCTTTTAAGATATCATTTTGAATAGTTCCAGTAAGTAATTTAGGTTCTACTCCTTGTTCTTCTGCTGCAACAATATAAAAAGCAAGAATAGGTAATACGGCTCCATTCATTGTCATAGAAACCGACATTTTATCTAAAGGTATTTGATCAAATAAAACCTTCATGTCTTCCACAGAATCTATAGCTACTCCAGCTTTACCTACATCTCCTTGAACGCGTTCATGATCTGAATCGTAACCTCTATGGGTTGCTAAATCAAAGGCAACTGAAAGCCCTTTTTGTCCTGCAGCTAAGTTTCTTCTATAAAAGGCATTACTTTCTTCAGCTGTTGAAAAACCGGCATATTGTCTAATAGTCCATGGTCTACGGACATACATTGTTGAGTATGGGCCACGTAAATTTGGAGCAATCCCTGCAACGAAATTTTCATGAGGGAAATTTTTGTTTTCTATATCTTGACTTTCTGCTAGTTTTATATTTGATATATCTTTTCTACTCATTACTTAATCGTTCTTGTTCTAACTTTTCAGCTAATCGTTTTTGGATAATTGGCTGTATTAGAGTTTTTTCATTTCTAGTTTTTACAAAAGGGAATAATTCTAAATCATTTTTCATTAAATCCTTTTCGTTTTGAATTTTGTTAGTTCCTAGTAAAACTAATTCACCAGAATCGAACTTTTTTTGTTCGTTGTCTGCTGATTCTTTTATTTTTCGTTGAATAGTTCCTTCTTTAAGTTGTTGTAAGAAGCCTCCTCCTTGTTCTATCGACTTAAAAATAACTAAAGCATTCTGTGCTAATTGTTGTGTGATTGCTTCTATATAATAAGTGCCATCGGCATAATTTTGAGCGTTAGCTAATTCGCTTTCTTGCTGTAAGATTAATAGCTGATTTCTTGAAATTCGTTCACCAAATTCGTTTGAGTGGTGGAAAATATCATCATAAGATATGTTGCTAACCGTGTTGGCTCCTCCTAGTATAGCACTCATGCATTCTGAGGTGGTACGTAGCATGTTTACATTATAGTCGTATAATGTTTTATTTCGTGAGCTTGGTTGAACATAAATATGTGCTTTTTGATTTTCAGTATTGTATTCTTTTAAAAGAGCGTCCCATAGAATTCTAAAAGCTTTTAGTTTAGCTATCTCAAAAAAGTAATTACTTCCAACTGAAAAATTGAAATGTATTTTATTGATTATATCACTTCCAAAATGGTTTAAATACTCATTTGCATGGGCTAATGAATAAGCTAATTGTTGAGTAATATTTGCACCTGCATTTTGATATATTGAAGCATTTACGCAAATAGAGTTATCGGTAGAAGAGATAATTCTTTCTAGTTCTTTATGATCATTGTTTAGATTGCTAAACCAATTTCCAGAATTAGCAAGGTTTCCAATTATATCTATATTGAAATAACAGCTTTTAGAATTGACAAATTCTGATAATTCAATAATGAAACCTGATTCTAAAAATTTTAAATTGAAATAAATAGCAATGTTTTGAATGTCGATTTTATCCAGTAGAACTTTATAATTGAATTTACTCTTAGCTTTAAACTCTATTGATTTAGCTCCTCTATTTAATGAATCTAAAGCGAATGAATTTGCTTTTTTTTCATCCTCAACGAAGATAGATTGGCATACTTTGAAGCCCTCACTAGAAGTGTTCGATTTTAATTGTGTTCGATCTTCTTTTGAATAAAAAGGCTTTACGGTAATTCCTTCGTTAGTTTTCCAAAGAAGTGTTTCGTTGTAATCAGCGCCTTTAAGGTCTACTTGGATTTTTTGTTTCCATTCTGCAGGGCTAATTTCGTTGAATTCATTAAATAAATAATTACTCATTATTTCTGTATGGTATCAAATTCAATAATATATATGTCTTCATTCTCTTTCTTCATCAAGTATTTTTCACGAGCATAGCGTTCTAGTTGAAGAGAATCTTTAAGTTTTTCGATTGTCTCTTTATCTTTCTTAATCTTTTTTTGGTGGTAGTCAATCCAGGTTTCAAGTTCCTTGATTTCTTTATTGAACTCTCTATGGGTAAGATATGAATTTTCATCTAAAAAAAGCATCCAGAAGACAAATATTGTTAAGATAATAACATATATGTTAGTTGCTATTTTAAAGGATGGTTTGTTTTTTAGTGATTTTAAATTCATCTTATAAACGGTCGTTAATTACTGTTCTAACGATATCTATAGCTACAGTATTATACCTGTCGTTAGGTATTATAATGTCTGCATAATTTTTTGTTGGTTCAATAAATTGTTGATGCATAGGTTTTAAGGTGCTTTGGTATCTGCTTAAAACTTCATCAATGTCCCTACCACGTTCTTTTATGTCTCTTCTTACACGTCTAATTAAGCGTTCGTCTGCATCTGCATGCACAAAAACTTTAATGTCGCAAAGGTTTCTTAATTCTTTACTGTTAAAGATTAAGATTCCTTCAATAATTACAACCTTACGTGGATGTGTTTTAATAGTGTCTTTAGTTCTATTGTGAGCTACAAAAGAGTATACAGGTTGTTCAATTATTTTATTGTTCTTTAAATCTGTTAGGTGTTGAACTAATAAATCAAAATCAATAGCTCTTGGATGGTCAAAATTTATCTTGGTACGCTCATCGTATGTTAAGTTATCAGTTTGGTTGTAGTATGAGTCTTGCGAGATTACACAAACTTCGTCTTGTGGAAGTTCGTTAATTATTTGATTTACTACAGTAGTTTTTCCACTTCCAGTTCCACCAGCAATACCGATAACAAATATATTTTTCATTGAGTTTAATTAAGATAAAATTTTCAAGACAAATTTAGGAAAATATGTAAACAAAAAAAGCGCTAACTTAAGTTAACGCTTTTTGTTTCTGAGCCGATGAAGGGACTCGAACCCCCGACCTGCTGATTACAAATCAGCTGCTCTAGCCAGCTGAGCTACATCGGCCTTTTTCTTTAAGGCGCTGCAAATATAGAACGTTTTTTGATACTGCCAAAAACTTTTTTCACTTTTTTTTAGAGTAAAAATTGAGAAGTTTTTTTTGAGGTTTGTAACTATTTGTTTTTTAAAAGTTTGAGTTTTTTTTTGAATGCTAATTTTTTTTTAAAAAAAAATATTGAAAAATATGATTCAGTTAAAATTATATCAATTTTTAAAGGCCGAAGGGATTACTTTGAGTTTTATAAATATGGTTTTAAATTTATTCTTTAGGTAATTCTGGTGTTGAAATGCGAAAAGCAGGAGCGGAAAGGCTTTCTAAAAAAGCAATAATATTTTCTTTTTCCTCTTCTGTTAAATCTAACTTTTGTATTAGAGGTGAAGTTGTAGGAAATAAACTGTCGTTTTTTTGGTGCTCTCTACGTCTAGGTCTAGGCATTCCATTACTATACATGTTTAAAATTCCATCCATTTTTCCAAATAAACCATTATGCATCCATGGACCTGTACGGATAACATCTCGTAGACTAGGTGTTTTGAATTTTCCTACATCTTCCTTTTTTTTAGTAACATTATATCTACCTAAGTCTTCAAATTTCCTACCGTAATAGGTAAGTCCTAAGTTATGAAATTTATTATCGGTGAATAAAGGTCCGTTATGACATGTTAAACAACGACCTTTAGTTCTAAATAAATGTAATCCTTTTAATTCGTTTTCGTCGAGTTCTTTTTTTCCTAGTAAAAAATTATCAAATTTAGATTTACGACTAATTAACGACCGTTCAAACATTGCTATTGCATAAGCAATGTCTTCTATAATAATATCTTCTTTTTTAAAAATATTTTTGAAAACTTTTCTATAACCTTTTATACTTTTTACTCTAGAGACTACTGTGTCTAGATGTGTATTCATTTCTACAGGGTTTTGAAATGGGCCTAAAGCTTGTTCTTCAAGTGAAGCAGCTCTTCCATCCCAAAAAAAATGTTTGTTATGAGATAGGTTTAATACAGTTGGAGCGTTTCTGTTACCTTCTTTAAGCATAAAACCTAAAGATTTTTCTCTATTATCAGTATAGTTTTGTATTGGATGATGACAACTAACACAAGCAAATTGTTTTGTTTGTGATAACCTTGAATCAAAAAATAATTGTTTACCTAATTGTAAGAGTTCTTTTGAGGGTTTCTCATTATTTGGATAGTTGGGTTTGGGTAATACTCCTAGTTCTTTCCATATAACGGTACTGTCTACCCACGGTTTTACCCATTCAGAAGGTTTCTTTTTATAAATATCTTGTAAAGCTTGATATTCTGATTTTTGCTGTTTACAGGATATTAATAAATTAAATATAATAAGAGCTATTATACTATATCTCATGCTAAAAAATTAATAAGTAATATTGAAAAAGAACATTGCTCCATAATTGAAGCCTTTATTATAGGTGATGTTCTCGTTTAAGTTGAAAAAATATTGTTGTTGTAAAGTGGTGCCTAAGGTAAGGTAGGTAGCTGATTTAACTTTTCGTTGATATCCAATTTGTAATGATGTATTTAATTTATTAGCGGTGTTTAAATAAAAGTCAGGCAGAGCAACATCATTGATGAAACGACTGTTAGTATTACTAAATAATTTTTCTTTTTTTAAATTGAAAAGAACGTCTGTTTTAGCTTTTAGGTAGATCTTATTGTTTTTTATTTTAAAATCTTTACCGTAAAAAGCTCCTAAACTTGTATTAATGAAATTAAAACTATTTACTGCCTGATAATCCTTCTTTTCTAATTGATAGTAGCTAGTATATATTCCATAATTGTGGTTAATTAAATTGTCAGTTTGCTTTAAGATTTGATAGGTTGCTTGAACATTAATTAAAGAAGCGTCGTAATTTTTACCATTAGTAGATATTCTGAAGTTGCTTCCAGAAGTATATTTTCCGTTTAAAGAAAATGAATGACCATTATTAAAATTATACCAATTAACTTTAGAAGAAACTTTGTTTACTGTATATCTGGCTAATAATATTTCTTCAGAAGCATCTACCGCGTTAAATTTTGTAGTAGTATTATCATATCTTATTTCGGTGTATAGTAGTTTATTTTTTCTATTAGAAATATAATTAAACCCTCCGCTGTATTTGATGTCGTTTTCTGTGTTTCTTAAAAATATAGCTGTTTCAATAAGTCCATATCCATATGATATTCTACTGTAGATTTCAGTATTATTAGGAATATTTTCATTCCCTATACCACCTAAATAAGAAATTTCTGATTTGTTGTTTACAGATCCGTAACCACCAAAAGCTCCTATATATTTTTGAGGAGAAATTTTATAGTAAAGTGTAGCTTTTGCAAAAACATCTAAATAATTTAATTCGGGAACTGGATTTATTTTTTTTCTAAAAAACTGAAGTGTTTTATAGTTAATGTTAATTGTAGTAAATAATTTATCTTTTATTATTGGTAAAACTAAATTTCCATTGAGTCGATAAAATTGATTGTCCCAATTTCCACGTTTATAAGCTAGATTATAAATAGGAGATGATTCTACTGGATTTTTATATGGATGAAGATTTGTGGTGTTCCAGCCTAAACCATCTAAATAATTACGAGTATAACCTATTTTACCTGTAAAAAGAGTATTGTTTTTTTTGTAAATCCCCTCGGTTTGTAAATTAATATTTGTTTCTTCAATAGCTTGCTGCTGTTTAGCTTTGTTGTTTTGTATATTTTGATACGATAAGGTAGTATGAGTATAATTATTAACCTTATTTATATAGAACAAAAAAGGTGTTTCATGAAAGTTCTGTAAAAGATCTTTGTAGTAAAAGTGTTGTAAATTTTGTTGAACTTTTAAACTGTCTTGTGCATTTATCTTAGCAAAAGAAATTAATATTATTATGGTTGTGAAAGCTTTTTTCATGATCAAATTTTTAATTTTCGCTGTTTTTTTTCTTGTTTTTAAGAATTTGATTAAGTAATTCCCTAGCCGCCATTTTATTTTTAATTCTATTAAAAACTACTATATTCAAAGAATCTTCGTATGTTTTTATTTCTGATTTTGGGAAATATTGTTTCTTCAAAGTTTCATTTATAATATTATCAAAATCATATGATGATATTGTAATGTTAAACTCGTTATCTAGAAAAGAATATTTTTTATTCAAAAAATTGATTTTTTTTATACTGTCCCTTTTCTTTTTTCTGTTTTTACGCTCTAGATGCCTTTTGTTATGAAATTTTGTAGCGTGTTTTAATCTATCAGGATTGTTTCTAAAGGCCCTTTTTAAGATGTTTTTTCTACTCTCAAATGTTTCTTGGGAGTGGTTCATTTTAATGGCTAACTCTGAAAAAAAATCAACAACTTCTAATTGGTTGTTGTTGTCATCTATTAAAAGTTTGTACACTTTATATGGGCGTTTTATGCCAAGTTTTTTTGCAAATATTTTTGATTCATTTGCCGATTTCCATATGTAGTACCCTAAGGTTTCCCATTTGAAATTGATACGATAACTAGCTATTCTTGATGCAGTCCAGTCGTTAAATTCATACATAGTAATTAATGAAATAGAATCGTTATAATTACTAATTTTCATAGGGTATTTTAAATATGCTTTTTTGAATTCTTCAGAGCTAATATTTATTTTATAATCCTTGTCAATATATTTGTAGGGATAGTCTAAAAAATTTATTGAGGAGATGCTGTCTATTTTTGCTCGTTCGTGAAATGAAAGTTTTGGAAAACCGTTTTGTTGGCTATGAATTTCAGTAATTGAAAAAATAGATAATAGAACCAGTATAATTTTGAAGCTTTTCATATTTTATTAAGGAAGAAGAAATCTTGTTGTAGAACAAGATTTCTTCTTCTCTTTAATAGAGTTAAAAATTAATTCCACCCTCCAGGTAAAGGAATGTCTATTGCGATAAAATCATCTTCAGAGTTATTAGTATCTTGTAATACTTTACGAGTTCCAAAAGTTTGAGCTACTTTTCTTATAATAGCTTGTGAAGAGTATCGTCCTTTAGGTACAAACATTTGTCCTCCATCTATAGAAGAATCTAAACGCCTTGGGGCTGCTTTTGTAGCATCTTCTCTACGTACTTCAACACCGTCAATAATAATATTGTTAGGAATTTGTACATATTTTCTAGTTGTAGAAGTAACAGCAGTAGTTTGAGGATTAGGTAATTTATTTAAAGTGTTAAAATCTTCAATTCTAAAAATTACAAAAGAATCTCTACCTAATGGATCTAAAATTAATTCTCTTTGACTGTTGTTGTAAACAATATCCATGTTTTGTACAGATGGATTGTCAATATCTGTTGAAAGAGGAGTTTTTCCAATGCTGTTAAAATAATCAACAAAGTTTACTTCAAAATTTGCACCACTTAAATCAATTGTCAATTCTGGTTTTGCTACTTGATAAGTCTTAGTAGGAGTTACTAAAGGTTGCTTATGGTTAATAGCTGTACCTGCAACCACAGTACTTTCGCCTGGGTTTAAAGGATATTGTTTTCCTGTTCCAGGAAATTTAATAATATGATCAGCATAAGTGTAATCTGTATTGGATTTGTCACCTTTAGTTTGATCAATAGATTTAGTCCAGTCGTACTGTCCATTTGCTAAAGTATAGGTTTTAACAGAGCTTGTAGTTCTACCATATACTTGTGCAAAGTGTAAACCGTCAAGATAAATTACTTCGTTAGAGTTGTTGTATAATTCGAAAAATAAATCTCTAAAGCTAGCGGCATCAAATATATCAGAACCAGCATAGTATACTTGTTTAATTAGTAGGTCACCAATTTTAGAAGTTTTTAAAACTACGGTTTTATTCATATCAGAACTATTGTTTATTACAATATTGTCTAATGTACCACTAAAATTAACGGTAGCTTCGGTTGTAGCTACACCAAAAAAGTTTTTATATTCACTAGAAGTAAAACTAGCAGTAGCAGTAAGGTTGTATGTACCTGGATTTACTGCGTCAAAATTTACATTTCCTTCAGTATCTGTAGTTGAAATGTATTCTTGAGTAGAATTGATGCTTTTTAATTTTACTTCGATTCCAGCAGTAGATTGATTATTGAATGCTTCTCCGAAGTTAGCTTTGATATCATAAGTAACTGGTTGAATTATAGGATCATAACTACAAGATATCATTGTAAAAGTAACAACAATAAGAATAGCTATTAATTTATTAAAAGATTTCATTTTTTTTGTTTTTGATTAATGTTTATTGTTTTCTAAAATTTATAAAATATACTTCCCCCAAAGGAAATTGGTCTGTTTAACTGACTAAGACTCCATGAACCATCACTATTTAGTTTTCTGGATTTAGGTAAATGATTTAAGAAATTAACTGCATAAAAAGAGAATCGTAAGCCGTTATCAAATTCTTTACTTAATCTTAAATGATAATTCCCATAAACTCTATCAATATCATTAGAAGAGGAGTCGCTGTTGGTTCCTAGTTTTCTGACTCCACTATATTTGTTATCGTTTTGTTCGTTTTCTGGAATCGTATGATAGTTGAGGTTTCTATCGTAGTATGCAATTGGATAAATATATCTACCGAAATTGGATTGCTTGGCCATAATAAATTGCTCGGCAGTAAGAGTTATGACTAGTCCTATACTTGAAATATGATGAATTGCTGTTATTGAACTATTAATTTTTTGAAACCTTGTAGGTCTGCTTTCATGAATTCCAATTAAAACATCTGACGAATCATCATTGTTTATAGTAAATGAATTTAAAGAGTTATTGTTTAATGTGTTTCTATAAGCTGCTGTTAAATTAAAAGAGGTATTAATTTCCTTTATTTTTCCAGTATTTACTAATAATTCTAATCCGTAATTTTCGCTTTCTAAAGCATTGCTAGGTAAGCTGTAATTTAATAAAACTGGTTTGTGTCCGTTAAGGGTATAGTCAGGAGCTCTGTCAGGATAAAAAGTAAAATCATAGGTTGGTAGTTGAGCTATTTCAAAACTACTTTGATTAGTAAAACCGTCTTTTAGTTTATTGTAATAAAAAGTTAAAGATGTGTTTATTGATTTTGAGTTAAAATCAATACCGGCTTCATATTTAAAGGTGTGAGAAGGTTTTAAGTTCTCATTTGTAAATTGTCTAACAAAAGTATGAGCTAATGCTAGTGAATATGAGTTGGTTCTATAATCAGCAATTAAATAATCGTAATAAAGATTACCAGGGTAAAGAGATTGTAAAGAAGGAGCTTTACTAAATAGACCAGCACCAGTTCTAAATTTTAATTTTTTAGATAAATATAATTTTGTGTTTATACGAGGGTTTAAGATAGAGTGTTTATTATAATTATCATATCTTAATCCTAAATCTGTAACCCATTTTTTGCCAAATATTTTACTGTTAATATTCGTAGTCAGATAAGTGCTAAAACGTTTGTCTGCCGGGAAATTATCGTTGAAATTTATGTTTCTAAATCCATTACTTCCGCCACTAGAAACACTATAAATAATAAGAGGTTCGTCCGAACTACTTGTGTTTCCTTTACCAAAGTTTTTATTAATGCTGAAAGAAGCTCCTAAATCAACTTTTAGAATAGTATTATTGAAATCAAATACCTTTTGAGCTTCTAATCTGCTGAAAAAAGATAATGGTTTGTTATCTACTTGTTCAGTGGCCCAATAAGAAACGGGAGTATAACTAGCTTCGTAGGTACCTTCACTTGTAGCTCCTAAAATTGGATTCCCACCATAACTAGTGAAGTTAGAATTTAAACTGTTGTTCTCACTATAATCTAATGAAATAGTACTAGTAATATTATCAATAAAGAAATTACTAAAGTATGTTGTGTTGGTGTTAGATAATCTAAATCTTTTACTATCGTTTTTTCTTTTTCTTCTACTGGTTGTTGTTTCTTGGGTATTGTATGAATTTATATTTTGAGAATAGCTAAAACTTAATAAGTTACGTGTTTTATTAGGCTTTCTGTACGACCAACTGCCATTAAAGGTTAAGCGATCATACTTATCTATTGCTGATCTAGGATCGGCATCAGATCTTAAGTAGTCTAAGCCTAAGTTTAAAAAACCTTTTTCTTTGGGTAATCTGTATCCTTTTGAAAGAGAAACACTATAAGATCCAGCTCGTAAAGTTGTGTTTAAAGAAAAAGGAGCCGTTCCATGAGCTCTATTAATTTTTACTAATCCTGAAGTATGATTACCATATCTAGCAGAAGATATTCCTTGAACAACATCGATAGATTCTATATTGTTTAGACTTAAGTTTTTTAAATCTAAACCCATGTTTACAGTGTTGTTTTCGGTAATGTTATTGAAGCCGCCAAATTTAAGGCCTCTAAAACCACTTAAGTTTACATCGTTATCTATAGGTACATCGTCAATAACGTAACCAACACCAAAAGTATTGTTAAGTAAATATGGGTCATTATTAGAAAGTAATCCATTACTAACATTTCTTCTAGAAGCATCACTAAAAAATGCTGTTCTTAAACTTAATAATTGTCTTTCATGTAAATTAGATTCAGAAATTGAATTACCTGGAATTAATTGCATTACATCAGCAACACTTTGAGCTTGTACTAAATTTATAGCTTGTTTACCTAATACTAAATTAGAGCCAGTACTTTCCTCTTTGTTTTTGGCTGTAACAACAACTTCGTCTAGTTTAAGGTCATTGTTTGCTAAACGAATAATTATATCAGACTTAAATTCCTTAACCAATAAACTAACTTTTTTCTTTCCGAGAAAAGAAAATTCTAGGGTTACAGGTAGTGTTTTAACTTGAATGTTAAATTGTCCATTCTTATCAGTTACCGTCCATTTGTTATATGGTTTTATATTTATTACTGCTTCTGAAATCGGGAGACTACTTTCAGTATCTAGCACAGTACCTTTTATTTGAGAATAACTTAAGCTTGAAAAGGTTAAAACAAGAACTAATAGGATATACTTTAAATCCATCCTTCATTTTATTTGGGGACAAAGTTATTTGTATTTAATCTAAATAAAAAAAGAAAGATTAAGATTTAATTAATTTTTAATTAATCAATAAATAAAATGTGAAAATTTAGGTTTTTTGATATTTATTATTTTAATAATTAATGATTTTTTTAATTTAAATGTTAAAAGTGTTGATGGTGTTTTTGACTGATTAGTTCTATTAGATTAAAACAAAGTCATTTACATTATTATGAAAAGCATTTTTTTAACATATAATATGTCTAAAGTTTCTTTAGATTAAGATTTCTTTTCGCTCGTTTTATAAGGTCATCTTCTCAGATAGAAAAACGAATTAGCTGCCTTTTATTCAATTTATAAACCGTTCGTCGATACTTTTCTGTTATTCAACGAAGTAAGTGGTGTTGTTTAACTGCTGTTTTAGACATAAGAGCATTTATTTGAATATTATTGATGTGTAATTTCAAGTAAATAATAAATGAGCAATAAATAGAAATATCTTATCTAATCGCTATAAAAACGAAACGGATTTTAGATATAAAAATTGGCTTTAGAACTCTCTTCAAAATAGCAAAGAAATTCATTTTGTTTAAAAAACTATATTTAAAAGAGAGAAGTAGAATTAAAATTTTTTCTCCATTTAGAGAGCATTTTTTTTTTGATATAAAACTTACTACAAAGCTATGAGAGTGCATCAGAATTTTGTGATATTAAAAATGAAGTTAAAGTGCATCTTTTCTGGGTTTTATATGGTGGTTATGTCAAAAAAAGAGTGTAATCAATATTGTTTTAAATGTGTGAAAAAGATGAGGTTCTACGTTAAGTTAAATTATTAATAAGTGTATATGTTTTTATTTAAAATGTTTAGTGAATTTGAAATTAGATAAACACTATTTGTTGTAGGGGGAAAACACTATTCTGTAAAAGAAAAACACTATTTAATACAGGAAAAACACTATGTAATATGGGGAAAAAATACTCAATTCAAAAACAAATATTTGGAATCAGTACTTTCAAACAAGAAAGGTGTAAAAACAATCTGATTCTTTTAAGTCAAAAGGCAACAAAGCTCTTCTTTTAATTAATGTCTTTTGAAAATAAAATCTACAAAAAATAATAATTAATGAAGTAGGACTTAAAGGAGTCCTAAAAATTCAGGTGCTCAATGATAAGATATTTTCTATACAGTTAAACTTAGTTTAAAACAGTCATAAAAGATATAATTAACAAATAACGAAAGACTATAACCAAAAAATATTTAATGAAAACATAAATACAAATTATCAACTAGAAAAACCACAAGAATCATTTTATACAAACACAATTAACCTTACATACATGAAAAAAAAAGATTCCCTATTTAGTAAATTTTCCAAAACTAAGGAGGCTAGAAAAAGAGAGCCTGACAAAATTCTTATACTGAGTTTACTCATATTTTTTAATTTTTTTCTGTTTGTGCACGAAAATTATGCACAATATTCAAGTACACATTATGTGCCTCCATATGTGTCAGGAGTACAATCTAATAGTACTCAGAATGAACAATATTTGATATTAACAACTTTAGAGTCAACTGCTTTTGATGTAACTATTACATTAGGAGACGGAACAACTAAATTACCAACAGGGCAACTAGTAGCTGGAACAGGAACATCTATTATTACTAGTGGTTCTCCCAGTCCAGGACAATACAATTCGACTACGGGAGTTGCTTCTATTAGTGCCACTAATCCATTGGTGATTAGAATTGGAGTTCGTTCTAGTGACTCAGTAGCGGGAACAGGAGTATTGACTACAAATGACATTAATACTTCTACAGGAGATTTAAACGCTTCTGTAACGCCAGGCTATGAAGACCCAAGTAATCAAGGCTTGATATTAACAGCATCAAATAATTTTTATGTAAACCTAAGGCATGATTCAGGTTCACAAGGAGGGTCCTTAACAGGAAAAGGAAGTGCTGGTTTAGGTCAAAGTTTTATAACAGGAAGTCCAGTTGCTAATAATACTTATGATCAGAATGTTTTATTTATCTCTGTAATGGCTACACAGTCAGGTACTACCAATGTTACTTTTACAGATTTTAATGGAAGAACATTTATAGGTCATGGTACATCAACAACAATTAATAAATCTTTAAGTCAAGGAGAAGTTTATGTGATAGCTCAAATAGTGGATGGAGACGGATCAGACCCTGATTATGATACAGCCGTAGAACGAAATAGTTTTAATGGTATTTCTGTGACTTCAGATAAAGATATTGCGATAGCTTCAGGAGGATTAGCAGGACCAGATGCTTCAAGCGCAGGGAGAGATATTGGATACGATCAATTAGTACCAGTGAGTGAGGCTGGAAGTGATTTTATTTTAGTAAGAGGACAAGGGTCTGCATCACTAGAATATGCTATAGTAGTTGCTACTCAGGCTAATACGCAAGTGTTTTTAAATGGAAGTGGAACCGCAGTAACAACACTTGCTAATGTTGGAGATTATATTCTTTTAAATAGTGCAAACAGTCTTTGGCAAACAGCAACTAGTAGTAATGATAATGCATATATTAGAACAGACAAGCCTTCATTTGTATATCAAACAACAAATGGAGCAAATGCATCTACTGTATCGAGTATGAATTTGATTCCGCCAATTAGTTTGTGTTCTGAAACATCAGAAGTAACTATTGCGGATCCATTACAGTTTGGAACAGCGTATTTAAATATTACGGTTCCAGTAGGAACTAATACAACTGTAACACCTACAGGAGGAGGAACAACTTTTGTAATAGGACCAGATGGAGGAGATGATGTTGATAATAGTAGTAATAATGTTACAGGTAATACAGAATGGTTTACACATACATATCAGATTCCTTCTGGAGTAACTTCAATCAATATTAAAGGAAATGGAGACGAGTCCGTTGGAGCAACGAATCCTATAAACGTAGGTTTTTTAGGGGCGTCAGGGAATAAAGGAGCAGCGGGATATTTTGCAGGATTTGGAGCACCACCAAGTGCAACAGTAGATGGATCAAGTATTATGTTAGGTGGAATTGCAGCTACAACTCTTAATGAACCATTAAATGCAGCAGGAGAAACAGCGGTGTCATTCTCTTTCGAAGTTGAAGTTCAAGGGAATTGTACTTCTAATGTTTCTGTAGATTGGGAAGTAATCGCAGGAACCGCTCAATTAGGAACTGATTATACTTTAGCATCAGGAACAACTTCTGGAACAGCTTCTTTTACGGCACCTAGTGGTACAAGTACACAAACTATTACCCTTCCAAATATTACAATAAAAGATGATGCTGAGGTTGAACCGACGGAAACATTAATTATTAGACTTTCTAATCCTGTAAATGCAGTATTAGGAAATACTGACACGGAAATATCTATAACAGATAATGATACATCTGTTTCAATAGCAGCAACAGATGCTGCAAAAAGTGAAGGGAATTCGGGAAATACTGCTTTTACTTTTACAGTAACCCGTACTGGAATTACTACGGGGGCAAGTTCAGTAGATTATGCAATAACTGGAAGTGGAGCTAATGCTGCTGACGCAACTGATTTTGGTGGGGCATTACCATCTGGAACTGTTAATTTTGCAGCTACAGAAACTAGTAAGGTAATTACAGTGAACGTAAATGGAGATAATGCATTTGAACAAACTGAAGAATTTACAGTAACCTTATCGAATCCAACAGGAACAGAAATTGGAACAGCTACAGCTACAGGTAGTATTACAAATGACGACTCAGGTGTTAGTGTTAGTAGTCCAACAATAACAGAAGGAGATAGTGGAACAACGAATGCAGATGTTGTGGTAACATTAAGTTCTCCAGCGCCATCAGGTGGAGCAACGATATATTATACTGTGGTGCCAGGAACAGCAGTAGCTGGTGTAGATTATACAGCCCCAGCGGCAAATGCTAGAATAATTATTCCAGCAGGTAGTAGTACAGGAACTATTAGTATTCCAATTATAGGAGACACTACAATAGAAGCAGATAAATCTTTTACAGTTCAAGTTACAAGAGATTTAATTATAAATGCAGGATTTCAAGATGGAACAACAGGATGGACTACAGTATCGGGAACGCCGAACTGTGCTGGAAGTTTTTCTTTTGAAGTAAATACAGAAACAGTATATGGAGGAAGTGTTGGAACAAACCAAGTTTTGGAGGTCGATTGTTTATCTCAAGGATATCAAGACTTTCCAACAAAAGCAGGAACTACTTACGATGTAAGTTTTATAACATCAAGAAGAACTGCAGGAGGTTCACCAGCTTCTGTTAATGGAACAATTACTGTTCAAGATAATAATGGAGGCGTACTGACTAATTTAAATAGTACTACGGTAACAAAAACAAATACTACTTTTGAATATACTTCAAGTACATTTTCATTTACCGCAACAGGAACAACTTCTAGAGTATTATTTACTTCAACATTAACACAAACACTAGGTTTAATTTTAGATGACCTTTCTGTAGAGCCACAAGTAGCTGATGCTACATCTACTGTTACAATTACGGATGATGATACTTCGGTGACAATAGCAGCAACGGATGCAATAAAAGCAGAAGGAACAACAGGCTCTACAGCATTCACCTTTACAGTTACTCGTAATGGAGATACTAGTGGAACAAGTGCTGTGAATTATGCGGTAACAGGAAGTGGAACTAATCCAGCTGTTGCGGCTGATTTTGGAGGGACTTTTCCTAGTGGCACAATAAACTTTGCAGCCACAGAAACAAGTAAAGTAATCACAATAAATGTTAGTGGAGACACTACTGTGGAACCAGATGAAGGTTTTACAGTAACGTTATCTAGTCCAGTTGATGCGAATATCGCAACAACTACAGCTACTGGAACAATTACAAATGATGATCCTACAATTACGTTTAATGATATAACAGTTACTTATGGAGATGCTAATTTTAACTTAGGAGCAACTTCAAATTCTGGGGGAGCAATTACATATTCTATTATTGGATCACCTAATGGTACAAGTTTATCAGGTACAAATAATGAAACGGTAACCATAGGAGATGCTGGTACAGTTACGATAAGAGCAACTGTAGCAGTTAACGGAATATATACTTCAGGAACTAAAGATATTACGTTGACAATAGATCCAAAGACATTAACAATCACAGCTACCGATCAGAACAAAGAATATGGAAGTAGCTTAACAGGAGGTACAGGTTATACTACCTTTACTTCAGTAGGATTAGCCAACAGCGAAACGATTGGTTCAGTAACAGTAGCCTATGCAGATGGAGAAGCAGCTACGGATGCAGTAGGTACGTATACAGATGCGATTCAATTATCAGCAGCGACAGGCGGAACCTTTACCGCAAGTAACTATACGATTAGTTATGTAGATGGAGATTTAACAGTTACAGCTAAAGCATTAACAATCACAGCTACCGATCAGAACAAAGAATACGGAAGTAGCTTAACAGGAGGTACAGGTTATACTACCTTTACTTCAGTAGGATTAGCCAACAGCGAAACGATTGGTTCAGTAACAGTAGCCTATGCAGATGGAGAAGCAGCTACGGATGCAGTAGGTACGTATACAGATGCGATTCAATTATCAGCAGCGACAGGCGGAACTTTTACCGCAAGTAACTATACGATTAGTTATGTAGATGGCGATTTAACAGTTACAGCTAAAGCATTAACAATCACCGCTACCGATCAGAACAAAGAATACGGAAGTAGCTTAACAGGAGGTACAGGTTATACTACCTTTACTTCAGTAGGATTAGCCAACAGCGAAACGATTGGTTCAGTAACAGTAGCCTATGCAGATGGAGAAGCAGCTACGGATGCAGTAGGTACGTATACAGATGCGATTCAATTATCAGCAGCGACAGGCGGAACCTTTACCGCAAGTAACTATACGATTAGTTATGTAGATGGCGATTTAACAGTTACAGCTAAAGCATTAACAATCACCGCTACCGATCAGAACAAAGAATACGGAAGTAGCTTAACAGGAGGTACAGGTTATACTACCTTTACTTCAGTAGGATTAGCCAACAGCGAAACGATTGGTTCAGTAACAGTAGCCTATGCAGATGGAGAAGCAGCTACGGATGCAGTAGGTACGTATACAGATGCGATTCAATTATCAGCAGCGACAGGCGGAACCTTTACCGCAAGTAACTATACGATTAGTTATGTAGATGGAGATTTAACAGTTACAGCTAAAGCATTAACAATCACCGCTACCGATCAGAACAAAGAATACGGAAGTAGCTTAACAGGAGGTACAGGTTATACTACCTTTACTTCAGTAGGATTAGCCAACAGCGAAACGATTGGTTCAGTAACAGTAGCCTATGCAGATGGAGAAGCAGCTACGGATGCAGTAGGTACGTATACAGATGCGATTCAATTATCAGCAGCGACAGGCGGAACCTTTACCGCAAGTAACTATACGATTAGTTATGTAGATGGAGATTTAACAGTTACAGCTAAAGCATTAACAATCACCGCTACCGATCAGAACAAAGAATACGGAAGTAGCTTAACAGGAGGTACAGGTTATACTACCTTTACTTCAGTAGGATTAGCCAACAGCGAAACGATTGGTTCAGTAACAGTAGTCTATGCAGATGGAGAAGCAGCTACGGATGCAGTAGGTACGTATACAGATGCGATTCAATTATCAGCAGCGACAGGCGGAACCTTTACCGCAAGTAACTATACGATTAGTTATGTAGATGGAGATTTAACAGTTACAGCTAAAGCATTAACAATCACCGCTACCGATCAGAACAAAGAATACGGAAGTAGCTTAACAGGAGGTACAGGTTATACTACCTTTACTTCAGTGGGATTAGCCAACAGCGAAACGATTGGTTCAGTAACAGTAGTCTATGCAGATGGAGAAGCAGCTACGGATGCAGTAGGTACGTATACAGATGCGATTCAATTATCAGCAGCGACAGGCGGAACCTTTACCGCAAGTAACTATACGATTAGTTATGTAGATGGCGATTTAACAGTTACAGCTAAAGCATTAACAATCACCGCTACCGATCAGAACAAAGAATACGGAAGTAGCTTAACAGGAGGTACAGGTTATACTACCTTTACTTCAGTAGGATTAGCCAACAGCGAAACGATTGGTTCAGTAACAGTAGCCTATGCAGATGGAGAAGCAGCTACGGATGCAGTAGGTACGTATACAGATGCGATTCAATTATCAGCAGCGACAGGCGGAACCTTTACCGCAAGTAACTATACGATTAGTTATGTAGATGGAGATTTAACAGTTACAGCTAAAGCATTAACAATCACCGCTACCGATCAGAACAAAGAATACGGAAGTAGCTTAACAGGAGGTACAGGTTATACTACCTTTACTTCAGTAGGATTAGCCAACAGCGAAACGATTGGTTCAGTAACAGTAGCCTATGCAGATGGAGAAGCAGCTACGGATGCAGTAGGTACGTATACAGATGCGATTCAATTATCAGCAGCGACAGGCGGAACCTTTACCGCAAGTAACTATACGATTAGTTATGTAGATGGAGATTTAACAGTTACAGCTAAAGCATTAACAATCACCGCTACCGATCAGAACAAAGAATACGGAAGTAGCTTAACAGGAGGTACAGGTTATACTACCTTTACTTCAGTAGGATTAGCCAACAGCGAAACGATTGGTTCAGTAACAGTAGCCTATGCAGATGGAGAAGCAGCTACGGATGCAGTAGGTACGTATACAGATGCGATTCAATTATCAGCAGCGACAGGCGGAACCTTTACCGCAAGTAACTATACGATTAGTTATGTAGATGGAGATTTAACAGTTACAGCTAAAGCATTAACAATCACCGCTACCGATCAGAACAAAGAATACGGAAGTAGCTTAACAGGAGGTACAGGTTATACTACCTTTACTTCAGTAGGATTAGTCAACAGCGAAACGATTGGTTCAGTAACAGTAGCCTATGCAGATGGAGAAGCAGCTACGGATGCAGTAGGTACGTATACAGATGCGATTCAATTATCAGCAGCGACAGGCGGAACCTTTACCGCAAGTAACTATACGATTAGTTATGTAGATGGAGATTTAACAGTTACAGCTAAAGCATTAACAATCACCGCTACCGATCAGAACAAAGAATACGGAAGTAGCTTAACAGGAGGTACAGGTTATACTACCTTTACTTCAGTGGGATTAGCCAACAGCGAAACGATTGGTTCAGTAACAGTAGTCTATGCAGATGGAGAAGCAGCTACGGATGCAGTAGGTACGTATACAGATGCGATTCAATTATCAGCAGCGACAGGCGGAACCTTTACCGCAAGTAACTATACGATTAGTTATGTAGATGGAGATTTAACAGTTACAGCTAAAGCATTAACAATCACCGCTACCGATCAGAACAAAGAATACGGAAGTAGCTTAACAGGAGGTACAGGTTATACTACCTTTACTTCAGTAGGATTAGCCAACAGCGAAACGATTGGTTCAGTAACAGTAGTCTATGCAGATGGAGAAGCAGCTACGGATGCAGTAGGTACGTATACAGATGCGATTCAATTATCAGCAGCGACAGGCGGAACCTTTACCGCAAGTAACTATACGATTAGTTATGTAGATGGCGATTTAACAGTTACAGCTAAAGCATTAACAATCACCGCTACCGATCAGAACAAAGAATACGGAAGTAGCTTAACAGGAGGTACAGGTTATACTACCTTTACTTCAGTAGGATTAGCCAACAGCGAAACGATTGGTTCAGTAACAGTAGCCTATGCAGATGGAGAAGCAGCTACGGATGCAGTAGGTACGTATACAGATGCGATTCAATTATCAGCAGCGACAGGCGGAACCTTTACCGCAAGTAACTATACGATTAGTTATGTAGATGGCGATTTAACAGTTACAGCTAAAGCATTAACAATCACCGCTACCGATCAGAACAAAGAATACGGAAGTAGCTTAACAGGAGGTACAGGTTATACTACCTTTACTTCAGTAGGATTAGCCAACAGCGAAACGATTGGTTCAGTAACAGTAGTCTATGCAGATGGAGAAGCAGCTACGGATGCAGTAGGTACGTATACAGATGCGATTCAATTATCAGCAGCGACAGGCGGAACCTTTACCGCAAGTAACTATACGATTAGTTATGTAGATGGAGATTTAACAGTTACAGCTAAAGCATTAACAATCACCGCTACCGATCAGAACAAAGAATACGGAAGTAGCTTAACAGGAGGTACAGGTTATACTACCTTTACTTCAGTGGGATTAGCCAACAGCGAAACGATTGGTTCAGTAACAGTAGTCTATGCAGATGGAGAAGCAGCTACGGATGCAGTAGGTACGTATACAGATGCGATTCAATTATCAGCAGCGACAGGCGGAACCTTTACCGCAAGTAACTATACGATTAGTTATGTAGATGGAGATTTAACAGTTACAGCTAAAGCATTAACAATCACCGCTACCGATCAGAACAAAGAATACGGAAGTAGCTTAACAGGAGGTACAGGTTATACTACCTTTACTTCAGTGGGATTAGCCAACAGCGAAACGATTGGTTCAGTAACAGTAGTCTATGCAGATGGAGAAGCAGCTACGGATGCAGTAGGTACGTATACAGATGCGATTCAATTATCAGCAGCGACAGGCGGAACCTTTACCGCAAGTAACTATACGATTAGTTATGTAGATGGCGATTTAACAGTTACAGCTAAAGCATTAACAATCACCGCTACCGATCAGAACAAAGAATACGGAAGTAGCTTAACAGGAGGTACAGGTTATACTACCTTTACTTCAGTAGGATTAGCCAACAGCGAAACGATTGGTTCAGTAACAGTAGCCTATGCAGATGGAGAAGCAGCTACGGATGCAGTAGGTACGTATACAGATGCGATTCAATTATCAGCAGCGACAGGCGGAACCTTTACCGCAAGTAACTATACGATTAGTTATGTAGATGGAGATTTAACAGTTACAGCTAAAGCATTAACAATCACCGCTACCGATCAGAACAAAGAATACGGAAGTAGCTTAACAGGAGGTACAGGTTATACTACCTTTACTTCAGTAGGATTAGCCAACAGCGAAACGATTGGTTCAGTAACAGTAGCCTATGCAGATGGAGAAGCAGCTACGGATGCAGTAGGTACGTATACAGATGCGATTCAATTATCAGCAGCGACAGGCGGAACCTTTACCGCAAGTAACTATACGATTAGTTATGTAGATGGAGATTTAACAGTTACAGCTAAAGCATTAACAATCACCGCTACCGATCAGAACAAAGAATACGGAAGTAGCTTAACAGGAGGTACAGGTTATACTACCTTTACTTCAGTAGGATTAGCCAACAGCGAAACGATTGGTTCAGTAACAGTAGCCTATGCAGATGGAGAAGCAGCTACGGATGCAGTAGGTACGTATACAGATGCGATTCAATTATCAGCAGCGACAGGCGGAACCTTTACCGCAAGTAACTATACGATTAGTTATGTAGATGGAGATTTAACAGTTACAGCTAAAGCATTAACAATCACCGCTACCGATCAGAACAAAGAATACGGAAGTAGCTTAACAGGAGGTACAGGTTATACTACCTTTACTTCAGTAGGATTAGTCAACAGCGAAACGATTGGTTCAGTAACAGTAGCCTATGCAGATGGAGAAGCAGCTACGGATGCAGTAGGTACGTATACAGATGCGATTCAATTATCAGCAGCGACAGGCGGAACCTTTACCGCAAGTAACTATACGATTAGTTATGTAGATGGAGATTTAACAGTTACAGCTAAAGCATTAACAATCACCGCTACCGATCAGAACAAAGAATACGGAAGTAGCTTAACAGGAGGTACAGGTTATACTACCTTTACTTCAGTGGGATTAGCCAACAGCGAAACGATTGGTTCAGTAACAGTAGTCTATGCAGATGGAGAAGCAGCTACGGATGCAGTAGGTACGTATACAGATGCGATTCAATTATCAGCAGCGACAGGCGGAACCTTTACCGCAAGTAACTATACGATTAGTTATGTAGATGGAGATTTAACAGTTACAGCTAAAGCATTAACAATCACCGCTACCGATCAGAACAAAGAATACGGAAGTAGCTTAACAGGAGGTACAGGTTATACTACCTTTACTTCAGTAGGATTAGCCAACAGCGAAACGATTGGTTCAGTAACAGTAGTCTATGCAGATGGAGAAGCAGCTACGGATGCAGTAGGTACGTATACAGATGCGATTCAATTATCAGCAGCGACAGGCGGAACCTTTACCGCAAGTAACTATACGATTAGTTATGTAGATGGCGATTTAACAGTTACAGCTAAAGCATTAACAATCACCGCTACCGATCAGAACAAAGAATACGGAAGTAGCTTAACAGGAGGTACAGGTTATACTACCTTTACTTCAGTAGGATTAGCCAACAGCGAAACGATTGGTTCAGTAACAGTAGCCTATGCAGATGGAGAAGCAGCTACGGATGCAGTAGGTACGTATACAGATGCGATTCAATTATCAGCAGCGACAGGCGGAACCTTTACCGCAAGTAACTATACGATTAGTTATGTAGATGGCGATTTAACAGTTACAGCTAAAGCATTAACAATCACCGCTACCGATCAGAACAAAGAATACGGAAGTAGCTTAACAGGAGGTACAGGTTATACTACCTTTACTTCAGTAGGATTAGCCAACAGCGAAACGATTGGTTCAGTAACAGTAGCCTATGCAGATGGAGAAGCAGCTACGGATGCAGTAGGTACGTATACAGATGCGATTCAATTATCAGCAGCGACAGGCGGAACCTTTACCGCAAGTAACTATACGATTAGTTATGTAGATGGAGATTTAACAGTTACAGCTAAAGCATTAACAATCACCGCTACCGATCAGAACAAAGAATACGGAAGTAGCTTAACAGGAGGTACAGGTTATACTACCTTTACTTCAGTAGGATTAGCCAACAGCGAAACGATTGGTTCAGTAACAGTAGCCTATGCAGATGGAGAAGCAGCTACGGATGCAGTAGGTACGTATACAGATGCGATTCAATTATCAGCAGCGACAGGCGGAACCTTTACCGCAAGTAACTATACGATTAGTTATGTAGATGGCGATTTAACAGTTACAGCTAAAGCATTAACAATCACCGCTACCGATCAGAACAAAGAATACGGAAGTAGCTTAACAGGAGGTACAGGTTATACTACCTTTACTTCAGTAGGATTAGCCAACAGCGAAACGATTGGTTCAGTAACAGTAGCCTATGCAGATGGAGAAGCAGCTACGGATGCAGTAGGTACGTATACAGATGCGATTCAATTATCAGCAGCGACAGGCGGAACCTTTACCGCAAGTAACTATACGATTAGTTATGTAGATGGAGATTTAACAGTTACAGCTAAAGCATTAACAATCACCGCTACCGATCAGAACAAAGAATACGGAAGTAGCTTAACAGGAGGTACAGGTTATACTACCTTTACTTCAGTAGGATTAGCCAACAGCGAAACGATTGGTTCAGTAACAGTAGTCTATGCAGATGGAGAAGCAGCTACGGATGCAGTAGGTACGTATACAGATGCGATTCAATTATCAGCAGCGACAGGCGGAACCTTTACCGCAAGTAACTATACGATTAGTTATGTAGATGGCGATTTAACAGTTACAGCTAAAGCATTAACAATCACCGCTACCGATCAGAACAAAGAATACGGAAGTAGCTTAACAGGAGGTACAGGTTATACTACCTTTACTTCAGTGGGATTAGCCAACAGCGAAACGATTGGTTCAGTAACAGTAGTCTATGCAGATGGAGAAGCAGCTACGGATGCAGTAGGTACGTATACAGATGCGATTCAATTATCAGCAGCGACAGGCGGAACCTTTACCGCAAGTAACTATACGATTAGTTATGTAGATGGCGATTTAACAGTTACAGCTAAAGCATTAACAATCACCGCTACCGATCAGAACAAAGAATACGGAAGTAGCTTAACAGGAGGTACAGGTTATACTACCTTTACTTCAGTAGGATTAGCCAACAGCGAAACGATTGGTTCAGTAACAGTAGCCTATGCAGATGGAGAAGCAGCTACGGATGCAGTAGGTACGTATACAGATGCGATTCAATTATCAGCAGCGACAGGCGGAACCTTTACCGCAAGTAACTATACGATTAGTTATGTAGATGGAGATTTAACAGTTACAGCTAAAGCATTAACAGTAACTGCTGATGATAAATCTCGAGCTGAGGGAGTTGCTAATCCAGTTCTTACAATTACTTATTCAGGTTTTATAGTAGGAGATAGTGTTACAGATTTAGATACAGTTCCAGTAGCGAGTACTACAGCGACAGTTACATCTCCAGTCGGAATGTATCCTATTACAGTATCAGGAGGAGTAGATAATAATTATTCTTTTAACTATGTTTCTGGTACTTTAAATGTTTTAACAGATACAGATGGTGATGGTGATCCAGATGTAACAGATCCAGACGATGATAATGATGGAAATCCAGATGGAACCGATCCAAACCCATTAGTGCCAACAGGAGCAGATGATGTATTAACAGTTGTAGAAGGTCAAAGTGCTATGGTTAATGTTTTAACTAATGATGACTTTGGACCAGGAGCAAATACAAGTATCACCCAAACAGGAGGAACTGCTGGAGGAACTGTAAGTATTGATCCATTAACAGGAGAAGTTACTTATACACCAGCCGCAGGCGAAGAAGGAGGTACAGTTACAATTGAATTACAAGTATGTAATACAGCAGTAACACCACAAGTTTGTGTAACAGAAACAATAACTGTAACTGTTCAAGTAGATACAGATGGCGATGGTAATCCAGATGTAACAGATCCAGACGATGATAATGATGGAAATCCAGATGGAACTGATCCAAATCCATTAGTGCCAACAGGAGCAGATGATGTATTAACAGTTGTAGAAGGTCAAAGTGCTATGGTTAATGTTTTAACGAATGATGACTTTGGGCCAGGAGCAAATACAAGTATTACTCAAACAGGAGGAACTGCCGCAGGAACCGTAAGTATTGATCCATTAACAGGAGAAGTTACTTATACACCAGCCGCAGGCGAAGAAGGAGGTACAGTTACAATTGAATTACAAGTATGTAATACAGCAGTAACACCACAAGTTTGTGTAACAGAAACAATAACTGTAACTGTTCAAGTAGATACAGATGGCGATGGTGATCCAGATGTAACAGATCCAGACGATGATAATGATGGGAATCCAGATGGAACCGATCCAAACCCATTAGTGCCAACAGGAGCAGATGATGTATTAACAGTTGTAGAAGGTCAAAGTGCTATGGTTAATGTTTTAGCTAATGATGACTTTGAGCCAGGAGCAAATACAAGTATCACCCAAACAGGAGGAACTGCCGCAGGAACCGTAAGTATTGATCCATTAACAGGAGAAGTTACTTATGCACCAGCCGCAGACGAAGAAGGAGGTACAGTTACAATTGAATTACAAGTATGTAATACAGCAGTAACACCACAAGTTTGTGTAACAGAAACAATAACTGTAACTGTTCAAGTAGATACAGATGGCGATGGTGATCCAGACGTTACAGATCCAGACGATGATAATGATGGGAATCCAGATGGAACGGATCCAAACTCATTAGTGCCAACAGGAGCAGATGATGTATTAACAGTTGTGGAAGGTCAAAGTGCTATGGTTAATGTTTTAGCTAATGATGACTTTGAATCAGGAGCAAATACAAGTATCACCCAAACAGGAGGAACTGCTGCAGGAACCGTAAGTATTGATCCATTAACAGGAGAAGTTACTTATACACCAGCTGCAGGCGAAGAAGGAGGTACAGTTACAATTGAATTACAAGTGTGTAATACAGCAGTAACACCACAAGTTTGTGTAACAGAAACAATAACTGTAACTGTACAAACAGATACAGACGGTGATGGTGATCCAGACGTTACAGATCCAGACGATGATAATGATGGGAATCCAGATGGAACCGATCCAAACTCATTAGTACCTACAGGAGTAGATGATGTTTTAGTTGTAGGAGAGGGACAAACAGCTTCAGTTAACGTTCTAGCGAATGATGATTTTGAGCCAGGAGCAAATACAAGTATCACTCAAACAGGAGGAACTGCTGTAGGAACCGTAAGTATTGACCCATTAACAGGGGAGTTAAGTTATACTCCAGCTCCAGGAGAGCAAGGAGGTACAGTTACAATTGAATTACAAGTATGTAATACAGGAGTAACACCTCAAGTTTGTGTTAGTGAAAGAGTTACAGTAACTGTACAAACAGATACAGATGGCGATGGTGATCCAGACGTTACAGATCCAGACGATGATAATGATGGGAATCCAGATGGAACGGATCCAAACTCATTAGTGCCAACAGGAGCAGATGATGTATTAACAGTTGTGGAAGGTCAAAGTGCTATGGTTAATGTTTTAGCTAATGATGACTTTGAATCAGGAGCAAATACAAGTATCACCCAAACAGGAGGAACTGCTGCAGGAACCGTAAATATTGATCCATTAACAGGAGAAGTTACTTATACACCAGCCGCAGGCGAAGAAGGAGGTATAGTTACAATTGAATTACAAGTATGTAATACAGCAGTAACACCACAAGTTTGTATAACGGAAACTGTTACTGTAACTGTTCAAGTAGATACAGATGGCGATGGTGATCCAGACGTTACAGATCCAGATGATGATGGTGATGGTATTTCTGATGCTACAGAGGGTAATGGTGATAGTGATGGTGATGGTACGCCAGATAGCTTAGATACTGATAGTGATAATGATGGTATTCCAGACGGAACAGAGGGAGCTGGAGATACTGATGGAGATGGTACACCTGATTATTTAGATTTGGATTCAGACGGCGATGGTATTTCAGATAACACCGAAGGTTTAGGAGATAGTGATGGAGATGGAATATCAGACTATCAAGATCCAGACGATGATGGAGATGGAGTATTAACTGCTGATGAAGACATAAATAACGATGGAGATCCAACAAATGATGATACTGATGGTGATGGTACACCAGATTATTTAGATACAGATGATGACAACGATGGAATATTAACTATCGATGAATTTATGAATGATTGTGATAATGATAAAGTGCCAGATCATATTGATTTAACTGACTGTACAATTATACCAGAAGGTTTTTCACCAAATGGAGATGGAGTAAATGATCTTTTTGTAATTCCATTCTTATCAAACCACAGAAACTTTAGTATGGGAGTTTATAATAGGTATGGTAGAAAAGTTTATAGATATGATAATAATGGAAGTAGCAATCCTCAATGGTGGGATGGTTATTCAAATGTTAGTTTAACATTTGATAATAGTAAACCAGTTCCGGTAGGTACTTACTATTATGTTATTGAGTTGAACGATGGAAGTGGTAAACAATTTACAGGTTGGGTTTATATTAATAGATAATAGAAAAGAAATGAAAAAAGTTATATTAATAATAATAGTAATATTTAGTACCTTTTCTGTTAAAGGTCAACAGGATCCACATTATACACAATATATGTATAATATGAATATTGTAAACCCAGCTTATGCGGGATCTAAAGATGGTTTGGTTTTAAGTGTTTTAGGTAGATCTCAATGGGTAGGTATCAAAGATGCTCCAAGAACATTTACGTTTAATGCACAAGCACCTTTAGGTAAAAATGTAGGAATGGGACTTTCTGTAATTGCAGATAAAATAGGGCCTTTGTCTGAGCAGAATGTATACGCAGATTTTTCTTATACAATAAAAGTAAATGAAGCGGCAAAACTAGCTTTTGGTTTAAAAGCAGGAGTTACGTTTTTATCAGCACCATTATCATTTTTAAATACTGTTAATTCAGGAGATATTGCCTTTCAGAATAATTTAAATGAAACAAATCCTAATTTTGGAGTAGGGCTTTATTATTATACAGATAGATATTATCTAGGATTGTCGGCTCCTAATTTGTTAAAAACAATTCACTTTGAAAGAGGAAATGGTATTGTTTCTAAAGCATTAGAAGAAACTCATTATTTTTTTACGGGAGGATATGTTTTTCAGATGAGTGATGATATAAAGTTTAAACCATCATTTTTAGCAAAAGCTGCAACAGGAGCTCCGATTTCGGTGGAATATTCAGCAAATGTATTATTTTACGATAATATTGAGTTTGGATTGTCTTACAGGTATGATGATTCGTTTTCAGCTATTTTCAGTTTAAATGTTACAGAGAAGTTGAGAATGGGATATGCATATGATCATACATTTACCAATTTAGGAGATTTTAATTCTGGAAGTCATGAGGTGTTAATGACCTTTAGTTTCGGAAAAGAAAAATCTAAATTTTTAAGATTCTTTTAAAAGTATTTCAGAAAATAAATTAATCTATAAAAGAGTGAGTAATTTTAAATTACTTGCTCTTTTTTTTAACTATTTAAAAAGTAACTTGTTTAATAAAGTTTATTAAATATGATGAGTAGAAAAATAGTTAACCTTAATTAACAGTAGTTAACTTTTAACTTAATTAAATTTAAACTAACCATAAACTTGCATCGAAATTATAGCATAACATTATGAGAAAAATAATAATAGTTAACTTACTATTTACTGTAGTACTTTTATGTTCTTGTAAAACTAGTACTAAAAATGTAGAATCGATAGAAAGCCAAAATTTTAGTTTAGAATCTTATTTAATTAAGGATGGATATGTAAAGTTAGAGTTAAAAAAAATGTCTTCAGGACATTTACATATTTATGGAAAATTAAATGGAATTAAAGGAAATTTTATTTTAGATACTGGAGCTGGTGCTACAGTAATAGATAAAAAGAATCAAGAGAAATTTAATATGCAGGCAATTGAATCTGATGATGAAGGTACAGGTGCTGGAGGAACTGGACTGCAAATGCTAGCTTCTGAAAAAAATAATTTAAAAATAGGGGAATTGGAGTTGAAAGAACTAGGTTTAACGTTAATGAGTTTAGATCATGTAAATAACGCGTTTGTAAGTATGGGGTTAGAAGAAATTGATGGAGTAATTGGAGCTGATATTTTAACAGATAAAAAAGCAATTATTGATTACGCTAATCTTATACTTTACTTAAAAAAATAGTAAGCTATTTTATAAACTTTTATATAAACAAAAAAGAGAGGTTTTAACACCTCTCTTTTTAAAATGGTCAACTTTTTATTTAATATTATTTTTAGTTATTGCCTAGGTTTGCGTATTCTTTTTCAGAGATTTTCCCTGTGTGAATGTCAACTAACTCTTCAATTTTAGTTAACATAAATTTATGCAATTCAGCATCTATTCTTTTAGGCTTTTGAATATTACTAGACTTTAATTTACCAGGAATAACATAAGTGTTATAGTAGTAAAAAAAGTTATAATCAAGATTAGCATTAGATAAAGTACCATTGTTTCCTAATAACCATCCTAGTCTCACAGCAGAACGTCTTTGTGAAGCAGAACCATGAGATGATCCACTAGCTCCAGCAATAGATTGAGAAAAGTTATATGCAGGAATAACATCAGACCAAGTAGAAGTATAACTTCTTCTTAAGAAATATCCAGCAAAACCATCAGCTTCTAATTCCGTGTTAGAAGGACCAGTTACTGAAGGGTATCCTTGTCTAAATTGTATTTGATGTGCTACTTCATGTGCTACAATATAAGCTACTGCTGATCTACCGTAGTTTAAAGCTCCTCTTAACATTTCTTCACCCCAGATAATATAGTTAGCTG
The DNA here is from genome assembly GCF_965221665.1 of Tenacibaculum aiptasiae. Taxonomy (NCBI): domain Bacteria; kingdom Pseudomonadati; phylum Bacteroidota; class Flavobacteriia; order Flavobacteriales; family Flavobacteriaceae; genus Tenacibaculum; species Tenacibaculum aiptasiae. Next base: position 2,093,939 of record NZ_CBDCSN010000002.1, read on the forward strand.
GTGGTCCATAAGATAAAGCATTGAAAGTACCACTTCCAGCTGCAAAATAAAGAGGTACATTAGCTATACCAAAAAGACTTGAAGCGTTGTTGTTTTGTTGTTTTAAGAAATTTGTTTCACTTGCATTAACAAGTGTGTTTGACCAGTAAGAGTTAGGTCCAAATTGAGAAACAGTGGCACAGTTATGTGCTGTATTATGAACATGTAATTCACTTGGTAAAACACCTGTTTCTGGAGAATTAGCATTTAGTGCTATGTCTTTAGCTATTTCTTGGTTGTCACAACTTTGTAACGAAACTAAAATAGCCAACGTTGTTAATTTAATAAAATTTTTCATTTATTTTGAAGGGTTTGATAAGTTGACCAAGTTGAAAACGAATACAATTCTATATTATTGTATATTCAAAAAAAATAATTAAAAAATATATTTAATTTAATGATTTAACTAAATAATTGAATTATTTATACTTTAAAGCCACTTTGTTGCATTAAAATATAAAAGTCAATATTTCAGTGTGTTAGAGCACTATAACCTTTAGATTTGTTCTTTTAATAGCTATACTTAGGCTATTATTTATAGCTAAAATTAAAATTTATATTTTTTTAATTTAATATGTTTATAGATAGTAATTGAGAATAAATACAAAGAAATACTCTACTGTATTTTTAGGATTAGATAAATATTTTAATCTAAATTATGGAAGTGTGAAGTCGGGATGAAAGGATTCGAACCTTCGATCTCACGGCCCCCAGCCGTGCACTTTAACCGGACTAAGCTACATCCCGAGTTGAAAGCAAATATATTATTAAAAAATAAAAAGTTCTAGGGCAGACCTAGAACTTTTATCAAGAATAAATATTATAAAGAATAATAGTTGATTAAAAATATTATTCTATCTGTTTTAATAAACGATATAAATTGTCGTTTATTGTTTCTATTCAATATTACGCAGTTAAGGGTTTACCTTTTAAACGCTTTTCAATTCGCTGTTTTACAACAGTTAATCTTTTCATGGCGTCCATTAAGGCAGTATCCTTGGTTTGTTTATATACCTCGTTTATTTCTAATATCAAAGCTTTAGCCTCTCTTGAAGCTAATATTCGATCACTAGTAGTGATAAATTTGAACTTTCTGTTTTCAAATTCATCTGCTTTACTTATTAATTCTGAGTTCATAAAATATCTACTAATTTTAATTAAATTATCTTTTTTTAGAATAAGTCTGGTAATTGATTCCGAATAAAAAAGATTTATTTTCTCTATAAATAAATTGGGCGACAAATATATACTAATCTTTCATTTAACCTATAATAAATTCATCAAATTATTTTATTTTTTTATAAATTTTCTTTATAACGTAATTTAGACCAAAATTTCCTAGTTTTTGTTAATCATAGATGTAATCTATTGAGTTAAATATAATAATTTTTATTTGTTATGTCAAGTCTATTTACAGAAAATTAACATAAATACTGGGCTTTTTTGATGATTATTCATTTGTTTATGGTAGATTATTGAGAATAAAGTATTTTTGAAGTCTTAAGATTTTATGCTAAAAATCTTTAATATTTAAACATAACAAGTTCAATGAAAAAAGTAATATTAATAATTTTAGTGGTTGTATTTCAGTCATGTAGTAGTCAGAAAAAGAGAAAAATTACTGGGAAATCTCCTTTTCAGATAGAAATGAATACTGAATTTAAGGATGCTTCTAAATCACCATTAACTAAAAAAGGATTGAGAAACTTTAAGGGATTGGATTTTTTTCCAATTTCAGAAGCGTATATCGTAAGGGCTAAATTAACTAAGACACCTGATGCTCCAACATTTAATTTTCCTACAACTACTGATAGAGTTGCGGTGTATAAAAAGTATGGTATAGTTTCTTTTAAAATTAATGGAAAAGATTTTAAATTGGCTATATACCGAGATGAACACCCAGAACCAAAATATAAGGATAACTTGTTTTTACCATTTTTAGATAATACCAATGGAAAAACTTCTTATGAAGGTGGGCGTTTTATTGATGTTTTAGTCACGGACGAAAATGAGGATGGTACAATAACTATTGATTTTAATAAGGCATATAATCCTTATTGTGCGTATAGTGATCGATATTCTTGTCCAATTACACCTAGAGATAATTATTTAGATACTGAGATAAAGGCTGGAGTAATGGCCTATAAAAAACCATAAAAAAAGCCTGCTTAGCAGGTTTTTTTATTTAATAGGAGGATTTAATCCTTCTATACTATCTTGTTCTATTGCTTGTTGTAATGAATTTAAATAGTTTTTTCTAACCTTTAATTTTGTTTCAGCATGTGCTTTTTTGTTTAAGTTAGAAAACATTTCAGCAATCTTTATAGCTGTCGGCATCAAATGATCTTCAGGTACAATTCTATCCAGGAAACCAGCTGTAACAGCATTTGCAGGAGTGTATATTTCAGAATTACTAATGCTTCTTTCAAAATAGATAGGAGCTAAGCGCGCTTTGGCTATTTCAATACCTGCATGGTGCATTGTCATTCCAATCATAACTTCGTTTAATCCAATTTTAAAATCACCTTCGGTACCTATTCTATAATCAGCAGAAAGAAGTAAAAAAGCTCCTTTTGCAATTGCGTGTCCACTACAAGCGATGATAACTGGAAAAGGGAAGGATAACATTCTAAGTGATAACTTAGAGCCTTTAGTTACTAACTCTAAAGCAGATTCAGGAGAAGCTGTCATGCTTTTTAAGTCATATCCAGCAGAAAAAATATCAGGTTGTCCCGTTAAAATAACAACTTTCTTTTCTTGTTCTGCTTGATTAAATGCAATGTTTAAAGCATCTATAACTTCGTGTGAAATAGCATTCGCTTTTCCGTTTGTAATAGTAATAATTACATAAGCATCTTTCGATGTATACTGAACAGGGGTACTCATATGTTTATATAAATTTAATTAAATAGATTCCAGCAAAAACAGCTGAAAAACCAAGGATGAAACTTGCAATTGTATAAAAAGCAAAAGAGGTAAAATCTCCCGACTTTAAGAAAATATGATTTTCATAAGCAAAGGTTGAAAAAGTAGTAAAACCCCCACAAAAACCAGTAGCTAATAATAGGGTGTGATTTTGAGTTAAAGCTTCATTTTTTGCAGCTAAACCTAAGATGATACCGATAAATAAGCTACCTAAAACGTTTGCTGCAAATGTGCCATAAGGAATACCTGTTGCAGGGCTGTTTAAAAGTTTGCCTATAAGGTATCTCAAAACACTCCCAGTTCCGCCACCAATAAAAACTAATAATAGTTGTTTCATATATGTGCGAAAATAATAAAACCTCACAAATTTTGTGAGGTTTTACGAATATATAGTTTTTGTATTATTCAATCGGATAATAAATGTCAGTTTGAATTTCTGTAGGTTTTACAGTACTTGGGTCGTTAACGTATAGTTCCCAAATTGGCCATTTTTGAGTAAGATTATTCTCTTTTAAATAATTGCCTATTTTGGTATGCGCATCATAATCACCTTCTCCATAATTACCAAATTTAGATATTACTAGGCTATTACCTGCAGGTAATTTAACAACTTCCATTCCTGTAGCTGGTGCTAAGTCTTTGTTTAAAAGTAATCCAATATAAAATTCGGTTTCTCCAGATTTTTCATCGTATTTACTAAATACAGCCCCAGGAGTGTAATCACCTAATTTTAATCCGCTTTTAGCGGCATGCATTCCTGCTTTAGGTAAATCTTGCATGAATAAACGAGTCATTTCTTCATGGTTAATTTTAATCTTATGAGGATATCCGATAAAGATTTTTTCAGGCACCACTTTTGTAGAAATTTCACCAATGGTAAACTTGGGAGTTGCAGGAATTGTTTCTAAAAGAACCTTTTCTAAATTATCTAATCCTTTTTCTTCCATAGGTCCTAGCATGTTGTCCCAACCTCCTGTTAATGCAGCAAACATTTTGAAAACAAAAGGAGATTTTTCAGCTTTCATACCCCATGTTACTTTTGTACCCTCCGCTACTTCTTCAAAATTCCAATAAATATCTCCAGGCTCATTATCCATAAAAGATATTTTTTGATCAATAGATTTATTTTCAACTAAAGCAACAGTTTCCATTTTTCCTGGTCCGTCTTTACTTGTCCAACTATCAGAAGCACCAACACCTACTGTTTTTTCACCATAAGTTACTACAATAGTACTGTCTTCATCATGCCAAGGTCCCCATTTTTCCCATGTTTTTAAATCGTTTACGGTATTAAATGCATGTGCAATCGGAGCTTTTATTACTTTGCTTCTACTTACGTCATAACTTCCAGAATAAGTGCTAACGTAAATTAAACCAATAGCAATTACTGCCACTATAAGTAGCAGTATGTATTTTAAGATTTTCATAATTATTATAGTTTGATTTATTGTAAAGTTACTGATTTTTAAATTGTTATTTTAAAACAATGTCGTCAGCATCAGTCCAATTCCACTTTCCTACAATAACTCCATTTTCTACAGTAATAACTCCTGGGTTGGCTCTAATTGCAGTTTTTAAAGCAGTTTCATCGCAAAAACCAAAAGTATATGGTAAACCAAATTCTTTTTGTGTAGCTGCTAAGTCTTCAATATAAGAAGCTGTTAAAACATAAATTTCATATCCTTTAGCTTTTGCATCAGCTGCTACTTTTGAAATAGCTGGTAATCCTTCTTTTTCAGTTTTCTCGAAGTTGTAAAGCATAATTAACATTGCCTTATCTTTACCAAGCATTTCTTCTAATTTATCACCTTCATCAGTTTCAATCATGAAATCATGAATAGGAGGAACTTCATCGCTTCCATCTTTATATGCCATTCCTTCAGCAATATTAGTTCCTATTGAGTAAGCTCTAAAATCTATAATTGGTAAGTGTTGTAAAACGTGATATACAATTACTAGTGAAAAGAAAACTGAAGCGTATGTAGTTAAAGCACCAACTTTTTTAGAAATTAAAGGAGTAATGTATCTTAATCCTACAATTAAAATCACGATAAAAATCATGAATACGACATTTTTATAAAATGTTTCTTTAGGTGTAAGTTTTAAAGCATCTCCAAAACAACCACAGTCAGTTACTTTGTTATAAGTATATGAATACCAAGTTAAGAATAAGAATACTAAGTTAAGGCTAAACAAACTCCAAACCGTAAATTTAGGTTTAAAACCTACTAAAAGCATTATTCCTAAAACTAATTCAGTTACAATTAAAAGAATAGAAAAAGGTAAAGTATAAGGAATTAAAAACTCCATGTTTAATACTCCTTCACTAAAATATTCCTGAAATTTATATTGAGAACCTATAGGGTCTACTAGTTTTACAAATCCTGAATAAATAAATAAAAGTCCTACAAGTACTCTTGAAATATGTGTTGAAATCTTTAAAATCATTTTTTAAGGGGTTTAGGTTAACTGTCTAATTCTGAATGGTGAATCAAAGCAAAAATAGCATAATTAATCATATCTTGATAATTTGCATCTATTCCCTCTGAAACTATAGTCTTTCCTTGGTTATCTTCAATTTGTTTTACACGAAGAAGTTTTTGAAGAATTAAATCTGTTAAGGAAGAAATTCTCATATCTCTCCATGCTTCACCATAGTCATGGTTTTTATTTTCCATTAACTCTTTGGTAATGTTTACATGTTTGTCATATAAATCAGTAGCTTCTTCAGTATTCATATCAGGTTGTTCAACAACTCCTTTTTCTAGCTGAATTAAAGCCATTATTGAATAATTAATAATTCCAATAAATTCTGATTTTTCATCTTCATCTACTTTACGTTCAGTGTTTTCTTGTAGTTGTCGGATACGTTGAGCTTTGATAAAAATTTGATCGGTTAATGATGGCAGTCTTAATATTCTCCATGCACTACCGTAGTCACTCATTTTTTTAATAAACAAACTTCTACATTCTTCAACTACTGAATCGTATTGTTGGGATGTGTTTTGCATCTTTTTTATTTAAAAGTAATCGACCAAAAATAGTAAATATTACAAGCTTTTCGTTTATTTTTACTTGGAAATTTATTATGATGACAATTAATTGTAAAGGAAGTTTAATAGACCTTTCTTCTCCTAAAGTAATGGGGATTTTAAATATTACTCCCGATTCTTTTTTTGATGGTGGTAAATATAAAAATGAGAAAGAGATACTTGTACAGACAGAAAAAATGTTAAATGATGGAGCTACATTTATTGATGTGGGAGCTTATTCGTCAAGGCCAGGAGCTAAACATATTTCTGAAGAAGAAGAGTTACAGAGAATTGTGCCAGTTATTGAACTATTAGTAAAAAAGTTTCCAGAAATTATAATTTCTGTAGATTCATTTAGGAGTAGGGTAGTAGAGGAAACTATTAATGCTGGAGCAGCAATTATTAATGATATCTCTGGAGGAGTAATGGATGTTAAAATGTTTGAAACGGTAGCAAAATTGCAAGTACCTTATATTATGATGCATATGCAAGGAACTCCTAAAAATATGCAACAGAACCCTGCTTATACCGATATAGTTAAAGAAATAACTTCATTTTTTGCAGCTCAAATTTTTAAGCTTCGCGAACTAAAAGTAAATGATGTTATAATTGATGTTGGTTTTGGTTTTGGAAAAACACTAGGACATAACTACGAATTGTTACAAAAATTAAGCTTGTTTAAACATTTGAATGTTCCTGTTCTAACAGGAGTTTCTAGAAAATCGATGTTGTATAAATTATTAGATATAACTCCACAAGAAGCTTTGAATGCGACAACAGTAGCTAATACGATTGCTTTGCTAAATGGCACTAATATTTTAAGGGTTCATGATGTAAAAGAAGCGGTAGAAGCTGTTAAAATAGTGGAGCAATTATCATAAAATGATTACATTTACTAAAACTTCTATAAAATAAATGAGTTTAGATTTTATTGATTTTTCGTTTCTGGATGTGCTTGATATTATTTTAGTCGCTGTACTTTTATATTATATATACAAGTTATTAAAAGGAACGGTAGCCATTAATATAGTTATTGGAATCGCTTTAATTTTTTTGATTTGGAAAATTACCCAAGCACTTCATATGGAAATGCTTAGTGGAATATTGGGTTATTTACTTTCTGGAGGAGTTATTGCACTGATTATAGTATTTCAACAAGAAATTAGAAAGTTCTTGTTAATGATAGGTACCACTAATTTTTCTACGAAACGTGGGTTTTTAAATCAATTAAAATTTTTACAATCGGAAATCAATTCAGAAATTGATATTGAAACAATTTTAAAAGCGTGTTTTAATTTATCGAAAACTAAAACTGGAGCTTTAATAGTAATTGAAAAAACGAATAATTTAGATTTTCTAATTAATACTGGAGATAAAATGAATGCTCTAGTAAATGAGGCAATACTAGAAAGTATTTTTTATAAAAATAGCCCTTTACATGATGGTGCTACAGTTATTAGAGATAACTACATTATTGCTACTCGTGTTATTTTACCGGTTTCAGATAGTACCAAAATTCCTTCTAGGTTTGGATTAAGACATAGAGCAGCGATAGGTGTTACTGAAAAAACTGATGCAATTTGTTTATTAGTATCAGAAGAAACAGGTGAAATATCGTATATAAATAATGGAGAGTTTGTATTGTATAAAACTCCAGAAGAATTATTTAAGAAATTACAAAAAGATTTAACTGCATAAAAAAAGCTCGCTTTAGCGAGCTTTTTAGTTTTTATAAAAATCTAAAATTATTTAGCAGGTGCCATTTTAGATTGGATAGCTGTCATTACGCTATTAAATTTCTTAACTGTTTCAGCGTCTAAAGAACTTGCAATTTCTTTTCCTTTAGTTGCTAATTCTACACCTTTTTTAGCTAATTCAGTGTTTTTAAGTACATCACCTTTTGCAGCAATATAATCTTTAGCGTAAGCAGCATAGTCTTTTAAATATGCGTCTACTTTTTCGTTGTCAAAACTAGGGATAGTTACTCCTTCTAAAGCAGACTCAACAGCTTCAGTAGCTTTTTCTACAGCAGCTTCTGCTTCTTTAACAACTTTAGTAGCAGCCTCAGTAGTAGCTTCAGCAGCTTTTTCAGTTGCTTCAACAGCAGCATCTGTAGCAGCTTTAGTTTCTTCTTTTGCGTTTTTACATGAAGTTGCTAATAAAGCTCCAACAACAAATACAGATAAAATTACTTTTTTCATGATTAATTGATTTTTAGTTTAAATTGATTGAGTAACAAATTTATTGTTTTGAGTCTCTTAAACAAATTATTTATGAAATAATTTCTGTGCTAAATTGTTTGTCGTAAAGATTTTTATAGTAACCATTATCTTTTTTAAGCAGTTCTGTATGGCTTCCTTGCTCTACAATTTCACCCTTATCCATTACAATAATTGTATCCGATTTTTTAATCGTTGCAAGTCTGTGAGCAATTACAATAGATGTTCTATTTTTAGTTATTTTATCTGTAGCATATTGAATCATTTGTTCAGAATGAGTATCTACAGAAGAAGTTGCTTCATCTAAAATTAAAATACTAGGTTTACTAACATAAGCACGTAAAAAAGCAATTAATTGTCGCTGACCAGAAGAAAGCATTGCACCTCTTTCTTTAACATTGTATTGATAATTGTTAGGTAAGCTCATTATAAATTCATGAATACCTATTTGTTTGGCTGCTTCTTTAACTTCTTCAAGAGAAATATGTTCATTTTTTAAAGTAATATTATTGTAGATGGTATCTGAAAACAGAAAAACATCTTGTAAAACAACTGCTACTTTTTTACGTAAAGAATTAATCTCGTAATCTTCAACTGGAATAGTATCAATACAAATAGTACCGCTATCAATTTCGTAAAAACGGTTGATAAGGTTTATAATTGTCGATTTTCCTGCTCCTGTAGCTCCAACAATGGCAACAGTATCTCCTTTTTTAACATTAAAGCTAATACCTTTTAATATTTCTTCTCCTTTAATGTAGCTAAAACGAACATCTTTAAAATTAATATTTCCTTCTAAAGAGTCTGCTGTAATATTTCCATCTTTATTAATTGAGCTTTCTGTGTCAATTACTTTAAAAACACGTTCACCTGCTACAATTCCCATTTGTAGTTGGTTAAATTTATCGGCAATTTGACGAAGTGGTCTAAATAACATTTGAGCCATTTTGATAAACCCAATAATAGCTCCCACTGATATGGCGCTATTGTCTATTACTTGTAACCCGCCATACCATACAATTAACCCAATAGCAATTGATGATAAAATTTCAGCAATAGGGAAGAAGATAGAGTAGTACCAAACTGTTTTTATATGTGCTTTTTTGTGTTTGTTGTTAATCTCAACGAAGTTTTGATATTCAATTTTCTCACGATTAAAAAGCTGAACAATTTTCATTCCTGTAACTCTTTCTTGTACAAATCCATTTAGGTTTGCTACTTGATTTCTTACATCTTGGAATGTTGATTTTATAGCTATTTGGAAAAGTTTGGTAGCGTAAATTAAAACAGGTAATGTTACCAATGCTATTATAGTTAGTTTCCAGTTGGTAAATGCCATAACGATAATTACCACTATCATTTTAAGAATATCACTAACAATCATAAAAACTCCTTGAGTAAAGAAGTTTGCAATGGTTTCAATATCAGAAACTACTCTTGTAACTAGTTTACCCACAGATGAATTATCAAAATACCCCATTTTAAAATCGAGGATTTTTCTAAATGTTTTTGTTCTAATATCTTTTATAATATGCTGTCCTACCCAATTTGCATAATAAATAAAACTAAACTGAAATAATACTTGAATAAGCAATACCGCAAACATTGCTATTGTATAATATAGTAGGGTTGTTTGATTTTTATTTGCAACAAAATCATCAATAGCAGTCATTAATATAACTGGACTTAATACAGCAAAACCAGCAAGTAATATTGTAGAAGTTGCTGCTATAATAAATCGGGTGCGGTATTTTTTTGCAAAACTCATTAGTCTTACAAAAATTTTAATGTCAAATGCTTTTCCTGTTGATGTACTCACTATATATAATCGTATGCTACTTTTGTTAAAAATAATCCTTTTGCTGGAACAGATGTTCCTGCATTGCTTCTATTTTTACTTTCTATGATTTTTCTAAAATCGTCAATTGTAATTTTTCCTTGCCCTACATCCATTAAAGTTCCAACAATTGCTCTTACCATATTACGTAAAAACCTGTTAGCACTAATATGAAATGTTAATTCATTTCCGTTTAAAACCCATTCTGCATTGGTTACATTGCAATTAAAAGTGTAAACTTCTGTTTTTACTTTTGAAAAACACTCAAAATCTTCATATTCATATAAAATAGCAGCTGCTTGATTCATTAAATCAAGATTCAATTTTTGATTGTATAATTGCCATGAACTATCTAATAAAAAAGGATTTCTACCAAGCCAAATTTTATATTCATAACTTCTGCTACTAGCATCAAAACGTGCATGGGCTTCGTTGTGAACTAATTTAGTATTAAATATAACAATATCATCTGGTAAAATAGAATTTAACCTGAAGGCAAAATTGTCGTCTAGTTTTTTATCAGTGTCAAAATGTGCATACATTTGAGAAGCATGTACGCCAGCATCTGTTCTACCAGCGCCAACAATACTTATTTCTTCTCTAAGTACTGTGCTAATAGCTTTGTTTATTTTTTCTTGAACTGTTATTGCGTCTGGTTGTACCTGCCAACCATGATAGCTTTTTCCGTTATAAGCTAACTCGATAAAATACCTCAAATAAAATGAAATTTTAAAAAGCTAAATTATGAAATTATAAACTTAGTTTTATGGCTTAAAAAAATAAAATGCTCTGATGTTATTTTATATAGCAATCAAGTGTTTTTTTTAAGTTTGTATGTGCTAATATTAGATATTTGTTAGTTTTGTTGTAATGAAAAAAATCTTATTACTTTCCGATACCCACAGTTTTATTGATGATCAAATTTTAAAGTTTGTAAAACAAGCAGATGAAGTTTGGCATGCTGGTGATATTGGTGATTTAAAAGTTACTGATACTCTAAAAAAATACAAACCTTTAAGAGCGGTGTATGGTAATATTGATGATAAAGATGCAAGAGCTGAGTTTCCTTTGGATAATAAATTTGTTATTGAAGGTGTTTCTGTGTGGATTACTCATATTGGTGGATATCCTAATAAGTATAACTTAAGAGTTAGAGAAGAGTTAAAAAGAGAACGTCCAAAGCTTTTTATTTGTGGGCATTCTCATATTTTAAAAGTTCAATTTGATGAAAAACTTAAGTTATTGCATTTAAACTCAGGAGCTGCTGGGAATCATGGTTTTCATAAAGTAAGAACTATGTTGCGTTTTGAAATAGATAAAGGAGCTATTACGAATATGGAAGTAATTGAATTAGCTCACAGAGGATAAACTACCATATTCTTTTTGTTGTTGTATTGGAACTAGTATAAAAACATCTGTTCCTTTATCAGGTTCTGAATCAATGGCAAGTTTACCGTTCATCATTTTAATACGAGCTTCTATTTGATTTAGTCCAATACCATCATTAATAGAAGAAGATGAGGTAGCAAAACCTACCCCATCATCTTTGACAAGAATAGTTAGTTGATTATTCTCTGCTTTTAATATGATTTCTGCGTTACTCGCATTACTATGTTTTATAATGTTATTTATTAGTTCTTGAATAACATTAAATATTTTAATCTCAAATTCCTGATTATATCTGCTAATGTTATTTGCTTTAACTTCAAATTTTAATTCACTATTTGAATATTTTTTGACAACATCTTTTAAAGCGTATTCCAAACCAAATTTTAATAGAATAGAAGAAATTAAGTTATGCGATAAATCTCTAACTTTTTGAGAGGCTTCTAAAATAATTTGTCTAGTTTTTTCAATTTCTTGTGGAGTATCTCCGTTGAATTGTTTTTTAGTAGCACTTAAATGCATGTTAGCAGAAGATAATAGAGCACTCACATTATCGTGTAAAGTTTCGGCTATTTGCTTTCGTTCAGTTTCTTTACCATCTATAGTAGCATTTAATATTTTTATTTGTGCGTCTGACTTTAACTTTTCTATACTTTGCTGCTGTAATAAATCAGACTCAGAAAGTTTTAATTGTAAATTACTTTGACGCAATTTATAATTATAAATCACAACGCCAGAAATAACTATAACTAATAAACTTAAAGCTCCAAAAAGTAAAGTAGTTTTAGCTTGTTGTGTTTCTTCTAGTTTACGTTGTTCTTTTACCAAATTAATTTTCTGATGCTCTAAAAACTCATTATGTTTTGCGGTAATCTCAGCTATAATTCTTCTAGTTTCTTTTTCTCTTTGATCATCTTCTATTTCATAAGAAAGTTCTTGGAAATCATAAGCTTTATAATCTTTTAAATTCCTCATAGCCCAAGCTAAATTATAATATAAGTTAGCTTTGAACCTAACAGCATTTTGAGAATTATTGTTTTTGATTAAATTAATCCCTTCTAAATATATGTTTTTTGCTTTTTTAAATTTTTTTTGAGATAAATAGATGTTACCTAGGTTATTAAGAGAGTTAGCTTGACTTGTTTTGTTATTTCTAGTTTTATGTATATTAACGGCTTTTATAGCATAGTCCTTTGCTTTATCAAATAAGGAATCTTGTTCATAAATTCCAGATAAATTTGTATAAGTAGCTGCTTTGTATTTTAATATATTATCATTAATTGAATTTAAGTTTTCAATCTTTTTATAATAAATAACGGCACTATCTTTTATAGATAACCTTTGATAAGTACTACCAATTCTTAAATATATTTTACTAATCTCATTATAATCATTATGCTTAGAATCTAATTTATCTAATTCAATTAGTTTTAAAGAGTTCTTATAATAAATTAGAGATTTGTCGTAATTATTTGTTTTATCATATATATCAGCTATTAAAAGAGAAAACAAATATTCATTATTTGTGTCTTTTTTAGTTTTAGCAATATTGTATTGTTTAAGAGCACCTTTTAGTGCTTCAAAATATTTTTCCTTTTTATACTGTTTATATAAAATTGAATAAATATTACTTGTTAAAGAGTCGTTTTTATTTTGTTGGATAAAAAAATTATGATTATTAATATTGATATCCTTATCAAATTTATTTAAATGAAGTGCATTTACATTATTTAAAATAGATAAATAAAATATAATGCATATGGATATAATATTAAGTTTATTATTCATTTTTAATTTCTATCTTACATTTTATAAAAATTTTCCACCTTCACCATTGTCTATACCAACTCTAGGTTTTCTTTCAGCAGTTAATGACTCATTCTTTCCTAAGTATTTGTAATTTACAAAATCTAATTTTAAAATATCTTCAGGCGAAATATTAATAGTTCTTGAGAAATCAGTTTGCTCGGCTTTGCCACTAGCTAAATGAACTTCATATGTTTCTATCTCTTCGTTATAAACAAAATTTGTAGTTACATTGTCATTAACCTTAAAGTTTAATTGAAAAGTTCCATCTACATTTTTTGTTATGCTATATGAGTTTAAAAATTCAGTAACTCCACCTTTAGCAAAGGTAATGTTTTCATCTTCAATTGAGATTTTTGTTCTCTTACCTCTGTTAGATTCTAGAAAACCAATTTTTAACTGGTCATTTTGTATAGCGAAGTCATTACTGTGTTTACTGGCTGTATTATGATTAGCTTCTGATAAGATAATTTCATTTGATGAGTCTACATTCTTAACTGTAGTGACATCTGTATTGTTAGTAGTATTAAAATCAATAGAATATGCACCATTGGCATCTCTTTTTAGGGTATACGATTTTAATAATTTCTCTTGTGTGTTGATAAGACCTTCATTTTCATTAGAAGAACAAGATCCAAGAATGATACTTAATGCTAGGATAAATGGAGTGATTTTGTTCATGATGTAATGTTTTAAATTGTTATGTTATTTAAGGGGGTGAAAAGAAAAAGCGGTGTACTAAATATAGATAGTGTCGGGGGACGCTCTATTTTAGGGGGTATAAAGAAAACAAAATGAAGGGTTTTTCTAATTTGTGTTATTGCAAACACGTACACCGCTATGTTTTAATATTTTATATAAAGTAGATAGTTATTAGCGACGCACACCATAAAGTGTATTGTATAGATTGCGGGGGACATTTTCTTTTATTTGGGGGATTAAAGAAAAATAATTGAAGGGTTTCTATACCTATACTATGTTGTTTTTTACAGCGTACATCGCCAAACCTACTACATTTTTAACTTTTAATTTTTTGTATAGATTTCTACGATACGTTTCTACCGTTTTAATACTTACTTTTAAATGTTCAGCTATTTCACTTGAACTTTTTTCTAAAGCTATTTGCTTTAAAACCTCAACCTCTCTCTCCGTCAAATCATTATGAGGTGCTTCTTGCTCTTCAGCTTTAGATTCAGACATATATAATTCTAGTAATTTACTTTTAATATCATCACTAAAATATTGAACACCATTATAAACAGTCTTAATTGCATCTATAATATGATCGCTAGCACAGCTTTTGTCTACAAATCCGTTAGCGCCTAGTAGTACCATTTCTTGTACTAATTTCGGATCGCTTAGACTTGAAAGTATTATTGTTTTAATTTTTGTATTACGTTGTTTAAACGTTTTTAAAACTTCAATACCATCCATTTCTGGCATATTAATATCTAGAACCAAAACATCTGCATGGTTATTAGCCGACCAATTGACTACTTGTCTTCCCGTTAAGGAATAGCCTTCAATTTCAATATTGTCTTCGGTATTTAATAAAGCGATGACTCCATCAATTAAGATTTTATGGTCATCAGCTATGTGAACTTTTATCTTGTAATCCATCGTTGTTACATTTACAAATCTATAGTATATAAGCGGTGTGTACAATACTCAATACCCCTAAACGTATCTCAGGGTTTTCCCTATCTGATTAGGGTTAACCCTATTTTCTTTAACATTTCTTTAACGTTTAAATTTCTAAGACTCAAGGAGTGAGTATATAACAAAAATAAAAAACCGAGATTAAGAATCTCGGTTTTTTCGCACTAAATATACTAAGATGTTAGGTTTATCGTAATCTATCTACAGATTTTACAAGATCTTCATCCTTCTTAATGGCTTTATTTGCTAAAACTAACAGCAAAATAACAATGACAGGAAAGAACATCCCAATACCTTTCTCAGAAACTAAAGCTTCTCCAGATAATGTTTGTGATAGATATATCAATATCCCTAATAAAAAAAGGTTTATCAATATGTTTAAGCGCCCTAATACAAATTGTAACTGACGGTTCTTAAATAAAAACAAAGTTACAATAGCTAATATGGCTGAAGTAAAAAATAATACAGGAGTTACGTTTTCTAATATAGAAACTCCAGAAAATAAATCCATAATATATATAGGAGTATTGTTTTTTGAATTAGTCCATAGACTAAATACAAAAGTTAAACCACCAGAAATAATTGCGGTTAGTAATAAATATATAGATTGTATTCTTTGTATCATGTTTTTTATTGGGGTAGCAAATGTAATATTTCTTTTTTTAAAAAGAAATATTACAAGTTAAAATATTTGTATATATTTGTCGTATAAGTAACCGCGCATTAAACTATTATATAGCCCCTATATAATATAGCAATCATTAAAAAACTTAATAAAATTCAATTCTTTTCTATAAATAAAAGAATTATATAACTTAATTATTTTTACGAATGTTCGAAATTTCGGAATTAAAAACTAAAAAATTAACAGACTTACAAGCCATAGCTAAAACTATTGGTTTAACTAAAGTAAGTCAGTTAAAAAAATTAGATTTAGTTTATAGGATTTTAGACGCACAAGCTGAGGCCGGTGCTAATGAAGCAAAGCCAAAAGCTGAAAAGACTAAGAGAAAAAGAATAGCTAA
Organism: Tenacibaculum aiptasiae; assembly: GCF_965221665.1. Lineage (NCBI taxonomy): Bacteria > Pseudomonadati > Bacteroidota > Flavobacteriia > Flavobacteriales > Flavobacteriaceae > Tenacibaculum > Tenacibaculum aiptasiae. The sequence goes on from NZ_CBDCSN010000002.1 coordinate 2,109,867, forward strand.
GACTGAAACTGAAACTGCTGATAAGAAGCAGGTTGAAAAGAAAGTTGTAGAAAAAACAGAAGCTAAAACTAAAAAAGAAAAAGTAGAGGTTCCTGCAAAAGCTGTTGAAAAGAAAACTGAAACTAAAAAAGAAAATACTGCCAAAAAGAGACCTGTTGAAGCTAAAAAACCAGTAGCTGCACAAAAAAAGCAAACTTCTGAAGCTAAACAGCAACCTGTTGAAGACAAAAAACAGCACCAGCATTCAAATGCTAACAGGCAGCAACAAAGAAATAATAGAGGGAATAAGCATAAAAACCAAAACTCTAATAAACCACACCACAAGAGTGGGAATAAATATAGAGATCCTGATTTTGAGTTTGATGGAATTATTGAAAGTGAAGGTGTATTAGAAATGATGCCTGATGGATATGGTTTCTTACGTTCTTCAGATTATAATTACTTATCGTCTCCTGATGATATTTATGTATCTCAATCTCAAATTAAATTATTTGGATTAAAAACTGGAGATACTGTTCTTGGAAATGTACGTCCACCAAAAGAAGGAGAGAAGTATTTTCCTTTAATTAGAGTATCAAAAATAAACGGATTAAGTCCAAATATAGTTAGAGATCGTGTAGCATTTGAACATTTAACTCCTTTGTTTTCTGAAGATAAATTTAATTTAGCAGAAAGAGGTAGTTCTTTATCTACAAGAATAATCGATTTATTTTCTCCTATAGGAAAAGGGCAACGTGGTATGATTGTAGCACAGCCTAAAACTGGTAAAACAATGCTATTAAAGGATGTTGCTAATGCCATTGCGGCAAATCATCCTGAAGTATATCAAATTGTTTTATTAATTGATGAAAGACCAGAGGAGGTTACTGACATGAAGCGTAATGTTCGTGGAGAGGTAGTGGCTTCTACATTTGACGAGCCTGCAGATAAGCATGTACGTGTAGCAAATATAGTTTTAGAAAAAGCAAAGCGTTTAGTGGAATGTGGTCATGATGTTGTTATTTTATTAGATTCGATAACTCGTTTAGCAAGAGCATATAATACTGTTGCTCCAGCATCTGGAAAGATATTATCGGGAGGTATTGATGCTAATGCATTACACAAGCCAAAACGTTTCTTTGGAGCGGCTCGTAATATTGAAAACGGAGGTTCATTAACTATTATAGCTACAGCACTTACTGAAACTGGTTCTAAAATGGATGAGGTAATCTTTGAAGAATTCAAAGGTACTGGTAATATGGAATTACAATTAGATCGTAATATTGCTAATCGTAGAATTTACCCAGCTATTGACTTAATTAAGTCTAGTACACGTCGTGATGATTTATTATTAGATGATAAAACAGTACAGCGTATGTGGGTATTACGTAAGTATTTAGCAGATATGAACCCAGTAGAAGCGATGTCGTTTATTAACGAAAGAATTAAATTCTCTAAAAATAACGAAGAGTTCTTAATTTCTATGAACGGATAATTTTTAGATGAAATAGATATTAAAAAACCTGCTATAGAAGCAGGTTTTTTTATTTTGGGTATATGATTTTATTTAACGGAAAGTCGAATTTATTGAGGTCTTCAATTTTATCAATTGGCTTGAAAAAGTTAAGCCCAATAGTAAAAACATCTTTTTTGCAATCTGATAAAAAGCGGTCATAAAACCCTTTACCATAACCAACTCTAAAATTTTGTTCGTCAGAAATTAATAACGGAACAAATACGAGGTCTATTTTTTTAACATCGAATTCAATAGCGTTGATAGGCTCTGGAATTCCATATTTATTAATTTCTAATGTGGTTGAGTTGTCAAAAATATAATGTTGTAAAGTGTTAGTTTTAAAATCACTTTTGCTAATAATAATTGTTTTTTTTTGTTTTCTTAAAAAGGCAACAATGGGGTAGGTGTTAATTTCTTTTTGTTTTTCTATAGGAAGAAAAATATGGATGTTTTTATAGGTAGAAAAGTCAATTTCGAAAAGTTGAGTGTAAATGTTTTGTTCAAAATTTTCTATTTCTGATTTTGATAAACTTTTTCTTTTTTGTTTGTAAATCTCTCGAAGTTCATTCTTTTTCATCTCATTATGAATTATGAAGTTCTTCTCGTAATTTTTTTGTCAAACTTTTTACAACTAAGTCATAAGAATGATCTATAAGTTCAAAAGCAAACTTATCTGAAACATCGTTATTTAAATGAACTGTATTCCAGTGTTTTTTGTTCATATGCCAACCAGGATTTACACTATCGTATTCTCCTCTAAGTTCTAACGACCATTCTGGATCGCATTTTAAATTCATTTTAGTGTCTCCTTTTTCCCAACTATCCAAGCCTACTAAAGCAAACATTTTATTCATTACTTTAAATACTAAAGTAACCTCATCAAAAGGGAAATGTTCCGTAACACCTTTTTTATTAATGCAATAATCTCTTAGTTGTTCTATATCCATAATTTATTTCAAAATACGTTCGAGTACTGTTTCGGGTTGTTTCAATTCGGTAAAACCATATTGTGTATATAAACCATGAGCATCTTTAGTTTTTAACATCCAGGTACCACATGATTCTAGTTCTTTTGCTTGTGTTATAGTAGCAATTAATTTTTTTGAATATCCATTACCTCGATGTTCTGGTAAAATAAAAACATCCATCAGATAAGCAAAAACAGTATAATCCGTAGCCACTCTTGCAAAACCAATTTGTTCTCCATTTTTATACACTCCAAAACAGAAACAGTTTTCAATTGTTTTTTCTACTTGAGCCAAAGTTCTTCCTTTTCCCCAATATGAATTGGTTAAAAAAGAATGAATTACATCAATTTGAAGTAGGTTTTTGTCTGTAGAAATAGTTATCATTTTTTTGTCCCTCTTAATATTAGCAATAATGTTATATTTACTCTATAAGCTTTTGATTTTCTGAAGGTAATTCTAAAGCACTGTAATCTAACTTCCATCCAATAGTTTCAACTAAATTCTCCATAAGAGTAATAGCATCTAAAGCTTCTTTATTAGCAGTTTGCATTAAGTTACTTTCTGGAATTTTTTGAAGTATATGTTCCTTAGCTTCTTTATTAACTTCGGTTAAATCTTCTGAGCTAAACTTATTTAACAAACCATTTTGAATATCATAAAACCGAAGGTTAGGCTCTATAGAAAAAACTTCAGGTTTAGGGAATTCCGATAAAACCAATGTCTTTTTTTTAGTATCTGTTTGCACAACAATTTTTCTAAAGTCAAAACCAATATGAACTTTAGCATTAATTAGTATAATTGCCTTTTTCTTACTAGTAAATAAACCAAGGAATTTTTCTTTGGTGTTTTCATGATGATAAATTTCAGCAAATTCTCCTTCAACTGTAATTAGTTTTGATACCTTCTTAATTTTATCTAATAGCACAACAGATTGTTTTTCTGTTAGGTTTCTTTTACTAACCGAAGAAAATTTTTGAAAAATAAAGTATGAGGCTACAGCACCGCCTATCAAGCCTAAAAAAAGTAATTCCATAGCCACGAATTTACAGAAAATCTCTTAATATTCTGTTTTACTAAAACAAACATTGCTAAGAGACTTTCTAGGAAAATATAGTTGTTTAATTTTAACTAAACATTTTTTTTATTACCCAAGCTGGACCAATTAATAAAAACTGTAAATCTTTAATAAATGAAGGTTTAGCTCCTTCAACTTTATGTCCGTAAAACTGACCAATCCATGCTATTACGAATATAGCTATTGAAGTATAAAGTAACGGAACGTATTTCCCTAAGTAGAAATTTCCTACAATACATAGAATAGAAAAAACTAACATTTTTAGAAACATTGAAAAAGATAGCCTTAAGTAAAAAATTAATACGAGTACCAAAGCTACGGTAGCCCAGTTTTCAACAAATGGATTGTTTAATTGCAATAAATTACTTAAAAATTGAGAAGGAATACTCATGAATATTCCTACAATGCTAAAAAATATTGCAGGAACACAAATAAAATGTATCGTAATGTTTGTTTCGTTTTGATGGCTAACTGCATAATCATCAAACCATTGTTGAAGTGTTTTCATATTGTGTACGTTTAGTTGAAACAATTAGGGAGTCTCATAACTACGAATTTACACAAAAAAATATATTTTCAGTAAAAGCAAAAAACTCATACGTATCGTTAAATACGACATGAGCTTTAGAACAACTATTACCCTATCATCTAACTAATTATAGTTGTTTACAAACTAAAAATGAGTTTTTCTAATATTATTAATAATGAAATAACTTTAATATAAAGACTACCATTTTTTATGATTGTTTGTATATCTAACTAATCTTCCTTCTTTTAGCTCTTGTAAAAAATCACAGCTTGTAAGTCTCAGCATTAGAGTGTTGTCTTCTAGAGTATAAGTATCATGAATATCTCCTGGCAGATATACATTACATTCTCCAGCGTTTAAAATATAGTCGTCTTTTTGGACTATATCCATGGTGCCATCGGGATGAAAAACACGATTAAAAAGTCCCATTTTGGATTGACCAATTACCGTTGAGTAAATTACCCAACCACTTCCATGATCATGTGGAGGGCTAAAGTCTCCTTTCTTTTCTACATGTCCCATTAATATAAATCCGTGTTCTTCACTTCTATATATTTCTTTAAATGGAAGTTGTTCTTTTAGTAGTTGATCAACCCAACTTTCTCCAATACAATTTTGAGTTAGTTCTTCTACTAGTTCTTTACTTTTTTTAGTTAAGTCTGAAGTTAGAGGTCCCCATACTTTTGATAATTCTTTTATAAAATGATTTAAAGATTCTTGCTTCATAATTCGATGTTATTTTTCTTGTTAAGTTTTACTGTTGATGTTGTTTTTAAATCAAAAACTTAGCGAATAAACCGTGGTTTTCTTTTTTGATTTTGTATGGTCCAAAGGCATCTAGATTTGAACCTATTCCTATAGAAATATTATTAAAACTAACTCCAAGTCTTAAGTTAAGGTAGCTTCTGTTATGAGTATCTTGTCTTATGTTATGATTATATAAGAATTGAATTCTGGTATATAAGTTGGTTTTTTTCGATAAACGAGGTTTGTATTCATATATAAAAAGTGCCTCAAGACTTTTGTCGTCTATTAAATCAATAGATGGAGCTAGGATTAGTAACATTTCCTTATTTATATAAGCATAATTTATACCTAAAATTGGATGAATTCCATCAATAGAGTTTGTTGCTATTCCTCCTGAAATACTAAGGTTTTTAGCCACTTCATAGTTTAGTGTGGTGGAACCAACAAACACAACATTTTTATCTTCATAAAACTGCGAATATGTAAGCATATTAAAAACGCTAAACTTTTCCATTTTTTTTAATGGTCCCATAAAGACATTTTGAATACTTAAAATTTCTTTAGAAGCAAATGCTTCAAAATCTATTGGGGGATTTATAGCTTCTTTTGGACTAAATTTATCTTGTGCCTTTATTGTGACAGAAAATAAAATAAAAGCTATTAGTGTTGTTATTATCTTATAAACCTTCATATTTGCTTGTTTCTAATTGTTGGTACAAAATTAGAGAGCATGGAGAGGTTGATTAGTTCACAAAAGTTGGTTCTTTATGTACTTTTTTACAAATAAAGCTTGTTGAAGTTTTGTTAATGAAAAAAGCTCATGGGTAAAGTTAAATACCACATGAACTTTCAAAAAGGGGCTATCAATAATTAAACCTATTTTTTTCTACCTACAAATCTTAATACTGAGGCTTTTAGTTCGTCTTTATTACCTTCGAGTAAAGTGTCTGTTTCAACTTTTAATTCGATGATTTCATAATTTGGAAAATCTCTTAAAATACTTTCTTTATCATACAGATAAGGAATCTCTTGTGGTCCTTCCTTGCTAATTTTTGGATGGTCTGTACTAAAAGTTTCAATAATTAAAAGACCTCCTTTTTTAAGATGCTTATCCATCTTTTTGTTTATATCAATGCGCTCTTGTCCAGCAAAATGAATAAATAAGAAAGCTATAGCATCAAAAGATTCTTTAGGATATGAAGCATTTACAATATCTTGTACAGTATATTTAATATTTACATCATTTGCCTTTGCTAATTTTAATGCTTTTTTCTTAGCTTCAATACTATAATCGTAAGCCGTAACATCCCATCCTAGTTTGGCAGCAAAAACTGCATTTCTACCTTCTCCTTCACCAGGAAATAATATTTTACCAGGTTTATGTTGAGGTAATATTTTTGCTAAATATTTGTCAGGTTTTTTACCATATAAGTATTCATTTTTGGCATATTCTTTATTGAAATATGCTTTTAAAAATTCAGCTTCAGATACCTTTTTTTGTGGAATTAAAAATGCTTCTATTATGTATTGTTTAGAAAGTAAATTACTATTGATTTTAAAATCGACAAAACCAGCTTTTTTTAATTCTTGAATAACATCAGATTCTTTAATTCTCATCTCATATGATGGACCATCGGTAATTGATTTATCTTTTTTGTAATCAACTATAACTAGTTTGCCATTTGGTTGCATTCCAAACTTCACCTTTTTAAAATAATCAACCCTATTTTCTATATGATGATAAGTGTCTACAATTAATACGATGTCTACTTCTTCCTTTTTTAAATCAGGTGTACTAAAAGGAATTTTTCTAATTTCCATTGCTTTAGAAGAAACCTTTCTTTCTTTCCTTTTATGGTTTAGTATTTCTATAAAATCATTATCAACATCTGCAGCAATTACATTAGCTCCTGCATCTACCATTTTAAAAGAAAAATAGCCAGTACCAGCACCAATATCTAATACTTTTTTATTTTTTAAGTCACCTATTAGCGCTAGAACGTCTTTAGGCTTTTGCCAGCTATCTCTATCTTTTGCATCTAGATGTTTAGCAAGTTCTTTAGCTGGTAAATGTTTGTGATGTCCATGTTTACCATGTTTTTGAGCATTACAGTTTACACCAGTAAATGTTATTAATACAAGACAAAGAAGATTGGGGATTGTTAATTTACTCTTTGTTTTTTTCATGTTATATTGTTCTTATGTTTTGAGATACAAAGGTTTATTTTTTGTAAAATTCTCTTTGTTTCAAAAAGTAGGTTTATTATGTACTTTTTTACAGTTTTAAGAGAATTGAAGATTGTTTTTTCAAATAATTAGAAAGTATTACTATTTGTAAGTTTTTGATTCTCTTATTAAGCTGATGGTATATAATATGATAGCAGTTAAAATAATTACTCCACCAATGATACTTTCTTTATTTGGAATTTCGCTAAAGAAAAAGAATGCTAAGATTGGAGCTAAAACATTTTGTAGCATTAGTGTTAAGGATACTTCAGAAGCTTTTATAAATCGAGTAGCCATCATACCAGAAACTCTACCTAAAGGAGCTGTAATTAATCCCATTGCTCCCATAATTAGCCATGTGTTTAATGAAAATGTAGAAGGTTCTGCAAAGAAAAACATTACAAAAGCTAAGAAGAAACCTCCTAAACCAACAAGGGCTAGTCTATTAACGTTAGGATATTTACGAAGTAGTGTGAAAATTAAGGCCACACAGAATACGGATATTAAAGCTAGTAAATCTCCTTTCCAATTTCCTGTGCCAAAAGAACCATTAACAACAATAATAACTCCTAAAACAACAAAAAATATTGCTAACCATGTTTTACGGTTGGTTTTTTCTTTCAATAAAATCCAGCTTAACAATGCAGCAGCAGCTGGAGTAGCACTTTGTATAATAAAAGTATTAGCTATGGAAGTGTTTTTTATACTTAAAACAAATGAAGAGGCACTTCCTAACATTAATAAACTTGAAATTATAAGTGGCCAGCCATCAGATTTGATAACTTGAATAATACTACGTTTTTCTGAAGTTTGGACAACAATAGACATTGAAATAGCTGTAAATAACCCAAATAAGAATATGGTGTTAAAACCACTCACGTCAGAAAATCGAATGTAAATAGGGTCGAAGCTCATTAAAATAGCTCCTAAAATAGCAAGTGCAACCCCTTTTGTTTTTGAATTTAATTTTTGAATGTTTGTAGTAGGTATATTTTTCATTTTATTTTAAGTCTTTATTTTTTTAGATTCTATTGCTTTATTGAAAAGAAAGCTCAATTCTCCTAGAAGTAAAATTCCAATACCTATAAGTGATTCTACAGGTTGTTCTACTAGTAGGTAGATTAAAATCCATAAGCTGATTAGGAGGAATATAATTTGAGGTAAAGGGAATAAAGGACTTTTATAGCCAGATAAATCATCATTTTTTCTAATAAAGAAGAGACTTAGAACTGTTAATGAAACGAATAATTGCAAAATGAAAGCACTGTAGGTTAAAATTTGATCAAAAGACCCTGTAAAAACCATTGTAAGAGAAATAATAGCTTGAAGTATTATTGCTTTATTTGGAATTCCATTTTTATTTGTCTTACTTAAAAATTTCCATAATAGATAATCTTCAGCCATTGCTTTGGTTACTCTAGGCCCAACCCATACCATAGCGCTAATACTAGATACAAGCATAAAAGCAATGAGACCACTTATAACTTTTCCTCCAATACTACCAAAAATATTATCCGCAACAATTTGCCCAATCTCTACCTGTCCAACAAGTAGAGATAAAGGAGCTTGTTTTAGAAAAACAATTTGAAGAAGTATATAAAAAACACTTACCAAAAGTGTTCCTCCAATAAGTGCTATGGGGAGATTGCGGTTTACATTTTTTATTTCATCTACAATGTAAGCTGCAGCGTTCCATCCAGAAAACGAATAGGAAACGTATACTAAAGAAACAGCAAAAGAAGGAAGTAGGATTTCATTTTGCCATTGATTACTCCAGTCAAATGAAGTAGTCTCTGAGGGAGTGAAAAGCCCAATAGAAATAAATATAAAAATTACTAGAATTTTTATAAAGGTAGTAGTGTTTTGAAATTGACTACTTCTTTTTAAATTGAACATATGAAATAAAGAGACAACTACTATTAGAATAGAAGCAATTAACTTGTCGTTTATACCAAAGTATTTTTCTGTATATGCACCAGCTGCCATAGCAGCGAGTGCAATAGGGGCAGCAAAACCAACAGTTAATGAAGCCCATCCAGAGAGGTAGCCAGCAAACTTATTATATACAACTGATAAAAAATGGTATTCACCGCCTGAGCGAGTTAATTTTGTACCTAATTCAGCATAAGAGAGCGCTCCACTTATAGCCATAATTGCTCCCAATGACCAAAGAAGTATAATACTCCATGTATTTTTTGTTGAAACTAATTGGAATCCTAAGCTTGTAAAAACACCTGTTCCAATCATATTAGCTATCACAACTGCCATAGCACCTCGACTTGATATTTTACTTTTCACAAATTTTGTTTTTAGTGATAAACAAAATTATTACTAGCTATAAGTGCAGACGATGGACTTTTAGGAGGTAATTAAGTACAAAAGGGTTAAAAAACTATACTATGTTGTTTTGGTTGCGATAAGTATCGGCAGTTAAAGATGTATGTTTTTTAAAAAATCGCATAAAGTAAGAGGTATCTGTAAACCCAAGTTCATATGCAATTTCCGAAATAGAATTGTTTGTAAATAATAAGAGCCTTTTAGCTTCTGTTAAAGTACGCTCATGTATAAGGTTCATTACTGTTTTGTTTAACCCTTTTTTACATAAATTATTAAGATGTCTTGGAGAAATATGCATTAAATCGGCATAATCATTTAATAATCGAAGTTCTTTAAAATGCCTGTCTATTAATGTTTCTAACTTTCTTAATTGATAGGTTAAATAAGCTGGTTTTTCAGATTCTGTAGGAGAATCGTATATTCTAGAAGATCTAATAAGTAATATTTCAAAAAGAGCTCTTAAAATATTGTTTTTATCGTTTGTACTAGCATTATATTCTTCATATAGTTCATCCCAAGCAGCTTGAATTTTAGTGTTTTCTTTATCTATATTTATAATAGGAGAGTTACTTATAGAATGAAAGAAAGGAAAGTCTAAAAGTTTTTGAAAGCTGTCTCCTAAATGATAAAAACCAGAGTCAAATGAAATTACATAACCTTCGGTGTCTATACTTGTTTCTATAGAATGTACTTGACCAGGAGAAACAAAAAACATCATATTGGGTTTTATATCATAAGTTTTAAAATCGATAGAATGTTTGCCTATCCCTTTTTTTATAAACATGATATGATAATAATCGTGTCGATGAGGTTCAACAATGATTTGGTTACCATTATTCTCTCCAGTCATTCTATCTATTTCAAATTTAGAAACCTGTTTCGGTGTAAAAGCATTGTCTTCAAAACTTCTAATAGGTAAATCTGTAAATTCCTTTTTTCTCACGGTTACAATGTTTAAACTTCTATAAAATACAATTATTTAATTGAACACTTACTTCTTTTTCCCAATAAATCGAATAACAGCACTATTTCCTATATGATACAGTCCTTCTTGAAGATAGGTGTTTTTGTTTTTTAATTCAATGATTTCATAATTGGAAAAATCACGTTTAATTTCTTCAAGAGAATACATTTCCTCTTCACTTGATGGTCCTCCAACTTTTGGGTTCTTTTTATTAATTTCTCGATGTTCTTTACTAAATGCTTCTAGTATAATATAGCCTCCTTTTTTCAAGTAGCTATTGAGTCTTTTATGCATTTCAGCTTTAATTTTAGGTTCAAAATGAACAAATGTGAGACAAATCATATCAAATTCATCTTGCTTGTATTTTTCATCAAGAAATGCTTGAACTTTATAGTTGATGGTAACATTATTAAGTTGCGCCAGCTTGTCCGCTTTCTCTTTGCCTTTTAAACTGTAGTCAAAAGCAGAAACGTTCCATCCTAGTGTAGCTGCATAGACTGCATTTCTACCTTCTCCTTCTGCAGGAAATAACACTTTTCCTGCATTAAATAATGGTAGTTTTTCTTTGATGTAGGTATTAGGTGCTTTACCATATGCCCATTCATTATCATTATATCTTTCGTTCCAAAAATCTTTCATACGATATTATAATAGATGATTATTTGTTATTCCAATTTTCTTGTGAAATTTGAACTGTTATTGAAGCTCCTAGTTCGTAACCTTCAGCAACAGAAGGTGCTATTCCACTCCAACCTGTTCTTGCATCTCCAATAATGTAAAGTCCTTTTACGTTAGATTCTCTATTTTCATCAACAATATAATTTGTTAATCCAAAATGCCCAGGTTCACTAGGAATATTAAATTGTTGAGCGAAATTGGTGTTTTCTACAACTTTCATATCTCTATAAAAGCCGCCTTCTCTTTCTATAAGTTTTCCATTTTCTAGTTCAACTTTTTGAAGTTTACCTTCGATTGAATGCAATGTTTTTATTTTGTCTTGAAACACTTGTATTCCTTTTCGTTCTAATTCAGAAACAAATTTTTTATCAGGAATCATATCTCCATTAGTAAAAAGTATTACATCATTAGACCAATGTGTAACTACTGTTGAAAAGAAAGGAGCAATTTCAGCACCTCCAAATACTGCTAATTTCTTATCTGCTAATTCATATCCGTCGCAGAAAGGGCAGGGGTATACCGATTTTCCATAAACATCATAAAGTCCTTTTATTCCAGAGCCTTCTACATCATCTCTGTAGCCTGAAGCAATAACTACTCTTTTGGAATTATAAGTGCCATTTTCTGTTTCTACAATAAAACCATTTGATGAATTTTTAATATCAATAGCCTTTTCTTTCTTGTATGTTAAAGAAGGGTATTTGTCTATGTCTTTTTTGGCAGCTTTAAAAATTTCTGTTGGATGTTTGCCATCTTGTGTTAAAAAAGTATGAGAAAGCGTAGTTGCAAAGTTTCTAGCTTTTTCGGTATTTAAAATAAGTGTATTTACTCTACTTCTTCCTAGTACTAATGCTGCACTTAGTCCAGCAGGACCGCCTCCAATTATGATAACTTCAAATTTAATATTTTCCATAAGTCTTGTATTTATATTGCAAAACTACAAGCGCTGGATATTTTTATAGGTGTACAAAAAGAGGGTATTTATGGACATTTTACCATTTAGTGTAAAAAATGAGTTTCATAATAAGTTTGAGCTTATGTTGTTTCTTGAATTTCTTTTACAGTTTGTCTGGCAGTTTTTCCTACTCCATAAATAGTAGCAGAAGCAAATCCTGTCCAGTTACCATAACCTATTAACCAGAGGTTGGGTTCTTTTATAGACCTAGTATGTGTGGTTTTAATACGATTGTTTTCAATAATATTAAGAGAGGTTAAATGATTTAGGTTAGCTTTAAATCCAGTACACCATATAATTATATCAAATTTTTCTTTGCTTCCATCTTTCCAAATGACTCCTTCCTCATAAAAAGATTCAAATGGAGCTACAGCATTTAACACGTTTCTAGTTCTGGCTTCTTTTACACTTTGAACCATTACAATACTAGACAGTGATGCTTTTTTCTTTTTAGTACTGTCTGATTTATTCAAAAAGGTTTGGGTTGCTTCATTAAACAAATAACGTCCATCTATATCGTCTGGTAAAAAATGTGGCGGGTGTAAAGTAACCCATTTTGTGTTTGCCACTTTTGAAACCTCGGCTAAAATTTGAGCGCCCGAATTACCACCACCAACAATTAAAACATTTTTATTATTGAAGTTTGAAGTGTTTCTATATTCCAAAGAATGAAGTTGAATTCCTCTATACTTTTCTTGATTTGGATAAGAAGGTGTGAAAGGAAATTGAGCAGTACCAGTAGCACTAACTAATTTTTTTGAATAGAAGATTCCTTGGTTCGTTTCTATTTGAAATAGATTATTTTCTTTTGTAACGTTATGAACTATTGTATTTCTTTCAATAGGGAAGTTATAACGTAACTCGTATTTCTCTAAATAGCTTATGAATTCTTTTTTAGTAGGATATTCATTTTCGCTTTTTGGCATTGCCCAACCAGAAAGTGAGCTGTATTCTGTAGGAGAGAATAACTTTAAATTATCCCATGTTTGGAGCCATGAGCCTCCTGGTTTATCATTCTTATCTAGAATTAGATATTCTAAATTGGTGCGTCTTAAAAAATATGCAACAGACAATCCAGCTTGTCCACCGCCAATTATTATTACATCATATATTTTCATATCTATTGCATATTTTAAATATTCATTACTCTATATTGAGTTTACTATTTTGTAAGGGGTTTTGTTAATTGCTTTTTTGATAGCTTGTTCATCACATTTTTTGTTATCAAACCAAACAGTTAACTGTTGATTTTTAACATTGGCTTCCGATTTTATATATCCGTTCACTTCTTTTAAAGAGTAGTTTACAATACCTGTACAGCATGATTGTTTAAATCCTTCTAAAGTATAGGTCTTAGTAATAATTCCAGACTTTGCAATTTCTTTAACTTTAGCATCTTTATTTGTTTTATTCTGTGATTGACAAGAAGCTAAAAATATTAAAGATACTGCGATTATTAATAATAGATTTTGAATTTTCATAATAGTTTATTTAGTTAATTAGATAAATAAGGGAGAATTAGAATAATAATTGTGATGATGGCTACAGCCCATAAAAACTTTTTAGATTGAAAGAAAGACACTGCTTTTTTCTCGTTTTCATTTAATTTAGATAAGGCTTCGTATTGATTCATATCGCAACACTCTTGCTGTGCTTTTGGGTAATAGGCCCTGTAAAGATTATAGCTAATAGCTATTAAGCTAAAAGTAATTAGATAATTTTTTATACTAGATAGCCAAATTAATTGCGATGCGCTCACACCCAATACTCCAGCTAAAGCCATTAAAGGTCCAACACAGCATGTACAAGCAGCTATGGCAACAAAAATTGCGCTTATTGATGATACAATTGATTTCATAAATTGATTTTAAAAAATGAGGTTAAAGAAAAATCCAGAGATAATCATTCCAATTCCAATGGTAGAAAAAAACGCAATGATTAGTTTTTTTTGCATTACTTTCTTTAGTAGTAAAGCTTCTGGAAATGAAAGTCCTATAGATGCCATCATAAAAGCTATAGCCGTACCTAATGGCACCCCTTTTTCTATTAACGATTCTATGATAGGCAAAACACCAACAGCATCTATATATAGAGGAATTGCTAGTAAAACTGCTATAGGAACTGCAAATGGATTTGTTTTTGAAATATAAGTTTCAAAAAAGGATTGAGGAACATATCCATGAATAAAAGAACCAATGGCTAAACCTAGAAAAATATAAGGAACTAACTTTTTTAATGTAGTCAATGCTTCATTATTAATTTCAGGTAATCGTTGCATAAAAGTTCTAGTATCTTTTGTAGCTTCCGCCTTACTTTCACCTAATTCTTTCACCCAATTGGCTACATATTTTGCCATTCCGAGTTTTTCTAATAAAATACCTCCAACTACACCTAATACAATACCTGTAAGTACATATATAACGGTAACTTTCCATCCATAAGTAACCCAAAATATTGCAATCGCAATTTCATTTACCAATGGAGAAGTTATTAAAAAAGACAGTGCAATGCCTAAAGGAATTCTTGCTTGCATCATTCCTACAAATAATGGGATAGATGAACAAGAACAAAATGGAGTAATAGCACCAAGTAATGAAGCCATTATGTTTCCTAAGCCAGATTTCTTATTTTTTTCTAAGTATACACGAATTTTGTCCATTGGTAAATAGCTCGTTATAATTCCCATTAAATAGGTAACAAGAATTACAAGAATTACTATTTCTGTAAAACCAATTAAAAAATAGTGAAGAGCATTACCAAATACACTATTTTGAGTTATACTAAACAAATCGTAAACAAGATAATCAGCAATTGTAGAAAGAAACTGTGTTAGTTTTTCCATGCTTAAATTAATTTAATAGAGATAATAGTTTATCGTTAGTATTGTATTTTTTGTAATCGTATACTTTTCCGTTGATTACTAATGAAGGAAAGATCATTGTACCATATATCATTGTGTCTTCTAATTTTGAAAGTTCTTCAATAGAAATATTTAGGTTATTTTCTTTAGCGATTCCTTCAAGTTGTTCTTTAATAGGAGATCCCTTAGCGCAACATGACGAGTGTAAAATTTTGATTTCAGTATTCATAAATTATTGTTTTAAATATTAAACTTTATTATGAAGTCTGAAGTAGTATGTAAAAAGACACAAGTTTTTGAAAAATATTTCAAATAAAAATTAAAAAGCCTTGTAATCATTGGGTTACAAGGCTTTTCTATATGGTGTAAATTTATGCTTTATGAAGAAGATTTACTCTCTAAGTTCTTTGTTACTTGATGTAAAGGTTCGCAATGTTTTTTAATAACACAACCTGCAAAAGCTCCATTTTTATCGTATTCAATATCGCAGCATTCTATAAAAAGTTCCTTCAATTTAATTCGTGCTCTTTGAATACGCATTTTAGTAGCAGAAAGTCCTAAACCTAATTTTGTAGCGATATCTTTTTGAGGAATGTTGTCAATATCACTCATTTTCAAAGCGACTGCATATGTTGACGGTAACATCTCAATCATAGGAATAATATAATCAGCAACAATAACTTTTGAGTTTTCATTTGAGTCGTCGCTTTCTATTTTCCAATCATTATCAAAATTAGCTTCTATATTATGTTTTTTGAAATAATCAAATATTGTATTTCTACTAACTTGAAATAACCAAGCCTTAATATTGTCTACTTGTGGCGATTTTTGATGTGCTTCAACTAATTTGATCATTACCTCCTGTACAATGTCTTCTGCAACTTGCTTATTTTTAACCTTACCTAAAACATAAGCTTTCAGAAAATTGTAAAATTCCTGAATAACCTCATTTAAATTGCAGCACTCTTTTTTCATCGATAAAGTATAATGATTGAATGCAAATTTACTAAAAAGACTTTCATGAGTGTTAGTTTAATAATTTCTTAGCTGTTTTGTTTTTGATTTTATAAGGTTAAAAATTCTCAAAAATAAATTTATATATTGTACCGAAATGTAATAGATAAAAACTTCCCTTAAACTATTACTAAATTTATTAATCTTAGCAAGTATTCTAGCTAAATCTCCACTCAAAAAAATATTTGTTTAATACAAATTATAAAAACAGTTAAAGTTTTAATTATGAGAAGAGATGTTTTGTTACTAGTATTTTTTCTATTTCATTCAATAGTTAATGCGAATAGAATATATAAAGACTCTATTGTTAAAAAAGTGGTATTTGTTATTGTTGATGGAATTTCAATAGATCAACTTAAATCATCAAAAACTCCATATTTAGATAGTATTAGCTTACAAGGGAGTTATACTGATGCTTATGTTGGTGGAGGTAAAGGAACTTATTCAGAAACACCTACTATTTCAGCTGTTGGTTATAATAGCCTTCTTACAGGAACTTGGGCTAATAAACATAATGTATGGGGAAACAGCATTAAACTACCTAATTATAATTACCCAACTATTTTTAAACTTTTTAAAGATAAAAGGGCAAAAGGAACAATAGGAGTATTTTCTTCTTGGTTGGATAATAGAACTAAGTTAGTAGGGGATGGCTTAAAAGCTACAAATTTTATAAAAGTAGATTATGCTTTTGACGGTTTGGAAAATGACACTATAAATTTTCCACATGATAAGAGAAGGAACTTTATGAAGCTCATAGACTATACTGTGGCTGATTATACTGCAAAGACAATTATAGAAAAAGGACCAGATATTTCATGGGTATACCTTGAGTTTTCTGATGATATAGGACATCGTTATGGTGATAGTAAACGATTTGAAGCAGCTGTGAGTTTTGAAGATATGTTAGTCGGAAAAATATGGAACGCTATAAAAAAACGAGAAAAATTGAATAATGAAGAGTGGTTATTAATTGTAACAACTGACCATGGAAGAAATAAAAAAGAAGGTAAAGATCATGGAGGGCAAAGCCATAGAGAAAGAAGTACATGGATTGTAACGAATCTTAAAAACACAAATCTTTATTTTAAGAATTATACACCAGCTATAGTAGATATTTTTCCTACGATAGCAGATTTTTTAAACTTAGAAATTCCCATTAATACCAGAAGAGAGCTTGACGGAGTATCGTTGATAAAACCAGTAGATGTAATTAATTTAAAAGCTAAAAAAGAAAAAGACAGTTTTCTTATAATATGGAAAAGTCTAGTTAAGAAAGGAAAAGCTAAATTATATTTTAGTAGATATAACAAAGCAAAATATGGGGGAATAGATAAATACGAATATGTAACATCAGTTTCTTTGGAAGAAGAACAAGTTAGAATTCCTATAGAAAGAATTCCAAATGGTTTTGGTAAAATAATTTTAGAAACCTCTAATACGATTTTAAATACTTGGTTAGTAAAACTAAAAAAACCTTGAAAATCATAAGATTAACAAGGTTTTTGATAAAGGAGGTAGGATTACTATCTATATATTTACAATATTTAAAATCAGCTATTTACAACTTCTTAGTTTTTCAAGGTAACCGAATAGGTAACTATTCTTTTGCTCATTACGGAAAACTGAATGGTGATTTAATGGCTGACCCCGAAATGTGTTTTTTACTTATTCAAAATAAATCGGATAATGTAATTTTCCCTTATAGTTATAAAAATGATTATATAGGGTTTAATACAGTCATATCACCCTTTGAAAATGGAAGTATTAAAGAATGTTGCACAGTCATATATCGTTTGCTAACATGTGGCTTAGAAATATAAAAGAACAACAAGGAATTAGGCTTTTATAAAATATTACAATACAAAATAATATGAGGCAGCTCCATAAAGGAGTTGTCTTCTTTTTTCTTTACGCATAGCGGAAAAAGAAAAAAGAAGCAAAAAAGAATTCCTTTTGTACGCTAAAATTCCTTAAATAACTATATTATTAATTAAGAGTAATTAGGCAAAATGATTTACTCATATCTTAAAATTGATGAGTTAAAATAAGTATAAAAATTAAGCTCTATATTAATCTAAAAAGTTAATGTCTCTTTATAAATTATGTTTCCGTAAAACCGCAAGAAACGGGTTTTTCAATGATTAAAGATTTCAGAGTTTTGTTAAAATAATAAACGATACAGAAAATGAATTTTGATTTTGACTATAAACAGCGAAAAGAAATATTACATACTGTTTTAGATAAAGTAGAGCATTTTTACGCTAACACCAAGGATTACAATACTACGCCTGAATTAAATGTACAAGAAATACGGAATTTAGTAGAAACTCCAAATTTAGTTTTAGGGAATAATCCAAAAAATGCTATAGAACACATCATTAATGGTCTTGAAAATTATTCGGTTCATACACCACATCCAAACTATTTTGGTTTATTCAATCCCCGTGCGAATTTTGCTGGAATTATCGCAGACTTTATAACTGCTTCATATAATCCTCAATTAGCAGCTTGGAGTCATGCTCCTTTTGCTGTTGAAGTTGAAGCACACGTAATAAGAGAATTTATTGAAAAATTCGGGTTCGATAAAAATAATGCTGATGGTGTTTTTACTACAGGTGGAGCCGAAGCAAATTTAACTGCTGTTTTATGTGCGTTAAACAATAAGTATCCAGATTTTGCTAAAAATGGTATGTTTGGTTTAGATAAAAAACCAATTATTTTTTGTTCTCAAGAAGCACACCATTCTGTACAAAAAGCAGCAAAAATTGTAGGATTAGGATATGATTTTGTGAAAACTATTCCTACTAATAAAGATTTAAAAATCGACACTCAATTATTAGAGAAAGAAATCATAAATCTTAATACGTCAACACATAGTCCATTAATGGTTATTGGTACAGCAGGAACAACTGGGACGGGAACAATTGATGATTTAGAAAGTATATCTAAAATTTGCAAAAGACATAACATATGGTTTCACGTTGATGCAGCCTATGGTGGAGCTGCGGTTTTAAGTTCAAAACTAAAACACAACTTAAATGGTATTTCTGTTTCAGATTCTATAACTTTTGATGCACATAAATGGATGTCTGTACCTATGGGGACAAGTATATTTTTGACTTCTACCTCAGAAATCCTTAATAAAACATTTAGAATAACAACAGAATATATGCCTAAAGAAGCTAGTGAATTGGAAATTATTGAACCTTTCTCACATTCTATTCAGTGGTCAAGACGGTTTATTGGGTTAAAAGTGTATTTATCTTTATTATTTTATGGTTGGAATGGTTATGAAAAAACTATCAATCATCAAGCTAATATAGGTGAATATCTAAGGAGAAAACTGATAGAAAACAACTGGATTATTAAGAATGATACCGAATTACCAGTAGTATGTTTTACAGATGAACAATTGGAATCGGATTTGAATTTCACCAAAACCATTTTAGATAATATCTTAGCTAGAGGAAAATCTTGGTTATCGGTTTATCCTATAAAAAACATTCCAACATTTAGAGCTTGTATTACAAATTACAATACAACTAAAATTGAAATTGATGAGTTAATTGAAGAATTAAATAAAGAACGAGAAGCATATCAACAGTAACCATGTCAGATAATAAAAACACATATCATTATAATAAAATAGCAGAAGCTATTGAATATTTAGATGAGCATTTTAAAAAACAACCTTCTTTAGATGATATTGCCGAACATATACATTTAAGTCCTCATCATTTTCAACGGTTATTTAAAGATTGGGTAGGTGTTTCACCCAAAAAGTATATTCAATATTTAAGTTTAAATTATGCCAAAAAGAAGCTTAAAAAAGATGGAAATACATTGTTTGATACTGCATTAGAAACAGGGCTTTCAGGTACCAGTCGTTTACACGATTTATTTATAAACATAGAAGGAATGACACCAGGAGAATATAAAAACGGAGGGAAAACTTTAAATATAAACTATAGTTATGCAGAAACTCAGTTTGGTGATATTTTGGTTGCCACTACTAAAAAAGGCATATGTCATATTGCTTTTGTGGATAATAAAGAAGAAGCTCTACAAATTTTAATAAACAACTTTCCAAATGCAAATTACGAACAAAAGGTAGACAAAATTCAACAGGAAATATTGAAGGTTTTCTTAAATAATTGGGATGAACTTAATGAAATAAAATTACATCTAAAAGGTACAGATTTTCAATTAAAAGTTTGGGAAGCTCTATTAACTATTCCGAAAGGGAAATTAGCAACCTATGGAGAAATTGCAAAAAAAATTGCCAAACCAAATGCACAACGAGCGGTAGGCACAGCAATTGGAAGTAATCCTATTG
This sequence comes from Tenacibaculum aiptasiae, assembly GCF_965221665.1. Classification (NCBI taxonomy): domain Bacteria; kingdom Pseudomonadati; phylum Bacteroidota; class Flavobacteriia; order Flavobacteriales; family Flavobacteriaceae; genus Tenacibaculum; species Tenacibaculum aiptasiae. Next base: position 2,130,054 of record NZ_CBDCSN010000002.1, read on the forward strand.
CTTATTTAATTCCTTGTCATAGAGTCATTCAATCTTCTGGTAAAACAGGCGGTTATCGTTGGAATCCAATCAGAAAGAAAGCTATTTTAGGTTGGGAAGCTGCAAAAACATCTGTATGATTAAACACTCAGACATCAATAAAAAAGAGCTGTTTCTCAAAATTAAAAATAAAGAAATTACTCTTGGAGGAAATAGACGATTGAAAATATACGGTACACTTCAATATAAATCAGGGAAACGTATGAAAATTCAAAACCGAATGTTTTTTAAAACCGAAAAAGAAGCTAAAGAAAATGATTTTAGCCCCTGTGGTCATTGTATGACTGATAAATATAAATTATGGAAAGCACAACAGAATTAAAAAGGTGCAAATGGTGTAGTAACGATCTTGTTTATCAAGATTATCACGATAACGAATGGGGAGTTCCAAAATATGATGATAGAACCTTATTCGAAATGTTAATTTTGGAAGGTGCTCAAGCAGGTTTATCGTGGATTACTATTTTAAAAAGAAGAGAAAATTACAGGAAAGCATTCGATAATTTTGATGTTCAAAAAGTAGCCAAATATTCTGAAAAAGATATTGACAGACTAGTAAATGATAAAGGAATTATACGCAATAAATTAAAAATAAACTCTGCTATTAAAAATGCAAAAGTGTTTATTGAAATTCAAAAAGAATTTGGTTCTTTTAGTAAATATATTTGGAGTAAAATAAATGATACTCCCATAATTAATCATTACAAAGATGCAACAGTATTGCCGGTTACGTCTTCTTTAGCAGAACAGATTTCTAAAGAATTAAAAAAGAAAGGAATGAGTTTCGTTGGACCAATAATTGTATATTCCTATATGCAATCTATTGGAATGATTAACGACCACACTTTAGATTGTTTTTTAAGAAAATAAAAGATGGAATTATTTCAAGAACAAATAGATTCAACAAAAAACTGGTTACCTTATGATGGCACTGTACATTACTGGGGTAAAATATTTAATCAAAAACAAAGTGATACGTATTATAAAATCTTAATGGAACAAGTAGCTTGGAAAAATGACGAAGCTATTATTTTTGGCAAACACATAATTACTAAACGTAAAGTAGCATGGTATGCTGATAAACCATATGAATACACCTATTCAAAAATTAATAGAACTGCACTATTATGGACTCCCTTATTGCTTGAAATAAAAAAAACTGTACAAGAAAAAACACAACAAGAATATAATTCTGTTTTATTAAACCTGTATCATTCAGGAGCAGAAGGAATGGCTTGGCATAGTGATGACGAAAGAGATTTAAGAACTAATGGTTCTATAGCCTCTTTATCTTTTGGAGCTAAAAGAAAATTTGCCATAAAACACAAACAAACCAAATACAAACAAATATTTGAGCTTGATAGTGGAGATTTATTAGAAATGAAAGATCAAACACAATCGCATTGGATTCACAATATTCCAACTACAAAAAGAATCCACAGCCCAAGAGTAAATCTAACATTTAGACAAATGATAAAATAATATAAGTGATTTTTACTGAAATAATAAATCACGAAATAAGAAAACGCCTTACAACAAATAGTTCTTTTTTCTATTCTCACATTTTACTATAACAAACATTTCATTTTCATATAACCATAATTCAAATTCAGTTAAATATGGTGTAGGTGATTCCTGTTATAAGTGGGTACAAATTATTGTTATGTGAGTATAAAAAGGATATAAATTGTTTTTTGCTTTGGTTTTATTTAATCAAAATAGAATACTAAAGGAGTTTAAGATTATCATAACTTTCCCATTATTAGTTATTACTTGTATAGGGGAATTAAATCGAAAAGGTAACCGAATAGGTCACTTTTGTTATGATATTATATAGTTTCATTTAAAAATAAAAAATACTCTCTCGTTTTAGAAACCTCTAATACTATTTTAAATACTTGGTTAGTAAAACTAAAAAAACCTTGAAAATCATAAGATTAACAAGGTTTTTGGTCGGGGCGGCAGGATTCGAACCTGCGACCTCCGCGTCCCAAACGCGGCGCGATAACCGGGCTACGCTACGCCCCGAATGATTATCGGGTTGCAAATGTATAAAAAATTCTTTGTTTACAAACAAAAAAAGTAAAAAAAAATAATTCTTTGTAAGATAGGCGTAATCTATCGTCTAATAGCGAAAATATATTTTAAAAAAACTTGATATATTTTAAAAAAAATTACTTTTGTAATCATAAAATTTTTTAGAAGATGGCAGAAAAAATAAAATGTTTAATCATTGGGTCTGGGCCAGCAGGATATACTGCAGCAATATATGCAGCAAGAGCTGATATGAAACCAGTTATGTACACAGGAATGCAAATGGGAGGACAGTTAACTACAACTACTGAAGTTGATAACTTTCCTGGATATCCAAATGGAACTGATGGTACTGCAATGATGAATGATTTAAAAAATCAAGCAGAGCGTTTTGGAACTGACGTACGTTTTGGATTAGCTACTAAAGTGGAATTTTCTAAAGAAGAAGGAGGAATTCATAAAGTAACTGTAGATGATTCAACAGATTTAGAAGCAGAAACAGTTATTATCTCTACTGGAGCTACTGCAAAATATTTAGGACTAGAAAGTGAACAACGTTTAATTGGTGGTGGAGTTTCTGCTTGTGCTACTTGTGACGGTTTCTTTTATAAAGGACAAGATGTTGTAGTTGTTGGAGCTGGAGATACAGCTGCAGAAGAGGCTACATACTTAGCTAACATATGTAATAAAGTTACAATGTTAGTACGTAAAGATTATATGCGTGCTTCTAAAGCAATGCAACACCGTGTAAATAAAACAGAAAACATTACTGTAATGTATAATACTGAAATTGATGAGGTATTAGGAGATAATGTTGTTGAAGGTGTACGTGCAGTAAACAACCAAACTGGTGATAAAGTTGATATTCCAGTAACAGGAGTATTCATTGCAATTGGACATAAGCCTAATACAGAATTATTTAAAGATGTATTAGATATGGACGAAACAGGATATTTAATTACCAAAGGTAAATCGACTAAAACAAATTTACCAGGAGTATTTGCAGCAGGAGATGTACAAGATAAAGAATATCGTCAAGCGGTAACAGCAGCAGGTACAGGATGTATGGCAGCTTTAGATGCTGAGCGTTATTTAGGAGCTTTAGAATAAAGTTCGGTTTTATATAAAATAAAAAGCTTCCCAATTTGGGAAGCTTTTTTTATGGTTTTAATTGTTCAATCATTTTTTTTGCTTCTGGATTATCTGAATTTAATTTCAATGATTCTTCAAAAGCTTTCAGAGCTTCTTCATTCCTATTTAACTTTACCAAACTATTACCAAAGTAATTATAAATTCGATGCGTATAATATCCATGGTTTGGATATAATTTTAAATTGAGTTCAAAAAACTTTATAGCATCAGAATAGTTTCCTTTGTCAGCTAATGATTGTCCATATTCATTAATCAAACGTTCAGAAATTGCATACTCTGAGTCAGTATTATATTCGCTTTTTATAAATTCGATAATTTCATCAGCAGATTTTTCTGGAGAGAGTTCAGCAATCATTTTTCTATTCAACATGAGTTTCCTTATAATCCACCAATAACGCCAAGAAGGGGTTTTAGTTCTCTCAGAAAGTTTAGTGTGTGTTAGGTAATCTAGTTTCGTTTTATGAGCTATTACCACACTCCTCTTAGGTATAACTGTAATAAATTGCCCTGATTCATCCCATGAAGTATAAGCATTTTCAAAATCTGGATTATCATAAAAACGCTCAAAAAGCCACCAAGAGTATCCATAAGATTGTTGCATTGGACTTGAAATATCTCTCCGAACTCTACTCGTTACTGAATCTCTTGAAATAAATGTTGATGTAATTTTATTGACCCAATTTTTAGAAAAAATTTGTTTTTCATTCCATTTCCCTTTTTGAAGTAAAAGTTGTCCTATTTTGGCCATATCACGCGTAGAAATATGAACTTGATAAGATGTAAACATCGATTTTTTTAAGTCTCTAGTTTGATTTTGGTTTTTGATATGCCAATCTTCAAAACCTAGAGGAATTGCTAATTGGTTTTCAACTTCTCTGTGAAAGTGGTTTTTAGATTTATTTTCAAGAATATAGCTAGCAACGTTGTAATCCCAATTGTTTACCATAAAATAATCACCAGGTTTTACCATACCTCTTTTTCTAACTCTAGGAAAAGTATAAAAGTATCGTTGATTTTTAGGATATATAACTCCCGATGAAGAGGTAAGTAAGTTTTCAATACTTGCTTGCTTTTCCATAGGTAATAATCCGTTATATTCAGTAACATTATTAGCTTCAATGGTTTCTTGTAAATTAATGGTGTTATTCTCTACATATTTTCCAAAAAGTAAGCTTACAATACCGTTTCTAGAATCTTTAATATCACTAATTTCAGAAACATCTCCGTATTCATATACTATCTTACCGTTTTCGAGCACCATCATACTCGTTGTTTCAGATTCTTCTTTTAAATAGTTATCTATTTCATTAAATTTTTCTGTAGTAAAATACGAGTCTTGATTAATAGTTTTCTTTTCTAAAGCAATTCCTTTAAAAGAAGGTTTTTTATAAAACCAAGTTTGGATACTAGTGTATGATAATATTACCATAACAATAGCAATTGCAGCGCTTCCTTTTAAAATGGTTTCAATTTTATATTTTTTGTAGTAATAAAGCACAGTATCTTTTTTATGGACAATCAAATAAGCAACAAAAATATTAGGTATCCAACTTAACCATACAGAAATTCCATAAGCAAGGTCAAAGTTTCTAGTAGTTGAAATTAACAATGGTAACCAGAATCGTAAAGTAACAGCAGCAAATGTTCCTGCATAGCTATAGGTCATATATTCTTTATGTGCTTCAATATTTCCTTTTCTTATAGTTTTATACCCCATGTAGGTTGCAACTATCCATATAAGAGCACCAAATGTGAATCCTATTTCTGTAGGTAATCCGCCTCTGGCAAAAAAGCCAATATAAAATCCAACAGGTCCAGCAATGAAAATTGAGCCCACATAAATTTTACCAATTATTCTATGAAGCTTTATATGTTTTTTTCTAATCTTTTCAGAAAATTGTATCCATCCAATCAGTAAAGCAATTCCTCCAAAAGTAATATGAACAAAAAATGAAATTTTATAAATTATACTGTCTAGTACTTCTTGAGGTTTCATTGCTAGTAAGTCTATAGGACCATCAGCTAAAAAATATTTTAAGGGTCTTGTAATACCAATAAATAAACAAAGGCATATAAAAATAAGCCACAATAATCTCTTCATTTTGATTGAATTTTAAGTTTTGATATTCCCAAAATAGAATCAAAAAATGTGTATTTAGTTATAAAAATTAGATAAGGTATAAAACCTGTTTTTTTTGGTTAAAATAAAGGCATGTGGTACGAAAATGTACTTTTTAGGTACGAATTTTATAGACTCAAAAGATTGTTTTTATAGCTTTTTGAAACAGGTAGTTCTATTTGTGTTACAAAAATAGCATTAGCGTCTTTCCAAGATTTAAAGTGTGTTGGATTGATTAAATGAGAACGATGAATTTGAATTAAGAAGTCAAAATCTGTTTGAATTTTTTTCAATGTACTTCTAATTAATTTCGTTTTTAATTCTTCATTTTCTAGATAAAAAATTTCTACATAATTCTGAGAGTTTGAAACACAAACTAATTCTGATTCTTTAATTTTTAGAAAATCTAACTTATTAGTTCCTTTAATAACGATTTCCTTTGTTCCCTCTTTAGGAATTAGCTTTAATACATACTTTCTTGCGATAATAATAATCGGCGTAATAATTAGAATAATATTGATGCTTATTTTGAAAAAAAAGTCGGGAAAGTAGTAAATCCCTTTAATTATAGGGCTTCTATAAAATGTGTATGTAATTATAGTATACAAAGTATACATGATAAGGTACATGTAAACTTCATAAGATAACGACCATTTTTGTTCTTTACTAAATAGTTTTTTTTGAAGAATGCTTATTATAAAATAACTTATAAATAGGGCTAGACTAAATCCTGTACTTACTTTTAACCATATTTTTAAATCCATATAACCATGCTCAAAGGGTCTAGCAAAAATGCTAAACAGAAAGCCCCAAATAGTTAAAACGATGGCTATAATAGTATGATGTTCTACAGATGGATTTAATTTCATCAGATTGTTTTGGTAAAATTCAAAAATACATTTTCTCAGGAATTTAAAAACTGTAATGAGCTATTTTGTTGTAACGTTTTTATGAAAGTAAAGTATATCTGTTTAATCAATTAAAAATCTAACTATGATTAAATTACGATTTCAAGGAATAAAACAAGCATTGATATTTAGCTTTTGCTTATTGGCAATATTCACAGTTTATAGTCAAAGCAATCATCTAGCTAAAAAAAGAGAAATAGCCATAGATAATTATATAAATGAGGTAACTAAAAAGTATGGAATTACAGGAACAGCAATTGCGATACTCAAAGATGGAAAAGTTATTTATAAAAAGTACCAAGGAAAGTCTAATCTAGAATATAATATTCCTATTTCTGAACAATCGTTGTTTAGAATGCATTCACTCTCTAAAATTTTTGTTTCAGTAGGTGTATTTCAATTAATAGAGAAGAATAAAATCTCTTTAGAAGATAAGATTTCAAAATATTTAGAAGACTTACCACAAAGCTGGAAACATATAAAAATTAAACATCTTTTATCACATTCATCAGGTTTACCAGATGTAATTGAATTAGAAAATAATAGCGATGAAAAAGCTATTACAGAAATTATTTATAAAAAAGAAAAAAGATTCAAACCTGGAGATAAAGCGGATTATAACCAAACAAACTTTTGGTTGTTAAATAGAATCATAAGAAAGATTTCTAAAAGAGATTTCAAGGTATTTATTTTAAAAGACCAATTTGATAGCAATGATAAAGAAGCTAAATTTTCAAATATTCAAGAAATTATCCCACATCGAATATCAGAATATAAGCCTAATAAGAAAGGACAACTTAAAAATTTTTATTTCAAAGTTCCCGAGTATTTGTATGGAGCAGCTGGTTTACACATAACATTAAATAAGTTTATTGAATGGGACAAAAAGTTAAATGATGAAAGTTTATTAAAGATTAGTAGTAAGAAGAAAATGTTAGCACCTTTTATATATAAAAAAGGCAAAGGTTTTACTGAAGGAGGTTGGGATTTACAAAACTTGAATGGTTTTTCAACTTACGGATTCAACGGAGGAGGCTTGGTAAATTATAGAAGAATTCCAAGTAAAAACTTATCCATAATTTGGTTAACTAACGGTTATAGTACTCCCTATCCAATAGAACGAGTGACTAATGCTATTGCTGGATTGATAGATGAAAATTTAAAAGATGTAACTCCATTAGTTTTCAAATCGCTTAAAAAGAGTTTTTTATTAAAAAAAGAACAGTTAGCCTTAAGTGATTTTAGTAAAGTTAAAAAGCAGTATCCTTTTATTAATTATGAAAGTGTATTAAATAGTTTAGGATATCAATTCATGAAGGAAAAGAAAATAAATAAAGCGATTTATGTTTTCAAGTTAAATACGAAAGAATATTCTAATTCAGCTAATACATTTGATAGTCTAGCGGAGGCTTATTTCATAAATAAAGAAAATAACAAGGCAAAAAAGAATTATGAAAAAGCTATTGCTTTGGGAGGAACAAGAGGAAACGCTAAAAAGATGCTAGCTAAAATTAAAAATCAAAAAAATAAATGAAGAAAAAGCAAAACTTAGTGTTGAAAATAAGTGGTTTATTATTTTCAATGTTATTGATGGGCTGTTCGCTACAAACGAAAAAAGAGTCTTTAAATACAACGGAAAATGAAGCTATAGAAAACTATGTAAAACATATTCAGAAGCGACATGATATACCAGGAATTTCATTAGCTATTTTAAAAGGAGATTCAATTCTTTACAGAAAAAATTTTGGAAGGGCTAATATAGAGCACAATGTTCCTATAAAAAACGAATCTATTTTTAGGGTATATTCATTAACCAAACCTATTATTGCTGTTGTTATTTTTCAACTAATAGAAAAAGGTAAACTGTCATTGGAAGATAAGGTAGGTAAATATATAGAAGGTATTCCTGAAAGCTGGAAAAGTATAGAACTTAAATACTTATTAACGCATTCATCAGGATTACCAGATATGAGTAGTTTTCCCGAAATAGAGAAGCTTACAGAAGGGGAAGTAAAAGAGGCTGTTTTTAAAAGAGAAATTGAGTTTGATAAAGGAGAAAAATATGCTTATAATCAATCTAATTTTTGGCTTTTACAGCAAATTATAGAAAAAGTTTCTGGAGAAAAATTAGAAGATTTTATTCTTAAAAACCAATTCGAAAACGAACGTGAAAATGTATTCTTTTCTTCTAATTCAAAAGATATTGTTTCTAATAGAGTAACTCCCTATTTTCCATTTAGAACCGGTAAAATACAAATAGATCATTCAACTTTGAAAGGTCGTTATATGTTGGCAGCAAATGGATTAAATATTACTATAGATGAGTTTATAAAATGGAATAATCGATTGATAAAAAATCAACTTCTTAAAAAAGAAACAAAAGAAGAAATGTGGAAAGAGTTTTTATATGAAAAATCTACAAAAAAGTTTACTTATAGTTGGGATAAGCGAGTATTAAACAATCATAAGTCTTATGGGTTTTCAGGCTCCTTAGTAACAGCTTACAGAATTTTTCCTGATGACAATTTAAGTATTCTGTTTTTTGCAAATGGCTTAGGAAATTATTTCAATATTGATAATATTATAAATCATATTGTAAGTCTGCTAGAGGAAGATATTGTAGATATAAATAATTTGATATATGAAGAGTGGATGCAATCTATTTTAATTGATGAAGAATTTGATTTCAAAAAGAAGTTTGAAATTACTGAAAAAAAATATCCTACGATAAATTTAGAAGGGCTCATTAATAGTGTTGGTTATCAGTTAATAAATCAAAATAAATTAGAAAAAGCGATTAAAGTTTTTAAATTTAATAGTGAAGCTTATCCAAATTCAGCTAATACATTTGATAGTTTAGGAGAAGCTTATTTGAAGATTAAAGAGTACGAATTAGCTATAAAAAACTATCAAAAAGCCATTGCCTTAGGAGGGACAAATGGCAATGCAAAAAAGATGTTGCAAAAAATTAATGAAATAAAAAGAAGTAATTTGTAACGTTTTTAAAAAACAATAGTATATCTGTTTATAAAAATCAACTAATACACAAAAACTTGAATACACTATCAGATAACGCATTAATGCTGAAAGTAAAAAACGGAGAGCATCATAAGCTAGGGTTATTGTACGAGCGGTATAAGAAACGATTGTTTGGTTACTTCTATCATATGAATAAAGATGCCGGATTAAGTGAAGATTTAGTACAAAATGTGTTTGTAAGAGTATTAAAATACAAGCATACGTACACAGAAGAAAGCAAATTTATTACTTGGATTTTTCAAATAGCTCGAAATGAAGGTTATGATTATTACAGAAAGCAAAAAAAACACCAACATCATGATATTGATGAAGTAGGATATAACTTAAATCATTCGGATGATTTTCAGCAAAAAATGGAAGTTTTAGAAAAGAAAACAATTCTTAAAAGAGCTATGGAACAATTATCATCAGAGAAAAGAGAAGTTTTAACACTAAGTAAGTTTAAAGAATTAAGATATAAAGAGGTAGGAGAAATTATTGGATGCACAGAAGGAGCAGCAAGAACCAAAGTTCATAGAGCATTGTTTGAATTAAAAGAAATATACCTAACCTTAGAAAAAAGATAATACGATGAATTATAAAGAGTTTCAAGAAATGATGATGGATTATATTTCAGATAATTTATCAATAGAGAATAGAAAAGTTTTTGAGGAATATTTAAAGAACAATCCACAACATCAAGAAGAGTTTGAACAAATGCAAGTTTTTTGGAGTGGAAGTGAAGAAGAAGTTCCAGAACCAAGCACAGCCATGGATGTGAAGTTTTATACCATGTTAAATGCCTCTGAAAAAGCTTCAAAAAAAGTATCTGTATTTAGCAAGATTATTAGCCTTTTTGAAAATAGTTTCCCTAAACAATTGGCCTACACCTTGGCAATTTTAACAGTAGGTTTTTTTATAGGAAAGGAGTTAAATACAGAAAAAAAGCCTTTGATTGAAGAAGTAAAATATGCTCAGAAAGAAACAGAAAATGTACGTTCTCAATTAGTGTTAGCATTATTAGAACAGCCTTCGGCTAATAAAAGATTACAAGCGGTAAACGAAGCAAACAAATTAAATTCGGCTACTGAAACCGTTATTAAAGCATTGTTTACAACTTTAAATAAAGACGCAAATGTAAATGTACGATTATCAGCAGTGGAAGCATTAGCAAATTATACAGATTTGTCAATGGTTAGAGAAGGTTTGATTGCTTCTATAGTACACCAAAAATCACCATTAGTACAGATAGCATTAGCCGATTTAATGGTTGTGTTACAAGAAAAGAAAGCAGTAAAATCATTTGAAAAACTAATAGATGAAGAAGATGTTAATGAAGCTGCAAAAGAAAAAATGAAAGAAAGTATTCAACAAATAATTTAAATATGTATTTGATGTAAATGGCAAATCCTAGGCATGCTTTTTACTGAAATCAACCAAGTCATTCATCAAAAAACAAGTATTTATGAAATTTTTAAGACCAATAATAGCAGGGATTGTATTATGTGGAATAACAACAATATCGGCACAGCGATATCAAAAAGACAAAAAGCTTAAAAGTACTGAAACAATTACCAAAGAATTAGAATTTTCTAGAGTGTCATCAGATAATATTCTAGTAGTAGATAATGTGTACGGATCAATAGATGTAGAAGGGTATAACGGACGTACCGTTAAGTTGGAAGTTACGAAGATTATTTCAGCAGATACCAAAGAAGAATTAGCAAAGGGGAAAGAGGAAATAGGTATAAAATCAGCCAAAAAAGATGATGCATTATATGTTTATTTAGATTCACCATATTCAAATTTCGATTTAAAAACGGGTAGTTTTGACCATAGAGAATTTAGCTTTAATTATAGAAGGAATTATAAGCATCGTAAGAAACGTATGTATAAATACACGCTAAACTATAAGATTAAAGTGCCTAAAAATGCGAGCATTGATATAAAGGCAGTAAATAATGGAAACATTAAAGTAGCCAATGTACATGGTAAATTATTAATAGTTAAAAATATTAATGGAGCAATTGATATGACAAACGTATCAGGGAAAACCGATGTTAATGCTTTAAATGAAGATATTAATATTACTTATAGTAAAAACCCAACAGAGGAGAGCTGGTATCGTTCATTGAATGGTGATATTAATATAAAATTTAAAGATAATTTAGATGCAACAATTAGTTATAAAACAATGAATGGAGGTTTTTATACCAACTTTGATTTAGAAAAAACAACACCAAGGTTTAAAAAGGTAAAAGAGAGTAGAAAAAAAGGAACAAAATATAAGATAGCATCCAATAGGCATTTTAAAATAGGAAATGGAAATGTACATTTACATTTTGATCAGTTAAATGGAGATGCAATAGTTAAAAATTAAAAAAATGAGTATTAAAAATATAAAAATAGGAGTGTTTAGTATATTGTTTTTATTAGCATTCAATTTAACAGCACAAGAAACAGTAAGTATTCCATTGAGTAATTCTAAACAAGCAGGAATTTTAAAAATGGGAATTATTAGAGGATCGATCAATGTAGTAGGATATGATGGTAATGAAGTTGTGGTTACAGGCAATAGGAGGAAAGATAGACATAGCAGTAGTAGAAGAGGAAAATCAGGATTAAAGAAGATTTCAAATCAATCAATGGAATTTGAAGTAGAAGAATTAGACAATACAGTTCGTATTCAAAGTTCACCAGTAGCAACTATTGATTTTGAAATTAAAGTACCAAAAAAGTTTTCTTTAAAAATATCTACTGTAAATCAAGGTTCTATTTATGTTGAAAATGTAGAAGGAGCAATGGATATTAGTAATACCAACGGTGGAATTATTTTAAAAGATATTAGTGGTTCTGTGAGTGCTGATGCCTTAAATAAAGATATTGTAGTAAGCTTTAAAAAAGTAGCACCAAATACAGCAATGGCCTTTAGTAGTTTAAATGGAGATATCGATGTAACTTTTCCAAAGAACTTAAAAGCTGATGTAAAAATTAAATCAGATAGAGGAGAAATTTATACTGACTTTGATTTAAAAGCTAAGCCATCAAAAGCTAAAGTGACTAAAGGGAATTCTAAAAAAGGAAATGCATACAGAGTAAAAGTTGAAAACTGGATTACTGGAGCAATTAATGGAGGAGGACCAGAATTACTTTTCAAGAACTTTAATGGGGACGTAATTATAAGAAGCAATTAAAAGTTTGAATTGATATTATAAAAAAGAGCCTACAATGAATAGGCTCTTTTTTATTTTTAGTATTTCTGATCATCAAGAGACTTTGTAATTGAAGATTTCACAGTACCTGTATGTAGTGTTGTTTTACTTTCAATAAGCATAATAAAACATTCTTTTTCTGAAGAAACACGATGATTAACACCTTTAGGAACTACATATAAATCACCTTTATTCATCGTAAAACTTGGTTCGTTTTCAATTTCCATTAATAAAGAACCTTCTATGATGTAGAATAACTCATCTTCATTTTCATGATTGTGCCAAGGAATATCTTCTCCTTTAATTTTAGCAAGTTTAACAAATTGATCGTTTACCTCAGAAATTATTTTGGGAGAAAAGTAATTTTGGATGCTTTCAAAAGCATTATTTATGTTTATCATCAGAGTTTCATTTAGGTTTCAAAGGGTGTTTAAAGTTATTTTATATTAAAAAGACCACCAAATTTTATTTAATGATCTTTTGATTGTTATAGAAGTAAGTAAATTTTTGTTCTTATTTAATAACAGAAAAGCCTATATGAATATTACCAGTTTCTTTATCTACAAATAATTCTCTTTGTTTTACTGTACCATGACAAGTTGTTTTTGAGCAAAATAAAGAGCCACCAGCAAGTCTAACTAAATCACCTCTTTTAGTTTCGGTTATATCCCATACATTTCCTAAAATATTAACTTCGTTTACAGGAGATATAGGGAGCTCATTTTCAGAAACAACCACTCTTTTATCTGTTTTAATCAATTCCCAGTATTCATTATAATTAGGCAATCGAGTACTAGACCATTTACAGTAGGCTATGGCATCGTTATAACTTACTTGAGTTACAGGTAAATCTTTAGAATTTATGGTGTTTATGCCATCAGGTTTTTTCCAGTTGGCACCATCAACTTTTTTAAAATCATAAACATTTACTTGTACTATAGACCATCCGTATTTTTCAGCATCAGTTTTATAACCAGTTTGTTTTACAAATGCTTCAAATTGAGCATAACTTACAGGGGATAAATCATGATAACTTTTCTTACAAGAAAAAACTATGAATAACGCTATAAAAGCTATGACTTTGGGAAGATTATTAAATTGTTTTATAAAGTACATTTTTTGAATTAAGAGTCTTACAAAATAAATATAAATAAAAAAGACCGCTAAAAACTAATTTAACGATCTTTAAACAAACAACTAAATTCTAAAACCTATAAAGTTATAGAAGCTTTTTAATAACAGTTTACCATTTAATAATTACACAATGTTGTAAACTATTTTATTCTTTTTAGAAGCAATATTTATTTTCTGCTTTTAATTTTTCTGCAATTGTATTACGCAACTCAACAACGTTAGGATAGTTCGCATACTTTGTAAAACGTTTTAATCCCATTAACATCATACGTTGCTCATCACCTTCAGCAAAAGAGATAATGCCTTCTCTTCCGTTTTTAGTAATAATTTCTACAGCATTGTGTAAGTATAATTTCGCCATTGCAATCTGTTCTTTTTGAGCTTCTTCACCGAAACGTTTTGCGTTTTTCTCAGTTCTCAAAATACCAGACTCTGCCATGTAAATTTCAATTAAGATATTAGATGCAGCAGTTAATAATTGTTGGTGTTGTTCTAATTCAGTTCCAAATTTTTGGATAGCAGCACCAGCAACCATTAAAAATACCTTCTTTAATTTTGCTATAATTTCTTTCTCTTCTGCAAACAACTCAGAATAATCTGGTGTGTCAAAAGAAGGAATACCCATTAACTCTTCACCAACAGCCATAGCAGGATTTAATAAATCTACATGACCTTTCATGGCTTTCTTAACTAACATTCCTACAGATAATAATCTGTTAATTTCGTTAGTTCCTTCATAAATACGAGCAATACGAGCATCTCTCCAAGCAGATTCCATTGGAGTCTCTTCAGAGAATCCCATACCTCCGTAAACTTGGATTCCTTCATCAGAACAGTTTTGAACATCTTCAGAAACAGCTACTTTTAAGATTGAACATTCAATAGCGTATTCTTCAACACCTTTTAATTCTGCTTCTTGATGTGTGTTTCCTTCTGATTCACGGATAGCGATTCTATCTTCAATGTTTTTAGCAGCTCTATACGATGCAGACTCTCCAACATAAGCATTGGTAGCCATTTCTGCTAATTTCATTTTAATAGCTCCAAATTCAGAAATAGGAGTTTTAAATTGTTTACGTTCGTTAGCGTAGTTTACAGCGTGATCGATAATTCTTCTTTGAGAATCTAAACAAGCAGCTGCTAATTTAATACGTCCAACGTTTAATGCGTTCATAGCGATTTTGAATCCACCACCACGAACTGATAACATATTTTCTACTGGCACTAATGTATCGTTAAAGAATACCTGACGAGTAGAAGAAGCACGGATACCTAACTTATGCTCTTCCTCTCCTAAAGTAACTCCGTTTGGATTGTTTTTATCATATTCTAAGATAAAACCAGTAATGTTTTTATCATCTTCTATACGAGCAAAAACGATAAAGATTTCAGCAAAACCTGCATTAGAAATCCACATTTTTTGTCCGTTAATTTTATAATGTTTACCGTCTTCAGTTAATTCGGCAGTAGTTTTACCAGAATTAGCATCCGATCCAGCTCCTGGCTCAGTTAAACAGTAAGCTCCAAAACGCTCTCCCATTGCTAAAGCAGGAACAAATTTTTGCTTTTGCTCTTCTGTACCATATAAAGTAATTGGCATAGTTCCAATACCTGTATGTGCACCAAAAGCAGTACTAAAAGAACCAGTTCCACTTGAAATATAATCGCAAGTTAACATCGTAGAAACAAACCCCATTCCTAATCCACCGTAAGCTTCAGGAACAGAAACACCTAAGAAACCTAATTCACCAGCTTTACGCATAGTTTCTTCAGTTAAGGCATAATCTTTCTTTTCAAAACGCTCTTTATGAGGAATGATTTCACGGTCGTTAAATTCTTTAACCGCCTCTTTCATCATATTTTGCTCTTCAGAAAAATCTTCTGGAGTGAATACATCTTCACAGTTTGTTTCCTTTACAAGGAACTGCCCACCACGTAAAATATCTTTCTTTAATTCTGACATAATATTTTTAGATTTTAGTAATCAGTAGTGAGTATTGAGTTACTAACTACTTTTTTGATTTTAAATTTATTTTTTAGGAGTAGAGAAAACCTCAATACTCATTACTTATATCTTATTCCTAGTTTAAAAATTCGAAAATACCAGCAGCACCTTGTCCAGTACCTACACACATAGTTACCATACCGTACTTTCCTTGCATGTTACGCTTACGCATTTCATCAAATAATTGAACTGATAATTTAGCTCCAGTACAACCTAATGGGTGTCCTAAAGCGATTGCTCCACCATTTACATTAATGATATCTGCATCTAATCCTAATTCGCGAATTACAGCTAATGATTGAGAAGCAAATGCTTCGTTCAATTCTATTAAGCTAATGTCTTCTTGTTTTAATCCAGCTTGTTTTAACGCCTTTGGAATAGCAGCAACAGGTCCAATTCCCATAATTCTTGGTGGAACACCAGCAGCAGCATAACTTACCATACGTGCTATTGGTTTTAGGTTTAATTCCTTAACCATATCTTCGCTCATAACCATAACAAAAGCAGCACCATCACTTGTTTGTGAAGAGTTACCAGCTGTGACACTACCACCAGCAGCAAATACTGGTTTTAAGCGCTCTAATCCAGCAATGTTTGATCCTTTACGTGGACCTTCGTCTTTTGTTACTGTAAATTTTCTTGTAGCTCTTTTACCATTAGCGTCTACATAAGTTTCTTCAACTTCAATAGGAACTATTTGGTCTTGGAAACGATTTTCTTCTTGAGCTTTTAATGCTTTTAAGTGAGAGTTTAAAGCAAACTCATCTTGATCTTTACGAGAAATGTTATATTTCTGAGCAACCTCTTCGGCTGTATTTCCCATTCCCCAGTAATAATCAGCATGACCATCAGCTACGATATCGTAGTTTAATTCTGGTTTAAATCCTGTCATAGGTACAGAACTCATACTTTCAGCACCTCCAGCAATAATACAATCTGCCATTCCAGATTGAATCTTTGCTACTGCCATACCTATAGTTTCTAATCCAGAAGAACAGAAACGGTTTACAGTTACTCCTGGAACGTCTTCAGTTTTTAATCCCATTAAAGAAATTAAACGAGCCATGTTTAATCCTTGGGAACCTTCTGGCATTGCGTTACCAACGATAACATCGTCAATTCGTTTTTTATCGAACTCAGGTAACTGCTTCATCATATAATCGATTGTTTCAGCAGCTAACTCATCAGCTCTTTTAAATCTGAACGCACCTTTTTTAGATTTACCTACGGCGGTTCTATATCCTTTTACTATATATGCTGTTTTCATCTTTTAGTTTCTTAATGGTTTACCAGTTTTTAACATGTGTTGAATACGCTCTAACGTTTTACGTTCTGTCGCTAAGCTTAAGAATGCTTCACGTTCAAGGTTTAATAAATACTGTTCAGAAACTTTTGTTGGTTCTGATAAATCTCCACCAGCCATTACATAGGCTAATTTGTTTGCAATCTTTTGATCGTGTTCTGATATAAATCTACTTGCTTGCATAGAGTCTGTAGCTACTAAGAATGCTCCTAATGCTTGCTTTCCAAGTACTAATACATCATCTTTACGAGCAGCAGGTTGTGTATATCCAGCTTCAGCTAGTAACAATGCATGTTTCTTAGCTTCTGCAATTTGACGATCTCTATTCACTACAACTACATCTTTACCTTTTTCTAATAAACCTAAATCGAAAGCTTCATATGCTGAAGTTCCTACTTTAGCCATACCTATAGTTAAGAAATACTCTTGTAATACATTTAATTGTACATCTCCTTTACGGAAAGTGTCAGAGGCACGTAATGCCATTTCTTTAGAACCACCTCCACCAGGGATAACTCCAACTCCAAATTCTACTAATCCCATATAAGTTTCAGCAGCAGCAACAACTTTATCAGCGTGTAATGATAATTCACATCCACCACCTAAAGCCATACCATGAGGAGCAGCAATTGTAGGAATTGCAGAATAGCGCATACGCATCATTGTATCTTGGAAATACTTGATAGCCATATTTAATTCGTCATATTCTTGCTCTACAGCCATCATAAAAATCATTCCAATATTAGCACCAACAGAGAAGTTTGCTCCTTGGTTACCAATTACTAATCCTTGGAAGTCTTTTTCAGCTAAATCAACTGCTTTGTTTAATCCAGCTAAAACATCTCCACCAATAGTGTTCATTTTAGATTGGAATTCACAGTTTAAGATACCATCTCCTAAATCTTCAATAACAACTCCTGAGTTTTTAAATACCTCATTTGTTTTACGAATATTATCTAAGATGATGAATGAATCCTGACCTGGTTTTTTAGTTTGAGCTTTTGCAGTTACATCATAGTAATAAGTAGCTCCTTCTTTAACTGTATAGAAAGATTTAGATCCTTTTGCTAGCATTTCAGTAACCCAAGCAGCTGGCTCTTTTCCTTCAGCTTTCATTAATTCGATACCTTTTTCTACACCTACAGCATCCCAAATTTCGAAAGGTCCATTTTCCCATCCGAAACCAGCTTTCATGGCATCGTCAATTTTATATAAATCGTCAGAGATTTCTGGAATTCTATTTTGAACGTATGCAAACATTGCTGCAAAGTTCTTACGGTAGAATTCACCCGCTTTATCTTTTCCACCAACTAATACTTTAAAACGATCAATTGGTTTATCTATAGTTTTTGTTAATTCTAACGTAGCAAACTTCGCACGTTTTTTAGCACGATATTCCATCGTATCTAAATCTAACGATAAGATTTCTTTCTTTCCTTCTGCGTTAACAGTTTTCTTGTAGAAACCTTGCTTAGTTTTACTTCCCAACCATTTATTTTCCATCATTGTATTGATGAAATCTGGTAACTTGAATAATTCGTGAGCTTCGTCGTTAGGACAGTTGTCGTAAATACCATTAGCAACGTGTACTAAAGTATCTAAACCAACAACATCAACAGTACGGAAAGTAGCAGATTTAGGACGTCCAATAACTGGTCCTGTTAATTTATCTACTTCTTCAATAGTTAATCCTAATTCTTTTACTTGGTGGAATAACGATTGGATTCCGAAAATACCAATTCTATTACCAATAAAAGCAGGAGTATCTTTCGCTAATACTGAAGTTTTTCCTAAGAATTTAGAACCGTAATCCATTAAGAAGTCAGTAACTTCTTGCTTACAGTTAGGTCCAGGAACAACTTCAAATAATTTTAAATAACGAGGAGGGTTAAAAAAGTGAGTTACAGCAAAGTGTTTTTGGAAATCTTCACTTCTTCCTTCATTCATAAATTTGATAGGAATCCCCGAAGTATTTGATGAAATAATAGTACCAGGTTTACGATACTTTTCTAATTTTTCAAAAACGATTTTTTTAATATCTAATCGCTCTACAACAACTTCCATAATCCAATCTACATCAGCAACCTTAGCGATATCATCTTCTAAGTTACCAGTAGTAATTCTACTAGCAAACTCTTTTTTGTAAATAGGAGATGGCTTCGATTTTAACGAAGCAGCTAAAGCATCATTAACCAAACGATTACGAACAGCTTTGTCTTCTAACGTTAATCCTTT
This sequence comes from Tenacibaculum aiptasiae, assembly GCF_965221665.1. Classification (NCBI taxonomy): domain Bacteria; kingdom Pseudomonadati; phylum Bacteroidota; class Flavobacteriia; order Flavobacteriales; family Flavobacteriaceae; genus Tenacibaculum; species Tenacibaculum aiptasiae. Next base: position 2,149,213 of record NZ_CBDCSN010000002.1, read on the forward strand.
TGCTTTTTCTTTGTCGTTAAGTTCTCTAGGAACAATGTCTAATAATAAGACTTCAACGCCAATGTTGGCAAAATGACATGCAATACCACTTCCCATAATACCAGAACCGATAATTGCTACTTTTTTAATTCTTCTTGTCATTTGTTTGTTGGTTTGTTTTATACAGCTTTTTTGTCAATATCATCATCGTATATTAACTTGTCTGTAATAAGTTTGTTTATTGTAGTTGTTACTTTAAAGAAGTTTTCTAATTCTTCTTCAGTAATATATTCTCTTACTTTATTGTTAAATTGATATACATGGCCTTTAGAAACTTCTCGCATTTCTTTACCATAATCGGTTAACTTAATAATAACACTTCTACCATCATTAGGATTTTTCTCTCTGTATATAACCCCTTTATCTTCCATTGTTTTTAATAAACGAGAAAGACTAGTAGGTTCCATTCCCATTAAAGGGCCTAAGGCTGTAGAAGGCGTACCGTTTTCATAATCTATGTTCAATAAAACAAAAGCAGTTGCCATTGTACTATCGTGCTTTGCAGCTTGTTCGTTATACAATTTTGCAACAGCTTGCCAAGTAGCTCTTAATTGGTGATCTATTGATTTACTTTTATCCATCGTTGTCAAAGATATAAAAATTTATTATGCACGCATAGTATTTTGTAAAAAAGTTATGCGTGCATAATAAAATTAACATACAGATAACGTAACGAAAGGCACTAAGGGCTTACTAATTAGTAGTTTTAAATTGTATATGATGAAACGTATAATTGGTATTGATGTGGCAAGAGCATTGGCTGTAATAGGAATGATTATAGTTAATTTTAAAGTTGCGTTTGGAAATAATGGAAATCAGACATTAAAATACTTTACAAGCTTATTTGAAGGAAAAGCTGCTGCTACTTTTGTGGTATTAGCAGGAGTAGGGTTGGCATTTATGTCTAACTCAAGTATTCAAAATAGAGATCAACAAAAGCTTCATAATGTTAGAAAAAAAATTATAAAAAGAGCCATTTTTCTATTTATAATAGGTGTAGTGTATTTGCCTATTTGGATTGCTGATATTCTACATTTCTATGGAGTTTATATGCTTCTAACTGTATTATTCTTAACAGTTGATAAATCAAAAATATTACTTGTTGCTGGAGCGATTATACTTTTGTACCCAATTCTTATGCTATTCTTTGATTACGATATTGGCTGGGATTATAAAACATTTGAATATCATAATTTTTGGACACTATCCGGATTTACGAGGAATCTATTTTACAATGGTTTTCATCCAGTTATTCCTTGGGTATCTTTTATGTTAATTGGTCTTTGGTTTGGGAAACAGAATTTAGCAGACCAAAGATTTGTTAAGAAATCTATGATTGTAAGTATGAGTGTTTTTGTAATTACGGTGATTGTTTCTAAAATTCTACTTTATATATTTTCTGAAGGAAATACTAAAACCTTGAACGAGTTAAGTCAGGTTTTAGGAACGAGTCCTATGCCTCCTTTGCCGTTTTATATGATTGCTGGAAGTAGCTTTGCTATAGGAATAATCTCAATATGTATTTTAATTTCAAATAAATACAAAGAACATTTTATTATTCAGGTATTAAAAAGAACAGGTCAATTAGCTCTGACATTTTATGTAGCACATGTTGTTATAGGAATGGGAATAGTTGCCGTTTTAAATCCAGAAAATATGGGGAGTTATTCAATTACGTTCTCTTTTATCTATGCTTTATTGTTTAGTTTTTTATGTATAGTGTTTGCTTATTTGTGGACACAAAAAAAGGAACAAGGACCTTTGGAGTGGATAATTAGGAAATTAACTAATTAAAGTTCTTTACAATAAAAAAGAAATGTTCTGTGTAACAAAATGGAAAAGGAATATACTAATCTATATAAAATATGTAAGTTTGTCATTAGCTGTTCTTTGACAAACAGCAAGCAATTAATCAACTTTAAAATCTATGGATAATTTATTAGAAATTAATAATGTAGTAAAACGCTATGGGGAGTATACTGCATTAAACAATGTATCTATGCACATACCTAAAGGGAGTGTTTTTGGTCTTTTAGGACCTAATGGTGCAGGAAAAACATCTTTGATTAGAATTATTAATCAAATAACAATGCCCGACAGTGGAGGTGTTATTTTAGATGGTGAAAAATTAGCTCCAAACCACATAGAGCACATTGGATACCTACCAGAAGAAAGAGGTTTGTACAAGAGTATGAAAGTTGGAGAGCAAGCTTTGTACTTAGCGCAGCTTAAAGGATTGAGTAAATCGGAAGCTAAAAAGCGCTTAAAGTATTGGTTTGATAAGTTTGATATAGGAGCTTGGTGGGGTAAAAAAATTGAAGAGCTATCTAAAGGAATGGCTCAAAAAGTACAGTTTATAGTAACTGTTTTACACCAACCTAAATTATTAATTTTTGATGAGCCTTTCTCAGGGTTCGATCCTATCAATGCACAATTAATAGCAAAAGAAATTTTACAATTAAGAGACGAAGGAGCTACGATTATTTTTTCAACGCACAGAATGGAAAGTGTTGAGGAAATGTGCGATTATATTGCTTTAATTAACAAGTCTAACAAAATATTAGACGGTAAATTAGATGATATAAAGAAAGAGTTTAGAACTAATACTTTTCAAGTTGGTTTAAATACTTCAAACGGAAAAGAAGTAGAAGCAAAACTGAAAGAAAACTTTAAAGTGTTACCTGCTGATTTTAGATTATTAAACGATGGTTTAAAGTTAAATGTAAAATTAACAGAAGGAAATACAGCAAACGATTTATTATCGTATTTAACAACACAAGGACAAGTACAACATTTTGTAGAATTAATACCAAGTGCCAACGATATCTTTATTGAGGCAGTAAATAAAAACAGTTAAGCTATGAGTAGATTAAAGTTAATTATAGAGCGCGAGTTTATTGCTAAGGTTAGAAATAAATCATTCATAGTAATGACTTTCTTAAGTCCTTTACTAATGATTGGTATGGGAGCATTGGTGTTTTTCTTAATGAAGAAAAACGATGAGAAAGTTAAAAAAATCGTTTTTGTAGATGAGTCAGGATTGTTTGCAAAAGATGTATTTAAAGATTCAAAAACTGTAAAATATGAAGATTTTACTGCTTTAGGTCTCGACGATTCTAAAAAGAAAGTTGAAGAAGGAGATTATTACGGAGCTTTATACATTCCTAAAAAAGATAGTTTAGAAATATTAGCAAACTCAATTGAGTTTTTCTCCAAAGATTCGCCTAGTATGACTATCATGGCAAGCTTAGAGAATAAAATTGAAAAGAAACTTAGAAACGAGAAGTTAAATAAGTTTGGAATAGATTTAGAACATATTAAAGCATCTAAAATTTCATCAGATATTAAGATGTTTAATTTCTCAGGAGAGAAATCGTCTAAATTAATCAATGGATTAAAAATTGGAGTAGGAGCAATAGCAGGATATTTATTAATGATGTTTGTAATGATTTATGGAACATCTGTAATGCGTAGTGTTATTGAAGAGAAAACAAGTAGAATTATAGAAGTAATTGTTTCTTCAGTAAAACCTTTCCAGTTAATGCTAGGTAAAATTATTGGTAATGCTTCGGCAGGTTTGTTACAATTCTTTATTTGGGGTATTCTATTCTTTGTGTTTAGTTTAATAGCATCTTCGTTCTTAGGAATTGATATGATGGAAATGCAAACAGCAAAAGTATCGCCAGAACAAATGGAGGCTATGCAACAAGCAGCTGGAAGCAAAGGAGAAATGATTATTCAGGAAATATTTAGGTTACCATTATTAAAAATGTTCTTACTATTTATTTTCTATTTCTTAGGAGGTTATATGTTATACAGTTCATTATTTGCTGCTGTAGGAGCTGCTGTTGATAATGAAACAGACACGCAACAGTTTATGATGCCAATTATGTTGCCATTAATATTAGGAGTATATGTTGGTTTTGCAACTGTAATAAACGATCCTCATGGACCAGTTTCTGTAGTATTCTCATATATACCATTTACATCGCCAATAGTAATGCTAATGCGTATTCCATTTGGAGTTGCTTGGTGGGAAATCGCAATATCGATGTTGTTATTAGTTGTTACGTTTGTCTTAATTGTATGGGTAGCAGCTAAGATTTATAGAGTAGGTATTTTAATGTATGGTAAGAAACCAAGCTATAAAGATTTATGGAAATGGATTAAATACAACGGATAAAAAACAAAATAGTAAAAAGCAGTTATCAGAAAAAGATAGCTGCTTTTTTTAACTAAAATTATATATTTACTACAAATATATTTTTGTGAAAGAACTTAATAAAATACTTAACTATACTTTTCAATTTAATAAAGAGATAGGTATAAGCGTAAAATCGATTCTAGTACTTATAGTTGTATTAATTTTAGCGTCGTCTTTATTAAAGTATTTTAAGAGGTTTGTAAAAAGAAGATTACAAACAGAGGATAAGAATAAGTTTGATACTGTTTTTTCTTTTGCAAGTTGGTTTATCTATATTATTATATTTCTAACTACTTTAAATACTTCTGGAGTTGATGTAACAGCCATATTTGCAGCATCGGCAGCATTATTGATTGGTGTTGGTTTGGCATTACAAACCTTGTTCCAGGACATCATTTCTGGTATTTTCATTATTGTTGATCAAAGTGTACATGTTGGCGATATTATTGAGATTGATGGAAAAGTAGGTAGAGTAGAGGAAATAAAACTAAGAACCACCAGAGCAGTAACCATAGATAACAAAGTACTGGTAATACCCAATCATAAATATTTATCGAATAGTTTATATAATTGGACTCAAAACGGAACTACTACTCGTGAAAGTGTATCGGTAGGTGTGGCTTATGGAAGTGATGTTCAATTGGTAAAAGAACTGTTATTAAAAGCTGCTAACGAACATCCAAAAGTGTTTGAATATCCAGCGCCATTAGTTGTATTTGAAAACTTTGGAGACAGTGCATTAGAGTTTAAGTTGATTTTTACTTTAAACGATAGTTTTCAAGCATTAATTCCGCAAAGTGAAATTCGATTTAAAATAGATCAGTTGTTTAGAGAGCATAATATTTCTATACCATTTCCGCAAAGAGATGTTCATATTATAAAGGAATAAGAACTAGGATAAAAGACAAAAGACGAAAGACTGGTTGTGAGACAAAAGATGATTTCTGGATTTAAAAAATCCTTAGAATAATCTATTTTCTTTTCATCTTTTGTCTAAAAATCTAAATAGTTGAAAAAGATAAAAAAGTTATTACAATAGCACTTGGATCGCTTTTTGAATTACAGACACAAATAGTATTGTCAAGCTATAAAAGTTATATTAATAATAAGGAATTAATAAATTTAGAGGAAAAAATAGAAGAGTTACAAAAGATGATTTCTGGATTTAAAAAATCGTTAGAATAATCTATTTTCTTTTCATCTTTTGTCTAAAATTCTAAATGGTTAAAAAAGATAAAAAAGTTATTACAATAGCACTTGGATTGCTTTTTGAATTACAGACGCAAATAGTATTGTCAAACTATAAAAGTTATATTAATAATAAGGAATTAATAAATCTAGAGGAAAAAATAGAAGAGTTATAAAAGATGATTTCTGGATTTAAAAAATCGTTAGAATAATCTATTATCTTTTCATCTTTTGTCTAAAATTCTAAATGGTTGAAAAAGATAAAAAAGTTATAACAATAACACTTGGCTCGCTTTTTGATTTCCAAGAACGAATAGTTATATTAAGCCATTAAAATTTATAAAATAATAAAGAGTTAATTGATAAAAAGGAAGAATAAATGAATTATAAAAGTTTCTTCTTTCGTCTTTTATCTTAAAGTCTAAATAATATATGAGTAAAATATTAATCATAGAAGACGAAGCGGCAATCCGTAGAGTTTTAAAAAAAATCATTACAGAAGAGAATGATGCTTATGAAGTAGAGGAGGCTGAAGATGGTTTGGCTGGAATTGAAATGATTAAGAATAAAGATTACGATTTAGTATTGTGCGATATTAAAATGCCAAAAATGGATGGTGTTGAGGTATTAGAAAAAGCAAAAAAACTAAAACCTGAAACTGCAATGGTTATGATTTCTGGTCACGGTGATTTAGATACTGCTGTTAATACTATGCGTTTAGGTGCTTTTGATTATATATCGAAACCGCCAGATTTAAACAGATTATTAAATACAGTTCGTAATGCTTTAGATCGTACAGAGTTAGTTGTAGAGAACAAGCGTCTTAAAAAGAAGGTAAGTAAGAGCTACGAAATGATTGGTGAGAGTGATGAAATTACTCATATTAAAGATATTATTGAAAAAGTAGCCGCTACCGATGCACGTGTTTTAATTACTGGACCTAATGGAACTGGAAAAGAATTAGTAGCGCACTGGTTACACGAAAAATCAGATCGTTCAAAAGCACCAATGATTGAGGTAAACTGTGCTGCAATTCCATCGGAATTAATAGAAAGTGAATTATTTGGACATGTAAAAGGATCATTTACAGGAGCTAATAAAGATAGGGCAGGTAAGTTTGAGGCAGCTAATGGAGGAACTATTTTCTTAGATGAGATAGGTGATATGAGTTTGTCTGCACAAGCAAAAGTATTACGTGCTTTACAAGAAAATAGAATTTCGAGAGTAGGTTCGGATAAGGATATTAAAGTGAATGTTAGAGTTGTAGCTGCAACCAACAAAGACTTAAAAAAGGAAATAGCAGAAGGACGTTTCCGTGAAGATTTATATCACCGTTTAGCAGTAATCTTAATCAAAGTTCCTGCTTTAAATGATAGAAGGGGCGATATTCCTTTATTGGTAAACTTCTTTGCCGATAAGATTTCTAACGAACAAGGGATGCCTAAAAAAGAGTTTTCTAAAGAGGCTATAACATTATTACAAGAATACGATTGGACTGGAAATATCCGTGAGTTGAGAAACGTAGTAGAGCGTTTAATTATTCTAGGAGAAAAAACAGTTTCTAAAAACGATGTAAAATTGTTTGCTAGTAAATAGCTAAACAATAATGAATAAAAAAAGGTGATCTGAACGATCACCTTTTTTTATTTAACAAACAAAATTCTATTTTACATCAAAACGATCAAGGTTCATTACCTTGGTCCAAGCTGCAATAAAATCGGTTATAAATTTTTCTTTTGCGTCATCGGCTGCATATACTTCAGCAATGGCTCTTAGTTCAGTATTTGAACCAAAGATTAGATCGGCTCTAGTGGCTGAAAATTTCATCGCTCCCGTTCTTCTATCTCTACCAATAAATTCTTTGTCGCTAGAAGAAGCCGCTTTCCAAGTGTAGGTAAAGTCAAGAATATTGGTGAAGAAATCGTTAGATAGTGTTCCAACAGCATCCGTAAATACACCAAAGTCAGAACCATCGTAATTCGTGCCTAAAACACGTAATCCACCTACCAATACCGTCATTTCAGGAATGGTTAACGTTAATAGGTTGGCTTTATCAACTAATAGTTCTTCAGCAGCAACATTTAAATCACTTTTTATAAAATTTCTAAAACCATCGGCTCTAGGCTCTAAGTATCCAAAAGAAACTACATCGGTTTGTTCTTGAGAAGCATCACCTCTTCCAGAAGTAAAAGGTACAGTTACGGTATGTCCACCATTTTTAGCAGCTAATTCAATACCAACAGAACCACCAAGTACAATTAAATCGGCAATAGAAACAGTTCCACTAAAGTCTTTTTGAATTCCTTCATAAACCGCTAAAACTTTAGCCAATTCAGTAGGATTGTTTACTTCCCAATCTTTTTGAGGAGTTAATCGAATACGTCCACCGTTGGCACCCCCACGTTTGTCTGAACCTCTAAAAGTAGAAGCAGATGCCCATGCTGTAGTTACCATTTGTGAAATTGATAATCCAGAAGCTTCAATGCTAGCTTTTAAAGTAGCTACTTCAGCATCAGATAAGATATTTCCAGCTGGAATAGGGTCTTGCCAAATTAATTCTTCAGTAGGAACTTCAGGTCCTAAGTATAAGGCTACAGGTCCCATATCACGATGCGTTAATTTATACCAAGCTCTTGCAAAAGCATCTTCAAAAGCCTTGTGGTCTTTATGGAAACGCTTTGAAATTTCTAAATAAGCTGGATCCATTTTCAAAGCCATGTCGGCAGTAGTCATCATTAAGGCTTGCTTTCCGTTAGGATCACCAGCTTTTGGAGCCATTCGAGCATTTGAAGCAGCAGTTGGTGTCCATTGATGTGCTCCGGCTGGACTTTTAGTCAATTCCCAATCGTAATTTAATAATACATCAAAATAATCGTGATCCCACTGTGTAGGATTTGGCGTCCAAGCTCCTTCAATACCACTAGTAATTGCATCATCTAAAACTCCTGTTCCAAAGCTGTTTTTCCAACCTGTACTCATTTCTTCTATAGGAGCTCCTGCTGGTTCTGCACCTACATAAGTATCTGGATTTGCAGCTCCGTGTGCTTTACCAAAGGTATGACCTCCTGCTACCAAAGCAACCGTTTCTTCATCGTCCATAGCCATACGTCCAAAAGTTTCTCTAATATCAACCCCAGAGGCAACAGGATCAGGTCTTCCGTTTGGACCTTCAGGATTTACATAAATAAGTCCCATATGTACTGCTCCTAAATCGCTTTCCAAATTACCATCAGCATATCGATCTTCATTTCCTAACCACTCTGTTTCACTTCCCCAATAAATATCTTGTTCTGGTTCCCATACATCTTCACGTCCACCAGCAAAACCATAAGTTTTAAAGCCCATAGATTCTAAAGCACAGTTTCCTGCAAGAATCATTAAATCTGCCCAAGAAATTTTATTTCCATACTTTTTCTTTATAGGCCATAATAATAAACGTGCTTTATCTAAGTTTCCGTTATCTGGCCAACTATTTAAAGGAGCAAAACGTTGTGTTCCTGAACCTGCTCCTCCGCGACCGTCTCCAACACGATAAGTTCCCGCACTGTGCCAAGCCATACGAATCATAAATCCACCATAATGACCATAGTCGGCAGGCCACCAATCTTGCGAATCAGTCATTAAATCGATCAAATCTTTTTTAAGTGCATTATAGTCTATACTATTAAAGGCAGCAGCGTAATCAAAATCGGGATCCATAGGGTTCGATTTTGCAGCATTTTGCCTTAAAATATTTAACTTTAATTCGTTGGGCCACCAATCTCTATTTCGAGTTCCTCCTCCAGCAGTTTCTTTTTGAGTTCCTCCCATAAATGGACATTTTGTAATGTCTCCAGAAGCCCCGTGTGCGTGTTTATCTTCCATAATATATTGTTTTGTAAGTTGTTGCACTCAAATTTACGATAAATCATTGAATAATTTTTATCTATATTTTTTATTTAATTATAAGTTAATGTTATTATTGTGATTGATTGTTTTTATGGTTGACGCCCTAAGTGATTGATTTTGTTTATGTAGCGAAGCGCAAATTTGTGGTTTTTTAGAGGCTGTTTTTGACTGTTTTTTACCACATCGAAAAAACCTATAGTGGAATAAAAAAATAAAGTTGTTTTTAAGCTTTTAAAGCTTGAAGAATAAAATATCTTTGCCGCTGTAAAAAAATTTTTAATCATTAAAATAATATAAAATGGCTACATTAGTTGGTAAGAAATTCCCAAATTTAAGCGTTGATGCAATGAACGAAATGGGAGATACTTTTAAGTTAAATGTTTTAGAAGAAGCAGCAAACAACAAGAAGAAAGTATTATTATTCTGGTACCCAAAAGATTTTACTTTTGTTTGTCCTACTGAATTACACGCTTTCCAAGCAGCTTTAGGTGAGTTTGAGAAAAGAAACACTATGGTAATTGGAGCTTCTTGTGATACTCCTGAAGTACACTTTGCTTGGTTAAACCAATCTAAAGATAACGGAGGAATTGAAGGTGTTACTTATCCTTTATTAGCAGATAGCAACCGTAACTTATCTTCAATCTTAGGTATTTTAGATATTACTAATGAAGTATTTGACGAAGCTACTCAAACTGTACAAGTTGAAGGTGATAACGTTACTTATAGAGCTACTTATTTAATTGACGAAGAAGGAACTGTATTTCACGAAGGTGTAAACCACATGCCAGTTGGTCGTAACGTAAACGAGTTTTTACGTTTAATCGATGCTTACACTCACGTACAAGAAAAAGGTGAGGTTTGTCCAGCAAACTGGGAAGAAGGTAAAGAAGCAATGCAACCTAACGCCAAAGCTACTGCAGAATATTTAGCTGTAAACTAATATAATAATAAAAGAAAGGAATCAAGTTCGTGTGAGATAAGTGAAGGGGTCGAGCACGAGCTCCTTTCGAAAACAATATAAACTATGGTACAAGAATTAAGTCAAGATAATTTAACAGAAATCGTTTCAAGCAACTCAAAAGTAGTAGTACAATTTTCGGCTACTTGGTGTGGTAACTGCCGTATTATGAAGCCAAAATTTAAAAAGTTATCTTCTGAAAATGAAGACACTACTTTTGTAATTGTTGATGCTGAAAAGTTTCCTGAAAGTAGAAAGTTAGCAGATGTAAGTAACTTACCAACGTTTGCAACTTTTGTAGATGGTAAATTTGTAAACCAAGTTCAAACGAATAAGTTTGATGTTTTAAAAGACTTGGTAAACGAAGTAGTAGCATAATAAAACGTCATTACGAACGTAGTGAAGTAATCTTTTTTAAACTAACAGATTGCCACAGCAAATTCTATTTGCTTCGCAATGACAAAATAATAATATGAAATTACCAGTTATTAAACACTTAACTTCTTTTATTGAAGAAAACGACCAAGATTACGTACTAGAAACGATTGAAACTTTAGAAGCTTTAACGGAAGTTCCTTCTTTAAAAGATGAGGAGTTAGACGTTATAGGTGAGTTAATATCGAATATGTACGGTGCTATTGAGGTTGATAAAATGGTAAAAGATGGTACCCCTAAAAAAGAAGCGTTGAATAATTTTATGAAGCGTGTTTTAGGATCAATTGATAAATAGTTTAAACCTATACTATATAAAAATCCCGAGTATGATACTCGGGATTTTTTGTTTACAGTTGTTGTATATGAATTATTTGTATTGTTTTAATACTTGAAATTCATCATAAGTTAACAACCATTCCCCATTTACCTTTTCCCACTTTTCTAGGTAAATTTTTCCTTCTCCAATATTCATGCTCCATTGCGCTGATAAAGTAACACTGTTGGCTGTTTTAGCTGTAAATATTGGATTGTTATAGATTAAGTTTTTTGCGCCTTTGGCTATTAATTGTGTCCAAAATTCTTGAATGTCTTTTTTAGCATTTAATGATGCAAATGGTACTGCATTCATGGTTGCTTTTTCTGAATACCCATTACCGCATACTGCTCCTTTTCCTGCATTAAATCCTTGAATCCATTGTATCGATGCTTTAATTACTTCTTCTAATACTAAATGACTTGCTATTGGATTTGTTTTATTTTCTTGTGGTGTTTTAAATTTCTCTAAAACCTCAAAGTTATCGTAGCTTAATAACCATTTTCCTTCTTTTTTTACCCATTTTTCTTGATAAATAATTCCTTTACCCACGTTCATACTCCAGTTTGCCGATAAGAAGGCTGTTGTTTCATTAGCAACTTCTATTTGTACATTGGTATAAATTAAATTACTTGCTCCTGATTGAATAAAAGGCGTCCAAAATTCTGACACTTCTTTTTTCCCTTTTTTAACTCCAAACGGTTGGGCATTCATTACTGCATTTTGTGTATAGCCATTTACACATGCTTTTGCATTTCCTTTGTTAAAGTTCGCAATCCATTCTTTGCTTGCCTTTAATACTTCTAAGGCTACTTTATGTTGTGCTGTTGGCTTGTATGCTGAAAATGCTTGGGTGTTTTGTCCAAAAGTTAAGGCGCTTATTCCTAATAATAACGTAAGTATTCTTGCTCTTAAATTTCTCATATCTATTGTGTTTTATATCCGATACAAAGAAAAATAGATTGCAGGCGGCATACCTGTGCCTTTTGTCACAAGCTTAGGAATTATTTAGTAAAACAATTTCTTTTTGTCCTAAATGGAGTTGTTTATTTTTTTCTAACTTCTTTAATAAGCGGGAAATAACTTCTCGTGTAGTTCCTAATTCTCTGGCTAACTCTTGGTGTGATTTTTTTACAATATTGTTATCTGCCTTAGCAAGGAGATAATCGAACAAACGATCTTTTAAGGGTTGAAAGGCTAAGTTGGCATACTGATTTATTAAGTGATTGTAACTTTCTCTAAATGTTTTGGTGGTAAATGTGTTCCAGGATTTGTATTTAAAGTTCCAATCTCTTACAAATCGCACTGGAATGTTTATCAGGGTACATTCTTCTTCTACAATAGCATTCACGGTACTTTTACAATCTTCAAAACAAGCTGAAAGCGATAGGGTACAGGCTTCCATAGCATTTAAATAATAGATAAGAATTTCTCTGTCTTCATTTTCTTGGTATACTCGTACTTTTCCTTTCAATACAATTTTTAACACTTTTATGTATTGATTGTTTTTAATGATGAATTCTCCTTTCTGGTGTGTACTTATGCTAGCAATTTCTCGAAGTTCATTTTGTAATGCCTTCTCAGTTATTCCTAATTGATTTATAAAATTCTCTATCATTTATTTTTGTCTACCTAACTGCAAAATTAGATAAAATTGCTTTCAGTTTTTATTTTATTGTTTTCTTATTGCTAGTGTCATAGAGCTGTCATGTTACTGTCAGCTTAGAGTCTTATGGGTATAAAGGCTAAAGTGTGATTGATGTTTATCTTTGCAGAAAACAATTTAATACATGTCTGAGAAAGGAATGACTAGTGATACGAATACGATAAGAGACCTTAAAAAAATGCGATTAGCACGTCATTGGTCGCAAGAACAATTAGCGACTATGAGTGGACTAAGTGTAAGAACCATACAACGAATTGAGAATGGTGAAAATGCGGGTTTAGAATCTTTAAAATCTCTGGCAGCTGTTTTTGAAACTACGATAACCGATGTGAAGAAGGAGATAGATGTTGCTCAATTAAAAGAAGAGACTGCTTATCTTGAAAAAGTTAAGGGTTTGTACAAGCTTGTTGCTATTGCATTGTTAAGTATGTTACTGCCTATAATACTTGTTTTTGTAGATAATTCTAACTGGCTTTTATTAGTATGGACTTTGTTTTCTTGGCTTCTTGTTATTGGAGTATATTCTATTAAGGTTTTCGATTTTTTTGGTAAGGATTGGGAACGTAAATTATTAGAGAAAAAGTTTGGGAAGGAGTAGTGGTCTTGTATAAGATTAGTTGCGTGGTTTAGCAACGAATTTAGCAAATACAAACCGAATAGAAAATGCGTGAGGATTTTCGTAAGTAGGCTTGTACCAAACAATTAATTTTATACGTTGTTGTAACACGTTTTTTATTCTTTTATGATACTATAATTAAGTCGATTATAAGCCCAATAACAAATAATCCAATTAATAGAAAGTATCCATTTTTTATTTTCCTTTTCTTTAAAAGTACTGATAAACCAATCAAAGCTCCTATTAAGCCCATTAAAATAAAAAGAACGAGTGTCCAATTCGGATACATAAAGAAAAACAAAATATCTGTGTAATGATATAGATATAATAATTCTCCAAAATGCCATACCCAAAATAGAGAAGTTATTATTTGAATTAATCCGTTTATAGATGTGCTATTAAGTAACTTATTCATTCCTTTCTTTAAGTCGCTTTAATAAATCTACCAAATGTTGTTCAGAATGAGTTCTCATTAAAAGTTCAAAATGCCCAATAGCATCTTTCTCGCTCGTATTTTCCATACGCCATTTTACTTCTAACAAATCTTTTATGATATCAGCCAAATCATCTAATTCGTCTCCAATTCCGATTTCAATATTAGGTTCCATTTTGTTTGAATCTAAAACCATACTATACCAATTAAAATCAGGAAAATTGGATTTAACGTTTTCCTTTATTTCGTTATAATTAAAATTAGGTTCTTCGTCATAATCCGTTTCGTCAAATTCAAACTTTACATTTAGAAATTCAGAGTAAATTCTGACTAACAGCTTTTTTAGAACATCGGTTTTATCGGTCAATTCCACTTTTGGATTGATTCCGAATTCTGTGATTTCGTCTATTAGTTTTCTTAATTTACTCAATGTTTCTTGGTTTGATCAAATGCGTTACAACGTGTTTGTATAAGATTAGTTGCGTGTTTAAGCGTTTAATTTAGCAAATAAATCACAAATAGAAAGTCCGCGAAGACCTTCTTAAGTGAGTTATAACTATCAATGAATTATAGCCATTGTTGTACGTAGTATTTTTATCTTCTATTAATTAGATATTTTTCGCTTTGTAATAACTTATCAATTTCTATAGTTAATTTTTCTAATACTGGATGATAATAACCACTCATTAAAATGACTTTTTTTGATTCTAAACTATCTCCACTAATTTCAAGAACTTGTCTGCCATGAATATATTCTCCTATATAGAATTTCTTAAGTGTATCTGTTCTTAATTCTTTTAGTTTTTCATAGAAGTTATAAGTTTCTTTTTTACTTAATTTTCTATTATAGATAATTGTGTCCTTGCAGTTCTCAAAATCACAATCGTAATGAATTCTTACACTGTCCTTATCAATGACATACTTTAACATATATCCTTCTGATCCATACCAATTTGTAAACGCTAAATCGAAACTGCTAATTGAGTAATCTCGATTGCATGAAGTTAATATCATTGCACCAATAAGTATCAAAAAATAAGTACTTCTCTTTTTCATATTACGTATAACGGACTTGTGTATGAAACGTAGCGTGCAAAAAGACACTAACTTTTCGGATTATCACAGAGCCTAATTTTTATATTTTTTTTAATTTACTCTTTTTAAAAGTTAAATTAAAAATTTGGCGGACTTTCTAAATATAGACAAACTTTTCGGTTTAGCATTTATTAGCTATGTTTTATACACGGTGTTATATGCAGTTGGTTTATTTTCCTATGAAATTTGCTATAAGTCCTCCAATTACAGAGACTATAAGTCCTATTAAAAACACTGTAAAAAAACCTTTTCTAAATTTTTCTTTCTTACTATACTCTTCTAAATAATCTCCCCAACAAAAATTGTAAGAAGGGTAATATTTTTTTACGAATAATTTTATTGAGTAAAATATTATAAGGAATATGAAAAAAATTCCCATAATGTATTTTATCGGTTCAGTCTGTAACGTGTCTTTGTTCTTTTCAAATTCAATTAATACTTCAATTGGATCACTTATTACATTAGCTTTCCATTTTGTTTCAATTTGTTCAATATAATTTTTGCCCTTAATAAAGTACCTCCAAGTAAAACTTATTGTTGTTAATAGAAGCAACAGTATGTAAATAAGTATACTGGACTCATTTTCATGCGTTGAATTCATTTTGTTTATAATTCCAGATTGTTTCAGTTTGTTAATTCGTTCTTGAATAAGCGATGATGTAACAAATACCCAATCTCTAGATTTTCCTTTAATGATATGATTTATTGGAGCAGTATTAGATGATTCATTTTCCGATGACGTATTCCGGAATATTAAACTTATTATATGATTGTTTTCATTCTCACCAATTTCCCCTTTAATTTGAACTCTAATAATTTCTCCAATTCCTCCATTTTCTAAATTAAATATCTCTTCAATTGATTCCGTTTTAGCAATTACTCCATTTTCGAACTTAACTAAATAGTTCAATTTTGGTTCTTCTTTTTTTACCGCTTTTTTTAGTTGTTCAGATATTATATCTATAATTCTCCTAAATTCTTGTTCCGTTAGAATAAATCCTTGCTTATAGGTTTTATTAGATTCTACAAATATATTTTCCATTTTTTTTTGGGTGTTGAAATTACATATAATGGTCTCGGCTATGAGTAGTTGCGTGGGTTAGTACTAAACTTTGCGAGTACACACCAAGCTGAAAATCCGGGAGGATTATCAGAAGTAAGCGAGAACAAGCAATTACTTATAGCCATTGTTGGCGGTAGTTTTATTTATAGATTCTCAAGTTTGACTAATTCAAACCCATTCATCATTCCTTCCTGTTTGTCGTTGATACAGTTTCCAATTCTATTACCCATACCCATAACTACATTTCCATTAGAAAAATAAGTAAGTAAGCGTTCTGCTTCTAATTCATTTTTCATGTTGTTTAATTTCTGGAGGTTTTGAGGACTAATTAGAACACAAGTCTGTTCCGTTCCATTATTAAATCTTTGCAGGATCTCTGGATTGATTTCATTGAGTAATTCTATCAGTTCTTCTTTAAGTGACTTTTTAACCAGTTCCGCTAAATCTAGAGTGAAATTTTTCTCAATATCTAAAAGCAATTCCGCTACATTTTCATACTCATTGTAAACCTGCTCATACTTTTTGATTTCCTCCTTCAATGAAAGAACAGATTGAAATTCAGCAGTTATTTCAGATGCTTTAAGCGTACCATTTTTAAAGTACATGTATATTTTCTTTGGATTACCTCCTTTATTAAAGCTTTTAACTGCGTTATCAAATTCTTCATATGTAAATGGCCCAACTCGGTCAAATGCTAAACAGATTAAGACATCTGATTCCAAAAGAGCTTTGTTAAACTCATTTTGTTTTCTTTCCGAGCTAAAAGAAGATGAGAGCTTCTCCCATATTACAACTTCCAAATAAATCCCTTTATCTACCAAGGAGTCGTTTTTTCTACTCAAGTAGGTTTCAATGCTTTCTCTTTCTTCTTTTAAGCTTCCAGCAGATGCTATAAAATATTTTAATCTTTTCATATCACTCTTTAATTACCGCCAACTTGTATATATGCGGAACTTTATTTCTTTTATTTACCCATTTTGGGTAGCTATTCGGAACTTTTAGTTCTTAATAGCCTACTTATTTAACAGCTATTTAGTGCTAAAGTAAGTACAACCTATAGCATTCTTTTACGGGTATCCGTTAAGAATGTATAACTTCGTATTGTGTTTAAAAAATAAAAGGAATAGGGGACTATTGCTTTCACAATTTTTGTGAGTTAAATGTACTAATTCTATGTTAGTATTACAAATAAGTTAAGTATGAGCCCTTGTATTTTTATCTTAGAGTTACTCACTCGTACGAGTGAGCAACACTCACAGCCTCGAGTGAGTATCTTTCACAGGTACGGGTGAGTAAAGCTCACTCGCTCGAGTGAGCAATGCTCACGAGATTGAATGAATAGTTACTGACTAAAGTTTTTAATTATCGTTAGTCTTTGGATTATTTATTTTCTTGTTTAGCTCTTTATTTTTGCGAAGAATTTTTCTTTGTTGTTCTCCTCTTATGTAAAAAGAGATTCCACCAAATGTTATGATAACTCCAAATAAGATAGAAAGAAATAGTAATATTAATATACCAGAAATAAAAAGGAATATCCCGTAATTTATATTTCTATCAGGGTTTAAAGAACCGTTTTGAGATCTTGAGTTTCCAGCTGAATCAAGTTTCATTCTTAATACTCTATCAGCTTCTTTTGCGTCTTTTAAGAATTTTGGACAATTGTCTGTGAAATCAGGTTTTTTATTAGTGAATGAACATGTAAGTCCTATACTAAAGTCAATTTTTCTATTCTCACATATTTTACAAAATTCTAATCTTTCTTCTAAAATCATTTTCTTTTTCAGGTTTAAGAGTTCAATGTATTGAACTTAGGTTGGTATTATAATTAATCGTTGATATTGTTGTAGTGTTGTTTATTACTCTAAATCTTTTAGTTCATTTTTAAAAATTATTTCAAACTTTTCTTTAATATCTTGTCTGTTGTCTCCGATTAAATTACAAATGAACTCTCTAATTGTTAGTACATTTGTATCAATTGACGGTTTCTCTTTTTTAAAAAAATGCCCGAATGCATGATCAAAACCTACTACAATTAAGATTCCAATTAAAAAAAGAGCCACAAAAAGTTTAGGATAAGCTAATGAGAAAAGCATAAGAATTTCTTCTTTAGAAACAATTATTGCATAGACAAGCCAAGGTAAAAGAAAAGCACCTAGAATAAGCAAAGAATACAAAAACAATTTATCAGCTTCCTTAAGAGGTAGAGGAATTTGGCTTTTTATTGTATTATAAATTTTAAATCTGTCTTTGTTGGCAATTCTTTTGTCTAAAAATGAATCAAGAGATGCTTCCTTTTTAAAATCATCTCGTTCTTTCAAAGAATTTAATATTCTTGATTTTAAGAATAAAAAAGCAAGATCATGACGTAAAATAATATTGTTACGAATACTTTCTAATTTTTGTTTATTTATGGGAAAAACAAAATTGTGTTTTTTTTCAAGCTCTTTTATGTTTTCTGGATAAGTTCTCATTTAATAGTCTTGGTTAAAAATGAAATAGAATATTAATTAAGTAGTAGGTTTGGAGCTAATTGAACCTAACGTAATTATGGTTGCTCCAGCAGAATGTAATTCGATTTGTCTTTTTGTTTTTTCGTCCATTTTGTAAATTAGTTACAATTGTTTGACTTATGAGATATTACAAGCTTTTCTTGAAATGAGTATCATGTTAATGATTAGCTTTTGTTTTTTCTTTTTGTAATTAGTGCTAATGCGTTTTTATAATTAGTTTCTAGGATTTTTTCTTGTCCAATTAACTCATTCATTAATATTTTAAAAACAATCACGTTTTCACTTACCAACTCTACTTTATGGACTTCATGTGAGGTTAATAAATTGATGATATCTTTTATTGTTCCTTTAATAAGGTTTTGTTGTTCATAAACAGCAAAAAGTACTTGAGATTCCTCCAAAGAGATTCGATTGGTAATTTTATCTTCCTTAGCAACTGCCCAGGCAATATCTTGAAAATGCTCTTGTATAATTCCTTTCGGAGCTATTTCTCCTATTGAAAAGTAAGCATTTTTGAAAAACTTTTGTTCGAGTATTTGTTTATTGTCAGGTTGACTAATGTTATTCATTATCTTTTCGTGGTATCCAATGATGTTTTGTATAATTTTTCTATTATTTTGGATTTCACTTTCGATATTTTGAACTATTAATTCAGTCCTTTTAGCTTCGTTTTTTTCATTTTTCCATTCGTTAATGAATAAAGCAATAAATACGCTAAATATTATCATTGCTGACTCTAATATAATGCTGTACCAGAATGATTTTCTTTTTGACATAAGGTTTTGTTTTAAAATAGTAAAGTTGTTAAAAAAGGGAGCATTAGTGTTGACAAGGTGAAGATTAAATCTCCAATATGTAAACGTCTGTAAACAGCTTCAGCCGAATATGTTTCCATGTAACTTACCATTAGTGGTTCACTTTTATATATTTTTAAAAATAATTGACGGAAAATCCAATAATAAATCATGAAGAGTAAAGGAAAAAAAGTCCACTGGGCAGCATTTCCATTTGCCATTTGTAATGATTCCCTATCAATATTTAAATAACCAAATAAAGCTATCAAAATCGTTAGGAACAAAAGACTAAAATATATTTTCGGTTTTTTAAGAATCTTGTACGATAACCACAATATCAATTGTCCAATTGCCCCAAGTAATATGTAAGTTAGTTGATTATCTATCATAAACTTAATAGAAGGCTTAAACTATTGTTTACCAAATTTCAATAACTTCTGTAAACTCTGAGTCGCCTGTAACACTAATTTTTAAAGCAGAAGGGATAAAGCTTTTTCCTTTATATTCTGGATTGGCTGAGTAACTTAATTCTTTTCCTTCAATTAACAAATCTTCAATCATTTGATCGAATCGCATTTTTAAAACACTAACAAATTCAGGAACATAAAGAGTGTTAATATTACTGTCTTCACCTCCAAATTCTACAGGTATTAGATGAATTTTAGTTAATTCTCCTTTTTTAAATAAGTTGAAAGCCTTATCGTTGCTATCTACATCATTAAAATCTGGTCCATTGCTGCTTTTAGATTCTGTGCTTTTTTTCTTTTTAAACCATTTAAACATTTTCAATTTGTTTTATATTATTCTAGTTTGATTAACAGTTTTATTCATCACAGTGTAAATAACTTTTTAAAGCTAGCTTCCATGATTCGTCACTTTTAAAATTCTCAGTTAACCCGTTGCCATCTTTTTTTATAAATGCTTGAATCCCGTGTTGAATCATATATTTTGGATGGTATTTGGGAGCTCCAACTTTTCGAATCTCTTGACAAACTTTATTCAGTTCTTCAGAGCCTTTTTTAAGTACTTTTTTAAGACTTGCGATTACATTGTTCTTTTCATCTTCATTCACATTTAAGAGAACTTTTTGTTGAAGAACCAATAATGCTTGATGAGCACTCTTGTCTTTTACTCTATATGAGTCGTATTTTCCATATACACCGGCTATTGCAAAAAGTTTTGCAGCTTTATCAAACTCTTTCTTCTTAATACACTTTTCCATTCCGTTAAGTATATCGGCAGGATTGTGCTTATTGGTGATTTCAGATATTTCCACACAATCACAAGGATTTGGTGACTCTAAGCTTCCTTTTGCTTGTATTGATACGGTTTTTTGAGCTTGGATATTATTAATTACTAAGGCTATAATAATTATTGATAAGATTCTTTTCATACTATTTGCAATTTTTGAGTCCAATGTACTTATTCTATTTTAGTTCTAAAAACAATTTTGCTTCTAATGGAAATAAAATTTCCACTAGAAGCAAAAATTTATTTTCACTAGAGTAAAACATTTACTTTACTTATAGTGAAAATAAAACTTTCACTAGAGTCAAAATTATATTTTGCCTAGAGTGAAAATAATTAATAGTAAAAAACATCTTTTAATTAGTGAGCGTCTTTGTTGTTTTTTAAGAATTCGTCAAAAGCAACTTTACTTTCTCCAGTTAAATACTTTTCGGCTAATAGAACAATAGCATTTGGACCTTTGTTTACCCATTTTATAAGGTTTTTATCATTTCCTTTAGCTTCAGCTGCTAACCATACTGCCACTGGTAATGCTCCCCATTTTCTTTTCATAGGTCCTCTCGATAGGTTTGCATGTATCTCGTTTTTTTCTTCTTCTGTAAGATTGGGTTGACCTAATACTTTTATAATTTTTTCTGCAAATATTGGATATAAATTATCAAACGTTTTTTTAGAGGTTGCTGATAATGAATCTCCTTTAGGAAACCATTTACTAGACATTGAACGATACATACCAAAGCCCTCTATGGTACATTCCCATAATATTTGATCTTTAAATGTATTAATACTTAGATTGTTTTTAGTAGCCCATTCTTTGTGTAATAAATGTGTAAACTCATGGGCAAATATTCGGTCAATTCTATTGTCATTTACAGGTTTTTTTGCCGATCCATATTCTCTCTGTAAGGTGTTTACATCAAGACAAATGGTTTTTACATTAGGGGTAAAAGCATCATCTCCTCCTTGATATCCTAAAAGAACTGTAACTGTATCGTTCAATTTGATGTTTTCAAAAGGTACTTTTATAGAATCTCTAATAGCATTCCATTTATTGGCTTTTGATTTGATTAAAGTTATCCAATCTTGTTCTTCACTAGTAAGGTCTTTTTCTACTTTCGAAAGTGAATCGAGTACTTTGCTACTCTTTCTATTACGTAATGCCTCTTTCCATTCTTTAGACATTTTATTACCCGTAATTCCTAGTTTGATTTGAACAGTTCTTGAGTCTGTAGTTTCTTCTTTTACTGAGTTTTTTTCTTTTTTTGGAGTTGAGTTGCAACTCATCAATACAATAGTACTAAGCGTAAGTAGGGAGATGCTTAAGTTTTTCATTGGGGATAATTTTTAGTGTTTTGTAAGCTGTAAAATACACCGAATTAATTACCAAGAAACTTAACAAAACTTTAAAGTATTCTTAAAATTTTGATTGAATGACATTCCCAATGATTCGACTTATCTTTTACGTTTAAATGTGCTTTGTAGAACTTTGTTTGAAAAAACTTTTGCCTCTGTACATTCAAAATCTAACATTTTAGAAAGTTCACCAAATAAAGAAAATCCACCACCCAATAACTTAGGAATCGTAGTAATAATCATACTATCAATTAAATCTTCTTTTAAAAAACTTTGTATTGTTTTCCCTCCATCAATATATAAGTTATGATGTCCATTTTTATGAATTTGAGCGAGTATTTCAGTTAATGTTCCCTTTACTAAAAACACCTTGTCTTTTAAATCTTCTGGAACTTCTTTTAGGGTATTGCTTAATACATATACTGGTTTAGTATAAGGCCAATCGATATCAAAACCGCAAACAGTTTCAAAGGTTGTTCTTCCCATAACTAAGGCATCTATTTGCGAATTAAAATCTGCATAACCCATATCAGAATTATCTGGATTTGGTATTGAGTGTAACCAATCTATTCCTCCATTTTTATCTGCTATATATCCGTCTAAACTAGTTGCTATAAATACCTGATTGCTTGTCTTCATATTAGAAAGTTTTATTATTTGACTGCAAAACTAGTTGATAGCTGTTACAAATAATTGTACAGAATTTACCCTTGAATTGTATTTGTAAATTTCTTTGGTGTGTTTCCATAAAACTTTTTAAAGAGTTTTATAAAATGCGATTGATCGTAAAAACCAGCTGCTAAAGCAATTTCTGTTAGTTTTTCTGAAGTTCTGTTTTTTAGTAAGTGAATGGCAGTATTTACTTTTTTTAACTTTATGTATTCATTTGGAGTCAATAAATAATGTTTTTTAAACTTTTGAATGAAGCTCTTTTGTGAAAGAGGGATTGAATGATTAAAGTTTTTCAGTGTTCCTTTTTCTAGTATTTCTGAAGAAAGATATTCTTCAAACTTTAGTAAGTTAGTATCTAGTTGCGATTGCTCAAATAGCTTTAATAAATAGTTTTCTGCTAATTCAAAATTAGGCGTTTCTGTATTAAAAACATGTTCATACAATATTTCTGAAATAGTATTCATTAAAGAGCTATCGAATTTACGAAGGAGCATTCCATAACAAAAAGGTTTTAGAAGTAGTCCAACCGAACCATAGATTCCTGATACTGTTGTTTGAAAAGGTGTTGTTTTTAATCCAGAAATAATTTGATGATGTCCTTTGTTTGATGTAGTCTCGGTATTCTGACCTTCTACTTTAAACGTATCTCCATAATTAAAAATAAGTTCGGTAAACATGGGTGCATGGTGACTAGATTTTAGGTTTAAATTAGAAGCTTTTCCTATCCATATCATATCCACAAAATAATTCAATGGTGCATTTGGACGATATGTTTTTTCTAGAATCAATGCTGTAGTTTATGTTGTATAATGAATAAAGCTAAATTTTCTCTTCAAATTCAGGACAATCCAATCGTATTTCTGATTTTAATAGTTTCTTTTTTAGTAAATTACAATAATGCGAATCTTGTTTTTTCTCATAGAACTTGCAACCATAACAAGTTCGTTGTACACTTAGAATCCCATTTTTATTTAACTTATATATCAGTGTACTTAAAGCATCAAATAAGCTTTCCTGTTCTTCTTGATTAAAAAGATTTATTTGTTGTTGTAAAGGATTTGAAAAATCGTGTACTTGTTGTACTATTTCCTTTCCTTTATCTGATAGCATAATAGCATAGCTTCTACTATCAGCAGAAGAATAATCTTTAATAATCATTCCTTTTTTGTCTAAGGCTCTTATGGCATCGCTAATGGTTGGTTTTGTTACATTAAACTCTTTAGCTAAATGACTTACATTACACAAGTGTTGTTTGTGAAACGTAATAAAAATAAGTATCTGAATTTGAATAGGACTTAACCCAACCAACTTGGCTTTTTCCCACAATAAGATTTTAAATACTTCAGAAACTCGTTCTAAACCTGCAACGATTTTACTTGAAATATTATTTTTTTGCTCTTCTGGATTGAAATTACTGTTATTCATTGAAATAGCCTGCCGAAGTTTGTTCGACAGGCAAAGTTAGTAATCCTAATTAAATTAATTACAATTTTCCATTTCTATAATTGTATAGTTGTCTTTTTCTATTGCAACAATCATTGCTTCTGTGGCTTGTTCAATATGACAAAGACGACATTCGTTTGTAGTTAATTGATCAGTTTTAAAAGGTTTTGTTTTCAAATATTCCATACCATAATTAAATATGGTTTGTTCTTCGGTTATATAATCTGGTACAAGAATGTCAAAATGCATTGTTTTACCATCTTCTCTTTGTACATAGGTGTCCCAAACTGCTATTTTCATCATTTTACTTTTTAACTTTATAGGGAAGAGATAAATTACCACTAGCTACACTAAAAACTTCATACACTCCTAACATAGGTAAGTTTTTATTACTTGTATTTACTTTCATAAAAGCAGTTACGCCATCATAATTGAAATCTGTTTGATTGTTCATACGGTAATTTGGAACTACTACTTTTATAGTATTACCTTTTGTAGTAACTGGATATCCTGGGGAATCCATATACATTGGCATTCCAGGATTTGTAGGTGGTAAAACCACTGTTTTATCTGCTTTTTTAAATTGTTTAACCGATAAGCCTCCAGCAACTCTTTTGTCTTGGTGTAATATTACCCAATGAGGATGCCAGATAACACCATCGTTATTATAAATTTGATCGTTGTTTTCGTCCCAAAGAGGTGTATCATCAAAATCGGGATGTGAAGTCAAAGCTAATGCTACTATTCCATCTGTTTGATTGAAACCTACATCTGTTGCTTTTAAACTCGTTGGAAATACGTAACCTAGTACTGGAGCACCGTCTAGCTGACCATTTTTGATAGGGACTGTTTTACCTGCCGTTCCATTTACATTTATTTCCCAAACCGTGATTCCTAAGTCGGAGTGATGTGTTACATTGACCTTCTTAATTGTAAAATCGTTGTTGTTGTAATTACTCTTTTGAGCACAAGAAATGCTAGTACTTAAAAATAGTATTGCTGTTAGTATTGATAGTATTGTTTTCATTTGATTTGTTTTAATAGTTAGGATTCTAATTAAATTAGGAATCCTAACTATATGATTTAAAAGAATTAGCCTTTTACATCTGCCATGGAAGCTCCAAAGTTAATATGTAAAGTATTTCCTGTTGGTGTTACTAATGCTGGTACCGATTTAACTCCTGCTTTTTCTGCTTCGGGAATTCTACTTCGGTCTTCACCAATATTGACTATTTCTACATTTTGCTCTCCAACTAGATTAATAATGTCGTGCTCTGCGCTGATGCACACTGGACATCCTGCGTGATAAAAAATTGATTTACTCATACTGTTCTATTTTTTTATGTTTAATTGTTTTACAAATATAGTAAGGAATCCTAACTTTAAAAGATGTTTCTGTATTTTTTTTAATTATGTATTTATAAGATTTAGTTATTTAGGGGGGTAAAGCTTTAAAATCAGTGTTTTATTAGATGTTGATAGTTATAATTGATTCAACTCTTTCATGGTTCCATTAAAATAATCATGATCAACTGTACCAGGAATACCAATTACTTTGGCGTCATCGCTATCTTGCCAAAAAGTCCAGCTAGCTTTTTGCCAAGCTGATGGTACCTCTGGAGCTTCAGTATCGTAATTCGCAACCCATAAATGATATGAACTAAAGAAAGGATTGTTTAAATATTGATTTGCAAAATTTGTAGAAGCATAAATTATTGGCTTTCTACCAAATCTTTCCTCTACTATTTTTAACCATGTTTTTACTCCTTCTTGATATTCTTCAACAGATATTGTTGAGTTTACTCCACGAGTTTCTAAATCTAAAGTAGGAGGAAGGTCTTTGTTATCCGATAATTTTAAAACGGTTTGTGAGAAAAATTCAGCTTGTACTTCAGGATTATCTGCTGTATAATAGAAATGATAAGCACCTCTTTTTAATTTTTGTTGTTTTGCATCTTTCCAATGGTTGAAAAATTTCGGATCGATATAGTTTTTTCCCCCTGTAGCTTTTATAAAAACAAATTTTACTTGAGATTCCTTTACAGCTTCCCAATTTATATTTGATTGAAAGTCGGAAATATCTATTCCTCGTATATAATTAACTGTTGATGCTTTATGCAAATTGACAGTAGAAAGTTCAGGTGGTACAGCTTTCTTGGTTGTTACTGTTTCTTTTTGAGGCTTACTATTACACGATATTAATAGTCCTATGAATACTGTAAGAAGGGCTAGTTGTCTCATGGTTTTTGTTGATTTTTAGTTAGTTATGTTGAGTTTGTTATAAGCGTATGTATTGTTTTTATTTAAAATTAAATGAAAAGAAGTAAAAGAATATGTAAAAAACCATACTAAAAGTAAGGGAAAACCTTACTTTTTTATTGTGAAGAAATGAAGAGTTTATAAAGAAATAAGCACGTTTGTATATAATTAACAAACGTACTTATTTTATTATTTTGACTAAGATATTATAGTACTTTTTTTAAGAGATTTTTTCCTGTTACAGCTGTGGCTGATAATACTCCAGAAAATAAGGCGCCTCCTATACCAGCGGTAACAATATCCTGCCCTGTTAAATAGAAGTTTTTAATAGGTGTTTTTGGTTTTAAGAAAGGTTGTCTAAAACGAGAAGGGCTGTGGTCTAACCCGTAAATTTCACCTTTTTGATAGTTTACAAAATTCTCAGTTGTAAGCGGACTAGATAATTCATAATGTTTTATTTTTCCTTCTACTTGTGGTAGTTGTTTATACAATTCCCTTAAAAGGCGTTGAGCTATTTGTTCTTTAATTTCTTCATAATCGTCACCTCTTTTTTTCCATGAGGTTTCTTTCCATTTTTCAAACATTTCATAAGGAACAAGGGTAATAATATCAATAGCACTCTTACTAGGATATCTATTTTTCCAATCAGGATCTTTAGCAGCAGGGAAAGACATATATACTACAGGAAATGGTTTTGATAAATCTTCTAAGTAATTATGTACACAAGTATCGTGATCTCCTTTAGCTGGATATACCCAATAATTTGTTTTTGGTATTTGAAGTTCTTCTGGAGTACCTTCTAGTCCTATATATAAACTTACATGTGCTACGGATGGATTAACCGTTTGTAAATGCTTTTTTAATTGATATTTCTTTACAATGCTAGTAGGTAAAAGTTTATTGTAAGTAGTGATGAGTCCGGCATTACTAATAATATTTTTCGCTAAAATTTGCTTGCCATCTTTCATTTGTACGCCTATAGCTTTGCCTTTATTTATAAGAACTTCATCTACTTCAGCACTTACTAATATAGTTCCACCTCCAGCTTCAATAACAGGATCTATTGTTTTTACAATTTGTGACGATCCTCCAATAGGATAACTTCCTCCATCAAAATAATGACGTGCTACGGACGCATGCATAGAAAAACTACTTTGTTTAGGAGGTAATCCATAATCGCCATATTGTCCTGTTAGTACCTTTATTAGTTCTTCATTGTCGGTTATTTCTCGAAGGACTTCATAGGTGGTCTTGTCAGAATACTTATAAAATGGTTTTCTCAAGAAGCCACCTGCTATTGCATTGGGTATTGTAGAAAGTGTTTTACTTATATAATAGTTTTTACTCGCTTTTACGGCTTCAAAAACAGTATCAACATATTTATTAATTGCTTGCTCTTCCTCTGGGAAATAGGTAATCATTTGTTTTTTAAAGTTCTTTACACCTTTTACAAAATCATACTGTTTATTGCCAATAATAATTTTATCGTAAACATCTCCCATGTCTTCCCATTTTAGGTCACCATTACTTACATAGTCGAATAGTTTTTTTAAAATGCTTTTGTCTCGTTGTACATCTCCTATATAATGTATACCTACATCCCATTCATAACCTTTTCGTTTAAAAATATGAGTAAAACCTCCAGCTGTATAATGCCTTTCTAAGACTAATACTTTTTGACCTTCTTTAGCAAGAATAGCAGCGGTAGCAAGCCCGCCCATTCCAGAGCCAATAATTATAGTATCGTATTTTTCTTGTAGTGTTGGTTTTTTCTTGTAGGATTGAATCATAGGGGCAGAATAGTTAAAGTTTTGTTAGTTATGGAACTAAATATACATCAATTATTCTTCCTATACCATTTCCTAGTTTAATCTGTAAGTTTTCTATTTATGATTTTGCAATTTTTTTTCTTTACAATTATATTTTCTAAGCTGATAAATTGAAAAGAAACCAAGTAATAGTTCTGCTGTAATTCCAAAAATATAACCATTTGTAGGGATTCCATCTGTAATCATACTTAATCCTCGTCCTGTTGCTAGTGTTAACATAAATAAGATGTTTAATTCAGTAGCCCTTTTCCAATATTGGGTTTTCCAAATACCTAAAATCCATACCAATGAAATTCCAATATATAAACCCATAATAGCTTTTAGCATATTTGATAGGTCTATTGTATTAACTTGGATATCTAATTGTTGAGGTAGAATGGATGGTGAACCATATATAATTGCAGTTGGCACAACAATACCTAATGAAATGAGAAGATGTAAGTTTTTAATAATCCAATAGTATATTTTCATGGTCTATTTTTTAGTTCCTTAAGTGTTTTTGAAACCAATCTAATACTTCTCTGTTTACCTCTTTTTTATTTTTTGTTAAGCCATGGTTACCTTCTTTATATATTTTTAAGCGATATGGGATATTATATTTATCCAACTCTTTTGAAAGTTTAATTGGATTTGATACACTCACCCTTTTATCAGCACCACCATGTAGTATGAGGAGGGGAATATTTTTAGGAAATTTGTTTGCAAAATAGAAAGCTGACCTCTTTTTTAATTCTTCCTGTTTGTTTTTCCAATAATTAGGAATAAGTGGCGCATATACATTTACTTCCATGTCAGCTCTATCAATAATTGTTAAATCTGTGGGAGCTCCACCTATTATTGCAGTTTTAATTTTATTAGTTTTGGTTAATGACAAATAGGTCATCATACCTCCGCGACTCCAACCATACATTCCAATTCTAGTTGTGTCGGCTTTAGGGAACTCTTTAACAACTTTGAGTAAGTTGAGTACATCATTAACGTCTTTTCCTCCAAATTCATCTTTTCCTTCACTTTTTCCACTTTCTCTATAATTACAACCAATGACAATGTAGCCGTTATTTGTTATTTTAGAGAACATAGGAGGGAAGAAAAGTTTATGTTTTTCTTTGGTTAATGATAAAGCGCCAAAATCTCTATTTCCTCCTCTGTTAAATATAATTACTGGATATTTTCCTTCTTTTTTGGGAAATGTTGCAAACGATTGAATTTCTAAACTATCACTTAGGTAAGTAATTTCATATAATTTTACATTTTGTAAAAATTTAAATTGAGCTTTGAATTGTGTTTGTTCAGCATCTTGAAACAAACCCTTATAGTTTTTCCAATCAATTTTTTCTTTTTTTACAATTATTGATTCTTGTGAGCTACATGAAATACTAACTATAATTAGTAGATGTAGGATAAACTTTTTCATTTTATAGCAATTTTTTAATGGTAATTAAGTTGGCCTAATTAAAATAGTTTTGTTTTAATGATGAGTAAGCTTTGTAATTATTGCTTCATGTTGAGGGAATAATTGTATTAATTCATCTCTTTTAGGTAGAACAAAATCGTTAAAATCAAACCCTGGGGCTACTGTACAACCTGTAAATGCGTAAGAATTTTCTTTAATAACTTCAGCAGCAAACCAATAGGTTGCTGGTACAACAAACTGTGGTTGTTCGTTATTTTCTAAATCGTTTCCTATCAATACAAAAGAATAATCTCCTTTAGGAGAAATCATATGAAGTTTTAAGGTAGTGCCTTTGTAAAAGTGCCAAATTTCATCCTGATTTATTTTATGAAAAGCAGAGAATTTATCAGAAGTTAATAAGAAATAAATAGAAGTACTGTAATTTCTATCTCCAACAAAATCTGAGCCTAAATTTTCATTTTTAATAATTCCGTTACTTCTATAAGTTTCTTTAAAGTAACCGCCTTCTGGATGTTCTGTTAAATTGAATTTATGTATTATCTGTTGTGCTGTCATTTTTTTTCTGTTCGTTTATCTTTTTAATCAATGCTTTTAAACGTTCTTTATTACGTTGCTTTTCAAGTTTTACCTTGTTTTCTTTCTGTTTCATTAAGCGCGTATGTTTCGCCTTATTAACAGTGTTTTTTGCTTTTCCTTTCCCTTTTTTAGGCATTACGAGTTTGTTTAATAGCTAATAAACCTAAGAAAGTTATTAGTCCGTTTAAGATTAAAACAAAGAAACCAAAATCAAAATTTAATTCTGATTTACTATAGATACTTATTAGATAAGTAAGTACAGGAGAAAGTAAACAGATATAGGGAACTAATTTGTCTTTTACGTTTAGTTTGGTAAATAAACCAAAAGCATAAAGCCCTAATAATGGGCCATAAGTATATCCTGCAAATTGAAATATTTTAGCAATTACACTAGCATCAGCAATAAAATATTTAAAAACTAAAATGGTTGCGATTAAAATAAATGAGAATAATACGTGTATTTTTTTACGTATTTTTTCTTTCTCTTGTCCGTCTTCTTTTTTATCAATTTCTAAAATATCAATACTAAAAGAAGTTGTTAATGAGGTTAAGGCGCTGTCGGCACTTGAGTAAGCTGCTGCTATTAATCCTAATAAGAAAAATAGGGAAGTAGCTATACCTAATTCACCGCTCATAGCTATACTTGGGAATAAATTATCTTTATGAGCATCAATACCATTTGAAGCAGCATAGTCGGTTAATAAAACTCCTAGAGCTAAAAAGAAGAAGTTAACGATAACCAATACTATGGTAAACCAAAACATATTTTTTTGTGCATCTTTTAAGTTACGACAGGTTAAGTTTTTTTGCATCATGTCTTGGTCTAATCCCGTCATAACAATAGCTATAAAAGCACCAGAAAAGAATCGATTCCAAAAATAGTTTCCTGCTTTTGGATCGTCAAAAAAGAACATTTTTGATAGTTTATTTTCTGAAATATAAGAGAATAAACTTTCTATTTGCATTGCATCTTTAATCATTATAATACAAACACCTACGGCAATTAGCATGAATAAAGTTTGTAGAGTGTCTGTCCAAACAATGGTTTTGATTCCTCCTTTAAACGTATATAACCAAATTAATAAAATAGTAATAGTTACAGTTACCCAAAATGGTATTCCGTAAGCATCGAACAAAATTAATTGTAATACATTGGCTACTAAAAATAAACGAAAAGCCGCTCCAACTGTTCTTGATAATAAAAAAAATGAAGCTCCTGTTTTATATGAATATCTACCAAAACGATCTTCTAAATAAGTATAAATAGAAGTTAGATTTAGTTTGTAGTAGAGTGGAAGTAATACCAGTCCAATAACGGCATATCCTAATACGTAGCCGAACACCATTTGCATATAACTCATTTGTTGTCCTTCTACCCAACCAGGAACGGAAATAAATGTAACCCCAGAGAGTGACGCTCCAATCATACCAAAGGCTACTAAATACCATGGCGAAGAATTATCTGCTTTAAAAAATGTATTGTTATTTGCCGACTTTCCTGTGATGTATGAGATAAGAATTAATACACCAAAATAGGCTAGAATAAGGAGTAATATATGTAGTGGTTGCATACCGTTAAATTATGAATTACGAATGTACTAAATTTATCATTCGCAATTCATAACTTAAGTTATATAGATTACAGTTCTATAACAACTTCTGCTGTTTTTCTACGAACTTTTTTCAGGTCTTTCATATAATCATCTTCAGCTCTAAATCCAACTGGCAAAACTAAAACCGATGTCAAGTTGTGTTTGTCTAAACCTAAGATTTCATCATACTTCTCTGGAATAAAACCTTCCATTGGACAAGAATCTATTTGCTCATTAGCTGCTACGGTCATTAAATTTCCTAAAGCAATATAAGCTTGATTTTTATTCCAGCTTCTTAATTCTTCTGAAGTTTTATTTGCTATTGAAGAACTAAGCATTTCCTTAAATGGATTTAAAATTTCATCAGGTGTATTTCTTACTTCTTTTACCAAAGTAAAATAACTTTCAA
This sequence comes from Tenacibaculum aiptasiae, assembly GCF_965221665.1. Lineage (NCBI taxonomy): Bacteria > Pseudomonadati > Bacteroidota > Flavobacteriia > Flavobacteriales > Flavobacteriaceae > Tenacibaculum > Tenacibaculum aiptasiae. Next base: position 2,181,210 of record NZ_CBDCSN010000002.1, read on the forward strand.
CATCTTTCACTGTGTATTCTTTAGGGATGCATAAAACCAATACATGTGATGCTTGTGCAACCTGACCTTGGTTCCAAGAGTGTTCTACTAATTGCTGTTGAAGTTCTTTATTTTGAATTACGACCATTTTAATTGGTTGTAATCCATATGAAGTAGCTGTTAAATTAAAAGCTTCTTTTAAGGTGTTTATTTGAGTTTCTGTAAGTGATTTATTTTCGTCAAATTTTTTAACAGCATAACGCCATTCTAAACTTTCTATACTATTCATTTTTTCGAATTTATTTGAGACACAAAATTACAATTGCTATTAAGAAAAATAATGATTTGTTTATTACAATAATTGATAGTCCAATCAATTTAATCTTTTATAACGATCTATAATTTTAATAAAAGTCTCTGGTTCTGGTCTTACACGATAATTATCAGTTAAGTCTGCAAAGATAATTTTATTGTCTTCATCAGTAATAATTACAGTAGGTAACACTACATCGGAGTCGTAACCAAAAACTTGAAAACCTGCTGGTAATCCATTTTCATGTAAAATGCCTAGCTGTTTAGCTACTTTATTTTTTACATCTACTAAAAACTTAAAAGGAACGCTGTGTTTTTTTGCTAAACTCTTAGTGAATTTATGAGGTTGTGAACTGACCAAAACCATAGTTGTATTTCTTTTTTCTAGTTCTTTATACTGAGCAACGACTTCTTTAATTTGTGCCATACATAATGGACACCAATTTCCTCTGTAGAATAAAAAGATTTTAAAATCACCTTTTAAATCTTTTAACGTGATTTTTTCTGAGTTTTCGTTTTCTAATACAAAGTCAGGAAGTGTTTTACCTTCTTGCAAAATACTTGTATCTCTTGAATTAAAGGAAGAGTACCAAGTTAAATAAGCTAACCATCCTAAGGCCAAACCAACAGAAATAACCAATGTTTTTTGCTCAAAATTGAAAAGATTCAGAGCAAACCCAATAACAATAAATGTTGAGTAAAAACTTAAATTTTTGGTTGTTCTTGCTACTGGTCTTATAAATAACATAGCAAAGAAAATAACTACTGTAATTGAAGAAATTAGTAAGCCTATATTGCTACTATTAAAGTTTGCATTAGCGATTGTTTTTATAAAAATAATCAAAGCGAAAACTGGAAATGCGCTGATAAAAAGCGACTTAGTGAAATTTTTCATATCTTAATAGTCGTAAAAGAATTGCTAATTTACGGTTATGAAAGAGGAATTTCTACATTTTTTGTGGCAATACAAATTATTTGATATAACTAATTTGAAATCAGTTCACAATGAAAGTATTCAGATTGTTAAGTCGGGTATGCATAATAAAAACTCTGGACCAGATTTTTTAAATGCTCAGTTAAAAATAAACCATCAATTATGGATTGGTAATGTTGAAATCCATATCAATTCCTCCGATTGGTATGTGCATAAACATGAAGAAGATGAAAATTACGATGCAGTAATTTTACATATTGTTTGGAATCATGATGCTGAAGTGTTTATGAAAAATAACTTACCACTTCCTACTTTAGAACTTAAAGAATTAGTTCATGAAAATGTGATGAAAAATTATGAACAGTTATTTTCCAAACAACTACAATGGATTTCTTGTGAAAATCAAATAGTAGATGTTGATTCATTTTTAATTAAAAATTGGTTAGAACGACTATACTTTGAGCGATTAGAGAATAAATCAATTTTAATAAAAGAATTGTTAGCGAATTCTAAAAATGATTTTGAAGCAGTTTTGTTTCAGTTGTTAGCTAAAAACTTTGGATTAAAAGTGAATGGAGATGTCTTTTTAGAATTGGCGAAATCATTTGATTTTTCGATTCTACAAAAGGTTAGGTTTAATGAATTCCAGTTATCTGCTTTGTTGTTTGGTCAAGCAGGTTTTTTTGAAGAAACTATGGAGAATGAATATTTCCTTAGTTTAAAGAATGAGTATGATTTTTTAAAGCATAAATATCAATTAACCCCTATCCATAATAAACAATTTCAATTCTTTAGAATGCGTCCCAATAATTTTCCTACAATACGGATAGCACAACTGGTTGCATTATTTCATAAATATCAAAATTTATTTTCTAAACTTTTAGAGTTAAATAGGAAAGAAGATTTTTACGATTTATTATCTGTTGAGGTTAATGCTTTTTGGCAAGCACATTATACATTTGAAACATCTTCAAAAAAGCTAACAAAAAGATTGACAAAGTCATTTATTGATTTACTTCTAATCAATACAATTATACCCTTAAAATTTGTGTATGAACAATACAAAGGGATATTGAATGAAGAAAAGATTTTAAAACTAATACAGCAGATAAAACCAGAGAAAAATTCAATAATATCTAAGTTCTCTGACTTGAAATTGATTGCTAAAAATGCATTTGAAAGTCAAGCTTTATTAGAACTTAGAAATAATTTTTGTGTGAAAAAACGTTGTATAAACTGTGCTATTGGAAATATTTTACTTAAAAAACATATTTAGTTGGTAATTAAAAAAGGGGCTTTGTATATATACATTTCATTATTATCAATCATAACTTTTTCAAAAACATCTGTATTGTTTTTAGTATGAAAATCAATTAACTCATTAATTTCTAATACCGGTGAAATACAAATATCTTCGTTTTCAAAAAAGTCTACCCATTCGTCTCTAGTTTTGCTTGAGAATAAATTTTCCAGTAATGTTTTGTCAAATACGCCAGCAATTAAATCAAACTGATTATTTGTTTTCCAAGAAGGTTCATCTATTTTATCACAGAAAGAATTCCAAAATTTAGTTTCCAAGGCTCCAAGCGCAATCCATTTTTTATCGGCACATTCATAAACATTATAGTTTACCATCATACCACTTAGAATTGGAGTCTTTTTATAAGATGCTCCTTGATATTCCATACCTTGTGCTATTGCATTTAAAGGCATCGTGGCTTTTGATAAATTTACATCTACATATTGTGCTTTTTGTTGTTTATGTTTGGCTAACAATGCTGTAGTACAAGCGGAAACTAACATATACGATCCACCAGCAATGTCTGCTACTTGATAACCTGGTATAACTGGTTTTCCTTTTTCGTCTTTATTCAAATCTAATAAGCCAGCTTGTGCTATATAGTTTAAATCATGACCCGCTTTGTTTTTAAATTTTGAGTTTTGTCCATAACCAGTTACTGAAATATAAACAATGGTTGGATTTATTTTTTTTACCGTATCAAAATCTAAGCGAAAACCTTTCATTACTTCAGGTCTAAATTGTTCTATAAAAACATCACTTTCTTTAATTAACTCAATAATTTTTGAATAACCTTTTTCTTCTTCATAATCTATGACCAATGCTTCTTTACCATAATTTAGTGTATAAAACATCGTAGAAGTTTGCTCGATTTTTGGTTCATAATATCGAGTATAGTCCATACGTTTAGGACTTTCAATTTTAATAACTTCAGCACCTAATTGTTTTAATATTTGTGTGCCTAATGGTCCCGGTAACAATCGTGAAAAATCTATAATTTTTATTCCTTTTAATGGTAGCATAATGAACTATTCTTCAATTTTTTTAATTAACTCTTTTAAGGTGTTAGGCACTGGGATTTTTTGGTGATTTTTATAATCAAAAACTATGATTTCATGAGTTTGTATGGCAACCAATTTATTTTGTGTGTCACTAAAAAAATATGATTTCATTATAAACCGATCTTCTTTTATTTCTTCTGTAATAGTCCCAATTTTTATAATATCAGGATATACTACTGGTGCTATGTATTTTACAGATTGAAAACCTAAAATGGGAGCAAACTCCATTTCTTCAGGAGCAGAATTGAAAAAGTCGATACTTTTAAAATATTCAATACGAGCAGTTTCTCCCCATTTAACATAGGTTACATTGTTCACATGTCTAAAAGCATCCATATCGCCCCATTGGACTGTTATATAAGTTTGAATAGGAAAATCGTTAATAGTCATCATATTGGTTATTTTTTGAGAAAATTATTTGTGATTTTTTTTCATAGCTTTTAACTTTTGAAATAGTTCTTTATACAATCCTCTAGCTATTAATAACTTCATAATTTCATTAGTCCCTGCATAAATTCTAGCGACTCTGTTATCGGCATACATACGTGCTATAGGATATTCCCACATGTAACCATAACCTCCAAATAATTGTAAACATTCATCCACAACTTTTCCATGCATATCGGTTGCTGAATATTTTGCCATTGAAGCACTTTCAGCAGATAATTTATGCTGTGCTAAATCTTCAATACATCTATCTACAAAAGCTTGGTGTAACTGTAATTCAGTAGCACATTCAGCCATTTTAAATTGAGTGTTTTGAAAACCAGCAATTGGTTGTTTAAAAGCAGTACGAGTTGAGGTATATGAAAGAGTGTCTTCTATAGCTCCTTGTGCGCCACCAATAGCAGAAATAGCAACAGACATACGTTCTCTAGCCAATTCAGTCATCATAATTTTAAAACCCTGTCCTTCATTTCCAAGTAAGTTTTCTTTGGGCACTTTTACATTATCGAAAAATAATTCGCAGGTATCTTGGGCTTTCATTCCTACCTTTTTAAATGGTATTCCTTTTTCAAAACCTTCCCATTTACTTTCCATAATCAATAAAGATACTCCTTCTTCAGCTGTACCAGGATTTGTTTTTACTGCTACAACGGCCATATCACACATATATCCATTGGTAATAAAGGTTTTTTGTCCATTAACTAAATAATGGTCTCCTTTATCTACTGCAGTAGTTCTGATAGCTTGCAAGTCTGATCCACAGTTAGGCTCTGTCATACCTATGGCTGTAATGATTTTACCCGTAGCCATAATAGGTAAATACTTTTTCTTTTGTGCTTCATTTCCCCATTTTAAAATATACGGGGCAATGATATCAGAATGTAAAGAAAAACCAGGCCCTGAAATATTTTTTCTAGCAAATTCTTCAATCATTAATGCATTAAAAGTAAAGTCTAGTCCAGCACCTCCATATTCTTCTGGCATATCCATACACAGTAGTCCTAATTCACCAGCACGTTGCCAAATTTCTCTACTTACCATGCCATCTTTTTCCCATTGTTCTAGTTGAGATTCTACTTCATTTGTTATAAAATCTTGTATCATGCTACGCATCATACTATGTTCTTCTGATGCGTATATTTTTCTTTCTAATAATATATTATGTAACATTTGGATACTTTTTAGGTTAAAAAATTAATTTTTGTAAAAGATTCTATTGTTTTCAGTTTTTGTAATTTTTTCTTTTAAACTTTCTGGTAGCTTAAATCTTTCACCGTGTTTTCGAGCTAACTTTTCTGAATATGCTAAGAATTCATTAGCGCCTATATAATCTATATAAGACATAACACCGCCGGTATAAATTGGAAAACCTAGCCCTAGTACTGAACCAATATCAGCATCTTTAGGTTCTTTTAAAACTCCGGATTCTAAACATTTATAAGAGTCTATTACCATAGCAAATAATAATCGTTTACCTATTTCTTCTTCATCATATTCCTCTTTTACAGGAAATATAGTTTTCCAGTTTTCCCAAATATATTTTTTCCCTTCTTTCGGGTACTCGTAAAAACCAGCTCTTTCTTTTTTTCCTGTTCGTTTATGAATGGTTGTAATATCGTAAATGGTTTTTTCTAGTTTTTTTTCAAAATCAGATAGGGTAGGGTCTTCTCCCATGATATCTAGCATTAATTTTAGATTTACCTCGTCGGAAACTGCTAAAGGACCAACAGGCATTCCAATTTTTTTAGCAACATTTTCAATTACAGCAGGAGGAAGGCCTTCAGAAAGCATTGCGATTCCTTCATTAACAAATTTTCCAAAAACTCTAGAAGTAAAAAAGCCTCTACCATCATTAACAACAATTGGTACTTTCTTAATTTTAGTAACATAATCTATCGCAGCAGCTAAAGTTTTATCTGAGGTTTCTTTCCCCACAATGACTTCTACTAGAGGCATTTTGTCTACTGGCGAGAAGAAATGTAATCCAATGTATTTATCTGGTTTAACAGAAGCTTTTGCTAAAGTTGTTATTGGAATTGTAGAAGTATTGGAAGCATAAATTACTTTTGGTTTTATAATAGCTTCTGTTTCTTTAGTAACTGAATTTTTAAGTTTTTCGTTTTCAAAAACAGCTTCTATTATTAAATCGCAATCAGCTAAATCTTCTACTTTGTCTATAGGCTTAATTTTTTCTAAAAGAGCATTCATTTTTATTTCTGTTGTACGTCCTTTAGCTATTTTTTTTTGCTCTATTTTTTCTGAATATGATTTTCCTCTTTCACTACTTTCTATCGATACATCTTTTAAAGCTACTTCTATACCTGCTTTAGCGGTTACATAAGCTATTCCTGCTCCCATCATTCCTGCTCCTAAAACACCAACTTTTTTATAAGAAGCTCTTTCAAAACCTTTTGGTTTAGCTTTTCCTTTAGCAGCATCACCAATAAAAATAAACGATGAACGGATAATATTTTTAGTTTCTTTAGAAAATAAAGTATCAACAAAATAACGAGCTTCTATTTCTAAAGCATTGTCTATGCTTGTTGAACCTCCATGATAAATAGCACTCAATACATTTTTTATATGCGGCATATTTCCATGAGTAGTTTTGTATGCCATGGCATTTGAAACCGAATAGAATTCTGTAATTCCCGACATTTGTCCAACACCATTTGGAGTTCCTGGAACCACAAAACGTTTGTTGTCCCATGGTTGACTAGCATTTGGATTATCTAAAATCCATTGTTTAGCTAGCTCATTAATATCATCAGTTGGTTCACAAATTTGGTTTACTAATTTGTTATGTAATGCTTGTTCAGCTGTTAATTTTTTAGATTGCGTTATGAACTCAATAGTTTTTTGTGCACCTAGCATACGTAAATAACGTTGTGTACCACCAGCACCTGGAAATAAACCTACAGAACATTCTACTAAGCCCATTTTATTTTTAGGGTGGTTTACCATTATTCTATGATGACAAGCCAAAGCTATTTCTACACCACCACCTAAAGCTAGTCCATTCATAGCTGCAACTACCGGTTTTCCTGAGGTTTCTAACAACCGCATTGCTTTGTGAGTTTCCATAAGCATATCAAAACATTCTTCACGAGACTTGTCATAATTTAAAAACCATTTAAGATCTCCACCAGTTATAAAGTCTTGCTTAGCAGAATTAATTACAATTCCTTTAACAGCAGAATCATTTACAGAACGTGTAACGGTAGTAAAGAATTCGTTCATGGTTTCTTGATTCATTATGTTTACTGGGCTGTTGGCTACATCCCAAGTAATAAATGCAATTCCATCTGAGTCTATTGTATATTTTATATGTTGCATGTTTTTCTTTTAAATACGTTCAATAATAGTTGCAATTCCCATACCTCCACCAACACAAAGAGTAGCTAATGCAGTTTGTTTATTTTGACGTTCTAATTCGTCTAAAGCAGTTCCTAAGATCATACATCCAGTTGCTCCAAGAGGATGCCCCATTGCTATGGCACCTCCATTTATATTTACAATTGAATGATCAATTTTCATGTTTTCCATTAAACGTAACGGAACCACGGCAAACGCTTCGTTGATTTCCCATAAGTCAATATCGGAAGCTTCCATATTTGCCTTTTGTAAAGCTTTTTTGGTAGCTGGAGTAGGGCCTTCTAACATAATTAAAGGTTCTGAACCAATAATGCTTCCCATTTTTATTTTAGCTCTAGGTTTTAAACCTAATTTTTCACCTACTTCTTTAGAGCCAATAAGCATTAAAGCAGCCCCATCAACAATACCAGATGAGTTTCCTGCGTGATGTACGTGATTAATTTGCTCTATTTCAGTATAGGTATCTAAAGCAGTTTGATTGAAAAGCATTTCACCCATTTTCTGAAAAGCTGGTCTTAAGTTAGCCAGACCTTCTAGAGTGGTGTTTTCTCGTATATATTCATCATGGTCTAGATGTGTAAAACCATTAATATCAGTTACAGGAATGATTGATTTTTTAAAATTTCCAGCGTTTCGTGCTGCTGTTGCGCGTTGTTGTGAAGTCAATGCAAAAGCATCTAAATCTTTTCTTGAATAACCGTACTTAGTAGCAATTAAATCGGCAGAAATTCCTTGAGGAACAAATTTTCCAAAAGCAGCATCTGGTTCCATTACCCATGCAGAACCGTCAATTCCCATAGGTACACGTGACATAGACTCTACACCTCCGGCAATTATTAAATCAGACCAACCTGAACGAATACGAGCAGCAGCTTGATTTACTGCTTCTAAACCAGAAGCACAATACCTATTTAAGGATACCGCTGCTAAATGATTTCCGTAATTTGCAACTTGAGCAGCCACTTTAGCTATATTACCACCTTGTTCACCAGCTTGAGTAACACAGCCTAAAATAACATCTTCTACTAAGGTAGTGTCTAAATTGTTTCTTGTTTTAAGTGCGTTTAATAAAGTTACAGCTAATTGAACTGGGCTAACTTGCGATAAGCTTCCTGTTTTTTTTCCAATTCCTCTTGGAGTACGGACTGAATCGTAAATGTATGCTTCCATTTTTTTTAATTTTAAAGTTACCTTATGGTAACATTATATGTAAAAAAATATTTCTTTTAAATTTTTTATTGTGACTAAGTGGTTACAAATTTAAAATTATTTTTTACTTTTGAAAATAACTTCACATTAATTTACAGTTTAAATAGTGAATAATTTAATTTTTAACTATTTGTTTTGTTGAATTGTTTGTTTTGTGGTGTTATTTTTAAAATAATATAAATGAAGGAGTATACTGAAGAAAATTTCAATTTTGATTTTTTACATGAAAATCTACAAAATCTTTTGATAGAGGTAGATGATAATTTTAAGGAGTTAACTAAAAAAGATTTTGCAATTAAAGCTTACTATTATGTAAGAGATAAATGGCCCTATAACCCTTACAGATTTAGTTTAATAGAAGAGGATTGGAAATCATCATTAATTAGCACCCAAAAAACTGGGCATTGTTTAGATAAAGCAATTATTTATATAAGTCTTTTAAGATCGCAAAATATTCCTGCTCGTTTGGGGTTAGCTAAAGTGAAAAATCATATTGCAGTTGAAGATATAGTTGAAAAGTTTGGAAACGATGTGTTAGTTCCTCATGGCTATGTAGAGCTTTTTTTAAATGATAATTGGGTCAAGGCCACTCCTGCATTTAATCAAAGTTTGTGTGAGAAGTTAGGAGTAAAAGCATTAGACTTTGACGGAGAACAAGATTCTTTATTTCAAGAATATGATTTAAGCGGTAATGTCAATTTTATGGAATATTTGGAAGATTATGGTACGTTTAAAAATGTGCCTTTGCCTTATATGTTTCAACTTATGCAAGAAACGTATCCTCCATTGCAAAAAGGCGGGGTTGATTTAGGTATAGTTTTAAATCTTGCAGCTCTTTAATCTTTACTTATATTTGGTATCTCTAATAAATTAATTAAGATGAAGAGAGATAGAGCCGCAACTGAAAAAAAAATATACGATGCTTTTATTAGTTTATTGGAAAAAAAAGGTCCACAAGGAGTTGGGATTAACGCTATAGCTAAAAAAGCTGGTGTTTCTAAAGAACTTATTTATCGATACTATGGAGGTTTAAAAGGTTTGCTTTTAAACTATGCTAAAAGTGGCGACTTTTTTAAACCTTTACATCTTGTTGATGATAAAGAAAAAAGTAGTGTTGAAGATTTAAAGCGCTTTACAAAAGAAGGAACTAAAGAGTTACGAAATAATAAAATTACTCAAGAAATTCTTAGATGGCAGCTTATTGAAAATAAGGAAGAAACAAAAGATTTATTTAAGTATACAAATAAGCAAATGGAAAAAATATTTGCTATTAATGATAGAGATTCTTCACTACAACACGCTTTCCATTTAATGATTGGTGGCTATATTTATTTTACACTGAGTTCAAAATTTAATAAGAAGTTTATTAATGCCGATTTATCCTCTGATGAAATGTGGGATAAATTTGATAAAGCTATTGAGAAAACTTTAGATTTATTTAACGAAGAGTAGGAGTTTGATAAGGCTCTCAACTAATTAATCTTATTTATAGGTGGTTGATTGACAAAATCATATATATTTGCTGAAAAATTAGTTATTATGAAAAGAGTATATATTGCTATTATTTCAGCATCATTTATGCTATTAAGTTGTAAGGATGATAAAAAATCGTCTCAAACTGAAACTTCAACAGAAATTGTTAAACAAGAAAAAGAAGAGGTTAAAAAAACTGCTATTTGTTTGTTAGAAAAGCTGTCTATTAGGGCTACTCCTAAAGCAAAAGGAAAATGGATTACTTCAATGAGCTTAGGAGAAAAGATTACGTTAACTGGAGAAGAAGAAACAGATTCTATTTCTAAAAAACTGTATTACAAAGTAAGATTGATTGACGGTAAAGAAGGATGGACTAGAGCTAGCTTTTTAGCTGTAGACGGTAAAGTTGCAACTTTATTAAAAGAAGCTACAGTTTATAAAAGACCTGATTTATTAACTAAAACAGACAAGAAATATAGTACAATGGATATTATAGCTGTTTTAAAAACTCAAGACGATTGGATGCTTGTGAAAGGAAAAAGAGCGGCAGGTGAGTATATTGAAGAAGGATGGATAAAAGCTGGGAATTTATCAGAATCTTCTGTAGATATTGCAGTAGCTAAGTTTGCTAATGTAGCTATGTCTAATGGAGCAATGACTGATAGAATTAAGGCTTTAGAAGAAATTGTAAATAATACAGATTTTTCTTCATCGTCATTTATTGAAAAGATTCAAGAAAAAATTGAAGATTATAAATCTAAGAATGTCAAAATTGACACAGAAGATGCTGCTTCAAATTAAGTAATTGTATAAAATAAATAGAAAAGCGATTTAGAATTTAAATTCCAAATCGCTTTTTTTTGATTTATAAACTTTAAAACCTTAGTAAAGATTTTTAAATTTTTGAGGATTAGCTTCGTGCATAATCTCATATACTTTCTCAAAAATATCTTCTGCTGATGGTTTAGAGAAATAATCTCCATCTGTTCCATAAGCAGGTCTGTGTGCTTTTGCAGTTAAAGTTTCTGGTTTGCTATCTAAATGCTTGTAACCATTTTGGTTTTCTACAATTTCTTGTAATAAATAAGCAGAAGCTCCACCTGGTACATCTTCATCTACTACTAATAAACGATTTGTTTTAGCAAGAGATTTTACTGAATCATGATTTAAATCAAAAGGCAATAAACTTTGAGCATCAATAATTTCAACATCAATACCAACCTGCGCTAAATCTTTAGCAGCTTCTTCTACAATTCTTAAAGTAGAACCATAAGATACAATAGTAATATCTGTTCCTTCTTTTATAGTTTCAACAACTCCAATAGGTGTTTTAAATTCCCCTAGGTTTGTTGGTAATTCTTCTTTTAAACGATATCCATTTAAACATTCAACTACTAAAGCTGGATCGTCTCCTTCTAATAAAGTATTGTAAAAACCAGCAGCTTTGGTCATGTTTCTTGGAACTAGTACATGAATTCCTCTAACATTATTAATAATCCCTCCCATTGGAGATCCAGAGTGCCAAATTCCTTCTAAACGGTGACCACGTGTTCTAATAATTAATGGCGCTTTTTGCTTTCCAAAAGTACGGTAACGAAGTGTTGCTAAATCGTCACTCATAATTTGTAAAGCATATAATAAGTAGTCTAAATATTGAATTTCAGCAATAGGACGTAAACCTCTCATTGCCATTCCAATACCTTGTCCTAAAATAGTTGCTTCACGAATTCCTGTATCGGAAACTCTTAACTCTCCGTATTTTTCTTGAAGCCCTTCTAATCCTTGGTTTACATCACCAATATAACCTGCATCTTCTCCAAAAATTAAAGTTTCTGGGTACTTCTTTAAAATAGCATCAAAATTATCACGCATTATAATACGTGCATCTACTAACTTTTTTTCTTCTCCATAAGTAGGAGCTTCAGAGCTAATATTTTGTGTAGCTAGTTCTGTTTCACTTAATAAGTGAGCAGAATACTTTACAGCGGCATTATTAATAGCTGCTTTAATAAAGTTTTGTAACTCTATTTTTTCAGCAAAATTTTCATCTTTTAAATAACGCAAACTTTTACGAGTAGCAACTAAAATATCCTTTCTAATTGGTTCAGCAATTCCAGCTAAGTCATTTTTATATTTTGTAATAAATGAACTATTGTTACTTTTATTAGCAACTCTTTCAAGTAACTCTACTGCAGCAGCTACTTCAGCTTTTATTTCATTAGTATAAGCACTCCATGCATCACGTTTTGCTTTACTAACTTCTTTTTTAGCTTCTTTATCTATTTTAATTAATTCTTCTTCAGATTCTATGAATTTTAAAGTACCACCTTTTTCATCTTGTAATTCAAATTCTAAAATCCATTTACGCATTTGAGCTATACAATCAAATTCTTGTTCCCATTGTAAACGCTCAGGTGATTTATATCTTTCGTGAGATCCTGAAGTAGAATGTCCTTGTGGTTGCGTTAATTCTTTTACGTGAATTAATACAGGAATATGTTGCTCTCTCGCAATTTTTGATGCTTTGTTATAAGTATCAATTAATTGTACATAATCCCAACCGTTTACCACAAATATTTCATAACCGTTTGTATCATTTTCTTTCTGGAATCCTTTTAAAATTTCAGAAATACTTTCTTTAGTTGTTTGGTGTTTAGCGTGTACCGAAATTCCATATTCATCGTCCCAAACATTCATTACCATTGGCACTTGTAAAACTCCAGCGGCATTTATTGTTTCGAAGAACAATCCTTCTGATGTACTTGCGTTTCCAATAGTACCCCAAGCAACTTCATTTCCTTTATTTGAAAAATTCGTCTGATTTTCTAAACCTTTTACATTACGGTAAATTTTAGAAGCTTGGGCTAAACCTAATAAACGAGGCATTTGACCTGCTGTAGGTGAAATATCTGATGATGAGTTTTTTTGAGCAGTTAAGTTTTTCCAATTACCATTTTCGTCGATAGAATGTGTAGCAAAATGACCTCCCATTTGACGTCCAGCTGACATTGGTTCTACGTTTATATCAGTATGTGCATATAAACCAGCGAAAAATTGTTGCGGTGTTAATTGGTCAATAGCCATCATGAAAGTTTGATCACGGTAATAACCAGATCGAAAATCTCCATTTTTAAAAGCTTTAGCCATTGCCAATTGTGGAACTTCTTTACCATCACCAAAAATTCCGAATTTTGCTTTTCCTGTTAAAACTTCTCTACGCCCTAATAAACTACATTCTCTACTTATACGAGCAATTCTATAGTCGTTTAAAACTTCGTTTTTAAAATCTTGAAAAGAAAGTTGTTGAGTGTTAGCTACTTCGGTCTTTTGCGTCATAATCATCTAGTTTTGGTATCGACACAAAGATAGTTTTTTTAGTTGAAATCTAAAAATTTCAATTTTTATTGAATATTCTTCAAAAAAAAAGGTAAAAAAGAGGTTTTGTTGAAGTATTTATAATAATCCTCTTCTTAAAAAGTTATAAATCCTGTCAATATTTGTAGTAACGATAAATCTAATTTTGGTTGGATATGCTTTTTTATTCACTTCAAATCCCTCATTTGTATAAATAGGGAAGTAGAATTCGAAGATATTTGGCACTAAGTTTAAACGAATTCCATTTTCGTAAAAGAATTTAGGAGAAGTATTTTTATTTTTTAGCATAGCAAAATCGTTATAAATTTCTGCCCATCTCCATACACTTACACTAGTATTTATTGAAGTTATAAGTTGATTAGCAAATTGAGGTTCACTAAATTTAGACTTAAACCCTCCTTGACCAATAATAAATTGTTGACTGAATATTCCTTCATTTTCTGAACGGCCAAATAAGTTTTGCTCAAATAAATAATCTGACCCACGATTTAAGCCAAAGCTAAAATAATCTCCATCTGATGTGTTGGATATAAAATATCCTCCAAAAAAACGAATGTCAAAACTTTGATTCTCAGAAAAAAATCTACGATAGCGTATGTCAGTTGAAATTTTAGTGAAGCTTGAATTGAATTCTGTATTTAAGGCATATAATGTTCTATTAATTGCATCAAATTTTGAATGTATATACCTAAGATTAACGATGTTGTATTTATCACTATCAGTTTTAGGTTCATTAGGAAGTACTTCTTTATTAACACTAATCATACGAGCAATTAAAAGTCTCAAACCATTTTCACGAAGTGAATTTCTTCTAAATTGAAAACTTACAAAAGGAGAGAAGGTGTTGTATTCAAGCTCTGGAGCATAATGAAAATTACTACCTCTTACACCATAACGTATTTTATATATTTTTGATTCTTTTAAGAAATGATTATAAGAAAAAGAATAAGAACCAGTAAAGTTTCTACTTCTTGTACTAAAGTTTGGAGTTAGTCGAAATTCAAAATTATGATTTATTACAGATTGGTTATTAATGTTAACTCCTAGTATTAATCCATCATATAAATTGTATTTAAAATCAGGGAAATAAAATAACTGGTTGTAATATGGGTTTTCTACATCTTTAAAAAATCGAAACTGTAGAGGTTTGTTGATAAGACTATTATTGGTTTTTCTGAAATTATCTAAAGAGTTATACTCAGGATAAATATTCTCATAGTTTAAAGCTAACTTATTAAAATTTCCTTTTTTTATTTTGATAGTTTTAGTAGAATCAATACCGTCAAACCATTTTTTATATTTTATCTTTTTTTGGTTGATTCCATAAAGAGCTACTGGTGCCGAAAAACTTCTTTTATTTTTTATAGTTACTTCTAAAGAATCTTTGTGACTAGCTTCTTTAATTTTGTCTATTTTATAGTCAATTTTTTTACTTGTTTTTATATAGTCATTAAAAAACCAATCTAAATTTTTAGAAGTGTTTTTTTGAAGAACTTGAGCAAAAAGTTTACTGTTATTTAGTTTTAATTGTTGTTTGAAATAGTACTCTTTTAATGAGTTTTTTAAAGTATCGCCACCGATGTAATCTTTAAGATATAGTAAACCCAGACCTGCTTTATATTTACTAACAATTTTTCTGTTAAAATTAGAAAGAGAATCGGCAGGTATATCTAATGCTTGATCATAAAATTTTCGTGCACTGAATTGATAAACAAAAGAGTATTTGTCATTTTGTTTAAGTTTAGCGATGTTATATGTTTTTATTGGCCAATATTTAGAGTATTTTCCTAATACGGTAATTTTTGGATAATTTTTTTTGATATACTCCATCATCAAAAAAGTTTGTATACCATCAGTAAGCCAATAATCTTTTCGTTGATTTAAAATTAAGACATCATCAATATATTTTTTTGTAAGAGCTTTGAAAAAGTTTATCTCCCATCTAAAATTCTTTGGAAAAGGTTTTAACCATCTTGGTATTCCATAAATTTCATGTAAAGAGTTTTTATTAGTAGTATTCGCATCAACAAAAATTTCTGTATGCGGGTGTTTTCCTAAGTACCCTTCAATAAATTTTATTTGCTGATTAATTATTTTAGTGGTAGTTTCACTTGGAATGCTTCTTATAAAAGCATCAGTTTTAATTTCCTTATCCTTCGTTTTAAAAGATTTAAATCTACTTATAGAATCGATATTTATTATGATATCTTTTTTTCTTTTTCCTATTAAATAATATTCGGTATAATTTTCTTTTGGGGTCTTATACTGATATAAATTACTCTCAACTGTATATTTTTTTGGAACATCAATACTTATTTTATAATCGCTAAGGTCTTGATATAAATCGTCAATATTTAAATTACTCATTAATTGCCATTTTTTATTATAAATAGCAGGTATTATATGCCAAAAACGTAAATGATATCCAGATTTTGTTTTTCCGTAACCAGTATATTTTGAATTCGGAATTTTAATTGTATAAGTAGTTGATAAAACAATACTGTCTTTTGGGTTCAGCGTATTATTTAAAAGAACTTCGATGATATCTGGATGAGATGTTTTTTCTTTAAAGGAAACTTGTTGATAGTTTACCGTTAAGTTTTGAATTTTAGTAAATCCTCTATCTTTTTTTTTAGAAAAGTAGAATTCTTTTTTATAATCTTCAACAAATCTTTTACCTAATGGAGTTTCGTTATTTCTAAAGCTATTAGCCCAATTATGTAAGAAAATGGAGTTTAATTTTTTTGAAGACTTATTGTAAAAAATAGTTTTTTGTTGAATTTTGAGTAAGTCTTTTTCAACATCTAATTTTGCATTAATTTCTATTGAATTTGTTTGTGCTGTTAAAGAATTACAGAACAAATAAAAGAAAGGCAAAAAGAGTAGTAGTTTCTGTTTCAAATTGAAAATAAAAAAAAACTCGTTGAACATTCAACGAGCTTTAAATATAAATATTTTTTTTAGAAATTTGGCTTTAAATCATACTTAGCATAGAATTTATTAAAGTGTTCAACAGCTTCATCAGCAGTGTCAACAACTCTAAATAAATTTAAATCTTTTTCACTAATATTTCCTTCTTCTAGTAAGGTGTTTTTAATCCAATCTAATAGTCCACTCCAGAACTTTTTACCTACTAGAACAATTGGAAAACGTCCAATTTTATTAGTTTGAATTAAAGTAATAGCTTCAAAAAGTTCATCCATTGTACCAAATCCACCTGGCATAACTACAAAACCTTGTGAATATTTTACAAACATTACTTTACGAACAAAAAAGTAATCAAAGTTTAAGTTTTTATCGTGATCAATCCATGGATTATCATGTTGCTCAAAAGGAAGTTCAATATTTAAACCAACAGAAGTTCCATTTCCTCTATCTGCTCCTTTATTACCAGCTTCCATAATTCCTGGACCACCTCCGGTAATTACACCAAATCCATTTTGAGTTAATTTGAAAGCTACTTCTTCTGCTAATTTATAATAAGGATGATCTGTTTTTGTTCTAGCAGATCCAAAGATAGACACACAAGGACCTATTTTACTTAACTTCTCATATCCCTCAACAAACTCAGACATTATTTTAAAAATCGCCCAAGAATCATTTGTTTTTATTTCGTTCCAAGTTTTTTGTTGTAATTTCTCTCTAATTTTTCTGTCATCGTTCGGACTCATACTCATTATCTTTTATATTAATGTAACAATTTACGTTGCTTAAAAATTACTTTTTTAGCAAGCTTGCTAATTTAGTTATTTTCTATAATTAAAGAGCTCTTTATTTAATAATATTTCTAAGTTGATAGAAAAAGCGTTCTATCAAACGTAAATCCTCTGTTACGATGTTAGCAGTTCCTTTCATTTCTTGCCTGAAAGCTATTTTTTTACCATAAGTAGTTTTTAAGTCCTGTGGTAAGTCTACATCTATTAAATAACTTCCTTCTTCATTTGGAATTAAGGATATTGATTTAACTGTCCCATTTAATTCTCCAAATTCATCTGAAGGATAGTTTAATAACTTAATTTGAACCTTTTGTCCTTTCTTTATTTTCCCTGAATTCGCTGCTGGAGCTTTTATTTTTCCTATAAATGAATTTCCTTCTGTTGGAACTACAATAAAAATTAATTCTCCTGTTTTTACTGTTTGATTTTTATTCCAAAATGACAAAAATGATACTTTACCATTGATAGAAGAGGTTAAAGCATATTGTTTTTCCCAATCCTTTATCGCTTTCTTTAAGTATAAAAACGATTGAATTGCTTTGTTTTTTAAACGAATGTCATTTTGTGTTTTCTTTATAGAAGTACCTTGTAGATTTTTAGCTGAATTACCTATTAGCTCTCTGATTTGTGATACAGAGGCTTCTAAACCTTTATAAGCTTTTTCGAATTGTAAATAATCTACTTTTTTTTGTTCAACTTGTTTCGCTGAAATTACTCCTTGTTCAAATAAGCTTTCACTTCGTTCTAAATCCTTTTTTTGGATTTGTAATTTTTTTTGATCAATTGCCTTTTGTGAGTTTAAAGTAATTAATCTGCTCTTGGCTTCTATAAGAGACCTTTGATTAGCAAGGCTTTCTGATTTAAAGGGAGTGAGTTTTTCGTTTAAATCATATTCTGTATAGTCATTTTGAAATTGTGAATAACTCACCGTAATATCTCCTAAGAGTAAAGGAGGAATCTTGTTAATAGGAAAAGAAAATTTGTCTTTATCTCTACTAATGGTATCAACAATACTTTTTAATAATAATACATCTTTATAAGACGCACTATTTTCTATAACAGCTAGGACTTCATTTTTAGAAACGTTTTTCTCTTCACTAGCTAAAAAAACTTCGAACTGCCCCGTTGATTTTGCATATATTTTTTCAGGAGGAAATGAGGTAGTTACCATTACCTCAGAAGTAATTACATCAGGATACTTAACAAACCATGAGATAAATAAAAGTAAAAGAATTAATAATAAGAATAAGGTATTTCCCCAACGAATCATCCAATTGGGTACTTGATTTAAGATTTCTTGTACTTCTTCACTGCGAATTTCTATATCTTCTATCTCTGTTGGCATGTATTATAACTTTGTTTAAAAAAGTATTATTATAAACACTTCTTAATGATTTATTTAATTTTAGGAGTTTATAACTGTAAGGTTTTTCTCCAAAGATTTCGGGGATATAAACACGAATGTTCTAATCACAAACATAATTAAAATGTGTTATATTGAAAATTACAATTATTACTAATTGTGTTTAGTATATGAGACTGAAAACCTGTGTCCATTAACTCTATTATTTACCTAAGTCTAATTGATTTTTAACTAGGTGATAATAACTTCCTTTTAATTTGATAAGTTCTTCATGAGAACCTTTTTCTATAATATTTCCTTTGTCTAATACAACTATTTGATGTGCATTCTTTACAGTACTTAGTCTGTGAGCAATAACCACAGCTGTTTTATTAGCAAAAAATGTATTTAACTTCTCCATAATCACCTTTTCATTATTGGCATCTAAAGCTGAAGTTGCTTCATCAAAGAATAAAAACTTTGGGTTCTTATATACTGATCGAGCGATTAATAAACGTTGTTTTTGTCCTGTACTCAATCCATTTCCTTCACTTCCTATTTTGGTATTATATCCTAAAGGAAGTCCTTCTATATAATCTGAGATGTTAGCTACATCAATAGCATGTGCTAGTTTTTCTTTGTCTACATAATCTTCTCCTACAGCAATGTTTTTAGCTATGGAGTCATTAAAAATATATCCCTCTTGCATTACCACTCCTGAGTTTCTTCTCCATTCTTTTTGTGAGATGTTTTTCAGATTAAAATTATTAATCATAATATCTCCTTGGTCTACCTGGTAAAACCCAAGTAATAATTTCATTAGTGTTGTTTTTCCACTTCCACTAACTCCAACAATAGCAGTGGTTTTATTAGCAGGTATTTCTAATGATAAATCTTTAAGTACTGGTTCTAATCCTCCTGTGTATCTAAAAGAAATGTTCTTTAGTGTAATTGCAGCATTCTCTGGAATATTGGTTACTTTCTCATCATCTGGATTTTCTTCATCTTCCATATTATGAATTTCACCTAACCGATCTACTGATATTTGTGCATCCTGTACATCTCTCATAAAATTAATCAGCTGAGTAATAGGACCGTTTAATTGTCCAACGATATAACTAATAGCCATCATCATACCTAAACTTATTTGTCCATCTATAACCAACTTTGCCGATAAAACAGTGATGAACATATTTTTAAGTTCGTTGATAAAGTTAGACCCTACACTTTGTGTTTGTTCTAAAGCTAAACTCTTAGTAGCTACTTTAAATAAACGAGCTTGTACATATTCCCAGTTCCAGCGCATGCGTCTTTCTGCATTGTGAAGTTTAATCTCTTGCATTCCATTGATAAGCTCAATTACTTTACTTTGTTCTTGACTTACTTGTGAGAATCGTTTGTAGTCTAATTCTTTTCGTTTTTTGAAAAAGAAGAGTACCCATCCAAAGTATAAAACACTTCCAAGTACAAATACTCCAAATATTTGCAAGCTGTAATATCCTAGAACTAAACTGAAGATAATTAGGTTAAAGAAAGAGAATAATACGGTTAATGATGATGTGGTTAAGATTCTTTCAATACGTTTATGATCGTTGATTCTTTGTAATAAATCTCCTGTCATTCGAACATCAAAATAAGAAATAGGTAATTTCATTAATTTGATAAAGAAATCAGAGATTAAAGAAATATTAATCCTGGTACTTAGATGTAATAAAATCCAACTTCTAATAATTTCCAAAGAAGCCTTTCCTATAAACAGGAATAGTTGAGCAAATAGAATAAGGTAAACAAAATTTAAATCTTGATTTTCAATACCAACATCTACAATACTTTGTGTTAAAAAAGGTAGGATTAATTGTAATAAACTTCCAGCTAACAACCCTATAATTAGCTGTACAATAAATTTTTTGTATTTGAATAAGTATTTGAATATGAATGAGAATCCAAATTTTTCGTCTTCTTCAAATTCTTCACTATAAAACTTAGGAGTAGGTTCTACTAGTAGTACAATTCCTTCTTCTGTATTTTCATCAGCATTATTTCCTATCCAATGTTGAATAAACTCTTCTTTAGTAAAAGTGATGAGTCCATGAGCAGGATCGGAGATATAAACTGTATCTTTTTTAATTTTATAAAGCACCACATAATGATTTTTATTCCAGTGTACAATACATGGTAATGGCGCTTCTAATAGTTTTTTATAAGCTAGTTTTACACCTAAAGATCTAAAACCAATAGATTCAACAGCTTCGCTTAAACCTAACAAACTACTTCCTTCTCTAGTAGTTTCACTTAAGTTTCTTAACTGTTGTGTATTAATAGTTTTACCATAGTGTTTTGCTATGATTTTAATACAAGTAGGTCCACAATCTTTGGCCTCTGTTTGTTGGTAATTTGGGAATTTTTTCATATGATTTCAAATATCGATAAGATATTTTTGAAAATCTATTTTCTTAAGATTTAATTTATAAGTAGATATTTTAAGAAAATTCAATTCCTTTCAAAATGAATTTAAAAAAGAATTGAATTTCTATTATTGTATTTGTATATACTTATCTATATTTCTAATTGGATATTTAGCGTATGTTATAGTTAATGTTTTTAGAAATAAGGATTTCTTAATCAAGAATTAAAGTAAATCGACAATAAAATTCAGAACAGTGTCTACCAAAATCTTCGCATGTGCCATCATGATTGGAATCACACTGTTTTCTACCTCCATTAATAGTTAGTTGTTCAGTTTTATTTAAAGTTTTTCCTAAATTTAAGATTGATTTTTTCATGTTGTTTAAATTTGTTTGATAATGTGATTTTTTTGTTTTAAAAAAGTTACCCGTTTAATAAAAGTGTTAAAAGGATAGGCTTCCATCACATAAAAGTCCTCCAGGTCCAGGGACTCCAAATACTTGACAAAAACGAGAAGTGTTGCAGCATCCTGTACCACAATCTTCATGTGATTCACAAAATTTTCTACCCCCGTTAATAGTTCTTTGTTCCGCTTTATTTAAAGCCTTTCCTAAATTTAAGATTGATTTTTTCATAATTAATATTTAAAAAAAATTACTTTTGCGGTGAACATTTAAAGACACTCACCTTTGTGTCTATTCTTCGCGAGAGAATTTTGTTCTAAAACAAAGCCCTTTTTTAGGGCTTTGTCTTTTTTATCATGTTTTATGATACCGTTTTCATGGATATAACAGGTTGACTGCTTTCTTCTAACTCTTCTATAAAGAAAATTAAATCTGTACGGTTATATTCTTTTGGAAATGATCTTCCATTGATTAAGATTTCTGGAGTAAAATTGATGGCATTCTCCTTACACCAAACATTTTCTTTTTCTAATTCAGCTACATATGTTGTTGAGTCTATACACTCTCCCCATTTTTGTAGCCATATTGAAGGTTTCTCTCCTTCATAAATTTCATCCATTGCTTGTAAACATTGCGGAGCTCCTTGAGTATTATAAATCTCAAGTAATCGACTTGTAATTTTAACAACATCACTATTGGTATCTTTAGTGCTAATATTAAAGCGAACCTTTATTTTTACATTGTTTTCATACCTATTTAAAATAGCATCTACATGCTGGTGAACTGGTTTACAATGTCCACAAAAAGGATTGGTTACAATGACTACTTCTAATCTTGAATTTGGATTCCCAAAAACAATTTCTTTGCTATTATCTAATTGTGTGTTTAATTGTGGCTCCTTGTGTAATAAGCTTTCAAATAAGGTATAGTTTCTCTTAAACTTTACATTCTCTATTTTTTCCTTTTTCAACTCATTTACATCTGTAATTAAAGGCTTTACATAAAACCATGTTAACCAAGTAGCTACTGCTACAAAACCAAACAACACAACATCAGTAGGTATAAAGCTATTGATATAAGTACTCGTTAGTACAGGTATTAAAGCTTGTAACCATAATACTCCTACAATACTTAAACACAACAAACACCATTTCTTTACTACTGCATATTGATAATAAATAGAATATAAGGTAACTGGGATTGCTACTAAACTTATAGTATATGAAATAACTGGATTTGCTGCTTGGATAAATGTTAAGGCAGTTAATCCTATGAAATATAGAATACTAAAATCACTTAATTTATATCCTTTTATAATTTCAGCTCCTTTGGAAGTTAAAACAGCATCACAATCTTTTTTATCATCTGCTCCTGAACAAAAAGCATCCCCTATAGATGTTTTTAAACCAAGCTCTTGTTTTACAATAGCAATACTAGTTACTAATCCAACAACAGAAAGTATTAAATAAGCAATGGTATATAAAGATGCTGAACTTTGATATATCATAAAGACAGCTAAAAGTAATAAAACACTTGTAGCTAGAATACTTCCTATATTTGAAGCTGTATTTCCTGAAGTACTATCTTCTGTTTTTTCAACAGCAACGATGATTCCTGTAAATTTTTGAAGGAATTCACTTTCGGAAAGCTTTTCTTTTTTTCCTTCTGTATCATACAGCGTATAATCCAATCCTTTTCTTTCAACAACAATTAAATCTTTGCCATTTTCAGTAGTTACTTGTGCAATAAAACAATCAGGTAATTGTAATAAGGTTTCTGTATTTACAGGTACATCAGCGGCAACATTTTCTATATTAAAATGATCTAAGACTCCTGTTATAGCATGTAAACTTGGATAAGAAGGATGACTTTGAATTTGAAATGATAATTCTTCTTTATCAAAGGATATGCGGTTTTTTCGTAATAATCTCTGTACTAAATTGATTAATGTGTCTTTCAAAGGATTTAAGGGCTTTTTTTGATTTAATAAAAATGAGTTACAAACGAAAGTAAGTAAAAAAAGAGATGTTTTTTATGGTGAATTCATATTTGAATATAATTATTTCATAAGTGAGCTATTTAAGCAATAATTTGTTTTGTAGCCAGATAATTATAGTAAAGTCTCTATTAATATAATCTTAAAATGAAAAAGCAAATAAAGGAATTGGAAAGAAAATAATTAGCTTTGTTATCTTGTACCCCGATTAATATGAAAAGAAAAATAATAATATTATGTTGCTTAATAGTAATTTCTTGTAAGAAAACACCAGAAAAAGTTTTACCAAAATCACCTAGTTTTTTTAACAATAAAATAAAAAGAAATATACCTAAAGATTCTTTAGAGTTTTATTTAGAGTTGTTAAAAAATATACCTAAAGAGAATTTATCAGATTCATTAAAAGCAGAATTTTATTATACTTCAGGAAGATATAACATTCGCTTAAAAAAATATGATTCAGCAGTAAGTAACTTTAATAAAGCAACATCTTTTTCAGGAAATAAGATAAAGTCAAATAGAGAAGTTTTATATTTTAGAGCTTTAAGGCAAACATATTTTACGTATAAAAATGATTATTTAAATGGAGAAGGAGTAAATGAAAAACTGTTATCTCTTTTAGATAGTAAAGATTATAAAAATAAAGCTTATGTATATTATTTTAAGCAAACTGTTAAAGCAAAATTAAAACAGTTCAAAGAAGCATTAGTAGCAAGTGATTCGGCTACAACTATGCTTTTAAAGGTAGGAGATACAACAAATTATGTAATGGCAAAAATAGGCAGATCTATTATTCATAGTAGTTTGAATGAACAGGATCAGGCCATTAATGAGTTAAGAAAAACTCTTAAATATGAAGATAATTTGAAAACAGCAGCAAGATATGAGTTATATGGTTCATTAGGTTTTTATTATTATAATAATGAGTTATTTCATAAAGGTATTTCTGCATTTAAAAAGGCACTGGTTTTCTCGAAAAAGTTACCATCTCATTTAACTAAAACTAGACAAGCTAATAGTTATTTAAATTTATCTAAATCGTTTATAAGATTAAAAAAACTAGATCTAGCCCAAAAATATGTAGATTCTATTTATGCTTTAGGTATAGAGGATATTGATTTTACAAATCAAAGAAGTGTTTTAAAAACTAGTTTGGAAATTTTATCTAAAAAAGGAAAAGGTATAGATGAAGTTTTAGCACAGTTAGATTCAATAAATAATTTTCAAGAAAAAAGTTATGCTAATAGGATGAATAGTGAGCTTGAAGCTTTAAGGAAATCTCATCAAAAAGAAATAATATCTGAAAAGGCAAGGGAAGAAGCAGAGATAAAGAGTCTTAAGTTGGAAAGGAATCAGTACATATTGGCTCTTTTATTATTGATTGCAATTGTAATAGGAGTATTAATTTTAAATTTATATAGACAACGAAGATTTAAGATTGAGCAACAGAATTTTTTATTGCAACAGCGATTATTACGTTCTCAAATGAACCCTCATTTTACATTTAACAGCTTAAGTTTGATAAAGAATACTATAGAAGAGGATAGTGAGAAGTCAATAAAATATATCCAAAAATTCTCTAAGTTATTAAGGTCTATATTTCAAAATTCAACAAAAAATTATGTCCCCATTGAAGATGAATTAGAATCGTTACAGAATTATATAGAATTACAACAGTTTAGGTTTCCTGAAAAGTTTGATTATAGAATAGAAAATAAAATTGACACTGAAGATGAAGTTTTAATTCCACCAATGTTGTTACAGCCTTTTGTTGAAAACGCGATAATTCACGGTTTTAGGAAGAGGGAGCTAAAAGGAAATCTTTTAATTCAATTAAATCTTACTAAAAAATATATCGAATGCTTTATAGATGATAATGGAGTAGGGATAGATGAAAATAATTTTGATAAAAGATCATCAGTTAAATTGATAGATGAATTTTTAAAGAAAATGACAGGAGAAGGGATTATTATTTTCAATAAAAAAGTAGCATTTAAAGAAATTGAAATTACAGGTACTAGAGTAGAGTTAAAAATCCCATATAATATATTTTAAGCATGTTAAAAGCACTAATTGTAGAAGATGAAAGGCACGTTAGAGAAAATTTAAAAAAATTAGTTTTTCAAGAATTTCAAAATGAAATATCAATTGTTGATGAAGCAATTTCAGTAAAAGAAGGGGTAGAAAAAATTAAAAGATATAAACCTCAATTAATCTTTATGGATATTGATCTTGGTGACGGAACTAGTTTTGATATTTTGTCGTCTTTAGAAGAAATAAATTTTAAAATAATATTTATTACAGGTTATGATTCACATGCAATAAAAGCGATTAGATTAGGAGCTTTAGATTATTTATTAAAACCTATTGATGAAGAAGAATTTAAAGAGGCAGTAAATAAAGCTATCAATGCTGTTGAAAAAGAAAATACGAATGGAAACTCTATAAACATTGCAAATCATTATTATAGAGAAGGGGAGCATCGGAAAATTGTTTTAAAGACTTTAGATACTCAACATTTGGTTTCTTTTGAAGATATTCTTTATTGTAAATCGGAAGGGAATTATACAACGTTTTATCTTTTTGAAGAAAAAATTGTTATTTCTAAACCAATGAAAAAAGTTGAGGAGTTGCTTGATAAGCAGATGTTTATTAAATGTCATCAATCTTTTATTGTCAATAAAACTTATGTAACGAAATATACAAATGAAGGGTTTTTAATAACTAAAACAGGTGAGCAAATTCCTGTTGCTACAAGGAGAAAAGATATGGTTTTGAAAACATTATTTTGAAAAAGAAAAGTAACGAATTTGAATTCATTATAAGCGAATTTGAACTGTTATATAAAGCTTGATATTTCCAATGTATTTTTGAGGAGTTAATCAAAAAAAAATGAATATGAAATTTTTAAAACAGTTTCTTTTTGTATTGATTATTTGTGTTTCTTGTAATGATAACAATGAAGAAATACAAATAATAGAGAAAGAACAAAATAAGGCTATCACAGGTAATGTTAGTATGAAACCTTTTCAAGCTTATGATAATAAGGAAGTAGAAAAATTAATGTTTATGACTTCTTTTTTAATAGGAAAAACGATTATTGAAAATGAGGCAGCAAGGGATTATTTTTATGATTATATAGAAGATCCTAGAACGACAGCAATAAACTTGTCTGATATTATGGATGATGATGTTATTGATTCAAATCCGTTTGAAATAGAGTTTCATAAACAGTTTAATAAGTATAATTATCATAAAGATCCCCAAACAGGAGAAACTGATCCTCCAACATCAACAAGTTTAGATCCTGATCCACTTAGGTGGGGAGGAATATTTGGTCCAACTATGCTTTATGAATTGTATCTTGATAACATTATAAATTCAAATGACTGGGAACTGTATTTTCCAAATAAAAACTCAGTATTAAGTAATGGACTAACACTTACAGATTACTTCTCAAGAAATGATGTAGTTATTTGTTTATGGAGGCTAAACGAGAAAATTAAAAGAATGTATAGTGATGGTCTTATATTATATACAAGTGGAAATGGTAGTTATTTACCTTTAAATTTTAATCCAGCAAATAGCTCATCTTTTATATTTCTTTTAAAAAATAAAAACTAATATATAATTTAATATTAAAGGGGAATTAGTCTGATTATAATAATTGACTAAAAATTTAAGAGCAACTTTTAAGTTGCTCTTTTAGATCATGAAGAAAATTATTTTATTTAATAATATTTCTAAGTTGATAGAAAAAACGTTCTATCAAGCGTAAATCTTCAGTTACAATATTTGCAGTTCCTTTCATTTCTTGTCTGAAAGCTATTTTTTTACCATAAGTAGTTTTTAAATCCTGTGGTAAGTCTACATCTATTAAATAACTTCCCTCTTCATTTGGAATTAAGGATATTGATTTAACGGTTCCATTTAATTCTCCAAACTCATCTGATGGGTAATTCAATAATTTGATCTGAACCTTTTGTCCTTTTTTTATCTTCCCTGAATTTGCTGCTGGAGCTTTTATTTTTCCTATAAATGAATTTCCTTCTGTTGGAACTACAATAAAAATTAATTCTCCTGTTTTTACTGTTTGATTTTTATTCCAAAATGACAAAAATGATACTTTACCATTGATAGAAGAGGTTAAGGCATATTGTTTTTCCCAATCCTTTATGCTTTTTTTAAGTATAAAAACGATTGAATTGCTTTATTTTTTAAACGAATGTCGTTTTGTGTTTTCTTTATAGAAGTACCTTGTAGGTTTTTAGCTGAATTACCTATTAACTCTCTAATTTGTGATACAGAAGCTTCTAAACCTTTATAAGCTTTTTCGAATTGTAAATAATCTACTTTTTTTTGTTCAACTTGTTTCGCTGAAATTACTCCTTGTTCAAATAAACTTTCACTTCGTTCTAAATCCTTTTTTTGGATTTGTAATTTTTTTTGATCAATAGCCTTTTGTGAGTTTAAAGTAATTAATCTACTCTTGGCTTCTATAAGAGATCTTTGATTAGCAAGGCTTTCTGATTTAAAGGGAGTGAGTTTTTCGTTTAAATCATATTCTGTATAGTCATTTTGAAATTGTGAATAACTCACCGTAATATCACCTAAGAGCAAAGGAGGAAGTTTGTTAATAGGAAAAGAGAATTTATCTTTATCTCTACTAATGGTATCAACAATACTTTTTAACAATAATACATCTTTATAAGATGCACTATTTTCTATAACAGCTAGTACTTCATTTTTAGAAACATTTTTCTCTTCACTAGCTAAAAATACTTCAAACTGTCCAGCCGATTTTGCATATATTTTTTCAGGAGGAAATGATGTAGTTACCATTACCTCAGAAGTAATAACATCAGGATACTTAACAAACCATGAGATAAATAAAAGTAAAAGAATTAATAATAAGAATAAGGTGTTTCCCCAACGAATCATCCAATTGGGTACTTGATTTAAGATTTCTTGTACTTCTTCACTACGTATTTCAATATCTGAATTACTTTGTGGCATATAATATTTTTAAAATGTAAAGAATGAGGTGATATATCTTCACCTCATTCCATTAATTAAATTAATAATCTTGACATGGTTCTGAACGTCTCGATAAATCGGTAACGCATTGACCATCAATATCAATGTAGCAATCGCATGGACAACCACTAGCATCTGCTGTACACATAACAATGTGGCTTCCTCCATTAATCGTCTTTTGTTCTACTTTATTTAAAGCTTTTCCAATGTTTAAAATTGATTTTTTCATTTTATTTTGTTTTAAAATTATAATAATTTCCTTGAAGAATTAGAGACATTCAAGGTATATGTCTTTTCTGAAAGTTCTTCCTTTTTTAAAAAGGTTTGAAATTATAACTATCAATTATTGATAACAAACACAAAAAGGTTTAAATATTAATGAATCCCATATGTCGCATATGTCTTGTGAACAAAGTGGAGCCCCTCCATTTACATTTTTTTGTTCTGTTTTGTTTAGAACTTTACCTAAGTTTAAAATTGAATTTTTCATATTTTAATGATTTAAAAAAATAATTAATTTGAGATGTTTATCCAGCGATACAAGTACCATTAATGCATAACCATGGAGTAAAAGTATGTCCTAATTGTTGCTCTTCACATGGTACTTCGAAGCAGCTGACACCTCCATTTACATTTTTTTGTTCTGCTTTATTTAAAGCTTTACCCAAGCTTAAAATTGATTTTCTCATAATTAAATGATTTAAAAAATTGATTAAATCCTTGAACTGTTTAAAGACACTCAAGGTCTATGTCTATTTTTCGCGAAAAAATATTTTTATTTACCCAAGTCAAGTTGATTTTTGACTAGGTGATAATAACTTCCTTTTAATTTGATAAGTTCTTCATGAGAACCTTTTTCTATAATATTTCCTTTGTCTAATACAACTATTTGATGTGCATTCTTTACAGTACTTAGTCTGTGAGCAATAACCACAGCTGTTTTATTAGCAAAAAATGTATTTAACTTCTCCATAATCACCTTTTCATTATTGGCATCTAAAGCTGAAGTTGCTTCATCAAAGAATAAAAACTTTGGATTCTTATATACTGATCGAGCGATTAATAAACGTTGTTTTTGTCCTGTACTCAATCCATTTCCTTCACTTCCTATTTTGGTATTATATCCTAAAGGAAGTCCTTCTATATAATCTGAGATGTTAGCCACATCAATAGCATGTGCTAGTTTTTCTTTGTCTACATAATCTTCTCCTACAGCAATGTTTTTAGCTATGGAATCATTAAAAATATATCCCTCTTGCATTACCACTCCTGAGTTTCTTCTCCATTCTTTTTGTGAGATGTTTTTCAGATTAAAATTATTAATCATGATGTCTCCTTGGTCTACCTGGTAAAACCCAAGTAATAATTTCATTAGTGTTGTTTTTCCACTTCCACTAACTCCAACAATAGCGGTGGTTTTATTCGCTGGTATTTCTAATGATAAATCTTTAAGTACTGGTTCTAATCCACCTGTGTATCTAAAAGAGATGTTCTTTAATGTAATGGCAGCATTTTCTGGAATATTGGTTACTTTCTCATCATCTGGATTTTCTTCATCTTCCATATTATGGATTTCCCCTAATCGATCTACTGATATTTGTGCATCCTGTACATCTCTCATAAAATTGATAAGCTGAGTAATAGGACCGTTTAATTGCCCAACGATATAACTAATAGCCATCATCATACCTAAACTTATTTGTCCATCTATAACCAACTTTGCCGATAAAACAGTGATGAACATATTTTTAAGTTCGTTGATAAAGTTAGATCCTACACTTTGTGTTTGTTCTAAAGCTAAACTCTTAGTAGCTACTTTAAATAAACGAGCTTGTACATATTCCCAGTTCCAGCGCATGCGTCTTTCTGCATTATGAAGTTTAATCTCTTGCATTCCATTGATAAGTTCAATTACTTTACTTTGTTCTTGACTTACTTGTGAGAACCGTTTGTAGTCTAACTCTTTTCTTTTCTTGAAAAAGAAGAGCACCCATCCAAAATATAAAACACTCCCTAGTACAAATACTCCAAATATTTGCAGGCTATAATACCCAAGAACTAAACTGAAGATAATTAGGTTAAAGAAAGAGAATAATACGGTTAATGATGATGTGGTTAAGATTCTTTCAATACGTTTATGATCGTTGATTCTTTGTAATAAATCTCCTGTCATTCGAACATCAAAATAAGAAATAGGTAATTTCATTAGTTTGATAAAGAAATCAGAGATTAAAGAGATATTAATCCTGGTACTTAGGTGTAATAAAATCCAACTTCGAATAATTTCCAAAGAAGCCTTTCCAATGAATAGAAATAGTTGAGCAAATAGAATGAGGTAAACAAAATTTAAATCTTGATTTTCAATACCAACATCTACAATACTTTGTGTTAAAAAAGGTAGGATTAATTGTAATAAGCTTCCAGCTAACAATCCTATAATTAGCTGTACAATAAATTTTTTGTATTTGAATAAGTATTTGAATATGAATGAGAATCCAAATTTTTCGTCTTCTTCAAATTCTTCACTATAAAACTTAGGAGTAGGTTCTACCAGTAGTACAATTCCTTCTTCTGTATTTTCATCAGCATTATTTCCTATCCAATGTTGAATAAACTCTTCTTTAGTAAAAGTGATGAGTCCATGAGCAGGATCGGAGATATAAACTGTGTCTTTTTTAATTTTATAAAGCACCACATAATGGTTTTTATTCCAGTGTACAATACATGGTAATGGTGCTTCTAATAGTTTTTTATAAGCTAGTTTTACACCTAAAGATCTAAAACCAATAGATTCAACAGCTTCGCTTAAACCTAATAAACTACTTCCTTCTCTAGTGGTTTCACTTAAGTTTCTTAACTGTTGTGTATTAATAGTTTTACCATAGTGTTTTGCTATGATTTTGATACAAGTAGGTCCACAGTCTTTGGCCTCTGTTTGTTTATAATTTGGAAACTTTTTCAAAGTTTTTTTATTGTTAGCCCAGAAATATTTTACTATTTCTGGACTAATATTAATAAGGTTTGTATTTATCTACAAAGCCGAATAAAAACATATTTATTCTTTATTAGACACTGCAAGATTCTTATAATAAGAATGATTTATTTTGTGGTATGAATACCCTTTGATGAATTTTTTAAACGACTTTGTTCAAAGCTATATCAAAACTTAAATTATGTTATTAATAGTTGTTTGATATAATACTGTTCGTTTAACTACAATCACCAAAAAATGTACACAGACATAGCTCTCTAGACATTTCAACAATTTCATCGCAATAGTCTGGTTCTCTTTTATGATGAGGATGCCCTCCAGTTATAGTTTTTAAGGTTGATTTATTAATAGTTTTTCCAATGTTTAAAATTGATTTTTTCATTTGTAATAAATTTGAAATTTTAATTATTCCCCTGAACTGTTTTAAGACACTCAAGGTTTATGTCTAATTTTCGCGAAAATATTTTGGTTTCATTTATAGCAATTCCCCCTATTCGAAGCCCTTTTATATTAGCAGTTGTTTTTATTGTATAACTACCAGTTCTTGTGTGTTTTCTTCTAAATCTTCTATAAAAAAGATTAAATCGGTTCTGTTGTACTCTTTAGGAAATGACCTCCCATTTACTAAAATTTCTGGAGTAAAGTTGATTGAATTGTTAATACACCAAGTTTTTTCTCTTTCTAATTCTACGATGTATAACTCCTTTTGAGTGCATGCCCCATAGGTTTGAAGCCATTTTTCTGGGTTTTCTCCGTCATAAATAGTATCCATAGCCTTTAAACAAGCTTCGCTCCCTTTTTCATGGTATAGCTCTATTAATCGACTGGTAATCTTTACAGCGTTATCTTCTGTATTGTCAGTATTAATATTGAATCTAATTTTAATTTTTACATTATTCGAATAACGATGTAAAATCTCATCAATATGCTTGTGTATAGGTTTACAATGCCCGCAAAATGGGTTGGTTACAATCGTTAATTCTAAAGTTGAATTTGGATTTCCAAATACGATTTCTTGACTGTTTTGTATCTGTGTGTTTAATTGCGGTGATTTTTTCAACAGACTTTCAAATAATGTATAGTTTCTCTTGAATTTTATATTCTCTATCTTTTCTTTTCTTAAATCAGTTACTTCTGTAACTAATGGTTTTATATAATACCATGCCAACCATGTTATAGAAGATACGATACCAAAAACAACAAAATTTGTGGGTTCAAATTCTGTAACAAAAGTGTGTGTTATTAGTGGAGTAGCAGCTTGTAACCATAAAATTCCAACAATACTTAAACATAACATACACCATTTTTTTACTACAACATATTGGTAATGGATAGAGTATAAAGTAACAGGAATAGCTAATAAGCTTATAGTATATGAAATTGCTGGATTTGAGATTTGCGCTAAGGTTAATAAAGCAAGCCCAGAAAAATACAAAACACTTAAATCACTAAGTTTATAGCCTTTTATAATTTCTGCTCCTTTAGAAGTTAATACAGCATCACAATCTTTTTTATCATCTGCTCCAGAACAAAAGGCATTTCCTATAGATGTTTTTAGTCCTAGTTCTTGCTTTACAATAGCAATACTAGTTATAACTCCAACAACAGATAAAAGTAAGAAAGCTAAAGTGTATAGATTAATTGTGTTTTGATATAAAGTAAATCCAGTTAATCCTATTAATAATCCAACTGCTAAATATTTAGCAAACTCTGATTTTTTTTCTGGCTGAACACTTTCTTCTGTTTTTTCTACAGCAACAATAATTCCTGTAAACTTTTGAAGAAAAGCTTCTTCTGTATGTTTTTCTTTTTTATTATCAGAATTGTAAACAACATAATCGAGTTGTTTCCTTTCAACAATAACAAGGTCTTTTCCTTTATCGGTGTTTATTTGTACTAAAAAGCAATCAGGAAGTTGTACTAGGGTTTCTTTATTTACAGGAACATCGGCAGCAACATTTTCTATATTAAAATGGTCTAATACCCCTGTAATAGCATGTAAACTTGGATATGATGGATGACTTTGTATTTGAAATGCTAATTCATCTTTATCAAAAGCTATACGATTGCTCTTTAATAATCTTTGTACTAAAATAAATAATGTGTCTTGCAAAATAGAGTTTGTTTACTAGACAGTTACTTATTTAGTTTTTTGTTACCCTCTTTTTTTGAATTTTTTTTTAATGGAGTTAATTTTTAAAAGGAAGCTTATATATTCTATTATTATGGAAAGAGTGCCTTTTAAAAAGATAAAAACTTTCTGAAAAAATTAATACAGTTAAACTAATATTGTATAACTGTATTAATTTTTTCAGAAAGTTAGTTTTATCTATTTAAATATTTTTAATTAATCAAATTTTGTAAGACTAATGTTATATTAAATAAAGTAAGCTATGTTTAAATCTAGCGACCACCAAGTGGAGATTTATTACAAGCACTAGTTCCTGGTGACACTACAATAACATTAGGACATGCATTAACAGCATTAACAACTTGATTAAATGAAATATAGTTCATCGTAGAGCCTGGAGGAAGCTGTTCATTATGATCTTCAGGACCTTCCATACCTACAGTTGGGAATTGTACCAGCATAGATAACGTCAATATTTCAAGATTTTCATTGCCGTCACATTCTGTAACTTGCGTAATAGCAACATTTAAGTATGAGATGAAACATTGTCTGGCTTGTGCTTTTTCCAGTGGCGTAAGCCCATTTTCATATAAAATTGATACCGTATAGGTGTACACTGATGTTGTAACCATTGTGGTTTGCTGTTTTTTTTCTACATCAATATTGTTTTTTGTAGTAAAGCTAAAGGCTATAAAAGCTATGAATACTAAAATTGTTTGTGGTAGTAGGTTAAATTTTTTCATGATAAAATTGTTTTCTTCTTCTTTGTTACGTTTTTTTTAAAATGTTACCCTTTAAGATTGAGTTTTCTTTTCTTAAAAAAGAAAATCAGGAATGAAGTTGCAATAAATCCTGTTATAATATAAATCCAAATGTTTGTATAAAAGACAGGTTCTGTATCTCCAATTAACACAAAAGAGGCCCAGTAGTAAGGAGATTTTTCAGTTAAAGAATGATTTTTCAAATAATTCCTTTTAGCATTGTTTAAGGCTTCACTTTTAGACTGATTTTCTTTTATGTTTTTATAAAACTTAGACATAATAAAGCTGGTAGTTTTATCATTCACACTCCATAGAGAAGATAAAACAGCATTGGTTCCTGAATGAAAGAACCCTCTAGATAAACTTAAAGTTCCTTCTCCTTTTTTAACTTCACCCAAATTAGTTTCACAAGCACTCAATACCACTAAATCTGCATTGTTTTTAAAAGTATATAGTTCATGAAGTTTAAGAGAATCTTTTGAGAAATAGATTGTTGGGGTATGAGTATAGTTAGCATGTGTTGCCAAATGTATGATTTTGGAATTTGAACTATTCTTAAAAAAGTTACTTTTAGAAGCTTCATCATATTGAAATTTAACCTCGTCAAATAGATGGTTAATGTTATTCGTTTCTTGAATGGTGTTATTTAAAGAAGTTAATTTTGGATTATGAAAGTTAACAGGAGCAAAACTTACCAAGTCAACCTCAGTTTCTCTTTTGAATTGACTATTATAATTCATAAAAGAGTAAGAATACGCATAGCTAATATTAGTATTTTCAACAAGATATTTAAGTTTATTTTTTTGAGTATTTAGGCTTTCAAAAGGAATGTTTTCAAACCTAGTATCTGGAATTATAATTAGATTTTTATGTTGAATTAAATTTCGAATTTCTTTTGTTGGAAATAATAGGTTGTATAATTTAAAAGAAACTTGTTTAAAAGATTCTAGTTCCTTTTTGCTTTGTAAAGGTTTAGAAATTAATTTTTTATACTCGTATAT
The DNA here is from genome assembly GCF_965221665.1 of Tenacibaculum aiptasiae. Taxonomy (NCBI): domain Bacteria; kingdom Pseudomonadati; phylum Bacteroidota; class Flavobacteriia; order Flavobacteriales; family Flavobacteriaceae; genus Tenacibaculum; species Tenacibaculum aiptasiae. The sequence continues at coordinate 2,216,461 of NZ_CBDCSN010000002.1, forward strand.
CACATGATTGATGTCAGAGGAGTTTTTGGTGGTAAAACTTAAGGTTTTATTTTTAGAGATGAGAACGCCAAGCAAATTTGAAGTTTCGTTTTGATTATAAATATCATTCGTTAAAGTATATGAAATGATAATATCATCTTCTTTTAATAGTTGTTTTACCTCATTTAAAGAAATTGGGATTATTTCTTTTTTATTTTCGTAATGTTGAGGGTATATCTGTTTTAATGAATCATTAAAAATAGCGTATTGTTCTTTTAAATTAAACAAGGAATCTCTCAGTTTTTTTTTATCAGTTAAAGTAGGATTGTTCTCTAGTTTTAATATTTGTTTTTTATATGCGAGTTCCTTTGTAATTACTTTTTTAGGAAGTTTATAATCTTGAATATTATCGTATACATCTAAAGTAAGTAAGAAGGCTTTGTTTTTTTCAATATAATTAAACATGAAAGCAGGATTGTTTAATAAGTATGAAATGTGTGCTCCCAAAGCATATATCTCAGATACTTCTTGTCTCCATAAAAATCGAGTATCATTTTCTGTACTATATTCAATAATCGTTTGAACAAACTTATCAGAAAAATCAATTAATTTAATAGCTTCTTTTAAATAAGAAACATCGCTTGTTGAACTATATAAAGAAAATAAAATACTTATCTTTCCTTTTAGTGCTTTCATTGTATTTCTTTTTTCTAAAGTATTTAATAGTTTTTCTTTAGATAGGAGAAACATATCATCGCTATTATCTGTGCTAAAACTAACATTTAATGATTGGTCAAAATAGGTTAAAGCTATTGGAAATTGTTTTTTTTTTACATAATAATTGGCAATGTTTCTATTTGCATCAGAAGTTATAGCAGATTTCTGAGTGTCATAGATAATACTTTTTTCAAGAAAAACAATAGAGCTATCATTACCCTTTTTTAAGTATAAATCTCCTAGGTTTAAATATGAAAAAGAAATTACAATTGAGTTATTTTCTTTAAAAGCTCTTTTTAAATTTTTTTTGTAATGGTATTTAGCTTTTTTATAATTATAAGTTTTCTTTGTGGAATATAGGTTTCCCAAATTTATATGTAAAGGGTAAAAATATGCAGGGATATTTAGTTTAGGGTTAGACTGTTGTAAACTGTCTACTTTTTTTAAATAAAAGAGTCCTCTAGTGTTACTTTTTTTAGTATTCAACTCATGACAAGTTAGCGAGAAATTAATACAATGTGACATAAAACTTTTGGCAGTTGAGTATTTTTTTATCAGGGGAAGTCCTTTTTCATAATAATCAAAAGATTTGTATAATTCTCCTTTAATTCGATAATACTTTCCTAGTTCACAATAGGCTTGTGCTTTTTTCAAAGGGAAATCTTTAGTTCTTATAGCCTTTATATAGTAGGAAATAGCTGTGTCATGTTCTTTAACCCTTTTAAAAAAATTACCTAAATTGTACAAGGCATTGGCATAAACACTATCGTTAACAATTGGTTGTTTTTCAATAGTTTCAATTTCTATTTTGCCATATTTTATGGCTAGACGATAATTCTTCTTTTTTCTATAAAAATAAAAAGAGAAATCATGAGCTAATTCGGCATAATTAGCTTTATTAAAATTTCGGGATAATATACTATCTACTTCTTTTTCAGAATAGTTTTTAGTTTTATCGATTTGTCCCATAACTATTATAGGGCAAATCGATAAAACTAGAAGTAAAAGTAATTTATAGTTAAGTCTAACGTCCATCAGCTGAAGGATCAAAATTTTTACAACTACTATAGTTAAATGAAACTCCAGAAACGTTTGGACATGCATCAATAGCTTCCATTACTGTATCAAACGAAATTAAGTTCGAGTTTAATGTAGCTCCTTCTTGAGTTTGTTGAGCGTCTGGATCTTCAGGAGCATTCATACCTACTGTAGGAGGAACCTCGATATTAATTGCAAATCTTAATATTTCGGCATTTTCATTTGTGTCACATTCTATTGCTTGAATAATTGGAGCGCCTATATATGAGCTAAAGCATTGTCTGGCTTGTGCCTTTTCAGCAGAGGTAAGCCCAGGAGAATATATAAGCAATAATCTATCTGTAGATTGAGTAACAGTAACAGTAACAGTCTCTGATGTCTGGTTCTTTTTTTCTCTTTCAATAGAGGTTTTTATGGTAAAGCTAAAGGAAATAATAGCAACTAGTAATAAAATTGTTTGAGGTAGTAGGTTGATTTTTTTCATAATTAAAAATGTTTTTGTTTTCTTTTTCTTAATTATAGAAATTTTAAAATGTTATCCGTAAAAGTGAGGTTTATTTTCTTAGCCTTTTATTAAAAAATAATACCAACTTAAAAATAGAAATCACCCCTATTATTATATAAATCCAAATATTAGTATAGGAAATTGGTTCTATATCTCCAATTAACACAAAGGAAGCCCAGTAATAAGGAGACCTTTCAGTTAAAGAATGGTTTTTTAAATAGTTTCTTTTCGCGTTGTTTAAGGCTTCATTTTTAGACTGATTATCTTTTAAATTTTTTCATAAAAATTAAATTTTAATATTGTTTTCTTTTTAGTTGTGCATTTTTTTTTTTTTTGTTACCCAAACAAAAGTATAAAATTTTACTTTTGTAAATCAACTTAAAAAAATGGAAGAAGATTTTTTTTTAAAAGCGCTAGTAAAAGAAAACAAAAAAGCAATACTTACCATTTATAAAAACAATTTACCAAAGGTTAAAAGTTTTGTAATGAAAAATAACGGTAATATAGAAGATGCTGAAGATATTTTTCAAAGAGCGTTACTACAAATAGCTATACGTTATAAAAAGGAACAGTTTTGCATTACTACGAGTTTTGATGCGTATTTGTTTACCATATGTAAAAACTTATGGCGTAGAGAATTAAATAAACATAAAAATAAGGTAACAAATAGTGAAGTTGTTGAACTGGCTAATGAGGAACGAGAAAACTCATTGGCATTAGTAGAACAAAAACGACAGGAATTGTTTATAGAGAAAATGAAAGAGATTTCAGAAAATTGTAGGAAAATTTTATTTATGTTTTTTGCTAAAACTTCTTATGCCGAGATAGTTTCTGCTACAGAATATAATTCTGAAACTGTGGTTAGGCAGCGTGTTTTTAAATGTAAAAAGAAATTAACAGAAATTATTAAGGCAGATAAAAGATATAATTCATTAAGAGAGATATGAACTTAGAAGATGATATACTAATTGAACGTTTTTTGAGAAATGAACTTTCTAATGAAGAAAAAGAAACATTTCTTAAAAGAGTAGAAACTGACGAAGCTTTTAAAGAGCATTTTACTATAGAAAAAGAGTTGTTTGAATCGTTTAATGAAGAGAGTTGGAGTTTTGTAGAGAATGTAAATTCTGAAGAAGTACAAGAATATACTGAGTTGTTTCGCTCGGAAGAAGCAAATAGTTTACAAAAAACACTTTCAGAAGTTAATAAGGTCTATAAAGAAGAAAACCAATCTAAGAAAAGAAGGTTGTTTTATATTTCAGGAGTAGCTGCAACTATATTGTTACTGGTAACCTTAAATATTTTTAATGGTAATAATTCATCAGATTATTACAATGAATATATTATGTTAAACGAGTTACCTTCTTTTACGAGCAGAGGAGAAGCATCTGATAAAGCAAACCTAATTTCAGCCGAAAATTATTTTAAAGAGAAAAAGTATAATGAGACATTATCGAGTTTAGAACAAGTTTCAAATCCAGAATTAAAAGATGGGAATTATTATCTTTATAAAGCTATTTCGTTAATTGAATTAAATAACTATAGCAAGGCAGAAAAAACTTTAGACCTTTTAATTAATAGCGATTTAATTGATGCTCCCAAAGGGCATTGGTATAAAGCTTTATTGTATGTGAAGTCTAAGCAATTAACAAAAGCAAAGGAAGAATTAAATATTTTGTTGACTAATACAAGTTATAAGCAAAAAGAAGCAAAAGAATTATTAGAGAAGTTAGAATAATAATTAGATGACTTCGATAAAAAAAGAGATTTTACACTGTGTAAAATCTCTATTTTTTACATTGTTTAGCTGTTATTTTACCAATTCCCTTTTTAAGAATTTAGCAGTATAACTAGTTTTATGTTTTGCTACTTTCTCTGGAGAACCCGTAGTTAAAATTTGTCCACCACCTTTACCACCTTCCATACCAACATCAATAATATGATCGGCAAGCTTGATAACATCAAGGTTATGTTCAATAATTAAAACAGTATTTCCTTTATCAGTTAGTCGGTTTAATACATCCATCAAAACACGAATATCTTCAAAATGTAAGCCAGTTGTAGGTTCGTCTAAGATGTAGAAAGTATTACCCGTATCTCTTTTAGATAATTCAGTAGCTAGTTTTATACGTTGTGCTTCTCCACCAGAAAGAGTAGTAGATTGTTGCCCTAATGTGATGTAACCTAAACCAACATCTTTGATGGTTTTTAATTTTCTGAATATTTTAGGAATGTGTTCGAAAAACTTAGTAGCTTCGTTAATGGTCATTTCTAAAACATCAGAAATAGATTTTCCTTTATATCTAATTTCTAAAGTTTCTCTATTAAAACGTTTTCCTTGACAAGTTTCACATTCTACATGAACATCTGGTAAAAAGTTCATTTCAATAACACGTACTCCACCACCTTGACAAGTTTCGCAACGACCACCTTTTACATTAAAACTAAAGCGACCAGGTTTATAACCTCTAATTGAAGCTTCAGGAGTTTTTGCAAACAAACTTCTAATTTCGCCAAAAGTACCTGTATAAGTAGCAGGATTCGATCTAGGAGTTCTTCCAATTGGCGATTGGTCAATATCAATAACTTTATCAATATGCTCTAAACCTTCAATCTTTTTATAAGGCATAGGTTTTTTTACCCCACGATAAATATGAGCATTTAAAATAGGATAAAGGGTTTCGTTGATTAAAGTAGATTTTCCACTACCAGAAACACCAGTAACACAAATCATTTGTCCAAGAGGAAAAGTAACATTAACGTTTTTTAAGTTATTACCCGTAGCTCCAGTAAGTTTGATAAAGTTCCCGTTTCCTTTTCTTCTTTCTTTAGGAACAGCGATTTCTTTTCTTTCAGTCAAATAATCTGCAGTTAAAGTACTATGAGATTTTAAATCGTCAAAAGTTCCTTCACTAACAATTTCACCTCCATGACGTCCAGCACCAGGGCCTATATCTAATACAAAATCGGCTTGTTCAATCATGTCTTTGTCGTGTTCTACAACTAAAACAGAATTTCCAACATCCCTTAATTTTATAAGTGATTGAATTAACTTTTCGTTATCCCGTTGATGTAATCCAATACTAGGTTCATCTAAAATATATAATACACCTACAAGTTGAGAACCAATTTGTGTAGCTAAACGAATACGTTGAGCTTCCCCACCAGATAATGATTTAGATGTTCTGTCAATGGTTAAATAATCAAGACCTACATCTAATAAAAACTGGACTCTGGTTCTAATTTCTTTTAAAATTTCAGAAGCAATAGTTAGTTGTTTTTCAGTCAACTTATCTTCTATAGTAGAAAACCAATTTGCTAATTCAACAACATCCATTTGTGCTAAATCACTAATGCTTTTATCAGTAATTTTAAAGTGAAGAGCTTCTTTTTTTAATCGCTTACCTTCACAAGTTGAACATTTAACTTCGTCCATGAAGCCTTTAGCCCATCTTTTTATAGTTGAACTTTCAGCATTTTTATATTGACTTTGGATAAAAGAAATAATTCCTTCAAAATCAATTTCATATTTTCTGGTAACTCCAGCTGTTTTAGATTTTATTTCAAATTTTTCCTTGCCGCCATTTAAAATAACATCCATGGCTTCTTTAGGGATTTTATTAATTGGATCGCTTAATTTAAACTTGTATCGTTCAGCAATGCTTTGCAATTGTTTAAAAATCCAACTGTTTTTTTGCTCTCCTAAAGGAACAATTCCTCCATTTTTTATAGAAACACTAGCATCTGGAATTATTTTTAATTGATTGATTTCATTCGTAATTCCTAGTCCATTACAATGAGAACAAGCTCCTTTTGGTGAGTTAAAAGAAAAAGTATTTGGTTCTGGGTTTGGATAAGCAATCCCAGATGTAGGACACATTAACTCTCTACTGAAATAACGAGGTTTTTCATCATCAACATCAATAACCATTAAAATATTATTACCAGTATATAATGCTGTTTTTATGGTTTCTTCCAATCTTTTGTCGGCAGAAGGATTAACAACTAATCGATCAATAACTACTTCAATATCGTGAGTTTTGTATCGATCTAGTTTCATTCCTTTTTCAATTTCTCTAATCTCACCATCAACACGAACACGAACAAAGCCTTGTTTAGAAATTTGTTCAAATAACTCACGATAATGTCCTTTTCTCGATTTAATTAAAGGAGCAAGAATAGCGATACGTTTATCGGCAAAATCTTTAAGAATCAAATCTTTTATTTGTTGGTCAGAATAACTTACCATTTTTTCTCCAGTATTGTAAGAATAGGCATCGGCAGCACGAGAGAAAAGTAAACGTAAAAAATCGTAAATTTCTGTAATAGTACCTACGGTAGAACGAGGACTTTTGTTAGTGGTTTTTTGTTCAATCGAAATAACAGGAGAAAGACCATCTATTTTATCTACATCAGGTCTTTCTAATCCACCCAAGAATTGACGAGCATAAGCAGAAAAAGTTTCAATGTATCTACGTTGACCTTCAGCATAAATAGTATCAAATGCTAAAGAAGATTTACCACTACCACTCAAACCAGTAATAACAACTAGCTTTTCACGTGGTATTTTTACGTCGATGTTTTTTAAGTTGTGAGCCCTAGCTCCGTATACCTCAATGTATTCTTGTTCTTTCAAAGTGCCTATTTTTCAGAAAAAAGCAAAGTTACCAAAACCAAACTTATTTTAATACCGATGTTATTAACAAATCGCTGTAAATTGGTATCTTGCCATAAAAAACGGATAAATATGAAATTAATTGACTCGGTACGTCATTTTTTTGAACGACATGGTTTTGCAGTGTCTTCAAGGTTTGCAGATCGTTTAGGGATCAGAACGAGTAATGTACGTTTGTTTTTTATTTATATGTCTTTTGTAACAATAGGATTGTCTTTTGGGATATACCTTATTCTAGCATTTTTATTGAAGTTGAAAGATATGATTTATACAAAAAGAACTTCGGTATTTGATTTATGATAAAAAGGGTATTTCGATCAAGGTTATATAAAGCCATCTTTTTCTCAATACTAATTTTAACAATTGGTGTAGCTGGTTATGCTTTGTTATTTGATTACTCTTTTATTGATGCTTTATATATGACTGTAATAACCATAACTACCATTGGTTTTGGTGAAGTACATCCATTTGGAACAGGAGAAAAGGTTTTTACAATAGGATTAATATTATCGAGCCTTTTTATTTTCGGATATGCAGTATCGTCATTTTCAGAATACTTAATAAGTGGGCAATTTTTTCACCGTTTAAAAATAAAAAAAGTGCAAAAAAAAATAGAAAAATTACAAGGGCATACAATAGTTTGTGGTTTTGGAAGAAATGGTAAACAAGCAATTTCAAAACTAAATAGTTATAAGAAAGATTTTGTAGTTGTAGAGAAGGATGAGAGTATAATTAAATTACTTGATGAAAAAGGAGTCCTGAATATTGAAGGAGATGCAACTACAGATGAAACGCTAATACGAGCAGGAATTTTAAATGCTAGTAATTTGATTACGGCTTTGCCTTCGGATGCAGATAATTTATTTGTTGTGTTAACAGCAAATCAGCTAAATAAAAATTGTAAAATAATAAGTAGAGCTTCTAAGGAAACCTCTTATAATAAACTTAAAATAGCTGGGGCAGATAATGTAATTATGCCAGATAAACTAGGAGGAGCACATATGGCTTCTTTGGTAGTAACCCCAGATGTTATTGAGTTTGTAGATAGGCTAACAATAGAAGGAGATACTACAGCGAATTTAGAAGAAATAGCTATTGATAATTTACCTCACGAATATTTAGATAAGACTATTTTAGATTTAGATTTACGAAAAAAAACAGGTTGTACTGTGATAGGGTACAGGACTTTAGAAAAAGAATATATTATTAACCCAGAAGCTTCTGTAAGATTAACAGCAGGGGCTAATTTGATTGTATTAGGCCGTCCAGAACAAATTATAAAACTTAGAGAATTGTTCTAGTAAATTGATATGAGTTTTCTTAAAAATAAATAAATAAAAACCGTTAAAATTTTAAATAAATCTCAAGTAAAAATTACATTTAACGATTAAAACTTGTTGAAAGTACATTTTTTTAAGATATTGCGGGCTACTAATTCAAAAAAACCAACACAAAAATCATGAATAAAAAACTTCTCACGTTACTACTAATGATAGTACCGATGTTAACATTTGCACAAGAAAAAGGTTTAGACCAACAAATTGATGAAGCGTTTCAACCAATTGCTGATACTTTTTTTAACGCTATTTTCTTTCAAGTTTTTGGAATTCCTTTTGTATTAATATTACTAGTAGGAAGTGCGTTATTTTTTACAATATATTTTAAATTTCCAAATATCCTTCACTTTAAAACAGCTATTAATGTTGTAAGAGGAAAGTATGATGAAGTAGATCATGCAGTAGTGGAACCAGCTTATGGAGATGTTACTCCAGGTGGAGATTCAATTGAAACAATTAGAGATGAGAGTGAAGAAGGAGAGGTTTCGCATTTCCAAGCATTAGCAACAGCAGTTTCAGGTACAGTAGGAAATGGAAATATAGCAGGGGTTGCTTTAGCAATTGCTTTGGGAGGACCAGGAGCTACATTTTGGATGATTGTTTGTGGATTATTAGGAATGTCTACAAAATTTGTAGAGTGTACTTTAGGAGTTCAATATAGAGATGTAGGTAGTGATGGTACTGTATATGGAGGGCCAATGTACTATATAAGTAAAGGTTTAAAAGAGAGAGGTTTCGAAATGTTAGGAAAGGTAGCAGCTATATTTTTTGCTATTTTCTGTATTGGAGGTTCTTTTGGTGGTGGTAATGCAGCACAGTCAAATCAAGCTACAATAGTTTTAAAAGAATTATTAGGATTAGAGAGTACTAGTGCTGGAGCTATTATTGGAGTAGTTTTAGCTGTTTTAGTAGGTATTATTATTATTGGAGGGATTAAAAGAATCGCTTCTGTAACAGAAAAGGTTGTACCTTTTATGGCAGTAATGTACTTATTAGCATGTTTATATATAATATTTAGTAACTTTAGTTTTATTGATGATGCTTTTGGGTTGATCTTTAAAGAAGCATTTAGCCCTACTGCAATGGGAGTAGGTACTATAATGGGAGTATTATTAGTAGGGTTCCAAAGAGCTGCATTTTCGAATGAGGCAGGAGCAGGTTCGGCTTCAATTGCACACTCTGCTGTAAAAACTAAATATTCTGCGTCTGAAGGATTAGTGGCATTATTAGAACCATTTATTGATACTGTGGTTATTTGTACTATGACAGCTTTAGTAATTATTATCTTTAACTTTGGTGGTGGAGATGGTGCTGTATTCCAATATGGAGGAAACGGTTCCGGAGCAGTATTAATTGATGGAGTAGCATATGAAGGAGCGGGAATTACATCAAAAGCTTTTGCTCAATATATACCTTATTCTAATGTGTTCTTAACTGTAGCTGTAGTATTATTTGCAGTTTCAACAATGATTTCTTGGTCTTACTATGGATTACAATCTTGGAAATTCTTATTTGGTAGAGGTAAGGCTGCAGATTTAACATATAAAGTATTGTTCTTAATTTTTGTAATTATTGGAGCAGCAGCAAGTATGGGATCTATCTGGAAATTCTCAGATGCAATGATTTTTGCGATGATTTTCCCTAATATGGTAGGATTATATTTCTTATTCCCAATTGTGAAAAAGCAATTAAAGCGTTATCTTGATGCGATAAAAAGCTAAAAAAGAAAAACGATGAAAAATATTAAATCCTATTTCTGGTATAACAAACGCCAAAGAAATGGGATTTTCTTTTTAATAATACTTATAGTTGTATTGCAAAGTATTTATTTGTTTGTAGACTTTTCTTCAAACGATATAATTAACAATGATACAGAAGAGTTATTAGTCTTTAAAAATAAGATTGATAGCTTAAAAAGAGTAGCTATAGAAAAAAGAAAGTTTAAAATACACCCTTTCAATCCAAATTACATTACCGATTATAAAGGATATCAGTTGGGTATGTCTGTAGAAGAAATAGATAGGTTACATGCATATAGAAACCTAAATAGATATGTGAATTCTAAAAAAGAGTTCCAAAAAATAACTGAGGTGTCCGATAGTCTATTAAATAAGATAGCTCCATACTTTAAGTTTCCAGATTGGGTTGTTAATAGAAATAAGCGGAAAAAAGAAAAGAAAGCTATACTTGTTAGAAGTAGTAAGTTAGAATCTAATACTATTGAAAATAAAGTAGAAAAATTAGTTTCAACTAATGATATAAATAAAGCAACAAAAAAAGATTTTGAAATAATAAATGGAGTTGGTGAGGTTATTGCTGATCGTATTTTAAAATATAGAAAGAAGATACAAGGGTTTACTTATAAAGAGCAATTGAATGAAGTTTGGGGTTTAGAAAAAGAAATAATCAATGATATTTTATCAAAGTTTAAAATAGGTAGAAAACCTAAGATTGAAAAAATAAATGTAAATACAGCTATGTTTAAAGAAGTGCTTAAAAATCCATATATAGATTATGATTTATGTAAAAAGATTTTTGAATACAGAGATGAAGTGGCAGAATTACAAGATATCTCAGAATTAAAAAATATAGATGGATTCCCAGTAGACAAATACGAGAGAATAGTTTTATATTTGGAAGCAAAATAAACAAACAACAACAAAATATATACAGTATGTATTTTACTGAAGAACACGAGGCGTTTCGTCAAAGCTTTAAGGAGTTTTTACAAAAGGAGGTTACTCCTTATATAGATAAATGGGAAAAAGAAGGAACAGTTGAACGTTTTATTTGGAAGAAATTCGGAGAAATGGGATACTTTGGTTTGAATCAACCAGAAGAATATGGAGGATTAAACCTTGATCTTTTTTATACCGTAATCTTTTTAGAAGAGCTGCAAAAAATAAACTCAGGAGGTTTTGCAGCAAATATGTGGGCACATGCATATTTAGCAATGACACATTTAAATAAAGAAGGAGATGATAGAATTAAGAGAGAGTATTTAACTCCAAGTATTGATGGTGAAAAAATAGGGTGTTTATGTATATCAGAACCATTTGGAGGAAGTGATGTGGCTGGAATGAGAACCACAGCTATAAAAGATGGAGATACTTATGTGATAAATGGATCAAAAACGTTTATTACAAATGGAGTGTATTCGGATTACTTAGTTGTAGCAGCAAAAACAAATCCAGAGGATAAGCATAAAGGGATGAGTATTTTTGTGGTAGATAGAGAAACACCAGGGATATCATCAACAAAATTAGATAAATTAGGATGGAGAGCATCAGATACAGCAGAGATAGCTTTTGATAATGTTGTGATTCCAGCAGAAAATTTAATGGGAGAAGAAGGGAAAGGTTTTCCTTACATTATGCAGCACTTTGCTTTAGAACGTCTAGTAATGGGGGTTAATGCTCATGCAAGAGCAGAGTACGCTTTAGATTATGTAGTTCAATACATGAGTGAAAGAGAAGCTTTTGGAAAAACATTAGATAAATTCCAAGCATTACGTCATAAAGTTGCAGAGATGGCAAGTAGAATAGATATGTGTAAAGAATATAATTATTCAATTACAAAGAGGCTTAATGATGGTAATTATGTGGTAAAGGAAGCTAGTATGAGTAAATTATTATCGACTAAAATGGCTGATGAAGTAATTTATGATGCATTACAATTATTAGGAGGTTATGGATATATGGAAGAGTATCCTTTAGCACGTTTATTAAGAGATAGCCGATTAGGTCCAATAGGAGGTGGTACCTCTGAAATCTTAAAAGAGATTATCGCAAAAATGGTAATCGATAAGAAAGAGTATAAGCCAGCGACGTAATCGTTTTTTAATAAGGTTAATTTATTTTTGTTAAATGTTGACTTTATAACCAAAATGATAAAAAAAATAAAAACCACTCGTTTAATGAGTGGTTTTTTTGTGAAATTAACTTTTTGAGAAGGAAAAAAATTAAAAGTCAATAAGTTTTCAACACGAAAACGATTTCGGAGCTATAACGATTTCGCGGTCTGAAATTCAATGTATAACTTGAAACCAAATTTAAAAATATATTAAATGAAAACTCTTCAAAAAAAGCATTGGTTTCTTGTGCCAATCATAACAGTTTTCTTAGGATGTTCAGCAGAATTATCAGAAGAATTAAACGTAAAATCACAAGAGAAAGAAACAATACAAGCGTCGGCTAGACCAGGCTTAAAACAAATAGGAACTGGAGTAATGATGCAAGCGTTTTACTGGGATGTTCCAGCAGGAGGGAATTGGTGGAACACAGTTAAAGGTAAAGTGCAAGATTGGAGTAATGCAGGAATGGATGCTATTTGGTTGCCGCCAGCAACAAAAGCACAAAATGGAGCTTTCTCGATGGGGTATGATCCTTTCGATTATTTTGATTTTGGAAAATATAATCAAATGGGAAGTGTAGAAACTCGTTTTGGATCTGAAAATGAGTTGAAAAGTTTAATTTCATCAGCACACGGAGCTGGATTAAGTGTTATAGCAGATATTGTTATCAATCATAATAGTGGAGGCCAAAGTGAAGTGAACCCAGTTAATGGTCAGCCAAATTGGACTAAGTTTACACCAATGTCAGGAAGATTTATAAGAGATTATAACGATTTTCATCCGAATCATAACTTTAATAATGACACAGGGGTATTTGGAGGATTTCCAGATTTATCGCATCACCAAGTAAGAGTTCAAAATGAATTATGGAAAAATCCAGAGTCAGTTGCTAAATATTATAAAAATGTAATGGGATTTGATGGTTGGCGTTTTGATTATGTAAAAGGTTTTGAACCATGGGTTGTAAAAGATTGGAAAAATGAAGTAGGAGGATTTACAGTTGGAGAATACTGGGATGGAAATGCGGGTACTTTAGATTGGTGGTCAGGACAAGCAGAAGCAAGTGCTTTTGATTTTGCATGTTATTATAGAATGAAAGACGCATTTGATGGTAATAACTTAAATAAGTTAAACGAAGATATGTTATGGAAGAGAAATGCGAGTAGAGCGGTAACGTTTGTAACTAATCATGATACTAATGAAATCTATGGAGGTAAAATGTTAGCCTATGCATATATATTAACACATGAAGGGTATCCAACAATGTTTTATAGAGATTATGAAGAATGGTTAAATAAAGAAAGATTGAATAATTTGATTTGGATACATAATAACTTAGCAGGAGGAAGTACTACAAACTTATATACTGACAATGATGAATACATTGCAAGAAGAAATGGACACAATAATGCAGGTTTAGTAGTGTATATTAACAATGCAAATCATTGGCAAGAGCGTTGGATAGAAACCAATTGGTCAAATACTCGAATTAAAGATTATACTGGACATTCTTCATGGGAACCTGTAACACAAGGAGGAAAGTGGGTTAAAATACAAGTACCGCCAAAAAGCTACTCAGTTTGGGCTCCAAAATAAAATAATTTTTTTGCAGGTTAATTAAAAAATACTCAGTACCTTTGCAGTCCTAAAATAATAAATTTAGAGACTACAATGAAAGGAGGTGCTAACAAATGTTAATTATTCCAGTAAAAGAAGGAGAGAATATCGATAGAGCGTTAAAACGTTATAAGCGTAAATTTAGTAACACTAAAACGTTAAAACAATTACGTGACAGAAAGCAGTTTAATAAGCCATCTGTTGTAAAGCGTGCTCAGAAGATAAAAGCATCTTACGTTCAGAGTTTAAGAACAAAAGAAGAAATAGGTTAGGAATAAGCTATTTTAAAGATATAAAACCTGTATTGATTTCGATACAGGTTTTTTTGTACATTTATTTTAAATAAACTTTCAAATGTTATTAGAAGCTTTTCTAGAATACTTAACTCATGAGAAAAAGTATTCAAAACATACAATTCAAGCATACAAAACTGATTTAATTGCTTTTAGAGATTTTTGTGTAGTTGAATATGAAGATGAAAAACTAACGGAAATTCATTATAATCAAATTAGGACTTGGATGGTGAGTTTGATAAATGAAGGTATTTCAAATAGGAGTGTGAATAGAAAAATGAGCTCTTTAAAAACGTTCTATACTTTTTTACAAAAAATAGGAGAGGTTAAAGTAAATCCCTTGTCAAAACACAAAGCATTAAAAGTTCAAAAAAAAATACAAGTACCTTTTGATCAAAATGAGGTGGGAGAAGTTTTGGATATTATGAAGGAAGGCACCGATTTTGAATCAGTAAGAGACCGCTTAATAGTAGAGTTATTGTATTCAACAGGGATTAGAAGAACAGAGTTAATAAATATCAAAGAAAAGGATGTTGATTTTGTTAAGAAAGTTATAAAGGTTTTAGGAAAAAGAAATAAAGAAAGATATATAATGTTGTTGCCAACGGTGTTAGATACTTTGAATCAGTATATTGATTTTAAAAAAGACTATGAGTTGGAAAATGTAGCTGAACTTTTGATAACCAAAAAGGGAGTTAAAATTTATGAAACTCTTGTTTACCGAATAATAAATGCGTACTTTAGTAGGGTGTCAACTAAAGTAAAAAAAAGCCCACATATCTTAAGGCATGCTTTTGCTACACATTTACTTAATAATGGTGCGTCATTAGATTCGGTTAAAGAATTACTAGGGCATTCAAGTTTAGCCTCCACTCAAGTTTATACGCACAATAACTTGGAGCAAATAAAGAAAGTATATAACAGTGCTCACCCTAGGGAGCCTAATTAAAGATTGAAAATTATGAAAGTATTCACGCAGTCAGTAAACTTTACAGCAGATAAAAAGTTGATAAGTTACATAGAAAAGAAAGTAGGAGGTTTAGAAAGGTTTCATGATAAAATAGTAGACGTAGAGGTTTTTTTAAAAGTTCAAAATACTAGTGAAAAAGAAAATAAAATATCTGAAATTAAAATTAATATTCCAGGAAGTGAGTTGATGGTGAAAAAACAAACAAAAACCTTTGAAGAGGGTGTCAGCATTGCGATTGAATCATTAAAAAGAAGCCTGAAAAAATCAAAAGAAAAACATAGAGATTCATTGGTTTCATAAAAAGATAAAAAATATTTCAAAAAAGTTTTAAAAATTAAAAATTACTTTATACATTTGCAGTCCGTTAGAAATAGCGGATTGTTTTTTTATAACAATTGCCGATGTAGCTCAGCTGGCTAGAGCAGCTGATTTGTAATCAGCAGGTCGGGGGTTCGAGTCCCTTCATCGGCTCAAGTTCTTAAGCAAAACGGATAAGATTTTATTGAAAATCTTGGGGAGATTCCAGAGCGGCCAAATGGGACGGACTGTAACTCCGTTGTCTTACGACTTCGCAGGTTCGAATCCTGCTCTCCCCACTCTTTTAAAACTGAAAAAATGATTTTTAAATCTAGGTTTAATTATTAAATTAGCGGTTTTAAATAGGCGAGAGTAGCTCAGTTGGTAGAGCGTCAGCCTTCCAAGCTGAATGTCGCCGGTTCGAACCCGGTCTCTCGCTCTAAAATTCCAAGCCGGTGTAGCTCAGTTGGTAGAGCGCATCCTTGGTAGGGATGAGGTCACCGGTTCAAATCCGGTCATTGGCTCTTTTTTAGTGAAAAGAGTTTAAAAGAGTTTTAAAATAACACTAAATATATTTAACTAAGAATTAAAATTAATAATCATGGCAAAAGGAACTTATGATCGTTCGAAACCGCATTTAAATGTTGGTACTATTGGTCACGTAGATCACGGTAAAACTACTTTAACTGCTGCAATTACTAAAGTATTAGCTGATGCAGGATTTTCTGAACAAAGAGCTTTTGATCAAATCGATAACGCTCCAGAAGAAAAAGAAAGAGGTATAACAATTAACTCTTCTCATGTAGAGTATGCAACTGCAAACCGTCACTACGCACACGTAGATTGTCCAGGTCACGCCGATTATGTAAAGAACATGGTAACTGGTGCTGCTCAAATGGATGGAGCTATCTTAGTAGTAGCTGCAACAGATGGTCCAATGCCACAAACTCGTGAGCACATCTTATTAGGACGTCAAGTAGGTATTCCACGTATCGTTGTTTTCTTAAACAAAGTTGATATGGTTGATGATGAGGAGTTATTAGAGTTAGTAGAGATGGAAGTTAGAGACTTATTATCTTTCTACGAGTACGATGGAGATAACGGTCCTGTTGTTGCTGGTTCTGCTTTAGGAGCTTTAAATGGAGAGCAAAAGTGGGTTGATACAGTTTTAGAATTAATGGAAGCTGTTGATACTTGGATTGAAGAGCCACCAAGAGATACTGAAAAAGATTTCTTAATGCCAATCGAGGATGTATTCTCAATTACAGGTCGTGGTACTGTTGCTACTGGTCGTATTGAAACAGGGATCATCAACTCTGGAGATCCAGTAGAGATTATCGGTATGGGTTCTGAGAAGTTAACTTCTACAGTAACTGGTATTGAAATGTTCCGTCAAATCTTAGATAGAGGTGAGGCAGGAGATAACGCAGGTATCTTATTAAGAGGTATTGCTAAGGAAGATATCAAGAGAGGTATGGTAATCTGTAAGCCAGGTTCAGTAACTCCACACGCTAAATTTAAAGCTGAGGTATACGTTTTAAAGAAAGAAGAAGGTGGACGTCACACTCCATTCCACAATAACTACCGTCCACAATTCTACGTACGTACAACTGACGTAACTGGTAACATTAACTTACCTGATGGAGTAGAGATGGTAATGCCAGGAGATAACTTAACTATTACAGTTGATTTAATCCAACCAATCGCATTAAACATTGGTTTACAGTTCGCAATCCGTGAAGGAGGTAGAACAGTAGGTGCAGGTCAGGTAACTGAAATCTTAGACTAATTAATAGTTAGTTTACAGCATAAAAAAGGAGTCTCTTTAAATAGAGAGGCTCCTTTCAAAATGAAATACGGGTTTAGCTCAGTTGGTAGAGCACTGGTCTCCAAAACCAGGTGTCGGGGGTTCGAGTCCCTCAATCCGTGCAAAAATCAAAGCGAGTTACGGTTTAAATACTGTAGCTCGTTAAAAGGATAAAAACATGAATAAATTTATACAATACGTCAAGGATTCTTTTGAAGAATTAAATACAAATATGACTTGGTCAACTCGTGAAGAAGCACAAAAGTCAACTGTAGTGGTTGCTGCATTCACTATTGCATTTGCATTAGCTGTAGCTGGTATTGATAAGTTTTTTCACACTGGATTAGACTGGTTTTTTAACCAATTTAACTAGATATAATTTTTAGATTATGGCGGCAGATAATTCAGTAATGAAGTGGTATGTTGTAAGAGCTGTTGGAGGTCAAGAGAATAAGGTTAAAACTTATATCGAGACTGAAATTGCTCGTTTTGGATTATCAGATTATGTTAATCAAGTAATAGTCCCAACAGAAAAAGTTATTCAAGTTAGAAACGGAAAGAAAATAAATAGAGAAAGAGTTTATTTTCCAGGATATGTAATGGTTGAAGCTAACTTAGCTGGAGAGGTTCCTCACGTAATTAAATCAGTAACTGGAGTTATTGGTTTTTTAGGTGAAACAAAAGGAGGAGAACCTGTGCCAATGCGTAAATCGGAAGTGAACAGAATGTTAGGTAAAGTTGATGAACTTTCTGTTAGAGATGAAAATGTCGCAATTCCTTATTCAGTTGGAGAAACTGTAAAAGTAATCGACGGTCCTTTTAATGGATTCGATGGAACAGTTGAAAAAGTTAATGAGGAAAAACGTAAATTAGAAGTAATGGTTAAAATTTTCGGAAGAAAAACACCATTAGAACTAAATTACATGCAAGTAGAGAAAATATAATTGTTACACCTATATTTAGAGATGTTTGAAGCTTCCAATTTAAATATCTCGATTAAATCTTAAACAATGGCAAAAGAAGTAAGTAAATTAGTTAAACTACAAGTTAGGGGAGGTGCTGCGAATCCGTCGCCACCAGTTGGACCCGCTTTAGGTGCTGCCGGGGTTAATATCATGGAGTTCTGTAAGCAATTTAATGCTCGTACACAGGACAAACAAGGTAAAGTATTACCTGTTGTGATTACCGTTTATACAGACAAATCTTTCGAGTTTGTTGTAAAAACACCACCAGCTGCAGTACAATTATTAGAAGCGGCCAAAATTAAGAAAGGTTCAGGAGAACCTAATAGGAAAAAAGTAGCAAGCGTTTCTTGGGATCAAATTCGAGGAATTGCAGAAGACAAAATGCCTGATTTAAATGCATTTGAAGTTGAGTCTGCAATGAGAATGATTGCTGGAACTGCTCGTTCTATGGGATTAACAGTAACAGGTGATGCACCTGCTTAAACTTTAAAAGATATTTAGAAATGGCAATTACTAAAAAGCAAAAGGAAGCTCGTGCTAAGATAGATAGATCTAAAGTTTATAGCTTAGGAGATGCATCAGCTTTAGTTAAAGAAATTACAAATGTAAAATTTGACGCATCTGTAGATTTAGCAGTACGTTTAGGAGTAGATCCTCGTAAAGCAAATCAAATGGTACGTGGAGTTGTTACATTACCACACGGAACAGGAAAAGACGTAAAAGTATTAGCATTAGTTACTCCAGATAAAGAAGCAGAAGCAAAAGAAGCTGGTGCGGATTATGTTGGATTAGATGAGTACCTTCAAAAAATTAAAGGTGGTTGGACTGATGTTGACGTTATTATTACAATGCCTAGCGTTATGGGTAAATTAGGTCCTTTAGGTCGTATTTTAGGACCAAGAGGTTTAATGCCAAACCCAAAGACAGGAACAGTAACTATGGATGTTGCAAAAGCAGTACAAGAAGTAAAAGCTGGTAAGATTGACTTTAAAGTTGATAAAACTGGTATTGTACACGCTGCAATTGGAAAAGTATCTTTCGATGCTAAGAAGATTGAAGAAAATGCAAATGAGTTAATACAAACATTAATTAAATTAAAGCCAACAGCTGCTAAAGGTGCTTATATTAAGAGTATTTTTATGTCTTCTACTATGAGTCCTAGTGTTGCTGTAGATGAAAAATCTGTATCATAAGGCAGTTAAAACTTTTTAATTATGACTAGAGAAGACAAATTACAAGTAATAGAAGATTTAACAGCACAATTAGGAGATACTGGTACTATCTATTTAGCAGATATTTCTGGATTAGATGCAGTAACTACATCTAACTTACGTAGAGCTTGTTTTAAAGCTAACGTTAAATTGGCTGTTGTAAAAAACACAATGCTTGCCAAAGCAATGGAAGCTTCAGATAAAGATTTTGGAGACTTACAAAGTGTTTTAAAAGGTAATACTTCTATAATGATTGCTGAAGCTGCAAATGCACCAGCAAAAGTTATAAAAGAGTTCAGAAAAAAATCAGATAAGCCTTTATTAAAAGGAGCTTTTGTTGAAGAGGCAGTTTACATTGGAGATGACCAATTAGACGCTCTTGTTAACATCAAATCTAGAGAAGAGCTTATTGGAGATATCATTGGATTATTACAATCTCCAGCTAAAAATGTTGTTTCAGCTTTACAATCAAGTGGAAACAAACTTTCAGGTATTCTTACAACGTTATCTGAAAAATAATTACGCGCACTAATAAACTAAAATAAATAAAATTTCAAAAAACAATTAAAATGGCAGATTTAAAAGATTTCGCAGAACAATTAGTTAACTTAACAGTAAAAGAAGTTAATGATTTAGCTACTATCTTAAAAGAAGAGTATGGTATTGAGCCAGCAGCAGCAGCAGTAGCAGTAGCAGGTCCAGCAGCAGGAGGTGATGCAGCAGAGGAAAAAACTGAATTCGATGTGATCTTAAAAGCAGCAGGAGGTTCTAAATTAGCAGTTGTAAAGTTAGTTAAAGAATTAACTGGATTAGGATTAAAAGATGCTAAAGCAATCGTTGATAGCGCTCCAGCACCAATAAAAGAAGCTGTATCTAAAGATGAGGCAGAAGGTCTTAAGAAGTCTTTAGAAGAAGCAGGAGCTGAGGTAGAGCTTAAGTAAGCTATACTCCCGAATTAAAACGGGAAAAAACAATTAAGGTTTAGGTACTAGAAACGTATGTTTTTAGTCCTAAACCATTTTGTGTATATATTCGTTCTTTATTTATCACAATTTGAAATTGTGATTTTACGACTATAAAGTGTTGGTTTTTAACCATCAAAAGCAATTAAAATTGCATTATTGAAACAGATAAGTTTCAAAAAATAATATTTTTAATTTAAAAATAGCATCTCTTTTGGCAACGATAAACACTACTGAAAGAATTAACTTTGCATCATCGCAGTTAGGAACTGATTATCCAGATTTTCTAGATATTCAGGTGAAGTCTTTCCAAGACTTTTTCCAATTGCAAACCAAAGCCGATGAGCGAGGTGAAGAAGGTTTATACAAAACCTTTATGGATAACTTTCCGATTACAGACACTCGTAATCAATTTGTATTAGAATTTTTAGACTACTTTGTAGATCCTCCAAGATATAGCATCCAAGAATGTATCGAAAGAGGTTTAACACATAGTGTACCTTTAAAAGCAAGGTTAAAGCTTTATTGTACCGATCCTGAACACGAAGATTTCGAAACTATAGTTCAAGATGTATATTTAGGTACTATTCCTTATATGACTAATTCTGGAACTTTCATTATTAATGGAGCAGAAAGAGTTGTAGTGTCTCAATTACACCGTTCACCAGGGGTGTTCTTCGGACAATCTTTCCACGCAAACGGAACCAAGTTATACTCAGCAAGAGTTATTCCTTTTAAAGGATCTTGGATAGAATTTGCAACAGATATCAATCAAGTAATGTATGCTTATATTGATAGAAAGAAAAAATTACCAGTAACAACGTTATTCAGAGCCATAGGTTTTGAAAGAGATAAAGATATATTAGAAATCTTTGATTTAGCGGAAGAAGTAAAAGTTTCTAAAGCAGGATTAAAGAAAGTATTAGGGCGTAAATTAGCAGCAAGAGTATTAAAAACTTGGCATGAAGATTTCGTAGACGAAGATACAGGAGAAGTAGTATCTATTGAGCGTAACGAAATTGTTTTCGACCGTGATACAATTATAGAGAAAGAACACATTGATGAAATAATCGATGCAGGTGCAAAAACTATCTTATTACATAAGGTGGATAATGACATGGCAGATTATGCAATCATTCATAATACATTACAAAAGGATCCTACAAACTCAGAGAAAGAGGCAGTAGAGCATGTATATAGACAATTACGTAATGCTGAACCGCCAGATGAGGAAACAGCAAGAGGAATTATTGAAAAATTATTCTTCTCAGAGCAACGTTATAGTTTAGGAGAAGTAGGACGTTTTAGAATGAATACCAAATTAGGTCTTAATGAAGATATAGATCAAAAGGTATTAACTAAAAACGATATTATTACAATTATCAAATACTTAATTGAGTTAATTAACTCAAAAGCAGAAGTAGATGATATTGATCACTTATCAAACCGTCGTGTAAGAACTGTAGGAGAGCAATTAGCTGGACAGTTCGGTGTTGGTTTAGCTCGTATGGCTCGTACAATTCGTGAAAGAATGAACGTACGTGATAACGAGGTATTTACTCCAATTGACTTAATTAATGCGAAGACATTATCTTCAGTAATTAATTCATTCTTTGGTACCAACCAATTATCTCAGTTTATGGATCAAACAAATCCATTAGCAGAAATTACTCACAAACGTCGTTTATCAGCTTTAGGACCTGGAGGTTTATCTAGAGAAAGAGCAGGATTCGAGGTTCGTGATGTTCACTATACACACTATGGTCGTTTATGTCCAATTGAAACTCCTGAGGGACCGAATATTGGATTAATTTCATCTTTAGCAGTATTTGCAAAAGTTAATAATCTTGGTTTTATCGAAACACCTTATAAAAAGGTAGTTGATGGAAACATAGATTTAAAGCAAGAGCATGTTTACTTAAGTGCTGAAGAAGAAGAAGGAATGAAGTTTGCTCAATCTAACTTAAAAATTGATGAGCAAGGAGACTTTGTTGAAGATAAAGTAATTTCACGTGAAGGTGGAGATTTCCCAGTAGTTACTCCAAATGAAGTAGACTACATGGATGTTGCACCAAACCAAATTGCATCTATATCAGCATCGTTAATTCCTTTCTTAGAGCATGATGATGCCAACCGTGCGTTAATGGGATCGAACATGATGCGTCAAGCTGTTCCATTATTACGTCCAGAATCTCCAATTGTAGGTACAGGATTAGAGCGTAGAGTAGCAAAAGACTCTCGTATCTTAATCAATGCAGAAGGAGCTGGAGTTGTTGAGTATGTTGATGCAAATAAAATAACTATTAAGTATGATAGAACTGAAGAAGAGCAAATGGTAAGCTTCGATTCAGATGAAATCACTTATAACTTAATTAAGTTTAGAAAAACTAACCAAGGTACTAACATTAACTTAAAGCCAATTGTAAAAGTTGGAGATAGAGTTGAAGAAGGACAAGTACTTTGTGAAGGTTATGCAACGCAAAAAGGAGAATTAGCTTTAGGAAGAAACATGAAAGTAGCCTTCATGCCTTGGAAAGGGTATAACTTTGAGGATGCGATCGTGATTTCAGAAAAAGTTGTTCGTGAAGATATCTTTACTTCTATTCATATCGATGAATATTCATTAGATGTTCGTGATACTAAATTAGGAGCAGAAGAATTAACAAACGATATTCCAAATGTTTCAGAAGAGGCTACTAAAGACTTAGATGAAAATGGAATGATTCGTATTGGAGCAGAAGTAAACCCAGGTGATATCTTAATTGGTAAGATTACACCAAAAGGAGAATCTGATCCAACACCAGAAGAAAAATTATTACGTGCTATTTTTGGAGATAAAGCAGGAGATGTAAAAGATGCATCATTAAAAGCTTCACCTTCATTAAGAGGAGTAGTAATTAATAAAAAATTATTCAAACGTGCAGTAAAAGATAAGAATAAACGTGCTAGAGATAAAGAGGCTATTGCAACTTTAGAAGCATCTTACGTATCTAAGTTTGAAGGATTAAAAGATAGATTAGTAGAGAAGTTATTTACTTTAATTACAGGTAAAACTTCACAAGGTGTATTTAACGATTTAGGGGAAGAAGTATTACCAAAAGGTAAGAAGTTTACTCAAAAAATGTTAAATTCAGTAGAAGATTTTACACATTTAAACGGTACTTGGACTACAGATAAAGACTTAAACAAGTTAGTTGTAGAATTAGTACACAACTATAAGATTAAAGTAAACGATTTACAAGGAGTTTTACGTCGTGAGAAGTTTACAATTTCTGTAGGAGACGAGTTACCAGCAGGAATCTTAAAGCTTGCAAAAATTTACGTAGCTAAAAAACGTAAGTTAAAAGTAGGAGATAAGATGGCAGGACGTCACGGAAATAAAGGTATTGTAGCACGTATTGTACGTCAAGAAGATATGCCTTTCTTAGAAGACGGAACACCAGTAGATATTGTATTAAATCCATTAGGGGTACCATCTCGTATGAATATTGGTCAGATTTATGAAACAGTTCTTGGTTGGGCTGGAGAAAAATTAGGTCAAAAATATGCAACACCAATTTTTGATGGTGCAAATATTAACGAGATTAATGATTTAACAGATCAAGCAGGTATTCCTCGTTACGGACATACATACTTATATGATGGAGGTACAGGAAAACGTTTCGATCAGCCAGCAACAGTGGGTATAATTTATATGATTAAGTTAGGTCACATGATTGAAGATAAGATGCACGCGCGTTCTATTGGACCTTACTCATTAATTACACAACAACCATTAGGAGGTAAGGCACAATTTGGAGGTCAACGTTTCGGAGAGATGGAGGTTTGGGCACTTGAAGCATATGGTGCATCAAGTATCTTAAGAGAAATCTTAACTGTAAAATCGGATGACGTATTAGGTAGAGCTAAAACATACGAAAGTATTGTTAAGGGTGAGTCTATGCCAGAACCAGGATTACCAGAATCATTTAATGTATTAATGCACGAACTGAAAGGTTTAGGATTAGACGTTAAATTAGAGGAATAATAAACAGTGAAATATCATTAGGTAGGATGTTTTCTACCTAATGATAAATCATTTTAAATATACGTCTTAAAGAGGCAAATTTTTAATTCGAATCCATTAGTTATTATGGCAAGAAAGAACGAAAAATACACTGTTAAAAAGTTTAACAAAATTTCAATTGGTTTAGCATCACCTGAATCTATTTTAGAGGCATCAAGAGGTGAGGTTTTAAAACCAGAAACTATTAACTACCGTACACACAAACCAGAAAGAGATGGTTTATTTTGTGAGCGTATTTTTGGTCCTGTAAAGGATTATGAGTGTGCGTGTGGAAAATATAAGCGAATCCGATATAAAGGAATCGTTTGTGATCGTTGTGGTGTTGAAGTTACTGAGAAAAAAGTACGTAGAGATAGAGTAGGTCACATTAATTTAGTAGTACCAGTTGCTCATATTTGGTACTTTAGATCATTACCTAACAAAATGGGATACCTTCTAGGGTTACCATCTAAAAAGTTAGATATGATTATTTACTACGAACGTTACGTAGTAATTCAACCAGGAGAAGCTAAAAATGCTGAAGGAGAACCATTACAAAAAATGGACTTCTTAACGGAAGAAGAGTATTTAGATATTTTAGATACACTTCCACAAGAGAATATGTATTTAGATGATTCAGACCCAAACAAGTTTATCGCTAAAATGGGAGCTGAATGTTTAATTGATTTATTAGAAAGAATCGATTTAGATACGTTATCATTTGAATTACGTCATAAAGCAAATACTGAAACTTCTAAGCAACGTAAAAACGAAGCATTAAAGCGTTTAAATGTTGTTGAAGCATTTAGAGATTCTCAAAAGAATAGAGAAAACAACCCAGAGTGGATGATTATGAAAGCGGTTCCAGTTATACCGCCAGAGTTACGTCCATTAGTACCATTAGATGGAGGTCGTTTCGCTACTTCAGATTTAAATGATTTATATCGTCGTGTTATTATCCGTAACAACCGTTTAAAGCGTTTAATGGAGATTAAAGCTCCTGAAGTTATTTTACGTAACGAGAAACGTATGTTACAAGAATCAGTAGATTCATTATTTGATAACACACGTAAATCATCAGCAGTAAAAACAGAATCTAACCGTCCATTAAAATCATTATCTGATAGTTTAAAAGGTAAGCAAGGACGTTTCCGTCAAAATTTATTAGGTAAGCGTGTTGATTATTCTGCACGTTCTGTAATTGTTGTTGGACCAGAGTTAAGATTATTTGAATGTGGATTGCCAAAAGATATGGCAGCAGAATTATACAAGCCTTTCGTTATTCGTAAGTTAATCGAAAGAGGTATTGTAAAAACTGTAAAATCTGCAAAGAAAATTATAGATAGAAAAGAACCAGTTGTTTGGGATATCTTAGAAAACGTAATTAAAGGACACCCAGTTTTATTAAACCGTGCTCCAACGTTACACCGTCTAGGTATTCAAGCATTCCAACCAAAATTAATTGAAGGTAAAGCAATACGTTTACACCCACTTGCTTGTTCTGCCTTCAATGCCGATTTTGATGGGGATCAAATGGCGGTTCACTTACCATTAGGACCAGAGGCTATTTTAGAAGCTCAGTTATTAATGTTAGGATCTCATAATATCTTAAACCCTGCAAATGGTGCACCTATTACTGTACCATCTCAGGATATGGTATTAGGACTATACTATATGACTAAGGAAAGAAAGTCAACTCCAGAAGTACCTATTAAAGGAGAAGGATTAACTTTCTATTCACCAGAAGAGGTAATTATTGCCTTAAACGAAGAAAGAGTAGACTTAAATGCTGGAATCAAAGTTCGTACTAATGATGTAGAGGATGGAGAACCAGTTGTTAAGATCATACAAACAACTGTTGGTAGAGTTTTATTTAATGAAGTTGTACCAGAAGCAGCAGGATATATTAATGAAGTTTTAACTAAAAAATCATTAAGAGGAGTTATTAGTGGTATTTTAAAAGTTACTGATATTCCTGCAGTTGGAAAATTCTTAGATGAGATTAAAAACATGGGATATAAATACGCCTTCGAAGGTGGTTTATCATTCTCATTAGGAGATATCATTATACCAGAAGAAAAGCACTCTATGATTGCTGAAGCAAACAAAGAGGTAGATGGTATAATCATGAACTATAACATGGGTATGTTAACGCAAAAAGAGCGTTATAACCAGGTAATTGATGTTTGGGGATCTACAAACAACAGATTAACTGAATTATCTATGAAGCGTTTACGTGAAGATCAACAAGGATTTAACTCAGTATTTATGATGTTAGATTCTGGAGCACGTGGATCGAAAGAGCAGATCCGTCAGTTAACAGGTATGCGTGGATTAATGGCAAAACCTAAGAAATCTACAGCAAGTGGAGGAGAGATTATTGAGAACCCTATTTTATCTAACTTTAAGGAAGGATTATCGATTTTAGAATACTTTATCTCTACACACGGTGCACGTAAAGGACTTGCCGATACCGCATTAAAAACAGCCGATGCAGGATACTTAACACGTCGTTTAGTAGATGTATCTCAGGATGTTATTGTAAATGAAGTAGATTGTGGTACATTAAGAGGATTAGAAATTTCTCCATTAAAGAAAAACGATGAAATCGTTGAGCCTTTAAGTGAAAGAATTTCTGGACGTACATCATTACACAATGTATATGCTCCAAAAACTGATGAATTATTAATTGAATCAGGAGAGTTAATTACACCAATTATAGCTGAAAAAATTGAAGCTTCTGGAGTAGATAAAGTAGAAGTACGTTCTGCATTAACTTGTGAATCTGAAAGAGGTATTTGCGAAAAATGTTACGGACAATCTTTATCTACAGGAAAGAAAGTACAAAGAGGAGAAGCAGTAGGTGTAATTGCAGCACAATCGATTGGAGAGCCAGGAACACAGTTAACATTACGTACATTCCACGTTGGAGGGGTAGCAGGAAACATTTCAGAGGAGAACAAGTTAATAGCTAAGTTTGATGGAAATGTTAAGATAGAAGATTTACGTACAGTTAAAGGTAAAGATAACGAAGGTAAAGAAGTAGATATCGTAATCTCTCGTACAGCTGAAATTAAAATCATTGATAAGAAAACTGACATAGTATTAAGTACTAATATCATTCCTTATGGTTCGATCATATTTGATAAGGATCTTAAATCAATCAAAAAAGGAGATGCAGTTTGTCAATGGGATCCATTTAATGGAGTTATTGTTTCAGAATTCAACGGAAAAGTTAAGTTTGACAATTTAGAACAAGGTATTAACTATACTGTTGAAATTGATGAGCAAACAGGTTTCCAAGAAAAAGTAATGATTGATTCTAAAAATAAGAAAATTATTGCTTCATTAATTATTGAAGATGCAGATGGTAATGCTTTACGTTCGTACAGTTTACCAGTAGGTGCACACTTAATGGTAAATGATGGTGATAAAGTAGAATCAGGTCATACATTAGTTAAGATTCCACGTAAGTCTGGTAAAGCAGGGGATATTACAGGAGGTTTACCACGTGTAACAGAGTTATTCGAAGCACGTAATCCATCTAACCCAGCAGTAGTTGCTCAAATTGATGGGGTTGTATCTTTCGGTAAAATTAAGCGTGGTAATCGTGAGATTATTATTGAATCTAAAACAGGAGAGATTACTAAATACTTAGTGAAGTTATCAAACCAAATTTTAGTTCAAGAGAACGATTTCATTAAAGCAGGTATGCCTTTATCTGATGGAGCTATTACTCCAATAGATATTTTAAATATCAAAGGACCTTCTGCTGTTCAAGAATACTTAGTAAACGAGATTCAAGAAGTATATCGTTTACAAGGGGTAAAAATTAACGACAAGCACTTCGAGGTAGTAGTACGTCAAATGATGCGTAAAGTTAGAGTTATTGATTCTGGAGATACTTTATTCTTAGAAAATCAATTAATTCATAAAAACGACTTTATCAAAGAAAACGATGCTATTTACGGAATGAAAGTTGTTGAGGATGCAGGAGATTCTGAGAACTTAAAACCAGGACAAATAGTTTCAGCTCGTCAATTAAGAGATGAGAATTCATTATTACGTAGAGCAGATAAAGAATTAGTAGTAGCAAGAGAAGCACAACCAGCAACTGCAGAGCAAGTATTGCAAGGTATTACAAGAGCTTCGTTACAGACTAAGTCATTTATTTCAGCTGCGTCATTCCAGGAAACTACTAAAGTATTAAATGAAGCTGCAGTAAACGGTAAAGTTGATACATTAGAAGGATTGAAAGAAAATGTAATTGTTGGTAAGAGAATTCCAGCAGGTACAGGAATGAGATCTTACGATAGTCAAATCGTAGGGCCTAAAGATGAAATTGAACAAAGTTTATAATTTTCAATACAAAGACCTCTAAGCTTTTAGAGGTCTTTTTTTTAAATTTTAATATGGAAGATCACAAAGAGCCACAATTAAATATAGAATTAGATCAAGATACAGCTGAAGGAACCTATTGTAACTTGGCAATAATTAATCATTCAGTATCTGAATTTATAGTTGATTTTATAAATATGATGCCAGGAGTACCTAAAGCAAAAGTAAAATCAAGAATAATCTTAACACCGCAACATGCTAAAAGGTTATCTAAAGCATTAGCAGAAAATGTTCGAAAATTTGAACAAGCTCATGGTGAAATTAAAGATTATGAGAAAGTACCAATTCCAATGAATTTTGGAGGAACTACTGGAGAAGCATAAAACAAAAAATCGTCTTAATTAAGACGATTTTTTGTTTTTATATGATGTTGTTAATTGTTTAAAATCCTTGAGAAATTTGTTGAAGCCCAGAGATATTTAAAACAAAAATTTGTTTACCTTTTAAGTTAATCAATTTTTTCTTTTTAAAATCGGAAAGTAAACGGATAGCACTTTCTGTTGCAGTACCTATTATATTAGAAATATCTTCTCTAGTCAATAATATACCTATAGAGCCGTCTTCATTTTTTTCAAATTCACTATCTAAAAAAATAAGAGTATCGGCTAAACGTTGTTTTACGGTTTTTTGTGCCATATCAACAATAACGTTATCTGCATTTTTAAGAGAAGCAGCCATTTTTTTAAGCATATCCATAGAGAAGTTAGAATTATTCTGTAAATCCTTTATTATTTCTTCTTTAGGAATAAAGCAAACTTCCATATCATTAACAGCAACAGCTTTTAGATTTGAAGCTTCGTCATTAATTAAACTACGTTCACCTATAATATCACCTTTTCTGATTAAGTGAATGATTTGATCTCTACCATTATCACTCATTTTAGAAACCTTACAGAGACCGTCTTTAATACAAAAAATACCGTTTATATGCTCGCCTTCTTGAAAAAGAGGTTCACCTTTTTTGATTATTTTAGACGTTTTACACCCAGAAATCCTAATCAATTCACTTTTTGTTAAGGACTTTAATGAGTTGAATTGCCTAATAATACACTGTTCACATTTAGTGTGAGTTTCTGAGTTTTGTAGCATACTTCAAAGATAACGAAAACTGATAAATATCATGTTTATTACTTGCATAAAAAACGACCTTTGTATCAGGCAAATGAGTAAATATGGAAAGCAAGATATGTTTTCATTGTGGTAACGAGTGCGATACTGATAAAATTAGAGTAGAAGAAAAGTTTTTTTGCTGTAATGGATGTAAGACAGTATTTGAAATTTTTTCAGAAAATGATTTAACTTGTTATTACGATTTTCAGAACAATCCAGGAGCAATTCCTGAAGAGATTCAAGGGAAATATGATTTTCTTGAAAATGAATCTATTGTAAATAAATTATTAGAGTTTAACGATGGAAATACTCAAGTAGTTAATTTATATATTCCTCATATACATTGTAGTTCATGTATTTGGGTACTAGAAAATTTACATAAACTTCAAAAGAGTATAATAAACTCGCAGGTTAACTTTCCAAAGAAAACGGTAAGAATTACGTATAATTTAGACGAGATTTCATTACAAGAAGTTGTTTTATTATTGAGCTCTATAGGTTATGAACCATATATTTCTTTGGAAGATTACGAAGTAGGAAAGAAAAAGGTTGATAGAAGCTTAATTTATAAATTAGGAATAGCTGGATTTGCCTTTGGAAATGTAATGTTTCTTTCATTTCCAGAGTATTTTGAAGTATCAGAGTTTTGGTTAGAACAATACAAAGGAGTTTTCCGTTGGTTAATGTTTTTCTTTTCATTACCAGTAGTTTTTTATGCCGCACAAGATTATTTTATTTCAGCATATAAAGGATTACGTTCAAAAATCCTGAACATAGATGTTCCTATTGCTTTGGGAGTTTCTGTTTTATTTATTAGAAGTTCTGTTGAAATTATTTTTGATTTAGGAACTGGTTTTTTTGATTCTCTTACTGGTTTGGTGTTTTTCCTATTGTTAGGAAAGTTTTTTCAACAAAAAACATATAACTTTCTATCATTTGAACGCGATTATAAGTCCTATTTTCCAATTGCTGTTACTAGGCTTACTTCAGAAGGAAAAGAGGAAAATGCGCAAATATATGATGTGAAAAAAGGAGATAGATTATTAATAAGAAATCAAGAGTTAATCCCAGTTGATGGAATTTTAATAAATGGTGAAGCAGAGATAGATTATAGTTTTGTTACAGGAGAAGCAATTCCAGTTTCAAAAAAGTCAGGAGATAAATTATTTGCAGGAGGAAAACAGTTATCAGGTATTATTGAAATGGAGGTTTTAGCATCAGTTTCACAAAGTTATTTAACACAGTTGTGGAGCAATGATGTATTTCAAAAAGATAAAAACTCATCATTTAAAACACTAACAGATAAGATAAGTCAACATTTTACCATAACAATTTTAATTATAGCTATAATAGCAACTGGTTTCTGGTGGTTTTATGATGCATCTAAGGCATTAAATGTATTTACTGCAGTATTAATTATAGCTTGTCCTTGTGCTATAGCATTAGTAGCTCCATTTACCTTAGGAAATATGTTACGTATTTTAGGTAAGAAAAAGTTTTACATAAAAAATGCTACTGTATTGGAGCAATTAGCAGCAACCAACTCAGTAATTTTTGATAAAACAGGTACACTTACTACAAACAAGGAAAATAAAATTGAATATCAAGGAACAGATTTAGAGAAGCTAGAAAAAAGAATATTAAAAAGTACACTTAGAGCTTCAAATCATCCTTTAAGTAGAATGTTATATAATTCATTAATAGAAGAAACAATAACGATAGAAAATTTTAAAGAGCACACTGGAAAAGGGATAGAAGCTAATTATGAACAAACAAAAATAAAAGTAGGTTCATCATCTTTTGTGAATAATATAGAAGAGCAGATAAATTTAGATACTTCAGTACATGTTAGTATAAACGATGTGTATAAAGGAAAGTATGTTTTTAAGAATGCATATAGAAAAGGAGTAAATAATTTATTCTCAGAATTAAAATCGAATTATGAATTAGCGGTTGTTTCTGGAGATAATGAAGGAGAAAAAAAGTATTTGCAAACTATTTTACCAGAGAATACTACATTTTTATTCAATCAGAAGCCAGAAGATAAATTGTCTTATGTAGAAAAATTACAACAAAAAGATAAAAGTGTAATTATGATTGGTGATGGATTAAATGATGCAGGAGCATTGGCACAAAGTAATGTTGGTATAGCATTGTCAGAAAATATAAATGTATTTTCTCCTGCTTGTGATGCAATTTTAGATGCTTCAAAATTTAATCAAATAGCAAATTATATCAAGGTATCTAAAAAAGCAATTCAAATTATAAAATATAGTTTTTTATTGTCTTTATTATACAACGTTATCGGATTGTATTTTGCAACTACAGGGCAATTAAAACCAGTAATAGCTGCAATTTTAATGCCTTTAAGTTCTATTAGTATCGTAGTGTTTACAACAGTAGCAACAAATTTAATAGGAAAGAAAATTAAATAAGGCTTTTGAGAAGTTTCAAAATTCAAAAAAAGAAAAAAGAGTACAGTTATCTTTGTATGTTTTAAAGAAGATAACAAGAATAAAAATAAAATATTATGCAAATAAATAAATATATAGATCACACATTATTAAAAGCAGTAGCAACAAAAGAAGATATTGTAAAGCTATGTGAGGAAGCCAAAGAATATGATTTTTGTGCAGTTTGTGTAAATGGTTCATATGTAACTTTAGCAAAAGAAGAATTGAAAGATTCGGCTATAAAAATAGCAGCAGTAATAGGTTTCCCATTAGGAGCTATGGATACAGAATCTAAAATTTTTGAAGCAAAAAAATGTATTGAAAAAGGAGCTTCAGAAATAGATATGGTTATCAATGTAGGAAAATTAATAGATGGAGAAAATGAATATATAGAGAATGAAATTAGATTGATAAAAGAAGCAATAGGAGAAAATATTTTGAAAGTAATATTTGAAAATTGTTACCTAACAAAAGAACAAATAAAAATTGCCTCGCAATTAGCGGTAAATGCAGGAGCTGATTTTGTAAAAACATCAACAGGTTTTGGAACAGGAGGAGCAACCTTTGAAGATGTTAAAATAATGAAAGAAGTAGTTGGAGATAAGGCTCAAATAAAAGCTGCAGGTGGAGTAAGAGATGCAGCTACTGCAATAGAGTATATTGAAATGGGGGTAACTCGTTTAGGAACATCATCAGGAGTATCTTTAGTAACAACAGGAATTTCAGACAAAAACAAATATTAAGATGAGTGTACATATAGCGGCCGTAAAGGGAGAAGTAGCAGAAACGGTATTATTACCAGGAGATCCAATGAGAGCTAAATGGATTGCTGAAACTTTTTTAGAAAATCCTGTTTGTTATAATGATGTAAGAGGAATGCTAGGATATACTGGAGAGTATAAACGGAAGAGAGTTTCGGTACAAGGAACAGGAATGGGAATACCAAGTACATTAATTTATGCTCATGAATTGATTACCGAATATGGTGTAAAGAATTTAATCCGCGTAGGTTCAGCAGGTTCATATCAAAAAGAAGTAGGTATTAGAGATATTGTAATAGCAATGGCAGCATCAACCAATTCTGGATTAAATACAATCCGATTTAATGGTGCTGATTATGCCCCAACAGCTAGTTTTGAATTATTTCAAAAAGCATTAAATACAGCTAATGAAAAAGGAATTGCTATAAAAGCAGGAAATATTTTAAGTTCAGATGAATTTTATGCAGATGAATTTGAAAGTTATAAAAAGTGGGCAGACTACGGTGTTTTATGTGTAGAAATGGAAACAAATGGTTTGTATACAGTGGCAGCTAAACACAAAGTCAATGCATTATCAATATTAACCATATCTGATAGTTTGGTTACAGGAGAAAGAACCACAGCTGATGAAAGAGAGCAAACGTTTAAAGAAATGATAGAAATCGCATTAGGAACTTTATAATGAAAAACTCACTAATTCAAAAATATAATATACCAGGTCCAAGATATACAAGTTATCCAACTGTACCTTATTGGGATGAAAATACTTTTTCAAAAGAAAAATGGATCGAAACTTTTAAGAAATCGTTTATAGAAAGTAATTCAACAGAAGGAATTAGTTTATATATTCATTTACCATTCTGTGAAAGTTTGTGTACGTTTTGTGCGTGCCATAAACATATAACAAAACGTCACGAAGTTGAAGAACCATACATAGAAACCGTATTAAAAGAATGGAATTTATATGTTGATTTAGTTGATGAAGTACCATTAGTAAAAGAAATTCATTTAGGAGGAGGTACACCAACATTTTTTTCAAAAGAACAATTAAAAAAGTTAATTGATGGAATCTTTTTAAAAGCAAAAAAACATCCTAATCACGAGTTTAGTTTTGAAGGGCACCCGAACAACACGACCAAAGAGCAATTACAAACTTTATATGATGTAGGTTTTACTAGAGTAAGTTTTGGAGTACAGGATTATAATTTAAAAGTGCAAGAAGCAATTCATAGAGTTCAGCCATTTGAAAATGTAGAAAGAGCACATCGATTAGCAAAAGAAATAGGATATACATCAATTAGCCACGATTTAGTTTTTGGACTTCCATTTCAAACAAAAGAAAATGTAATTCACACTATTAATAAAACAAAAGAATTACAACCAGATAGAATTTCATTTTATAGTTATGCACATGTACCTTGGGTAAAAGGAGTGGGGCAAAGAGGTTTTAATGAACAAGATTTACCAAAGAATGAGGAAAAGCGAGAGTTATATGAAATAGGGAAGGAGTTATTTGCAGAGATGGGTTATATAGAAATAGGAATGGATCATTTTGCATTACCAACCGATAGTTTGTATAAAGCAACAGAAGAGAAAACATTGCATAGAAACTTTATGGGATATACCGCTAATAAAACTCAATTAATGATTGGTTTAGGAATGTCGGCAATTTCAGATTCATGGTATGGTTTTGCTCAAAATGTAAAAACAGTAAAAGAATATCAAAAAGTTGTAAATGAAGGTGAGATTCCAGTTTTTCGAGGACACATTTTATCTAAAGAAGATTTAGTAATAAGAAAGCATATTTTAAATATTATGTGTCATTTTTCTACTTCATGGGAAGAAGAAAATTTACAAATAGAAAATGTAGATGAACATTTAAAGAAACTGGAAGAAATGATTGAGGATAAGCTAGTTTTTATAGAGGATGAAAAGCTAACAGTTCCTGAAGAAGCAAGACCGTATGTGCGAAACATTTGTATGGCGTTTGATAAAAAATTACACGAAAAACAACCAGAAGCCAAGCTGTTTTCTATGACTATTTAACTTAAATAACCTAGTGTAAAAATAATCCCCAACATCATAAGAATAAATAGAAAAATGGTGAAAAATGATAAAATGGCTGTTTCCACTTTATCATTTTTATTTTTAAAGACAATATAAATATAAAGTATTAAAGCTATATAAATAACTGGGTCTATAATAATAGGTTCTCTAAAAATTAAATGACTTAATATCCCTATCAATGTTATTTGCCCTAAAATAAAAGAGTTGATAGCTAGATGCTCAGAGTAATTATATTTCTGAAAAAGAATTCTAGTTAGAAAACTCAAGGGAATTAAAGTAAAAACCCAAAAATATTTAAAATATACTCTAATAAATCGTCCTCCAAAATAAGCTATTTTTTCAAGGCCTTCCCTGTCAACATTTGTAATGGTACTTTTTTTAACAGGTACTTTCAGAAAAGTTTCAATAATTAAATATATAGTTATAGAAAAAATTAAAAAAGAGATTGGATTTAAAATATCTTTTCTTTTACCAAGAATATAATTTGTGATTATTTTTTTGGGGTTTGTAAAGAGCGATTTTACGTTAAATAAAAAGCCTTTATCCATATCTATGATGGAAGATATAGCATATTGAAACATAGAAGGGAAAGTAATCCTTTTTACATTTTTCTTTTCTCCACAATGAGGGCAATAATTTTCCTCATGCATATTATTACATGAAATACATTTCATTTATAATAAATATTTAATTCATAGCTTATTTTAATTAAGCACTTCCAAAAATAAATAAAATTGAAATAGTTGCAAGTTTTAAAAAAAAGAAGAGCTATTTATTTGAAAAAAAAGTAAATAAATCTCTAATAAAAGTTTGAAATATGACAAATATCATGTTTTAAGAAAAGCTTCAAATCTACCTTTGTACTATAATTATCAGGCAAGATATGAGCGTTATTTACTTACTACTTACACTAAGCATCTTAGTGGCAATTGTTTTTTTTATTGCATTTATCGTTTCGGTAAAAAAAGGGCAGTACGATGATTCGTATACGCCTTCTGTTCGTATGCTTTTCGATGATGAATTGGTAAAAGAAAACAAAAATTAACAACTAACAATAGATATTAAATTTAGATAAATTATGGAGATGCAACAATTTTATTACGATAATAAAATCGTAAAAAAGTTCATTTACGCCACGCTACTCTGGGGGATTGTAGGTTTCTCGGTAGGATTGTTGCTGGCTTTTATGTTTTTATTCCCAAATATTACTGATGGGATTTCATGGTTAAGTTTTGGTCGTTTACGTCCATTACATACCAATGCAGTAATTTTTGCCTTTGTAGGTAATGCAATATTTGCGGGAGTTTATTACTCATTACAACGATTGTTAAAAGCACGTATGGCAAGTAACTTCCTGAGTAATTTTAACTTCTGGGGATGGCAATTAATTATTGTTGCAGCAGCCATAACATTACCTTTAGGGTATACAACATCAAAAGAGTATGCAGAATTAGAATGGCCTATTGATATTGCCATTGCTTTAGTATGGGTAGCTTTTGGTGCTAACATGATTTGGACAATTTTACAAAGAAGACAACGTCACTTATATGTTGCTATATGGTTTTACTTAGGAACATTTGTAACTGTAGCTGTATTACACATTTTTAATAGTTTAGAGTTACCAGTTAGCTTCTTAAAATCATATTCAGTTTATGCAGGAGTTCAAGATGCTTTAGTACAGTGGTGGTACGGAC
This sequence comes from Tenacibaculum aiptasiae, assembly GCF_965221665.1. Classification (NCBI taxonomy): domain Bacteria; kingdom Pseudomonadati; phylum Bacteroidota; class Flavobacteriia; order Flavobacteriales; family Flavobacteriaceae; genus Tenacibaculum; species Tenacibaculum aiptasiae. The sequence continues at coordinate 2,253,215 of NZ_CBDCSN010000002.1, forward strand.
ATAATGCCGTAGCATTTTTCTTAACAACACCTTTCTTAGGATTAATGTATTATTTTGTGCCTAAAGCTGCAAATCGACCAGTATATTCATATAGGTTATCGATAGTACACTTTTGGTCTTTAATATTCATTTATATCTGGGCTGGACCTCACCACTTATTATATACTTCGTTACCAGATTGGGCTCAAAATTTAGGAGTTGCGTTTTCAGTAATGTTAATAGCACCATCTTGGGGAGGTATGATCAATGGATTATTAACATTACGTGGAGCATGGGATAAGGTACGTACAGATCCAGTTTTAAAGTTTATGGTAGTAGCTATTACAGGATATGGTATGGCAACTTTTGAAGGGCCAATGTTATCACTTAAAAACGTAAATGCAATTGCTCACTTCTCAGACTGGATTATTGCTCACGTTCACGTAGGAGCATTAGCATGGAATGGTTTCTTAACGTTTGGTATGTTATATTGGTTAATACCAAGAATGTTTAAAACAAAATTATATTCTACAGCATTAGCAAACTTCCATTTCTGGATTGGTACTTTAGGTATTATTATGTATGCTTTACCAATGTATGTTGCAGGATTTGTTCAAGCATCAATGTGGAAACAGTTTAATCCTGATGGAACTTTAACTTATGGTAACTTCTTAGAAACTGTAAATGAAATTATACCTATGTACTGGATGCGTGCTATTGGAGGTAGTATGTTTATTCTTGGTGCCATAGTAATGTTATACAATGTTGTAAAAACTGTAAAATCTGGAAGTAATGTAACAGATGAATTAGCAGAAGCACCAGCATTAACAAAAGTTTCTAAGTACAGAACTAAAGGAGAAACATGGCATACTTGGTTAGAGAGAAAGCCAATTAAATTAACAATTTATGCTACGATAGCAATTTTAATAGGAGGTATTGTACAAATAGTACCAACATTATTAGTAAAATCTAATATTCCAACAATTACTAGTGTAAAACCATATTCACCATTAGAATTAGAAGGACGAGACATCTATATCCGTGAAGGATGTGTGGGATGTCACTCACAAATGATTCGTCCATTCAGGTCAGAAGTTGAGCGTTATGGAGAGTATGCAAAAGCAGGAGAATTTGTATATGATCATCCATTCCTATGGGGGTCAAAACGTACAGGACCAGATTTATTAAGAGTAGGAGGTAAATATTCTGATAGCTGGCACTTAAATCATATGTACGATCCACAAAGTACTTCGCCAGGTTCTATCATGCCAGCTTATAAATGGCTAGTAAGAAATAAACTAGATAAGAGCAGTACTGAAGGAAAAATGAAAGCGATGGTTAGTTTAGGAGTTCCATATACTGAAGAAGATATTGCGAATGCACAAGCAAATATGGAAGCACAAGGAGCTAAGATTCAAGAGAACTTACACCAAGATCCAGATTTTGCAAAGAATTATGCAGCAGATAAAAAATATGCGGCAGATAATGGACAAACTTTCATAGAGATGAAAGATAGGGAAATTGTAGCCTTAATAGCTTATTTACAGCGTTTAGGTACAGATATAAAGGTAAAAGATGTAGAAGATCAATTAAGTGCTAAAAACTAGAAATTATGTTGAAGTTCGTAAAAAATCACATGGAGACTATTGCAGGTATTGAAATATATCCAATTATCTCGTTAACTATATTCTTTACATTTTTTGTAGTACTGTTTTGGTGGGTATATACAGCCAAGAAAGATTACATAAGTAAAGTGAGCAATTTACCGTTAAACGATTAAAATAAAAGAACATGAAAAAATATTTTCAATCAGCAGCATATATCACTTTTATAGGGTTCACACTTTTTGCATTGATGACAGCAATAAAGTCGTATGAAAATCCATTTAGCTTGTATGAAAATCCATTAGTATGGATAGCTATTGTAGCGTTGATTTTAGTAATTCTAATGAAAGAATTAGTAAACATAGTTGCACAACAAAAGGCTGAACAGCTTCAAATGGAAAAGGATGGAGTGAATCCAGAAGAAGTAGATCATTGGGCTTGGGCTAAGAAGTTAATTAATAAATGGACAGAAGCCAAAGCAGTAGAAGAGGAAGAAGAAATAATTCTGGATCATAATTATGATGGAATTAAAGAGCTGGATAATAACTTACCGCCATGGTGGTTATATATGTTCTATGCAACAATCATTTTCGGATGTGTGTATTTAGTAAGATACCATATGTTAGGAGCAGATAATCAAGAAATGGAATATGCACAATCTGTTGAGCAAGCTAAAAGAGAGTTAGCTGCTTTTAGATCAACTTCAAAAGAAGCAGTAATTGATGCAGAAACTGTAACCGTATTAACATCAGAAAGCGATTTAAATAGAGGTAAGGCTGTTTATAATTTAAACTGTGCTGCTTGTCACATTGCTGATGGTGGAGGTGGTATAGGACCTAACTTAACAGATGAATACTGGATTTTAGGTGGTGGAATTAAAAATGTTTTCAACACTATTACCAATGGAGGTAGAGATGGAAAAGGAATGGTTGCTTGGGGTAAAACATTAAAACCAAAAGACATTCAAAAGGTGGCTAGTTATATTTTGAAATTTCAAGGTACAACACCAGCAAAACCTAAAGCTCCTCAAGGAGAAAAATATGTAGAAGAAGGAACAACTGCTGAGGTAAAAGTAGAAGAACAAGCAAAAGACAGTATACAGTAAAATAATACTCTTAATAACAAATTTGGTTTTTAATTGGAGAAAATGGAGACACCCAAGAACGAACAATTTAGAGATAGTATTGGTACCATCAACGAAGAAGGTAAACGTTCTTGGGTATATCCTAAGAAACCGAGTGGTAGGTTTTATAAATACAGAACCTATGTGAGTTATTTTTTACTAGCATTTTTATTGCTTGCTCCATTTATAAAAATTAAAGGGAATCAATTTTTACTATTTAATGTACTAGAGCGTAGGTTTAATATTTTCGGATTTCCATTTTGGCCACAAGACTTTCATTTGTTGGTGGTTTCAATGATAATTGGAGTTGTATTTATAATACTTTTTACAGTAGTTTTTGGACGTATTTTTTGTGGATGGATTTGTCCACAGACCATTTTCTTAGAAATGGTTTTTAGAAAAATAGAATATTGGATTGAAGGAGATAGAGGAAAACAAATACGTTTAGAAAAACAAGCATGGAATGCTGAGAAAATTAAAAAGAGAGTTTTAAAATGGTTCATCTTTTTTATTATCTCATTTATAATAGCAAATGTTTTTTTAGCTTATCTGATAGGAGGAGATACCGTTATAGATTATGTAACAGGTAATCCATTTGATAATATTAGAACGCTTATTTCGCTATTAATTTTTACAGGAGTATTCTACTTCATCTTTGCTTGGTTCAGAGAACAAGTCTGTATAATCGCTTGTCCATATGGTAGGTTACAAGGAGTTTTATTAGATAACAAAACTATTAATGTAGCGTATGATCATGTTCGAGGAGAAGGAGAAAAAGGAAGAGGAAAATTTAAGAAAAAAGAAGATAGAGCAGCATCTGGAAAAGGAGATTGTATTGATTGTTTCCAATGTGTAAATGTATGTCCAACAGGAATTGATATCCGAAATGGAACACAGTTAGAATGTGTAAACTGTACAGCTTGTATAGATGAATGTGATCACATGATGGAAAAGGTGGGGTTACCAAAAGGACTTATTCGTTATGCAAGTGAAGAGAATATAGTGAAGAAAGCTCCTTTTAAGTTTTCAGCAAGAATGAAAGGATATTCTGCAGTATTGGGAATTTTAATAGCGGTTTTAATAGGAATGTTGTTTTTGAGGAACGATGTTGAAGCTACTATTTTAAGATTACCAGGACAGTTATATCAGCACAAAGAAAATGGAGTTATTAGTAATATTTACACATACAAAGTAATTAATAAAACTACAAAACAGATTGATGATGTTAGTTATAAGTTACTATCTCATAAAGGGAAAATAGAAACAGTAACACATCAAAATTTTGAAGTTCCAAAGCAAGGATTAGCAGAGGGAACACTATTTATAGAGTTGCATCAATCTGAAATGAAAAAAGAAAAGGTAACACTAAAAATAGGAGTGTTTAGTGGAGATAAATTAATAGAAACCACTAAAACAAATTTTTTAGGACCAAGAAGTTATAGATAATAATAACGTCATTGGGAACAATGACACTAAAAACAATAAAAATGAAACTAAACTGGGGCACGGGCATAGTAATCGCAATTATTGGATTTATAAGTTTTATCATGTATTTCGTAATAACCATGAGTACAGGAAAAAGTTATAATCACGATTTGGTATCTGATAAATATTATCAAAAAGAATTAGCATATCAAAACAGTATAAATGCGACAAAGAATGCGAAAGCATTAAAAGAGAATGTAAGAGTTGAAAAGAAAAAAGAAGGATTAAAAATCTATTTTCCAACAGAATTTAATCCTAAGGATATAACAGGAAAAGTGTTCCTATATAGACCATCTAATAAGCAACTGGATTTTGAAATGCCTATTTCACTTTCCAATACATATTTGCTCGTGCCTGAGAAACGTTTGTTAGGTGGTCGCTGGAACATAACTGTTTCCTGGAACTACAAAAATAAAGATTATTTATATCAGAAAGAACTAATTTACTAATGCTTATTTCTGCAATCATATTAGGTTTATTGGGAAGCTTTCACTGCATAGGCATGTGTGGTCCAATTGCTTTTATGTTACCCGTAGATAGAACTAATAAAGTAAAACAGTTTTTTCAAATTACAAGTTATCATTTTGGAAGACTATTTACCTATAGCCTAATAGGTTTGTTGTTTGGTTTTTTGGGAAAAGGATTTTATTTCTTCGGCTTTCAACAACAACTTTCTATTGTTGTTGGTGTTGTAATGATTTTGATAATTTTACTTCCCAAAACCTTCCAAAAATATAATTTTTCAAAACCAATAAGTAGATTGGTTATGAAAGTAAAATCGGCTTTAGGAAAAGAACTTAAAAAGAAAGGGAATGATACTTTTTTCACCATAGGTTTTTTAAATGGATTCCTTCCATGTGGATTGGTTTATATGGCTGTTTTTGGAGCTTTAACTACTACAAATTCACTTTCTGGAAGCTTATATATGTTTCTTTTCGGATTAGGAACTATACCTTTAATGACTACAATGGTATATATAGGGAATTTTGCCAACGTACTTGTTCGAAAAAGAATTCAACAAGCTATTCCTTACGTGGTTGTTTTTATTGGAGTATTATTTGTTTTAAGAGGTTTAGGACTTGGAATACCTTATGTTTCTCCATTGCCAGTCAATGAAATAGTGTCATCTGTAAAAGGTTGTCATTAAAAACTACACATGATAAAAATCATAATTTTCTTGGTAGATGTTTAGTAATTTAGATATGAAGTTAAACCTTAAATATCTTACTTATGAAAAAAATAATTGTACCAGTTGATTTTTCAAATCATTCAGAATATGCCCTAGAAACAGCTTCTTTTTTAGCAAAACAAACAAATGCAGAAATTATAGTTGTGCACATGTTAGAATTATCTAATGCTATCGTTAGTAAGTCGGAAAGTTATGCTCAAAATGAAACCTTCTTTTATTTAAAATTGGCAGAAAAAAAGTTTCACAATTTTTTACAAAAAGATTATTTAAAAGGCATAAAGGTAACACCAATAATAAAGCATTTTAAAATTTTTAGCGAGTTAGATCAATTAGCGAGAGAAGAAGATGTAGACTTAATTGTAATGGGATCTAGAGGAGCAAGTGGATTAAAAGAAATGTTCATTGGTTCTAATACAGAAAAAGTAATACGTTATGCACATGTACCAGTATTAGTAATTAAAGAAAAACCAATAGTAGAGAATATTGAAAAAGTAGTTTTTGCTTGTGATTTCTCTGACGATGATATAGCTCCATTACTAAGAGCAAAGTTGTTTTTTGAAGATTTAGATACTAAAATAGATTTAGTATATGTACAAACTCCTTCAACTAAGTTTAAAAGTACTTCAGAATTAAAAGAAAAAATTCAAAGATTTTTAGATAAACTAGGAGAAGTAAGCTTTAGTAAAGAACAAATTCATATTGTATCAGATTATACTGTAGAAGATGGTTTACGTTACTATGTGAACGCAAATGATGTAGAAATGTTAGTTATTGCTACAAAAGGAAGAAAAGGAATGGCTCGTTTCTTTGAAGGAAGCATAACTGAAGATGTAGCTAATCATAGTAGTTTTCCGTTACTAACCTTTAAAATATAAAAGAAGAAAAGTTAGCCTATTAAAGGCTAACTTTTTTATTTAAAGTATTTAAAATCTTTTCTGACCAGAAAATTCCATGGCTTCTCCTTTACCAAAACCGAAGCTAATTCCTAAGGTAACAAAACGTCCTCTTTGACTAAAGGCAGTTCTGTTAAAGTTATTTTGAACAGTTACTTCTTCGTAGTTTCTTGAAGCAAATACATCACGAACACTTAAACTAGCATTTAGTCGACCTTTTAGCATTTTTTTACGAATACCTAAATCCATAAAAAGATTATCAGATATGGTACTTTGAGCAGTTTTAAATTTAGAACGGTAATTTCCTGTAGCTTCTAAAGTAAATCCAGCAGGAAACTTAATTTTACCAGTTCCTCTTAAGCTCCATCTATTTCCTGTGAAATCAAAATTATTGTTCAATAATTGTCCTTTCCTTACAAAAGTATTGTAGTTAAAATCTGACGTAAAACTAAACCAAGAAATAGGAGAATATTTAGTGTTTATTTCTATACCTGTAGCACGATTAGTACCAATGTTTTGAGGTTGAGAAGTTGTTACGTTGTTATTAATTGTGGTGATGTCTTCAATTACATCAGTTGTTGCTCTATGATATATTCCTGCATTAATAGATGCTTTTGATAATTTATAAATAGTGGTTATTTCAAAAGAATCGGTAAATTCAGGAGTTAAATTAGGGTTTCCAACATTAAGATTAAAGTTATCTCTAAAAGAAACAAAAGGATTTAAATCCCATAAACTAGGTCTAAAAATACGTTTAGAATACCCAGCTTGTAATGATAAATCATCATTTATTTTGTAGGAACTATGAAAGCTAGGGAATAGGTTGCTATAGTTTTGTTTATTGTTCTGATTTGTGGTAATTAACTTTGTAGTAAGGTTCGTTGTTTCTAAACGTAAACCTCCTTTTAATCCCCAAGTATCATTTTCATAGGCAAAAGTAGCATAAGTACCTAAAACCCCTTGGTTATAATCAAATACGTTGCTAAATCCAGTGTTGGTAACCCAATTGTTATTGATAAAATCACGAACGGTATAAGTATTGGTTACTTTGTCTAATAAATATTGAGCTCCGATTTCTAAGATATAGTTATCGCGAATAGGACGTGTATAATCTAATTTGAAAGTATATTCATTTTGAGCAAAGTTAGTTTTTGCTTCCTGAATAGCATTAGTCATACTACCTATAAGCACATTATTATTAAAGTTTGAGGTTTTATCTTTAGAGAAAGAAGTACCTAAAGCACTAAATAATAAATTATGTTTTTTATGATCTGTGAAATCCTTTTTATATTGTAATTCATATTCCCATTTAGGATTCGTAGCTCTGGTGTCTTCTAATCGATTCCAAGAATCGGTAGTAGTTAAAGAAGCATCTTGTAAATTGTAAAGTTGACTTGCACTTTCTTTTTCATTTTCGAAAGCATAATGACCAGATAAGGTAAGAATATTATGTTCGTTGATATGATAATCAGTACCTAAAATTAGGTTAAAGAAGTTTTCGTTTTTATCACTGTCGCTAGTGGTACTTAATCGAGTATTACTTGTAGTGTTAGTACTAGAACTATTTCCTTTTCTAGGAAAAGTACGTCTACCATAAGCTATTTGGCTAAATAAGTTGAATTTTTCAGTACGTCTATTTAAACTTAAACCTAAACTGTGATTATTAGGAATACCAGTATTTAAAGATATCGAACCATTTAATCCTTTTTTTTCTGATTTTTTTAAAATAATATTTAAAATTCCACTAGTTCCAGATGCGTCATATTTTGCAGAAGGGTTGGTAATTACCTCAATACTTTCAATCATATCAGCAGTAATACTTCCTAAAGCATTTCCTTCTTCACTAGCTAAAACAGATGGCTTTCCATTTATAAGTATTTGTACACCTTGACTACCTCGTAAACTAATTTGTCCTTCGATGTTAACTGTTACAGAAGGAACGTTATTTAATACTTCTAAAGCACTAGCTCCTGTACTACTTAAATCTTTACCAACATTAAAAACACGTTTATCTAATTTAAAAACAGTCTGAGATTTTTCAGCACGAACAATAACTTCGTCTAGTTTATCAGAGTCTTCTTCCAAAGTAATAGTTGGTAATTTAATAATTGAAGCATTACGATTAAATTGAGTTATTTTTTTTGTTTTGAACCCAATAAAACGAGCTTCTATATAAAAATTAGAAGCGGTAGTTTTTAAACTAAAAGCTCCAGTTTCATCGGTAGTAGTACCAGAAATAGGAGTGTTCTTTGTAGAGTCTATTACAATTACAGTAACAAACTCAAGAGGTAATTGGTTATTACTTTCTATAACTTTTCCATTAATTGTTTTGGTATCTGTTTGCCCATATGTTTTAGAAAAAGCTAAAAACAATAAGCATAGGAGTATTCCAAATTGTTTCATGATTTGTATTTTAAACTTTAGAACAACAAATTTTCAAAGAAACAGGTAGGGTGAAAAATAAAATCGGTAAACAACCAATACTAACCTCTAAACAACTTAGGTATTGATATTTTTTATATTTTGTTGTTTGTCGGTAATATTTAACCGTTTATAGGAAACTTGTATGTAACTATATAAGATTCATTTATTTTTGAGTTATGAAACATCTATTTAGTAAGATTGAACGTAAAGAATGGCTTTTTCAAATATCATTATTGATAGTTATTTTTTTCCTGTTTTCATTTGATAAGCATAGTCCAGATATTAGTTTAGATAGATTAGTGTTTTTTACACATTATGCACTAGTATCGTTTATTATAAGTTATATTTTTATTCCTACATTATTTTATAAGAAAAGATATAAGGAGTTTGGAATAGCTATTGTATTAACATTAGCCTATTTATACATATCAGAAGAATTTGTATTAGAAAAAATATTTTATGCAGGAGAACGAGGTAAATATATTTCAAATGTATTCTTTACACTTCTCGATATTTTACCAATTATAGTAATATTAGTAAGTTTTAAATTAGGATGGGATGCACATAAAAAACAAGGCTTGGTAGATAAATTAGAATCTACAGTAAAAGAGAGTGAATTACGTTTTTTAAAGTCTCAAATAAATCCACATTTTCTATTTAATAATTTAAATAATTTATATGCTTACGCTATAGAGCAATCACCAAAAACGCCATCAATTATTTTAGAGCTTTCATCAGTATTGCGTTATATGTTATATGATTGTAAGGAAGATTTTGTGTTACTTCAATCGGAAATAGAACATTTAAAACATTTTACAGCTTTAAATGAATTACAGATAGAAAATAGAGGAGAAGTTCGTTTTAATACATCAAAGATTCCTGCTAATTATGTAATAGCACCCTTAATTTTATTAATGTTTATAGAAAATGCATTTAAGCATAGTACAGCTAGTCAAAGCACAGATATTCGCATTAATGTAGATATACAGGTAAATTCAGAAGGAGTATTAGATTTTGTTTGTGAGAATAGTTTTTTGTCTAGTTCGAATAATCAAAACTTATCCCAAGGAATTGGTTTAGCAAATGTAAAGAAGCGATTAGAAATTTTGTATCCTGATAAGTATTCACTAAAAATTGATGACAGTAATCAAACCTATAAAGTGAACTTACAATTACAACTTTCAAAAAAAGAATAGTCTATGAGAACATGTATTATAGTGGAAGATCAACCACCTGCTCAACGTATTTTACAAAAGTATATTAACGATGTAGGTTCATTAAAATTATTAGAAATTTTTTCTGATGGTATAGAGGCATTATCTTTTTTACAAAATGAAGAAGTAGATTTAATTTTTTTAGATATTCACTTGCCAAAAATATCGGGTATCGATTTTTTAAAAACACTAAAAAATAATTCGCAAGTAATTTTAACAACAGCCTTTTCTGATTATGCTTTAGAAAGTTATGAATATAATGTTGTAGATTACTTATTAAAGCCTTTTTCATTTCAACGTTTTGTTCAGGCTATTCATAAAAGTACCTCAATGTTATCAACAAAATCAGAAGGGAAAGAAAGTAAAATAGTAGAAGTAGCTGATACTTTTTTATTGAAATCTGGCTACGATTTTGTAAAAGTTAGTAGCAATGATATCATATTTATAAAATCAGATGCAGATTACACGGAGATTGTTACTACTGAAAAAACATATTTAAGTTCAGAGTCAATGAAAAATTGGTTAACCAAATTACCTACATCTTTCGTGCAAATACATAAATCGTATATAGTTAATACTAGTTATTTAGAAAAAGTTTCTGGGAATCAGGTATATATTTCAAATGAAGAAGTTTTACCTTTAGGAAGAGCTTATAAAGAAGACTTTTTACAGAAATTTGTAAAATACAAATAGCCAATTTTTATGAGATAGTTATTTTGTATCTTCCGCATATTAAACTATCAATCATGAAAATAAAAACATATTCAGTCTTAGCATTATTTGTTGGGATAATGTTAGTGTCCTGCAAAAAAGAAAAAAAAGTTGAGGCTCTTAGTAAAGAGGATATTGCTGCTGAATCTAAAAAAGTAAATGCTTTTTTTGATAAACAATTTAAAGGAAATTTAGACAGGCATCCAATGTACCAAACCTATTTAGGTATAAAAAAAGATGCAGATAAGTGGAACGATATTTCTGACGATTTTGCGAAAAAGGAATTAGAACATGCAAAGGAAGCTTTACAATGGATGAACGATTCTGTTAATGTAAAAGCTTTAGATAAAGGAGCTAAATTAAGTTATGATTTATTTAAACAACAATTAGAAAATCAAATAGCTGATTTTAAATACCGTTTTCATACGTATCCTGTAAACCAAATGCATGGTATGCAAGCAGAAATACCTGCATTTTTAATCAATATGCATCAAGTATCTGATGTTAAAGATGCAGAGAATTATATAGCTCGATTACATAATTTAAAACCTTTATTTGCTGAATTAGTAAAAGGCTTAAAAGAAAGAGAAACAAAAGGAATAATGCCTCCTAAGTTTGTGTTTGCAAAAGTGCTGGATGATTCTAGAAATCTAATAAAAGGAACTCCTTTTGATAATTCAGGTAAACCAAGTACGTTATTTAATGATTTTACTAATAAAGTTAATGCATTAGATATAGATACTGAACAAAAAAAGGAGCTTATTGAGAAAGGAACAGCTGCTTTAAAGGAAAGTGTTTTACCAGCTTACGAAAGCTTAATAGCTACATTAGAAGCACAAGAAAAAGTTGCGAGTACAGATGATGGCGCATGGAAGTTACCAGAAGGATCAGCATTTTTCAATAATGCATTAAAAAGAACTACTACTACTAATTTAACTGCTGAAGAAATTCATGAAATAGGATTAAAAGAAGTAGCTCGAATCCATGAAGAAATGCGTGCTATTATGAAAAAAGTAGGTTTTAAAGGTACTTTAAAGGAGTTTTTTGAATTCATGAAAAAGGATCAACAATTTTATTACGAAGATTCTCAAAAGGGTAGAAAAGAGTACATGGATGAAGCAACTTTTATTATTGATAGTATGAAAACTCGCTTAGATGAATTGTTTATTACAAAGCCAAAAGCGGCTTTAATAGTAAAAGCAGTAGAGCCTTTTAGAGAAAAGTCGGCAGGAAAAGCATTTTATCAACAACCAGCAATAGATGGTTCTAGACCTGGAACATATTATGCAAATATGTATGATATGGAAAGTATGCCATCATATCAAATGGAGGCTTTAGCTTATCATGAAGGAATACCAGGACATCATATGCAAATAGCCATAGCTCAAGAGTTAAAAGAAGTACCAATGTTTAGAAAATTTGGACGCTATACAGCTTATGTTGAAGGATGGGGATTGTATTCTGAGTTTATACCAAAAGAAATGGGCTTCTATGCTAACCCTTATTCAGATTTTGGACGTTTAGCAATGGAATTATGGAGAGCATGTCGTTTAGTAGTAGATACAGGAATTCATGCTAAAAAGTGGACTCGTGAAGAAGGAATAAAATATTATACAGATAACACACCTAATGCAGAGTTAGATGCTATTAAAATGGTAGAGCGTCATATTGTAATGCCAAGTCAAGCCACGGCCTATAAAATAGGAATGCTTAAAATATTAGAGTTACGTAAAAAAGCAAAAGATGCTTTAGGTGATAAGTTTGATATTAGAAAGTTTCATGATGTAGTTTTAACCAATGGACCATTACCATTAAATGTATTAGAAACTATGGTAGATGAATATATAGCTTCTGGAAAGTAATACAAGGTTATTTAGATAAACAAAAAACTCGATACAAATTGTATCGAGTTTTTTATATCTATGTTTTGTTGAAATTAATTAGCCTCTTTAGCTTTTACATCATCAACAAATTTCTGTAAACGTTTTCCGTAGTCAGAGTTTTTAACTTTATCACTTAAGCTTTTATTAATGGTGTCTAATAATTGAATATTAGCATCGTATAATTCTGATAAAGCTATGTATGGAGCAGCTTCACTATCAGCATTCGTAATAGCAAAGTTTGTTGAAAATAAAAAACGACGACGAATCATTTTGTTATAATCAGCTTCTACTTGTTTGATTAAATCTTCATCTTCAGCTTTACGAGCTTCAAAGCTTTTTTGTATAAACTCTAAACGCTTTTCCTTGAATCTTTTATCAATTTCACGGAATTTATCCATTACTTCTTGGTTTTTAGAACCTTTAATTTCTGGTTTGAAACCAAACTCTTCAATATTATCGTTAATAGTAATATTACCTTTTTCTCCAAAAAACATGATATGCTTATCTTCAGCATTTCCGTTAAAAGTTAAGTAGTACATTACTGGTGAATCAACATTATCAGTTAATGTAAATTTATCGTCACCTAACAAAGCCATAGAGTCAACAGCAACTAGTACTGTATCTTTCATTTTTTGAAGATATAATGTACCTTTTTTTAACCCTTTAATTTGACCTTTTACAACCATGTTACCTTCTTTTTTAGGAGAAGAACAAGCAAAAGCCATTATTGAGAACGCACAAATAGCGATAAGTTTTTTCATTGGTTTATTTTGTTTTATTTGTTAGGTTAAATGTAATTAGCAAAAAAATGTATATAATACTATTACTTTTTGCCTATTCCATTAGGTTTAAATTTTAGATTGCAAATATGCAGAATTCTCTTATAATGTAGCTGATAATTCCATTAAAATTGTACATAATATAGCACCAACTGTACCTATAGCATATCCGAATACGGCTAATAATACACCAACTGTTGCTAGAGAAGGGTGGAAAGCAGATGCAACAATAGGAGCAGAAGCAGCCCCACCAACATTTGCTTGACTACCTACTGCTAAAAAGAAATAAGGAGCTTTAATTAGTTTAGCAACCAATATTAAAAGTCCAGCATGAATACTCATCCAAACCAAGCCAATTGCAATTAAACCTAAATTGTCAAAAATCATGGTTAAATCCATTTTCATACCAATAGTAGCAACCAAAATATAAATGAAAATACTTCCTAGTTTACTAGCTCCAGCACCTTCATAGTTTTTAGCTTTAGTAAATGATAAGATAATTGCTACAATAGTAGAAATACTAATTAACCAAAAGAATCCAGAACCTAAGAAAGAGAATACATTTCTCCAAGTTTGAGATTCAATAGAAGCTACTAAGTCACTAAAAAGTGTACTTAAAAATTTAGAAGCAAAATGACCAAAACCTACTGTACCAAAAGCAATAGCAAGCATAATCATAAAATCAGTAAGAGTAGGGTTTCTTTTAACTCCCTGAGTAAATGTAGAAACCTTTTCTTTTAGCTCCTCAATAGCTGAGGTATCAGCTTTTAACCATTTGTCTATTTTATCTTTTTTACCAATTCCAATTAATAAAATAGCCATCCAAATATTAGCAACTACAATATCAACAAAAACCATTCCCCCATATTTAGCAGGGTTGTATTTATAAATTTCTAACATGGCTGTTTGGTTGGCTCCACCACCAATCCAACTACCAGCTAGAGTAGATAAACCTCTCCATACAGCATCAAAACCAGCACCACCAACTGTTTCTGGAGAAAATATTGAGATTAATAAAATAGCTAAAGGTCCTCCAATAACAATACCTATAGTTCCTGTAAAAAACATAATTAAAGCTTTAGAACCTAGGTTGAAAATAGCTTTTAAATCAATACTTAAAGTCATTAATACTAAAGCAGCTGGAAGTAAAAAACGACTGGCAACATAGTATAATTGAGATTTTCCTTTAATAACTTCTCCAGCAGCATTTGAACTTTCCCATTCTGGAGAAATAACACCTAAAGTAGTAAAAATAGCAGGTATAAAGTATGCCATGAAAAGGCCAGGAACAATTTTGTAAAACTTAGGCCAAAACCCAGATGTTTTAGATTCAGTATAAAATACAAAACCTAATGAAATCATTAAGATACCAAATACAATTGCATCATTAGTAAAAAGAGGAGTGTTCATTTTAAATCAGTTTTTTGCTAAAGTATGAAAATAAGCTTATTTCTTTTTGAAGTGACTTGTATTGATAGCTACTCCTAATTGAATTCGGTCAAAACTTTGACTTACATCATTTGAAATATTCATATAACCTACCTGAAGTTTTACAGCATTCGAAAGTTTGTATTTAACTCCAAACCCTAACCAATTCTGATTGTAAGCTTCTCCGTCAAAATCAAAAAAGATTTCATCATAGATATAAGTAGACCATTTTGCTGATAAAGGGTAACTTAATCCTAATTGGTAACGAATAAAATGTCCTGTTTGTGAATTGAAAAAACGTTGTTCAGCTCTAAATCTGTGAGCGAAACCTAACTTAGATATTTTATGCTTTACATTAAAATCTTCATAAATACGGTGCTCGTTAAAGTCTCCTCCATCTAGGTTAAAGGTTGTGTCCGTATTTAAAAAAGCGTAACCAATTGTAGCGCTTAAATTTTTATTTATTTTATAGTTTCCACCTATTCGTCCAATAAATTGCTGCATATCATCACCAATTTCGAAAAAACGAAAATGTGCCATTGTTTTTAAGCTAAATTTTTCTGATAATTGATGAGAACCATTGTACATATACCAAGCACCTAGTTCTTTTTCAGGATTAGATTGAGCAACATTTTTTAGAGTAAATAGAATAATAAATAAAAAAGCGATTTTTTTCATGGTACTTAATTAATTGTTTTGTTTTCAGTTAGCGAAACTACAATTTTTCTTGGTTATTTTTATAATCTAAACAGGAAGCTTAATTCTCTTAACAGATTAAGAGCATAGATCCTATAAAAAAAGCTACCGTTTTAAGGTAGCTTTTTTAGATTATTCTATTTTGAGAGTCTCTACTTTTTTAAATGGAGAAATT
Source organism: Tenacibaculum aiptasiae (assembly GCF_965221665.1). NCBI lineage: Bacteria > Pseudomonadati > Bacteroidota > Flavobacteriia > Flavobacteriales > Flavobacteriaceae > Tenacibaculum > Tenacibaculum aiptasiae. The sequence goes on from NZ_CBDCSN010000002.1 coordinate 2,268,798, forward strand.
ACAATTTTTTCTGTACTCTCTCTATATATATTCCAATCGTTACTGAAGAACTTATTAGTGCTATTTAAAGCATCTTGTAAAGCTTCTTTTGCTTGGTTAATTAAAGTTCTTTCTGTACTAGTAATTTTAGGTTTACTACCTACATACCATCTAGCAGTACCAATTCGTTGATTAACATTTACCTCAGGACTTCTAACAATTCCTTGGCGTTTGTCTACTTTACCTAGATATACATTTAAAAGCGTGTCTATCTTTTTTATGATATCAGTAGAAGCCTTAATTTCCTTTTTGTATAGCTTTTTGTCCTTTTTAGTTAATTTACTTTTAAAACTTTTTGCTGTATTTTTACTTTCTACCAGTTGTTTTACTGCTTGAGCAATAGATTTTTGGTATCCTTCAAGCTTTTTACTTAATCTATACTTTTCGTCAATGTTTTCTTTTAGTACTGGGTATCTAGGGTCGCTTTTAACGATAATACTTTGCTCTGATGTTTGGTTACCAAAAGTTGTTTTTATTCTATAAGTTCCTGGTTTTACACGAACACCACTAGGTTCTCTCTTAGACTTACGAATGCGTCTAGATGGTCTAGCTACACCTTTTTCATCCATATACCAGGTTCCTTTTTGTAAACCGTTTTCTTTAGGAGCTTTTCTTTTTATAGTTCTAATAAGACGTGTACCATCAAATATTTCAAACTTAATAGAATCCCACTTAATAGTTGGTTTTTTATCTTTTAGCTCTTTTGCTTTTTTATCCTTTTTGTTTTCGTTTTTCTCTTGCTTTGGTTTGTTAACATAATAAGCTACTAAAGCTCCACGAGATCTGTTTTCTCCATTGTAAATAGCATCTGCACCAAATCTACTTCCTGTAGGTTGTTGGTAACTAGCTTGGTAAGCAATAGGCGGTTCAAATAATACAATGTTTTTTTGTAATACATTGGTATTCATAGCCATTTCTCTTAAAGGTCTGATATCGTCTAAAACCCAAGCAGCTCTACCAAAAGTTCCAATAATTAAGTCGTGTTCTCTAGGGTGTATTACTAGGTCTTTTACAGAAACTGTAGGAAATCCGTTTGTCCATTTAGTCCATTTTTTACCTGCATTTAAAGAAATGTATAAACCATCATCAGTTCCTAAGAATAAAAGATTTGGAGTAATTGGATCTTCAACAATTGAAAGCGTATAACTAACCACATCGTCTTTGTCTACAATTCGTTCCCAAGTTTTTCCGTAGTCTTTTGTTCTATACACATAAGGAGTATAGTTAAAACGTCTATAATCATTTGCTACAAGTAAAGCTTCTCCTTTGTTTTTGTTAGAAGCTTTTATTTGAGCTATCCAACTACCAGCAGGTAATCCTTTGATGTTTTTAGTAACATTAGTCCAAGTTTGGCCTCCGTTTTGTGTTATTTGAACATTACCATCATCAGTACCTACCCATAACATGTCTTTTTCTAGTGGAGATGGTTCAATAACTAAAATAGTACAATGATTTTCAGCTCCAGTTGCATCTAGTGTTAATCCACCACTTTCGCTTTGTTTTTGTTTGCTTTTATCGTTAGTTGTTAAATCTGGAGAAATAACTTCCCATGATAAACCTTTATCAGTTGATTTATGTACAAATTGACTTCCAAAGTATAATGTTGAATTATTAAAAGGGTCTAAGTTAATAGCAGCATTCCAGTTAAAACGTAATTTTACTTTTGGATCAGAATGTGTTGGACGTACTGTATGATTATTTCCAGTTTTGTAATCGTAACGAGATACAAAACCTTGCTGACTCATAGACCAACCGTATTGAGAATCATCTTTATCAGGAATCACATCAAAACCATCACCAAAACTAATTTCTTGCCAATAAGAGTTTCTTATTCCTTGTGCTTTCCATACATAGGCAGGACCTCTCCAAGAACCATTGTCTTGCATTCCTCCATAAACGTTATAAGGAAATTCATTGTCTACATTAATATGATAAAATTGAGCAACAGGAAGGTTTCCTATGAATCGCCATGTTTTACCTCCATCTCTAGTAATGTTTAAACCTCCATCGTTTCCATCAATCATGAAAGAGCCATCTTCTGGGTGAATCCACCAAGCATGATGATCTGGGTGAACTCCATTAGAAACACCATAAGCAGGCATTAATTGCTTAAAGTTTTTACCTCCATCAATAGAGCTATTTACATAAGTAAAAACAGTATACAATTGATTTTCATTTATAGGATCTACATAAATTTCTGAATAATAAAAAGGACGGTTACCAATACCTCTTTTATCGTTTATTTTTTTCCATTTAAAACCACCGTCTTCACTTTTGTATAGAGCATTTTTCTTTGCTTCTACTAGTGCATAAATGGTATTTGGGTTACTCCTTGAAATAGCAACTCCAATTCTTCCTAAATCTCCTTTAGGGAAGCCTTCCTTGTCTGTTATTTTTTTCCAGTTGTCTCCACCATCATGTGTAATGTATAAGCCACTTCCTTTACCTCCGGATTTAAAAAACCAAGGGTCGCGTTTGTGTTCCCACATAGCAGCAATTAATTTATTAGGATTTGATGGATCCATTACTAAATCGGCAGCTCCAGTTTTAGTATTGTTATATAAAATTTGTTTCCAAGTTTTACCACCATCGGTAGTTTTATAAACACCACGTTCTTTATGTTCTCCCCAAGGAGAACCAATTGCAGCTACATAAACAGTGTTTGGGTTAGTAGGATCAATAATAACACGATGTATATGACGTGTTTTTTCTAATCCCATAGCTTTCCAGGTTTTTCCAGCGTCTAACGATTTGTAAATACCATAACCACCATTTAAACTATTACGAGGATTTCCTTCTCCTGTACCAGCCCAAATAACACTTGGGTTTGATTGCTGAATTGCTATTGCTCCAATTGAAGCAGTTAACTCTTTTTCGAAAATAGGTTGCCATTTAATACCTCCTGAAGTAGATTTCCAAATACCACCCGAGGCCGTACCTACGTACATAATATCTGGGTTGCTTAATACTACATCAATAGAAGTTACACGTCCGCTCATACCACCAGGTCCAATGCTTCTTGGTTTCATGTTTTTTACCAAATCCATTGAAAATTCTTGAGAGAATAGGGTAGAGACTAAAAATAAAAATAGAAAAGAAAATGCTTTTTTCATTGCTTGGTTTAGTTAAAAACACAAAAGGTACAAAATAGAAAACTACTCAATATTATTGAGTAGTTTTTTAACTTTTTATTAAGAAATAACCTAGTCTTCTTCTTTCTTTTTTGGCTCTCGTTTAGCTTCTTTAAGAGCTTGCATAAGCATCCATTCGATTTGTCCGTTCGTTGAACGAAATTCGTCTGAAGCCCACTTTTCAATTGCTTTTAGCATGTCTTCATTAATACGGAGTGCAAATGCTTTCTTTTTAGCCATAATTATTATTTCGCAAATGTAACTATAGATTTTATTAATTCAGGAGAAATTATAAAATCTGATGATGTATATGATTTTAAATTGTCGCTATCATTTTCTATGTGTTTTAAAACATGATTCATGCTGTTAATGATAGTCAATTTTGAATTTATATTAGCTTTATGTAATGCTTCGGCATCTTTTACTAAAACTTGTGAATCTTTGGTACCGTTAATTATTAGTATTGGAATACTTACTTTTTTAATTTCTTCAGTAGGATCATACTTCATGTAGGATAATAGAAAGGGATGATTTCGTTTTGCAAATAAAGAAACTAAAAAAGGATTTACTTCTTTTATTGTTCCTGTGTTTTTTAACTCATCTAAATGCTGTGTAGCTATTTTTCCTAAATCAGTACTTTGGGAAGTGATTTGTCTAATTATGGTTTTGTCCATGCTTTCACCTAAGCCAGCTAGAGAAATATATTTGCTAACATTTTTATCTACTGCTAACATGGCAACAAGCGAGCCTTGACTGTGTCCTATTAAAATAATTTCAGAAAAACGTTTATCATCTTTAAAGTGATTAATAATAGTGGAAACATCAGAAACTAAATCCGCAAAAATGTATTTTTTTAATATATGTTGAATGTTTTCTTTATGAACATTTCGTTTATCATATCTAAAAAAGGCGATACCATTTTTAGTTAACTCATCTGATAATTGTTTAATGTAATTGGGTTTTATATTATAAACTGGTTGATTTCCATTTCTATCTGGGTTTCCAGAGCCTGGAACAAAAATAATTAAAGGTTGTTTGGTATTTTCATTATAGGTCAAGGTTCCCGAAAGTATAATACTATCATTTTGAACAACAATGTCTTCAGATTTTGTTTGCGAGTAGGAAAAGACAATTCCTAAGGTGTAAATAACGATGAAAGCTAGAATTCGTATCATGATTATTAGTTTTTTTCTTTATAAGTATGCAATACTCTTTTAGCATCCTCTTCTTTGAGAGTGCCAATAAGTAATTTTTTACCATTAGTTAATTCTAATTGAATTCCTATATTTCCTGAAACATTAACAGCCGTACCGTTTTTTCTCCAAAAAATATTTTTTATTCCCCAGCCTCCATATTCTGAAATAGCATCGTATTTTCTAACATAGGCTTTGTTAATTTCATTCCATTTAACGAGTTTGAATTTTAAGTGAAAAGGGAAAAATTGATAATGTATCCCTTGTTCATCAATTCTTGTTTTAAGTTTAAAGAAGAAGATAAATCCAGAAGCAAAAACAACTAAAGCTAATGTGCCTAAGAAGTTGTATAAACTTACTTTATTATTAAGATACTCTCGTGTAATAATAACCAAAGGTACAATTGTACTTACGGCTAAAAGTACAATTAGCCATAACTGAATAAATCGTTGCTCTTCTTTAAATATTTTCATTTTTATCTGTTTTTATCTTTCTCTAAAAGTGCTTCAACATAACCATCGCTAATGGAATAAATATTTACAACACGCCATCCTTGTTTTGCATGGTTGTTTATTTCGTCTTGAAATTTTTCTCTTCCATTTCTCCAGCTAAATTTTCGGTGTATAATTTTGTATTCCTTCATTTTTACTTCTACCTGTTTTTATCTCTTTCGAAAATAATCATAGGTGAATTTTGTCCTATGTGCTTCACAATCCATCCTTCTCTAGCATGTTGATTTAGCAAGTCTTCGTATTTCTTAACTCTATTTTTGAAACCTAATTTAGGTATGGTTACTTTGTATTCTTTCATATTTTAATGACTTAATGTTCCGGTGTTTAATACTGGTGAAGCTTCTTTATCTCCACATAAAATAACTAATAAGTTGCTTACCATAGCAGCTTTACGCTCTTCGTCTAACTCTACAATTTCTTTTTTATTTAATTCTTCTAAAGCCATATCAACCATATCTACAGCACCTTGAACAATCTTATGACGAGCAGCAATAATAGCAGTAGCTTGTTGTCTTTTTAACATGGCGCTAGCAATTTCTTGAGCATAAGCTAAGTAACCTATACGTGCTTCTAAAACTTCAATCCCAGCAATAGATAAACGTTCTTCTAATTCTTTTTCTAGAGCTTCACTTACTTCATTTACACTAGAACGTAAAGTAATATCTTCTTCATGACCTTCGTCAGCAAAATTATCATATGGATACATGCTAGCTAGTTTACGTACTGCAGCGTCAGTTTGTACGCGAACAAAATTTTCATAATTATCTACATCGAAAGCTGCTTTGTAGGTTTCGGTTACTCTCCAAACTAAAATGGTAGATATCATTACAGGGTTTCCTAGTTTGTCATTAACCTTTAAACGTTCACTATCAAAATTGCTAGCTCTTAAAGAAATAGTTTTCTTCTTATATAGTGGATTTGCCCAAAACAATCCATTTTGTTTCACTGTGCCAACATATTTACCAAAGAATAACAGCACTTTTGATGAGTTCGGATTTACTAAGATGAATCCTAAGGCTAAGATGAATCCTATGATTGTCATTAAAATATATACAGGATGTTCATTTTTAATGGTTAAAACAATACCGCCTATAAAAAGAATTAGGACGATAAAAAACATTAAATATCCATTGGCTGGTTTTATAATTTTCTCTTCTTTCATTTTGTTTTGATTTAAAAGTGATATTAAATTGATATCATAAATATATAAATAATTTTTTGTTAAATCCAAATTTTAGAGTAAATATTTTTATATTTTAGCGAAAAATCAATAGAAAATTATTTATGAAAGTCAAGGTATTACTGCTATTTAGCGCATTTTTTATAAGTGTTTCAGCTATAGCAAATAATGAAGATGTTTGGGGACCAACAGGTCATAGAGCTACAGGAGAGATTGCAGAAAATCATTTAACAAAAAGAGCTAAAAGAAATATTGATAAACTATTACAAGGAGAAAGTTTAGCTTTTGTATCAACCTATGCTGATGAAATTAAATCAGATAGAAAAAAATACGGTAAGTTTTATACTTGGCATTATGTAAACATGCCATTAGATGCTAATTATGAGGATGTAGAAAAAAATCCAAAAGGAGATTTAATTACAGGTATTAAAGAATGTATTAAAGTTTTAAGGAATGACAATAGTTCTGTTGAAGACAAACGTTTTTACTTAAAAATGTTGGTACATTTAATGGGAGATTTACACCAACCAATGCATATTGGACAAAAAGAAGATAAAGGAGGGAATACTATACAAGTACAATGGCACGGTAGAGGCTCTAATTTACATAGAGTATGGGATGAGAACTTAATTAACAAATGGGATATGAGCTATGTTGAATTAGCTGAAAATGCCAAACGTTTGTCTAAAGAACAAATTAAATTGATTCAAAAAGGTGGTGTTTTAGATTGGATGAAAGATACACACAAGCTTACTAAAAAAGTTTATGGATCAGCGAAATCTGGTGATAAATTACGTTATCGTTATTCTTATGATTACTTTCCAATAGTTAGAGAGCAATTGCAAAAAGGAGGGTTACGTTTAGCTAAAGTATTGAATGATATTTTTGGATAATAGTAACTTAAAATATATATAAACTCGAAAGATTTTCTTTCGGGTTTTTTGTTGTTAATGTTTCGTTAATTCACAATTTTGAATAGTTTAATCATTTAATTTTGAGATAAATAAAGTAGTGTATGCGTAAAACAGGAATTTTATTGCTCTTTGTTTTTGTGTTTTTCTCTTGTAAAAAAACGCAAAAAACAGCTGTAAATCAACAAGAAAATATTAAAATTGCTACATTAAATTATGAGCAGTTAAAACCATTATTGCATAAAAATGATGGAAAAACTTATGTGGTTAATTTTTGGGCAACTTGGTGTATACCTTGCGTAAAGGAATTACCCGCATTTGAAAAGTTACATCAAGAATTCAAAGATAAAAATGTTGAAGTGGTTTTAGTAAGTCTTGATTTTTCAAGGCAGTTGGAAACTAATCTAATACCATTTATAAAAGAGAAAAAATTACAATCTAAAGTTATTCATTTTGAAGATAGTAATGAACAATTTTGGATTAAAGATATTGCTGAAAATTGGACAGGTTCTATACCTGCAACATTAATTTATAATGCTAAGAAAAGAAAGTTTTACGAACAACCGTTTCATTATGAAACTCTAAAAAATGAATTACAAACCTTTTTAAACTAATTAATTATGAAAACTTTTAAAATAGTATTACTATTCGTTGTAATGGCTGCAATTTCAGCATTTACAGTAAACGAATCTAAAGGATATAAAATAGGAGATGTTGCTTCTGACTTTAAACTTAAAAATGTAGATGGGAAAATGGTTTCTTTATCTGATTTTAAAGATGCTAAAGGATTTATAGTAGTATTTACATGTAATATGTGTCCTTATTCTGTAGCAAATGAAGATCGTATAATTGCTTTAGATAAGAAATACAAAGCTAAAGGATATCCAGTAATTGCTATCAATCCAAACGATCCAAAAATTTCTAAGGGAGATAGTTTTGAAGGAATGAAAGTTAGAGCTAAAGAAAAAGGTTTCACATTCCCGTATTTATTTGATGTGGCTCAAAGAGTATATCCAGCATTTGGAGCTACCAAAACTCCTCATGTATATATTTTAAATAAAAACAATGGTAAGTTAATAGTAGAATATATTGGTGCTATTGACGATAGTTCTCGTGATGAGACTAAAGTTTCTGAGCGTTTTGTAGAAAATGCAGTTGATGCTTTATTAAAAGGAGAGAAGCCATCAAAAACGAATACTCGTGCTATAGGATGTTCTATTAAAGATAGAAAAAACTGGCAGTAAGAAATTTATTACTGTAAACAAAAAATCCCAAGTTAAACAACTTGGGATTTTTTGTTTAAAACTATTTTATCTGTCTATAAAGTCTTGATAAGCTTCTTGACTAATTGCTCTTCCTAACGAATCTAATGCTTGATAGTTTCCTTCTTGAATAACAGGTTTGTTACTTACGTAATCGTATATAAAAGTTCCGTTTTTAGAAACGGTCCCGAATCCTTTATTAAATACATAATGTACGTATTGGTTATCAGAAGAATTAAAAATGTGCTTACCAAACTGAAATTGTTTTGGGTTTCCTCCTAATAAATCAGTTAAGGTATAAGCAAAATCACTTTGCCCACTAAAATTATCAATTGTAATTCCTGTCTTAGCCAAAGCGCCACCAATCCAAACCATAGGAATTTTAAAACGTATAGAAGAATTAAAATATCCTTTGTGTACAGGTAAAGGGTGTCCGTGGTCAGACATAATGACAACTAGTGTATTATCCCACCAAGGTTGTTTTTTAGCAGCATCAATAAAATTACCAATAGCTTTATCGGTATATGCTTGAGCACTTCTGTATAAATTAGCTTCTGAATCTTTTCCAAACTTATAAGTATCAGGAAATTCATATGGTTCGTGACTTGTTAATGTTAAAGCAATTTGGAAAAATGGTTGTTTTAATTTAGGGTCTGATAAATCTTTAAGAAAACGCTCTAAAAATATATGATCGTGAGCACCCCATTTAGAATTCCAGTTCTCTTTATCAAACTCAGTACCATCAACAATTTTATCAATCTCTCCGTTTCTCAAATAGGTAATCATATTACCAAAATTACTGTCACCTCCATAATAAAACCCAGTATTGTATCCTAAGTTTTTCATTTCTTTAGTTAGCATTGGTAACGATTGAGACTTACGAGGCATTTTCATAATACTTGTAGTTGGTTGTGGATAATAACCGCTTAAAATAGCAGGTATACCTTTATCTGTTCTATCTCCATTTCCATAAAAATTAGTAAACAAAACTCCTTCTTTAGCAAATCGATTTAGATTAGAAGTAACATCTGGTTCGCCACCAAGAGCTCCTACTGCTTTGGCTGATAAACTTTCCCAGATGATTAAAATAACATTCGGTTTTTTTGTTTTTAAGATAGAATCTGAACCTGTTAATAATTCATTTTGAGTTTTATGAATGATGTTTTTAGCTACATCAGTTTTATAATGAACATAAGGGTTTTTATCATCTATTTTATGAGTAAGGGTGTTGGCAAAATTCCACATAAAGTTTACAGCAGCATGGTTTGCAAACATTTTAGTAGAAAAATACACATTACTTTGATTAATTGGAATATTAGCAAAGCCACCTCTAATAGGAATAATTAAAGTTCCTATTAATAAGAGAAGCGCAGGAGCTTCTAAAAAAGAACCTTTTGTTAAACGGTTCATTGCTTTGTCTAATACTTTATTAAAAACATATACAACAGCTAAAGAAATAAGAATCCATATAAGTAAACCTCCAACTAGTTGAAAAGTAGAAACAGAGGCCATCATTATTTTAGGAGTATTTATATAATTTAATAAAGTAGAATCTATTCGAACTCCCCAAGATTTATAAAGAATAATATCGATTAACATAAATAAGTTAATAACAAAAATAAGGGGGAATGTAAATCCTTTGATAAGATATTTAATGTACTTAATAGGTACCCAAATTGAAAAAATGATAATCAAAAAAGGGAGTGCAGCTATATAGGCTGCAAAAGAAAAATCTAATTGAATTCCGTATACAAAAGTTTTAAACGCTGTGGAAAAGCCAAGATCAGATGTCTTATCAAAGTAATAGGATAAAAACAAAAATCTAGCAAATAAAAAATAAGTTACCCATAATAGGTAATAAGTAATATTAAATAGGAGTCTATTTTTAAGGCTTTTCATTAAGGGAGATTTTGGGATTCTAGTAAGGTTTTTAGAGTGTTAAAAGTATTATTCTGTAACTTTTAAACGAGCTTGAGCTGTAACAGAAATGTCTGAATATTTACCGTTTAAATATTTTAAATACCCTGCGATAGCAATCATGGCAGCATTATCGGTAGTGTATTCAAACTTGGGAATATAAGTGGTCCATTTCCAGTGTTTTTCAGCTAATGTTAATCGCTTACGAATTTCTGAATTAGCAGATACACCTCCAGCAATAGCAATATGTTTAATATCAGTTTGCTTTACAGTGTTTTTTAATTTATCCATTAAAATTTCAATAATGGTGTGTTGAATAGAAGCACAAATATCATATAAGTTTTCTTTAATGAAATTTGGGTTTTCTTTTTCTTGTTTTCTAATAAAATAAAGAATACCAGTTTTTAAACCACTAAAACTAAATTCTAAATCACCTACTTTAGGTTTGGTAAATTTAAATGCTTTTGGATTTCCTAGCTGAGCATATTTATCAACTAAAGGACCTCCAGGGTAAGGTAAACCTAATATTTTAGCAGATTTATCAAAAGCTTCACCAACAGCATCATCAATAGTTTCGCCTAGAATTTCCATTTCAAAATGATTGGTAATTTTTACAAGTTGTGTATGACCACCACTAATGGTTAAACAAACAAAAGGAAATGGAGGTATTTTACTGTCTTCTTCATCAATAAAATGAGCTAAAATATGCGCTTGCATATGGTTTACATCAATTAATGGGATGTTTAAACCTAAAGCTAAAGATTTAGCAAAAGAAGTTCCAACTAATAATGATCCCATTAACCCTGGGCCACGTGTAAAAGCAATTGCATTTAAATCATGTTTAGTAATATTGGCTTGTTCTAAAGCTTGTTGCACAACAGGAACAATATTTTGCTGATGCGCTCTTGAAGCTAATTCAGGAACAACACCACCATATTTTGCGTGTACTTCTTGATTTGCAATAACATTGCTTAAAACTTTTCCGTTACAAATTACTGAAGCACTTGTATCGTCGCAAGAGCTCTCAATACCTAAAATGTAAATGTTTTTTGTATTCAATTTAGTTCAAATTAGATTGCAAAAATATCGATATTGCGTTAGATTTTCGTTAAAATTGATATTTCTTTAAAATAAGGCAACATTTTTGCAGTTAGCTGATTACATTTGTTAGTTAGTTTATAAAGGGTTTAATTATTAGAAAAGCGGGTAAAATATTAAGAAGAATACTAAAGTACGTGTTACTTTTTTTAATCTTGCTTATAATTTTGTTGTCACTTCCATTTGTACAAAGCAAATTGGCAAAGCATGCAACAGATTGGCTTAATAAGGAGTACAATACAGATATTGTAGTAAAAAGAGTAGATTTATCTTGGTTGGGAAGTGTACAATTAAAGGGAATAGAAATCAGAGATCATCATAAAGATACTTTAATTTTTGTTCAGAACTTAAGCACTTCACTTTTAAATGCAAAACGTATTATAGAAAATAATGTAAACCTAGGAGAAGCTTCTTTAAGTGGTGCTTATTTTAATATGCGAACTTATAAAGGTGAAAAAAATGATAACCTATCTATTTTTATCGACAGTTTTGAAGACGGAAAACCAAGAGATAGTTTATCAAAACCTTTTGTTTTAAATAGTGATAAAATAGCATTAAGAAATTTAACTTTTAAGTTATATGATGATAATAAAAAAGATCCTTTAGAGTTTGCAGCGTACAATGCTGGAGGTAATTTATTAAACTTCTCAATTGTGGGGCCTGATGTTTCTCTAAATATTAGAAAAATGAATTTTACTGAAAATAGAGGAGTTAATATATCTAATTTATCTACCGATTTTGTTTATACCAAAAAGTATATGCAGTTTGATAATACTGTGTTAGAAACTGATAATAAATCGAAAATAGAAGGAGATATAAAATTAACATACAATCGTAAAGATTTTGCAAACTTTAATGATAAGGTTAATGTCAAAGCAAAGTTTTCAAAGAGTGCACTAGCAGTAAAAGATTTAAGTAAATTATACAAAGAGTTAAGTGGTAATGATATTGTTTATTTCACAGGAGATATTGATGGTACGTTAAATAATTTTAGTGCAAACAATGTAAGACTCCATTCTAAAAAAGGAATGAGGATTGTTGGTAATATGGGCTTTGTAAATGCTATAAAAACAAGTAGAGGTTTTGTTTTTGATGCCGATTTAGATAATGTTACTTCTAATTATTATCAACTAAAAAGCGTGCTGCCAAATTTATTGGGAAGAACTTTGCCAACAGAGTTTCAAAGACTTGGTAATTTTACACTTAAAGGAATTGTTAGAGTTACTCCAGAACAAATGGATGCTACACTTACGGTTGATTCAGAAATAGGGACTACCATATCGGATCTTCAATTAACAAATATTGATAACATTGATGAAGCAGAGTATGTAGGGGAAGTTGAATTTCAAGATTTTGATTTAGGAATATTTGCTAACGATCCTGTATTGGGAAAAATATCGTTAAAAGCCGATGTAAATGGAAGCGGATTTAATGTTGATAATATTAATACGATAATAATAGGTAAAGTAAGCAGTCTTTTTTTTAATGAATATGAGTATAAAGACTTAATTGTAAATGGTCAGTTTCAGAATAAAAAGTTTGACGGTTTATTAAAAGCAGAAGATGATAATTTTAAACTGAAATTTGAAGGACTTGCAGATTTCTCTTCAGCAGTTAATAAGTTTGATTTCGTGGCAAATATTGATAAAATAGATTTAAAAAAGACAAATCTATTCACAAGAGATAGTATTGCTATGTTAACTGGGAATGTAGGCTTAAATATTTCAGGAAATACTTTTGATGATATCATAGGGAAGGCTACATTTAAAAATTTAGTCTATACAAATCAAAAACAGAGTTATTCTTTTAAGCGTTTTGAAGTAAATTCTTCAGTAAAAGATAGTATAAAAACTATTGAAGTAGACTCAGAAGATATAGTAAAGGGAAAATTGAAAGGAAAGTTTTCATTTGGAGAATTAATACCAATTACTCAAAACGCACTTGGTAGTGTGTATACAAACTATCGTCCACATGAAGTAACTTCAAATCAATTCTTAGATTTTGATTTTACAATCTATAATAAAATTATTGATGTGTTTTTACCTCAAATTTCAATAGGTACTAATACAAGGTTAAAAGGAAAAATCAATTCTGATAAAAATGCATTAAAACTTACGTTTAGTTCTCCTGAAATTGAAGCTTATAAAAATGTTATTGAGAACATAGTTTTAAGGTTAGATAATAAAAATCCGTTGTATAATACTCACTTAACAGCGGGAAAAATAAATACGAAGTATTATAATATTGAAAAACTAAACCTGCTGAATAGAACTCAGAATGATACACTATTTTTTAAATCGGTATTTAAGGGAGGTAAAGATTATTCAGAAAGTTTTAATCTAGATTTTTATTATACAATTGATGAATTACAAAAATCTGTTGTAGGAATACAGAAATCAACTTTTAATTATAAAGGGTTCGATTGGGTTGTAAACCCAAAGAATAATCAAGAGAATAAAGTAGCGTTTGATTTAAAAGAAAATGATTTTAATATAAGTCCATTTGTTTTTAGTTCAGGAGGACAAAAAATAAAGTTTAAAGGAATTGTTAAAGATAGTACGTACAAAGACTTACAAGTAAATTTTGAAAAAGTAAAATTAGCTAGTTTTTTACCTCCAGTTGATAGTTTAAAATTGAATGGAGATTTAAATGGAATTATAAACTATAAACAAGAGAACAATTTATTAGCTCCTAAAGGAAATTTATTAATAGAGAATTTCCATATTAATGATTATTCTCAAGGAGATTTAGCCTTAAATGTAACTGGGGATAACTCGTACAAGAAATATGATGTAAACCTTTCATTGATAAGTGAGAAGGCTAAGAATATCTCAGCAGTTGGAGGTGTAGATTTTTCAAAAGAAAAGCCTATTATAGATTTAAGTGTATTCTTAAAGGAATATGAAATAGCAGCATTTAGTCCTTTGGGAGAAGATGTGTTGAATAAACTTAGAGGAAAAGTTACTGGAGATTTTACAGCCAAAGGTCCTTTGAGAAATCCAGATCTTCAAGGAGTTTTGAATTTTGAAGAAGCAGGACTAAAATTTCCTTATTTAAATGTAGATTTTGATTTAAAAGGAAATACAAGTGTTGTATTGGATAAAAATCAGTTTCTACTAAATAATATTGTACTAGAAGATACTAAGCATCAAACGCAAGGAACCTTATCAGGAAGTATAGCGCATCAAAATTTTAAAAACTGGTTTTTAGACCTTAAAATTGATACTGATAATTTATTAGTACTAGATACAGAAGAGGAAGAAGAAGTTCAATATTATGGGACAGGTTTTTTAGATGGAAGTGCTAGTATAAGTGGGTTAACAAGTAATCTTTTTATTAGTGTAAATGGAAAAACAAATAAAGGAACCAAGTTTGTTATTCCATTAAGTGATGTAAAAACAATAGATAATTACAAGTTAATACGATTTAAAACAGGAAAACCTGAAGATGAAGAGGAGAACAAAAAAATCAAAGATATTAAAGGGTTAGAATTAGAAATTGATTTAATAGTAACAAAAGATGCAGTTGCCCAGGTTGTAATTGATAAAGTATCAGGAAGTGAATTGAAAGGAAGTGGAGAAGGAAACTTGAGAATAGAGATTAATACATTAGGAAAGTTTAATATGTTTGGAAATTTTACAGTTGATAATGGATTGTATAATTTCAAATACGCTGGAATTTCAAAACCTTTTACTGTTCAAAAAGGGGGAACCATTTCGTGGGATGGAGATCCGTACAATGCAGAGTTAGATTTAACAGCCATTTATAGAACCAAAGCTAATCCGGCTCAATTACTTGATAATATTAATTCGAATCGTAAAATTCCTATAGATTTATATACAAAGATTACTGGAGGTTTATTTGAGTCAAAACAAGAGTTTGATATTAAAATACCTAATGCAAATTCAACAGTAGCTTCAGAGTTAGAATTTGTATTAAATGGAAATGATTTGAATACCAAAATGCAACATTTTTCATTTTTATTGGCTTTTGGAACATTTTACAATCAGGATGCTATAGGAAATAGTGCAGCATCTGGATTAACAGGAACAGCATCAGAAATTGCAACTAACATTTTAACAAATATGTTAAATAGTAAGGGAAGTAAATTTCAGTTAGGATTAGGATATACACAAGGAGATAGAGGTAATGTAGACAATTTAAGATCAGATGACCAGGTAGATGTTTCTATTTCGACTCAATTGAGTGATAGAGTACTAGTAAATGGTAAAGTAGGAGTTCCTGTAGGAGCAAATACACAAACAAGTGTTGTAGGAGAAGTAAAAGTTGAGGTACTCTTGAATGAAGAAGGTAATTTAAGAGGGAATGTGTTTAATAGGCAAAATGAAGTACAATATTCAACAGAAGAAGAAGGATATACTCAGGGAGTTGGTATTTCATATCAGGTAAACTTTAATAATTTATCAGAACTGGGAGAAAAATTAGGGTTGAAAAAGAAGAAAAAGAAAAAAGAAGTTAAAAAAGATACTATAATTGCACCAAAGAAGAATAAATTAATTAGATTTAAGTCTAAAAAGAAAAAAGAAGAATAACCAAACTAACACATGAATAGATCAACTAAAGATTACATGGTAATTACTTTAAAAGGAATTGCTATGGGTGCAGCTGATGTGGTACCAGGAGTTTCTGGAGGAACCATTGCTTTTATTTCAGGGATTTACGAAGAACTTTTAAGTTCAATTAGTAATGTTAATTTAAGTCTTTTAAAAACTTTAAAAGAGAAAGGATTTAAAGAAGCATGGAAACAACTAAATGGTAATTTCTTAGCCTCTCTTTTTGTTGGTGTTTTTATAAGTATTGTCTCTTTAGCTAAAGTAATTTCTTGGTTATTAGTAAATCACCCTATTTTATTATGGTCGTTTTTCTTCGGATTGGTTTTGGCTAGTGTAATTTATATTGCAAAGCAAATTACTAAATGGAATGCAGTATCTATTATCTTACTTGCCTTAGGAGCGGTTTTGGCATATTATATAACTACATTAAATCCAATGGTATCTGAAAATTCATCAACACTGTTTATGTTTTTTGCAGGAGCAATTGCAATTTGTGCAATGATTTTACCAGGGATTTCAGGCTCATTTATTTTAGTTCTTTTGGGAGCTTATAAACCAGTTTTAGCAGCAGTAAATAATAGAGATATTACAACAATAGCAGCAGTGGCTTTAGGAGCAATTGTAGGGTTGTTATCTTTTTCTAGAGTCTTAAAATATTTGTTTGCGAATTATAAAAACTATACGTTGGCAGCTTTAACAGGATTTATTATTGGTTCTCTAAACAAAATATGGCCATGGAAAAAAGTGCTAACTTACCGTACAAATTCTCATGGAGAACAAGTTCCCTTTAATGAATTGTCAATATCTCCATTTAATTTCGATGGAAATCCTCAAATATTATATGCAACTATCTTAGCAGTTGTAGGTTTTTCATTAATTTTATTACTTGAAAAGTTAGCTGTTAAAAAGCATTAATGCTAAGGTGTTTTTAGAACTTATATAATATATAAATGTATAACGAGCGTACATTATTACAAAAAGTAAACCTTTTTTTAAAAGGGTTAGCTATGGGAGGGGCCAACAAAGTTCCTGGAGTTTCAGGAGGAATGGTAGCTTTTGTAATGGGATTTTATGAAGAACTCATTTTTACTTTTCAAAGAATAAATGCAAAAGCGTTTAAATTACTTTTAAATGGACGGTTAAAAAGCTTTGCTCAATATACCAATTTACAATTTTTAGCGCTGGTTATGTTAGGGAGTATGTTCAGTTATTTTAGTGTTTCCCTAATACTAGATTATTTTTTAAAACATTATGAACTTTATGTTTGGGCTTGGTTTTTTGGGATGATTATTGGTTCGATATTTTATATATCAAAAGACTTTAATGACTGGAGATTAAAAAATATAATAAGTTTAATTTTAGGAGCTTCAGTAGGAATAGCTATTAGTTTTATGACACCAGCAAAAGAAAACGATAATCTTTGGTTTGTTTTTGTTTGTGGTATTATAGGAGTTTCTGGAATGACATTACCTGGTTTATCAGGTTCATTTATTCTAATTTTATTAGGAAATTATGTGCTTCTTTTAGTAGATAGCGTAAATGCTTTAGGAAGTGTAATAACAAGTCTTTTATCTGGCGATTTTGAAGTGTTGGAGGATGAAGTAAAGGTTAGGTACTTGAAAGTTATTTCCGTATTTACAGCTGGTTCAGCTTTTGGATTGGTATCTATTTCACATGTTTTAGGATATGTTTTAAAAAGATGGCATCAAATAGTAACTGCTGTTATTATTGGATTTATTACTGGTTCGCTTGGTATAGTATGGCCTTGGAAAAAAACAATTTATAAAATAGACGATGATGGGGCGTTTTTACTAGATAGAAACAGTAATAAAATCATAGAAAACTACGAAAGATTTTTGCCTGATTTCACAACTCAAGAAACTTGGATTTCAATAGCTTATATTGTGTTTGGAATCGCCTTAATTTTAATTATAGAATTTTATGGAAGGAAAAGAAAATAAAAAACTTTTCGCTTTAGTAGGAAGAAATATATCATATTCATTTTCAAAAGGATATTTTACAAAAAAGTTTGAAGACTTAAAATTAGAAAAAAATGAGTATGTGAATTTTGATATTCAAACAATAAAAGAACTACCTCAAAAAATAAAAGAAAACAAAAACAATTTAAAAGGAATGAATGTTACTATTCCTTACAAATTGGAAGTGTTTAATTATTTAGATAAAATAGATAAGAAAGCTTTAAGGGTAGGGGCGGTTAATACAATACGTATCTCAAAAAAAGGAAAATTAAAAGGTTTTAATACCGATGTTTATGGTTTTAAAAAATCGTTGAAACCATTGTTAGAAGAGCATCATAAAAAGGCCTTAATTCTAGGTACAGGAGGAGCGTCTAAAGCAATAGCTTATGTATTGGAAGAGTTAGGGGTCAAATATAAATTTGTATCGAGAAGTCCTGAAGGGAAAAAAGAAATATCTTATAATGATTTGTCTAAAGGAATAATAGAAGCTTATCAAATTATTGTTAACTGTACTCCTTTAGGAACTTATCCAAATATAGACGATTGTCCAAATATTCCTTATGAAAATATTACTTCAAAACATTTATTATACGATTTAATATACAATCCATCAGAAACAACATTTTTGAAAAAAGGAAAAGAAAAAGGAGCTATTATAAAAAATGGATTAGAGATGTTAGAACAACAAGCAGAGAAAGCTTGGAGAATATGGAATAAGTAGAACTTTGAATTAGCTGAAAATAAAGTTTGCTATTTTATAAGAATGCGTATCTTTATAATCTAAATAAAAGGAACTTAAACATTGTAGATATGTTAGAAAATAACGAAGAGAAAATAGAGCAGCCAATTGTTGAAGATAGTGCTAAGGTAAATAAAGAGACTGAAAGTGCAGTAAGTGAAGTGGAAAATGAAGTTGCTAATGAAGCTGAAAAAGCTGATGAAAAACACGAAATACCAATGCCAGACTATGCTTCTATGGAGCTAGAGAAATTGGTAGAAGAGTTAACTAAATTATTAAAAACTTACCAAGTTCAACAGTTAAAGTCAAATGTAGATGCATTAAAAAATGCTTTCAATACAAAGTTTGGAGCATTATTGGCTAAGAAAAAAGAGGCTTTTTTAGCTGAAGGAGGTAACTCTATAGATTTTCAATTTTCTAGCCCAGTAAAAACTGAATACAATAAATTGTTAGGAGAATACAAGTCAAAAAGAGACGCTTATTATTCTCAATTAGAAAAACAATTAAAAGAAAATTTAGAAAAAAGAAATGTTTTAATTGAAGAATTAAAAGCGTTAATTGTAAATGCTGATCCTAAAACCATGTATAATGATTTTCAAGGAATTCAAAATAGATGGAAAGCAATAGGGGCGGTATCGAAAACGAAATACAATGACACTTGGAAAACATATCATCATCATGTAGAGCGTTTTTACGATTTATTACACTTAAACAAAGACTTTAGAGAACTTGACTTTAAACATAATTTAGAAGAGAAGTTAAAGTTGATTGCTAGAGCAGAAGCTTTAAACGAAGTAGCTGATGTAAATGTAGCATTCAAAGAGTTGCAAGAGTTACACCGTTTATGGAAAGAAGAAATAGGGCCAGTAGGAAAGGAGCATAGGGAAGAAGTTTGGACTAAGTTTAGTGAAGCAACTAAGAAGATTCACGATAAACGTCACCAGTATTTTAAAGAGTTAAAATCGAAGTATCAAGAAATGATTGATGCGAAATTAGAAGTTATTGCCGAGATTAACGCATACGATACATCTAATAACAAATCGCACAATGATTGGCAAAAAAGTATTGTTGAGATTGAAGCTCTACGAAAAAAATACTTTGATATAGGGAAATTACCTTATAATAAAAGTGAAGCTGTATGGCAAGAATTTAAAGCGGCTACCAAGAAGTTTAATAGCGCAAAGAATATATTCTACAAGGGAGAAAAGAGTGCTCAAAATGAGAACTTAAAAAGAAAAATGGAACTTGTAGAGTTAGCAGAGAGTATTAAAGATAGTGAAGATTGGAATGAAACTACGAATACAATGAAGCGTATTCAGGCTGATTGGAAAAAGATTGGTCATGTTCCAAGAAAGTTCTCTGACGATATTTGGAAGCGTTTTAAAAATGCTTGTAATTATTACTTTGATAGATTACATGCTCAGAAGAATGAGCAGAATAAAGAACAATTAGCTATTGTTGAGGCTAAAAAAGAGTATATAGAACAAATTAAAGCTTCTGAAAGCTTAACTTTAGAAGGAGTTCAAGAAAGTATTGCAAAATGGAGAGAATTAGGTTCTTTACCAAGAAATGCACGTCATTTAGATGAAAAATTCAATAAAGCTATTGATGCTCATTTAGGAAATCTAAATATGAGTAGAGGCGATATTGAAATGATGAAATTTAAAAATACAGTTGATACTTATTTGGCTCAAGAAGACTATAGAAAATTAGATGGTGAACAATATTTTATTCGTAAGAAAATTGATGAAACAGTTCGCGATATGCAGCAGTTAGAAAATAATTTAAGCTTTATTTCGAATGCAACAGAAGATAATCCTTTAGTACAAAATGTAAGAAAAGGAATCCAGAAGTTTAAAGATCAATTAGATGCTTGGCAAGCAAAATTAGATTATTTAAAAAAGTTAGATTACTAATTTTTTAAAGAATAAATTAAAAGAAAACTCGAATCGTATGATTCGAGTTTTTTTGTGTTTATAGTTATGAATGTTTTTATGTAAAATAAAAAAAGCTCTCGATATCGAGAGCTTTAAAAATATGTTTTAAAAGATAAAAATTAAGCAAATAAGCTATCAATTTTTTCTTTTTCTTCTTGAGCTAAAGCAGCATCAACTAAAATACGTCCACTGTGCTCATCAATTGTAATTTTCTTACGATTAGCAATCTCTAACTGTACTTGTGGTGGAATTGTAAAGAAAGAACCTCCAGCAGCCCCACGCTCAATAGCAACAACTGCTAATCCGTTTCTTACTTTGCTTCTAATTCTTTTATAAGCAGTTAATAAGTGAGCATCGATAGACTGAGAATACTCTTCAGATTTTTCTTTTAATAATTGCTCTTCTTTTTCTGTTTCTTTTAAGATGGCATCAAGTTCCCCTTTCTTATGAGATAAGTGGTTTTCTTGTAGCTTTAATTTATCTTTAGTACCAGAAATAACCTCATTCTTTTGAGCTATTTTTGCTTTGTATTCTTTAATTCTTTTTTCAGATAATTGAATTTCTAATTCTTGATATTCAATTTCTTTAGATAAAGAATCGAACTCACGATTGTTACGAACGTTCTTTTGTTGTTCTTCGTACTTAGCAATTAATGACTTAGACTCGTCAATAGCTAATTTCTTGTTGCTAATTTCAGTTTCTAAATTCTTAACATCTTCAGCTAAATTAGTAAGTCTAGTATTCAATCCGGCAACTTCATCTTCTAAATCTTCAACTTCTAAAGGTAATTCACCACGAACGTTTCTGATTTCGTCAATTCTAGAATCGATTAACTGTAAATCGTATAAGGCTCTTAACTTTTCTTCTACCGTTACTTCTTTTTTTGCCATCTGTTATATATAGTGTATTGGATTTGTACTTTTTTCACTTAAAATAATTGCAAAAGTACTAAATTTTTTGCTAAGATAATCAATCAAAAGGTTTTTTGTAAACTGCTCACTTTCATAATGTCCAACATCGGCAAGTAATATTTTATTTTCCGCTTTAAAAAACTCATGATATTTAAAATCAGCACTAATATAAGCATCTGCTTTTGCTTTAATCGCATTTTTTATAGCAAAGCTACCTGAACCTCCTAAAACAGCTACTTTTTTAATAGACTTGTTTAACATAGACGAATGTCTAACACATCCAGTTTTAAACGTATCTTTAACAAAAAGTAAAAAATCTTTTTCATTCATTTCAGTTGGTAAATCACCAACCATTCCCATACCAATATTTTGATTTACATTATTTAAGGTAATTATTTCGTATGCAACTTCTTCATAAGGATGAGATTTAAAAAGAGCTTGTATAATTTGAGATTCTAAAAAGCTATTAAAAGTTACAGAAATACAGGTTTCTTCTTCAAAAATTTCTTCCCCTCTTTGCCCTACAGTTGGATTTGAGTTTTCATTACCTCTATAACTTCCTTGTCCTTGAAAGTTAAATGAACATTTATCATAATTACCAATATTTCCTGCTCCTGCCTTGAATAATTCTTCTCTTACTTGGTCAGCATTTCTAAGAGGAACATAGGTAGTCAACTTTTTAATTAATCCTTTTTTAGGAATTAAAGTTTTACAATTTTCTAAACCTAAAACTTCGCACATTTTAGCAGAAACCCCATTGTTTACATTATCTAAAGCAGTGTGGGTAGCATATATGGCAATATTATTTTGAATGGCTTTTAAAACTACTCTTTCTACATAATTATTGCCGTTAATTTTTTTCAATCCGCTAAAAACAATTGGATGAAAACTTACAATTAAATTGCAATTTTTAGCAATTGCTTCATCTACAGTTTCTTCTAAAGTATCTAAAGTAACTAATACACCTGTAACTTCAGTGGAATAGTCACCTATTAATAAACCTACATTATCAAAATCCTCGGCATAAGCCAAAGGAGCTAATTCTTCAATGTAGTTTGTAATGTCTTTTATTTGCATAATATAAAATATCTTGAATCAAAGTTAAGATTTTTATTACTTTTGATACAATGAAGTTACTTCGATTTTTATTATTTCCGTTTGCAATTTTATACGATATAATTACCTCAATACGTAATTGGTTTTTTGATATTGGGATTTTAAAATCTACCTCATTTAACATACCTGTTATAGCAGTGGGAAACTTAAGTGTTGGAGGAACTGGGAAATCTCCTCAGATTGAATATTTAATAAGGTTGTTAAAAAACGATTTTAAGATAGCTACTTTAAGTAGAGGTTATAAAAGAAAAACTAAAGGTTTTCAAATTTTAAAAACTAATCATACAGCAGCTGATGTTGGAGATGAACCATTACAGTTTTTTAAAAAGTTTGGAAAAGAAATTATAGTAGCTGTAGACGCAGATAGAACTAATGGAATTCAACAATTATTAAAAAATGATACTCCGCCAGAAATAGTTTTATTGGATGATGCTTACCAACATAGAAAAGTAAAGGCGAGTACTTATGTGTTATTAACCAAGTATAGCGATTTATTTGTTGATGATTTTATATTACCAACGGGAAATTTGAGAGAAAGTAGAAGAGGTAGTAAAAGAGCACAAGCAATTGTAGTAACAAAATGTCCTGAAAATTTGTCAAAAGATGAACAAAATAAAATTAAACAAAGAATTAAGTTAAGAGAAAATCAACAACTGTTTTTTACAAGTATTTCTTATGATGAAGAATTAAAAGGTAAAGGAATAGAGCTTACAATTTCTGATTTAAAAAGTAAGGAAGTTTTGTTAGTAACTGGGATAGCAAATCCTACTTCTTTATTAAGTTATCTTTCAGCAGAAGGAATAAAATATAAACATTTGAAATATCCAGATCATTATGAATTTACAGAGAATGATATTTTAAAAATAGAAAATGAGTTTAAAGGAGTAAATTCTAATGATAAAATTCTTTTAACTACAGAAAAGGACTATATGCGATTAGAGAATAAGCTAGAAGACGTATCTTATATTTCAATAAAAAGTGAATTTATACCGAGAAATGAAGAGTTTAATGAGTTTATTCTTAATGAAATAAAAAAAACGAAGCTTTAACAGCTTCGTTTTTATTTTGCTTAAAGTTTGCTTTTAACTTCTGCGCTAATTTGTTTAATATCTTGTTCGTCTTTTCGGGGGCAAATTAAAATAACATCATCTTTTTCTACTATGATAAAATCGTTTAGTCCTTGAACAACCACTTTTTTACCATTTTGAGTTCTAACCATATTTCCATTAGCATCTCTAAAAATAGTTTTTGAGCCTACAATAGCATTTTGTTGCGAATCTTTCCCTAGTTTATTATAAAGAGATCCCCAAGTACCTAAATCATTCCATCCAAAATCAACAGGTAATACATGAACGTTTTTAGCTCTTTCCATTACACCAAAATCAATTGAAATGTTTTCACATTTCTCGTAATTACTTTTAATGAAATCGTCTTCAAAATCTGTGTTATATACATTGTTACCGTCATCTAAAGTAGTAACCATGTTAGGAAGGTGTTCTTTAAAAGCATTTAAAATACTTTTTGCAGACCAAACAAAAATTCCAGCATTCCATAGATAATCACCACTAGCTAAAAATTCCTTAGCTTTTTCTAAATTTGGTTTCTCAGTAAAGTTTTTTACTTTTTTTATAGTGTTAGAATTCTCTTCGAAATTAATGTATCCATAACCAGTATTTGGAGAATCTGGTTGAATACCTAAAGTCATTAAAATATCACTATTTGCAGAAGCTTCAAATGATGTTTCAATATTATTTAAAAACTCAGTTTCGTTTTCAATCCAGTGATCAGAAGGAGCAACCAACATAAGAGCATCTGGATTTTGATTGTAAATTTTTAAAGTAGCATATAAAATACAAGGAGCTGTATTTCGCATTGCAGGTTCTAACAATAATTGTTTTTTAGAAGTTTTAGGTAGTTGTTCAAGTACTAAAGCTTCGTAACGTTCATTGGTTGCAATTAATATGTTTTCTGAAGGGATTAATTGATTTATTCTATTATAAGTACGTTGAATTAAAGATTCTCCAGTACCTAACATATCATGAAATTGTTTAGGATACTCTTGTGTGCTTACTGGCCAAAATCGAGAGCCAATACCGCCAGCCATGACTACTGCGTAATAATTGTTATTCATGTTTAAAGCTATTTTTTTATAATTAGTACTTCTGCATTCTGATTAAATAAATATACTCGTTTGTTTGTTAAATTTAAGCATTCATATCGAGTTCTCCGCTTATTTCCTCTTTTATATAATGTATTTTTAAATTGAAAGATACTATCGAAAGGTATTTCAAAAATAAAACTCTTACCAGTTTCGGCTTTTCCTCCTCGTAAAGCTAATGATAATTGAGGGTCGGTATCAGTACTTGCTTTTGGATTTTTAAAGTAATTAGCTAAAAAAGGAAGCATTTCTTTAGGATAAATCTCAGGTTGTAAAAAAGGAAGCATTAAATGTTGAAAAATCATCTTCCATTCTTTGCCATGAGCTTGAACTCTGCCAAATTTTTTATGAACAACATGATGCGCAATTTCATGAACTAAGGTTAACAAAAACTGATATTTGTTTAGGTTGTTGTTTACAGTTATTTGAGTTTGTCCATTAGGAAAAGTTCTAAAATCACCATGCTTAGTTTGCCGTTGATTAACAATCTTGAGGTTAATTTTATGTTCGTTAATTAGATATATAACTAACGGAACTGCTTTTTCTGGAATATATTTTATAAGGGTGTTATGCAAAGATAAATGTCTTTTTTATGGAGTAGAACTAGAAACTTGTAATACTTTACCGTTATAAAATTTATTACCGGTTAAAGAAAAATCAAAGATATAATTAGCCATTTCTTTTGCAGATAATGGAGCGATATATCCAGGGAAAGCTTCTTCTAACATTTCTGTTTGAACTGCTCCTAAGGCTAATACATTAAAAGCAATTTGTTCTTCTTTATATTCTTCGGCTAATAATTCAGATAAAGTTATTACTGCACCTTTTGCAGAACTGTATGCAGCAAGTCCAGGGAACTTCATACTTCCTTGAATTCCTCCCATAGAACTTACCGTAATTACATGACTTCCTTTTTCCATAAAAGGAAGAACATTCTTTGTTAATTCAGCAACAGCAAAAACATTTACTTTGTACACTTCTTCAAAATCAGAAGTAGTTAATTCGCTAAAAGGTTTATTGATTAATTTTCCTGCATTATTAATCAAGATATCTACTTTTTTCCAGTCAGACTTTACAAAGTCTATAGCCTTTTTTATGTCGTCAGAATTTGATAAATCAACAGAAAGGGTAGTTATATTTTGATGGTTTATAGTATCTAGTGGGGTAGTGTTTCTTGATAAAGCTAATACTTTATGTCCTTTATTAGCAGATTGTTGAGCTAGTTCAAAGCCAATTCCTCTACTAGTTCCAGTAATTATAATATGTTTCATTCAGTAAATAGAAAAATTAAAAGGCAAGCTACATAAAAAAACGTTACATTTATTGTCGAATCTTAATATTTTATCATGAAAAAAATCAGTTTATTCATTTTGCTAATTTGTATTATAACATCTGTAAAAGCACAAAATACATACATTTTATGTGGAAAAATTATTGATACAGAAAAAGGAATTATAAAAGAAAAGCAAACTTTGGTTGTAAACGGAAATAAAATAACAAAAGTTTTTGACGGATATATTTTACCACGTGATAAAACTTCAAAGACAATTGATTTAAAAGATAAAGTAGTACTTCCGGGATTAATAGATATGCATGTACATATAGAAAGTGAGCATAGTCCGAAAACAAGGTTGAATAGATATATTAAAAATGAAGCAGATATTGCCTTTAATTCAGTTGGTTTTGCTAAAACAACATTATTAAAAGGTTTTACTACTGTTCGCGATTTGGGAGGAACTGGAGTAAATATAGCTATAAGAAAAGCAATTAATGCTGGTAAAATACCAGGGCCAAGAGTGTTTACAGCAGGGAAAGCCTTAGCAACTACAGGAGGACACGCAGATCCTACCAATGGAAGTAGTAGGAGATTAATTGGAAACCCTGGGCCAAAAGAAGGAGTGGTAAATAGTGTTGAGGATGCAAAAAAAGCAGTGCGTCAACGTTATAAAAATGGTGCCGATTGTATTAAGATTACAGCTACAGGAGGGGTTCTTAGTGTAGCTAAAAGTGGTGATAATCCACAATTTACAGTTGAAGAAATAAAAGCTATCTGTGATATGGCAAAAGATTACGGAATGCATGTAGCTGCGCATGCACATGGAGATGAAGGAATGCAAAGAGCAATTATAGGAGGGGTTAAAACCATTGAGCACGGTACTTATATGAGTGATAAAACAATGGAGTTAATGAAAAAGCATAACGCTTATTTAGTTCCTACTATTACTGCAGGTAAAGAAGTAGAGGAAAAAGCTAAGGTAAAAGATTTCTATCCGGCAATAGTTGTACCTAAAGCCTTAGCAGTAGGGCCACAAATACAAGGAACTTTTGCAAAAGCTTATAAGAAAGGTGTAGGTATTGCTTTTGGTACCGATGCAGGTGTTTTTAAGCATGGAAATAATGCAAAAGAATTTGGTTACATGGTAGAGGCAGGAATGCCTGCAATGGAAGCTATTCAGTCAGCAACAATTACTAATGCCAAAATTTTAAAAATGGAGAATGAAATAGGACAATTAAAAAAAGGTTTTTTGGCTGATATCGTTGCTGTAAATGAAGATCCTACGAAAAATATTAATACAATGGAGAATGTTGTTTTTGTTATGAAAAATGGAAAAGTATACAAGAAAAAATAATTATAATAAAGAGTAACAAAAAACATGAATAAGCTACTAATAAGTAAAGATTAACTTAAAAGAGCTAAGTATGTTTACCAAACTTAATATCCAGAATAATTTAATAGTTTTTGGAATACCTTTATTGATGATTTTATCACTAGTAGCTGTGGTAAAATCATCTTTTTTTATACCAAGAATTTCACCTTTTGTTATTGTTGACTTTTTAATTACAATACCTCTAGTTTACTTCTTTTTAATAAGGAGGAAAGAAATATCAAATAAAACAACTATTACTGTTGCTTTTTTAGGTTTAGCTATAGCAAGTATAATTTTACCCAAAGAAAATCAAGAAATAATTGGGCAAATAAGAATGATTTTATTGCCCTTAGTAGAGGTTTTTTTAATAGGGTTTGTTATTGTAAAAGCAAGGAAGGTTATAAAAAAAGTAAAAAGTACTACTAATAATTCTCTTGACTTTTTCGATTCAATGCAGTTGGCATGTAATGAGATTTTACCTTATGGTTTAGGAAGTGTTTTTGCAGCTGAAATTTCAGTGGTGTACTATAGTTTGTTTAATTGGAGAAAGAAACAACTTCAAGAAAATGAATATAGTTATCATAAAAATAGCATGGCTGTAAGTGTAATATTAGGTTTTTTATTGGTAGTGGTGGTTGAAATGTTTGTAACTCATGCTATGATGGAACAAGGAAATGTAAAAGGTTCTTTCGTACTAGGAGCTTTAAGTGTGTATACAGCATTACAAGTAATAGCAATTTTACGTTCTTTAGCTAAAAGACCTATTTATATTGATACAGAAAAAGAACAATTAGTGCTAAGATTTGGTATTATTGCCAATGCAGTTATTCCTTTTAATGAGATAAAGGAAATAGAGGTGAGTACTAAAGATATTCCAGAAAAAAGTTTAATCAAATACTTTTCGCCATTGGGAAGTTCTGGAGGGCATAATGTAGTGATACATTTTAAAGAAAAAATAAAATTTAATAGTTTTTACGGCATCTCTAAAAGTGCAGTTTCTTTAGCCTTGTTTGTAGATAAACAAAATGATTTTAAACAAAAAATAGGACAACATATTACTTTTTAAAAAGTAATATGTTGGTAAGCTCCTATATCAGGATTTGTAGTTCTATTAACTCCTAAAATATCTTCAGAAATAGAAGAGGCTTTAGCCTTGTTAATAGCATCACTTTTTTCGCCAATAATAAAATCGTTCATGGAAGTATCTCTAAAGTAAGGATCGCCATTTAAAATATTATTTTGGTAATGACTAACGTCGTTAAAATTTAACTCATTATTGTTGGTGAAAGAATTATTGAAATCATTAAAATCAATCATTGAATTTTCAAAATTATAATTGAAAGTAGTTCCATTTATTCTGTCTAGTATTAGTTCAATATTATTATTACCACTAATAATACAATTAGTAAAATTAGCAGCTACTAAGTCTCTAGTTAATGTAATCTCGTTATTACTACCATCGGTAATTGTAATGTGATTATTAATTAACACAGTAGGTAACTGGCGTATGCTATTTCTCCAATAATTAGCAAAAGTAGAGTGTGTAAAGTTATAAGTTCCACCAAATGTACAAGCTAAGGATGATTGTCCAGAAGAACCAATTACAAGGTTTTCACCAAGAATGTTGGTGTCTCTTCCTAAAATACCATAGTTAGAGTTGTTATAAATCTCAGAGTTCTTAATAGATAAAGTAGGTGAGGTGTTTGAACCAATACTGTCTACAAGTATACCAACCACACCATTTTTGATTAAAGCATGATTGATTTCATTTTCTTTACTACCAGCACGCATCCATATGGTTCCCCATTGTCCTGGAATGTTACTAAAAGCATGTTCTAGTCTATCTCCTTCAAAAGAAACTTTTTTGTTTAGAGTTCCATTAACTTTTAAACTTCCTTTTTTATCAATAATTAATCCAGAGTTTTTATGGAAGTGAATTTTGGCTCCAGCATCAATTGTAAGCGTCTTATCAGCAGCAATTGCAGCATATCCATAAATAACATAAGGCTTTTCATCAGTAAAAGTTAATTCTGAATCTTTTAGAAAACGACCTTGTATTTTTGAATCTTTTCCATCAATAGTTAAGGTTTCAATTCCCATGCTATTTTTTGAAGGAAATATAAAGTTTGCATCTTGGACTAGAGTAACTAAATCAACATCTTGTTGATTGTTTCCATTATCAAATAATATTTTATCAGTATATAACGGGTTAGAAACTGTACTAAAATCTATAGTAGTTTCTACAAATACATAGATACTATCGTTTGCTAAAATATCAATATTACTGAAGTTTTTTCCTGCTATTCCATCAACATTTAAACGATAATTTGAAGATACTCCATTTTCTAGCTTAATTTCAGGAATGGTAATAGCTTTGTTACTTCTGTTATAAACTTTTAAGTTATAGGTTGCAGAACCTATATTAGTGAAAATTGTATCAAGAAAAACGGTGTCTTTAGAAAATTGAAGTTTACCAAAGTTAGGAACAGTGTCAAAATCTTTTCTACATGAACTAACTACAATTAAAATAATGATAGATAAAATTTGAAGGGTATATCTCATATGTAAAATGTGCTCAGGATTTTTTCAAAAAACTAAAGGTAAATATTTTATTGTTTAATTAACTCAATTTCAAATAATTTCCCCCAATGTTTTCCTGTAACATATAACTTATTGTTTTCTTTGTCGTAAGCAATACCGTTCAAAACTTCATCATTAGGCTCTAAAGTTTGGTCTTTAGCAACAATATCTCTTAACCCATTTAAATCAGCTACACCTTCAACAACACCAGTCTCTGGATTGATAATTACAATAGAATTTTGTTGCCATTTGTTTGCGTAAATTTTATTGTTAATTAATTCAATCTCATTTAAATTGTCAACAGGATATTTGTTTGTGTATACTTGAATACTTCTTTTTTCATTTTGGTTTTCAGGATTTAAAAACCAAATTTTATTAGTACCATCAGATTTTATTAATTCATTATTGTTATGAGTTAATCCCCATCCTTCATTACTATTATTATAATCAAACTCTCCAACTTGTTTAAAACTTTCTAAATCGTAAATAAAACCTTTACGAGCTTGCCATGTTAACCAATAAATTTTGTTATCGTAAATGGTCATTCCTTCTCCAAAGTACTTGTCGTTTAAATCTATTTTTTGAAGAACTTCTCCAGTTTTTATGTCTATTTTTCTTAAAGATGATTGACCTCTTCTTCCTGTAGTTTCATATAGAAAGCCATCTTTGTATTCTAAACCTTGAGTATATGCGCTCTTGTCGTGAGGAAAAGTATTTACAATTTTATAAGTATAAATAGCAGGAGCATCCTTTGCTAAAACTTCTATAGAACCTGTAACTTTTTTAGATTTTCCAGGGTAAAAAGCCAATGCAGTTACAGCATGCTTTCCAACACCAAAGTCGTTCGTGTTAATGGCTATGCTAGTTTCGTTTTTATTCACACGTTTTTGATCAACAAATAAATGAACAGAATCAATTTTTGCTCCTTTAGTTTGTTCAAATTTTATTGCTGCTTTTTTACCTAAAGTAGTTTTTTTAGAGGTATTTAGCTTAAATTTGTATCCAGTATCGCTACAAGAAGTCATTGTTATTACTGATAAAGCTAAAGCAAAGTATGTATAAATACGCATATTTTATAGTTTGATTTCTAATTTATTCGTTTTCACTACAAATTAAAACAATTTATTTGTTTGAAAATTAAAAAATATGGTTAAATTTGCAGCCTCAAACAGCTAAAAATATTTTTTAGTGTAAAACCTTACCAATTTTACAGTGTTTGACAAATAATTAAAACAATATTTAAAAGTCATTTAAGATGCAAAAAGGAATACATCCAGAAAATTATAGAATGGTAGCTTTTAAAGATATGTCGAATGGAGATGTATTTTTAACTCGTTCAACAGCTAACACTAAAGAAACTTTAGAAGTTGACGGAGTTGAGTATCCATTAATCAAATTAGAAATTTCAAGAACTTCTCACCCTTTCTATACAGGTAAGTCTAAGTTAGTTGATACTGCAGGACGTATTGACAAGTTCAAAAATAAATACGCGAAATTCAAAAAATAATTTCAAGTATATAAGATATACAAGAGCTCTAACAACTGTTAGAGCTTTTTTTATGTCAAAATTCTTGTATTTTAGCTACAAAACTAACAAAAATGAGAGATACTATTTTAACTGTGGTTATAGTAGTAAATGTATTATGTGGGGTATTGGTATACTTTATGCCCGATATGGGAAATTACATATTACTTACTATAGCTTCGGCAATTACCTTGCTAGCTATATATGATGCTTTTATTCAAAAAAAACACTCTTTAATGAGAGCATTTCCTGTAGTAGCACGTTTGCGTTGGGTGTTTGAAGAAGAACGTGAAAAAATTCAACAATATTTCATAGAAGATGATTTGAATGGAACACCTATTAACCGTGAAAAAAGAAGTATTGTATATCAACGAGCAAAAAAAGAAATAGAAACAGTACCTTTTGGAACACAACACAATGTATATGAGAAAGGATATGAGTTTGTGAAACATTCGTTATTCCCAAAAAATCATCATCATGTTAAGGGAGATAGAGTAGTTATTGGTTCTAATAAGTGTACTCAAAAATATAGTGCTTCGATTATAAATATTTCAGCAATGTCTTTTGGTTCTCTGAGTAAAAATGCAATTATGGCGTTAAATCAAGGGGCTAAAATGGGAAACTTTGCTCATAACACTGGTGAAGGAGGAATTTCTCCGTATCATTTACAAGGTGGAGATTTAATTTTTCAAGTTGGTACAGGGTATTTTGGAGCAGGAAAGAGTGTAGATGGAAAACGTGTTTTTGATGATGAGGTTTTTAAGAAGAATGCTATTAGACCAGAGGTAAAAATGATTGAGATTAAATTTTCTCAAGGTGCAAAACCAGGTCATGGAGGAATTTTGCCAGCAAAAAAGAATACTGAAGAAATAGCAAAGATTCGTTCGGTTGAGCCATTTACTCGTGTAGATTCTCCACCAAATCATGATGCATTTTCTAATTTTGAAGAAATGATTACGTTTATTCAAAGAGTAAGAGAATTAGCTGAAGGAAAACCAATTGGTATTAAGTTTTGTGTAGGAGATAATGAGGAGATTGAAGAAATGATTAAAGCATTTGCTGAAGCTAACAATTATCCTGATTTTATTGCTGTTGATGGAGGAGAAGGAGGAACAGGATCAGCGCCTTTAGAGTTTTCTAATTATGTTGGTACCCCCTTATTGGAAGGATTAGCGTTTGTGAATAAAATGTTGAAAAAGTATAAATTAAAAGAAGAGATAAAAATTATTGCTAGTGGTAAAGCAATTGATGCTTTTGATATTGTAAAGTACAAGAGTTTAGGAGCTGATGTTATTGGTATGGCTCGTAGTTTTATGTTGAGCTTAGGTTGTATACAAGCTAGAGAATGTAATTTAGACACTTGTCCTGTAGGTGTAGCAACACAAGATGAAGATTTAGTAGAGGCGTTGGTTGTAGGGGATAAAAATATTAGAGTTAAAAATTATCATTCAAAAACAATAGATGCAGTAAAAGAAGTAGTAGCTGCTATGGGGAAAGAAACAATTTCGGAAGTAGAAGCAAAACATATTTTTAGAAGAAATAAAGCAGGAGATATTACTTCGTTAGATAAAATATATTTCTCTTAAAAAAGATAATTAAAAAAGAAATTTATTGGAGTCAATAGTAGAGGTTAATTCAGTAAAATATGAATTAATACGTTACCCAAAAACATTTGATAAGTCGTTAAGAGCTTGGAGTAATGCTGAGCTTTTAGTGTTAGATTATATTACTGAAAAAGAATATGAAAATGTTCATTTATTTAATGATCGATTTGGGATTTGGAATTGTGCATTAAGTGATAAAAATCTAACAACAGTTTGGACTTATGCTAGTCAACAAAAAGCAATCGAACAGAATTTAAAGCTTAATAAATTATCTAAAAAGGGAGCTTATAAAACACCTTTAGATTCTTTAGAAAAAGTTGATTTAGCAATTATAAAAGTTCCAAAATCTATAGAGTTGTTTGAGTTATTCTTACAACAAATTCACAAAGCTTCAAAAGAAAATATTGAGGTGGTATGTGGATTTATGACCAAGTATTTCTCAGCTTCAATTTTAAAAATAGCAGAGAAATATTTCGATTCTATTGAGCAAACTAAAGCATGGAAAAAAGCTCGATTGTTGATTTTAAAGAATCCTAAAAGAAACATTGAGTACAAGGAATTGATTAATGAAATTGATTGGAAAGAAGATGTGTTAAAACAATATTATGGAGTATTTTCTTCAAAAAGTATTGATATTGGAACACAGTTCTTTTTAGAGAATTTAAATTTAAAAGCAGATGAATCAAAGGTGTTAGATGTTGCTTCAGGTAATGGAATTATAGCTTATGAAGTGGCTAAACAAAGTCCTGATGTTGAAGTAACATTAATGGATGATTTTAACTTGGCAATAGAATCATCAAAGTTAAATTTAAAAGACAAAAAAGCACATTTTATTTGCTCTGATACATTAAATGCTTTAGAAACAGGATCGTTTGATTTAGTAGTGTCAAATCCACCTTTTCATTTTGAGCATGAAAATAATATAGAAGTAGCTTTAAATCTTTTTAGAGGAGTACATAATTGTTTAAAAAGCAATGGGAGATTTGTGTTAGTAGCAAATTCACATTTAAATTATAGTACGCATTTAAACAGACTTTTTAAAAAGGTAACTATCTTGAAACAAAATAAGAAGTTTGATATTATAGAATGTATAAAAAAACGCTAAGAATTTTTCTTAGCGTTTTTGGTTTTATAATCATGCTGTTTAGCTTAAAGAAAAGTCGTAAGAAAACTCATCTTCAATTATAGGTTCTTTACAGTTTTTGATATCGTAAATAAATTCATCTATTTGCGCTTTCGTCACATTAGGCATGCATATAACATGAGAAATATCTCCTTCAGTAGCTAATTGCCATTTATCTTTCACCCTTTTAGATGTTTTAGGAAGTACAACTGTTATGGCATTTGGATTTCTCCAAGCGTTAATACCAATCTTTTTTAATTCATTTTCGCAGTATTCTGCAACATCTAAACTATGCTGATAACGTTCTTGCAATCCTTTTACGCCGAGTTTTTTTAAAGCGTACCATAGAAATAAAGGAGAGTGTCCATTTCGAGATCCAGTAATAGTTGTATCTGATGAACCAATATAAGAAATACCTTTAGCTATTCGGTCTCTGTTAGACCTTTTTGCTAATAACACTCCAGTTGGAATGGGAGAACCAATAAATTTATGACCACTTATAGAAATACTATCAGCACCATCAATAAAATCAAAAGGTAATCGAGGTTGCATAAATGGTCCAAAAGATCCAGCTAATGCCGCATCACAATGTATGTAGTTGTCTTGAATAGCTAAATTGCCTAATATATTTTTAATTCTAGAAACATCATCTTTAGCTTCTTTCATGGTAGTTCCAAAAGTAGCTAAAACAATAACTGGTTTATGACGATTCATACGAACAGTATTTTCAAAATCTTCATAATCAATTTCTCCATTTTCTTGTGATTTAATCACGATACTTGGAATGTTTAATAAATGAATGTTTTTACGAACACTATAGTGAGTAGATTCAGAATAATAAACAATGGCTTTAGGAAATAACTCACGAGCAAGATATAAGCCATATAAATTACTTTCAGAACCACCATTGGTAACATACCCCCAAAAGTCTTTTGGATTTGCTCTAAATAATTTAGCGAAGAAAGCAATTACTTCACGTTCCATTTCATGTGTTTGTACACGATAAGTTCCCTGTTCAAAAGGATCGCCAAGATTATTAATAGGGTATTTGAAAAACTTATTTAATTCAGAATAATCAAAATCTTTAGATACAGGGTATCCTAAAAAGGTGTCGCGAGCAGTAGTTAATTCGGTATGCAAATTATCTAGTTTTTGCTGACTTTCTATAGGTAGTTTGTTGTTGTTTGTCATAATCTGAAAAATTTAGCGGGCAAAAGTAATATGTATAATAATATGAGTCAGTTTTAATTTTAATAAATAGATTATTTTTCTGTTTATTTAATTTTGTTAGATTTTTTATCTGTTTTAAATATCTAGGTTAAAGCTGTGTAATTCTTTTTTCACTTGAAAAATAGTCAAGGAGACGATTTGCGAAGAATTCTAACATGAATTTTAAAAAAAAACTTTAATTAACTAGCTCTTTTGTGTCTATCTTTGACAGAAATTAAGTAACAAAGTTAGAGGTTGAGTATCCATAAAATTTCATAAGAATGAAGCAAACAACTAATACTATTTTAATGGTTCGTCCAGCAAGTTTTAGAATGAACGAGCAAACAGCTGTTAACAATTATTATCAACAAGAGTTAGCAGGAATGTTACCGGCATCTATCAATGCAAAAGCAGAGGCAGAGTTTGATGTTTTTGTAGATAAGTTAAGAGAAAAAGGAATAAAAGTAATTGTGGTTCAGGATACTAAAGAGCCTGATACGCCAGATGCTTTGTTTCCAAATAATTGGATTTCATTTCATGAAAATGGGGATGTTGCTATTTATCCTATGTTTGCTAAAAACCGTCGTTTAGAAAAACGAGAAGATGTTTTAGATATACTGGAAGAAAACGGATTTGAAATTAAAAACGTAATAGATTATTCGGAAGCAGAGGAAGAAGGTATATTTCTTGAAGGTACTGGTAGTATGATTTTAGATAGGCAAAATAGAAAAGCCTATTGTGCTTTATCTCCAAGAGCAGATGAAGAGTTATTTATTGAGTTTTGTGAAGATTTTGAATATACTCCAGTAGTTTTTATAGCTAATCAAACGGTTAAAGAAAGAAGAGAAGCTATTTATCATACCAATGTTATGATGTGTGTTGGGGAAACTTTTGCAATAATTTGCTTAGATGCAATTGATGATAAAAAAGAAAAGAAAAATGTGTTGAAGCATTTAAAGTCAGATGGTAAAGAGGTAATAGCTATATCAGAAGAGCAAGTAACTCAATTTGCAGGAAATATGTTGCAAGTTAGAGGTGAAAATGATAAGCGCTTTTTAATAATGAGTAGTTCTGCTTATAAATCTTTAACAAAAGAGCAGTTACAGAAAATAGAAAAGCATAATGAGGTAATTCATTCATCGTTAGAAACTATAGAAACTTGTGGAGGAGGTAGCGCTCGTTGCATGATGGCAGAGGTTTTTTAATATTTAGTGTTGGGTTTTATACTAAAGAAGTAAAAAGTAAGTTTATTAGGTAAATAACCTAATACAAATCAAAAATGAAAAATTTTTCCCTTTTATTAATGGTTGCTGTAATGGCAACATCTTGTGTTTCTAAGAAGAAATATGTAGAGTTAGAAAACAAGTATAAAGACACGAAAGGAGCTCTTCAAAAAACAGCTTTTGAAAAAGAGCAACTAGAAGCAAAGTTCTCTAAAATAGAAAAGAGAATAGATAATTATAACAAGAAATTAAACTCGTTAAATAATTTAAATTCTGATTTACAGAAAGAGAATGATATAAAATTAGATATGGTTCAAGGGACTGTAATATCTAATTCTATGAAAGAAAAGATGCGTAAAACATTAAAAAATGTTGATCCAGCCGAATTAGCAAATGCTAAAACGCTAAAGGATTCTATGAATGTTGCAGTGTCTTATAAATTGAAAAAATCAATAAATAAAAACTCTTTAGAAAATTCTGAAGATGTAAATGTAAATATTGATAAAACTGTAGTAATGATCTCTATTTCAGATAAAATGTTATTCAGGTCAGGAAGTTACAGAATAAGTAGTAAAGCTTATAAAGTGCTTAAAAAATTATCTGAAATTATAAAATCTGAACCAAGCATGGATGTTATGATTGAAGGACATACAGATTCGCAACAAATTCATAATGAAGTATTACAAGATAACTGGGATTTAAGTGTGAAAAGAGCAACATCTATTGTTCGTGTTTTAGAAAAAAAATATGGAATAGAACCAAGTAGATTAATCGCTTCAGGTAGAGGATCATCATTACCATTAGTAGATAATAATACAAGAAAAAATAGAGCAAAAAACAGAAGAACAAAAATTATTATTTTACCTAATTTAGATAAGTTTTTTGGTTTGTTAGCTCAAGAAGAAACAATAAAGCCTTAAAAGGAATAATTAGTACAGATATAAAAAACTCGAAGTTAAATTTAGCTTCGAGTTTTTTTATGTGTTAATTTAATTTTTTTTGATATAATTATATTTTGTTTACAAACAAAAACAATTTATGCAATGGTAACATCAATTTTATAGTTCTTATAGTATTGCATTAGTATAAACGAACAAATTACAGAAGAAGCGATTCCTTCAATAGCTAAGGCAAAAACTACTAAACCTAAACTTAAATTTTGTCCCCAGAAAGAAGTTTTTTCTAGTACAATTAATAAACTAGGGTCAATAAAATCTACATAAATAATTAAACCTATAATGGTAAGTGCTACAGCAACTGCAGAAGTTGCTATACCTATAGAGAAATTATTAAAATATAAAGATTCTTTGTTTCTAAGAATATTTGTTTTGATAGCTCTGTTTATTCCCCAGAGAACAAATCCAAAGTTTAAAACTCGTAGTTCAGAGACATTTTCTAAGCCTAAAATTTTCATTAAAAAGAAGAACACTACAATGCCTGCAAAAATTAACAAAGCATTGTTAATTATTATTTTAGTACTTGTCATAATAGTATATTTAAAATTTATAGAACGTTTAAATATACGTAATAAAGTACTGATAATCAATTTAAAAAGTTGTTTTAGCATTTTCTGGAGTTTAAAGGTGAGGTATTTATCGAGGAATTAACGTCTAATAATAATTGTGTTTTTTTAATTAGCATAGCTAAGAAAAAGTTGAGATAATAAAATAATCAAGCTATATTTTTATTACTTTAGTTCTATATTTTAAATCAAAAAATTTTTCCCTTTTTACTCTAAATTAAAAACACCTATTTATAGGTAGTTTTTATAGATTGATTATTTTATAACTTTATAGAAAGTAAAAAGATATGCTTAGTTTTTTTGATAAAATTGTAAAGAAAATTCCATTTAAAGTTCACGGTTTAGTATTGTTTGGTTTAACAGCTATTATGGTTTTGTTGAATCATTATTTTCATAATGCAATGCTTCAAGAAGAAATGCATGTTCTGTATAGTAATGTGCAATTTGATACAGAAATTCCTTTGTTTGAAGAGTATAAAAGCAGTATTCAAAATTGGAGTTATTACCTGTTTTTTTGTGTAGATTTTGTTTGGGCTGCATTGTTGCTTTTAATGATGTATAGGATTTTATGTGAAATCGTTACACCTTATATTTTACGACTTATTACTACTCTTTTTATCTTAGCATATACCGCTGATGTTGTAGAAAATGTATTATACTTATTATATGAAATTGAAAGTGTAATACATGTCCAGAGAGTAAAAGTATTATTGTATGCATTAAGCTTTGTTACCTTTTTATTTAGTGTTATTATCGATCATAAAAAAATAGTTTGGAGATTTATTAAGCATGCTAGGATTAGCTTAGTCTTTATTTTTATTGTTAGTATACTTATTGGTTTTGTAGATCAAGGAGGTGATATTATGATTAGACTTTTTGAAAGTCGTTTTAATTTAATTATTACACTGTTATTGGTGTATTTTGTTTCCATTCCTACAGCACATTACCCAATCTACTTTAAAGGTTCAAAGTACTCAGATACCAATCTCTATGAATATATAATGAGTAGTAATTTTACCATTAAATCTTATATAGGAATTATTTATTTTGTTAAAAGAAAAGGTGTTTCTGTAGTTAAGAATGAAAATGATTCGGATGATAAAGAAGAATTTAAGATGCAGATATTTAGAAGGTGTTTAGGAGTGTTATTTTATGTAGCTTTTATTTATATGATATTAACTGCAGTAGATGAAGCTCATTCTTTACGACTAGCAACTTCAGTTACATTTTTAATTGCTGTGTTTTTATTCTGGTTTGTTTGGTATTTGTCAAAACTAAAATTAGATGCTGATAAATATTTTGAAAAAGAAGGTGAAGAGCAATCGGGAGTTGAAAGTGTAAAAAAGTTTACTAGAATCATAAGTCTTTTTCCTTATTTACTAATGTTAGATGTTTTAATGTTGGTTATTGTTGCTTTTACCGCTTCAGAATGGAATAAGCAATTGGTTTTTCTTACAATAGTTGTTTCAGTGTTAGCGGCTTTAACCTATGTTTTGTTAACAGTGGGGAGGTCGTATCTAAAATATATTTTTACCAATAAATGGACTACTTTTTTGTTAGAAAGACCTCAAGAATACTTTGAAGAAAAAAGAACGAAATATTATGAGAAACACAAAGGAAGCTATATTAATTTTTTATCTATTTTTAGTAATAATTCATGGTATCTTTTTTTTATAGCAGTTTTTGGAATTGTGTGTGTTTCAGGAATCTTAGTGTTGGATTTTAATTGGAAACTTATCCATAATTTTAATCCAATCCCACTTTTTTTAATGTTATATCTGTTTTTTTATGGAGCAATCATTATCTATATAAAACATTTCAAATACTATACACAAATGTATAGAAGAACTCTAGGAAACGGTACTGAAGAGGAAAGGAGTGTAAGAAATGAAAATTTTGATAAAGAAGGAGGTAGGTTACGATGGAGGTTATGGATATATCATATTCCATTCGCTTTGCTAGTTTTAGTTTTAATAGGTGGA
Source organism: Tenacibaculum aiptasiae (assembly GCF_965221665.1). Taxonomy (NCBI): domain Bacteria; kingdom Pseudomonadati; phylum Bacteroidota; class Flavobacteriia; order Flavobacteriales; family Flavobacteriaceae; genus Tenacibaculum; species Tenacibaculum aiptasiae. Next base: position 2,308,871 of record NZ_CBDCSN010000002.1, read on the forward strand.
TATACATCATATAAAGGAAATGATTTACATGAGTTACAAACTATTAAGCAAGATTCTATTAAAGGCATTGAAATTAGTGCTTTTGTAAGTGATATCAAGGAAAAAAAAGAACATTATTTTGTATCTTCCTATGGGGGAGGATTAAAGTCTAATTTATGGACCATGCTTTTATTGAATAAATTAGATAGTGAAAATGAAGAGTTTTTAAATAGTACAAGGTGTCTGTCAGGGGTATCAGGAGGTTCGGTGGGAATAGCAAATTATACTTATATAAAAGCTTTTAATAAAAATAAAGAAGAAGCAATTGATCGGTTAGCGAATTTAAATGGACTTTCCCTTGATGTTTTATATTTAGCAACTTGTGATTTAATAAGAGAATTTATTCCTACAATAACTTTTAAAAAAGATTCTTGTTCTTTGATAGAATTTAAAGGAAGAGATAGGTCTCATTTTGGAATGCGTCAACACATTTTAGCTTTAGATGAATTTAAAGGAGAAGCAGAGGATTCATTTACTTATTATGATCTCTATGAAAAAGTTTATAAAGAAGGTTATTATCCTCCTTTAATAATAAATACAACAAGTACGAGTAATAAATACGGGAATGCACTTTCATTGAAGATTAATGATAGTAGCAAATTTGATGTAGAAAACTATGAAGATATATTTCCTGGAGCTATAAATATTCTTGGTTCAGAAAAAGGTAAAGAGCTTCCTTTTTATACAGCTGTATCAACGAGTAATCGTTTTCCTTTTGTGAGTCCAGCAGCAAAAATTAAACAGAAAGGGTATTTTTTAGATGGAGGAGCATTTGAAAATTCAGGACTTTTAAGTGCTTATAGTTTTAAAGAATATTTAGAAAAGGTTAAAGCGATACAAGATTCTGCTACAGTGAAGTTTGTCAACTTTATCAATGCTAAATCAAATTATATTAGGCATTTTGCAGAAGAAAACAATATTAAGGTAGAAAAACTAAGGTCTTCTCCAGAGCTTATTGCCGTTTTAAAAGTAGGAGTAGCAATAGAACATACTCCTAATTATATTAAGGATGTTGTAAATAATAAGGAAGAGACAGTTGATCTTTATTTACCGCATTATTTTACATATAAAGATTTAGAAAATGTACTTGGAGGAAAATTAAAAGGAGATTTTGCAAGAGTTGTAGATTTAATCAAAAAAAGTAATTATAAAATAAAAACAGCATTAAAAAAGCAATGTTGTAAAGAAGAAGTTGAAGAGTGTAAAAAATATTATAATATAGAAGAAAGGGGGATTGTACAACCAGCTACAGGTAGGTTATTAAGTACTTCTTCTATCTTGTATCAAAAAGCAATGGTAAATCACCACGTCGAAGTAAAAGAAAATATAGCAAAGATTTTCAAAAATATAAATAAAGAAGAGAAGCGAGATTCGTTGAATTAAAAATAGTTTTAGACTCTTAGTTCTTCCTATAAATAGTTTTTCTGAATAAAATACTGGCTGCTAAACCTATAATCGGTATTATAGTAAAGTAACTAAATAAATTTTGGTATTCGGCAAATGATGGATTTTCACCAAGCATATATCCAATAAATAACGACATGAAAATATCAGGAGTAAAACCAACTACGGAAATAATTCCTACTAAAGTTCCTGTGAATTGAATAGGGATTTTAGTTTCTTCTATTATAGCAAAGTATAAACCTCTAAGCGCATAGGTGCTTAAAGCCATAAAAACAAAAAACGAAAAAGAAATAAATAAGGATTGTTCTTTAAATGTGCCTAAACCTAAAAAGGTTGAAATAATAATTAGAACAGTAAAACAAGGAAGTATTAGTTTAGAAGGTACAAATTTATCAGCTATCCATCCAATAGTTATAGCAGCTACAGGCCTTAAGTATTGAATAAAAACGGCAAAATAAGTTGCTTTTTCTAAAGAATATCCCCAAACATCTCTTGCATATGTGCCATAAACACCAGTTAGTTTATAAGCGCAATAAGCACAAAAAATAATAAGAGAATGATAGATAACTTTAGATTTGGTCATTAAAAACAATGCCTCTTTAAAATTAAATTTAAGTTCTTTAGAATTAGTTGCTTTTTGTTGGTCTTTAGGTAAAGTTTTCCAAACAAAAAACGCTACTAAAAAAACAATAAGTGTAATGGTTCCAATTATATATTGAAGAGTAATTACTTTATTCTCAAAAGTTATTATTCCATTTTCGGGAAAGAAGAAACTTAAGATTCCAGCGCCAGATAAAGCTATCGTCGCAGCAAAAAAACCTCTACCGCCATCTAGTAAACCAAAAGATAAACCTTGGTTGTTTTTGGTTCCCCATTGTCTTGTTGCTTTTATTAAAGCAGCCCAAAAAAGAAAAATAGTTGATATCCCCCAAAATGCATATAGTATTTTTAGAGTGAAAACTGATGGAGTCATAATCATTATAAAACCACCAAAAGCAGTTAAAATTAATGACAGAGATAATAATTTACGGGCTTCCCATTTATCAGCAACAAAGCCACCAAAGAAATAAGAGATAACAGCAGTTATCCCATATAAAGCTTGAGCTTCTCCAATTTCTGCATCTGAAATAAGAAAGGCTTCTCTAATGATGGGTTTAAAAACACGCATTAAAATAAAGGGTAATAAAAAAATAGCTTCCCCTGCAATAATCAGGGAAAGCATAGAAGTAATTTTATTTTTGTTTTGCATTTGCCTAAGATAAGGCTTCTTTTAATATGGTAATAGGATGTTTTGCAATTCGTTTTGTTCCGTCATAAATTTGATGACGACAACTAGTACCTGCAGCTACAATTTCCGTTTCAGAAGAACAATTTCTTATTTTAGGAAATAAAGTGTCTTCTCCTACTTGCATACTAACTTTATAGTGTTCTTTCTCATAACCAAAAGAACCAGCCATACCACAACAACCTGTATTCATAATGGTTACTTTGTAGTTTTTTGGTATGTTTAAAATAGAAAAAGAGGCATGTGTACTTGATAATGCTTTTTGATGGCAATGACCATGAATTTTGAGCTCTTTTTCATCATTAGTAAAAATTGAAGTATCAATATTTCCTTTTTTCAATTCAGAAGCTAAAAATTCTTCAAAAGTAAATGTGTTTTTAGAAATATTTTTAGCAGCATCTTTATCGTCCGCTAATCGAATATATTCATCTCTAAATGTTAAAATAGCAGAAGGTTCAATACCAATTAAAGGAGTTTCTTCAGTAATTAATTCTTTGAAAGCAGTAGTGTTTTTATTTGCAATGCTTTTAGCTTCCTTTAAAAAACCTTTAGAGATATAGCTTCTACCGCTTTCCTCATGTTGGATGTATTTAATTTCGTAACCTAGTTTTTCTAAAACTAAAACTGCGTCTTTTCCTATTTCAGCATCATAGTAGTTGGTAAACTCATCATTAAATAAGTATACTACTTTGTTTGATGTTTTTATTTGATGCTTATTTAACCAAGCTTCTAAAGGTTGTTTAGCCAATTTAGGTACTGAACGTTCTGTTGCAACTCCCATTACTTTTTTAGCTATAGTTGTATTTGTAAAAAAGTTTGTAATGGTTGGAAACTTACTACCTAACTTATTATACTTAGCATTATTAGCAAATAGTTTGCTACGGAAAGAATATCCGTTAGTTTCTTGGTATTGATATAGAAACTCTGCTTTCATAGAGGCTATGTCAACATTACTAGGGCATTCTGTTGCACAAGCTTTACAACTTAAACAAAGATCTAAAACTTGTTTTAATTCTTTAGAATCGAATTTGTTTTTAGCGATGTTGTTGGTTAAAACTTCACGTAGTGTATTGGCTCTAGCTCGTGTAGTTTCTTTTTCATTTCTAGTTGCTCTATAACTAGGGCATAGGGTTCCTCCAGCTTCAGGAGATTTTCTGCAATCACCAGAACCATTACATTTTTCAGCTAGCTTTAAAATCCCTTCACTGTCAGAAAAATCTTGAATAGTTTTAATTTCTGGTTCTTTTCTATCTACTTCGTAGCGTAAACTTTTATCCATAGGAAAGGCATCGGTAATCTTTCCTTTGTTAAATACATTATTAGGGTCAAAAGCTTTCTTAACTCTACGTAATAATTGATAGTTTTTATCACCAATCATTAGCGGTATAAATTCAGCACGAACAATTCCATCTCCATGTTCACCACTAAACGATCCTTTATACTTTTTTACTAGTTCGGCAGTTTCAGTAGTTATTTTTCTAAATAAAACTACATCTTCCTGTTTCTTTAAATTTAAAATAGGGCGTAAGTGTAATTCACCAGCACCAGCATGAGCGTAATAAACAGCATCCTGCTCATATTTATCCATAATTTGAGTAAACTCCTCAATGTACTCTGGTAAATCTTCTAAGGCAACTGCTGTATCTTCAATACAGGCAACAGCTTTCATATCTCCTACAATATTTCCTAGTAACCCCAAACCAGCTTTACGTAGGTAATGAACTTTGGCTATATCGTTTCCATATACTTTAGGGTAGTGATAACCAAAATTACCAGCTTTTAAATCTTCAATAAGTTTATCGGCTAGTATTTCTGCTTCTTCAATAGTACTTGCAGAAACTTCTAACATTAAAACAGCTTCAGGATCACCTTGCAAGAAGAAACGATTTTTTGCTTGCTCTCTATTGTTTTTAGTACAGTCTAAAATTACTTTATCCATCAATTCACAAGCGTACAATTTGTGATTCATGGCAGTAACTGTTGCTTTTAAACTCTCATTTACACTTGTAAAATGTGGACATACCATAATACTTTTAGTAGGTGGGAGGTCGTCCAATTGAATTGTTATGGCAGTAGAGAAAACTAAGGTTCCTTCACTTCCTGATAAGAATTTAGCAGGGTTTAAAGTAGGTTCATTTCCTCCAAATAAATCAGAAGTTAAAAACTCGTCAACAGCATATCCTGTATTTCTTCGGTGAATACTTTCCTTTGGAAATTCTTTTTTTATTTCTTGTTGATTCTCCTTAGAAGTTAATTCATTGTATATAGCTTTATAAATACTTCCTTCTAAAGACTTTTCAAAACGTTTTTGTTTGAATTCATCAGAAGTTATTTCTGAAAAAGTTACTTCACTACCGTCGCTTAATAAACCTTCAATTGCTATTACTTTATCGCGAGTAACTCCATATCTAATTGAAGTACTTCCAGAAGAATTGTTTCCAACCATACCACCAATCATACATCGGTTTGAAGTTGAGGTGTTTGGTCCAAAAAATAATCCAAAAGGTTTTAGAAAACGATTTAAATCGTCTCTAATTATACCAGGTTCAACAGTAATAGTTTTATTCTGTTCATCAAAAGCCAATACGTTGGTAAAGTGCTTAGAAACATCAACTACAATTCCATCACCAACACATTGTCCAGCTAGAGAGGTACCTGCTGTACGTGGTATTAATGTGATATTACTTTTAGTAGCAAAATTAATTAATTGTTGTATATCTTTTTTGTTTTTAGGATATGCAACAGCTAATGGGATTTTACGATACACCGATGCATCTGTAGCATATATGTTTTTATGTAAATCGTCGAAAAATAACTCTCCTTCTAGTTTTTTTTCTAAATTTTGTAGCTGTGTATTCTGTATCATGGTTAAACACCTTATGATGTTGTTATTTATTTGTGTAAATAACTATAATGTTCATTTTCAGTAACTGTGTATGAACCTATATTTATTTGACTTTTAAAAAAAGGAGCATTGATTACCATTGTATGGTATTCTCCGTTTTCACCACAAATATCAATATTTAATTTCTTTAATTCTTCAATAATTGTTGAATCTATTACTTTTCCTACCCATTTTTGATTAAAAAAAGGTTTTTTGACCAAAGAAAAAATAACTTCGAATTTATGATCTAATAAGGTAGAAAGTAATTCTGTTCTATTTTTTTTCCATAGCGGGTTGTAAACTTTCATTTCTGATTTTTGACTGCACTTTTCAATCCAATTATCATGGTTTTCAATTTCATCAATGTCGCCAGTAATTAAAGTCTCTATATGATATTTAGTTTTTAATAAACTTATAGCGTCTTCATAGCTATTTTGCATTGGAGGTTTTACAGTAAGTATTATATGCGGAATTCCAACCGATGTTACTTGTTGTTTAATCAGAGACAAATTATGAGCTTTAAAATCAGGATTCTCTGGAGCAAAAGTTACTAAGTGAGTAATAGAATATTCTTCTTGTTGAGCTTTAAAAAAGGCTAAAGCGCAATCTTTTCCACCGGTCCATAAAACAGCTGCGTTTTTTTTCATAAACTATTCAATTGGAATATTTCTTTTAAAACAAGTGTCAAAACAAATAAAAGTATCGGTACCTGCAACTCCGTTTATTAAATGAACTTTGTCATATAATATTTTTTGCAGATGTTCATTGTCTTTAGCATATATTAAAATGAAAATCGCATAATTACCAGAGACGAAATTACATTCTACAATTTCATCAATTTTTTCTAACTCTTTCATTACATCTTTAGCAAAACGGGCTTCACGTAAACGAATTCCAGTATAGGATTTAGTTTTATATCCTAGTTTCTTTTCGTCTAGGATAAATTCAGCATTTTGAATAACGCCTTCAGAAGTTAACTTCTTTATACGTTGATGAATTAAAGAGTTAGAAACATTGAGTTCTTCAGCTATTTGAGAATATGCTTTACGCGCATCTTTTCGTAGCTTTAGAAGTATTTGTTGGTCTATATAATCAAATTGATTTTTCAAAAGAATAACTTTATTGTGTTTTGATAAAACAAACTTAGTTTAAGTTGTAAAATAGACAATCTCTTTTATGAAAAAAAATATAATTGAAAATATAGAAATGTGACTAAACCTTATTTAAGCGTTTATTTGTGCTAAACATTTCTGAATAGTTTCATCTTGCATGTCTTCATACCACTTCATTAACTTGTACACTGGTTCACCTAAATCTTTTTCAAATAATGATTGATTTGATGTTCCTTCGTATTCACGTTTTGCATCATCAGTACCTAAGTTTGAAGCAAAAATTCCAGCAGCACTTACAGGTAAAAAGTCTTCGTAAACCATAGGCTCAATGGTTAAATAACCATCTTTTAGTAATTGATTCACGTCTGCTTTTGTATATGTTTTGCCTTCAGATATATCTTTTACTTTATCAGTTGTGAAATAATGAAAGTAGGCTAATTCTTTAGCTTGTAATTCATTGTAAGTATCAGGAAAAACTTTAAAGTTTTCTAATAATAGTTGGTTGTACTCATTAGCATTTTCGGCAGTTGGAGAACCACCAATAGCTTTACGTGTTTTACCTAATAACTCATTATATAAATCTAATCCTTTTTGGGTAACAGCTACACCACGTTGTTCAATTTCACCAAAACGAGCTTTGTGTTCTCCCATTTTTTCATTTCCAACATCTCCTTTAAAAGTTACTTTTTCAGTTAATGCTTTGAAACTTGTTTGACGTAATAAAATTGGGCATTTTCTAGTAGGTGGTCCTTCAATATTGTCTTTTGGAGGGATATTACGAGCTTCCATGCTTGTTTGTACTTTGTCAATATCTAATGATCTAGGTGTAAGGTGGTTAATGTGAGGTCCTTTAAAAGCAACTACATCTGCAATTAACCTGTGTTGATTTAATAATGCTTCGTACATTTCATAATCTACCGTAGCAGTATCATGCCATCTAAAAGTTTCTAATGCTTCTTGAACAAAAGTTTCAGCATCTTCTTTATTTAATCCACCTTCTTTTTCAGATTTATCAATTAACTCTAATGCCTTTTCTGTAAAAATCTGACGCTTTTCTAAAATAGTTTCAACATTTTTACGAAGTTGCTCGTCATCAATTAAATCTAAACGTAATAAAGATGTAAAAACTCTAAAAGGAGCTTGATTAAGAGCTGTGTTTTCAATAGCTCTAAAGGCCGTTGAGTGAACAGGAACACCAGCAGGAGCTAAATCATAGTACCCAACAGGAAACATTCCCATAACTTTAAATAAACGTCTCATAGTAAATAACTCATATGGTTTACCTAAACGAATAGCACCATGACGTTCCATATTTAAGCGAGTTATTTCTCCTGTATTTGCCAATTGTTCTTCAATATCTTTAGATTCTGAAAGAACATTGTCATTAATATCATGAACCAAATCAAGTAATTCACCGTAAAGTGGTACTTCGTTTTTATACATATCAGACATGATCGTAGAGAAGCGATTACGAATGTATTCTGGCGAGACAAATGTCTTGGTAGTAGTGTTAGAATTTTCTAATATGTTTTTTGATGACATAATTTATTAAATTTTGTTGCAAATTAAATAAATTTAATCTTTTTGAGGTTTATTAAAAATAAAATTCACTCTAAAACGAAGTGTTTTGTGTTTATTTGGTTTTGTAAATGGCTTTTTTTATAAAAAAAAACTATTTTGATTAAAAAAGAACTTCTTAAAAAATCAATTTGACATTATTAATAAACGAAAATTATTTTGATTATCTTTTTGTTTTGATTTTTAGAGGTTTATGAGTGTAGCTGGTCAATTTTTAAATTCATTTCAAATTGATCAATAATGTTTTTAAGCCCAATATTATTGAGGGCAATAATTTTAGAAGAAAGCCTTGTGTCAACGTTGTTTATTTTAATAGTTTCTGATAATTTTTTAATACCAGAGAAAAGTCTTTCCCAACCTATATTTGAATCGTTTAATAAATCAAATTGAGCCAGATAATTTTGTTCTGCATTGATAATAAAGAAGGATTCAGGTATATCATTATATATTATTTGAAAAAATTGATAGTTTCCTCTTGTTATAGACTCTTTTTGATTGTCCCAAGAATAGTATGATTGATTTGGAAGTTGATTCCAGTTTACATTCTTTAAGTCTGTTTCTTTTAATTCATATTCAAGTGAACTATCTGTTTTTATTTGCCCTCTATAGCATTTGTAGGTTTTAGAAGTAGTGAAGCCAATATTTTTATATAAATGAATAGCTTTTTTGTTTTCTGTAATAACTTCTAAAGAACTTTGTTGAATGTTGTTGGTTTTAAATTCTTTGAGAGCGTGTTTGTATATGGATTGAATTATTTTTTTTCCTCGATATTCAGGAGTTACACCAGTACCAGTATTAAAAGCTATTAATGTTCCATTTCTTTCATCAATAGCATGAATTATAAATCCAACTAACTTTTCTCCATCAAACATGCCATAAGAAAATTCAAAATCAACCTTAGCTGCTTTCCATCTTTCCTGATAATATATTTCCTCTTTAGGCATGGGAACAAAATAGTTTTCAAAAGCTAACAAGAAGCATTCAATAATTTTTTCAAATGGGGTAGTAGATAAATTTTTTACAGTCATTATAGGGTCTTTTATAAAACAATATCATTATTCCATTTATAAGGTTCTGGAATATCAGTATCGTCTATTAATTGTCGGATATCTATTTCTATACCTCTACTCATGTTTGTAATAGGGACATCATTCGGGCCTCCCTCAAAAGGATTTTCAGAGTTTTCACCAATAGCTTCCATAGAGTAAAATACCCATGCGATTAGTGTACTAAAAGGAACAGAAAACCATTCGAAATGACGGGAAATAAATACTTGAACTTTATGCATAATTGCTGTTCTAGATTGATGATTAGCTAAGGTTTCAGTAATTCTATCACCTAAAGCTTCAAATTCTTGCATCATACCATAAGGTAAAAGAATAATGAATACCCAAACAAACATAAAGTTTAAAGTAGCAAATTGACGAGGGTATGGAAAGTTCTTAATACGTTCCGATTTTCCTTGTAAAGTATATAATTCAACAATTATTTTTTCAAGTTCCATATGTCGAAAATTATCTATGAATCCTTCATTATAAAGTTCTTTGATTCGTCTAGATTGAATTCCTAATAATTGAGAAGCTTGATTTCCTTTAGCAAAAATCTCATTGTATTCGGTTTCAGAGATATAAGGTGAAATAGCTTCTTTGATTGGAACGTTATCTTCAAATACGTAAACATTTTTTTCTCTAAACTCTCTATTAGATTTGCTAAGTTTAATATGATTTTCCCAAGGCTTGTCTTTACGCATTTGGTAGCGTAATGCGGTTAGCCAAGCAACATGTCTATGAACCAATTCTCTGTGAATATTTTTTAATTCACTAGTAGTTATTTGATCATTTTTAATAAAGTCTTTCACCATAACAGTAAAAGATCTGGAAGTATTTACAATACCGCCCCAAATTTTACGAGCTTCCCATAATCTATCATAAGAAGCGTTATTTTTAAAACTTACAATAAAAGAAACAGCGGTACCCAAAACACCTAAAGGAAGCCATGGTACATATAACCATTTCCATCCCATAACGTCAAATAAAAATACGGGGATAAGACTAAGTAGTATAAAAACATAAATATACCTTCTAGTCCATCTTAGCATCCCTTTAATTGGGTAAGTTTTTTTAGTGTACATAGAAACCAGTTAGTTAGTAATCAAAAATAACGTTTTTGATTTAATATATTTGTGAGTCTATCAAACAACAAATTCATGAAAAAAGTTTTTCTATACTTAGTATTATCTCTATCAGTTTCAGTGCTAGCTCAGCAAAAAGTAGATTTATCATATTATTTGCCAAGTGATGTGAGTTATGATAAAAATATACCAACTCCAAAGTCTATTATAGGGCATGAAGTAGGAGAATGGCATATTACTCACGATAAATTAGTGTCGTATATGAAAGCTTTAGCAAAGGCTTCAAATAGAGTAACTATTGAAAATAGAGGAGAAACTTATGAAGGGAGACCTTTACTGTTACTGACAATTACAGCGCCTAAGAATCATCAAAACTTGAAGGAGATAAGGGAAAAGCATATTGAAATAACAGATAATGCTTCAATAAATGTGTCTAATCAACCAATTGTTGTGTATCAAGGATTTTCAATTCATGGAAATGAACCAAGTGGTTCTAATGCAGCATTAGCAGCAGCATATTATTTAGCAGCAGCTCAAGGGCCAAAAATAAATGAGTTATTGAATAATACAGTAATTTTATTTGATCCATCATTAAACCCAGATGGATTACAACGTTTTGCTTATTGGGCAAATACAAATAAAGCAAGTAATATAAATCCAGATCCAAATGATAGAGAGTATCATGAAGTTTGGCCAGGAGGAAGAACCAATCACTATTGGTTCGATATGAATAGAGATTGGTTACCTGTACAGTTGCCAGAGAGTACAGCAAGAATTAAAACATTTCATAAATGGTTGCCTAATATTTTAACAGATCATCATGAGATGGGGACGAATTCTACTTTCTTTTTTCAACCAGGAATTCCAAGTAGGACAAATCCATTAACGCCTCAAATGAATCAAGATTTAACAAAGGAGATTGCAACTTATCATGCGAAAGCTTTTGATAAAATAGGATCAACATATTATTCAGAAGAAAGCTTTGATGATTTTTATTATGGAAAGGGGTCAACATTTCCAGATATCAATGGAAGTATAGGGATTTTGTTTGAACAAGGAAGTTCACGTGGACATGCACAGGAAAGTGATAATGGAATATTAACTTTTCCATTTACAATTAGAAATCAGTTTACAGCAATATTATCAACATTGGAAGCTGCTAAAAATATGCGAAAAAAAATCTTGAAATATCAACAAGGTTTTTATGAGGAATCAAGGAAGTTATCAGAAAATAAGGCATTTGTATTTGGAGATGAAAAGGATGCAATCAAAAGTTATCATTTAGCTGAGGTATTAAAAAAGCATAAAGTAAAACTTCATGAGTTAAAATCTGATTTAACAGTTAATGGAAAATATTTTAAAAAAGGATATAGTTATGCAATACCAATGAATCAGAAAAATAATCGATTGGTAAAGGCAATGTTTGATGTGAGAACTACCTTTAAAGATAGTCTGTTTTATGATGTTTCTGCTTGGACATTTAATCATGCATTTGGAGTAGATTTTGCTAAAAATGTTTCGTTGTCTAAAGTGGGTAATGAGATACTTGATTTAAAAAAGAAATCGGGAAGTATTCAAAATAAAAGCACAGTAGGATATTTATTTGCTTGGAATGAATATGAAGCACCTAAGGCTTTAAATGAAATTTTAAAGAAGGGACTAAGAGCTAAAGTTGCAATGAAGCAGTTTAAAAACAATAACAAACCATACGATTATGGAACTATTTTTATTCCTGCACAAAATCAAAAATTAAATAATGCTGAATTGTTTGCTTATTTAGAAAAAGTTGCAATGAAAAATCATATTGAAATAACAGGTGTTTCAACAGGTTTGAATGATGGTATAGATTTAGGGAGTAGAAACTTTAGAGTTGTAAAAGAACCAAAAGTAGCGATGTTAGTAGGAAAAGGAATAACAAGTTATGATGCAGGTGAAATCTGGCATTTGTTAGACCAACGTTTTGATATGCAACTTACTAAACTAGATATGTCTTATGCATCAAGAGTAAATTTAAGTAAGTACACTACTATTATAATACCTAATAGCTATTCAATAGATAAGAATTTAGAAGGAAAGTTAAGAGATTGGGTTCGCAAAGGAGGCGTATTAATAGGATATAGAAATGCGGTTAACTGGATGTCTAATAAAGGATTTATTTCATTACAATTTAATAAACCTAAAATGGATACAGTGAAAAATGTATCATTTGAAAATCGTTCATTGCAGTCAGGAGCACAAGTTATCGGAGGTGCAATTTTTGAAGCCTCAATAGATCGTTCACATCCAATAAGTTTTGGTTATAAAGATAATAAGATAGCATTGTTTAGAAATACAAGACAATTCATTCAACCTGATAAAAAAAGTTATAATAACCCAATTCAATATACAAATGCCCCATTATTGAGTGGATATATTTCAAAAGAAAATTTAAAGGAATTAAAGAATACAGTTCCTTTTAAATCTCAGCGTTTGGGGGCTGGAAAAGTAATTGTATTTACTGATAATACAAATTTTAGAGGATTTTGGTTTGGAACAAATAAATTGTTAATGAACGCTATATTTTTCGGGCGCTTGATGTAGATTGTATGTTTTTAAAGCTCTGTTTTTTAGCTTGTTACTTTTTTGTGTAAAGTTTTTTTATATCTTTAACGAAATAAATTTTAAGTCCCCCAGATTATGAAAAACAAGCTATTTTTAGCCATGTCCTTGGCTACGTCTGTTTTATTTTCTCAAAACAGCGAATTATGGAAAAAACAAGCAAATGGAAAAGTAAGAGCTAGTGTTTCTGCACTAGAAAAAAGATTGCCCGATAAAGAGATTTATCAACTAGATTTAGATGCGTTTAAACAAGCTTTAGTAAATGCACCTCAGAGAAAATCAGGTAAACAATCTAGTGTGATTATAGCTTTTCCAAATGCTGATGGAAAGTTAGAAAAGTACCGAGTTTCAGAAGCTTCGGTGTTGCATCCAGCCTTATCACAAAAGTATCCAGACATTAAATCTTACATGGGTGTAGGTGTTGATGATCCTTCAGATAGGATTCGTTTTAGTCTTTCAAACGCAAAAGGTTTACAAAGTATGCGTTTAGGAATTGATAAACCTACAGTGTTTATTGAACCTTATTCAGCAGATTTAAAAAGATATACTATCTATAAAAAATCGGATAAGCCTAGAGATGTAAACGGATTCAAATGTGATGTAGATCCAAACAACAGAAATAAAAGTACAGGGAGTTCTTCTCAGCATAAAAATGCAGATGATGGAACCTTAAGAACGTATCGTATTGCTATTTCTGCAACAGGTGAATATACAGCGCATCATGGTGGTACCAAAGCACAAGCATTGGCAGCAATGAATACAACAATGACAAGGGTTAATGGAATCTACGAAACGGATTTTAATGTAACTATGATTATTATTGCGAATAATGAAGATGTAATTTATACGAATGCATCAACAGATCCTTATTCAAATGGAAGTTTTAATTCACAAGTGCAATCAACTTTAACCAGTGTTATTGGTGAAGCGAACTATGATATAGGGCATTTATTTGCAAAAGCATCAAACAATGGAAACGCAGGTTGTATTGGATGTGTTTGTGTAGATGGAAGTAAAGGTAGTGCATTTACTTCGCGTACTACTCCAGAAGGAGATCCTTTTGATGTAGATTTCGTAGCTCATGAAATTGGACATCAATTTGGAGGTAATCATACCTTTACAATAAGAAATGAAGGAACCAATGTACATATGGAACCAGGAAGTGGTACTACCATAATGGGATATGCAGGTATAACAGGAGCAACAGATGTGCAGCCTAATAGTGATCCATATTTTCATGCAATAAATATTCAGCAAATTACTAATTATATTAAATCAACTTCATGTCAAACAAATACTTCAACAGGAAATAATGTGCCAACAGTAAATGCTGGTAGTGATTATACAATTCCAAAAGGAACAGCATTTGTATTAACAGGATCTGCTACCGATGCAGATGCGTCTGATGTGCTTTCATATTGTTGGGAACAAATGGATGAAAACAATGCAGCTACAACGTACCCTAGTGCAACAGCTACAGCAGGAGTAGCTTTTAGGTCTTATTCTCCAACAACAAATGCGTCAAGGTATTTTCCAAGATTAGAAACAGTAAAAGCAGGAAATACTTCTTGGCAATGGGAAGCGGTTCCAAATGTTGCCAGAAGTTTAAACTTTAGATTAACGGTAAGAGATAACAGAGCAGGAGGAGGAACAAATAATAGTGATGATATGGTGGTTACTGTAAATGGAACAGCAGGGCCTTTTGTGGTAAATTCACCTAATACAGCAGTTACTTTAACAGCAGGAGCAACTGAAACTGTTACTTGGAATGTAGCAGGTACAACAAGTAATGGAGTAAATGCTGCAAATGTTGATATTTTAATGTCTACAGATGGTGGAGATACTTATCCAGTAGTATTAGCTAGTGGAGTTCCTAATGACGGATCTCATGATATTACGGTGCCAAACTCAGTAGGAAATCAAAATAGAATAATGGTTAGAGGAACTAACCATATCTTCTTCGATATTTCAAATACAAACTTTACTATTTCAAATCCGTTACCATGTACAGCATCAGTTCCAACTGGAGTTAGTGTAAGTGGAGTTACAGATTCAGCAGCTACAGTTTCTTGGAATACAGTATCAGGAGCAACTTATACTGTTGAGTACAAAAAAGCATCAGATGCTTCTTGGACTTCAAATAATACATCAGGAACAACTACTACGTTATCTGGTTTAGATGCAAATACAGCTTATGAAGTTAGAGTTAAGAGTGTTTGTACAGATGGTACTTCATCTAGTTTTAGTGCAACAGCTAATTTTACAACAACAGATGTTCAATTAACATATTGTACAGCTAAAAGTACAAATGTAAATGATGAATATATTTCTAATGTAAAATTAAATACAATAGATAATACTTCAACAGGTCAATTTTATTCAGATTTTACAAATATTTCAACTACTATAACTAAAGGAGCTTCAGAAACAATTACCATTACTCCAACTTGGACTGGAACAACTTATAGTGAAGGTTATGGAGTTTGGATTGATTATAATAAAAATGGCGTGTTTACAGATGCTGGAGAGTTGGTTTGGAGTAAATCTCCTTCAACAGATACACCAGTGTCAGGAAGTTTCACGGTACCTGCATCAGCAGTTACAGGAGATACTAGAATGAGAGTAATTTTACGTTATAATGCAGTACCAAGTCCATGTGGTGAATTTACTTATGGAGAGGTAGAAGATTATACAGTTACAATAGCAGGTGCTGGAGCAGATACAGTAGCACCAGTAATAACCTTGTTAGGAAATAGTGTTGAAAATATAAATGTTGGAGATTCGTATACAGATGCTGGAGCAACTGCAAGTGATAATGTCGATGGAAACATTACTGCTAATATTGTAGTAACAGGTTCTGTAGATGCGAATACACAAGGAACTTATACTTTAACTTATAATGTGTCTGATGCAGCTGGTAATGCAGCAACAGCAGTAACTAGAACTGTTAATGTAAATGCAGTTACAGCTGGTTGTACAGGAGGAATAGATAGTTACCCTTATGCACAATCTTTTGATTCATCTTTTGGTTCATGGACACAATCTAGTGCCGATGATATCAATTGGACAAGAAGAACTGGAAGTACTCCATCAAGTGGAACTGGTCCTTCATCAGCAAATAATGGTTCACACTATATTTATGTAGAAGCATCTGTGAGGAATACAGGATATCCAAATAAAAGAGCAATTATAAATTCACCATGTTATGATTTATCAGGATTAAGTTCTGCTTCAATTTCGTTCAAATATCACATGTATGGAGCTACTAATATGGGAACTATCGACTTAGAAGTTAGTGAGGATGATGGAGCTAATTGGACTTCAATTTGGAATCAATCAGGAAATAAAGGGAACTCTTGGTTAACAGCTACAGTAAGCTTAAATGATTATGTAGGAAAAGGTATTAAATTACGTTTTAACCGCGTAACAGGAAATACATGGCAAGCAGATATTGCTATTGATAACTTCCAGGTTACTGGTTCAAAATCAGCAATTACTACAAGAGGAGATATTCTTGAGTTTGCAATTTATCCGAATCCAGTTGGAAACCAAATAAATTTAGTGAAGCCAATTGGTTATGAAAAAGTAAATTATACTATTTATAACACATTAGGACAAAGAATTAAGAAAGGTGTTACTACTAATAATATTGATGTTAGTGGTTTAAAATCGGCTATTTATACAATTGTAATTGAAAAGGATACAGATGTAAAGAGTATCCGATTTATAAAGAAATAGCTTATAAAATAAACTGTTTAGAAGTAACTTTCTAAACAGTTTTCATTTTTGCATTGCATTAATTGAATTGTTTTTAAAATCGAAAAGCATTGATTATCGTTATATAATCAATGCTTTTTTCTTTTCAAAATGACCTTTTATTGCTGTAAACTGTAACAAAATAAAGGAATATTCGTCTTTATAGTATATTAATCAAAAAAATACTATGAGTTTATTAAGAGTTTTACTAGCAATTTTTTTTCCACCATTATCTGTTTTAGGTAAAGGATGTGGATCTGTAGTAATTGTTTTTTTATTAACCCTTTGTGGTTGGGTACCAGGAGTTATTGGTGCTTTGGTTATATTAAATAATCCAAAATAAAAAATGTGACTTTTTTAAAATTGATGTGTCTAAATAGTTAGAAACCAAAAACATAAAAATATGATTTACATTTTTTTTACACTACTTACAGCTTTTATAATGAAGAGTTATATTTCAAATAGATATAAATATAAAACGTGTAAAGTATATTGTAAAAGAAAATAGAATATTCTGTACATTATTTGAAAAGAAAAAAGCGCTCATTGAGCGCTTTTTTTATTCTAATACTTCTTCTATAATCTTTCCAGTGGTTCCGTTAGGGAATTCAATTTGTAATAAATTAGAGATTGTAGGTGCAATATCAATTATTTCATATTTTTTCTTTGATGAACCTTGATTAATACCATTTCCATAAAAAATCATAGGGATATGAGTATCATAAGAATATCCAGAACCATGTGATGTACCTCCATTTTTATAATAAGCACTAAGTGTAGATGGATTTGGAATTAATAGAATATCTCCAGAAAATTTCTGATTGTAACCGTTCTGTAATGAGTTTAAAATACCATTGGTAAAAGTAGTAGTTTGTAATGTTTTTGCGGTTACAGACTTATAGATGTTTTTATAATTGATTGCTTCGTCAGCTATTTTTTGAGAAACAGTATGTACATCTAATTTTAACTCTTCAATTTTCTCTTTATTTAAGAAGATTTGAAAATTAGAAATACTCTCAACTAATGCATCTGAATTAAAATACTTTTTAGTAATATCATTTACATAAGTTTTAAATTCTGTATAACTAAAATAATCAGCAGGGATTTTAACAGATTTAAGATAAGCTGGGACTTGAACAGCAGCATGATCAGCTGTTAAAAATAAGGTGTAATTGTCCTCACCAATTTCAGTGTCTAAAAACTGAAACAAATCAGCTAAATCTTTGTCTAATCGTAGATAAGTGTCTTCAACTTCTTTGGAAGCAACTCCAAATTGATGTCCGACATAATCAGTAGAAGAATAGCTGATAGCTAAAAAGTCAATAAATTCAGATTTACCTAAGTTTTCTCCAATAATAGCAGCTTTAGCAAAATCGGTAGTCAAGGTATTACCAGCTGGTGTTGCTTTTATGATACTATAGTTTTTGTTTTCACTTTTTAAATTAGGTATGTCATGAGGGAAAATAGGTTTTTCTTCTCCTTTAAAAGCCTTTTCAAAATTATTATCATCAGTAATACTTTCAGTATAAGTGTTAATGTCATACAAGCTTTCCCATGGTTGTTTCAAGTATTCATCTACTATCTTAGAATTGTTAAATTCTTGTACCCAATTAGGGAGGTTGTTCATATAATAAGATGAGGTAATCCATTTACCTATATCACGACCATAAAACCAATAAGCACCGTCAGCAGCATGACCAGCAGGTAAAATTGCTGAACGATCCTTGATAGCAACTCCAATAGTCTTACCATTCATATTTTGTGCTAACTTTAATTGATCTGTTATTGTAGTCGTTAGCATTCTATTAGGAGATTTCTTTCCTCCATCACCATCATAACCTACAGTATTATAATTACTATCATCTACACAGTACACCATTTCTTTAGTGTATTTGTCGTACCAAGTGTTACTAATTATAGCATGGTTCGTAGGAGTTGTTCCTGTATAAATTGAAGCATGACCAACAGCAGTATAGGTTGGTATATAATTATAGTGAGCATTTTCCAGAGAAAACCCATCTTCTAATAAACGTTTAAATCCATCTTCTCCATATTTTGAAGCAAAACGAGTTAAATAATCATAACGCATTTGGTCAATTACTACACCAACAACTAGTTTAGGTTTATGAGTGCTTTTTTTAGGGGCTATGACACAACCAATTAAACAAGTTGCGGCTAAAGCAGCTAAACATATTATTTTTTTCATGATTAATTTTAAAAATTTAGAATCAAAGGTAAGTAAAAAGAGTGCTAAAACTCATAAATAACGTGAAGAGTTAATGGTTTTTTAATACTTTAGCAGTAAAGAAAAATAGAATAGTTTAATGAATTATATTGAGCATATTGGGAAGTATTTTCTAATGCTAAAACAAGTTTTTACAAAACCACAAAGAGCTAGGGTTTTTCGAGAAGCTTTATTTAGAGAAATTGAAGAACTGGGACATAAGTCGTTAGGGATTATAGCTTTTATATCTTTTTTTATTGGAGGAGTTATTGCTTTACAAACAGCATTAAACTTGGAGAGTCCATTTATTCCAAAATCACTAATTGGTTTTGCAGCAAAACGTTCAGTAATCTTAGAATTTGCTCCTACATTTTGTTCAATTATTTTAGCTGGAAAAGTAGGGTCTTACATTACTTCAAGTATAGGTACAATGCGTGTAACTGAACAAATAGATGCATTAGAGGTAATGGGGATAAACTCGTTAAACTATTTAGTATTGCCTAAAATTATAGCT
The DNA here is from genome assembly GCF_965221665.1 of Tenacibaculum aiptasiae. Classification (NCBI taxonomy): domain Bacteria; kingdom Pseudomonadati; phylum Bacteroidota; class Flavobacteriia; order Flavobacteriales; family Flavobacteriaceae; genus Tenacibaculum; species Tenacibaculum aiptasiae. The sequence continues at coordinate 2,328,396 of NZ_CBDCSN010000002.1, forward strand.
ACTATATTCTTCTATCCATTCTTAATTGTATTAGCCATGTTCTTAGGGATTTTTGGTGGATGGGTAGCTGGAGTACTTTCAGGGCTATTTTCAGGAGTAGATTATATTACTGGGGTTCAAATGGAGTTTAACCCTTTTTTACTTACTTATGCAATTATTAAAACTTTAGTTTTTGCGTTTTTGATAGCTACAGTGCCTTCTTATCATGGTTATTATGTAAAAGGAGGTTCTTTAGAGGTTGGTAAAGCAAGTACGCAATCGGTAGTTTGGACGACTGTAATAATCGTTATCGCTAATTATTTCTTAACTCAAATGTTGTTAACCTAATGATAGAAGTAAATAAATTACATAAAGGATTTAATGGAGTTGAGATTTTAAAAGGAATTACAACTTCATTTAAACCAGGAGAAACAAGTTTAATTATAGGGCAAAGTGGTTCAGGAAAAACCGTGTTCTTAAAATCATTAATAGGTTTACATACACCAGAAAAAGGAACTATAATTTATGATGGTCGTGTAAATACTGAAATGACTATAGAAGATAAAAGAAGCTTCAGAAAAGAGCTAGGAATGGTTTTTCAAGGAAGTGCTTTATTCGATTCTCAAACAGTTGAAGAGAATGTGATGTTTCCCTTGAAAATGTTTACAAAGCAGCCTGAGAGTGAAATGTTGGATAGAGTAAACTTTGTTTTAAAGAGAGTGAACTTAGAGAACTCAAATAAGAAATTTCCAGCAGAATTATCAGGAGGAATGCAAAAACGTGTGGCAATTGCAAGAGCAATTGTAATGAATCCAAGATACCTGTTTTGTGACGAACCAAATTCAGGACTAGATCCACAAACATCTATCGTTATTGATAACTTAATTCAAGAAATTACCGATGAATATAAAATAACAACTGTTATTAATACTCACGACATGAATTCCGTTATGGAAATAGGAGACAAGATAGTATTTCTTAAAAATGGAGTAAAAGCATGGGAAGGTTCGCACAAAGAAATCTTTAAAACAGATAATGAAGCAATCGTTAATTTTGTGTATTCATCTAATTTATTTAAAAAAGTTAGAAAAGCATATTTAAATGATGTTTAGGTAACTTTCTGTGTATTAAGAGGTAAAAAAATAAGTGCGTTTTTTTTAAAAATAAAGTCAAAAAAAAGTTTGTAGAATTAAAAATACCTTCTATATTTGCACCCGCTAACGCGAAAAAAAACAATGACCGGGTAGCTCAGTTGGTAGAGCATCTCCCTTTTAAGGAGAGGGTCCTGGGTTCGAGCCCCAGCCCGGTCACAAGTTTTTTAGAGTTTATCAGATTAGATAAATTTGAAAAGCTCTGGGGAGATTCCAGAGCGGCCAAATGGGACGGACTGTAACTCCGTTGTCTTACGACTTCGCAGGTTCGAATCCTGCTCTCCCCACAAACCTCAGTTAAAGCTGAGGTTTTTTTGTGCTTTAAAATAGTTTGTTTAACTTTTTTGATTATTTGTTAAACAAATTGTATTTTAGCATAGCTTTAAATTTCTGATATATGAAACGTATACTTGTGTTGTGGTTGATATTTCAAACATTTTTAACCGTAGGTCAAAATCTAGGAGAAATTTCAGGAAAAATAATTGATTCTAAAACAAGAGAAACAATTCCTTATGTAAATGTATTGGTTTATGGTGCTTCAGTAGGTGCTGTTTCTGATGATGAAGGTAATTTTAGAATAACTAACGTTCCTTTAGGTTACAACAAGCTACAAGTTTCATTTGTAGGTTACCAGTCGTTAATTACAGATGAATATTTAGTAACTAAAGACAATTCTCCTTATATAACAGTAGTGCTCAAAGAGAACTCAACAACATTAAAAGAAGTTGAGATTAAAGCAAACTTATTTAAAAAATCAATAGAAAGTCCTTTGTCATTACAAACATTAGGTGTTGCAGAAATAGAGAAAAACCCTGGAGGAAATAGAGATGTTTTAAAAGTAATTCAATCTTTTCCTGGAGTGGCTTCAAATCCAGGTTTTAGAAACGATATAATTATTAGAGGAGGAGCAACATCTGAAAATAAATTTTATTTAGATGGGGTAGAAGTACCAGTAATAAATCACTTTCAAACACAAGGAGCTACAGGAGGTCCTGTTGGGATAATGAATGCAGATTTAATTAGAAAAGTAGATTTTTATTCTAGTGCTTTTCCTGCAAATAGAGGTAATACATTGAGTTCGGTTATAGAGTTTACTCAGAAAGAGGGAAATAACAAATCGTTGAATACAAGAGCTACTTTAGGAACTTCAGATGCTGGTATTACATTAGATGGTCCTATTGGTGATAAAACCACTTTTATGTTATCTGTGCGTCAATCGTATCTTCAGTTTTTATTCAAGCTGATAAAACTACCTTTTTTACCAACGTATAATGATTTTCAGTTAAATGTAAAATCTGAATTATCTAAAAATAGCGAGTTGTCAATTATAGCGTTAGGAGCTATAGATGATTTTGAGTTAAATGAAACGGTAAATGATGGAGAAACTGATGAAGAAACTATAAAGCGAAATAAAGTAATATTAAATACAGTGCCAGTAAATAGTCAATGGAATTACACTGTTGGGGCTAGTTATAAATATTTTGCTGAAGAAGCTACACATTTAGTGGTTTTAAGTAGAAATGAACTTAAGAATAAGGCTCTGAAATACTTTATGAATGAAGAAGTAGCTCCAAATTTATTATTGAATTATAGCTCAAAAGAAATAGAAACAAAGTTTAGATATGAGTTTAATTTAGATACTAAAAACAATTATAAAATAAATATAGGTTCAAATTTTGAAACAGCGACATATTTAAACAACACTTATAGGAAAGTAGCAAATAATCAAGGAGTTTTTGAAGATATTTTTAATTCAGAAATAGACTTTATTAAATATGGAGTTTTCGGTCAGATTTCAAAGGAATATTTAAATAATAAATTAGGGGTTTCTTTTGGTTTTAGATTGGATGGTGTGGATTATAATAGTGAAATGAGAAATGTATTTAACCAGTTTTCACCTAGAGTTTCTTTGAATTATTTGTTAACAGATAAATGGTCAGTAAATGGATCTATTGGGAGATATTATCAATTGCCTTCTTATACCGTTTTGGGGTTTAAGAATAATGCAGGTGAGTTTGTAAATAAAAAAGGGCTAAAATATATACAGTCAGATCATATAGTGACAGGTTTATCGTATAGACCTAATACAAGTTCTAAAGTTACTTTTGAAGCATTTCATAAGTCTTATGATAACTATCCATTTTCGGTGAGGGATCAAATAAGTTTAGCAAATTTAGGAGATGATTTTGGTGTTGTTGGAAATGAAGAAGTGGTTTCAAATTCACAAGGAAAATCTTATGGTTTTGAATTTTTAGCTCAAAAAAAATCCTATGATGGTTTGTATGGAATTGCATCTTATACATTTGTAAGAAGTGAATTTAAAAATGCGTTAGGACAATACATACCATCTACTTGGGATAATAGACATCTTATTGCTATTACAGCAGGAAAAAAGCTGAAGAAAAACTGGGAAATTGGTACTAAGTTTAGATTGGTAGGAGGAAAACCTTTTACTCCTTATGATTTAAATGCATCGTCGTTAATATCAAATTATGACGTTAGAAATGGAGGTGTTTTAGATTATACTAAATTAAATGAGGAGCGTTTGGATACTTACACACAATTAGACTTTAGAGTAGATAAGACTTGGTATTTAAAAAGAGTGGCTATAAATTTATATTTAGATGTGCAGAATATTTATGCTAGTAGTTCTAAGCAACGCCCTTTTTTATTGCCAATAGAAGATCAAAACGGAAGAGTTATAGACCCTAATGATAGTTCAAGGTATCTTTTAGAAGAAGTAGAAAGTACTACTGGTAGAGCTTTGCCAAGAATTGGAGTTATTGTAGATTTTTAAGAGTATGAAATTTTTAATGATAGTTAAAAAATGTAAATTGCTCAGAAATTAAAAATAACCTCATGAAAAAAATCTTAGTAGCTGGAGCTTTTGCAGTTCTTAGTATTGGTTCAATTAAAGCACAGAAATATCAATTTAAAGAAATAAAAGATATAGAGAATACTCAAGTAAAGAGCCAAGGTAGAACTGGTACTTGTTGGAGTTTTTCTACAACTTCTTTTTTAGAATCAGAAATTATACGTTTAACAGGTAAGGATATTGATTTATCAGAAATGTATACAGTACGTAATACGTATTCAGATAAGGCAAATAATTATTTATATCGTCAAGGAAAAGCACAATTTAGTGAAGGAGGTTTAGGGCATGATGTTATCAATTCAGTAGCGAAGTATGGATTGGTACCGGAAACTGTTTTTACAGGATTAGAAGTAGGGCAAGACAGACATAATCATGCAGAACTGGTAGCGGTTTTAAAAGCAATGTTAGATGCATATATTAAAAACCCAGCAAGAGAGTTAAGTCCAAGATGGCGTAAAGCTACAGAGGGAGTTTTAGATGTGTATTTAGGAAAGAATAAAAAAGAGTTTACTTTTGAAGGAAAAACATATACACCAAAAAGTTTTGCAGAGTATGTGAAAATAGATCCATCAAACTATGTGACCTTAACATCTTTTGAACATGCAAGAAAGTATGACAAATTTGTATTGAATATTCCAGATAATTTCTCAAACGGAATGTTTTATAATGTGTCTTTAGATGAATTGGTAAAAGTTACTGAAGATGCTGTAGAAAAAGGATATACTATTGAATTAGATTGTGATGTCTCTGAAAAAACATTTTCATCAAAAAGTGGGGTAGCAATCATACCAGCAAGCAGTGCTGATGCAAAGAAAGGATTGACAGAAATTGTAAAAGAAAAGAAAATAACTCCAAGTTTACGTCAGGCTGAATTTGAAAACTTTAATACAACTGATGATCATTTAATGCATATTGTAGGTTTAGTTAAAGATCAAAAAGGAAATAAGTATTTTAAAGTAAAAAACTCTTGGGGAACTAATCAAGGGAATAATGGATATGTTTACATGTCAATTCCTTATTTTAAATTAAAAACAATATCAGTTTTATTACATAAAGATGGGATTTCAAAAGATTTAAAAAATAAATTGAAAATCTAAAAAAGAGATATAAACTTTAAGTAAAAATAAAACCTCGAACAATTAGTTTCGAGGTTTTGTTTTTATTGAGTAATGCTGGAATTTTGTATCTTCCCCGAGTTAACAAAAATCAATTTATATGGAAGAAAAGAAGAAGCAGGATGAAAATGTGGAGCAATCGAAGCAGGCGGTTGAAAAGAACGCGAAAGGCTTGTGGGAAAACTCAATAATATTTTTAAAAGAGTTATTAGATTTTCGTCATGATACCGATCAAGAAGCTACTATAGAAGCTATAAAAAGTGATATTCCTTTAAAAGGAGCAACCGCATGGATTTTAATTTGCTCAATATTTATAGCTTCGATAGGTTTAAATGCGAATTCAACAGCAGTAGTTATTGGAGCCATGTTAATATCTCCTTTAATGGGCCCAATTTTAGGTGTAGGAATGTCTATTGCTATAAATGATATTGATACGCTTAGAAAATCGTTAATCAATTTAGCAACAATGATTGTGTTAAGTTTGTTAACGGCTTTTTTATTCTTTGCTATTTTTCCTTTAAAAGAAGAAACTTCCGAGCTTTTAGGAAGGGTAAAGCCAGATATACGAGATGTACTGATAGCCTTTTTTGGAGGATTGGCTTTAATTATAGCACGTACTAAAAAAGGAACTATTGCATCAGTAATATTTGGAGTGGCAATTGCTACAGCATTAATGCCTCCTTTGTGTACTGCAGGTTATGGATTAGCAATAGGTAATTACGATTACTTTTTAGGGGCAATGTATTTGTTTACAATCAATACTATTTTTATTGCTTTGGCAACCTTTGTAGTTTTGAAATTGTTACGTTTTACAATGATCCGTTATGTGAATTCTGTAGAGAGAAAAAGAATTGCACGTTTAGCTTCATTTGTTGCAGTGTTAGTAATGGTACCAGCAGTTTTTACTTTTATTAATGTGTATAATGAAAGTATTATAAATGCAAATTATAAGAAGTTTTTAAAAGAAGAAATTGATTCTAATAAAGATTTATGGTTGCAACGTGAGAAGTTAGATAGAGGAGAGAAAAAGATTAGTTTATTTTTCAATGGAGATGTTAATGATGCAACTAAAACATTTTTAAGGAATGAGTTGAAATCATACCCAAGAATTGATACTTATGAATTACTTATTAATGAAAATAAAGCGCGTAGTGTAGATAGGGTAGTAGATGCATATGATAGAGCTATTGTTGAATTGGATCAAAAGGATAATGTAATAAAAGGATTACACAAGGAAATAGAGGGGTTAAAATCAACTATTACTGGATTAAATCAACGAATAGAAAAAGATGCTTTAAATAGAGATAAAAACTCTGTGCCGTTTAGTACAATAGCAAAAGATGCTAAGATTAGGTATAATGATATTAAAGGTATCAGTTTTGCAAAAATATTAAGTTCTAAAGATTTTATTAAAATAGATACTATTCCAGAGTTGTCAATTACTTGGGATAAAAAAATAAAAGATTCGGTTGTCAATGCAAAAGAAAAAGAATTGAGAACGTGGCTTCAAAAGGAACTTAAATTAGATACATTAATAATTAAGAAAAAATAATTTGATTTGTATGTGGTCACTAAAAAAAAACCGAGCATTGCTCGGTTTTTTTATTTTCTCATCCTTTTTCTTTTATACTTTTTGAATAGGCTACGATGAAAGTCGTGTTCTGCCATTTCTAAAGCTAAAATCTTTTTATAAGGAAGTATTTTTGAAATCTTATTATGAAACTTAGCTTTGATTTCATAACGTTGTCTATTAATCGTTCTAATGTTTTTTAGAATTTCTTTAGATTCTTTCTCAGAAAGATTTTCAATACCACCATTTTCCTTGATTCTTTTTCTAATACTTACCCTTTCTTCACGATGAAGCTCCATCATGTTCTTGTCGTATTTGTTATAAATAGGCCAAAATTTTTCTGCTTCACTAGCTGTTAAATCTAGTTTTTCAGTAAGAAAAGAAACTTTGTAAAGTCTAATTTTTTCACTGCTTTTTTTAAACTGAGCGTTTGCTGTTGTAGCAAAGAAGCTAAAAGCTATAAGTGTTAATATTAATTTTTTCATATTATTCTAATTCGTTTAAGTAGGTCGAACTGTCTAAACCGTTTAAATATTCTTCTAAATTATCATCGCTAATGTCATTAAAAGTGTCACTTTCTAAATCAGTAGTGTTTAATGCTAAAGCTAATTCGTCATCATTAGTATCACCATATCCATTTTCGTACCAAGCTGATAAATCTGCATCAGAAATGTCGTCTATCGTATAAATTACACTTTTTCCATTAGTGTTAAAGTAATTTAAACCTATGAATAGTAATACAGAAGCAGCTGCGGCAATAGGGACTAATTGTAACACTCTTTTACGTAAAGAAATAACTTTTGTTTCCTTAGGTTCTAGTGTGTTTATTTTAGCAAATATATCATCTTCAATTTTATCAAAATAATTGCTCGGAACTTCAAAGCTATTCTTTTTGGAGAAGCTTTCTGTCTTTATTGAATTCAATAGGTCTTCTTCTATACCATCAAAATAATTTTTAGGTGTAGAAAAACCAGTTTGCTTACCAGCTTTTTGGTTTATAAAATCTATTTTATTTTTTATCTCTTTATCCATCTCACTTCTAAGACCTTATTTTTTGTAAAAGGTTTAATTGTAGTTTTTTATAAACTGTTCTATTTTTTTTACAGCAATATGGTATGATGCTTTTAAAGCACCTACAGACGTTTCTAAAACTTCAGAAATTTGATCGTATTTCATTTCGTCAAAATACTTCATGTTAAAAACAAGTTGTTGTTTTTGAGGGAGTGTAGCAATGGCTTTCTGGAGAACTAACTGAATTTCGTTTCCAGAAAACCAATTGTCACTGTCTAGATTAGAAACTAACTGATGCTGGTAATCTGTGATGTCAATATTTCTTTCCTTGGCTTTTTTATTAATAAATGTAATAGCTTCATTGGTCGCTATTCTATACATCCAAGAATACAGTTTACTGTTTCCTTTAAAATTATTAATGCTTTTAAAAATTTTAATGAAAGTATTCTGTAAAACATCATCTGCATCATCATGACTAATTACAATTTTTCTTATATGCCAATACAATCGCTCTTTATATTGCGATATCAAATGTTTAAAAGCTACTTCTCTTGTTTTTTGATCTTGTAGCTGCTCTATAAGTGTAATTTCGTCAGTCAACTAAATTTATGTTTAGCTGTTAGACTTTAAAGATAATAAAAGGTTTAAAAAGAATCTATAATTTTTTTATTTGCGCTTTCTTGAGCAACCAAATAAACGTTTTTCTTTAATAGTTTCTGATACTCCTTCTGGAAGCATTTCTTCCCATCCATCTTCGTCTTCTTTAATCATTTGCAATACTTTTCTAGAAAAAATATGTAAGATTTCAGGGTCAAAGTTTTGGATGTCTTTTAACTTACCATTGTTTTTAAAGAACTTGTATAACTCTTTCATTCTAGGATGAACTTTCAGGTTATCACTAGTAATAAACTCACCAGATTCTTCATCTTTATAAGGGTACATATATACCTTTAAATCTCGATAAAATAATTTACCGAAAGCTTCTAAAATACCACCACTTAAATCACGATAGTATTTCTCATCAAATATTTGAATAAGGTTATAAACTCCCATGGCTAGTCCCATTCTTTCTTTAGTAAATTCACTAAAGTATTCTACCAATTTAAAGTATTCTTGGTAGTTGGTAATCATTACATTTTGACCTAAAGCACAAAGTAATTCAGCTCTATCTAAGAAATCACGTTCATTAATTTCTCCTTCAGCACGAAGGTTACTTAATGTTATTTCAAAAATTATTTGTGTTTTCTCAGGATTTACTTTTTTCTCAGCTAAGAATAATTGTTTCGATCTTTCGAACATGTCCATGTTTACTTTAGTAACAGGACGATAACTACCACGTAAAGCTAAAATGTTCTTTTTATAAAGTACTTGAGCAGGTAATAAGTTATTTCCATCAGGACCAAACATCACTGCGTTGGTCATTCCGTTTTTAACTAATTGTAAACTCATTAAACGGTTATCAACATACATAAAACGAGGTCCAGAGAAATTAATCATATCAATTTCTAAACGGTCGCTATCTATATTGTCATAAAAAGATTTTAATAAATCTTTTGGATTATCATTTAAGTAATAAGCTCCGTAAACTAGGTTTACCCCTAAGATACCTAAGGTTTCTTGTTGTTGTCTAGCGTCGGTTTCTTTAAAACGAAGGTGTAAAATAATTTCGTTATAATCTTCTAATGGGTCTAATTGAAAACGAATACCTACCCAACCATGACCTTTAAACTTTTTAGTAAAGTTTATAGTTGCTACGGTATTAGCATAACTAAAAAATAATTTATCTGGATGCTTTTGACGATCAAGACGATCTTCAATCAAATCCATTTCATGCTTTAACATTTTCTTTAATCGAGGCTCAGTTACGTATCTATTGTCTTCCTCAATCCCATAAATTGCATCTGAAAAATCTTTATCATATGCACTCATTGCTTTTGCAATAGTTCCCGAAGCACCTCCGGCTCTAAAAAAGTTACGAACAGTTTCTTGACCAGCTCCAATTTCTGCAAATGTTCCATAAATGTGAGCATTTAAGTTGATTTTTAGAGCTTTACTTTTAGTAGTAGGTACTGTATTTATCTTCTGATCTCCTTTTAGCGTAATTGCCATTTTTCTATTTTTAGTTACGTAAAACAAATGTACAGAAAATCGGAATTATCAGACAATATTTGTCGTATTTTTGTGATAATAATGGAGAAAAAAAAGCAATTAAAAGTAACTTTTTTAGGTACGGGAACTTCAACTGGAGTTCCTATGCTTACAAGTAAGCACCCGGTAGCTTTATCAAAAGACCCTAAAGACAGACGTTTAAGGTCTTCGGTGCTAATTTCATGGGATGATAATGTTAATTATGTAATTGATTGTGGACCTGACTTCCGTCAACAGATGATGAGAGAAGAAGTTATGTCTATTAACGGGATTTTATTTACACATGAACATGCAGATCATATTGCAGGTTTAGATGAAATTAGACCCTATTGTTTTCAAATGGGAGAAGTACCTTTGTATGCATCGGAAAGAGTTTTCAATGTGTTAAGGAAGAGGTACGATTATATTTTCGCTACAGAAAACCGTTATCCAAGTGCACCAAAAGTATCAACTACTACAATTTCCCATCATGAAAGTTTCTTTTTAGAAGGTGTAAAAGTTACTCCTATTGAAGTAATGCATGGTCGCTTACCAATTTTAGGATATCGATTTAATGATATTGCTTATGTAACCGATATTAAAACAATTTCTGAGGAAGAGAAAGAAAAATTAAAAGATTTAGATGTTTTAATTGTTACGGGGTTAAGAAGAGAATTGCATGCAACTCATTTTAATTTAGAAGAAGCTCTTAATTTTATAGAGGAAGTAAAACCTAAGAAAACATATTTAACACATATTAGTGAATTATTAGGTTTGCATGCCGAAGTAGAAAAAGAATTGCCAGATAATGTGTTTTTATCTTATGATGGACTTGTTATTTAATAAGTATCATCTTTTTCAATAGTATTATTAATATAAATTAGTGAAAGTAATTGAGGTTTCTAAAATTGCTTTTTATTTTTACAAAAACATTCTGTTACATGAAAATTATTATATCTCCAGCTAAGTCGTTAGATTTTGAAAATAAAGCTAACACTACTTTATATACTGAACCAAGGTTTTTAGAACAATCAGCAAAATTAAACAAGAAGCTAAAAACATTATCAAGAAAGAAATTGTCTGAATTGATGAAAATTTCTGATGATTTGGCTAGTTTAAATTATGATAGGAATCAAGAGTGGTTGCCACCATTTACTATAGATAACGCTAAGCAGGCTGTATACGCTTTTACAGGTGAAGTTTTTAGAGGGATAGATGTTAATTCTTTATCGGAAGACAAGGTGCCTAGCTTACAAGAAAAATTAAGAATATTGTCAGGACTTTATGGTTTATTAAAGCCATTAGATTTAATTCAACCTTATCGTTTAGAAATGGGAACAAAATTAAAGGTTGGAAGAGCTGATAACTTATATAAGTTTTGGGGAGACACATTAGCAAATTCTTTAAATGAAGAATTAGAAGAAGGCGAATTGTTGATTAATTTAGCAAGTTCAGAGTATTTTAAAGCTTTACCAAAGAAAACATTAAAAGTACCGATGATTACTCCAGTTTTTAAAGATTTTAAAAACGGGCAGTATAAGACAATTATGACTTTTGCAAAAAAAGCCAGAGGTTTAATGGTACGTCATATTATTGAAAATGATATAAAGAATTTGGAAGAACTTAAAGGTTTTAATGTAGAGGGATATGGTTTTTCAGAAGAGATGTCAACTGAGACAGAATTAGTTTTTACAAGATAACAACTAATTAGCATCAAAATATACCCAATGGTTATTTTCTTTGTAGAATTTAGAGTTTTCGTGGATAAATTCTAAATTTCCATTTTCAATAAAAAAAGCTTTAAATTCTACAGTACCATTGGAGTCAGATGGTTTTCCTTCAGTACTTGTTAAAACATCTAATTTTACCCAAGTAACAGATTTAGCCCAAGCTAAAATTTCTTTTTTCTCACGTTTAGAAGGACGTTTTTTACTATGATGACTTTTCTGTAAATAATCAATATTGGCTAATACAAAGGCACTATATCTCGATCGCATTAATTCTTCTGCGGTATTAGCCATATGAATATCATTGTGTATTCTTCCGCAACATAATTTATACTCAATATTAGGATTACAAGGGCATTTCATACTTTTTAATTTACAGGTTCATTAGAGTTTTTTATTCTAAAACAGCGTTCTTCTCCTAAATAAAGAGGATTTCCGTGTTTTTCAGACCAAAAGCCATCTAATATATCTTTAGAAAGACATTTATATACAACAACGCCTTTGTATTTGTTTTTATCAAAACCTAGGTAATTAAAATTAATAACTAAAATGTTGTCTTTAAAAAAGCCAGTTCCGTATTGTTCTTGATCTTTATTGATAATCCATTTAGCTACAATTCTTTTATTAATATCCAATGTTAAAGAAAGAACTCCTTTATATGTATTGGCTTCAGAATCTTGGTTGTTTCCAATAATGTTATAATCTCCAATTAAATCTTCAATAGTCATTTGGTGTGAATATGAAGCAAAAATACTTATAGTATAAGGATAAAAAAAACCTCGATATAATCGAGGTCTTTTTTTAATGTAAATATGTTTTTAAGCTTCCGCTTCCATATAATCTTCAATAGGATTACAAGAACAAATTAAGTTTCTATCTCCAAAAGCATCATCAACACGACGAACTGAAGGCCAGAATTTATTGTCTGCAATATAACCTAATGGGAATGCAGCTTGCTTACGAGAATATGGTAAATCCCATTCATCGGCAGTTAGCATTTCCTGAGTATGTGGAGCGTTTTTCAAAATATTGTTATTATCATCTTTTGTAGCTTCACTTATTTCTTTACGAATAGCAATTAAAGCATCGCAAAAACGATCTAACTCAGCAACACTTTCACTTTCTGTAGGCTCAACCATAATAGTTCCAGCAACAGGGAAAGATACAGTAGGAGCATGGAAACCATAGTCCATTAAACGCTTAGCGATGTCTACAACTTCAATTCCATTTTGTTTAAACTCACGACAGTCTAAAATCATTTCGTGAGCAGCACGATTTAATTCACCAGTATATAAAGTACTAAAGTGACCGCTTAAACGCTCTTTCATGTAGTTGGCGTTTAAAATAGCATTTTTAGTAGAGTTAGTTAAGCCATCAGCACCTAGCATTGTAATGTATCCATAAGAAATTAAACAAGCTAAGGCAGATCCCCAAGGAGCAGCTGAGATAGCTGTGATAGGGTTTTCTCCTCCTGTTGAAATAACAGGGTTTGTAGGTAAAAATGGAACTAATTGAGGAGCTACACAAATTGGCCCAACACCAGGTCCACCACCACCATGAGGAATAGCAAAAGTTTTATGTAAGTTTAAGTGACAAACATCAGCTCCAATAGTAGCAGGGTTAGTTAGTCCAACTTGAGCATTCATATTGGCACCGTCCATATAAACTTGTCCACCGTTGTCATGGATAATTTGAGTAATTTCTTTAATAGCTTTTTCATATACTCCATGAGTAGATGGATAAGTAACCATTAAAGCAGCAAGATTATCTTTGTGTTTTTCAGCTTTAGCGCGTAAGTCTTCTACATCAATATTACCTCTTTCATCTGTCTTGGTAACAACCACTTTCATACCAGCCATAACAGCAGATGCAGGGTTGGTTCCGTGTGCAGAAGCAGGAATTAAACAGATATTTCTGTTAGTATCTCCATTAGCTTCATGATATGCACGAATAACCATTAATCCAGCAAATTCACCTTGAGCTCCAGAATTTGGTTGTAATGAAGTACCAGCAAAACCAGTAATTACATTTAATTGGTTTTCTAAGTTAGTTAAAACTTCTTGATATCCCTGAGCTTGTTCTACAGGTACAAAAGGGTGAATATTACCCCATTGTGGATTGCTCAAAGGTAGCATTTCAGAAGCTGCATTTAACTTCATCGTACAAGAACCTAAAGAAATCATTGAATGATTTAAAGCTAAATCTTTACGTTCTAATTTTTTAATATAACGCATCATTTCAGTTTCTGATTGATACGTGTTGAATATTTCGTTGTCTAAGAAAGAAGTGCTTCTTTGAACGTTTTCAGGAATAACATCTAATGAAGTGAATTCTGAAATGGTAATATCCTGAACATTGAAAGCTTGTTCGAAGCAATCAATAATAGCATTAATTTCTTTTAAGCTAACAGTTTCGTTTACAGAAATAGAAACGTGGTTGTTATCTACATAGTTAAAGTTAATAGCATTCTTTTCAGCAACAGAACGTAATTTCTCAGCTTCTACTTCAACTAAAATTGTATCGAAATAAGAAGTGTTTTTTTGTTTGAAACCTAAACGTTCTAAGGCAGATGCTAGTGTATTAGTTGCTGAATGAACTTTATCAGCAATATATTGCAAACCATCTTTACCATGGTAAACAGCATACATTCCTGCCATAACAGCTAATAAAACCTGTGCAGTACAAATGTTAGATGTTGCTTTTTCACGTTTAATATGTTGTTCACGAGTTTGTAAAGCCATACGTAAAGCACGTCCACCGTTAACATCTTTGGTAACACCAATTATACGTCCAGGGATACTTCTTTTATAAGCTTCTTTAGTTGCAAAATAACCAGCGTGAGGACCTCCATAACCTAATGGAATACCAAAACGTTGTGTTGTTCCTACCACTACATCTGCACCAAACTCAGCAGGAGCTTTTAACTTTACTAAAGATAAAATATCAGCAGCTACTGCTACTTTTATGTTTTTGTCGTTACAGTTAGCAACAAAAGATGTATAGTCGTAAACTTGTCCATGTTTTCCAGGGTATTGAACTATAGCACCGAAGAATTCTTCTGAAAAATCAAACTCTTCATGGTTTCCAATTACAAGTTCAATTCCAATTGGGATGGCACGCGTTTGTAATACAGATAATGTTTGTGGTAAAATTTCTTCTGAAATAAAGAACTTATTAACCCCAGCTTTTTTCTGAGCACGTTCACGAACATCAAATAATAAAGCCATGGCTTCAGCAGCAGCAGTTCCTTCGTCTAATAAAGAAGCATTTGCTAATTCCATACCTGTTAAATCACAAACCATAGTTTGGTAATTTAATAAAGCTTCTAAACGTCCTTGAGCAATCTCAGCTTGATAAGGAGTATAGGCAGTATACCAACCTGGGTTTTCTAAAATGTTTCTTTGAATAACACTAGGAACAATAGCTTCATGATATCCTAAACCAATGTAACTTTTAAACACTTTATTTTTAGCGCCTAATTCATTAATGTGATTTAAATATTCATATTCACTCATTGCAGGTGCTAAATCCAATTCGTTTTTTAAACGAATATCGTCAGGAATAGTTTCATAAATTAATTGATCTAAACTCTCTACACCAATAGATGAAAGCATTTGTTTATGGTCTTTTTTACGAGGACCAATATGTCTTAATTGAAATGAATTCGTGTTCATTTGTGTTGTTGTTTTTTAAGTGGCTCAAAAATAGTGAAATTGTACGATTACTGGATGTATATTTTATGTTAAAAACGATATTTTATTAACCAAATGTTAAGGGTGTAAACATAAAAGTTATTTTTGTGTAATGAAGCTTTTAAAAATTATATTAGATTTCTATATAAACTCTAGTATTCATGTGGCATTAGCAGTATTTGCTTTTGTTAGAATTACCCAATTGTATTTTAATTTATCATACAATGAATCACTAGGTTATTTTATCTTTTATGGAACAATTACGGGGTATAATTTTGTGAAATATGCAGGAGTAGCAAAATTACATCATAGAAGTTTAACAACTCATTTAAAGATTATTCAAATTTTTTCATTGATTTGCTTCTTATTGTTATGCTATTATACCTGGCAACTTTCAATAAAAACATTGTTGTTAATTATACCTTTTGGCTTTTTAACTTTGTTATATGCAGTTCCTTTTCTAAGTGGCTTTCAAAAGAATTTAAGGAGTATAGGGTATTTGAAAATTATAATTGTTGCTTTAGTATGGATGGGAACAACTGTTGTTCTTCCGATTTATGATATTGACTTAGAGTTTTCTTATAATGTTGTTTTGATTTCAATACAGCGTTTTTTATTGGTAGTGACCTTAATATTGCCTTTTGATATAAGAGATGTAAAATATGATGCCATTTCACTACAAACTATTCCTAAAAAGATAGGAGTTCAAAATACAAAGAAGTTGGGTTACGTATTGTTAACGATGTGTTTAGTGTTAGAGTTTTTTATAAGTTCTAGTATTGAATTTAGGATTTCGTTTTTGGTAATTTATTTACTTTTATTGATTTTATTGTTTAAATCTTCGGAAAATCAATCGAAATATTACAGTTCTTTTATAGTGGAAGCTATTCCGATTTTTTGGTTTCTTTTTCTTTCTGTTTTTTAGTTTTTTAACGGATAAACTTCATTTCTAAAAGGAATAATAGGTGAATATGAAAATGTTATCATTTTGTGATACTTTTTTTGCCTATCATTTGTACTTTAGTGGAGTCAAAAACATACAACATAACAACAAAAAAAAGAGTAAAAATTTGTAACATGAACTTAGTAAAACGAAATTTCGTTTTCGATTTCGATAGTACTCTAACAAGAGTAGAAGCATTAGATGTTTTAGCAGAAATCACTTTGGTAGGAAATCCAAAGAAGGAAGAAATTATTCAGGAGATTACAGAAATAACCAATCAAGGAATTGATGGAGAAATTTCATTTCCTCAATCTTTAGAAAAGCGTATTCAATTATTGAATGCTAAAAAATCTGATTTATCCTTGTTAATAGGTGAATTAAAAAAGCATGTTTCCTCATCTATTGAAAGAAATAAAGAGTTTTTTGAGAGTTTTTCTGATGATATTTATGTGATATCTGCTGGATTTAAGGAGTTTATAGATCCAATAGTTGCAGAGTATAATATTCCATCAGAGAGGGTCTTTGCAAATACCTTTCAGTTTGATGAAAATGAGAATATTATAGGTTTTGATAAGGAAAATTCTTTATCAAAGCATAATGGGAAAATAGAATGTCTTCAAAAATTGAACTTAGATGGAGAAGTTCAAATGATTGGAGATGGTTATAGTGATGCAGTAACAAAAGAAGCAGGGGTTGCAGACAAGTTTTTTGCTTATACAGAAAATGTGTTAAGAGATAAAACTGTTGCCAATGCTGATCATGTTACGCCGAATTTAGATGAATTTTTATACGTAAACAAGTTGCCTAGAAATATATCATACCCAAAGAATAGAATAAAGATTTTATTATTAGAAAATGTGCATCCAGATGCTTTTACTAAGTTATCGAGTGATGGATTTACAGTTGAAACAGTATCAAGAAGTTTGTCGGAAGATGAATTAATTGAAAAGTTACAGGACGTCCATGTCTTAGGAATCCGTTCAAAAACACAAGTAACAAAACGTGTAATTGAAGCTGCTGAAAAATTAATGGTTGTTTCTGCATTTTGTATTGGAACCAAACAGATAGATTTAGAAGCGTGTAAGGAAAATGGGATTGTAGTTTTTAATGCACCCTATAGTAATACACGTTCGGTAGTTGAGTTGGCTATTGGGGAAATTATTATGCTAATGCGTAGTGTATTTAAACGAAGTACAGAACTACACAATGGGCAATGGAATAAAACAGCGCAAGGTTCAAGAGAGGTACGTGGTAAAAAACTAGGGATTGTTGGTTATGGAAACATAGGGAAGCAATTATCAGTTTTAGCCGAGGCTTTGGGTATGGATGTGTATTATTATGATGTTGAAGATAAATTGGCCTTAGGAAATGCAACAAGAATAAATAGTTTAAAAGAATTGTTGAGTATTTCTGATGTAGTTACTTTGCATATAGATGATAATGCAGCAAATAAAAACTTTATAGGTGAAGAAGAGATTAGTTATATGAAAGATGGGGCGCATTTAGTGAATCTTTCAAGAGGTTTTGTGGTAGATATAGAAGCGTTAGTAAAAGCATTGAAGTCAGGTAAATTGGCAGGAGCAGCAGTTGATGTATATCCAGAAGAACCAAGAAAAAACGGTGATTTTTATACCCAATTAAAAGGATTAGATAATGTGATTTTAACGCCACATGTTGGAGGTAGTACTGAAGAGGCTCAAAAAGATATTGCTGATTTTGTTCCTGGTAAAATTATGGCTTATATCAATTCAGGAAATACAGTAGATGCTGTTAATTTTCCTAACATAAGATTACCTCGCCAAACAAATGCACATCGATTTTTACATATTCATAAAAATGTACCAGGAGTGATGGCGAAAATAAACAAAGTGTTGGCAAAATATGAGTTAAACATTACTGGTCAATATTTATCAACAGATTCTAAAGTAGGGTATGTAATTACTGATGTTGATAAAGAATACAATGAAGAAGTAATTGAAAAACTTCGTAAAGTAGAAGGAACTCTTAGGTTTAGAGTACTTTATTAAAACGAATATAATTTTAAAGAAAGCGCCTTGTAATATTTGCAAGGCGTTTTTTTATAATGAATCAAAATCTCGTAAAGAGTTTTCGATAATAGAAGCTCCCTTTTGTAATATAGCAATATAGTTTTGGACGTTTTCAATTCTAAATCGACTAGAGGGACCTGAAGCGCTAAGGCTAGCAATAATATTTCCTTTTTTGTTAAAAATAGGAATAGCTATACAAATAAGTCCTAGTTCAAATTCTTCTAAATCTAGTGCGTATTTTTGATTTTGTATCGTTTGTAAACTGTTTTTTAGTTCATTTTTTTTGTTAATTGTATTTTGAGTAAAAGAATTTAAAGTATTGTTTTTGAAATAATCATTTTGCATTTCTGAAGAAGAAAAAGCTAGTAGTAATTTACCAGAAGCTGTAGCATGAATAGGTTGATAAGATCCAATAGAAGTGCTAATTTTTAATCCTTGCAAACTATCGGCTTTATTAATGTAAAAAACTTGATGGTCTTTTAGTGTGCCTAATAAAACTGTTTCTTGAATTTCTAAGGCAACATTTTTAATAGGTTGGTTGGTAATGGTAATCAAAGATTGATACAAAGAAACACGATTACCAAGTTCAAAAAGTTTACTTCCTAAACGATATTTTTCATTTTCATTTTGATGTATAACATTTAATGAAACTAATGTGCTTAAGAGTCTGTGTACTGTACTCTTGTTATAACCTGTTTTGTAGGCTAGTTCTCGAACACCCCATTCTTTTTTATCATTTGTAAAAGCATCTAAAAGAATAAAAGCTTTAATAATAGATTGGTTTAAGTTCTTGTTATCCATCATATTTTAAAAAATCATTTTTGCTAATGTAAGAAAAAAGTGTAAATTTATAAAACACCGTTTCAAATAATGAAACACTTTAGTTTTTCAATTTGCTTATAAATGAATTATCTTTAGTGTTTCTAAGAAAAGGTTTTTTGAAAAAAAAGAAACATGTATAAAGCAACACTTGATTACGCGCAAGAGCAGGATAAAAAAGATAAATTAGCTTATTTAGGAGAGCAATTTCATATACCAAAAGATAAAGAAGGAAACGACTGGTTATATTTTACGGGGAATTCTTTAGGATTACAACCTAAGTCAACTCAAAAGTATATTCAACAAGAATTAGATGATTGGGCAAAATATGGGGTAGAAGGACATTTTGAAGCAAAAAATCCATGGTTGCCATATCATGAGTTTTTAACAGATAGTATGTCTAAAATTGTAGGAGCTAAGCCGTTGGAAGTTGTGGTGATGAATACGTTAACTACAAACCTTCACTTGCTAATGGTCTCTTTTTATCAACCAACAAAAAAGAAATATAAGATAGTAATAGAAAGTGATGCATTTCCATCTGACAGGTATGCAGTTCAATCACAATTAAAGTTTCATGGATTTGATGTAGAAGACGGTTTAATTGAATGGAAACCAAGAGAAGGAGAAGAGTTGTTAAGGATTGAAGACCTTGAACAGATTGTTTCTGAACAAGGAGATGAAATAGCATTATTGTTAATAGGTGGGGTAAATTACTATACAGGGCAATATTTAGATTTAAAACGTATAGCAGAAATAGGTCATGCTAAAAACTGTTTTGTAGGAATAGATTTAGCACATGGTGCAGGAAATATTTCACCAGAATTACACAATTCAGGAGTAGATTTTGCAGCTTGGTGTACTTATAAATATTTAAATTCTGGTCCAGGAAGCTTAGCGGGGTTATTTGTGCATGAAAAGCATGCAAAAAATAAAGAATTGCCTCGTTTTGCAGGTTGGTGGAATCATAATAAAGAAACGAGATTCAATATGCGTCAACCATTTGATGTAATGGACGGAGCAGAAGGATGGCAATTATCAAATCCACCAATATTATCTATGGCAGCAATTAGAGCATCTTTAGATATGTTTAACGATGTTGGAATGGAAGCTTTACGTGAAAAGTCGGAAAGACTGACTGGGTATTTTGAGTTCTTGATTAATCAAATAGATACAGATAGAATTAAAGTTATTACCCCATCAAATCCAAAAGAAAGAGGGTGTCAGTTGTCAATACAGGTACAAAATGCTGATAAAAGTTTACATAAAAAGTTAACAGAGAATAATATAATTACTGATTGGAGAGAGCCAGATGTTATACGATGTGCACCAGTACCAATGTATAATAGTTTTGAAGATGTATTTAAAATGGTAGAAATCTTAAAAAGTTTATTATGAGTTTAGAAGTTCATGTAAAAGATGTTGTAAGAAGAAATGTAGAAGAGATTTTTAAGGCTATAGTTGATAAAGAAAAGATTTCGAAATATTTTGTTTCTGAAGCTAGTGCGAACTTAATTCAAGGAACTGAAGTGAAATGGGAGTGGAAAGATTTTGGAGCAGAATGTATGGTAAGTGTATTATCCGTAACAGAAAATAAAGAAATTGTTTTTAGTTGGGCAGGTAATCAAATTGTAACTGAGGTAGAAATGAAATTTACCAGTAATGATGATGCTACTACAGAGGTTAATATAACTGAAAAAAGTTATGAGAATACTCCAGAAGGAATAAAGAAAACAATGCAACAAACACAGGGTTGGACAGATTTTTTATGTTCACTAAAAGCATATTTGTATACAGGTATCAATCTGAGAAACGGAAAAATGAATTAATTCAGTTTTATGAATAAAAAAGATAATATAGTAGTAGTAGGAGCTGGTTTATGTGGTTCGTTATTGGCCTTACGTTTAGCGCAAAGAGGATATAAAATAGCAATGTATGAGAGTCGACCAGATTTACGTACAACAGATATATCAGCAGGTCGTTCGATTAATTTGGCATTGTCAGATAGAGGTTTTAAAGCTTTACGTTTGGCAGGAGTAGAAGAAAAAGCAAGAGAGATTTGCATTCCAATGTATGGACGTTTAATACACGACACAGAAGGGAATACATTTGCTTCAAATTATTCTGGTAGAAATGGTGAATATATCAATTCAATTTCTAGAGGAGATTTAAATGGAATTCTATTAACAGAAGCAGAAAATCATGAAAATGTAACAATACATTTTAATAAAAAATGTACTTCAGTAGATATAGAAAATACAATAGTTCATTTTAAAGATTACGAAACCAAAGAAGAGTTTTCAGTAAATGCAGACGTTGTTTTTGGAACAGACGGTGCTGGTTCTATACTGCGAAAAAGCTATTATTTAGAAAGAAAGTTTTTGTTTAGTTATTCGCAAAACTATTTAACACATGGATATAAGGAGTTAGAGATTCCAGCAGATGCTTTAGGAAAACATCAAATAAGTAAAGATCATTTACATATTTGGCCTAGAGGTAAGTATATGTTAATAGCATTGCCAAACTTAGATGGGAGTTTTACAGTAACCTTGTTTTTAAGTTATGACGAAGGAGAATACAATTTTAATAACTTAACAACAGAAGAAAAAATTACAGAGTTTTTTGAAAAAGAGTTTCCAGATGCATTAAAGCTGATACCAAGCATAAAAGATGAGTTTTTTAACAATCCTACAGGAGCGTTAGGAACAGTTAAGTGTTCACCGTGGTCTTATAAGGGGAATACCTTACTTATGGGAGATGCAGCTCATGCAATAGTACCTTTTTATGGACAAGGAATGAATGCTTCTTTCGAGGATGTAACAGTTTTTGATGAAATATTAGATATATGTGAATGTAGTTGGGAAGAGGTATTTAAGGAATATCAAAAGCAAAGAAAGGAAGATACTGATGCAATTGCAGATTTAGCAATAGATAATTATTATGAAATGCGAGATCATGTAGCAAATCCATTGTTTAAACAAAAACGAAAAATAGAAATGGATTTGGAAAGTAATTTTCCTACAGAGTATTTCTCAAAATATTCAATGGTCACTTTTAATGATGAAATTTCATATTCAAAAGCAATGAAAAAAGGAAGAGCTCAGGATAAAGCTCTATTAAATCTTATTGCGGATAATGAAGTGATTACTTCTTTAGATATGACAAAAGAAGAGTTGGCTGTAGTATTAAAAAAGGTACAGGAAGAAACAAACGAAATTCTAGAAGAAGATAAAGTAGCAGGTTTAAAATAATTGTATCATGGAAAATAAAACAATAGAAGAACTTAACAAAAGAATAAAGTTACTAAAGGTGGTAGCTAAAGCTATGACCGTAGCATTAATACTGTTATTAGCTGTTACTATATATGGTTTGTTAACAAAAGAAAATAAAACAGTTTTTATTACTTTATTGCCAATAGTGTTTGGGTTAAGCACAATTCTCCTTTTACAATATTCAAGCGTAAAAAAGATAAAAGAAGAGATAAAACAAAGAGAAAAGTAGAAATGGTATACATTGTTTTATTACGTGGAATAAATGTCTCGGGAAAAAATAAAATTTCAATGGCAGAATTACGAGAATTGTTAAACAGCCTCGATTTTAAAAATGTTCAAACCTACATTCAAAGTGGTAATATTATTTTAGAGTCAGAAGAAACAAAAGAAACTATTAGCAAGAAGATTAAACAAAGTATACATCAAAAGTACGAGTATGATGTTCCAGTAATAGTTAGAACCGTAAGCGAATGGGAAAAAGCAATTAAAGCATATCCTTTTTCTATAGAGAATGAAAAAATAGTGGCTTTTTCATTTTTAAATACAATGTCTAGCCAAACAGAAATTGAAGTTAAAGGAATAAAAGAAGATCAATATAAAATAGATAAAGATGTAGTTTATCTGCATTGCCCATCAGGTTTTGGGAGAACAAAATTGACTAATAATATTCTTGAGAAGAAGTTAGATGTAATAGCCACAACAAGAAATTATAAAACAACAGTAAAGTTGCTCGAAATGGCAACAAACGAATAAAGGAAATGGATAGTAAAGTAATCAAAGGGAAAGCAATACCAAGAGGAAAATTTCCACATGTAAAACAAGTAGGGGATTTTATATATGTATCAGGTACAAGTTCAAGAAGACCAGACAACTCTTTTGAAGGAGTAGAGGTAGATGAGTTTGGGACTACAAATTTAGATATAAGAAAACAAACAAGAGCTGTTATAGAAAATATAAGAGATATTTTACAGGAAGTAGGAGCTGATTTATCTGATATTGTAGATGTAACTTCATTTCTGGTAAATATGAATGATTTTGGTGGTTATAATGAAGTATATGCAGAGTATTTCGATTATAACGGACCAACTAGAACAACAGTTGCAGTGCATCAATTGCCACATCCACATTTGTTGATAGAAATTAAAGTGGTGGCTTATAAAAAACAATAAATCTTTTGGAGGTGTTCATTCAAAATAAAGAAGAGTTAGCCTATAAAGGGTATTCAATTACTAAACAAATCTTTAGTAAAAAAGAATGTTAGTTAAAATGCAAAACATTAAAAATTATATAAACGGAGAATTTCAATCGCCAATTAATGGAGGATATATAGATAATTATAATCCGTCAGTTGGAGAGGTTTATGGGCAGATACCAAATTCAACAAAAGAGGATGTAGAATTAGCTTATAAATCAGCAGAATCTGCTTTTAAAGAATGGTCAAATACTACTTTAGAAGAAAGAAGTAATATTTTGTCTAGAATAGCCCAGTTAATTCAAGAAAAATTACCTGAATTAGCTAAGGCAGAAGCAAAAGATAATGGAAAACCTTTAAGTTTAGCAACAGCGATAGATATACCAAGAGCTTCATCTAATTTTCAGTTTTTTGCCAATGCAATAACTCAATTTTCTTCTGAAGCACATGAAAGTGTTGGGTTAGGGGCAATGAACTTTACATTGCGTCAACCAATAGGAGTAGTTGGTTGTATATCACCATGGAATTTACCGTTGTATTTATTTACTTGGAAAATAGCTCCAGCTATTGCAGCAGGAAACTGTGTAGTAGCCAAACCAAGTGAAGTAACTCCAATGACTGCTTATTTGTTAGGAGGAATATGTACCGAAGCAGGTTTACCAAAAGGAGTATTAAATATAGTACATGGATTAGGAGGAACAACTGGTCAAGCAATTGTAGAGCATCCAAATATTAAAGCCATATCATTTACAGGAGGAACAGCCACAGGAGCACATATAGCTCGAGTAGCAGCTCCAATGTTTAAAAAGCTTTCTTTAGAGCTAGGAGGAAAGAACCCTAATATCATATTTGCAGATTGTGATTATGATAAAATGTTAGCAACTACAGTACGTTCATCATTTGCGAATCAAGGGCAAATTTGTTTATGCGGAAGTAGAATTCTTGTAGAAGAAAATATCTACGAACAGTTTAAAAAAGATTTTGTTCAGAAAGTAGCTGAGTTAAAAGTTGGAAATCCATTTGATGAGGATACTAATGTAGGAGCCTTAGTGTCAAAACAGCATTTAGAGAAAGTGAAATCCTATATAGAAATAGCGGAAGAAGAAGGTGGAAAAATACTTTTTGGAGGAGAAACGGTTACAGTTGAAGGAAGTGAAAGAGGATATTATTTACAACCAACAATTATAGAAGTTCAAAGTAATGATTGTAAACTCAATCAAGAAGAAATTTTTGGACCTGTTGTAACAATAATGTCTTTTAAAACAGAGGAAGAAGCACTTTCGCTAGCCAATGATGTAAAATACGGATTGTCATCAACTTTATGGACTAATAACTTAAATAGAACCATGCAATTTAGTAAACAATTGCATGCAGGTATTGTTTGGGTGAATACATGGTTGTTACGCGATTTAAGAACACCGTTTGGGGGTCAAAAAGATAGTGGAGTTGGAAGAGAAGGAGGATTCGAAGCTTTACGATTCTTTACCGAGCCTAAAAATGTTTGTATTAAATATGAATAAAGAAATAAGGCAAAAAATTGTAAGAATTTGCGATGAAAAGATAGTTAAGAAAGGAGAGAATGTTGGAGTGTCTTTTTATGCATTTTTCAAAAATAAAAATGACAATCCAGAATTGTTAATGGAAGTAGCAACCTGGTGGATACAAAAACATAGGTTAGATCACTTTGAAAAAGCGATTAAAATAAAAACAATGATTTGTAATAACGATTAGAAATGAATTTAAATATAGATAATAAAAACGCATTAGTTTGCGGTAGTACTCAAGGGATAGGAAAAGCATCAGCAATACAGTTGGCAGAAGAAGGAGTAAATGTGACGTTAATAGCTCGTAATGAAGAAAAGTTAAAAGCAGTATTGGCAGAATTACCAAATAAAAACCAGAATCATAATTATATCGTAGCGGATTTTTCTAATCCATTAGAGCTAAAAGAAAAAATTAAAGCTTCTGATTTAAATTTTCATATTCTAGTAAATAATACAGGAGGACCAGCAGGAGGGCCAGTATTTAATGCACAATTAGACGAATTTGAAAGAGCGTTTACGCAGCATTTAAAATGTAATCATGTATTGGTTCAAGCTTTAGTGCCGTTTATGAAAGAAGCAGAATATGGTAGAATTATTAATGTGATATCAACTTCTGTGAAACAACCGTTAGATGGATTAGGAGTTTCGAATACAATCCGAGGAGCTGTAGCAAATTGGTCAAAAACGTTAGCAAATGAGTTAGGGCAGTTTAATATTACAGTAAACAATGTTTTACCAGGTGCTACAGGTACAGAGCGTTTAAATGAGATAATTAATAACAAGGCTAAAAAGACAGGTAAATCTGTTGAAGAAGTTGCTGAAACAATGAAAAATGCATCGCCAGCAAAACGTTTTGCAAAACCAGAAGAAATTGCAAATGCAGTGGTTTTCTTAGCGAGTGAGCGAGCTAGTTTTATTAACGGGATTAATGTTCCTGTAGATGGAGGAAGAACAAAATCATTATAAAATCTAAATAGTCATGAGTAAGTTAGTACAACCTTTGAATTTTAAAAAGTGGATAGATGAACATCGTCATTTGTTAAAGCCACCAGTGGGGAATAAACAAGTATGGAAAGATGGTGAATATATTGTAATGGTGGTAGGAGGTCCTAACAACCGTAAAGATTATCATTATAATGAAACCCCAGAGTTTTTCTACCAAGTAGAAGGAGATATGGTATTGAAAATTATTGACGATAAAGGTGAAATGGTTGATGTAGAAATTAATGAAGGAGATATTTATTTATTACCAGGAAAAGTACCACACTCTCCACAAAGAAAAGAAAACACTGTAGGTTTGGTAATAGAGTATCCTAGAGCTGAAGGAATGATGGATGCTTTAGAATGGTACTGTGAAAATTGTGGGTCGCAATTATATAGAGAAGAATTTGCTTTAGATAATATTGAAACAGATATGCCTATAATTTTTGATAAATATTATTCAGATAAAGAAAAATGTACTTGTTCTAATTGTGGAACAGTAATGGAAGCTCCAAACAAAGTAAAATAATGATTGAGGCTGCAAAAGAGAGTTTTTTAAAACAAGGTTTTATGAAAACCTTAGGAGCGGAAATTATTCATATTGAAAAAGGACTGCTCAAAATCCGATGTAAAAAGCAAGAAGGCTTAACACAACAACATGGATTTTTTCATGCTGGAGTATTAACAAGTATAATGGATGTAGCTTGTGGGTATGCAGCCTTAACAACTATGCAAGAAGGTTCAGATGTTTTATCAGTAGAGTTTAAGACTAATTTACTGCGACCAGCAAAATCCGATGTTATCATTGCTACAGGACGTGTAGTGAAAAGCGGAAGAACCTTAGTGTTTTGCGAAGCAAAAGTTACTGATGAAAAAGAAGAAATACTATACACAACAATGCAAGGAACAATGATTTCCTTAAAACCAACCAACTAAAATGAAACGTAAATTAAGAATAAACGGACATTCACATTTGTTACCTTATCCAGAAGAGATTCCACAGTTTATGAAAGACAAAGGGATTTTTTGGGTAGACAAGGACAAAAAATATATGCTTCAAAAAAACTGGAAACGACCAGTTACTGACTCTTCATTTTTCTTGGAAGAAAAGTTGGCTTGGATGGAGCACTTTAAAATAGATCATGCAGTAGTACTAAATTTATCTCAGCTATATGGAAATGGTTTGCGTTTAGAGGAAATGAAACAAGCTTTGCGTTTTCAGAATGATTTCAATGCAAGAGTACAGCACGATCATCCAAATAAATTTACTTGTGGATTTGTAGTGCACCCAGGTTTTGTTAGAGGGGCTTTATGGGAAATAGAACGTTGTGTTGAGGTTTTGGGTATGAGACTGTTGTGTTTACCAACACATTATATGGATACTATAGGTACATGGCGTTGTATTTTTGATGAAGAAAATGAACCTATTTTTGAATTAGCTAATAAGTATAATTTAGCTATTGAAATTCATCCATATGATGGAGAAAAATTTATTAAACTAGAAAATACTTCTTGGCGTTTTCATTTAATTTGGATGTTAGCACAATGTGCAGATGCTTATCATTTCTTAACGCTTAATGGATATTATGAAAAATATCCTAATATGCGTATATGTTTTGCTCATGGAGGGCAGTTAGCGCAAATGAATATAGGTCGTCGTATTCAAGGTTTTGATGGGCGTTCAGATTTGTTCGAGGGTAAACAACACCCAAGAAAAGCAGTAGGACATAAGAATATCTTTTTTGATACTTTAGTGCACGATACAGGTTCTTTAGAGTTATTAATAAAAAACCAAGGGTCGAAGCAAGTATTAATAGGGTTAGATGACCCTTATCCATTAGGGGAAATGGAAAGTGATAAACAATCGTCATATCCAGGAAAAATATTAGATTTAGCCATCGATAGAAGTATTATTAGCGAAGAAGAGAAAGATGAGATATGGGAGGATAATGTACTTCAGTGGTTGTATGGAGATGATGAAAAAGCAAAACAAAATTTAATCAATAAAATTATTCAATAAATGAATCAAGTAACACAGTTTCATAACCTATCACATATTTGTATATCGTTCATTGGAGCTGTGTTACTATTAGCAATTTATTATAATATTAGAAAACGATTTAGAGCAGTTTTAGAAGAAGGAAATTCTATAAAAAGGGTTGACAGAGGTTTGCTTTATTTTAGTTTTGGAATGTTAGTTTGGGTGGTTTCAGGTACTTGGGCTTTTGTTGCAAATTACTTTTTATTTGAAACCACAACAAAGTATCAGATAGGGGTCAATATTTTGTCTACAATAAATAACTTGTTTTGGTTGTTGGCTTTGTATTATGTATATGATGCGCCAAAGTTTATTTATAGAAATGAAAAAAATGTAAAGATTATTGCAGTAATAATTTTGGCAGTTGCGAGTATAACTTTGTTATTGTCATCTATAGTAGGAAATGAAGTGTTTTATGGAATAAAACTAGCTTCAGTACCAGATGTCCTACTTACTACCTTTTTATGTTTTTTAATGGGGGTTTCTTTTTATAGAACTTTTATGCATCGCGATTTAAAACTAGTAGCTTTTATTTCTATTATAGCAATAACATTGTTGTTTGTTTCGCAATTATCGGATGTATTTGTGAATTTGGATGATGATTTTGTTAATCAATTAATACGAATCATTGCTAAAACATCTTTGGTTTCAGTGTTTTTAGTGTTAGGAACAAGTTGGGTAATACAGTTAGCTAGCATGCCTAAGCCTAATGAAATGAAAATTGGTTTTTTAGATTGGTCGTTAGTGCAGTTAAGTATTCCTTCAAAAGGAATTATTAATGAAAAAATTGATTTTGGTTCAAAAACAACTCAGTATAAAAACCTTATGAACTTTGCTTATAAGAGAAAGTATTTAGAGCCAGAAAAGCAATCGATAGTAGTAAATTCAGGAGGAGAAATTAAAAGTCAAACATATTTAACACGAATAATAGATAATATTAATGGGATACTTTCTTTAGAGGATGAAAATAAGTTAGAGCGCAAAGATTTAATTACTTTTATTGGAGAAAGTAAATATCGTTTGCGCATATTACCTGAATATATATCATTTGATAAAGCTCTCTTAAAAGAATTTGAAAGAGAATTATAACGTGTTTAATTTTCCAAGTAGTTTGAAAAATTTACTTTGTGTTTTAGCAAATTTATAATTGTTTTCAATTGCTTTTAATTGAGTTTCAATTAGTTTTACTTCTCTATAATTAATTAAAAAAACAGAACTTTCTCCTAGAGTAAATTTTCTTTCTTCACTTTTTACAATAGTATTGTAATCGTTTACAAGATTTTTTAGAATATTATTTTGAGTTTCTAAAGAGGCTATTTCTTGTTCGGTAGCCTTAATTTTGTTAAGTAAGCTTGTTTTTGTTGAAGCAATTTCAAAGTCTATGTCTTGCAATTTTATTTTGGCTAACTTTAAATCACCTCTAGATTTTCTTAAAAATAAAGGGATGCTTACTTGAAGTGATTTTTTATAGTTGGCAACTTTAAAAGAATCGAAATTATTAATATCTGAACTTAAAAGGTTGTACTGGAAATCTACTTTAGGTAATAAGTTATTAATTTTTAGGTTTTTGTTAATTTGTAAGTTTTTCCTCTTTAACTCTAATAATTTTAATTTAGGATGTCCATCGATACTAGTTGAGGTATTGATGATAGAATTATTTAAAAGAACTTCAATTTTTGAAAAAGTATCAGGTGTAGGAGTAATACTTTCTCTTAATACCATAGGGGTGTTGTCTCCAATCCATAAATAGTTAGATAACTCTAAAGTAGATTTAACATATTTAATTCTGGCTTTTTCTAAATCTAGTTTTCTGCTGTCAAAATTTATTCGAGCCTCTAAAGTGTCAATAGCAGGTTTTTCTCCAGCTTTGTAACTTTTTATAACATTATCTAATCTAAATTTAGCATTGTTTTTATAGTTTTTAAAAACATCAAAACTTTGATAATGCTTAGCCCAATTTAAGTAAGCACTAATGGAGTTAAAAAGAATGTCATTTACAACAAGTTGTTGTTCTAGTTTTCCTTGTTTTACGTATAATTTAGCCTGTTTTAAAGCAGCCATTCTTTTATTTATAAAAAGATTTTTAGCAAGAGAAACAGAAATACCTACGTTGTATAATCCATTTTCAGGAACATTTAGCTCTGGATTTAAATATTGACCTGAGTTGTTTTCATAACTACCTTTTAGCTCAATTCCATACCAAGTTGGAATTTTAAAAACTGAGTTTAATTTCTCAAAATATTCGGTGTTTTTAAACTCTTTTTTTTCAAAATCTACTTCAATTTTAGGATCAAAAGCTCCTCTTGCTTTTAGTAATTTAGCTTCGTTTGTGCTTGTAATTAAATTTGCTTGTTTAATTACAGGGTGAAACTTCTTTACATATCCTAAATATTCTTCTAAGCTTAATTGATTTAAACTAGTACTGTTTTGAGAATATGTGCAAAAACCTATAAATAAAAATATAAAAAGTAAACTCTTAAACTTCATTATTTCTTCTTCTTGTCTTTTTGATTATTATCTTTTTTTGGTTGATAGAAGTTAGGAGGGAAGCTGTTTATTTGTCTCCATAGTTCAAACCAAATAGGTACATTTTCTAATAAGGCAATGGTTTTAGCTCCAGAACCTACTCTAATAGCTTTTGGCCATGGTTGAGAATCATTGTTAGGAACAATCAATACACGGTATTTACCATTGTCGCTAATAAAATTTTCTATTGCAATCACTTTAGCACTATAAGTACCATAAGATGCGTTAGGCCATCCACTAAAAACAATAGCAGGCCATCCATCAAATTGTACACGTACTTCTTCGTCAATATGAATAAGAGGTAAATCTATTGGTTCTATGAACATTTCTACTGCTAAATCGTAATTTGCAGGCATTATTTTAACTAAGGCTTCACCTTCTTTAAAAGTCTCACCAATACCAGACTTAATAGCTTTATTAATGTACCCATCTTGAGGTGCAGTAACATATAATAGAGAATTTCTTTTGCTATAATTAGATAAGCTTGTTTCTAATTTAGATACTTGAACTTCTGCATCTAAAGCATTTGATTCAGCTGTGTATAAATTACTTTCAGCCTTTGAAATTTTATCAGTATAAGATGCCTGAATACTATTTATTGCAATTTGTGCATTTAATACGTTGTTTTTAGAATTAAGTAGCTTATTTTCTTGAGAAACCAATTTAGCTGATTGTTCTTGAAGCTTTGCTCTTTTTTCTTCTACATCCTTTACAGCTTTTAAACCCTCTTTTTCAAGCATCACTGTTCTGTCAAATTGAGTTTTTGCAATTTGTAGTTTTATTTTTACAGCTTTTAAATCTATGCTGTCAGTTTTAACTTTTAAATGAGATTGCTCTAGTTTATTTTTAGCTTGCTGTAGTTTTAAAACACGCTCGCTTTTTAAGGCGCTAATTTGTGTTTTTAAAGCATTTACTTTGTTGTTATATGCTTTTACAGAAAGACTTTTAGAGTTTAATTGTTGTCCAGTTCTTTCGGTTAGTTTGCTGTCAAAATAATCGCTTTTTATTTCTGAGATTCTTAAAATTGTATCACCTTTTTTTACAAAAGTACCTTCTTGAACAAACCATTGCTCAATTCGCCCAGGAATTTGAGATTGTAAAGTTTGTGGACGTTGATTAGGTTTCAAAGTAGTTACTCTACCAGCACTAGAAACATTTTGTGTCCATGGTAAAAACAGTATAATTGCAAGAGCAAATAAAAATCCTAGTAAAAACTTTCTAAAAAGTCTATGGTGTACTTTAGTAAAGATAACTTTACCAGATTTCAATTTGGTTACATCAATATGGTTTGAGATACTATTCGTAGATATGTTTAACATATTTATGTTCTTTTTAGTTTACAATAACTCCTTTTACAAGGGTTATTTGTTTGTTGCACTTCTTTTTCCAAGCATCGTTACTGCTTACTATAATTAATCCCCAAGGTTTTGATTTGTCAGTGATGTAATCAATTATTTTTTGAGTTTCCTCTTTTTCTAATTGATCAAGAGGGTCTTCTAGTATTAGCAGTTTTGGTTTACTTATTATAGCTCTTGCTAAAATTAATTTTTTAGCTACTGTGTAACCAATTAACTTACCTTCTGGTTGAATATAAGTGTCTAAGCCGTTAGGTTGATGTTTTAGAAAATAAGACAAACCAATGGCATCAAATAATTCATAAATTTCTTCATCGGTAATTTTTTCATCACCAAAAGTTATGTTTTCACGAATAGTACCTTCAAATGGAGTTTCTTCTGAAAGTGATAACCCTAAATTTGATCTATAACTATTCAATAAAAGGCTTTTTATCGATAAATTATTGATAAAGATATTTCCAGAAGTTGGTTCAATAACTCCAGCAATCATTTGCAATAAGCTAGATTTTCCTGAGCTACTTTTTCCTTGAACTAAAACTCTATCTTTTGGATTAATTGTAAAAGAGATATCATTAAGTATAGGTGTTTCCTTTGCTGAAGTTACATAGCTTGCATTTTGAATCTCTATTTTAAATTCGTCAAAATTCTCAACATTTGTTCCTTTTTGAGATTCAATTGGTTTATCTACTACTTGACCTAGTTTTTCAATTGAAGTTAATACATCGTAAAAAGATTCAAGTCCAACAATAAGTTTTTCAACAGAGTTAATAACCAATAAAATGATGATTTCTGCTGCAACGAATTGACCAATATTCATTTGCTGGTTCAATACAAGAAATCCACCAATTAACAATAGCCCAGCAGTTACTATGACTTTAAAGCTAATCATTTGAATATACTGAGTAACTAATACTCTAAAGTGGCTTTCTCTTGACTGTAAGTATTCACTTACTAGATCATCACTTTTTTGAAGTGCTAAAGTTGTTTTACCTGATAACTTAAAGCTAATAATAGTACGAGCAATTTCTTGTAACCAGTGTGCAACTTTATATTTGTTTTTAGATTCTTTTAAACTAGTTTCTAATCCTTTTTCTGCGGTGAATTTAAATACTACATAAATTAATAGCAGTAAAAGAATTCCAAATACAATAAAAAATGGATGATAAAATGAAAGTAATATTAAGGCAAAAATAATTTGTAAAAATGCCGAAGGTACATCAATAAGAACTTTAGAAAGTCCTTTTTGAATAGTTAGTGTATCAAAAAATCTATTAGCCAATTCAGGAGGGTAATAGTTTTCTAATTCTTTCATTTTTATTTTAGGAAATCGATAACTTAACTCAATAGAAGCTCTGGTAAATATTCGTTGTTGAATAGTTTCTATGATTCTAATTTGCATCAATTTCAAAACTCCACTAAACCCTACACCACAGGTAACTAATATTACCAAAACAATCCAAGAAGCTGATACCTGAGCAGCTTGAAGTAAATTAATAATAGCTTGTATTCCTAAAGGAAGAGAAAGGGCAACAATTCCTTCAAATATGGCGTAGTATCCAATTTGGAATGTATCTTTTTTTTCAAGGTTTAATAAGCCAACAAAACGTTTCCAAGGGGTTAGTGTTTTATTATCGTTCATTAGCAAGAGTGTTAAGAGTTAAGTCAATAAAAAATGATGTTGGTGTTATTTGGTCATCACAATTCGTTAATGTTTTAAAATGTTGTCTAATGAATTGTTGATGTAAAGCTCCTTCAATAATAGTACTAGCTAATGTTAAAGGGTGTTTGTATGAAGGTGTATATTGGCTAATAATGCTTGCTAACCGTCTAACCACTTCTTTGTATAATCTAAAAAAGCCTTCTTTGTTTTCTGAATCTACCTTTTTTGTAGAATAAGATTTAGAATTTTCATCTATTACAATTCGGTTTAATAAAATCTCATTAATGTGAGAGAAATTACTATCCTGTTTAGTAGTTTTAGTAACTACTTCAATGGCTTTACTTAGCTTATCTTTTGAATCTTGAATACTATAAGTTTCAATAACTAATTGATATTGTATCCATCCCCAATACCAGGAAGTTAGGTAGATTAATAGCTTGTGCTTACTTTCAAAATATCTATAAATAGAACTTTCGTTTGAACCTATTTTTTGACCTAGTTTTTTAAAGTTAAATTTTTCAAAACCAATTTCTTCAATAAGTACAATACTATGCTCAATAATTCTTTTTCCTAAATCGGATGTCTCAGGGTCTTTAATATAAATTCCACAAGGGATTTCAATTTTAAGATTTGAAAGTAGATTTTTCATAAATAATTATTATATCTGCAAATTTAATAGTATTACTATTAACTTAGTGAGTTAAAATGTTAAATCTTTATTAATGCTAGGTTTTTTAAAGGTTACAAAAACTCACAAAACTTATTTTTTATAACAATTTACTACAGTGTTTTAAAAAGTTTTAGTCAAAAAATAGTTTAGCTAAAACTTTTATTTATATGAAAACTTATACGTCAACAACAGATGTTTTTGGTCACCCAAGAGGACTATTGTATTTATTTTTTGCAGAATTATGGGAGCGTTTTTCCTTTTATGGTATGAGAGCCTTGTTGGTGCTTTACATGACAAAACACTTACTTTTTTCAGATGAAATGTCTTTCGGAATTTATGCAGCTTATATGTCTTTAGTATATGTAACTCCAATGATTGGAGGTGTACTTGCTGATAAAATTTTAGGCTTTAGAAAGGCTATTATATTAGGAGGTGTTTTAATGGCTTTAGGTCACTTTTTTTTAACTTTTGAACATCCAGTGTTTTTCTATAGTTCATTATCGTTAATAATAGTAGGAAATGGTTTTTTTAAACCGAATATATCTTCTTTTGTAGGAAAGTTATATAAGAAAGAAGATACCAGGCGAGATGCAGGATTTACAATATTTTATATGGGGGTTAATATAGGAGGAGCAGTAGCTCCATTATTATGTGCATGGTTAGCAGAATCATATGGCTGGCATTATGGATTTGTTTTAGCTGGTATAGGGATGTTAATAGGTTTATTGGTTTTTAACAATGGGCTTAAAAGAGAAGTCTTTGAAGATCACGGTTTAATTCCTAACGAAGCATTGTATAATAGAAAAAATTTAGGGATAAAGTCAGGGAATTTAGTAACAATTGGAGCTTTTTTGTCAGTACCTATTTTTGCATTAATTGTACGTTTTCATCAATTTGAGCATTATTTGGTTTGGGTAGTTTCGCTTTTTTTAATTGTTTACTTAAGCTATATTCTAAAACAGGTTACTTTGTCAGAACGTAAACAGTTATTAGTGGCAGTATATTTTACAGTTTTGTATACATTATTTTCGGCCATTTTTGAACAAGCAGGGAGTTCGTTGACATTATTTGCTGATAGAAATGTTAATTTAGTTTTAATGAATGCAGCTCAAACGAACAGTATAAATTCAGGTTTTATAATACTGTTGGCAATACCATTTTCAATGCTTTGGATCTTTTTAAACAAGATAAAAAGAAACCCTAACTCAGTAGTTAAATTTGGTTTAGGATTGTTCTTTTTAGGTTTAGGATTTGTTGTATTTGGTTTATCGGCTCAACAGGTAGATGAGTTTGCTAAAACGCCAATGTTTTATTTGGTGTTAGGAACTTTTGTATATACAGTAGGGGAGTTGTTTTTGTCACCAATAGGTTTGTCGAAAATGACAGAATTATCACCGTTAAAATATGTAGCTTTTATAATGGGAGTTTGGTTCTCTGCTAATTTTTACGGACATTTTTTTGCTGGAAAAATAGCTAAACTAACAGCTGTCTCTAATGGCGAATTAGGAGTGTTTTCAAAAGGTGTCTTTGGAGAGGTTACAGAGTTTGTAACTGGTTTGTCGAGTGATGTTATAATGCAAAAAACAGAAGTGTTTAAACAGTTGTATACTTATGTGTCAGTGTATGCAAATTTTGGAATTATAGCTTCGTTAATAGGGGGATTAGTTATAATCTTTTCTTTGCCTATAAAACGAATGATGAAAGGTGTTCATTAAATAAAATATTAATCAAAAAAAAGCCTAAGATTTGTTCTTAGGCTTTTATATATATGTGTAATAAGTTTTATTTAAAAGTAGAAGTGATGTTGATAGCAACTTCGTCCCAAGTTTTTGAAACACCATCTTCACCTTTGTGTAAATCTTTACAAGCTTCGTTTAAAGAAGCTAATGCTTTTTCAGCTTTCCAATCGGTAATCTTCATTACTCCACTTAGACTAAAATTCTTTCCATTGATAGAATACTTAAAAGGAAGCTTTTTGGTAACTCCATTCATAGTTAAATCAGAATATCCAATAGAATCGTTTTCTAGAACTAATTTTCCAGAAAGTAATTCAGTTTTATCCATTACAGCAAAAAAGAATTTTTTGATTTTAAAATCTCTACTAGAATCTTTAGTGAAAATACTGCTAACAGGAATAGAGAATTCAGCATTATTAATAGCTTCTTTTGCTGTGTTTCCTTCTCCGTTTGAAGTAATAGTTACTTTTTTAAACTGACCGTTAACAGGAGTTTTACCAGTAGTTTTATATGCTGTCCAGTTGATAAGGTTGTCTGCATCTTGTAAAACAAAAGCAGCCTTTTTTTCTACTTTAACCTCTGGTTTAGCAGGAGCTTCTTTTTTTGCTTCCGATTTACACGATACTAAGCTACCTATAGTAGCACATATTAATAATGAAGAAATAATTTTTTTCATAAGGATTGTTTATTTTATAATTGAGTTGACTAAGTTGATATATTCTCTTTTTGCATCATCTTCACTCATTCCTTTTAATTGCATCCAAGCATTAAACTTAAAAGCATTTCTCAAGTTATCGTCGGTATTAAAAGAAAATTGGTCTCCTTTAACAGCTTGCTTATAATATGCATATAGTTTAAGCATAATATCAGGAGGGAGTTTTTCTTTAATCCGAGAAGCTTTTTCGTAAGCTTTATTAAACTCTATATCTAGATCGTTAATCATGAAGAATGATAAGGTGTATAATTACATTATATAATGTACATACAAATATACGAAGGGAGCAAGAAAAAACAAGCTATCTAGCCTATCTAATAGTCCACCATGTCCAGGCATAATTGTACCGCTGTCTTTTACTTTTGCTTGTCTTTTAAATTTCGATTCAACTAAATCGCCTAAAGAACCCAATATAGAAACAATAATTGCGATAACAATCCAATTTATAGTTGAGAAAACATTGGAGAATTTTGCAATTAAAATACCAGCAAGAATAGAAAAAGCTAAGCCTCCAATAAAACCTTCAATTGTTTTTTTAGGAGAAACAGATTCAAATAATTTATGCTTTCCAAAATTTTTACCAACTAAATAGGCAAAACTATCGTTAGTCCATATGATAATAATGATATAAATAATCATATTAGGAACATAGTTATTATCTATAAAAGGTAGTTTTATTAAAAAATAAAAAGGAAGTATTAGGTATATAATATGTAATCCTAACTTTTGAATAAAACTGCCGTATTTAATCGGTTTTGTGCTAATAAGTAAATAAAGTAATCCTGTTAGTCCAACTAAAGAGATTGCAATTAAAGGCTCTGTCAACGAAAAAGCTGGTTGTTTTATTGATAAGAATACAATTGCAATTAAAAATACATAAGGGATAATGTTTTTAAGATTTATGATTTTAGAAAATTCATAAATACAAACGGTTGCAAAAATTGCAAGTAATCCTATATATGTTTCTGCTGAAAATAGAATAGCAGAAATAAAAATTATAGCATAAACAAGTGCAGAAATACTTCTTGTTATAAGATTGGACATATTTATATCTTAAAGGTCTTCAAAGAGCAGCAAATATAAGTTTTTTGAGTTACTATTTCCATAACTTAAAAAACTATCATCTTCAATATCTATTTTGTAATTTGTAGTTGAGCTAATATTTGTAGGAATATTACCACTAAAATGAGTTTTAATTCCTGTTAAGCCTTCTCCCATGTTTTTAACGAGTTGACTTGTAGTAGCATAAACAATAAAATGCTTTGAATGAGATGATAATTTATTGCTTCCTAGTTGGTTAGAGGAGAATAAGATGTCTCCTTTGTTGGCTATTAAATGTTCACAAGAAGTGAAGAAAGGAATAGATTCAGAAGAATGTTTTTGGATACTAACATCTACATTTTCAACAATTTTTAATAGGTCAAAATCGGTACAAGTAACTTTTTTCCAGTTATTTTCTTGTAGAATATGCTTTAAATTATTGGTAACTTCTTTAATAGATGTGCAGTATAAGAATTTCCCTCCTTTATTGATAAAGTTGTGTACGAAAGAATCATCTAGAGAAAGATTGACCTCTTGTTCGTTAATCTTTTTTTCTCTAGATGATTCTGTATATGATTTAAATAATTTTTTAAAAAAACTCATTAAATAATAAAACTATTCTTCAGTTAATGTGTTTGTTTTCTCGTTATCTTCTTTTTTTTCAAATGGTCTTTCACCAAATACTTTTACTAAATCAGCTTTAAAGATAACTTCTTTTTCAAGTAATAATTCTGAAAGTAAAGTAAGTTTATCTTTATGTTCTTCTAAAATATCAATAGCTCTTTGATATTGTCCTTCAATTATTTTAGAAATTTCTTCATCAATTGTTTTAGCAGTATCGTCACTATATGGTTTTACAAAAGAATCGTTTCCTGATGAATCGTAATAAGTGATGTTTCCTACTTTTTCATTTAAACCATAAACGGTAACCATGGCACGAGCTTGTTTTGTAACTTTTTCCAAGTCGCTTAAAGCTCCTGTAGATATTTTATCAAATATTAATTTTTCTGCGGCTCTACCTCCCATAGTAGCACACATTTCATCTAACATTTGTTCTGTTTGAACAATTTTTCTTTCTTCTGGTAAATACCAAGCAGCACCTAATGATTGTCCTCTAGGTACAATAGTTACTTTTACTAATGGAGCTGCATGTTCAAGCATCCAGCTAACTGTAGCGTGACCAGCTTCATGAAAAGCAATGACTTCTTTCTCTTTAGGAGTAATTACTTTGTTTTTCTTTTCTAAACCACCAACAATTCTATCAACAGCATCTAAGAAATCTTGATGTTCAATAGCAGGTTTGTTGTTTCTAGCAGCAATTAAGGCAGCTTCGTTACATAAGTTTGCTATATCTGCACCAGAGAAACCTGGAGTTTGTTGTGCTAAGAATTCTAAATTAGCATTGTCAGCTAATCTTAATGGTTTAATATGTACTTCAAAAATTTCTCTTCGTTCGTGTAAATCTGGTAAATCTACGTATATCTGACGATCAAAACGACCAGCACGCATTAAGGCTTTATCTAACACATCTGCACGGTTAGTAGCTGCTAATACAATAACATTTGTGTCAGTACCAAAACCATCCATTTCAGTTAATAACTGGTTTAAAGTGTTTTCACGCTCATCATTACCACCTGTCATACTGTTTTTACCTCTAGCTCTACCGATAGCATCAATCTCATCAATAAATATGATTGAAGGTGATTTTTGTTGTGCTTGTTTAAATAAATCTCTTACACGAGAAGCACCAACACCAACAAACATTTCAACAAAATCAGAACCAGATAAAGAGAAGAAAGGAACTCCAGCTTCTCCAGCTACTGCTTTAGCTAATAATGTTTTTCCTGTACCAGGAGGTCCTACTAGTAAAGCTCCTTTAGGAATTTTACCTCCTAATTTTGTGTATTTTTCAGGAGTTTTTAAGAAGTCAACAATTTCTTGAACCTCTTCTTTAGCACCTTCTAAACCAGCAACATTTTTAAAAGTTGTTTTTACTTTTGTGTCTTGATCAAAAAGTTTTGCTTTAGATTTTCCAATATTGAAAATTTGACCACCACCAGCTCCTCCACCAGCTCCTCCAGACATTCTTCGCATAAAGAATAACCAGATAGCTATTAGTAGTATAAAAGGTAAAAAGCTGATAATAGTATCAAACATACTTGTTCTTTCGATGTTAGCTTTATCGAAATCAAGATTGTTTTCTTTTTTAGCTTTGTCAATTTCGTTTTCAAAATTCTGTAAATCACCGAAGTTATAACTATATAAAGGTGCTCCTTTTCTGTAAAAAGGAGAATCAGTTAATTTTTTGTGATCCTCTTTTTTCTCAGCTTCAGGCTTTAAGAATATTTGAGCTACATTATTATTCTCAACAACAATCTTTTCAATATCGTTTGCCTTCAAGATTTTTGTGAACTCATTTTTAGAAATATTTCTAGATCCTAAATCTCCAGAATTAAAATAGCTTATTCCTAAAAGAATAACTAAGATTGGTATGTACAGCCAAAACGAATTAAAAGTAAATTTTGGCGTATTTTTTTTCTTTTCACTCATAAAATAAGGTGTCTAAATTTGTTAGCAATTAAGCTGGGTTAATTTCAGTGATTTTTGCATCTCCCCAAAGACTTTCAATATCATAGTATTCACGTACCTGCTTTTGAAATATATGTACAACAACATTTACGTAATCCATAAGAACCCATTCAGCATTTCCTTGCCCTTCAACATGCCAAGGTTTATCTTTAAGTTCTTTACTTACTAATTTTTGTATAGAGCCAGAAATGGCATTAATTTGTGTGTTAGAATTACCAGAACATACTATAAAATAATCGCAAACAGTATTCTCTATTTCTCTTAAATCTAGTAGTTGGATGTCTTCTCCTTTTACCTCATCAATCCCCTTTATAATCACAGCTATTAAATCGTCCGCGCTTGCTTGTTCTTTTGTCATCAAAAAAATTTAAGTTTTAGCAAAGTTATTATTTTTTTGCGAGTAATTTATGTAATATTGATACTTGTTTTACTTGCAAAACTTATATGAAAATAATCAAACTTGATGCCATCGATTCTACCAATTCTTTTTTGAAGGAAATGGCAGAAAATTCTATTGTTGAAGACTTTACTGTTGTAGTAGCAAAAAGTCAAACTTCTGGTAGAGGTCAGATGAACGCTAAATGGGAGGTGAGGTCTGGTAAAAACCTGACTTTTAGTGTCTTTTGTGAGTTTAGAGACTTGCAGATTATTAATCAAAAAAGTTTAAGTTATAGTGTTGCATTAAGTGTTTTTGAAGTACTAAATCGTTTAAAACTACCTAAGTTATCTGTAAAATGGCCTAACGACATTATGTCAGGAAATAAAAAAATAGCAGGTGTTTTAATTGAAAATGTTTTAAAAGGGAAACAAATTAGTTCATCAATAATAGGAATTGGAATTAATGTAAATCAAGATAGTTTTCCTATTAATTTACCCAATGCATCATCTTTGAAAAAAATTCTAAATAAAGAGTTTGATTTGGATCTTCTACTAAACGAAATAATTTTAAGTCTTCAAGAAAAAATTGAAATTTTAAAGAAGAAGGAATATCCATTTTTAGAAAAAGAA
This sequence comes from Tenacibaculum aiptasiae, assembly GCF_965221665.1. Taxonomy (NCBI): domain Bacteria; kingdom Pseudomonadati; phylum Bacteroidota; class Flavobacteriia; order Flavobacteriales; family Flavobacteriaceae; genus Tenacibaculum; species Tenacibaculum aiptasiae. The sequence continues at coordinate 2,369,777 of NZ_CBDCSN010000002.1, forward strand.
TATTTGAAGGTTTTGTATAAAAAAAATGTTCCGTCTATGTTTAAAGACAAACAGAACATTTTATTTATGGGTAAAATAATTGGAGTTTCAAGTATTGGAAAACTCCAAATAGAATTAGAAGATGAAACCGTTAAGGAATTTGACCTTAAGGAAGTTTCATTTGCTTAATTTATATTTTTGAAATATTATCTGTTAATGTTTCAATAAATTTAGTTAATGGCTTTTTTACCATCATTGCCATCATAGGATTAAAATCTCCATTGAACTTTAATACAACTTCACATTCGTTTTCAGATACTTCACTAATATCTGAAGATAAAGTAAAAGGTAATTTACTGCTAGCAGCTCCTAAAGTAATGTTTGAGTACTCAGTTTTCTCTTTCATTACTAATCTTATTTCTGGCATTCCTTTTAAGCCAAAAATAAAACTGTCACCATCAACTTCAAATTTTTGAGTGTTTTCTGGCATTAATTGTTCAAAGTTTTCAAGTTTAGAAAAAAAATCAAAAATATCTTTTGCCGATTTTTTTACTGTTACTTTATTTCCTTCAATATTCATGTGTTTATTTTTTTATGATTCTTGTTTCCATTCACTAGGACCAACTCTCCAATCTTCTAAAAGTCTTAACTCTTCGCTGGTAATATATTTACTATCTAATGCTTGTTCTAGTAAATATTCATAATTACTTAAAGTAGTAAGCTCAACATTTGCAGCTTCGAAGTTTTCAGTTGCTACAGCAAAACCGTAAGAAAAGATAGCAATCATTCCTTTAACGTTTGCATGCGCTTCTTTTAAAGCTTTAACAGCATTTAAACTACTTTTACCAGTACTAATTAAATCCTCAATTACAACAACATTTTGACCGCTTTCTAAATGTCCCTCAATTTGATTTTTTCTACCGTGTTTTTTTGGTTCAGGGCGAACATAAATAAAAGGAACACCTAATTCTTGAGCTACTAATATACCAATAGCAATAGCTCCAGTAGCAACTCCTGCAATTACATCAGGTTTACCATGTTTTTCCTCAACTAGTTTTGCTATTTTTTCTTTTAAAAAATTTCTAACTGGTGGGTAAGATAAAGTAACTCTATTGTCACAGTAAATTGGTGATTTCCAGCCTGAAGCCCAAGTGAAAGGCTCGTTAGGGCTTAATTTTATTGCTTTTATCTGCAAAAGAAGTTCAGCTGTTTTTTTTGCCGTATCTTTGTTAAAATCCATAACGCAAATGTATAAAGTTTTTGTTAATGATAAGCCAATAATTTTTACAACTTCAATAAAAAATGAAGAAAATTATCCTGCTTTTATATACAAAAACACAACTTTAGATGAAGTTATTTATAAGTTGAAGTTGGGTAAGTTACAAGGCGTTTATTTATTTTCAACCAATTTGCCTAAAGACTGGGAAGATTTTAGAATGAAGTTTAAAGTAATGATTGCTGCAGGAGGATTGGTTTTAAATGATAATGAAGAAGTCTTATTTATTTATAGAGGAAATAAATGGGATTTGCCAAAAGGACGAATTGAGAAAGGAGAAGGCATAGAAGAAACCGCAATCAGAGAGGTTGAAGAAGAATGTGGAGTTTCAAACTTAGAAATAATAAGAAAGTTAACAAATACCTATCATTTATTCCTTCAAAAAGGAGAGCATCGATTAAAAGAAACCCACTGGTACTTGATGCATTCTACACACCAAGGAGCATTAACTCCTCAAATAGAAGAAGGAATAACCAAAGTTGTTTTTAAGAATACAGAAGAAACAACTGTAGCACTACAAAATACTTACTGTAATATTAAATTGGTATACAGTCACTATAAAGAAATGATTAATTAGTGACACTATGTCATTTATTGTACATGTTTTTAAAACTTTTTCTGCCAAAACAAAAGCAAAAAGTTATTGGCATACACTTTGACTATAACTACTCGTAAAATTGAATTAAAATTTAAAAAAGATAAATAACAATTATGAGTAAAATTATAGGTATAGATTTAGGTACTACGAACTCATGTGTTTCTGTAATGGAAGGAAATGAGCCAGTAGTAATTCCTAACGCTGAAGGAAGAAGAACTACGCCATCTATTGTGGCTTTTGTTGAGGGAGGAGAAAGAAAAGTAGGAGATCCAGCAAAGAGACAAGCTGTTACGAATCCAACAAAAACTGTTTATTCTATCAAGCGTTTTATGGGGAATAAATTTTCTGAGTCTGAAAAAGAAGCAGGAAGGGTTCCTTATAAAGTTGTAAAAGGAGATAACGATACACCACGTGTAGATATTGATGGTCGTTTATATACACCACAAGAAATTTCTGCAATGGTATTACAGAAAATGAAAAAAACTGCTGAAGACTACTTAGGTCAGGATGTAGCAGAAGCTGTAATTACTGTTCCAGCATATTTTAATGATGCACAAAGACAAGCTACAAAAGAAGCTGGTGAGATTGCAGGATTAAAAGTTCGTCGTATTATAAACGAGCCAACTGCAGCAGCTTTAGCTTATGGATTAGATAAAGCAAATGACGATAAGAAAATTGTAGTATTTGATTTTGGTGGAGGTACACATGATGTTTCTATCTTAGAATTAGGAGATGGAGTATTTGAAGTATTAGCTACAGATGGAGATACACACTTAGGAGGAGATGATGTTGATGAGAAAATAATCAACTGGTTAGCTGATGAGTTCATGGCAGAAGAAAATATGGACTTACGTAAAGACCCAATGGCTTTACAACGTTTAAAAGAAGCTGCAGAAAAAGCTAAGATTGAATTATCTAGTACAACTTCTACTGAAATAAACTTACCGTATATTACTGCTACTGCTTCTGGACCAAAGCACTTAGTTAGAACAATGACTAGAGCTAAGTTTGAAGCTTTAATAGATGATTTAGTAAAGAGAACTATTGAGCCATGTCAAGCAGCGTTAAGAAATGCTGATTTAAGTACTTCTGATATTGATGAAGTAATTTTAGTAGGAGGCTCAACTCGTATTCCAGCAATTCAAGAAGCAGTTGAGAAGTTCTTTGGAAAAGCACCTAGTAAAGGAGTTAATCCAGACGAAGTTGTTTCTTTAGGAGCAGCAATTCAAGGTGGAGTTTTAACTGGTGATGTAAAAGATGTATTATTATTAGATGTTACGCCTTTATCATTAGGAATTGAAACTATGGGGAATGTATTTACTAAATTAATCGAAGCAAATACTACGATTCCAACTAAGAAATCTCAAGTATTCTCTACAGCTGTAGATAACCAACCATCGGTAGATATTCACGTATTACAAGGTGAAAGAGCGATGGCAGCAGATAACAAAACAATTGGTCGTTTCCAATTAACAGATATTCCACCAGCTCAAAGAGGAGTTCCTCAAATTGAAGTAACTTTCGATATTGATGCAAACGGAATTATTAATGTGTCTGCAGCAGATAAAGCAACAGGAAAGTCTCAAGATATTCGTATTGAAGCTTCTTCTGGATTATCTGATGAAGAAATCGAGAAAATGAAAGCAGAAGCAGAAGCAAATGCAGATGCAGATGCTAAAGCTAAAGAAACAGCAGAGAAAATTAATGGAGCAGATTCTATGATTTTCCAAACTGAAAAGCAATTAAAAGAATTTGGTGATAAATTATCAGATGATAAGAAAGGTCCAATTGAAGCTGCTTTAACAGAATTAAAAGCTGCTCACGAATCTAAAGACCTTGCGCAAATTGATGCTGCAATGGAAAAGATTAATGAAGCTTGGAAAGTTGCCTCTGAAGAAATGTATGCTGCACAGCAACAAGCTGGAGGAAATGCAGGAGCTCAACAAGGTCAACCTGAAGGAAATAATGCTCAGGGAGATAATGTTGAAGATGTAGATTTCGAAGAAGTGAAGTAAGATTTAACTTACATATATATTATTTAAAAGAGATTGTTCTGTTTAGAACAGTCTCTTTTTGTTTTTAAGGAAGTTTAAAACTTCCATTCGGAAATAATATGTTGTCATTCGGAAAGAATATCGTTTATTCTGTAGAAAAAAATATTGATTAGCGATTTGTTTATATACAATTGTAATCCCCTTAAAACAATTATGTTAATTAGAAATTAAAATATTTTATTTTTAAGTTTAAACTATTACTTAAAAATGTAGCTTTGAATTATGATAAAAAAAAATACGCTATTCCTTTATTTAATCTTGTTGTTTTCCAGTACTGTATTGTTCTCTCAACACCCAGTTTTTGAACATTTAACAGAAAAAGATGGATTGCCTGATATTGAGTTTTATGATGTATTAGAAGATGAAAAAGGTTATATCTGGTTAGCAGCTGATAAAGGGCTTTTTAGGTATGATGGAAAGGAGTTTAAAAACTATTCACATCCTAAAAAAAGAGCATTGTCTGTTTTTGGTTTAAAATTAGATAGCCAAGGAAGGGTTTGGTGTAATAATATTACAGGTCAATTTTTTTATGTAGAAAATGATGAACTAAAGCTTTTTATAGATATTGAAGAGCAAGCTAATGGTCAATTAGCAGAATTTCTATTTTTTAAAGACTATTTAATAATTATTAATTATTGGTACATTTTAAATGTGAACTTAAAAACCAAAGAGAGTAAATTAATAAATAACAACAATTATATTGCTTCTGTTTTTAAGAAAAAAGATACTTTGTTTTATCTGAGTCAGACCAAAATGAATTACTCAACAAATGGAAAAACATTTAAGAGGATTCAAAGTTTAAAAAATACAGTTAAATATTCAGGTATAAACTGGAGGAGTTTTAAGTTTCAAAATAAACAGTTTCATTATAGTTATGATTTTAATGGAGATGTAGTTAAAAATCAAAAAGGAATGTTGGTTGTGGAGGAGAATAATGAATTGGTTAAAATAAAACTTCCAGAAGATTTAAAAAAAAATTTTACAATTAGAATTTTTATTAGAAATGAGGAGTTGTGGTTTTGTACAGAAAAAGGAGTTTATGTATGTACATATGGAAGTAAAGAGATAAAACATGTAAAAAGTTATTTTAAGGATAAGCAAATAACTCAAGTTATTACAGATTCTAATAACAATTATTGGTGCTCTACTTTGAGAGATGGGATATTCATAATACCTAATATTTATTTAAATAAATATAAAAGCGCTGATACTGCTCAGAACATAAGTGCAATGGGTAAGGTTGGGAAAGATAAAGTATTGTTTGGGTCAACTAATGGGTACTTAACGCTTTTAAATGTGATAACCGGTGAGAAAAGGGATATAGATGTAGGGTCTAAAGAAAAAGTATTTTCAATTATAGGGTTGAATGATGAAAAAGCTCTAGTAAGTTTTGCATCAAATTCAGTAATATTAAATGTAAATACATTAAAGTATCAAAAGCTTAAATCGTATGGGAATGCAAAAGATTTTTCATTATATAAAGATGGAAAAATAATATTTGCTGCATTTGCATATGCTTCTATTAATCATGTAAAGGATAATGAAGAGCGAGTTAGAATAGGGATGAAAAGATCCTATTCTGCACACTATAGTAAGCTAAGTAAGAAAATATATGTAGGGTATGTTGACGGTGTAAAAGTATATGATGAAAAGTTAAAACCTACCCCAGTTTTATATAAAAATAAACCAATTTTTGCACTTGACATAGAGGAAACGGCAGATGGAACTATATGGATGTCTACATTTAAAGATGGCTTAATAGGGGTGAAAAATGGAAAGGCTTATATAAATTATACAAAAGAAAATGGGTTGATATCTAATTTGACAAGTGTAATTAAAGCAAATGAAAATTCACTCTGGATTTCGACTAATAAAGGGATTCAGGTCTTAGATGTGAAGAAGGGAACGTTTAAAAATTTAACAAAGAGAGATGGGGTTAACTCTTATAACATATCAGATATAGTTGTGTTTGATAAATCTGTATTTTTTAGTTCGAATAAAGGAGTGTTTGAAGTAGATAAAGACAAGGTTTTTAAAGAGATGGAGGTGCAAGATTTTTACTTTTCAGATGTTTTGGTAAATGACGAACATCTTGAAATAAAAGATACCTATAGCTTAAAACATAATGAAAATAAAATACAATTTAAATTTCATGCGAATGGTTTTTTGACGGAGGAAAGCTTGCAGTATAAGTATCGCTTAATAAAAAATAAGAAGAATGATAAATGGGATGTTTTATCTAAGGGAATAGATCAGATTACATTTAATGATTTGTCAGCAGGAAAATATAGGTTTGAATTAAAAACGGTTGATTTTAATGGTGATAAAGAAAGTGATGTGAAAAAGATTGATATTGAGATTCAATTACCATTTTATAAAGAATGGTGGTTTATATTAAGTGTAATAACATCTTTGTTTTTAGTAATTTGGTATAGATTTAATGCTCGATTGAAAACATTAAAAAGAAAGCAAGAGGAGGTACTTGAAAGGGAAAGAATGCAGAAACAATTAGTGTCATCTAAATTAGAAAGTTTACAATCTCAAATGAACCCTCATTTTACATTCAATGCTTTAAATTCAATTCAAAACTTAGTTTTAAGGGGAGATAAATATAAAGCCTATGATTATTTAACAAAATTCTCTCTATTAATAAGAGAAAACTTAAATATGAGTAAGAAGAGCTTTGTTCATTTTGATGAGGAGCTACAATTATTAAAAAAATACTTAGAATTAGAAAAGTTACGTTTTAGAGAAGAGTTTTCATATGAAATTAAAGGAAATGAAAATGTAGGTGATATAAAAATACCAACTATGATTATTCAACCTTATATAGAGAACGCATTGAAACATGGACTTTTGCATAAAAAAGGAAATGATAAGAAGGTGCTTATAGAGTTTAAGCAAGAGGATGTTTTAATATGTATAATAACAGATAATGGCATAGGGATAAAAGCAGCTAAAGAACTCAAAATTCAAAATAAAGTTACTAGAGAATCATTTTCGACCAAGGCAATAGATGACAAGTTGGCTTTCTTAAAAGAATACTATAAGGTAGATATTGGTGTGTGTTTTGAAGATGTAGAAGAGGGTACTAGGGTTGTGGTGAGGCTTCCCTATACAATCGGATTATAATTTTATTAGGAAGTTAATTTTTGAGTTTAGGAAGAAGTTTTTAATAAAAATAAACTAAAAAAATAAATTTAACTAAGTCTTAAAAAGGCGGGGGACAAAAACAAAATGAAATCTTTTATATATAAAATATTCGATATAGGTATATTACCATCTAATGACGCAAAAGAAAATAAAAAGATAAAATTGTTAAATATCTTTTGTTTTACATGGTCAATATTGATAGTGGTTATAACTATTTTCGATATTATTTTTGAAAGAGAGTTAGAAGGAAGTTTGATAATGCATGGAATTTCTTATGTCCTCATATTTATTATTTTTCTTTTTCAGTATAAGCACTTTTACATATTGGCAAGAGTACTTTTTATATGTTCTATAATAGGGATTACTTTTGTTTTTGCAAATTATACCACGCCATTAAGTTTAATAGAAAACTTTTATTTTATATATCCATTGATAGGTTTGATTTTAATAGAAAAAAAATGGATTAATATAAGTATTCTTGTGCTTTGCTTCATATTGTATTTTGTTCCAAATTTAATTTACAAGCATTATCCCGATAATACAATTTTACCAGTATTAGTATTCTCTGTATTTGTTGCAGCTTACGTAATTTTAAATTATTCAGATAATTTAAATAAAAAGCACGAAAAAGAATTATTGTTAAGTAAAGAGAAGTTAGAGCAAGCTTATTTAGAGTTGGAAGAACGAAAGAGAAGTGAATTGGCAAGTCTTCAATTGAAAGCACTCAAATCTCAAATGAATCCACATTTTTTATTCAATACAATCAATTCAATACAGAGCTTAATATTAGCAGGAAATAAGGAGGAAGCCTATAAGTATTTAACAAAGTTCTCTTTATTAATGAGAGAGAGTATAAAAACAAGTGAAAAAAGTTTTATAGATTTTAGTGTAGAATTATCAATGTTAAAAAAGTACTTAGAGTTAGAGAAGTTACGTTTTAAACAAGATTTTGAATACGAAATAAGAGGAGAAAAAAATATAGAAGAAATAAAAATACCATCAGCGGTAATACAGCCATTTGTAGAAAATGCAATTCGTTATGGTTTGCTTCATAAGATTGAAGGAGAGAAGAAAATAGAAATAGAGTTTTATCAAGAGGATATATTTATATGTTCGGTAACTGATAATGGAATTGGAATTGAAGCATCTAAGCAAATAAATACGTTAAACAGAAAGCTAGAAACGGAAGATTCTTCAATAAAAGCTATTGAAAATAGATTGAAGTTGCTTAAAGAGTTTTATAAAACAGATATAGGAGTTGTTTATGAAAAAGTAGAAAAAGGAACAAAAGTAGTTGTAAAAATACCTTATGTAAGTTAAGATGACAAAGATACAAGCGGTAATAGTTGATGATGAGTTAAATGCAAGAGAGAATTTAAAATATTTATTAAATGCTTTTTGCAAAGAGATTGAAGTGGTTTCGGAAGCTTCTAATGTAGATGAGGCAGTTGAAGAAATAAAAAAAACAAAACCACAACTGGTTTTTTTGGATATAGAAATGCCCAGAAAAAATGGATTCCAACTTTTAGAAGAGTTTGAAAATGTCGATTTTCAAATTGTTTTTATTACAGCTTATGATATGTATGCTATCAAAGCATTTGAGGTTGCAGCAATAGATTATTTGTTAAAACCAATTGATATAGAAAGATTAAAAGAAGCGGTAAAAAAGGTAATAAAGAATTTAGGGAATTCCAATGCTAACTTAGAAGTTTTAAAGAGTAATAAAAAAGAACTTCAAAGAATAGCTATTCCTTATAAAACTGACTATGCTATTGTAAACTTAAGTGATATCTTATGTATAGAAGCCGATAGAATGTACTCAGTAATTTACACGAATAATGATAAAAAGTATGTGGTGGCCAAAAAGTTAAGTTATTATCAAAAGTTATTATGTACAGATAATGATTTTGCTCGAGTGCATAGATCGTGGATTATCAATGTTAATCAAATAGAAACGTATTCTAAAAAAGAGAAAGAAGTAAAGCTAAAAACAGATCTTAAAATACCAATTAGTAAGAGTTATAAAGAATATTTTGAAGAGCTTTTTTGTTCTTAGAAGTTTAAATAAAAGTTTAATAAGAAAACCATCTATAATTGAAATAGGTGGTTTTCTTTTTGGAAGTTAAAAAAGGTGACTGGGAAATGATAAAGTGTAAGTAAGTTAAATATGATGTTAATTTATATAAAGATTAGTATAAATAAAATTGTTTTTAATGTTAAGAGTAAAGGTTTTAAAGGTTACTGGGATTCCAAAAGGAGAAACCAAAGTGTTTGTTTTTGATTCTTTAGGAAAAGAGATTATCAAAGCAAGAACTAAATTTAAAGGAAAAGGATTTAATACAATTAAATTACCAGTTTTAGAAAGAGGAGAGTATATAGTTCGATTGAAAACTGAGGAAGGTGCATTTATTAAAAGAAATATAGTTCTAGAATAAAATTAGAAATAGAGAATTTAAGTTTAATAAAACTTTTTACCTTAAGAGTAAAGTAGTTTTTATGTTGTAAGGTCTTCACAATTAGTTATGTGGAGGCTTTTTTTTTGCTTGTGAGTATTGCTTTTTGGAAAAGAAAATTATTCATTCGGAAGTAATTTATGACTAAATATTGAAAACTGAATTTTATTTGTCTTAAAAATAATCTAAGACAAAAATGGGGTTTAAAATGAGGAAAAATATTTCAATAATATTTATGCTTTTGGCAGTTCTATGTCAGTCGCAAGAAAATCAAAATAAAATATTAGAAGCATTTCAGTCAGGTAAGTATACTGTTTTTAAAGTTGAAAAAGTTTCGTACAAAAAATACAAAATGGTCAAAGTAAAAAAGCAATGGCCAATAACGTTTACAAAAGAAGGGAACAATGTTTCAAATGTTTTAGTAAAGAGGGCTGGGATTTTGGATGAGAATTTCAAACCAGATGTACCAGGACATCCGGCGTATTTTAGTTTTTCTACCTACCGATTAACATTTGTAAATGGAATAGGGGTGTATTATAGTTGGAATGGGAAAGAAGAAGCAACTACAAAGTATGTGTTTACAAAAGGAGGTAGCCTTTCAAAAAAATATAATGAACTAAATAAACTAGTAGAAGAGTATTCTAAATCTGTATTTAAAAACCAAACTACAGCAAGAGCTGAAGTGAAAGAACAAAAAGCGGCATTGGTTGAAGTAGAGAGGAAGAAAAATTCCTTAGAAGCTAAGGAGGTTAAAAGTATAGAAATTAAGTTGGTAAGCACACCAAAAAAAGTAGCGCATTTTTCAGAGGCAATAAAGTATGGAGTAATTGCAACACTTAAAGATGGAAGTAAATTATCAACAAAAAATTTAGGAGGAAAAATTCCTTGGAGTGATTTCAAGTTAACACACAAAGGATGTAGCAATACTATTGATGAAGTAAGGGTAGATGAAGATGCAAAATCATTAAAAAATGATAGAGTAACATTGGAAATAACTTCTAAATATCATCCGCAATTAAAAGCAAAAAAGCATATCAATACAACTAATAATATTTCTATTCAGGTTAATCAACAGGGATTTTGGGGGCACGAACGTCATAAATACGTAACTGTTTTTCAAGGTAAAGATGGGCAGCATGCAGGAAGAGGTGATAATCTTACCATAAAAGTAAAAACAGTAAGTCACAAACAAACTGGGGTTAAACTGAATAAAATAGACATTTACAATACTACCAAAAATAAGCACGTAGCTAGATATAAGCTGACTACTGATACAAAGTTAATTATCAATAATCAAGGAGGAAGAGGAATGAATGGAGATGAAGGTCGTAAAAGTTCACCAAACGGAGGAAATGGTGGTTATGGTGGAGCAGGAGGAAATATCTTGCTGATAAAAGATCCATCTGTAACAAAACTAAATATAGAGTTTAATAACCAAGGGGGAGACGGTGGAAATGGAGGAGCTCCTAAGTATTCACATTCAAGTAGAGGAAGGAATGGTAAAAGAGGAGATAATGGAAGAATAACAAAACAAGTAAAATCAATAAAACTAAATTTTTAACTAAACTAAAAATTAAATTAAAATGAGAAAACAAGTAATATTAACATGTGTATTGAGCGCAATGATGTTTCTAGGGGGTACTACAGAAACGAACGCACAATTTAAAAGTTTGATAAAAAAAGTAACTTCTAAAAAGAAATCAAAAAGAGGTTCAAAATCATCAGGGGCATCATCAGGAACATTTGGATATTTGAATAGTGTAAACGATGAACTTGGTATGAGTGGAGAGTATCATGGATTAAAAGATAAAAAAGCTTTCGGATTTAAATTTGTTAAAGAAGATCAAGGAAAGGTTGTAAATCAGTTGCATTACTGGGAAAGAAAGCAGGAGAATCCACAATTAAAAATGAACTTTAAAGAAAGTTATTTTAGAAAAAAACAAGTAAAGATGTTTTTTGTATGGATGTCATCATCAGCAAAATCATACATAGAAGTTTTTGAAGTCGCTCCAGGAGTAATTGCACAAACTCAACAAACTGATAGAAGTATAAATAGCTATGATGAGTCGGTACCATTAGATTCAAAAAGAACAGTAATTGAGGTGATGGCAAAGAATAAAGCCGATTTAGATACTTGGGATATTGAAACAGCACAAGCAAAAGTAGATATGATTATAAGTGATTTGAATTCACTTAAAATGGCTAAAACGAAAAAGAAATTAATGCGTTTCGATTCGTATAAAAATTATCATGGGAAAGTTGCTTTTGCTAAAGGAACTAACTATTTAAGGAGTTCAAGATCAAATCAGCCAGTAGAAAAAGTAGCTAACTTTATTACTAAACAAGAGTTAGGTTCAACAGTAGCATTTAAGCCTTATTTTGATCAGCCTTTATCGGTTTCTCATCCAGGTTCTTGGTTTAATATTACTTATGAAATGGCAGGAAAGAAAACAGGAAGAGAAGAATTGAGAAAAACTAGTACAAAGTTTGCTAAAAATATTCCGCAGTTAGATAAGTATAAAAACGATTTCTATTTCTTTTATCCAAAAGTAACAGTGAACCGTTCAAATAATATTGCAGATTATGCATTTTTAGAGTTGTTAAGGCAAGCTCAAGACGATTTAAAAGAAGGGCAAACATATGATTTAAAAGTTACTGTTTGGGCATATAAAGATGGGCAAAATATAGATCCAGTAGCAACAGGAACTATTCAGTTAGAGTATACAGCAAATACAGAAAAACTATTACTGGATCCAGTTAAGGGGTGGATTACAGTTTTAGAGGATTATTTAGATGAATAAAATCCTATTTTTTGATTATTTTAAACCGAATTGTTTATTACAATTCGGTTTTCTTAATTCTGAATTAACGAATGTATAAGAAAATAATTGCAGTAGTATTCTTTTTAATGACTTTTAGTCTAGCTGCGCAGAATAAAAAAACAGAACCAAATTATTCATTTATCAAACTGGTAATAACAAATAGTTCCAATGAAGTGTTGCTAGTGAAGTGGAGAAATGATTGGGAAATACAAGGGAGAAAATTTGCTGGAGATTTTGCTATGAAAGAGTTTGTAAAAAGCATGGCAAAAAGTGTTGGGGTAAAAGTGAAAGATATCAAATTAAGAGGTTTGTTTACTTTTCATTTTGAAGGATATCCTAAGCCAACGTTGATGCATTATTATCAAGCAATCTATGTTTCAGGAACTATAAAGCCTCCGCCATCATGTAGTGATGTAGCTTGGGTGCCCATAGATCAATCTTTAGAAAAAATGGCTTACAAAGATATGAAGGCAATTATGAAAAGAATATTTAAAGATAAAAGTGTTTGGGGAGGAGCCTTAGTAATAAGAGAAAAAAGCAAGGATAAGCCTAGAGATTTTAAATTAAGAACTAACTTTTATAGATTTTGATTAAGTTGTTTGTTTTAAAAGTCATTGATATTACATCAGTGGCTTTTGTTATTTTTGGATTATGAAAATATATCAAAAAGAAATCCAATTACCAGAATTTAGAAGAGGATATCATATTATTACTGATATTTTAGAAAGTGCTATTCCAGAAATTCAAACTATTATGAAAGGGCAGTTTCAGGCTTTTATAAAGCATACTTCTGCTAGTTTAACAATTAACGAAAATGCAGATCCTACTGTTAGAGAAGATTTCGAGTCGCATATTAATAAAATGATTCCGGAAAATATGCCTTATTATAAACACGATTATGAGGGAGCTGATGATATGCCTGCGCATATTAAAAGTTCTATGCTAGGTTGTCAGGTACAAATACCAATAACCAATGGAAGGTTAAATCTAGGGACTTGGCAAGGAATCTATTTAGGTGAACATCGTAATTATGGAGGTAGAAGAAATAAATTCAAAAAAGCAACCACTGTTTATTTGTAAGCAGTGGTTGCTTTTTTATTAATCTCCTCCGCAACTAGAGCAACTAGAGCAGCTTGAGCATGATGAACAACTAGAGCAAGAGCTAGAATCAGTGTCAAACCAACTAGAGTCGGAATCACTTCCCCATGAGCTTGAGTCAAACCAACTAGTAGATTCTGTAACCTCAGGTTCATTAATACTTAAAGGATCTTCATCAAAAGTGCTAGAGTTTACGGTTTCGCTATTAGATTCGCTATCAAAAATATCATTTGAAGTTTCTACTTCTTTAGCGTACCCTAAATCTTCACCTTTGTCATTTTCATAATAAGAATTTTGGATGGTAATATTGTCATTATGATGCATGATGTCAGACCAAATTAAACTATAAAAAAGAAAGTCGTTAAACCCGTGATATCCGCCATATATTCCTCCTCCTTGAGTATTAGGTTGAATATCTTTTTTATTATTTATTTTTTGTTTTGGTAAAATAAATTTGTTCTTAGTATAGGTCTGTATATCATCAGTTTCAATTTGTTTTTTTAAGGATAGTTTTATTCTGTTTAAAAAATAGTCAAACCATTTATTTTTATCGTTTTTAAACTTGTCAAAACTTTCTTGATTACTAACGGTTTTACTTATTTTATTATTGATGTCTCCTGAGCTAAATTCTTTAAATAACCCAGAAACTTTTATGACAATTGGATAAACACCTATTTTATGATCTCTATTGATTTCGGTTTCTATTAAATATTTGAAATCATTGTCTTCGTGTTCCAAAACAAGTTTTAATTGTTTGAAATGAATAGACATAGCGTCATTTATTTCAATTTCATATTTGTCTAGCGCATATTTTAAATCATTTTCTTTTCCGTCTTTATCATGATAAAAATTGATGTCATCATGAGCAATTTTAATGATATTAGTAATATTTAAACTTCTAAAAGTAGCGTTTAGTTGCTGTAAAATTGCAACAGCTGTAAAAGTTTCACGTTCTTCTTTGTCGGAAACAACACCTAAAGTTAGGTGGTGAAAAAACTTTTTAAAAGCTTTAGTTGGTTTTACTTTTTTAATCTCTGTAAGTTGAGATGGGTCAATGGTAATAATACCTTCTAAATACATAAGTTGATTTTTAATTGTGGCAAGCTCCGCAATTGCTAGCTTCCCATTCTTTTATAGCATATGAACCCCAAATGGATTCTGGTGGTTTGTTGTAGTGTTTTATATAAAGTTCTATTGTTTTTTGAAATGTTTTTGGTTCGCTGTTTTCACTAGGAGTGTGGTGTATAAACCTTGAATAGTGAGTTAAACAAAATTCATTATAGTATCGGGTAAATAGAATAAATTCATGCCAAGCTAGATCAACTAATACAGAAGGACTTAGTTTTTCATTAGTAATATGAATTAGGTTTAGAAACTTTACCATTTCTATTAATAATTGATCACTATCAACTTGGTTTTTGAAACTTATTTCAGCTATTTTTTTCTTTAATAGAGGAATGTTTGATAAAATATCGTTTAATTGGAGTTCCATAAACTAGTTTAAATAGAGTTTGTTTTCTCCGTTGGCAATATAAACCAAGACATCATTCTCTTTAAGTATTAGATTGTTTTCTGGGTTTTTAATTAGCTGTTCATCTCTACTTAGAGCAACTAAAGTAATTCCTGATTTTTCTTTTAAATCAATATAAGTGTCTAAAAAACGTGTGTTTGTATAGTTGTGATTTGCTGTTAATTTAGTTTCGCAAATATCTAAATTACTCTTGTCGTTTGAGGTAGATATTAAATCTTCGGTAAGTAATGCAACATTAGGTTCGAATATATAGCTTGCTATAAACTTAGAAACTATTTCTTTTTTAGGAATAATAAATTGTACTCCTAAATAATTAAAAGATGATTTTAATTCTATGTTTTCTATAGCAACAACACAATTCACTTTTTCAAATCGCTTTTTTAAGCTAATGGTATAAACTAAGGAATCTGTGTCGTTTTCAAAACTAATGTAAACTCTTCTTGAATTAATAATGTTTATTTTTTCTAAAGACTTATAATCGTTTAAATCAGCTAATAAAACAAAACAGTTTTTATCTGAATAAATTTGTTTAATTGTTTTTAGATCTGATTCTTGATTAACAACTATAGCTAAATCTTCTCCAGCATTTATTATTTGTTCGGCAACTTGTTTTGAAAAAGTATTCCAGCCAATAATTATACAGTGGTTGTTCATATCTGTTCCAAAGTATCCCATTTCTCTTTTTTTTAAGTATTCTGATATTTTTAAGCTTAATTCTGTAACGATGTATCCTAACATACCAAGACTTCCCAATACGAAAAGTATTCCAATTAATCTTCCCCAAAAAGTAATAGGGTAGAAGTCACCATAACCAACAGTTGTTAGGGTTACTAAAGAATACCAATAAGCATCGGCAAGATTATGAATGTTAGTGTTTTCAAAGTTTGATTCAAAATAATACAAACCATATACTAGTAGGTTGTATATGGCTGCAATTATAAGGAGGAGTATTAGTTTTTGTTTAGTACTCATGCGTTCATTAAAACTTTAAAAGTGTTTAATTTTTCCTGATTACAACTACTTAGCTCAATGTAAGTTTTTTTGCTTTCAGGGAATGTATGAATCGCTAAATGACTTTCTCCGAGTAACCAAAAACAAGTATACCCTTGTTGTTCAAAATAATGTTCGTTAAAAGCTAAAATGGTAAACTCACTTTGTTGTAGCAATTTTTCAAATTTGGTTTTTAAAATCTCAGGATTGGTTTCTATAATCCATTCCTGAAGATTGTATATTTCGGCTTGTATATGTTTGTAACTAGTGTTCATTTTTTATTAGTATAAATCCCAATTTCCTTTTAAATAGTATTGATACAATACCGGATTTTGAATCTTATTCACTTCAATTTTTTTAGCATCGATATTAAAGAAATCTTTTTTTCCAAAAGAAGTTAATAATAACATTGCTTCGTTGTTAATCCATTTAGTGGTAATAGAATTAAACTGTAAGCTTTGTAATTGTTTTTTAAATGTTTCTTTTGAAATATTCTTGTTTTTAGTTCCTATAATCCAACCCCATTCTCCCATAGATATTATTTGATTGTGCATTGGAACTGTAGTGAATCCTGCCGATTGCATTGTTAAATCTATACACTGAAATGCCTTTGTAGCAAAATATGGGCTTCCAGATTGTGTTATAAGTAATCCGTTAGGTCTTAGCTTACGTCTGCATAAAGTGTAAAATTCATGAGAGTATAACCTACCTAATTCAACACTTCTTGGGTCTGGTAAATCAATAATAATAATATCGTAAAAAGATTTTGTGTCTTGTTCTAGGTGAACATAGGCATCTTTATTATAAATAGTTAGTTTTTCACTATTCATTGATCCCTCGTTGATGTCTATAAGAATTGGGTTGTTTTTACCTAGATTAGTCATGTTAGGATCTAAATCTACCATGTTAATTTTATCAACAGAAGGATATTTTAAAAGTTCTCTTACTGCGCAACCATCTCCACCACCAAGAATTAATATTTTTTGTGGATTTGGATGTGCTTGCATAATAGGGTGTACCAAAGGTTCATGGTACATTTCTTCATCAATAGAGCAAAACTGTAAGTTTCCATTTAAGTATAACCAATGCTCATCCTTCCATTCGGTTAAAACAATTTTTTGGTATTTACTTTGATTTGCGTAAACAACTTTGTCTTTGTATTTCTTTTGCTCTCCCCAGGTAATAATGTCGTTTGTAAAACTCATTCCGGCAATAAGAATAGTCAAAACAATACCAATACTTCCTAGCATAGGTTTGAATTGCTTTTTTACCATTTTTCCTTTAAAGCGATAGAAAACAATACAGGCAACAAAAAAGTTGATGAACCCTAGGATAAAAGGGGTGTAAGTAAGTCCTAAAATAGGTAAGCCGATGAAAGCAAAAAATACACCGCCTAATAAACTTCCATAATAATCTTTTTCAAGAATTGATGAGATGTTGGTTTTTAAATCTTCGTACTCTTTATTTATTCTTACTACCAAAGGAATTTCTAGACCAATAAGTAAGCCTACAAGCATACTTAAAAGATAAATTACTAAATCGTAATAAGAGGAAACTGCAGCTAGTGTGTATACTAATACCGAAGAGAAAGCTACTATTAAAGATAATGCTAGCTCTAGTAGTAAAAAGTTTCTCACTAGGTTTTTGGTGAAATACTGGCTAAGTCTACTACCTAGTCCCATGCAAAATAGCATTAAAGAAACAATCATAGTCCATTGAAAAACTGAGTTTCCAATGAAGTAGGTGGCAAGTGTAGATAAAACGTACTCTGCAACAATTCCAGCAAAACCAGTAGCAAAAATTGCCGATTTAAGTACGAATGAATTACTTTTTAAATACTCCATGTAATTAATATAGCTGAGCCAACATAAGCAAATGCTTCTAGTAAACCAGCTCCAATATTTGGTTTTTCTTGGTTAATTATTTCGTCTGTTAATGTTCTTCCTGGAAGTAAAATTTTGTCAGTTAAGAAACGCATTATTGGTAATAAGATAATTCCTAAAACGGTTTGTAAACTAACATCGATTAAAGTAGTGGTCCAATCAATAAAAGGATCTAATAAGGCGTTCATAATTACAATTCCTATCGCTAAGATTGCACCTCCAAAGCTTATTCCAACAGCAACATTGTCTTTTTCAATATGATCATGTACATCAAAACGAATCCATAAAGTGAAGATTTTTGAAGCAATAATTAGCATAATATTTCCAATAACCCAGTAACTAATAAAGGTGAGTATTCCTTCTTGAAAACTTTCAGATTCTCCAATAAGAGCTCCATGTAATATTAAAGCGTTTGCAATGTAGATACAAGCTTCTATAACTCCTGTACCTTCGTTTTTATCTTCAATAATTTCCTTTTTAATATCAAATTTTGGTAAAATTAGCTTGTTGCTAATTAGAATTGAAATATGCAGTAAAACAATACCAATAAGACTATAGGTACCAATGTGAAATAAATCTGTATAAAAATCAACGCTTTCTCCAATAATTGCACCTCCTAGAATTATAACTAATCCTACAAAATAACCTGTATAGGATAGAATAAAAGCAAAATTGTCTTTTTCAACAAGTTCATGTGCAATATTAATTTTCTTATTTATTAAGCTATAAATTAACTTTCCTAAATAAAAGATGATAAAAGCAGAAAGTACATAGCCTAAAGAGTGTCCTAGGCTAATAATGTCTATATATTCGGTTAGGTTTTCCATTTGTATTTTAATCTTTTTAAGTTAGTTATTATTTACCAAAGCCTCCGCTTCTTGAACGAGAAGATGATCTGCTGTATCTAGAGCTACTTCTGCTTCTTTTGCTATAGCTTTTACTTGAAGTATAACCTCTAGAACGCATGTTGGAAGCGCTTCTACTAACTTTTGAATTTACCTTGCTTTTAAATGTTTGTGGCTTTTTAGCCCAAGAAGTATTTTTATTTCCTGTAGAGTTTGTTCCGTATTTGCTAGAGCTACCATAGTATGATTTTCTATTACGATAGTTTCTATTATAGTCGTCCCAGTCTCTTCTAGGGTAGCCGTAACCATATCCATATCTTGGTCCGAAGAATAAATCAGAAAATAATCGATAACGTCCATAAAAAGCCCAGAAAGAACTTCCATCGCTATGGGTTCTCCATTCTCCGTATTTAGGATTTCCTACATAATTATTAACTCCAGCTGGAGCAGAATTTTTGTCTAGTTTTCCATTTTTCTTACTTAAAATAGTCATTCCTAAATCGTTTTGATGTTCTTCAAAAGTTATAGGAGAAACTTCCTTCCAGTCAGTGTCAATAATTTTAATATCGGTAGGTTCAGCTAAGCTATCTTTTAATTGTTCAATAGATAGGTTTGGTTGATTTTCTTCAATTAAAATTCGATACTTATGAAAATATTTATCGGTATCTTCTTTGTAATCCATATCGGCTAAAATGACACTGTAATCATTTTTGTCAATGTATTTAGTGATGATATTATCGATAGGTGATTTTACAAATTTTGGTTTTCTTTCAGTGCTGCAAGAACTTATTAAAAAACTAATAGCTAATAGAAATAAATAGTTGATAAGTCGCATAGTTTATTCGTTGTATGATGGTAAAATATTACTAATTTCAAATGGTTTAAGTATTTTTCCAATACTTACTTCAAAGTCATTTTCGTCCCATTGCTCAATGGTTAAACATTTTTCTTCGTCTTCATCTAAGTAGTAAAAAGAAATAAGTTCTTCCCAGTTTTTGTTTTCTACATTTCTATAGTATCCTGGAGATTCTTCGTCTAAGTAATAAGTAATATTTTGATGTGCAATTTTTTTTGGAGGTTTTCCATTAGTGTCAATATAATCAGTAACAGTTTCTCCTAATTTTCTGTATTTTAATTCTTCTGAAAGAGAAATGATAAGTTCATCATCTTCTTCTATATGAAGAAATCGTTTCTTTCCTTTAGATTCAATTACAAATTCTCTTGAGAAATGATTGTTTCCCCAATCGTATTCAGACATTTTAGTAACTGTCCAAGTTTCTAAGTCGTAATCTAATAGGTAACCGTTTTCTAAGTCGGTTACTTTGATGTTAATTGGATCGTAATGTTTTTCTTCTTCGTTTTTATTGCTTTTGAATAAATCAAAAAATCCCATAGTAGTAGGTTGTGGTTAATTTTTATTTTCTAATCCTTTCTGTAAAACAGATTTTATTCCTTCCAAGTTCTCAGTAAATGCCATCATTTGACTTAGAATTTGTGTCATCTCATTTTTGTTTCCTAAACCATTTAGTTTGTTGTTTTTAAGGAAAATCTTCTTAATGTCGTCCCAACGTTCTTTTTCTTCATTTGTTAGGGCGCTAATTAGTTCTTTGTACTTTAAAAGGTTGGCTTCAGCTGCTGAGGTTAGGGTTTGTGATTCACTTTCGTAATGAGATAATAATAAACGTCCTAATTCATCTTGATTCATGATAGGAACAATTTTAGCAACTAATTTGTTCATATCACGATACGAACCTTGTAATTTAAAAGAAGGCTCAGTTCTGTAACTGTCTTCCATTGCTGCTGATTGAATATAGGTTTGATTCACTTTTAAAATAGTATCTCTAATTGTAATCACTTTTTCAAGAACTGCAATGTAATCTTGTACTTCTTGTTTGGTGTGATTTCCTTTTAAATTAACCTCCTGTGTGTTATTTTCCACTTTGTCAATTAGCGTGTAAACATCATCAAAATACTTACTACTAAGTTGATGTAAAACAGGGTTAGAGGTTAAAGAATTTTCTATTAAACTTAATTTAAATAAATGTGCTGTATCGCCTATAATATCTCCTAAATTGTATATGTCTGCTCTGTTAGCAAGCATGTCTGGTATCTGGAATCTGTCACCGCTTTCAGTATATGGATTTCCAGCCATAATAACACAGAATTTTTTACCTCTTAAATCGTAGGTTTTAGATTTTCCATTGTAAATACCTTCTATTTTTCTTGTTCCGTCAGAAAGAGAAATAAACTTTTGTAAAAACTCTGGATTACAGTGTTGGATGTCATCTAGGTATAACATTACATTGTCTCCCATTTCAAAAGCTAAGTTTAATTTTTTTAACTCTTCTCTTGATGCTGAGTTGTTAGCAGACATTGGATCTACTGAGGTTACTTCATGACCAATTGCAGGACCATTAATTTTCATGAATACCAATCCTAATCGGTTCGATATGTATTCCATCAAGGTGGTTTTACCATATCCAGGAGGAGAAATTAATAATAGCATTCCCATTCTATCAGTACGCTTATTGTCTCCAATAGTTCCTAATTGTTTGGCAAGGTTATCACCAATTAAAGGGAAGTAAACTTGATCTATCAATTTGTTTCTAACAAAAGAAGATAGTACTCTTGGTTTGAACTCTTCTAATTTTAATTCTTCTTTTAACTCTTCAGTTACTTGATGTTTTGCTTCTCTATATTGTATGAAGTTAGGTACTTCATTTTGATTAAATTGAGTAAGCTCTTCAATGAAATTATGGTAGTCAAACTCAATAGTGTTTTCGTTAATTGTAGTATGATTACCTTTTAATCCTTGCAATGTTTGTTTTGGGTGAACATTGATAGGGTTTAAAGCTGAAAGGTTTTCAAACAATAGTAAAACAACAACTTCATTTATATAGTTTGTTTCGGTAGGGGTTTTTTCGTTAATGAAAGAGCTTACCCATTGTTTGGCTAATTGAATCTTATCAGTGTACTCTTCGAGCTTTTCAACACCTGCTTTAAATTTATGAAGAGCATTTTGCCTGTCTAAAGTTTTAATAAATGTTTCTTTTAAAACTAAGGCTTCTGGACTTGTGTGAAAAGTATTATTACTCTTTAATTCATTGAATAAATACCTAGCAATGGTTTTAGATTGCTCATTTGAAAAAAGCTGTGTTTTTTCTGAAAAACTATTTAAATAATCAGTTAAGTCATCAATAATAAAATCGTAAGCAGTGCTATTTGGGAACACGGCTAAAACTTCACCAGAAGCCTTAATTGAAGTATTGTAGTTTGTTTTTTGTTCTTCGGTTAATGAGTTCCAGAAATATTGAGCAAAGGCTCTTACGTCTGGAGTAAAAGTTAGTAATCCAAGTTCGTGATGTTTATGTACTAATGTGTGTAATATTTTTGCAGCATCAACATCATGAACACCTTTTATGTAGCCTTCAGCATAAGAATTACTACTTTCTTTTCTAATTAAACTTAGTAGCTCTTCTTCGGTAAGGTTGATTAATTCTTCTTCTTTAAACTTATTAAATAATTTAAAAGCTAGAAATGAAGATCTATAAACAGTGTTGTTTTCTGAAACTAATTCTTGGTCCCAATATTTTTTTGAGTTAAGTAAGATTTCATTTGAAACTTCCTCGTAAAAATCGGTTCCAGTTAAGTGATAGTATAACTCTTCGTTTTTATAAACAATAGTAAGGTCGAGTAATTGTTTGTTTACCCCAAATTTGTGTTTTCCTAATTTGATTATATTTTCACCGTCTTCGTAAAGTTCTTGCTTGTCTTTTAGCTTTCTAAGTGCATCTTCTTTTGCAACTTTTAATTGCGTTTCAATAGCTTCTGCTTTACCGATATCGTCCAATTCTTTTAGTTGACTAATAATGTCTCTAACTTTATTAATCATTAAATCAGCGGCAAAATATCCGTTGATATCTTCAGTTGAATTGAAAGTAAGCGCTTTTTTGCTTACACCTTTTAAAATTCTTTCTGAAGCTGTTTGTAGCGCTACAGTTTTCTTGTTTCTTTTTTCAATTAAGCTATTCTTTCTGTTATCGAAAGCGGCATGAACTTCTTCTCTTTTTTCAATAATCAAAGTAATAAACTCTTCAAAATCGGCAAATTTCCCTTCTAGCTCTTCAAGTTGAATAGCTGTTTTGGTTAAGAATTCATCGCATTTTTCAGGTGTATTAGCAATGTCTATGTAATTGATGATACTTTGGTCAATTAGCTTTAACTGTGCGTTAAAATCGGCCTTAGCTTCTTTGCTTCCTAAGCTTTTGATGCTATTCTTAATTCCAGATTTTAACTGGTTTAATGTCGCAAAAATCAATGAGATGTTATCAATAATCTTAGTGGATTGTGAAGTATCTTCGATTTCTAAATTTGAAACAATATCAATTAGCATCTCTAAATCGGAAGTAATCTGATTAACTTCTTTCTCTAGAGCTTTGGCGTCTATTACCTTTTTAATATTTGGTAAAGCTTCTTCTTTTTCTGAAACTCTCTTATGGTAAGGTTCTAATGCTTTATCGTTTAAAAGAAACTGAACACAGCGTTTAGAAATAAGGTTGTTTTGTTCGGCAACTTGCTCTTCTAATTCTTTTAAGAGATTTGCATTTATATATCGAATATCATGTAAGCTGATTACTTCTCCTCGTAAGGTTCGTAATTGATTTAACAGAACAACAAAGTCATCAATAGATTTAAAAGAAGTACTTTTTATTTTACTGAATAACTCATCAGATTTCTGATTGATATTTTTAGTTTCCTTTTCAGCTTGTTTTTTTAGTTGAACCACCTTCTCAAACTCCTCAATAGCAGCATTTGCAGCTTCATTTATTTGGGCAATAGGAATGTTTAACTGTGAAGTTTCTTTTTCAGGTAACCAATAATAAGTGTCGTTTATATCTTTTGATATTTTGGCAATATCGTTGTATAAACCTGTGTAATTATCTTCTTTATTTAATAGGTTGATTAATTCGTGACACTCTGCCATGGCACGAACAATATCTTTGTTTCCTATTTTGTATAATAATGTGTTTTCATGTTGTGAAGGCATAAAATCTCCTTTCAAATAAGGAGTTTGCCAAATCTGAACTACATGATGTTTGGTTTGTTCGTTTTCTGTTTTAAAATAACAAAGTTCTCCATTTTGTAATACAGTAAAACCATTACAAATTATGGGTGTTTTAACTTCTTGTTCTATGATGTTGTATGACATTAAAATGTATAAACCACGGATGGTTGCATAAAATACATATAAGAAGTCTTCTCCATTAGGAGATACTATTTTTTCTTGGAATTTTACTTCCTTAGCATCGTTTTCAAAAAGTTTATATTCTCCAGTTTGTAGGTAATATCCGTTGGGGAATATAATACCATGGTCATCTGGTAACTGAACAGCAGTGTCTTTAATACTGTCTATTTTTTGAACTTCCTGAAGTTTGTGGTTATAAACAAAATAGCGAGATGGTTCTTGAAATGGTTTTACTTCTAGGGTAATTAGGTTTCCTAAATTACCATATCTGAATTGACCATCGTCTAATGTTTGATCTATATGTTCAACAGGTTCAGAAAGAATTCCTCTTCCTTCGTCTGTGTTGTCTTCAATTTTAATAGTTAAATCTCCTCCAATGGTTTCTACAAAAACCTTGTCTAAAATAGATACATGAGAGTAGGTTCCATATCGGTGCATATCACGAGTTACTTCCTGCCATTTAAACTCGTGTTGTGTAGGAAATTTATATTCATGTTCGCTTCTGTTATCAATATATTGAAGATTATTTTCGTTGATAAGCCATTTAAAAGCTTTAATATCGCTTTTGTTTTCGCTTAACTGAAAAACCATGTATAAATAGTTTCCAATTACAGCAAATTTTGAGAAAATAGTATTTCTATAATATTTATAAAGATTGGTAAAATCATCAATAAAAACAGGATCGTTTAGTAGATCTAAAGATTGGATGTGGAAACGTTGTTCTTTAAATTCATAAATACTAAACACATCCGATAGTTTGATGTCTGTTCTTAATCCGAAGTGAACATTGTATCCGAAAATAGAGATGTTACCTAAAGAAACGATATCTCTGGCAATACAATTGTTTTCGGTATTAATTCTATCATTAGCAATTAATTTGGTTTCTATAGCTCCAAAAACATGTTTTCTATCCTCATTTAGGGTATGTAATCTTTCTTGTAGGTCTTGCTTTTGTTTTTGCAATCTACTTTGAATGATTTCATAGGTGCCGCCATCTAATTGCTGTGCATTGTTTTTGTTTTCCATAATTTTCTTAAGTCGAGTTTTTTTGATGTGAAAAGGAGTTAGATTATTCAGGGTGAATAACTTCTTCTATCAATTTTCCATTAGCACTATAGCTTTTCCAAATACCAATGGCTCTCATTTTTTTGTATTGACCTTGAGATTCAATATTTCCATTTAGATGATAGGTTTTAAAACTACTATCTAGGTGGAGGGATTTAATAATTTCCAAATTATTTTTTAAATGTTCTCTCAATTTTTTTTCAGAGTCATTGCTAAAATATTGTTTTAAAGTTCCCGCTATATGCGAAAACATTAATATAGAGTCGTTATTATTTGTAAACTTCTTAATGTATGGCATATATTCTTTGTTAGCGATACATTGAGTATAAGCAAGGCCTAAGTAATTTTTTTTACTGCTTGGGTTATTTTTAATAAGCTCTTTAAAATGGGTGTTTGAAACTTCTATATTGCCATTAAAAAAGTTATTCCAAGCTTGTTTTTCACTAATTTTTTTATGACAAGATGTAAATAAAAAAATGAAAAAAATAAACCTAATTATTTGTTTTTTATTTGTCACATGAATAGCTGAAATTTTAAAGGTAGAGTTTGAAAAACTCTACCTTTAATTGTTAATTATGATAACTTTTGGTTAGATAAACCTAGTCCTTTTGCTAAATTGAATAGGTTACTAAAAAGGTTTTCATCATCTGAACTAGTTGCTTTTCCTTTTAAGTCCATTAAAAGGTTGGCTACTGTTAAGTTTTTAATGTCTTCAGAAGAAATTCCGTATTTGGTAGCAAAGTCTTTTACTTTATCTAATAAGTTTCCTTTTACATTATCACTTCCTAAAATAGCATCTTTTACATCTTGAATATTATCACTGTGTTGTACCAATCTATCAAATCCTTTAGCCTTTGTGATTTGTCCAATGATTTGATCGAAGAACATAGTTTCACCACCAACAATATCAATATTAGCAGCTTTCAATGCGTCACCAATAACTTGTGCTTGTGCATCTGCAATATCTTTCTGAACATTAATATGAGCTAAGTCTACTTTTAATTCTTTTTCTAAGCGTAGTTTGAATTCTTCGTGCTCTTTACCAACACCGTCAAGTTTCTTCATAGCTTCTGCTTTTTCTTCAATTCCAGCAGCTTCAGCTAAAGCAATCTCTTTATCACCAGTTGCTTTTGCTAGTGCTTTTTCTTTGATTACTTCTGCTTCTGCAATACCTTCTTCTTTAAGAGCTTCTGCTTTTGCTAAGGTTCCAGCAGCTTCAGCTTTTGCTTTTTTCTCAATAATTGTAGCTTCTACTAATCCTTGACGTTCGTTAGCATCTGCTTTAGCATGCATTACTTGTGCTTCAGACATACCAATAGTAGCTTCTTCTTTTGCTTTAGCTTCCGCTAATGTTTTTCTAGCTTCGGCTTCTTTTTCACTAGCTTCTTTTTGAGCTTGTGCATGGATGTTGATTTCTTCTGCTTTTTGCTTGGCAGCTTCTTTTTCTGCTTCTGCTAATTTAATTCGCTTAATTAATTGCTCTTGAGCAGACTTCTCAGCTAAAGTAATAGCAACTTGCTTTTCACGATCAGCTCCTTTAAAAGCTTCGATGTCTTTCATGTTTTCTTTTTCTTCTACAACACCTTTCTCTAGCATTACTCTATCGCGAATTACATCTTGAATGTTTTTCTTTTCAACTTCTACAACTTTCTCTTTTTCAATTTGAGCAAGTGTAACAATACGCTCACGTTCTGTAGCTTCTAAAGCTCTGTCTTTTTCTACTCTTTCTGTTTCAACAGCTTCTGTACGTATTTTGTTTTTTTCAGCAACAATTATTTGACGTTGCATATTTTCTTCCGCAACTTGTACTTTTTCTTCAGTAGCTATTCTTGCTGTTTCAGATTTTAAACGTTCTTCTTCCGCAACTTTTAGTGTTTCAGCTTCTTCACGTGATTTTATATTAGCAATTTCACGTTTTTGTTGTTCTTCTTTTTCGGCTAATTGCTTGTCTAACTCTAAAATAGCTTCTCTAGCTTCTACGTCTTGTTTGCGAATAGTTTTTTCTTCGTCACGCTTAATTAAGTTAGATTTTATGTTTTGTGCAGCAGTTAATTCAGTAATTTTCTTAATCCCTTCTGCATCTAAAATATTATCAGCTTTTAAGTAATTTACAGGAGTTTGCTCTAAATAGTCAATAGCACAGTCATCTAAAGCATATCCATTTAAATCTGTACCAATAATATCCATAATAGCTTCTCTAAATTCTCTACGAGCTTCGTATAATTCTATAAATTCGAATTGTTTACCTACGGTTTTTAAAGCTTCCGAAAATTTAGCCTCAAATAAATTATCTAAGGTTTCTTTTGCTGATGCTCTTTCACATCCAATTGTTTGTGCAACGTTAATGATGTCAGCAACTGATTTGTTGACTCTAACAAAGAAAGCTACTTTAATATCAGCTCTCATATTGTCTTTACAAATTAAACCATCGCTTCCAATACGTTCTACCTCAAGCTTCTTTACAGAAATGTCCATAATTTCTTGTTTGTGAAGTACAGGGATTACCATACCAGCATTAAAGAAAACTTTGGTTCCTCCAAATCCAGTTCTAACAAGTACTTTTCCTTGAACTATTTTTTTATACATGGATATAATCCAGAATAATAGTCCTAGTATAACAATAGCAATAAATGCTATGATTACCATTGAAGAAGTTTCTAACATAAGTTTAGTGTTTTAATTGATTGTTTCTAGTTTTTTTATGATGTAATATTTGAGATCTTTTGATTCGTCAATAACTACTGCTTTTTCTCCAGTTTTTATTGTTTCTCCTGAATTAGATTTTACATAAATCTTTATAGGGTCTCCTTTTACCATAATCTCAAGTTGACCTATTTTATTATCCTTTACTGAAGCAGTAATTTTACCTTCTCTTCCTAAAAAGTCGATAACTTCTTCTCCTTTGTGGTTAATCATTCTATAAACCTTTACGAGAGGTTTTGTTAGGAATTTAGCAACAAAAAGGCTTGCAAAAAAGATTGGGATTAGTAAAATAAACCCAATGAAGGTTGGAAAGCTTAAGTAATGATTTAGGTTTATAGATATAAACCACATAACAACGACAACAATCGAAATTAAGAACATGAAAGGCAATTCGTCAAATCCGAAGTATTTTAAAAATTTTATAAAAAAACCTTCTGCTGCGTTATTATCTGGTATGTCTACATCTATTTTGCTATCAACATCAGCATCAATATCCACATCTGAATCTATGTCAAACTCTACATCAAAAAAATCTAAATCAATACCTGTAAGTATCGTTAAAACCCAATACAAAGAAAGTATGATTAATAAGATGCTCAATGTAGCATTAACAGGTGAGAATGCATTGTTTAATAGCTCTTCCATTTTAATTTTTTTTACATTTATTTAGTTCTAAGAATTGTTAGTCTCGTCACTTTTATCCATTCCTAATTGTTTTTTAAGCTTTTCTAAATCGCTCATAGCACTAGCTTCAGTAGTGTCTACAATAGCGTCTAGTTCTTCGTCTATACTCTTAGATTCATTAGCGATGTCTCCATAAGCTTCTGCTAATGCTTCTTCTTGCTGTACTTTTTCTTTCATACGCTCTAACATAGAAACTGTACTAGAGCTATCGATTTCAGCCATTTGCTTGTTTAAGTTTTTAGTAGCATTGCTAACCTTAACTCTGGCTTTTAAAGTTTTTAACTCATTTTCCCACTTACTGATATTCGATTTTATTTCAGAAACATTTTTCTCTAATTGAGCAACAGATTTGTTAAATCTTTCAGCTTCTTCTGTGGTTCTAGTAATGTGGTTTGTAGCTTCTTCTTTTTTAATTAAAGCTTCTTTTGCTAAACGATCAGCTTCCGCCATATCTAAATCACCATTTTGAGCTTTTTTCAAAATAAGCATCGCTTTGTTTTGATAGTCTTCAGCTTTAGATGTGTATTGTTCTTTATCGTTATTGGCTCTAATAGCCATAGCTTTAACTTGAGCCAATGCTTCAAGACTTTTATCTAAGTCTTTTTTCATGTCTCTTATTCCTTGCTCTGTCAGTTTAATAGGGTCTTCCATTTTATCAATGGCAGAGTGAGCTTCGGCTTTTCCTATGTTAAATAATCTTCTAAAAATGTTCATAATAATATTTTTTTAATATTTTGAATATGTAATAATTTGTTCAGAATATTCGCTTAGTAATAAACTCAAAGAGTTTAAACTAGCTTCTAATTCGTTTAAGTCTAAATTTTCTAATTGTAAAGTGTCTCTAAAAATTACACGCTCATAGCTGTCGTCTAAAACAAAGGCACCATGAACAATGTCTCTGTTCTTTTTTAGTAAACTCTTAAAAATTTCTTCGTTTGGTTGATTAACTTTAAAGATGAATTGTTCAATAATAACTATTGGGTAAGCAACTCCTATAATTAAGTTTTTGATTCCAAAACTTTCTTTTTCAATAACAAAAATCCCCTCAGTTTCGTCTTCTTTTATAATGTTTACATTAAGCTCCTGTAAAAAGTTTTTTGTTTTTAAATAGTGATTGTTCATTAGCAATGAAATTAGTAGTTTATAATTTTGTTTTCTTCTCTTTTTAGCGCTTGTAATATTACAAAAAAGATTTGAAAACAAGTCCGGTCATACATATAGTAAATAGTATCATAGTTGTTAAAATTTGGTTAGTTGTTCTTTTTTATTTTGATTTTTAACTAAAAAAAATAGCAAATATCAAAAGTATTAGCTAATATTGTTAGTGTAAAGATAGGTAAAATAATTTAATTTGCAAATAAAATTAGCAAAACATGTCGTTTTTTGGAAAAAACATAAAGAAAATAAGAGGGGTTAAAGGGTTGAGTCAGCAGGTTTTTGCTGAAATTTTTGATCTAAAGCGCGCTACTTTAGGGGCTTACGAGGAAGGTAGGAGTGAACCTAAAATAGATACGATAATAAAGATTGCTAATCATTTTAGTATTAAGGTAGATGATTTGCTAACTTCTGAATTAACTGTAAATAAGTTGCTGCAGTTTAAGGATGATATTACGTTGCAGGCTGATGATATGGATAAAGAAATGTTTGCTTCTGTTCCGTGTATTACTGAAAAGAAGGTTGCTGATTACATTAAGTATTACAATAAAAAAGCATTTGTGGGTGATTTGCCTGTTTTGAACTTACCTATTAATACGGAGAAAGTGTTTAGAGGATATACTGTTAGGAATTTAGAAATGACAAACCATGATAAAGGTCTGTTTCCTAAAGATGTTGTTGTAGGGGAGTTTGTTCCTAAGAATGTGATAGAGAAGTTAAATAACGGTGTGTTGGCTTTGGTGTTGGTAAATGACGAGCTTATCTTAAGAAGATTATATGTAACAAATGATGAAATTGTTTTAAGGGCGGATCATAAAAATATAGAAGATAAAACCTATGCATTATCTGATGTAAAAGAGTTGTGGCGTATTCGTTATGCTTTTTTTAAAAGATTGCCTGAGTTTAATGATGTGTTAGAGGAGAAGTTGTTGTTTTTGGAACAGGAGTTTACAAAACTTAAAAACAGGTTGTAATTGAAGGAGTATTATAAGTATAATTTTTTCAAGCATACCTATTGTGAGTTTGAGAAAAAGGAAATCGATTTTTTTAAAGGGAAGTCTGCACATTATCAAAGTAAATCAGGAAGCTTATATTATTATACGGAAGATGGTGTGTATCGATATTCTAATCATTGGGGTAGAGTAGCTAATTGTAGGTGGAAAATAAAAGGGATTGAGAATTATAGAAACCAAAACTATTATGTTGGTTATGCTAATTGGAAAGATTTTTATCCATTAAATGATGTTGATAAGGTTTTTTATTTAGAAGTTGACTTTAAAAATAAGCAAGTGAAAATCCAAAGAATAGGTAAGGGGATGAATGAAAATGTTTTTTTAATGACTTCAGAATTGGTTCATAAACGCTTAAAGCAAATTCAAACTTTATTTAAAGAATATAAGTGGGCGAAATACTACGATGAAGATATTGATGTATTGCGTAAAGAAATAATATTAAACTTGATTAGTTCAAATAAATCCTTGCAGGTACTAAAGCAAGATTTGAAAAGGGAATATCATTAAAATTCAGTAAATTTGTGTTTAGATTTTAACTTTAATAAATCTAAATGAATATACCACAAACCAGTTTTCCTCGAGTTGTAATTATAGGAGGGGGATTTGCAGGATTGGCTGCTGCTAAAGGATTAGAAGACCAAGAACTTCAGGTAGTTTTAATAGATAAACATAACTATCATACATTTCAACCATTATTATATCAAGTTGCTACAGGAGGGTTAGAGCCTGATAGTATTGCTTTTCCACTTCGGAAACGTTTTAACGATGTAGAGAATTTTTATTTTCGTTTGGCAGAAGTAACTAATGTCGATGCAAAACTGAATGTGATAGAGACTTCAATAGGAAGTTTAGAATACGATGAATTAATTATTGCTACAGGTTCAACTACAAACTTTTTTGGAAATACGAATATTGAAAAATATGCAATGGAAATGAAGTCAGTTCCGCAGGCATTGAATATTCGTAGTTTGGTGTTAGAAAATTTTGAAGAAGCTTTATTGGAAACAGATCTTGAAAAGAGAAGAGCTTTGATGAATTTTGTAATTGTAGGTGGGGGTCCAACTGGTGTCGAATTAGCAGGGGCTTTGGCGGAAATGAAGAAAGGGATTTTACCTAAAGATTATCCAGATTTGGATATTCGTCAAATGAAGATAAATCTTATTCAAGGTACGAATGAGTTGTTGAGTGGAATGAGTAGTAAGGCATCGAAAAAGTCAGAGGATTTTTTAATCAAGCTAGGAGTAGATGTGTGGAAAAATCTTAGAGTGATAGATTATGACGGTGAAACAGTAACTACTAATGGTAGCGATCATTTTAAAGCAGAAACGGTTATTTGGGCAGCTGGTGTAAAAGGAGATGCTATAGATGGTTTAGAACAAGATTGTTTGATAGAGAGAGCGAATCGTTTTAAGGTTGATGAATATAGTAAGGTGGTTGGATATGAAAATGTATATGCTATAGGTGATGTTGCTTGCATGCAAACAAAAGATTATGAGCGTGGACACCCAATGATGGCACAACCAGCAATTCAACAAGGTGAGCTGTTAGGAAAAAATATCTTAGCTAAATTAAAAGGAAAAAAACTAAAGCCTTTTAAATATAATGACAAAGGTTCTATGGCAACTATTGGAAGAAATAAAGCTGTAGTCGATTTACCTAAGTGGAAGTTTCAAGGAGTTTTTGCTTGGTTTGTGTGGATGTTTGTGCATCTATTCTCTTTAATAGGTTTTAGAAATAAGGTAATTGTTTTTATGAACTGGGTGTATAGTTATATTCGTTTTGATAGAGAAACTCGCTTGATAATTCGTCCTTATAGAAAACAAAATAAATATTCATTTGTAAAAGAAGATGCCTAAAGTATCAAAAAACATCAAGTGCACTAAATGTGGAGTGTTTACTGAAAACTCTGATTTTTGTAAAAATTGTGGAGAATTAATTTCTTTTAAGAAAAAGCAAGAAATAAAACAAGAAGGAGAAAGGCAGAAGCGAATTGATGAAGCTAAATATGAATTAGAGAATCCTAACTTAGCTGAGCGCTTAAAGCAGCATCCGTTTTTTCTTTATAAGATAGTAGGTTGGATATTGTATTCAGTGTTTTTGGTGGTAAGTGCTATAGGAGCTATGCTGGCTTGGTTTATTGCAATGGTAGCAGCTGGGTAGGGTGAAAAAAGCACTTCATATATATATAGTGGTTTCACTGTGTTTAGGAACAATTGTTTATTTGGCTTCTAAATATGGAGTTGAGTTACCAAGAATTATT
This sequence comes from Tenacibaculum aiptasiae, assembly GCF_965221665.1. Lineage (NCBI taxonomy): Bacteria > Pseudomonadati > Bacteroidota > Flavobacteriia > Flavobacteriales > Flavobacteriaceae > Tenacibaculum > Tenacibaculum aiptasiae. The sequence continues at coordinate 2,402,584 of NZ_CBDCSN010000002.1, forward strand.
AGGTTTTACTTAAATGATTTTCTTATTATACCAATAGTATTGTCGTTTAGTTTGTATGTGCTTAGATGGAGTAGAGGGGATAAGAATTATGAAATTCCTATTTGGGTAATTTTTTACATGTGTGCTATGTATTCGGTTTTATTTGAATTTGTGTTGCCCAAAAGCCATTCTAGATATACGGCAGATGTGATTGATGTAATTCTTTATTTTTTGGGAGGTTTAGTTTTTTATGGGCTTCAAAAGAAGTCAATATCTAGAGGTTAAAAGTGAGAACTGTTTGTTTGTAGAGTGAAAGTATGTGTTATATAGGAACTATAAAATAGATGAAAGGAACTGTGAATTTTTCAAATAAAACAATAACTAGGATAGGAAAGGCAATAGATTATGTAGAGTCTAATTTAGATAAGAAACTAGTATTAGAAAGAGTAGCAAAAGAAGCGCATTTTTCTCCTTTTCATTTTCATAGATTATTTAAAATTGTAACCAACGAGACATTAAATGATTTTATTGTTAGAAAAAGAATAGAAAAAGCGGCATTTTTTTTATTAAAACAAAAAGAAAAATCAATAACAGAAGTTTCTGAAAGAGTAGGTTTTACAAGTTTGTCTTCGTTTTCGAGAGCGTTTAAGAACTTTTACGGAATGAGTCCTGCGGAATTTAAAAAAGAAAGTGCTAATAAATATAGCAAGATATGTAAAATAGAAAGCAAGAATGGACAAATAGAAACTAGGTTTGAGCAATACATTTGTAACATAAATGAAAATTTAAATTGGTTAAAAATGAATGCAAAAACAGAAGTAAAAGTAGTTCCAGAAATGCAATTGGCTTACTTGAGTCATAAAGGAGGGATGGATTTAATAGGAAGTGTGTACAATCGTTTAATCCAATGGGCAGCTCCTAAAGGTTTAATGAGTCAACCAAATTTAAGGATGGTAACAATTTATCATGATAGCCCTAAGATAACGTCGCCAGACCAAGTGAGGCAGAGTGCTTGTATGGTTTTAGATCGTAAGGTAACTACAGAAGGAGAGGTGAATTTGAAAACTTTACCAGCAACTAAATGTGTGGTTTCTAGAGTAGAGGTTGTGGGAGAACAATTTCAAAAAGCATGGGAAAGTAGTTTTGTATGGATGAGTGAACATGGTTATAGAAAAGGAGATCAAGATCCGTTCGAGATTTATTATAACAATGCAGAAGAGCATCCTCAAAAAAAATGGATTGTAGATTTATGTATACCAGTAGAATAAAAAAAACAAAGCCTTTCACTAGTAATGAAAGGCTTTGTTATTAGAATGATTTTCTGAAATCATCAATCTTAGCTTTAGCATCAGTGTTAATTTCTTTACCGTCTTCAGTAAACCATGCGTGAGTGTCTCCAATATAGTTCATGCCTAAATAATTTGCACTTTCAATAAAAGGCATGGTGAATCCGTCTTTTAAATCATTGGCTCCAGAATTACTAATCATAGCCATGTTTTTGCCACGTAATTGTCTTCCAAGTTCTTTTTTATAATGAAGAAGATCTGATAGCCTGTCAAAAAAATGTTTTAAAGTCCCGCTCATAGAATACCAATAAACAGGTGTAGCAAAAATGATTGTGTCATATTTTTCAATAATGGTTTCCATTAAAGGAATAAAATCATCATTTGCATTACTAAAGTCATATTCAAAAGCTCCAATGTTTTTGGTTTTTAAGTCTATAATATCAAAATCACTATTTTTATTTAAGTAGTTGATAACGGTATTTGTGTTACCATTGCTTTTTGAACTTCCTTGTATAATTACAGTTTTATTCATTTTTGTTTGTTTTATGTGTGATAAAGCTCACAAATTTTATTAAAAACCAATTAAGAATCTTATTGTTAAAAATGATAATAACCAAGAAAAAATCAATGATTAAAGGGGATATTTTTTGTACTTTTATCGTATAAAAAGCATTATCTATGAATACAGACATGTTTAAGTTTTCAGAAGAGATTGTGTTAAGCGATTTTGAAACGAAAACAGTAGAGGGGGAAGCGAAAAAAAAACTTAAAAAATTAAGAAAAGAAATAAGTAAATTACAAGATACTATGTATGCTGAAAGTAAGTATAGTATGTTAATTTGCTTACAAGGAATGGATACCGCTGGGAAAGATAGTTTGATTCGAGAAGTGTTTAAAGATGTAAATGCACGTGGAGTTGTAGTGCATAGTTTTAAAGTGCCAACAGAGTTAGAGTTGAAGCACGACTTTTTATGGAGACATTATATCGCTCTTCCTGCAAAAGGAAAAATAGGAGTTTTTAATAGAACTCATTATGAAAATGTGTTGGTAACAAGAGTGCATCCTGAATATGTTTTTGGAGAAAATATCCCAACAGTTAAAAGTTTAGATGATTTAAATGACGATTTTTATCATTCAAGAATGGATCGAATAAACCAATTTGAAAAGCATATTTCAGAAAACGGAACAATTATCTTGAAGTTCTTTTTAAATGTGTCAAAAGAAGAACAAAAAAATAGGTTATTACGTCGCTTAAATATTCCTGAGAAGAATTGGAAGTTTTCTTCAGGTGATTTGAAAGAACGTAAGTTATGGGATAAATATCAAACATGCTATGAGGATTTGTTAAAAAGAACATCAACATATTATGCGCCATGGTATGTTGTCCCTGCTGATGATAAACCAACAGCAAGATATATAGTTGCAAAGACAATTAGTGAAGAGTTAAAAAAGTATGGATTTAAAGAACCTACATTAGCTCAAGAAGATTTAGATAAGATAGACGAGTTTAAAGCTCAATTAAATAATGAATAATTCTCTTAAAATTAGATGAAGTTAAACTTAGCAAAACCAATCGTATTTTTCGATTTAGAAACAACTGGAGTTAATATTGCAAAAGATAGAGTTGTTGAAATATCAATATTAAAAGTGTTTCCAAACGGAAATAAAGAAAGTAAAACATGGTTGGTGAATCCTGAAATAGAAATACCAAAAGAATCATCAGATATTCATGGAATAACAAATGAAAAAGTAGTTACAGAGCCTACTTTTAAAGAGTTAGCACCAAAAATTAATGAGATGATTGCTGGATGTGATTTGGCAGGATTTAATTCAAATAGATTTGATATCCCTCTTTTAGCAGAAGAGTTAATGCGTGCTGGAATTGATTTTGATATGAAAAATCGTAAAGCAATAGATGTACAAGTAATTTTTCATAAAAAAGAGCAAAGAACATTAAGTGCAGGATATCAATTTTACTGTGGAAAAGAATTAGTAGGAGCGCACGGAGCAGAAGCTGATACGAATGCTACCTATGAGATTTTAATGGCTCAGATAGAAAAATATGATGATATAGATAATACAGTAGAGGCTTTAAGTGAATATTCAGCACATGGGAAACGAGCAGATTTTGCAGGTTTCGTTTTGATGAATGATAAAGATCAAGAAATTTTTTCTTTCGGTAAATATAAAGGACGAACAGTAGAAGAGGTTTTTAAAGAAAACCCAGGATACAATGCATGGATTCAAAATGCAGATTTTCCACTATACACTAAAAAAGTCTTGAGAGAAGTGAAAGAACGTATGTCTTCACCTAAAAAAAAGATGACAGATGAAGAGAAACTACAAGCACTGCAACAAAAATTTAATTTAAGGTAATCTTTAACACTCGTTTAAGATATAAAATCTTGATAGTTTTTTAATTTAGGAATTATAAAAGAAAGGAAAAATGTACACGGAATATAATAATTTACCAAACGATTCACGAGTTTGGATTTATCAAGCAGATAGAGAGTTTACAGTTGAAGAAGTAGAGCATATTTGTGCAAAAGCAATACTTTTTATTGAAAATTGGACACGTCATGGAGATGATTTAAAAGGGTCATTTACTATAAAATATAATCAGTTTTTAGTGTTAGCTGTAGATGAAGGTTTTAATAATGTATCAGGATGTTCTATAGATTCTTCAGTTCGTTTCGTACAAGAGTTGGAAAAAAAAATGAATGTAGATTTAATGAATAAAATGAATGTAACTTTTAAAGTTGGTGAAAACATTAATATAGTAAAGTTACCAGAGTTTCAACAATTTGCTAAAGAACAAAAAATAACTTCAAATACCATAGTTTTCAATAATATGGTGAATACCAAAGAGGATTTTGAGACGAATTGGGAAGTAACAGCTGATAAAAGTTGGCATAAGAGGTTTTTGGTATAAGAAATTGATTTCATGTAGTAAGAGATTTTTAAATATGATGAAGAAAGTACTAGTTTTTTTAGCGTTTGTTTTTGTTCAAGTAGTAGAAGCGCAACAAGTAGATCCGTTATTAGCAAAAGATAAGGAATCGCAAACAATTTGGGTAGATAGTATCATGAAATCAATGTCCATTGATGAGAAAATAGGGCAGTTGTTTATGGTACAGGCTTATTCTAATAAGGACAAAAAGCATGAAAAGTTTATTACAGATATGATTAACAAGTATCATGTAGGTAATTTAATATTTATGCAAGGAACACCTGAAAAACAAGTAGCTCTAACTAATAAATATCAAGAAATCTCAAAAGTTCCTTTAATGATAGGTTTTGATGGAGAATGGGGATTGGATATGCGACTTAAAAAAACATATCGTTTTCCTTGGAATATGGCTTTAGGGGCTATAAAAAATCAAGAACTTTTAGAAGAAACAGGTAAGAGAATAGGAGAGCACTGTAAGCGAGTGGGGATTCATATGAATTTTGCACCTGTGGTTGATATTAATACAAATCCTAATAACCCAATAATAGGAAACAGATCGTTTGGAGAGCGTAAAGAAAATGTAACAGAAAAAGCAATTGCATTTACCAAAGGAATGCAAAGTGTTGGGGTTTTAGCAAATGCCAAACACTTTCCGGGGCATGGAGATACGGCAACAGATTCTCATCATACTTTACCAACAATCAATTTTAATGAACAAAGAATAGACTCAATAGAGTTATATCCTTATCGTAAAATATTTAAAGAAGGAGTTGCTAGTGTAATGACTGCGCATTTAAGTATTCCTGCTTTTGAACCAAATCCTAAGTTACCAACATCCTTGTCAAAAAATGTAGTAACAAATTTATTACAAGATAAACTAGGTTTTCAAGGTTTAGTAATTACCGATGGATTGAATATGAAAGGAGCGGCTAACTATTCAACTTCGGCTGAAATAGACTTAGCAGCAATTTTAGCAGGGAATGATATTTTATTAATACCGCAGGATGTTCCTGGATCAGTAAAATTATTGAAAGAGGCTTTAGAAAAAGGTGATTTAACAGAAGAAAGATTAGATTTTTCAGTAAGAAAAATATTGAAAGCGAAGTATCTAGTAGGTTTGAATAAATTCGAGCCAATTTCTACAGATAACCTTAACAAAGATTTAAATTCGATATCAGATGAGGTATTGCATAGAAAATTGATAAAGAGTTCAATTACAGTAGCAAAGAATGAAGCTGAGATTTTACCAATAAAGAATTTAAAAGATAAAAAAATAGCCTATGTTTCTTTAGGAGATGCAAAAGGAAAGTATTTTTCTAATATGCTTAAAAACTACACTAAGGTAGATGTGGTTTCAGATAAGCATTTGAGTGTTTTAATGCAAAAACTAAGAAAATATAACTTGGTAATTGTAGGTTTTCATAAATCAAATAAGCATCCTTGGAAAAGCTATAAATTTTCTAATAAAGAACTAGTTTGGTTGCAAGAGATAGCGAGAACTAAAAAGGTGATTTTAGATGTGTTTACAAGCCCTTATAGCTTATTAAAACTAAAATCTTTTACAAACATAGAGGGAGTTGTAGTTTCGTATCAAAATAGCAAGTTGGCACAAGAACTTTCAGCACAGGCATTATTCGGAGCATTTGATTTGAGCGGTAAATTACCAGTATCAATTAATGAAGAGTTTAAAGAAGGGGAAGGAGTTTCTGTAAAAGGATTAAATGTTTTTGAATACACAATTCCAGAAGAAGCTGGAATGTCTTCAGAAAAACTTTCTATCATAAACAAAAGAATTGATACTATTTTGCAAAAGAAAATGGCTCCAGGAGGGCAGGTTTTAATAGCAAGAAACGGTAAAGTATTCTATAATAAAAGTTTTGGATATCATACGGGGTTAAAGAGAAGAAAAGTAAAGAAAACTGATATTTATGATCTTGCATCATTGACTAAGATTTTAGCTTCGTTGCCAATGATTATGAAGGCAGAAGAAGATAAGAAAATTAGTTTGTACTCAAGTTTAGGAGATGTGTTGCCAAGGTATCACGAGTCAAATAAGGATACTTTATTATTGAAAGAAATACTTTCTCATTACGGAAGATTACAATCGTGGATTCCTTTTTATATGAATACAAAAGATGAAGAAACTGGAAAAAATTCATCTAAATATTATAGAAAGAAAAGATCCAAAAAATACAATATCAAGGTTGCTAAAAACTTATATTTAAGTAAAGCGTATAGAGATACAATTTATAAACATATTGTTGAGGTAGATCAAAGAGAAAGAGTTGGCTACAAGTACAGCGATTTAGGCTATTATATTTTTAAAGAAATTATAGAAAAAAAATACAAAACACCTCTAAATAAATTGGTTGATGAAGAGTTTTATCAATCATTAGGAGCAAATAGAACAACATATTTGCCGCTTAATAAGTTTAGTAAGTCAGAAATAGTACCTACAGAAAAAGATACTTATTATAGAAATCAATTAGTACATGGTTATGTTCATGATATGGGAGCAGCAATGTTAGGAGGAGTTGGAGGACATGCAGGTTTGTTTGCAAATGCAAATGATGTAGCTAAAATTATGCAAATGTTCTTGCAAAATGGAGAGTATGGAGGTAAAAAATACCTTGAGCCAGAAACTTTAGAAAAGTTTAATAAAAGGTATTATGCAGACAAAAAAGTACGTAGAGGATTAGGTTTTGATAAGCCTCAAATAAGACCTGAAGAAAAGCCAACTTGTGGATGTGTTTCTGAAAAAAGTTTTGGTCATAGTGGTTTTACAGGAACTTATACTTGGGCCGATCCTGAATCGGGAATAGTTTATGTGTTTTTATCTAACAGAGTGTATCCAACAATGAAAAACTCAGGTTTGGTTAGAAGTAATATGAGAACTAAAATACAGGCAGATATTCAGAATGCAATAATCCATTAAAAATGGAAGCATATAAAACGTTACGAGCTTATATAAAGAAAGAAGGAATTGCTACTCAGAGAAAAGTTTTAAATCGAGAAGAGTTCTTAAAAAGAGCTCATAGCGTTGATACCAATATTTATTTTATAGAAAAGGGAAGTGTTCGAGTTTTCTTTGTTGAAGACTTTGAAGAACATACTTTTTATTTTGGATATAAAGAATCTATCATAACAGCGTTAGATTCTTTTTTTTCGGGTAAAAATTCTCAATTAGAAATAGAGGCTTTAAAGAAAACAGAAGTAAGTTATTTGTCTAAGGAAGAGTTTTTAAAGTTTATATTTTCTCGCCAAGAGTATCAAGAATTGTGGTATAAGGTTTTGGAGGAGATTATAGTACATCAAGCAGAGCGAGAAAAAGATTTGTTAATTTCATCTCCTGTAAAAAGATATCAAAGAGTTCTAAAAAGAAGACCAGAGCTGTTTCAAGAGATTCCTAATAAATACATAGCATCTTATTTAAGAATGAGCCCAGAAACATTGTCAAGGGTGAAGAAAACGTTGATTTAAATCAATGTATTTGTTTGTAAGTTGCCGTTATTTTACAAAAAAATAAATGAGTATGATAATGGACGATTTTAAAGTACAATTATTAACAGAAAAAGAAAGCGCTCTCTTTTTTGAATTAATTAATAAGAATAAAAATAGGTTAGAAGACTTTTTTGCTGGAACAGTAAAGTATACACAAACATTGCAAGACACAGAAGGGTATTGTAAAAAAATAGATGTACGAGTAGAAGAGAAAACTTATTATCCGTATTTAATAATAGATAAGAAATTAGGTAAAGCGATTGGTTTTATAGATTTTAAAAATATAGATTGGGATGTTCCTAAAGCCGAACTAGGAGCTTTTATAGATTTGTCCTATGAAGGAAAGGGGATTATAACTCAGAGTTTTAATTATATACTAGAGAATACAGTAAAAAAGCATCAGTTTAAAAAGTTGTTTTGTAGAATTTCAAAAGAAAATACAAGAAGTATAAATCTAGCCTTACGATGTGGGTTTGAACAAGAAGGAGTACTTAGATGTGATTATAGAACAACCAAGGGAGAATTGGTTGATTTAAACTATTATGGAAGATTGTTTTAGACGCAATCTTAGGTTTTGAAATAGTGGCCAAACTCACTAAACTTTGTTGTTTTTAATGGATTTTTAGAAAAATGTTCAATGATTTTAGCAATTGCTGGATTTCTTAAGCTTTTTCTTGGGTAAGCCAAACCAACTTCTCTAAAATAACGAGGCCCTTTATATTTTTTTACTTCAAAACCATACCACCCATCAACAAACGATTCAGGTAAAAAAGTAACGCCTAATCCAGCCATTAGCATGGTTAATGTTTCGGTTTTTGTTGAGCAATTAGCAACAGTCACCATTTTGTTTGTTTCGTGGTTTAAAATAGATAAACATTGCTTGTGAGCTTCACATGGAGGACAGTGAATAAATGTTTCTTTTTCTAAATCCTTTAAGCTAATAAGGTCTTTGTTTATTAAAGGATTGTCGTTAGGTATACACAGAACATAGTCTTCTTTCCAAAGAGGTAGAAACAAGTCTTCTTCTTGCTTCCATTCCCTGACTAATAAATTAAGTTCATTTTTTCTGTCAATTTCATTTACTATCCATTCTACAGAATCACAAATATTAGATGAAGTTCTAAAAAACTGTTGTTTGTGTTCTTGAGGCAAACTCTCTGCGATACCAATTTGTACTTTGTTTTCAAATTTTCTAACCTTAAAACTATGACTCAAATTATCTATTTCACTAACCAAACGTTTAGCGATAGGATATAAATAATGAGCCTCGGTTTTTAATTCAACCCCTTTTTTATGACGCTCAAACAAAGTTTTTCCAAGTTCTTCTTCAAGTTGTTTAATTCCATTAGAAATATTGGGTTGAGAAACAAAACATTGAGAAGCAGCTCGAGTTAGATTCTTTTGTTCGTAAACAGCGATGAAAAATTTAAGTAATCTAGTATCCATAATAAATAATTATGATAAATATAAAAAAATAGTATTTTGATGACCTTCTCTTTAATTATAGATTTGCTTCAGATTATAGTCATATTTTATTTCAACTTGCAAGTTAATTATTTACTAATTATTATAAAAAATAATTATGATGAATAGAGTTTTTAAGAAAAGAATAATAACCGTATTAATTTTAAGTATGATGTTTAATGTAAAAGCGCAAACAAAAAAAGAGGATGCCACATATAGAGTAAATTATGTAGAAGGGATAAATAAAGTTAGTTTTTTAAGTGAAGGAACTAGAATAGCAGCAAACTTATTTATACCTAAAGATTTTGATATTAATGGAAAATTTTCTGCCATAGTTTGTATAACGCCAGCAAGTGGAATAAAAGAACAAACAGCAGGAATTTATGCTGAGAAATTAGCAAAAGAAGGCTTTGTAACTTTGGCTTTTGACCATAGAACTTATGGTGAGAGTGGAGGATACCCAAGAGCTATGGAAAATGCACCTATGAAAGTAGAGGATATCAAAAATGCTATTTCATTTATAAGAACAATACCAGGAGTGGATAAAGAAAAAGTAGGAGAGTTGGGAATTTGTTCAGGAGCAGGATATAGTATTCAAACAGCAATTTTTGATCAGCGAGTAAAATCAGTGGCAACGGTGAGTGGTTTTGTTGATTTTATTGACTATGGATTAGGAGGAGCTACTCAATACAGCGATGTTTTAAAAGGAGATAAAATAGCTCAGTTTCAGCAACAAATAAAAATGGGGAACGAAGCAAGACAGAAGTTTTTTGAAACAGGAGAAGTTGTTTTGGTTGATGGAATTCCTGTGAAAAATTCTGGAATGGGAGAGTTTTGGGATAGAGCTGCTGATTATTATAGAAATCCAAAAAGAGGTGGGCAATTTGCTACTTATTCACCTTTAAGAGCAGAAATGTCTTTAGATACCCGCTATTTTTTCAACCCAAGTGAACAAATGGAGTTAATGGCTGATAGACCATTCTTAGCAATAGTAGGAGAAAAAGCTTTGTCAGCTTATTTTAGTGAAGTTGCAGTAAATAGAGCTAAAGGACGAAAAGAATTATTTACAATAAAAGAAGCAACACATTTTGATTTATATGATCAAGAGAAGTATGTTAATCAAGCTGTGGTAAAGTTAAAGAGCTATTTTACTGAAACTTTAAGTAATATTTAAAGAGTAAATTAGTTTTTAAAAAGGAGCTGTTGTTGAAAACAGCTCCTTTTTGCTACAAAAGAATTAAAATTATGAGCGGTTTTTAATTAAATTGACAGTCTCTTTTATTACAAACCAGCAGAAATAACCAATACCAACAGAGAACACAACATCGCCAATAACGCGCAACCATTTAATAGTTTGCACTGTTGGAGTGTATAAAAGTTCAGCATCTCTGGCGTAAGAATATCCTTTTGTTATAGAGGTATAAGCTTGGATGATACCTAAGGGAAGTAAACTCAATACCACCATAAGAACTAATCCGATATTAAGTAACCAAAATGCATTTTTAATAAGTTTTTCGTTCCATAAGCGTTTTGAGTATAAACGTAAACAAGTAATGATAAAGCCCATTCCAAGCATACCATACACTCCAAATAAAGCAGTATGAGCATGCACAGAAGTTGTATTTAATCCTTGAATATAATACAAAGCAATTGGAGGATTAATTAAAAATCCAAAAACACCGGCTCCAACCATATTCCAAAAAGCAACAGCTATAAAGAAGAAAATTGGCCATTTGTATCGTCGGATCCATTCGTTTTCTTTTAGTAGATTCCAGTTTTCTCTAATTTCAAAGCCCATTAAAGTAAGAGGAACTACCTCTAAAGCACTAAAAGTAGCACCTAAAGCAATAGCTTGTACTGGAGTTCCTGAATAGTATAAATGATGTAATGTACCAATAATACCTCCAGCCAAAAAGATAGTTGCAGAAGCTATAGAAGTTTTTCCAGCTGTTTTTACTGATATTATTTTCATTCTTGAAAATAGGTAAGCAATCGTAACAGTAGCAAAGACTTCAAAGAAACCTTCAACCCATAAATGTACTAACCACCATCTCCAGTAATTGATAACAGGTAAGCTACTATTTTCTCCATACATTAAACCAGAAAAGAAAAACATTCCTATGGCAATAACCGCTACAAGTAAAATGGTTAGTAAATGCTTATCATCATTCTTTTTCTTGATGCCATAAACAATATGTCTTCCCACCATGAACATCCATAAAATTAAGCCAACAGCAAGGAATAATTGCCAAAATCTACCCATATCCATATATTCATAACCTTGGTGTCCAAAGAAAAAATTGGTAGATAATTCTAAAAATTGATGTACTCCTAGCCATTCGCCAAGCATAGAACCTAAAACAATAATTAAAGCGGCAATAAATAAAAAGTTAATACCAAAAACTTGATACTTCATTTCTTTACCACTAATCATAGGAGCTAAAAATAAACCAGTAGCTAACCAAGTAATGGCAATCCAAAAAACAGCCAGTTGTGTATGCCAAGTTCTAGAAATAGAGTAAGGCAAAAATTTTGATAGTTCGAATCCAAAAAAAGACTGTCCTTCTACAGTATAATGAACGGTAATTATTCCTAAAACTACTTGCAAAGCTATTAGAAGTGAAACAACAAAAAAGTATTTTAAAACTGCTTTTTGCGATTGAAATAAAGGCATGTTAACAAGTGGGTCTTTACTAGAGCTTGTTACAGCTTCACCTTTTTCGTGGTTTCTTAAATAATAATAAGCCAGAATACCGATGAATAATAAAAGAAGAATGATAGAAAAACCAGACCAAATTTGAGAGTCAGCGGTAATAGTATTATCAATCAAAGGTTCGTGTGGCCAGTTCGATGTGTATGTGTAGTCTTTATTTGGTCTATTAGTACTTGCTGCCCAAGAAGTCCAAAATAAAAAAGCATTGAGTTGTTCAAGTTTTTCAACGTTTGTTAATGCTCCTTTTTGTATTGCATATTGTTCATGACCTTCAGAAAAAATAGAGCTGTAGTAAGTAATATTGTTTTTAATAGCAAGTAATCGATCTTGTGAAATACTAATACTTTCAGTTTCTTTATTATAAGTATTAGTTTTTATTTCTTTAACCAATCTGGCTTTTAAAGCACCTTGTTTTTCTACATCTAATTTTTCGAAATCATTATTGTAATCTTTTTTAGCCCAATAGTTTAATAAAAACTCGGCTTCTCTGTGAATCCAATCAGCAGTCCAATCGGGAGCAACGTAACTTCCATGTCCCCAAATAGAGCCTACTTCCATTCCTCCAATAGATTCCCAGACATTTTGACCTATTTGTATGTCTGCTTTAGTATAGATTATTGAATTTGTATTTTTTACAACTACTTTTTGAGGAATAGGAGGTTGTTTTTGGTAGATCTCAGTACCTACCCATATAAGAGCAGCAAATGAAGATGCTACTACTAGTATAAAAATTGTCCAAATTTTTTTCATTAGTTCTTGTTATTTAATTTATTTTCAAGAGTTATGGCTCTTTTAAAAAGAATATTGTTTTCTAAGTGAATATGTTTGTGTAAGTCTTCTTCAAAATCTTTTAGTAAGGAAAAAGCGATTTTATATGTATTGCATGCGTCGCTGGGAATTTTGTAGTTATTTGTTAATTCTGAAATTTTTCTAAATCGCTCACCTTCATTATCATGGTCGCTATGCATAGCTTCAATAGGGTTTGATACGGAGCTAAAAGGAGGGGGGTTTAGATGTTCATTGTTCTTATATGAGTTTGCTATTTTTTTTATGTAAGGAAAAAGAATTAATTCTTCCTTTTTCATGTGAATAGTTAAGTCATCGAGGGCTTCTTTAAAAAGTAAGGCTACTTCATAAAGTTCAGGATGATTTTTACCATGAACAGAACTAATCTTATTCAGATAGGCTAATATTTCAGGACCTTTTCTCTCTATGTAAGTATGGTGATTTTGATATATATAATCACTCAAGAAGTCTAGTTCCCAGTTTTGAAAATTTTCATGATTAGCATTTATACTTTTCTCATTGTCATTTTTAATTTTAGAAATTAATATTGATAAATCAATTTGTTTTTTTTCAGATACTTCTTGTAAACTTCTGTTACCGTTGCAGCAAAAATCAATACCATAAAGCTTGAAGGTTTCTGCTGTTTTGTAGTTTTCAGATACTATATCTGAAACTAGCGTATTAGGATTTATATTCATTGTTATATGTTATTTGTATACCTATTAAAATGAGTGTTATTATTTTTAGTAGTTCTAATAAGACATAGACTAAGTGGTCGTAATTTTTATCTACTGAAATGCCTTGTATAATTTGTATAGCTCTTGAATCTAAAACTGGTAAGAGGTAAATGCTTTGTATTAGTAAGATGAAATAGGGAGGTAGTAGTTTTCTTAGCAAGTTGAGGTTCTTGCTAATTAATATTGAAATAAGAATTATAAAAGCTAAACTTATTTCTACTGTGTTTAAGGCTTTAAAAACTAAACGTCCAATAGATAATCCAATTTCAGTAGTTACTCCCTCAGCTTTAAATTTTAACCATGCTTCCATAAAACTTATAGAAGCTATAAAGCCAATCCAAATAAAGATGCAAGCAATTTGTATAGTTGTTATTTTTTTTAGGTTAGTCATTTTATAACGGATGTTTTTATCCTTTTTTATTTTAAAGAATTAAACTTTCCTGTTTTTAATTATGTGTTTTCATAAAGGATATTTTTATCCTTTATGTTTTTGAAAAAAGGAACAGCCTTTTTAGTTTATCTTTTTAATTGTAGAATTTTATTTTCACCAGTTTCTGATTTGATTAAATCATAAATAGTTGTTGTTTCTAGCATTGTTTTTAAATCTCTTCTAATATCAATAAATTTATGATGAATAGGGCATGGGTTTTTTGCATTACATTCTCTTAAGCCTAAACCGCATCCAGTATAAATTTCATTACCATCAATAACTTTTACAATTTCGCTAAGTTTAATAGTTTGAGATTTACTTTCAGATATTAAAAAACCACCATAAGGGCCTTTAATAGAGTTTACAATGTTGTTTTTTGTTAGTTTTTGCAAAATCTTAGCAGTGAAAGCTTCTGGCGAATTTGTAGCCTTAGCAATCTCCTTAACGCCAGTTTTATTACCGTTAAAGCTTTGCTTGGCAATATATAATATTGCTCTCATGGCATATTCGCAAGATTTTGAAAACATATAAAATATTTTTACAAAGGTAGTGTAATTTTTATAACGGATACAAATATCTTTTATAAAATATTTTGAAACACAAAAGAAACTTTAATTTGTAGTTTCAGTTTTACATATGTGGGTTTTAGTGTATAGCAAAACCAATGATAAAGAAAGAACAAAATAAGATAATGCTATTTCCCAGTTGAAAAATAAATAAACAATCCAACTTTGTAATGCATAAAAAGTAGGAAATAAAATTGTGTTAATACTAAAACGAAAAGTGTCGATAAATTCAATTTCAGTAACTTTTTTGCCTACCTTTTTCCATAAATAATATGGAATTACACTATTTAAAACCATTAAATAGTATAAAGGATTAAAAGTGTTTTTATAAGATTGTTTTAGAGGTGGTAAATTCCCACTTTTTATTATTTTATTAACCTCTTTTACTTGAGTAAAATCAACTTGAGCATTATTTAGCTTTTCTAGAGTAGATTCATAGTTTTCATCATCTTTAATATGAACTACTAAGTTTTCTAATTGTGAGCTCACTTTTTCTTTTAAAACTTTAGCTGAGGCATTTAGATTGTCTTCTTTGTAAAAATCGTTAGATACAATAGGTTCACCAAAGTTTACAGCTACTTTTGAAGGGTATTGAGAAGAATTCTGATAAGTAATACCTACAGGGATAATATAAATTTTTGTATCTGGGTAATTATTTAGAGTACCAAATATTATCCTTGTAAAGCCTTTGCTAAGTGGTCTGACAGTTCTTTTTCTATTATGACTTCCTTCAGGAAAAATAAGTAATGCTTTATTGTTCTTTAAAAGCTGTTGGCATTGATTAAAGATTGCTTCATTTTTAGAAAGTTGTTTTATACCATCTCTAATGCGATAAATAGGCATCATACCTAATAAATTAAAAAAGTTAGAAACAGATTTACTTGTAAAAACACCAGCTTGTACTAAAAAATGTGTTTTTCTCTTAATATGAGTTGCTATAATTAAAGGGTCAATCAAACCGTTTGGGTGATTAGAAGCTAATAAAATAGCACCATCTTTAGGGATGTTTTTATTTCCAGTAACTTTTATTTTATTAGAATAAAAAAACAAACCAGTTTTGATTAGTACTTTAAAAAAATAGTAAACTAAGTATCTCATTAATTATAGTTTTTTTCTACCCCAATAAGTTGCTAAAGCCATTCCCGAAAAAATATCCCATACACCCCAAAAAGCAGCTAATAGTGCCATACCACCAAGACCATCGAAGAAGCTAAATACTAGGAGAAGTCCCAATCCACTATTTTGAATACCAGTTTCCATAGAAATTGTTTTCGTGTCTTTATGATTAAGTTTGAATGATTTTGCCGTTACATAACCAATAATAAATGCAAATACATTATGAAAAATTACTAAAAATAATACTAAATGAATATAGTTTTTAAATATATCAGCATTATCATAAAGAGCAATTACAATTAAAAGTAAAAAGAAAACTACTGAAAAAGGACGAAGTATCTTATTAATTTTTGTAGCCATTTCTGAATGAAAATGATTGACTAACATTCCTAAAATTATTGGGATTCCTAGTATTAATAATACAAGTTTAAATAATTCAAAAGGATTTAAAGAAACACTTTTTAAAATAGCATTAGTAGGCTCATATAGGCTTCCCCATATTTGTAAGTTTAAAGGGGTCATAATTAAACATAGTAAAGTAGCAAAGGCAGTTAAACTAACAGATAAAGCAGTGTTTCCTTTTGCCATTTTACTAAAAAAGTTTGAGACATTTCCTCCAGGGCAAGCAGCAACAAGCATCATACCAAGTGCAAAACTAGGATATGGTTTGATTAGGTAAATAGCTACAAAAGTTAGAAATGGAAGTAAAATAAACTGAGATAATAATCCAACTAAAACAATTTTAGGATTCTTTAATAATCTTTTAAAATCAGCAATTTTAATATCTAAAGCAATACCAAACATGATAATAGCCAATGCGATGTTTAACATCCATAAAGCATCAGTGTCAAAATTTATTTTAATACTGTCTATTTGAAAATCATTAGTTTTTAAAGGCATATTCTATAATGTTTGAACCCATTTTTAAAGCTTTTTCGCGTACTTCTTTAGGATTATTATGAACAGATGCATCTTCCCATCCATCACTTAAGTCACTTTCATAATCGTAAAATACAATTAAACGCCCTTTGTAAAAAAGACCAAAGCCTTGAGGTGGTTTTTTATCGTGTTCATGAATTTTAGGTAATCCATTAGGAAAAGAAAATGTTTGGTGATAAATAGGATGGTTATTAGGTATTTCTTGAAGTTTTAAAGAAGGAAATACTTTTTTAAGTTCTCTTCTAATGTATTTATTTAACCCATAATTATCTGAAATATGTAAAAAACCTCCAGAAATTAAATAGTTTTTAAGGTTTTCAGCATCTTCATTGGAGAAAAAAACATTACCATGTCCAGTTAAAAATATAATTGGATAATTATTTACTGTTTCATCATCTAAACTTACCGTTTGTATGTTTTTATCAATTAGGGTTTTTGTGTGAAGGTTAGAATATTCAATAAGATTAGGTAATGCAGTTGGATTTGCATACCAGTCGCCACCTCCTTGATATTTTAATACAGCTATTTGTTGAGGAAAAACGATGAAGGAGTTTATTAAAAATAGAATAACTAAAGCCTTTTTCATTGTGTATATTATGTAATGAAGAGCAATATAATAAAACAACAATAAAAAACACCAATATGACTATTGGTGTTTTCTTTTTCCCCTTACTGAAGTTATTTTATAAATTAAAAATCCCCTTATTATTTTCAATAATTACATAACTTCTTGTACCAAATATATAATAGGGTAAAAATAAATGAGTTCTAAATCGTCCAATTTGGACGATTTAGAACCCTTTTTTTATAAAAAGTAAAATGTTTATTCTGGTGAGATAATATACTTAGGAGTGACAAAAAATAAAAACACCAATAGTCATATTGGTGTTTTTAGGACAAACCTTTTCTTTTTCATTATTGAGTTTATTACTCAATAAATATTTTAAAGAATATTTAAATTCAAAATAGAAAACCCCTTCACAATTTTCACTTTGGATTTCAAATTTCTCGTTTACAAATATAAAGGCTATTAAGAATTTAAGGGTTCGAAAACATCCAATTTGGATGTTTTCGAACCCTTTTTTTATAAAAAGTAACAAATTTAATTAACTGCTACTGTGATGTTTTTGAATTCAACAGGAGTATACCCAGTGTGTTTTTTAAAAACAGTATAAAAAGTAGATTTTGAGTTAAATCCAGATTCTAACCCAATAGAAGTAATAGTATAGTTAGAATAATCTAAATCGAGTAAAAGGCTTTTAGCTTGTTCTACTCTCATTTCATTTAGATAATCAGTAAATGATTTACCAGCAATATTATTAATGATAAGAGAAAGTGTGCTTGACCCTAACTCTGTATCTAATGATAAATTTTGTAAAGTATATTTAGGTAATAAATACTTCTTACTCTTTTTTATAAAATCATCTATTTTCAAAAATTGCTCTTTATGTTTTTCAGAAGAGGTGTCTTCTATTGTATTTAAATTAATCGCATTAACATTAATATTACCATTCAATTCAATAGATAATGACTCTCTAATATGTTTACGTTCTTTTAGTATTCGAATTTGTCTTAGTCCTTGATATCCTAGCCAGTATATAAGGATGGTTGTGTAAATTCTTAAAGGGTAATATGAAAATAAAAAACCTGAAAAATTCATTTTAACTTTTATAATCAAAGCTAAAATCCACAATGAGTATCCAACAGTAGTCAATTTAAAGAAAGTGTGTATCCATTTTAAATTATCAAATGATAATATTTTAGGGAAAAGTTTTTCTTTTTTATATAAGATATAAAAAGAGTATATGAAAATGCTTAGTGATACTACTAAACTAAAAATTTCTTCAAAAGAAGTATATCGTTCGTATAAATAATCTAAATCATTTTGAGTAAATGTGCTATTACTGTAATTAAATACAAAACTTACTTGAGCTACAACGATTATTAAAAATAAAGGAATTATAACTTTTAGTAGTTTATAAGACTTATCTGCTAAATTCAAATAATTGACTAAAAACATATAAAGAAAGGGCATGGCTAAAAAGTGCCAGGGTATTTGAATATAGTCTAAAGCAAACCTATGTTGAAATAAATTCTTTTCTAAAGCCCAAGACTGGAAGTTGTTTAAAGAAATAGCTAGTATTAATAAATTTAAATATAGCATACTTTTTTCTCTCCCATTTTTAGAACAAAAAAGAATTATACTAAAGGCAAAACCATGTAATGCACTAATAAGTAAGAAAAAATTGAAAAAGTCAGCAGTATTCAATAGTTGTATATTTATTTAGAACTTTAAATATACAAAAAATGACTTATTGATGAATAAAGGCAATATTTTGTACTACGCTTAAACCAGCGGTTTCCGTTCTTAATCTATTTTCTCCTAAAGAAATAGGGGTGAAGTTTTTATGTAAACAACTATCAATTTCTTTTGTAGAAAAATCACCTTCAGGTCCAATTAGAATAGTATACTTTGAATTTGGTTTAACAATGTTTTTTAAAAATAATTTTTCTGTGTTTTCTTCACAATGCGCAATAAAGATTTGTTCAGAAAAATCATTTTTAATGAACTCAGAAAATTTTACAGGTGAATTAAGTTTTGGAAGTGTAAACTGAAGCGATTGCTTCATAGCCGATTGAATTATTTTAGATAATCGTTCTATTTTAACTACTTTTCGTTCAGAATTGTCACAAATTATAGGAGTAATTTCATCAACACCTATTTCTGTAGCCTTTTCTAAAAACCATTCTAAACGATCGTTGTTTTTTGTTGGAGCAATAGCTACATGTAAATAGTAATTTCTGTGATTAATTTTTTCTTCTTTTTTTATAATGTTAGCCAAACACTTTTTATCGTTTGGAATTACTATTTCAGCAGAGAATAAATACCCATTACCATTGGTAATATGTAAAATATCTCCTTCTTTTTTTCTTAAAACACGAACAATATGTCTGCTTTCTTCTTTTTCGAAAGTGATTTCTTTAG
This sequence comes from Tenacibaculum aiptasiae, assembly GCF_965221665.1. Classification (NCBI taxonomy): domain Bacteria; kingdom Pseudomonadati; phylum Bacteroidota; class Flavobacteriia; order Flavobacteriales; family Flavobacteriaceae; genus Tenacibaculum; species Tenacibaculum aiptasiae. The sequence continues at coordinate 2,422,037 of NZ_CBDCSN010000002.1, forward strand.
TCTCGGGAGTAATATTAGGGTTGAAAAATAGCTGCATTATAAATCTAACTTATAAGTTCTTCTTCTTTTGTGTACTGAAGGATTAAAAACTTTCCATATCTTTTGTATGGCAGTATTATCTTCTAGTTCAGGAGTTCTTATACAATTTTCAATATTCTTTTTTGTGAAAATTTCAGAATAATGTTTGAAAATTATAGCAGTTACTCCTTTATTTTGATAGTCTGGATGTACTCCAATCAAATAAAAAATTACATCTTTAGAATTACGTCTAGCATTCAACAAATGAAAAATACCAAAAGGAAATAGTTTTCCATTGGCTTTTTGTAAAGCCTTAGAAAAAGATGGCATCACAATAGCAAAAGCTACTAGTTTATTGTTCTCATCTAGAACAAACTTAATGTATTCAGGATTGATAAAACTAATGTACTTTTCTTTAAAATGCTTTATTTGTGCATTAGAGATTGGAACATAAGTGGAAAGTTTAGAGTAAGTTTTGCTAAACAAATCGAACATTTCATCAACATAAGGCATAATATCTTTTGTTGAAGTGAAATTTAAGGCTTTTAAATTGTATCTTTTTTGAATAATGTTATTAGCCTTCTCATATTTTGAAGCAGCCTCACTACTAAAGCGGAATTTATTTTCTAAATATTCTTTTTCTTTTTTGAAGCCTAATTGTTCTAGGTGCTTTGAATAATATGGGTGATTATACCAAGTAATCATAGTTCCAATATGATCAAAACCTTCTACAAGAACTCCAGTTTTGTCTAAATTATTAAAACCAACTGGACCCTCCACATACTCTAAGTTATTTTGATAACCAATTTCTTTAACTTTTTCAATTAGTGATTTAGTAACATTGATATCATCTATGACATCAAACCAACCAAAACGCATCTTTTTTATGTTTTGTTTTTCAACCTCATATGTGTTGATAATAGCAGCAACACGTCCAACAATTTCATCATTTTTTAAAGCAATAAAAAAACGAGCGTTTGCATGTTCAAAAACAGGGTTTTTGTCTTTGTCAAAACTATTTAGTTCGTCGTTGATAATTGGAGGTACCCAATATTTATTATTCTTATAAAGAGAAAAAGGAAACTTAACAAATTGTTTCATTTCCTTTTTGGTATTTATTTCTTTAATTTCAATCATACAGCAAATGTATCATTTTTATTTATCCTTCTTCTTTTCTTTTTCTTTCTCTTTTTCTTCTTCCTTTTTTAATTCTTCTTCTAGCTTTTTTATTTCTTTAGCAAGCTTTAAACGCTCTTTTTCTTTACGTTTAGCTTCTTTTTCCTTTTCTTTTTTAAGGTCTTTTTCAAGCTTTAAGCGTTCTTTTTCTTTCTTTTTAGCCGCTTTTTCTGCTTCTTTAGCTTTGTTTCTAGCATCTTTTTCAGCTTTCTTTTTAGCTTTTTTTGCCGCTTTCTTTTCAGCCTTAGTAGTTTTCTTTTTTTGTTTTTTATCTTCCTTAGCAATAACATCTACTAAAGATTTTTGACGTTGTCTTCTTGGTTTTTCAATTGTTATTTCTTCTTTCTTTTCACCATCATCAATAACAATAGTTTGCTTTTCTTTTTTCTTAAACAGTTTTTTAACTTTACTAAATAAGCGTCCAAAGAACCCTTTATTTTCATCGTATTTAGTTTCTTTTTGTTCAACAATTTTATTACCAAATTCATCTACTTCTACAAATTCATCTTTATGTCTGTTTATTCTATAAGAAACTCCTACACCAGTATAAAATCCAATTTCGCTTTGTTGACGCATTATTCTAGCAGTGGCATTAAGTTGTAAATTTTCGCTATATAAATAAGCTGCTCCAAAGCCAATATTGCTTTTTCGTTGGTACTTTTCAAAAGATCCTTGTAATTCAGCAAAACCAGACCAATAATCATTAAAATTATAAGTTCCAGTTATAATGTATGAGAATTCAGAAAAATCACTTCCTATATAATCATAATATAAGTTACTTATTACATTCAATTTGTCAGAAAATTCATTTTGTAATAAAACCCCAACTTTTGGTGTTACTCCACCTTTTTTATGATAATCATTTAAAATGCTTCCAAAATTCAAGCCAGCATAAACACCTACGTGTGGAATCCATCTTTTCCAATCAAAAGAGTGTCTAGCTTTCCAGCTTCTAATTTCCTTGCTTTTATCATCATATTTAGGTGTATACACTAAATATTTTGCTCCTAAAGTTAAATTACCAAATCCTGTTTGAGTATATGAAGATTCAAAAACATTTTTGAATGCGTTTTTATCGTTTTGTAAACTTGTATTTAAGTTGAATTCTAGTTTTTCGGAAAAGAAACTTGTTCTAAATAACAAATTCAATCCTATAGCTTGAGGGTTACTAAAAGTAGGTGTAGCATTAATTTTTCTGAAAAACAGACTTGATTCAAATTGATATACACCAGAACCTACACTGTATGGGCTCTCTGAGAAACCTGGACGGTTAGAATTTATAACAGTCGTGTATTGTGCGTTTACAAGTAAGGTTGAGCAAAAAGCAAAAAACAAAAAAAGTTTCTTAATCATGTTATAAATTCAAGTTATAGAAATTATACAAACATACGTAAAAATACGAATTACCGTATAATTTAAGTTTTGTAAAGTCTTAACGCTTCCTTTTGCTTCAAATTGTTATTTTTGATAGATTTTTTTATTTACAAGAAATAGATGATACATATAAATGAGGCTGGACCTATGAATTTTTTAAGAACTTTACTAATAATCCTTGTAGCATATTATGCTGTTAAGTTTGTTGTGAGGTTGTTTGCTCCATATTTAATAAAAAAAGCTGTTGATAAAGTACAGAAAAGAGCTGAACAACAATATCAAAATCAACAACAAAAAACAGATGTTGAAGAAGGAAAAACAATTATAGATAAAAAACCAAGAAATAATAAACAAAGCAATGATTCGGTTGGAGAGTATGTTGACTTTGAAGAAATAGATTAGCTATGAATTTTAAAAAAATACTACCATTTGCAATAGCAATAGCTGCTTTTGCTGTTATATCATTGTTATATTTTAATCCAGTTTTAAGTGGTAAACAAATTAAACAGAGTGATATTACTCAGTTTATAGGGATGTCTAAAGAAGTTTCTGATTATAGAGCAGAAAAAGGAGAAGAGCCTTATTGGTTAGGAAATGCATTTAGTGGAATGCCAGCTTATCAAGTTAGTGCTTATTATCCGAATGATTTTGTAAGATATATTGATAAAGCTATTCGATTTTTACCAAGACCTGCTGATTACTTGTTTCTATATTTCTTAGGATTCTTCTTATTGTTAAATGCATTGAAAGTAGATTGGAAACTAGCTATATTAGGTAGTTTGTCCTTTGGTTTTTCTACATATCTAATTATTATTTTTGGTGCAGGACATAATGCAAAGGCTCATGCAATAGGGTATATGCCATTAGTAATCGCAGGAGTATTATATGTTTTCCAAAGAAGATATTTACTAGGTTTTGTAATTACTTCTTTAGCTATGGCTTTAGAAGTGTATGCAAATCATCCTCAAATGACTTATTATCTTGTTTTTTGTTTGTTAATATTAGCTATTGTAGAATTTATTGAAGCATTTAAAACAAAAACATTACCAGTTTTTGCTAAACAAGCATTAGTATTGATTGTTGCAATGTTTATAGGTTTAGGAGTTAATTCTACGAGATTATTGGCAATGAAACAATATGGAGACTTTAGTACTAGGGGGAAGTCAGAACTAACTATAAATGCCGATGGAAGCCCTAAAGAAAAAACTACAGGACTAGATAAAGCCTATATTACTGAATATAGTTATGGAATAGGAGAAACATTTAACCTATTAATACCTCGCTTTATGGGAGGTGGAACTATTGAAAAATTAGGAGAGGACTCTAATTTTTATCAAGTTTTAGAGCAAAATGCTGGTAAAAGTGTTGCAAAAGATTATTCAAGTCAAGTGCTTACTTATTGGGGAAAACAGCCTATTGTAGAAGCACCAGCTTACATAGGAGTAATTTTATTCTTCTTATTCTTTTTAGGAGTATTTTTAGTAAAGGGAAGATTGAAATATTGGTTAGTTTCTGCTACTATTTTTTCTATTATATTAAGTTGGGGTAAAAACTTCCCAGTAATAACAAATTTCTTTATCGATTATGTGCCTTTGTACAATAAGTTTAGAGCAGTTTCATCTATTCAAGTAATAGCAGAATTATGCGTACCATTATTAGGTGTTATAGCTTTAAGAGATTTCTTTTCAACTAAAATTTCTTCAGAAGAAAAAGAAACGGCTGTTAAAAAAGCTTTTTATGTGATAGGAGGTATAACTGGGGCATTTGCTTTATTTGGTTCAAGTTTGTTTGCTTTTGAAGGGCTTAGAGATAACCAATATCAACAATTACCAGAATTGATTGATGCTTTAATTTCTGATAGAAAGGATATGTTGTTTAATGATAGTGTAAGATCATTCTTGTTAGTTTTAGCAACTGGTGGTTTATTATGGTTTTATTTAAAAGGAAAATTAAAACAAATTCCAGTTTTAATAATTATTGGTGGGTTAATAGTATTTGATTTGGTTTCTGTAGATATTAATTATGTAAATAAAGAAGATTTTACATCAGCAAGAAGAGTATTAAAACCATTTTCGCCAAACCAAGCTGACAAGGAAATTTTAAAAGATAAAGATTATTATAGAGTAGCTAACTTTAGTGTAAATCCAATGCAGGATGGAAGAACTTCTTATTTTCATAACTCAATAGGAGGGTACCATGCAGCAAAAATGAAGAGATATCAAGAGTTGTTTGATTACCAAATAGCTAAGAATAATATGGAGGTGTTGAATATGTTAAATGCTAAATATATTATTATTGGTGAAGACAAATTTCAAGAAAATAAAGATGCCAATGGAAATGCTTGGTTTGTTGAAAAACTTAAAGTTGTTGATACAGCCAATAGAGAAATAAAAGCTCTAGATAGTTTAAAAACGAAAGAAGAAGCTGTATTGAACTCAAAAAATTTAAAAGGGGAGTTAAGTTCTTTAAAGTTTCAGAAAGACTCTGTTTCATCCATAAAGTTAGTTAAAAATGATGTAACGGAATTAGTGTATGAAACAAATACAACAGGGAACAGTTTCGCTGTGTTTTCTGAAATTTATTACAAGGATGGTTGGAATGCCTATTTAGATGGTAAACAAGTTCCTTATCACAGAGTAAATTATGTGTTAAGAGGAATGGAGATTCCAAAAGGGAAGCACGAAATAGTATTTAAATACGAACCTACCGTTATAGCAACAGGAAATGTAATTACATTATTTTCATACGCATTATTACTATTAGTTCCAGTAGGTTGGGTGGCTTTTAAGAAAAGAAAACAATAATTATATTTTAATTAATCAAGAGTTTTTAAGAAGGCAGAAGGAGTAACACCTACTTGCTTTTTAAAAGCTCTTGAAAAAGCAGAGGCATTTGTATATCCAACTTCTTGTGCTAAACCTTGGATGGAGTATTTTCTATATTGGCCATCGGTCCTTAATTTGTTAATGATATAATCTATTTTACGTCTAGTAAAGTATTGTTTAAAAGACTCCTTATAATGTTTGTTAAATACAAAAGAAACGTAAGTAGAATTAGTTTCTAGGTCTTTAGTTATACTTGAAATTGAAAAATTAGAATCTAGGAATTCAAAATTTTCATTAATATCTTTAATCTTATCAAGGATTTTATTTTCTAGGGCATCGTCAATATTATATTCCTTTTTCTCTACTTCAATAGGTTGTTGTTGATTATTGATTTTTGTAATTAATTTTTCTTTTTTGTTTTTTTCTTTCTTGTAAACATAAAGAAGAACAAAGGCAAGTATAATAAGTAATATGAAAAAAGAAATAATGAGTTTACGCTCTTTATTTTTTCCATTTTCTTTTATTTCTAAGTTTAATTTCTGAGCTTTATTAAAATTATTATCGTAAAATAAATTAAAGGTTTTATCCTTGTTTTTTCTAGCTAACTCGTATTGTTTGAGGTTTAAAGAAGAATATTTATATGCACTATCAATTTTATGAATCTTATTGTATTGATTAGATAAGATATCATACATTGTAATAAGCTTACTTGTTTTACAATACTTTTTATCTTTTATTATTTTAGAAGCATAATATATTGCTGAGTCAGAAACATTCAGGTTATGAAAACAAATGGCTTTTTGAAAATATTCGCGATGTTTATATTCGCAACCATTATTGATGTTTTTATAATTATTGATTAATTCTATAGCTTTCTTGTATTCTTTTTTGGCTAATAAAATTTCAGTTTTTCTAAAATTATAAAATAGCTTAGAGTCTTTATGTATTGGAGTTAATAGCTTAGATGTATTATAGGCTTTATCGTAATAATGTGTTGCAGAATCTAATAATACTTTGTTAGGATTGGTGTTTTTACCGTTTAAAGCTATGTATGTGTTTCCAAGACAATTGTATACATTAGCTTGCCATTGAATAAAAAAATCGTCATTGTAATAGTCTTTTACAATTGGATTTTGAATTTCAGCAATAGAACTTAATAATAAAGCCTTGGCTTTATCATGCATGCCAAGTTTGTTTTTTATAACTGCTTTGCTAAGCTTTAATCCTAATTGATTTCTAAAGTTTAGTTGATCCTTTACAGGATGGTTTGATATTTGGTTTTCTTTTTCAATAAGAATAGCATAAGCATCTTCATATTTTTCCTGATTTTTTTTAATCCAAAACAATCTATTTAAAGAGGATATTTTTCTATCTATAAGGCAAGGTTTTTCTAAACTCTGATTCAATGAATCTACAAAGTTGATAACCCCTCTAATTATTTTCTCAGATTTTTCATAGTTTTTTTGAATATAGTAGCCATAAGCTCTTCCGGTTTTAGCTTCTAATTTTTTACAAATATTGTTAGAGTTTTCTAGTTTATCACAGTAAAAAAATAAGCTATCAATATTAGAGTTTTTAAAGAAGTCTACTTTGCTTAAATTAATAGAGTCTAATTGTCTCGTTTGAGAGTAGACTTTTTTGTTGAAAAAAAGAATAATGAAAAGAACAAAGTAAAAATTTTTATGCATTCTAAATATGTAAATATAATAATGCTTTTTATGAAAAGCGTATAAAAACAAATCCAAATATAATGCTTTTTATAAAAGGAAGGGTACAATGTTTTTATGATTCGAGAAAGAGTAATATGTTTGTATCGCTTCTGTTTACTGCTATACACAGAAGATGAATAAGAAAGAGTTCATAACATTGTTATGAAAAAGTAAAAAAGTGGAGATTGACCTCCACTTTTTTTATTTTATAATAAATTCTAGAGTTTTAAACTGATTATTCAAAGAGATTGCTATTGTAAAAAATAAAATAATAATACATTTGTTTCAAATTATTATTTATGTACTCTAAATTACCAGAGAAAAGATATAATCACACCTTAGAATTTTTAAAAAAGCATGTTCCAGCTCCAGCAGTTATTTTAGACTTAGGAGTTCGTAATCCTTTTTCAGAAATAATGGAGAAGAATGGTTATACAGTTTATAACACAAATGGCGAAGACTTAGATTTATTACCAGAGATAGTAAAAGAATATAAAGTAGATGTTGTAACAGCTTTCGAGATTTTTGAGCATTTATTAGCACCGTTTAATGTACTTAGAGAAATTGAAGCTCAAAAAATAGTAACAACTATACCTTTGAAATTATGGTTTACTAATGCCTATAGAAGTAAAACGGATATGTGGGATAGACATTATCATGAATTTGAAGATTGGCAGTACGATTGGTTATTAGAAAAAACAGGTTGGGAAATTTTGGATAGAAAGAAATGGACAAGTCCAATTAATAAAATAGGATTTCGACCAATTTTAAGAAAATTCACTCCTCGTTATTATGCTGTTTACGCAGAAAAAAAGAAGTAGCAGTGAGGATAGGAATGATTTTAGATAAAATATTTCCCCCAGACCCAAGGGTGGAGAATGAGGCTATTGAGTTAATAAATAAAGGTCACGAGGTCTTTTTATTTTGTCTAACATATACAAATCAAAAGAAAGAAGAAGAGGTTAATCAAATTACGGTAAAAAGGTATAAGAGTAATAAGTTAGAATATAAATTATCGGCATTAGCTTACACAATTCCATTATATTCTATTTTAATGGAAAAGAAAATAAATCATTTTTTAAAAGAAACTAGAATTGAAGCCATTCATATTCATGACATGGTAATTGCAGAAGCTGTTTTTAAGGCTAATAAAAAACTAGGGTTACCAATTGTTTTAGATTTGCATGAAAATAGACCTGAAATAATGAAGTTTTATCCTCATTTAAAAAAATTTCCTTCTAATGTGCTTATTTCTCCCAAAAAATGGAAAGAAAAAGAAGAATCCTTTATAAAAAAAGCTAATCGTGTTATTGTAGTAACAAAAGATGCTAAGGAAGAAATTGTAGAAAGAACAAAAATTGATTCAAGCACTATTTCAGTAGTTCCGAATACAGTTAGATCTTCATTTTATGAAAAAAGTCTAGTTGAAGTTTCTGAAAATAAAAAGAAAGACAATTTTGTATTATTGTATATAGGAGATACAGGAGAAAGAAGAGGTTTGAAAACCGTTGTTAGAAGTTTGCCTAAATTAGCAAAGGCTATAAAAGATATAAAATTAGTTATAGTTGGTAAAGTAACGAATGAATTAAAATTAGAAGTGGATAAATTGAAAATAACTGACTATGTTGATTTTCAAGGTTGGCAAAATGAATCTACTTTTGTAAAGTATATTCAAGAAAGTGATGTTTGTTTATCACCATTGCACAGAAATATTCATCATGATACAACTTATGCTAATAAATTATTTCAATATATGAGTTTAGGTAAACCTTTAATAGTGAGTAATGCCACAGCTCAGAAAAAATTAGTAGAAGAATACAATACAGGTTTAGTTCATAAAGAAAAAGACGTAGAAGATTTTGAAAATAAAGTTTTAGAACTATATAATAATTCTTTGTTAAGAGAACAATTAGGAAAGAATGGAAGAGGTTTTGTTCAAAACGAATTTACTTGGGATAAAACATCCAAAGAGTTAATAAATTTATACGCTGGTTTATAATTGAAAGTATTAATTGTAACATATTATTGGGTGCCAGCAGGAGGCTCTGGTGTTCAACGTTGGTTGAAGTTTGTAAAATATTTACGAAACTTTAATATTGAACCAGTAATCTATACTGTAGATGAGGCTAATTATCCTATTACAGATTCATCTTTAGAAAAAGATGTTCCAGATAGTATAGAATTGTTAAAGAAAAGTATTTGGGAGCCTAATGATGTACTTTCACGTTTCAAGAAAAAGAGTACAAAAACAAGTGCAGGTTTTTTAAATCCTAATCCAACTTTTTTTGGAAAGATAATGCAATATATCAGAGCTAATTATTTTATCCCAGATGCAAGAAAATTTTGGATAAAACCTTCAGTAAAGTATTTAAAAAATTATTTAAAAAATAATTCCATTGATGTGGTAATTACTACAGGACCACCTCATAGTTTACATTTAATAGGCTTACAATTAAAAAAAGATCTAAATATAAAATGGGTAGCTGATTTTCGTGACCCATGGACAGATATAGATTATTTTCATCAATTACCGCTAACTGAAAAAGCGAAAAAGAAGCATTTTGAATTAGAAAAGGAAGTGTTGAAAGAAGCCGATGCTAGTTTAGTAATAGGGAAAACGATGAAAGAAAACTATAAAGAATATTCAAAAAATATTCATGTAGTTACTAATGGATATGATACAGAACTTGATGCAGTAAAGGGAGAGGAAATAGTATTAGATAAAAGTTTTTCAATTACTCATATAGGTTTGATGAATGCAGATAGAAACCCTAAAATATTATGGGAAGCATTATCTGAGTTATCAGAAGAGCATTCAGACTTTAAAAACGATTTAGAAATAAAGCTAATAGGAAAAATTGCGAGTGAAGTTGAAAGCAGTTTAAAAAGCTTTAAATTTCAAAATGTAACTAAAATAAGTTATGTCCCTCATCAAGAGGTGCAGCAGTATCAAAGGAAATCCCAGGTGTTATTGCTGGCAGTAAATAAAGTACCTAGTGCTAAAGGTATTATTACGGGAAAAATTTTCGAATATTTACAAGCAAAACGCCCTATCTTAGCAATTGGACCAGAGGATGGAGATTTAGCTGAAATTTTAAATAAAACTCAATCGGGAATTATTGTTGATTTTGAATCAAAAGAAAAAATAAAGCAAGTGGTCTTAAGTTTGTATCAAAAGTTCAAACAAAATGATTTGAGAATATCTTCTTTAGATATCGAAAAATATCATAGAAAAGAATTAACCAAGCAATTATCAGTAATACTAAAACAAGTAGTAAGTTCTTGAAAAAAATAGTAACTATATTAGGAGCTCGACCTCAATTTGTAAAAGGAGCAGTTTTAAGCAGGGTTATAGGGAAGTATAATGAAGTAGAAGAAGTGATTGTTCATACAGGACAACATTTTGATGAAAACATGAGTGCCGTTTTTTTTAATGAAATGCAAATTCCTAAGCCTAAATATAATTTAAATATAAACGGATTAAGTCATGGAGCAATGACTGGTCAAATGCTTGAAGGAATTGAAAAAATTTTAGAAGAAGAAAAACCAGAAGCAGTCGTAGTATATGGTGATACAAACTCGACTATAGCAGGTGCTTTAGCTGCGAAAAAGATGCATATTAAAGTAGTGCATGTTGAAGCAGGATTGCGTTCTTTTAATATGCAAATGCCAGAAGAGGTAAATAGAATTGTTACAGATAGAATTGCGAACTTGTTAAGTTGTCCAACAGCAGTAGCAGTAGAAAATTTGAAGAAAGAAGGGTTTGATAACTTATCAATAACTGTAGAGCAACATGGCGATATAATGAAAGATGCAGTAGAGTTTTATGGTAAGTTTTCAAATGAAAAATCGACTATTATAAGCGATTTAAAACTTAGTAAAGATGAATTTGTGTTAGCTACAATTCACCGACAAGAAAATACCGATGATAAAGAAAAACTAACAGAGGTTTTTCAAGCTTTAGAAAAAATAAATGAGTCTAAAAAAGTGGTATTGCCTTTGCACCCAAGAACCAAAAAGAAACTTGAGTTTTATGGTTTAACACCTGCTATTACTTTCATAGAGCCAGTAGGTTATTTTGATATGCTAGAGCTATTAAAAAATTGTAGTTTAGTTGTTACTGATAGTGGAGGATTACAAAAAGAAGCTTTTTTTAATAAGAAGCATTGTATTGTTGCAAGAGAAGAAACTGAGTGGGTGGAGCTTGTTAATAATAATTATGCTAAGTTAGCAGGAACAAATTATACAAATATTATTGAAGCATATGAGAATTTCTTAACAGCAAATAAGAGCTTTGAAGAAAAATTATATGGAGATAATGTTGGAGAAAAGATATATCAGTCAATAAAAAAACTAATTCAAGAATAAATTGGGAATTGTATTTAAACAATCATTTAAAAACACAATTATAATCTATTTAGGTTTTCTAATAGGAGGAATCAATACAATAGTTTTATATTCAAGATTTTTAAAAGATGAATATTATGGACTAGCAATGTATGTGTTTGCAGCATCTAATTTATTATTACCAATAATAGCTTTAGGAGTTCATTACACTATTATTAAGTTTTTTTCAGGGTATAAGACAAAAACAGAAAAAGATAGTTTTTTAAGTTCAGTTTTATTTCTCCCTTTATTAGTCGCATTACCAGTAGGTTTTTTCTGGGATTTCTTTCATAATCAAATTATGGATTATATTTCAAAAAGTAATGTTGAAGGAAATCAAATTGTAGAAAGTTATACGATATACATATATATTATTGCTGTAGCTTGTGCTTATTTTGAAGTTTTTTATTCATGGGCAAAAGTCCAAATGCAATCAGTTTTTGGAAACCTTTTAAAGGAACTTTATAATAGAGTAGCTATAATGATTATGCTGTTTGCTGTAAACTTTGAGCTCATAACTAAGCAAGAATTTCTATATTATATGGCCATAGCATACATTTTAAGAACATTTTTAATGATGTTGTATGCATTTAGGTTATATAAGCCTAAAATAACCTTTTCGTTGCCTTATAATTTTAAAGAAGTATTACGTTATACATTTTATATAGTATTGGCAGGAAGTGCAGGTGCAATTGTATTAGATATTGATAAAATAATGATCCCAGGAAAAGATGGTTTTGCTACAGCGGCTTATTATGGTGTTGCACTTTTTATAGGAACATTTATAGAAGCTCCAAGTAGAGCAATGGGGCAAATTTTACAACCTCTTACATCTAAATCTATAAACGATAATAATGTAAAGGAAACTGAAAGTTTGTATAAGAAGAGTTCAATAAATTTATTGGTTATTGGAGGGTTGTTTTTTGTTTTGGTAAATTGTAATGTAGCTGAGTTGTTTAGAATTATGCCTAATAAGAATTATGGAGAAGGAGGAATATTAGTGGTTTTATTGATATCTATTGGTAAGTTATTTTTAATGTCTTTGGGAAGCAATGGTGCAATTATAACCAACTCTAAATTTTATAGAATTGTAATGCCAATAGGAGTAGGGTCTGCTTTTTTGGTATTTTATTTAAATAAATTCTTCTATAATTATATTGGAATGGGAACTGAAGGTTTAGCATTAGCTACCTTATTAACCATTTTATTTTTTAATATTTTTAAATTGTGGTTTGTAAGTAATAAGTTAAAAATGTTCCCTTATACAGGTAAAACATTACAAATCCTTTTGGTAATTGTAGCGATGTTTTTTACTTTTTATTTTTGGAACTTCTCAGTTCCTGAGTTCTCAGCTTTCGATTTTCCTTTGGATCCAATAGTTAATATTATCTTGAAGAGTATTTTGATAATTGTAGTTTATGTATTTATTGTAATAAAATTATCAATATCTAGTCAAATAAATAACCTAGTGGCTAGATTTATTAAATAAAAAAAGACTGTATTCACAAGAGGAATAAGTCTTTAATAAGGGAAAAAGAAATAAGGGGAATATTTCGGCGGCAAATATACAGTTGTTTTTGTATGTTTTTGATTAACATATGTTTATAAAAAAGAGGTGTTCTATAAAGTTTTTTTAATTCTACTTAATTGAACAGGGGAGATGTTAAGAAATGAAGCGATGTGTTTTTGAGCAATCAAATTATCTATTCCTGAGATTCTTTTCCTCAGTTTTAAATACCTTTCTTTTGCAGTATACATAGAAATGTCAAGAATAATATTTTCAGCTTTTAAATAGGCGTCTTCTAAGATTTTTACATAAAAAGTACTCATCTCATGGTGTTTCAAAGTGAGTTCTTTAAATTTTTGAAAACTACCTCTATAACCAGTTACTTTTGTTAAAGCTTGGTAGTTAAGTTCAGAAGGGATTTCTCTCATCATTGCTGAGGCTCCACCAGTAGTTTGACCAGAAGTAAAAAAAGTTCTGGTAGCTTCTTTTCCAGTTTCTGTTTCAAGATAAGATCTAACTATTCCTGTTTTAATAATGAAAAAATCAGTAGGATATTCATTAGTTTTTACTAAAAAATCTAAAGGTTCCAATTCGGAATATGTAACTAGATTTTCAAAAATAGAGATGATATTACTAGGTATACCGGTAAATTGATAAAGAAATTGCTCAATATCATTTCTCATAAATATATATAAATTAACAAGTTAACCCCTTTTGAGAGTAGCTAAATTTAATGAAAATTATGAGATAAAAAAAAATAGACGCAAAAAATCAGACTTATATAAGGGGATAAGTCTGACTATTGAAAAAAAAGTATTAATTAGGGGAATTTTTTTTCAAATATGTAACTTGTTAATTACGTTACGAATATAAAAGAGATCTAAAATTTACGCATTAACATATGTTAAGAAAAGAGTTATTTATAACTATTCTTTTTAATACGACTTAATTGAACAGGAGTAATATTTAAATAAGAAGCGATGTGGTATTGATTGATTAAATTATCAATATTCGGAAGTCTCTTTTTAAGCTTTTCATATCTTTGAGAAGCGTCTAGTATTGATAGCTCAAGTATTTTTGCTTCCTCTCTCATATATATGTGTTCTAAGACTTTGTAATGAAAAATAGAAAGATCATGATATTTTAATGATAAATTGTAAAAGGATTGATAATTGCATTCTAAAACTTCACAATCGGTTAAGCATTCATAAATTAAATTAGAAGGAGTATTTGTAATTAAAGCTCCTAAGTTACCTGTTGTAGTTATTGGGACAAATATAGTTTTAGTATATTCTTTGCCTTTTTCATCAACTAAAAAAGACCTGACAACACCAGATTTTAAAATATAAAAGTTTGTAGGAGTTTGATTTAAATCAACAAGCTTATGGTCTTTAGAAAAACTTTTAGAAAACATTAATCTATTAAACTCTTCGAAAGAATTCTCTGAAACTTTATCATAAAAATTAAAAACAAAGTTTCTGAAAAAAGACATAAGTTGCTGTTAAGTTGTGGTTTACTCCAAATTTACATTAATTTTTTCTAAAAAACTAATAGCATTTGGGCCTTCCATAAAAAGTAAGTCAAGAATAGATAAATTGGGTATAAATCCGTATTTATCATCAAACATTTGAACATAAGTATCTAGTTCAATTTCCAAACCTTTTTTAGCAAGAGCTAAATTTCTATAATCAATCGTTTCTGGTGTTAAACTATAACTTTCAGTTTTATCAAAAGAAGTTTCTATTTGTAAAGCATCAGCAATAAATAAATGACAATCAATATTTACATCTTGTAAAAAAGTGTATTTTTTTGTGAAAATTTTTGATAAATCATCTTCAAAAAACTCAAAGTATGGTGAAGATCGATAGGCTGATTGTAAGGATTTAAAATGTTGTGATTGCCAAGGGAAATCATTTTCAATTAAGGTGTCCTTAGTTTTTTTTCTGCCAACTTTTGTTTTATGCTTTACAGGTACATTTAAGGCAAGTTTACCATTAGCTCCATATATATAGCAACGATTACGATATGTTTGTTTTTGATAATTATCGTGTATTTCAAAACAAATCGAGTCTGATTGATATATTGCTGCATATTGTGAAATAGGAGCAAAGTATGTAGGGATAAATAATGCCATTAAGCTTTGTTCTTTTTACCTTTTCTATAACTATAAACTGTGTATCCAGCAATTAAAAGAATTACAACCCATAAATAAGAAGTTGGTTTACCACTACCACCAACAGTTGTAAACATTCTATCCCAACGTATTGATTTTATTTTAGCACCAAAGTCAAGAATAGAAATATTAGGATCCCAACTTAACCATATCATAACAGGTTTACCAACAACATGGTCAATTGGTACATATCCCCAATTTCTAGCGTCTAATGAGTTTTGACGGTTATCTCCCATCATCCAGTAATAATCTTGCTTAAAAGTGTATGTTTTGACTTTTTTACCGTTGATATAGATGTTGTTTCCAAATATCGTTAAATCGTTATTTTCGTATCTTCTAATAATTTGTTCGTAAAAAGGAATTGTATTTTCATTTAATTCAACCGTAGCTCCTTTTTTAGGAATGTAAATAGGGCCGAAGTTGTCACCAGACCAAGCATATTTTGGGCTATGAGGGAAAACAGATTTGTCATAAAACCCTTTAGGCTTTAAATATTTAGTAGCACTTTTTACAAGTGGGTTTTTACTTAAAGCTTTAGCCTCATCATCTGTTAAATTGAAATAATAAAAAGCACGATCATTAGACATTTTACCTTCTCCATTTTTGTTATATTCATTTATAACACTCATAGGCAAATCTTTACCGTCTGTATCAACTTTAAAGTACCATTGTGGTTTAGCTCTGTCTGGTAATACAGTTTTTTTACCATTAATGTAAACATAACCTTCTCTAACTTCTAAAGTGTCTCCTGGTATACCAGTAGCTCTTTTTACATAGTTTGTTCTTTTGTCAATTGGTTTGTATGTTGACTTTCCAGACCTATCTCCCCACATTAAAGCCAAAGTATCAGCAGGCCAGCTAAATACGACAATATCATTACGTTTAATTTTTTGGAAACCAGGTAAACGCATGTACGGTAATGAAAGTTTATTTAAAAAGCTATCTTCATTTTTGTCGTTAGATAAATAAGATTTTATACCTAAACCAGGTATAGTGTCATGAGCCATTGGTGCAGCAACAACAGTATTTGGTACACGAGCTCCGTAGTGAAACTTACTTACAAATAAATAATCTCCAACTAATAATGTTTTTTCTAAAGAAGAAGTAGGGATTGTATATGGTTGCATAAAATATGTATGCACTAAAGTAGCAGCAATTATGGCAAAAGAAATAGAGCTAACCCATTCACCTAATTCAGATCTCGGTTCTAAACTTCTATCTTCAATATATTTAGCTTCAGTAGCATAATTTATATAGTAAATATATAATCCTAAAGTTAAGATAACTAGAATAGTATCTTTTCGTTGATTAAAACCAAAACTTCTACAAGTTTCTACCCAAATAATAGGGAACATTAATAAGTTTACAATTGGAAAGAATAACAAAATGACCCACCATTTAGGTCTGTTTATAATTTGCATTAAAATTATAGCATTGTAAACAGGAATAGCAGCTTCCCATGCTTGTCTTCCAGCTCTAACATAAAGTTTCCAAGTTCCTAAAAAATGAATTACTTGAAGTATTAAGAAGAATATAAACCATTCAGTAAATGTCATAATGTATATATTTTGGTTTCCCTTAAAAAGGAATAAAATTCAATAGTATTAGTGTCTTTTTTCTCTATTTGTTACCTAATTAACCTAAGTTTAACACATCTCTCATAGTATAAACTCCAGTTTTAGAAATTAACCATTCAGCAGCTACTACAGCACCTAAGGCAAAACCTTGTCTGTTATGAGCTGTATGTTTTATATCTATAGTATCAATTTCTGAGTTATAAGTTACTGTATGTGTACCAGGAACTTCAGGTGTTCTAATAGCGGAAATAGGAATATTATTTTCCGATGTTTTTTGATCTAACTCCCAAGCTGTTTTGTCAGAATTTTCAATAATTCCTTCAGCAAGAGTAATAGCAGTTCCACTCGGTGCATCTAATTTTTTAGTATGATGAATTTCCTCAATAGAAACATTATATTGATTTAATGTATTCATCATTTTAGAAAGTTGTTTGTTTAATTCAAAGAATACATTAACGCCCAGGCTAAAATTTGAAGCGTAAATAAAAGCACCTTTTTTTTCATTACAAAGCTCAATAACAGAATTGTAATGTTCTAACCAACCAGTAGTTCCAGAAACTACAGGTATTTTATTGTTAATACAGTTTGTTATATTATTAAATGCAGAAGAAGGTACACTAAAATCAATAGCAACATCAGCATCGGTAATGTTATATTCTTCTTTTCCAGAAGTTTTGATTACTATTTCATGACCTCTTTGTAAAGCAATTTTTTCAATTTCTTTACCCATTCTACCATAACCAAGTAAGGCTATTTTCATTTTTAAAAAGAATATTTTAAAGTTAAACCAACTTTTGGTGCTTCAATAAGCATAGGATCTGGTTGAATTGTAGGATTTATAGATAAGCTATCATCAGTGTCAAATTGCAATAAATGAGCATTAACACTAGCTTCTACAATTTGTAAAACATATAGTAAAACACCTGTTAAAAGTGAAAGATCTCGGTTTTCACGTAATGTTTTTTGTGCATTTTCTAAACCAGTAGTTGAAATACTTGGGTTCCCATTTAAGCCATCAAACTCATCAGGAAGCCCTTGACTACGAAGCTTAAAAGCGGTTCTAAAACGATCGTATTCATTACTATTGTCAACGTAAAAGTAAACACTAGCTCCTATGGCAGCCCAAACAATGGGGGCTTTCCAATATTTTTTATTATAAATTTGACCACCTCCGGGAAAAATAGCTGAATAAAAAGCTGCTTTTGAAGGTGATAAAGGATTGTATTTATCGCTACCTAATTGTAATTGTTTAGCTCTAATAGCTGTTGAATCTTTTTGCGCAAATGAAGTTTGACTAAAAGAAACACATAAAAAAACGAATATGATAAGTCGAATGTTCAATTACTTTAAAAGGTTTTTGATTCTATTAAAATCTTCTTCAGAATGAAAAGGAATAGATATTTTTCCTTTTCCACGATTATTTACACTAACATCAATTTTATGTCCAAAATAATCACTAATTTCTTTCACACTGTCAGCAACAAAGCTAGGTAAAGCTTTCTTTTTGCTAGCTTTAGCTACTTTACCAGCTTTTAAATTCTTAACTAACTCTTCTGTTTGACGAACAGATAATTTTTCACGAACTATTTTTTCGTAAATATTTAATTGATCAGAATTACTATCAACATTGATAAGTGCTCTACCATGTCCCATAGAAATAAAACCATCACGCATTCCTGTTTGGATAATAGGATCAAGTTTTAATAAACGTAAATAGTTTGTAACAGTAGAACGCTTTTTACCAACACGAGTACTTAACTCTTCTTGAGTTAATTGAATTTCATCAATTAATCGTTGGTATGAAAGTGCAACTTCAATAGGGTCAAGGTTTTTACGTTGAATGTTTTCAACTAATGCCATTTC
The DNA here is from genome assembly GCF_965221665.1 of Tenacibaculum aiptasiae. NCBI lineage: Bacteria > Pseudomonadati > Bacteroidota > Flavobacteriia > Flavobacteriales > Flavobacteriaceae > Tenacibaculum > Tenacibaculum aiptasiae. The sequence continues at coordinate 2,440,645 of NZ_CBDCSN010000002.1, forward strand.
TAGCATTTCTTGATCGTTAGCTAAACGGATATATGCAGGAACAGTTTTGTTTCCTATCAATTTAGAAGCTCTAAATCTACGTTCTCCAGAAACTAATTGAAATTTATCACTAGATAATTTACGAACTGTAATAGGTTGTATTACACCAAGTTCTTTAATCGAATTTGCTAATTCTTGTAAGGCCTCTTCATCAAAATAAGTTCTAGGTTGATACGGATTTACATCTATAGACTTAATATCTAATTCAACAATTGTACCTACTAGTTTATCTGCGTTTTTATCTTCTGCTGAATTTACTTCTGCAGTTTCTTTTAATAATGCTGATAAACCTCTACCTAAAGCCTGTTTTTTTGTTGCTTTTGCCATTTACAATAATTATGCGTTTTTGTTTATAATTTCGTTCGCCAAATTTAAGTAATTTACCGCACCTTTACTCGTAGCATCGTATGAAATTATACTTTCACCATAACTAGGTGCCTCACTTAAACGAATATTTCTATGCACTATTGTCTCAAATACCATAGAACTGAAGTGTTTTTTAACCTCTTCAACTACTTGATTAGAAAGTCTTAAACGAGAATCAAACATCGTTAATAATAAACCTTCAATATCTAAGTCAGGATTGTGTATTTTTTGAACACTTTTAATAGTGTTTAATAATTTTCCTAAACCTTCTAATGCAAAATATTCACATTGAATAGGTATAATTACAGAATTTGCCGATACTAGCGAATTTAATGTGATTAAACCTAAAGAAGGAGCACAGTCAATTAAGATGTAATCATAATCATCTTTAACTTCTTCTAATGCTTTTTTTAGCATGTATTCTCTTTCTTGTTTGTCTACTAATTCAATTTCAATAGCAACTAAGTCAATATGCGCAGGGATCAAATCAACATTAGGAGAATCTGTTTTTAAAATAGTATCTTTTACAGGAATAGCATGTTCTAAAACCTGATATGTACCCAATTCAACACTTTCAACATCTAAGCCTAAACCAGAAGTAGCATTCGCCTGGGGATCGGCGTCAATTAACAATACTTTATTTTCTAAAACACCTAATGATGCTGCTAAGTTTACAGTAGTAGTAGTTTTACCCACTCCACCTTTTTGATTTGCAATTGCTATTATTCTACCCATTATAATATGAAAAGTTTGAAAGAGGTAAATTTACAATTATTTATCATTTTTGAAAGGGAAAGATGTTAATAAATGTAACTGTTTGATTTTATGGAGTTAAAAAGAAAAAGCAGGAGATGCAAGTTTATAGCTTTGTAATATGTTAGATTTGAGAATATTATCTGTTCAGATTTATAGATGTAATTAGTATAATAAATAATTCTTCTTTTTCAGAGCTGTAAATTGGAGTTAAAATACCTGTTCTACTTGGTAAACTCATTTCAGTTAAGACATCGTTAGAGTTTAAATTATTGAATTACTGAAATATTAGGGAATGTAAAGCTAAATGAGTTGAAATTTGTGAGGTTAAAGATAGTTTTTTGTAGTTTTAACAAAAAATTGAATTCATCTACTCTTTTTATCTTCTATGAGAATTATTAGCTTATTGTTAACTATCTTACTATGTTGTTTTTCATCTTTCGCTCAACAAGAAGAAAAACCGAATCAGGCTTTATTAGCTAATACAATTAATGTGCATATAGATTACCTGAATTTTATAGCTAAAAAAAACGGATATGGTCGTAAGTTACTCAACTATTTAACTTTTAATCAAAGTCTTAATAAGAAGGTAACCAAAAGTTATAAGTCTTCTATTCAAGAATCTTCAAAATATCAATTAAGAGTTCCTAGGTTTAATAAACCTGCTAAAATGTTTTCTTATGATTTGAAGAAAAAAGAATCTTTATTGAAAGAAGCGAGATTATTACAAGAAAATATTCCAATAACTGACCGGTCTAAAATAATATCGTTGTTTGATTCGATTAAAAATAATATTGAAAATTTTGCTGTAGCTCATAAAAAAATATATGATTTAACTAAAGACGCGCCTCTTGTATCTAATAATCAAAAAATAATTAATAGTGTTTATTTAAATTTAGCTAAGCTCGATAATGCTGAAGAGTTGATACGTAAATTAAATTATGAATTTGAAAACTTAGTGCATAATGTGTATAGAAAATACTTTCCTGTTACGAGTAATAATAATTCTTGGGTGTTAAGTGCCAAGAAAATGGAAATGGCTATAGATACTGCTCGTTTGTACTTGAAAAAAATTAGAAAACAGGAGATCTCGTCAACTAAATTAATAGATACCGTTGGTTTAAGTAAACTGTTAGATCAATTAAAAAACAACAGAAATAGAAATTTACAAGGTATTCATCCTTATACTTATGAAACTGTACATTCAATACATGATGACTATGATATGTTTGGAAGTGTTTTAAGAAAATTTATAAAAGGGATAAGTTGTAGTAGTTGTTTGTCTAATAAAAAATCTAAAAAAAGAGATGTTAGTAGACTATACAATTATCCATATTATGATTTAAATAGTGCTATTGCTTACTATAATAACTTTGCTAATTCTAGCATTGAAACGAAATATATGAAAGTAGCCCCGCAATTTTTGCTACATAAAGTAATTGATTTTGGATGGTATGATATGGAGCCTCAACCAAATCACCCAACGCCAACAATTGAAAATTTATTTATAGAATCATATGCTTTTAACCATACAGTGTTGTTGTTAGATGTGTCTCGTAGCATGAATCATTACACAAAATTACCATTGATTAAAAATTCTGTAAAGCAACTTTCTTTGCATTTAAGAAAAAATGATCGATTATCGGTAGTGATTTATTCTAATGATGCTAAGGCTATTATGACAGATGTTTCTTTTACAGATTCAAAGTCAATAGATTTACTCGAAAAACTGAGTTCTAGCGGAAAAACAAACGCGGCAAAAGGTTTAGATTTGGCCCTTGAAATAGGGCGTTCAAAATTCATTACTAATGGTAATAACAGGATTATATTAGCTACGGATGGGGATTTTGCATTAACTCAAAAAAGTTTTGATCAAGTAAAACAAGGAGCTAAAGAAAATATAGTACTTTCTGTTTTTGGGTTTGGTAAAAGAATTTCTAATGAAAAACAATTGAAAAAATTAGCAGAAGTAGGAATGGGACATTATCAAAAAATAACTATTAAAAATAGTTTGGAAGCAATTATAAAAGAATTGACAGCTGTAAAGCGTAAAGGGTTCTGAAAAAAAGAAAATATAGTTTCTTTACAGTGGAGTAGAAGAGATACTAGGTGATAAATAAAAAAGCCACAAATTTCCATTTGTGGCTTTTAATATATAATTTTGAATGTCTTATCCGTTAAGCATTACAGGCATAACTAACATAGTAACTAATTCTCCTTCTTCAGTGCCATCAATTGGAGTTAAAATACCAGCTCTATTTGGTAAACTCATTTCAATTAAAACATCGTTAGAGTTTAAGTTGTTTAACATTTCACTTAAAAAACGAGAGTTAAATCCAATTTGCATATCATCACCTTGATAATCGCAATTTAAACGCTCATCAGCTTTATTTGAGTAATCTAAATCTTCAGCAGAAATATTTAGCTCAGTTCCAGCCATTTTTAATCGAATCTGATGTGTAGTTTTACTTGAGAAAATAGAAACACGACGAACTGAATTTAAGAAAGAAGCCCTGTCAACAGTAAGTTTATTAGGGTTCTCTTTTGGGATTACAGCTTCGTAATTTGGATATTTACCGTCAATTAATCTACATACTAAAACTGCGTTTTCAAAAGTAAATTTTGCATTAGTCTCATTGTATTCAATAACAACATTGTTGTCAGAACCTCCTAAAATTCCTTTTAATAAATTTAAAGGTTTCTTAGGCATGATAAATTCAGCAGATTTATCAGCAGTAACATCAGTACGAGTGTATTTTACTAATTTATGAGCATCTGTAGCAACAAAAGTTAATTCTTTTGAATTAAATTGAAAAAAGACACCACTCATTACAGGTCTTAAATCATCGTTACCAGCAGCAAATATTGTTTTAGAAATCGCAGTAGCTAAAATATGAGAAGGGATTTCAGTGCTACTAGGAGAAGGTAATTCAACAGCTTTAGGGAACTCTTCACCACTAAAATAAGCCATATCGTATTTACCTTGCTCAGAAATAATTTCAATTGTACTATCTCCTTCAGCCTTAAATGTTAAAGGTTGTTCTGGGAATGTTTTTAAAGTATCTAGTAATAAACGAGCATTAATGGCAATAGCACCAGTGTCAGTACTCTCAACTTCAACAACAGAAGTCATGGTAGTTTCAAGATCAGACGACGATACTTTAAGTTCGTTTTCATTTAGTTCAAACAAGAAGTTGTCTAAAATAGGTAATGTGTTATTGCTATTTATAACTCCTCCTAAAACTTGTAGTTGTTTTAATAATTGAGAGCTAGATACGATAAATTTCATTTAGTATAGTTTCTGTTTATTAGATTTACAAATATATCTTAATTTGATGATTTTAAAAATTATTTTTTTAATAGTTAAAAATGATTAGTTAAACTGATAATTTAACTGTATTGAACCATAAAAATTTCCTCTCGGAACTCTAATGCTTTTTAGTTTTTTTGTGTGAAAATGGACTGAGTATCCAAAGTTAAAACGATTGGCAGTAAAGCGTATTCCTATTTCGTTTGTAAACCTAAAAGGTTCAAGTTCAAATGTAATAGGGCTATTGTTATTAAGAAAACTACCTTGAATAGAAGCATCGTAGATAGCGTAAGTTAGCATTGGTTTGATAAAAAGAAAAGATTCAATTTCGTTATTAGAGCCAGTTTTGTCATTATTAAGGTTAGCGTTAAAAATAATAGAATTGGTGATTTTCTGTAAAGGTTTTAATCCAATACGTAATAGTAAACCACTAGAAAAGTCTGTATAAACAGTTCCTAATCTGGCGTTGTTTACCCAGTTAATGTCCAAAGTACTAGATTTGTCAATTACTAATTTTTTTATGTAATTTCCAGAAAGATTTAAAGCAAAAGCATCAGCAATTTGATATTTCCATCCAATAGCTTTTTTATAGCCATAAATATCATGAATAAAATCTTGTAGATCCTTGCTAAGAGCGGAAGGCCCGATAATTCCTGTTTGAATTGAAGTTTTTAGAATGGATTCGTTTTTATAAAACCGATTAATACCAAAACTTCCAAATAGATAGCCAGCAAATGGTCGATCATGATTCATGAATTGGTTAACTGTAGCTTTGTATGGTGTATACATATGATGCCCTAATTGAATTTCATATGATTTTTTTACAAGGTTTTCATCTTCTTTTTTGCTAAGATACCTGTAAGTGAAAAACATTCCATTAGTATAATATCTGTCTTGTGATGTTGATACAAATAGATCATTATCGTTAAGAAAACTAAACTCTTTGGAGTATTTTCTTTGAGAATAAAAATTAATTGAAATTAAGGAGAATAAAAAGAAGCTAATTTTTTTCATAACTGCTAATATCGTTTTATTTTAGCAAAACGAGGGTTAATTTATTCATAATTATAATAGTTTTTTTAATGAAAGAAAAGGCGAAACTTACACTTGCTGATTTTGAAAGTGTTTCAACAAATGAAGAGTTGTTGAAGGTGATCAAAAAGAAGAAAATTTCTATAGATAAAGTAGAGGTTAAGTTGGCTTATGAAAAAGAGTTAAAAGAACTTCAAGTAGAATTGGTGAAATTGCAACAATGGATAGCGAAAAATAACAAGCGAGTAGCTGTTATTTTTGAAGGAAGAGATGCAGCGGGTAAAGGAGGAAGTATCCGTCGTTTCATGGAGCATTTGAATCCAAGATCTATGCGTTTAGTGGCTTTAAATAAACCAACAGATGTAGAAAAAGGACAATGGTATTTTCAAAGATATATTAAAGAATTACCTAATCCGGGAGAGATTGTTTTTTTTGATCGTAGTTGGTATAATAGAGCAGTTGTAGAACCGGTTATGGGGTTTTGTACAAAAGAACAGTATAAGACTTTTTTAGTGCAAGTTCCAGAGTTTGAACATATGTTGTATGAAGATGGAGTTATAATTATAAAGTTTTGGTTGTCTATATCAAAAGATGAACAATTACGTAGGTTTGATGCAAGAAATGACAATCCTTTGAAAAGATGGAAATTTAGTCCAGTAGATAAAAAAGGGCAAGAGTTGTGGGATAAATATACTTATTACAAAAATGAGATGTTTAGTAAAACACATACAACATATAGTCCTTGGATAGTTGTAAAAACAAATGATAAAAAGAAGGCAAGAGTTGAGTGTATACGACACGTTTTGTCTCAGTTTAATTATGAAGAAGAAGAGGAGTCTAAAACGGTATCAAACCCTGATCCTAATATAGTAATGCGTTATTATCGTTCAGCAAATCATTTAGATTAAGATATGGAAAAGTTAACACAAAAAGATGTAGATAAGTTAAATACGAATAGAGGTTTGAAGGCAGTATTGTCAAAACCTTTTAATTTGGAACGTGCATTACGTTACGTTGATTATGAACGAAAATTAAAAAAATTACAAGTAGAATTAATTCGTTTACAAACCTGGGCTATAAATAATAATGAACGAATCATAGTTCTTTTTGAGGGAAGAGATGCAGCAGGAAAAGGTGGGGCAATACGTAGAATTACAGAACGAATTAATCCAAGGCATATGAGAATTGTGGCATTGCCAAAGCCAAATGAAGATCAAAAGTCTCAATGGTATTTTCAGCGTTATGTAGAGCAGTTTCCAAAAGCGGGAGAGATTGTATTTTTTGATCGTAGTTGGTATAACAGGGCTGTTGTAGAGCCTGTAAATGGCTTTTGTACTCAAGAGCAATATCAAATATTTATGAATCAGGTAAATGATTTTGAAAGAATGATTTTAGAGTCAGGAATCAGATTGGTAAAAATATATATGTCAATCAATAAAAAAGAACAGGCGAAGAGATTTAGAGATATTAAGAATAATCCATTAAAGCAATGGAAAATGACGCCTGTAGATATGAGAGCGCAAGAATTGTGGGATGATTATACTGAGTATAAAAGAGCAATGTTTTCTAAAACGAATACAAAAACATCACCTTGGAAAGTGATACGAGCTAATAGAAAAACCATAGCTCGTATTAATGTGATTAACCATGTTTTAAAGAGTATTCCGTACGATAAAAATACAGAAGTCTAAATTATAAATGGTTTTTTATAGTTTCAAAAATGTAAAATACCTCACCGGCAATTTGTTTACTAGTGTTTAAGTAGGTTTCTTCCATTAAATCTGTGTTGTCAGAAATTTTAGGATCTTTGAAAGGAAGGTGAAACCTAGAGATAGCGTCAGGGATAAAAGGGCAGTTTTCATCAGCGCTATCACAAGTTGTAATTGCTATATAAGGGAAGCTGTTACTTGAATGATCATATGTTTTTGAAAAACCTAAAATAGACTTTTTAGTTCCTTGAAAAGAGATTAAATAACGAGGGTTCTGATGTGAAAAATCTATGATATTAAAGTTGAAGCCAGTTTTTTGAAGACATTTTACAGTGTTTCTATGAAAAGCGGTAATTTCTGTACCGCCAGAATACGTGAAAATGTTTTTTAAATTAAAATATTCTATAGCGTAAAAGCTCCAGACTTGAGCTAGTTGGCTTCTTCTTGAGTTATGAGTACAAATAAAGTTTAAATTAATTTTTTCTCTATCATTAAATTCATCAATGATAGTATGAGCGATATCGTCAATTAAATTTAAACGGTCATTATTAATAATAGTTTCTTTTCGAGCTTCTTCAAAGAAAGTTTTTGTACTAATATTTTTAGTCTTTATCATTTATTTACAGTTCTTTTGTAAAATAGAATTATGTGCAAAAATACACTGTAAAGCTCTTTTGTAGAATTAAGTAAAGGTTAAGAATGTGTTTAGAAATAGGTAATAAAGTGGCGGTTTTGGATGCTGATATTAGAGGATTCGTAATAAAAAAAGAAGGAAATAGTTTTTTTATTAAAGATGATGAAGGGATGGAGTATTGTTTTTTAGCTTCTGAATTGGTGAAAATTGAAGCAGATCAAAATCAGTTGAGTAAATATATAGATATAAATAACCCATTATTAAAAGCAAAAATTAATCAGAGAGCTAAAAGTAAGAAATCGCCTTTTATTAAAGATAAAAACGAAGTGGTTATGGAGGTTGATTTGCACATAGAAAAGATTGTGAAATCTGTTAGAGGAATGGATAAATATGATATTTTGTCAAAGCAAATTCAATTGGCAAAGCAAAAATTGGAGTATTGTATATCAAAAGGAATATCAAAATTAGTGTTAATTCATGGAGTTGGAGAAGGTGTTTTGAAAAGTGAGTTACAGTATTTGTTGAATAATTATAATGTACGGTATTATGACGCTTCATATCAAAAATATGGGCAAGGAGCTACGGAGGTATACGTATATAAAAATGTGAATTAATTGTAATTTTGCGAAATGAAAAATGTTTATTTAGATAATGCGGCAACAACGCCAATGTTGCCAGAGGTTGTGGAGGTTATGAGACAATCAATGATGGATAATTTTGGTAACCCATCGTCTACTCATCAGTTTGGAAGAAAGGCAAAAGCAGCCGTTGAAACAGCTCGAAAAAATATAGCAAAACAATTTAATGTTTCATCAAGTGAAATTTATTTTACGGCAGGAGGGACTGAGGCTGATAATTTGGTTTTGTATAATGCTGTTTTGAATATTGGTGTAACAAGAATAGTGACTTCTAAAATTGAACACCATGCAGTTTTACATACAGTTGAATATTTGCAGAAATGCTATAATGTAGCTGTAGAATATATTGATGTAGATGAGAAAGGGAATGTTTTATTAGGTGAATTGGAGGAGGTTTTAAAAAGGTCGGAGGAAAAAACTTTGGTGAGTTTAATGTATGTTAATAATGAAATAGGGAATTTATTGCCTATAGATGATGTCGCCTTATTGTGTGAGAAATATCAAGCGTATTTTCATTCAGACACGGTTCAGGCAATTGGACACTATAAGATTGATTTGAAAAAAACACCAATAGATTTTATTGCAGCAAGTGCGCATAAATTTCATGGTCCTAAAGGAGTGGGTTTTGTATATGTGAAAAAAGGGCTTCTTCTTAAGCCAATATTACATGGGGGTAATCAAGAAAGAGGAGCGAGGTCTAGTACAGAAAATGTGCATGCTGTTTTAGGTATGGAGAAGGCTTTGAGTATTTCGTGTGAAGGTCTTGAGGATGATAAGAGGTCTATGGAAGAGGTGAAGAGTTATTTGATAAGTGAGTTAAAAACACATTTTAAGGGTGTGGAGTTTAACGGTGAATCTTCTAATATGAGAAAAAGTAGTTATACAATATTAAATGTGCGCTTCCCAGTAAATGAAAAAATGTTGTTATTTAATTTGGATTTGGTTGGGGTTGCAGTTTCTGGAGGGAGTGCTTGTCAAAGTGGAGCGAGTAAAGGTTCGCATGTTTTAAGTGCTTTTTTGTCGGAAGAAGAATCGAAAAAAACATCAGTTAGATTTTCATTTAGTAAATTAACAACGATTCAAGATGTATATTTTGCAATCGAAAAAATTAAAAACAATCTAAAACTTTAAATAAGCCTTTTTAAGGCTTTTTTTTGTTTTTTAAATAAAAACCCTTATATTTAGAAAAATATTAACTTAAATGGTTTTAAAAAGAGAGCTTTTTATTTTGTTTTCTTATTGAGACTTTTTTTGTTATTTGTTTTTTCTATAGTGTGACTTTTTACAAAAAAAAGTATCTAAAAATTTGAAAAGTAGTATTTATAATTATCTTTGCACTACTTACAGTTGTCCCCCCAAACTATTAGTATTAATATTTTAAAGTGTTGATATTGTTAGTCTTGGGGATTTAAAAATTCTCAAACATTTTATAAAAAAAGATTAAAATTCCCAAATTTTATTTGGGATAAGGATATATATATAATAATATGAGGAAAAATTACCCCGACACTTCAAAGAATGGACCCCTGTTTTTTGTGTTCTTATTATTTCTGCTTATTAATAATTCGTTTGGTCAAACTACTTGTACGAATTATTCAGATACTACTCCCCAGAATATTAATAATAGTAACTATAGAACAATAGCTTCTGTAAATGTTAGTGATTCGTTTACTATTACAGATGTAAATGTACTAGTTAATATAAATATTAATTGGAATGCAGATATTGATTTAAGACTTAGACATCCTGATGGGACTATAGTTCTTTTGTCTTCAGGTAATGGAGGTAGTGGAGATAATTATTCGAATGTTACTTTTGATGATGAATCAGGGAATGTTCTTCCAACCGGGAATGTGAATTTATCGGGTAATTATCGACCAATAGGAAATTTATCTGATTTTGATGGTAAAAATTCTACAGGATTGTGGCGTTTGCAAGGAAGAGATACTTTCTTAGGAGTTGATGATGGTATTATAAATTTGTTTACACTAAATTTATGTCAGACTGTAGTTATTGCAAACCCTTGTACAGATGGAGCAATAGTAGGAACACCTACAGCTAATGATCCAGATGGAGATGGTATTAATAATGAATGTGATTTAGATGATGATAATGATGGTATTACTGATGTGGAAGAATACTGTACTAATGCAACAACAGCATTGCTACCTTCTGCAAATGCATCAGGTGATCGTCAAGTAACAGTAAATCATACGGATACAGGTTTTGCTAGGTTAGATTTAACTGAGTTAGATAACTCTTTTCAAATGACGGTAAATGGAACTCCAGTGCATCCATCGATATTAGAATTTGAGAATGGAGCATTAGGTACAGGAGAAGTCTATTTTAGATTTCAATCTGATAACGCGTTTATTTCGAGCCCTTGGAATCCAAATGTTAATGGGTTACCGCGTTTAAGGTTAACCATTGATGAAACAGGAGTAATTACATTGTTAGGTACAAGAACAACAACTTCTACAACATTAGAGCCAATGGTGGCTCAAGACGGAACACCATTTAATACAATTACTTGGACACCTTTAGCAAATAATACTTTTATAATTATAAATCAAACAGGACCAGGGCCTGAAGAATTAAGAGGTAGTTTGTTGGCAAGTAATATTTGTGATACAGATGGGGATGGAATCAGTAATGAATTAGACTTAGATTCAGATAATGATGGGATTTACGATATTGTCGAGTCAGGTGTGTTGGCTGTAGGTGGAGTTGCAGATGCGAATAATGATGGAGTAGTTGATGGAGCAAACACTGGATCTGGGGCCAATGGTTTATTCAATACTATAGAAACGAATGATACGTTTGGAGCTAATTTAAATTATACGGTTTTAGATTCTGATTCAGATGGAGAAACAAATCCATTTGAAGTTGATTCTGATGCAGATGGGTGTTTTGACGCAATAGAAGCGGCAGGTAGTTTTGTTGCTGCAGATTTAACATCAGGTAGGCTTTGTACGTCTTCAGCTTGTGTAAATGCTAATGGTGTACCTACAAATGCAGGTAGTCCACAAGCGATAACAACTGCAGTAAGGATAGGTGATGTTATTTCTAGTATACCTATAACACCAAGTCCCGCTTCAGTATGTGAAGGAAGTAATATAACATTAACAGCTGCTCCTATAGGAGTTAGAAATTCAGCGGGAGCTATTCCTGCTGGAGATTATATATATAATTGGTATTTAGGGGCAAGTAGTACTCCTTTACCAAATTCACCACCTTATAGTGGAACAAATACAGCTTCTTTAACAATAACAAATGCAACAACAGCTTTATCAGGGAATAGTTACCGTGTAGAAGTTACTACTATAAACAATAGTTGTATAGAACAAGATAATATATTTATAACAGTTCAAGCGCAACCTGCTAGTGCCGGTACTAATGGAACTTTAGAAGTATGTCCTGGGGATACACCAACGACAGCTCAGTTATTTGGAGCTTTAGGAGGGAGTCCAGCGGGAGGAGGGACTTGGAGTAATGTTGGATTAGTTTATACATATACACAAGCAGCTACAAGTCCATGTACAATAGACAATACAGCTACTGTAACTGTAACAGAAATA